>NZ_ATVQ01000001.1 GCF_000420805.1 Yaniella halotolerans DSM 15476
CGCTATACAATTTTCAACAAAAACCTTCATGTCACAGCGCTTCACGTCTCCGATCCGCCCTGGGCACGAGAGATAACTATACACACCCCAAACCAAAACGCAAAATCGGCGGGCTCATTTGGAACTGTCGTCTAGTTCCGCATGAATCCGCCGATTTTGGTGGCAATTCTATTCAATTTGTGCCGATTGGGCCGTTTTTAGAGACCTAGATCTCAATTTTCGTTTGGAATCAGGTTGATAAAGCCGAGATTTTTGCGTCCGCGTCGTACAACAAAGTATTTTCCGTGCAGAGCATCCGCCTTCGTGAAGACCTGTTCAGGATCTTGAATTTTGACGTTGTTCAAGTATGCGCCGCCATCGCCTACGGTGCGACGTGCAGAGGACTTCGATTTCTCGAGACCGGTAGCAACCAACAGATCGATGATGGTCATCGCATTGCCTAGGTCAGTTTGCTCAGCCATCGGGAGTTCAGAACCTGCTGCGTACAATGTTGCCTCGTCAATTGATTCAAGCTCGCCGCGACCAAACAGCGCAGCCGAGGCATCGATAGCCCGTTGGGTCTGGTCTTCCCCGTGTACCAATGACGTAACTTCCCATGCCAAACGACGCTGCGCTTCGCGACGGAAGGGTTCATCTGCGACTTTCTGTTCGTATTCTGCGATTTTTGCGCGACCAAGAAAAGTAAATACCTTCAGTCGCTCTACCACGTCCGCATCCGCTGTATTGAGCCAGAATTGATAGAAGGTGTATGGGGAGCACATGTCCGGATTCAACCAGATAGCGTTGCCCTCAGATTTACCAAACTTGGTTCCGTCTGCGTTCGTAATCAACGGCGTACCAATAGCATGTACATGTTCGCCTTCTACCTTGCGCACGAGTTCGGTACCCGACGTGAGGTTGCCCCATTGATCCGAACCGCCTGTTTGTAAGGTGACGTTATGTCGCCGGTACAACTCCATAAAATCCATACCCTGCAGCACCTGGTAGGAAAATTCGGTGTAGGAGATTCCTTCATCAGAATCTAACCGTGAGGCCACAATTTCTTTTCGGATCATAGTCCCGACCCGGAAGTGCTTACCGATATCTCGCAGAAAATCGAGAGCTGACAATCCACCGGTCCAATCCAGGTTATTCACCATGGTGGCACCGTTGTCGCCTTCAAAGGATAGATAGTGCTCGATCTGTGTTCTCAGTGAGTCGACCCAACCTTCGACGGTGTCACGAGTATTGAGACTACGTTCATTCGTTTGACGTGGGTCCCCGATCAGTCCGGTTGCACCACCGACCAATGCGACCGGGTAGTGACCTGCCAATTGCAGTCTGCGCAGCACCAAAAGTTGCACGAGGTGTCCAAGATGCAGAGATGCGGCCGTCGGGTCGAAGCCACAATAATAGTTTATTGGGTCCCCCGATAGGGCTTCCTCGAGTTTGGCTTCATCAGTCGAGACCTGAATAAGGCCACGCCATTGCAATTCCTGCCAGATATTCTCGAACGAAGGATCATTTGTTTGTCGGCTCAAAAACTCTTCATTGTTCACGCTGATCAAACTACCAGTTCTAGTTGTGGCTGAATAAAAAATTGTGTTTATATGTCACGAAGGCCTGCAGGCAGATCTTCGTCTCGGGCGGTCGTGATTATGGCGAGGCTCTGAGTTGCTCGTGTCATCGCCACATAGAGGTCACCGACCGAACCATTCGCTGATGCAACCACATGTTGTGGTTCAGAGATAATCACTACGTCATACTCCAGACCTTTTGCTTGTTGTGGGGTCACCAGCGCTAAGTCACGTTGACGACGTCGTCCTGCTCCCGTCCAGACTCTTCCCGGATAGGCGCTCTCAAGCTGCCGGTACACATCTACGTATTGGTCAGCCGTTACGATAATGCCTACGAGCCCACCGTGGTGCCGTTCCAACTGTGATTGCACGACATGCAGAAGTGTATCGCCAACATCTTCGTCGGTGGTTCGAATAAGTTCTGGGTCGAAGTCTCCCAAACGCAGCGCTTTCGGCCTTGTCACTGGGCGGCCAGCATGAGTTGCTACACGCGTCGCAACATCGGTGATTCGTTCTGGAGTGCGGTAGTTTACGGTCAGTTCAGAAAGTCTCCAGTTCTGCCCTGCAAACGGTTCGAGTACAGTCGTCCAGTCTGCACTAGCGTCGGCCCAGGAAGCCTGAGCAAGATCACCAACAATGGTGAAGGAACGCAAGGGTGAGCGACGAAACAGCATCCGCCACTGCATATACGTCAATTCTTGGGCTTCATCAACGATGATATGACCATATGTCCACGTGCGGTCAGCTTTCGCTCGGTCGGCCACCGAGGCCCAAGTGGTTTCAGGCTCTTGGGCTGCTGCAAGCATCTCAGCTGTAACGATGCCGTCGACGCCGATGTCTTCTAGCGCATTGTACATATTGTCTAACGCTGCTTCTGCGGTATCGACATTGCGTTGGTTCAGGGACTGTTCCGCTTCGGCAGTGTCCGCTACGAGTTCCCCTAATAATTCCGCTGCTTCATCGATCAACGGGACATCAGCATCGGTAAATGGTGTCCCGTCTTCTCTGAGCAATGTCAGGATTTCACTCGTACTGAGCATCGGGGCCGCATCAACCAGATACTTCGGTTGGGATAGCAGGTCGTTGACAACCCCGGTGGGTGTCAACGGTTTCCAACACATATTCAATAACCGGCGGACGTCGCGAGACTGCCGGATTTCTTGATGCAGATACGTCCTATCAGCCTTATTTACGAGGCCGTCTTCACGCTTCGGGCTCACAATATCGCGCAGCTGGTCATATAACGTCCGCACCATATGGTCGACGAAGACTTCTCGTGCTTGGTTGTGTGGTCGTTCAGATTTCCGAGCATGTCCTATTGCTCTACGGATTTGTACAGGACGCACTCTTAGATCGATGCCGTCGACATGCACCCAGGTGGTTTCCGGGATGGAGCGTTGACGGAGACTTACAGCGTTCGCAAGGACTTCGGTCATCAAGGCACGACCTTTGATTTCTGCTGCACTGCGGTCATGTCCTGGAACGACTTCAATCCCCGGATACAGGTTACCGACCGAGCTCATCACAACCCCGGTCTCCCCTAACGAGGGCAGGACCTGGTCAATGTAGTTCATGAATGCTTCGGACGGGCCAACGAGGAGAACGCCATTTTTCGCGAGTCGTTCGCGATGGGTATAGAGCAGGTATGCGGCACGGTGGAGAGCAACTGCTGTTTTCCCCGTACCTGGTCCTCCTTGAACGACGAGCACGCCACGCATTTCGTCACGAATAATCTCATCTTGTTCGCGTTGGATCGTGGCGACGATATCGCCCATGACTCCGGTACGAGGTGCACTTACAGCAGACAACAATGTCTGAGAGGCCTCCCCTGGATGCGAACTATTGAGTACATCGTCTTCGAACGACTCAACTTCGCGCCCGGTCATCATAATGTGACGACGCCGAGCTACCCCTTGTGCGTTGGCGGCGGTAGCTTGATAAAACGGTGCAGCTTCCGGTGCGCGCCAATCGACCAGAAGGCGAGTTCGCTCATCATCTGATAAACCAATCCGACCGATATGACGGTGACTTTCCTGCTCGGTGTCCAGACGCCCGAACACCAACCGGTCATCTACAGCATTCAATTGGTTGATACGGTCTTGGTAAAGACTCGCGAACGAATCACGCTCTGACTGGTTCTGAAACGAACCCTGCAGTCCTTGAGCTTGGATACGCTTGAGTTGTTCTTGTTTTTCGTCCCGTAGTCCGTCTAAACGTTCATAGAGCTTGGCAACATACCTACGCTCTATTGCCAGTTCTTGTTCATACCAGGACGTGGTGTCGGTTGACCCTTGTTGGTCGGTCACCAAGGCTCCTTTACTGCTAGCGCCGTAGCACCAGCACTCAGCTAACTTCGACCACTTAGTCTAGTGGTCATTCAGCGCAGTCCGGTAGGATTTGAGGCTGCAAAATCACGCATTTCATTCAGCTGTCGCTTAAATTCTGCCAACTGCTCCTGGACCGCCTCTGGTCCCGTACCACCCTGAGATGATCTCGAGTTGAGTGAGCCCTCGGTGCTCAGCACAGCACGTACTGCTGGGGTCAGATGCTCCGATATACCGGCATATTCCTCGTCGGTCAGATCCCAGAGTTCAACACCGCGGGATTCGGCTACCTGAACTGCTTCGCCGGCTAACTCATGCGCAACTCGGAACGGGACACCTTGACGTACGAGCCACTCTGCAATGTCTGTAGCCAGGGCAAATCCCTCTGGCGCAAGTTCAGCCATCCGTTCTGTATTGAATTTCAGAGTGGCAATTTGACCAGCGAATGCGGGCAACAATAGTTCGAGTGTGTCCGCAGCGTCGAATACTGGCTCTTTGTCCTCTTGCAAGTCACGGTTATATGCCAGCGGTAGCGCCTTGAGAGTGGTCATAAGACCGGTGAAATCGCCGATGAGCCGGCCTGATTTACCTCGGGCCAATTCGGCGACGTCTGGGTTTTTCTTCTGGGGCATGATTGACGATCCTGTTGAGTAGGCATCGTGCAGGGTCACGAAGTTGACCTCTTTGGTAGCCCAGAAGATGATTTCTTCTGAAATACGGGACAGGTTGACGCCGATCATCGACGCAATCCACGCGAATTCCGCAAAGACGTCACGAGAGGCGGTGCCATCAATGGAGTTCCACACCGCATAATCAAAGCCGAGATCATGTGCCACGGGCAACGGGTCAAGGCCGAGGGACGATCCTGCAAGTGCTCCGGAACCATACGGGCTCACAGCGGCGCGGCGATCCCAGTCGACAAACCGCTGGAGGTCTCGGAGAAAGGCCCAACCATGGGCTAATAGGTGGTGGGATAGCAACACGGGTTGCGCATGCTGCAGGTGCGTGCGTCCAGGCATCGGGGCGTACGGATGCGCTTCAGCTTGGGCAATAAGCGCGTCGACGACTTCAACAAGTAAGCCGGCAACAGTTCGTGCATGATCACGCAGGAACATCCGACCCATCGTAGCGATCTGATCATTACGCGACCGCCCCGCTCGGAGTTTGCCGCCAAGGTTCTCTCCGGCGCGTTCGAGTAGCCCACGTTCCAAAGAACCGTGAACGTCTTCGTCGGATGCTGCCGCAACGTATGTTCCATCGAGCACATCGTTTTCGAGTTGCTCGAGAGCCGCAATCATATCGGTCAGCTCAGCATCAGTGAGCAGACCAGAACGGTTGAGGACACGCGCATGGGCCCGAGATCCCGCAATATCGTAGCGAGCCAGTCGCCAATCGAAATCAGTAGATTTGCTCAGGGCCGCTAGGGACTCTGCAGGACCATCTGAGAATCTGCCACCCCAAAGTGACCCCTCGTTCGTACCATGCGGTTGACTATCAGTCATGTGTTGTTCCCTCTTCGTCTGCGGTCAGTCCTTACTTCAAAACTATCAAATATCCCTCAAGCAAATTGACTCCGAACGCTGAGAATACGAAATACCACCCTTGCGGCTTCTTATGGGATCTAGTTGGCGACGCCATGAATCACGATACTCGTCCAATCGCCTCATACAACGTCCATCTTTGGCACGGTGGACCACGTGATGGCCTTGAAATCATTTAGTGGCCGAAAATTGTCTAAACTGCATACATGACTGATAACGAACCAGAACTGTCAGACGATCAGATTGAATTCCTCAATTCGTTGTATGACTTCGCCCGTGAAGGGAAAGTACAAGCCTTGTCGTCGGCTATTGATCAGGGTATACCGGTGAATCTCACGAACCATAACGGGGATACTTTTTTGATTTTGGCAGCCTACCGTGAGCAGGCTGCTGTAGTGAATGCACTCATCGAGCGTCATGCCGATGTCAACGCATTGAATAGCCGTGGACAGTCAGCGTTGACGAGTGCAATCTTTATGCAAAACGAAGAGATATCGACAGCCCTGCTCAACGCGGGGGCAGATCCTGATCACGGACCGCAGTCGGCTCGAGCGACAATTACCGCAATGGGTTTAGACAAAATGGGCGAGTTCTTAACTGCCTATGAAAATCACCCGGTGACAGATCCACCCGAACAACATCAATAAGCAATACGTGGGGTGTGCAGCATTTCTCGCCTCGCATTTCACATCACATCTGAGGAGCTTTTTTGACTAGAACGATGACGCGACCAACCCGATGGCTTTCGTTAACAGGACTCGGAGTCGTCTCTGCTTGGACGCTCGCTGCTTGCAGTGGCGGTGCCCCAGACCTGACAGAGATTTCTGAATCGGCACAACAGTCCATGGAAGAAGCTGAGTCTCTGACCTATACCCTGTCTGATCCAGACGGTGTCCATGCGAACGACCTGAGTGCCATGGAGTTTTCTGGCCAGACGGATCAAGCAAACTTCGCGATCAAAGCGAACACAACGGATATGGACATGGAAATCTTGGTCGTTGATCAACAATCTACGTTTATCCGAATGACGTTCACCGATGAAGATATGCAGGCAATGTTTGACGCCGAGGGTATCGAAGAAGGTCAGTGGATCAAGACTCCAGAGTCTGAAGTAGCTGATATTGAACAATTTACCGATGAATTCGAAGGGCTTTCAGACCGGACATTTGCTCTCACAGAGGGCCTGACGGAAGAAGACTTGGAAGCAGTAGAAGTCGAGGAAACTGAACTGGAAGACCAGGCTGTCTATAAATATACTGTTCCAGCCACCGGCGAGACAGAAACCGAGCTCTATCCAGGCGCGGACACTGTTGCCTTCTATTTCTCACAAGATTCATCTGAATTAGTTCAAGTCGAGGCCAGTGCAGGCGAAAGCACTGCAACCCACACGTACGGTGACTACGATTCAGTAGAACCAATTGAGGCGCCGCCTGAAGATGAGATCGCCGACCTGGACTGGGAATTCTAACCTCGGGCCCAGTTCACACTACATAACTATCACAAAGCGCTCGGATAGTAGTATCTAGCCGAGCGCTTTGTCGTTTGTCTTTAGGAACGCGGGTCTTGTTCCGCATAGCTAATAAACTCCGAGGCGGCTTCAGGGCCCCCGTCTGCCAGTCGGGTCACTACCATAATTGAGTCGTCACCTGCGATACTGCCCAAAACGCTCGGCAACCTGGCATGATCAATTGCCGAGGCTAAAAACTGGGCTGCTCCCGGTGGTGTACGAAGCACTGCAATATTGCCGGATCCTTCAGCAGACAACAGCAAATCTCTGCACAATGCGGAAAGACGCGCTCCTGTAGCTTCCGAACCTTGGGCACCCGAAACTGCTGTGCTATCAATGCCTTCGGCTGGGACGTGGTACACGGTAAGACCCGAATCAGTGCGTATTCTCGTAGCTCCGATGTCAACTAAATCACGAGAGAGCGTACCCTGCGTGACCGAAACGCCACGTCGCTGAAGCGCATCTGCTAATTCTGCTTGCGAACGGATGTGTTCGATGCTGAGCACAGTCCGAATTTCGTGTTGTCGAGCGACCTTGGTCAACGGAGTGGTCATGACTACTGCACTTGGCCTCGAGAGGCTTCTGCCAGCGGCAGGATCAATTCTTCTGGAATCTCCGCCAAACCGGATGCATACAGCAACCATGCGATAAGAGCTTTCTGCGCATGAAGCCGGTTTTCGGCCTCATCAAAAACTCGCGATTGTGGTCCGTCAATGACTTCGGATGAGACTTCATACTCTCGATATGCAGGTAAGCAATGCAAAAATATGGCGTTATCTGCAGCTTGGGCGATTGCCTCGCTATCCACTGAGTACGCTTCAAATAACTTCAACCGCTGTTCAGTTTCGTCTTCTTGTCCCATGGAGATCCATGTATCAGTGACGACAACGTCAGCGGCTTCCAGAGCCTGCGATGCATCGGTTGTCACCGTAATGGAGCCGCCGGTTTCTTGTGCGCGAGCTTGGGCTGCTGCAACGATAGCTTCATCTGGTAAATAGCCTTCAGGTCCGGCGATCCGTACATGCATCCCGGCGGTAGCTCCACCGAGAAGATAGGAATTGGCCATATTGTTGGCAGCGTCGCCGAGATACGTCATGACGAGTCCCTGGGTCGAACCGCGGTGTTCTCGCACAGTTTGCAAATCGGCGAGCACCTGGCACGGATGGTAATCATCCGTGAGCGCGTTCACCACAGGGATGGCTGAGTTCTCAGCGAGCTCGTTGATCCCCGACTGCGCATAGGTACGCCAGATGACGACAGACACCATACGCTCAAAAACCTTGGCCGAATCGTAGATGGATTCTTTATGCCCGAGCTGGGATTCGCCAGGGTTGATAATCAGTGGGTTCCCACCAAGTTCGGTAAGACCCGCCGCAAACGAAATTCTCGTCCGCGTTGAGGTCTTGTCGAACATGACGATCCCGGTCTGTGGTCCAGCCAGCGGTTTGAAGGAATAGCGCTGTCTCTTCATCATCTCTGCGAGATCGAGAACTTCAGATTGCTCAGCCGGGGTGAGGTCGGTATCGACCAGAAAGTGGCGTGGTGTTGTTGGCATGGTGCCGCTCCTTATGCTGTGGTCTACGAATTCGCTTCGGCTACAGTTTCAGCGATGATATTTGGCAGATCCGTCAGCAGCGGGTCGACCTGGTCTTTGGTGATGATCAGCGGTGGTGCTAGACGAAGCGTTAGTTCCCCGGTGGCATTGATGATGTAGCCGTACTCGAGAGCCTTAGCCACAATTTTCGGTGCGAGCCCTTTTTCGGGAAGCTTCTGTCCTTGGGCGAGCAAAGCATCTGTATCGAGTTCGATGCCCTGCCACAAACCATAAGCTCGTACAGCTTTGACCCCTGGCAGCTCTCTGAGCTGTTGAGCAAGGTAACTTCCGACATCGCGGACATTGTCTAAAATTTGTTCAGCTTCGATGGTATCGAGTACTGCCAAAGCAGTTGCGGTTGCCATTGGGTTACCACCAAACGTGGTCCCGTGTTGGCCTGCGGTAAAGAGTTCGGAGACGGCACGGCCAAAGGTGACCATCGCGCCGATCGGCATGCCACCGCCCAAGCCCTTGGCTAACGTCATTGCGTCAGGGATGACAGGTTCTGCTGTGCCAGTCAGCTCGGTGTTTTGAAACCCGAACCATGTACCAGTGCGTCCGATGCCCGATTGAATTTCATCAAAAATAAGCAATGCGCCGTGATCGTTACACGCTTGACGCACCTGTGCGAGATACCCCGCAGGGAAGTTCTGCACACCGGCTTCGCCCTGTACTGGTTCAATCACGACTGCCGCGACGGTGTCGTCGAGCTCAGCCTGCAACGCAGTAAGATCTCCGGCTGGCACGAATGTCACCCCACCCGGCAGCGGTTCAAATGGTTCACGGTACTGTTGCTTCCAAGTCAAGGCGAGTGCACCCATGGTGCGGCCATGGAAGGCGTTCTCCAACGCGATGATTTTGGTTCTTTTACCACCGGTAGAGTGTCCGTACCGTCGTGCTAATTTGAACGCCGCCTCGTTGGCTTCGGTTCCGGAATTCGCAAAGAAACATGCTCCGTCATTGGCACCAGCAAGCGTGATGAGGCGTTCAGCCAGTGAAACTTGCGGTAGTGAAGTGAACAGGTTCGAGATATGACCGAGGGTTTGAGCCTGTTCTGTTAGTGCCTGGACCAGCGCGGGATGGGCGTGGCCCAAGGCATTCACCGCGATCCCCGCAAGAAAGTCTGTGTACTGTTTGCCATCGGCGTCCCAAACATAGACACCTTCGCCTTTTACAAGGGCGCGAGCTGGGGTACCGAACATGTTGGTCATGGTCCGCTGGTAACGGTCCAATACATTTTGTGACAAGTGGGCTCCTATGGTGTGACTTGGGTGCCGACACCGGCGGTTGTAAAGATTTCTAGCAGCATGGAGTGCGGTTGACGGCCGTCGACGATGTGCGCTTGTGGCACACCGGATTCAACCGCTGATAAGCAGGCACGCATTTTGGGGATCATGCCTGACTCGAGGTCTCCGAGCATGTCGCGAAGTTCGTCAGCACTGATCGAAGTGATCAGGGATGCCGGATCCGGCCAGTTTCCGTAGAGACCTTCGACATCGGTCAGTACCACGAGTTTGGCCGCCCCAAGCGCACCGGCAAGCTCTGCAGCAGCCGTATCAGCGTTGACGTTGAGGACTTGACCCGTAGGCTGGCCGGTCTCTGCGTCAAACTCCGGCGCTACAGACGAAACGACCGGGATGCGTCCGTTGTCGATCAAGTCGGTTATAGCTTCGGCGTTGACTTTGACGACATCGCCAACCAGTCCTAGATCAATAATCTCACCATTAACGACATGTTCGGTGCGGTGGGCAACAAACAGATCGGCGTCTTCACCCGACATGCCAACGGCATACGTGCCGTGGGAGTTGATCAAACCCACAAGTTGGCGGCCAACCTGTCCGGTTAAGACCATGCGAACCACTTCCATGGTTTCTTCAGTAGTGACTCGAAGTCCGCCGCGAAATTCAGATTGAATTTCGAGTTTGTCTAACATGGCGTTGATTTGGGGGCCTCCCCCGTGGACGACCACGGGATGGATGCCGCAGTGGTGCAGAAATACCATGTCTTTCACAAATGCTTCGCGAAGCTCGTCGGAGACCATAGCGTTACCGCCGTATTTAATAACCATGGTTGTGCCGGCAAACTTTTGAACCCACGGTAGGGCTTCGATGAGAACGGCTGCCTTTTCGGCAGCTTTGGACATATCACGAGGTGTTGTAGTCATGTGGCTCTTCTATGAGGAGTATTCGGCGTTTTCGCGAATATAGTCATATGACAGATCATTGGTCCAGACTGTCACGTCGTGCTCGCCGGCTTTCAGATAGATGTCGACGGTGACTTCACGATTATCAAAGTTCACCAAATTCCGATCTTCACCGATTCCAGCGTTCTGGCACACCAAGACGTCGTTGACTGCGACATCAATGGTAGTGGGATCAAATGCAGCGTCCGTGGTGCCGACGGCTGAGATAATACGTCCCCAGTTGGGATCTTTACCGAACATTGCGGTCTTGAACAGATTTGAACGCGTCACGGTCCGAGCTACGTCTTCGCCCTCTTGTTCTGTTGCAGCACCGTGGACTGTCACGGCAATGTCCCTGGTTGATCCTTCGGCATCTCCAATAATCTGTCGGGCCAGTGAAGCACACACTTCGCGAATGAGTTCTTGGAGCTCATGGGTATCTGGTGTCACGCCCGAAGCCCCCGAAGCCATGAGAATGACCGTGTCGTTGGTCGACATGCAACCATCTGAATCGGCACGGTTGAACGTGGTTCGCACCGCTTCGGCTAGCAGCTCTTGGGCATCTGTGCCTTCGACGACCGCGTCGGTGGTGACAACCGCCAGCATGGTTGCCATGCCCGGTGCAATCATCCCCGCCCCCTTAGTCATGCCGCCAACAAGATAGCCGGTGCCGTTGGCCGAAGCGACTTTATGCACGGTGTCGGTGGTCATGATGGCTTTGGCAGCACTCTCGGATCCGTCAGCACTGAGTACATCGGCAGCGAGTTTGATGCCCGAGGTCACGTTATCCATGGGTAAGCGCTCACCGATCAGACCGGTGGAGCATACCAACACATCATCTGCAGCAAGCTTTAACGCTGCTGCGGTCTGTTCGGCCATGACCGCAGCGTCTTGGTCGCCAGGTGTACCGGTACACGCATTTGCGCCGCCAGAATTCAGTATGACCGCACGAGCTTGTCCGTTGTGAATGGCGGACTGGGACCATCGAACGGGTGCGGCAGCAATCCGGTTGGTTGTAAACACCCCCGCCGCATCAAACCGCGGACCGTGGTTCACAACGAGAGCTACATCAAGCCCGCCGGAGTCTTTAATTCCTGCGGCAACTCCCGAGGCTGAAAAACCTGCTGGTTGGGTAATACTCACGGGGCTACTCCTTGTGCGGTGAGTCCTGTTCCTTCTGGGTATCCAAGGGCGACGTTCATGGATTGGATCGCTCCTCCGGCGGTACCTTTGGTCAAGTTGTCGACGGCAACGACCACGACGACACGTCCCGAGGATTCATCAACCGCCAGCTGCATGACGACGTGGTTCGAGCCCAGCACGGATTTCGTGGATGGCCACTGACCTTCAGGAAGCAGGTGGACGAACTGTTCATCCCGGTAGGCTTTGTCCCAAGCAGCACGGATTTCAGGAACGGATACGCCGCGTTTAAACTTCGCGGTCGCAGTGGTTAAAATGCCTCTCGGCATTGGTGCCAGCGTTGGCGTAAACGAGAGGCTGACCTCTTCACCAGCGGCCCAGGACAGGCCTTGAATGATCTCTGGAGTGTGCCGATGCACGCCGCCAACACCATAAGGGCTCATATTCCCCATGGCTTCGGAACCGATTAAGTGGGGCTTCAAGGACTTACCTGCACCAGAAGTACCTGATGCTGCAACAATGACCACATCCTCGGCTTCTAACACCCCGGCGTCAAAACCCGGTGCTAGACCAAGCAATGAGCCGGTGGGATAGCATCCCGGAACGGCAATGCGTCTAGCACCTACGAGCTTCTCACGACGTCCTGGCAGTTCTGGCAATCCGTAAGGCCAGGTTCCTGCGTGCGGTGAACCATAAAACTTCTCCCACATTGGGGTCGATTCCAGACGGTGATCTGCGCCAGCATCGATAACCAGCGTATCGTCAGAAAGTTCAGCGGCGATATCTGCAGACGCACCGTGCGGCAGCGCCAGGAACACAACGTCGTGCCCGCGCAGCACTTCGACTTCGGTGGGTTCAAGCACTCGATCAGCGAGTGCGTGTAGATGGGGCTGAAGTCCCCCGAGTTTTTGGCCGGCATTGGAATGGGCGGTAATCGAGCCAATCTCTACTTCCGGATGCGAGGACAATAAGCGAAGAACCTCGCCACCGGCATAGCCACTGGCTCCTGAAACAGCTACACGAAGAGTCATGAATCCACCCTAACATTATTTTATGCAGTATCTCTAATAATTATGCAGGAGTGCAGCTCTGGCGATGCACTCCCGTGGAATGTAGCGTAGCAATATGACGCAAACTCCTGTTGAACTTCCTGAAACTATGCACGCCGCCGTTGTAACTGATGCTGGCGGGCCCGAGAAATTCGAGTGGCGCGAGACGCAAGTTCCGACACCACGGTCTGGCCAAGTCTTAGTTGAGACTGCGGCCACCGGGTTAAATTTCATCGAAACGTATCAACGATCTGGTCTCTACGACGTCGAATACCCGTTTATTCCCGGCAGCGAAGCTTCTGGGACCGTTGTGGCCCTGGGCGATGGCGTAGATAACGTCGCGGTCGGTGACCGCGTCGCGACCGCTTCAGCTAGCGCAACGTATGCTGAGTTCTTTGTAGCACCGGCCAATAAACTCCTCCCGGTACCCGATTCAATCGATCTCATCGAAGCAGCGGCCATCCCGCTGCAAGGAATGACTGCTCACTATCTCTGTCGTTCTACCTTTGAGGTTTCGAAGGGCCACAATGTCTTTCTCACGGCGGGCGCCGGTGGTGTCGGACAGTTATTGACTCAGATGTGCAAACATTTGGGTGCGAATGTTTACACAGTGGTCTCAACGGACGAGAAACGTAAACTTGCACTAGCGGCCGGCGCTGATGACGTGTTTGATTACGATTCCTTTGGCAGCAAGTTGCAAGAAGTCACCGACGGCGTGGGTGTTGACGTTGCTTTTGACGCCGTCGGTGCTGACACATTTGATACGACGTTATCGTCGGTGCGCGTTCGCGGCATGGCTGTTCTCTTTGGGGCAGCATCTGGGCCGGTTCCCCCGTTGGACCTGCAACGGCTCAATGCTGAAGGAGCGCTTTTCACAACTCGTCCGTCTCTGGCGCACTATACGAGAACCGGTGACGAAGTTTCCTGGCGCGCAGGAGAAATTTTCGGTTGGCTTTCGGAGGGGGCGCTGAAACTGAGCGTGGACCAACGATTTGATCTCTCCGACGCTGCTAATGCCCACCGTGCGTTAGAGTCTCGCGAGACCACCGGTAAAACCGTTCTCATTCCATAACGCCTAACACGATCCGGTTAAATGTCTGGCCCCGTTGGGAAAACTTCCAACGGGGCCAAACATTTCGTAATGCTTCTTAGAACAGCGACAGCACGGTCGTGCCGAGGAGCCCGACGACAACCAGCAGGGCAATCAGCGTCGTCGCAAACTGCCGCCGTCGACGTCGAGAACGGTCATAGTTGTTTTCCGGCACTGGATCATTCAGTTCCCAAGGTTGTGTCACCGTAGTACTGCTCCGTGTTCTGCTTCCGCTGCGTTGATTGCTGCCAAACGCGCCTCCGAAGCTTCATCCGCTGTCAGAGTACGGTCGGCCGCTCGGAAGCGTAGATTGAACGCCAAGGATTTCTTGTCGTCTGCAATGCCTGTACCGGTATAGACGTCAAAGAGACTGATGCCTTCCAACAGCTCTCCTGCTGCTGACCGCAAGGTTTTCTGCACGTCTGCGGCTACCACGGCAGCATCTACCACCAGTGCGACATCCTGGTACGTGGCAGGATAACTTACGACCGGTGCAGCTTCAACCACATCTGGACCAGCTGCGATGAGGGCATCCAAATCCAGCTCCAGGGCTGCGGTCCGTGCAGGCAAGTCCCACGTGTCAATAAGTTGAGGTAGCAGTTCACCAGCATGGCCGATCACTTCACCGGCAACAACCAGTTCGGCATTGCGTCCGGGGTGAAAGGCTTGGTGTTTACCCTGGCGTACCGTGAGTTCCGCACCAACGACGTCGGCGATGTCTAACGCGGCAGCAATCGGATCTTGCCAGTCGTACCTCCGAGGCGTGTGATCAGGTCCGGGATGTGAGTCATGACCGGCAAAGACTGCGGCTATGCGATGTGGTTGCTCGGGTATCCCCGCCTCGATCTCTGCCAAGACCTCGGCGGTAGGTTTCGCGCCCAAGGGTGGGATGTGCGCAGAACCAATTCGCTCCCCCGGTAGAAAAACCAGCCCGGATTCGTACAGGGCGATATCACGGAAACCGCGTGATACGTTGCGGCGCAAGGTTTCTAACAGACCGGGAAGGATTGTCGTGCGCAACCAACCAAATTCAGACGAGATGGGGTTGGCCAGTTTGACCATGCGTTGTGTTTGCGCTGAGGTTTCGTCTGCCGCACCAAACTTCTGATTCTGTGCAACTGTAACAAACGGGTACGACAGTGTCTCGATCAGCCCTGCGCTGGCCAAAGCGTTGGCCACTTGACGTCGGGACCGCTGACGTTTGGTCAGACCTCGCCCCGGTGGAGGCACCGGCAATGTCGCCGGGATTTTTGAGTATCCCACGAGACGAGCAACTTCTTCCACCAAATCTTCAGCGATCTCTATGTCAAGACGCCAAGACGGTGGAATGACATCGAAAATGGTGGTCCCATCACTGTCGTCGCGTTGCTGTGTTACATAGGCCCCCAACTGGACCAACACATCATTGATCTGCTCTTCGGTGTAGTCGTATCCAACAACTTTAGAAGGATAGTCAGCACGAAGGCGGACCGGTTGTGCAACAGGTGCCTCTCCGATATCTGTTACGCCTGGATTGATGGTACCGCCGGCGAGTTCGACCAGAAGTTCGGCAGCGCGCTGTGCTGCTTTATCCGCGACATGCCAGTCCACTCCACGGGTATTTCGCTTAGAGGCTTCGGAGGGCAACCGATGACGACGTTGGCTTCGTGAAATAGAAATGGGATCGAAATTTGCTGATTCGATGAGAACCGACGTGGTGTCATCGCCAACTTCGGTTGCCAGGCCCCCCATGACACCGGCCATACCGATCGCTCCGGAGTCGTCGGTAATGAGTAAATCCTCGGGATGTAGTGTTCTGGTCTTACCATCCAACGTCTCGAGTGTCTCGTCAGCTGCAGCCCGACGAACTACGATCGGGCCGGTAAGCTTTTCGGCATCGTAAAAGTGCAGTGGTTGGCCTAGTTCCAGCATCACATAGTTCGAGATGTCCACCGGTAAGCTCAACGGCCGGATTCCAGCCAAACGCAGACGGGAGACCATCCACTGCGGTGTGAGCGCCGTTGGGTCAACGTTATCGACCCGCCGTGCCACGAACCGCGAAGCTCCAGGAGCCCCATGGATAGGCGCCTGATCTTCAACCCGGACGGGCCATCCGTCCTCGTTAGGTACAGGTACGTTGACAGCAGCCGCTGGATCGGTGAATTCGGTGCCGGTAGCCAGTCCGTATTCACGGGCGACTCCACGCATTGACAGCACATAACCGCGGTCTGGAGTGACGTTAATCTCCGCTGCTTCATCATCAAGGTGCAACAGCGCGCGTACGTCAGTACCTATTTCTGGGTCGAGTCCCCATTCGGAAAGAACTACAATTCCAGCGTGGCCTTCACCCAGACCGAGTTCGGCTTCCGAAGCAATCATTCCAGCGGAAGTGTGCCCGTAAGTCTTTCGTACAGAGATCGCAAAGTTCCCGGGTAGGATCGCCCCGGGCAGCGCAACAATGACCTTGTCGCCGACCTCAAAATTATGCGCGCCGCACACTACACCTTGAACACCTGAGGGTTCAATGCCTTTGCCTTCAAGTTCCTGTGGGGCACCATCAGGGACGACCTGAACGTGTGTCCAGTTAATAGTTTTTCCGTTGGAGTGCTCTTCAGGCACCTTTTCTAGCACTTTGCCCACGACAATGGGGCCGGTCAGTTCGAAACCGTGAACATCTTCTTCTTCTAAACCAACGGTGACCAAGTCCGCCATGAGATCTTCAGCGGTGGCATCGGTTGGAAGTTGCGTGTATTCGCGCAACCAAGATAACGGGATACGCATGGTGGGACTATATCTCCATTCCAAATTGCGACGAGAAACGTACGTCGCCTTCAATCATGTCGTGCATATCGGTTACACCGTTGCGGAACATCAGGGTTCGTTCTACACCCATACCAAACGCGAAACCTGAGTATACATTCGGGTCAATTCCTGCTGCGCGCAGTACTTGCGGATGCACCATACCGCAGCCTCCCCATTCAACCCACTGTGGGCCGCCTTTGGCATTGGGGTACCAAACATCGAGTTCAGCCGAGGGTTCTGTAAACGGGAAAAAGTTTGGCCGCAACCGTATGGCTGCTTCGGAACCGAACATCGACGTTGCGAAGTATTCCAACGTGCCGCGCAAATCGGCCATGGTCAGGCCTTTATCAACCGCTAGTCCTTCGAACTGATGGAAGACCGGCGTGTGGGTGGCATCGAGTTCATCCGTTCGGAAGGTTTTACCTGGAACAAGAATGTAGGTGGGCGCACCGCGCTCCAACATCGCACGGATTTGTACCGGAGACGTGTGAGTCCGCAACAACAAATGCCCGTCAGCAGGTTCCACGAAGAAGGTGTCTTGCATCTCTCGAGCTGGGTGGTCTGGCTCAAAGTTCAAAGCATCAAAGTTGTACCACTCGGATTCCAACTCGGGGCCCTCTGCAATTTCCCAACCCATCCCGATGAAGATATCGGAGGCACGTTCCTGCAAGAGCTCCAGCGGATGGCGTGCGCCATGTCGACGTCGACGCACGACGGTGGTGACATCGACGGTCTCTTCCACGAGCATGCGGGCTTCGTACTCCGCCTGCAGTTGCTCTTCTCGGGCTGCGAGCGCTGTGTTCATCTTGCCGCGGGCTTGGCCCATGCGCTTACCGGCGTCGGCTTTTTCTGCTTTATCGAGCTTACCGATCAACCGGTTCGCAAGCGTCAATGGTGCATTGTCACCGGTATGGGAGATTCGTGCTGCTTTGAGCTCATCCAGATTACTGGCTTGCTCAAAGGCCGCGATAGCCGCTTCTACAGCCTGATTTACGGCCGTTTCGTCGGCCGGTGAAACCTCCGGTGGGAGGTTCGAAGTATCGGTCATATGGTTACACGCCTTTAGTTCTCAAACCAAATGTTCACTCGTGGGGCCGAAACAATGATGTTTCGACCCCAATTAGTCTAAGACGTGAAGTCAACAACTCCGAAGTATTGCCGTCGTGCGTCACGCAGCCCGCCCACCAGCGAACTACTGCTGGGAACTCAGTGCGAAGCAGTTTCGGTCATCGGACTACGATAATCATCGATAACTCCACCTTGCTCCAGCAGCGACACTGATGTTTCTCGCATTTCTACTTTCCGCACTTTGCCTGTGACAGTGGTAGGGAAATCCTCAACAACATAGACGTAGCGCGGGATTTTATATTTCGCTAGCGATCCCACGGAAAACTCGCGCAACCCCTCGGCTGTTAGCTGTGGTGCGCCTTTACGCAATTGCACCCATGCCATGAGTTCCTCACCGTAGCGTTCATCAGGAACACCGATAACCTGGGCGTCCAAAATATCCGGATGAGTATAGAGGAACTCTTCGATCTCCCGTGGATAAATATTCTCACCTCCACGAATGACCATGTCCTTCATACGGCCTGTCACCTGCACGTAGCCACGTTCATCCATCTGAGCGACGTCACCGGTGCGCATCCACCCGTCTTCACCAAGGGCCTCATCAGTCTGGTCTTGCTGGTTCCAGTAGCCCTGCATGACGAGGTAACCGCGGGTGCACAACTCACCGGCAGTATTGATCGGCTGGGTTTGCCCGGTAGCCGGATCAACGATTTTGATCTCGGCATGTGGACTCGGTCTGCCCACCGTTGAGACACGGAGCTTCAGGTCATCGTCGGGACGAGTCTGCATGGAGACAGGTGAGGTTTCTGTCATGCCGTAGCATATGGTCACCTCGTCCATATTCATGGTGTCAATGACCTTACGCATCACCTCGTCGGGGCACGGTGAACCAGCCATAATGCCGGTCCGCAGAGACGATAAGTCGAAGTCGGCCAAGTGGTCTAACGCCAGTTCTGCGATAAACATTGTTGGCACCCCGTAAAGCGAGGTGCACTGATATTTTTCAACGGTCGCCAACGTCTGTTCGGCATTAAAACTTTGTGCCGGAAGAACCATTGCAGCACCGTGAGTGGTTGCCGCAAGATTTCCCATGACCATCCCGAAGCAATGGTAATACGGCACAGGAATGCAAATTCGGTCCTGATCGGTATAGCGGTTGATCTCACCGACGAAGAAACCGTTATTCAGAATGTTGCGATGCGACAGTGTGGCACCTTTCGGGAACCCTGTGGTACCCGAGGTGTATTGAATGTTGATGGGGTCGGTGTTGCTCAGCGTCGATTGAATCGCGTCCAGCGCCGCGTCGTCGGGTTCTACGTCAAAGACTTCGTCCCAGGAGGCGTCATTCATGATAATCACCCGGTCCAACGCGCCCAGCTCGTCTTCCGCACGCTGAATGAGCTTGGGATAGTTCGAGGTTGGCACTGCCTCTGATGCAATGAGGGTGGTTATACCGGCTTGTTGCAACACGTAGTTCAGTTCATGCTGCCGATAGGCTGGATTAATGTTCACCATGATGGCGCCCAATTCTGCGGTCGCATATTGGACCATTGCCCACTCCCACCGGTTTAGGGCCCAGATACCAACACGCTCTCCTGTGACGACTCCAGCTCGGTGCAAGCCGGTTGCAAGACTCCGCACGTCGCGATAAAACTCTTGATAGTTCCATTGGCGGGCCGCGGCTGCATCAATGAGCGCGATGTTGTTGGGATATTGAGCCGCAGTTTTCGCAAGATTGGCGGAAATCGTGTCCTCGATCAAAGGAACATCGGTGGGACCTGCGGCATAGGAGTACGTCAGTTGTTCTGTCATAACCATTTTTCCTCGGGAACTGATTGTTTCGACCATCAATCTAACAAACCGTGAACTACGTCACCAGGTCATCTGATCGAAGGACTACTCAGGTGCTGCGTAGATGGACTCCATGGCCATCTGCGGCAACATTTTTTTGAGGTATGCGAGGAAATTGCCGGTCTGCTGACGCTTTGCCAATCCCCTGAAAGAATGGCCCGTCGAGTTGATCAAGCCGAACAATGCATGCGCTCGCACGAGTCGCTGCTCTGTAGTCTCACTTGGATGAATGTCACGCATGGCTCGAACCCAGATATCAATGTACTCACGCTGAGTGCGCCGAATCTCGCGCTGCTGTCGAGCCTCCACGGCCGCCAGATCCCGGTCTTGCACTCGAATAACGTCGGGCGAGGTTAAAGCAAAATCTGTCTGTAACTCAACCAGTTGCTGCAGCCGCTCATACGTGTCAGTGCACTCCGCTTCGATCACCTTTCCCGCCTGCAGCAGGTTATAGCCCGCCTGCCCGATGAGCGCGCCAAGCATATGCTGCTTCGATTCGAAGTGCCGATATATAGCTTGACCCGTCACCCCGACTTCAGCTCCAATTTCGTCGAGCGAGACGGCGGCAAATCCTCGCTGCGAGAAGAGCCGTCCCGCAGCAGCCAGGAGCTGCCCCCGGCGCTTTTCCTTTTCGAGTTGGCGCTGGGTTTTCGTCCCGCCGCCCTCTGTGTTCATCTCAGTACTAGACAAATGCAATCTCCATTCACTATTCTGAATTTCAGTTAGTCTCCATAAACTGAAACTTCCACTGCATCCATTCTGTCAGGAGAAGAATGCAACAGCTGATTACACAGGTTGATGCCAACTCCGAGCAATATCAAGCAAACTTTACCCATCACAGCCAACTGCGCCAACAACTGCGCGACCGCATGGCTGAGGTTGCTAAAGGCGGTTCGGAACGTGCTCGTCAACGCCATCTAGATCGGGGACGCTTACTGCCCCGCGAGCGCGTTCATCGCGTACTTGACCCGGGTTCCCCGTTCTTAGAGATTGGCTCATTAGCAGCCTTCGGGATGTATGACGACGATGCCCCCGGAGCCGGGCTTATCGCCGGGATCGGGCTAGTCCAGGGTCGCTACGTCATGATCGTGTGCAACGATTCGACAGTTAAAGGTGGCACATACTATCCAATGACGGTCAAAAAGCACCTCCGTGCACAAGAGGTCGCCATGGATAACCGTCTCCCATGCTTGTACCTTGTGGACTCGGGCGGCGCATTTCTACCACGGCAGGATGAGGTTTTTCCTGATCGAGAGCACTTCGGACGCATCTTTTATAACCAGTCACAACTGTCATCACGTGGTATTCCACAAATCGCAGCGGTACTTGGGTCTTCTACAGCCGGTGGCGCATATGTTCCGGCAATGAGCGACGAATCCGTCATTGTCAGGAACCAAGGCACGATTTTCCTGGGTGGCCCCCCGTTGGTAAAGGCGGCCACCGGAGAAGTCGTGACTTCGGAAGCACTCGGCGGCGCTGAGGTGCATACGGGGACGTCCGGTGTGGCAGATCATATTGCAGAAAACGACGACCATGCCCTGCAGATCGTTCGCAATATTGTCGCTACGCTGCCGGAAACCCCTGACCGAATCTGGAGCAAGCTTGAAGCTGTAGAACCTGCTCACGATCCAGGCGAGATCTGCGGAGTTGTTCCAACCGATCAGCAAACCTCGTTTGACGTCCGCGAAATCATTTCACGCATCATTGACGCTGATACGTTTCATGAGTTCAAAGAGAATTACGGCACGACGCTTGTCACGGGTTTTGCCCGCATCGATGGACACCCGGTGGGCATCATCGCCAACAACGGCATCCTGTTTTCGGAATCTTCTCTCAAAGGCGCACATTTTATTGAACTCGCCGATCAGCGAGGGATTCCGCTCTTGTTCCTGCAGAATATTTCAGGCTTTATGGTTGGTAAAGACTATGAGGCTGGCGGCATTGCGAAGAACGGCGCCAAGATGGTGACCGCTGTATCCACCACTCGAGTACCAAAAATCACCGTGGTCATTGGTGGCTCCTTCGGTGCCGGCAACTACTCCATGTGTGGACGTGCATATTCACCACGATTCCTTTTCATGTGGCCCAATGCCCGGATCTCCGTCATGGGCCCCGAACAGGCAGCCGGGGTCTTGGCCACTGTAAAGCGAGACCAGTATGAGGCCGCCGGCGAAGAGTGGTCTGACGAGGACGAAGTTGCCTTCAAACAACCAATTTTGGACCAATACAATGCTCAGGGCGACGCTTACTATTCCACTGCGCGGCTCTGGGACGACGGCATCATCGATCCAGAAGATACTCGTCGTGTAGTGGCCATGGCACTCGATGTTTGCGCCCGCGCCCCAATGGCTGACCCCCAATTTGGTCTATTCCGGATGTGATTGATATGCAGCTATTTTCTAAAGTCCTCATTGCAAATCGTGGCGAAATCGCTATTCGCATTGCCAAAACACTCCATGACCTAGGTATTCGATCGGTGGCTGTCTATTCAGAGGCTGATCAGGATGCAGCCCACGTGCGGTTCGCGCACCAGGCTGTATTGCTCGGTGAGACATCTGCGGATTCCTACCTCAATCCCCATGCGGTGGTACAAGCTGCGGTTGAAACCGGTGCCGAGGCGATTCACCCGGGCTATGGTTTCATCTCTGAAAACGTGGAGCTCGCACGGGCTTGTCAACAAGCCGGCATCACATTCATCGGGCCCAATGAACATGCCCTTGAAGTCATGGGCGACAAAATTCGGTCCAAGAATCATGTCGCCGAGGCCGGTGTGCCGATGGTAGAGGGGGTTTCTGAACCCGGACTCAGCGATGCAGAACTCATCGATGCCACCCGACATATGACCTTCCCGATGCTCAT
This sequence comes from Yaniella halotolerans DSM 15476, assembly GCF_000420805.1. Classification (GTDB taxonomy): domain Bacteria; phylum Actinomycetota; class Actinomycetes; order Actinomycetales; family Micrococcaceae; genus Yaniella; species Yaniella halotolerans. The sequence goes on from NZ_ATVQ01000001.1 coordinate 22,543, forward strand.
CAAGCCATCTGCCGGCGGCGGCGGCAAAGGTATGCACGTCGTCGAATCACACAGTGAACTCGCGGGGCAGTTGGAAACCGCACGCCGTGTTGCCAAGGCAGCCTTTGGCGACGATACGCTGCTGATTGAACAACTCGTCCGCGCGCCGCGTCATATCGAAGTACAGGTGTTAGCAGACACCCACGGTAATGTCATTCATCTGGGCGAACGCGAGTGCTCATTGCAGCGTCGTCACCAAAAAATTATCGAAGAAGCCCCTTCAGTACTACTGACCCCCGAAACGCGGAACCGCATTGGAGAAGCTGCCGTAGAAACGGCAAAGTCCGTGAACTATGTGGGTGCCGGAACCGTAGAATTTCTGGTGTCCGATACAGAACCCGACAAGTTCTATTTCATGGAAATGAACACCCGGTTGCAGGTTGAACACCCCGTTACCGAAGAAACCACCGGCATCGATCTGGTAGAACAGCAGATTCGGATTGCCGCTGGAGAAGTTCTATCCGTGGAACAACATGATGTGATTTCACAGGGGCACTCCGTTGAAGCTCGTGTCTACGCGGAAACCCCGGCAGCCGGATTCATGCCCTCTACCGGAACAGTGCTACATCTAACTGAACCTACCGGCGCCGGTATACGCGTCGACTCTGGGCTTCGGGTCGGTTCGGAAATTGGCATTGAGTTCGACCCGATGGTGGCCAAAGTCATCGCGACTGGCCGCAACCGAGCAGAAGCGTTAGCACGGTTGGATCAAGCCTTAGATGAGATGACCATTCTGGGGGTCAATACCAACCTCGAATACCTCCAGCACCTCATCAGAGATCCAAATGTCGTCGCAGGCGAGATGGACACAACACTGGTAGAGCAACGGCTTCCCAACATGGAGTTTGATGATCCCGCACCACAACATGCTCACATGGCAGCACACCTGGTGCATATCAATACGCAAGCGCCCACATCCGCGTGGTCCAATGACGGATTTAGAATCACTGGTTCCGTCTCCCCCGCCTACCAAGTTCACACCGACGAGGAAGAAAGCCAAGTCTTTCAGATATCACTTGACGCCGATACCCATTTGGTCCCCGCTGAAAAACAACATGAATTCATCTATCACGATGAAGCTGGCGCACAGCTAGTCACACTGATCGCAGAAGCGCGAAAGCCTACCGGCACACGCGTTTGGGTGGATTCCAATACCTTCACCGGTGTGGTGACGGTACTTGATCACCGAGCCCAGGTACTCCACACGCTGGCCAGCCTCGAAGCCGAAGAACGTGGCGTCGACCCACAGGTCCGAGCACCACTCCCAGGCACCGTGACGGCGATACATGTGCCTGACGGAAGTCATGTCAGTGCAGGCCAAACGGTTGTCACGATTGAAGCAATGAAAATGGAGCATCCGCTCAAAGCCCCGCTGAATGGCACCGTGACAATTCACGTTACCGATGCGCAACAAGTCAGATTAGATCAGAATATTCTAACGGTCACCGCAGACAATACCGAAGACGGCGAGTAGAGCTGGTTCGGCGAAAGAAGGTTTATCTATGTCAATCGATCACCTCCTGGATGAAGAACAACTCGCCCTCGTTGAAGGCGTCCGCGAGTTCACTCAAGACGTGGTAGCCCCCGTCTCTGCAAAGCACGACAAAGAAAAATCATTCCCCTACGAAGTCATTGACCAGATGGGTGAGATGGGGCTATTTGGGCTGCCGATTCCCGAAGAATACGGTGGCCAAGGGGGCGACTATTTCACCCTGTGTTTGGCGCTCGAAGAGTTGGCCAAAGTCGACCAATCAGTAGCCATCACTCTTGAGGCGGGGGTATCGCTTGGTATGATGCCCATCCTGAAGTACGGGACCGAAGAACAGAAGCAACAGTGGCTCCCAGCGCTCGCCGAGGCAAAACAGCTCGCCGGGTTCGGACTCACAGAACCTGCAGCGGGATCCGACGCCGGTGGCACACAAACCAAGGCCACACTAGACAATGGGACCTGGACCATCAACGGAAACAAAGAGTTCATCACGAACTCAGGCACCGATATTACCTCGATGGTGACTGTCACCGCCGTAACCGGCCAGGATGAGATCACAACAATCATCGTGCCGACAGATACGCCCGGCTTTACCGCAGAACCAGCCTATGACAAGGTCGGCTGGAACGCCTCCGATACCCATCCACTGACCCTTCAAGATGTTCAGGTCCCTGAAGAAAATTTACTGGGCGAACGTGGACGCGGCTTCGCCAATTTTATGGGCATCCTTGATGAAGGTCGCGTGGCAATTGCCGCTCTTGCCACCGGTGCTGCTCAGGGCTGTGTGGACGAATCCGTACGGTATGCCAAGACTCGGACAACCTTTGGCCGCCCCATCGGAGAAAACCAGGGCGTCTCGTTCAAGATTGCGCGGATGCAGGCTCGAGCCTATGCCGCACGTTCCGCATATTATGCAGCTGCTATGAAAATAGTGGCAGGTCAGCCGTTCAAAACCGAAGCTTCGATTGCCAAGATGGTGGCGTCTGAGGCTGCTATGGACAATGCCCGAGACGCCACCCAGATTTTCGGTGGCTATGGTTTCATGAACGAGACGCTTGTGGCTCGCCATTATCGGGATTCCAAAATCCTGGAGATTGGCGAGGGCACTACCGAAGTACAACTTATGCTGATCGCCAGATCACTGGGCTTGTAGGAGCGGCATGACTGATCACCCTAAAATCATTCAGCAACGTGGTCTTTACTACGATGAAATCGAAACGGGCGCCATCTATCGGCATGCGCCCGGGCGTACAGTCACAGAATCTGACAACGTGAACTTCACGACGCTAACGATGAACACCCAGTCACTGCACTTGGATGCACATTGGTCTTCACAGCAAGAGTTTGGTCACCCGCTGGTCAACTCAATGTTCACTTTATCGACGATCGTTGGGGCATCGGTCGCCCAGCTCACCCAAGGCACTATCGTGGCAAACCTAGGATTTGAGAAAGTCAATTTCCCCAAACCGCTTTACCACGGTGACACGCTATATACCGAGACTGAAATTTTGGATAAACGGCTGTCGTCGTCCCGCCCAGGTCAGGGCATCATTAAATTCCAACATATCGGTCGGAATCAACACGGCGATGTTGTAGCAGAGTGTATTCGCTCGACCATGTTGTGGGAATCAGAAGCAAAGCATCGAGGGGCAACTGCATGATGACGTTTGACATGGGACCAGCAATACTCTTTGTCCCGGCAGACCGTCCCGAGCGATATGCGAAAGCATATGAACGATCCGATGCCGTAATCATCGACCTCGAAGACGCTGTGGCTCCGAGTGACCGGCCGAACGCTCGGAAAGCACTGGCAGACCATTTGTCCAGCAGTGATGCAGCAACAATCTCGAAAACGATCGTTCGTGTAAATCCTGTCATGGAACCAGATTTCGGCAAGGACGTCGAGCTATTAGCCGACACTGCTATTCGCTATGTGATGGTTCCAAAAGTCGAAAGCAGCGACGATATTTCGCGTGTCACCTCGGAGCTGCCCGGTGTGGAGATCATTGCACTGTGCGAGTCAGCGTCGGGCGTTACGGAGGCTCCGCAGATCGCCAAACATCCCTCAGTCGTTGCACTCATGTGGGGGTCTGAGGACCTGATGGTCTCCACGGGCGGTTCGGCTTCGCGATTTGCCGACGGCACGTATCGGGATGTGCCACGTTTCGCCCGTGCGCAGGTGTTATTAGCCGCAGCTGCAGCTGGCAAAGCTAGCATCGATACCATCCACACCGACCTGTCGCCTACTGACCAGTTCATTGCTGAGGCCCAGGACGCTGTAGCAACCGGTTGGACAGCAAAGGCGTGCATTCACCCAGCCCAAGTGCAGGTCATCCGCGAGGCTTATCGACCCACTGATGACGAACATGAATATGCGCTTGCACTCTTAGCGGAAGTTCAACGGCAGCGAGGAGTGTTCCAGTTCCGTGGAACGATGGTGGACGGCCCCCTGATCGCCCATGCACAGAATGTAGTGAATCGAGCCGCGAAATTGAATACTCGAGGCGCCGAATAGCCATCGAACAACGGCTCTGGTTGACGGTGCAACGTCGATGCCGTCAACTACGGTCCTACACCGTGCTTTTGTGGTCGCTTAGCTGAGCAAGTATGGCATCAACAATCGGACGATCCGCCGGAATCCAATCCAGAGCATGCAGGTCGTGTGCATTCAACTCGGTCCATTCCAAGCGATCATGCTCGACCAGTGGCAGCGGTTCACCGGCAGTCACGACAGCCGTGAAAACGTGGAGATGCATGCCATTGTCCAAAGGCCAGCCCGTATCATCTGGTGCTTCGATCAAATCCAGAATCTCAACGTCGACACCTAGTTCTTCTCGAATCTCGCGGAGGAGTCCACCTGTATGAGATTCACCCGGCTCTACCTTGCCACCTGGAAACTCCCAGTATCCTGCTAAGGATTTCGGTGCCTTCCGTCGAGCCGCCAACATTTTAGTTGGCTGGGACGCATGATCGAAAATAGCGGCACCCACAACGACTGGTTGAGACAAAGTGTTATGCATGCCTTCCAGTTTATCGTGTGCCTCAAGATCCGCGGCAGCGGTTGTTCTTGGTTCACGAAGAGCATGTCGCGGAACTCGAATATGTCTGAACACCAAAAGTATTTCAGATTTGAAATACTTGCAATTTGCAGATACACTCGGGTTAGTTCAGAGTTGAAAAATTTTTAAGGGGAAATGCATGCAGTTCGGTATCTTCACCATCGGCGATATAACGCCGGATCCACACACCGGGAAGGCTCCGTCCGAGAACCAGCGTATAAAGGACACAGTGAAGATAGCAAAGCATGCCGAACAGGCTGGCTTTGAAGTCTTCTCAACCGGCCAGCACCACAACCCTCCATTTGTTGCGCCAGGTAACCCGCCGGTTCTGCTTTCGTACCTCGCGGCACAAACGAAGAAACTCGTCTTATCGACGGCGACCACCCTGATTACTACGATGGATCCGGTTCGCCTGGCAGAGGACTATGCCTACCTACAACACTTGTCCGACGGACGTGTCGACCTCGCCATGGGGCGTGGTAATACCGGCCCAGTCTATCCATGGTTTGGCAAAGATATCCGTCAAGGCATCCCGCTAGCCGTCGAAAACTACAACCTGCTCTACCGTCTCTGGCGAGAAACTGAAGTCGACTGGGAGGGGCGCTTCCGCACTGCGCTACAACAATTCACTTCGACTCCACGTCCGCTCGACGATGTGCCACCATTTGTTTGGCATGGGTCCATCCGATCACCAGAAATTGCTGAGCAAGCGGCATATTACGGTGATGGCTTCTTCCACAACAATATTTTCTGGAACAAGGAACACGTAATCCAGATGGTACAGCTGTACCGTCAACGCTACGAGTACTACGGTCATGGGAAGGCCAATCAGGCATACGTCGCATTGGGAGGGCAAGCCTTCATGCGTGAGAACTCCCAGGATGCCTGGAATGAGTTCCGCCCCTATTTTGATAATGCTCCGGTCTATGGCCATGGTCCGTCAATGGAGGATTTCACTAAGATGTCCCCTCTGACAGTCGGCTCACCAGAACAAGTCATTGAACGAACACTAGAATTCCGCCAGTGGGTGGGCGATTACCAGCGTCAAATGTTCTTGATCGACCATGCCGGTCTTTCAACGAAGACTGTGTTAGAGCAGATCGATTTGTTCGGCGAAAAAGTTCTGCCTGCCCTGCGCAAGGAATTTGCAAAAGGCCGCCCCGAAGATGTCCCATCTGCACCAACCCACGAGTTCCTTAAAGCACGCCAAGCCGCAGGCAATGCTCCAATCGCAGGTGGCGGGCTCGGCTCTCGAGCCTATGAAGAACGCCAGAAGGCGCAAGAAGGCGAATCTGAATAACACCTTGTCACAACCGAGTACACTAAGCTATCGGATACGATACGAGGATTGCCATGGAATTGTCATTTGAATCAACAGACCCGTTCACTCCGCACACCCGACACATTGCAGTCATCACGGCAGGTCTGAGTGACCCGAGCTCAACCTCGCTGCTAGGCAAGCAGCTTGCTGAGGCCACCGCTGATGCATTGTCGCAGCGTGGCTACAGAGCTGAGGTGGAGCATTTCGAACTGCGCGAAGTAGCTACCGATATCGCCGATTCAATGGTCACTTCTAGTCGTTCTGAGCGATTGAGCAAAATGATCAATGAGGTTGAACAAGCCGACGGGATCATCGCCGTTTCCCCTGTGTTCAAAGCGACGTATTCTGGTCTTTTCAAGTCATTTTGGGATCTTATCGACAATGATTCCCTGACCGGCGTGCCAATCCAGTTGGGTGCAACCGGAGGCAGTCCTCGCCACTCGTTAGTGATCGATACGGCGATGAGACCCCTGTTTTCCTATCTACGAATGCGCGTTATGCCCACCGGGGTGTACGCCGCCACGGAAGACTGGGGTTCGGCCAACCCCGACCCGAATTCCAATGAAGCGTATTTGAGTCGTAGAATAGCTCACGCTGGAGATGACCTGACTGACGTCGTCACCCGCTTAGCCCCGCGCCCACGCCGTGCACCGTCACAGCCGAAAGTACTGGAAGTGATTCCCTTTGAACAACTCCTCAACGGATCTGACAAGTGAACAGCTGCGTCAGCCTCTTGGCCCAGCGTTTCGCGTCTACTTTGAGACCACGGCTCGTCTTCTCGACACCTTAGAGAAGCGTCTAAAGCAGCAAATGGGCCTCACCTTGAGCGAGTACAACATGCTGCTGTTGCTCTCAGAGGCTCCTGAGGGGCGTATGCGCATGGGGCAGCTTGCGGATGCGATCGTCTTTTCACCATCCAGACTGACTTATCAAGTCAAGGTGCTCTCCGAACGGGGTCTCGTGAAACGGGTGAAGTGTCCAGAGGACGGACGTGCTTGGCAAACCGAGCTCACGGCCGAAGGCAGAACCATGTTTCGACGAGCTTCGATTGTCCATGCAAAAGGCGTCAAAAGCCTTTTCACCGATGCTGTCTCCGACGAACAGCTCGCGATGATCCGTCAGATCTTTGGGCAGGTCTCGGAAAATCTTGATCAAGTCAAAGATGACTAATTAGTCGGTCTCGCCAAGGATTATTTCCACGGTATCGGCCCGCTGCGCGAGCAGCTCTTCGTCGGCAATAAGCGTTTGCAATGTCGACAGCATCAGCTTATTCCCTACGGTGTCCGAGGGATCATTCGGGGTAGCAACTAATGCAAGTTCAGGTCCCGCTCCCCCGCCTGCAACGACGGTCCCGTCAGCTGTCTGAGTTGCGACGCCTCGACCCGGCGCCATGGCGAGCTGTGCTAACCCAGGAATAAGATCCGTGAGGTTTGAAAGGTCTTGCGCAATCTCAACATCTTCATATGATGGTGTCCATTGCTGCTGCTGGGCAAGCGCATATACAGCAGGACGACGGACCACATATGTCAGCGTCGCTCCAGGATCTACTACAACTAATTCGTTACCTTCATCTACGGCGCTCAGGCACGCACGAGGCATCCAGACGGCAACGGGCCGCGCATCTTTGTGCCAAGCCGTTAATTTCGGGATAGATGTGAAGACGGGTAAAGCGCCGCGACCGTCGGCTGATGCCAGCGAGACTAGCGCAACATCGGACTCTTTGTCCGACTCCACTGTGTGTTCGTGACCATGGTGGTCAATATGCGTGTGGCTGTTCGATTCGGCAACGGTTGGCACAACTGCCGCAAAGACTCGAATCTTTTCAAGGACTTCGAAGACGTCATTTTCATTCGCATTGCCGTCAATCAAATCTTGGCTGACTTTGGTCCATGCGTCATCTGCTAGGCCGTCATCTGTGTCGAATGCATGCAGTGGGTTGGTTGAGCCATCGATCCCAGGACCAGACAAATCTCGTCCCTCCCACGTCGCACCGGCTGAATCAGCGGGACGACCAAAAGCATCTCGATTTTGGCGGGCCAAGTTGCGATCTATCGCTGCTTGAATATGGCCTGGCAGTTGGGGTTGATCTCGCATTATTGCTTAGACGTCTTTCACCGCAGTGCCGGAAGCGACCTGTAGGGCCTGTTGAAGCGTAAATTGGCCCGCGTAAAGGGCTTTTCCAATAATTGCGCCTTCAATACCGTGATCGACCATGCCGGTAAGTTTGGCAATATCATCAAGAGTTGAGATCCCGCCAGAGGCGATCACAGGTTTGCCGGTCTTTTCGGCGATTTGGACCAACAGCTGGGTATTTGGGCCAGTCAAGGTACCGTCCTTCGTGATGTCCGTGACAACGTATCGTGCGCAGCCGGCTTCTTCGAGCTGGGCGAGGACGTCCCAGATGTTGCCACCTTCTTCAACCCAACCTCGGGTCGCGAGCTTTTCGCCCCGCACATCGAGACCTACAGCAATCTTAGCGCCATACTTGTCGATCACTTGAGCAGTCCACTCTGGGTTTTCTAGAGCAGCAGTACCAAGGTTCACGCGTGTCGCGCCCATTGCGAGTGCTTCATCCAGGGAGGAGTCGTCACGTAAACCACCGGAGAGTTCGATTTTGATGCCGAGCTCGCCCGTGATGCGCCGGATAATTTCGCGGTTATTGCCGTGTCCAAACGCTGCATCGAGGTCAACGAGATGCAGCCATTCAGCACCCGCTTGCTGCCAACCAATTGCTGCGTCGAAAGGGTCACCGTAGTTGGTTGCAGTACCGTAGGCACCCTGTACTAGACGCACGGCTTTGCCATCTTGAACGTCGACGGCTGGTAAAAGTTCTAATGGTGTGGACATGATTCTCCGTTACTAGTCGGCCCATGGAATGGTAAAGAACGCCGCAATTATTGCAAGGGCAGCGAGGATGATAGCGGCAATGCGAACCCATACAGGTGCTTTTTGTCTGTGCAGTGACCAGGCGCCACCCAACAAGATACCGCCTAGCGCCAACAGCAACGTCGACCACCAAGGCATTATAGAGTTCCTAACCAATTATTTAACAGTTGCAGGCCTGCATAGCCTGAAAGTTCGGGATGAAATTGAATGCCAGTTAACGGTCCGTTTTCCACAGCTGCAATAAAGTCTCCGCCATGATTCGACCACGATACGTGGGGCGGTTCCATGACCTCTATCCCCTGATCAAAATTCCACTCCAGCACTGCATACGAATGCGCAAAATAAAAGCGCTCGTTCTCTAAACCTGCAAATATGGTGCTGTTCTGGGCCGGACGTATGGTGTTCCAGCCCAAGTGTGGGACGGTAGCCGCTTTGAGTTTTTCAACGGTACCTGGCCATTCGCCCATTCCCTCATGGCTGCCAAACTCGGTTGAGTCATCAAAAAGTACTTGATGGCCGACACATAGCCCGAGCACTGGACGACCGCCTGACACCCGTTGTCCGATCCACCGTGAAATACTGAGTTTGTCCATAGCTTGTTTGCATGCCCCGAATGCCCCGTTACCGGGTAGCACCATGCCGTCAGCCGCAACGAGGTCAGCACCTCGGGAAGTAACCAGCACATCGGCACCGTTATAGGCAAATGCATTGGCTAATGATCCTAGGTTGCCAATGCCGTAGTCGGCGATTGCAATAGTAGGTTTCTTAGCGGACACTAGAGCGCGCCCTTAGTGGAAGGAATCCCGTCAACTCGCGGGTCCTGTTCAATCGCCTGGCGGAGGGCTCGGGCAAATGCTTTAAACTGCACCTCGACGATGTGGTGCGGGTCACGACCCCGCAGCAAGTCGATGTGCACGTTGACTGCAGCGTGATGGGTGAACGACTCAAAAACATGGCGGGTCATGGCACCAGTAAAGTGCCCACCTATGAGGTGGTAGACCTGGGCTTCAGATTCACCCTCATGCAGAAAATATGGACGGCCAGAAAGATCGACCACAGCTCGAGCTAAAGCTTCATCCATTGGTATTGTCGCTTCACCGTAGCGACGGATGCCACGCTTATCCCCTAGCGCAACCCTAAATACTTCGCCCAGTGTGATCGCGGTGTCTTCGACCGTGTGGTGAACATCAATGTGGGTGTCACCTGTTGCCTGTACTGTCATGTCCATGAGCGAGTGACGAGTCAGAGCATCCAGCATGTGGTCGAAAAATGGCACGCCGGTCGATATGTCGGAGGTACCGGTGCCATCAAGGTCGAGTTCAACATAGACGTCCGACTCGGATGTCGTACGCTTCATCGATGCTTTTCGACCTGAGATCAGTTCAGCTGTCATAGAGGTCAGGAAACTCCTTATTAGGCGGATTTGGGGGCGACAATTCATTGTAGCCGCCGCCGCATATTTTCAAGCTATTCTAGGCGCTAATTACCTCGCGAAGCGCAACAAGGAACGCAGTGGTTTCTTCAGCTGTCCCAGCTGTTACACGCAAATGGTGTGGTATGCCCACATCCCGAATCAAAACTCCTCGGTCTAACAAGCCTTGCCATACCGCGTGGGCATCTTCAAACCAGCCGAAGAAGACAAAGTTTGAGTCAGAAACAGCAGGCTTCAATCCCATTTCCTCTAGCTCATGTACAATCCGGTCGCGTTGAGCTTTGATTTCATCGACAGTCGCCAACAACACGTCTACGTGTTCTAGGGCTGCATTCGCTGCGGCCTGAGTAATAGCGGACAAATGGTACGGAAGACGCACCAGCCTCAAAGCATCGGTGACTTGTGGGGAGGTTGCCAAATACCCAAGACGGGCACCAGCTAAGGCAAATGCTTTCGACATGGTCCGTGAGACGATCAGCCGTTCACGCCCCTGTAACAGTGTCAAAGCTGATTTGGTGCCTGAAAGTGAGAACTCTTCATAGGCCTCATCTACCACGACGATGGTGTTGAACTGTTCACCTGCCTGATAGACCGCTTCAACTACGTCAAGCCCGAGGGCAGTCCCGGTGGGATTGTTGGGTGAGCACAGAAAGACAATGTCTGGCGCTGTGTCTTTAACTTGGCGTGCCGCTTCATCTGGTGTCAGAGTAAAGTCGTCTGCCCGAACACCACTGATGTATTCAGTGTTCGTACCAGACGCAAGGAGCGGATACATCGAGTATGTTGGTGGAAAACTGAGCACTTTACGGCCCGGGCCACCGAATGCTTGGAGGACTTGCTGTAACACTTCATTAGAACCATTCGCCGCCCACACATTATTTTCCGTGAGTTCGTGCCCGAGGTAGGCCGCCAAGCGTTGGCGCAGTTCGGTAAATTCCCGATCAGGGTAGCGATTCAGCGAGGTTGCCGCTGTATGCACTGCCTTGCCGATTGCATCAGCAACCACCTGGGGCACCGGATGTGTGTTCTCATTCGTGTTCAGTAGGTGCGTTACTTCCAACTGTGGCGCCCCGTATGGGAATTGCCCGCGCAAGTTGTCACGAAGTGGTAGTGCCTCTAGGGCAACAGTTTTGGCTTGTTCTTGCTGATTAGTCACGGCAATAGCTTAGCTGGGAGTTCATTGGCGCAGTGCTGAGTGACGCGCACGACGCGTACCTTCTACTCAGATGCGGGGACTAATAGTACTTGGCCAACTTCCAGTTCGGATGTTTCGAGATGGTTATACGTCAAGATTTTGTCGAGTACCACTGATTGATTGCCATTATCCGAAAGTCGACTAGAAATGCCCCACAGGGTGTCTCCTGGTTGCACGACAATTTGTTGGTACGTTACCTGTTCCTTGTCATCAGCAGCTACTGCAGAAGAGATCGGCGGCCGAGATCCGAACGCTGCTATTGTCACAGCTGCAAGTACAACCGCAACAAGACCAACGGTGAGCTGGAGCACGCAACGACCTCTGGAGGTCAGTTTAAGGTGCTGTATTGTCTTGCGGATATTCAGTGTTGTAGCCATCGCAAGCATCCTTCCGTTGTTCAACTCGAATGTTCTATACATTCATTGAATCAACGGGGTGGGACATGATAAGCCAGAGCCGGCATCGCCAGACCTGTGACTAAATTTCGGCTGACAGTCGTTTCAAACTCGAAAGCGCTTGTTCGGTGGACCGAGTCGCCCAAAAGTCGGGCATGGAAGCTTTCAAGAAACCGCCGTATCCAGCCGTAGCAAGTCTCGAATCCAATATTGCAACCACTCCCCGGTCCGAGGTCGAGCGAATAAGCCTCCCGGCACCCTGCGCTAGACGTACTGCCGCGTGGTTTGCTGACACCGCCATGAAACCGTTACCACCGCGCTGGCTGATATACCGAGAGCGAGCAGAAGCCAGCGGATCATCCGGACGTGGGAAGGGAATTCGATCTATCGTGACCAAACGTAAAGCGTCACCGGGAACATCTACGCCCTGCCAAAGGGTGAGAGTCCCGAAAAGACACGTGTGTGCATCTTCAGTGAACTCTTCGATGAGTCCGGAGAGCGTTGACTCTCCCTGCAAAAGAATGTTGAGCTTGTCGCCAAACCGAAGTCGCATTTCTTCAGCTGCAGCCTTTGCCGCACTCCGGGATGAGAAGAGGCAGAGCGCACCACCGTTGGACGCCTCAAGAAGTTTTTCAAGACGCTCATGCGTCTGGGGTGAGGCTTGCGGCCCGGGCTTCGGCAAGTCATCAGCAACATACAAGATCCCTTGCTGTGGATAGTCGAAGGGACTGCCGACGTCCAGGGTCTTGTACTTTGTTCCTCCGTTGAGCGTGAAACCTAGGTCTCCGACGATTCCATCAAATTTTCCACCAATGGCTAATGTCGCTGACGTCAGGATGGTGGTCGATTCGTTGAGCAGTTTGTCGCGAAATTTCCCGGCTATTGAGAGGGGCGCAGCGTAAAGTAAAGGCGCACTATGAGGGTCAGCTTCCATCCACCCTTGGCCTGGCTCAAAATGGGAAGGCCTGGTCGCCCAGACGACCGTATCGCCTTTGGGCTGAGATCCGGCAGAAATCAACAACTCTGAGGTCTCTAGAATTTCGCTCAATCGGTTTTTCACCAGCTGGCGGTTGGAATCTTCGGTGTCCTTAGAAGCTGGTTCTTTCAGATCTGTCATCATTTGTCGCGTCTCATGTTGCACGGTTTCGAGCGCGGTGAGCTGATGCTCATTGAGTCCTTGAGCGAACCAGCCAGATGGCGCCGGAGTAAACGCGGCTTCTAGCCCGGCTGCAGCATCTGTCAGGTCAGAAGCAACTACTGAGGCCTCTTGGCGGGCTTGTTTGGCGACATTGCGAATCATTGGCCCAGATAAATGCGACGTTACCGCAGAGGTCACCCGGTCGGTAAGCTCATGCGCCTCGTCAATAACGATCGCATCGGTTTCAGGCATAAGATTGAGGTCTTCGAAAGCCGCAATCGCTAACATTGCGTGGTTAGTCACGACAATATCGGCTTTTCCTGCAGCGTCACGGGCAAGTTCCGAAAAGCACTCTTCGGCAAACGGACATTTGGATGCCCCAATACACTCCCGCGCTGTCACTGAAATCTGACGCCAGGCTTCATCGGTCACGCCGGGTTTCAAATCGTCCCGGTCCCCCGTGTCAGTCTCTTCGGCCCAGTCCCGCAGGCGAACAACTTCTTCGCCCAACTGAGATAAGGGCTGTCCGGTTGTATCTGTCGAGCCAAAAAGACTCTCATCCTCAGGTTCGGGAGCAGCTCCGTGGAGCTTATGTTTGCACACATAATTGGCCCGACCTTTAAGCAACGCTACTTCAACGGTTCTCGGCAACGATGGTTCAAGTGTGTCCAACAAGCTTGGTAAGTCTCGGTTGATGATCTGCGATTGAAGCGCCAAGGTTGCTGTTGCAATCACTACAGGAGAATCGCTGCCAAGGGCATGGTCCACGGCAGGTATTAAATAGGCCAAAGACTTGCCCGTGCCGGTGCCAGCTTGCACTAATAAGTGGGTTCCTGTTTCAAACGCATGAGTGACTTCTTCAGCCATTTGCTGCTGACCGGGACGCGTTTGACCTCCAAGCTCGTCAACAACGTCGGCCAGCCACGCTCCAACTTGGGTTTGCGTTTGACTGGATGGCTGGGTGTCTACCGGTTGATTACCGGACATAACTTAGGTACTGGTCCTTGTCTTCTGGGTACACGACGACCGTCATCGCCGTACCTTCTGGCTCATACGTTTCAGCCAGAATTTCAGTGTCATCCGAGTGTAGCCGGTGAACTACGTCGCCGTCCGTATATGGCACCAAGAGATCCATATGCACTGTGGGACGAGGCAACGCCGCTGCGATAGCTGATTCAAGTTCGTCAAAGCCTTCACCGGATGCTGCTGATACTATGACGGCGTTTGGGTAACGACGCCGCAAGCGGACCAACACAAGCGGATCAGCCGCATCAGCCTTGTTAAAGATAATGATCTCAGTCATGTCTTGAATCTGGGTATCAGCAAATACCTGGTGTACTGCTTCAATTTGTGCCTCTGGTTCCGGATGTGAGGCATCAACTACGTGCAGTATGAGATCTGCTTCTTCAACTTCTTCCAGAGTTGATCGAAAGGCTTCGACCAACTGAGTTGGTAGCTGACGTACAAAGCCAACAGTATCGGTCAGCGTGTATGCAACACCATCGTCAGTTTGTGTAGCACGAACAGTTGGGTCCAACGTAGCAAATAGCGCGTTTTCGACTAGGACGCCTGCTTTAGTTAAGCGGTTCAGGATCGAAGATTTCCCGGCGTTGGTGTATCCAGCGATAGCCACAGAGGGGACTTGATTACGGCGACGCCGCGCGCGTTTGGTGACACGCGCATTTTTCATTTGCTTGATGTCGCGCCGCAGTTTCGACATACGGTCACGAATACGACGGCGGTCGAGTTCGATCTTGGTTTCACCTGGTCCACGCGAGCCGATTCCAGCGCCGCCAGCAGCCTGACCACCAGCCTGACGTGACATGGATTCACCCCAACCACGCAGGCGGGGTAACAAGTATTCAAGTTGTGCCAGCTCCACCTGGGCCTTACCCTCTTTTGACTGGGCATGCTGCGCAAAAATATCCAGAATCAACGCTGTGCGGTCAATAACTTTGACGCCAACTACGTCTTCGAGGCCCCTCCGCTGGGACGGTGCCAACTCGGTATCAACGATCACCGTATCCGCGCCGTGCTCCCGAACGACGTCGGCAAGCTGCTGTGCTTTACCCCGTCCTAGAAATGTTGCAGGATCCGGGGCATGGCGTCGCTGAATAATGCCATCGAGCACCGTTGATCCTGCTGTGCTCGCCAAGGCGGCGAGCTCGCGCAGAGAATGTTCCGCTTCAGCAACAGAACCATCTGTCCATAACCCGGCCAGGACTACGTGTTCCAGCCGAAGTTTTCGATACTCAACTTCGGTAACGTCCTCCAGTTCTGTCGAAAGACCTGCAACGCGGCGCAGAGCGTGACGTTGTTCTAACTCAAATTGATCACCATCAAATTCGGTATGATTCGAAGCCCCTGTGTCGAGTGCTTGAGCAGTCGCTGCTACATCTGGAAGTTCAGAGCTGCTATGCGACGGCTTCGCGTCGTCGGCAGACAGAATTCGGTCGATCAACGCTTTGACTTGTTGATCGATGTGAGGTTCAGAGGGCTCGTGTTGTGTGACCATTTTCTCCTTGTTCAGAGACGAAATTCTTATCTAGCAGTATCTCATATTTGTCACCGATAGGCCCGCCATCAGCGGCCTGTCCTAGCGGTTATTCGAATATTCACTACTGTCTAGAACAACGCTGAGACAGCATGACGTATTCCCGAGGGTCTCTACTGTTTGCCTTGTCCTACTGCCCTTCAAATACTCGTGTTATACACGTACTAGACTGGTGGTAATGAACGAGCACTACTTTTCTGCCGCCCCTGGAGGCGAAGAGCGTCGCCGCCGCATTGATGTACAGATTGCGGGCGAGGCTTTCAAGGTCGACACTGCCGCTAGCATTTTCTCTCCCGATGGGTTGGATCGCGGTACTGAAGTGTTACTGAACAATGTGCCCGTGCCTCCGCAAGAAGGTAGTTTTCTCGATATTGGTTCGGGCTGGGGTCCAATTGCCCTCACCTTGGGACGGCTCGCGCCAAATGCAGATGTTCTCGCAGTCGAGGTCAACGAACGGGCCGCCGAGTTAACAGCACGAAACGCAGAACACCTTGGGCTATCAAATATCGAGGTCAGACACCCAGATGAAGTCACCGAAGATATACGCTTTGACCTAATTTGGTCGAACCCACCAATTCGGATTGGGAAGAAAGCCCTTCACGAACTGCTGATTCGTTGGTTACCAATGCTCAATCCTGGAGGCGCTGCCTGGCTGGTTGTTGCTAAAAAGCTCGGGGCTGATTCACTGTTGCCTTGGATAGACGCGATGCTTGAGCAGAAGATGCCGGGCCAGTTCAATGTCCGACGCACGGCAACAGACAAAGGTTTTCGTGTGCTCCACATCGAGAGAGTTTTATAGCTTCCCGTAGAAGACTCTCGTTAGTTTCGCAAACGTCGACAACCTATTCTGATCATGAACTTGGACAACGATATCTCCGTGTTCCGTGGCGACGTTCCAGACATTCAGCTGGTCTAGACCACTCCAATGCTGTAAAGCGACGGAGGCTGCAGCGGCGGCAGCTGCAAGATCGTGGGCATGTTGTTTTTCTGTATAGTTACGTAAACGCAATTGGCCCATGCCACTTGACATCAAAGGATCTTCAGGAACGACAAAGTTGATCCCTGTCAGTCTGGGAGCTGGTGGTTCAAGCGAGGGCTGTTGCTCGAGATCGATAGATTCAAGTTCGTCGAGAGTTTCTACAGCAACAGTTACGTGATTACTTTGAATATGAATGCTCAGTCCCGGCCGGGGATCGAGAAGTCCTGCTGCCATGACCAAAACATCAGACCCAGCAGCGACGGCGGTTTCTGAGTCTGAAAATTCCCAACTACCAATATCCACACCAATATATGACGGCGTGTAAACCGTTGTAATCGGTCCAAAATCTGTATCGAATATATGATGACTTGTTTCGTCGAATGCAATCTTCTTGAGCACTGCTAGCAGGCACGTAGCAACACGTGCCGGCTCAGTCATATTTGGAGCAGGCTGACCGTTTGCTTCCCAGGCAACGAGCCGATACTCTGCGGCTGTTGCGCTAGATTGTTGCCGTACCGATCTAACTACAACGATGCCCGCAGCACCCACGCCGGCAATGCGGTCGCACAATATCGCGGCAAGAGTGTCTGTCAGTTGCACCGAGTCAGTCGGGTCATAGAACACGATCCAGTCCCCAACCGGTCCTGCGATCTTCACAAAACGTGTCCCTGTGAGGTCGTGGAGTCCACGGTTGTCGTCTTGGGCGGGTGAAGGGGCGATCATATGGCTACCTTAACTGGATTTTATGACGTCCAAAGCCTGGATCTTGAGGTCCGGGGCTTCTGCATCAATCCATCGTACTCGTGGATCGGCTTTAAACCAGGTTTCCTGACGACGAGCAAATCGCCTGGTCGCTACTATTGTAGAATCCATTGCCGCTTGTTGAGTGGTGTCATCTACAAGAAAGTCCATCATCTGCCGATAGCCTATGGCGCGCGAGGCTGTAGGCGCATCAGCGAGTCCTTCGGCTAATAGTCGTTGGACCTCAGGAATCCAACCATCATCAACCATGGCTTCTACGCGTTGTTCAATACGTTCGTGAAGCCGGGCCCGATCAATGCGTAAACCTATCTGCACAACCGGCAACATCTCTGGGTGATATTGGCGTCTCGGCATAAAGGAACTGAAGGGCCGTCCAGTCAACCGATACACTTCTACAGCACGGATGATGCGTCGTTCATCTTTGATGCGTTCTGCCGCCGTTGGATCGACTGACTTGAGTTCTTCAATAAGGTGTCTGCTACCCAGCTGATGAACCTCGTTAGATAGGCGTTCTCTCAGCTCGTCATCGGTAGGGGGAAATTCCAATATGTCGAGTGCTGCCCTCATATATAAACCAGAACCACCGGTGATTATTGGTGTTTTTCCTCGGGATCGTATTTCGCATACTTTTTCGCGGGCAAGCTTTTGGAACTCTGCGACGCTGGCTTCCATATTAAGATGGTAGATATCAAGCAGGTGGTGGGCAATACCCTCACGTTCAGCAAGTGTCGCTTTGGCTGTCCCTATATCCATACCCTTGTAGAACTGCATTGAATCTGCGTTAATCACTTCACCGTTGAGTGCGTGCGCCAATCCAACCGCCAGATCAGTTTTACCTGTTGCGGTTGCTCCTACAAGGGCGATGACAGGACTGTTAGTTTGCACCGACACGCAAGCTTGGTAGTCCGAGATTCACGCCACTTGCGGGTGCTCCCGTTGACGTTCCACACGATTCAGCTTGTGCACGGTCCCACGCGTCTCCAGCACTCGATCGACGGAGTACGTAGTCTTCTGGAGTCTCTGGGTCCGCAATGAGGTGATATGAATGCGATTCTGTGATGGGCACCGTTACGAAATCTCCGGGGCGCGGCCGTTCTACGCCCGAGGGCATGCTGAAATGCACAAGACGGTTATCAGGTGCTCGACCGGTTAGTCTACCTGTTTTCTCGTCTCGAGCCCCTGCGTCATTGGTCACTAATAGTTCCTGTAGAGTACCGACCAACTTGGCCGATTCTTCAGCTGCAATCCGGTCTTGGAGTGCGACGAGGCGCTCAAAACGTTCTTGCACGATTTCTTTTGGTATCTGATCTTCCATCTCCGCTGCAGGAGTACCTTCTCTGGGGGAATACTGGAAGGTGTACGCCATCGAGAAGCGTGAAGCCTCTACAACGTCTAGCGTCTGTTGGAAATCTTCTTCGGTTTCGCCGGGGAATCCGACGATAATATCGGTAGTCACCGCAGCGTGCGGGATCCGTTCCCTGACTTTGTCCAGAATGCCTAGAAAGCGCTTTGACCGGTAAGAACGGCGCATGGACTTCAAGATAGAGTCTGAGCCGGATTGCAGGGGCATATGAAGTTGCGGCATGACGTTTGGTGTTTCTGCCATGGCGTCTATGACATCATCGGTAAATGATGCCGGGTGTGGACTCGTAAAACGGACACGTTCGAGTCCCTCGATTTCGCCTGTTGCTCTCAACAATCTGGAGAATGCTTGGCGATCTCGAAACTCGACCCCGTAGGTGTTTACGTTTTGTCCAAGCAGCGTTACTTCTGCCGCACCGTCATCCACCAGCGCTTGGACCTCTGCCAAGATGTCACCTGGGCGCCGGTCTTTTTCTTTTCCACGGAGCGACGGAACAATACAGAATGTGCAAGTGTTATTACATCCGACTGAAATTGAAACCCATCCTGAGTAACTCGACTCACGCTTCGTCGGCAACGTTGACGGAAAAGTTTCTAATGCTTCTAGAAGCTCCACCTGTGCCTCGTTATTATGCAACGACCGATTGAGCAACGCAGGTAACGAACCGATATTATGCGTGCCAAATACTACGTCGACCCAGGGAGCCCGCTCTACAATCGTATTCTGGTCCTTTTGCGCCAGACAGCCACCTACAGCAATCTGCATGCCTGGATGAACATCTTTTGTCGCTTTCAGGTTCCCTAGGTGCCCATATAACCGGTTCGAAGCGTTCTCTCGCACTGCACAAGTATTGAATACCACAAGATCGGGGGTGGACTCTTCAACCGCGGGGATGTACCCGTTTGACTCCAAGAGACCAGAAATACGCTCCGAATCGTGGACGTTCATCTGACATCCAAAGGTGCGGATTTCATATGAACGTGGTGTTGTAAGTTCGGTTACGGCTTCAGTCACGGGGCTCATTTTCATTCGTCGAGGGGGTCAAGATCATCTGCATTCAGCGCATCCGTTACAACGCTGAATGCCATACCTGGCGGGTATCCTTTCCTGGATAACATCCCGACCAGGCGTCGAACCATTCTATCGCGTTGTTTGCGCTCTTCCGGATCTGTTGATAAAGGCACAGAGGCACGTGATATTTTGCGCGCTACCAGTTCGGTCGCCTTATGCCATTCATCATCGTCCGATACTTGTTCCAGCGCAACTTCGGCTTCATGTTCGTCGATACCGCGTTTACGGAGTTCCATACTTAGTGCCCGACGCGCTAAACCCTTTGAGCGATGCCGGGACCGGACCCAACTCTCTGCAAATGCCGCGTCGTCAATAAGTTCAACTTCTTCGAACCGGTCCAGCACTTCGCTAACAACATCGTCTGGAAGTTCTCGTTGCAACAATTTCTCGGCAAGCTGGTGGCGCGTTTTCGGCGCGGCAGAGAGTTGGCGCAACACAATATTTCGTGCTTTCTGGCTCAGGTCTGCCTTATCAGCGTCCTGTTCCACCATCTGGTTTAGGCGTCCTCTACAGCTTTCAGTGCGACTTCGTCGTCAACAGCTTCTTGATTCTCTGCACCAATTCCGAGAGTCGACTTGATGCGATCTTCAATCTCGACCGCCAAATCAGGATTGTCTTTCAGGAAACGACGAGAGTTCTCTTTACCTTGACCGAGTTGATCACCATCATAGGTGTACCATGCCCCGGATTTCCGGACGATGCTGTGCTCTACGCCCATATCTAGCAAGCCACCCTCGCGGGAAATACCTTCACCGTATAGGATGTCGAATTCGGCTTGCTTAAACGGTGGGGCCATCTTATTCTTGACGATCTTCGCGCGGGTTCGGTTGCCAACGGGGTTGCCAGCTTCCTTGAGAGTTTCAATGCGACGGATATCGATGCGTACCGAAGAATAAAACTTCAGAGCTTTACCACCGGTAGTAGTTTCCGGCGAGCCAAAGAATACACCGACTTTCTCACGCAACTGGTTGATGAATACGGCCGTGGTCTTTGACTGGGCCAAACGGCCGGTGATCTTTCGAAGCGCTTGCGACATCAGGCGCGCTTGAAGGCCCACGTGTGCATCGCCCATTTCACCCTCGATTTCAGCACGAGGGACCAAAGCAGCGACAGAGTCGATCACGACGATGTCTAATGCCCCAGATCCAATCAGCATGTCCATGATTTCCAGTGCTTGTTCACCGGTATCAGGCTGCGAAACTAGCAGGGCATCAGTATCAACCCCAAGTTTCTTTGCATATTCTGGATCAAGTGCGTGCTCCGCGTCGATAAATGCAGCAATGCCACCTTTACGTTGCGCTTCAGCTACGGCGTGTAGAGCGACGGTTGTTTTACCTGAAGACTCAGGACCGTAGATTTCAACAACACGTCCACGTGGCAAACCACCAATGCCCAAAGCAATATCGAGCGCAACAGAGCCGGTTGGAACGACTTCGAGAGGCGCCCGTACTTCATCGCCGAGGCGCATGATCGAGCCCTTACCGTAACTCTTGTCGATTTGTGCAAGCGCTGCGTCCAGTGCTTTGTCACGGTTATTTTTTGAAGACATACTCTGTTCTCCTTGAATTGTAGATGGCAAGCCGAGTTAGCTTGCTGCCATGCTCAAAAGTTTATGATGCTGCCAGGACACGATAAGCCACCTAAATTCGTTATGTGGAAAACCCTCTGATACTCCGACCTTCGTGGCAACCTGTGGATAATTCTACAAACTTAGAATTATATATCGAGGACCCCCTAGCGTGTCGGTGGGTCTTACAGCGTGCCGGTGTCGCGTGGCTCGATATCTTTCCCGAGCCGCTGCTGGGGTGGAATATCATGCAAGTCGCAGACGGCCGCCCAGACGGCCCTTGGATCAATGCCCTGAGCCAGAGCGTCCTGAGCCGTCGTGTTCAGTCCAGGCAGCTCAAGCGATGACGCAATCACACCAGCGTTTGCGGAACCGAATTCAGCCTGGATAAGAGTCCAGAAATGCGATTCTCTCATATAGCGTCCTCTTCCCCGGTCACGCGAAAAACAGTTAGGCCGCAAGCCTCTAGCTATCGTAGAGGGCTTGCGGCCTAGTTCAAAGCTTTTGAACCTATCGCAGACTAACTAACGGTTAGCCAGTTGATCGCCACGGCTGAAGCCCTGGCTTTGCTGTTGTTGCTGTGCGTAGCGATGTGCCAGCTCGGCGGGAATAGTGTCTGGGATCTGCACTGCTTCTTCAACGGCAATACGATCGGACACCTCGCGGAGCATCACAGACAGTGGAATATCGAGTGCTGCAGTGATTGCACTGAGCAGTTCAGAGGATGCTTCTTTCTGACCGCGCTCTACTTCGGAGAGGTATCCCAGAGATACGCGTGCATCGTGCGATACCTCACGCAGAGTACGTCCTTGGCGTTGACGAACGTCACGCAAAACGTAGCCGATCTCTTCGCGCAGCACTGGCAGGGTGGGCTCCTTGGATTCGTTTTGCTGGCTCAACGATTCGCCAGCTTTCAGCCAACGAGTTACACCATTTACGACAACCGGTTCTCTCATCATATTTAACCACCATCTCCTGTATTTACATGAATCCCTGCTGGAGGAGCATGGGGACTCTAAGACCTTCCACCATTACACAACACACGTGTTGTCGAATTTGTTCCCGGAGGGATCAAATTATTTAAAATTTCTTTCAAATTGGTGTTCTATGTGATACAACGCACATGGCTTCGGTCTCTACGGCACCACGTCTGCGCTTCGTGAAGATATGCTCAACCACGTTGTTCGAACCATTCTGCCATTAGCTTGAGGCTTGCGGCTACCGTCGAACGTCGTATTTTTTCACGGTTGCCGGCAAAACGTAACAACTTGGCATATGTCCCATCAGGTGTAGCCAGTGCAATGAACACGATGCCGACCGACTTACCCTCGGATGGCTCCGGCCCTGCAACGCCTGTCGTTGCGATACCTAAGTCGGTATCCAGACGATCTCGTGCACCACGGGCCATTTGTTTTGCGGTTTCAGCATCTACTGCGCCCCGAGCTGCGAGGGTATCCGCAGACACACCCAGTAGTCGGTGTTTAATGGTGTTGTTGTAAGCGACCACACCACCGTGCAAGACGGCTGAGGCTCCGGCTACATCAGCGATCGTTGAGCTCAACATACCTGCTGTGAGTGACTCTGCAGTCGCAACGGTCAGATTCTTTTTTCTTAACTGTGCAACAATCTGTTCGGCGTCGTAGCTGTCAATCATACCCGCTCGCTTTACTTATCGGTCTGAGACTCTTCTTTCGGCGCAGTTGCGGCTTTGAAGACGTAGTCTAGTCCGGTCACGAGTGTTACAGCTAGCGCTGCAATCACGATGGCCCAGCCGAACCATAGCCACCATTCACCTATAAACGTGGCCAGTGGCAAAAGTAGCGCCAGAATCGCAGCTGTCTGCAGCACAGTCTTAATTTTGCCCCCGCGGCTGGCCGGTAACACACGGGTTTGAAGCATCATTAGACGCATGACTGTGATGCCCCATTCCCGAAGCAAAATCACAATGGTGATCCACCACCAGATCTCGCCTAGGAGCGACATCGTGATCCATGCAGCACCGGTCAAAAACTTGTCTGCAATTGGATCTGCAATTTTGCCAAAATTTGTTACTAGTCCCTTAGCGCGGGCTATGTCACCATCAAGTTTGTCGGTGTACATAGCTACTGCAAATATGGCAACAGCAATCCACCGAGCCTGCATTGACTCTTCGCCAAAGGTACCTGATTCCCATAAGGCCCAAATAAAAAATGGGACCAGAAATATGCGAATACTGGTGAGCACATTGGGTAGATTCAATGCACTTACCTGCCCGTTAGCTGCCATGCGTCCTCGGATTCACTGTCATCTGTTGGGTCATAATAATCTGGGATATCGGTCTCTACGGGGCTATCGAACGCCTGTGATCCAGTATCGTCTGTATGGTCGGCCATCGGCTTGGTGTCTTCACCTTTTATATTGCCAATAACTTCTGCTAGCTCTTCTGGCTTCACCAAGACATCACGTGCCTTGGAACCCTCTGATGGTCCAACAACACCGCGGGACTCCATGAGGTCCATAAGTCGACCGGCACGGGCAAATCCGACGCGTAGTTTACGTTGCAGCATTGAAGTTGAACCGAATTGTGAGGTGACAACAAGTTCCACAGCTTGCAACAAGTCTTCAAGGTCATCTCCGATGTCTTCATCGATCACCTTGGCCTGTTTCTCAGGTAAGACGTCCTCGCGGTATTGAACCTGCATCTGGGACTTCACATGATCAACTACATCACGGATTTCAGATTCGTTGACCCAAGCGCCTTGGACACGCATTGGTTTGGACATACCCATGGGTAGGAATAAGGCATCACCTTGTCCTAACAGTTTTTCCGCACCGGGTTGGTCCAGTACCACTCTGGAGTCGGTGACTGAAGAAGTGGAGAAAGCCATCCGTGAAGGAACGTTTGCTTTAATCAAACCAGTCACGACGTCAACGGAAGGCCGCTGGGTAGCCAGGACCAGGTGGATTCCTGCCGCACGGGCCAACTGTGTGATACGCACGACGGCGTCTTCCACATCTCGCGGAGCGACCATCATGAGGTCTGCGAGCTCATCAATAATAACGAGCAGGTACGGGTACGGCTTCAGTTTGCGTTTCGAATCCGGTGGAAGAACAACTTTGCCAGCACGCACGGCGTTGTTGAAATCATCGATGTGTTTAAACCCGAAGTGGGCAAGATCATCGTATCGGGTGTCCATTTCATCAACCACCCACTGCAGCACTTCAGATGCTTTCTTGGGGTCCGTGATGATCGGTGTGACCAAGTGCGGAACGCCTTGGTAAGCGGTAAGTTCAACGCGCTTTGGATCCACTAAGACCATGCGAACATCATCCGGGGTGGCACGCATCAGGATCGACGTGATCAAGGAGTTCACGAACGCCGATTTACCAGCACCGGTGGCACCTGCAACCAAGAGGTGCGGCATTTTGGCCAGGTTGGCCATGACGTAACCGCCTTCAACGTCTTTACCAACGCCCATGACCATGGAATGCTCGGTCTTACGTGCTGCGTTGGAACGGAGCACGTCGCCGAGGGCAACGATTTCTTTATCGGTGTTGGGAATTTCTACACCGATGGCTGACTTGCCTGGAATTGGTGAGAGAACTCGAACGTCGGTAGAAGCAACCGCATAGGCAATGTTGCGTTCAAGGTTCGTAACCTTCTCCACCTTGGTCCCGGGAGCTACTTCAACTTCATAGCGTGTGACCGTTGGTCCACGCGAGAAACCGGTCACTTCGGCTTCGACTTTGAATTGTTTGAACACGGTGTCGAGCGCGGCAACGACACGGTCATTGACCTCAGACCTGTCTTTAGCCGGCGGCCCTTGCGGAAGCATCTCCATACTGGGCAACGTATAGGTAACGTCACCGTCGAGTTCCAGCTGTTCAGAACGGGCGGGGATAGTCGGCAAGTCTGCGACAGGTTTGGCAACTTCAGCAGCTGCGACTGCGGGTTTTTCCTCCCCTAATCCTGCTTCATCACGTGCTTGCTGTAGGGCAATTTCATCCGCCGTTGGACGGCGTACACCCGGCCGGACAGCAGGTTCTTGCGCTTCTTCGGCGCCGTCGTGTTCCCCACCTACAGCCTCTGTAGTTGAGTCAGCAGATTCTTCATCTTCAAAGAGCGACCCAAAGTCCATGACTTGGGTTTGTTTATTAGCTTGAGGACGAGATACCGGTGCCGGTTCCGCCTCAACATCACCAAGGATTTCGACGGCTGGGACAGCTTCTTCATCGTCAATAATCGCGGAAGCAAAGGCTTCGTCACCGGCTAGAGAATGGCCCTCATCGTCGGTTTTCGCCGAAGATTTTGCGCCGAATAGTCGTGCGAAGAAGCCAGGCTGTTTGGTCTTGGCTTCGGGCTGACGCTCGCGCTGGTAGAGATACGACTGATCGTGACCGGTGTTTGGGTGCTCTGTTTCAGTTCCATCGGCGTCACGACCAGCAGTACTGTCTGCGGCATCTTGGCCCGTCAACCATTGGTAGGAACCCACAATGCGGGCAGGGATTCTGCCGACTGGTGTCGCGGTAATCACGAGCACCGAGAAGAAGGCAACGACAACGCTGAGTACCCACACTGGTACAGGTGTCACCAGTGTGGCTAGTGGATCCACGACGAGGTACCCGACGACTCCCCCGGAGGTGAGTTTTTCTTCGAGCGTTGCTCCCATAGAGGGGTTGTCAAAAATCAACTGGCTGATACTCGAGCCTGAGATTGTGGCGAAAAGTAAACCAAAAAAGATTCGCCCGTTGGCACTATGTTCCTGGGGAAAGCGGAAAAATCGTACGGCGATGACCAGTAAAACCATCGGCAATAGAATGGAAAACCAGCCGAAAGTACCCGCCACGACATGATAGATGAAGGATCCCACGGCTGGGTCGCTGGCCGGTGCCCACCAGAACGTCCAAGCGATAATCAACGCGAGAATCAGTACGAAGAATCCAGTGCCATCACGGCGATTCTCCACCGGGATGGCAACGTCTGGTCCCATTTTCCGCACTGCGGCGCCGAACGGTGTGGCAAGGGCAGACCAAAGTCGCGTGACCGCCCGGACCACCCACGGTTGGGTCGTCTCGGTTACGTTATAAGGGGTCTCTTCCGTCGTCTCAGTCGTCTTTTTCGATTTCGAATTAGACTTCTTATTCGACGAACGGGCTGGGGAAGTTCGTGTCGCCATACCGTCTAGGCTACCGCTTTTGAGCAATTAAGGTCGCATCGAGGCGAAATTTAGACAAAAATTTACGCTTCAATGACGATTGGAACGATCATGGACCGGCGTCGTAGTTTACGTGCAACCCATGAGCCCAGAGTGCGACGCATCATTTGTTGGAGCTGGTGTGTGGAGTGTTCCTTCTCCGATGCGGCTGCATCTTCCAGTGCCTTAACAAGCTTGGGCTTGATCGCGTCAAACACACCATTGTCCTCCGCAACCCCGCGGAAGTGTATCTCTGGGCCGGAGATAACAGTGCGCGTGTCACGATCGATAACCGCAATAACAGAGATGAAGCCTTCTTCACCCAGCACCTGACGGTCTTTGAGATCGTCTTCGGTCACAGCACCGATAGAACGTCCATCGACATACACATACTCGGAAGCAATCTCCCCCACTTGTCGGGCAACACCGTCGGCAAGATCAATGACGCCACCGTCACCCGTCACAATCACGTGTTCTCTGTCCACGCCTGTTGCTTCTGCGATTCTGGCATTTGCCATCAGGTGACGGTACTCACCGTGAATCGGCATGACGTTCTTTGGCTTGACGATGTTGTAGCAGTACAGCAACTCACCTTCCGAAGCGTGTCCTGATACGTGTACGTGGGCGTTGCCTTTGTGAATGACGTTGGCGCCCAGCTTCATTAGCCCGTTGATGATACGGGTGATAGCGTTCTCGTTCCCTGGAATCATTGAGGAAGCCAGAATGACGAGGTCGTCTTCTTGAATAGTGATTTGACGGTGCTCGTCGTTGGCCATGCGTGAAAGAGCGGCCATAGGCTCACCTTGCGAACCCGTCGACATCAGCACGACTTCGTGATCTTCATAGTCGTTCACATGCTTAAGTTCGATCACGGTGTTTGCAGGAATATCTAAGTAGCCCAGTTTGGATGCAATGCCCATGTTATTGACCATCGACCGGCCAACGAAGGCGACCTTGCGTCCGTGTTTGACCGCGGCATTGAGTACTTGTTGCACTCTGTGAATATGCGAAGCGAAGGACGCGACAATGACACGGCGTTGTGCTTGACCAATATACTGGTCAATGACGGGTCCGATGTCTTTCTCCGTCGGGGTGAATCCGGGTACTTCAGCATTGGTGGAGTCTGTCATGAACAGATCCACACCTTCTTCGCCGAGTCTCGCAAAGGCTCGAAGGTCTGTAATGCGACCATCGAGCGGCAGCTGATCCATTTTAAAGTCACCGGTGTGCAGGATCGTGCCCGCCTCAGTGCGGATAGCAATCGCTAGGGAGTCAGGGATGGAGTGGTTCACCGCCACGAACTCTAAATCAAACGGGCCGAGCTGCTCGCGCCCACCATCATGTGCCTCTAGCGTCAGTGGCTTGATCCGATGCTGCTGGAGTTTAGATTCCACGAGTGCAAGCGTCAGTTGCGAACCGATAAGCGGAATATCCGGATTCAAACGCAACAGATACGGAACTGCACCAATGTGGTCCTCATGTCCGTGTGTCAGCACAATCGCCACGATGTCGTGCAACCGGTGTTTGATGTAGTCAAAATCAGGCAGGATCACATCGATGCCGGGTTGAACTTCTTCGGGGAACAAGACGCCAGCATCGACAACAAGGAGCTTCCCGTTGATCTCGAAGACCGTCATGTTGCGACCAATATCGCCAAGTCCTCCCAGCGGCACGATACGACAGGTACCGTTTTGCAGTTTTGGTGGATGGGCTAGTTCTTGGTTTTCGGTCATGGTCGCGATTTTCCTCCGTAAAATTTCGTGAAGTGTGGGTTGTGGGGGTCTGCTTCGCAGATGTCAGATTGCCATACCGGCCTCGGCTAGGTCTGCCTTGATGATGGCCTCTTCTTCAGCAGTTGCCGCTATAAGTGGTAGGCGTACCCGTGCAGAAGGGATAATGCCCTGCCACTGCAACACGGTTTTCGCAGCGACGGCCCCCTGAATATGCGTCATGACAGCGCGCTGGATCGGATCAAGCTCAAAGTGTTTCTGACGTGCGGTCGCGAAATCACCGGCGTTCGCTGCATCAACTAACTCACGGTAGGTGCGAGGTGCGGCATGACCTGACACAGACACCACGCCGACTGCACCGGCCGCCATCAACGGTAATGTCAACCCATCGTCACCTGAATAGACTGCTAAATCCGTGTTGGCTAACACCAATGTGGTGGACTGGTAGTCGGATTTGGCGTCTTTGAGCGCGACGATATTTGGATGTTCTGACAAGGCAATGATTGTCTCGGGTTCGATAGGCATAACTGAGCGACCCGGAATGTCATACATCATGACTGGAAGGTCGGTTGCAGACGCAATGTATTCGAAATGTGCCTTGATGCCAGCCTGATTCGGTTTGTTGTAATACGGCGTGACAAGTAATAACCCATCAACGCCAGCGGCTTCGGCGCGTTTCGACAGGCCCGCGGAATGCATCGTGTCGTTCATTCCAGTACCGGCGAGCACTTTTGCACGCCCGCCCACGGCCTCAACGACGGCTTCAAAAACTTTGATATTCTCGTCATCGGTTAGTGTTGATGTTTCGCCTGTTGTACCAGTTACAACAAGGCCGTCGGCACCGTTATCCACCAGATAATTGGCAAGCGACTGGGCTGCATCAAGATCCAACGCACCGTCATCCGTAAACGGGGTGACCATAGCTGGAACCATGGTGCCAAGAATTGGTTCTGTCATCTTATCTCACCGCTGCTTGTTTGTAGGTTGTCTGAGCTTCTTGATCTCAGCTTACCTGTGACAATAGATGAAAACACCATAGGTCACACAAATGCAATTGTGTTGATCAACATTCGTCAGAAAGTTGCACTGCATGCGTCCACTTAATGTCCCAGGTCGAATCACTGGCCTAGATACAGCCCGTGCTGTTGCGATATTGGGTATGATCGCCACCCATATCTTTCCACTGCTGCGATCTGAGCCAGACGGGACATTATCGCCAACGTGGGTAGGTGTCTCGCTGACAGGTGTTTCTTCCGCCTTGTTCGTGGTGCTTGCCGGTGTAGGGCTCACACTGTTGACGAGGAACTCCACCGATGTGTTTACCTCGCGGATGCAACTGTCATTACGGGCAATCATCCTGATCTTGATCGGCCTAGTGTTGGGTTATGCCGGCTCGAATGTAGCCATCATTTTGGTGCACTACGGGGTTTTGTTCTTCCTGGCTATGTGGTGCATTCAGCTGTCGACACGGGCTCTGACCGCCTTGGCAGTTTCCTGGGTTGTCTTAGCACCAATATTGCACGGGGTGCTGACTCGGTTCATGCATCTTCAAACTGGCGGGTCCACCACCTATGTTGATACCTGGCGGTTATGGACGTCTCCAGCCCTGTTGGACGTGGCACAGCAACCTGGACTTTTGCTCTGGGACATCTTTTTCACGGGCTATTACCCGGTGGTCTCATTCTTCGGGTACGTGCTGCTCGGGATGGCAATCGGTCGCACCAATATGCACAAGTGGGCAATTGGAGTACGGCTATTAGGTATAGGCGTATTCAGCTATCTTGTGTGTCGCGGCCTCGCCATATGGTTGCTCACCGATACTGACTTCGCGAATCGCATCGCGCATACCACCGGGGTCCCTGTGGAGCAGCTACCGGCTATGAGCGCTACCGGTGCCGGCATTAATACTGATTTAGCTATGGGAGCGCCCCATTGGTATGGTCTGGCCGTCCCCCACTCTGGTGCTCCCCTGGATATCTATTCGACAGCTGGCGCTGCGATGGCAGTTATCGGATTTTTTTTGCTCGTGACTCGCTTGGGATTAGTGCGCAAGCTCCTCTTCCCGCTGACTGCCACCGGCATGATTGCATTAACTGCTTATGTCGTCCATGTAATCGTGACCGGTCTATGGCCAACCGATTGGAGCCAAACCCTACACGTTGGCGATCCACTATTCGCCGATGCATGGATCATGCTGATCGTGCACTGGGTCATGGTAGTAGCGATAGGAATCGTCGTGTATTTCGCTGGAGTGCGCGGCCCACTTGAGTCTTTACTCCGGAAGGTCTCTAATGTCGGATCTTCAGCAAAACGTTAGGCGCCGTGATACATGCTGATAGCGTCGCGTAGGGCTGCCCGAGCACGTTTTCGGTCCCCGGCGGCATCGTAGGCAAGACCGAGGCGATACCAGCTACGCCAGTTCTTCGGATCAGCTTCAGTTTCGCGTCGGTAATTTTCAAATTCTTGGTCGGCTGCCTCGCGGTCAATGCGCCCACGTACACGTGGCAGATTATCTTCAGGGAGTTTGCCCTCCCGCTCGAGAATACTGGCCAATTTCTCGGTATTCGCACCAAACCGGATTTCGCGGATCAGCGCCCAAATACCAGCGATCACGATCGCGACAACCGCAAAACCCAACACTTTAGCTATCCAATTATCGGCAATGATAAATGCCAGGGCGGACCACAGCGCTAAGAATGCAAAAAGTAATGTCAGCGCGGTCAGCAGCGCCACAGCTATTTTGTTTTTCATAGTGGTTAATCCAGGTCAAGGTAAGCGTCCAGGCCGTAGGACAGACCCGGTCGAGAAGCAACAGTTCGCAAGCCAAGCAGAACACCCGGCATGTAGGAGGACCGGTCAAAAGCGTCGTGCCGTAGCACTAGTTGCTGGCCGGGGGTGCCCATGAGCACTTCCTGGTGCGCTTCTAGACCTGCTAGCCGTACCGCATGCACGTTAATTCCTGCAACAGTGGCACCACGGGCATGATCGGGGTCGTGTTCTGTCGCATCTGGTGAAGGTGCGACCCCTGCCTGTTCACGGGCATCAGCAATCATTTCGGCAGTACGAACAGCCGTGCCTGACGGTGCGTCGATCTTGTTGGGGTGATGCATCTCGATGACTTCGACCGAATCAAAATAGGGCGCTGCTTGAGCTGCGAACCGAGTCGCTAGAACAGACCCAATTGAGAAATTTGGTGCGATCAGTACACCAAGATTGGGATGTTCTGCCAGCTGCTTGGCCAATGTCGTTCGCTTATCTTCGGTCCAGCCGGACGTTCCGATCACGGTATGTAGGCCGTTGTTGATCGCGTATTCCACGACCTGAGAGGAAACGTTCGGGACGGTCAAGTCGAGCACGTGGGTTGCGCCAGCTGCACAGATATCGTCCAGTGGATGCTTCGAGGAGAGTTTCGCAACGAGTTCCATGTCGTCAGCTGCGTTTACGGCATCAATGGCATACTGCCCCATTTTTCCGGTTGCGCCTACCAACGCTACTTTGACGGGGTCTTGTGCAGAATCTTTTTCAGTGGACATATCGCCTAGCTTAGTCAATGTTGTGCGTGCTGCGCCTAGCGCAGCAGCTGTGGGCTATGTTTTGAACGGCAAAACGCCGGACCAAATGCTATGTTCGGCCCGGCGTTTTGTGCTGTCAGAAGGCTTTAGCCTTCTTCACCGTCTTCATCGATGACGGGTACCAGCGAAAGTTTGCCGCGGTCATCAACCTTGGCGATTTCGACCTGCAGTTTGCTGCCGACTGCAACGATGTCGTCAACTTCATCAACGCGCTTGCCGTCATTGAGTTTCCGCAGTTCGGAGATGTGCAGCAGCCCATCTTTACCCGGGGTCAGGGAGATGAAGGCACCGAAGCTGGTGGTCTTGACCACGGTGCCGAGGTAGCGTTCACCTGCCTCTGGAACCTGTGGGTTCGCGATCGCGTTAATGGTATCGCGGGCTTCTTCTGCTGCTTTGCCTTCGGCCGATCCAATCAGCACGGTGCCGTCATCTTCAATGCTGATGTCTGCACCGGTGTCTTCTTGGATCTGGTTGATCATCTTTCCCTTGGGCCCAATGACCTCACCAATCTTGTCGACCGGGATCTTGACCGAGAGGATACGTGGAGCGGTTGGGCTCATGTCGTCTGCTTCATCAATCACGGAGTCCATAACTGACAGGATGTGCAGACGTGCTTCACGTGCCTGGGTCAATGCCGCTGCCAGGACATCGGCTGGGATGCCGTCAAGTTTGGTGTCCAGCTGAATAGCAGTAATGAAGTCCTTGGTACCGGCGACTTTGAAGTCCATATCGCCCATGGCGTCTTCAGCACCCAAGATGTCAGTCAGCGCGGCATAACGTGTTTCGTTGTTCACGGTGTCTGACACGAGGCCCATAGCAATACCTGCAACAGATGCACGCAGCGGTACACCGGAGTTGAATAGGGATAACGTCGAGGCACAGACCGAGCCCATTGACGTTGAGCCGTTGGAGGCTAGTGCTTCGGATACCTGGCGGATCGCGTAGGGGAATTCCTCACGAGAAGGCAACACTGGCAAGATGGCGCGTTCGGCTAGTGCACCGTGACCGATTTCGCGACGTTTTGGTGATCCAACGCGTCCGGTCTCCCCTACCGAGTATGGCGGGAAGTTGTAGTGGTGCATGTAGCGTTTCGAGGTTTCTGGGCTCAGGGAGTCCAGTTGCTGTTCCATTTTGAGCATGTTTAGGGTGGTCACACCCATGATCTGCGTTTCGCCACGTTCGAAGATTGCTGAGCCGTGGACGCGCGGCAGAACTTCTACTTCCGCGGTCAACTGGCGAATATCGGTGAGCCCGCGACCGTCGATACGTACTTGTTCTGTCAGAACGCGCTGACGCACGATGTGGCGAGTGACCGCACCGTAAGCTTTGACGATCTCGTCTTGACGCTCAGCGTATGGTTTGCCTTCACCTGCAAGTGCTTCAACAACTTCCTGATGGTACTCATCAGAGGCTGCTTCGCGCTCCTGTTTGTCGGCAATCGAGAAGATCTCAGCCAAACGGGTTCCGGCGTAATCCTTGACGGCGTCGAAAGCGTCTTGTTCAAACGCCACGAACCGTGGGATTTCAACCGGTGCTTTAGCAGCACGGTCGGCCAGGTCTGCCTGCGAGTCGCATAGAACCTTGATGAACGGTTTAGCAGCTTCGAGGCCGTCGGCAACGATTTCTTCGGTCGGGGCAGAGACACCCTTGCCGTTGATCATTTCCCAGGCGCCTTCAGGTGCTTCGGCTTCAACCATCATGACGGCGATGTCGCCATCGTCGGACATGCGGCCGGCTACCGCCATGTTGAACACAGCGTTTTGCAGCTGGGAGTACTTCGGGAACGCGACCCACTGGGTTTCGCCGTTCTCGTCAGCAATCAGTGCGATTCGGACGGCACCGATAGGACCTGCAAAGTCCATGCCCGAAAGTGTGGTGGACATCGAGGCTGCGTTGATTGCAACAGTGTCATAAACTTCGTCGGCTGCAATCGAGGTCACGGTGACAACGACCTGGACCTCATTGCGGATGCCGTCAGCAAACGCAGGGCGCAACGGGCGGTCAATCAAACGTGCCGTCAAAATGGCATCCGTTGGTGGCCGTGCTTCACGACGGAAGAAGGATCCCGGGATTTTTCCGGCTGCGTACTGACGTTCTTCAACATCAACGGTTAGCGGAAAGAAGTCAAACCCTTCACGTGGGTTCTTGCCAAAGGTGGTGGTCGATAGCATCGACGTTTCTTCGTCGATCGTCACCAAGGTTGCACCGGCTGCCTGTTTGGCCAGTCGACCGGTTTCGAAACGCACGGTACGAGTACCGTATTTGCCGTTATCAATCACGGCTTCTGCAAATTGAATTTCTGGACCTTCCATAGGTCTCCTTTCATACAATTTGCACCAAACCTGCAGGTCGGTCTTCGATCGAAGCCTCCGCAACGCGTGCTCCGGAGGCCACTGTCGAGGACCGGGACTCGGAACAGGCTTGATGCAAAATTTCTTCGGTACCAATTGGTACCAGGTTCCAGTCTAGTTAAACTTCAAGGCGGCGTCCGGTAAATTTCCCGGAGCGCCGCCCCAATGTGTGTCTCACCTTATTTGCGCAGACCCAAACGTTCGATCAATGAACGGTAACGTTCAATGTTTTCGGAGTAGAGGTACTGCAGCATACGACGACGACGACCGACCAAGGCCATGAGGCCGCGGCGGGTGTGGTGATCGTGTGGGTGATCCTTGAGGTGCGCAGTCAGATTCGAAATACGACGGGAAAGTACAGCAACCTGTACCTCCGGTGAGCCAGTGTCACCTTCATGTGTGGCGTATTCTTCAATAATCTGCTGTTTTACTTCACGGGAAATCGACATGAGAAACTCCTTGAGAGTTGTACCGCGATCAGTCAAAGGCCGAAGGTTCGGCCGGTGCCGCCACCGCGGACCGCAGCGTACACCAAGGCTTCACAATACCACCTTCACGCCAAAGCGCCCAACTCAGTTCGCTGCATACGCCATGCGGAAGTCACATATGGAATACGGATCATAGTGTTTTGTTCGTATCCCTGGTGTTCCAGCAGATACCAATTGAGGTTGTCATGCATGCGCTGTCGCTGTTTGTCGTGCGTCCGGAGATAAAACGCGCGGGACATCATAAGGTGGTGAATTTGTTCAACGCTCAGCAATTGTTCCCAGCACCACCACTTCCCTACCGGTTGGGTAAAGCGAGAAGTCACTTCTGGTGGGTGTTCCGCGGGATGAATGTCTCCGGAATGCATGATCTTGCAGAGCCGCAAAACCCAGGCTTCGGAAGTATCTATCTGATGGTGCACGATGCCAAATACACCGTCTTCGGTAAGCAGCTCGGCGGCTTTCTGGCACCCTTGTACGGTATCGATCCAGTGCCATGCCTGCGCAGCGACCACGAGTTGGGCTTGTGCTTGCCGCTGTGCGGTGTTGAGCTCCTCTACTTGGGTGACTACCGTTTCAACCTCCGGGTGTTCACGCGCGAGGACAGACAGCATGTTAGCGGCTGGATCAACGGCCACCACATCCCATCCAGCTGCAACAAGTTGTGCTGTAAAGAGGCCGGTCCCGGCGCCGAGGTCTACAGCTAGACCTGGTTGCTGCTGGGTCAGGAACTCGAGTATTTCAGGCTGATAGCCGGGGCGTACGCCATGATAGATATCTGCTTGGTCAGTATCAAAGGCCAGGGTATACCGGTTACGGGTGTCGAGGCTAAGTTTTGGCGCGACAGTGGGACGCGTAGACAATGATTTTTAACTCCGCGGTTGTGGTGCATCTATTTCGGGAGCTTTGCCAGATAAGACCTCTCCTGCTTGTCGGACGTCATCATCCATCTGTTTAATGAGATCGTCAATACCGGTGAAAGCTTTCATGCCCCGTATGCGTGCAACGAATTCAACTGCACAGTGTTGACCGTACAGATTAAAGTCTTCCAGCACTTCCCCGTCTGGCCGATCAAAAATATGGGCTTCCACGGTCCGTACAACGTCGTTAAATGTGGGGTTACTCCCCACTGAAATAGCAGCGGGGAGTTGCTTCCCAACTTCATTGGTGAACCACCCCGCGTAGACTCCGTCTGCCGGAATCATGCCCTGGGAGTCTGAAGCAAAATTCGCTGTAGGAAAGCCGAGCTCACGTCCGCGGGCATGACCGTGGACAATTTCGCCTTCGACGGTGTGGTAGCGACCGAGAATACGGCTTGCCTGGGCCACTTTGCCCGCTTCGAGGGTGTCCCGTACCCATGTTGACGACCATCGCTCGGTTTCGCCGATGTCATCCACTTGGACAACTTCGAAATCATGAACTTTGCCGAGTTTGCGCAGGGTATTGATGTCCCCGGTATTTCCGGCGCCGAAGCGCGTGTCTGTCCCTACGACGACAATCTGGACGTTGAGCGCGTCGACGAGAATGTTTTCTACGAATTGCTCGGCTGTTTGTGTAGCAAAATCCAACGTGTAGTGAATGACAAGGGTGGCGTCAACGTTGCTGGATTCCAAGAGCCGAATTTTCTGGGGCAGTGAGACGATTGGCACGAGTGGTTCTTCGGGCAGGTGTACAAGCCGAGGGTGTGGGTCAAACGTTACGGCCACAGACTGCAAGTCGTGCTGTTTCGCTGTGTCATCGACGAGTTTGAGCACGGCTCGGTGCCCCCGATGTACGCCGTCAAAGTTGCCTAGCGTCACCACAGACGGCGGTGATGGCTGGGGAATTGCAGCGGTGCCTGCCCAATATTGCACTTGGTGTCTTCCTTTGCTTAGCGAGCGGTTGACTCTAGGTTAGCGGTTTGGGCGGGTGTTTATACAACCAATACAAGCCGATAATGGGTAGGACTAGGGGAATGAATCCGTAACCAATTCCGAAAGTGGACCATACTGTCGGCTCGGGAAACACTTCTGGTGTTAAAAGCGACCAGGCACCAACAATGATGACTCCCAGGAGTTCAAACCAGACGGCAAGATGAGCTATCTGCCAGGCTCGTCGACCACGTGTAGCTAAAGCAAAGGTTGCAATGATGTACACCAGACCAGAGAATCCAGAAAGGATGAACGCGACTGGCGCCTCATCGAATTTTGATAGCAGTTGGAATCCGGATCGCCACGATGCCGCCAACGCTAATATGGCGTATACCATGACGATGATACGCCCGACTCCTGTGGTACGGCCTGTGGTTTCAGCCATGCCAAATCACCTGCAATCTGTGAATCATGACCAATACGGTTGGGCCTACTGCTGCCATGACCAGATTGGACCAACGAGTTTTGTCAGTAATCCCCCAGAAAAACGCTATTGGGGGCAAGATCATTGCGGTAAAGATATATCCCCAGAACTCCCAGCCAGGACCGTTTAAAGGTATGGGTGAGAGTAGCGCGTAGACAGCGTATACCGCGAGATATAGCTCAACTGCAGCTAGCGAAAGGACTGATGAGTCTGCCGGGTAATTCCGGAAGATGGTAGCGATGATGCAGATGACCGC
Organism: Yaniella halotolerans DSM 15476; assembly: GCF_000420805.1. GTDB lineage: Bacteria > Actinomycetota > Actinomycetes > Actinomycetales > Micrococcaceae > Yaniella > Yaniella halotolerans. The sequence continues at coordinate 59,695 of NZ_ATVQ01000001.1, forward strand.
TGAGAGAGCACCGATGGTAGCGCCAGTAAAGAACCAGCCGTCGAGGATCATGCGGTTGCTCCGGTGATGTCTTCCATGGTGGCGAATACGATTTCTGGTTTTGCTTCGATCTTATTGGCCCGCTCGGCATCAGTGATGAGGGCAATGACCTTACCGTTGTCCAAATGTGCTGCGCTGAGCTCTGTGGAATCTGTAGCGGTGATACGCCGACCATGGACCAGGTCAGTTGCTTCGGCTTCGGTGACCGTACGAGTTGGGAACAATTTTTCGGTCGCCGTGGAAATATCAGTGTACCGGAATTCTTGTGCGAGACGTTCGAGGGTGACAGCGTCGTCGACATGATAGGGGCCGACCGCCGTCCGTCGTAAGGCGGTCAGATAACCACCTGTTTCTAGCGTTTCGCCAAGGTCTCTGGCCAAAGCCCGAATATATGTGCCGGGGGTGCACACCACTTCAACTTCGATGTCTATGGTCTTGCCGTCTTGAGCCCGCTGAATATCCTCAATGTCAAAACGGTGAATCGTGACTTCTCGAGATGGTATCTCTACGGATTCGCCTTCACGAACCCGTTGATATGCGCGTTTACCATCAATTTTGATCGCGGAAACCGCTGAGGGCACCTGTTGAATCGTTCCGGTGAGGTCGCTGATGGCCTCGTCGATATCTTCAATTGTGACAGCATTTGCTAAACGAGTTTGGACGATTTCCCCGTCTGCGTCATCTGTGGTCGTGTTGTGGCCGAGACGGATTGTTGCCCGGTATGTCTTAATGGTATCCACGATATAGGTAAGCAGCCGAGTGGCCTTGTTGAACCCGATGACCAACATTCCGGTGGCCATCGGGTCCAGCGTGCCAGCATGACCGACTTTTCGAGTACCGGCAATTTTACGGGTACGGGACACCACGTCGTGGGACGTCCAACCCGCAGGTTTATCTACCAGTATTAACCCCGAAATTAGTCCAGTCATGTGTTAGTCCTTATAAGGATCTTCGTCGCCTGCATAGGTTGCAGAATCGCGTTGAGCTGCGATTTCTGCATCCCGTGCTTTGGCTTCGCGTAGTACTTCTTCGAGTTGTGCTGCACTTTCAGGCACTGTGTCACGGATGAGTTCCAGGGTTGGAACTAGCCGGATGTTCAGGCCTCGGCCCATTTCTCGACGCAACAGGCCACGGTTTTCTTCCATGGCTTGGTGCGCGGCAGCTACAGCTTCCTCATCACCGAAGACGGTGTAGTACACGCTTGCTTGTTGCAGGTCGTTCGTAACCCGTGCTTCTGTGAGGGTGACATTGTCGATTCGGTCATCCTTCACCGTTTTCTGCAACGCTTCGGCAAGGATGACTTTGATTCGCTGTGCCAACCTTGCGGCACGTGTGCGATCTGCCATTGTAGATCTCCTGTGGTGTGGGCCTGCGGTGCCCAATGTGGACACCGCAGGCTTGCAAGTTAGTCGCGTGGCTTCTCTTGCATCTCGTAGTTTTCGATGATGTCGCCCTCGCGGATGTCGTTGCTCTTACCGAGTCCGATACCGCATTCGAAGCCTTCGCGAACTTCGGTGACATCGTCGGTGAAGCGACGTAGCGACGTAATCGTCACGTTATCGCCGACCACCTTGCCATCACGCAGCAACCGGGCCTGGGTGTTGCGACGCATAATGCCTGATGAAACCATCGAACCGGCAATAGTACCGGCCTTCGATGAGCGGAAAATCTCGCGGACTTCGGCGCGGCCGAGGACCACTTCTTCGTAAATTGGCTTGAGCATGCCCTTGAGTGCCAGTTCGATGTCGTCAATAACGTCGTAGATGACATTGTAGAAGCGCATATCGACGCCTTCTTCATCAGCGATTTCGTTGACGCGTTCTGCTGGGCGAACGTTGAATCCGATGATGATCGCATTATCAACAGTAGCCAGGTTGACGTCGTTCTGTGTGATGGCACCGACACCGCGGTGGATAACACGCAGTTGAACTTCGTCTTCACCGCCAACATCAACCTGCATAAGCGAATCTTCAAGTGCTTCAACCGGACCGGATGCGTCACCCTTAATAATGAGGTTGAGCGTATCCAGTTTGCCTTCGGCAACAGCCTGGTCAAACTCTTCGAGCGTGATGCGTTTACGGCGGCGGGCCAGTGTTGCGTTTCGCTTGACTGTCTCGCGACGCTCCGCGATTTGCCGGGCGGTGCGTTCGTCGTTGGTTACCAAGAAGACGTCGCCTGCACGGGGCACGCTGGACAGACCAAGGACCTGTACCGGGCGTGACGGGAGTGCTTCGCTAACGTTTTCGCCATATTCGTCGAACATTGCACGGACACGGCCGTGTGCGTCTCCGACCACGACGGTATCCCCTACGCGGAGAGTACCGGTTTGGACGAGTACGGTCGCAACGGGGCCTCGACCGCGGTCGAGGTTTGCCTCAATGGCTACACCACGTGCATCACGATCTGGGTTTGCGTTGAGTTCCAGTGCCGCGTCGGCGGTCAAAAGGACCGATTCCAGCAGTCCGTCAATATTCTGGTTCTTCAGGGCGGATATTTCCACGAACATGGTGTCGCCACCATATTCTTCGGGAACAAGGCCGTACTCGGAGAGCTCACCACGGATACGGTCCGGGTTCGCGCCTTCCTTATCGACCTTGTTAATGGCGACCACGATCGGTACTTCAGCCGCTTTGGCGTGGTTGAGCGCTTCAATTGTCTGCGGCATCACACCGTCGTCAGCTGCTACTACGAGCACGGCGATGTCAGTAACTTTGGCACCGCGAGCACGCATAGCTGTAAACGCCTCGTGACCCGGGGTGTCAATGATAGTCACCGAACGGTTTTTGCCTTCGTGCTCGACATCAACCTGGTAAGCACCGATGTGCTGGGTAATGCCCCCGGCTTCAGATTCACGAACGCGTGCTTTACGGATAGCGTCCAATGTACGAGTCTTACCGTGGTCGACGTGACCCATCACAGTCACCACAGCTGGACGAGCGATCATGTCTTCCGCTGCGTCTTTGTCATCGAGATCGATGTCGAAGTCGTCAAGGATTTCGCGGTCTTCGTCTTCGGGCGAGACAATCTCGACCTGATAGCCGATCTCGGCGCCCAATACCTCAAAGGTATCTTCATCCAACGACTGGTTCGTGGTAGCCATTTCACCGAGGTGGAATAGGACCGTCACAAGTGCTGCTGGATCTGCCTTAATCTTGTCCGCAAGATCAGCAATAGAGGAACCACGGCGAAGGCGAATAACAGTAGTGCCATCACCTTTCGGAACCTTCACACCACCGATTACCGGTGCCTGTTGATGCTGATCGTCTTGACGCTGACGCTTCTTGGAGCGGCGACGACGACCGGTCTGTGGACCACGGCCGAATGCGCCCTGCGGCGAACCGCGACCGGGGCCACGACGTGGACCGCCACCACCGCGACGAGGTCCACCACGGCCAGCATCTGCTGGCGTAGGTTTCTGAATCTGATCAGGCATCATTGCCGGTGTTGGGCGTGGACCTGACTCACGTGGCTGCTGTGGCTTGGCACCTGATTTTTGACCTGGCTTTGGTCCTGATTTTGCAGGGCCCTTGCTTGGTCCAGGTTTTGGAGCTCCACGTCCTGCTGGTCGTGGACCTCCACCGTGCTCTTGGCGCATACCTTGCTGTGGAGCGAACGGGTTGTTTCCAGGACGTGGTCCCCCACCGCGTGGGCCAGGCCGTGGCGCGGTCGTGTCTTGTTTTGTCTGGAAAGGGTTGTTTCCAGGACGTGCTTGTCCTGGTTTTGGAGCAGGCTTTGGACCTGGTTTCGGTGCGGCCGGTTTTGGCGCCGCGGACTTTGCCGCTGGTTTTGGCGCAGCCGGTTTTGCATCAGACTTCGGCGCTGCAGGTTCGGCTTCAGGTTTTGGATCCGCAGGTTTCGCAGCCGCTTTTGGTGCGGCCGGTTTTGCGGCAGGCTGCGGTGCTGCCGGCTTTGGATCTTCTGCCGGGGCTTCTGGTTGTTCCGTTTTAGACGCAGCAGGCTTAGCCGGTTTTGGTTTAGGAGCAGCAGGCTTGGCCGCCTGCGGCTTGGCAGCCGGTTTCGGTTTCTCCGCTGGTGCCGCATTTTCAAATTCGGCACGTAGGCGTTTCACCACCGGTGGTTCGATAGTTGAGGACGCTGAAGATACAAACTCGCCAATTTCTTCAAGTTTGCTCAGCGCCTCGCGGGAAGGAATCCCAAGTTGCTTGGCAACTTCGTGGACGCGCAATTTCGCCACGATTCTCCTGTTCTGGCTGAATCGTGGCTTGCACTATTTAGTACACAACCGCGATTCTGGCCGGTCGAATGTATGCTCTGTCGTCATACGCACAAGACCGCCTAACAGGTGGCTCATGCGTCGTGAGCTGACTTTGATATTCATCGTTGGGCACTCATCGTGTGCTCACCGGGTATCCATCAGTTCTCTGACCCGCTTTCATCATTGTTCGGTGTGTTGGTGTTTTCTGCACGGCACGCAGTTAATGCTGCTTCAAGTGCTTCAGTATCGACTTGATTACGAAAAGCACGGTGAAACGCACGCTTTTGTAGTGCCGTTGATAAACACCCCGGTTCGCGATGCACCCATGCACCCCGTCCCGGTAATACGCGGCGGTCATCAAGCACCACTGATCGGGAATCAACGGTGCTGTCATACGCAATGCGCACTAAGTTTGTAGTCTTTTCGCGCGTGCGACATCCGATACATAATCGGACCGGTTTATGGTTGGCCATAGCCCTCCAGACCTATCAAACGCACGTCGACCTGTACTAGTCTAACTCAATTCGTCTCGTTGATGCCAAAGCACTTAGTCGTCAGCTGATGCTTGTGCCGCAGCCTGCTGTTCGTAGGCGGACTCGCCCATGATGTCGATACGCCATCCAGTTAACTTTGCGGCCAACCGAGCGTTCTGACCTTCTTTCCCGATCGCTAGCGATAACTGGTAGTCGGGAACAACGACGGAAGCAGATCTCGTGGCTTCGTCGACGCCATAAACTTTGACGACTTTAGACGGTGACAACGCGGCCGTTATGAATTTCACTGGATCTTCAGAGTGGTCGACGATGTCGATTTTCTCGTCATTGAGTTCAGTCATGACCGCTCGGACGCGGGCGCCCATCTCACCGATGCACGCGCCCTTCGCATTGATACCAGGTTCTTTTGCACTGACGGCAATCTTCGTGCGGTGTCCTGCTTCTCTCGCGACCGCGGATATCTCCACTGTCCCGTTAGCGATCTCCGGGACTTCGAATTCAAACAGTTTCCTGACAAGACCCGGGTGAGAACGCGAAAGCGTGACTGACGGCCCTTTATTACCCCGACCTACCGAGACCACATAGGACCGCAGTCGAGTACCGTGCGTATAGTCTTCTCCCGGAACCTGTTCGGCAGGTGGCAAAACAGCCTCTACGCTACCCAAGTCGACCTGGATCATATGGGGGTTGGTACCCTGCTGAATCACTCCGGATACAAGCTGGTCTTGCTTGTCCCTGAACTCCCCCAGGACTTGATCATCTTCGGCGTCTCTCAAACGCTGCACAATAACCTGTCGTGCGGTCGAAGCCGCCACTCGACCAAAGCCGGACGGAGTATCGTCGAATTCTCCAATGGGTTCGTCGTCGTCACCGTATTCAGTGGCCCAAATGGTGACTTTGCCCGTCTTGGTGTCAAGCTCAGCACGTGACTGCTGAATCGCGCCTGGAGATTTGTGGTAGGCCAACAAGAGCGCTTGCTCGATTGTTGGGATGAGCTGCGCCAGCGGAACCTCATGTTCCGTCTCGAGCACTCGAAGCAAGGAAATATCGATATCCACCAGGTTCCTCCGTGGGGTTCATTCACTTGTGATTCTGTTATATCGTTCAGTTATTTTTTGAATACTGTCCGAGTATCCTGGCTATTTTAGCTGAACTTGTACGATCGCGTTAGAAAGCTGCTCGTACCGATAATGCTGTGGATCAGAGTACTTCACCGGCATACCTTTTTTCGCCCCGGGGATGACCTGCACCAGCTCAACACCATCACCGTCAACGCTGTGGATCTTGGCATCGATTGGTTCATCGCCATCAATCATGACGTTCACCACACGTCCAAGGTTCTTTTCCCAGTGGTGCTGACGCACCAACGGCCGGTCAGTACCCGGTGTCGAGACTTCAAGCGTATATGTCTCTGTGCCAATCTCAGGAATGTCATCCCCTTGCGCATCGAGAGCGGAGGATATCTCGTGGGTTACGTCGGCGATAGTGTCGAGAATAACGCCATCGCCATCATCGATTCGGTCTACAAAAACCGACAACACTCGATCGCCCGGTGCTCCCCCAACGACAACTTCTTCGCACCAGAGTCCATGACTTTCAACAATGCCCCCGATAAGCGCTTGTAACTCGGATCGTTCCAGAGCATCCAGCTCAGATACTGCTGGTTTGGACTCAGAAGAGTTTGTTGCGAAACTACGACGGTTAGCCATAATGCGTTGATGCACTCCTTGTAGTGTTTAGTAGTACAGTTGTACCAATCCCGGGGTCGTCTTGGTGTTGTTGTAGATAACTGTGACACAATACTGTGATGTGATGGAACTGAATTCAAGCGCCCCGACGGCGACTTCTCGTCTGCGAATATTTCGTAGACTGGTTGCAATGTTTGTGACCGCCGCTCTGGTTGGACTTGGCATTTGGGTTGGATCCAGTTATATCCGGGGCACTAGCGGGGTCGCTCCTTCTGATAGTGAGCTCACGGCCTCGCAGCATACGAGTCATCTCGTTCGATCGCTACGTATTTCAGCAGCTTCCACTACAACGCCACCAAACATTGATTCTATTCCCGAAGCTGCGGCTGACGTTGAATCACTTGAATGCGGGACGCGCTTTTCAACGGCATTAGATGATGCGGTTGTTCACATGGCCGGTATCGATTATCTGTCGACCGTAGCCGGGGCTCGCTCACTCGATGTCGAACCATGGCGAGTTCTGCAAACCCAAGCTCATACTGGTGCCACCGCGCTCCAACAGGTCTTTCCTCAAGAATGTATGCCACAGGTTCCGGTGAGTTACTCGCTGGAGGCAAATTTACGATTTGCCGATGCCATCAGTATTCGTCAAATGCTCCTATATTCAGAAGAGCTTGTTGAAGAATGGTCACAGCTCTACTTACTCGCAGAGACCACGGAGGAACGAGCGATCGCTCTGGCGGGCCTCTGGCAGGTCGTGAGTTGGGAAGTTTCAGCTTCACCGGGTCGATCCCCTTTTTCCCTCGGTTGGTAGTACCTAGCCAGCTCAGACTTCAGCGCTGAACACGCAAAACCGCCAGCCACACTGGCTGGCGGTTTTTCGCGTGTCGCTCGAAGACCTCTTGCTAGCTATTTTGATAGGTGCGTACGAGGTTCACCACATGATCAAGTGCATCCTCCAATGGAAGATCTTCGCGGGTGTCCGCAAGTCGATCTTTGAGCTCCAGAGTGCCTTTGGCAAGGCCCCTGCCCACAATTAAATGTAGGGGGACACCAATGAGTTCTGCGTCTGAGAATTTTACGCCTGCCTGCGCTTTTCGGCGATCATCATAGAGCACCTCGACCCCGGCAGCTTCCAGCTTGGAGGCAAACTCTTCAGCGGCTTCGAAAATCTGGTCATCTTTACCCGTGGCAACGATGTGCACGTGAGCGGGTGCTACATTCATTGGCCAGATCAGCCCTTTGTCGTCGTGATGGGCTTCAGCTAGCGCAGCTACCGCGCGTGATACGCCGATGCCATACGAGCCCATGGTGACGACTACTTGCTTGCCGTGTTCATCCAACACCTTCAGATCCAGCGCTTCGGCGTATTTGCGTCCTAGTTGGAAGATATGTCCCATTTCCATGCCACGCCGGGTTGCAAGCGGGCCTGAGCCGTCCGGTGCCGGATCGCCATCACGGACAGCTGTCGCCTCTATAACGGCATCCCAGGTGAAGTCTCGTTCTGCAACCAAACCGAAAACGTGTTTTTGGTCTTGGTTCGCGCCGGTGACCCAGCTGGAACCGCTGACGATTCTTGGATCGACAAAGAACGGGATGCCGGTTCGAGACTTTGTGCCCAGCATTTGAACGGGCTTGCCATCTTGCACCAAGGTCGGGCCGATGTAGCCGGGAACCAGGTCGGTGTGTTTGGCAATGTCATCAGCTGTAGCTGGTTCAACTTCCGGTTCCCCGGCCACGTCAAGCGCTTCGGGAACGAAAGCTTCTAGACGCTTAACATCGACATCACGATCACCCGGTACTGCAACGACGAATACTTGACGCTGGCCACCGTCCAGAACAGCAGTAAGGACCACACATTTCAGTGTTTCCGATGCTCCCCAACTTCCGCCTTCTTTTGGAGCAAGCTCATTGGCAACATCTACCAGCGCAGCAATGGTTGTTGAAACGGGCGTGTCTTTGACTTCGGCAGCAGGTGCGTCAGTGAAGTCGGTGGCTTCTGGAACTACAGTGTCGACGGCCTCAACGTTTGCTCGATAACCGCCCGGAGATTCCACGAAGGTATCCTCCCCGGCAGCGGATGGATGTAAGAATTCCTCAGACCGTGAGCCACCCATCGCACCGGCCATGGCCTGCACGGCCACAACTTCGAGACCGAGGCGTTCGAATATACGCACGTAGGCCTGGCGGTGCTTGTCGTATGCCTCGTTCAAACCCTCTTGATCAATGGTGAAGGAATAAGAGTCCTTCATGATGAATTCTCGGACACGGAGCAAACCAGCTCGTGGTCGAGCTTCATCCCGGTATTTCGTCTGAATCTGATACAGGTATACGGGCAGGTCTTTATAGGACGAATAATGGTCTTTGACCAAGAGCGTAAAGAGCTCTTCGTGTGTTGGAGCCAGAAGAAAATCTGATCCAGAACGGTCTTGCAACCGGAAAATTCCGTCACCGTAGTCTTCCCATCGACCGGTTGCTTCATACGGTTCTTTGGGCAGTAACGCTGGGAAATGCACTTCTTGGCCGCCAATAGCGTCCATTTCTTCGCGAACGATATTCTCGACCTTATTTTTCACCCGCAGTCCTAGTGGCAGCCACGTATAACCGCCCGGTGCAGCACGGCGAATATAACCAGCACGCACCAGCAACTTATGGCTGGCGACTTCAGCATCGGCGGGATCGTCACGCAGTGTGCGGAGGAATAAGGTTGACATGCGCAAGGGCACTCGAAGCTCCGTTCGTAAACAAATTTGTGGGTATCTCGATGTATTCTACCGCAGCATTTCTTGCAGCTGATCGGTCAGTGTCAGCGATAAGGCAACGTCTGCTGGAGGTGTGGATGAGGCCACGAGGACTGTGTTTTTGTCTCGTAAGATCACCATTGATGACGCCGTGTCATCATCGCGTTCAATCTGTAGTTCAAAAGCATCGTCGGTGTGGTGATTCAGAGGCTCAATTTCAGAGTCGAGCGCTGAGCACTCGTCAATGAAGTTTTGCAATTCGGCGGTAAAAGCTTCTGCTTCATCAGCTGATGGGAACTCAAAGGCCCCAAGGGACTGCGATTCTTCCTCGTCATCTTCATCTCGAGTGCTTAACTGACCAAATCCAGAAGTTTCTGGCTTTGTCACCGTGACAGGTGGGCATTGAGATCCATCGGCGGCTTGTTCCGGCAATAGAACTGCGGTGAAAGATTCCAATGCCTCATCACCGGTCGGAATCTGTTCCGGCTTGGGGTGCTCCATGAGTTCAGCGATGTTGTCGGTGAGCACTTCCGGTGTCATTGCCGTTTCGGATGTTTCAGGAGAACTGGGGGCACTCACCGTTGGTTCCGGTGGCACAGGCTGATCGGTACAGGCTGTCAAAGCAAGTGCGCCAACAAACATCAGGGCGAAACTACGTTTCATGATTCTTCCTGCACCGCCTGTGTAATTTCTGCAAGTGTCTCGGCTGCGCGTTCGACGTCACTACTCGGTTCTACGAGGATCCAAAACACCTGTGTGTCGAATCGGACGATGACCGTCGAGGATGTGACGGAAATATTTTCGACTTCAGGTTCTGGAACATCATCCGGGGAAATCACGTAGTCGGGCAGCGCACCAGGATCCGGGATAGCTGTATCTGCCCCTTCCAAATCACCGGATAGCTCCCCGGACGAATTTAGAACTAAATCCTGATCGGATGCGGCTAGTGAATCTGGAACGGTCATTTCCTCGGCTTCAGACAACGTTGTTGCCGTGTAGTCCAGCGTCAACACGTTGGTGTCATCGATCGTAAGATCAACCGAATCACAATCACTCCACGCTGCGGTGCGCGCGTTAAAATAATTCGTTGCCTCTTCTGCTGTTTCAAATGCTGCCGCAACGACTGTTTGGGCTGCGTGGGTGTTTTCGCCGGTTTGCGAGCTAAAACCCACTACAACATCATTGGTGGTGTAATACTGTTGATCTACGATGCCAGCGCATTCTTCTGGCTCGGGTGCATACTGAGCCAGATTTGCATCTGCGGATTGCAATGTTTCTACCGCTGGGATACCGGTAGAAATGATCGCATCATCGCTCATGGCCGCACTCATCGCTTCGTGAAAGAGAGTTTGAGCTGGTACTTCAACCTCTGGTGGCGGTGTCACATCGACCGAAGAGTGCTCGCGCGGCTCAGCGCAACCGGTTAAGACCAGCGCGCCAGCGGCGACTAGAGCCAAGTGATTACGCATGGCTATTTTCCTCTCACGGTGATTAAAACAATACGGTAGCGAAGCGGTCAACGGTAGCAAAACCAACCCGTTCATACGTACGGATCGCTGCCGTGTTGTAGTCGTTGACATAGAGCGATACAACGGGAACAAGTTTCAAGGCCCGGTTAACGACCGAGGCCATGGCCGGTGCAGCGCGTCCTTGCCCACGTGCGTCGGGGCGTAGCCATACACCCTGGATTTGAATCGCGTCGGACGTGACGATGCCAAAGTCGGCTTTAAACCTCACCGCTTGTTGATCTGTTTCGATCATGGTGTGGCCTTTGGCGATAAGCTGCCGTACACGCAAACGGTATCCATTTGAGCCGTCGGCTAGCGGCGAGTAACCGAGCTCTTCGGTGAACATAGCAACAGATGCAGGCAACACAAGGTTATAGTCGGCTTCGGTGGCAGTCCGGACATTTGGGTTATCGAGCACCGAGGAATGTTCAGTGATGGTCATAAATGGCTGGTTTTTCCGTATTTCGCGAGCCGTTTGACGACCGTGTTGCAAAGCGTCCCACACACCAGTGACCGCAGGCTGCGGCCCAAAGATCGATCCGAAGTGTTCATCCAGTGCGACGAGAGCTTGACCAAAATATGCGCCGTAGTCAGGATCATCAGTTACCGGCACAATGTTTGCCCCCGCCCAGCAAGCTGCGAGCAATTGGCCAGGATGAACCGGGTCAAAGATTCCCAGAAATATACCGCGTGCAAAACCTCCGATGGGGCCCGCACGTCGCCCGGTATCAAGTATGGACTGAACGTACCCGCTCGTGACGGGTTGCTTGCTGATGAGGTTGGTCAGCGCTGCGGTATCCGAGTTCGAAAGGATGCGCACCGTATCGCCGGTGACACGTGCCACCGCGTCTTCAGCGTCTAGCAGCCAGCGCAACGTACGGGTCAGATGCCGCAAGGTCACCCTTTCTTCGGATATCGGGGGTTTTAGAACACTGTCACAGGTTTGACGAGGTCAGCAATGATCAACAATACTCCCATGCTTAATAATAAGCCGAACACCACTATCGTGAGTGGGAACATTTTTGCAATGTCAAAGGGCCCCGGATCTGCTTTACCTCGGAGCTTAGCCCAGCCCCGCCGTATCGATTCCCAGAGGCCACCGAGCACATGACCACCATCTAATGGGAGCAGTGGAATGAGGTTGAACACCATGAGTGCGACGTTGAGCCCCGCGACTAACGAAAGCAGCATGGCGCCGCGGTCAGCGATCGGGATGTCTTGCTGGGCTGCTGCTTCCCCAGCGATTCGCCCCACACCAACAACCGAGACTGGTCCGGTGGGATCTCGTTCGCCATCGGTAACCAAGACTTTTGCGGTGTCCCACAATTTAGCCGGCAGTACAGTAATGACCGAGAACGTTCCAGAAATTTGATCACCCAAAACGCCGAAGGCAGCAGTAACTGGTTGTTCGACATTTTCGATCTGCGACGACATCCCGATGAATCCCACTGACTCGATTTCGAGGTTTCCAGAAGCATCGCTTATCGGCTGGTTGAAGCGGTCCAGTTTGGGACGTTCTGTCAGTACCGGTGTGATGGTTGAACTTATGGTCTCACCATCACGTTCAAAGGTGATATCGGTGGGAGTGTTTGCTCGTTCACGAATCGCACCTGAGAGTTCGTCCCAATCCGAAACTGCTTGGTTATGGAAGTGCGTGACGTTGTCACCTGGCCGCAGTCCTGCGTCCCAGGCCGGTGACGGGTCGTCGTGTGTGTCGCATTCAGCCTGTAGCGCTGTGGCGTCTGTCGTCTCAGTCATACATTCAAAGACGTCGCTGACTTTAGTAGTGGGCGTTGCTACGCCAAATGAGGTGACAAGGATAGCTGTGATGACGAGAGCGATGACCAGATTCATGAATGGTCCGCCCAGCATGATGATCATCCGTTTCCACACGGGTAATGAGATGAATGTTCGTCCGTCATCTTGCTCGGTAAGTTCGGCTGTAGCATCCTCACGAGCTTGCTGCGCCATAGTTTGAAAATACCGTTGACGCGATTTTGAGACTTTTCTACCAGGCTTATTGGGCGGCAACATTCCGATCATGGAAACATAGCCGCCCAGTGGGATGGCTTTGACTCCGTATTCGGTTTCACCTTTTTTCGTCGACCAGAGCGTTTTGCCAAACCCGATCATGTACTGGGTGACCCGAACGTTAAACAGTTTAGCCGGGACGAGGTGGCCGACCTCGTGTAGTGCGATTGATACAGCGATCGCGACCACCATGATGAGGATCCCGACCACGGCGAGGACTATTGTCATGCGGGCACCTAGTCGAGGACCACAAGCAGTTCGATGACAGCCTGGAGAAAAGCGTCGACTTGGGCCTCATCGTAGCCGCTAGGACCTTTTTCATTACTAAAGGTCACGTTACGTATATCCTTAAGACGCACATGTTCTTCATCGTTTAAGTGACTGGTGACCCGTGCCATGCACACGTCAACTTCTTCGACGTCATAGCCTGCTGACCCGGGGTTTGCCGGGCGGAATTTTTCCCCACGTGGTCGTTCGAGTCGTTCGGTGAGGTCTTCGAGCCGATTGATGAGCTGAAGATCCCAGGCTTGTTGTCCGTGGGTCGCAATATACTCATCGCGTTCGGCCTTTCGGAGCGCATCTTCAAGACGCTCCAGTACCTGATCAACTTGATCAGTACGATAGCCACCACGTACGAGATCGAAGGTTTTTTCCTGGACGATGTCTGCGGTAATGCCTGCTTCGGTTTCGTAGGCTTGCCGCGAGCTGTCGATAAATTCGTCTACTTGCCCGGGGTGATATCCGTAATCGCGTTTAGCAACTGAGTTAAATGGCGAGGCTGTTTGAGTCTTTGACACTGCGCTTCCTTTGACGTTTAGCCCATAATTGTGGGCAGAACTACCACGAACAAGGTGTATCCAACTGGGATGGCAAATACGATCGAGTCGAGTCGATCCATAACCCCGCCGTGGCCAGGCAGGGTATTTCCCATATCTTTAACACCGAAGTCACGCTTGACCATTGAGGCCGCAAAATCTCCAGCTGTTGCTGCAATCATAACCACGGTGCCGATGATGATGCCTACCCACCAGTCGTATTCGAGCCAGTAGTGTGTGACAACCACTGATACGACGATAGCTCCGAGGAGCGACCCGAAGAATCCTTCCCACGACTTCTTCGGGGAAATTTTCGGCGCCATCCGGTGTTTGCCCAATGTGACGCCCACCAGATAGCCAAATGTATCGGAAGCCACGATGCCTAGAACAGTAATAGCAACGAGCCAGGCACCGTCTTCTACGTGCAACAGCGTAATGCCAAACGAGAGAAAAAACGGCAGCCACAGAATCGCTAACAGGGTCATTGCCATAGACGCTGCGGGCCTATCGGGTTCGCCGACCGCAGTCCAGAACACCGTCAGCAAGATGCCGCCGAACAGTGCGAACACCATGGCGTCTACCCCACCGAACCACGCGGCGATCGGTATACCGAGCCCGGCAACCAAGGCGGGCGTGAGCGCCAGATGGATGTTCTTTGTCTTGGCAACTTGTGCCAGTTCCCAGATACCGAGGGGCACTAGTACCGCAATGAGTATTGCTACCACAATGGGGTAAAAGAAAATACCGACGACAGCAGCGCCCAATAAGAGGAGCCCGACGGTAATCGCAGCCGGTAGATTACGACCAGCTCGAGATTCTTTAGTCGGTGCAACGCTTGCCGGTTGTGGCTGTGGTGTCGACCCTTCCTCGGAATCGACCTGTGTGACCGTCAGAATGGTGGATTCCTCCGGGTCAAGGTCGGCTGCCGGATCAGACCCAAAATCCAAGTCTTCCGTTTCGACAACGTCCTTGTCATCTGTTGTCGGTTCGGGTTGGGGATGCTGCTGTTTCTGGCGTGCAGCTTTTCTCCGAATCACCGTTGCTTGGGCATCTTCGAGCGCCCGACGTTCACGACGGGTTTGAGGGACAATCATCCCGGTCTCTGGGTCCCGAACTGGGTCGGGAAACCCCTCGAGTTGTTGTATGACCGGTAACTGTTCGGATTCTGGGTCTGAGTTGGACATGCGAGCTGAGGCTTCGAGAGCCTAGACCTCCATTAGTTCTTCTTCTTTGTTCTTCGCCATCTCGTCAATCTGGTCGACGTATTTGCGTGTCAGGTCATCGAGGTCTTTTTCGGCACGACGGCCTTCGTCTTCACCGATGTCGCCATCATCGACCATTTGGTCAATGAATTCTTTGGCACTGCGTCGTGCGTTTCGTACCGAGACGCGGTGCTCTTCTGCTTTGGATTTGACCAGCTTGACGTACTCCTGGCGGCGCTCTTTAGTCAGCTCTGGCATGACGACGCGAATAACTTTGCCGTCGTTTGAAGGGTTAGCGCCGATCTCCGAGGACGACAACGCAACTTCAATTTCTCGCAGTGCGGTGACATCAAATGGCGAGATTAGGATGGTCCGGGCATCCTGGACGGCAAACGATGCCAACTGTTGCAACGGTGTTGGACTACCGTAGTAGTTCACCAGCACTTTTGAGTAGAGCCCTGGGTTTGCGCGTCCGGTACGGACTGCGGCGAAATCCTCGCTGGTTGCCTCAAGTGTGCGCGCCATCGCCTTTTTGGCGTCTGATAATACGGATGCAGTCACAGTTTCTCCTTATATAAAATCTGAGGTGTGCACTAAGTCTAAAACACGCTTCGAAGTGCAGCCTTACGGTGTGACGACGGTACCAGTGGAGTCGCCCAACAGCGCTCGTGTCACGTTCCCATCGCCTTCCATACCGAATACCAACATATCCAAGTTGTTGTCTTTACACATTGTCATAGCAGTCAGGTCCATGACTCGAATATTTTTGACGATTGCCTCGTCGTAGGTGAGATGATCGAATTTTTTGGCGGCCGAGTCTACCTTGGGGTCAGATGTGTAGACGCCATCAACCCCAGATTTAGCCATCAGTACCTGATCGGCTCGAATTTCTAGGGCACGCTGCGCAGCAACAGTGTCGGTAGAGAAGTACGGTAGACCGGTTCCGGCACCAAAGATCACGACACGATCTTTTTCCATATGTCGGATGGCTCGTTGAGGAATATATGGTTCCGCCACTTGAGACATATGGATAGCTGATTGCACCCTGGTATCTACACCAGCTTGAGTCAGGAAGTCTTGAAGCGCCAGGGCATTCATGACTGTACCTAACATACCCATGTAATCGGCCCGACGACGATCCATTCCATTGATGGAAAGCTCGGCTCCGCGGAAGAAGTTGCCACCGCCAACGACAATCGCGATTTCGACTTGCCCAGCTGCTGCAGCGATTTGCTCAGCGACTGATCGAACAGTATCCGGGTCGATACCAATGGACCCGCCACCAAATACTTCGCCGGAAAGTTTCAGCAGTACCCTTCGTCGGGTTACGCCTTCGTCTTGTGCATCCCTCGGGCCGTCTTGTAAACCGCCTGGGGTGTTGATCGCTGGAGTGTCTGACACGGCAATGCTCCTATTTGTGCTGATGGTTTATAGACATAAAGAAGGGGTGATCACCGGTTGTGGTGATCACCCCCTTGTGTTAGGTAAAAACGACGCTGATTGTACCTAGTTCATTAGGACACGTGCAGTGTCAGTGAACTGACTAGGATCCAACACGGAAGCGTGCAAACGAGAGTGCTTTTGCTCCGGCTTCGTCCAGAACGCCGCCAACGGTGTTCTTGGTGTCTTTGGCGAATGGCTGGTCCAGCAGGACAACATCTTTGAAATAACCGGTCAGGCGGCCTTCAATGATGTTTTGCATTGCGCGCTCTGGTTTACCTTCAGCACGAGCAGTTTCTTCTGCGATGCGACGCTCATCAGCGACGATGTCTTCTGGAACCTCGTCACGGTTGAGGTAGGTCGGGCTCATAGCAGCAATGTGAACAGCAACATCGTGAGCTGCCGTCTGAGCTGCTTCGCTGTCTGCATCCACTGCAAAGAGAACGCCAACCTGGGCTGGCAGGTCTGCAGATGTACGGTGCAGGTAGGGGTCGACGTATGCGCCTTCGAGGCGTGCCAGACGACGAACTTCAACCTTTTCGCCGAGCAGTGCGCCTTCTTCTTTGACGTATTCGCTCAGTGGGTTGCCGTTGTAGTCAGCGGCCAGCAGATCGTCTACCTTGTCCGCACCGGATGAAACAGCAACTTCGAGAACGGTGTTGCCGAGTTCAATAAATTTATCGGACTTCGCAACAAAGTCAGTTTCCGAGTTTACTTCGACCATGATGCCAACGCCGTTATTAACGGTGGCAGCAATCAGGCCCTCTGCGGCAGCGCGACCTTCGCGTTTGGAAGCGCCCTGCAGACCTTTGACACGGATAATTTCCATGGCTTTGTCGACATCGCCGTCAGCTTCGTCGAGAGCCTTCTTGACGTCCATCATGCCTGCGCCAGTACGCTCACGCAGGGCCTGAATGTCTTTGACTGTGTAGTTCGCCATTACAGATATCCCATTCCTTGGATGTTCGTTGCGGGTGTCACCCGCGAGTCTAAAAACGAAACGTGATTGTGTGGATTAGTGGTCTTCCTTGGCAACAGGCTGCTCGCCTTCAGGTGTAGCTCCGACTTCTTCTGCAACTTCTACAGTTTCCTCGTCAGCTGGAGCTGCTGTCTGATCTGCAGCTTCTTCAGCCTGGCCGGACTCCAGCAGTTCGCGTTCCCACTCAGCCATGGGCTCTTCAGCGGCACCTGACTTACCCTTGCCCTGGTTGCGGGCCATCAGACCGTCGGCAACTGCATCGGCAATAACACGGGTCAAGAGGGCAACGGAACGGATCGCGTCATCGTTACCCGGGATTGGGTAGGTGACTTCGTCTGGGTCAGCGTTAGTGTCCAGGATGGCAACGACGGGGATACCGAGTTTAACGGCTTCGTCAATCGCCAGGTGTTCTTTCTTGGTGTCAATGACCCACACAGCAGAAGGGGTGCGAGTCATGTTGCGGATACCGCCCAAATTCGACTGCAGTTTGTCGAGTTCACGACGAAGCAGCAAGAGTTCCTTCTTGGTGTGGCCGGAACCAGCTACGTCGTCGAAGTCAATTTCTTCAAGCTCTTTCATACGCTCAACGCGCTTGGAAACCGTAGCGAAGTTGGTGAGCATACCGCCCAACCAACGATGGTTAACGTAGGGCATGCCGACGCGGGTCGCCTGCTCAGCGATTGCTTCTTGGGCCTGCTTTTTCGTACCTACGAACAGGATATTCCCACCGTGAGCAACAGTTTCCTTAACGAACTCGTATGCACGGTCAATGAAAGACAGGGACTGCTGCAGATCAATGATGTAAATGCCGTTGCGCTCAGTAAAGATGAAACGCTTCATCTTCGGGTTCCAACGACGTGTCTGGTGGCCGAAGTGGACACCAGAATCCAGCATTTCACGCATGGTTACGACTGACATGGTCGCTCCTTCAAGGTCTATCCGCGTGCGGATTGACCCTCTAGTTATCGGTTCAATATAAACAGCTGACTTTCTCAGCTTCCTAGCGTGAGAGCGATCTTCTCGGGAATCACCGTTGACCAGAACATTCCGGACCGAAAGGTGTCACTGCAACCCTGGGGTGCACATCTCACGCGCGTAGTCAATTAGGCACCCACAGAGTAGGCGCACAATTGCTCCAACCAGCATACCTTATTGAGCAAACGCTTTTGCGCCTTGTGTGATGCTTTGCACACGAAGCGTTAGAGGGCTCTGACACTATTGCCGTGTGTTCCCCATATCAGCCCGATTCGGGAATTCCTCCTGCGCACGTGCCTGTATTTCCGGATCCGGAAACTAGATCCGCTCTACGGTTTGACTTCAGGCAACATTGGCGTTATCCACATTTTGCTGGTTCCTGGCCCACTCTCGATCCCGATGATGCAAGATACATACATGCAGTACATCTCCCCCACCGACTCGTCTCCCAGTCCTCGTTTTTCCAAAACAATTGTGGCTTGCATTTGGAAAACACTCATAGTGGCATTGCTGTTGTTTGGGATGCCAGCGGCTCACGCCTCCACTGAGCGCCCAGATCTTATACCGCCCGCCGGTAGGTGGCTGCCTCCCATTGAAGCAGCTCATGAAACAGATGTACTGGCACCCTTTGTCCCACCAGACATGCCATGGTCGAGCGCTCATCGAGGTATCGATATAGCTACGTCTAGCACAGAGGTGGTCGCCCCTGACAGCGGCGAGGTGACGTTCGTAGGGGTCGTAGTAGATCGACCTGTCATTACCATTCGACACAGTGACGGGTTGGTCTCATCCTTAGAACCAGTGTCTTCCGATCTAGCCGTTGGAGATACAGTATCCCAGGGCCAGTTGGTCGGCGAACTCTCTGATGAGTCACCACACTGTGCTGCCCAGTGCGTGCACTGGGGTGTCCGTAAGCTAAATGCTTGGCAGATTGGAGCGACCACACGGGATCTATATATAGACCCGGCTTTTCTCTTAGGTTGGACTGAACCATCAGTCTTGTGGCCTATCCACTCAGATCCGACGTTCTAGGACATTCGTCGGCTGCGGCGTTGATGAATATCTTCGGCTATTCCGACTAGGGCCTTAGCGGAGTCTTCCCACTGAAATGTCTGCGCTTGGCGCCTAGCAGCGATTGATGCACGGATGAACGCTTCATCATTTTCTAATGCAGTTACGGAATCCGCTACTTCACCACTCACATGTGACGACTGAAGATTTACAAATTGTGCACCTGGGTTGAACCTACCGCCGATCTCCTCGAAAATTTCTAGATTCGAGAGGATGACCGGTGTTCCTTCGGCCATGGCCTCAGCGACCGGCAGACCGTAGCCTTCAGAACGAGATAGCGTAACTAAAGCCATGGCTTTTCGGAGCAAGGTGCGATAGGCCGAGTCATCGATGCCATTATGGAAACACAACTGGTCTGCTCGAACCCCATAGCTATCCGCTATGTGGAAGTAATCCTGTTGTCTGGCATCAGATATGCGAGAGCACAAATGCAACTGATACTCCGGTAGATACCTGAGTGCCGCAATCAACGATTCCACGTTTTTGTACTCCATGAAGGAGCCCATGTAGATCAGGATTTTTTCCCGTCTACCGGCCGGGTCGCGTGGGCGCTCAACTAGTGGAGGCGCGTTGGAAATAACGTGGACGGGTCGGCTGGTCAGGTGATGCCTCCGGATCAACCGCTGGCTGGTTTTAGAAACAGTGGCTACAGCATCGGCTCTATTGAGCAGTAAACGCTGTGGCGTATAAGAGAGATGATAGGCGTACCAGAGCCCTCGTACTGCCGGAGGGAGATTCCGTGGCGGAGATCGGTGCTGGTAATAAATAAGATCATGAAGCGTCAAAATCAGCCCAAACTTTCGTCCAACTGAACCGATCGTTTGCATCGGGGAAAAAACCACGTCTGGCTCATATACATTGATTTTCCGCGCCGCCAGGGGTTCTTTCGGGGACGTCGGAGCATGGAGTTCAACGACATCAACGTTTGAAGGCAAAAAATTACGTTGAGCAGGATCGTGAATGATAACCGTTGGCGTCATCTGTTGCGCTACCGCATGAATCAGGGAATGACTAAACCGTGAAATTCCGTCATGAAAATCGGTTCTGATGTACCGGCCATCCATGAAAAATCTCATTGTCACTCCCCGGCGATTTCCTCTGCTCTAGCTGTTTCTGTCAGACGTCATCGCACAGCAGTGTTTGAACACCTCATGTTCGAAGTATGTTCTATCGGTCTCAATGACACCGACATCGTCGTAGGGTGTGCGGGACTTGAACCCGCGACCAAAGGATTATGAGTCCTCTGCTCTAACCGACTGAGCTAACACCCCTCGCGTGCCGCTACGCAGGCCAGGACAACATCTGCAGTCCTGATGGCAAGTGACACGATCACATAGTCTAGCGCAGCTTACCTTCAGAAATCATAACTGAGACTTCGTCTGACGTAGCACCGTGATACATCCTATGGATAATATCCATAATTCTTTCATGACCATGCTGGGACGCCAAGTGATGTGACGCTTGGCCCATGGCCAATCGCTCTTCAAGACTAGCACCGAGAACCAGGTTCATTTTGCTAGCCATATCTTCCGGATTATTTGGTTGGAATAGATAGCCGTTGACGCCCTCTGACACCAGGTGCGGTAGCGCCAAGGCGTTCGCAAGCACTACTGGTGTTGACGCACTCATGGCCTCTAAAGAAGCCAAAGACTGGAGTTCTGCCGTACACGGCTGAGTAAAAAGGTCAGCACGAAGGTAGGCTTCTCGCAGTTCTTCATCAGTCACCAAGCCTCGGAAAATAACCCGGTCCGCGATCCCAAGTTCCTCAACTAAGCGATGCAAGGTATCGCGCTGTTCCCCATCACCAATGATTTCAGCATGAACATTGAGCTCAGGGTCGGTCATAGTCAAGGCTTTGAGTAAGATGTCGACGTTTTTCTCTACAGCGAGTCGCCCAACAAACAATGCTGTCGGGTGTCGGTGTGGAATAATCGATTCCTGCTCGCGCAGTTCGTACTTGGCTACATCGATACCGTTCGATACCGGGACAACATAATCCAGGCCCGCCTTGTCATTCATGTTGTCCGCAGAGAGTCGAGTTGGAGTCGTAATGACATTTGCTTTGTGCATCAGCCGCCCCATGTCATACCAAGACCGCTTTGAAACGATATTTTTAAAGAACTGGGGCCCTGGGATAAATGGATCCAAGTTTTCTGGCATGAAGTGATTCGTACAAATCAGTCGTACTCTACGGCGATCCGCCGAACTTATTGCAGCGTCTCCAATCATGTAGTGGCACTGCGCATGTACAACTTCTGGCGAAAGGTCAGAGATGAGGCTATCGATTACCCGATTGGCATGTCGTGGCATGACCAGACGATAGAACTCGTGGGTTGGTGCACCATAAGACTTCAGACGGTGCACCGTTGCCTCTTCACGATATTCAACGGTGTCTGGGCCTGTCGCGTAGTGAGGTGAGACTACATGCACGTCATACCCTCGATCCGTGAGTTTCGTAGCGAGCCGATAGCACGACTTCGCTGCACCATTCACATGTGGCGGGTAAGTATCCGCTGCAATCAGCACGCGAAACTTGGCTGTTTGGTCCTGAGACACTACGGCGTAACTCCTATGAAACTCATTGCTCCACATCATCCTAAAACAGTGTGCCCGCACGTCGAAGACATTTTGTAGATGTCTGGCCGCAAAATTTCAAAATTTCACCCAATCGTTAGGAGTTAGTTCATTTCGAAGAACTCGTCCCTATGTCCTTTGTCCTTGGGGTCGAGACCGAGCTTCCGCATTTTAATGGCGTAACGAATGCCCTGCACTGCGTAATCAACGCCTGCAACCAAATGCCCGCCCGCTCCGATTGCCAGAATGCCGGTTGCGATCGACGTCCACAGTGTCTCATCAACAAATGGGGCCTCGGCAAAGAGCAAGAGGGGAACGCCCAGCATAAGGGCTGCGGTCCGGGCTTTTCCAAGAAATGTCACTTCCATCTGAGGATTACCTGCGTAGACGCTGAGCATTAGCCCGGCCAGGACCAAATCTGGAATGACAAGCGCAAATATGAGCCACAGTGGAGCAAGGCCCGACAGCACAACGGTAATGATCACGACCCAGAGTGACAGTCGATCCGCTAGTGGATCCAGCCATTTTCCAACCGATGAAACTTGGTCAAGTCGTCTAGCAAGAAACCCGTCTATCCAGTCGGTTGAAAACAACACCACCAATGTGATGAGCGCAGCCCAGTATTCATCATGAATCATCTGCCACACGAACACCGGGACCAAGAGAAAACGGACTATGGTCACCAGGTTCGGGATAGTCAACCAGTTGTCGGTCGCAGTAAATTCAGGCTCGTGACCCGGCTCTTGATCTACTGGCCGATTCATATCAACCTCAAAAATGGAATGTACTTTGCCTCACGGCATTAACGGCGTCGAAGACGCCGAATCAAGACCGCAGCAGTTGTCACCGATGCACCTAGAACGGTAAGCGGCTGCCAACGACCTTTCACGTATTCAACACCTTCATTGACTCGCTCACCTGCACGGGCTGCCGAGTGGTGCGGTGCCAATGGCGACGTAGCGTGCTCAACATTGTTCCGAGAAACGTTCCCGGTAGCGTGACGGGTGAAGGTGTTGAACTGTCCGCGGTAATCAGTTTTTTCGTCTACCCCGGAGCGAATGTCACCAAGGTGTCGGCGACGCAGTTCCATCCGATGACGAATTTGGGCTTCCGTTGGCTGAGTCTTAGGCAATGACCCGGCTGCCTCGCCACGGCGTATGGCGCGTTTCTGCTCTTTTTTAGCTCGCTTGGCTTGTTCTTTGCGTCGTTGAGCTTCAACAATTTTCTGCTGACGACGCTCTTCTTCGAGGCGGTCGAATTCAACGGGGTCGAAAGCATTGCCCTTGAGCACGTATCCAACGTCATGTTTGATGCCACGTACGATTTCAGGTTGCAACAGTGGGAAGCCGGAACGAACTACCAGTGCACCAACGACAAGCAGAATAAGCATGACGACGAACGCTCCCAACGCTACCCAGAGCGATGTTTGCCATAGTGGCCCTTCTGCCATGAAAGCACCTATCAGTGCTGCAACAAGCGCGATGAATGTTATGGCGCCAAACGCGAGTCCTATGAGCGCAATACCAACGCCTGCACCTGCACGAATTCCTTTGGCTTTTAACTGGCTGCTGAGCAGCGAGAGATTGTCGCTCAACTGCTTGGGAACCAAACGAAAAATCGTTGATAACAAGTCAAGCAGCGAACTCATCCGAGTTTTCGTCGTCACCTGTGGTGAGCCGTTGATGGTCATTAGTCACTACCTTCGTACGTGTAATGCGGGCGGATCTATGATGCTATCTCCGACAAGTATAAACCGGACGATAACCCTCTTTACATCTGTTCTAGTTTATTAGCCTGATACTTCCAGTTTGTCAGAGCAACCTTTGAAGTTCGAGTTCGCGTTCTTCGGCTGAAAAAGTACATGCCGCTTAGAAGTCTGTGGACTGTACTATCCGCAGCTTTGAGGCCAAAAGCTCGATTTCAGGTCTGTTGGCTACGAGACCTTCTACCCTATTGAGCGTTTCTTGCAGATAAAAGCGATCCCCGCTCACTGTCGAAACACCCAGGCGTACACGTCGGTGCAAGGAAACGTCTTCAACTTCAGCAACCGATATCTGAAATTGTTTCCGAATCTCGGCGATGATTGGACGCACCACTGAACGCTTGTCCTTCAAAGAATGTACATCCCCGAGCAGGATGTCGAATTCGTTCCAACCTATCCACATATCTAACAGCCTTCACGAGAACCAAATATTCAGCAACACCTATGCGCAGAAGCTTCACTCGGCACATATTGTTCAAAAACCCGACACCGCGACACACCATAGTTACTGAGAGTTCCATCAGAGGTTCGTGACCACCAGCTGACTACGTTTATCGGTTCATGGGAGCTTGTTCGCCCGCATCATTGAACGTTCTGAAGAAGCTTTCACGACCCTGGTCATCAATGGTGAAGACCAGTGAAATGAGCATCATTTGAGATTTGACACCCGATGACTCGAAGCGAGATACCGCACTTCCCTTCGCCTGTCCTCACAACGATCACTGTGTTCACCGAGGATAGCGCTGGCAATAAAAATGCCCCGTCCAAACGGACGGGGCTTTTCGCTCCCCCAACTGGATTCGAACCAGTAACCCCTCGATTAACAGTCGAGTGCTCTGCCGTTGAGCTATGGGGGAAGGCAACAAATGAATACTATATCAGACGCTTCTCGGAGATGTCTAATCAGTGATTTGCTTTCAAAAAACCGGTCTCACTGAACCAACCCCTCATGTCTAATTAGTCGATAAACAACTAGACTTAAATGTCAGTTGGACCTTTCGAGGACCATCGTTGAAAACCTAATACAACGAACGAACCGAAAGAACGAAGGAGCTAAACCCAGTGTTTAAGAAAACCGATTCTAACCGTTCCAAGCTGTACGCAGGTTTCGCAGGAGTCGCTGCGCTGGCCCTCTTCACCGCATGCGGTGGAGAAGAACCAGCACCCGAAGAAGAACCTGCTGACCCAGGAGTTGAACAGGAGGATCCAGCCCAGGAAGATCCAATGGGCGAAGATCCTGCTGAAGCGCCAGCAGAAGGTGACGCACCAGCAGAAGACCCAGCTGAAGAAGATCCAATGGGTGAATCCCCTGCCGAAGGCGAGACACCTCCAGAAGGTGACGCACCAGCAGAGGATCCAATGGGCGGCGAAACCGAAGAAGGCGCTGAAATCGAAGGCGCAGGCGAAGACAATGCCACTTCGCTCGCCGGCCTCGCCGGCAACGCTGTTTCCTGGGCGCTCTAACTCCGTCACGAACTTTTTCGGACGCTAAAGTTAGCGACTCAAACTTCACACCCTTGAGGTCCATCCCGGATACGTTCTGGATGTATAACCGCGGCGTTTCCTGCCCTCTTGACTATGAATTTAGTCAATCGGACGCAGGAAACGCCGTTGGTTTTCCAATTCGACAAGACGTTGCTGTATCGCCTGAAAACCTTCCGGGTCCTTTTCGGAGTCCCAGCGCTGCAATTTACCTATAAGGTCTGCTTTCTGCTCGGTAATCTGCATTTCCAACAGGCGATTCATAATGTCTCTGCTGTAACGCATAACGTCTTCCTCAGTCGAAGCAGGCAGAGGTGCTACCGCTAACTCTGTTACGAACGAATACAAGGGCTGCGGTACTTCTACTGTTACATGCTGAACCCAGTTAGAAGTGTCCTGTGCATTCCGTGCGGCTGCCAGAATGGCAGCTTGTATCGCTCTGTACACGGGAACTTTAAACTGTGAGGTAAAAAGTGCTTTCCATTGTTCCTGCGATAGCGACTCAGGTCGCTGCAGAATAACCTCCAACGCTTCCTTTTCCATGCGAGCTACAGGGTCACGCAGGTCCGGCCGAAAATTCTGCTCGGGAGCAGTTTCACCAGATTGTGATGTTTGGTGATCTTCCCGAGAGGCTTTTATCGCCGACGCTTTGGGTGCACGTTGCACCGCTGAGTGGACAGCATCCACATCCATGCCAAGCCAGCCCGCCAGTTCCCGCACATAGCCATCACGCATCACCGGATCACGAATCTCGTTCACGATCGGAGCCGCGTAGTGGAGTGCACCTGTACGGCCTTCCACAGAGTCCAGGTTATAGTCCTTCAACCGAGTTTTAATAGCGAATTCGAATAGCGGCTCACGTGATTCTATGAGCTGTTGCACTGCTTCATCGCCATAGTGTTGGCGAAGATCATTCGGATCTTGCCCCTGTGGAGCAACCGCGACAAATGTTTTTGCAACGATCTGATTATCGAACTCGAACGCACGCATAGCTGCCTTTTGACCTGCTTCATCGCCGTCAAATGTGAAAACGATTTCACCACCAGAACCATCATCGGTAATAAGCCTGCGAGCGATTCTCACGTGTCCTTCGCCGAAAGCCGTGCCACAGGTGGCAACTGCTGTCGTGATCCCTGCAAGATGTGCCGCCATAACATCGGTGTATCCTTCGACAACGACGAGCTGTCGTTTCCGGGCAACCTCGCTCTTTGCCATATTCAGGCCATACAAGACTTGTGATTTCTTGTAGAGACTCGTCTCTGGCGTATTGAGATATTTGGGACCATTGTCATCGTCATCAAGCTGTCGAGCGCCAAAACCTATTGTGTTTCCTGTCATGTCTTTGATAGGCCACATGAGCCGATTACGAAACCGGTCGTAGAGACCGCGTCGACCTTCAGAGAAGAGACCAGTTTCGGTCAGCTCTTCAACCGAAAACCCACGTTCTTGTAAATGGGACAAGAGGTTATTCCACCCACCAGGTGCATAGCCCACGCCAAAACGCTGTGCGTCTTCCTTCGTAAACCCTTTATTCGTGAGGAAGTTTCTTCCTTCTGCCCCTGCGGGAGAATTGATGGCCTCTTGGTAAAATTCGTCAGCGATTTGATGCGCTTGAAGCATGCGTTGCCTGGTCGCAACGGTTGGACGGTCAGGAACGTCCCCCTCTTCATATTCCAGGCTGACATTGGCCCGTGCAGCCAGGAGCTCTACTGTCTCTGTAAAAGACGTGTGTTCGATTTCCATCAGAAATTTGATGGCATCGCCGGATTCTTGACAGCCAAAGCAATGATAGAAGCCTTTAGCAGGTGTCACGTGGAAGGAAGGTGTACGTTCGTCGTGAAAGGGGCACAGTCCTTTGAAGGATCCGATGCCTGCCGTACGAAGTGAGACGTGCTCTTCAACCACAGACTTTAGATCTGCGACTTCTAGTACCTTGTCGATTGATGCCCGAGTGATGCGTCCTGCCATATCTCTCAGTGTAAGCCGAATCAAGATTTTCGCGCAGCCATACCCCTTCGTATTGTGGATAACACTCTCATGGCAGTATCGACCAATCAGTGATCCAATTCGCTGCAGGCTGCGTTTCACCGCTAGAGACACGGTGTTGAATTTTCGTTAGACTGGACATGAATTGGACCGTCGAGGACCAACTTCGCAAAACTAACAATTAACGAAATCATCCGAAGGATACGTTCCATGTTTAAGAAATCTGAAACAGGTCAACACAAACTTTATGCTGGGCTTGCTGGCGTGGCTGCGCTTGCGTTATTTACCGCTTGCACTGCTGAAGAACCAGCTCAGGACGAACAACCGGCAGATCAACAGACTGAACAGCAAGACACTAACGCGCCTGCCGAAGAAGAAACACCGGCAACTGAAAGCGATGCTGCTGACCAGGAAGATAATTCCGACGGTGCGTCAGAAACCGCCGAAGCGACCGGAGATGACGAGGTGTACTCGATCATTGATGCGGTCGAATCTGAATATAGCAATGGATTCATCATCGACATTGACCGCGAAGATGACGGATCGACTTATGAGGTAGATGTCGTCGCGGACAATGAAGTTCATCAGTTGGATGTCTCGGCAGATGGCACGATCACCGTCGATGAAACAGATACTGATGATGACGACATCCGTGAAGCAGATCAGGCAACGGTTACTGTATCCGAGGCGTTGGATGAGGCATTCAGTCAGCACACTGATGCGCGATTCGACCAGATTCAACTAGACGAAGATGACGGTTCGATTCACTGGGAAGTGGACTTTGAAGACGCCAACGGCGGTGACATCGAACTCGAAGTTCCTGCCACCTAGCTCTGAGGTTCTAAATCTACTCTGACGACACGTCACCATGACGGCGTCTCGCTACTGCGGTCCCCGTAGGATTGCAGGCTCGTTGCGAGACGCCGTTGTGTTTTAGCGATTGAATCTTCCCGCTCCCGGGATTCGCTGCCACCATTCGACTGTCCTACAGTGGTGCCATGCGCAAAGATTTACGTACAGCAATTCGTGATGCTCGCGTCCACTTGGAGGGTGCTCAGCGGATCGCGGTGCTCACCGGTGCAGGGATGTCAGCCGAATCGGGCATCGCCACATATCGTGATGCTCAAACCGGTCTGTGGGAAAAGTATTCGCCTGAACAACTGGCCACGGCTGAAGCAATGTCGGATCAACCCGATTTGGTGTGGTCTTGGATTTTGCACCAAGCACGGGTGATACGTTCTGTAGAACCCCACGAAGGTCATAATGTTCTCGGCACTTGGCAGCGCGAGCTACGCGAGAAGAATGGCGCGTTGGACATCATCACTCAGAATATCGATGACCTCCATGAACGCGGAAATGCCGACGTCCTGGCACATTTGCACGGTTCAACTTTTAGTTTCCGGTGTTTCGAATGCGATGCTCCATCTGATTACGAGCTGCAAACTGCCACCCCAGAACAGTTAGCAGCCAGACCGGAGCTCGATCAATTAGTACTTGAAGATCCGCCTCCGTGCACCCAATGCCAGCACGGATTCATCCGACCAAACATTGTGTTGTTTGGGGAAATGTTGCCACAGCAAGCTATGAATGATGCTTTGGATGCTGTCCGCTCCGCTGATGTTGCACTGGTTGTCGGCACCTCTAATATCGTGCAACCGGCTGCGTCCCTACCAATTGCGGCATCGGCAGCAGGGGCTAAGATCATTGAAATAAACCCGAATGTCACTCCCCTGTCCGAGGACGCTGACGTTTATATCGCTGACACCGCGGGAAATGTCTTACCGGAGCTCTACCGATGATGAGCGAAATTGAGGGAGCCGCCAATTGGGTCGCAGAGGCTCGATCGGTAGTGGTGTTAACCGGCGCTGGTATGTCCGCTGAATCTTCGGTTCCGACCTTCCGCGACGCCCAAACAGGTCTCTGGGAACGCTTTGAGCCCGAGCAACTCGCGACAGAAGAGGCTTTCCGTGCCAACACATCTCTTGTGTGGAGTTGGTACGTATGGCGTAGCATACTTATCGATGCTGCCGAGCCAAATGCAGGTCATGAGGCGATCGGTTCGTGGCAAAAACACCTGGCTGCAACCGGCGGCTTCTTGACCGTGGCAACGCAGAATGTCGATGATCTTCATGAACGTGGCGGAGCTGACGGGGTGTTACATCTCCACGGTGCACTACAAAATTATCGGTGCCTCGACTGCAACACACCTGTCGCTTACGACTCGAGGTCAGCGGCGATTCGGCCAGGACAAGAATTCGATGACGATAACCTGCTTGATCCTGTAACTTGTTCGCACTGTGCAACAGGTGTTCTACGACCCGGTGTCGTCTGGTTCGGTGAGAGGTTACCGGAGGATGTTTTTAGCTCTGCTGTGCATGCAGTGCAGCATGCCGACCTTGTTGTTGTCGTTGGTACTTCAGGTTTGGTTCAACCGGCTGCTTCACTCCCGATCATCGGTCAAGAAGCTGACGCAAAAGTTATTGAGATCAATCCGGTCCCCACGGGTCTGTCAAATACCGCGGATGTTTACCTGCAATCAACTGCTGCAGCAACCTTGCCACGAGTCTTGAACCGGCTCTTGGCCTAAAGCTGGATCCCGTGCGGCAAGCTCGTTGGCTGGGCGATCCCCCGCACGAGGTTCCCGTGCCAGACTAGGGCCGAAGTATCGGTCAGTGAGGCCACCTGATCGATAACTACGCGCTTTCGGACGACGTCATTGGGCGCTGCGCGCCAATCTTGTGCGTACATCGGTTCCAAAAACTGTGCATCAGTGCTCAGAAGGAAATCAACAAGTTCCAACAGAATCTCTCGTTGCGCTTCATATAACGGCTGACGGCGTGCCGAGGACATGACGTAATGCGCGGCGATGCCTTTCATCGTGGCAATTTCAATTTCGGTTTCTTCTGGGACGATCACATCGGCGGTATGACGGGTGAGTGCATCGTTACCATAGGCATCGCGGGTTGCTTCGAAAGCGGCGGTAGAAAACCGGCCGATCAGTTGCGAGGTCATGTCCTTCAGCGCAGCATGTGCGTTACGCGCCCCATCGGCGCTCATCACCCACGTGGAAGTCGCTTCAAGTCTCGTCAACGCGGCCTCAATAACCTCGGGCTCTGTAGTGGGTAGGTACCACTGGCAAGTCGTTTCAACAGCAGCCGCGCGTTGTTCAGGATTGGTGAGCCAGCCTAACTGGAACATGCCTGACACAATGCCATCTTCTACGTCGTGAACGCAATAGGAAACGTCGTCGGCTAAGTCCATCACTTGGGCTTCCATGGACAACCGCTGACTGTCTATGCCCTCCCGGAACCAGTTGAACACTGCTGCGTCGTCATCGTACACCCCAAACTTTCGAGTGGGTTTGCCGTCTGATTTTAACGGGGCGTCGTTTTTCAACCACGGGTATTTGGTGGCTGCATCCAGGGTGGCACGCGTGAGATTCAGTCCTGCGGGGGTGCCGTGGTCCGTCATTTTCTTCGGTTCCAGGCGGGACAATAAGCGTAGAGTTTGTGCATTTCCTTCAAAGCCACCGATTTCAGCCGCAGCCTCGTCGAGCGCCTTTTCCCCGTTGTGGCCAAACGGTGGGTGCCCCAAGTCGTGTGAGAGACAAGCTGCGTCAACGACGTCTGGATCGCAGCCTAGTGAGCGTCCAAATTCGCGCCCCACTTGAGCTACTTCTAACGAGTGCGTGAGCCGGTTGCGAATGAAATCGTCGTCTCCGGGAGACACCACTTGTGTCTTTGCCGCGAGACGTCGAAGCGCTGCAGAGTGCAGAATGCGAGCGCGATCGCGTTCAAAATCCGAACGGTACGTGGATTTCTTGGGTTCAGGGACCCAGCGTGCCATATCCCAGGGAGCATAACCGGGGGTTTGCGTTGCTTCCCCCGCGTAAGGTGGCCGGTATTGCGGCCAGAACAGACTCGGCTGTTGCGAATTTTTGGGGGCTTTTGCTTGCTGCCCGTTGAGTCCTTGACCGGTGTTGCTCACCGTTTAGCCCCCTGAGATGTCCAGTTCTGCTTCGTGAATCTGTGTCCGGTGTGCGTCTGTGATGTCTTGAGAGTCCAGCCAGCCTTCGGGCAAGTGTGGTTTCTTTGGTGCTCCAGCTCTACCTCGCGGTCCTTCGGCATCAGCACCAGGATAGGGCACGGTACGGTCGACGGTGTCGAGCAAGTCTCGCATCTGGTCGAGTGTTTCGACTGCGGTCATGACTCGACGCATGTCCCCGCCTACCGGGTAGCCCTTGAAGTACCAGGAAATGTGCTTGCGGATGTCGCGCAAGGCTTTGTCTTCATTGCCGCCGAAAGTTTCTACCAGCAGTTCTGCATGCCGGTACAACACATCGGCTACGGTACCCAGGTCGGGATGAAAACGTGCTTCAGACCCTGTGAAAGCGTTTTGGACGTCACCGAATAGCCACGGACGACCCTGACAACCTCGGCCGATTACAACACCGTCTGCCCCGGTATATTCGATCATGGCCATGGCGTCTTCAGCAGACCAGATGTCGCCGTTACCAAGTACCGGAACTTCTGTAACAGCCTCTTTGAGACGTGCGATGGAATCCCAGTTCGCCTCTCCAGAATAGTGCTGACGCATGGTTCGACCGTGTAATGCAACGGCAGAGACTCCGACGTCTACAGCACGGCGAGCTGCCTCGATGTAGGTGAGGTGCTCTTCATCAATACCGCGGCGCATTTTGATGGTGACCGGGATATTAGCGCGTTCAGCCTCTTTGACTGCGCCGGCTACGATCGCGGTGAAGAGATCGATCTTCCACGGGAGTGCGGAGCCGCCACCATTGCGGGTAACTTTCGGGACGGGACATCCGAAGTTCAGGTCAATATGATCGGCGCGGTCTTCGTCAACCAACATCCTGACTGCTTTGCGTGTGTACACCGGATCTACTGAATACAACTGCACTGAGCGCGGGACTTCGTCTGCATCGTGTTCGATGATGCGCATTGACTCTGGATGACGTTCCACAAGAGCGCGGGCGGTCACCATCTCCGAGACATAGAGGCCTCCACCATATTCACGGCAGAGACGGCGAAAAGCCGTATTCGTAATACCTGCCATGGGTGCTAAAACGACAGGCGTATCAATGGTCAGGTTGCCGATCTGCAGGGGCGCCAGACGCATTGACGTCACCGAGGGTGCCGGGTGGTGGGACCCTTGGTCCCCGGTTCCACGGTCGCGAGTAGAGAAGGCGGGGCCCGGGCCTGTGGTGGCTGTCTTTGAAGAAACGGTAGTCATAACACATCAAGTATCCCAGATTCCAGGGGCAAACACCCAGTCGAGGTCTGAGCCTGTCGAGAAATTTTTGGACAAAAGTAACGATCACCTCATTCGAAATACATTTCCGTGATGCATCGTTGAGGCGAGTATGCAGAAAAAACTTGGATTTTTGAATTTTGGGAATTTTGGTTACGACCGCGCAACGGGAACCGTCGACCCAAAGACAGCGTTCGATGATCAACTGGCTATGACCGTGGCAGCCGAAGAGGAAGGGCTTGATGGGGCCTGGATTCGGGTGCATCATTTCCAGTGGATGATGTCCGCACCGTTCCCCACGTTGTCTGCAATGGCTGCACAGACCCAGCGTATTGAACTGGGAACCGGTGTGATTGATCTCCGTTACGAAAATCCTCTGTACTTTGCCGAGCAAGCTGCTACCACCGATCTCATTTCAGGTGGTCGCCTACAACTTGGTATTTCACGTGGCTCACCTGAGGCGGCAATCGATGGTCAGCAACAATTCGGTTACAGCCTAGATCCAGGTCAGACCTGGAGCGATGTGGCTAAAGAACGCGGCCAACGCATTCGTGACGCGGTATCCGGCCATCCCGTAGCCACCGGTGACCCCAATTCGCCATGGTCTCCTGGCGGCGCCACTGAACTTGTGACACAGCCCCAATCCCCCGGTCTGGTTGATCGTCTTTGGTGGGGCTCAGGTTCCACCAATTCAGGAATCACTGCGGGGCAGCAGGGCTACAACCTGCTCTCTTCAACGTTGCTGCTCCAGGACGACGGCCGGCCGTTCCACATTCAGCAAGCTGATCAAATTCTGCGTTACCAGGACGCCTATGCTGCTTCAGGGTTGACGACCGGTGGCATGACAGCCGTTAGCCGTTCGATGTATGCGCTGCGTTCTGTCCAAGACGAGCGGATGTTTGGCTACGCGGGCAGCACCCGTGACCAGGCTGGCCAACTAGATGGCGGTCCAGCACGCTCTGGTCCAACCTATGTCGGCAATGTCGAAGCACTGGCTGAAATGCTTTCCCAGGACCAAGCCGTAGTCGATGCCGATTATGTACTGTTCGCCAACCCCGCCCAGCTGGGGCCAGAGCGCAACCGTGAGATTTTTGCCGGTTGGTACGAGGTCTTCAAGTTGCTGGGCTGGAAGTAAATTTTCCGCTGAGTGTTACCTGGCGACGCACACCACGCCATGTGCGTCCTCGTTGATTAGAATGATCTTCGGATCTGACCTGTTGTTTTGAAGGATGCTCAATGAATGTGACCGAACAGTATCGTGCAGCCCGTGATCGCCTCATGGCGTTGGATCCGTCCGAGGTTGCTGAAAAGTTCACGTGGCCAGAATTTGAGCACTTCAATTTCGGGTTGGACTGGTTTGATGCGGTTGCCAAAGACCCGGAACGAGCTGACCAGCCAGCACTGATCGTTACCGGGGATGTCGGCACCCAGACTCTGACCTTTGCTGAACTGTCAGCCCGTTCAACACAGGTAGCCGGTTGGTTCCAATCGCTTGGTGTAGGACGCGGCGACAAGTTCATGATGATGTTAGACAACGAAGTAGAGCTGTGGGAGGCAATGCTGGCCGCTATCAAGATTGGTGCGGTTATTTTGCCGACTACGGTCATGTTGGATTCCAAGGCGCTTGCTTCACGTGTTGAACGAGCCGGTGTGCAGTGGGCTCTGACCAATCAGCAAAACATTAACAAGTTTAGTGAACTCGCTGACTTTGGTATCGATCCGGCGTCCCTGGGATTGTTCGTCACGGGCGCTGAAGCTGTCGACGGCACCTATGCCTATACCGATGCTTACGCTTCCACCCATGAGTTTACTGTGGATGGGCCAACGCCCGCGGATGCTGAGATGCTCGTGTACTTTACATCTGGAACAACCAGTGAACCCAAGATGGTCCTGCATACCCAGGAGACCTATTCGGTCGGGCATTTCTCAACCCTGTATTGGTTAGGGGTTGATGCAGAAGATGTCCATTTGAATATCTCCTCTCCAGGCTGGGGCAAGCATGCATGGTCATCGTTCTTTGCGCCTTGGATTGGAGAAGCTACAGTCTTATCGGTGAATTACGCTCGGTTCGATGCGACCACGATGCTCGCTGTAATCGAGGAGTTTTCTGTCACGAGCCTGTGCGCACCTCCCACTGTGTGGCGCATGTTAATTCACTCGGATATGGCACAAGTCCAAAACCCACCAACCAATGCTCTGTCGGCGGGCGAACCCCTCAATCTTTCGACGCTAGAGAGTGTGCGTGAGGCCTGGGGCGTCACGATCCGTGATGGTTATGGACAGACCGAAACCACTCTCCAGATCGCGACAACACCAGGGCTTGATGTACCTGCTGGAGCCCTTGGAAAGCCACTTCCGGGCTTCGACGTCGAACTCGTCGACGAGTTGACTCAAGAAGTTATTGCTGGAGCCGGTACCGGCCAAGTTGCACTGCGCCTAGAATCAAAGCCTGTTGGTCTGACACCGGGTTATTATTTGGATGAAGAACGCAATGTTGAGGCCTTTGGTTCGGATCTATATTTGACTGGGGACCTCATGTCCCGTGATGACGACGGTGTCTATACCTACGTGGGTCGCGCCGATGACTTGTTCAAAGCCTCGGATTATAAGCTGTCACCGTTTGAGCTGGAAAACGGTCTGATGGGTTACCCTTCGATATCTGAAGTCGCGATTGTTCCGAGTCCGGATCCGCTTCGCACTGCCGTACCAAAAGCCTATATCGTGTTAGCACCGGGCTACTCCCCGACCGCAGAAACAGCTGAAGCTATTTTTGTCCACGCTCGAAGTGCCCTGCAGCCGTATGCACGCATCCGTCGCTTGGAATTTGTGGAGGGTTTGCCCAAGACGGTTTCTGGGAAAACACGTCGCGTCGCGCTTCGCTATGACGAAGTTCAGGTGCACGGTGACCAAGGCCAGCACACGGCAAGTGTCTTAGCCAAGCGAACGACAACGGACGGCTACGGCCACGAGTATTCCGACGCTCAGTTCCGCTAAATGGACCTTCTTACCACGGCTTATTTCAATTCACGTTTGAGCAATTTACCCGACTGATTGCGTGGTAGCTCATCAACGAATTCGATATGTCCGGGGACTTTGTGCCGAGCCAAGGTCTCTCGTGTGAGGTCCCTGATCTCATCTGCACTGACGTCTTTGTGGCCTTCTTTCAGCACAATTACTGCGGTGACCTGTTCGATCCATTTTTCGTGTGCTCGACCGACAACCGCCACTTCGGCTACTGCCGGGTGTCGATAGATGGCATCTTCAACTTCGCGAGATGCCACGAGGACGCCTCCGGTATTGATGACGTCTTTAATTCGATCGACAACTTCGATGTAGCCTTGCTCATCCATAACGACTAGGTCTCCGGAGCGGAACCAGCCGTCCATGAAGGCCTCTGCGGTTTGATCTGGTTTATTCCAGTATCCAGAGAAGAGTTGTGGTGATCGATACTGCACTTCACCAGTAGTGCCGGTATCGGCTTCTTCACCCGTAGAAGGATCAACGACGCGAAGCTGGACGGTTACGATTGGACGACCCGCCGACGCGGGCCGCTCATCATGCTCTTCAGGACGCAATACGGTACACAACGGCGCCATTTCGCTTTGACCAAAGCAGTTGTAGAAGCCTATCTTTGGGTAGTCTTCCCGTAACCGTTGTAGGACAGTGACGGGCATGATGGATGCACCGTATTGAGCTTTCTTCAGTGAGGAGAGATCACGTTTCTCAAGGTCTGGATGTTGAGAGAGTGGAACCCACACGGTAGGCGCCAGAAACAAGGAACCGATGTGTTCCTCTTCTATCCGCTGCAGTATCTCTGGGATATCGGGGATACGCATCAGCCGAATGGTGGCACCCAGCATGAGGTATGGTGCGCTAAACACATGCATGGCCGCTGAGTGGTATAGCGGCATGGGCACCAGCGGATTGTCGTCTGCGGTCATATCCAGCGACTGAACAGTGCCGTTGTAGTGAGCCAAAAGTGCTCTTTGCGTGAGCATCGCTCCCTTGGGTGCCGATGTGGTGCCGGATGTATAGAGCAACTGGGCAAGATCAGTTTCTTCGGCGGTATCCCATTTTTCTAATTCCGCAGCTTCTTGGCACTGGCGTTCATTGGCCAAGACCGTCTCAATATGTTCAGAGATCTGAGAGATTCTCACTACATGGTTAAGTCCGGTTGATTCGGCTATGGCTTGCACGGTGGCTTCGTACTCATCATCCACGATGATGGTCGTTGAAGCGCTGTCATCTACCAGGTACTGCAGTTCAGGTCCGGTTAGAGCAAAGTTGATTGGTACGTGCACCAACCCTGCACGCGATGCGGCAAAAAACAGGATGAGGAAGGTATCCGAGTTCTTGCCCATTACAGCCACACGGTCACCGGCTTGCAATCCCAGACTGCGCAGTTGAGCGGCGGCCGCGGTAATAGCCTGATTCAACTTCGTGTAGGTCCAGCTACGATCCTGGTACTTCAGTGCGATCGTATCGCGTTGCGTTTCAGCAACTCGGGCGAACTGCAGCGACACTGAATTGCGTTGGCTAGTTCTGATTTGGTCTTGAACTGAAGACGAAAATTGGCCAATGGTCGTCATAAGGTAGCTCCATCCGTAAGAGGTGCAATGGCTAGCGTCACGGCCGATTAGTTGTCGAGCCGCTCAATAATTGTCACGTTCGCTTGCCCGCCACCTTCACACATGGTCTGGAGACCATAACGGCCCCCTGAGTCTTCCAGCGAGTGCAGCAACGTCGTCATTAAACGCGCCCCGGTTGCCCCGATCGGGTGGCCCAACGCGATGGCACCGCCATGTTTATTTACCTTGGACATGTCTGGGCGCAGTTCCTTCTCCCATGCCAACACCACCGAAGCAAATGCCTCGTTTATCTCGATCGCGTCAAAATCATCAATGTCCATGCCGGTGCGTTCCAATGCGAAGCGCGTTGCACGAATTGGTGCAGACAGCATCATGACCGGGTCGTCAGCGCGAGCCGAGATGTGGTGAATACGCGCCCTTGGGACCAAGCCGTGTTCTTCAACTGCGTGTTCAGAAGCAATGGCGAGCATAGCAGCACCGTCACTAATTTGTGAAGCACTTGCGGCGGTATGTATGCCGTTGGGCCGTAGTGTTTGCAGTTCACGCATCTTGGCACGATTCGGAGTACGAGGACCTTCATCGTCACGCAGACCGCCCAATGGAAGAATCTCTTCAGCGAAGAATCCGGACTCTTGAGCAGCGATTGCGCGACGATGCGATTCAGCGGCAAAAGCTTCAGCTTGGTCGCGCGTAATCCCCCATCGATTCGCGATCATCTCGGCACCGTGGAACTGCGAAATGACTTGATCACCGTAACGATCCGCCCAGGACTTCGACCCAGTGAAGGGGGTCGAAAAGCCTTGATCCTTCATGATGGAATTTGCCGTGCCTATAGGTATGGTGGACATGTTCTGCACACCACCTGCGATGATGAGGTCTGAGGTTCCCGACATCACCGCCTGTGCCGCATAGTGGATCGCCTGCTGGCCGGAACCGCATTGACGGTCTATAGTCGTTCCCGGGACCGCTTCTGAACCACCCGCGCCAAGCCACGCTGTACGAGCAATGTCGAAAGACTGCGGTCCAATCTGGTCGATGCAACCGAGAATGATTTCATCGTAGGCTTCAGTTTCAACACCCACGCGATCAAACATCGTCGATAGCGGTGCTGCTGCGAGATCAGCGGAATGTATATCCGCCAACGCTCCATTACGACGTCCTACTGGTGTACGAAGCGCATCAACGATAAAAGCTTGTGTCATCGGTTTCCTCCTGGACCAATCATCAAGTCTGTGGCTACACGCAACTACCGTGGTCCCATCCGCAGTGCACCATCCATGCGCACGGTTTGCCCGTTGATGTAATTGTGGCCGATGAGATCAAGCACCAGCTGCGCGTATTCATCTGGACGACCCAGGCGAGCCGGGAACGGTACCGAAGCTTCCAGCGTTTCACGGAACTCTGGTGTAATACCCGCCATCATCGGGGTTTCAATAATGCCGGGCGCAACGGTATTGACACGGATGCCGTGGGAGGCCAGGTCCCGAGCAGCTGAAATGGTGAGCGAGTGCACGCCGCCCTTAGAAGCTGCATAGGCTGCCTGACCAATTTGTCCTTCAAATGCTGCCACGGAGGCTGTGTTGATGACAATACCGCGTTGGCCGTCATCATCGACTGGTTCTTGTTGGGAAATCAGCTCTGCCCCGAGCGTCATCACGTTAAACGTGCCTAAGAGATTGACGTTGATGACATTGGCGAATTGGTCCAGATCGTGGGGTCCCCGTTTTGACAAGATCCGACCGGGGGTGCCAATCCCCGCACAGTTTATGACCACCCTCAGTGGTTCGTTCTTGTCTGCGATATGACGTATAGCCCCGCGAATTGAGTCATGATCCGTGACGTTGACTTCTAGGTACTCAACGTTGTCAACTGAAGGCGCCTGCTCGAGTCCGGGGGCCAGGTCGAAGGCGTACACCTTCATGCCTTGTTCAGCAAAACGTTGTGCAGTGGTAGCTCCGAGCCCCGATGCTCCTCCGGTAACGATCGCTGCTTGTCCTTGAATTTCCATGTTGACTCCTCTTCTATACAAATGACGACATGCCCGTGACGGCTCGTGCCACGATGAGTGAATTGATTTCGTAGGTTCCTTCGTAAGTATGCACGATCTCTGCGTCGGTAAAAATCTTTGCCGCCTCGTAGGTAGAAACCGTTCCGTTACCGCCAAGCATGTTTCGAGCTTTAGCCGCTGAGTCACGCAACATTCGTGATCCAGTGGATTTCGCCATTGCAGCATGGACCATTTCAACGCGACCCTCAGCCTGTAAACGCGCAACTTGCTGCATCAGTCCGAAGGAGGCCATGGCATTGGAAATCATTTCGGCAAGATCCTGTTGCACCAATTGGAACTTCGCCAAGGGTTGACCAAACTGTGTTCGACCGAGGACATAATCTCGAGCCACATCAAAGGTATGCAATTGCGCACCGTATGCTTGCCACCCGACCCATATCCGTGAATTGCGAAGCATATCGTTCGCTGCGCTGAATTCAGCCGCGCCAGGAAGTGCGTCAGCATCGGAAATCTCCACATGGTCAAAGAAGATGTCGGCATTCTGCATAATCCGCAAGCCAATTTTGTTCGAGATTTTGTTCGCGGTCACCCCCGGTGAATCCATTGGAACGAGGAATCCCTTGACGGTATCGGTGGCTGTGTCACGAGCCCAAACGAGCGCAAAGTCTGCAAACGTCCCGCCGCCTATCCAACGCTTTTCGCCATGTATGACCCATCCGTTTGCTGTTTTTGTGGCGGTGGTTTCCATACCTCCGGCAACATCGGAACCGTGGTCCGGTTCCGTCATGGCAAAACATCCAATGGCTTCAAAACGACGTAACTTATCGAGCCATTGTGCCCGCTGGGCATCTGACCCAAGTTGATCGATCATGCCCACGATGAGCTCATTGTGAATACCCACCAAAGCACATAACGAGACATCAACTCGAGCGACTTCGGCATATACGAGTCCTCGAAAAAGACAGGAGTAGTTGCTTACAACTAGCTCACCCAGACCTAGATCTCCGAGTGCAGGAAGCATCTCAAAAGGGAATGCCTCGCTATTCCAGTAATCAATAACTTGTTTACGAACGTTGCGCTGTAGATGCCCACGAATCTTGAGAAGCTGCTCCTGTTCAGCTGGGTCCAGGAGGGACACAACATCCAAGACGTCCGCGTCGGGGAACGGGGCTTGGTTCGCGTTATCAATAAGTCCGTTCGATTCCACAGTTGTCATGTGCATCCTTCTCTCAAGCAAAGTGGTGATAAACATCTCACCCATTCACTGCACAAGTGTACAGTGAGTAGCGCTTCACTGAAAGTCTCGCCGCGAAATTGCACCCAATTTCCAGGCGCAGACCTTGAGGAAATAATGTATCAAGCCTTGTCGGCCCCACCCCTGGCTTGACCTACCGCATGCCCGCACCCCAAGCCACTAACTCACGGCACAACACTGTCTGCCAGTCACCCGGCGCACGAATCACAAAACTTATGTACGCTATGTCACAGTGCATCTACTCTACTTCCGAGACAAGTTTTCTACCTCGAATGAAGGAGCCCTATGTCTGTGACCGATCAGTACCGACACGCTCGGGACGTTTTACTAGCCCATCGCACCGATATTGAGACTGCTCGAAAAAATTTCACTTGGCCAAGCTTTGAGCATTTCAACTTCGCGCTGGATTGGTTCGACAAACTCGCGGTGTCCGATGAGCGTTCGAATCAAGATGCACTGGTCATTCTCGAAGCAGATGGCTCACGGTATTCGGCTACCTATGCAGAGCTCTCCGCCCGCTCGTCGCAGGTAGCAAATTGGTTGCGCAATCTCGGGGTGAAACGTGGCGATGGCATCATAGTCATGCTCGACAACCAATATGAGTTGTGGGAAACGATGTTGGCAGGGTTTAAAATCGGAGCCGTGCTCTTGCCGACGACCGTGATGCTCGGTCCCGAACAGATCGATGAACGCATCTCACGCTCGGAAGCTAGCTGGGTAGTGACCAACCCACACAACACGGCGAAATTTGATGCCGTGGAAGGCGACTTCGAGGTCATCACAACCTCGACTACTCAACTGCCTTCTGACACCGTGCATCCCCAGCACCTGTATGCGGACGCCGATATGGCACCTACACAGTTTGAGGCCACTGAGCCCACACCAGCCGACGACATTGCTCTGATCTACTTCACATCTGGGACAACATCTCGTTCAAAAATGGTTGCTCACACCCATACGACCTACCCGGTAGGACACCTTTCGACTCTTTATTGGATTGGGTTAGAACCCGGCGATATTCACCTGAATGTTGCGTCGCCCGGTTGGGCAAAACATGCCTGGTCCAACTTCTTCGCCCCATTCATAGGCGAGGCCACGATCTTCCTGTATAACTATCCGCGGTTCGAGGCTCAGGAAATGATGTCGGTCATGGACACCGAAGGAGTCACCTCGATCTGTGCTCCGCCAACCGTATGGCGCATGCTTATCCAGGCCGACCTGACGAAGATGGTCTCACCACCGAAGAAAGTTCTAGCAGCCGGAGAGCCCCTGAACCCGGTAGTCATCGAGGCAGTGAAGACGGCATGGAACGCCGACATTCGTGATGGTTTTGGCCAGACAGAAAGTACCTTACAAATAGCCAATACACCTGGACAGGACGTGAAACCGGGTTCCCTCGGCCGAGCACTTCCGGGCTATGATGTCGTGCTGATAGATCCGGCAACCGACGAGCTCATTAGCGGGGCTGGCGAGGGTGAAGTTTGCCTGACTATCAATCCGAAACCCATGGGGCTGATGGCCGGTTACCACAAAGACCCCTCCAAGAATGAAGCAGCATTCCGAGATGGCTACTACCGTACCGGTGACATCATGTATCGCGATGACGATGATGTCTTTACCTATATTGGACGAGCCGACGACGTGTTTAAAGCATCCGATTACAAGCTGTCACCTTTTGAACTTGAATCCGCGATTATTGAGCATCCAGGTGTTTCGGAAGCAGCAGTGGTCCCCTCACCTGATCCGATACGCTTAGCGGTGCCCAAAGCCTATGTTGTGCTTACAGACGGGTATGCGCCGGATACTGAGACAGCTCAAGACATACTGGCATTCACTGACAGTAAGTTGCCGCCGTATGCAAAAATCCGCCGTATAGAATTTTCTGATCTGCCAAAAACTATCTCAGGCAAAATTCGTCGGGTTGAATTACGAAAGAAGGAAGCTGAGTTCCACGGAGCTGACGGGGAGAAAACTGGGCAGTCACTTGCCGCTCGGACAACGACTCATGGCTACAACCATGAGTTTTCTGCAGCAGATTTTAACTAAGCACGAACCAAGTTGCAAAACAATAATGCCGGTTGGTCAACAGATACTGACCAACCGGCATTTGTTTGGGTTAATTGTGCAAACTACCGATCTTTGAACTCGGGCTGGCGCTTATTTGAGAAGGCGTCCATCCCCTCTTTTTGATCCTCAAGGGCAAACAAAGAATGGAACGTACGACGTTCAAATAACAGACCCTGCTGCAATGTGGTTTCGAATGCGTTGTTGACGCCTTCTTTTGCTGCCATCACCACGGGACGCGATTTGGAGGCTATAGTCTGCGCGATTTCCATGGCAGTCTCTAATACTTTGTCATCTTCAACGAGCCGAGCGACGAGACCTGCACGTTCAGCTTCTTCTCCGTCAATCATGCGGCCGGTAAGAACCAAGTCCATAGCTTTAGATTTGCCAATCGCGCGCGTCAAGCGTTGAGAACCGCCCATACCCGGGATAACTCCCAGATTGATCTCGGGCTGACCAAATTTCGACTTCGGACCGGCAATGATCATGTCGGCCATCATCGCCAGTTCACACCCGCCCCCGAGGGCGTAGCCATTGACTGCGGCAATAATCGGGAGACGTATTGCAGTAAAGCGGTTCCAATGCCCAAACCAGTCTGACTGTTGCATCTCGATATAGGGCTTGGTCTGCATCTCTTTAATATCGGCACCGGCTGCGAAAGCTTTCTCATTGCCGGTCACCACGATCGCCATGATATTGGCGTCTTCTTGAAACGCTTCGGAAGCTTCCACAATGGCATGCATGATGTCAACGTTGAGCGCATTCATCGCATCTGGTCGGTTGAGACGTATAACGCCCACCCGGTCGACGGTCTCGGTCAGTATAACTTGCTCAGACACAGTTAGCCTTTCTGCTTGGTGGCAATGATCGCGGAGAAGTCTTTGCCCGAAGTATCCTCCGCGTTGAATTCAGTGTACGCACGATAAGCCGCCAGCCCGAAGTCTGCGGGAGTGTTGGTCGATTCAATAGCTTCTCGTGCCAAGTTCAGATCTTTTGCCATGAGACCGGTGGCAAAGCCCGGGCGGTAATCATTTGAGGACGGCGATTCTGGAACGGGACCGGGTACAGGACAATTCGTGGTAACCGCCCACGACTGCGCTGCAGAAGTTGACATCACATCGTAAAGCGTTTGGTTGCTCAGTCCAAGGTTCTCCCCCAGAGCAAACGCTTCTGCAGTGCCGATGGTGTTAATCGCCAAGGCCATATTGTTCACGATCTTGGCGGCTTGTCCGGTACCGGATTCGCCTGCGTGGACGATCTGTCGACCCATCACTTCAAAAAGTGGTTTAGCCTTGTCGAAAGCGTCCTGTCTCCCGCCGACCATAAAGGTAAGCGTGCCTTTCTCAGCGCCTGCCGTACCACCTGAAACTGGCGCGTCTAAGGTCAGGTGTCCGGCGTTGTTGGCCAGCTTGGCGGCTTCGACTGCATCGTCGACGGCAATAGTTGACGAGTCGATAAATAATGTTCCGGGCTGGGCTGCTGCTAGCAGCCCGCTGGAGTACGCTTCCAAAACATGTTTTCCTGCCGGGAACATCGTGATGACGACGTCAGCG
Source organism: Yaniella halotolerans DSM 15476 (assembly GCF_000420805.1). Classification (GTDB taxonomy): domain Bacteria; phylum Actinomycetota; class Actinomycetes; order Actinomycetales; family Micrococcaceae; genus Yaniella; species Yaniella halotolerans. Next base: position 103,438 of record NZ_ATVQ01000001.1, read on the forward strand.
TCGGTTACTGCGTCTTCAGCTGTTTCAGCCGGGGCCACCCCGTCATCGGCTGAGTTTTTTATCGCCGTGTCAACCACGTCGAATCCTTTGACACTATATCCGGCGCCTACGAGGTTTCGTGCCATGTGGGAACCCATATTCCCCAGGCCGAGAAATGCGATTTTCATACCGTGTCCTTACATATTAGACGGTGAGATCCTCGATGCCATCGACGGGACCGAAGAACGCTTGTACAGCAGCATCGGTGACATCAATCAACTGTGCGGGGTCCCACTGTGGGTCCCGGTCTTTATCAATGATTTGGGCGCGAATTCCCTCGGCAAGATCGGCCCCCTCCATAGCGTGCATTGTGGTACGCAAGTCTTGGGCCAGGACTTCGGCAAACTGCAGATCCTGGGCCCGACGGATAGCTTCCAAGGTGACTTTTAGCCCTGTTGGTGAATGCCGATGTAATACTTTGGCGGCTTTTTGCGCCGTCTCATTGCCCTGGGCAGCCACCACCTCGACCGCGGTGAGAATTTCCTCCACGGTCGCAGCACCGAAGGCTTCATCGATCCAGGTGGATTCTTTTTCTAAGGTGGATTCCCCAGGCTCGTTAAATTCTGCCAAGATCTCGTCAACCTGTTCCGGAGTGGCTATAGTTTCGAGTCGTTCAATGAGCGCCTCGATGTGAGCGTCCGGTACGCGCACATCTGCCATGCCCACATACACGGCGTCCGCTCCCGAAACGTGGGAGGCAGTAAGGGCCATATAGTTGCCGACATGTTGTGGTGCGTTGGCGAGAAAGTAAGAACCGCCAACGTCCGGGCTGAAACCTATACCCACTTCTGGCATACCCAGTTTGGTGGAATCGGTAGCCACCCTGTGCGATCCTGGCGATGAGACGCCTACTCCCCCGCCGAGTACCAGCCCGTTCATGATAGCGATATACGGCTTGGGGTAGTTATAGATGCGGTTGTTGAGGGTGTACTCATCCCTGAAAAAGGGTGTTGCTGCTGCGAGGTCGTTGTTAATGGCGTTGTCGTGGATGGAAACCACGTCGCCACCAGCACACAGTCCACGGTCTCCTGAGCCGCGAATTAGCACGGCGTGGACATCGTCATTGTGTTCGAATTCCGTGAGGGCTTGGTCTATAAGCCCGATCATGTTGTACGAGAGTGCATTAACCGCCTTGGGGCGGTTGAGCGTCATAACGCCCAATCCGCCCTGGACGGATGTCAAAAGTTCGTCTTGTGACATGTGATCCTTTACTGCAGGGGCATGACGAAACTGGCTTCTTCTTTGACACCTGACGGCCATCGTGAAGTGACAGTCTTGGTTTTGGTGACAAATCTGAATGCATCCGCACCGTGCTGGTTGAGATCGCCGAAGCCGGATGCTTTCCAACCTCCGAACGTGTAGTACGCGATGGGTACCGGGATTGGCACGTTGACGCCAACCATGCCCACGTCCACACGGCGTGTGAATTCGCGGGCCGTATCGCCGTCGCGGGTGAAGATGGCAACGCCATTTCCGTATTGGTGTTCCGATGGCAGTGCGAGTGCTTCTTCGAAATCGTTGGCGCGCACAATTGTCAGGACCGGACCGAAGATTTCGTCTCGATAAATGCTCATGTTCTTCGTCGCCTTATCGAAGATCGTAGCGCCCACGTAGAAACCGTTTTCGTAGTCGTCGATTGCCACGCCGCGGCCATCAAGCACTAGCTCGGCCCCTTCTTCGACGCCCGTAGCAATCGCGGCTTCGATGCGTTGTTTTGCTTCAGCCGTAACAACTGGTCCGAAATCTGAGGATGGATCCAGTGACGGTCCAACTTTGAGTTTTTTGGCTTTTTCAAGCACTTTGGCAACAAGCGCGTCAGCCGTTTCCTTTCCTACGGGTACGGCGACTGACAGCGCCATACAGCGCTCACCTGCGGCCCCAAATGCGGCACCGATTAGCGCGTCCGCAGCCTGATCCAAGTCAGCATCGGGCATGATAATGGCATGGTTCTTGGCACCACCGAAGCACTGTGCGCGCTTTCCGTTCGCAGCAGCTGTCGTATAGATGGACTGAGCGATCGCAGTGGATCCCACAAAGCCTACGGTTTGCACCTCAGGATGTTCCATGAGCGCATCCACAGCTGTCTTGTCTCCGTTGACTACCTGGAACACACCGTCTGGCATTCCAGCTTGTTTGAAGAGTTCAGCAAGCATCAGTGGTACCGACGGGTCACGCTCGGAAGGTTTCAAGATAAACGCATTACCGGCTGCAAGCGCTGGCCCGGCCTGCCAGAGAGGAATCATAGCTGGAAAGTTGAATGGTGAGATACCGACACTGACACCGAGAGCTTGGCGCATCGAATAGGTATCAATGCCACTACCTGTCCCATCAGAAAATTCGCCCTTCAGCAGGTGCGGGGCGCCCATACAGAACTCGATGACTTCTAAGCCTCGTTGTACGTCGCCTTTAGCGTCTTCAAAAGTTTTACCGTGTTCATTTGAGAGCGCGGTAGCCAAGTCATCCATGTTTTCCTGACACAGATCCACAAAGCGACCAAGAATACGGGCTCGGCGCTGGGCATTAAGAGCTTCCCAACCAACCTGGGCCTTTGCCGCAATAGCAACAGTATCATTGACCTCTTCGACCGATGCCAAAGGTACCTGTGCAGCAACCGTACCGAACGCTGGGTGATACACATCGGCAAAGCGGCCGGACGTACCCTCTACGGCAGCGCCGTTTATAAAGTGCGTAAGAGTCTGTGTCATATTGTCCCTTCCGACATGACCCGAACCGCAGGAAAGCCTACGGTTCGGCAATAGTTCTGATGGTGCAGTATTGAAGTTGCACTGCATCCGCTAGTGTCTAATATGCCAGCTCGACAGTGGTATTGGCCACACTCTGCTCCAGGTTGATCGATACCGAATGGTTCACAGCTCGTGTGCACATATGCACATGCCCGTCATCTACGCTGTGCGTCAAATGGTCAGCCAAGTTTCGCCAGGCTGCCTAGAATGAGTGCATGTCTAACCAAGGTTTTGACCCGACACTCGACGCGTCCCACACTTTGTCCCTATCAGCTACGCCAAGGCCTGCAGCACAACAGGAGATGAATAAGTGGCGCGCTGCCATGCAGGACCCAACACACTCGACGCGCTACGCAGAACGATGGGAACGCATGGAAGCCGAAGGAAAAGACATCGATGGCGAGGGGCGCGCCATTGACGCCCTTGCAGACCGGGGATCCACGATCCTAGACGCTGGTTCAGGCAACGGACGCCTAGCGGGTTATCTTGCCTCCGCTGGTCATGAGGTCATAGGCGTAGACCTCGACCCCTACCTAGTGGACGTTGCAAAGGCCAAGTACCCGAAAGCGCACTTCGAAGTTGCAGACCTAGCTGACTTTTCGCTGCACGACGATGCAGGCCAATTGCAAACCTTTGACATCGTCGTGGCCGCCGGGAATGTGCAAACATTTCTCGCCGATTGGGAGCGACTGCCTGCACTTGAGAATGTCGCCAAGCATATGCATAGCGGATCTCGTTATATTAGCGGCTTTCAGCTGGCCCGAGGCTACTCCAATCAGCAATTTACAAATGATGCTGAAGCGGCGGGTCTGGAAGTCGTTCAACGTTTTGGCACATGGCAGTTCGAAGCTTTCGTGGAAGACGGGGAATTTCTCGTGGCCGTGCTCCGTTTGAAATCCTCCAGTTGACCGCCTCAGCCTACCCGCCGAAAGTGCAGCGCACACTCACGCCCGCATTACTAGCGGTGATGTGCATTGCGCTCTTTGGCTTCGGCACCTTCTTCCTCAACTACGCCACGCTGGTCTCCATCGGGGTCGAGATGGGCTTAACTGCGGTCACCGCGGGCACAGTACTCACGCTAATGATGATAGCGGTCGTAGTCGTTCAGCCTCTGGCGCCGATCCTGAATAACTGGCTTGGTCCGCGGTTGACGTTCCTTATTGCGCTCACCCTGCAGGCTCTCGGAAATTTCTTGGGCTTGCTGACCCATTTCCCGCTCTTTGCGCTCATCTCTGGCAGCCTTATTGGTGGTCTAGGATTCGGCATCCTTGTGGTGATCGGCACTGCAGCAGTGCCTTCGACCGTGGCGCCGGAGCGCTTAGGCAAAGCCCTCGGATATTTTGGTGTCACTACCTCAGGCGCCACCGCGATCGGTGCGCCGTCGGGGTTGTGGCTTATCAATATCATGTCAGCCACCGGTTTTCGATGGCTAACCTTTGCTCTCGTGCTGTTAGCTTTACCCGCGCTCCTTGCCATTCCGCGACAACACAGCCTGCGCAGCACGGCTGCACAAGCGGTCCGACAGAACCAGAATGGGCGCATGCACTGGGGCGGCCTCATGACAGTATTGCTTCCAGTTGCTATCGTCTTGACGACACTCGGATTGCTCCTAGCTTTTGGGCCTGCTGCTGATAATGCATCGCCGGCGCTCTACATTGTGAGCATGCAGCTCTTGGCCATTGCTGGAAGGTTCCTCGCGAGCTCGTCTCTAGATCGGCGATCCCCAATAACGGTTATGAACGCGGGGCTGGCGATCACCTTGGTCAGCCTCATTTTCATTGCCCTATTACCCGCGGGGACAGCGCTGATGATTGCGATGATGGTCTTAGGCTTTGGGATCGGTACAGTGCAAGCCTCAAGTTTATTGCTCTGCTTTGAGCAGTCTGGCAGCACCAATCGTGGAAGTGTTGCTTGGAATATGACATTCGACATTGGCCTGGGCTTCGCCGGCCTCGTGGGCGGATTTGGCTTCACCTACTGGGGACCTGCCATGACCTATATCGTCTGTGCGATTGCCTTGACAGTAGCGGGGCTCTTTTTCGCCTTATCCTTCCTAGCGGCCAAAACACCAGAATCACAAGAGACGCCTACGAACCCCTCAACGTCTACGGACTGACCTCGTCATTAGCTCGAGATTTTTACAGCAGACCGTCACTCCCCTCCCGGATTCAATCACGCTACACTCGGTGACACACATCACACTTTGCGTGGTGTTTTGAGCACCTTGTTGAGAAACAAATTATGGAAGGAGTGGTGGAAAGCTATGGACGGCGATGGTTTTCAATTCGGTTATCTTGGGATCATTCTCATTTTACTTGTTTTCTACGGTGGCACACTTTACATCACCACAACGATTGCCAAGCGCAAGGAAAATGCCGATGGCTTCATGACCGCAGGCAATACGCTCGGATTTGGTGTTTCGGCTGCATCGATGACCGCGACTTGGATCTGGGCATCTTCAATGTATGCATCAGCAACGGCGGGCTATACATACGGCATATCCGGGCCAATCCACTATGGCCTCTGGGGCGCTTTGATGATCCTATTCATCTACCCCTTCGGTAAACGCATTCGAACCGTTGCGCCTAAAGCCCATACTCTCGCTGAGGTTATGTATGCGCGCCACGGCCGCTCATCACAGCTCATGCTTGCGGGCTCCAACGTAGTCGGTAGCATCATCAGTTTGATGTCGAACTTCATTGCTGGTGGCGCTCTCATCTCGATGCTGTCGCCCTTCAGCTTTGCTCAAGGTGTCATTGCAGTAGCTGCCGGAGTACTGTTGTATAGCTTGTGGTCCGGGTTCCGTGCTTCCGTTATGACGGACTTCGTGCAAGTTTGCGCAATGCTTGGAGCAGTGGCCATCATCGTGCCGTTTATCTTCTTCGTTGCCGGTTTCCCGGAACTCTTCCAATCCGGTGCAAATAACCTGACGCCGCAGCAGAGCAACTTCTTCTCAAGCGATGCCTTCATGCACCAAGGCGCACCGTATATCGCAGCGGTTCTCGCCTATGCGATTGGTAACCAGACCATTGCCCAGCGGCTATTCGCGGTCCGACAGGATCTTATTAAGCCAACCTTCATCACGGCCACCATTAGCTACGGTGCAATGGTGATTGGCGTCGGCATGCTCGGTGTCCTGGCACTGTACATGGGCTTCGAACCTACAGGCGGCGATGTAAATAATCTGATACCTGAAATGGCAGCAGATTTCCTCCCGCCAGTACTGTTGATTCTCTTTGTGATTATGGTCATTGGAGCGTTGTCGTCAACGGCTGATTCTGACCTTGCTGCGCTGTCTTCCATCACCATGGCCGATATTTACGGACAGAACGTTGCAGGCAAAGAACGAGCGAATCCGAAGACGATGCTGATGGTTGGCCGAATCACCATGATTGTCGCCACGGCCACAGCCGTGGTCTTCGCGAGCTTGCAGCTCAATATTCTGGACCTTTTGGTGTTCGTTGGCGCGCTCTGGGGCGCACTAGTATTCCCTGTCCTGGCCAGCTTCTACTGGAAAAAGGTCACCAACGCTGCCTTTACCGTGGGGGTCCTTGCCGGCTTGGCACTGTTCATCCCTGTCCGGTTCGGCCTGATTCCATTGGATAATTTCTTCGGATATGTCATTGATATCCTGGCAATCCTTGGGGTCGGAGTTGTCCTTGGGCTGATGGCGTTTGGTTTCTTCGGCATCCGAGTGGGCCAAATTGTCGGCATCCTTTCAGTGCTGATCACAGCACCATTTGCTTTTGGTGTCCTACGCGACTACGAGACACTCAGTGCTTCTCTGATCGCCTACTCCGTCAGTACCCTGGTGTGCTACTTCATGTCGGTTCGTAGTAAACAGAATTTCGACTTCGACGTGATTCAGTATCGCACCGGCGATTTCGATCCGACTGAGGAACAGGAACTCGCCTTGCAAGCGGTTAAACGCGAGAAAAAAGAGACATCCGATGACGGTTCACCAGAAAATTAATTCCACTCCACCCGAACGAGGAGAATACTCATGACAACCTTCTTTCTCACCGTATACGTCCTGATGTGGCCCGCTATCGTAGCTGTAATGCTCTATGTGATTGCCCACGGCTTTTTCAAAGACTGGAGACAAGCACGTAAGGATGGCGTTACTTTAGTCTAACTCTGACCTATATGAGAAGGGATCTTCACCGGTTGTGCGGTGAAGATCCCTTTTCGTTACTGCACGTGTTTTGCAGATGACTCTGCTGTTTGAGCGGGTGGATCTGCCACTGCATTCGACACGGCTACAGCTATGCCTGTGGTAATCGGTATTGCCAGTACTAGCCCGACCGAACCCACAAGAATACGAACGACCTCTTCGACCATTTCTGCTGACATGAGAGTATCGAGCATAGACCTGTCGTATAAGGAAACGACGATAAGCATTGGCAATGCCGCCCCAGCGTAGGCGAAGGCGATCGTGTAAACAGTCGAAGCAATATGGTCACGACCAATACGCATGCCGGCAGCAAACAGACTTCGCGACGAGATGGTTGGTTGTGCTGCCTTAATTTCCCATACTGCCGAGGACTGAGTAATGGTGACGTCGTTGAGCACCCCCAGACCGGCGACTAGGAGGCCGGTCAGGACAATCCCGGAAAGCCGTATCTCGGGCACAACCGAGGCCAGCATATACGAGTATTCTTCTCCCAGCCCGATGAGATACGCTGCATCGGATGCCCAAGCTGCAAGGGCAGCCGTGAGCAGGAGTCCTATAAAAGTCCCGAGGAGAGCGGTCGTCGTCCGTAGCGAGAAGCCGTGGGCAAAATAGAGAACAACGAGCATAATCAACATGCTGCCGATGAGCCCCACCCAGAAGGGCGGACCGCCCTCGAGTAGCGCAGGAATCATGAAGCCGAATAACACGACAAATGACAGGACCAAGCCACCAATCGCGCGGACGCCTCTCCACCGTGCAACAACGATAACCACCAACGCATAGAGGGCGGCTAGGAGGCCAACCGGAACTGTTCGTTCAAAGTCGACGAAGACTCCGGTTTCGGCAAGCTGATCGCCGACAAGAATTTTGACGCTATCGCCACGCACCACTTCTGAAGAAGCAGAGACTTGCACCGGAATTTCTACGTCATATGTTCCTGAGTCGGTAGCAACCTGGGCTGTCTGACATTCGATGTCTACTTGCACCTCGGTGGGACTCCCAGTATCTGATGCACCCTCGCAAGCACTAGCCGCAACAGATACCACTGATCCCGATTCGACTGCGAAGCTCTCGGTCGTTCCGTATGGGTCATCAAGGGAAAGTTCCTGGTGGACGCCGGACGGCCATAGCCAGATCATGGCGGCAATAAGGGCAAGGCCCATAGGTACCAAGATACTGACCATCCAGATGACCACCCTGCGCCGCGTGGCAGGAATATTCGACGGTACGTTATGCATTTGGTGTGGCGTCAGTTGCCCAAATGGTGGATGCGTGCTCGATAAGGGCGGTGTCGGATTCCACCGCCGCTTCGATCAGTGGGTTCAGCACCGTCGTCGAGTTGTCGATTTCGATGGCTAAGCTGCGCTCTGCACCGGCGGTCGCCAACAACGCCCGGAGGTCGTCAGTCGGCTCTGGGTGTTTGGGATCGTGGCCGATCAACAGATCAACTACATTGGGCACCGGACCGGGATAGGCGATGGCAAAGGCTGCGATCCCATTCTCCGAACGTGTGATGAACACTTGCTGGGCTCCCGTTTGCGGGGCTAGCAACAATTGCTGCGCCTGCGTCAGTGTGATTTCGGAAGGATCCCATCCATGGGTGGCGTTGTAGTATTCAGCAACCACCTTGGATAGTTCAACTGAGCCGGTTGCCAGTTGTTGGACGTCGATATCGACTGGTTCAAACGACTTCGACGCTACAATGACACGCTGTGTATGCTGAACCGGTGCAAAGCCGTGGGTGGTCAGCCAGTTGGCGGTGGCTGTATCCGTTGCAGCAGAACGAGTCTTGAGTTCAGTATTCTCGGGTGCCCGCTCGAGCAGTTGTTGTAGTAGTGCAGTCGCGATGCCGCGTTGGCGTTGCAGCGGAGCAGTTTCGATATAGCACCACATCCGCTGCGGATGAATAGCCTGTGCTCGTAATGCTCCAGCTGCAACCGGAATACCGTCGTCGACGGCCACCACACCTACGCCGAAAGGCTCCTGCGTTGAGGCGCCCAGCATGGCGCGATCATGGTGGTGCTGTGCGTTGTACGGATCCGAGAAGAGTTCCAGTAAACGTAGGTCGTCTCCGTCGTGCCAGTCGCGGAATTCCACTTAGACTCCCAGGTTTTCCGATAGGTAGCTTTCAACCTTATCGAGTGAGACACGCTCTTGGGCCATGCTATCGCGATCACGGATTGTCACGGCGTTGTCGTCAAGCGAATCGAAGTCAAAGGTCACACAGTACGGTGTACCGATTTCATCGTGACGACGGTATCGACGGCCGATAGCACCTGCGTCGTCGTAGTCTACGTTCCAACGCTTGCGCAGATCAGCAGCAAGTTTACTGGCGGGCTCTGCCAGTTCTGCTTTCTTGGATAGCGGGAGCACAGCAGCTTTCACAGGCGCCAAACGAGGATCCAGGCGCAGCACGGTGCGGGTATCGATGCCACCCTTGGTATTTGGGGCCTCATCTTCAGAGTACGCATCGACGAGGAAAGCCATGAGCGAGCGTGTCAGTCCCCACGACGGTTCAATCACGTATGGGGTGTAGCGCTCGCCTGATGCCTGGTCGAAGTACTGCATCTTGGTTCCGGAACCTTCAGTATGGTTCGTGAGGTCGAAGTCACCACGGTTGGCGATCCCCATGAGTTCGCCCCAGTCGCCACCTGAGAATCCGAACTTGTATTCGAGGTCGATGGTCACCGAAGAGTAGTGTGCACGTTCGCCGTCTGGGACGTTGTACTGGCGTAGATTGTCTGGGTTGATGCCGAGGTCAAAGAACCAGTCTTGTGCTTGGTTGACCCACGTGTCGAACCAGGTGTCGGCCTCAGCGGGTGGGATGAAGAATTGGATTTCCATCTGTTCGAATTCACGGGTGCGGAAAATGAAGTTTCCGGGAGTGATTTCGTTACGGAAGGCTTTACCGATCTGGCCGATGCCAAAAGGTGGTTTCTTGCGAGAGGTGTTGACCACGTTCAAGAAGTTGAGGTACATACCTTGCGCGGTTTCAGGGCGCAGGTAGTGCAGACCATCGTCATCGGCCACCGGGCCGAGGAATGTACGAATCAAACCGGAGAAGGTCCGTGCTTCGGTCATTTTACCGCGGGTACCGCAGTTCGGGCAGACAAGCTCTTCGCGTGCCGGCGTGCGGCCGTGTTTGTCTTCAAAAGCTTCAATCAAATGGTCGTCGCGGTGGCGGTGGTTGCATGCCGTGCACTCGGCCAATGGATCGACGAACGTTTCGACGTGGCCGGATGCTTCCCAGACTTTGCGGGGCAGGATAATGGATGAGTCCAGACCGACCATGTCGCCGCGACCTCGGACAAAGTTGTTCCACCACTGAGATTTGATGTTTTCTTTGAGTTCGACGCCAAGTGGACCGTAGTCCCATGCTGAGCGTGAACCGCCGTAAATCTCACCGGCCTGGAAGACGAATCCGCGGCGTTTTGCCAGGTTAATGACCTGGTCGAGAGTGGACGGTTGTGCCATGGAGGTATCACTTTCCATTATCGAAAAATTACACGTTTGATGGTGGGGTCATGGATAGACCTGCAACTAGTTTAGGTTAGTCGAAACTTTGGCGCTTGTGGGTGACAATGGGAGTATGAGCACCAATAGCGAAACACTAATGATCCGTGACGATATGATCCGACTTGGTCAGGCGTTGAAGCTGGCCAATGTGGTGGAAGATGGGGTCGATGCCCGTGATGTTATTACTGCAGGAGAAGTGCAGGTCAACGGAACAACGGAGACACGTCGCGGGCGCCAGCTGTTTGCTGACGACGTGATCACCCTTGCACAGCTTGACCTCGATGTTGTCATTGAAACCGAGTAGTCGATGAGTGTGGGGTTGGCTACATCTGCTCGTTCAGGAACGCCATGAAGTGCGAGATTTCCTGGGGGTGGATGCCATGGCCAATCCCGTTATAGGTACGTTCTTCGAGTGTGACACGTGGTCGTAGCCAGGCACCGGTTTCAGCGATTCGGTCCGAGGCGACAATCGGATCACCTGGGTCGTACCCCCAGAAGAAAGGCTGTTGGGTTGCGGCCACCTGGTCGTCCTGGAACAAAGCTTGCAGCTCAGGAGTTTCCGTGGCGTCGACGACAAATCCGGAGAGACCAATAATGGTCGCGTATGTCCCTGGCCGCATGCGCATCAACGATGTTGCCATAGCCATACCCTGGGAGAAACCAAGCAGAGACACGCTGCGATAATCAGAGGCTACGGATTGCACCCAGTCATCCAGCTGCTGCACCGGCGTAATGATGTCTTGGCCGTTAGCTTCCAGCTCAGTCGAGATGGGGAACCAGCAGTAGCCGCCGAAATGATCCGGCAGTTTCTTAGGTGCTTGTACGCTAGCGATCGTGTACCGGTCATCGAAAGCGTTACCCAGTGGCAGCAGGTCATTTTCGTCAGCTCCGAACCCGTGGAGAAAGACAACGAGATCTGAATCTGGAAGGGGTGTTTCATGGGACCAACGAACGTGCATGCTATTTCAGAGTCCTAACGTATCGATCATGGCATCAGCTACCTGGTGAAGATCGGTCAAAAATCCGTCATGTCCGATAGGTGAATCGATCAGGTGCACCGGAGTGTCCGGCCCAAAGTCAGCCGCTAACTGGTAGCTCTGTTCTGGGAAATATAGCCTATCTGAGTTCACTGCCACGATGAACGGTGTTGCAGTAATCTCAGCGACCGCGGCGGCTTGCCCTCCGCGTCCCCGACCGACGTCATGAGACATTAGGGCTTCCGTCAGCGCAATATAGGAATTGGGGTCAAACCGCACCGCGAGATCCTTGGCTTTATAATCCAGGTACGACTCGACTTGATATCGACCGTTTCTGACTGCGACCGGTGAACTCAACGGGTCTTCCTCATTTTGGAATTTCCGTCCAAAACGAGCATTCAGTTCTGTTTCCGAACGATAGTTAATGTGTGCGATACGACGAGCGATCCCAAGCCCTTGCACAGGAGCCGGGCCGTCATAGTAATCGCCGTCGTTGAAGTTGGGATCCAGGCGGATTGCTTCGACCTGAGCCTGGGCAAAGGCAATCTGTTCTGCTGTTGAGTGACCGCCACATGCGATCACCCCAACGCCTGCCACACGCTCTGGATACATGGCTGCCCATTCAAGTGCGCGCCCACCACCCATGGACCCTCCGATGACCGCATGGAAACGTTCAATTCCTAGGATGTCGGCAAGTCTGGCTTCGGCATTAACCGCATCCCGCAGGGTTACGAAGGGGAAGCGTGCGCCATAAGGCTGTTGGCGATCGTCTAGTGATGAGGGGCCCGTCGATCCGTAGCAGCCACCTATCATGTTGGTGGCTATGACGAACCATTTATCCGTATCGATGGGTTTTCCGGGGCCGACGAGATATTCCCACCAACCTGGTTCGGCTAGCAGTTCGGACGAAGCAACGTGGCTGTCTCCGGTCAAAGCATGTTGGATGAGCACCGCATTGGTTTTATCGGCGTTCAGTTTCCCCCATGTTTCATATGCGACCTCGACCTGTGGCAAATACCCACCGGTTTCAAAGTGAAGCTCACCGATAGCTACTGACTTGAGGGCAGATCCTGCCGCATAAGTTGCCGGGTCGGTCACCGATTCAAGATCCAATGACATGACCTTTCACTCCTTGCTAAACAGCTGCAGCGGCGTCAAAGCCGGACTGCAGGTCGTCCAAAATGTCTGTTATGTCTTCCAAGCCGACCGAGAGCCGGACAAGGCCGGGATTCACGCCCGCAGCGAGCTGTTCAACTTCAGAAAGTTGAGCGTGGGTAGTGGTAGCAGGATGCACAACGAGCGAACGTACGTCGCCAAGGTTTGCCACGAGTTTGTGCAGCGTCAACGACTCCGCAAATTTTTGGCCAGCGTTCTTGCCACCGACGATGTTGAAGGCAACGATGCCTGAAGTACCGTTGGGTAGCAGCTGCTGTGCCCGTTCGTAATACGGCGAAGATTTCAAACCGGCGTACTGCACGCTTTCAACTTGGGGATGTGCTTCGAGCCATTCAGCGACTCGTTGGGCGTTTTCTATATGGCGTTCCATCCGCAGTGACAGCGTCTCTAGCCCTAAGTTCAGCAGGAACGAATTGAATGGTGAAGCGGAGTTTCCGAGATCACGCAGTAGCTGTGTGCGGATTCGCAGAATATAAGAGAGGTTGGCACCCAGTGGTCCGTTCGGACCAAAATCAGTACCGAAAACTACGCCGTGGTAGGACTCGTCTGGCTCGTTGAACCACGGGAACTTTTCTGGGTTCGCTGTCCAGTCAAAGTTGCCAGAATCGACAATCACTCCCCCAATGCCTGCGGCATGACCGCTGAGATACTTGGTAGTGGAGTGCACGGTGATGTCTGCCCCGTATTCGAAAGCACGAAAGACTGTGGGCGGGGTCAGCGTGGCGTCGATAATAAGCGGAATGCCCGCATCATGCGCGACGTCTGCCACTGCTTGTACATCAAGCACGTCAGCTTTCGGGTTACCCAAGACTTCGCCAAACACAGCCTTCGTGTTTGGCTTGATGGCGTTACGCCACTCATCAAGATTTTCTGGGTCCTGCACAAAGATAGTTTCGATACCAAGGCGTGGCAGTGTGTGCTTGAACAGGTTCTGTGTACCGCCATACAGCGAGGTAGAAACGACAACAGAATCGCCTGCACCAGCAACGTTGAGCACGCTCAGAGTGGTTGCTGACTGTCCCGAAGACAGCAGTACTGCACCAACGCCCCCTTCGAGCGCTGCGATCTTGTTTTCGACTGCGTCATTTGTGGGGTTAGTAAGTCGCGAGTAAATAGGGCCCAGTTCTGACAAGCCAAATCGTCCAGCGGCTGTTTCCGTATCAGGAAAGTTGAAGCTCGTGGACTGATAGATGGGCAGTTGCGTTGCCCCGAAATCTGTGTCTTCGGCCATTCCTGCGTGAATCTGACGGGTAGTCAATCCCCAGGTGGACTGGTCGGTGATGTCACGTTGTGTCAATGCAAAGACTCCTTCTGAATGTCAAGGGGTCTTTCAACGCTACGTCTACCGCGCAGGCTACATGACGTGCGCGAAGACCCGCGCTTGTCTCAATTTGTCATGAGACCTGGTCCTCACCCGGGGCACCCCACCGCGGAGGAGGGTTGCCGGTCAGTAAGCCGGGGCATTACTACTGACACTCGTGACCAATACCCACTACTATGCCAGAAAAACCCCTAAATGGCGACTTGATATTGAGTGGCGTGAGACCTGTTTCAAAAATTATGCCGGTAGCAACGAACTGGCCGATTTTGAACCCTGCAAAAGCTGGATTAGTCGTTGTAGTGTTGATGCATGGAACAACTCGGATACTTTGATGACATCACAGCTGATGACCTGAAGGCGATGGCCGCAGCCACAGGCCCAAAGGTCACAATCTATCTGCCCACTGCCCCTCCACAACATCAGCCTCAGGACACAGCAACACGTGTCAAATCGTTGGTGAATGAGGCTCGTCGAAAACTCGTCAATGCCGGCGTACCCGAATCAGACGCCAAAGACATGATGGCATCCTTCGACGCGATAGCCACCGATGCACCCTTCCTTCGTCAGCAGGGCGAGTCACTTGCGCTATATGCTGCGAAGGGTCTGAACCTGGTCTACCGCTTGGGAGTTCCGGTCTCCGAATACACCAACGTTGCCGAGCATTTCGTGCTCCGCCCTATTTCAGAAACCCTCACGAAGTCTCACGCGTTTTACATTCTCGGCGTTTCGCAAAATAAGGTTCGACTACTCGACGCCACCAAAGATTCCGTCGTTCAGCTCGACCTGCAAGATATCGTTCCAGAATCATTCGAAGACGTGACCAACACTGATGATCGACAGGCAACGTTACAGAATCGCTCTGTCGGCAGTAATGGCACTATGTTCCATGGCCACGGAGGCATCGCTGACAGCCAAGATGCTGAAGTATCTCGCTACCTCCATAAAGTTGGAGATTCACTCGGCGATCTCCTCGGCCGCGCCCGCTCCCAGCCTATGGTCTTGGCAGGGGTCGCAGAAAATGTAACTACTTTGAAGGCCTCATCCTCTTACCCGGTGGTGGCTGAGGATTTCATCTCAGGTAATCCAGATTCTGTATCAAATCGCGACCTACAGAAAGCTGGTTGGGAAGTTGTACGTCCGCACTTCGCAGCGAACGACGACGCTGCATTTGGTCGCTTCGCAGATGTCTCCGGCACAGGTCTTGGAGAGACCCAACCGGATCTAATTCGTGAAGCAGCCGAGGCAGGTCGTATCGACACCCTCTTCATCAACCCATCGTTGAATGCCTCCGACGGCACAGGCGATGTCAATACGGCCATCCTGCACACCAAGCTCAATTCCGGCGATATCGTCATCATCTCTGATGGACGTGTTGAAAACGTTGCCGCACTCATGCGCTACTAACGAAGTCAGCACGCAAATTTGCCCCTCGGTTTGAACCCGAGGGGCAAATTTTTGCCTAACTGCTTCACAAAGTGTGGCTTTCGCCTCTTTTCGTGACTTATTTCATTTCCACCGGTTGAAGCGTGAAAAACTATTGACATGCGCTTGGATCATGTTTCTTATGCTGTAGGTCCCGAAGGACTCGTTGCTACCGCTGACAAAATTGCTCAGCAACTCGGTATCGACTGGGTCAATGGTGGTATTCACCCGCGCTTTGGGACACGTAACGTCTTCTTCCCGATGAAAAACCGTCAATATTTTGAAGTTGTCGAAGTTCTCGAACACCCGGCAGCTGAAAAAGCCCCGTTCGGACAGGCCGTTCGGGCCCGCTCAAATATGGGTGGAGGCTGGATGGGCTGGGTTGTCTCTGTTGATGACATGACACCCTTCGAGGAACGCCTCGACCGCCGCGCCGTCCCCGGTGGGCGCACCTTTCCTGATGGCCGGACGCTCGAATGGGAACAGATCGGTATCAAAGGCCTCATCGCAGACCCGCAGGTGCCCTACATCCTGCGCTGGCTCGAAGGGACCGAGGATCTGCACCCGTCACAGGCAGAACCGGCCGATGCCTCGATCGAATCAATCACCATTGGAGGAAACCGGCCTCGCGTACGCGACTGGCTAGGCCTCGGTGACACCGATGAGCTTGTCGACGACCTGAACATTAAATACGTAGCTCCGTCAGGAACTCCCGGGATCGCAGAAGTATCATTCTCGACTCCCAAAGGCATCGTGACCATCTAGAAATTTTCCACGTGTGCACCGTTGCCAGCAACCGGCACCAGTGCAATGCACAAATGCGACCATGACCCTTTAGTCATGGTCGCATTTGTTTTATTCTCAGAACCAGATTTTACTCTTGCGAGGTTCGCAGTCGCAGGACGTTCGCCCACGGATCTTCGAATCGCAAAGTACGGCCGTCATCAGCGACGTCAACTCCGTAGTGTTGAACCCTTTCAGCAACTTCACCAATATCGTTCTTGGTAGGGAGCACGATATCAACTTCACCAAGACCCAGCGTGTTATCGCGTCTGCCGGAGCCACGACTGTTCCAGATATTCATAGCCATGTGGTGGTGATATCCCCCGGCACTCACGAAAAGCGCTCCGGGAAAATCGGCCTTTGTTGCATCGAAGCCGAGCCAATCGACATAAAACTTTTGCGCGCCCTCGAGACTTCCAACCTGAAGGTGCACGTGCCCAATTGTGGCATCGCCGATGGCCGGATTCAGCATGGCACCTTCTGTCATGTAGTCCTGAAGATACTGATTAGGATCCAGCAAGAGATTGTCCATCTCCACTTGTCCATGCACCCAGCTCCATTCGCTGCGATCGCGGTCCCAGTACAGCTCGATGCCGTTTCCTTCTGGATCGCTGAAGTAAAATGCTTTGCTGACTAGGTGGTCGGCACTGCCGGTAAAGGTGTTCGGCGCGTACTGGGCTACTGAGTACACCGCAGCTGCCAAAGCGGTTTCCGTTTCAAACAGTATGGCTGTATGAAACAGCCCAGCCGCACGCGGGGAAGCTTGTTTGAGTTCTGGCGAATGCTCCAGAATGACTAGCGGACGGTTGCCGCGGCCGATGACGGCAGATGAACCCTGTTGGTCGATAACGTTCAGCGGCAGCGCGTTGGTGTAATACCGAATCATGTTATCGAGATCGGCGACTTTCAGCGTCACCGCACCCATCTCAGTTTCCTCGGCGAGTCGGGTATCGGTCTGGGGCATTGCGTTCTGAGTCATAGCTGTTCCTAAACTATCGCGTCGAAGCGCACACATTTCACAAGTATGATGCGTTCAAATTTGAAGCTTTCACCCACTATAACTTACTTGCCACGGAAAGTGTTCCGATAGTGATCGAATGCACATACGACTCGTGCCAGCGGCTGACTGTCATATAGCACGCCAATGTGTAAGCAGGGAGTTGAAATATTTGAACCTGCCGTTTCGACGATGCATTACCAAGGCACTCGCTATGAATAGGGAGGGCGTAATGCCGGCAATCATGTCCGTCATCGTGTCAAAATTGTCGTCCTGTGTATTGGCGTCGAAGAGCAAGTCGAAACTGAATTCACCGATTTCCCATATAAACGCGATGAAGGTTTTTGCGGCGATGAGCACGAATATTTCGAACCACACGGGCACTGCAATTCGGTATTTCTGCTGAACGAGGCCCAACGCGCGAATAATTGCAAAACTAATGGGAATACCCGAGTAGAAATGCACCACAGTATCCCACGGTGGCCATGCGATATAGAGGCCCAGCGTTCCACCAACATACGGGCCCAGCACGAGCAACAGTGCGTACTGCACCTGCAGACTCACCGGCATGCGGAACTGGAGCCATTTTTCGAGCAACAGCGGCACGAAAATCGTCGGTAATAAGATCAGTGCAATGCCGGCCTGTCCCCACATCTGTTGAAACATGAATACGATTGCCGAGATGGCAAACAGCAATCCTGCACCACCCATAATTGCGTACTGCTTCAGCGTGGAAAGAGTGAAAATCTGGGGACCCATCTCGCCCACGGTACAGATTCGTTCCACAGTGCGTCGGTGATGACGATCGCTGCATCACCAGGATGCAGCGATCGCGCCAAAATGTAGCATCCATCCCAGAACCGTACAAACATGAAAAGTCTCGTGGAATCCGAATGTGTATCGAAACCAATTGGGCCGCTTGATGGCATAGATGAGGGCACCAGCGGTATACAAGAGGCCGCCCAGAACCACAAGCCACACGACTGCGCCACCCCCGCCATGATAGATATCTGGCAGGAACCATATTGCTACCCACCCGAGGATCACGTAAATCGGAACGTAAACCCACCGTGGTGCCGAGATCCAGAACTGCCGCACGGCAATACCCAAAAGTGCGCCCGGCCAGATAATACCCAACAGCAAGTTTCGTGTGTCTGGTTCTAGTAAGAGCACGGCCAATGGAGTGTAGGTACCAGCTATGAGCAGATAAATATTGGAGTGGTCTATACGCCGAAGAATGGCCCGACGTGTTGGTTCCCAATTACCCAGATGATATACCGCTGACGCGCCAAAGAGCACGACCGAGCACAGAACGAACACGGCTACACTGAGCCGCTGGTAAGTCTCTTCAGGTTGCGCGACGGCTATAAGACCGGCGATCAGCGCCACCGGTGTGGCAACCAGATGAATCCACCCGCGCAGCAGGGGTTTCTGAACCACTGTCGGATCAGTATCTTGCTCCGCGTTATGAGCAAACTCCGTGGGCTCGTGAGTTGTCATGTGCTTTTCCTTCACGGTTTTGGTCGCAGCATTCCCTCTTGGGAGCCGTCCGCTTTGGTTCAGCCAAGGTTTGGACAGTTTCTGGTCGTTCGTCCTTGCCAATCAGCCGAGGGCTGCGGATGCTTCCACCCTAGTCATCTTGTCCGTGCTCAATCCGCTTGCACTACATGTACGGGTCATAGTGGCATACCGGCGACCCCCGCAACGAAGCCTCCCGGAAAATGGAGCGGACACTTCGTGGCCGCAGACTTGACTCTGGACCGAGGTTCCGAGATAGGCCCTATACAATCGAACCATGCCCGTCGCGTATGCCCAGAATCTGGCTCTCCAGCTCCTTGATACGGTGCCCAGAACATTGGCATCCCAAATCCAAGCCTATGACTGGCAACAAGCCAACGTCGTTGAGCGCGGCAAAGATCATGTGCTGGTGATAGCGGAAGGGCTTGCAGTCGCCCGGATCCCTCGTCGTAATGATCCAGAGCTGGCTCGTAAGACGCGGCTCTTAGAGGAACTCCGCTTGCCTTGGCAGGTGCCAACTCCGTTATCGTCCGTAGATGGCGGCGTGCTACAGGCGTATATCCCAGGCTCGGCGCATCCGCACCATAGTGGGAACGCGACAACGTTGGCGACCGTTGTCCAAACGCTAGAACGTTATGACACCTCGGGTCTGAGCTTGGGACAACCCTTTGCGCAGCGCGGTCGGATCACCGACGAAATGCTGGTTCGATTAGATTCAGCTGTTGAACACGATATGCACCGTGCGATTGCCGAACATATACATGCGTGGACAGACGAGGGGGTGGGCGCTGGGCTCGTGCACGGAGATCTGGCTGGTCACAATATGCACTGGGTAGATGGTGAACTCATCGGAATCCTGGACTGGGACTACGCTGCAGTCTGGGATACAGCGCTCAATGCAACCTATTTGAATCTGTGGCACGGTGTTGCATTAGAAGAGTTTTCGGCTGTACCAAACCGAGCACGGGTCTGGTCCGGCGCACTGGGGCTGTATTCTCTAGCAGATGCACTGAGTTGGGACGTTTCACCCGGTGGCTGGCGACGGCTCAATGCCAAGGTTCAACCACGTATCCAGCGAGCCTACCAAGCGTTACAGTACGCGGAAGATTAGCGTAAACGGTTCGGCTGCAGATCTGTCACGGCTTGCTGGCTGACCCAGTCCCCCACTGTGTCCTCGAGTAAGAGCTCGGCTGCAAGTTTGGCAAAACCTAGAGCTGTTTGGAAACCATAGCCGGATTGGCCGGCCAGCCAGAAAAAGCCAGGCTGGTCGTCGTAACCCACGACCGGTACACCGTCGGAAGCTTGTGTTCGAAGCCCGGTCCAAGAGCTGCGTACCCTTTTGATACGGAGCGTCGTATCGGCGTGGATCTCTTCGATCATCGCCGAAATATCGGTGTCATTTGGCTGCGCATCTTCCGGTGGGGATGGCACGGTTTCTTGCGGTGATGCTAAAATCGCGTACTCGTCTTCGTAGCGATAGTAGTATCCACCGATCTTCATGACCATGCAACGATCTGGGGAAATTGGAGTATCGATTTCTAGGATGGCTGCACTGCGACGCAGTGGCGTGAGCCCGAGCGGAGCTACCCCAAATACCTCAGCTACTTCGTCGGCCCAGGCACCGGCGGCATTAATGACCGTGTCTGCGGTATACGTGCACTGCTGTGTGGTCACCGTCCACGCCCCGTCATGGAACTTAGCGTCGACAACTTGTTCACCGAGATGAATGTCTACAAGCTTTGCTTCGGTCACCAGCCAGTCGATCATGGCGGTTGCTCGAATCCGCAATGACCGGTTATCTAGTGCCCCGGCAGTAAGCCGTGTGGGCCGCAACTCAGGAACCAGAGTGTGCAGCATATGGTCATCCTGACGAATCTGGCCCGGGTACGCATGCGTGTCGACCTCATCGTCGGTACCAACCATCATGAATGAGGATGGCCATACTACTGGCGTCTCTAATACTTGCTGTTGCGATTTCAGCATACTGACGGTGAGGTCTGTCAGCTCGCGGACCGCTGCCGGACCATATCCGAGGACGAGTTGCTGGGCAGATCGTCCCGAGGTGTGGTGGGCCAATGCTTCTTCAGCTTCCAGCAGGGTGACGTGTTGTCCGCGTTTCGACAGTTCGCGCGCCAGTGAGATGCCGGCGATCCCGCCGCCGATAATGATCACGTTGATATCTTTCGTCCGGATTGGTTGTGAGGCTGTAGGTGTTTCGCTTTTGCTAGCAAAAAACGGGCAGCCTTTATATGGCTGCCCGTTTTTATCGCTTCAGTTAGCCGATTTTTTCCAGAATGATTTCACGGACGCGGCCAGCATCGGCTTGTCCCTTGGTGGCTTTCATAACCGGACCGATCAGGGCGCCGACGGCTTGCATGTGTCCGCCTTTGATACGTTCAACGACATCTGGATTGGCAGCCATCGCCTCATCCACTGCGGTCGTGAGAGCGCCCTCGTCAGAAACGACAGCGAGTGAGCGTGCCTCGACGACTTCTGTTGGGCGACCTTCGCCTTCAGCAACATGGCCGACCACCTGGCGTGCAATCTTGTCGTTGATGGTCTTGTCGGCGATTAAGCGTTCGATTTCGACGACATCGGCCGGAGTCACGCCAAGACCTTCAGGTGACACACCTTTTTCGTTGGCAATACGCGCGATTTCGCCCATCCACCACTTGCGTGCAGCTTCGGCAGTTGCACCCGCCACGACGGTCGCTTCGATTTCATCGAGTACACCGGCGGCGACAACGTCGCGGAACTCGGATTCCGAGAATGCCCATTCTTCACGCAGTCGGCGACGGCGTTGTAGTGGATTCTCGGGCAGTTCTGCACGAAGGCGCTCGATCCAGGCTTCATCGGTGACGATTGGGACCAAGTCTGGGTCCGAGAAGTACCGGTAGTCGTCGGCATCCGATTTAGGGCGGCCGGAACGAGTGGACCGGGCTTCTTCATCCCAGTGCCGGGTTTCCTGTGTGATAGCTTCACCCGCATCCAGGACTTTGGCCTGACGGATGATTTCAGACTCCACGGCTGCAGCGACAGCGCGTGTGGAGTTCACGTTTTTCGTTTCGGTGCGGGTGCCGAAGGTTTCCGAACCGATCGGCATCAACGAGACATTCGCATCACAACGGATGTTGCCGCGTTCCATGCGGGCATCGGAGACGTTGAGCGCTTTGACGATATCTCGGATGGTGGCCAGGTATGCCCGAGCGAGTTCGGGTGCACGTTCGCCTGCTCCAGTGATGGGGCGCGAGACAATTTCCACCAGCGGCACGCCTGCACGGTTGTAATCAACCAACGAGGCGGAAGCGTCGTGGATCCGTCCGGTGGACCCAATGTGGGTAAGTTTTCCGGCGTCTTCTTCGATGTGGGCGCGTTCAATTTCAACGCGGAAAATCTCGCCGTCGTCGAGTTCCACATCCACGTAGCCGTCATAAGCAATGGCCGGTTCTAACTGCGAGGTCTGGTAGTTCTTCCCGAGGTCCGGATAGAAGTACTGTTTGCGGTCGAAACGTGATTCCGGCGCAATGGTGCAGTTTAATGCCAGCCCGAGTTTGATGCCGTAATCGATGCCTGCTTGGTTGATGGTCGGCAGGGTGCCCGGCATACCCAGGTCGCCTGCGGTGACGTTGGAGTTGGGTTGATCTCCGAATGCGTTCGTGGCGGTGGAGAACATTTTGGTCACGGTATTGAGTTCTACGTGAACTTCAAAGCCGAGAACCGGTTCGTACGTTTGTAGTGCGGTTTTCATGCTGCTGCTCCTGCCGTGGTTTCAACGACGGCGCTGATGCGGTAGACCAGTTCGTCTGCATAGGTTGGTGCACAAATGTGGACACCTGCCACGCTTGCTGCGGGCAGGCCTGCTAGTGAAGCACCGATACCTGCGTTGGTGGATTCGTATTCTTCGCCCTGCTGGATGCCCGCCGGTACGGCGATGGCGTCAACGGATTTAAATGCGGTGTTGTATTCGTTGATGACAGCGGTGCGGATTTTCTGTGCTGGATAGAAGTGGGAGTCGATGGTTCCCGCCGACAGCAGGTGCGTTCCCACGATGATACGGCGTTTGGTTTCGTAACCGAATCCGGCACCACGTGATGCGGTGATGACGTCTTGGACGGTTCCATTGTCCGGGGTGACACGGTTTCCAAAGCGAATACCATCGAATTTTGCCAGGTTGGCTGAGAATTCTGCGGCCCCGATGATGTGGGCTGCTTGTGCTGCTTGCCCCAGGGTGTCCATGGTGACCTCGGTGGTGTTCATTCCAGCGTCCTGGAGCTTCTCCATACCGGCCTGGTAGGTTGCCCACGCTTCGTCGGTAACGTCGGCAGGTTGTTCGGTGAGCACCCCGATGGTGCCGCCTGCGACAGCGGCCTCCGAGGAAAAGTCCCAGTCGTATTCCACACTGGTTGGGTCAAGTTCATCGGCGCCGACCATGACCTGGTGCAGGGCTTTCGCGTCTGCGGTGTTTCGTGCAATCGGCGTCACGGTATCCATCGAGGATACGGCGGCAACCAGCCCGAACCGCGAGATCGCACCGTAAGTCGGTTTCACTGCGACAACCCCGGTCTCTGTTGCGATATGACGTGCTGTGCCGGCGGTATCAGACACGACGGCAAAGGGTGCCTGGTGATTGGCAACGGCCTCGTGAGCTCCCGACTCTTGGCCCATGCCAAATTCGGCAACGCGGGCCTTGGCTAGAATCGGCAAGCCGGCGGCCCGCAGTCGAGCTACCGCGGTGGCTTCATATGGAGCGACCCAACCGTCGAGGTATGCGGAGCCTGCAGCGGTCGGCATGTTCTCTGTGACGAGTACATCCGCCAAAACGACGGGGACACCGGCAAGAGTGTGGTCATATTTGCCTGCATCTACCTCTGCGGCAACGGCCAGCGCCTCGTCGGCGTTGATGAAGACAAATGCGGTTGAGGCCTCGTCCAGGTGCGCCTGTACTAATTCCACGGCCGTAGTTTCACCGGCACGAAGCTTTGCCGCCATGTCGGTGGCGGTCAGTTGTGTGAGATGCATTATTCTCCGTCCAGGATTGCGGGAACCATAAATTGTCCGTCTTGCGATTCGGGGGCTGCAGAAAGTGCCTGTTCATTGGACAGCTCATTGGCGACGACGTCGGCACGGAGCTTATTGTTGACGGGCAGCGGGTTGACGGTCACCGGTAGCTGTTCATCTGCGGTCACCACCAATGCATCAATAATCGGGTCAAACTCTGCGGTGAGACGCTGACGTTCGTCCTCCGTCAGGGCTATATGGGCGGTCGCTGCTATGTTGTCAACCATGGTTCTCCTTTACTAGATATCTCAGTTTAAGGGGTGGACATAGACGAGGAAGGTTTCGAGTCCTTGTTCGTCGTCCACGATACCGGCGGTATATAGATTCCAGTCTCGGTCTGGTGCTCGTTGGAAACCTAATCTGGCATACATCGCCTGGGCGGTGGTCATTGAGCCCATCGTGGTGATGACCACCTGGGAAAGATCGTGCTGGCGAGCGTGGTTCAATACAAATTTGACAAGCTCGCGGCCTATCCCCCGACCTTGGTACCAAGGATGCACGGCTAGCATACGAAATTCGAGCTCGTTGTCGTAAGCAACTTCGATCATCGATGATCCGGGGGTGGCGATATTCACGCTACCTGCGATCTGACCTTCAACCTCGGCGACGAAAAGATTCGCTGCGCGGGCTTGCATGTCGGTCAGTGCGGCGGCGTACGGGTCTGAAGCCGACACGTGACCAGACTCCACATATGCCTGGTGGGTCAGGTCGGACACGGCCGGATGATCGTCTAGGGTAGCGGGTCTGACGATTACCAACGGACCTCTTTCAACTGCTGTTTCATAGCCTCAGCACGATCTGCCGGACCAGTTGCCGTCACGGTTACTGCCTCGTGGCCAACGCTGCATTCAAGCGTGAAGTTTTCTACTGTCCAAACACCGTCTCGTGCTCCATAGGCGGCGGCTTGTTCCCGAATCCAGTCGGCCGGGTCGTTGGTGTCAACTGTGCCATTAAGGACTATTCTACCGATGGGATGCTGCGGATCCAGGTCAAGTTCAGCGTGCGGAATGCCGATATCGCCGGCAAGGGTCCAGTCTGGTGTGGTATCAGATTGTGGCCAGGCCGGACGGCGTACGGGGACACCGGCTTCCTGAGCAATAAGTGCACCGGCTGCCCAGTCGTATTCTTGCAAACCATATTCGGCGTAGGCATCCAGCGTGCCATCGGCGACTAAGGAGAGGTCGAGCGCGGCAGAACCTGCTCTGCGCATATCCGCGAAATCGCCAGCCCCTAAAATGCGCTGCAGTTGTTCAAACTGGAATACCCGGCGTGCCGAGTCGTAAGCAAATCCGGAGGCGAGCAGGCGTCCGGAGCGTCCAAGCACGGGCCCTGCCAGTCGCACTGGTTCCGCGGGACGACCTGTCAGGCCCACATCCAATGGTCCGTCTATCGAGGTGTAAGCACCGGCTCCAACCGATGCCCACCATGAACGCCTCAACGCGGGGGCAACTATGGCTGCGGCTACCCATCGTCCGTGGTACTCGACGGCAACCGATGAGCAGTAGTGCGGCAAGCCGCGAATGAAGTTCGTCGTGCCGTCCAGCGGATCGATCGACCAACGGTATCCGCTGGGCTCCTCAACGGTTGTGGCGCCGTATTCTTCGCCATATATTTCGTCGTGAGGTCGGTACGATTGCAGCACGAACCGAATCGCATCCTCGGCTTTCCGATCAAAGTCAGTAACCCAGTCGGAACCTGAAGACTTGGTTTCTGCACCGAGGTCTTCAACGCCTAATGGTGCAGTGTTGTCTGGACGTCGAGCGAGTTGAGCAGCACCGGCCTGTGCTGCAGCTCGTGCAACCGCTAGAAAAGCCTTCATCATTCTCCTGCCAACAATTCGGTGAATCCTTGTTCGTCCAATACTGTCACGCCCAGCTCCTCAGCGCGTGTGAGTTTCGAACCGGCATTAGCTCCGGCCACCAGGTAGTCGGTGTTTTTAGAAACCGACCCGGTGGATTTACCACCGCGGGAGAGAATGGCTTCCTTTGCCGAGTCTCGCGTGTACTCTTCCAGCGTCCCGGTCACAACAATGGTGACGCCTTCCAAGAGCGTTGAGTTCTCGGAAACTTCATCAGCCATGGTCACCCCTGCCCGGTCCCATGCATCGATGATGTCCAGCCGCCAGTTAGTGGCAAAGAACTCCATGACGGCTGTGGCAATGACTTCACCCACACCGTCGACGTAGGTGAACCGTTCGTAGTCTTCTGCCAAGGCTGCTGTCCGGAGGGCATCCATGGAACCAAATGACGCCGCGATCGCTCGGGCTGCGGTTGGTCCAACATGCCGAATGGACAACGCTACAAGTACGCGCCACAGGGGTTGCTGCTTGGCTTTCTCCAGCTCCTCAAAGAGCCGCTTGGTGTTGGCGGTGGGGTGGCCGCTTCGGGTATAGAAGTACGGCACCTGTTCCCATTTACCCGTGGGTTGACCTTTGGAGCGCTTTTGACGCCACACATACACCTCGGCCAGTCGGGCTTTCAGCTCCTCGTCGCCAGATTCGGCGAGGTCAAAGAGCTGAGCATCGGAGGTGAGCACCCCGGCGCCCGTGGGCTCAACGATCCCGGAGTTCTCGGCTGGGTCGGGGCCCGGTCCGTTGGTAAGCCAGATAGCAGCTTCTTCGCCCAGGGCCTCGATGTCGAATGCTCCTCGAGACCCCGCGTGTTCGATGCGGCCAGTAAGTTGTGCCGGGCAGCTTTCGGCGTTTGGGCATCGAAGGTCGACATCGCCTTCTTTCATGGATCGCAATCCCGTGCCACATGCCGGACAGTTGCTAGGCATCACAAAGTCGACGGCATCGTCGTCACGCAACGGCATGACGGGTCCTACGATTTCCGGGATGATATCGCCGGCTTTACGCAGCACGACCGTGTCACCGATTTTAATTCCTTTAGCTTTTACCACATCTTGGTTATGCAGGGTGGCCATCGATACGGTCGAACCATCAACAAACACCGGCTCCATGACCGCATAGGGTGTGACTCGTCCGGTCCGTCCAATATTGACCAAAATATCGAGCAGTTTGGTGTGAACTTCTTCGGGCGGATACTTATATGCCACGGACCAGCGCGGCGTTCTGGAAGTGTACCCCAGTTGCTGCTGATAGGCGACGTGGTCGACTTTGACGACGATGCCATCGATTTGGTGCACGAGGTCATGACGGTGTTCGCCGTAATAGCTAATGTAGTGTTCCACTTGTTCGGCAACCTCGGCGGAGGTCCCGTGGAAGAGTTTGGTGTAGGGCGACACCGGCAGGCCCCACTGCTGCAATAGGTCATAGGCCTGGTGCTGAGAGGTGATGGTTGTACCGGATACGGTTCCCAGTCCGTGCACGAACATGGCCAGTGGACGTTTGGCTGTTTCAGCGGGATTCTTTTGCCGCAGCGAACCGGCCGCAGCATTGCGTGGGTTTGCAAAGGGCACCTCGCCGGCTTCTACACGAGCTTCGTTGAACTCGGTGAAGTCTTTGACCGGCATAAATACTTCGCCGCGTACTTCAAGCTGGTCAGGAATGTCCTCGCCGACCAGTCGGTTGGGGATTTCTTGAATGGTGAGCACGTTGCGGGTCACGTCTTCTCCCACTCGACCGTCGCCCCGGGTTGCAGCCCGCACTAAGGCGCCGTTTTCGTAGACCAGGTTGATCGCAAGGCCATCAATTTTTACCTCGGTCAACCAACCGACGTCGTCTCCAGCACCGACACGTTGTAGTCCCCCACCGACCCTGCTGAACCATTCTTGGAGCTCACTGAGCGAAAAAACATCTTCCAGTGAGTACATTTGGCTGAGATGTTCAACTGGCGAGAAGACGGCGTTGCCGCCGACCTCTTGAGTTGGCGAATCACCGGTCACGATCTGGGGGTGTAGTGCTTCGAGATCTTCTAGCTCGCGGAAGAGAGCGTCAAAAGCGGCGTCTGAAATTTCCGGAGCATCCTCAACGTAATAGGCACGGCGGTGGTGGCGTACCTGGTCTTTGAGGTCTTCGTATCGTTCCAGGAGTTCAGGATCAGGAGTGTTCACACCTGACATTGTACTGTTATTGTTCCGTCACTTCGGCGACCAGCACTGTGATGTTATCCGAACCATCAGTCTCCAGGCCGAGTTCAACGAGCTGATCTGCGGCTTCTTGCACCGATGATGCTGAGGCTAATATCAAACCGATTTCTTGATCCTCGACTTCACCGGTGAGTCCATCGGTACATAGGAGAAACCGATCGCCGACCTCTGCCTCGAGTAACAAGACGTCGGCCAGTAATCGCAGGGAGGATCCTACCGCTCGAGTAATGACATTTCGTGCCGGATGTTCGCGGGCTTCGGCTGCGGTCAGTTGGCCCAGACGGACCATTTCAGCCACCGCGGAGTGGTCTTGGGTCAACTGGATGAACGCTTCGTCATTGGCCCGGTATCGATACGTCCGGGAATCACCAACGTTGGCAACAACAAGTTGTTCTTTATCTTGGTGATACACGTTGGTGAGAAGGGTCAGCGTGGTGCCGGCACGACCTTCAGCGATGTCATATACGGCACGGTTTGCGTGGGTCAGCCACTCTTGCAAGCCCGACAGCTCCAATGGCTGGATGTTTCCTTCCCATGCCTGGCGAAACGTTTCGACAACGGCGGCTGATGCGAGTTCGCCCCCGTCATGCCCGCCCATGCCGTCTGCGACCAGGTACAGGCCTTCACGCACCAGGTAGGAATCCTCATTGAGGTCTCGCACGTGTCCCACATGTGTGGCAGCGGCAGCTGTAAAGCTATACATCAGTCAACCTCGATCCCATCTCCGGCGCCGCGCAAGAGCATTGACGGATTAATCGGCCCAAATCCACGCACCGATTGCGGCGGTTGTGGAATGAGAATATACCGTTCGTCGTCGGCCAAGACATTTGCGGTCAACTGATCCACCAGCACCGTCCCTGGATCAGACAGCGCCGTCAGACGAGCTGCTAGGTTCACGGTTGGTCCATAAATATCGCCCAAGCGGGACAACACCCTGCCCCAAACCACGGAAACACGTGCCGATGGCAACACAGGGTCCTCACTCAACGCTTGCGATAGCGCCAAAGCAATATCAGCTCCTGCTTCTGGAGTCTCAGCGTTGAAGAGCACTTCGTCACCAACGGTTTTGACCAAGTGGCCGCCACCAACCGCAATGATTTCGGCACAGGTTTGTTCGAACCGCTGTACCATTTGTGCAAGCGTACGCTCGCTCATCGTACGAGACAACGCCGTGTAGGAAACCATATCGGCAAAACCAACGGCCCGGGCTAACGGTAGTGGTGCATCATCTTCAGTACCGTCGCGACCTTCTTCGGACGCTACCAACCCTGCTTCGACACGAACGGTTAGGCGTTGCAGCGCCGAATTGAGTTGCCTGCGATAGGAATATGTGACGACGTCTTCTAGCGACTCGATCACCGAGGGCAGCAGACGGACAACCTCACGACGCGCTTCCGGGTCGGAAAACTGCTCTGCACTCATCTTGTCTTCGACCAGTGCCTCAATCTGCCAGACGACCATGCGGTCCGTCATCTGACCGATCGAACGAGCCACCGATATTGCGGTTTCCTCGTTCAGCACATCCTCACGCACCAGCTCCACGATGGTCGCCATGGCGGCTACATCTTGCTCGGTAAACACCTTTTCGTCGGCTTTAATATTGGGGAAACCCATCGCACGCCAAATTTTGCGTGCCGAGACCACTGAAACTCCCAGCTCCTTGGCCAGGGCGCGAGGCGTTAGATAGCGGGGGCCACCGATGAGTTCTTCATCAAGCACTTTGATCGCTTGGGTCCAGGTTTCGGAAAACGGTTCTGCATCCCCGAGGTCTGCAGAAGTCGGTGTGTCCGGCTGGACGATGTCCAACGGCTTGGTGGGTGTGGGATCCGTATAAATGTCGTCGGTTGAATCGTTGCTCACATGCCCCTACTTTCACTGAGCGGACCGCCGGTGTACCGACCATAGGAACCAAACCGTTCCGTATCGACCAGCGTCTGAAATTCTGAAACTTTTGGGATCTCTTGCAGGACCCAGGTTTGACCACGAGAATTCATTAAATGGAGATCTCCGGAACCTCGGCGACGTTGACTGCGCGACTGGCGTATTTGCAGTGATACCAACGAATGCAGGGCAACCCAGTGGCGTTTGACTGCGATGGCCCCAAGCTTATGCGCTACCCGGTGGGTGGTGATTTCATACCGGGACACCAACCACTGCCAGGCCGGGCGCACCACGCTAAGAAACACGCCGATTGCTATCAGTCCAAGAGCAATAGTGGTCAGGGTCGTGGCAGAAGTACGTAAAAACTCTGGCAGAGCATAGCTGGATAAAACACCTGAGATAAAGCCGGATAGCATGGCCCAAAGCACCAGATTCCAGGCAGGGCGGATGAGCACCGATGGGTGCGCTCGAGTACGAACCAACAGGTGTTCACCTGTCACATAATGTGATCGCATGCCCCTCCTTGTATCCGGTACCTTCATATCACGCCGAGCGTAAATGCACGATATCTGCGGCAAAAACCTCGTGCATGGTCTCGTCCTGTATTAATAGGCTACCTGTGTCGCCCAGGCCAATAGCCGTTCCAACAATATCTTTACCATCTGGCATCTTTGCTCTGACATACTGGCCGAGCGTCGACATGGTCGGCTCGAAGCGCTGTGCTGTTGGATCAGCTTCAAAATCAGCCACAGCATCCAGCAAACGCCGGCGCGCAAGCTTTACATATTCGTGTGCCGTCATCGTCACACCGTAGTCTGCGAGCGCAGCGGCTGTCGCCACCACTTTGGCTTGGCCAAACTCCAGGTTGGTACCGATACCAACGACGACGGTCTTCGTTTCAGGGATCCATTGTGCCAAAATGCCACAGAGTTTTTTACCGTCTGGCCCTAACACATCATTGGGCCATTTGACCCCCGCATGGACATTAAGTTCGCGGAACCATCGCACCAAGGCATCAGCCACCACAAGGGTCAGCATGCCAAATTGTTGAGGTTCTAGATGCGGCCGCAGGACCATAGACATCGCCGCAGCGGTGCCAGCGGGGGTATCCCAGCTACGATCCAGCCTCCCCCGTCCAGCAGTCTGGTTGTCGGTAGCCAACACGTCTCCGTGTACGAAATTAGACGCACCAGCCACGACAACATCCTGGGTGGAGGCGACTTGTTCAGCCCAATACACGCCCGAGGCGATCCGTCGATGTTCCTTTTGCGCCACGCACTACAACCTTCACAAAGTACAACCGGTAGTATTATCCACGATACAGGCCATACTCTACCCTGGAGGACCCGTTGACCAACCCCGAACGCACTGGTGAAAACCTGGGTGTCACTACCCCGGATATCACTACGACGGCTGGCAAACTTGAAGATTATTTCCACCGGCGCGAAGCAGCACTTTTGCCGACTGGACAAGGACCCGTCGATCGCCAACACTCCCGGGGAAAACAAACCGCGCGAGAACGTATTGACGCCTTGCTCGACGACGACTCGTTCGTCGAATTCGACCAGTTACGAACCCACCGGACGACCGCGTTCGGTATGGATGCCCGCCATCCGGAAGGCGACGGTGTGGTAGCGGGCTACGGCACCATCGACGGTCGGAACGTTGCCGTCTTCGCGCAGGATTTCACCGTTTTTGGTGGTTCCTTATCCAAGGTCAATGGCGAGAAAATCGTCAAAACCCAAGAATTCGCAGCAACTAATGGTTTCCCACTGATCGCTATCAATGACGGCGGTGGCGCTCGCATCCAAGAGGGCGTGGATTCGTTGGCAATGTTCGCCGACATTTTCCGCAATAATGTGATGGCCTCAGGGGTGGTCCCCCAGATCTCTATCATTATGGGTCCGGCTGCCGGTGGGGCAGCCTACTCGCCAGCGCTGACTGACTTTGTCGTCATGGTCGACCAAACGTCGCACATGTTCATTACCGGCCCGGATGTCATCAAGTCTGTGACCGGCGAAGAAGTCGATATGGAAACCCTGGGTGGAGCTCGTCAGCACAACGAAACTTCGGGTACAGCGGCCTATATGGCAGCCGATGAACAGGATGCCTTCGACTGGGTATCTGAACTGCTGGATTACTTGCCAGCTCATAACTTCATCACCCAGGAAGCCACATTCCAACAGGACCTGGACACTACCGTTGACGATCTGGCGCTGGACGCCATCATCCCGGATTCTGCCAATCAACCGTATGACATGTTGGAGGTCGTGGCCACCATCCTTGATGACGGCGCGTTCCTGCAGGTACAAGAACGCTACGCTCCCAACGTCATTGTTGGACTGGGGCGAATCGAAGGACAGACCGTCGGCGTGGTTGCCAACCAGCCTTCCCAATTAGCCGGCACCTTAGATATTGCGGCTTCCGAAAAAGCAGCTCGGTTCGTGCGCTTCTGTGATGCCTTCAATATTCCAATTGTGACGCTGGTCGATGTTCCAGGGTTCCTCCCGGGCGTGGACCAAGAGCACTCCGGGATCATTCGTCGCGGCGCCAAGCTCATTTATGCTTACGCTGAGGCCACTGTTCCAAAAATCACCATCATCACGCGTAAAGCTTTTGGTGGAGCATACATTGTGATGGGTTCCAAGAAACTCGGTGCCGACGTCAACCTGGCATGGCCGACCGCTCAAATCGGTGTCATGGGCGCGCAGGGGGCCGTCAATATTCTGTATCGTCGCGACCTCATCGCCACCGAAGAAGCCGGCAACGATGTTGAAGCACGTCGTACAGAGTTGATCGAAGACTATGAAACGGCACTGCTGAATCCGTACGAGGCGGCAAACTCTGGCTATATCGACGCGGTCATTGCACCGTCAGAAACTCGCGCGCAGGTGGTTCGAGCACTTCGCGCGACTGCAGCAAAGCGTCAATCCCGTCCCGCGAAGAAGCATGGAAATATCCCGCTATGACGTCACAACCTGAATCCACCGGCATCAGAGTCCAGGGCACAGAACTCTCCGAAGAAGAAACTGCTGCCTTACTGGCGGTAGTCAACACCCAGCTGATCGATGCTCCCGTGGAAGAGCCAACCGTTGATTATGCAACCAGTCGTCGAATCACCTCGACCTGGGCTGATGCAGCATCCTGGCAACCGTTGTCTCGAGGTCACTAATCCGAGTGCACCCAGCCGGAAGCACACCACTATGAGAGTGAAGGCATGTCGCAATCACCCATTGATGCCCTAGCAGAGCAGTACGCTACCCGGCTCGCCGATTTTCACCCGGTCGTTGCCTCCGAGCTGGGACTGATCGAATACGCCGATCAGATGCCTGACTATTCGCAGGAAACGGCCGACGCGCTCGATGCTGTTCATGCCGATATCTTGACGAGGCTAGCAGATCTCGAGCCAGAAAATTCGACCGATCACACGACCAAAGCTGCGTTGTTAGAACGTTTGACCGTAGACCGTCAGCTGCACGCCACCGGCATAGTGGAGCTGAACAATATTGCTTCTCCGGTCCAAGACATCCGTTCCACATTCGATCTCATGCCCACGGCAGCAGTCCAGGACTGGGAGAACATCGCCGTTCGCTTGGCACAGGTCGGCGATTCGTTATCGAGTTATCAACACCGCTTAGCAGCGGCCGCCGCGCAAGGACACTCCCCCGCTGCTCGTCAGGTCGATGCATGCATCGTTCAAGCACAGGCAGCAGCAGACGGATTCTTTACGGAATTTGTGCGTCTGGCTCCAAACGTTCCATCTTCACTTCGCACCGCGCTCGAGCGCGGTGCGACAGCGGCGGCACAAGCATATGCTGATTTTGCGCAGTATTTAGCCGATGACTTATACGGCCAGGCACACAACAAAGATGCCGTCGGGCAAAACTACTATCAACTGGCCTCCCAACAGTTCCTGGGAACACACATTGATTTGGCTGAAACGTATCAGTGGGGCCTCGCGGAACTTGACCGGATCACTGCTGAACAAGCCGCCGTGGCCGAGAGGATACAACCTGGTGCCAGCATTGATAAAGCACGTGCGCTATTATCGGCTGACCCGCAACGACAACTCCACGGCACCCAGGCGCTGCAAACATGGATGCAAGAGCTTTCCGATTCCACCATCGAGGATATGAAACAGCACTTCCATATCCCCTCGCCCATGGACAAAGTCGAAGCCATGATTGCACCAACCCAGGACGGGGGCATCTATTACACCGGTCCCTCCGAGAATTTCACCCGTCCAGGACGGATGTGGTGGTCGGTGCCAGAAGGTGAAGATACTTTTACCACCTGGCAACAAACCACCACGGTCTTTCACGAGGGCGTACCGGGACATCACTTACAGATTGCTACCACCATGATGAACGCCGAGCATCTAAATACTTGGCGTCGCAACTGGCTTTGGGTTTCCGGACACGGCGAAGGCTGGGCGCTCTACGCTGAAGACCTCATGCAAGAACTCGGCTACCTCAACGATCCAGGTGACTACTTGGGTATGTTGGACGCCCAGCGGATGCGCGCAGCTCGTGTGGTGTTCGACATTGGTTTCCACTGTGGTTTTCTAGCCCCGCAAGTCTGGGGTGGCCATGTGTGGGATGTCGAAACTGGCTACCGTTTCCTACAAGCCCATCTGAACGAAACCCCACAAGTCCTGGATTTTGAATTCACACGCTATTTGGGCTGGCCAGGTCAGGCCCCAAGCTATGCGGTCGGCAAACGGATTTGGCAGACCATTCGTGCAGAAGACGAAAAACAACCGGGCTTCGATCTGAAAACATTCCATACCCGCGCCCTAGAAATCGGCTCGATGGGGTTGGACACACTACAGAAAGCACTTCGATGAGCGTCACTATTTTGCTGGGCTCTGCCTCGTCGGCTCGCGCTGCGATCTTGACCCGCGCTGGCATCCCCTTTACCCAACTCGCTGCAGACATTGATGAAGCAGCCCTGGTAACCGACATTCCGGAACCCCGAGTTCAGGCACAAGCGTTAGCCACCGCAAAAGCTCATGCTGTGGCAAACAAGCTTCTACACGACCCGCAACCCCACGAGCCCACCTATATCATCGCAGCCGATTCCGTCTTCGAGTTCGAGGGCCAAGCCTATGGCAAACCCCAGCGTCCCGAAGTCGCAACCCAACGATGGCGCGCACAACGCGGTAAAACTGGCATGCTGCACAGCGGCCATACCGTCGTTGCCGTACTTGGCGGCCGCAAACAGCGCATTTTACAAGAAACGGTCAGTGCCACTGTTTCGTTCGCTGACGTGACTGATTCGGTCATTGATGATTATGTCGCGACCGGTGAGCCGCTGTTTGTTGCCGGAGGGTTCACCCTTGAAGGCCACGGCGCCACGATGATAACGGGCGTAGATGGCGACCCGAATGCTGTTCTCGGGTTATCCCTGCGGGCGGTGCGCGAAATGCTGGATCGCCTCGGTGTCTCTATGACCGCCCTCTGGATTGCTACCGAATAAACCACATTTTTGTAGGTTTCCTACAACATATAGGGCGGATTGGCGGCGCACGGTGCGTCCTTCTGTATGTTTCCCACGGATTCGTCCTAAGCTGCTTTAGATGGCTTCGATTAGAATGGCCTCGTCGACTGTCATTCGGGTCAGCATCCCAACCAAGGAGAATAGTTTCTATGTCCATGACCACTGCGTCATCCTCGATGGTCTACCGGTCGTTTTCGAAGGTATTGGTCGCCAATCGAGGTGAAATCGCGGTCCGCATTATCCGAGCCGCGCAAGATGAGGGGCTCGAAGCAGTCGCCATCTATGCGAATCCGGACCGTGAGGCGATGCACGTGCGCTTGGCTGATCACGCATTCTCCCTGAACGGTGACACAGTTGCCGATACCTATCTGTCAGTCGATAAAGTACTCCGCGCTGCTAAGGACGCGGACGCTGATGCCATTCATCCCGGATATGGCTTCCTGGCAGAAAACGCCGAGTTTGCACAAGCTGTTATCGATGCGGGTATCGTCTGGATTGGGCCCCCTCCCGCTGCAATCCATGCACTGGGCGACAAAGTGGCTGCCCGCCACATTGCCCACAAGGTTGGCGCTCCCCTAGCACCCGGGACCCCGGACCCCGTCGAGTCGTCTCAAGATGTCATCGACTTTGCCGATGAGTTTGGGCTGCCGCTGGCGATCAAAGCCGCACATGGCGGAGGCGGCCGCGGCATCAAGGTCGTTCGCCAACGGTCCGAAATTCCAGATGCTTATGATTCCGCCGTCCGTGAGGCCACCGCAGCATTCGGGCGAGGCGAGTGCTTCGTCGAGCGCTTCCTGGACGCTCCACGACATCTTGAGACGCAATGCCTCGCGGATCAAGCCGGGAACGTCGTCGTGGTCTCCACCCGAGACTGCTCATTGCAGCGGCGCAACCAGAAGCTGGTTGAAGAAGCTCCTGCCCCGTTTCTCACCGAAGACCAAGAACAACAGCTCTACGATGCCTCCGTGGCCCTGCTTCAAGAAGCCGGTTACGTGGGTGCAGGAACCTGTGAGTTCTTGATCGGTCAAGATGGCACGATCTCCTTCTTAGAGGTGAACACTCGCCTGCAGGTCGAACACACGGTGTCCGAAGAAGTCACTGGTATTGACCTCGTACGTGAACAGTTCCGGATTGCCCGCGGTGAGCTCCTGGGATACAAGCATCCAACAGTTGACGGACATTCCTTTGAGTTCCGTATTACTGCGGAGGATCCGGGCCAGAATTTCATGCCGGCCCCGGGAACCATCACGAAGATGCGTCTACCCGGTGGACCTGGTGTCCGTATTGACACCGGCATTGAAGAAGGCGAAACCATCTCCGGTGCCTTTGATTCGATGGTCGCCAAACTCATCGTCACCGGTAAGAACCGTAAGGAAGCTCTCCAACGTTCACACCGCGCATTAACAGAGATGCGCATTGCTGGACTCGCAACCGTACTACCCTTCCACCGCCGCGTCATCCAAGATCCCAATTTTGCACCAGAACTTGAGCAGCCGGGCCAGAGATTGCCTGCGGATGGTCCATTCACCGTGCATACGCGTTGGATCGAAACCGACTTTATTAATGATCTACAACCTCAGGTAACCCAACCGGCGATGGATGCAGAAGATGAACAGCAACGTCGCGCGGTCACGGTTGAAGTCAACGGGAAACGTGTTGAGGTAACCTTGCCCGACTCGTTGGCCAGTATTTCAGCCGTTGAATCGAAGCCGAAACGTCGCCGTACGTCACGCAGCGCAACCGGTGCAAGCGGAGCGAACGCTGCCGGTGCTTCTGGTGATGTCGTGACTTCTCCGATGCAGGGCACGATTGTAAAAATGGGCGCTGCAGTCGGTGACGAGGTTTCGGTCGGCGACCTCATCCTGGTGTTAGAAGCGATGAAGATGGAACAACCCATTACCGCACACAAAGCGGGCAAAATCACCGAGCTCACCGCCGAACCAGGTGCTACCGTCAACGCAGGAGCTGCTCTCGCCACCATCGAGGGGTAGTAACGCACTCGCCTTTTGACGGCTAACTCATCCGACCTATACACTTAGGTTGTTTTTACAGGTGACGTCCAGGTCACAATAAACCGGACGTCACCTGCATTGTTTCCATAACCATCAGGAAAGTACTCTCGATGTCAACGCAACCCACAGAGACTTCGCATGGTGTCAAGGATGAGGACCTGGGCGTAGCCCGGTGGAAAATCATCCTGGCCTCGGTAGTAGGCACCACCATCGAGTTTTATGACTTTTATATTTACGCTACGGCGGCCGTCTCGATCTTCCCCCTCATTTTCTTTCCGGGCGGGGATGCTCAAACCGCACTGCTAGCATCCATGGCTACCTTCGGTGCCGCCTTCGTCGCTCGACCGCTAGGCTCCGTAATCTTCGGACACATGGGCGACCGGATCGGCCGTAAAGCAACCCTTATCGGAGCGCTACTCACCATGGGTATCGCCACCTTTATTATTGGTCTTTTGCCCACGTACTTCCAGATCGGCCTCTGGGCCCCTGCGATGTTGACCATCATGCGCTTCTGCCAGGGGCTGGGCCTCGGCGGCGAATGGTCCGGTGCAGCTCTGCTGGTCACCGAAACCGCCAAACCAGGTAAACGCGCCTCAGCAGCCATGTGGCCCCAACTCGGTGCACCCTTCGGGTTCCTGTTGGCCAACGGCTTCTTCTTGATTCTCACACTGTCGTTTGGTTATGATTCCGCCGCGCACGGCGCTGACCATGTGTTTATCGACTGGGTCTGGCGTGTACCGTTCTTAGCTTCCATCGTGATGGTCGCCATCGGCCTGTGGGTACGTCTAGCGCTGGAAGAAACTCCAGTGTTCAAACAAGCCATCGACAAAGACGAACGCGTAAAAGCACCTCTGAAAGACGTCTTTGCCAAAAACTGGTGGGAACTGATCTTAGGTACCTTCATCATGTATGCGACCTACGTGCTGTTCTATCTCATGACCACGTGGGTGCTGTCCTACGCAATTGGATCTGCCGAGACCGGTGGTCTCGGGACTTCTTATAATGATTTCCTGGTCATCCAGTTGATCTCAATCCTCTTCTTTGCGGCCTTCGTTCCCGTTTCCGGTTTCCTTGCCGATAAATTTGGACGAAAACCGACCATGCTCGTCATTACCGGGCTGATGGTGGTATTTGGGCTGCTGTTCGGATGGTGGCTCAACGCGGATGTCATTATCAGCGATGACGGCACCATGAACGCCACCCGAATGATCATCTTCATGAT
The DNA here is from genome assembly GCF_000420805.1 of Yaniella halotolerans DSM 15476. GTDB lineage: Bacteria > Actinomycetota > Actinomycetes > Actinomycetales > Micrococcaceae > Yaniella > Yaniella halotolerans. The sequence goes on from NZ_ATVQ01000001.1 coordinate 141,827, forward strand.
CGTGGGAATGTCCCTGATGGGTCTCACCTTTGGGCCAATGTCCGCCATTCTGCCTGAACTGTTCCCAACAGAAACCCGGTATACCGGTTCCGGAATTGCCTACAACGTGTCCTCCATTTTGGGTGCAGCACTGACTCCGTTCATTGCAGCCTGGTTGATGGGTACCTTCGATGTTTCGTATGTAGGTTATTACCTAGCCGCAGCATCGGTCATTACCCTGATCTTCTTGGCCCTGAGCCCCGAAACAAAATACCGCTCACTGGCGAACTTCGAAGTCGATGAAGTCCACCGTCAGCGCTAGAACAACAACGCACCGGGGATAAACTCTTCGATGCATAGAGGCCCGGACACTTCAAATGTGCCCGGGCCTTTTGCTGTCCTACTGGTTTGTCACGCATTCAGCGCTACAAAGAGTTGAGACTATTGTTGCGAGTATTCTTGCGCATAGTCGAGGTACCACTGCAACACCGACGGATCAGCTGCTGTCTCTTTCGAAACCTTTTGAGCCGCCATACCCTGCAGTACGCGTTTAACGGGAACTTCCATGAGCTTGCCAGTCTTCGTCATGGGCACACCCGGTGCAATGATGATCTCATCGGGTACATACCGAGGAGACAATTCGGTTCGGATAGCTCGCACCACCTGGTCCTTGAGCTCCTCCGCGGCCATGTCTGGATCCGAGGGGACCACAAAGAGCGGCATATAATACTCGCCGTCCTCCAACTCAGCGCCGATAACCATGGACCCAGATACAGCGTCAAGAGCATCCACCACTTGATAGAGGTCGCTAGAACCCATTCGGATGCCACCGCGGTTCAGCGTTGCATCGGAGCGCCCGTGGATAACAAACGACTGTCGTTCCGTTTGAGTTGCGAAGTCGCCGTGATACCAAATATGCGGATCCTCAGTGAAATAGGCTTCGCGATAACGCTCATCATCGTCGTCATTCCAAAAGTACAACGGCATCGTTGGCATCGGCTTGGTGATGACGAGCTCGCCGACTTCATTGGTCACTGTTTTGCCAGCTTCATCGAAGACATCGGCGGCGACTCCCAATGCCGGCCCCATCAATTCGTTGACATACACCGGATCCATGGGGTTCGACCCGACAAATACCGAACACACGTCGGTCCCGCCAGAATCAGAACGCAACCGTAAATCCGACTTGACTGCGTCATAGACCCAGTGCCACGTGCGTGCTGGCAGAGGTGATGCAGAAACAAGTATGTCGGTCAGGTGTGAAAGGTCGTAGTCGTCTTGCGGCACGATACCGGCTTCCTGCACGCCGGTAAGGATGGCTGCCCCGCAGCCAAAGAGGGCAACCTGTTCTTTTTCCAGGATCTCAAATTGTCGCCCCGGTCCCCCAGCGAAGACACCACCCGAATAGGTGACGGATTTTGCCCCGGTAATCAATACCCCAACCAACATGTTCCACAGCATCCACGTGGTCGAGGTCGAAATATAGACGGCTTCGCCCCTCGGTACTTTGTAGTGCAGACCAAAGGACTTCGCGATTTCCAATACCGTGCCACCCTGACTTTGGACAATCCCCTTGGGGGTGCCAGTGGTCCCCGAGGAGTACAGCACCCAGAGCGGATGTGAAAAATCAACGCGATTGAATTCGGGTTGCTGACCATAAGCAACTATGTCACTGAGCACAGCGGTTTCAATGTTGTGCTGCGCAGCGATACTGTTGACGGTTTCTCGTGAACCAGTGTGGGTATTTTCGACCAGGACGTGATGAGTCACCGTATCGAGTTCAGTTAGCAGGTTATCCAGGTCGTCAATTTGCTTACGAACTTTACCGCCGAGCTCGAGTCCGTCGATGGTCATGAGGACTTTGGGCTCGAGCTGTTTGAACCTCGTGACGATACCAGGCACGCCGAAATCCACATTGACGACCGACCAAATAGCGCCAACCGCAGCGGTCCCCAGCAGCGCGACGATCGAGTGAGGAATGTTGGGCATCGCGCCAGCTACGACGTCACCTTCACGAACACCGATATTTCGAAGGTGGTCGGCAAACGCGCCCACCTGTTCGTTGAGTTGGTGCCACGTCAGTGTGGTCCGATTCAGTGATTCATCAAGACCAACGATGGCTTCTTGGTCGCCCATTGTCTCTGCGTGACGCAGGATGTTTTCAGCATAATTGACTTTAGCGCCTTCAGCCCAGCGTGCCTTTGGCATACGACCCTGAAGGATTGGACCAGTCGGCTTGTCGCCGATGATGTCAAAGTACTCCCAAATTTCGGCCCAGAAAACTTCCAGTTCCTCCACCGACCAAGTCCACAAATCGAGGTATGTTTCCATAGTCAGGTCATGCTTGGTATTCATGTCCTGCATGAACTGGTACATGGCTGTAGCCTGAATCTCTTCAGTATCTGGCTGCCACAGAATCTTTTCGCTCAACGTGTCTCCCAACTGTGTTCTGGATGCTCGCCCTCTAAGTTAATGAGTACCAACTCAATGGGCAAGGCATCACAGATTCACAGTGTAGTAGAGATCACAAGCGTGTGCGCGGATTCGTTAGAACTCTTCCCGCCGATGCATCTGACGAGCAACTTCAGCGATCGTTCCGGTGAGCGAAGGATAGATGGTAAAAGTATCCGCTAGATCATCGACGTGTAGTTTATGCGTTACCGCTAGCGAGAGCGCATAGATCAGGTCAGAAGCCTGTGGTGCAACCACTACCCCACCAACGACGTGGCCAGACCCGCGGCGAGCAAAGATCTTGACGAACCCTTCATCAAGGTTCATCATTTTTGCTCGCGGATTCGTCGCCATTGGGATCATGTACTCATCAACCTGGTACTCACCACTGGCAACCATCGCATCGGTGACACCGACCGTAGCGATCTCTGGTGACGTGAAAATATTCGACGCAACCCGATTGCTAGAGAACGGTTTGACGACGTCGCCAAGCAAGTGATTGACGGCGATCCGCCCCTGCATGGCCGCAACGGAGGCTAAGGCCAACCGACCAGTACAGTCACCCGCCGCGTAAATACCGGGCATAGAGGTGCGCGAGACAGCATCGATTTTAATATGACCGGACGCGGTGACGTCCACACCGACGTCTTCCAGGCCAATGCCCTCGGTGTTCGGGATGCCTCCGACTGCTAGGAGACAGTGTGAACCTTCAACATAGCCGCCGCCAGACAACTCGACGCGCACGCCGTCCTTAATGCGGGTCACCGATTGTGCACGAGTTCGTGAGATGACATTGACACCGGCGGCAGAAAATGATTCCTCGAGCACTTTGGCAGCATCCGGGTCTTCGCCTGGCAACAAGGTCTCACGGGACGAGACCAGTGTGACGTTTGAGCCCAGCAGCTGGTAGGCCGAGGCAAATTCCGCACCGGTAACACCTGAGCCGACAACCACGAGATGTTCTGGTAGCTCTTCCATTGAGTAGAGCTGTTTCCAGTTGAAAATCCGTTCGCCGTCGGGTTTCGCGGTATCCAGTTCACGGGGTGTGGCACCCGTGGCAATGAGCACAGCGTCGGAGGTTATTTCCTCGACTTTGCTATCCATCGTGGTGGCCTCAACAACATTTCGGTCAATGAGCTTGGCTTCGCCAATAACAATACGCACACCGTTAGCCTGTAACGCGTGGCGAATATCCTCGGACTGTTCTGTGGCCAGACGCAACAGCCGACGGTCAATGCGCTCTATGTTCGAACGCACGGAGTCAGCGTCAAACTCCAACCCCAACGACGGCGCTCGTAAAACGCGCCTGCGTGAGTCTGCGGAAGCAATCAGCGTCTTGGAAGGTACCACGTCGGTTAGCACCGCGGAACCACCAATGCCGTTTCGTTCGATGATGGTGACGTCGGAGCCAAACTTCGAGGCGACGAGTGCAGCTTCATAACCGCCGGGGCCGCCGCCGATAATAGTGATGGAGGGACGAGGGACAATTTCTAAAGTGCTCACGCATCCATTGTGGTCTCTTTTGACTGAGAATGCACAATCCCTACGGCGTTTCGAGTTGTATTGCAAAACTCGTTGTCTCATGGCGATACAGTAGTGGCTGTGAGCGATACAAACATGTTTTTAGACGGTGACCATCCTGGATTCGACCTCGCTCGGCAGGCAGCTGACGTCCTGACCGACCACTTCGGGGTAGCACGACATGACATAGGTGTCGTCTTAGGCTCCGGCTGGGCTCACACGATCGGTGCCTTGGGTGACATCAACGGCGAGCTGTCATTTGCTGATATCCCCGGACTTGGTGGCGATGGCGTGGCCGGCCACGTGCAGAAGGTGACGTCTGTTCGGCTTCCAAATGGCAACAACGTCCTGGTCTTTGGATCGCGCACGCACTATTACGCCAATCGGGATGCCCAAGCAGTCGCCCACGTTGTGCGAACGATTGCCGCAACGGGAGCTTCCACCGTGGTACTAACAAACGGCTGTGGAGGCTTGGACCCACAGGTCGCCCCGGGCACACCGGTTCTGATCTCTGACCATATCAACCTCACGGGTACCACACCGTTGGTCGGGCCCGAATTTGTCGATATGACGGACGCGTATGCACCACGCCTACGACAGATTGCCAAACAGGTGGACCCTAGTCTCACAGAGGGCGTGTACGTGCAGTTTGCTGGTCCCCAGTATGAAACACCTGCTGAGGTTCAGATGGCCGCCAAGCTCGGAGGCGACCTGGTGGGCATGTCTACTGCCCTGGATACCATCGCAGCCCGCCACGCCGGCCTCGAAGTCCTGGGGGTATCTCTTGTAACCAACGCCGGTGCCGGCGTCACTGACGCCCCGCTCTCCCACGAGGATGTCATCGCGGCCGGCCAATCTGCAGCCCCACGGGCCTCCCAATTATTGGCCGACATCATTCAGGCGATTTAGCATGGATGAATTCCTCACCACTGCTCAGCATTGGATGGATCTCGACCCAGAACACGCCGAGATCCTCGCCAAGGAAATCTCCGCTGCCCGCCGTGAAGAAGATTGGGCCATCGCCGCATTGACTGCCCGATTTGCCGGGTTCCTCACCTTTGGCACGGCAGGGCTTCGAGCGCCTGTCGGTCCAGGGACCACTCGCATGAACAGGATTGTGGTCCAGCGTGCGGCAGCAGGCATTGCTGATTTTGCCCACGAACGCGCAGATGAACCAGTAGTAGTAATCGGATACGACGCACGGCACCGCTCGAGAGATTTCGCCGTCGATTCAGCTGCAGTATTCACCGCTGCCGGATGTCGAGTTCAGCTCATGCCCACGACCACGCCGACTCCAATACTGGCCTATGCCCTCAAACACCTGGCGGCAGACATTGGCATCATGGTCACGGCATCCCATAATCCGCCCGCCGATAATGGTTATAAGGTCTATCTGGGCCCGCGACTGCTGCCACCAGAGGACTCCACGGGCGCATATGCTCAAATTACTTCACCGACAGACGAGCTCATCGCTGCGAAAATTCACGCATGGAATATTTCGAGTGACCAACCCGAACTGGCTGGATCCGGCTGGGAGCTCCTCTCCGAAGACATCAGTACTGACTACGTCGAAGCTGTCCGACATTTCCTAAGCAATGTGTCCTCCAGCAAGGATCGCCATGCTCTGAACGTCGTCTATACACCGATGCATGGTGTGGGCGCCGGCGTCTTCTGTCAGCTGATGGACGCCACCGGCTTTAATACGGTCTCTGTGGTGGATCAACAAGTTGATCCTGATCCAGCCTTCCCGACCGTTGCTTTTCCAAATCCTGAGGAACCCGGGGCTTTAGACCTCGCCATTTCGACGGCGGATTCCCTCCGTGATACCGATCTCATTATTGCCCATGACCCGGATGCAGACCGGCTGGCCGCTGCGGTCCTGGTTGCCGGTGAGTGGCGGCGGCTATCGGGCGACCACGTCGGATTACTTCTCGGCGCCCGGCTCATGCCTTATCTCGCGGCCAACAACCTCTCGATTTCCAATTCGGTCGTGTCGGCTCCACAACTGGCACAGCTGGCATCTCATTATGGTGTCCCCCACCAGGCAACTCCCACCGGGTTCAAATGGATTTGCCGTGCACCCGACCTCGGTTTTGGTTATGAAGAGGCTCTCGGATATGCCGTGGCCCCACACCTGGTCAATGATAAAGACGGGCTCAGTGCCGCGGTTATCTTAGCCGATTTGGCAGCGGAGTTGAAAGCTCAAGGCACCGATCTCGTGGGATATCTGCAGGAGCTTACAGAACAGGTCGGCCCCACCATTACCGACCAGATCTCCGTGCCGGTGCCGTCGCCGTCCGTTGGTTCACTTCTCGTTGACGACCTTCGGAAGAACCCTCCCTTGAAGCTTGCCCAACAAAGCCCCGTGATCGCCGTGGACTATGCGAACTCCCAGGTGGATTTGGCACAACGCTACGGCCCTATGAACATGGTGGAGTTTTCTACCGAGGGACTAGTCACCGCCAGATTGATGATTCGGCCTTCCGGTACGGAACCAAAAGTGAAGTGCTATATTTCTGTTTCTGCTACACCAGGTACGCCATTTGAAACTGTCCAAGCAGCAATGGTTGATTTACGAGAAGAAGCTGCCAACCTTGTCAATATCGAATAAGGAGTCACCGTGTCCAACACTGCACCGTTAGAGCCAACTGAGGTCGAGGCACTAGATCGCTTTGAGCTGGCCGCAAGAATTGACCACACCTTGCTGTCACCAACTACCACGGCACCCGAAATTGACGAGCTCTGTGATCAGGCGGCACAGTTTCAGACAGCTTCGGTATGTATACAACCAATTTGGGTGGCGCGTGCTGCTACTCGCCTGACCAACACCGAGGTGAAAGTCTGTACCGTGATCGGTTTTCCGACGGGCGCTCAAACACCACAGACCAAAGCAACGGAAGCTGCCGAAGCAATCCGCAACGGCGCCAAAGAACTCGATATGGTGATCGACCAGGCCGCCGCATTGTCAGCGGACCGTACACGGCTAGTGCAAGATATCTCAGCTGTAGTTTCGGCTGCCGAAGGTCATGACGTCCTGGTCAAGGTCATCTTAGAGACCGCCTCACTGACGGAACAGGCAAAAGTGTTAGCCTGCAAAGCAGCCGTTGAGGCAGGCGCAAATTATGTGAAAACTTCAACGGGTTTCGGCCCGGGCGGTGCCACAGTCGAAGATGTTGCTCTGCTCCGTCACACAGTCGGCGACGCACTCGGAGTGAAAGCCTCTGGCGGTATCCGCACTCGTGAAGACGCCCTCGCTATGCTGAAAGCTGGCGCAACCCGTCTTGGTGCCAGCTCAACGTACGCTATTCTTAGTTAACAACACATCATCGCACCGTTCGCCGGGCTATCCTGGCTACGAGAACTTTTTGAAAGAACAGAGGTGTCCCCTTGATACGTGACGGCAAACCGGTAGATTACTCAGGCCAGGGCAATACTGCCGGGAACTTAATCGCAGCCTCCATCACAGCGGTGCTGTTTATTGGTGGGCTCTACATGTTCAATACACTTTCCTTTGAAAGCGTCTGGATTCCAATGCTGGGCGTTATCGGACTGTGCTCGCTGGCCTATTTCATTCCGAAGCAGCTCATCGGCAAATCAAACACCGTTGATGGTGATTTTGTGACCGATCCAGTGCACGAAACCCGGTCGCCAAACTTATAAACGATTCGTCGTCACAGTTTTAGAACGATCTAAGACAGCACCCGGGGTCTGTTGCCCCGGGTGCTGTTGTGTTGTTTGTAGACTATGAAAACTGCTCAACGAAATATCGGGATTGACGCACTGCGGCTATTCTCAATCGCTATGGTCGTCTTGGGCCACTCCGGATCGTTTGAAGGTTCCTCGCTTTTGTCGATGTGGCGAATGCCTCTGTTCTTTATCTTGTCCGGTTTCTTTTTCGTTCCCTATGGGAGATCGCTACGTTTCGAGCTCAGTCGGCGGTGGGAAACGCTCGTCATCCCATACCTTGCATGGTCGTTAGTCATTTCGCTTGTAGTCATCGTTGTGAAATGGTCAGAGCCAACCGAAATGATGCACCACCTGTTTACGGGATGGCGGGGCGGAACCGGTCGTTCTATCTTTTGGATGTCGGCTTGGTTCCTTCTCAGCCTGGCAATCTCAGCTGTCATTCTGCGGTATCTGGAGCGTTTCCCCCGCTGGATGGCCTGGACTGTCGGGGGCGGCAGTATTGTGGTCTCCCGTCTTTTTGTGTATTTGAACCGTGCAGATATCCTAGACGGCCATCCCTTTGCTGAAGTACCGTTGCGCCTTGGCATTAGTCTGCCAATCATCTTCTACTTACTCATCGGCCAGGAAATCCGAACACGTGTCATGCCCGCAGTGGAACACTTATCCGTGGCCCGTGCCTCATCTATCGGTCTCGTGCTCGTCGTTGCTCCATTGGTCCTCGCCCAGCATTTCTCAATTCCAGCTCACTACATGCATGCTGGCTTATTCGGGTGGCCTCTTATCACCCCGATGATTGCCATTACTGTGACCATCGGGTTCATCATGATTTTTGCTACCGCGGTGAATCGGGCACTTCAGGCGTCGGATTTCTTGAGCAGCCTTATCGTCAGACTCGCGCGCACAGGGTCAACCGTTGTGATGTTCCACGGCTTGATCTTATTATTTATGCATTCCCTCGGCATGAATTTCAGTTCTCTCCCGGATTTATTAGTAAGGTTTGGAATAGCGTTGACGACGGCTTTTGCTGTTGGTCTTCTCATCAATATGTCACCGGCGGCACGGGTGTTGTCCGGCGTTCCAAGAGAACGTCCGCTGCGGGTGACGATAGCCGCCTAATCGCCGAAACGGGTCTATGTCCTCCACTCGAGTGCCTCGCAACGTCGGTATCGACCTGCTGAGAGTCTTCTCTATTGTCATGGTTGTCGTGGGGCACGCCGGTTCATTCCCCAATGACCAACTACTGACGGTCTGGCGGATGCCCCTATTTTTTATGCTGTCGGGTTTTTTCTTTACTCCGGGCCGTAGCCTGACTAGCGAGTTTACGAAACGGTGGAACACATTGATCATTCCGTATCTGGCCTGGTCCGTGGTCATCTCCGTTTGGGTCATTATGACGTTATGGGGGCAACCGGAGACATTTTTCGACCATTTACAGTCTGGTTGGGCCGGCGGTTCAGGCCAATCGATTTACTGGATGGCAGCGTGGTTCATCACGACGTTAGCTGGCGCAACCATCCTGCGCCGGTTCCTCGAACGTTTTGGAAGCCTTGTCCCGTGGATAGTGGCAACTGCTGGAATCGTCGTCGCCTATGTTCTCACGGACCTGGTCAACAGCGGCGCCCTAGACACTCACCCGCTGGTGGATACCCCTTTGCGTTTAGGTTTGGCGTGGCCCGTGATGTTCTATCTCCTGGTCGGCGAATTATTACACAGCCTGCTGATGCCGTTGGTCAAGAAATTTACATCGCATGTCTTAGCACTCGTGGGCATCGCTTTGGTGGGGCTTGGACTCTACACCACGATGACATTCGACATCAGTGCGCACTATATTCAGGCCGGTGGCTTCGGAACGCCCGTCCTGACCCCACTGATAGCAATCATCGTGACGGTGGGATTCATCCTCGTCTTTGCCACCTGGGTCAATGATGTGCTCCAAAAGTTTCCCTCACCGCAAGCCGCAGTATCACGCCTGGTGCGGACTGGGACACCAGTGGTATTTATCCATGGACTGGCCCTGGTGTGGATGTACCAAAACGGTTTTGGAGAAGACTCGTTCGAGCACTTCGGTTGGCGTGTGCTCGTTGGTGTCGTCGCATCATTTCTTGTCGCACTGCTGATCAACAGCGCGCCGACAGCACGTTTACTGTCGGGCGCTGCGCAGGAGCCTAATGTTTTCCGAAAGCGCGGCGGGCTACCGTCTTAGTTCTCACCAAAAACATGCGCAATAAAGTCCCCGGCCCACTTCAGCAGATCAGCATCGACGAGATCTTTTCCAGTTACTGATTTCGTTTTCGGCCGCGGCACCATGAGTGCGTTCATCGGTGCCCGATGCGTTGCGCCCGGGTACATCCGTTTGAGTCGCATGGCACGCGAATCAGGCAGCGATTCAACAGGACCAAACTTGATGTTCTTGCCCATGAGCATGATTTCATAGATGCCATATTCGCGGGCAGTGTTGCGGAAATTAGCTACCGCAACGAGGTTCTCTGCAGGTTCTGGAAGCTGTCCGTAACGATCTCGGAGCTCTTCCACAACACCCTCAACGGCTTCGGCGTCGGCGGCCTGGGCGAGATTTCGATAAGCTTCGAGGCGGAGTCGCTCACCCGGGATATAGTCATGCGGTAGGTGTGCGTTCACTGGTAGCTCCACTTTGACTTCCTCTGGCGAGGTATCTTCCTCACCTTTGAAATCAGACACTGCCTCACCCACCATGCGCAGGTACAGATCGAAACCAACACCGGCGATGTGACCCGACTGCTCGCCACCCAGCAAGTTGCCTGCCCCACGGATCTCTAGGTCTTTTTGTGCCAATTGGAGTCCGGAGCCGAGTTCGTTGTGGGTAGCTACTGCCTTGAGCCGTTCCATAGCGACTTCGTTGAGTGGCTTATTTGAGTCATAGAGGAAATACGCATAGGCACGGTCTCGACCGCGTCCTACACGTCCACGCAGCTGGTGCAACTGTGACAACCCGTAGCGGTGGGCGTCTTCGATAATGAGCGTATTGGCATTGGCGATATCCAAGCCGGTTTCAATAATCGTGGTCGAAACGAGCACGTCGTATTCTTTTTCCCAAAAATCGACCATGATTTCTTCGAGCGTGGATTCGCCCATTCGTCCATGAGCAACAGCCACGCGTGCTTCGGGCATGAGTTCCTGGATTCGGGTCGCGACCTTGTTGATGGTGTTGACACGATTATGGACATAAAAGACCTGTCCTTCTCGCATCAGTTCTCGACGAATGGCAGCGGTAATCTGCTTATCAGTGTATGGCCCCACGTAGGTCAAGACCGGGTGGCGTTGTTCTGGTGGAGTCGCCAAAGTGGAGGTTTCTCGAATGCCGGTCATCGACATTTCCAAGGTACGTGGAATCGGTGTGGCCGTCATGGCCAGTACATCCACGTTTGTACGCATCTTCTTGAGCTTTTCTTTATGCTCTACACCGAAGCGCTGTTCCTCATCCACGATGACCAGACCGAGGTCTTTGAACTGCACTTCATCTGACAAGAGTCGATGCGTACCAATCACCATGTCCACGGTACCTTCGGCCAGTCCATCGACTGTCTCACGCGATTCTTTCGCCTTCTGGAAACGCGATAGGGCACGGATCGTCACCGGAAAGCCGGCAAAACGCTCAGTAAACGTTTCGGCGTGCTGACGTGCCAAGAGCGTCGTCGGGACCAGCAGCGCAACCTGTTTACCGTCTTGGATAGCTTTGAAGGCCGCACGGACAGCGACTTCTGTTTTACCGAAGCCCACGTCGCCTGCCACCAAACGGTCCATGGGCACTTGAGCTTCCATGTCCTGTTTGACCTCTTCAACAGTGGTCAACTGATCCGGGGTTTCCATATGCGGGAAGGCTTCTTCTAGCTCAGCCTGCCACGGGGTATCCGGCGGGTAGGCATGCCCCGACGTCGCCATTCGTGCTGAGTACAGCTGAATGAGTTCTTTCGCAATTTCACGGGTCGCACGGCGGGCTTTGGATTTCGTCTGCGCCCAATCGGACCCACCCATTTTCGAAAGGGTCGGGACGTCTCCGCCAACGTACTGGGACACTTGGTCCAGTTGATCAGTTGGAACAAAGAGTCGATCCCCTGCGCCCCCACGTTTCGAGGGAGCAAATTCCAAGACCAAATACTCGCGATAGCCTTCTTCTCCAGCAGTAGACCGAGCACCAGCAACTTTGCGACGCTGGAGTTCAATGAATTTGGCAATGCCGTGTTGGCTGTGGACTACGAAGTCGCCCTCTTCAAGGGTCAGAGGATCAACAGCGTTGCGCCGTTTACGAGCCAGTGATCGACGCTCACCACGTTGGGTGCCTGCCGCTTGCCGGCCAAAGAGGTCATACTCAGTGACCACGGCCAAGCGTTGCTCGGCCCAGGCGAATCCGGATCCCAACGAAGCTGCGGTCACTTGGATCTGGGCTGGTTCCACGTCATCGATGGCTTCCACCACCGTGGCGGTGTGACCTTGTTCCAAGAAGAGTTCCGCAAGACGCCGTGCCGGTCCTGGACCGTGGGTAGCCACCACGATGGACCATCGGTCTTGAATCCGGTTACCAACGTGTTCCATCAGTGCTGTCATATCACCGGAGAATTGCGCAGGTGCGGCAAAACCACTGCGTAAGGCCGTCGCGTCGATGGTGCCGTCGTGGTCGAAGGTAGTAAATTGCCACCAACCCTGATCGTGTTCTAGGGCCAACGTTCGTGTGTCGCCGAGTGTGGCGAAGCCACCTGCTTCCTGCTGATTTTCAACGGGTGCTGCCAGGCCTTCACCAGCTGCCGCCCATGCGGCTTCCAAGAACTCTTCGTTGGTGCTCAACAGATCGTCCACCCGATGCCGGACCTTTTCAGGTTCCACCATCACGGTGAGGGAACCTTCCGGTAGGACTTCCAAAAAGGATTGCATCTCGGTGACCAGTGGTGCTAGAGACTCCATTCCTTCAACGGCTACCCCATTGGACATGGGCTCCAGCATTTCCAAAACATTCGGCATCGATGCTTGGAGATCGCGTGCGCGCTGTTGCACTGCTGCAGTCAGCAGGAGCTCACGGCACGGTGGCGCGTACATCTTGGTTGGCGTTTCCGAACCGTCATCGGAGGTGTCTACCAGTGAGCGCTGGTCAGCGATGGAGAAGTAACGAATATTTTCGACTTCATCACCAAAAAATTCGACGCGGTATGGGTGATCATCGGTGGGCGGGAAGACATCAATGATGCCACCACGAACAGCGAACTCACCACGGCGCGAGACCATGTCAACACGGGAATAGGCGGCATTAGCCAAGTCCTCAACGACTTGTTCAAAGTTATAAAATTCTCCGGTCTGAAGTAGGACCGGTTCAAGATCTCCGAGGCCTTTAACGACCGGTTGCACAATGGACCGTACCGGTGCGGTCACGACCTTAAGCGGTTTTTGCCCGTCACGTCCAGGATGCGCCAGCTTGCGCAAGATTGCCATGCGTGCACCCACCGTATCGCTGCGTGGTGAAAGACGTTCGTGTGGCAGCGTTTCCCAGGATGGGAAATGCCCGACGGTCTCGGCATCCATCCAGGAGTCCAGCCCGCGCGCCAGGTCTTCTGCCTCGCGAGCGGTTGCAGTCACTAATAGCACCACCGGCGCGGTAAATGCAGCATCTTGCAAGGCTTTTGCCAGGAGTGCGGTGACGGCTTCTCTGGCACCATCAGGTAGCGTCAGGGAAAGATCCGAGGTGCGCTCGGTTCGCGTAATTGAGGTCCGCATTGCCGCTACAGCGGTATCGGTTTCAAGGTGGTTTAGTAACCCTGATAACACAGCGTTTTCAGACAAATCTAACTTCCCACTATCCTGGTATTGTTCACATCCGGCGCACGTACAAGCATAACTGTTTTTACAGCTTCACCGTCTACACTGGCTTAAATATCAACTGCTCGCGAGCATGAGAGAGGAAGCACATGGCTTTTAAAGAAACTACTACCATCCCTTACACCCCCGAACAGGTGTTTGGCGGACTCATAAGTCGAGATTTTCACATCTATGCAGCCGATGCATTCCGAGCTGATCTTGATGAGTTCTCGGTCATGCCGCAAGAACCAGCAGCGGGTGACACTGTCTCGGTGAATATCCAGCGCACGGTCAACGGTGAGGACTTCGCCAGCAAGCTGCCCTCAGCTGTACAGCGCTTTGCAAAAGGACGCGTGTCGATCGAACAAACTGAGGCTTGGTCTGCTGCGGCTGACGATGGCGCTCGTGACGCGAATGCAACGATTAAAGTTCCTATGGTCAAGGCTACAGCGACAGCCACCATCAAGCTCTTCCCTACCGAAGATGGTTCCGGGACGGTCGTGGAGACTGAAGGCAGTGTGAAATCAACGATTCCTTTGGTGGGTTCAAAGATTGCCCAGTTGGCCGAACCGCAAGTTGGCAAGCTGTTGAATGGTTTGACCAAAAAGCTTGAAGCTTGGCTCAAGGAGCACTAAAAACCTTCGACCAAATACAATAATCGGCGGGCTGCAGCGTATGGCTGTCCCCGCCGATTTTTGTATTAATTACTTTTGGTGGAATCGGTTTTGAGTGGCGGCGAGGCCATATTCTATGAGCGATTCCACCGCATCTGCAGCGCTATCAATGTGTAGCGCAAGATGATCTTGCTCTGTCTTGGCAAAAGGGCGCAGGACATAGTCAGCGGCATTCATGCGTCCGGGTGGCCGTCCGATGCCTGCACGGACACGAAGATAGTCTTTTGTTCCCAGGGCCTGGGAAGTTGATTTCAGGCCGTTATGGCCGCCTTCTCCCCCACCGCGCTTTATGCGAAGCATATCGAATTCAATATCGAGTTCGTCATGGATAACGATGAGGTTTTCGACGCCGACTTTGAAGAATTTCAGGAGTGCTGCGATAGGCCTACCGGAAAGGTTCATGTAGGTGGCTGGTTTTACCAATACGACCTTGGGACCGCCAATGCCCATTCGGAATTCTGCGACTGCGGCACCAGCTTTATGTACGTTCCAGTGTTCGGAGTTGCGTGCCGCGAGTTCGTTGACGACCATGTGCCCGATGTTGTGGCGAGTAGCAGCATAGCGGTCACCGGGATTGCCCAATCCCACCACCAGCACGGGGCCGATGGTGGGATCAAGCGAACCTACTGTTGAAGTAGCCAAGGGAGCTTACTCTTTTTCGGCGTCTTCTTCAGCGACAGTTGGGACTTCACCGTTGGCTTCTTCGTCGGTGTCTTCGCCCAGATCCTGTTCGATGACCAGGTCGACGGTTGCAATCAGGTATTCTTCGTCAAGATCCAGGTTAACGCCTGCTGGCAGGATGACATCTGGCGCATAAACGTGTTCGCCGGCCTTACGGTCGGTGAGGTCAATGGTGACGTGGTCAGGCAGATCCAGAGCATCAGCTTCAACTGGAACGCTGTTGACATCAAGAACGTAGGTGTGCTCTGGTGCAACTTCACCGGTGACTTCGACTGGCACATCAACGGTGACTCGCTCGCCGCGACGGACGATGATGAGGTCCACGTGCTTGATTTCATCCTTCAGCGGGTTGCGCTGAATGTCTTTTGGCAGTGCCATTTCTTTGGAATCGCCTTCGACCAGACGCAGTAGCTGGTTCGAGTTACGCAGTGCCAAAAAGCCTTCGTGACGTGGCAACAGCAAGTGACGTGGTTCTTCTCCGTGTCCGTACAGTACGGCCGGGATGTAGCCCTCGCGACGTGCGCGGCGGGCAGCACCTTTACCGAAGTCGGTGCGAGATTCTACGACTAGATCAAGAATATCTAGAGCCATGTTCATTCCTCCTGTGTATGTTCAAGTGCGGGATGCACTCAGATTCTCCAGGCAGGAACTGTACAACACCAAGGGTGTTGACAAAGCCTCGTCGATCACGGAGTGGGTGAGACTCCCTCGCCTGGGCAACGACTCATAACTATAGCATTAGCAACTGTCAGAAAACGAATTCGACCACCATCCGCAAAGGATAGTGGTCGAATTGTTAGCGAATCTTCTATTCGTTATGCGTTGCCGTCGAACAGGCTGGTAACAGAACCGTCTTCAAAGACTTCTCGAATTGCGTTAGCCAGAATTGGGGCGACCGAAAGCACCGTAAGGTTTTCGAATCGCTTTTCCTGTGGAATCGGCAAGGTGTTAGTAACAACAACTTCTGATGCTCCGGAATTCGCGAGACGTTCAGCAGCAGGGTCCGAGAATACAGCGTGGGTTGCAGCGATGATAACTTCCGTTGCGCCGGCATCTTTAAGGATCTTCACCGCGCCGGAAATTGTGCCACCGGTATCGATCATATCGTCGATGAGCACACAGGTGCGTCCGCTGACCTGACCTACAACGGTCTTGGACTCGGCTTTGTTTGGCTGTGTCAGATCACGTGATTTGTGTACGAATGCCAGCGGTGCGCCACCGAGGCGTTCAGCCCATTGCTCAGCGACACGTACGCGACCCGTATCTGGCGACACCACGGTGACGTTATCGACGTCGACACGCCCCCGGATATAATCCGCAAGGATCGGGAATGCGAACAGGTGATCCACCGGTCCGTCAAAGAAACCCTGGATCTGCGATGTGTGCAGGTCCATGGTCATGATGCGGTGTGCACCGGTAGCAAGGTAGAGGTCGGAGATCATACGCGCCGAAATGGGCTCGCGTCCGCGACCTTTCTTGTCTTGTCGTGCATATGGATAAAACGGGGATACAACGGTGATGCGGCGGGCTGAAGCACGCTTCATCGCGTCACAGAGCAGCAGTTGTTCCATGACCCAGTTATTCATCGGTGCCGGATGTGCTTGTAATACAAACACGTCTTTACCGCGCACGGATTGACCTGGCCGAACGTATGTTTCCCCGTTTGCAAAGTCATAAGCATCTAACGGCAAGAGTTCAGTGCCCAAGTGCTCGGCAATTTCCTCGGCCAACTCTGGGTGCGCCCGCCCGGAGGCCAACACAAGTTTTTTGTTCTCATTGGTGACGATTTCGCTCAACCAAGTTCTCCCTCGAACGTTCGGCGTCTTCTGAATGCTTCAACTGTAAACGCTACTACAGCCTTCCAACAGTCTGTTGGGAAGTTTATGATTTTTCGTTGGAGGCACGGGCTGCTTTGGCAGCTGCCGAATCAGGTCGACGCTCCAGGACCCAGCCCTCAATGGTGCGCTGCTCCATCGCGTTCATCGCCAGAGAGCCCGCCGGTACATCCTTGCGGATGACAGCGCCGGCGGCAGTGTATGCACCGTCACCAATTTCTACCGGTGCTGTAAAGACGGTATTTGAACCGGTGCGCACCTCGGCGCCGATGACGGTGCGGTGTTTATTCACTCCGTCGTAATTCGCGGTGATGTTGCCGCAGCCGATATTCGAGTTTTCGCCAATTTCCGCGTCTCCGGCGTATCCGAGGTGAGACAGTTTCGCCCCGCGGCCAATTTTGACGTTCTTCGTTTCGTAGAACGCACCAATCTTGCCGGTGTCACCGAGTACTGTGCCCGGGCGAAGGTAGGTGAAGGGCCCGACATTCGCGCCAATGCCAATCACCGCTTCGATTGCTTCAGTGCGTCGAACGGTCGCTTCTTCGTCAACGATGACATCTTGCAAAGTGGTGTCTGGTCCAATGACGGCGCCCGGGGCAATCTTAGTGGCACCGTGCAGCTGAGTATTGGGTTTAATGGTCACATCTTGTGCCAGGTCAACATCAACGTCGATCCAAGTCGTTGCAGGATCCACGATCGTTACGCCAGCTCGCATCCAGCGGTCGGTAATGCGACGGTTGAGTTCGGCACCGAGCGCCGATAACTGCGTGCGATCATTGACGCCTTCGACTTCCATCAAGTCGTCAGTCACATAGGTTGCCACGCGGCCACCTTCGGCCCGGGCCAAACCGAGAACATCAGTGAGATATTTCTCGCCCTGGACATTATCGGTAGTAACTTCTGCCAATGTTCGGGCTAAGATTTCGCCGTCGAATGCGTAAATACCCGAGTTGATCTCCGTGATATTTGCGATCGTGGAGTCACCGGTTTCTTCGGCAATTTTGAGAGCATCCTTGTGCTCAACAATCCCACTCACGAGACCCTGCTCGTCGCGCACAATGCGGCCGTATCCCGTAGCATCTGGAACATTGGCACTGAGCACGGTAACCGCGTTCCGAGAGTTCTGATGTTCACTCACCAAGGCGTTGAGCGTTTCGGGGGTCAGAAGTGGAACATCGCCGTAGGTCACAACGACGGTGCCAGTGACTGCTCCGATAGCTTCCAGCCCTTGCTCTACGGCTCGACCAGTGCCTGGTACTTCATCCTGATCGGCGATGACGAGCTCTGAGTTGTGTTCGAGCAGATGCTCCACCACGCGTTCGCGCTGGTGACGAACGACCGCGACAAGATGTTCAGGGTTCAAGCTCATGGCTGCGTCAAGGGCGTGTCCAACGAGCGAACGTCCACCCATGGGGTGGAGAATTTTTGGAAGATCAGATTTCATTCGTGTGCCAGCGCCGGCGGCGAGCACAATTACAGCCGCGGGAGAAGAGGAATTCAAAACAATCGCACCTTTGATCGTAAGACACTATTTCTCAACCGCGATGCGGCAGTTCCGCCCCTAGGATTCGAACCTAGACCACACAGCTCCAAAGGCTGGCGTGCTGCCATTACACCAGGGCGGAATGTTGACCTTTGATCAACACCTCAAACATTGTGCCATAGATATTTGTAAATTCCGAATTTCTACAACGGTCTGTGGTTGATCTCGAGATCTTGGAGCGCTGCAACGAGTTCAGGCTTGGCCATGGACGAGCGGCCGACAACGAAGTGCTGTTTGGCCAGTTGATACAGCTCGTCATAACGCAACTCTTCCAAACGTGTTGCGCTGTCCCGAGTCACCTCTGCTGGGTCGTACACATCATCGGCGGGTTCTGCAGTGTGGTCCTCGAGGCCCACATCTGTCCGGGGCGGCAGAGTATCAAGCAGCGCTTGCGTCTTGCTGTGCCGGCGGAGTCTGTTGAGCACATACATGCCAACTACGGCGCTGCCAAGCGCAACTGCGCTAGCACCAAGGATCTCCCCGATACCGGGTTTACTTGATGATTTCAGAGTTTTCTTCACGTATCAGTCCCCGTTTTTATAGCTTGACAGTTTTATCGACCGCCAACCCTTTACACTCTATGGCGGTGAGCTCTTAGCAAAGGTCGGTGAAACACTATGGTGCGGATGATTGCTCATCCGCACCATAGTTTCCGGCTTCAAGAAGCCTTAGTCATTCTCAATAAATTTGTTGATGATCGCTTCGTTGAAGGCTGGGAGATCTTTTGGTGTGCGAGAGGTAATCAGATTCCCATCAACGACGAGTTCTTCGTCTGCCCAGTTCGCTCCGGCATTACGTAGATCAGTTTGCAAGCTTGGATAACTTGTCATGTTCCGGCCTTTGAGCACATCGGCTTCGGTGAGAATCCACGCCGCGTGACAGATAGAGGCCACGGTCTTATTCGCGTCAAAGAAAGCGCGAGTGAAATTCACGGCGTCTTTGTTCATGCGAATCTGGTCAGCGTTCTTGGTTCCGCCTGGGAGCACGAGCCCGTCAAAGTCATCAGCGTTCGCCTCGGCGATATCAAGGTCTACTTTTTGTGAGTGGTCTCCGCCACTGACTTCTCCTGATTCCGGCGAGACGAGAACAGCTTCTGCGCCTTGCTCGACAACGGTGTCCCACGGCGAATAGAGCTCAGATGGCTCGTATCCGTTGGTAACAAGAAACGCTATGCGACGGCCTTTAAGGTCGCTCATGAATTCACTCCTTACGATTGGGTGTATTACCACCGTAGTCGGCCGTGGAGGTGTTCGAAAGGTTCGGGAGTTCTCTATACGGGAAGGTGTTGACCACGCCGATCGCTTCAAACATCGCAAAAATAATGGTGGGTCCAACAAAGCCAAAACCCAGTTTTTTCAGGTGTTTCGCAAGCGCTGCCGATTCGGCTGATTGACTGGGTGGATTACCATCGCTATCGAGTACGGGATCACTATCGGGCTCATATGACCAAATGAGCTGTGCGAGACCGCCCTGCTGCCGTAGCATAAGAGTCGCTTTGGCATTTCCAATCACCGACTGTATCTTTCGACGGTTTCGAACAATTTCAGTGTTGGCCATCAATGATACGACATCATCCTCACTAAAACTGGCTACGACGTCGGGGTCGAAATCGGCAAACGCATCACGAAATGCGGGACGCTTTTTCAGGATCGTCAACCAGGAGAGGCCCGCTTGAAATCCTTCCAAACTCAGGCGTTCGAAAAGACCTTGTTCATCACGAACCGGCAGACCCCATTCGGTATCGAAATAGTGCCGTAACAATGGGTGTGTCATGGCCCAGGGTGGGCGTGCAACGCCACGGTCATCAAACACAACTCCGGGGACTTCACCGTGCTGTTGCATATGGGTTTTCACCTCGTTCTAAAGCAAGTAAGTACCACTTCGCCTCGGGGGTGCCACTAAATTCTCCGTAGGTGCCATCGGCTCGCACCACCCTATGACACGGCTGAATAATCGGCATGGGGTTGCGCGCGCATGCACTACCAACAGCGCGCGCTGCACCGGGCCTGTTGAGCTGCTTGGCCAGCTGAACATATGACCGGGTCTCCCCATAAGGGATCGTCTCTAAATTGTGCTGCACGGTGGCAATGAAACGGTCTGCACTCCCCCGCTGTAGAAGCAGTTCAAACGTTTTTCGTGTGCCAGCAAAATATTCGTCGAATTGGTCGGTGGCATACTGCAGGGCGTCATTATCGCGGACTACCGGGACCCCAAATTGGTCCTCGAGTCCGTCGAGCACGCGGTCAAAGTCGTGATTTTCAAATGCCACGTGAACGATGCCAGCTTCCTTGGCGGCAATCAATAGCTTGCCGATCGGTGAGGACATGATCGCATAGCGGATGGCTGCAGTATGGACAGATTCAGACATGATGTTCTACCTCGGTTGTGATGTCACAGCTCATTATGCCCGCTTTCAGGGATCGCGTCAGCTGGCTTCTTACCCCTGTGTGGATAACCGCGCATTGCTTCGCTTGACAACGTATGTAACGAGCCTCATACTTACTTAAAGTCAGATTGACTTTAAGTTGGCCGATTGCAGTAGACCTACTGCGAGCGCAGGGAAAAGGAGCACGGTGAGTTTTTCTGCACCGAGTGCATCAGAACGCCGCTTTATGCCGCCAGCCGTTGCCGTATCGACGGTCGCATTTGCATTACATCCGCCCGTGGACGCTAACGTTGCGGACCCACGTTCAGGCGAGGTGATCTCCACGTGGGGCGAGTACGCGAGCCGCGAAGGTTCACGGGTCGAGCACGCCACGACCTTGTGGCTGCCCCTGGTTCGTCGTACCCGACCGCCGTTTGACTCACTGTGGGCGCTACCAGGTGGACCTATTCCCTGGGATGAGGATTTATCTCAGACGGCTTCGCGAACCCTGCACGAAGCGGTGCTGCGCTCCCCTAGCTATTTAGAACAGCTCTTTACGTTTGGCGAGACCACCCGTTCGGCCTCTGCTCAACGTCTGGTGACCATCGCCTACTGGGGGCTTTATGGTCAATTGGATTTGACCGCAGAACCGACCCCCGGGCTCGCGCGAAACATGGCGGGCGACGTAGCTACCGATACCCGGGACTCGGTCGCAGAGTTTTCCGAAGCGCTCGTCGATTCAGCCGACGCGAACGTCGCGTGGTTTTCGATTGATCGTCTCCCCGAACTGGCGTTTGATCACGCGGCAATTATCGAGTACGCGGTGTGGCGGTTACGCCAGCGGACCGAGTATTCCATGGTCGCCCACCGCTTTCTAGGAAGAGAATTCACTCTCGCCCAATTGCGACGGGTCCACGAAGCGATCTTGGGCGATCAAATTGATCCGGCGAATTTTCGTCGAGACATGCTGGCCCAGGGTCAGCTCATTGATACACAACGAGTTGAAGAAGGGACACCACATCGCCCGGCCCGGCTGTATCGGTTCAAAGACCAGCCAGAACAACCATGAGTTCCGCAGTTTCTACCTCAAGGAGTCCTATGACCAGCGTTGCAGATTTAGTTGCCTCGGCTGCCGCTACCGAACAGCGCAGTCGCACCAAGTTGGGCGACACCATCACCTTTGGCGAGCCCACCAACATCACGACCACCTGCGATAGTCAGCTACCGACGGCACCGTGGCAGATCGATACCGAACCAGGTTATGGTCCGGGTGCTTCAACCTTGGATACCGCTCCGGCGACGGCCCCGCGGCAGGGTGCCATTCCTGCCGAGTACACCGAGGCCAGTGCAGCGGAACTGGATGCTCGAATCATGACGGCCAAAGAAACTCTTGGTAATCGGGTAAAAATTTTGGGCCATTTCTATCAGCGTGACGAGGTCGTCCAATACGCCGATTTTGTGGGCGACTCCTTCATGCTGGCACAGGCCGCGAAAGAACATCCTGGAGCCGAATCGTTTGTCTTTTGCGGCGTGCATTTTATGGCGGAAACCGCTGACATCCTGTCGACGGATGCGCAATCAGTCATTCTGCCCAACCTGGCTGCAGGGTGTTCGATGGCCGATATGGCAACCATCGACCAAGTCGAAGAAGCCTGGGAACAACTCACCGAAGCACTCGGAACGTCTTCCACGGATCAGGCCGAGATCATTCCTGTGACCTACATGAACTCTTCGGCGGCCATTAAAGCCTTCTGCGGACGTAACGGCGGCATCGTGTGCACATCCTCCAATGCGAAAACTGTGCTGGAATGGGCCTTTGCGCGGGGCAAACGGGTCATCTTTTTCCCGGACCAGCACCTTGGCCGCAACACTGCCAAAACCATGGGGATCACCGAAGAGCAGATGCCACTGTGGCGCCCATATCTGCCTATGGGCGGCAACACTCAACAGCAGTTGCAAGATGCCAAAGTCTTTTTGTGGAACGGTTTCTGCTCGGTTCACAAACGTTTTACCGTAGCCCAAATCGACAAGGCCCGTGCCGACTACCCCAAAGCTCAAGTCATCGTCCACCCTGAATGTCCAGCACCCGTGGTGGAAGCCGCCGACGGCGTCGGTTCAACCGAGTACATTCGCAAGGCAATTGCTGCCGGTCAACCAGGTGACGTGTTTGCCGTTGGAACCGAAATCAACCTGGTGAACCGGTTACAATCGCAGCACCCCGACATGACCATCTTCTGCCTGGATCCGGTTATTTGTCCGTGTTCAACCATGTATCGCATTCATCCTGCCTACCTGGCGTGGGTCCTAGAGTCGCTGGTTGCCGGCGAAACGCCCAACCAGATTTCCGTAGCCTCCACAGTTTCAGCCGATGCATCGGTCGCGCTAGAGCGCATGTTGGCGGCCCGGCCATGATCGTGGTCGTAGGAGCCGGCGTCGCTGGACTCACTGCGGTCCAGCGTCTAGCCACCGCTGGGGTCCCTGTGACACTGTTAACCTGCGGCAACCTCGGCGCTGACGCCATCTCCGCGGGGAATACCGCCCTGGCCCAGGGTGGTATTGCTGCAGCTCTGGGGCCGGACGACTCGGCTTCGCTTCACCTTGAGGACACGATTCAGGCAGGCGCGGGGCTCGTTGATGCTGTAACAGCAGAGATCCTCACGACCGATGGTGCAGACCGAGTGCGCGAGCTACTGGACGCAGGTTTTCCCGCTGACACCGATGCGCAAGGCGAACTCACCTTTGGCCTCGAGGCAGCCCATAGCCGTGCCCGGGTCCTCCATGCCGGTGAAGACAGTACGGGCGCGGCGCTGTCAGTCTTTCTGACCAACCGTGTGCAACGGCTGGCAGCCACTGGTCGCATGCACGTTATCGAACAGGCGTCGCTGACCGAGTTGATGGTGACTAACGGAAGCATCAGTGCAGTGCGTTATACCTCCCCGGCTGGGGCTCAGCAGCTAGATACCAGCACCGTGCTCTTGGCAACCGGCGGTTATGCCGGACTGTTTCCTACCACGTCGTCGTCCGCTGCAATCACCGGACAGGGTCTGCTTGCCGCAGCACGTGTCGGAGCAGTCGTTGCCGATATGGAATTTCTCCAATTTCACCCCACCGCGCTTGTCGGTACCGGTGAACTGTTATCTGAAGCCGTTCGTGGTGCCGGTGCTGTCTTGCGCGATCCAGCAGGTCATAGGTTCCTGGCGGATTATCACCCGGATGCTGACCTTGCGCCCCGCAATGTGGTCGCCAGGGCTTCCTTTACAGTACTGGAGCAATTTGAGTCATCGGCGGTGTTCCTAGATGCCACCGTGATCGAGGAGCGGTATGGTCCCGGTACGTTGGCCCTGCGCTTTCCACAATTAACCAAAATGTTAATGACCCATGGGATTGATTGGACGAGACAATACGTTCCGGTTGCCCCTGCAGCTCACTACTGCATGGGTGGGGTCGCGACAGATGGGTACGCTCGCACGTCTGTTCCAGGACTATTGGCTGCAGGAGAAGTCGCCTCCACGGGCGTACACGGCGCCAACCGACTGGCGTCGAACTCTCTGTTGGAAGGCCTGGTCTTTGGGGCTCGGGCTGCAGATACAGCACTGCGTTTTCGTCAGGACGCCGTCTGGCAGGTGGCATCACCACTACGGGAACTCATGAGTACTGCCAAAGACGTCGTTTCGGGCAGGGCGCTTATGGCCGAACATTCCGAGCCGGACTATCTTCAGCGGCTCATCGGAAAACATTTGGGCATCATGCGACACCACGACGGGCTCGTAGAACTCCTGGCGGCGCTTGAAACCATCGCGCATCCTGCAGCCGACCTCGTGCGGCTCATGACAGCCGCTGCGTTAGCACGCACCGAGTCGCGTGGGGGCCACTGGCGTGCCGACTATCCGGAACCCGATGCACAGCAAAACCGCCGCACAGGGTGGCGGTTAACCACCACACACACCGACCCCGGACACGACTTTGCTGCCGGCCGGATCAAGGAGAATGCACTGTATGTTGACGCCTAAGCTTGTCACCGACGTCGTAGAACGAGCCCTGGCCGAGGACTGTCCCTGGGGTGATGCCACAGTCGCGGCATCAATTCCTACTGACCTCGACTTCCAAGCAAATCTGGTGGCACGAGAGCCTGGATTATTCGCCGGTGGGGCAGTGTTCGGGGAAACCTTCCACCAGATCGATCCAGACATCCACGTCACGAACCTGGTCCCAGACGGCACGGCCTTTTCCGCCGGAGATGTGCTGGCGTCCTTGTCCGGCCCAGCGGCTGGCATTCTTACCGGCGAGCGGGTAGCACTCAATTTTATTCAGCGGCTGAGTGGTATCGCCACCTTGACCTCATTATTTGTTGCACACATTGGTAGCGTGGATTCGCAGGCTCGCATTGCCGACACCCGGAAAACCACACCAGGTTTACGAGCGCTTGAAAAACACGCGGTGAGCGCAGGCGGCGGCATCAATCACCGGTTTAGCCTGTCGGACGCGATCATGCTCAAAGATAATCATCTCGCCGCACTGGGGGCGACCGCAGACAGCGAGCTGACCGAAGCGATTCAGCGGGTCAAAGCCACAGTCGGGCATACCACCTCGATCATCGTTGAAGTGGATCGTCTAGAACAAATTGAACCCGTGGTAGCAGCCGGAGTCACCGGGATTCTATTGGATAACTTTTCTGTGGAAGACCTGCGAACGGGCGTTCAGGTCATCAATGGGCGATGTACCACTGAAGCATCCGGTGGTGTCCAGTTAGATACGGTCGCAGACATCGCCACCACCGGGGTGGACGTCATTTCGGTTGGTGCTATCACGCACGGAGCCAGCTCGCTTGATCTGGGATTGGACGCAAGCTAATGCACTATCTTGACGCAGCAGCCACGGCACCGCTTCGATCAGCGGCACGCAACGCAATGCTGAAGGTTTTGGAAGGGGCACCTGCCAATGCCTCCTCGGTCCATACGCCCGGTCAGCTCGCCAAGGATGTTTTACGTCAGGCCAGACAGCAGGTTGCAACCGGGCTTGGGGCACGTGATGCTGAAGTGGTTTTCACCTCCGGTGGCACAGAAGCCAACAACCTCCTGCTCAAGGGCGTGGCCTTAGCTGCGCCGCGCGGCAAACACATTGTCACCTCCGTTGTCGAGCATTCATCAGTGCGTCAAACCTGTGCCTTCTTATCCAAGTTTGCGGGTTTTGAGATCACCGAAATCGCCGTGGACGCATACGGTCGGGTGGATGAAGCCGCGGCACTAGCTGCAATTCGGGATGACACGACGCTGGTATCGATCGGTCTGGCAAACGGCGAGATCGGCACCGTCCAATCGCTGGAGCGCATCGGGCAAGCGGCCCAAGCATCGGGGGCCGTCATGCATACAGACGCTGTGCAAGCAGCCGCGGCTCTACCGGTGGATTTTGGCACCGGGAGTTGGCCCGGGTCGTTTGTCGACGCTATGTCCGTGGCATCGCACAAATTTGGTGGTCCGCAGGGTGCGGGCGCGCTTCTGCTGCGCAGTGGGATACCACTTGAACCGCTAATCCACGGCGGCGGACAAGAGTCCGGACAACGTTCCGGTACGGAAAATATTGCGGCGCTGGCCGGTTTCGGTGCCGCAGTGGCTACGCTGATGCCGCAAGCCGGAACCCGCGCACAGTCCCTGATGACACAGCGCGATACCCTGGTGTCTCGTGTACTTCAAGAGGTTCCTGGCGCCCAACTTACCGGCCATCCAACAGAGCGGGTGCCAAACCATGCTTCGTTTGTCGTCGAGGGGGTTTCTGGTGAATCCTTATTGGTGGACCTGGACGTCGCTGGCATCGCAGCCTCGTCCGGGTCGGCTTGTTCAGCAGGCAAAAAAGACCCTTCCGACGTCCTGCTGGCCATGGGGTATTCACCGGATCTCGCAGTAACGGCTCTGCGCTTCACATTCGCCGATCCGCTGGAAGAGTCAGCATTTCAACAACTCATGGACCGCGTTCTGCAAGCACTCGCCTCCCACACTGCACCAGTACGGTAATGCTGGCCGCACGAGGTACTCCCGGCCTCCGTCTTGACTTCACCCTCATGCCGCGTAGGGTACCAAGTGAGACGCACATCACAGTGACGCTTGGTGTTAGGAGTATGTCATGACAGAGAACCCAACCATTGAAGAACTCAGTCACGAAGACCGAACATTTCCTCCCCCGCCAGACTTTGCGGCCAAGGCGAATGCTACGGCTGCCGAATATGAGCACGCCGAAAAAGATCGAATCGGTTTCTGGGCGGAGAAGGCTAACCGCATCACCTGGGATACCCCGTTTGAGGAAGTCCTGGACTGGTCTGAAGCACCGTTTGCGAAATGGTACACGGGTGGAAAGCTCAACGCTGCCTATAACTGCGTGGATCGACACGTCGAGGCAGGACTCGGGGATCGCGTCGCCTATTATTTCGTCGGCGAAGGTGGCGATACTCGCACGATTACCTATTCGGATCTGCTGCGCGAGGTATCCAAAACCGCGAATGCGCTGATCGAGCTGGGCGTCAAAACCGGTGACCGGGTCGCTCTCTATATGCCCATGATCCCCGAAACGGTCTACGCGATGCTGGCATGTGCGCGTATTGGCGCCCCGCACACGGTCATCTTCGGTGGCTTCTCCGACCGAGCAATCGCGGACCGTATTCAGGACTGCGGCGTTGAAATCGTCATTACCGCCGATGGTGGATTCCGCCGCGGAAAAGCCGGCGGTCTCAAGTCCACCGTCGATAGAGCCATTGCAGACCTACCCCAGGTCCGAAATGTGCTGGTCGTGCAACGCACCGAGCAGGACGTCGACTGGCAGGATGACCGAGACCTGTGGTGGCACGACGTCGTCGATCGCCAAAGTACCGAGCATACACCCGAAGCATTCGATGCAGAACATCCGCTATACATCATGTATTCTTCGGGCACGACCGGGAAACCCAAGGGCATCATGCACACCACCGCTGGTTACCTGGTCGGCACGTCCTATACCCACTGGGCAGTATTCGATATCAAACCTGAAACCGATATCTTCTGGACTGCCGCAGACATCGGCTGGGTCACCGGGCACTCATACATCGTCTACGGGCCCCTGCTGAATGCGACCACTTCGGTGCTGTATGAAGGCACCCCGGATACCCCGCATCGGGGCCGCTGGTGGGAAATCGTGCAAGACTACGGTGTCACGGTGTTGTATTGCGCTCCGACGGGGATTCGCACCTTCATGAAGTGGGGACGCGATATTCCGGCCGAGTACGACCTGTCTTCCCTCAGGTTATTGGGTAGCGTGGGTGAACCGATCAACCCGGAAGCCTGGATGTGGTACCGCGAAAATATTGGTGGGAACAACTGCCCGGTCGTCGATACCTGGTGGCAAACCGAAAACGGCAACATCCTGATTAGTCCCCTACCCGGGGTCACCGCTACCAAACCCGGTGCGGCTATGCGTGCTATTCCGGGCATCGAGGCCGATGTATTCGATGAAGCAGGCAATTCCGTCGAACGCGGTCAGGGTGGCTATCTGGTGATTACCGAGCCGTGGCCGGGCATGTTGCGGACCCTGTGGGGTGACAAAGAACGATACAAGAAAACCTACTGGTCACAGTACCCCGGCGTGTACTTCGCGGGTGACGGTGCCAAGATCGATAAAGACGGCGACATCTGGGTGCTGGGGCGGGTTGACGATGTGCTCAACGTTTCTGGTCACCGGATGTCCACCACCGAAATCGAGTCTGCGTTGGTTTCGCACGACATGGTTGCTGAAGCCGCCGTGGTCGGTGCCGCCGATGAAACAACCGGCCACGCCATTGAAGCATTTGTGATCTTGCGCGAAAGTGCAGGAGACAAAGACGATGTCGTCAAGGAACTACGCGATCACGTGCGCGCATCGATCGGACCGATTGCGACACCGCGCGGCATCATGGTGGTACCGGATCTACCAAAGACCCGTTCGGGCAAGATTATGCGTCGACTGCTCAAGGATGTCGCAGAGAACCGCGAAATTGGTGATGTCACCACCCTGGCTGATGCGTCAGTGATGGAACAAATCCAAGAAGAAATCCGTGGTCGGTCAACGAGCTAACTTCGACCGCTACGATCTTGGATCATCCGTGGCACCACGTTGATCAGAACCAGCATCATCAGCAACTCAACTAGGGTCTGCGTTACCACCACCAGTGGTGCCAAGCTATATTTGGCGGGCAACGCTAGCACGAGTGGCAGGATCACCAATGAATTTCTGGTGACGCCACTGAAGACCAGCGCGCGTTGTTTGGGGACGTCTAATCTTGCCGCACGTCCAACCCAGAGTCCTAAGACAAACATGATGCTGGCAAACAGGACATACACCACAACGGTTAGCAGCAGATCACCAAGCTGATGACTTACATTCGCGATGTGTGCTGCTACCACGACACCGAGAGTAGCCGTCATGAGCGGCACCATCAGTGCTGTGTTCACGGTGTCGATGACCTTTGCTCGTTGCCAGCGTCGTGCAAGCAACTGGGTGATGGCGGCGAAGACCAACGGGATGACAATGATCCAGACGAATACCTCAATGAACGGTCTTAGGTCCATTGAGGCGATGAATCCATGCCCCAAAAACAACCAAAAATACGCCGGGAGAAGCATCAGTTGCAGGACCATCAGCACCGGAGCTGCGACGAGCAGACTCTGGGCATTACCTCTCGCCAAACCAGCGAAAACGATCACGTAGTCGATGCAAGGGGTCAGCAAAACACAGAATACGCCGACCAAAACAACGTGGTCGTGTGCAACGATTCTTGAGACGAACCACACCACGATGGGGACAAGCACGAAGTTCAGTATCAACACGGCAGACATAAATTTCCAGTCCTTGAATGCCGCGGTGATATTGCCCAACGGTAGTCCGAGGAAGGTGGCGTATAACAGCACCGCCAACAGTGGCATGATGGCACTCTCTGCGACAGGAGCAACCACGGGAACACTCAACCCGATACCTGCGCCAAGGGCCAAGCCGAACAGATAACACCAGATTTGATGGCGCTCCACCCACTGGCTCAGCTGGTCGGTCATGCTCTAACCGATCGAAAATTACCCAACTTCAACTAAGATCACGCCGACCATAATCAGCACCAGTCCCAATACCATGCGTGGGGTTAGTTTTTCCTTCCAAATGACCCGTGCAAGCAGAGCGATGAGTGCGACACCGACCGCAGACCAGATGCCATACGCGATAGCTACCGGCATCCCGGCCACCAGGGTCAACGCCAAGCAAAAGAAGGCGACAGCGTAAAAAACCGCCATGGGGATGATCCAAAGTTTTTTCTGAAAGCCTTCGGTCGCACGCAGGCTCAGCGTTGCGATAACTTCAGCAACAATGGCGGAGGAGAGATAGAGCCAACTCATGATTCGACCACCTCTGCACCTTTTGGCGCTCTCTCACCGGCTTGGACCAGATAAACGCCGACCATCAGAATCACAACACCCGCTATAGCGGGCAAGCTAAGGGTCTCGCCAAACAAGGCTGCGCCCAAAATAGCAACCAACGCTACCCCGGCTGCGGCCCATATACCGTAGGCCACCCCAATTGGCATACCCTCGCCTAATGCAAAACCCAACAGAGTAAATGCCAGGAAATATCCGACGACAACACCTACTGCCCACCACGGTTGGTCGATTGCGGCGCGTAAAGCCATCGTGCCGAGCACTTCGGCAACGACCGCGCCCAAGACCAACAGCCATCGTTTCATTTCTTCAAGGACCTACTTTTCTTCGTCGTTAGGGCACCTCTACTCTAGCAACCTTGCGGGGCCCAGAAACCGGCTCTGAGATCGCAGTTTGCGACAATCTTAAGCTTTGGACACCTCTGGGAGACGGGAACCAGCAAAGACCCCCGCAAACCCGGTGAGCGCGAGAAACAGTAAGGTCAAAAGCACGTGGAACGTTGCAAGTAATGAACTCACTCCCCCAACGACCAGTAATACGATGCCCAGGGCCGTATTGGAAACTGCTACGTAGGTGGTCCGTTGGTCGCCTTCAGCCATATCAACGACGTATGTTTTGCGACCGATACGGACACCTGTGTGCATCAGTGTCAGCGAGAAATACGCCGCGATAAACATGAGGTTCGTGTACCAGTTGCCACCGAGAACCCCCGGGACACACGCTATGATGACGATGAGCAGCAGAATGGTCGAGGCTACGCCAGCACCAATACTCATCAGCCGTTTGCTCGATCGATCAGCCATCCGTCCAAATATGCGACCGCCGATCAGTGCTGCAATCCCCGAAGCGATGATGAAGCCGCCCAGGCCTGCCAGACTATCCGCACCGTATTGGATCGATAGGGTGACCATGAATGGCGGACTCAGTGACGAGACCAGCAGCAAACTGCGCACGGTGACAAAGTGCCGGAAAGGCTTATCATTCCGAAGCAAACGGTACATCCGCACAAAGGTATTTGCCGTCTCAGCATCGTTGTCCGAAGCCGTCTTTTGGTCCGTTTGCTGTGGTTCACGAATACCGGCGTAGATCAAAGAAACTCCGACCCATAGGGCAGCACCGATGGCCAAAAACCAGGCAAGTTGCACATTGGAGAGGTCCTGGCCGCCAAATACTCGGATCGCCAATCCCAAAGTAATTGCGACGAAACCAGCGGCTGTCGTCGCTAAACCGTTGATTTGTCCGCGTTCGCCTTTTGGCACTGTTCTTCCCTGGACGTCTTTGGACGAAATCGAGGCGAGACATCTGCCGAGTGAGAAAACAATCAGTGCACCCAGAATGCTGATACCAGCGGTGAGGCCTTCAGCCAATGCTGCAATCAGTGCCATCGCACCCACGGAGAGTGCCTGTATCAAGGCACCGACAATAAACACCCACTTGCGGTAGCGTACCCGCAACACTAGTGGCGTAATGAAGGCTTGCGGTAGCATCGAACCGGCTTCGCGGATCGGCACGAGCAGGCCGGTCAACGCAGCAGGTACTCCGAGGGTTGCAAAAAGCCACGGCAGCACCGTTGAAGCATTGACCATTTGATCCCCGGAAGATTGCAAGGTATTCGCGGAGACAATACGCATGCCATTCGACGCCACATGTGGGCGAACGTCTGAGGACAGCTGGGCTTCGCCCTCCTGGTTGCGTTTCATCAGACCCGAGTAGAGTCGTTCTATTTTGCTCACGACCACAGGCTAGTCGGCCGTTGATACTTCAGCCAGCAAGCTTAGGCGAACCTATCCGAACTACAGTGGTAGCTGAAACGAAAAAGGCTGACGGTACGGCTGCGTGGAGGTAGGTAATGCCAGAAGGTGATTCTCTTGTTCGACTCGCCCATCGACTGCGGCCTATCATGCACGGCAAAAGACTGCAGCGCACAGATTTTCGAGCGCCCCGGTTCGCTGCATTAGATCTGCAAGATTGGCTCGTCAGCGACCTCAGCACCACTGGGAAGTACCTTTCGATGCACATCCAGGCGCCAGACCCTGCTCGTGTCACCCATCCCAACCTCGTCATCTTGTCACACTTGGGGATGGACGGGTCCTGGCGGGTCGATGCCAGTCCCTCGCATCAAACGCGCTGTATTTTGACCTTTGACGATCATCGGGTCCTCGGTTTTTCTTTAGCCACCCTGGAGGTTGTTCCTCCTGATATTGCACAAGAGAGGTTGGCTCGGCTGGGCCCGGATATTTTGGATCCCGACTGGCGTGATCCGATAACAGCGCAGAGCCTGGGTAGTCGAGTGCTCAAGAATTTTCGGCAAGCGGTCGACCAACCGATTGCCACAGCACTACTCGATCAACATCTCGTGGCAGGGATCGGGAATATCTATCGCTGCGAAGTCCTGCTACTGGCTAAGATGAGCCCGCATCGGATGGTTTCCGAACTCACGGACGAAGAACTCACTGGACTCATCAAGCTGTGCCATGAGCTTATGGCGCTGAATGTTCCACCGAGTGCCGATGAGCACAGTCGGCGTTCTACCACCGATATCCGTCGGGACCCAAGCGCTCCATTTGGCATTCGGATCGCTGATGCAACGGAACGAGCACGGGCACGCGCTGATGGCCGACGCCGCCGCGGCAATACACCTGCATACTGGGTATATGGACGACAGCGGGCCGGGTGTTTACGATGCGGGCAGCAGCTACGAACCGATGCACTCGGTACCGATCCGATGACCGAGCGGAACGTCGTGTGGTGCCCGAACTGTCAACGTGACGAGATATGAGAGGCATGTTTGCCGGTTTTCCGACTGAGTTTTGAGGGCCACCAGACGGCTCTCCCAATGTCATAGGTCAGGGCGGGTACCAGCAGTGAGCGGACTATGAAAGTATCGAGGAGTACGCCGAAGGCTACGATAAAGGCCAGCTGCACCAGGAAGAGAATCGGAATCACCGACAGGGCAGCAAATGTTGCAGCCAGAACCACTCCGGCAGAGGTGATGACACCGCCTGTTACGGTCAGTCCGCGCAGCACGCCTTGTCGGGTGCCGTGTTTGAGGGATTCTTCTCGGACGCGGGTCATCAAGAAAATGTTGTAGTCGATGCCCAACGCTACGAGGAAGACGAAACCAAAGAGCGGGACCGCCGGATCTGCACCGGGGAAGTTAAACACGCCGTTGAACATCAGCGCCGAAACCCCCATCGCGGTACCGAAGGAAATCACCGTGGTCGCGATGAGCAAGATCGGCGCCAAGATCGAACGCAGGAGAATCATGAGAATACCCAGGATAACCGCCAGAATGATAGGGATAATCTGATTCCGGTCGTCAATTGAGGCATCAATCGTGTCGATATCAGTTGCGGTAACACCGCCTACCATGGCGCTGGGGGCTGTGGTGTCGAGGTCAGCACGAACATCACGAACTGTTTCTGCCGCAACCTGTGAATCTGCAGCTGCAGTTAGGGTGCCCTGCAGCAAGATCTGGTCATTGACCACTGTGGGTTGTGGTTCGGGTGTGCCAGGAGGTCCAAAGACTTCAATACCGTCTTCAGTTATCGGCGCGGTGCCACTCGGCGAATCCTCTGAAGTGATTGAGACTTCTTCGATTTCAGCATGAGCAAGCAACACCTCGGCCACGGTGTCACGTTCGTCTTCCGGTGCAATAACCTGCAGTGGGCTTCCAGAGCCCGCTGGGAAGTGTTCGCCAAGGACCTCTTGCCCATCGCGTGCGTCAGACTGCCCGAGCACAAGTTCTGATTGCGCGACCCCATCTGCTTTGAGTTGAGTTGCTAGGGCAGCCCCAAGCAACAAGACAAGCGTAGTCACAATCCAAATGGTCCGAGGACGGCTTTTGACTTTCTGAGCAACGCTTGGCCATAGGCCCTTACCTGGGATCCCATGCTCGGATGCCACAGTATCCGGATCGTACTTCACACGCCTTGGCCAGAACGCGCTCCGTCCAAAAGCAAACAGGATCGCAGGAAGGAGCGTTAGCGCCGACAACATCGCAAACACGATACCGATGGAGGCAATTGGCCCCAGCGTGCTGTTTGATTTCAAATCACTTAGCAATAGCATGAGCAGACCAGCAATGACGGTACTACCCGAGGCGAGAATGGGTTCGATCGATCCTTTCAACGCACGCAACGTTGCAGTCCACTTATCTGGGATGGCGCGCAGTTCTTCACGGTACCGGGCCACAAGTAACAACGAATAGTCTGTTGCGGCACCAATCACCAGAATAAATAGAATACCTTGCGTCTGCCCGCTGAGCAGTACCACTTCCCACTTGGCCAACCACCACACCGTTAAAAGTGCTGCACACAAGGCAAAGAGGCTGGTAGCTAGGACGGCAATCGGCAAAAGAAACGACCGATAGACGATGATCAAGATAATAAATACTGCGACCAAAGCCACGGCCAGCAGCAACCCATCAATCCCTGCAAATGCAGCTGAGAGGTCTGCACTAAATCCTGCCGGCCCTGTGACATACACGCTGAGACCTTCAGGAACGCTGGAGTCGAGTTCGTCACTGACCTGCGCCACCACATCTGCAGTATCTGCATCTGAGTTAATGGGCACAAATGCTTGTACAGCCAAGCCGTCGTCCGAAGGTATCGGCGGAGAAAGCTCATCTTCAACCCCGTCAATATCTGGCAGAGTCTCGACAATTTTCGAGATCTCATCCAACTGGTTCTCGGTGATCTCCGTATCACTTTCGAAAACCGTGACGGCTGGAAGGCTATCCGACTCAGTGAATTCACCTTGAAGCTCCTGGACCTGGGTCGCATCAGCAGACTCCGGCAGAAACGTCGTGGGGTCATTCGACGAAACTTCATTCACTTTGCCAAAATAGGGGCCGCCAATGCCAGCGGCCGTGAACCATAGCAAAATCAAAACGGCAGGTAGAACAACGCGTAACCACTTCGGAGCTCCGCGTCGGGTGGCATCTTTTTGGACAGGAGGTTTCGCTGTCGTTGATTCCTGGTTCATGATGGTGTCCAATCACAAGTATTGTGTAGTGGTTAGCAGGACGCACTTATGACGGCCGCCTCCAGATGTTGAGAGATCGCCATGATTACCAACCGAGGCTATACTACTAGCCAGGCTAGCTAAATTTCCAGTGCTGCAGAAACGGAGACACTTTTGCATGGCCGACACGCCAAACGAATCAGACCAAACACCTGGAAACATCTATTCAGTCGGTGCGTCCGATCCCGATGCCAAACTGGTCAATCGCCACGAGTACTCAACCGCAGAAATTCATGAGATCGATGACCTTATGGCAGCATTGGCTCAATTACGTGCAGTTGAACAGCAGCTGTCAGAAGCAGCGCAACACTATATGCGTCTGGGTCAAACCGATATGAAAGCCTTGCATTTTCTCATTGCCGCAAAGAATACCGACACCATTGCAACCGCCGGGGCCCTTGCAGAGCATCTCAATATTTCAACCGCTTCAACAACAAAACTGCTCGACCGACTCGAGGCAAACGATCATATTCTTCGATCACCGCACCCCAAAGATCGACGCGCCTTAGCTATTTCCATTACGGAGACAACACATGCTGCCGCGGTGGAAACCATTGGACGACAACAAGCCAAACGGTTCAATGCCGCTGCACGACTTACGAGTCAGCAACGCGACGTCGTCACAAACTTCCTCCGTGATATGGCCAAGGAAATCAGGCTCCGCGACGGTCAATGGGGCAGTTCCGAAGCGTAGCAAAGGCCTTGGAGTGGAGAAGGTAGGGACGTTACCTCTAGTCGAGTCGTTCAGACAGTTCCAGCCAGCGTTCCTCCAGCTGCGCTACTTCGGCTTCTACGTCGCCAAGTTCTGCCCCAAGCTGTTGCATGCCTTCATAATCGCTTTGATCATGGTCAGCCAATTGTTGTTGCAACCGTTTGATGAGCTCACCTTGTTTTTCAAGTTTGCGCTCGATCGCTGATACTTCTTTTTGAGCGGCTTTGCGCTCTGCACCGTGCAACGCGTTGACGTTCTTGGGTTTCTTCTCGGCCTTGGTGCCGGCTTGCATTGGCTGCGCGCCTTGTAACTGGTTTTGTTGTTGGGCTAACCGAAGGTACTCTTCAACTCCCCCTGGAACGTGTCGTAGTTTTCCGCCCAGGATGGCATATTGCTGATCGGTAACGCGCTCGAGCAAATACCGGTCGTGCGAAACTACGATCAGGGTACCGGGCCAGGAATCGAGTAAATCTTCCATGGCGGTTAACATATCGGAATCTACATCGTTCGTCGGCTCGTCAAGCACGATCACATTTGGCTCGCTGAGGAGCAGTAACAATAATTGCAGTCGACGTTTTTGACCGCCTGAGAGTTCTTGTACTCGCGCGGACAGATGTTCGCGGCGGAAGCCAAGACGTTCTAAAAGTTGTGCCGGGGTATGGTCCTTGCCGTCGATTGTGAACGTCGTTTTCGTGTTTGCCAGTACTTCACGAACCCGGTCGGCACCAATCTTCTCTAACTGGGAAAATTGCTGATCCAACATCCCGATTCGGACCGTCTTACCGTGCTTGACTCGTCCCGCAGTAGGTTCCACTTCTCCGGTCACTAAACCGAGCAACGTTGATTTACCTGCACCGTTGGCACCAAGAATGCCGGTACGCTCCCCCGGTCCAAGACGCCACGTGATATTGCGTAGTATTTCCCGCTGCCCAAAGCTCACGCTGACATCTTCAATATCAACGACGTCCTTGCCCAACCGTGCGACGGCAAGACGCTTCAGCTCGATCGTATCGCGCACGGGTGGAACATCCGAGATCAGCTGGTTCGCAGCGTCGACACGGAATTTTGGCTTCGAAGTTCTAGCTGGCGCACCACGTCGCAGCCACGCTAATTCTTTACGCAAAATATTTTGACGTTTTGCTTCACTCGCGGCTGCCATCCGGTCGCGTTCCACACGCTGGAGTACATACGCCGCATAACCGCCTTCAAACGGCTCTACGATGCCATCGTGAACTTCCCACGTCTGGTTACATACCTCATCTAGGAACCACCGATCGTGAGTAATCACTAACAGACCGCCGGCATTTTGCGCCCACCGCCGTTTCACATGCTCGGCCAACCAGGCGATGCCTTCCACGTCCAAATGGTTTGTGGGTTCATCAAGGGCCAGAATATCCCAGTCACCGATGAGCAACTTCGCCAGCGCAACACGGCGGCGTTGCCCGCCCGAGAGCGATCCTACCGTCGCGTCCCAATCGAGGTCTGCGACCAGCCCGCGAATCACATCCCGGATTTTCGCATCCCCGGCCCACTCGTGCTCGGCAAAATCACCAACAACCGCTTGCCCCACGGACAGGGCTGGGTCGACGGTATCAGCTTGGTCAAGCATACCGATCGTGATATCACTGCGAACGGTAACTTGTCCCGAGTCCGGTTCGACTCGGCCGGTCAGCAGTTTCATCAGCGTGGATTTACCATCACCGTTGCGTCCTACGATGCCAATGCGGTCCCCTGCCGAGACCCCCATCGTGACTGACGTGAGTACTTTTTGCGTGGGGTATTCGAAATGAAGGGCTTCTGCCCCTAAAAGATGAGCCATAACCTGACCCATGATAGTTCACTTATTCGACAACAGCGCACGCATTCGTTCAGAGCGCGACGCACCTAGAACCCTTAGATCAGGTGTGCGCCGGCGACGGGGCCATATTCTGCAACAGCTGAGATTTCCATGTGCTGTTCGAATCGTTCCGCCAGGTCGCTGGCTGTGCTCATCTCTGCCGCGAGAAAAACTAGTGACGGCCCGCGGTCTATAGTCTGAGCGGCGAGTGCACCTTCGTCCATGCCCGCCGTCAGCCAATCGTTATGTTCTGGCAAGATACTGACCAAGGCCGGTTGGAAATCGTTGTGCATCATCAAGGCTAGTTGGCTAGCATCCCCGCGTGCTACAGCCTCGACGAGCTCTGGATCAAACTCGAGTGTATTGCGATCCGGCACGGCGTCCTGGGCCTGTCGAAGCCGCCGTACTTCTTGGAACATCTCGCTTTCATCGAGCTCTGCTGCAGCTGGTACAAGGACCATCGCAACTTCTGATTGAACTAACACCGGTGTTATCAGGACCTCGGTTGCATCGACATGAGTCATGACGGCGCCCCCGGTAATTGCCTCAGCGACTCCGTCTCCCACCCTCTGGGCAAGGCGTGCTAACTCTTCACGCGCAATGGAGGCGTCCCAGAGCGCTGCCAAAGCAACTAATACCGCGGCGGCGGCAGCACCTCTGCCACCCATATGGGTTTCAAAAGGGATGTGTTTTTGGATTGTAATGTCGAGCCCGGAAACATTCTTGGATCGGCTGAGGTGTTGACGAAGTTCATCCACGGCACGAAATATATAGACCAAATCGTCATGCGGCACGTTTGCATAGTCGATGAGTGCGTGAGAAGGATCTTCGAATTTGACGAGCACTTCTTTATCTACGCGCATCCGAATGGACGCTATGTCATACCGTGAGACCGCCAGCTTCAAACTGAGCACGGCTGGCTCCTGTTCGCCACCAGACACTCCCACTTGGTTCGTTACCGACACCATGGCCGGGGCCTGCGCCGTGACGGCTGTTTGTTCCCGGTATTCAAGCTGTGCGCTCATTGTGCATCCATTTGCTGTTTCTGCTCGGCGATCCGTGCAAATTGTTCTACCGACAAGATCTCCCCGCGTGCTTTGGGATCGACGTCGGCGGCCACCAGAAGCTCTTCGGCTTCAGCACCGGACCCGGCCCATTTGTTCAAGGCGGCACGTAGTGTTTTGCGGCGCTGAGCAAATGCGGCGTCAATGACCTCGAAGACTTGTCCACGCGTGGCAGTGGTGGCCGGGGGCTGGCGTGCGGTGAAATGTACGAGGCCAGAAGTGATGCGGGGTGCCGGCCAGAAGACTTTCGTTCCAACGTTTCCAGCTGAGGTCGCTTCGGCGTACCAGCCCATCTTCACAGACGGTACACCGTAAATTTTGGATCCCGGCGCCGCCACAATCCGTTCGGCAACTTCCTGCTGCACCATGACCAGACCGTGTTGGATGCTGGGCAGTTCTGCCAAAATATGCAGCATAACCGGTACCGCCACGTTATACGGCAGATTCGCCACAATAGCGGTTGGTGGTCCCTCCGCGATCGCAGGTCTTGCTTCAATGATCTCGCTGTGGGTGATCCGCAAGGCATCCGCTTCAATCACTGAGAGTCGTTCTGCACTATCCGGACGCCATTGCTCAACGGTGGTTGCCAATCGGTTGGCCACCGGTGGATCGATTTCAATTGCAGTCACCGCCTGCGCGGCGTCCAAAATACCCAGGGTAAGTGAACCGAGTCCCGGACCAATTTCGAGGACATGCTCCGTTGCTGCGAGATGTGCGGCACCAACGATTCGCCGAATCGTGTTGGGGTCAATCACATAGTTTTGGCCTAACGTTTTTGTTGGCCGCAAGTCGAGGATATCGGCAAGCTGGCGGATATCGGAGGCAGATAAGAGCGCATGTTGTTCTGAAGTCACGCTTCCATCTTAGTCTGCACCGCGACCCACTGCCGGGTTAAACACCTCGGTCCGGAATCTCAACTCGAGATTCCGGACCGATGACATTTTCAGTTTATGAAACTATGTGGTGTTTAGCGCAGTCCCATTGCAGAGGTGCATGCTGGCCACTGGCCCCAGCCTGCCTGTGCTTGCAGTTTAGAAGCGATGGCGATCTGCTGTTCGCGAGTTGCTTGGTCAGCGGTTGGTGCATACTGTCCGCCACCCATGGAGTTCCAGGTGGTGGGGTTGAACTGCAGCCCACCGTGGTAGCCGTTCCCGGTGTTAGTGGACCAGTTGCCGCCCGATTCACATTCGGCCAGACGGTCCCACACCGAACCATTAGCTACAGAAGGTGCTGAGCTGCTGCTCGAAGATGAGTCTGATGAATCTGAGGAGGATGATTCAGAGGAAGACGAGTCCGACGAGCTGGAAGGCTCTGGTTCAGGCTCTTCTTCTTTAGTACCGCGGAGAACAACAGCGTTGGTTGGTTCTTCGGTGACTTCGCGGTTGATTTCAGTCTTATCGACTTCTTCGCCGTTTTCGGTGGTGACCTCGTAGGTCACACTGGCTACACCGTTTTCACCTTCGGTGTCAGTTTTGGTTTTGCCCTTCTCGAGAGAACCGTCGTTTTCGTAAGTGGTTTCGTATTCGACGGGTTCTTCTTCGGTGACTTCAGTCGTCTCAACGACGGTCACTGTAATTGCAGTGCTCGCGTTGATGTTCTGATCAGGCTTTGGAGAAACCTTGTCGTCTCCGCCCACTGACACGTTGGCATTGTCCAGGACGTCCTGAACGGTTTCACCGGTGGTCAGAACTTCTTTCGTATCCTTACCCACGGTGATTTCCATGAGCTGAGGTACCTGAATCTGGTCAGCGCTGAGCGGTGTAATCGATGAAACACGCTCGATGTCGAGTGGCTGATCTTCGGAAGGCTGTTCTACGCTGTCGGCGTCGGCAGTGACTGTTTTATCGGCATTAGCCTGAGTGATAACAAAAGCTGCAAGGCCGCCTACGACGAGGACCAGGGCTGCAACCTGCGCAACAATCTTCGTCAGTGTGCCGCTGAAAATGTTAGACATATAGAAAAATCCATAGGGTTTGGGGTTCCGACGCGGCACTAGACGCCTATTCGTCGAGGACAATACGCACGACTATAACGGAAAGATAACAATCATTACAAATCAATAACGTGTATTTGTTGACCAAATCTGGCAGCCAACCCTCCACGGGGCATGGTCTCCCCTAGTCAGTATGGAATTTACCATATACGCGCTGAGTGTTATCGAAGATAACGGAACCGAGATCTTCAACGGTTTGGCTACGTGTCTCCGCTAGTTGGTAGAGGGTGTGCGGCACAAGATAGGGCGCATTCGGACGACCCCGGTATGGGTGCGGCGTAAGGAACGGGGAATCCGTTTCAACGAGGAGCAATTCTTGGCGCATTTGCTGGGCCGCGGCGCGAGAGGCATTGTTATTTTTGAATGTCACGACGCCCGAGAACGACGCATACCACCCGTGTTCATTCAGGATTTTTGCCATCTCGGCGTCACCCGAATAGGAGTGGAAAACCACGTGTTCGGGGAGTTTGTCCATAGATAACAAAGTGGCCACAACGTCGTCGTGCGCTTCCCTATCATGAATCTGCAGGGCGAGCCCAAGCTCCACCGCCATTTCAATATGACGTTTAAATGCGTACTTTTGAATCTCCCAGTTTTCTTCGCCCTCGGTGCGGTAATAGTCCAAACCGGTTTCGCCGATGCAAACGACCCGTGGATGCTCGGCCAGTTGCCGAATCGTCCCTATGGCCTCATCAAGTTCGTTACGCTCTGCCAGGTGCACCGTGTCATTTGGGTGGATAGCCAATGCCCCTCGCAAGCGGGGCTCTTGCTCGAGAGCATCGAGGGTATATCTAGCAGATTCAAGATCGGTGGCAACCTGGATAGCGCCGACGACATTCACGCTTGCCGCAGCGTCCATCGCTTCGGTTGGTGTGACCTGAACGAGTCCATCGCGAAAATCTAGGTGCGCATGGTTGTCGATCACAGGCACAGGCGATCGTTCCGGGACCGGCGGATACACCAGTTTCCGCTTCCTACCGCTGTACTCTTCCGTCGTCGATCGAACTTGGTCGCCACTATTGACCGACTGTTGAGCTTTGGGCAAGTACTGTTCTGGTGTTTGGTGCTGTGGTTGTTCTGTGGTGGACATGCACCCAGCTTAACCAGGACTGCCCCGCCGAGCTCAACGTCTCGACGGGGCAGTAATATTCAGTGAATGCTATTTGACGTTGTGTGGGTTCGGCATACCGATGTACTGGACTGAGGTGTATTCCTCAATACCTTCGGTGCCACCTTCGCGACCCATACCGGACTGCTTGACGCCACCAAATGGTGCGGCAGCGTTGGAGATTACACCGGCGTTGAAGCCGATCAGGCCGAATTCAATCTGGTCTGCAACACGCAGTGCGCGGTTGTGATCTTCGGTGTAGACGTATGCCGCGAGACCGTATTCAGACGCGTTAGCTAAACGAATGGCATGGGCCTCATCCTTGAACTGTACGACCGGGGCGACTGGGCCAAAGATTTCCTGGCTCAGAATTGGCGAGTTTTCCAATACGGACAGAACGGTCGGCTCGTAGAAGTAGCCATCGCCTTCAACCTTGTTGCCGCCGGCGAGCACTTCTGCGCCTGCGTCAACGGCTTCAGTCACGAGGTTGTGGACATCGTCACGGGCTTTGCCGTCGATGATTGGACCAACGGTCGAGTCGGCTTCGGTGCCACGTCCGACCTTGCGTGCGCGCATGGCTTCAGCGAATTTTGCGTTGAACTCTTCCGCGACGTTTTCGTGCACCAGAATGCGGTTGGTGGCCGTGCAGGCTTCACCCATATTGCGCATCTTCGAGTCCATGGCACCCTGTACTGCAGCATCCATATCGGCGTCGTCGAAGACGATGAACGGAGCGTTTCCGCCCAGCTCCATGGACGTGCGAAGTACATTCTCTGAGGCGTCGGCAAGCAGGCGACGTCCAACCGGGGTGGAGCCGGTGAACGAAACTTTGCGCAGACGCTGATCCTTCATCAATGGACCAGAGATTGCCGAGGCAGATGAACCGGAGACTACGTTGAGTACACCAGCTGGCAGACCTGCATCCATCATGGTCTGCGCGAAGTACTGCGAGGTCAACGGGGTCAGCTGTGCTGGTTTCAGGACCATCGTGGTACCTGCGGCAACGGCTGGAGCAATTTTACGAGTGGCCATTGCCAGTGGGAAGTTCCAAGGCGTAATCAACAGTGATGGGCCGACTGGCTTGTGACGCACGATCATGGTCAGGTTGCCTTCTGGCGTGGAGCCGAACCGTCCGTAATGACGCACGGTTTCTTCGGAGAACCAGCGAAGGAACTCGCCACCGTACGTGACTTCACCGCGAGACTCGGCCAGTGGCTTACCCATTTCCAGGGTCATGAGCAGTGCGAAATCTTCGGCACGTTCTTGTACGAGGTCGAAGGCGCGACGCAGGATTTCAGCACGTTCACGTGGAGCCGTCAGTGCCCACTCGACTTGTGCCTCGTCAGCTGCAGTGAGAGCTTTCAGAGCATCTTCAGTGTTTCCGTCCTGGATCTGTAGCAGTTCTTTACCCGTGGCTGGGTCATAGACTGGCAGGGTTTTGCCGGAGGAGGCGTTTACCCATTCACCGTTAATAAGGAGCCCGGTAGGAACGCGTTCAAGCAGTTCTTTTTCTTGTTGTGCGCTGACAGTCAAGGATACCTTCTTTCGATCTGTCTGGCGGTCGCAGCAATTGTCGTGCACGCCAGGTTTCTACAGTTCAACTCGCCATTCAATCTAACACGCAGCAGTTCTTACGACATCAACCGAAGCCATGATTGCAGCTATAGAAGTTGGGCATACGAGTTATTCGAATCGGGCATCACCCAATACCGTGGTATATCTTGCTAGGCCTGCCAGGACATGCGAACGATACTCACACCCACGGCACAGAACATGGTCCCCAACGGTAACCAAATCCAGGAAATACCTAAGAAGCCCAGCGAGCCTCCTGTCGTGACCACCATGATCAATGCACTGGTCAGGAGTCCGACGACCATCAGAGTGACGCCGGCTTCCATCACGGAAACTTTCAGCCAATTCTTCGACTCTTGATGTGTCAGCACGATCCGTGCACATTTCTAGTTTAACGGTGATGTTGTTCACCTTCCGCCAGCGGCATCCAGAACTCGACGACCCAAATGGTCTCCCGGCAACGGCGATGACTAGAATAAAGGACGAGCAGGCGAAATAGGACGTTGCGTCCAATATCACCTCAACTTGCTGACACTTTGAATCCTTTCAGATTAACCACGGCAGAT
Source organism: Yaniella halotolerans DSM 15476 (assembly GCF_000420805.1). Lineage (GTDB taxonomy): Bacteria > Actinomycetota > Actinomycetes > Actinomycetales > Micrococcaceae > Yaniella > Yaniella halotolerans. The sequence goes on from NZ_ATVQ01000001.1 coordinate 185,679, forward strand.
GGTCTGCCCAGACCATCGTGATGCCCAACTCTCAGGAGGCTCGCGTGACCGAATGGTCCAAACCTCATCCTTCTTCCCGCCTCGTTGTGCAGGCTGGCGCTTGTGTGCCAGCGGCCACTCCGGAAGCTCAGACCGGCGATCACTGGGTTGAAGTTCCTACCGAGTTCGATGCCATTATGCTGTCCTCATACGGCGGCCCAAACGGCCAGGACGACGTCCTACCGTTCTTGCGTAACGTCACATTGGGACGGAACATCCCTGACGAGCGGCTTGAAGAAGTCGCCGTCCATTACCGCGAAGCCGGCGGCGTCAGTCCGATCAACGAACAGAACCTCGCGCTCAAGGCTGCGATAGAAGACGAACTGAAACGTCGCAACATCGATCTGCCGGTCTATTTCGGAAACCGCAATTGGGACCCATACTTCACCGAAGCTATCTCAAATGCTCATGAGGAAAATCAGGTCGAAGGTCGCCCGACGAAGATCTTTGCACTCGTGACTTCTGCTTACTCGGCGTATTCTTCCGATCGTCAGTACCGCGAAGACTTCGCTGATGCGCTCGAGGCATTGGATCTTTGGGACGACGTACAAATCGATGTCTCCCGTCACTTCTTCGATCACCCGGGTTTCGTAAATCCGTTTATCGAGGGCACTCGGGGCGCCATTGCGGAGCTTGTGAAAGAGAATGCAGATCTTGATCTAACCAAGGACGTCGAAGTTCTGTTCTCTGCGCATTCGATTCCGATCAAGGATAACGCCCTGTCTGGGGACCCAGATGAGCACGATTACGGCGAAGTCGGAGCTTATAAAGCACAGCATCTCGCTCTGGGCGGACTCGTCATGGATGCCGTCAAAGAAGCGTTTGGCACGGATGTCCCCTGGAAGCTTGTATATCAGTCCGAATCGGGGCCTGCCCACATTCCATGGCTGGAACCTGATATCAACGACTACTTGGAAGAAATCTCTTCAACCCGCAAGGCGGTCGTCGTCGTTCCCGCCACTTTCCTCTCGGACCACATGGAAGTCTGGTGGGATCTAGATATTGAGGCCAAAGAAACTGCAGATGAACAGGGCCTGGGCTATAAGCGTGTTTCAACTCCGGGCGTGCATCCTGAGTTCGTGGCTGCCATGGTCGACCTCGTGCAGGAACGTCTGAATGGAACACCAGCCTCCGAGCGGAAGGCACTGACCAAATATGGACCTGGCTACGACGTTCGTCGCGCAGGTTCCAGCCAGGGTTCAGGTCCGCTGCGTGCTGCCACAGGTGGTCTGCTGCCATAAGGTCGATCTGAATTCACGGTAGTTCACAAAGCTCCCCGGGACTTGAGCTGAGAATCAGGACCGGGGAGTTTTTCTTTTCCCAGAGGGCCTGCCCGTTATATACCTCGCACAGGCATCGGTGTGTCAACCTGGTTTGTTGTGTTTGTGGAGAGCTTGGTTGAATGTTTGAGTTGTTGGGGTTGGGCTTATCGTGTCCTACCGGGTGTTTATGCTTGGTGTATGACGGATTCGAGACCATAACCCAACGCCTCGCTGCCTAACTAACGGTCTATTCCCTTATGAATCTGCCAGTGCAGCGTTATAGAGCTCGCGTGCCGAGTGTCCAGTGCTTTGGGCTACTTCACGGGTGACAGCTTTCAAACGCTGCCCATCGGCAACACGAGTCCGCACCTGTGCCAAGGCAACCTCGAAACTCACCTGCTCAGCTTCAGGAGCAGGTCCCACGACAATCACAATCTCGCCCTTCAGCGTCTTAGACTGCGCCCACTCCACCAATTCCCTCAACGAGCCCCGGGCGACCTCCTCGTAAAATTTCGTTAACTCACGCGCCACGGCAGCGGGACGATCCGCTCCAAAAGCGTTCGCCATCGAGTCCAACGTGGCAGCCGTTCGGTGCGGAGATTCATAGAAAATGAGACTTCGCGTCTCATCGGCGAGCGCAGAAAGTATCTTCGTCCTGTCCCCTGTCTTGCGAGGTAAGAAACCTTCAAAAGCAAAACGATCCGTCGGCAGTCCCGACAACACTAGTGCTGTGATGGCAGCAGAAGCACCTGGGGCCACGGTCACGGGGATACCCGCGGCAATCGCTTCCTGAGTGAGCCGATACCCAGGATCTGAAATAGCAGGCATTCCAGCTTCAGGGACAAACACCACACGTTGACCAGCCTGAAGAGCGTCAATCAGTCCAGCCGCCGAATCAACTTCATTATGCTCGTGATGCGATACAACCGTTGCTTCAGTTTGGACCCCTGCCGCATGCAAGAGCTTGTGCAATGAACGAGTATCTTCGGCTGCAATGATGTCTGCGTGACACAGCACCTCTTTGACCCGATCAGTCAGATCCCCCAGGTTACCGATCGGTGTTGCCGCCAGAGTCAACGGGGCCAATACCTGATCGGTAGCGTTGTCATGATGTTGTGTGCCAGATGCGTCCATGTTCCCATTATCCGCTGACACCACCGGTAGCATAGCCTGTGTGTCAAAGAAACTCCTCCGCCAAACCCCCGATTGGTTAAGCGACCGCGACAGTGCCTTCTCCCTCACCGGACTTCGAGCACGGTTGGTGTACCCGACTTTTCGCTTAGGTACTACCGGCTGGGTGATTGCGGCGGTGCTCACCATCGCGGCAGGACTGTTGCGGTTCTGGAACTTGGCACACCCGCAAGAACTCATTTTTGATGAAACGTACTACGTCAAAGATGCTTACTCTCTATGGCACTTTGGCTATGAACGTTCCTGGAGTGATGACGCAGACGAGGCTTTTGCCGCTGGTCAGGCCCGGCCCGGGGAAGACGCCAGCTATGTTGTCCACCCGCCGGCAGGCAAATGGTTGGTCGCCATCGGCATGGCCCTATTCGGCTTCGACAATGCCTTCGGATGGCGATTCGCCGCAGCTGCCGCAGGAACCTTGGCCGTATTGCTGACCTTCGTATTGGCCGCCAAGCTGTTTCGTTCACTGTTTCTAGCATCACTCGCAGGGCTTCTGCTCGCCGTCGAAGGCCACCACATCGTGATGTCGCGCGTAGGGCTCCTAGATATTTTCTTGATGCTGTTCGTACTGGCAGCATTCTGTGCGCTGATTGCCGACAGAACGTGGGGACGCAGGCGCATCGCTGCCGAGCTTGCGGCACGATACCGACGGATAGCATCAGGTAGCGCTTCTGCAACGGAGCGTGAGGACTGGAAACGGACCATGACCTACGGCCCCTGGTTGGGACTGCGACCGTGGCGTATCGCAGCCGGTGTGCTCCTCGGTATTGCAGTTTCGGTCAAGCTTTCCGGTTTGGCCTTTATGGCGCTCTTTGGGCTCCTCACCGTGTGGTGGGACGCGAACGCCCGCAAAACGGCTGGCATCCGACGTTGGCTACCTGGAGCCATCGTGCTCGATGGTCTATGGGCTTTTGTATCCATCGTCGTCGTTGGTGCCCTGACCTACATTGGTACTTGGGCTGGTTGGTTGGCGACCTCGGGCGGGTACTACCGTAATTGGGGTGCTGAAAACCCCAGCTTGCTGCCCGACTGGTTGGCCTCGCTCATTCACTATCATGTGCAAGCCACGACATTCCATACCGACCTCGACAGTACCCATAACTATGCTTCGGCAGCGTGGATCTGGCCATTCGCTGGACGACCGGTCTCGTTTTATTATCGAACCGAAGAAGACGGCATCTCATGTGCAGCTGAGCAATGCTCTGCCGCAATTCTCGATCTTCCGAACCCGCTGATCTGGTGGGCTGGACTCGTCGCCATCGCAGCGATCTTCATCCGCTGGCTGATCGTTCGCGACTGGCGGGCCGGCGCGATCTTGGCCGTCTATGCGGCCGGTCAACTCGTATGGGTCTTGTGGCCAGAACGCACCATGTTCTTCTTCTACACAGTGGCCTACACACCATTCCTTATGTTGGCTCTAACCTATATCGCGGGGTTGTGGCTGGCTCGGTCCACCGATAGCGGGTGGCAGTTACCGTCACGGAACGTCGCCATCATGGGGATCGGCCTTTTTGTCCTTGCCGCGCTGGCGGTCAGTGTATACTTTTTGCCGCTGTGGACGGGCGAACCAATCCCCCATGAACAGTGGCAAAATCGTATGTGGTTTCAATCCTGGATATAGTGACGCAACGCATTACGGTGTGATCGTCATGACGCTAGAATAGTACGCGGCCATTGAACGCACCCCGAGAAGAGGTCCCGTGCACGTCGCGACACCAGAAATTGAACGGCTTGATCCAGCATCCAATCTCACGGATCTTGTAGTGAACCGACTCGGAGCTGATCCGGCTCGTACGGTGTATTCGGTACAGCGCGGTGACGACCTCGATTCGTTGGCCTGGGATGAAGTCACCGCATTTCAATTTCTCGAGCGGGTGCGCGGCATTGCCAAGGGGCTCATCGCTTCCGGTGTACGCCCCGGGGACATGATCGCTGTCATGTCGGCGACGAGTTACCAGTGGGCGCTGGTGGATCAAGCCATTTGGTTTGCCGGGGCTATTTCAGTGCCGATCTACGAAACGTCTTCCCCGGCCCAGGTTGCCCACATCCTGGCTGATTCCGGCGCACCAACGGTCTTCGTTGCCGGTAGCTCATCGGCACGTGCTGTAGCCCGGGCCATCGAAATGCATGATCTAGGTGCTATCAATCAACTGGAGCTCACCGATGCAGGGTTGAACGGCCTGGCCACCAGCGGCTCTGAGGTGTCCGACGACGACGTCGAAACCGCCCGCAGTGTTGCGACGATGCGTTCCACAGCAACCGTCGTGTATACGTCCGGCACCACAGGTACGCCGAAGGGTGCCATGATTTCACACGGTAACCTTGCGGAGGGCGCCGTCAATATTGTTCCCTTCGCTGGTGACATTGTGCTCAGCAACCCGGATCCACGTCTGCTAATGTTCCTCCCGCTAGCGCATATTCTGGCGCGAGCGGTGCAATACTTCTGTCTGGTTGCGGGCATTCAGGTGGCCCACACGTCGGATACCAGCAATGTCACCAAGATTATGCAGGCCTATCATCCGACCTGGTTGCTCGTGGTGCCGCGCGTGCTGGAAAAGGCGTATAACGCGGTCCTAGCGCAGGCTGATGAAGCCACCGGTATGCGCAAAAATCTGCTGAGTGATGCAATCGATGTGGCGGAACAGTGGTCCCGGGCTCGCCAGGCTGATCAGCTGCCGGTGGGTCTGCGCATCAAACATGCATTCTATAATCGGGTGGTCTATGCGAAAATTCGGGAAGTTTTCGGTGGCGAAGCCAGGGCTGCTATTTCTGGGGCGAGCCCGCTCAATGAGAAACTTGCACACTTGTTTACAGGTATTGGCTTAGAAATCTATGAAGGTTACGGGTTGACCGAGTCGACCGCTCCTGCAGCGGTCAATGTGCCGCAGAACGCCCGGCTGGGTTCGGTTGGCAAACTCGTGCCCGGTATGGAGGCCAAACTGTCGGATTCCGGCGAACTGCTCCTGCGTGGTGTGGTGGTCTCCCCCGGTTACCTCTCCGAGGACGATACCGCTGATTCCTTTGACGAAGACGGTTGGTTCGCCACCGGGGATCTAGCAGAAATAGATGACGACGGTTTCCTGTATATCACCGGGCGCACCAAGGACCTCCTGGTCACCGCAGGCGGCAAAAACGTCTCCCCTGCACCGCTGGAGGAGACTATTTCGACGGCGCCGATTGTCGGTCATGCAATCGTCGTTGGGGAAAATAAACCATTCGTCGGGGTCCTGATTTCGTTGGATACCGACGAGTTGAGCGCTTGGGCTGCACGTCGTGGCAAAGTGGGGCTGACTTTGGAAGAGGCTCGCACCGATGCCGATGTGCACGCGGAGATCCAGAGCTACATTGATCTTGCAAACCAGAGTGTGTCGAAGGCAGAGTCCGTGCGCAAAATGGTCATTCTGCCGACCGAGCTGTCACAGGAAACCGGTCATGTCACACCGTCAGAAAAACTGCGTCGGACCTCGGTCGTCGAAGATTTCGACGAGGCTATGGACGAATTGTACGGTTAGCCTCCGGCTGGTCTGGGGCCGGCCGCTCGACGACTACCTGTGATTCCATAAACCGCTGTGCCTGTTCATTGCGGTGACGGCGTCGACCGGTCGGTGCGGTGCACACCATGATAGTGATCATGATCGCCAGGGTGAGCCCCGCAATCCATGCGGCTGCGTCGATCCAGAATTGACCGGGGTACAAACGTATCAGCGTATCGGTAGTCGAGAACGTCCAGGTGCCATCGGCAAAGAAGATCTGGTGGAAGCCTGCGAAGAACGCTTCCCAGCCGAATGCTGCCACGACCGCCAAGACGATCATCGCCACGGTAAACCACACTGCACCGGCAAACAGGGAACGGGCAATTGCTCCCTTACGCATGCGGTACAGCAAAATCATCAACACAACGCACACCACTGCTGCCACCAATCCGGCAATATGGGTGATGAGCATGACTTGTTTAACGTCTGCCATGTGTGAGACCTCGGCCTCGGTAAATACGACATTACCATTGGCAAATGTCAGGTCGCTCAGGTAGCTCATTGGAGCAAAGTTGAAGAGGTAATCCAGCCCGTAGGAGCCGTAGGTCATACGCTGTTCGGTATCCATACCGAACTGATCGTCTGCAAATCCGGGACGGTGATACTCGAACCATAAGAATGCCGGCGAGGCGATGAGTCGGATAACGCCCACCAGGATGACCAATGGCGCCAAGACGGCTAGGACGACCTGCATGATAGCGGCCGCCACAGGCGATCCGACGACGGCACGGTCCCGCGCTTTCGCACGCGCAGACGCATCATCTTCAAACGAGTCAGGGAGCGGTTCGGTGATCAACGTGGCCTGCCGGCGTGGGGCAGCATGTGATCCGGGCAATGCTTTGGTTTGCTGTGTGTCGTCAAGTGGTTCTGCCGGTGGCTCCGGAGGTGGATTCTTCGGTGGACCGCTCGTTTCAGCAGGTGGCTCTTCGGTGGGCTTTGGTTGGCGAGGCAAATCGGATGCGGTATGAAGGGTATCTCCCGCGGGATCGATTCGGCGACGGGCACGACGCGGAGAAGTCCTCGGGCGTGTAGCCGGTATTGGCTGGTCAACGGCATCTTGCTCGTCGTGTTCCGAAGATCTTTCAGACATAGACCCACCTTTCAAAGCGCATAACGTGGTGCTAGCCTACGACGCGCACAAGCGTGTTGGTATATGGCACACCGTATGAGCAGAAACTTGCTCCCGCACCCTAGCCTGTGATGGTCGGGCGTCCACCGTCATACTCGTCCAGGTCGGCGTCCACGTTGGCCTTAGCCGCACGTGACCCCAGCACCCAGGTATACATCCAGTAGCCTGCCAGTACCAGCGCGCCGATGGTTATTTTGAGCCAGGTTGGTAAGGGCGAGGGCGTGACCAGCCCTTCGACCAGGCCGGAAATGAGTAACACTCCTACGAGTCCTGCGCCAACAAGAATGAGTTGGCGGCCCCAGTATGCCAGCGACTGCAATCGTGTTCTCCGGCCGGGGGCGACCCACGCCCAGAACACGCGAAGGCCGGCGGCTCCCGCAATGAAGATCGCCGACAGCTCCATGAGACCGTGGGGCAGGATGAAGGCGAAAAATGTGTCGAGCTCGTCATATTTATACATCAGGGCCGCTGAAATACCTAACCCTTGCGCGTTGACGAACAACACATACGGCACAAAATATCCGGTTATCCCAAAGGCCACTTCTTGCAGTGCGATCCACGCATTATTGACCCATACCAGTGTGGTAAACGAGGCGGCGGGGTTTTCCGAATAGTAATCGACAAAATCTTCTTGAACATAGGCAAGTTGATTTTGCTCGGACATCATGGCGTCAAACATTTGTGGGTTATTGCCATACCAGAACCCATAGGCGGCAGCGATGCCGAGGAACGCTGCACCTAAGATGATGGTTAACCAGCGTATTTGGTAGAGCGCATAGGGCAGTTTGACCACAAAAAAAGCTTTAACGCCTGCAACCGGTGAACCGGTAGCTGCTGTCAGCCGTGCCCGCGCTTTCGCCACGGTCAGTGACAAGCTATTGGCATACGCGCCATCGGGATCCTGAGCCTGGACCATGGAGAGGTGTGTGGAGACTCGACCGTAGAGTTCTACGAGTTCATCGACATCGGCGGGATGCAGTTGCCGATGGCTGGCAAGTGTTTCGAGCCGCTGCCAATCGGGGCGATGAGTTTTTGCATACGCTTCCAGATCCACCTGGCCCACACTACTAGGATGAGGGTACCCAAACATATTCTTGACTCGCGCAGACCGTCTACACTGGGCTGCGACGGTACCGAGCTGAAAGGTCCCTTATGCAAGATCACACGATTACCGGTGAAGCCGTTGTCTTGAATTTACGCGCAGCAAATTTTATGCCGCGTCTCGGGGCGGCGCTGCTGGATGCTCTCGTGTATCTGATCTGCTGGGGTTTTCTCGTTTATGGTCTTGCTCAATTCACCTCCCGGTTTGGTTTAGATGTCGCAGCTACGCAGGCGGTCATGTTACTCGCCACGATTCTGCTGGTCTTCATCGTTCCCCTGCTCGTCGAGGGATGCTCACACGGCCGTTCCTTGGGCAAGTTGGCGTTTGGGCTACGCGTCGTGCGTGATGATGGCGGTACCATTCGCTGGCGTCACGCATTTACTCGTTGTCTCGCGGGGGTTTTTGAACTCTGGATGACGTTCGGCTCCATCGCCGTGCTCTCGTCCTTATTCAATAAGCATTCCAAACGTCTCGGCGACATGATGGCGGGTTCCTATGTCATTATTTCTCGAGCTCCGCGGTTGCCTGCACCGATGCCTGACGTCCCACCTGCCATGCAGCAGTGGGCGCAGGTCGCCGACGTCGGTCGTATCCCGGCGGGTTTAGCATCGCAGACGAACTCTCTGATCCGAAATTCGGCGACCATGCATCCAAGTGCCTTAGCCACCGTGTCGCATGATGTGTACGTGCGCCTCTTGGAGTACGTGACTCCCGGTCCCCCGGCTGGCGTTGATCGGATGACCTTTATGGTCGGTGTACTAGCTGAACGACGGAATCGAGATGCTGAAGTTTTAGGGCGACAACGTGACCGACGTGATCGCGATGCGCAGTACCTGCTGCGTCAGTGACGTGTAACGGATCACGCGAAGAGAGCAAGCGGCCCCGGTACTGGTTTTCAGTACCGGGGCCGCTTTGCAATGAGTTCGTTGAGGTTTAGTAGCGGTAGTGATCTGGTTTATATGGACCAGCGACGTCCACACCGAGATATTCGGCCTGGGTCTTGGTCAGCTCTGTCAGACCAACGCCCAGGGCATCGAGGTGCAAGCGAGCTACTTGCTCGTCAAGCAGTTTCGGCAAGACGTGCACACCGACGTCGTAGGTCTTGCCGGTAATCGAACCGGTGCCGCCTTCAGCATGGAACAGTTCGATCTGTGCCATCACCTGGTTGGTGAATGATGCAGACATCACAAACGATGGGTGCCCGGTGGCATTGCCGAGGTTGAGCAGGCGTCCTTCAGAAAGCACAATGATCGAGCGTTCTTTATCGGTGCCCTTATCGAAAACCCATTCGTGCACCTGGGACTTAATTTCAATCTTCTCGACACCTGGCACCTGTCCCAAGCCAGCCATATCGATTTCGTTATCGAAGTGGCCCACGTTGCCGACGATTGCTTTATTCTTCATGGCTAACATGTGCTCGGCCATGATGATGTCGCGGCCACCGGTCGTGGTAATGAAGATATCGGCGGAACCGACGACGTCTTCCAGCCGGGCGACCTGGTAGCCGTCCATGGCTGCTTGCAGTGCGATGATTGGATCGATCTCGGAAACAATGACACGGGCGCCTTGACCAGCCAGGGCATCAGCAGCGCCCTTACCGACATCACCGTAACCGGCGATCACGGCGGTTTTACCACCGATCAGCACGTCGGTGCCGCGCATAATACCGTCGGGCAGGGAGTGGCGGATGCCGTATTTGTTATCGAACTTCGATTTGGTGACTGAGTCATTGACGTTGATTGCCGGGAACAGCAGTTCGCCGTTTTCAAACATTTGGTTGAGGCGCAGTACGCCCGTGGTGGTTTCTTCCGTGACGCCACGAAGGTTCTTGGCGATACGGGTCCAGCGCTGGTCATCTTCTTCTAGTGAAGCGCGCAGCGTAGCCAAAACCACCTGGAATTCTTCGGGGTCCTCTTCGGTTGCTGCCGGAACCATACCGACGCCTTCGAATTCGACACCTTTGTGTACCAGCATGGTGGCGTCTCCGCCGTCGTCCAGAATCATGTTGGCACCAAGCGTTGGATCTTCTGCCGCACCTGGCCAGAGGAAAATCTGTTCGGCGGCCCACCAGTATTGTTCTAGCGTTTCGTTCTTCCAGGCAAATACTGGCACACCGTTTGGTTTTTCAGCGGTGCCATCACCGACGACGATCGCCGCAGCTGCTTCGTCCTGGGTGGAGAAAATGTTGCATGATGCCCAACGGATCTCTGCGCCCAGTGCGGCAAGCGTTTCGATGAGTACCGCCGTTTGGACTGTCATGTGCAGTGAACCGGCAATACGAGCGCCTTTGAGCGGCTGTGAGTCACCGTATTGCTCGCGCAGGGCCATGAGGCCTGGCATTTCGTGTTCGGCGAGCCGGATCTGGTGGCGGCCAGCTTCGTGGGTGCTGATGTCGCGAATCGCGAAGTCAAAATCAGCGCCTGGTACGGTCGTTTTATTCGAGAAAGCCGGGTCTACGGCAGGCGAAGTAGTCATGCGTTAAGACTACTTGTTGAAAGTGTTTTCACCTATCAGAGTGCAACGCGGAGTCACACTCTGTCGACTGCGCCTTACTCTGGGCGTAGCAGGCGCAGGTTAGCCGGCTTTTCTGGCATCGGTGCCGGACGGGTCGGGGTTACCGAACGGTCTACCGGTTGGACGGTGCCGGAACTAGCGTCGAAGGGTTCTTCGACTTCTTCTGGAGCATTGACCGCATTGGCGATTGCGAGGAGGTCGTCAGCATCTTCCGGAAGTTCCTCTGTGAGGCGCAAGAATTCCCAACCCACCGGTGCGGTGAATTGTTGGGAGTGTTTGGCGCAGAGGTCGTGGGCGTGGGGTTCAGCGCGTTGCGACATGGGACCCAGCACTACGGTCGAATCGGCGTAGTTAAAGGTCAGCGTTGCCGCGGCAGTATTGGAGCAAGCGGTCTTGGTGCATAGTCGTTGAGTTCCCACAGCACGTCAGTCTACAGCACCCGCAGATCTGGGGATTGCTAGTCTTAGGGTGTGGCTGGATTCTTTTCTCGACCGCGGCATGGACGCCGGGATATACGCGCAGATCGTTTCGATCAGGCGCTCGGTGTTGCACATCGCTGGTTTCTTGACCAAGTGGGTGAAGTCGCGACCATCCAGTACGTGACGGCGCCCGCTGATTTGGACTGGTGGGATCGGGATGTCGGTCCCCCGTTGATCACCAGCGGCATGAATGAGTCCGGCGTCGTAGCGATGACGCTGTACCGAAAATTCATTATGTTCGGCGTGACCGACGAATCGCTTCTGCCAGAAATACTCTACGAACTGTTGATCACCGAGTGGGCGACGTTGACCGGACAACGCGTCAGTGACATTGACCCGAACTTCTAGTGCGTTAGTAGCCCAGGCGTACGGGCAGCCCGGATCCAGTTTCGCTGACGGTATTCACGGGCATGGCGGAGATCCCCGCGGAGGAGTCAACCAGTACGCCGGCGTGTACATCATGAGCACCAGTTTCTAATACATAGCCTGCCGCGTCTTCGTCATCAATGGTCACCGCCGTCTCGCCCGAGAGCTCTTGGGTAAATTCTTCGCCGCGTCGGCCTTCGTCATCAATGGGCGTAATGGAAACGGTAGCTTCTTCCGCGGAGGTGAGGAGGAGCTGTGATGCCGGCTCGGCCAGCGCAGGCAGTGCGACCATCGTTTCTCCACGGATAGGAGCGGTGCTTGGCATATACGCGGTATCAACTGCTGCCGTATTCCCCGTGGCATCCTCGTTATCGCCTGCCGGGTTGAAGGCTACGGAGTCGGCCGAGGCCACCACATTGGCGTCAGCATCAATTTCTACCGCGTAAGTACCCGGTGCAACGCCGGAAAGGTCAACGGTAGTGCTGGCGCCGGGAGCCAGATCGATGGCTGAAACCTCGGTTGGAATATCGACTGGCCCGTCTGGCCCACGCAGGGTGATAGTTGCAGATACAGCCGATCCAGTCGAAGCGACGTGCAGGGTCGGTTGCTGACCGTCCAGACCAGATTCTTCGGCGATCGATTCAGCATCGCTCGAGATCTGCACACCGGGAACAATGACGTTGGAACCGGGGGTTGCCGGTTGTAGGGTGTCGACACCGGCGGGCACGATACCATCGAGTCGGTGTTGTTGGATATCAGCGGCAACCGGCCCGCCAGAGCTGGATACTCGGACCGCAACGGAGTCTTCGCGCGGTGCCAGTCCGGCGACTAATAGTGCTTGAGTTTGTCCAGGTGCCAGGACAATATCTGAAATACCAGATTCTTCTACCGGACCGTCGGCGCCAAATACCGCGAGATTAACGGTCGAGTTGGTGGCCGAGGGGTTGGTGACGGTTAGGACCGAGGTTGTGCCGGTCGTGGTGGTCGCACCGGTTAGCCAGTGTTGATGGGCTGCCGGAGTACAGGCTGCTGCCGTCATGCCGGCTAGGTCGCCGTCCGTTGCAGCGTACTGGGTGCTTCCGGACACAGTACCGGGGGCGCCACCCACGGGTTCAACGCTCAAGGCAACCGGCTGACCATTTTCTGCGGGCTCGGAGATGACTTCGAAGTGTGCGCGGTTGGTGACCGTACCATCCGTGCCTGCCGTTGCCGGTGGACCCTGCTGGACCTCTTCTTCCAAGGACTCGGTGATCTGGCTGGGCGAAGGCTGGTCATCCGGGCTTGTTTCGGCCGGGAAATATGCCATGCCGGGGATATTGCCAGCCAGGTCCGAGGCTGCGGCGATACCCAAGGCTGACACAGCATCGGAGGAGGCTGCGGAAAATTGCACATCGGTGCTGTCATCGGAGCCTTCGGGAAGCATGGGGTTCCCGGGGCACACACTGAACGTCTGGGTCGCTGGAAGCTGCGCCGGACGGGCTTCGGTGTCCATGTCGGGTGACGTTGTTGCCCAGAGACTGCCGGCGACGGTCATTGCGGCGACCGCTGCAACGGCACCTATACCGAAGACGGCGGCGGCTCGTTGCGAGGGACCGGTCTTGCCAAGACGGCGCAGGGCAGCTTCACGGCGGCGGGCCCGTTCGGTGCTTGCTGAATCGTGTTCCTCAGCAGTTTGATTGGGCTCGTGTTCGTCAGTCATGTACTCTCCGTGCGTTCCGGTTCCGCGTCGGAATCCCTAACAACAAGGTAATGAAGCCCAAAATGGCAGGAATCCACCACAACCACTTCCCGGCGGGCGGAGCGTATTCCATGGTCAAATTGCCACCGGTTTGTGGTAGTTCAAAGGCTTGAATCCATTCGGGATCGCTCGCGGTCGCGGTGAGTTCTTCCCCGTCGAGGTAGGCCCGGAATCCTGGGTTAGCCCGTTCCGATATCACCAGTTCGCGTGGTCCGTCACCGTCGGGTAATTCGATGTCAATTGATCCGTCTGGTTTGGACGCAGCGATCGCAACGGTGCTGCCATCTTCGGTAATACGTGCCCGGGCGGTGGCTGTGCCCCGCGGCGGGGTCGCCCCGTCTTCGGTAAGGACTTCGACGCCTGCCTGGGTGACGTCCTCATCTTCGGCCTCGATGTCTTCGGGAAGCACGCGCCAGAGCCATCCTGCACTGGAATGTCCAACTGGAGCCAGTCCCGGGGCTGCGTCGATACCGGCGGCAAGCGTTGTTTCGGTGCCCGATGGGTCAGTCAAGACTACATAGCCGGCGCCGAGGGCATCCAGCGCGTCACGAGGATCAGCGTCAGCATTCGAGGTCAGCTGGGCTGCGACGGTGCGCAATGTGTCGTCGGCGTCGTCTGCTGGGGCTGCCTGGGGGTTGAAGAGTCCGCCCGTCACGGTGCGGGAAGTCCAGGTACCGGTCATATCGTCCAGCATGGTCCCGGCGCCCGAAATCAGGTGGGTGCGAATGCCTTCGGAGGTTCTCGTAATCAGCAGGGTGCGGGTTTGCAGGGCCGAGCGGGCAGAGTCAATGGCCGTAGCTGGCAGCGCCCGTTGTTGTACACCGGCCACCCCGGGATTACCGGTCGGTTGTGCCAGCACCGCATTGGTGTCGGAGTCTGCATTATCGTTAGCTGTCGGCTGCTCATCTGTCTGGGCTAGAGCGGCCGCAATGTTTCGTTCTTGCTGGGCTGCGCTGCGCGCTTCAGATAGGGGTTCGTTCGGCACCATGCGTGGGGTCAGCCATGTGCCAACGGAAATGATGCCAGACACCAGAAGCACGGTGGTGACCGTGCGCGCAGGCCAGCCGGCACGTAGTCGAACCGTGGAAGCGCTCGTGCGAAGCTGTGATCTGCCAATGGTCAGGTAGTTCACGCCGATGATGGCGGCGGTCCACCACCCCATCCACATCAGCGATACGGCAGGAGTGGTTGACAGGGCTACGGGGACGCCGGTTTGATCGACGGAGAAAATAAAGTTTGAGTTCGCGGTAGCAGCTGCCAGCCCGAGAAAGCCCGTGATTGTTCCGGCACGGGCGAGGTTTCCGCCGATCCCGGGAGCGATGGCACCGACGATCGCAACCACTAATACTGGGACGACGACAAGGCCGATAAATATGCCGGTCCAGGGCACAGCGCCACTGAGCAGATCGAGCCATGGCAATTCTGCAAGGCCGGTGTCCATCGACGTCTCGTGTGGGAGTCCGAGCAATAATTGCCACGTGGGCGCTGGATCGTAGCCGGCGGGTGCACCCGGATCTGCCAGGATAGCGCGCAGATTCGTACGATGGGTTACAACAGCCGGGATGAGCGTCGCCGCAGCCAAAAGCGGGGTCCACCACAAGATTTTGGCTCGGGAACGCAACACAAGTGTCGCAACTACGAGGCCTGCGGTCAGCGGGATGAACATCGACGGCGCAGCCGCGGTCATAATAGCCAAGAGGATCGCAACCCACGCTGCTGCGGTCAACGAGGTGGCGCTGTGAGTATTGCGAGCTTTGCTGCCAAAGACGACGGGACGTTGCGCAACCTCACTTTGGGAACGCAACGAACGGAAAAGCTGAATATCGTCGGCTTTATACCCGATGGCTCGCAGCAGCGCCAGTACGAACCAGGGCAGCACAAGGTGCGCTACCAACCCGCCGAAGCGACCCTCTGAAAGGGAAATCAAGAGTACCGGTGCAGCGGCCCAGAGCATGCCTGCTGCAAAACGCACATAGCGCGAAGACGTTATCGTCCCGGCCAAGGCCCATGCACCAATGCCCGACAGCGGCAGGGCGAGGATCCACATCCACACCAACGTTATAGAAGCACTACTGGTCAGACCGAGTAGAGCCAGCAGCCAGCCAAATGGGGCGTCGTAGCCCGGCGCACCGGCTCCGGCGGAAGCCCAGCCGCTAGCTGCCTTGGAAAACAGGGTGGAGAGTTCGGTGGTCACCGGCAGAAGGTTTCCACCCGCCAATGCGGGTACGCCCAGCAGGTGTCGCAGACCGAGCAAGGTGATCGCCCCAAACACGACGGCCAGCACAACGGCGCCTATGCCAACCCAGTTACGTTCCGGGGTGGCTAATTCTTCAAAATCATCGTGCCCACCGGTGGCCTGCTGTGGTGTGAGCGAACTCCCCGTACCGTCTCCGATCACCTGATCGGGTTCAGAAACTTCGAGTACCGAACGGCGATGGTCGCGCACTAGTGCACGCGATGGACGGAGTTCAGTCACGGCATCATAGGGTCGGGTTCGACTATCCCTGGCCTTCTTGCGAGACCGCCACAGGGCAACCGGTCTGGTCAACGTTCGCAAGATTCCCCTGGCCTGGGCAACCCCGGCACCTGGGTCTTTTACGAAGAGTCCGGCCAACAATACACCCAGGGTTGCAAACCAGCCCCAAATCCAACCGCTGATAAAACCGAAGAAACCAGTGTGTTTCAGACGCAACCACCAGGAGGTCTCCCATCCCGTGGCAAGGTCCGGTTCAGCTGCAGCGGTTTGGTGCTGTACCTCGGCCGCTGGTACGACGGCGACGCGGTGTCCGGCAAGGCGAGCCCGCCAACAAACATCAACGGCTTGAGCCCACGATGGTGTCAGGACATCGAACCCCTGCAGGTCTGTCCACACATGAGATTTCATGAGCATGCCCGGCAGTGAAACCGCAAAGGTGTCGGTGCGGTGGTCATATTGCCCCTGGTCGAGTTCACCGGGTTCGATCATCGACAGCACATCGCCGTTATGGGCTACGGCGAGTCCCACATTGATCAGGTAACGATCCGAAAGTTGTTTGGCACCGGCTACGGCCACTGACGGAGAAATCTCTACGGCCTTGAGTTGATTGGCCAAGGTCGTTTCGGTTACCACACCGTCATCAGTGATAAACCACAGCCACGATTGAGCTTCCGCCATACGGGCGGTTTCTTCGGAGGTGGCAACCACATCAGCAAGCCCTGCGGCCAGACTCTGGCCTTCGTCGTGTACAACGTGCTGGTATTCGACGCCGGCTTCTTCAAATAACCGGCCGAGATTCTCCAATACCGCTGGCGCAACATTGGGAGGGGTGACTACCACCGCGGCATCTACCCCGGTCTGACCGTGCAGAGCGGAGGTAAACACCTCGGTGGCAGCTTCGGTGGGATTCTCTACAACGAAGACCCCGGTGATGTGGTACTTAGCCAATTAGTTACGAGGATTTCTTGCGTAGGCGACGGCGTTCACGTTCGGACATGCCGCCCCAAATTCCAAAGCGTTCGTCATTAGCGAGTGCATACTCAAGGCACTGCTCCTGCACGAGGCAGGCTCCGCACACTTTTTTAGCATCGCGTGTTGACCCGCCTTTTTCCGGAAAGAATGCTTCCGGGTCGGTCTGTGCACACAGCGCATCCGCCTGCCAGGCCAGCTGACCGTCATCGGCGGTGTCGCCGAAGCCAGGAAGTGCTTCCCAAAGATCGATAGTTGACGGCGCCTCGGGTTCTTCTTTCACTCCCGGGTGTAGCGCAGTCACAGTCGCGTCTGGGGTCTCATCTGTGGCGATATCGACCATCGCGTCATGAGCCGCCAGGTAGGCGGTGGCACGATCATCCATCGTGGTGAGATCCTGTCCTGCACTAGGGTCTGCCGGGTCCACGAACCAGTCAATAGGAACTTCTCGTCCGTTACGAGTTACGGATTGGCCCTCGCGGCCGGAACGTTCCGCCCGTTGTGCATTGTCCATAGGTTCCTTTCCTGAACTCCCATCGGGCACATAGCCCGGCACCGCGTAGAATGCCTTTCAGCGCGCCTACTCGGTGCGGTAAGTAATCTATTGTACTGCTTCCTAATTACACCGTTGTAACTTGCAGTAAGTCAAGCTGAGATCCAGGCAAACATGCGGCCTGCCAGGCAATTCACAGCCAACTTTCAGCCGGTGGTCATGGCCGCTTCGACATCTCACCTGCGGTGATACGTGGAAGTAGCTAGCCTAAGAAGCAACACCGTTGCAGTCAAAGGACACCATGATTTCGCTGAATCCATCGCCCTCAAATCAACCACTTGAACCTGGCACTAACCTGATCGCCCACTTAGCAGCTTCGCCACGACCCGCGATTATCCATTATGCCGAGGAGGGGCGCACTGAGCTTTCAGGGCGCGTGGCAGTCAATTGGGCAACCAAAATGACCCACCTCATCGATTCCTACGGCATTGCCGAACCCGACGAGATGTTAGTCGATCTTCCCCTTACCTGGCGATCGCTCGCCCTGATGCTGGGTGTTGCGTGGACAGCTACCACCTGCTCAAGCGACCAGGACGAAGCTGCAGCTATCTTGACCGATCAACCAGGGCACTACCTCAGCGTTGAGGCAGAACTCTTCGTCACGCACCGTGACGAGGTCGATGCGGCACTAGTCGATGTCGATGACGAGGTGTTGTCACACGCAGATCAGGCCTTGTTGCCCGTCCCCGACATTATTGGCAACGCACAAACAACTCAGCAGCCGTCCAAACATGTGGAGACGCATAGCTCCGGTGTAGTGATTCGGGCTTCGAAACAGCGCCTTGACGCGGCAACCTGGTGGGCCATCATTGATGCCTGGCGCAGAACGCAACCGGTTGTACTCGTTGAAGACATTGACGATGCCCAGCTGGAGCGCATCATCACTACAGAGCGGCTCGACTAACGACCGGTTTCAGAATCTTCATCACCGGCTTCGTCTGACGGTGATGACATACGCGGGATTGAGCCGGTGAGTAGCTCGGGATCCTGCGCTGTTTTTGGGTCCGCTTCCATCGCTTCGGTGAACACCCACAAGCGGTATGCGATAAACCGGAAAATGGTCGCAAAGCCAAGCCCAATGATGTTGCCAAAGAACACCATTCCGCCGGCTGAGGTGATACCCAAGAAGTATTTTGCGATAAACACGAAGCCTGCCTGAATGCCGGCGCCCACAGCATTCATGACCAAAAAGAGCACCAACTCGCGCACAACATTGGACTGTCGGCGGTTTCTAAACGTCCAGTAGCGATTGGCCACCCAGGAGAATATGGTGGCGACTCCGGTAGCAATCACCTTTGCCTTGACTGCGGAGTCTTCCATGGGACCGGTGATCAACCACAGGAAAATGCCGGTATCGATAAAGAAACCGATCCCGCCAACGACCCCAAATTTTGCGACTTCGCGCCACAGGAGTTGCGTCAGTGCCACGATGCGTTCCCGCATTCTCTGCAACATTGGTCCTCCTTGAGCTGAGCCGGGGTCGTAGATACTCTAGCGTGCTCCACCAAGATACCCTTGCACTCAATCGGTGCAGAAACATTTGGAGCAGGATAGTGCCTGTCAGACACGGACCCGTGTCGCATGCCACCCACCCGCCACGCTAGGGGTGAAAGCACGATAGTGTGGAGGCGTGACTTTTCCAACAGTAGGTGTAGTAGGCGGCGGCCAGTTAGCCCGCATGATGGCTCCGGTCGCGATCAATCTTGGCGTGAAATTGCATGTGCTTGCCGAGGCTGAGGATGTTTCAGCCACCACGGCAGCCACGTATACGGTCGGTAATTATAAGGATTACGACACACTGGCAGCCTTTGCCAGCGGTGTCGACGTCGTCACCTTCGACCACGAGCATGTGCCAACAGAACATTTGCAACGCTTGCAAGAGGCCGGCGTAGCCCTGGCTCCAGGCCCCGCAGCGCTGGTGTATGCCCAAGACAAGCTGGTCATGCGCACCAAGATGGCGCAGCTAGGTCTACCGCAGCCAGCCTGGCGTTCCGTCACTTCCGTTGAAGAACTCGTGAGTGCAGGCGAAGAGATCGGTTTTCCGGTAGTACTCAAAACCCCGCGTGGAGGATATGACGGTAAGGGCGTCTGGGTGCTGGATACTGCTGACGAAGCTCGTAAGACACACGACTGGTTTAACGGTGAGCATCCAGCACTGTTGGTCGAAGCAAAAGTTGATTTTCGCAGTGAACTCTCAGCCCAGATTGCACGCTCCACCACCGGTGAGACCATCACCTATCCCGTTGTCGAGACGATCCAAACTGACGGCGTAGCCGACATTGTGAAAGCCCCGGCACCACAGTTGGCGGCCTCGACCGATCAGGCTGCGCGTACTGCTGCGGCAACTATTGCCGAGGCAGTAGGGGTCACCGGCATGTTAGCCGTGGAGCTCTTCCACACACCAGACACTGATGCCGGGTTCATGATCAATGAGCTCGCGATGCGTCCACACAATACGGGGCACTGGACTCAAGACGGCTCCCTGACCAGTCAGTTCGAGCAACACCTGCGAGCCGTTCTTGGTCTCCCGTTGGGCGCCACGGATCCGGTGGCACCCTACACTGTGATGAAAAACTATTTGGGTGCCGAAAACCAAGATCTCTACGGGGCGTTTCCCCTGGCGATGCAGAAATATCCGGCTGCCAAGATTCATGCTTATGGCAAATCGGTGCGTCCCGGACGTAAAATCGGGCATGTGAATGTGCTCGCCATCGATGGTGACCTCGACGCTGCACTGTCAGCGGCCATCGATGCTGCAGAAATTATCCGTCACGGCCGAACCGACTACACTCGCTAGAACCGTTATGCCCAAGGAGTTTCGTGTGACCAATACGCCCCGTACCCCTCGCGTTGCAGTTGTCATGGGATCAGATTCTGATTGGCCCGTCATGCAAGCCGCGTCAGAAGCGCTGGCCGAGTTCGGTATCGACCACCAGGTTGATGTCGTCTCTGCGCACCGTATGCCGCACGAAATGATTGAGTTCGGGAAAACCGCTGAAGAACGCGGCCTCTCCGTCATCATTGCCGGCGCCGGCGGTGCTGCGCATCTTCCGGGCATGCTCGCGTCGACGACTTCACTGCCGGTCATCGGGGTGCCCGTACAGCTCAAAACTCTCGATGGTATGGATTCGCTTTTGTCGATCGTCCAGATGCCTGCCGGCGTACCGGTTGCTACCGTGTCGATCAATGGTGCACGAAATGCTGGACTCTTGGCCGTCAAAATGTTGGCTGCTAACACCGGTGACGACGCCCACCAGCTCCGTGAGCAACTCAACGATTTTTCGACCAATCTGAAAGAACAAGCCCAAGCAAAAGGGGCAAAACTGAATACACAACTGGCTCAACGCGACAACCGCTAAACTGTCTCATTCGGTTTCACCAGCAACTTCCCCGACCATAATCGAGTAACAGTGACGAACACTTCCACACGAACTACCGCAGGCAAAACTGAGCGCCAAATTCGGCGCGAACTCAACGACCGCCTGCGCCGGTTGGAATACGGCGCTGCCCAACACGATCCTCTCAAGAATCCCTCAGAAGCGACCTTTGGCCAGCGGGCCAAACGTGCCGTCATCTTGATCATGCTGACGGCATTGGTTCCCGGTGGCGCCCAGTCTGTAATCGGGAACCACCGACTCGGCCGCATCGGACTGTCCGTCACTCTCATCAACTGGACTCTCATCGCCCTGACGGTTCTGGGGGTGCTCGTGGCACGTGGTTTCACCATGTCCTTGGCGTTCAACCAGTACGTCCAAAGTATCGGCATCTTCTACTTGGCAGCGATCGCAGCCGGCTGGCTCATTTTATGGTTAGATACCGCCAGGATTATCAAGTTCGTCAAACTCAAGCCCTCCGCACGCCCCATACTTGGGTTCCTACTCGTAGCACTGATGATCCTCACCTCCGGGGGCGCTGCCTACGGTGCCTACCTACTCAACGCTTCGACATCGTCACTGGGCGCAATCTTTGGCTCCGGCCCAGCCGTGGACGAATCTGATGGTCGTTATAACATTTTAATCATGGGCGCCGATGCGGGCGAAGGTCGCACCGGATTACGGCCCGATTCGATCTCAGTCGCCTCAATCAATGCGGATACCGGCAAGATCGTGTTGTTCTCGATCCCTCGCAACTTCCAAAATGCCCGCTTCGCATCCGACTCCCCGCTATGGAACGTCTACCCCGACGGATACAGCTGCGGTGACTCATGCATCGTCAATAGCCTGTACATGGATGTGACGAATAACCACAGCAGTCTCTACCCCACCTCCGACGATCCCGGTGCAGAAGCCATGATGGATGCTGCATCGGGGATCTTGAATCTTGATGTCAGCGGGTACGTCATGGTCGACATGGACGGGTTCTCCGAGCTCATCGATGCGATGGGTGGCGTCGAAGTGACGACCGGTGGCTGGACCCCTTATCGTGGGCAACGGCCCGACGGTGAATGGGGCAACGCATGGTGGAAGCCCGACACCTATACCTTGGACGGTGATGACGCTCTGGGCTTCGCTCGCTCGCGCAATTGGTCCACCGACTACTCCCGTATTCAGCGCCAACAGTGTGTGCAACAAGCTATGCTTAGCCAATTTGATGTGCCCACTCTGGTTACCAGATTCGAAGGGATCCTCGGTGCCGGAGAGCAAATGGTCGAAACATCTATTCCACAGTCCCAGGTGGGCAGTTTCTTGAATCTCGGCATCAAATCTCAGCGACAGGACATGGAGCGACTCACCATCGGCGCCCCTGACTTCGGCGACCAAGGCGAACAATTTTCCACGTATCCGGATTTCGATGAAGTCCACCAGCGCGTCGACGAGATGCTGACCGAGGATGGTACCCCGCCATCAGGAGCCCACCTCATGCAGCCTACGATTGGTATGTACTTCGCTCAAGCTGGCAGCGACGATCCCACCGCAGGCTGGGATCCCGTCCCCACCCAACCCGACGGTAGTGAGATCACCGAAGAATACTTGATGTGGGCAGAGGATACCGGTCAAGAGAATTTGCTAAGTGATGCTGCCGAAACCAATCACCAGTGTCATCCGGGCTAGACTTATCACGAGAAAGAAAGGCCAATCCACTTGACCAATCGTGTTCCGTCCGGTCAACAAACCACGATGTATCGTCTCACGGCTCCTGTGAAAGATTACGCCTGGGGTTCCACCACCCTACTGGCAGACCTCACAGGTACTGCTCCCTCTTCTACCCCGCAGGCTGAACTGTGGTTCGGCACTCACCCCACCACCCAGACCACCTTGTCCGATGGCCGCGCACTAGCGGACCTCATCGATCTTCCTTATTTGGTGAAGTTACTAGCCGCAGCGCAACCACTATCGATCCAGGCTCACCCAACTATCATTCAAGCCGAAGCGGGGTTCGCCGCGGAGAATGCGGCCGGTCTCGAGCTCGACGATCCGCAGCGCACCTACCGGGACGCTAACCATAAGCCAGAGATGCTCGTGGCGCTGACCGACTTCACGGCGCTGGCCGGTTTCCGCGATCCTGCAGCGTCGGCTCAAACATTTGGGGCTCTTGCCCAACTTGTTGAGCTCCCTGAACTTGCCGTCGCCTTAAGCAATATGGCGACCCAGCTAGCCGAAGGAAAGATCAAAGAAGTCTTTGGCCAACTCGTCGACACCGAATCACCATTTTGGCAATCTGATGGGTGGACCAAGACCATCTTCGATGCGGTCGAACACGCAAATCTCGATGACGACGCCCTTGTGAATGCCTTGGCGGCATCAAAGATTCACCCCGATGATCCTGGTGCGCTTGTCACGCTGCTTATGAACTTGGTTCGATTGTCCCCCGGTGAATCGATGTTCATTCCGGATGGCACCATTCATGCCTATGTCTCGGGGCTCGGCCTGGAAATCATGGCCACGTCGGACAACGTGATTCGTGGCGGGCTGACCATCAAACATATCGATCTTGAAGAACTCGACCGGGTGGTTCGGTATCAGCCTGATCCTCCACCTCTGCTCAGCCCACGAGTTGACCAGTCTGCAACCATGACAGTCACGCATTTCGAACCACCTGTCGATGATTTTGCGCTCACCCGCTATGACCTGCACGGCGACCAGCGATTGGCCGTGGTGCCCGACAGACCCCGTATTGCGATATGTACCGGTGGCACGGGCCAACTGATAAGCCAAGACGACACCATCGGAGTAACGCCTGGCACCGGGATCTACCTTCTTGGAAATGACCTGCCTGTCGAACTGTCCGCAGGCCCCAACGGTGTGACCATGTTCATAGCCTTCCAACCATGACACCGCACGGGCCCCAAGATGCTTGCCCAACCGGACTCTGCCACAGCTGTGATGCTCCTTGTTGGTGTTCGGGCACTGGTCACCCTTTGGTTGCGTGGCACATCCCCCATCTGGGTCACCGGACCGGTCCTGGCGGTCGTTGTAGCATCGGCAACCTGGATGATGCCAAAACGGCAAGAAAAAACCGCGGCCACTGACAACGAATCGTCAGCAACCGCGGCCTAGCACAGCAGCGGCTAGTTCGCTTTCTTCCACTTCGCCGGGCGGTGCTCAGCCTCAATGGTTCGCACCGTACCGGTCTGACCGCGCATCACGATCGATTGGGTTTCAACCCGGTTGGAGAAATAACGAGTACCACGCAACAGGTCGCCATCAGTAATACCTGTTGCCGCAAAGTAGCAGTTCTCGGTCGAAACCAAATCATTGGTGGTCAAAATAGCGTCTAAATCGTGGCCGGCGTCAATGGCCGCCTGGCGCTCTTCATCATCGACCGGGGCGAGACGTCCCTGAATCATGCCGCCGGTTGCTTTAATGGCACACGCGGTAATGATGCCCTCCGGTGTTCCGCCGGTGCCCAGCAGCATATCGACGTCAGTGTTGTGACGTGCTGCGGCAATACCTCCGGCGACATCGCCGTCCATGATGAATTTTACGCGCGCACCAGCTTCGCGGATTTCACGCACCAGGCTCTCGTGCCGTGGCCGATCGAGCACACACACGTTGAGCTGTGAGACTTTCTTGTCCAGCGCCTTCGAGAGCAGCTGCAGGTTCTGCTTGACCGGCAGACGAAGATCCACCATATCTGCGGCTTCCGGGCCGACTACCATTTTATCCATGTAGAACACGCTGGAAGCGTCATACATTGAACCGCGTTCAGCAACCGCCATCACAGAAAGGGCGTTGTTGTAGCCCATCGCGGTCAGCATGGTGCCATCAATCGGGTCTACAGCGACGTCGACCTTCGGACCCAGACCGTCACCAACCGATTCACCGTTGTACAGCATCGGGGCTTCATCTTTTTCGCCTTCCCCGATGACCACGGTGCCGTCCATGTGCACGGTGTGCAGAAATGCTCGCATGGCATCCACGGCAGCACCATCCGCAATGTTTTTCTCACCGAAGCCCACCCATTCGGAAGCACCGATGGCCGCGGCTTCGGTAACGCGGACGAGTTCCATTGCGAGGTTGCGGTCTTGCGTACCCGCACCTTCAAATTGTTGTGCCGAAGACTTATTCGTCATGTAGCTACTCCAAAAAAAACAGACTGTGCGGAGGAAAATTACTTCCCTATTCTAGCGCGAATATGGTCGCGGGTGAGTTTGGTGGCACAATAGAGTCGAAGAGTAAAAATTCTGGTGTTGTTGCAAAGGAAAAACCATCACTACCGAACACGATGAGGCTGTTGCCAAGCCAAAACTCACCAAGTCGCAGAGCAACCGAATGAGCCAGTCGGCTAAGGCGATGACCTACTCGGTGCTGGCAACTTTGGCGATCGTTCTGGGCTGGATGGCCCTCAACCCCCAGGCGGATAATGAATTTGATCCCGGTGTGGATGTCGCCGTTGCCGAAGAAGAAGTTGCCAAGGTGGCACCGTTTGTTCCAGCCAGCCTCAATACATCCGATACTTGGCGGGCAAACTACGCTCGCTGGGATTCTGGCGCCCAAGACGACATTCCTTCTTGGGAAGTAGGCTATTTGACCGAAGATGAAGAATTCTTTGGCATCGCACAAACCTCAAATGCGACCACAGGATGGGTTGATGACGAGGTCAATCCGGTCGGCGAAGCGACAGAAACCACTGTGGCAAACCATGACGTCACCCGCTGGGTCGGCGAAGATGAACACATCTATTTTGTTGCTGAATTAGAACAGCAGGCCAACTCTAACGAGAATGCCCAAGCGGAGCATAGAATCGAGCCGTCGGACACCATGACGTTGATCCTGTCCGGCTCCATGGACGAGGAATCGCTGCGCCAGCTGGCTGCTGAAGTTCTGAACCAATACCAGTAATTGCTTTACTGCATCGAGTAAACGACCCTGATCAAAGGAGCCCAAAATGCCCTCATCGTTATCGCCTCAAGAAGCCTGGGGGCTGCTCAAAGCCGGCAACGATCGGTTCGTAGAAGGCTCTGTCGATCATCCGCATCAGGATGCAGGATGGCGTGCAGCCCTAGCGGAGTCCCAAAGTCCACACGCAGTGATCTTCGGTTGCGCAGACTCGCGTCTAGCCGCCGAAATCATCTTCGACGTTGGCCTCGGCGATGTGTTCGTTATTCGTACCGCAGGACAGGTCATTGATGATGCGGTCCTCGGGTCGCTGCAGTTTGCGATCGAAGAAATCGATGTCCCGCTCATCATTATTCTCGGCCACGATAACTGCGGGGCTGTCACCGCAGCCGTCGAATCGATGGAAACTTCTGTGATGCCAAAGGGATTCATGCGTTCACTGGTCGAACGCATTATGCCGTCGGTTATGGCTGCCCGCTCCAAGGGAGTTACGGATGTCAATGGCACGGTCAAAGAGCACACCGACCAGACAGTCCATCGCGTCGTCGACACGTCCTATGCCGTTGCACAAGCGGTTGCTGACGGGAAAACCGCGGTTATGGGTATAACCTATTCTCTGTCCGATGGCACCGTCCAAATTGGCGATATTTTGGGTCCCGTCGAAGCGTAAACAGCCACAGATTTGACCAAAGCAGAAATACGCATCAACAAGGGTAGTTCCCAACTAGGATAAGGATTATGACAACGAAGTCTGATAATCAACAATTCCGTATTGAACACGACACCATGGGTGAAGTCCGAGTACCAGTAAATGCACTGTACTCCGCACAAACCCAGCGTGCTGTAGAAAATTTCCCGATCTCGGGCCAGGGTCTTGAACCAGCCCACATTCATGCTCTGAGCCTCGTGAAGAAGGCGTGCGCTGTTGCTAATAACGAATTGGGTGTTATTAGCGATGATCAGGCACAGGCCATCAAGTCCGCCGCTGATCAAGTCATCGCCGGCGAACACGATGATCAGTTCCCCATCGATATTTTTCAGACCGGTTCCGGCACCTCATCAAATATGAACACCAACGAGGTGTTGGCCAACCTGGCGAACCAGGCGTTGAAGGCAGCAGGCTCAGATGCCACGGTTCATCCGAATGACCACGTCAATGCTTCACAGTCCTCCAATGATGTATTCCCGACGTCGGTACACGTTGCTGTGACCAACGCGCTGATCAACAACCTCAAGCCAGCGCTTGTACACCTCGCCGAATCGCTAGAACGCAAGGCCAAAGAATTTGAAACCGTGGTGAAAGCCGGTCGCACCCACCTCATGGATGCAACCCCGGTGACCATGGGCCAGGAATTTGGCGGTTACGCCGCACAGGTTCGCTACGGCATTGAACGCATCGAGTCGGCTTTGCCTCGCGTGGCAGAGGTGCCGTTGGGCGGTACTGCTGTTGGCACCGGGATCAACACACCACTTGGATTCTCTGAGCGCGTCATTGAAATTCTGTCCGAAGAGTCTGGATTGCCGATCACTGAAGCTCGCAATCACTTTGAGGCCCAAGCAAACCGTGACGGGCTGGTCGAAGCGTCCGGACAGTTGCGCAACATTGCCTACTCACTGTTGAAGATTAATAACGATCTCCGCTGGATGGGCTCCGGCCCGAACACCGGCCTGGGTGAGCTGGCTATTCCTGATCTCCAGCCTGGTTCATCCATCATGCCGGGTAAGGTCAACCCTGTCATCGTTGAAGCCGTTTCGATGGTGTGTGCGCAGGTTATCGGAAACGACACCACTATCTCGCTGTCCTCCACCAATGGTGCATTCGAACTCAACGTAGGCATTCCCGTCATGGCTTCTAACCTCTTGGAGTCCATCCGCTTGTTGACCAACTCGTCGCACGTGATGGCCGATAAGATGATCGACGGTCTCGAGGCAAACGTCGAACGTGCCGCCTTCCTGGCTGGTGCCTCACCGTCAATTGTGACCCCGTTGAATAAGATCATCGGTTATGAGGCCGCCGCTGAAATCGCTAAATATTCGGTGGCAGAAAAAGTTACCGTTCGCGAAGCAACCATCGCGCTAGGCTACGTCGAACGCGGTGACATTAGTGAAGAGCAGCTTGATAAGGCACTCGACCCAATGTCGATGACCCGCCCAAGCTAGTCCAACACGTTTCCGGTGATCCTCGCACGTTTTGTGCGAGGATCACCTATTTAACAACGCGGCTGCTGTTAGCCGGGCTGATTCCACGATTGCAGTTGGTGCGACGCCAACCCGGCAATCCTTCCCGGTGTCATACGCATCCCGAAATCCCGTATTCCCGCGGTCAATGGCCCAGAGGCTTGCGCAATCCTACCCATCCAGCGGGACTGCCGCCATAATGCAGTGGTGCGTTGACGTCGCAGTTTGCTATAACGCTCGAGAACACCGCCAAGGTCGTTGCCGTCTACACCGCGCAACAGCATGGTGAGGGTAACTGCGTCTTCAATGCCTTGACCTGCGCCCTGGCCCAGGTTCGGGGTCATAGCATGGGCAGCGTCTCCCAATAGCGCCGTGCGGCCCAAGGTGAAACTAGCCAACGGCTTGGCGAGCTCATAGACATCATGACGCATGATATTTTCAGCTGGTGTTGCGGCCAGGCATGCAGGGATCGGAGCATGCCACGCACCAAATATATCGTGGACCACTTGCCGCTCATCAGCAAATACTCGATCTGCTTCAGTCGTCAGCGTCCCAAACCAATAGAGCCGGTTGTCAGGCAACGGCACAATCCCAAAGATGGCGCCACGTCCCCACGTCTCCCCCGCGGCATTGTCAATCTCGACAGGGGTGGTGGTAACGCCTCTCCAAGCGGTATAGCCTGCATACGATAACCCGGTTTCAAGGCCCAAACGTTCACGATTTTTGCTACGTAGCCCGTCGGCTACAATCACGAGATCAAATTCTTCGCTTACCCCGTGTGTCGAAATATTCGGTGCACCGTTGGTCGCGACATGTGCGGTAGTACCCGAGCGCAGCGTATCAGCGGCTAACTGGGCGACTAGTGCGTTGTGAAGGGCCACCCGGTGAGCGCTACGCAAAGTGGCAACCGAGGCCCTAGGCAAGGTAAGTAGCCAACTTCCGTCGGGTGCCCGTTGTCCGGCGTGCATCGTGGCAATTGCCCCACTTGAAACACTCTTGACCGTCTCAGACAGGCCCACAGCAGTCAGCGCGTCAAAGGCGTTACCGAATAACGTCAGGCCGGCTCCATCAGCCCCGGGGTGATCACGCTGTTCATACACGATAACCTCGTGCCCGTCACGCTGTAACCCACAGGCCGCTACAAGTCCGGCGATGCCGGCCCCAATCACTGCAATCCGCACTGAACCTAGCCTTTCTGACGTTTACTGTGAGTCTAGGCGTTACATCAACAGGGTCAGCAAACCGCCTACGAGCATTGCTGGTCCGAACGCGATACGAGTATTCTTCTTGGCTCCTTTGAACAGCACAAGATAGATGGCCTGGAGACCTCCTGCCAAAAACGCTAAGACGAAGCCCGCAATGACAGCTTCCCACCCGAGAAATCCCGTATACAACCCGATCCCGGCAGCTAATTTTACGTCTCCCATACCAAGCCCGGCACGCGTTAGCACATGCAGGATCAACATCGCAGCCAAGTACCCTGCCGAACCACCCACGATCATGAGCCAGCGATCGGCAAATATAGAATTCGCCGAGGCCGTCAGGGTTGTGGCGAGCAAAAGACCAGCGCCACCGATGAAAAGTAGCCCGGTCCAGCGATTGGGCAACCGGTGCTCGCGAATATCAATCACGAACAAAACGATGGAGCACATAAGAAACCAGAGCAGTGCACAGCTCAACAACATCACGGTCAATGGTGATGCGACAGTGGATGAGAAGTATTCGGTTAGCAGCTGAGTCACGAATGACACATTAGCTAATCACGCGTCTTGGAATGCAGTGTGTCGCAGCAGACTGTGGAGAATGGCGTACTTAGGAACCGTAGCGTCGGTTGCGAGTTGCGTAATCACGCAGTGCACGAATGAAGTCTACGCGGCGGAATGCTGGCCAGAGCGCTTCGCAAAAGTAGAACTCGGAGTATGCCGATTGCCACATCAAAAATCCTGACAGGCGCTGTTCACCAGAGGTGCGGATCACGAGATCAGGATCAGGCTGTCCTCGGGTATAGAGGCGAGCTGATATGGCATCAACGTCGAGCGTTTCGATGGCCTGGTCTAATGTGTAGCCCAGCTCGGATGTATCGGTCAGGAACGACTTTGCGGCGTCAACAATTTCTTCGCGGCCCCCATAGCCGATCGCTACGTTGACGTGGAGACCGGTGTTGTACCGTGTGGTTTCGGCGGTTTCGTTCAGCAGGTCGACAAGCGACTGAGGCAGAACGCGCTGGTCCCCCACCGGATGGACTTTCAGTTGTGTGCCGTCCTTGAGTCCAGAACCGAGCTGACGCAAAGTTTGGGCAATGATTTTTATCAGTGGTTCGAGTTCGGTTTTATCCCGGTTGAGATTTTGGGTCGATAGCATGTAGAGCGTGACGACCGGGATGTTAAATTCTGCAACCCAGTGCAAGAACTCGTGAATCTTTTCTGCCCCCACTTGATGTCCGTATGCGGTGGAGGCGCCCGTTTGTTTTGCCCAACGACGATTACCGTCCAGTACTACACCGATATGACCGGGTAGTTGGGCTTTCGTGAGGCTACGCGCTAGTCGACGTTCATAATACCGATAGACGACGTCTGGGACTCGCAGTGCACCGAATACAGATGTGGCCATGCGCTACCGTACCTAGTCGTTGCGTCCGGAATCGGGTTCTTTGGCTTCCAGTGTGGGCATATCCAGGTAGCCTGGATACTTCTTGCGTAGAAGTTCAGTCTGGCTTTCTGCCAGGTCGTCTATTTCAGAACGCTCACGATCTTCTTCAGACAAATCCGGTTGGTTGCGTTCTACCAGCATGTCTTCGGCTGTGGTGGAGCGCAGTTTGACGCGACGAATCTGCCGGATCATGATGCGGAAAACTACGATCGCGGCCAGCACGAAGGCAAACGTTGCCAGGAACCCTAAGATGCCTGGGGTGACGTCTTCATCGCGGAGTCCCTCGCGTAGCGTGGGATCTTGGACGCCGGTTATGACCGCAGTGGATAAAATCGTATAGAGCATGGTGACCTTAGTCTAGCGGGGTGTCTCGTAGCCCGGCGAATAAATCGTCTTCGGGCTGGCTGGTTTGCACCCGGGAGTCAATCAGCACGTAGTCTTCCCAAGGCCAGTGCTTGCGCAATAACTCATTTGGCGTAAAGAAAAACCCGCCGTGAGTATCAACCTGGGAGCGATGCGCACGCAGCGCCGCGTCACGATATTCCAGAAACGCATCCGTTTTGACCTGCGTGGTGACTTCGTGGTGAGTCAGTCGCCAGGCGTCCGGATCATCTTCGCCCGCGGCTACCCGATCGTACCAATCCAGACGGTCAGCATATGGGGAGTCCATATCGCTTTCCAGCATCGCGTTGTGGATGGCACGGATCTTTTCCGGATTGAATGCCCGGTCATAGTAGAGCTTAGATATTTCCCACGGTTCTCCAGTTCCCGGATAGGCATCTGGGTCGCCCGATTTCTCATAGGCTTCCATTGAGATGGCGTGGGTGCGCAGGTGATCCGGGTGAGGATAACCACCGATTTCGTCATATGTCACCATGACGTGGGGTTTGAATTCCCGAATCACGCGCATCAAAGGCGCAGTAGCATCGTGAAGAGGGATGGAAGCGAAAGATCCGGGTGCCAAGAGGTCCATAGGGTCCCCTGATGGGAAACCCGAGTCACGGAAGCCCAACCAGCGGTGCTCGATGTTCAGAATACGTGCGGCTTCGGCCATCTCATGGAAACGAACGGCAGTAATGTCCCGTTCCACTCGAACCGAGTCACCGTAATAGGGGTTGTTCAGGTCGCCCATGGCACCGTCAGTCGCAGTAGCCACCATGACCCGAGCTCCTGCATGAACATAGGCCGCCATTGTGGCTGCACCTTTTGAGGCTTCATCATCGGGATGGGCGTGGACGGCCAATAACCGCAGCCCCGTAGAATCAGGTAGACCTGAGTCGGTGACAGCTGGCAGCTGTGGATTGGACGACATGGCGTGGACTCCTTACATGCTAAGTTCTGGGGCTTAGGGCGTACAGAATTCGGACGACGGTGGGGGCTGTATTAGGCTATAACTCGATATGAATGCCAACTTGAATCAGGCAGCGTCTGCCGACAACAGTGTAGCTACCCGATATGGTGGCACCAAAAAGTCTCGCGTCTCGAAAAAAACCGGACGTATCATTGCTATTATCGCCCTTCTGGCAGCCATATTGGTGACGTTTTGGTTCGCTTTTTCTGGCAGCTCAAGTATGTTGGCTTATAAGAGTGTTGGCTACCAGATTCATGATGACTCGTCAGCCTGGGTTGAGTTCGAAGTTACCAAGGAACCAGAAGAAACTGTGGCCTGTGCCGTACGCGTCCTCTCCGATAATGCGGCCGTTGCAGGATATCGCACCGTTGTCATAGGTCCCGAAGAGGACACCGACCAGGCTGGTAAAGACTTGACGAAATATTATGACGCCGATATCCGCACCGATCAATTGGGCTCATCCGGTGAGGTCGAAAACTGCTGGTATGTCGAAGACGAGGAAGCACCCAACCTGACAAACCTGCGGGACTACTAGCCGCTGATGGATGGCATAGAGCTTGAACCCTTGCCATTGGCAATCGCTTCGATGCTATGATGAGCACCGGTATATTCCAGAACTGTCGCCCCGTTTGCACATATTTGGTGCCACGGGGCTTTTAGTTTGATGAATGAGACAAGTAAGGAGGCCGGAATGGCCACAACCAACGGCACACCATGGCTGACGCAAGCAGCCTATGACCGGTTGAAAAATGAGCTCGACGAAATTTCCGGTCCATACCGTCAAGAAATCGTGGACCGCATTGAAGCGGCTCGCGATGAAGGCGACCTGCGTGAAAACGCCGGCTACCACGCTGCTCGTGAAGAGCAGTCTAAGAATGAGGGCCGCATCCAAGAACTCAAAGCCCTGCTGGAAAACGCTGAAGTTGGCGAGTCAGCAGCCGATGATGGCATCGTCAAGCCTGGCATGCTCGTTGAGTGCAAGCTTGCAGGCAATGAAATGAAGTTCATTCTTGGCTCCCGCGAAATCGCCGGTGACGGCAACACCGAAGTGTATTCCGTTGCCTCACCATTGGGTGCTGCTATCGAAGGTCATAAGGCCGGCGATACCGTGAGCTACAAGGCGCCAAATGGTAAAGACATCGAAGTAGAACTGGTGTCGGTCACTCCGTACGACGGCTAATTTTTGGGCGCTCTTCTATAGACGCGTCAATTAGATAACCTCGCTTACAGGTGGTCTTTCCTCATTGGAGAGGCCACCTTTAGCGGCTTAAATGCCTGTTTTGGTGTTAGCCTGGTGTTGTGTTGAACATCGAAAAATTTATGCTGCTCACCGTCCCACACCGTTCAGTCCTGAACGGGGTTGAGTCGTTGTTCGTCAAAGCACGGACGGCTCTAACCCTCCTGGAGTTTGAACGCTCTGAGACCCTTTCCTTCGCGCCGGCGGATGCCACCAAGGCTTGGGATTATGAGAATCCCTTGATCAAAGTGGATGAAGCGCGCACTCCAGAAGCTGTAGGGCTCAATGGCGCTTTCAAAAAGCTGGGTAAATTTCATGACAAGCGGGTCTCGGCCGCGCTCGGCAACAAGAAATTGGATCCTGCCGACGGCGTGCTCGAAGAATTCGCTCGTCAAGGCATACTGACCAAAGACTCCAAAGACTACAAGCTGGTCGCAGACGATGCGCTCGAGGTCGTTCTTGATGATCTCGGCTTAGCATTGCGCGGGCAACGTTCCGTTGGAAAACAAGACCGGGTCTTGCTGGAAGTGATCGAGGCGATCAACGCGACACAACTGCTTCTGGGCTCGACGCAACCCAGTTGGTCGATGCAACAGTTCAGTGAACAGGTCCACCAGACGCCGTCAGGTCACCCTGTGGTAGCGCAACTCGTGCGTGATACCTCGTCAATGACGGGGCTGATGGAACAGTCCAAATTGGTGGCAGTATCCGAGAAATCTCCAGCCTAGAGCTGAACTGAGGGATCGTAGCCGGCTTCGCGCAGTGCTTCAAGCACTTGCTCGGAGTGGCCTTTCCCGCGGATCTCCATGTCGATAGTGATATGCACTCCGCCCATCGTGAGCCCTGCTCCCACGCGTGAGTGATCTACACGCGTCACATTCGCATCATTTTCAGCGATGATGCGTGAAATATTCTGTAGCTCACCTGGTCGATCACGCAGGGCAATCTTGACCGTGAGGAACCTGCCTGCTGAACTTAGCCCGACTTGAATAACCTTCAGCATGAGCATCGGGTCAATATTGCCGCCCGATAGGACGGCGACGGTGGAATCCGATTCGATGCCGAGTTCTTGTAGCTTACCGGTCATCAATGCTGCGACAGGTGCTGCACCTGCTGGTTCAACCACCATCTTTGACCGTTCCAGCAAGAACACGATGGCTGCCGCAATTTCATCGTCGGTGACGGTTACAACCTCGTCACAGTACTCTCGGATGATGTCGAAAGGCACTTCGCCAGGTCTACCGACCGCGATACCGTCAGCGATGGTTGCTACGTTGTCGAGTGAGACGGGCTTGCCCGCTACGAGCGACGGCGGATATGCAGCAGCCTTTTCTGCTTGCACCCCGATCACGTTGATGTGGCGTCCTTGGTGGCGTGCGTATTCTTTGATGGCGATCGCTGTTCCAGCCAGGAGACCACCACCTCCGATGCTCAGGAGCACGGTATCGACATCAGGCTGTTGTTCTACGATTTCTAACCCAACGGTCCCCTGACCGGCCACGATCTGTGGGTTATCGAAGGGGTGAATAAACGTGGCACCGGTTTCCTCGGCGTACCGTGCGGCGAGTTCCAAGGCTTCGTCCACGTTGTTGCCTGCCAGAACGACGGTCGCGCCATGATCTCGGGTTGCCTGAACTTTTGGCAGGGCTGCACCTAGCGGCATGTAGATGCGTGCTTCGATACCTAGCTTCGAGGCTGCCAGAGCAACACCCTGTGCGTGGTTACCAGCAGAGGCAGCGACCACGCCTTTGGCTTTTTGCTCGGCGGTCAGAGATGACATGTGTACATAGGCGCCACGGACTTTGAATGATCCGGCACGCTGGAGGTTCTCACATTTGAGGTGAACCGTTGAATCAGCAATTCGGCCCAGTGCACGCGAATGGTCCATTGAGGTTGCTCGGATGACATCTTTGAGGGTTTCGCGGGCTGCTTCGATATCTTCATATCGAACGTTTGGGATTCCGGTTTCACGAGTTTGCAATTATTTCTCCTGCACAACAATATTCGTCTACGGTCACGCTACCGGTCGGCCGGTGATCGGGAATGCTTTATGGCGACTATGTCGCCGACGGGTCGCTAAGAATTGGGCCAGGGTCGGGGTCCTTTAGCCATGGTTTCCGGGATAGATACTTCACGAACTCATTGATGAATGCCATGACCGGTACCGCAAAGACTGCACCAATCAGTCCCATGGTTGCCGTACCTGCTGCAACAGCCAAGAACACGGCAAGCGGGTGCAAGTTCACAGCTTTACCCATGATCAACGGTTGCAGAACGTTGGACTCTAGCTGCTGTACGCCAAGCACGACAGCCAACATTAGGAGTGCATTCCCCCAATCATTAGCCACCAGTGCCAGCAGTACCGCGACCGCGCCGGTAAGGACTGCACCAACAATCGGGATGAAGGACCCAAGAAAGACGAGGACGCCGAGCGGCATGGCTAAAGGCACACCGAGTAACCAAGCACCCACGCCAATGCCTAATGCATCGACAAAGGCTACGAAGATTTGCACCCGAACATAGGATCCCAGTGCACCCCAGCCGGCATAACCTGCACCATCAACGGCGCGGCGGTGATGCTTTGGAACAAAGTTGAGTAGGAAGCTCCAGATTCTGGGACCGTCTTTGAGAAAGAAGATCAACGAGAACACAGCCATAGCAAAGCCTGCCAGGATGTTAGTCGCGGTGGACCCGAAATCTAGCGCTCCCGATACGATGGCGCCAGAGTTTTCTTGGAGTGTTTGTGCAAGATCAGACAGTAACTCTTGATAGTCCAACGCCTCCAACGACAGCCCCCAGGATTCAATCAGCGCGATAAAGTCACGAACTCCCGCTGCCACTGAAACCTGCATGGTGGCGAATCCCACAGCAAGTTGCTGACCGGCTAGCGTCAATAAGGCCGCAACCACCAAGATCAAGGCGGCTGTCAGGAGCAGCGAGGATAAGACCGCTGGGACTTTGAGTTTGAGAAAAAACCTGTGTGCCGGTTGCAAGAGAGTGGCTAGTAGTGCTGCAACGAGCACCGGAATGATGAGCAGCGAAATATGTGACAACAACCAGATGGCTACCGCACTCATTATAATGATCAGCAGCATCCGCCATGACCATCCGGCAGCGACGACGACACCGTAGGGCAAATCCGCCGCGAGTTTTTCTTGAACACGCGTTGACAGTGACGCCTTCTGCTTCGGGGCGTCCGACTGTGGCTGGTCGCCCGGTGAGGTTGATGGGGTGGTCAAGCATTCTCCTTATATCCAGCTACTGTCAAGAGACATCCTCGGGCTCTTGACGACAAGCTATATTCCCTCAGAATATAACGGTGGCCGGTCCACGTTGGAACCGGCCACCGTTATCAAAGAGAACTGGCAAACGCGAGGAGTCTTAGTCCTGGTTAAAGATTGCCAAGATGCGCAGAATCTCAATGTAGAGCCAGATCATGGTTGCAGCCAGGCCGAAGGCAGCAGTCCAGGAGTAACGCTCCGGTACGCCTGCACGAACTCCCTCTTCGATCGAGGTGAAGTCCATAACCAGTGAGTACGAGGCCATCACAACGGCCAGCAGGCCGATGACAATACCGAGCCAGCCGGAACGCATACCGAACATACCGTCGATAGCGCCGGTGATCATCAAAACGAAGTTCAGGAGGCTAAAGACCAGGTAGGAAACCATAGCGATCATGAAGATGCGGTTCATCTTCGGTGTCGCACGCACCTTGCCAGAACGGAAAAGCGCCAGAACCACGGCGAATACCGACAGGGTTGCAAGAACCGCTTGGAATACGATTCCTGGCCACTGCAGCTCAAACATCGCGGAAATCCCACCAAGGAAGATTCCCTGTGCGACCGCATAGATGGAAATCATGACTGGTGAGGGTTCGCGTTTAAACGCATTGATCAGTCCGAAGATGAAACCAACTGCGAGCGCGAGGAAGTAAATACCAGCGTTATTAACTGGGTTGGCGAAGGTCCAGCCGAAGACTGCACCTGCCACGATCATCAAGAAGACGAGGCTTGAACGGTTGATGACCGAGCCGAAGGTCATACGACCTGTGTCGGCGGCGGTGGCCGAAGGCTGCTGGTACATCTGGGACAGCTGGTCCGAGCTCATGGTGGCCCCAGCTTGTTGTGGGAGACCAGCGGCTGACTGCCCACCTGCAGCACCGTATGGCTGCTGTTGGTAGCCTTGTGCCTGCTGGTAGCCAGCGTGCTGCTCTTGTTTAGCCTGCTGAACGGGGCCTTGAAAAGCCTTGGAACGGAATACGGGGTTGGGCATGCCCATCCTTTCTCGACAATCCCACCGACTAGTTGTTCAGCGGGCATATCACAATCTTCCTCTAGCCTACTGTGACAACCTGGGTATTGCACACCAATCGGTCATGATTTTCACAGAAATTGCACTGCCAGTCGCTGTTTGTAGGTCGCTAGTGCCACGTAAGCTAATGGCGTGCTTGTTCGTCTCGCTGTACGCAGGTTGCAGACCTGCATGCGGCAGACCTTTACAGTGGATTTCTTCTGCCCGTAGCTCTTCGAAGGATCACCATGACTCAGCAGACCGGCGGCCCAAAACGGAAGTCGAAAGTCCCCCGGTACATCGGGCCGATCGTCATTTTGCTTCTGGCAATTGCTGGAGCGGTCTACGGAGTGTTATGGTCGCAATCTTATAATCAGCCTGACTGTTGCCCGGTTGACGAAGAATACCTTCAATAAAGACACTTCGCATGAAAATGCAGGGTCTCACACCCGTGTGGCACCGCTGTGAGACCCTGCTATAAGACCTACTGTGAGTTAGCTACTACTTGCTGTAGTTGTAGAATCCTTTGCCACTCTTACGCCCGAGATTGCCTTCCTCAACGAGCTTGGACAATACGGGGCTGACTTCTTTGACCAGGTCGTCATGTGGTTCGGCTGCAGCAAGCGATTGGATTCCGTGGTTGATGTCGACACCCACCAGATCCATGAGCGTAAACGGTCCCATCGGGTGGCTGAGGCCTTCTTTAACCGCGGTATCAATGTCTTCGATCGACGCATAGCCTTCTTCATAGAGGTGGAGCGCCTCGCCCACGATAGCCATCAGAATGCGGTTCACAATGAAACCGAAAATTTCTTTTTCTACCACCACTGGAGTTTTCCCGAGGGCTTTGACCAATTCCAGAGAACGGTCCATGGTGTCTTTACCGGTGTGCTCTCCTCCAACAACTTCGACCAGAGTCATTTGTAGGACCGGGTTGAAGAAGTGCACATTGCATACTCGTTCGGGATGTTTCAGTCCCTGAGCCAACTTCGACGAAACAATCGACGACGAGTTGGAAGCCAGCACAGTCTCTGGTGCCGCTACAGCATCAAGTTCGGCGAAAAGCTGCTGCTTAATCTCGAGATCTTCAACGATCGCTTCCACCACAAAGGAAGAGTTCTGTACTGCATGATCGCGGTCGGTGGTGAACTCGAGGTTCTGGAATCCAGCGTCAACGGCTTCTGTGCTCATGCGTTGGCGCTCAATCAAACGGGCGGTGGACTTCTGCAACTGTTGGTGTGCTGTGTCGAGGACGCGTTCTTCAACATCGACCAGATAGGTATGAAAACCGCTCATCGCCGTGACGAAGGCTATCTCGCGGCCCATCGTGCCGCCGCCAATAACTGTGATTGCAGATTCTTTCATGTGGCTGTTCCTTCTTTCGCTATCAATTCTTCGAGCATCATTCTACGAACCGAGTCTGGATACAACACTTCACACACTGAGTATTATCTGACAGACGGGTCTGCAAAGACGCCTACTCACCGGGAGTTTTGTGTTGGTTTAAGAATACTTTTCCGTCTTCCGGAATCGGTGCAGGCCTACCGTCCGCTCCAACGTAGATATAGACGACTTGCGACTCTGCGCTGAGTTTGCCCGACTGGAACGCAGACTCGCGCAGCGTGAACGAACTGTTTCCAATACGCTCTACCTCGACGCTGATTTCAACGTCCGGCGTCAAGACAAGTTCCCGGTGAAACGTGACGGTATATTCTTTGATGAGCAAGGGTGGTAGCTCACCTGACTCAGGGTCATGAAACGCAGCGAGCAGTTCTTGTCTCGCTTGCTGAAACCATGCTGGTAAAACCGTGTTATGGATGTGTCCGGCCGGACCGAGGTCATCAATTCTTGGTCGAATAGTTGCCGTGAGCAAAGAAGCTCCTTCTGTGTGTGGTCAGTGATCCATAAAACCAACTACGATCCAAAAATACTAGTCACCATCCTCGAAGAGTTTGGATTCCAGGGACCTCCTTTTTGAATGCTCTTCCGTCTCATCGTCAAGCAGCAGTCCAGCTCCACTAGGATTGCTATCGCACCCCCGTCTGACAGAAGAGGTACGTGTGACAATGGAAGCAATCAGAACCACCATGGCTCAGGTGGAAATTTCGCAGATGCTACAGACATGGATTGCAGACAATGCTCAGCGCATAGATTCCGGGGAAGTGAATGCACGTGAGGCGCTGCCACAACTTGCAGACGAATTGCTTGTTGATATGGGAGCTCCACTCAATAAAGAGGGCGGGCTTGTAAAGCAGGCCGAGGTCTTAGCCTCACTGGCGCAGCGTTCGCTCAGTGTCCCCTTTGGGCTGTGGGGCCACCGCATGGTGATCGAGTTCCTCGAGCTGGCTGGTGGCATCTATGCGCAGTCGGTACTTCCCGGATTACGTGCGGGTACAACTCCAGGAGCTTCGGCGATGGCGCCTGGCTATAAGTCACTGGCCGGTGCTGGCGATCTCCATCTACGACTATCTGCGGGCGAGGGCGCAAAGCTGCGCCTATCAGGTCACATTGGTTGGGCTTCCAACCTCTATGAGGACGCCATCGTTGTTGCGCCCGCCTATGGCCCCAACGTCATCGACCGGCACGGCGTGCAGGGTGGTGTGATCGTCGCATTTGCACTCAATGCGCCCGGCATAGAGATCGGTCCACAGCTCGATATTTTGGCAATGCGAGGTACCGCTTCCACCTATGTGACACTTCAGGATGTCGAAATCAGCACAGACCAGATCCTGACCCGTGACTTCTCCGCGTTCCTGCAACAAACCCGTCCAACACTGAGCATATTGCAGGCCAGCTTGTGTGTAGGCTTGGCCACCGCAGCCTATGAAAGCGCCCTGCACAATGCAACGGGTTTCAACGATGTCTTACTGGATGAAATCCAGGACCATGGCGACCAGTTGGCTTCAGCGAAACGGCAGCTGATACAGCTTGCCACGTACGTGGGTACAGACCAACCACCGCATCCCCGTGATGTCTTAGCACTACGGCTACAAGCCGGGCAGCTTGCCGGAGCGCTGGCGACTTTGGAATTGAAGACCGCTGGCGGACAGGGCTTCGTGACGACCTCGGATACGAATCGTCGGTACCGCGAGGCAACGTTCATTCCCTTGCAAGCACCGTCCGAAGCACAGCTTCGCTGGGAACTGGCCCGAGCATAAGAAAGCCCCTTCGCCACAAAACTTGGGACGAAGGGGCTTGAGGTGTTCGTGCCTCCGATGGGACTCGAACCCATAACACAGCGATTTTAAGTCGCTTGCCTCTACCTATTGGGCCACGGAGGCTGAATCGAACATTACGAGTTTAGCGCATTTCCTACCATTGAGCACAAAATGCAAATCGCTCTGTTCGACCACGCATCGCGGTCCAGCAATTTGTGAGTGGACCGCGATGTTCGTGTCAGCTAGTGCCTAGACATTTTGCGATGTTTTGGCTTCCAAGCTGGTTGGAATGCGTTCAAGACCTGCTGCTTCACGGAAAGCATTATGCGGGGTCTCAAGTTCTTTCAGCTGGGTGGTGTCTTTGCCCCAGATGAGTTCATTGATCCAACCACCGAGAACGCGTGAACTGCGCTCAAAGGTTGGCAGCGCGTAGTTGTGGTAAACACGGTGTCCCAACCAGGCAGCAACGCCAGACAGTTCGATACCCAGTGGGTTACCGACACCTTTACCAACACCCATGCCGGCAACAGTACCGAGGGACTTGTGGTAGTACTCTTCAACGGCGCCTTCACCAAAACGTACAGCCATGAGGTTGTCTGCCAGACGAGTTGCCTGACGACCGGCATGCTGGGCGTTCGGTACGCAAAAGCCGCCTGGGCCATCACCGGTGAGGTCTGGAACGGCGGCGACGTCGCCACAAGCCCATGCGCCTTCGGCTACGCCACCTTCACCGTCAGAAACCTGCAGCGTTGGCGTGACTTCAATGCGGCCACGATCTTCTACCGGGAAGTCCGTCGAGCGTGCCAGTTTGTTGGCTGCCACACCGGCGGTCCACACCAAGGTATCGGCGTAGAACGAGCCAGCATCGGACTGGTCTGACATATTGACCAGCTTCATATGGTTGCCCACAGCCGAGGACAGTGAGGTGTTGAGCAGAACTTCGATGCCGCGTGACCGGAATTCCTCGACCACCGCTTCGGCTTGTTCTTCGGTCACCTCAGGCATGATGCGTCCCATGGCTTCGATCAGCACAATGCGGGCGTCCGACTGAGCAAGACGTGGGTTCTTCGAGATTGCGGTGCGCACGAGGTCTTCGATTTCACCGATGAGTTCGGCACCTGCGAAGCCACCGCCTACTACCACGAAGGTCAGTGCACGGCGACGCTGGTCAGCGTCAGTCATCAGGGCTGCTGATTCGATCCGCTCCAGGATTTGGTTGCGCAAGTAAACAGCTTCTTCAATACGCTTGAGACCGATACCGGCTTCACCGAGGCCTTCAATTGGGAAGACGCGTGAATCGGCACCTGCGGTGACGATGACATCTTGGTACGGCAATTCGAAAGTGGCGCCTTCTGGGCCTTCAATGATCGCTGTTTTCTGAGCGTGCTGAATTTCAACGACCTTGCCCTGCACAACCTCCGACTGGCGCAGGTGACTGCGCAGGTCAACGACTGCGTGACGGCCCTCGATGGAGCCACCAACAACTTCTGGGAGGAAAGGCTGATAGGTCAGGTAGGAGTTTGGATCGACCACGGTGACGATACCGCCGCGGTCGCGAATTTTCTTCTGGAGGCGCTTGGCGATGTTGTAACCGCCGTAACCACCGCCAACAACGAGGACGCGAGGTTTAGGAGATAGATGTGGAGTAATAGCCATAGGCACCACCTTAGTAGGGTCGGATCAAGTTTGTGAAGTTTTTACCAAAGTCACGAGTCGGTCTGTTGACCAGTTCGTTTTTGACGGAGGAATATGGCGGCCGCGATGGCCGCGAACACCAGCACACCAAAGCCAATGACGACGATTGGCTGCACAATATTCGTCTCGTCTGGTTGGTCTGCGGCGACCGGCGGTTCGCTTGGGTACTCGACCGGGCCGGCGACTTCCCGATCCTCGTCAGAACCGCTAGTATCTTCGATTTCACCGCGACGGTGCATCGTGATCCACTCTTGGATGGATCCCATGGGATTGGCATTGGTCTGTTCAACGTCGGCCGTCAATGCCTCGTGGGCGTCGACGATACCGCGACCATAGAGCTTGTCTTGGCCTGCATCACCGGTATCTTCTGCGGTGGAAAGAATGCGATTGATGACTTGGTGGGCAGACATATCGGGATTCTCAGCACGGATGAGTGCAGCAAGTCCCGAAACTAATGGAGCAGCTCCCGAGGTCCCCGACCATTCGGCGTATTCGTCACCGGGAACGGCCCCGATCAGCGGATCTGCGGGCGCGGCGACACCGATGGTAATACCTTGAGTCGAAGCATCCCAGGAGGCGGTCCCGTCTTCGTCAAGGCCGGCTACGGTCAGCACGCCAGGGATCGTCGCTGGCGCACCAACCACATCAGAGCCGGATGCCCGGTTGCCGGCGGCAACTACCACCACTACGTCGTTTTGCTCAGCGTGGAGAAAGGCGTCATCCCAGGATTCTGGCCAGTCTTGTTCGGTGGATGCCAGGGAAATATTGATGACGTCGACGCCCTGGTCCACAAGCCAGGTCACCCCGTCGGCAATTTGCTCGTCGACGGAGGGAACATCTTCCACGGTGTCGTCCAACAGGACCGAAACAGACAGCAGTTCAACTTCTGGTGCGGTGCCTAGAATTCCATCGGTGCCGTATTCATCAATGGGGGCGAGTTCTTCTGGTTCCTCGGAGGCTTCATCATCCGATTCCTCGTCAGATTCGTCGCCTTCAGAATCTTCGTCGTCTTCGGTTTCGGGAGGATCACCGTGGCCGTGTCCAGCAATCAGTGAGGCAACCATGGTGCCGTGATTCGGGTCCGGGCCCATGGATGTGGTGCCGTCGGCCTCTCCGGTGCCGGATGCGTCATAGCCTCCGGCAACCTGTCCTGTGAGGTCCTGATGTGAATCGTCAATGCCGGTATCAATGACGCCAACGGTCACGTCTTCACCGCGTGAAGTCTCCCACGCAGTGGTAAAGCCGTAGTCGTCCAACCAGTACTGTTCGTCGCGCCAGGAGTCTGCAACGGCGGGGGTGGCAAGTAGCGTGGTCAGCGCAATACCGGTCAACCCAGCAAGTGCCTTTTTGTACATCGTTACCTCAGCAGTGACAGGGCGATGCCGTCCAGAATGTCTTTCTCACTGGTGATTGCCGTTGTCACGGTGTTGTTTGTGGCTGTGCGGATATGGTCCAGCAGCTGGGCCCAGATGACGGCTCCTGCACCGATGACGTCGATGCGACCTTCATGCATGAAGCCATACTGGCTACGCTCGGTGGTGGTTTCACCGATGAGTTGCTGAGCAGTCTCGGCCAGCTGTTCGATGTCGATTTCTACGCCGTGGATGGCTTCGGGATCATAGCTTTCAAGCCCGAGTGCTGCCGCGGTGATCGTGGTGATCGTGCCCGCCACACCCACAACGGCATCGAGGTTCGTGAAATCGAATTCATCCGGTGCCAGCTCAGCCAGTCGCTGTGTCAGATCATTTTGGGCCGCTGTGATCTGTTGTTGGGTTGGCGGGTCATCAAATTGGTACCGTTCGTGAAAGCGCACACAGCCAACGTCCATTGAAGTCTGCGCGGTAATCTGTGCGGTACCATCGCCCGGATCGATGGTTCCCAAGACGATTTCGGTAGATCCGCCCCCGAGGTCTACGACGGCTACTCGAACGGGGCGGTCCCAGCTCGAAGTATCCAGCGCGGACGCAGCACCAGAGAAAGTCAGTTGAGCTTCAACTTCACCGCTGACGACTTCGGGAGTCGCATGGAGGCGTTGGCGGATACCAGAAACAAACTCATCACGGTTTGAAACGTCCCGGGACGCCGATGTGGCGATAAAGCGGGTGGGGTGAGCGCCATGCCGGGTGATTTCACGAGCATACTCATCCACCGCAGCAAAAGTGCGTTCCAGTGCTTCCGGTGCGAATTCACCGGTTTCGTCGACACCTTGGCCAAGGCGCACAATACGCATATCCCGGTGGAGCTCTTCAATGCCCTCCTTGGTTTCGCGTGCAATCAGGAGGCGAATCGAGTTTGTGCCAGCATCAATGGCCGCAACTGGGCCGGTACCAGCCTCGTCATACTGGATGGGGTTGGTTTTCCCTGCCCTACGCAGACGACGCGTGTGCCGTGACAGGTCTTTTTGTGGAGCGTCACCTTCGATGTTCCAGGCACCCTCGCAACGGCAGACCGTCGGATCAAATTCATCACGCATCATAGCGAGAGCTTCGTCGCCCAGCGGGTTCGCTCCAGGCCCTTCGGCCAGGGCATGGCCAACAAGTACGTGCACACATTTCACACGTTCCGGCATGCCACCAGCGGTGATCCCGGCAATTTCTGGGACTGGTCCAACGCCGGCGGCTTCGCCGACCCGAGCGCGTGCGGATAAGTACTGTTCA
Organism: Yaniella halotolerans DSM 15476; assembly: GCF_000420805.1. Classification (GTDB taxonomy): domain Bacteria; phylum Actinomycetota; class Actinomycetes; order Actinomycetales; family Micrococcaceae; genus Yaniella; species Yaniella halotolerans. The sequence continues at coordinate 230,521 of NZ_ATVQ01000001.1, forward strand.
TGAGCAGAGCGGTACGCCTGTGCAAGTTCTGCGTCGTCGGCCAGCCGTTGTGTCATATCGTCCATCACTCCGGCGTTTTCCAACCGAGATGCAGCTGCGGTGGCGTGCGGGTGGGACAGATAAAACGTGGTCGGAAACGGTATCCCATTGCTCAGTCTGGGAGCGGTGGTGGCTACCAACGGATTACCACAGACACAGCGAGCACCGATTTCAGCGACATCACGAACGGGGCGCCCGAGTTGCCTCGATAAGGTATCAAGATCTTGGGCGGTTGGTTGTTTCTGGTTGGTCACGTGTTTCCTTTATTCCTGACCGGATGACAGGACTGAACCCCAGAGGCGGTCTGCCCAGCCCTTCTCAACGTCTTCATCGAGCGGAGCAATCCCTGGTTCGGTTTCCGCTAGTTTGTCTTCTTCTTGTTCATCATCGAGCACCAGGTACTTCCGCTCCCCCGGCATCACCATGTTGAAGCGTTCTCTGGCCTGCTGTTGCACAAAAGCAGGATCATTCCAGCGCTTTAGTTCGGTCTCGAGTTCTTCCTGGCGTTCTGTTTCTTGTTTCAACTGCTGCTGAGCGTGTGTGATATCAGCCTGCTGCTCTAGTAACAGTTGCAGGGGTTGTGCCATGATGAGCGCGGCAATAAACAGCACTGCGAGCAGCGCCACGGCACGTCCTGAAAATTGGCGAGCCGGTTCGGGGCGATCTTCGAATGATTCAGCCCGGTCGGCTCGATCCCAAATATCGTCATCGATCCGTTTGGTCTTGCGCTGCTTTGATGTGCTCTTCGTATTTTTCGACGAAGCTAGCAGTCGTTCACGCATTTTAGAGCGCGGCGCAGGTTGTATTCTTTCGTCAGTTTCTGGCTCTGGTGTGCGTTCCCGTTTCCCCGGCTTCTTTTCCGGGTCAGTCCCGGCATTAATTTTGGTGACGGATGCGGGTTTATCAATGATGACTGCCTCGTCCGCGGCGTCTTCTTCTGGCGTGTTCTCCGCGGGTTGTTCCGGCGGCACATTTTTTGGCATGCGCGGTTTCTTCGGCACCGTATCGTCACCTCCCAGCAGCTGGTTGCAGTCTAACTAGTGTAGTCGCCACCGAGGCGATTCAGCTGGCTCCAACACCGTATGTGCCAGGTATTCTCAGTCAGCGTTCAGAATTGCTATGTGTTCTTAACAGACCGACACCGCGTCTGGAGGTTTTCCAGCCGCGGTGTCAGGGTCTGGACGTCTTAGCGAGCTAGACGTGGAAAAGCTGCGGCGCCGGCGTAGCGTGCCGTGTCACCGAGTTCTTCTTCAATGCGAAGCAACTGGTTGTACTTTGCGACGCGGTCAGAGCGTGCCGGTGCACCGGTTTTGATTTGACCGGCGTTGGTGGCAACCGCTAGATCAGCGATAAAGGTATCTTCGGTTTCACCGGAACGGTGTGAGATAACGCAGGCAAAGGTATTGGTTTGGGCCAAACGAATCGTTTCGAAGGTTTCGGTCATCGTGCCGATCTGGTTGACCTTGACCAACACCGAGTTACCTGCCGCTTCATCGATGCCACGTTGCAAGCGGGTGACGTTGGTGACGTAAAGGTCATCGCCAACCAGCTGGACTTTGCTGCCGAGCTTGGCGGTCAACTGTGTCCAGCCTTCCCAGTCCTGCTCATCTAGTGGGTCTTCAATGGAGATGATCGCGAAGTCTTCAACGAGCTGGGCGTAGTACTCAATCATGGCAGCGGCGTCACGCTTTTCGCCTTCGAAGGTGTATGCGCCATCGCTATAGAATTCGGAGGACGCAACGTCGAGGCCCAGTGCGACATCGTCGCCCACGGTGTAGCCGGCTTTTTCGATAGCTTCGACGATGACTTCAAGTGCCTGGCGATTCGAGTCGAGTTCCGGTGCGAAGCCACCTTCATCGCCCAATCCGGTACCCAGGCCTTTTGCCTGCAGAACGGCTTTGAGGCTGTGATAGATCTCAGTACCCCAGCGCAGTGCTTCAGCAAAGGAGGCAGCACCAACTGGCAGGACCATGAATTCTTGGATATCAACGTTGGTGTCTGCGTGTGCGCCACCGTTGAGAATGTTCATCATCGGTACCGGCAGGACGTGTGCGTTGGCCCCGCCGAGGTACTTGAACAATGGCTGATCGGTCGAGGCTGCGGCAGCATTAGCTACCGCCATGGAGACGCCCAAGATGGCATTCGCACCGAGGCTGGATTTGTTTTCGGTGCCATCGAGGTCGAGCAGAACCTGATCAACGTCACGCTGTGAGGTGGCGTCGACGCCATACAGAGCATCGGCAACCAGGGTGTTTACCGAGTCGATTGCTCCCAGCACACCTTTACCCAGGTAGCGGTCTTTGTCGCCATCACGACGTTCTACAGCTTCGAATTCACCGGTTGAGGCACCCGATGGAACTGCGGAGCGTCCCAGGGAACCGTCGGTGAGCAGCACTTCAACTTCAACGGTTGGGTTGCCGCGCGAGTCCAAAATTTCACGTGCATGAATGGCATCAATAAAAGCCATGAGTGCAATCTCCTTGAAAAAAGTATGGTCACCGTTTGGGTGCCCTCTGACATACAGTCAAGCCCTAGTGTATCGACTGCCGGCTACCTTGCCGATATTTTATGAGGTTGTGGCAGACCTACTGGTTCGTCTTGCCAGTTTTGTTCGCAATATCACACTGCAAGTGGCGACTGTAGTGCAACAACTACTCGACAACGAATAACTCTCCTGGTGTGCATGCGAGTTCATCGCATAGTGCCGTCAGCGTAGTGAACCGGATAGCTCGTGCACGGTTATTTTTCAGAACTGATAAGTTCACAACACTGATATTTACACGTCTTGAAAGTTCAGCAAGCGTCATTTGACGTTGCTGCAATATTTCATCCAATCGGCACGTAATGCGATGTTCTTCGGCGTCAGAGGTCATCAAATTGTTCCTTGTTGGTCGCGCGCCAGCTGCCCGGCGCTATGGAACGCCACCTTCACGGCGCCGAGCACCACAATCGCTAGGGCAAATAACCAGAAATGGGCGGGGCTCAAACCCCAGCCATCTTGTGCCTCTAAACCAAGTTCTTGCATAGCGATTCTGGCACCGAGGTTCTGAGCAACACTGGGCAGCACCATCCAGATAACAACACTTGCCAACATCAGGTTGAGACGACGATTAAACGCCATATCAAAAAGTCGTCCTGTTGCGATCCTGCGGATGAACAACGCTGCTGTGATCAAGACAAAGACGAGGCAAAGAGTTTCTAATAGCTGAGCAGATCTGAGCCAGCTGATTGCTGCCATGCCGACTTCCGAGGTGGCCACGTTTAATTGTGTTTCGCCGGCTACAATCAGATTCGAGCCGCTTGGCGCTTGAGATGAGATAGCTCCAGCACCCGCGGTAATGTCTATCGGTACGATCCGCTCTGTGACCTGATGCCAGAATCTGGTCACGCCATCCAACAGCACAAGAATCACCGCAATACCAAACAGCACGATGGTCACATCTAACTTGCGTCGATCGGTCCGGCGGACTGTAAAGGTCGTCTCCATGCATCAAGCATATCGACTTTCGATATTAACGACAATCGATATGCTCAAATTCTTAAAAGTGTATCGAGGACAAAGTTCAGACTTCAAGCGCATGCGTGGCGCGATGCCGAAGGCTATCCTTGTCGATCTATTCGCCCAAGGTGCTGACGTAACTCTGCTTCCAAATCAACGCCGCCCGATCTCGCAATGCGCACAAGTTCAAAGAGCTGCGCCCCAATATCGTCTTGTGTGACGTCGATTTCCAACGTTGTCGCGTCGGGCGATTCGCCGAGTGGATTCTGAGGTTGGCGGCCGGCACGGTCGACGATCTTTCCGGCTGCTGCCAGCGCAGGCAATCCCGGTGGTAGGTTATATATCGATGACGAAGCCGCTGCAAAAGGTTCGTCGGACTTCTCTGCCTGTTTGATCTGTTCCCAGTTCTTCTCGACTTGTTTTACCGTAATCGCCCCGAGCTTGGCATCTGACAGTAATTTTCCGTCTGAAGCAAAGACATGTGGATTGCGGCGAATCATTTTTTCACTGATCGCATCGGCAACATCATTGACGTCGAAAGCCCCAGCTTGCTGCGCGATGGCAGAATGCAGGGTCACTTGAAACAGCACATCTCCGAGTTCTTTACGAAATTCCTCGTAGGTGCCAGATTGCTTCGCGGATTCATCCCATTTGCCGGCTGGGAGCGATTCGATGACCTCAACGGCTTCGTATGCCTCTTCAATGAGGTATTCGGTCAACTGATGATGTGTCAGATCCTGGGTCCAGGGACAGTACTCACGCAGCTGAGCGGTGATCCATACGAGCCGTTGTAGTCCAGTTTCAGACATGAGACGAACTTATTCCTGGTCCTCGTCGTCTTCAAACTCTACAAACAGTACCGGCGCATCGGGGTCGTTTTCATCGTGGACACCAGCAATCACGTCCATCCAGGAGAACTCGATAAATTCACGCAACTGGTCGCGAGCGTACTCGGTTTGGAAGGCGCCTTTGACGGCGTTGAGCTGGAACTCGAGGAGATCGATCATGGTGTAGCCATACACCGCGGCCAGGGTATATAGCTCATCGGTAAGCGAGACGCCCGAGATCAGCCGGTTGTCTGGGTTCACTGTGACCGCAAACCCAGAACGATATAGCAGGTCGAACGGGTGATTCTCGAGGGGCGCGTCTTCCGGCCCCATTTCCACGGCTGCCGTTTGTAGGTTGGAGGTCGGGCAGAGCTCCAGCACGGTGTTGTTGTAGAGCGTGCGGTTCGCAATGTCGCCCCACACCAAGATGTCTTGTTCATCGTCTAATTCGACCGAAGAGAGATCCTGAATCATGTTGACTCCGTGGCCGATGCGCAGCGCTCTGCCGGCTGTGAGTGCACTCCCGATGGAGTCAACACCATCAGCTTCTCCAGCGTGAATGGTGATGGGCACAAAACGATCATCGAGCCAGGCGAAGACATCAGCGAAATTACTGACGGGGAACCCGAGTTCTGGTCCGGCAATATCAAAGGCCACGACTGACCCGTGAGGGCGGTGACGGTGGGTCAGTTCAGCAATTTCTTGGGCGTTTTCGGCAGAGTTTTGCCGCATGGCGCAAAGAATTTGATGTACTTGTAATCCGCCGTCGAGTGCTTGCATCGCTCGTTCGAGGCCGGCTGTGACGGCATTGACGGTTTCGTCCAGGCTCAAGCCTTGTTGGGTATGCTGCTCTGGAGCCCAGCGGACTTCGCCGTAGACGACGCCGTCGTCTACTAAATCCATGGAAAATTCGTAGGCTATACGTTCTAGCGCCTCAGCGGTTTGCATGACCGCCAGAGTGTGGTCGAACATTTCAAGATATTTTGGCAGTGAACCGGCGTTGGCTGCCTCAGAAAACCAAGTGGCTAGATCCTGCTCGTTGTCTGCTGGGAGCTGGTGTCCGACTTCAGCGGCAAGTTCCACAATGGTTGCTGGGCGTAGTCCACCATCGAGGTGATCGTGTAGCGATACTTTGGGCAATGCTCCCAAATCAAGGGCAAACGGGTCCAATTGGAGTTCGTCTTCTGGGGCGGTGGCTTCGGCGTCTGTGGCTTCCTGATTCATCACGAGTACGAGTCTAGATGATTAATTCCTAGGTCGCTTCCCGAGATACGTGTGGTATTCAGCATGTACGCTAACTTAGTATTCGTTGAGTTCGTCAGGCATCTTAACCAGCACCGCACACAGCCGCTTGCTAATGCTGTCTACAAACCGTGGTGCGTCTTCGTCAATGACTCGCGGGCAAAATAGTGGGGCAAAACATGTACAGACATCCCGGTTTATGGCTCTAAGCAATCCATCTCAGGGTGTCTGACTGCACTGGCATGACTTATCGTCTTCTCTTAGCCAAGACCAATGACGCAGCGGTTTTGCATGACCTACTTCGCATTGAGCAGCAGGGTGGCTCCTCTTGCCCAACTTTGACTGCCTGATTCAACCGCGGGATTCCACCTACAGCAGTAAGACCGCAATATCAAACTGAAAAGGCTGTCCAAGAGATACAAGAATCTTGGTGCAGTACTATCTTCTGAACCACACGACCTTATCCGGTGGCCTCAGTCGGTCATTCCCTGAGAAGTCTCACGCTCAGCAGCTGCAAGAATATTCTTCGCCATGGCGGGAAAAACCAGAGCGTGGAAGGGTTGGATGACCCTCCAATAAGCTCGTCCGACCAGACCTGTGGGGAAAAATACTGCGCGTTGATATAACCGGCTACCACCATCAGTGTTCTGTTCAACTTGGAATTGCAACCATGCGCGACCGCCGGCGCGCATTTCAGCTCGCAGGGTCACCATGCGACCGGGCTCCACAGATTCAACCCGCCACCAATCAACGTGATCATTCACGCGCAGTCGATCCGCATTTTTTCGACCGCGGGCTAAGCCGTAACCACCAAGGGCTTGATCCAAGAGACCGCGGAGCCGCCAAAGAACCGGCGTGGAATACCACCCCCGCTTTCCCCCAATAGTCTCTATAATCTCCCAGACAGCTTCAACGGGCGCATTGCCGTCACGTTTACGCGTATCGGTATATACCGTGTGCCCTGCCCATACTGGGTCTGAAGGTAACGGATCAGCAGGATTCCGAGCTTCGTCGGTCAACACATCGTCGTCCCACGTGACATCTAATGGGCCACTCCTTTGGCGTCCAAGAGCCCTTCTGCAGGCCGTCCTGTAGTCAGTCAATCCGCCTGGCGGATCGGAAATAAGATCACCAATATCATGTTCCTCGGTCACTGCGTCCTCTGCCATCGACGCTGCCAATGGCATAGCTATACCACGTGGAATTGGCGTGACCATGCTTATCCAAAAACCCGACAAACGTTGGGCCGGAATGGGAAGGGCCAAGACTCTACGCCGCGCTAAACCTGCGACTTGAGCATACTGTTCTAACATCGACGCAAAGGTCTGAGCTCTGCCACAACCAATGTCATACGCTCGGTTGGTTGAGCTCGCCAGTGCGCAAGCATGAGCTAGATAGTACAGCACATCGCGGATCGCTATGGGTTCAATTTGGTTGCCCAACCAGCTGGGACCTGGCATGAGCGGAAGCCGTTCGGCAAGGTGGCGGATGATTTCAAACGACACTGAGCCGGACCCGATCACTATGCCGGCGCGAAACACTATGGTGGGCACAACTCCGGCTAATAAGATCTGGGCAACTTGTTCGCGTGAACGCATGTGGGCAGATAGCTCGTCGGCCGGCTTATCAGGGTGCAAACCACTTAGATAGACGATTTGGTGCACACCGGTGGCCGCGGCGGCTGATGTGACGTTTCGAGCTATATCGGCTTCACGCTGCTCGAAATCAGCAGTAGAGCCCATCGAATGCACCAGATAGAGCAGCGTATGTACACCTTTGAACGCTTCTGATAAATCATCAAGATTTTGGAGGTCACCTTGGGCCGTTTCAATGCAATGAAACCATGCTCTCCCCTCAAGATCTTTCACATTGCGCGCTAAAGCACGTACCCTAAACCCGGCCGCGAGTAATTCAGGTATCAGTCGGCCACCAACGTAACCGGTGGCACCAGTGACTAGTACGAGCCGGTCATCACCGGATGGAAGTTGCAGTTCAAGAGGTGATGCGGACGTTGAGTTCATGTAGTTCAACCTATAAATGGAGTCTGGTCGCATGCTGAGTGTGGGCTGGGATATGGCTTTCTGTCGGGCACCAAGGCATCAATGGCCAGTGGTGTCGTGTCAGCCTGGCTACACGCAAGCATTTCACGTAAGTGTGAACCAAACGGCTGCCATAGGCACCCTCAAAACAATTATGACACCAGATAATCTACGGAGGGAAACTTGAAACACCCAAGTGCAAACGGCGATCAGAAAAGGCCAGCAGCAACATGCCATAAATGATCACTAGGCAGTCTTTTGCTTGCCCATGCATAGTTCCGACCGCACTCGAGGTACCAGCACTAGACGGGCTGTGGCTCTCAGAGTGACTCGCCATTAAGATCCCGTGGCGATCATGGCAGCGTAAAATTTGATGACTGCCGCACGTTCATGCGGAGTGAGCTCTGCTATCGCGTAAAAGCGTTTGGCATGGTTGTTTCCAACCGACTGCCGCGCAACAGTCTGGGTTGCTTCAGTGACTTCCAAAACCGTACTCCGCCGATCTTCAGGGTGCTGAAGACGTCGAACATGACCATTTGCGACCAGTCGATCAATCATGCGAGACACCGATGCCGTGGTAATCCCAAGATGTTTGGCGACATGACTTGCTGTGGCCAGCTCGCCATGGCGCTGCGACGCGATCATGAATCGGACTGCGCGCATGTCATTCTCACCGAGTCCCATATACTTTTGTGACGCCTCGTTGAGCTTGCGCTCGGTCAGTCGCCACTTGCGCATCGACTCCATGACTTCAACAATTTGATCAAGGTCTTGGGCATTAAAATCGGCTGTTGAGACCAACTCTTGGTCTGGGTCTATTGTCCTCGGATCCAGCAGCGACAGCTTTCGGAATGCAGCTGCATTCGACGAGTCCGGGGTTTTTCCAGTATTGTTAGCCACAGTAACTATTAGCCATTCTAACTAAATTGTTTTCTCGTTGCGTGAGAACTCTACGTTCCTGATGCTTTACTTATAATACGCCCCATCGAAGCGTCCCGATAGAACGATCCTGAACTCATAAAGGAATACCATGCCTGAATCCCGTCATCCCACGGCCGCAATCAGCAGTGACGCCGTCGACGACGTCCCTTTCGCATCTCCGGCCTCACAATCCGGTGCACCACATGCCATTCAACCACAGCATTATGACGCGATCATGCTTGCGGGTTTTGGCGGCCCAGAAGGCCAAGAAGACGTCCTGCCCTTTTTGCGCAACGTTACTGCCGGCCGAGGCATCCCCGATGAGCGGCTAGAAGAAGTGGCCACCCACTACCGACACTTCGGCGGTGTTAGCCCGATCAATGAGCACAACGCCCAACTACGGAAGGCCTTGCAAAAAGAACTCACCAGCCGTGGCATTGAACTGCCTGTGTATTGGGGCAACCGTAACTGGTCACCGTATCTGGAAGATGCGGTCCAGCAAGCCGCCGACGCCGGTCATGTGCGGCTCTTAGGATTGGCGACCAGCGCGTACAGCTCTTACTCCAGTTGCCGACAGTATCGTGAAGATTTTGCCCGTGCGCTGGTCGATACCGGCTTGGCAGGGACGGTAACCATCGATAAGGTTCGCCAATACTTTGATCATCCAGGGTTTGTCACACCCTTTATTGAGGGCGTGGACACGGCTCTGCGTAGCTTTGAAGCGCAGGGCTTGGCGCCGTCGGAAATTCGCGTGCTCTTTGCCACGCATTCGATCCCGATGACCGATGCGAGCCGTTCAGGTCCAGCAGACCTTGAGCTGGGCGAAGGCGGAGCTTATGCTGCCCAGCACATGGCGGTAGGCGGCGTGATCATGGATCACCTGCGCTCCGAATTACCAGCCCGGGCTGACACTGCGTGGGAGCTGGTGTACCAATCGCGCTCGGGTCCAGCATCGCAACCCTGGTTAGAACCTGATGTGTGCGACCGGATAGCCCAGCTGCCTCATGAAGGTGTCAAGGCCGTGGTCATTGTGCCACTCGGTTTTCTCAGTGACCACATGGAAGTGTTGTGGGACTTGGATGAAGAAGCGATGGAAGCTGCAGCAGAGGCCGGCCTCCTCGCGGCACGCACCCCGACTCCGGGGGTGCACCCGGAGTTTGTCTCAGGTCTGGTGGATCTTATTTCCGAGCGAATCGAAGCTCGGGCAGTCTCTGAACGAGAGCACGTGACACCTCTGGGCCCCTGGTATGACGTCTGTCGGCCCGGATGCTGTGAGAATGTGCGACGGGGCTTCAGCCCCGCTGCAGCAGGGTTGCAGCCCTAATGCGGCTGTGGTCTTTACACCCATGTCTGCTGGACCGACAGGGTCTTGTCGCCGGATGGCGCGAGGCCCTGCTTGCCCAAGCGGTGCTGTTGGGACACACCCGCGGCTATACAGCACATCCTCAGGTGGAACGCTTTCGGGCACACCCGGAACCCGAAGCTGCTATCGGCGCGTATCTGGTGGGAATCCACGAAGAATCCCTGGCCCGCGGGTACCGTTTCGATGCCGGGAAGATCGCCCAGCCGCCGGATCAGCACGTCGACGCTTTCGGGCATATCGGGCGGATTGACGTGACGTTTGGCCAGCTAGGCTTCGAGCTTTCCCATTTGCGGGCTAAGCTCTTTCAGCGCTCCCCCGAGTTTTTAGCTGAGCATGCCAAAGCGTTGGAGACGACCGACGAGCTGGTACCGGTGCATCCATTATTCACACCGGTTGCCGGTCCGATTGCCACCTGGGAACGCCCCAGAGCATCATGACCCGACGCTGAGGGTCAGCCCTCTGATCTTGTACCCTTCGATCAAGTCATCCCAGCTGATGGTTGGTTCTGACTCCCTGGCGACGGGCAGTGCGAGCAGCCGATGCAACAGGGCATCGGTTTCACGTAGTGCTAGCGGTTGACCCGGGCAGCCGTGGGCGCCAAAACCGAAACTCAGGCCGACATCCTGGACTCCCTCGCTGCGCTCACGGTCGGGGCAGACCCGAAGTGGATCGTGGGCAAACGCGTCCGCGTCAGCATTGGTTTTGCGAATATCAAGATCCACGAGCTCCCCGGTTGCCAGCGTGTAGGTGTCGTCCCTATCTGTGACGTCAAAATTTTCGGTGACGCGACGGTAGAGATGTCCCACGGGTGGTTCCAACCGGATCAGCTCGGCCAAGATGCTCAAGCGTTCGGCTTCTTCGGCGGCCACATAACGCTGACGCAATGCCGGGTTGTCTAGCAGATGCCAGCAGGCCATGGTGATGAATTCACGGGTGGTCACCATCCCGGCGGTGCCGTAGGTAACGCACTCGACCAGAATGTCTGCCAGGTTGTAATCCTGCTCAATCAGGTGACTGATAACATCCTGACGCGGGGCTTTAGTACGCGAACAAACAGCCGGTAGGACGTCAAAGATCAACAGGCCAAGTACCGGTCCGATGCCGTTATGCGCGGCGGACATCCACTGACGTTTGGTACGCCCGAGCTGGGGTTTGCTGCGGTCTAACGGCGGTTGGCGGAAGAATTTTTCTAACCGGCGGGCCAGTGCTGGGACTCTTGCGTGGGTGAGGCCAACGATCGACGCGGTGACTTCGACCGTGTAATAGAGCGCCACCTGATCGAAGGTGATGCTCCCGGTGCGTTGAGCCTGGTCAAGGATCTTATCGACGACCGCCTCCATGAGTGTGCCATACCGGGATGCCACAACTTTGGGTGCGAAAAATCGGGCAACGTTGCGCCGTTGTTGATCGTGTTGGGGGCCGTCGGAAATGAGGATCGGATGGTTGCGGAAAACATTGCGAGGAATGTACTCGGCAGTAAAACCAGCCTGCAGTGTGGAATGCCGTGCCAACAACACTTCCTTGGCCGCTGCCAACGAGCCGATGTGCCACATCTTGTTCCGCTGAGTGACGCGGCCGGTGGCCGTTTCGCCGGGTTTGCTTGCCTTCCGATCGCTACCCGGCGCAGAGCCATGCATGGGGCAGCCGGATTGTTCAGTCGTCAATCTATCCCCTTTCTGTGAGTTCTGTAAGCGCGAATTTTCGAAGCAACCGGCCCGGCGCACTGCGTCGCAATAAGCCGCGGCGTGGTGGCGACTCCAGATCATGACCGGTGACATCCCAACCCGCCAGTAATTGGTTGGCAGCCAAGAAGCCGGTGGTAGCGGCCCGTTCCATCAGGGCCACGGGCAGCTCACAGCGGATCCAGTCCCCCGCCAGCACGAGTCCTGGGATGCCGGTGGTGACTTCCGGGTGGTCATGCCACGGTGAAACGTCCGCTAGTCCGCAATCATCATGCACGAGGTATTCTTCGGCCACGATCTCCAGGTGCTGGGTCTCGGGGTAGACCCGCACCATGTCGTCGAGCAGAGCTGCGCGAATGGCCTGAGCGTCCTGGGAGGTTGGATCAGCCGGCGTATCGACGGCGTAGGCGTGTAGTTCCACCACTGAGCCACCGTGTTCGTCGGTCCATGTCTTGGCGGTGGCTTCATAACGCTCCAGGACCGAAATATTATCGAGCACAGCATAGCCACTCGTACCCAGAAACTCCGCCCTGTCGTCGGCAACAGTATCGGATAACCACAGTCGCAGGATGGCAAACGCAGGCGCGTTTCGACGACGTTTGGCTCTGTGCTGAAGACTGATCAGTTCGCGGGTTGCATCCTCGATCTGGGCGATCAGGCGTCTCGACGAACGCGGATCGGCCGCTAACACCACCGCATCAACGGTCACAGTGGTCTGCTCAGTGGTCACATGCCAGCCGTCTGGGTCCTGGTGTAGTTGCGTTACCGATTGCTCAGTATGGATGCTGACGCCGAGATCTTCGAGGTAGGTTCCAAGTGGATCCCACAGGCTGGTGTTGAAGTCATCGATGGGCACATCGAACAGCAGACCTTCTGCCGAACCGGTGAAGTAGGTGTGGAACATGGTCACCAGTTCCCGGGCGGAAAAGTCTTTAGGGTGGGCGAAGAATGAGCGTGCGAAGACCTCGAGCGCCAGGTGGCGGGCGCCGTCCGGGAAGCGTAGCCGGTCCAGGAAATCGGCGGCCGATTCGTGATCGTAGCGGCTCAGGCCTTCCGGGAAGTCCAGATCGATCAGCTCAAAGGCGCTAGCTAGGTCGACTTCGGCAAGCCCGGTTAGTGGAAAGGTCGGACTGTTCAGCACAAACGCGGCCAGGTTCCACGGTGGGGTGCGGGGAATTGACTCGAAAGAGTCGGTCAGACCCTGCTCGGTTTGCAGCGGATAGTCGGCAACCGGGGTCAACCGGTCCAGTGCGGGGTCGGTGCGCCGCAGCAGCGCACGGAGGTTGTAGTACTGGCGGAAAAATGCGTGAAATCCGCGACTCATATTTCGCCCGTCACCGGTGGGCCAGGATCGCACCCGGCCGCCAAGTTGCGGGGCGGCCTCGTAGAGCGTCACGTCAACGCCGCGTTCTGCTAGACCGGTGGCCGCAGCAAGTCCGGCAATCCCGCCGCCGATGACCGCTACGGTTCGAGGAGTGGTTACGGCGTCATGGCCACGATGAGCTCGAAGCGTCTCGGCATACGGGTCTCGTGGCGCGTTGGGTGCAGTGTGCTTGTTGAATCGGCTCATGCGAGTCCTTCTTGGTTCACGGCGGTGTAGGTGTGGAGGACTTCGCGGTGCCAGCCCTTTGCTGTAGTCACCGATGCGTGATGGAATCCGGCCTGTACCAGACGTTGCAGTACGGTAGCTGTGGCCTCGTTGTCCAGCACCGATTTCCATAAGTAGGTGAACAGGCTGGTTTTGGCGCCGGCGAGTGTTGCGAGTGGGATGATGATCGCAAAGCATACAATCGTCCATTTGGCTTGTGCCCACCGGGATTCGGAGACCGAGTAGTCGTGCAGCACCAGTGGTGTGCCGGGTTTCATCAACTCGCGAATGCTGGTCAGCACCGCAGTACGCTCTGCCTCGGGCACGTTGCGCAACAGGTACGCTGCGAACACGCCGTCCGGAGCATTGTCGAAGGCGTCGTTGGACGCGAGGTTTTCAACTGATTCCAAAATGAACTCGGTACCGTTGGGCCAGGATTTTTCACGGGCAAAGTTCAACATGCCGTCGGAGGCATCAACGCCGATGACGTGTGCGTCCGGCACCGTGTCCAGTAGAGCTTGGGTGCTGAGTCCAGTTCCGCACCCGAGATCCCAGATGACCGGCGATTCCTTGTTGGTTAGCCCATGGGCTAAGGCTTTGGCGGCACGGCGCAGCTCGCGTCGATACCCGGGGTTCAATCGGGTCAACAGATCGTAGCGGCGTGCAGAACGTGAGAAGGCTTCACTGAGTGACATCGACTGTGACCTCCTGCGCTTGGCGCTCGCGACGATTTTTTAAACCCTGCCACACCATCAACACGGTGGTGAGCATGGCAAAGCCGAAGCCGAAATCTTCGATGGGAATGTCCCACGGGAAGCGGAGACCCAGCATGTGGTCGGGGTTGTACAAGACAATGGGGTTGGACAGTTTGGTCAGATAGCCGTCGACCAGGATTTGGAAGCTCAAGCAAATGGCCATTGCCAGCCAGTAAGCCGGTTTGCGGAAGATTCCGCTGCGAACCACGAACAGTTCGATAAGCACCACAACGATGATGCCCACAACGGTCAATACGGTGTATTCAGGCCACATCGGAGTTGCTCCCTTCGGTTTGTTTGCGTTTGGCCGCCCAGCGCAGCACCGTGGACACACCTTCATAGCTGAGCAGCGCGCACAGCGAGATAACGACGAAGAACACGAGCTCTTCTAGCGGCATGATGCCCAGGTGGATGCCGGTGATAAATTCGGGGTTATAGGTCCAATGACCTCGGGCGATCCCGAATACATCCCAGATCCCGAACACGAGGAGGACGACGCCAACGGAGGGCAACATCAACGGGAGCCGTCGATACACCCGGGCGCGGAGCAGAAATTCCAGGGGTAGGGTGATCGCCACGCACGCGGCCATCAGTATCAGGTATTCATATTGCGCCAAAGTATTCCTTCCCTAACGGTTGTGAGTAGGACGGGTTGTAGTCGGTTGCAGTGGTGTTGCCAGCGGTCCGGTTGAGGTGTCATCACGCAGCCGCTTGATAATGTTTTCTGCCGAAATTAAACACATTGGTAGTCCGACGCCGGGTGCTGTGGTCGCCCCGGCAAAGTACAAGCCATCAATATGTCGTGACGCGTTGGAACCGCGGAAGAACGCAGACTGCGCCAGGGTGTGAGCCAACCCCAATGCGTTGCCTTGCCAGGCGTTGAAGCGTTCTTGAAAATCTCCGGGACCTACCGTGTGGCGAGCGACAATGCGTTGTGCCAGGTCATCCACGCCGATACGTTGGGCAATCAGGTCAATGGCTGCATCCACGATGGCCGTGGTGTCTGGATCTTCGTCGTGGTTGAGACTGCCGACGATCCCATCTTTGGTGGCCTGTACAGGGATAAGGACGAAGACGTTTTCGTGTCCTTCCGGCGCCACGCTCGGATCGGTCGCACTGGAACGGCACACGTACAGCGATTCCGAGTATGCACCTGGGTCGTGCTGCGCGGTGCGAGATGACAGCTTCGGGAAGACCGCCTCGAAGTCTGGATCCCAATCCTGGCTGAAGAATAACGAGTGGTGGGCTAGCTGCGGTAGGTCGCCTTCAACTCCGAGGTACGCCAGCACGCAACTGAGGCCCGGGTTTCTGCGCCGCCAGTACTTCGGCCTGGCCGAACGGGGATCTGACACCAGTTGTGTTTCGGTGTGGTGCCGGTCTGCACCGGATACCACAACGTCAGCGGCCAGATAGTGCTCACCGGTGTCATCACGGTATGTGACACCGTTGACCCGTTGTGGCTTGCCGGCGTCGTGATGAATCTCTTCGACCGTTGCGCTGGTATGAATTCGCACTCCAGCGTTAACCGCGAGCCGGCGCAAGGAATCAATGAAGGTTGCGAAACCGCCCATTGGGTAGGCAACCCCTTCAACCAAAGTCGTGTAGTTCATAATCCCGTAGAACGCGGGGGTGATTTTCGGTGCGGAGGATAAAAATACTGCCGCATACGTGAGGAGTTGTCGCAGCTGAGTGTGGTCGAACTGGGCCGCTACATCAGCATCGAGCGACCGAGTAAATTTGCGTGCCAATCGGCCGAGTCGCCGCATGATTTGGGCGGAGGTCAGTCCCCGCAGCTCTGTGAAGTTTGTGTATAAGAACCGCTCGATGGACAACCGGTAATCCGTTTCCATACCTGCCAGGTAGCGCTCGACCTCGGCACCGGCACCAGGTTCTAACTGGTCAAACAGCTCGATAACATTCTGTGCCCCCGTGGAGACATCGAGAGGCTGATACCCCTCGGTAAAGACTCGGAAGGCGGGCTCATTGAGCTGTACAAGGTCGAGTTCGGCCTCGACCGACGTCCCCATCAGCTCATAGAAATGTTCGAATGCGCTGGGCATCAACCACCAGGACGGCCCCATATCCCAGCGGAAACTGTCGTCCTTGAGGACTCCGGCTCGACCGCCAACATCATCTTGTTTCTCTAAGACGGTCACGTCGTACCCGTCTTTGGCCAGTAGGCCTGCGGTGGCTAGTCCGGCAACACCGGCTCCAATCACCACCGCGGACGTTGTGTGTGTCATGAACTATTTCTTCTTCAACAAGTTGGCGGATACGGTTTGCGCTGCAATGGCGAGTTTTCGTGCATTCTTGACGCGTACCCGGCGTGTCAACAGTTCCGCGGCGGGGCGGTGCTCCAGTGCGTCAGTGAGTTCGCTAAATAATCGGTGGGCCATCTCCACACCGATGCGGGCCCGACGATCGAGTTTTTTCATACCGGGTTCAGCTGCGGCAAGGTCGGCTCGAATCTCATCGACCAGGCGTTGTTTCCGGGCCTCACCAAAATTCGCCGGATCGACGCCCGGGAAATAGGATCGGCCCAGCCCCTGGTAATCGGTCGCTAGATCCCGCAAAAAGTTCACTTTTTGGAATGCTGCACCGAGCCGTCGCGCTGACGCCGAGAGAAGTTCATCGTACTGGGTATCGGTCCCGGGCATGTGGCGAAATACCTCCAGACACATCAGCCCTACCACTTCGGCAGAACCATAGATATAGTCTTCTAGACTTTCGGCCGTGTGTTTTTGACGGTACAAATCGGCCCGCATGGATCGAAAGAACGGCCGCGTCAGCTGGGTGGTAATACCGTGGTGCTGGGCAGTGGTCGCAAAGGCATGCACCACCAGATTTGTGCTGTACCCGGTGGCAATGGCGGTTTCTGTTTGTGCTTCGAGTCCTTCAAGTTCGGTTGCGATAGTCTGGTGATCCAGGCCTGCTTCTTCTGCGACGCCGTCGACAATTTCATCGGCCAGTCTGACTAAGGCGTAGATGTTGTCGATGTCGCGGCGTGCCGCTCTACCGAGAAATCGGCGGGCTAGTCCAAATGAGGTGGAATACGCGTCAATGACTTTACCTGAGCTTGAAATGGCTGCTTCGGTGTACAGGTGCAGTGCAGTGCGGTGTTTCATTTAGTGTTTCCTCTGCAACAGCTCATTGATCAGATGCCGGAACGAAGCGTGGGCCTCTGGCCGGATCGCCAAACCATCGACCTGTTGTTGAGCTTGTGCGCAGTATTGATCAGCAAGATTTCGAGCTCGTTGTTCAATGTTCAGGTCGATCAGCAGTTGTCGCACGGTATCGTTGTCGATGGTTCCGGCACGCCACCCGGCGATGGTCGGTGCTGCGGTCTCAATGTTTTTTGCCAGGGCGATGAGCACGGTTGCTTTGCCTTCTCGCAGATCGGAATCATTCGGTTTACCGGTAGTTGTGGAGTCTCCAAAGGTGCCCAGGACGTCGTCAATGATTTGATAACAGCTGCCGAGCAGGCCGGCGAGTTCACTCAGGCGCGTCAGCAGTTCGTCGGTTGCGCCAGCCAGTAGTGCTCCGATGACCAGAGGCGTTTCAAACGAATATGCCGCGGTTTTGAGTCGGTGCATACGCAGCACTTCATCAAGATCCGGTGTACCAAAATCCGCACTGAATAACACGTCATCGAGTTCTCCGGCCGCTGACTGCTGGATTGCCGCCTGAAACAAGTCGACCACCCGGTTGCCGCAAGCCAGATCGTGGCATGCATTGTGGAGGAGCTGGATGGCTTGAGAGATCAGAACGTCACCAGCTAACAGCGCAGCAGCATGACCGATATGTTCGGCAGCGTGCTGTGCTTTGCCTTCAGCAAGCGCGGCATCACGATAATGCGCTGACAACGTTGGCTCACCGCGGCGTACGAAATCTTGATCGATAATGTCGTCATGGATGATTAAGGCCGTGTGCAACAATTCAAAGGCGCAACCGATCTCGATCAAGCGGGGTTCGGGATCTTCGCTGACGGTGCGGTACCCCAGATACACGAGCATGGGCCGGGCACGTTTGCCACCATCGATTGCTTTGGAAATCTGCTGCCAAAGTTGGGCCATGTGTGGGGTTGGGGCCGTGGCTGTCTGCTCCTTGAACAGTTGCTCCAGGCGCTGCTCGAGTGCGTTATGGAAGTTCTTGCCAGGTTCGGTTTGTGGGATGAGTTGGGCTTGAATGCTCATCGCTCCTCCTGATCACATCGTGGCACCTGCAACACACGGAACTGTTGCGTAGATAAAAACAGACTTTACCTGCGCGGTGACTTAAATTACTAGCTTGGCTAACTATGATAGCAGCTGTGACCACTGATTCATGTCCCAGAGAGGAAGGCAGCAATGGAGCAGCAGAAGAATAGTTGGGTCATGCCGATCGTGACCATCGTGTCCGTCGTCGCAGCAATCGTACTGTCATTTATTGGCAGCGGGGCGCTGGGCGGCACACCAATTAGCGAAGCGGCCGATGGAGCGCTGTCGGCAGATGCGACACCGTTCGCCCCGGCTGGAACCGCATTTAGTATCTGGAGCGTGGTATACGCCGGCCTTGCTGCGTATGCGATCTTCCAGTTACTGCCCGCTCAACGGGCTTCGGCCCGGCAGGCACAGCTGCGACCTTGGGCATCACTCTCAGCCATCTTAAATGCTGCCTGGATTGGTTCGGTGCAACTGGAGTTGTTACTGGTCAGCGTTGCGGTCATCGTCGTGCTCCTGGCGGTCCTGATTCGTATCCTGTTGATCTTGCGGGCAACATCGCCATCCTCGACGACCGACACGCTGCTCACGCACGGCACGTTCGGAGTGTACCTGGGCTGGGTATGCGTTGCCGTCACGGCGAATGTGGCAGCGTGGGTGGCCACGCTCGGCGTCGACAGGTTCGCGGGGTGGGAATGGGCTGCCATTGGGATTTTGGCTGTGGTCGTGGCCGTTGGACTGGGCTTAGCTGTCTTCACCCGAGGCTACATTGCCCCGGCCTTGGCGATCAGCTGGGGTCTTTCCTGGTTGGCCGTTGCGCGAACTGACGGCGATTACGAGTCGAGCATCATTGTCTGGAGCGCTGTGATTGCCGCGGCTCTTGTTCTGCTCGGCACCGTCGTTATTCGAGTGCTCACGCAGCGTCGCACAGCTTCAAACTGGTAGCTCGTTACGCGCTGATTCCCTAGAGAGCTGCAACCACGTCGGCAGGGTCTTGGCCTGCCAGCGGTAACACCGGGTGGTGCCAATGACTGAATCACCGGACTGTCTACGCGAACGCCGCAGTCGTCTCCAACCGCAATCCGGTCCACGGGGTTGGCCTCGGACTCGACGTGGAGGCGATCCACTCGCCCAGAGAGGATCTTGAACCCAGTAGCTGACAGTTTTCAGCCTTTAACGCCCACGCTTAACAGGTCTCAAGCGCCCGATAAGACACAATTTCCTCGCCCAGTAGCCCCACGAAAATTAGGACTTACTCATCTAGGCCAGTTGGTCATCAACGGCATCTTGTGGAGTCGTTTTGTTCATTCGCGACCATATCAACTTTTTAATCCCTCGATCTATCAGCCATCCGAGCAGGGCCGCCAACACCAGGGCCAAAGCAATTTGGAGCACGGTATTCTCCAGCCACCCGGATGTGAAATAGCCGATAGCAATGGAATACGCTGCCCAAATAGCAGCTGAGACGAAGTCCAGGCTCATGAACTTCACAACCTTCATGCGGGTGGCCCCGGCGATAAAGTTCACCGCAACCCGTCCCCCGGGAATGTGGCGCGCGGTCATGACGACCAGCGATCCGGAGTGTTTCAGCGTTTTTTGGACTGACCCGATAACCCGAACCACGGATCGAGTGCGCATCCACCGGAAACGCTTCACCCCTATGGTTCGACCCAGCCAGTAGGCAATCTGGTCGCCGATGAAGGCACCGAACCAGCCCATAAAGAAGATGGTGGTTAGGCTGATCCCGTTGCGTACACCCGAGATCGAGGCGAGTGCTATCAGCACTGATTCGGATGGGACCACCGGAAAGAACCCGTCAATCAGGCTGAGCAGAAACACGGCGAGCGGCATCCACCATGCCTCGGCGGCACCGAGGATGAGCTCTTCAACAAAGTCCAGCAAGCTTGTGGTCCTTACCGTGTATTAACGAATGACATCAACGATGAGTTCAGGTGCGCTGTAGGCGTCGGCGGTGTCGATAGCATTCTGCAGGATCTCTTCGGCTACTGAAATACGCTCCGGGGTCTCCGTAGCGAGAGTGAACAGTGGTTCACCGGCTACAATCGCATCTCCGGGTTTGACATGCAATCGTATGCCAGCCGTGGCCTGTACCGATTGGCCTTGATACTGGCGTCCGGCGCCTAGATGCCAGGCCGCCTCACCCACGGAACGGGCATCGAGCTTGGACAACACACCGGATGCGGGTGCCAGGATCGTATGTTCGTGGCTGGGCGTGGGAAGCGGTGCATCAGGAGCACCGTGTTGGGCCGTTACTATGGCACGCCACGTGTCCATAGCCTTGCCATTGACTAGATGTTCGGCAGGATCAGCATCGATACCTGCACCCTGCAGCATATGGCGGGCTAGCGTGAGGGTCAGTTCAACGACGTCGTTGGGACCGCCGCCGGCTAGCACCTCGAGTGTTTCTTCAACTTCGATCCCGTTGCCAACCGTATAGCCCAGCGGACTATCCATGCGGGTCAGCACGGCTGTGGTGTTGACACCGAATTCTTTGCCCAACGCGACCATGGTTGCGGCCAGTTGTCGAGCGTCCTCTTCGTCCTGCATGAAGGCGCCGGAGCCGGTTTTGACGTCCAGGACCAGGGTGCCCGTGCCTTCGGCAAGTTTCTTGGACATGATCGACGACGCGATTAGCGGAAGACTGTCAACGGTTGCCGTGACATCACGCAGTGCATAGATTTTCTTATCCGCCGGAGCCAGTTCACCGGTTGGTGCACAGATAACCCCACCGGTTTCAGCCAGTTGAGCCCGAATGTGCGCTTCGGTGAGATCGACCTGGAATCCTTCAATGGCCTCAAGTTTATCCAACGTCCCGCCGGTGTGGCCCAGGCCGCGGCCTGAAAGCTGTGGCACGGCAACACCGTATGAGGCAACGAGCGGGGTCAACGGCAGCGTAATTTTATCGCCCACTCCCCCGGTGGAATGCTTATCTGCGGTGGGTTTGCCAAGGTCAGAAAAATCCAGTGTGGAACCAGAATTGAGCATAGCGGTCATTAACGCTAGCAATTCAGCGTCGTCGAGACCCCGAAAGTAGATAGCCATGGCCAGTGCGGCGAATTGCTCATCCGCGACCTCCCCCGTGGTGTAAGCATTCACCATCCACGTGATCTGCTCGGCGGATAGCGCAACTCCATTGCGTTTTGCGGTGATGATTTCTACGGCGTTGTGCATGGCTTAGTCCTAGAGGTTCTCGGGTCCGAATGCCATGGGGAGCAATTCGCCCAGCGTAATCGGACCGTGTTGGGTGGCGATCGACAACGTAACCGGGGCATGTTCGTACAGCAGCTGACGGCACCGGCCACACGGGGTGATGTACTCTCGTGCGGCATTGAGACACACCAAGTGGGTCAGCTCGGCTCCGGCGTTGAGACGCCAAGAGGAAATCAGTGAGCATTCGGCACACAGGGTGACCCCGTAGGAAGCGTTTTCTATATTCACGCCGGTGTGGATGACACCGGCGGTGTCCAACGCAGCGGCGGCTACCGGGTGCTGCGAGTACGGAGCGTAAGCCCGCGGCAGGACTTCACTGGCGACGGCATGCAGCTGGGCGTGTGCTTCCATCAGGCTGCCCCGGTAAGCGTTCGTAGTGCAGCCTGAGTAAAAATTTGGATGCCAACACCGATAGCACGTTCATCGGGGTTGTAGTCGCCCTGGTGTAGATCGTAGGTTGGGCCACCGGCCGTGCGCGTGCCAAGACGCAGCATCGAACCCGGGATTTTCTGAGTCATCCAGGCGAAGTCTTCCCCGCCCATGGATTGTTCGGCCAGCTCGATGGTCCGTGAGCCCAGTTCGAATCGCGTGGCATCTTCGATCAGATCGGTTTCTGCTTCATTGTTGACTACCGGTGGCACACCGCGCACGTGTTGCAGCTCGACTTTGACACCGTAGGGCGCGGCCACTTGGCCAATGACCTCGTCGAGCAGCTGCCCGGCCGATTCCCAAGCGGCCGCATCCAGGGTTCGGAAAGTCCCCGAGAGTTGACCGGTGGAGGGAATAGCATTCGGGGCGTGACCCGCCTGGATATGCCCCCAGGTCAGTTGCGCACCCGAGCGCACATCGATACGCCGTGACAGGATGGCTGGAACCTGGGTGGCAATCTGTGCCAACGCAAAGACGACGTCCTGAGTTTGTTGCGGCCGGGAAGTGTGGCCGCCCTTGCCGGTCAGAGTGACGCGCAAGGTATCGGTGGCAGAGGTTATGGCCCCGATGCGCGTCGCAATGGTTCCGACGTCGAAACCCGGATCGGTGTGCAGAGCAATAATTCGTGGCACGTCATCCAGAATGCCCTGGCGGATGACTTCCAGCGAACCGCCAGGCAATGTTTCCTCGGCCGCTTGGAAGATTATTCGTACCCGACCGGTCAGTTCAAGGTCGCCCAGGGAGACTCCTGTTTGGCCTGCCAGCAGTCGATGTAGGGTGACGGCGGTGCCCAAGGCGACGGTTGTGTGAATATCGTGACCGCAAGCGTGTGCGATGCCGTCATGAATTGAGGCATAGGGCAATCCGGTGGACTCTTGAACCGGCAGCGCATCGATATCAGCACGAATGCCTAACACCACCGGCCCTGAACCAACATCAACCCACACACCGGTGGGGTCGAGTCGCTGAGGCTTCAGGCCGTAACTTTGTAGCGTGGAAATAATCCGGTCAGTTGTGCGGTGTTCACGAAACGACAATTCGGGGTGCTGGTGCATATCGCGTCGAAATTCGACCGCGGCATCGAGGACCTCTCGAACAGCGGCGGCGATACGCGGCAGCCCGGGATCATCCCGGACCGGATACTGCTCTGAGAGGGCAAGGTTTTGTGGCTTATCGGTCACAGCACATCATCATCCCCGTGGGCTTTGATTGATTCCACGGCCTGTTTTACCGACTGAGCGTGCTCGGTGGTGGTCACTAACAGTGCATCGCCGGTATCGACCACCACAATGTCCTCAACACCAATCAGCGCGATCACACGTGACGTATCGGTCACCACCACGCCGCTGGCATCGTCTGCATACACGCGTGGGGTTTCCCCAATCACGGTCACACCGGATTCATTGGCAGCGGGATTCAACCGGGCGATGGCGGCAAAGTCACCGACGTCGTCCCAAATAAAGTCCCCTGGAATCACAGCCACATCGCCGGCCTCAGCCGCAGGCTCGGCCACTGCATAGTCAATCGAGGTTTTCGGCAGCGTAGGCCATATCTCAGCCATGGCGTCGGTCGTATCACCGACGACTCTAGCTCGAGCAATGGCGGTCACACCGTCAAAGAGTTCAGGCTCATTGATTTTGAGGTGCTGCAGTAACAATCGCACCGGAGCGACAAACATTCCCGCGTTCCAAAAGTGTTGACCGGACTCCACGTAACCTTGCGCGACATCAGCTTCGGGCTTCTCAACGAATTTATCGACTTTAAACGCCGACGGCGCAGCCTCAACCTCGAGCTTTTCACCCTTGAAAATGTACCCGAAGCCCGTTGACGGATAGGTCGGCTTGATACCGATGGTCACAATTTTGTTGGTCACCGCTGTAGCGATGGCTTCCGCCACGGCGGTCCGAAACACATCGTCTGGTCCGATCACCTGGTCAGCAGCAAAGGACCCCATGATGGCATCGCGGTTCTCCTCGAATAACACGGCGGCCGCCAAACCGATGGCAGCGGCGGAGTCTTTAGGCTCTGGCTCAAGAATGAAGTTCTCTTCGGCAACACCGGACAGTTGATCGCATACGGCATCACGGTGGGCCTCACCGGTCACCACCATGATGTTGTCACCGGCCAACGGGTGCAGTCGATCGTAGGTGGCTCGAATCAGGGTCTGACCTGACCCCGTAAGGTCATGAAGAAACTTTGGCGCCGCGGCACGTGATAATGGCCACAGGCGAGTACCGACGCCGCCGGCTGGGATAACGGCCCAGAAACGGTCAAGCCCCGGAATATGCGATGATGAAAACTGCTCTTGGTTCACCCAGACTACTGTATTGCAGATCTCTGACAACTCGCTGAAGTTACCTGCGGCTCAGTCTAAAATGTCGCATTAACGTTTCTCTGACCGATTAGTATTAGCCTATAGCTATAGGACGCAACTCGCACCGGCGCTGAACGCGAGACTCAAATCAGGTCTAGGCGCCAATCCTGCGTGCTTTTGGAGGTTTCATAATGTCTACTGCGACAACCGCGCAGCAGTCTCCTCCTGCCCAGAAAAAATCGGGCAGAGGGACGCTCTATCGCGGCAAAGAAGGTATGTGGTCCTGGGTTGGCCACCGCATCACCGGAGTGGTGATTTTCTTATTCTTATTGGTCCATGTGTTAGATACCGCACTGGTCCGCGTTTCACCCGAAGCCTACGACGCCGTCATCGGTACCTATAAAAACTGGTACATGGCGTTGGGTGAATCCGGACTCGTTGCCGCGGTGATTTATCACGCATTCAACGGCATCCGCATCGTACTGGTCGACTTCTGGAAAAAGGGCACCAAGTACCACAAGCATATGTTGTGGGCCGTCATGATTGCCTGGGTAGTCGTGTTTGGCGCGTTCTTCGTACGCCACATGATGCTGGTATTGGGAGGCTAAGCGCATGTCAAGTCAACAACTAAATATCGCTGCCCCACGTAGTGGCGACATCGATCCGAAATATCTTCGTCAGTCGGCGAGTTCCTCGTCGAACCGTGAAATGTTCAAATGGGTTTTCATGCGCATTTCAGGACCAATTCTGTTGGTCCTGATTTTCGTACACTTATTCTCCAACCTCATGGTTGGCGACGGCGTGCACGGATTGAACTTCGGTCTGGTCGCAGGGAAGTGGGCTTCCCCGCTCTGGCAGATCTGGGATCTCACTATGCTCTGGCTCGCCATGATTCACGGCACCATCGGTGTCGGCACAATCATTGACGATTACACCAGCAAAGACCGCACCCGCGTTGGCTTCAAAGTTGCCCTCTACTTGGCAAGCGTGGCCATTATCGTGCTCGGCACACTGGTGATCTTCACCTTCGAGCCATGCATGACTGATGCCGCAGGCAACTTGATGGACAACTCGCCAAGCTTCTGCTTCAACCAATAAGCACCTGAAGCCGACAAGACAGAAAGAAGACTTCATCTGATGCAAGTACATAAGTACGACGTCGTGATTGTTGGCGCCGGTGGCGCTGGCATGCGCGCAGCCATCGAGTCTGGCCAGCGCGCACGGACCGCGGTGCTGACCAAACTGTACCCAACGCGATCACACACCGGCGCTGCACAGGGTGGCATGTGTGCCGCCCTGGCAAACGTTGAAGAAGACAACTGGGAATGGCACACCTTCGACACCGTCAAGGGTGGCGACTACATCGTGGACCAGGACGCCGCTGAGGTCATGGCGAAAGAAGCCATCGACGCGGTCCTCGATCTAGAAAAGATGGGACTGCCGTTCAACCGTACGCCAGAAGGCAAGATTGACCAGCGTCGCTTCGGTGGCCACACTCGCGACCATGGTAAAGCCCCTGTTCGCCGCGCTTGCTATGCCGCTGACCGCACCGGTCACATGATTCTTCAGACCCTCTACCAAAACTGTGTCAAGCACAATGTCGAGTTCTATAACGAGTTCTACGTGCTCGACATGCTGATGGTCGACGAGGACGCTACACGTGCTGACGGCACCCCATATACACAAAAGCGCGTCGCCGGTGTTGTCGCATTAGAGCTGGCCACCGGTGAGATTCACATCTTCCAGGCCAAATCGGTTGTCTTTGCAACCGGTGGTGCTGGCAAGGTCTTCAAGACCACCTCCAACGCTCACACCCTGACCGGTGATGGCATGGCCATAGCCTACCGTCACGGCATTCCGCTGGAAGACATGGAGTTCATTCAGTTCCACCCAACCGGGCTTGCCGGATTGGGCATTTTGCTTTCCGAAGCAGCTCGCGGTGAAGGCGGTATTCTCCGAAACGCCGACGGTGAACGGTTCATGGAACGCTACGCGCCAACCATTAAGGACCTGGCGCCACGTGACATTGTCGCTCGTTCGATGGCCAATGAGGTTCGCGAAGGTCGCGGTGCAGGACCAAACAAGGACTACGTCTACTTGGACCTCACCCACCTGGAACCTGAACACATTGATGCCAAGCTGCCAGATATTACCGAGTTCGCACGCACCTACCTGGGTGTCGAACCATATACGGAGCCGGTTCCGGTCTTCCCAACCTGTCACTACGTGATGGGCGGCATCCCAACCGATATTGAAGCAAATGTCTTGCAGGATAACGAGACCCGGATCCCGGGCCTCTTTGCTGCCGGCGAGGTCGCCTGTGTATCCGTTCACGGCGCAAACCGTCTGGGCACTAACTCGCTACTCGACATCAACGTTTTTGGTCGTCGCGCCGGTATTTACGCCGCCGAATACGCCAAAGATGCTGACTTCGTTGACCTGCCAGAAAACGGCGAAGCATTCTTGGAAAACCAGATTGAATCGCTCCGCTCTGCTGAGGGAACCGAAAAAGTTGGCGCCCTCCGTGCAGAACTCCAGGAAGTCATGGATGCCGACATGCAGGTATTCCGTTCCGAGGAGACCATTCGTCGCGCTATCGACAAGATCGACGAATTGCGCGAACGCTATAAGAACGTTGCAGTCCAAGATAAGGGCAAACGCTACAATCTCGACCTGCTAGAAGGTCTAGAATTGGGCTACCTGCTCGACATTGCAGAAGCCATGTCAGTTGCAGCACTGCATCGTCCAGAGTCCCGCGGAGGTCACTTCCGTGAGGACTTCCCAGATCGTGATGACGACAAGTGGATGGTTCACTCGATGCTTTACCGCGACGAGAACGCCGAAACTGAAGGTGTCAAAGGCATTCGCTTTGATACCAAGGACGTTGTCATGACCCGCTACGAACCAATGGAGCGTAAGTACTAATGACCACTACTTTCGAACCAACCTCAACTACCGACGACGCAGGTGCAGTCGACTCGTTCACCGTCACCATGCAGGTTCGCCGCTACCAGCCAGAATTCCATGAGGAAGGCTACTGGGAAAGCTGGACCGTAGAAATGCACGGTACCGACCGTGTGCTTGATGCGCTGCACAAAATCAAATGGGAACTGGATGGTTCACTGACCTTCCGTCGTTCCTGTGCGCACGGCATTTGCGGTTCTGACGCGATGCGGATCAACGGTGTAAACCGTCTGGCGTGCAAGGTCCTACTCAAGGACCTCGACACGTCCAAACCAATCACCGTGGAAGCAATCAAAGGCCTCCCCGTAGAAAAAGACATGATCGTGGACATGGAACCGTTTTTCCAGTCTTACCGTGAGATCATGCCATTCCTCATTGCCGACGAATCACAGGAACCAACCCGTGAGCGTCTGCAGTCGGCGGAAGCTCGCGAAGCATTCGATGACACCACCAAGTGCATCCTGTGTGCCGCTTGTACTTCGTCATGCCCGGTCTTCTGGACTGACGGCCAGTACTTCGGCCCCGCAGCCATCGTCAATGCCCACCGTTTCATCTTTGATGATCGCGATGAAGGTGGCGATATGCGCCTCGAGGTGCTCAACGATAAAGAGGGCGTATGGCGCTGCCGTACGACCTTCAACTGCACCGATGCATGCCCACGTGGTATCCAGGTCACGAAGGCCATTGCAGAGGTCAAGCAAGCCATTCTTGCTCGCAACATCTAACCTGTTGTAACGCTAGAAACCCCAAGAGCTGGGAACGGAATTCTTCCGTTCCCAGCTCTTGTTTTAACGACCATTTTCTAAGCGTCGTTTTTCGAGGCTTCATCCTCGTAGAATTTCATGGCCATCCAGCCGTGCGTCATGGCGCCTCCAGCCCGTATCGCGGCCGCAACCATAACGGCCTCAGACAGCTCTGCTTCCGTCGCACCAGCCTGCTGAGCAGCCCGAGAATGCGCTTCAATGCAGTGTGGGCACTGCGTTGTCGCTGCAACTCCGATGGCAATCAGTTCACGGGTCTTTTTCGAAAGTTCATGGCCTTCTTCTGAAAAAACCGATTTGTCCCACTCAGCGAACGTTGCAAAGTCTTCTGGAGCTGATTTGCGAATATTTCGGCCGTACTTTGCGTCTCGAGAATCATAGTGCTGCATAATTGTCCTTTCGTCGAAAATCACCAGCGTGGTGGTCCCTCCAGGCTAATTTTCGCAACTTGATTTGACGAGAACGTATCCACGAGCTGCACCGTCAGAACGAAACCTACTCAACAGATGGCAGCTTGCGGGCCAGCACCACATCTTTGGCTTGCGTGCCACCTACGTCGAACGTCCGGGTACCAACTTGTTGAAAACCGGTACGCTCATAAAATGTGATAGCGCGGGCATTCGCCTGGTTCGTCCCCAACCACATCCAGTCCCGGTCCGAAGTGCTGTAGTGATCCATCAGGTGAGCCATCATATTCTTGGAAACTCCTGCGCCATGAAACTCTGGATGCACATAGAATTTGGACATCATCACTGCCCCTTCATCAGGCAGGTCACGATGAATATCAGCCTCAGTTGGAAGTTCATCATTGATGCATACGGTGTATCCGACAAGCATCGCACCATCCGTTGCGACGAGTACATACACTTTGTCGCTTGCTATCCATTCGGCAAAGATCTCGGCGTTGAGCTCATCCCGAACAAAGGTATCGATAGCGGTACTGTCCATCTCCGGCGGGCACGCCAGTGGGAAAGTCCGTGCTGCCAGCGGCACGAGCTCGTGAACATCTGTATCTCTAGCAATGCGAATGGAAACGCTCATAGTCCCCTATTCTAATCTGCTAGCCCGCCATATTGCTGTATTGACCAAGGCGCAAAAGTCAGAATCCTAATTTTGTGGCACCGCTCGATGTTTAAACCATCCGGTAACGTCTTGCCGAAAAGCCAGCGACAGTGCCCAGAACGATGCAACTAACTGTGCCAGGCTCAAGGCCAAAGTAACGACGTCGAATGAACCGGTTGCCAGGATTCGGCCCAGACCGTTGACGCCACCGGCGGCTGCAAAGACCGCTAAGAGTACTGCCACCCAGCGTGCCCAATTCTTTGACTTGTATACTCCCCATACGACGATGCCGTAGATCAACCCGATCAATAACACCGAGGAAATATAGGCGTTGCGTAATGCTGCCACGGTAACATCTGGCTCCCCGTCGACCTGTATGAGCGTATCGGCCGCAGCGGGAAGAAACGTAATCACCAGGTTGAGTATCTGGCCACCAACCATGACGAGGGCAACGATAAGAAAAGCTAACGTAAACCGTTTTACGCTACCTGGTGTTTTATCTGCCAACTGTTTCAAAGTCAGTTCACTTTCTTTCTGGTGGTCATGCCCATTCGTTGTCCGGATCTTAACGGCTAAACCGTGAAGTCCATAAGCCGCTTATTCCTTGTATGAAGATCAGCAACGCCAGCCCACCCATCGGGAGCACATAAGTTCCGGTGGATTCTAAGCCGTATCCGTACAACAATGGGCCTGCGGAACCGATCGCAACACCTACGGTCGACGTTATTGCTGACACCGTGGAAGCATGCTCTGGGGATCTGGCGTACTGGACGATCTGATCATAAGACACCCCCAGACACATACCTTGGGCTAAGCCCAACAGCAAGGCGACCCACAGGGCACTCGTGGAACCCAACGTGAGATAGATTGATATACCAACTACTGCCGGGAGCGGGGCGATCGGTGCAAGCACCGGTGCCCACCCCCTACGCATCGCTACGGGCACCACAAACGCAAACGGCAGGGACACAAGATTAATCAGCGACGTATAACCGCCGGCTACCGCAGCAGACATTCCGTCCATGATGAACGTCGTTGGTAGCCACGCCGAAACCGTATAAAAGGTCAAAGACGTCACGCCCAGATAGAACGCTAAGACCCAGACACGTACGTCAACCAGTGTGCCACGAAGACCGACATTCTCACCGGGAGAAGCCGTCAGACCGCTCGACAATACCACTGGTTTTGCCGGAGCCACCGAACGCGTATAACCGCTCCACAGCATCAGCGCCACGATACCGACGATCGACCACAGTGCTAGTGTCTGCCGCCAATCGAATCCGGTCAGCCGCATCATTGGGATGGTCAGCCCCAACGCCATGGCTGGTCCAAGACTCAGCGCCATCGTGTAGACACCGGTCAGTGCCCCGCGTCGCTCCGTTCGTTGCGACGCGATAGCGGCTGGTCCCAAGACAGTCCCGACCGCTATCGCCGCCCCCAGGATCAGCGTCCCGACTAACAAGGTAGCGGTGGTTGGAATAGAGCGGATGAGCGTTCCGCCAACAATGCCTACAAGTGCCCAACCTATGATGCGGTTCATACCGAACCGGGTAGTCACTTGTGGGACGAACGGAGCCACAACCAATGTGAGTGCCAAAGGGATGGTTGTCAGCAGCGCAAGAAACGTCTCCCCGCTGTCAAGATCCGCCCGTATTTCCGGCAACAACGGCC
Organism: Yaniella halotolerans DSM 15476; assembly: GCF_000420805.1. Lineage (GTDB taxonomy): Bacteria > Actinomycetota > Actinomycetes > Actinomycetales > Micrococcaceae > Yaniella > Yaniella halotolerans. The sequence goes on from NZ_ATVQ01000001.1 coordinate 261,107, forward strand.
CCAGAGCAGTCGTAGGGATTCGAAGATTCAGCGCAATCAGAAGGACAGCAGCCGCAATGAGGACAAACGCTTTGACATCAGATGCTGATGAACGGCCGTCAGGGCGTGCCGACGTTCGATCCATTCTTGACGTTCCTACCTATTCGTTTACCCCGCGGCGCTGTTGCACTCTTGAGCGTTTGACGTACTACTAAACGTAGCAGCCGGTCAGATACCCTGACCGGCTGCTACTAACTATTCATGAGATCCAATGGAACTCAAATGATTATGAATTGGTTGGAGGAGGTCCTTGAGGCGGCCCTTGCTGCGGTCCTTGACCGCCTGGTCCCTGTCCCGGTCCGGATGGACCACCGTAGGGGTTACCTGGTGTTTGAGGGTTCTGTCCGTAGCCTTCCTGGCCCGGGTACTGCCCCGGCTGTGGTGGGGTCTGCCCGCCGTAACCGTAGGATCCTGGCTGTCCACCTGGGCCCCAGTTTTGCTGATATCCGGTGTAGGGTGCTGGCGAGTACCATGCAGCTACCTCGGGACGGAATACAAAGATGAGGAACCAAACCGCCGTTGCGACATAGACGATGTTAGTGAGCAACGACACAATAGCCATGGCAGCGCTCAAGGAGAACATTGTAAGAGCGGTGAATAGTCCAAACAAGCCGCTCAGTCCGCCGAGGATGGCGAAGATAATACCGAGGATACGTCCCCAGTTTTTGCCGCCCAGCAATGGGATCAGTACCAGCACATATAGCCCGGCGGTGAGAATTAGACCGAAAATAGCGCTGAAGACTGTTCCACCGGTGAGGAAACTGGATTCGAGGCCTGCCGCACGGAATTCCGATGAAAGGACTACACCACTGATAATGGCCGAGATGAGTCCCAGAACGATCGCGCCGGCTGCAGAGACCAAGGTCGACAGCTGCACCTGACGTACCGAGTGCGGCAGGTCCGAATCAGAGGAAAGCACTCTAGCGATCACTGATTTTCCGTTAGTGGGCTTCGAGCCCCCGGACCCGGGACCATACGGTTGCCCCTGCCCGCCCGGCACACCGGGACCGCCACCCATCGGTGGTTGACCATCATAAGGATTATTCGACATATCCTGTACTCCAAATTATTCAAGATGTGTTTTGCTGCAGCACAGTGCCGTGCTCAACACTGTCTGTAGATGAATGTTGATTATCAACTTACCGGCCTAACGTATCAGGCTTAACACACGTTTTCATGATCTTCGGTATAACAACAGAAGAATCGTGATCTTAATTTTGCAAGCGACGATGCATACCGAACCAACGGGCTGTTTGCTTGTTCATGGCCTGAACAATCCACCAGATGGTCAGAAGCACTGCGACCCAACTCAGGACAGCGGCCAAGAGTTCAATTGTCGCTAGCTCGCCATAATTGACGGTGAATAAGAGACTCAAACCTTCTGACAAGATGAACAGGATGGCAAAAACGAGTCCGAGGAAGCGTGCCCAGGTTTTTGTTGCACGAAGGCCCAATCCGACGATAACGAACAGAATGACCGACAATGCTCCAACCCCGATGAACGACATGGATGTCCAGGTATGCATGGACTCCAGCATCTCCGGTGTCATCCCCTGCATCTGTTCCGGAGGCAATGCCTGGTTATAGTATTCGACGGTATCCACGGTCTGTAAATGGATAAATCCCAGAACCGTGGTGAGCACGTTTAGGCCAAGAAGTGGCCAGATGAGTGTTTTCGTCAATTTAGACGAGCGTGGTTCTTCGCCGATATCTGAGCGGTCTATCGCCGAGTATGGGGTTGTGCCGTATTTGTTTTCTGATGCTTCAGACATTTTGTCTTCCTCACTCATCTTGCGGAGTATCGGTATTCCTCATAGCAACACTAGTCGTGGCGGAGGGCTTCAATGGGATCTTTGGTTGCTGCCCGTCGGGCGGGCAATGTGCCGGCCAAGAATGCGATCAAGATAATCACCGCGGCAATCACCAGCAGTGCTATCGGTTCAATGGCAAACAGCGATAATCCTGGAACCGAATCAAGAGGGCCATTGATGAGCAGGGAATTGCCGAGCACGCCGACCCCTGCACCCAGTCCTATACCGATGATGGACCCCAATAGACCAATCACAATGGCTTCGGTGGAAAAGAGCGTGAAGACCTTGCCGTTGGTCATACCAAGTGCTTTGTATAGGCCGATTTGGCGGGTGCGTTCCTGAACGGATATGAGCAAGGTGTTGACGATCCCGAAGCTTGCTGCCAGCAGTGCGATGAGGGCGAACCCGTTGAATACCCACGTGATGGCGTCGATGATTCCGCTGATGACGCCCATCTGGTCTTCAACCGTTTGTCCGACCATATCGATCTCGGCGAGATCATCTTTTATCTGTTGCTCATTTTCGGCAAGGTTGTCCACGGTGACGACCGCTTGCATGTAGGTGGAGTCGAGTGTCGTTTCACCGGCTGTATTGTTGATCTTCGCTATTTCTTGATTCAAACCATGCGACGGGATGGGCTGTGTTCCTGTGCCAGTGATTGTTTCTTCTGCTACACCAACGATTTCGGCTTCGACGGTCTCGGTGTTGCCTTCCAGATCCTGAGCCCCCACAGTGACGGTCTGGCCGATGGCTTGATCAGCATTTTCAACATCATCGATATCTAATGCCCCCAGCCATGTCGTGGGTATGACCATTTCGTAGGCATCATCAGCGGTTGATGGCGCGCTACCGGCTGCGTACTCGACCATCGAGAGTTCGAAGGGCAAGCCAGTTGAGGACAGCGCATACTGGCTGCCGTCCTCAGTTTCCAAATACTGTGCACTAATGAAAACCATCGGATCAACGAGATCGACATTATCGAGTGCTTCTATGTCCTCGATATCCTCTTGGTCTAGTGCGGGCATGCCGAATTCTGACGTCGAACTTTCGGCGTCTGGGTCGTATTCTTCCGGCTCATTCGGGGTGAAACCTACCGAGGCGTCCGTGGTTTGGGCCGGCATGACATAGACCTGATCACTATCACCCATGGCGTCAACCTGGGTATCAATGTATTTATTGATCCCTGCGCCGATTCCTGAGGTCAGGGTCAGAGTAAAGGCACCGATGACGACGGCGGTGACGGTAAGAAACGTCCGGAGTTTTGTTCGAAGTGTGTTGGCTAAGGCCGTACGGAAAATGTCCAGCAGTCTCATCGGTTAGCCACCTTGTCTTCGATAATCAGACCGTCTTGGATGCGGATCTGACGGTTACATTTTGCTGCGAGGTCTTCGTCGTGGGTAACAACAATTAACGTTTGACCTTCGGCGTTCAGGCCGAACAGCAGGTCCTCAACGACGGCTGAGGTTTCTGAGTCCAAGTTGCCGGTCGGTTCGTCAGCGAACAGGATCTCCGGGGAGTTAATCAACGCGCGTCCGATCGATACTCGTTGTTGTTGACCACCGGAGAGGTTGGTCGCTTTTGCTTTGATTTTGGAGCCCATATCCAGCTGCTCCAGCACTTCAGTACCACGGCGATTCCGTTCGGCCTTCGGTACCTTCGCGATTTTCAACGGCAGCGTAACGTTTTCGAGGACTGTTTCTTGCGGGTTCAGATAGAACTGTTGAAAGACGAATCCGAACGTCGTATTCCGGACCTTCGCGATTTCTTTGGGTTTGAGGTCCGAAACGACCTGACCGCGCATTGCCACAACGCCGGAACTGGGCTCATCAAGCAGTGCCAGCAGGTGCATCAGCGTGGATTTTCCGGATCCGGACTTCCCAATGATGGCTACAGAGTCACCTTGTTGAATCTCGAAAGTGAGTCCTTTGAGCGCAGCAACTTGGTTTGTTCCTGCTCCGAAGACCCTCGCAAGGTTCTCGGTTTCTAATAGTGGCGGACTTGGGCTGGGCAAAACAGTCATGGCTATCCTTAGATCGCAGTATCGTCGACTGTTTTTCAGTTTGCCAAATCTGGCGTCTGAATACTTCCACTCTGCGGCTGAAATTCGACTAGGCCGCTGGGGTGAGAAAGGTCCTTAATCACCGTCGCCTGGCTGTCATTTCAGCCGGGCGACGGGTTTGAGCGGAAGTTCTATCGTCCCAGCGGTAGAAAACCGGTCTTCTTATACACTTCGTCCAATACGGGTGCTGCCACGCTGCGAGCTTTTTCAGCGCCTATGGCCAAGATGCGGTCGAGTTCTGCCGGATCATCCAGGAGTTCTAAAGCGCGGGTACGGATTGGTTCTAACCGTTGGGTTACGGCTTCGGCAAGGTCGACTTTGAGGTGTCCGTACATCTTGCCCTCATAGGCCTCAACTAGCTGCTCTACGCTCTGATCAGTTACGGAAGCATAAATATCCAGCAGATTCGAAACGCCCGCCTTGTTTACACGGTCGTACGTGATCTCCGTTCCGGCGTCGGTGACAGCAGACTTGATGCGTTTAGCGGTTACCTTAGGCTCATCCAAGATATTGATGAGACCATTTGGTGACAGCGCGGATTTCGACATCTTTGCTGTTGGGTCTTGGAGATCATAGATCCGGGCGCCGGTTTCTGGGTAGAAACCTACCGGTACGACGAAAGTCTCACCGTAGTGGTGGTTGAAGCGCTGGGCCAGGGTCCGGGTCAGTTCAATGTGTTGACGTTGGTCGTCGCCAACCGGTACACCGTGCGGCTGGTACAGCAGAATGTCTGCGGCCATCAGCATGGGGTACGTAAACAGGCCTACCCCGGTGGCATCGCTACCTTCTCTTGCCGACTTGTCTTTGAACTGGGTCATCCGCGAGGCTTCACCCATACCCGTCAAGCAGGTAAGAATCCAAGTCAGTTGGGTGTGTTCCGGAATATGCGACTGTACAAAAAGAGTCGAACGTTCTGGGTCAATTCCGGCAGCAATATACTGTGCGGCTGCTACACGAGTCCGCTTAGTCAGATCTGCTGGGTCCTGCTGCACGGTAATGGCGTGCAGATCGGGGATGAAATAGAACGCTTCAAAATCTTCTTGAACCTTCACCCAGTTCACCAGCGCACCAAGGTAATTCCCCAGGTGCAGTGAATCAGCGGAAGGTTGCATACCGGAGAGCACGCGTGGGTGTGCAGCAGCGGAGGTGAGATGTGCTGTTTTCGATAAGTCGGTAGCCAGTATATCGGCCGGTGTTGGTTGGCTGGTAGACACTAGCGGGCCTTTCTAGAACTGGTAGTCGACAACAAGCGGTGAGTGGTCTGAGAAGCGGGCGTCGTAGGACGGTGCACGATCGACAACAGCCTTCGTAACTTTCTCGGCCAGTTGCGGTGTCGCCACCTGATAGTCGATGCGCCAGCCGGCATCGTTATCAAAGGCCTTTCCTCGATAGGACCACCAGGTATAAGGCCCGGGTACTTCTCCTGCCATACGTCGACCTACATCGACCCAGTTAAGCTGTTCAGGAGAAAAGAATTTATCGAAATAGGCACGTTCTTCCGGCAAGAACCCGGAGTTTTTCACGTTGCCTTTCCAGTTTTTGATATCCAGCTCAGTGTGACCGACGTTGAGATCTCCCGTGATAACCGCATGGTTTTTGTGAGATTTCATCTTTGGTAAGTAGTCAACCATGGCATCGAGGAACTCGTATTTGTCATCCTGACGTGGTGTGTCGACTTCACCGGAGTGCACGTACACGCTAGCAACCGTGATCTGAGAACCATCTGGCGCGTTGAAGTCTGCCTCGACCCAGCGTCCTGAGTCATTAACGCCGTCGGCTAGCCCCGTTCGAGTCTCGAGTGGTTTAAGCCGAGAAGCAATCGCTACTCCAGCACGTCCTTTTTCTTGCGCCTCATCACTGTGGATGTACACGTGTTCCCACTCATCGCCGACAATGTCGGTGAGCATTTTGTGCAGAATATCTTCTGGGGCACGCACTTCCTGCAACGTGATGATGTCGATATCGCGGTTCGCAAACCACGACGCCATATCGCGTCGATGAGCGGCGCGAATTCCGTTCACGTTGACGGTCGCTACGCGAAGTATATTTTCAGCCTTTGGATCAGCAGCGTTGGTATGCATAATTCTTTCTAGTTGATGATGTCGCCAGAAATGGTTCCCTGACCGTTATCAGAATCCGGTTTGGATTTGTTGTGACGGTCCGGGTTGATCATGTCTCGAGCATTGGCAGCGGTCATCTCGATGGTATCGAGTGCACGCTCAATCATTTCGATATCGGCTTGCTCTACACCTTTGGTAAGTTCTTCCGAAATGACGCGCTTTTGTACTTCCACAATTTTCAGTGAGTGGTCCACTTTGGTGTCACGCATTGGATCCGATGCATCGACCACAGTCCCTCCGGCGGAAGCTGCAGCAATGTTGGAACCAAAGTTCTGAGCTGTTTTATGAACGGCGCGAGCGCCACGGACCACCATGATTAACGAGACAGTAGAAAGGATCAACCAGCCACCGGCGATGGCGACGACCATCCAACCAACGACGTCGTTCTGGTTGGCCGCAAAAATAATGGCCACAATAAAGGCAATAACTACCACGAGTAATGCGACGTTTGTCAGTCGAAGACCGCGGCGATGAGATGAAGATTCGATGGACTGCATATCTTCTAGTATCCAGTATCCGGGTGTCAGGTTCCCAATTGGTGACAAACTTTATCCGCAGCGCTAACACGACAGTCCCCCGATCGGAAGATGGCCCGACCGAGGGACTGAAGGTATGCAGTTTTACAGCAGTTCTTACTGCGTGTTTGCAGCGTTCTGCTCAGCGATCTCTACGACGTTGGCGACCAGCTCTACGCGAGTCATTGGTCCCACACCGCCCGGGTTTGGAGACATAGCGGCAGCTACATCTGCTACATCTTTAGCAACGTCACCAACAATGCGGGTTTTCCCTTCGTCGGTGGTTTGACGCGAGACACCGACGTCAAGAACAACGACACCTTCTTTGACCATCTCTTTGGTCACCATTCCGGGGTTGCCGGCCGCTGCAATGATGATGTCAGCTTGTCCAATCAGCTCTTCCATATTGCTGGTACCGGTATGCGCAGCAATCACGGTCGAGTTGACGTCACGACGAGTAAACAGCAGTGTTGCGGGACGGCCGATGGTGATACCGCGACCGATGACGAGCACGGTTTTGCCTTTGGTTTCGATATCGTGGTGACGCAACAACGTGAGGCAACCTTTGGGGGTGCACGGTAGCGGCCAGGTGACTTCACCACCTGCCGAGGCCACGAGCCGACCCAGGTTGAGGGGATGCAGGCCATCTGCATCTTTGGCAGGGTCAATGGCTTCCAACACCGTATCGGTATCTACGTGATCAGGAAGTGGCAGCTGCACAATGTAGCCGGTGCATTCTGGGTTCTTGTTGAGTTCTTCAATAACTTCCAGAATTTCGTCCTGGGTAGCCGATTCCGGCAGTTCACGGTGCAGCGATGTGATGCCGATTTCTTCCATATCGCGGATTTTGGCGCCAACATACGATTGCGAACCCGGGTCAGTGCCCACGAGCACAGTACCAAGACCAGGAGTCACACCCTGTTCCTTGAGCTTCGAGACACGTTTGGTGAGGTCTTCTTTCATGTGTGCCGCAGTAGCGCGACCATCAAGTTTCAGCGCAGTCATTTGGTGGAGACGTCCTTTGCCTATTGGTATCGACTTACATCCTTCGCCCAAGTCCGGGCTCTGCACTCAGTGTAATGACCGGCACTGTTGCTGTCACCGTTTTGCATCCTAGCGACAGCACAATAGCAACGGACCCGCCTCCAAGAGAGAGCGCGGGCCCGTTGCGCAAGTTGTATCGGTTAGAGACTTACCAGCCTTCGAATCCTTCATACAGTGGGAAATCATCGGCAAGTTTGTCTGTGCGAGCGCGGAGCGCTTCAACATCTGGATTTGGTTTCAACGCCTGGGCAATGATGTCTGAGACTTCCGTGAATTCTGCAGAGCCGAAACCACGGGTAGCCAATGCAGGGGTACCAATCCGCAGACCAGAGGTGGTCATTGGTGGACGTGGATCCCACGGCACCGAGTTGCGGTTGACGGTGATACCAACCTGATCGAGGATGTTTTCACCCTGTTTGCCATCGAGTTCAGAGTTTCGGAGATCAACCAGCACCAGGTGAACATCTGTGCCACCTGACAGCACGCTGATACCGTGTTCTGCTACGTCAGCTGCCATCAGACGTTCAGCCAAGATCTGTGCACCTTCCAGGGTGCGTTCCTGACGGCGCTTAAACTCTTCAGATGCGGCAATCTTGAACGCTACGGCTTTTCCTGCAATGGCGTGCATCAGTGGGCCGCCCTGCTGACCGGGGAACACTCGGGAATTGATCTTTTTGCCGTACTCCTGTTTGGCCAGGATGAACCCGGACCGTGGGCCGGACAGCGTTTTGTGAACAGTCGATGAGACGACATCCGCGTGTGGCACGGGGTTGGGGTGCAGGCCAGCTGCAACCAGACCGGCGAAGTGCGCCATATCGACCCACAGTTTCGCGCCGATTTCGTCAGCAATCGAAGCAAACGCTTCAAAATCTAGCTGGCGTGGGTAGGCGGACCAACCGGCAACAATGACGTCGGGTCGTTCAGCCAGTGCTTGCTCACGGACCTTATCCATATCAATGCGAAAGGTTTCGCGGTCCACTTCATAGGCAACAATCTTGTGACGACGACCGGAGAAGTTCAATGGCATACCGTGCGTCAGGTGTCCACCGTGATCAAGTGACAGCCCCATCAGGGTGTCACCGTGTTCCATCAGTGCTTCCATTACGGCAACGTTGGCCTGCGCGCCGGCATGTGGCTGCACGTTCGCGTATTCAGCACCGAAGAGTGACATCGCACGTTCGATGGCGAGGCTTTCGGCAACATCGACATGTTCACAACCCCCGTAGTAACGGCGGCCCGGATACCCTTCGGCATATTTATTGGTTAGCACCGAGCCCTGGGTTTCCAAGATGGCTCGGGGCACGAAGTTTTCTGAGGCAATCATTTCCAAGCTGCCACGCTGGCGACCCAGCTCGAGTCCCAAAACTTCGGCAATTTCCGGGTCAACTTCAGCCAACGGGGCATTATTGACATTCGACTGTTCAGACATCGCTCTCCTGGTCCAAGAAAATATTATGAAACGACGCTGACTATTCTAATGCGCAGACCCTCCCGCCACGTACACTTGTCGCTGACCTGAGCGTTTGATGGCCTCCTCAACTACGCTGAGTCCCATGACACTCGCCGACGCCGCACAAAAATTTGGCACCGCCAAACACTTTGACATCCTCATTATTGGTGCCGGTCAGGCTGGGTTATCAGCCGCCGGAACATTACATCGCCGCGGTCTGATTCCCGGGAAGGACTTCGCCATCGTCGACGGGAACGACGGTCCCGGTGGGGCGTGGCGACACCGCTGGCAATCTCTGACCCTGGGCCGAGCTCATGGGATACATGATTTACCGAACTTTCCACTGGAACATCCCGATACATGGCGTCCAGCCTCTGATGTTGTGTCCGAATATTACGGCGCCTACGAGGACCACCTCGGGCTGAAGGTGATCCGTCCCGCAAAGGTGAAGGCCGCGACACGGCTCCAAGACAACCTGTACTATCTCACAACCCAAGCCGGCGACTTTACGACAAATGCACTCATCAATGCCACGGGCACTTGGGAAACACCGCATATCCCCTACTATCCGGGTTTGGAGAATTTTTCTGGAACACAGTGGCACACCAAAACGTTCCGCGACGTTGAGGATTTCACCAACCAACGTGTGCTGGTCGTCGGCGGAGGGGCCTCAGCCACACAATTTTTGATGATGCTGAAGCAAGTCACCAACCACACCGTCTGGGTGTCACGGTCATTGCCACGCTGGAATGCCGGACTCTTTGATCCCGATTGGGGTCGCAAAGTTGAACAGCGCGTGACAACTCAGGTGACAGCCGGGTACGCGCCTCGTTCGGTGGTTTCCAATACTGGACTAGCACTTGATCAACACAGTCTTCGCTACATCAACAACGGCACACTGGTGTTCCGAGGCTTTATCGATTCCTTCTGGGAACATGAAGTGGTCATCAATGGGCCGGGACCGGACGGCGCCACGATCAACTCGCAGGGTCCTGCCGTCAATGACCTGCTACGCAATGCTGACCCTGCCGTCTTAGACCTGCATCGCAATACCGAAATCCTCCCCGGCCACGGCACAGATATTGATCATCAGTGGGTCACCCCCATCGATACCATCCTGTGGGCCACAGGTTTTCGTCACAGTTTGGATCACCTGGAACCGTTGGGACTGCACAGCGAACGCGGTGGCATCCAAGTCGAGCAAGACGGAGTGACCGCAGCAGCAGCCACAGGGATCTTTTTGGTCGGCTATGGGGCTTCGGCCTCGACCATTGGAGCGACCAGAGCTGGCCGCCGCGCAGCCGTCGCGGCTATCCGTTACACCGAATAAGCCGCAGTAGTTTTGAATAACTCATAAAAGTGGCATAATGGAGGGTAGATCGACAAAGGAGGTTTAGGTGACCAACACTGGCCAGATCAATGATTGGCCGTCGCGTATCCGGGCAACCGGTTTGCGGTCTACCCGTCAACGCGTAGCCACACTGGATTCTCTCGAGAGTTTCCCACACGCTACCGCTGATGAACTGTTGAACCAGGTTCGCCTGACCTTACCTGCGATCACCATCCAATCAATCTACACAGTAGTCCAATCGCTGGTGGATGTCGGCCTCATCAGAAAACTCGAATTCGGGTCCACCGCGGCCCGCTTTGAAATTGAACGGCCCGATAATCACCATCACGTGCACTGTCGGCAATGCGGGCGCATTGAAGATGTGCCCTGCCAACACGGGAGTGCGCCGTGCATGACGCCAGCAAAGACCCACGGAATGGTCATTGACGTCGCCGATGTCGTGTACCACGGAGTATGCACGCAATGTTTAGAGAACGTTGACGCTGACATCACCTCCGATTCTGATGTGTCAGCCTAAACTGTAGATTTGTCCGCACAATCACCCCTCACCCCAATTTCAAGGAGACTGAGTATGGCTGAGAAGAAAACTCCTCACGCTACAGGGTCAACCACACAGGCCGGAATCCCGGCTGTCAGCGACCGCAACTCGCTAACCGTTGGACCAGATGGTCCGATCGTTCTACACGATCACCACCTGGTTGAGACCCTGCAGCACTTCAACCGCATGAACGTGCCAGAGCGTCGTCCACACGCCAAGGGCTCGGGCGCATTCGGTACCTTCACGGTCACCGAAGACGTTTCCAAATACACCAAGGCTGCAATGTTCCAGCCTGGCGTAGAAACTGAAATGCTTGCACGTTTCTCCACCGTGGCAGGCGAGCTTGGCTCACCTGACACCTGGCGCGACGTTCGTGGTTTCGCACTGAAGTTCTACACCTCCGAGGGCAACTTCGATCTCGTTGGCAATAACACCCCGATCTTCTTCGTACGCGACCCAATGAAGTTCCCACACTTCATTCGCTCCCAGAAGCGTCTGCCAGAAAACGGCCTGCGCGACAACACCATGCAGTGGGACTTCTGGTCACAGAACCCAGAGACCGCACACCAGGTCACATACCTGATGGGCCCACGCGGTTTGCCAAAAACTTGGCGCAACATGAACGGCTACGGCTCGCACACTTACATGTGGGCCAACGAAGAAGGCGAACGCTTCTGGGTCAAGTTCCACTTCCTCACCAACCAGGGTATGGAGCACCTGTCGAACGAGGAAGCCGAACGCATGGCAGGCGTGGACGCAGAGTATCACCGCCGTGATCTCTACGAAGCCATTGCTCGTGGCGACAACCCATCGTGGGATCTGTGGGTACAGGTCATGCCATACGAAGATGCTAAGACCTACCGGTACAACCCATTCGATCTGACGAAGATTTGGTCGAAGAAGGACTACCCACGCATCAAGGTCGGCACCATGGAGCTGAACCGTAACCCGGCCAACCACTTTGCTGAAATCGAGCAGGCTGCCTTCTCACCTGGCAACATGGTTCCAGGTATTGGCATGTCGCCAGACAAGATGCTGCTTGGTCGTAACTTCGCCTACGCAGACGCTCAGCGCTACCGTATTGGCACCAACTTCCAGCAGCTACCGGTCAACCGCCCGATCAACGAAGTTCACACCTACAACTTCGAAGGCAACATGTGGTTCGAACACACCGGCCACCGTCGACCATACGTACCAAACTCGTTTGGTGACTCCTGGTCCGACGAAGAAGGCGCAGTCGATGTGTCCTGGGAATCTGATGGTGACTTGGTCCGTCAGGCATACAACCTGCGTGAAGACGATAGCGACTTCATTCAGCCGAACATCCTCGTCAACGAAGTGTTCAGCCAAGAAGAACGCGATGGTCTGGTAGAAACTGTTTCCGGTGCTCTGGAAACCGTCATCGAACCAGTGCTCTCCAACGCTATCCAGTACTGGAAGAACGTTGATGAGACGATCGGTCAGCGCATCGAAGACAACGTTCGTCAGGGTGCTGTCGCAGGCGATCAGCACCCCGGTGGTGACCCACTCGATAACGAACGCTAAAGTTCACTGCTATGTGCTGTGAATAGCTAGCACAAGATTCCGGCTCCCTCACCCCGAGGGGGCCGGAATTTTTTGTGCCAACTACCCTGGATGATATGAGTCCTTTACATGACACCTCGTGGAAACCTTGGCGTCGCGCCTCCCCACTCGGCACCCAACGTCCGACAAAAGCCGATCTTGCAGCGGCCTTGCACAGTCGCCACGGTCGCGAGGATGTCTTGCCGTATCCAATCGATGAACAAAATACCGGTGCAATTCGCGTCTTAGCAGTCGGCATCAACCCCAGTCCTTGGACAGCAGCGGTCAACGCACCTTTTGCCCGGCCGGGCAATCGCTTCTGGAAATCGCTTGCCACCGCTGGCATCACCGATCATGTAGTTGATGCCGCAAGCGGTTTATCACCAACCGACGAACAGATGCTGGCAGAACTTGGCTTCGGGATCACCAACATCGTCTCCCGCCCAACGGCACGAGCTGACGAACTCAGTGCAACAGAACTTCGGGCAGGCGCCCAACAGCTGACACAACGGGTTGAGGTAATACGTCCGAACGTCGTAGCAATCCTCGGCGTCACAGCCTTCCGGACTGCATTCTCATTACCTCACGCAACGTTGGGACACCAGCGCACAGAACCGCTAAAAGATTGGCCCGAAACAGTGCAGCTGTGGGTATTACCCAATCCAAGCGGCCTCAATGCTCACGAGAATATCGCAACACATGCTGCCAAATGGCGCACGGTCTGGTCCGCTGCTGAGGAAACATAGACGAACGTGGGGCTCCGAACAGGACTGTCTTAAGTTTTTATACGCTTTGAATCTGTGATTTCGCGGTACTATAGCGACGGATAGTCTTACAAATGAAGGAAAACTTCCCATATGGTTACCGGCACGAACAATCTCATTGTTACTTTGTCCTGCAAGAACCAGCCTGGCATTGTCCATGCCATCACCGGGGCACTACTCAAGGTTGGCGCGGACATCTCTGAATCTCAGCAGTTCGATTCGCCTAACAGTGGCACCTTTTTCATGCGCGTCCAATTCGCGACTGATTCCACGGTAGAAAAAACCGAAGAGGCCATTGCCGATGTAGTCGAGCAGTTCGACATGGATGCGCGAGTCTATGACGCCGCAGCGAAGACCCGTACTCTCATCATGGTGTCCAAAGATGGTCGCACAATGAATGAGCTGTTGTTCCAACAACACTCAGGCACCCTGCCAGTGGAAGTACCGGTGATCGTTTCCAACCACCTGGATCTGCAGCCAATGGCCTACTTCTACGACGTCCCGTTCGTGCATATCCCACTGATCAAGTACGAAGATGGCACCGATAATAAGGCCGATGCTGAAAAGCGGCTGATGGAATTGGTCAATGAGTTTGATATCGAGCTGGTCGTTTTGGCCCGCTACATGCAGATCCTCTCCGACGACCTCACCCGCAAACTCGACGGCAAGGCCATCAATATTCACCACTCATTCTTGCCCTCGTTCAAAGGTGCTCGCCCGTACCACCAGGCCCACGACCGCGGTGTGAAACTCATTGGTGCAACCGCACACTATGTGACAGCAGATCTTGATGAGGGCCCGATCATCGAACAACGTGTCCAACGGGTCAACCACGCGCTCACCGCTCAAGACTTTGTACAGCGTGGCCGTGCAGTGGAAGGTGCCACCCTGGTACAAGCCGTCCAGTGGCACACGGAGCATCGCGTCCTGATGGACGGCGATCGCACCGTGATTTTCGAGTAATGCCGCTCTGACTTCACCCTGGGGTGTCAGGTAGTGACACCGAGAATCGAGAGATTTATGGTGACCGTATGGCAATTATCAAAACTGTGCTGGGCAAAACACCCCAGATCGACCCAACCGTTTTCGTCGCAGAAACAGCTGCAATTACCGGCGAAGTTACCATGAGCGAGCACTCCTCCGCATTTTATGGAGTGTCAGCTCGTGGTGATTCAGCGCCAATCAAGGTGGGCGCTCGTTCGAATCTGCAAGATAACGTTGTCCTGCACGCCGATGAAGGGTTCCCCTGCACCATCGGTGATGATGTATCGGTCGGACACGCAGCCGTAGTACACGGCGCGACCGTGGGAGATGGCGCGTTGATCGGCATGAACGCCACGGTACTCAATGGCGCAACCGTTGGTGCTGGCTCCCTGGTGGCCGCAAACTCCATGGTGCCTGAGGGCATGGAAATCCCGCCCAACTCCCTGGTCGCGGGAGTGCCGGCTAAGGTCCGTCGGGAACTCAACGCCGAGCAAGTCGCCGGACTGCGGAGCAATGCAGAAACCTACGTACGTCTAGCATCCGAACATCTCAATGCCGAAGACGTGAAATAACCTACACTTCTTCGCCTTTTGTCCCGCGAAGGACCGTAGGTTCTCTTGTATTTCGCCCAATTCATGTGAGCATAGGAATATGACACAAAAGCTCGTGATTTTGCCGGTACAAGCGGACCGAGACAACACCGCCTTCGAAAACGCCCACGCGACTACCGTTGCTACCGCAGAAGCCAATGGCTTCAGCATCGTTGACCCAGACGATGGAGAAGCAACGGCCATCATCGTGGTGCGGATGCTGGATTCAACAATTATCGATGAGACACTTGCGGCAAATCCTGGGGTCTCCTGGGTGCAACTACCATTTGCCGGTGTGGAATCCTTCTTGCCTGTGGCACGGAAGTATCCAGACGTAACGTTTACCTCGGCAAAGGGTACCTTCGCCCCACCGGTAGCCGAACACGCCCTCACCCTGACCCTGGCCCTGCTCCGTCACCTACCCGAGCGGATTCGCGCTACCAGTTGGGGAGCCTCCTACGGAACGACACTGAACGGTGCCAAAGTTGTGATCGTCGGAGCCGGTGGCATCGGGGAAGAGCTGGTCCGGCTATTTTCCACCTGGGACACCGAGATCACCGTGGTTCGACGTCGAGCAGACCCACTGCCGGGCGCTGACCGCACCATCACGTCTGACCAGTTAGACGATGTCCTGCCGCAGGCTGACGTCGTCGTCTTGGCCGCTGCTGCCACCCCGGATACTGCCCGAATGTTCGGAGCAGAACAGTTCGAGCTCATGAATGACCAGGCGGTTTTCGTCAATATCGCTCGCGGAACACTGGTCGACACGGATGCACTCGTTGAGGCCTTAGCCAAGAGGAAGATTCGCTCCGCTGGATTAGACGTGACAGACCCGGAGCCACTGCCCGATGGCCATCCTCTGTGGGATGAACCAAATTGTATTATCACCCCGCATACGGCTGACACTCCGCCCATGGTGATTCAGTTGCTAGACGAGCGCATCGTCCGAAATCTCGACCGCTTAGCTCAAGGAACGACACCTGATAAATTTGAAGGTCTGGTCGATATGCAGGTCGGCTACTAAGTATTCCCGCAGGACAACATAGATGAGGTTTTGCCCATGATGATTTCGCCGTTGCATCGGTACCTGTCTGAAATGCTGGAAAATTTGCGGCCCATGACCTCCGGTACGGTGAATCCGGTAACCGAGGTGGCCACAAATCCAGATGTGAATAAGGTGGGCATTACGATCACAACCGTCAATGGCCATCAGTATTCATCGGGCGATTCAGACCACAAATTTGCTATTCAGTCCATTGCCAAGGTTTTTGCGTACGGCTTGGCGCTCGATGATCTCGGGCCCACCGAAGTCGGCAAAAAGGTCGATGTTGAACCGTCTGGTGACCCTTTCAACGAAATCTCACTGCAGCAAGGCACGGGTCGCCCCGCAAATCCCATGATTAACGCCGGGGCCATTGCCACCGTTGGGCTCATCAAGGGCAAGGGCGGCACAGATCGTCTCAGCCGTATTTCTCGGCATATGGAGTTGGCAGCCGAGGGGTCTCTCGGTGAGTTAGAGATCAACCGCACCGTCTATCACGCGGAAAATATTGGCGGTCACCGTAACCGAGCCTTGGCGTGGTTACTGCGCTCTTTCGAAATTATCGATTCCGATCCCGAACCCGTAGTTCAAGACTATTTCTTAGAATGTTCGACCGACGTCACCACCGAAAATCTTTCGATGATGGCTGCAACCCTCGCCAATAAAGGGGTCAATCCGGTAACCGGGCGTGAAGTGTTC
This sequence comes from Yaniella halotolerans DSM 15476, assembly GCF_000420805.1. GTDB lineage: Bacteria > Actinomycetota > Actinomycetes > Actinomycetales > Micrococcaceae > Yaniella > Yaniella halotolerans. The sequence continues at coordinate 277,676 of NZ_ATVQ01000001.1, forward strand.
AGCGAAGAAACAACGCGCCAAATCTTGGGCGTCATGATGACCTGCGGCATGTATGACGCCGCCGGTAACTGGATGATCGATATCGGTTTGCCGGCGAAATCTGGTGTCGACGGGGGCATCATGGTCGTGGTGCCCGGGCAATTGGGCATCGGCGTGTATTCGGCACCTCTGGACGATCACGGTAACTCTGTACGCGGTGCCGCGGCGATCCGTCGAGTAACCCGTGACCTTGGGATGCACTATGCAGATGCTGCACCACTTGGTGGGTCAACACTGCGCGCGCATTACTCGCTCTCCGATGCATCATTGGGCGTCGTTCGCTCAACGGAACTTTCCCGTATTACATGGCAGTTTGGGGATCGTTGTCAGATCCTCGAAGTCTCGGGAGACCTCGGTTTCGCCGAAACGGAAACCCTGGCCCGCACCATTGTGGAGATGGATGACGACGTCTCGATGGTCATCATCGATTTCCAGGGCGTAGATGACTACGGTCGCGCCGCTATTTTGATGTTGGCTTCGTTGACTTCAAACTGGCGAGAAAGCGGTAAGGATATTATCTTTATCGACTGGGGCGAGTCTCTGGTCGAAAGTATTCTGGACTATCTGAGCGTTCGTGATGACCTGTATCTGCCGGATCCTCGCGAGAAAGCGAAAGCAGCATCAGCGGGCCAAATTGATCTACCGTGGGATGCTGAATCCATCGAACAGGAAATTACCGGTGAATTTCGGTTGTTCGATAACCGTTCTGCTGCGCTGGAATGGGCTGAACTACGCTTAGCGCAACGCTATGCTCGTCAGATCCTGCAAACCGACGACGCGCCTCGTGACCCAGATACCGCTCCGGTCTTCGACTTCCTGGATGATCGTGACGTGGATGTCTTGGCCGGGTACATGGAACTGCGCAGTTATACCGCAAACACTGTCATTCGCCGGGTTGGTCAACCCTTCGGCGGTATTTATTTCGTGCGCTCAGGCCGTGTTGAATTGGCAGCTGAAGGTCGTGGCGATGCACGGTATCGCCACGTCTACCTCTCCCCCGGCACAACCTTCGGTGAATTTGCGCTGAGCTACACCGGCCGACAATTGACCACTATTCGTGCCGTCGACGACGTCGAAGTCTTGGTCTTATCTGCCCGAAAGATCGCGGCCATCGAAAAATCGAACCCACAGTTGGCCATCCGGTTGTGGACCGCTATTGCACGCGAGGCGTACACGGTACTGGAACAGTCCTCACGTGAGGCCGGTGCGCGTGAAGACTACGATCCCGAACAGCACGACTAACAACAGCTCCGCTTCGAGACCAGGTGCGTTTACTGTGCACTATTTCGTGCTAAAAGTTCCAGGACTCGCTCGCCCGGCCACTGGCGCAAAAATTTCCGGTAGCTTGCCAATCGATCCGCGAGTTCACGATGGAATGCATCTGGTTTCAAATAAGACTCGTATGGGTGCGGGACCGGACTGGTCCGATGGTGTTCGTTGATGCCGTGCGCCCCCGAGGCATAGACGCGCTGCTGTTCTTCCCAGTCAGCAGCCCCTCCGGGGATATCAGGCAATTGCAGAACCAAGCCGAGCACCAGACCAGTACGGTCTCGGCCAGCTGTGCAGTGTAAAACGGTGCCACCGTCCTGCCAGGCATCAAGCACCGTAGAGATTGCGGTGGCAACCCGATCCCCGAAGGTGTCCATGGTGTCCTGGTAGGCGTCCGGGTGCATGGGGTATGGAGAATTGCGTTCCCAAAATGACTCATGGTCAATGTCTTCGACGGGCCAGTGAATTCGGCGAATCTCACCGGGCATCTCAACTACAGGGTCTCGTTCTCGGCGTTTCACCTCGGGAGGAGTCCGCACGTCAACAACAGTCGTCACACCGTCCTCGACCATTTGTTGCCAACCGTCAGCATCGACCCATTCGAATCTGCCCATCCGCCACAAGTCTTGTCTGACCTGCCACGCGTTGCGAGCCCCGGACCAGTTTGCTGGATGAAGATACTGCACTGTTGAAGAGACCATGTTGTATAGACTAGGCGATGTGACTACCTATCCTGTTCCAGAAAAAGTTTCCGATATCTTCGACCCAAGCGTCTGGCGAGAAGTCCAGGGCTTCGATTTCGAAGACATTACCTACCACCGCCACGTTGAGCGCGATGCAGACGGCAAGTGGGTGCGCGACCTCGGTACCGTCCGAATCGCGTTCGACCGCCCAGAAGTACGCAATGCATTCCGTCCGGCCACCGTGGATGAGCTCTTCCGAGCCCTCGATCATGCTCGGATGACCTCAGATGTCGGAACTGTTCTGCTCACCGGCAATGGGCCGTCTGCCAAGGACGGCGGACATTCCTTCTGTTCGGGTGGGGACCAGCGGATTCGTGGTCGCGACGGTTACCGGTATGCCGAAGGTGAGACCGCAGAGTCTGTTGACCCAGCCCGTGCCGGGCGTCTCCACATCCTAGAAGTTCAGCGTCTGATGCGTACCAGCCCGAAAGTCGTGGTGGCGGTAGTCAACGGATGGGCAGCTGGCGGTGGCCACTCGCTTCACGTGGTCGCGGATCTGACACTCGCGTCAAAACAGCACGGGAAATTCAAACAGACCGATGCAACCGTTGGTTCATTTGATGCCGGCTACGGTTCCGCCCTACTGGCACGTCACGTTGGCCAAAAACGTGCCCGCGAAATCTTCTTCACCGCACGGGAATACTCGGCAGATCAGATGCTTCAGATGGGCGCGATCAACGAATCCGTAGAGCACGAAGACCTCGAAAACGTGGCACTTCAATATGCTGCCGATATCAACGCCCAGTCGCCGCAGGCCATTCGCATGCTGAAGTATGCGTTCAACCTTGCTGACGACGGTATGGCCGGCCAGCAAGTCTTCGCCGGTGAAGCCACCCGTATGGGATACATGACCGACGAGGCCGTTGAAGGTCGCGACGCTTTCCTCGAAAAACGCGATCCAGACTGGTCAAACTACCCGTACTACTTCTAATGGACGTATACGAAGCTCTCGCCTCCGGGACACCATTCGAGGCGACCGCTAAGGGCGTCATCGAGCGCCGCGACATTACGGACCCGAACCGTGGACACCGTGATGCTGTCGCCGTCGTGCGGACATCTGGTTCTACCGGGACGCCGAAACAAACACTCCTGACTGCATCGGCACTATCGGCTTCAGCCCAGGCCACCGCTGAGCGCATTGGCGGACAAGGCCAGTGGGTGTTGGCGGTCGGAACCCAGTATGTGGCGGGCCTTGCCGTCGTCTCTCGTTCGGTGCATGCCGGAACGCAGCCCGTCGTCATTGATCCCGGCTTTCGCCCCGACGAGTTTATTGCCGCAACCCGTCAGCTGAAGCATGAGTTTACTGCAGTCTCACTGGTCCCCACACAGTTGACTCGCTTGTTGGAGCACCAGGACGCACTTGCCGCTCTGCAATCGTATTCGGCAATTCTGGTGGGCGGTTCGGCGATACCTGACAGCATCATGCAGGCCAAGCAACGCTATGACCTGAACCTGTACACCACTTACGGGATGTCCGAAACCTGTGGAGGTTGTGTCTATAACGGCACTCCCCTGCCCGGTATGACCGTGGATACGGTTGAACACAACGGGGTCCAGCGCCTCCGCCTGACCGGCCCTATGGTCGCGGCTGGGTACTTCGATGATCCGCAACTGACGGCCACCCATTTTCACAACGGTTCGTATCTCACCGACGATTACGGGGCCGTTGGTGACGTCGTGCAAGTCCATGGTCGCCTCGACGACGTGATCAACACCGGCGGTATCAAAGTCTCAGCCGCGAAAGTACAACAGGTACTTCAGCGTTGGGTTCCGGAAGCATTCGTAACCGGTATTGACGACAGTCACTGGGGTCAGCGAGTGTGCGCAGTCATCACGGGCACAACCGACCAGCACATCCTGGCCGATACGGTTCGCCAAGAACTGGGTGCACCCGCCGTCCCAAAAACCTGGCTAAGGGTTGACGCCTTGCCGATGTTAGAGAACGGCAAACCGGATCGTCTGACACTCACTCATTGGTTAGTAAAGGAATAGAGATTGGCATCGTTTTCACAGTGGGTGGCAGCCGCCCGACTACGTACACTTCCTATGGCAATTGCGCCCGTGGTGGTCGGTTCGGCAGCTGCAGCAGAGCTTGAAGGCTTTCATCTTGGCAAAGCGCTCCTCGCCCTGATCGTTGCCCTGGCGCTACAGATCGGCGTCAACTACTCCAATGATTACTCGGATGGGATCCGTGGCACCGACGACGACCGCGTCGGTCCTTTCCGCATGACAGGGTCGGGAGCCTCAACACCAAAAACTGTTCGTAATATGGCGTTCGCGTTTTTCGGTGCCGCCGCCGTGGCCGGTCTTGGCCTAGTCATATGGTCGCAGCTCTGGTGGCTCATCATCGTCGGTGTGGCTGCCATTATCGCCGCCTGGTTCTACACTGGCGGTTCGAAGCCCTATGGGTATCTGGGGCTGGGCGAAGTGTTTGTGTTTGTCTTCTTCGGACTCGTTGCCGTATTAGGTACCACCTACACCCAAGCCGGAGAAGTGTCGGGTCAAGCCTGGGCCGGTGCGGTGGGCTCAGGTCTTGTCTCAACGGCCCTGCTCATGGCTAATAACGTGCGTGACATCCCCACGGATATCGAAGCAGGCAAGTTGACGTTGGCCGTGCGTCTCGGCGATACGGCCGCTCGCTGGTCCTATCCGATCATGCTAACCGTGGCCGTTGCTGCGCCACTGTTTTTCGTGCCGCAGCAACCCTGGTTGTGGCTGATGCTCTTACTACTGGTCGTCTCGCTTCGTCCATCGATGATCATGCTGGAAGCAAAAGAACGCGGTGAGCTGATTCCGGTGTTGAAAATGACCGGCCTATTTGGTGTCCTCTACGCCATTTTGTTCACCCTTGGTCTCTTGCTGTAGGTCTTGCGCATCCGCAAACCGGCCTTCGGTATAGGCGTCCTCTGCGTCGGCGTCGTCGACGGCAGTCTTATTGCGTTTGCGTGAATCCAGGGCTCGGACGAGGTCTTCGGACGCGTCTTTTCGCAGTTTTGGTGTAAACAGGTAGGTTAGGGCAAAACCGGTAACGAGTCCGACCACCACCGCAAATATCAGGGATTGGGTAAAGAGAAGGGTAACAAAAAATCCGAGACCGAACAGGATGAACCGCAGCGCGGTATAGAGCCAAAATTTCATGTTGTCTCCGTTCTGGCAAGGTGTGCGTTATAGCTAGCAAGTTCGTAAGATGGAAGGTATGCCACGATTGTTAATTCCCCTGATCATCGTTTCACTCGGCGTCATGATTTATGCGCTGATCGAAGCGATTTCCACGCCATCTGATCGCACCCGCATTATGCCCAAGGGCATCTGGATTGTGGTCATTGTTCTTGTTCCACTCGTTGGTGGTGTGCTGTGGCTGTTATTCGGTAACGAAAACTCATATCTCGCTTCAACTGTGCGGGGTTTCCGGAAGACCTCTGGGCCACCCCGTCCGTCCACCCCAGACGACGACGAAGAATTCTTACGTTCACTCGATATTCAGCGGAACCAGAAGCGGCGGGCCGAAGAACTCGAGCGGCGTGAGCGTGAACTTCGTCGTCGTGAGGAAGAACTTGAGGACGATTCAGACGAGGATCAGAATCCTGCGTAAGAGTGGAGTGACGGGAAGTACAGGTTGACGATCGTGTAGTTGAACACTATCGCGAGGAAGCCGGTGATGTTCAACCAAGCCGAACGGGTGCCTGTCCAACCGCGGGTGGCACGCGCGTGCAGGTAGCCGGCGTAGATCACCCAGATGACGAAGGTCCAAACCTCTTTAGCATCCCAGTTCCAGTAGCGTCCCCATGCCTGTTCTGCCCAGATGGCGCCAGCGATCAGAGTGAACGTCCACATCACAAATGCGACGGCGTTAAGGCGATAAGACCAGTTTTCTAGTGCTGAGGACGAGGGTACTAGGCGCATGAATCCGTTGATGGGTCCCTGCTTTTCGGCGCGCTGTTTGAATAGCTGCAGCACGGACATCGAAAAGGTCAGCGCGAAAATTCCCATAGCGACGACGGCCACGGAGACGTGGGTGATCAGCCACCAGGATTGTAGCGCTGGTTGGACGTTCCCGACGGGTGTTGGGAACCCGATGGTCGCACCCATCATCATGAGCAGCACGACGCCAGTCACGAAGGTTCCTACGAACCGCAGGTCTTTGCGCAACAGGAACAGCAAGTAGACCACGGTGATGACCAGTGCGCCGGAGGTCATGAATTCATAGAGGTTGCCCCATGGTGCGCGTGATGCTGCCACCGCACGAGCAACGACGGCGAAAGCGTGGGCCAACGCGGCGACGATCATAATGGCGACACCGATATTGGCCGCTGGGCGTTTGATGCTGTCGGTGTATTCCATGTCGTCGGAGACCAGTTGTTTGCGCTCGACGGGTTCAGTGGTCGATGGACCGGAGGCACCGACGAGTTCTTTGGTCTTGACGGTTTCGAGTTCGTTCTCTAATTTTCTGATCGACCGGGATGCGGATGCCATATCCCAGGAGAAAAAGAAGAATGAAACCAAATAGATCAATGCTGCAATGAGCATGAACAGTTCGCTGTACTGGGCCAGCGTTTCATTAATGGGTGTCATTTGTCCTCCGAAGTGTCTGGCGGAATAACCGGCCAGGTGTGATCAAACGATTGGCGAAGCTTAATGTTTTCCTCGCGCAGACCAAAGGTCTCACCGCGAGCGAGGAGCCCGTATTCGATGACGGTATGGCCATCTTGTTCGGTAGCTTTTACCCAGGCGCGGCGTCGACGAACATACAGCGAAATGACCAGCGCAACCAACGCAAGGGTTGAGAAGAAGCCTACGCCCCATTTGGATGGGTCATAGTGCAGATCGAGGCCAACATAACGATCCCAACCGTCAAAGCTAATCGTACCCATGCCATCGGGCAGCTCATAGCTGTCCCCTACACCGAGCGTGATACCGCCGTTTTCGTTGTTGCGGGAATTCATCTCGGTCATGCCATCGGTATCCAACACGTACACATTTTGTGGTGTGCCGTCGTCGAGTCCCAAATCGCCGTGGTAGGAGTTCAAGATCAGTTCGGGGTTATAAGCATCCGGGTCGATTGAAACCGCCACACCATCGTCGCCGGTATAGGAGGTCGGTAAGAACAGGCCAACAAATCCGAGCTGTTCTGGTTGGGCGTCAGGAACCTTCAGGACCACCAGCGAACTGTTGGTGTTGGGATCTTGAATCTGGGCGATGACCGGTCCCGAGTAGGCCACGTCACCTTCTCCGTCGGTCACCGTGATATTTGGTGCGTAGCCGTTGCCCACCAAAAAGACGCGGACGCCGTCGACGGTCAGCGGATCGTTGACCTTGATGGTGTCTTGGTAGGTTGCTTCACCCGGTCCCGGGGTCACCTGCATAGTTGCTGTGTAGTCCAGGGCCTGGCCAAAGTGGGTTTCCGAATCACGGTCAAAGACCACGTCGAAGTCTTCTAACTGTAAGCCGAATGGCGCAAGACGTTCTTCGGAGAATGCGGTGCCGGGGGTAAAGGAGTCGTATGAGACCAGGTTGTTGGTAAATCCTTGGCCTTCGACGATGATCTTCTGGCCTTCATATTTGTAGAGGCCACCAATTCCCATGAACACGATGACACCAAGTAGTCCGAAATGGAACAAAATGTTGCCGATTTCTCGGACATAACCGCGTTCGGCACCAACAGAACCATCACGCAGCTCCGTGCGATAACCGGATTTTTTCAGCAACTTCTCTGCATCGACCAGGGCCTCTTGTGGCGAGGGTCCATGAGATTCGAGAATGAGCTGCCCGTATTCCGGCAGGCGCTTGAGATTCCGCGGAGTACGAGCCGGTGGTTGGCGCAGGGTTTTGAGATGCTGTTTACCGCGCGGCCAGAGACATCCGACCAGCGAGACAAAGAGCAGCAGGTAAATCGCTGAGAACCACACCGACGAATAGACGTCGAACATTCCCAGGAAATCCAGGATCGGTCCGATCGTCGGGTTGTCGTCGATCCAGGTTTCAACTACGTCAGCACCCGCGCGGCGCTGTGGAAATAAGGAGCCTGGTACGGCAGCAACGGCCAGCAACAGCAGCAGCATCAAAGCCGTGCGCATACTGGTGAGTTGTGTCCAGAAGAACCGCATGGTGCCGCGGAAACCTAGAGCAGGCAGGTTGGGCTGTGTTTTACTCAAATTGGTAGTGTCACCTCATTGGCGAACCAGCCTTGCAGCTGATTGGTCCAGTCGGTCCACAAGCCGGTAGCCATAGCCAACCCGAGCAGTATCAACAGGATGCCACCGGCCCGCATGATAAACAGTCGGTGCTTGCGGAAGAACGCTAGCCGTTTCATCCCGCGGGAGAAACCTAAAGCCAGCAAAATAAATGGAAGACCCAAGCCTAACGAGTAAACCACGGCCAAAATGCCACCTCGCCACAGGTTATCGGACCCAGCTGTGGACATGGCGATCACGGCCGCCATGGTAGGACCAATACAGGGCGCCCAGCCGAGCCCGAAAATCATCCCGAGCACGGGCGCGCCCCACAGTCCCGCTGTGGGTTGGTAGCCAATTTTTCTGTCACGCTGAAAGAACGACAGTCCGCCCATGAACACGATGCCCATGATGATGACGACACCGCCTAACACTTGAGTGAGCCACTGGCCGTCTCCTTTGAGCCAGATAAACGCGCGACTCAAAAGCAATCCGGCGGTAACAAAGACGGCGGTAAAACCCAACACAAAGAGGGAGGTCCCGAACAGCATCCGGCCGCGCTTGGTATCTTCTACGCTGGCTCCGGAGAGTCCGGAGACGTAGCCGAGATAGCCGGGTGCAAGCGGGAGCACGCACGGCGATAAAAAGGAGACGAGTCCGGCTAGGGCCGCAACGGGCAGCGCCAACCACATTGACCCGTCTAAGGCGATCTCGGCGAATGGATTATTCATTCATCCACCACACCAGCGAGCAATGATTTTAGTGTTGATTGCTCAACGGCTCCGAGTACACGTGCGGCAACCCGGCCTTGATCATCCAAGACCAGGGTGGTTGGTACAGCTTGTGGTGGTACATAGTCTGTGAACTCAAGCAGGACTTGACCGTCCCGTCCTTCAATGGAGGGGTATTCGATTTCAAAGTTTCGTTCAAAGGCTGCGGCAGTCTCGGCACCGTCACGGACATTCACGCCCACAAATGTGACATCGTCTTCGAATTCGGCGTTGAGCTCTGCCAAATGCGGTGCCTCAACTCGACACGGGGCACACGAGGCGTACCAGAAATTGACCAGTGTTGGTCCTTCGAGAGACTCGCCACTGATGGTCTGCCCGTCGAAGGTTTCACCCGAAAATTCTACGGGTTCCCCGCGTTCGTTCTGCGCGATTTCCATGACTGAGCCATCACCGGCAATGTAATTCTTGCCCTCCGAATTGCCCGCCTGAGCGGCCAATGGGTCATCCCCCGAACACGCTGTCAGCAGTCCGGCCCCCGCTATGGCTAGGCCGATCAGTGCGCGTGATGTCTTGTTCCCCACGAGTTCTCCCTTTCAAATACCGGGCTAGAGTATAGTTCCGGTAACTGAGTAGATCCTGAGTATTTAGGCGCCTGGCAGGGCAGCTGCTTGTTTACTCAAATGTTCAACCGGCTCACTGTAATGCACGGTTGGCACGCGTTGGCCCGGCGAAAATTCGAAACTGGTGACCGAGGCCAATGAGCATTTTCGGTACCGCGGATCGTGTGCGAGAGGTTTGGCCTCCGCGGAGAGCCGCGTGACCCAAATCGGCAGTTGATGCGACACGACGACAGCGGAAGCCCCCGGGCCGTGAGTCAGCATAAGTTCATCTCGTAGATCCTGAATCGCGCCAGCCATACGAGCTGCTTGCTGGACATAGGGTTCGCCCCACGATGGACGCCACGGGTTGAGAATCAGCGGCCAGAGTTTGGGGTTACGCAATTGACGACGCATATCGGATAGCCCTTGAAACTTATTGCCGGCCTCAATGACGCGTTGCTCGGTTCGAACCTCGAGTTCAAATTTCTTGGCCAACGGTGCGGTCGTTTCCTGCGCTCGCTGTAGCGGCGACGACACCAAGATGTCTGGCGCTGACTGCCATCCGTCAGCGAGCTCCTGTGCCATCTGGAGTCCCAGTGAAGAAAGCCCGAACCCGGGCAGTCGACCATAGAGCACCTTGTCGGGGTTGAATACTTCGCCGTGGCGAACCAAGTGAACGCTAACTGTCATAAACCACATTTTGACACAGAGTTCATCTGGGCGATGACTCCGGGTGCTGTCCCGCCGCATGCTTAAGCTACCGGGTAAGAATTTTGTGTCTGACGGTGACAATCTAGTGCTTATCAACTCGTTAGGATGGAGGAAAAGATCTCAACGAAAGGCTCGTCATGGACGACAAAAAGCGCAACGACCCTCCAAATTATGGTGTGCGTTTAACCGGCGACGAACTTGCTGAACATCAGCAAAAATATCAACAGCCCCGTGAAGCATCGGGTGCAGAGTACGGCCCTCAAGGACCGCAAGGTCAACAACCACACTCCGAATATGGGCCACAACAGGGTGCCTACCAAGCACCGCAGCCACCCGCCGGATACCAACACCAGCCTGGTTTCCAGCAGCCTGGTCAACCACTTGGCGGGCCGCAGCTCACACCGGAAATGACACGCCCACCAAAACGACCAAAAATTCTCGACATCTCCTTTTGGGCAATCGTAGCCGCAGGCATTTCATATCTGGTGTCCCAGTTGATCGTTGTCGCACTGCCCAATCGCGGAATGAGCGATCAGGACATCGAGATGTTGGATTCCATGATGGGTTCGATGGGTGATCAGGTTCCCTTCGACAGCATGGAAACCTACTTGAACTCGTCGATGATGACCGCTGCCATGATTGGTCAGGCAGTCATCCTTGCGGTGGCATACCTGCTTGTTGGCCTTGGGATTCGGAACGGCTGGCGATCAATGCGAATTCTGGGGACCATTTTTGCGGTGCTGTCCCTGTTCAATCTTTCGTTCGTCACACCTCTGGTTGGAGTGCTGACCGCTCTTGCCGTTGTCTTGGGCATTGTGGGGATCGTCTACGCCTGGCTGCCCGCTTCCACCGAATACTACCGGCAGAAGGCTTGGCAGAAGGCTGCGAAAAAGGTTTACCCCGACGCTCCGTCGCGATGAAAAGCAAGAATCTGGAGTTCTGCAGACAGATCTACGGTACGTACAATCACATGATCAGGTACGTGAAGACGACGCGGAGCAAAATTTAGGATCCCCGTAAGCCCCGCTGCAACCAGGGTATCAGCGACACCTTGAGCAACATCACCCGGCACCGCCACGATGGCAAGTTCCATATCGTGGTCGGTGCCGATGTCGTTAATGTCTAAAACTTTGTGCCCGCCGTGGAGTTGGCCGATCTTTTCCGGGTCGTTATCGGCCACCGCCGTGATGTTCATGCCCCGGTCGCCGAATCCTTGGTAGGACATCAGCGCTGCCCCAAGGTTGCCAGCACCCACCAACAGCACTCGTCGCCCGCTCGTGACGCCGAGGATTCGGGCGATGGTATAGCGCAGGGCCTCGACCGAATAGCCTCTGCCTGCTCGGCCGCTATGACCCAGTGTGCTGACGTCTTTGCGCGTGAGGGCATCAGAGACACCGAGCACATCGGCTAATTCAGCGGAGGTGACGTGTCCGGTCCCTTCAGCGTGCAGGGCTTCCAGATACCGCAGGTACTGCGGTAAGCGTGACAGGGTCGGTGCAGAAAGCTTCTTCGCCGTGGGCTGCTGGGTCATGCGTCCAAACCAGCCGCAATCATTTTGCGGAGTCTCTGCGGGTCGATAACCCAGAAATCACGCTGCCGGTCGTCGACGAATAAGACGGGAATCTCTTCTGCGAACTGTTCTGCCAGTCCCGGATGATCCGTGGTGGAGATTTCTTCCCACGTGATGTTATATTCTCCCGTGACTTCGTCCATGGTGTCACGAGCAGCAGCGCACAGGTGACATTCGGGTTTCGTGAGCAGTTTGAGATTCATCACTTTCCTTGCAGGTAACTATGGTTACCAAAAACAAAACCGCCCGGTAAGGCGGTTCTGAAATCCTGAACGTTTGGGGTTATTCGTCGGTACCGGTAGCCGCATCTGTATCGGAGACGATGGATTCCACTGCTTCTAAGGGGACACGGTATGAGCGTCCGAATCGCACAGCCGGTAGGTCACCTGAATGGATCATCCGGTATACCGTCATCCGAGAGACTCGCATCATGCCTGCGACTTCGGTCACCGTCATGAATTTGGCTTTTGCGAAATTCTCCGCCACGTTTGTTACTCCTTTAACGTTCCCACTGAGGTCGGGGTTCTACGCCTGAGGGGAAGTTCAGAATGTAGGCGGCAACCACCATTACATTAATAATAGCTTACGTAATCAAATACAAGGTTTCGTTAGTCGAACCACGGGTCCAATCCGTGCATCGGAAACACGGCTTTTCGGGTCGCCATAATCGACTGATCTGTAGCGTCTGCAGGGTCATATCCGACCTCCCAGGAGCGCCACCATACGTCTGTTCCGTCGGACATCGAGGACACGACGTCTTCGGCAGCGAGACCCAATTCTTGGCCCACAAGCTCCCTCCATTCCATAGGAATTTCGGTTTTTCGTGGTATCGGCGTGTCGGCAACGATACCGACCAGATGAGCCCATGCACGCGGCACTACTTTTACGGGACTATATCCCCCGCCGCCAAGGGCCAACCATTTTCCGCCAGCGAAATCTTCGGCCCAGTCTGAAGCATCGACCATCAGCTGGCGTTGGCCATCCACCGACAGATTGAGGTCCGCTAGCGGATCGTGCCGGTGCCCATCTGCCCCGTGTTGGGTCACAAGAACCTCTGGTCTGAAAGACCGCAAGAGCTGAGGCACGACGGCGTGGACCGCACGAAGATAGCCGGCGTCGCCGACCGAAGCTGGTACCGCAACGTTCACGGCGTAGCCTTCTGCCTGGGGGCCACCAATATCTTTGGCAAAACCGGTGCCTGGAAATAACAGCAGACCGGTTTCGTGGACCGAGATGGTCAGTACTCGCGGGTCGTCCACAAAGGCTTGCTCAACGCCATCGCCGTGATGGGCGTCAAGGTCTACATAAGCGATCCGTTCAGCACCCTGATCCAGCATGTATTGAATGGCTAGGGCGGCGTCGTTATAAATACAGAAGCCAGAGGCCTTGGCTCGTTGTGCGTGGTGCATGCCGCCAGCAAAGTTCACGGCCCGGTTGACCTCGCCCGACCAGATAGCCTTGGCCGCAGCCAGCGATCCCCCGGCGATGCGCGCCGAAGACTCGTGCAGGTCGGCAAAAACGGGGCAGTCCTCGGTTCCGAGTCCTACTGACTCATAAACACTGGAAATATTGGCGATGGTCGACGGATCTGTCGAATTTGCATCGGCTGACGCGGCTCGCACCTGTGCGATGTAATCTATCGCATGGATGGCAGCTAACTCGGCGTCTGTGGCGACGGGTGGTTTGACCTGCAAGAGTCTTTCCCGATCTAATACACCCAGCGTTTTTGCAAGACGGTGGGTCAGTTTGAGGCGCACCGGATTCATGGGATGGGTATCTGAGAATCGGTAGTTCAGAAAGGCGTCATCCCACACCAGTGCACTACGGGGTCCAGCTGTGTTTTCCATCACTGACTAGCGTATGTTGTTCTGCCCGCGGGGCGACGCAAAGCTGCCTTTATGACATTTTGTCTTTTCGACACGACCAGACAGGACTGGTCGGAACCCGTTTAAAGGACGAAGATAGGACCAGTGAGACAGTCACGATATAGTCCAGGTGCACGGCTCCACAGCAACGGTGGGGTTGGTTTAGCGCGCAGACTTTCTGGTCTGGTGACCTCGGCGCCAGCACGTACCGCAGCCGTCGTGTTCGTCCTGGTCATCGCGGTATTTACGGCACTGTTAGCCATGCCATTTTCATCGGCCACCGGTGAGCCCACCGCCCTGGTTGATGCTGCAGTGACCGCAACCTCTGCGGTCACGGTAACGGGATTGACCTCGGTACCCACCGCTGAACACTTCTCACTGGCGGGCCAGCTGTTGATCCTTGCAGCGATCCAGCTTGGTGGCCTGGGAATTGTCACACTCGGGGCGTGGTTAACTATGCTCGTGTCACGCAGATTGTCCCTGCGCTCCAAAATCCTCTCAGTGGAATCGATGGGTGTATCTGGTCTTGGTGAAGTCCCCGCGCTGCTCATCACCGTATTGATCTTTACGCTGAGTATCGAGGCGATATTGGCGGCAGTCATGTTGCCGGTCTTCGTTGGTCAGCTGGGCACCGGCTCAGGATTATTTCACGCGGTGTTCTATGCTGTTTCGTCGTTTTCCAACGCCGGATTTACGTTGAGTTCAGCCACGTTGGACGATCCGGTTATTATGACCACCATCAATGTGGGCGTCTTTGCCGGGGCCTTGGGTTTTCCCGTGGTGTACATGCTGTACCGAATGCTCTTCCGCAAAGCTCGGATGAACCTGCACACGCGTTTGACGCTTGAAGTGACCTTCATGTTGTTGATCGGCGGAGCCGTACTCATGGCGGTTTTTGAATGGAACAACCCTGCGACGCTGGGGCCGATGGACACCTCGGAAAAACTGCACAGCGCGCTCTTTACTTCCGGCATGACGCGTTCGGGAGGATTCAATATTTATGAAGCCGCTGATCAAACCGCTCAATCGCTGTTGATCACGAATATTTTGATGTTTATTGGGGGCGGTTCAGGCTCAACTGCCGGGGGCATTAAAGTCACGACACTAGCGGTGTTGCTCTTTGCCATTCTCGCGGAGATTCGTGGTGACGAACACGTACGCGTTCACAACCGCGAGATTTCCGATAACACGGTACGTGTTGCCGTGGCTGTTGTAGCCGGCGGAGCACTGTTGGTTTTAACCTCGGTGGTCGCGTTGACCGTGGTGACCGGCCAGGACCTGGAAACCACCGTATTTGAAGCGCTGTCAGCATTCGGGACCGTGGGGTTGAGTAACGGGCTCACCGCTAGCGCACCCGAGCCAGGTCAATGGATTCTGATCGCGCTAATGTTCATTGGTCGTCTCGGGACGATCAGTTTCGCCGCGGGTTTGGCTACCCGAAACCGCCCAACTCGTTATCGTTATCCAACGGAAAGGCCCATCATTGGTTAAACACTCTGATTCTCCGGTACTGGTCATTGGTTTGGGCCGATTCGGTTCCGCCCTGGCTGAGGAACTCACCGAATCTGGCCAAGACCTCATGGCTGTGGAAGCAGATCGAGTCATCGTGCAGCGCTACATGGGTGAGTTCACTTCTGTTGTGCAAGCAGATGCCACCGATATCGCGGCCCTCGAGCAATTGGGCGCCGGTCAGTTCAAGACCGCCGTCGTCGGCATTGGCACGTCAATTGAAAATTCTGTGCTCACCGTGGCCAACCTCGTGGACTTGGGAGTCGAAACCATTTGGGCCAAAGCCATTACTCGGGTCCACGGTGAAATTCTCACGCGCATCGGGGCTGCGAATGTCATTTTCCCAGAGCAGGACGCTGGCGAACGGACAGCCCATCTCTTGGCCGGCACCATGCGCAACTTCACCGAGTTCTCACCCGGCTATGCCCTGGCCAATATCAATACACCGAAAGCCCTCGACGGGAAGTCGTTGCGTGCGTTGCGCATCAAAGATCGGTACGGGGTCACCATCGTCGCCTTAGAACACGAAGACGAATTCCAAAGTGTCGACCAGGATACTGAACTACGCGAGGGCCAAAATATGATTGTGGCTGGTCCCACCGAACGCGTCGATGACTTTGCCAAACGCATCTAGTGGTGATTGAGAAGCCCCGGGGTTAGGCTCCGAGTTCTTCGGAGCGCGCGACATTGGCTTTGAGCGCGTCGACGAACACCTTGTCAAATCCGGCACCGTCCATGGATTGGAGCGCTGCTTCGGTTACGCCGCCTTCGGTGGCGATGGAGTGCTCCAGGGCTGTTGGGTTAGCGTCTGGAGTATCCAGCATGGCGCCGGCTCCCACGACCGTCAGCCGGGCAAGCTGTCGTGCTGTGGTTTCATCTAGCCCCAGCTCTGTTCCGGCGCGAGCAAGCGCATTCGTGAATCGGAAAACGTAGCCGGGCCCCGAGCCTGCCATGGCGGCAACCAAGTTGAGGTCCTTTTCAGCCACGTGAAATACCGTGCCAGAACCCTCAAAAACCGCGTCGACTTGTTCGACCTGGGCGTCGGTGACGGTAGCGCCCCGGGCCATCCCCACAACGCCTTTGCCCACGGTCAAGGCAACGTTCGGCATGGTCCTGATGAGTGGTTGACCTTCCGGGAGTGCATTGGCCAAGGTTTCCAGCGTGGTTCCCGCGGCAACTGACACCACGGTGGCATCGGGGGTCAAGGCTGCGGCCAGTCCTTGTGCGGTTGCTACCATCTGCGGTGGCTTGACCCCCAACACCACGATGTCGGCGTTAACAACAGCGGTGTTATTGGCTGCTGGGTCGCTCTCTGTGGCGATCACTTCGATGCCGAATTCTTGGCTACGCTGTGTGGCTGATGCTTGGGAATGTGTGGTGGCGGTGATCTTGCTGGTGTCAAAACCACCTGCGAGGAGGCCGGCGAGGATTGCCGAGTTCAGGTGTCCCAAACCGATAAAACTGATGCGCACTTAGTGTTCTCCTTGTGTTGCGGGGGTTCGTGCCAGATGTTTACGGGCAAAGGCCAGTGACTCGGCAAGCATTTCTTCGCGATGCCCCGGGTATTTTTGTCCGCGAGTTGAGACTTCTACGCACACGGCGCCGTCGTAGTCACTGGCGGCAATATGGTGGAGTGATTCGACCACCCGCTGGTGACCATAGCCCGGTAGCAGGTGTTCATCTGCTGTGCCCTGTCCTGATCCATCGGTCAGGTGAACATGGGATAGCCGGGAGCCCAGTAATTTGATGGCTGCCAGGGAATCCATCTTGGAGGTGGCTGCGTGCGAGAAGTCCCAGGTGACGTGGTCGTAGTCCTGTGGGATGGGGTCGTGGTGTGGCAGATACATCTTGATTTCGCTGCCCGAGACGCGCCACGGATACATGTTTTCCACCGCGATCGTTACCCCGGTGGCTTCCATGATGTCCCGAATGCCGGTGGCAAATTCAAATGCATATGAGCCTTGCCAGCGAAATGGCGGATGCACCACCACGATTTCGGCCCCGAGCTCGCGCGCTAGGTCTGCCGCGCGAGCAACCTTGTTCCAGGCTGAGCCCCACACTTGTTGGGTAAAGAGCAGCGTGGGTGCGTGCACGGAGTGAATGGGCATCGAATGGCGCTGGGATAGTTCATCGAGTTTTGTGGGATTGTGGGTCCACCGATTTTGGGTGACCATGATTTCTACGCCGTCATAGCCGAGATCCTCTGCCATCGAGAAGACGTGCTGAGGTGCTAACGAAAAGATAGACGACGACGATAAGGTCACCGGAATTTCTGGTTTAGCCACCGCCAACTCCTAGTGAGAATCCGGGTCGTTGATCATCCGAGGTCAGGTCCACGCCTTCAACCCAGGCGTTTTCACTGGTTTCTGCCACGCGTCCCTGGATGCGTAGCGCATCCAGGCGTCCAAGGATGAGGCCTTCACGCAGTGCCCACGGACAGATTTTGAGTTTCTTGATGCCAAAGACTTCCATGGCTGCTTGGGCTACCATACCGCCGGCTAGTACCTGACGGGCGCGCATATCGGAAACACCGGGTAACTGGGCACGCTGTGTTTCCGACATGACGGCCATCGTTCGGATCCACGTTCCGAGGTCTTTCTGACGCAGTTTGCGTTGCACGAAGAGCCCGTCTGTTGACGGAGCTGCTCCCGCCAGCCGTGCAAGTGAGCGGAACGTCTTGGAGGTTCCCGTCACCACGGTGTTCTCGGGCAGCTCGGTCGGAAAGAGCCCCCGATATTCTTGGAGGACATCGTGGATGTAGTCTCGAAGGTCGGCAACCTGCTCACTGCTTGGCGGCTCAGGGTGGTCAAAATAATCCTTGGTTAACCGCTGGGCGCCCAGGGGCACCGAGACGGCCGTGGCAGGAAGTTCGTCGGTGCCGAAGGACATTTCGAATGATCCGCCGCCGATATCGAAGTTCAGCAGGTTTTCAACGTGCCAACCGTGCCAACGGCGAACCGCGAAGTAGGTCATCGCGGCTTCCTGGTCCCCGGAGAGCACGGTCAGGTGTACTCCGGTTTCCTCACCGATGCGTTCAAGCACCGCTTTGCCATTGGCCGCGTCACGAATCGCCGAGGTACAGAAGCTAATCATGTCAGCCGCACCGTTGGCTTTCGCGAAGGCCACCGCGCCATTGATGAATTCGATCAGACTGGCTTGGCCCTGTTCGGTAATCGCGCCGTCGTTGTCGAGGTGTCGGATTAACGACAGGGGGCGCTTATGGTCCGCATAGGCGTTTGGGCGCGCTCCGGGAAACGCATCCACCAAGAGCAGGTGGATGGTATTTGAGCCGATGTCCAATACTCCTAGGCGCATAGCCTACTTCTTCTTTGTTTTCTTCGCGGGGCCCTTGGCTCGTTTTTCGGCGAGCATTTCAAAGGCCTGACCTTCGGTCACTTGTTCCGGAGCTGTGCCACGCGGCACCGTGACATTCGTGGAACCGTCGGTGATGTAGGGGCCAAACCGGCCGTCTTTGATCACGACTTTCTTGCCCGACGACGGGTCGTTACCGAATTCTGCGATCGGTGGTTTGGCCTGTCCTCTCCCCCTACGCTGTTTCGGTTTCGAGTAGATTTCCTCGGCTTCGGCCAGCGTGATCGTAAACAATTGTTCTTCCGATTCAAGCGACCGTGAATCGGAACCCTTGCGCAGGTAGGGCCCGAATCGTCCGTTTTGAGCGGTGATTTCTTCACCGTCTGCTGCGGTCCCAAGACTGCGCGGCAACGACAAAATCTTGCGTGCATCATCGAGGGTCATGGTGGCGATTTCCATGCCCTTGAGCAGCGAACCGGTTTTTGGCTTGGGTTTCTTCGGGGCTTTCTTAGGTTTTTTGCGGCCGTTCTTGTAATACTCATCCGGCTGAGCATCTTTATGCGCCTGGATTTGTTCTTCGGTCAGGTCCGGAATGATCTGCGTGACATACGGGCCATACCGGCCGTCTTTGGCGACCAGCTCATAGCCGGTATCCGGGTCTGTGCCCAGCGGACGCTCGGATGGACCTGCCGTTTCAATCATTTCGGTGGCCACCTCGCTGGTGAGCTCATCCGGGGCCATTTCTTCTGGCACATTAGCGCGCTGGGGGTCGCTGCCTTCTTCTGCATCGGCCGGCAGGGCTTGTTCTAGATACGGTCCGTAGCGGCCAACCCGAAGGGTGATGCCTTCGGCAACCGGTATCGAGTTGATAGCGCGAGCATCGATATCACCGAGGTTTTCCACGGTGTGCTTCAGACCTTCGACGGTTTGTTCTGAGCCGAAGTAGAACCCAGCCAACCAATCTTGCCGGTCCATCTGGCCGGCAGCAATTTGGTCAAGGTCGTCTTCCATTCGGGCGGTGAACTTATAATCCACATACCGTCCGAAGTGTTCTTCTAACAGCCGGATCACAGAGAACGCTGTCCACGATGGGACCAAAGCAGAACCGCGTTTGCGCACATAGCCGCGGTCGACGATCGTTGAGATCGTTGGAGCATACGTGGATGGACGTCCAATTTCGCGTTTCTCGAGCTCGGCGACCAGTGAAGCTTCGGTATATCGCGATGGTGGTGTGGTTTCGTGCCCCTCAGCTTCGACGTCTCGTGCTTCCAGAATCTGGGATTCAGTCATATCTGGCAGGCGTGCGTCGTCACGGGTCTGCTTTTCACCGGGCACGGACTTCTGGTCCGATTCGTAGGCCTTCATGAAGCCCAGGACGGTGATGACGGTTCCCGAGGCGGAGAATTCTGCCACCCGCGGGGTTGCTTCCGCTGAAGTGCCACCAATTTTCACGGTGGCTGTGTAACCGGTCGCATCGACCATCTGGGAGGCCACGGTGCGCTTCCAGATGAGTTCATAGAGTCGGAACTCATCGGCCGTCAAGGAGTTTTTGACCATTGACGGCGTCCGGAAATAGTCACCCGATGGGCGAATTGCTTCGTGTGCTTCCTGGGCAGCTGCATTTCGGGAAGCGTAGTAGCGCGGTTTATCCGGCACCATGTCGCCGCCGTACAGTTCGGTCGCCTGGTTCCGTGCAGCGGAGATGGCCTGCGAGGACAGGATGACCGAGTCGGTACGCATGTAGGTGATGTAACCGTTTTCGTACAGTCGCTGGGCCACCTGCATCGTGACTCGCGACGTGAAACGCAGTCGGCGCGAGGCTTCCTGCTGCAGGGTCGACGTCGTAAATGGCGCAGCCGGCCGACGGCGGTAGGGCTTGTCCTCGAGCGAAGTGATCGCGAATTCGGCGTTTTCTAAACCGCCGGCCAATGACTGGGCTGAGGCTTCGTCAAGATGAACTACATCGGCCTTGGGCTTCAGCTGACCATCATCGTTAAAGTCGCGGCCTGTGGCTACGCGGGCATCATCAATCGCCGAAAGTTTTGCGGCAAACGATTCTTCCGAATCGGTAAAAAAGTTGGCCGTGATATCCCAGTACGAAGCCGGCACAAAGGCCATGCGTTCGCGTTCCCGTTCAACGACGAGACGGGTTGCAACCGACTGCACTCGACCAGCAGAAAGTCCAGGACCCACTTTGCGCCAGAGCACCGGCGAGATTTCATAACCGTAGAGACGGTCCAAAATACGGCGAGTTTCTTGTGCATCAACGAGGTCAGTATCGAGTTCTCGAATATTTTCTAGAGCGCGATCGATACCTTCTTCGGTGATCTCGGTGAATGCCATGCGGTAGACCGGGACTTTTGGTTTCAGCACCTCAAGCAGGTGCCATGCGATTGCTTCGCCTTCCCGGTCAGCATCTGTTGCGAGATAGAGTTCATCGGCCGTCTTGAGCGCTTTGCGAAGTTCAGTGACCTTCTTTTTCTTATCATCTGCAACCACGTAGTAGGGCTCGAAGCCGTCGTCGGTATCGACCGCAAACTTGCCGTAGGGACCCTTTTTCATGTCAGTAGGAAGGTCAGATGGCCGCGGAAGGTCACGAATGTGGCCTACCGAGGAATCGACAATCCACCCGTCCCCGAGGAACTTGGCGATGGAACGGCTCTTTGCCGGAGATTCCACGATCACCAGTTTGGTGGTATCACCATTGGTTGGTGCAGAACTTTTTGCGCTCACGTGGCTCCTTTTCGTTGCGGCAGCTTCAACACTAATCTAGCTGGTCGTTGTTTCAGGCTCGTACACTTCAAGGAATCCGTCAATGTATAACGCGGTGATTTCCGTTCGAAGTGCAGCGGTCTGATCATCGTCTAATGATAGTAATCCTGCCACGGCCGCAACGATTTGTCCGATTGACAACTCGCCGTCGCACGCGCCGAGCACCGCAGCAGTTGCAGTATCTAGCCGCACGTGACGGCCAAAACCGGTACCGGAGCGTGCCATGAGTACTTCTGGATGTTCGGCGCCAAAACGCTGATACTGTTCATAGGTTACCCACTCGGGGGCCACCAGATGCATGTTGGCTAAAATCCAGTCCTGTGCTGTTGCACCGGCCTGTGTTGGTGCACTATATACGGTGTCATATTTTTCTACCGACGCTGACCATGCAGCGGCGACCGGTTGGTGGACGTGCTCGGTGAGGTACTCAAATTTGCGCAACGGGACTGTGGTCTGACGTCTCCGTAACCACACCCACCCCACACCAATTTGGGTGACACCCCGAGCTTCGAAATCCTGAAGATAACGCTCATAGGCGGCGTCGTAGGTGGCTCGGTTGAGGTTCTCAGAGGAATCTTGCAACCAGATTTCGGCGTACTGCGCTGGATCCGCGCTCGAGCGTTGAATCGTCCAGATATCGAGGTCTGGCGCAGGCCACGTTTCCAAGCGCTCGTGCCATTGGCCGGGACCAAACATTTCCCAGTTAGCTAACATAACCGCTTGTCCACCGGGGGCGAGCACGCGGTCAATATTGGAGATGAGTTCTCTGACGAGTTGGTCACCGGTTTGTCCGGTTTCCCGGTACGTGTGTTTCGTTGTAGCTTGCGATGGCGCAATCACAAACGGTGGATTGGTTGCTACCAGTTCAAATGTCTGTCCCTCTACCGGCGCCAGCATGTTGCCAGCTCGTACGGCCACGCGGTCTGTTAGTCGCTCCGGGTCCACCTGTAGCTGCAGAGCGTTGAGCAGAATATTGAATACCGCAAAGTCTAAGGCTCGTTGCGAGATGTCCGTGATCGTCACATGCTCAGCGTGGTGTAGCAAGTGCATGGCTTGAATGCCGCAACCTGTGCCGAGGTCTAATGCGGTTTTCACTTGGGTTCGCGGCGTGATTTCGGCAAGTGTGATCGAAGCTTTGCCGATACCCAAGATGTGTTCTTCGGGCAACGAGTGACCGAGCTGCAGCGCTGTTTGATCCGAAGCGACCCACAGATCACCCTGCTGATCCGTGGCATACGTCGAGATGTCGACGGTGGCAGCGATCTGGCCGTCATCAGTGGTGGTGACGATATTCAGGTCGAGCGCGCCCTCTAGCGTCAGCTGACCAAAGATGGTCTCGGCCAGTGACGCAGTTATGGGATCTGCCAGCACAAAACAGCTGATCAGACCGGCAAGAGGATTAGCCTGTGCTAGTGGTTGGGCTAGAACACGCCGCGCCGGTACGTGTTGGCCGCGGTCCAATGCGGCGCTCGCCGTTGGACCAAGCAGGGCTTCGATGTTCTCAGAAGTGTATCCGGCGACCACAAAATCTTGCTGTAGCGCGCTCAGTGCTTTCGGATTGGCAACAGGGGCTGGGTGCATTATTTCCTCGTCGATGCGGTATGACTCGCACACGTCTCACATATGCGGTCGGGTTGTTGTTCATGACAGGAGTCGCAAATAACTGCAAGCGTCTTGCATCCCGGATCCGCACAGTTGCGTAATTCGGCGCTGGGGGCTTCGCATAGTTGGCATGTACCGATCACTTTGGGCGTATCGGAGAAGTTCAAGGCCATGCGCTCGTCAAAGACATACAGTGAACCCTCCCAGAGTCCGTCATCTCCGAAGGCTTCACCGTAGCGCACAATGCCACCATCTATTTGATATAACTCGTTGAACCCGCGGTTGGCCATCAGCACGGTCAACACTTCACAGCGGATCCCGCCGGTGCAATACGTAATGATCGGCTGGTCTTTCAGATGATCATATTTCCCAGATTCCAATTCAGCGATGAAGTCGCGTGTGGTGGTGGTATCCGGGACGACGGCGTTCTGGAACTTCCCGATTTGGGCTTCGAAAGCATTGCGACCGTCAAAGAACGTTACCGGGTTTCCCTCGGCCTCACGCTGGGCAACCAGGTCATTGACCTCTTGTGGCGATAAGTGTGTGGCTGTTCCAAGCACTTGATTGCCTTCAGCGACTTGAATTTCCTCGGGCCGGTCAAATGCGACCAGTTCAGGTTTCACTTTCACACTGAGTCGTGGGAAGTCGGCATGCGAACCCTCCGACCATTTGACCTCGAGGTCTTTGAACCCCTCGTATCCTCGGGTCAGCTTAACGTATTCCTTGACCGCCCTAATATTGCCTCCGACTGTGCCGTTGATGCCGTGTTCGGCGATGATGATGCGGCCGGTCAGCCCCAAACGTTTGCACAGTTCTTTTTGCCATAGAGCAACGGCCTGCGGGTCATCGATCGGAGCGAAATGATAGTAGAGAGCAATTTTGGTTTGTGGGTTCATCGGTTGCAATTCTTTTCGCGTTCAGTGGGGTCGGGGTTACGGTTTATGAGCTTTCTTAAGGGTTACAAGTTCGTGACGCTTGCGCAATGTATCTACTCGTAGCTGGGCTTAGAGCATGACTGAAGCTATTCTAGGACTATGGCTATCACTACTTCACTGACAGACGAACTTGCCACGGCTTGGCTCACCGGTCGTGCGCGAATTCGAAACTATCACCTCACCACGCAGGGCAACATTCACGCTGCGCTGCGCACCCCGGAATCGGCCGAAGCCGGTGAAGACCTATGGGAATACGTTGTAACCAATGCGTCAGACGACGTTTTGCAGGTCGTTGCGGGTGAAATTCTCAAAAACCCTACCCGCCAGTTAATTGTCGCAGCTGATCTGCCAGAAGAGACTCAGCCTGCTGGAGCCACCGCACGTACTTACGCTGAAAAAACGAAGCTGCGTCCAATCGGTGTAGACGAATTGGTGATGGTCACCGATATGAGCGAGCAGGATGTGGAAGAACCCATCGTGCCCGAGCAATTTACCGCCGAGGTCGTCCGAAACGATGGCTGGTACCTGGTAGCGTTCCGCACCACCGAGGAGTCCGAAGCCGGCCCGGATAAACTTGCCGCTCGTGGTCGCGTCGCCGTCGTCGATGGTACCTACGCGGTGTTCGATCAAATCTGGACGTCACCTGATTTCCGTCGTCAAGGCCTGGGTTCACTGACCATGCGTTACCTCAGCTCCCTGGCACTAGAAAACGACGTTGAAGAAGGCTTGCTTATCGCCGGCGTCGAAGGCCAGGCCCTGTATTCTTACCTGGGTTGGACCGCCATCGGTGATGTTGTCGTACTGGGTCACCCCGATGTTGATCCCAAAGATCAGTGGGCCACCCAAACCTTCCAGCCATAAGCAGTAGCGACCGATTCACATTCAGCAGACAGGCGTCCATGATGACGCTGCGTCCTACCTGGCGGAGCTTCTTGGATACTCCCGTGTGCCAGACCAGTTAGTTCACACACGCGTGCTACCGGAACGCACCGCCAGGTTTTCTGATTGGCCAGAACAAACACCGCAAGAATTTGTCGATGCGGTGGGTTCAACCGGCGTAACGCAACCGTTTGAACACCAGGTAGCTGCCGCCAACCACGCCCTCCAGGGACGCCACGTGGTGTTGGCCACCGGAACAGCCTCAGGCAAGTCGCTCGCCTACCAGCTACCGGTTGCTGTCGATGTTGCCGAGGGGTTTTCCACGGCACTGTATCTTGCCCCGACGAAAGCGCTCGGAGCCGATCAATTAGCGTCTTGGCAGTACCTATCCGAACACGGGGTTTCGGGGTTACGCCCGGCTGCCTACGACGGAGATACGGATCCATCTTCCCGCGCCTGGGCACGGGAACACGCCAATGTTTTGGTTACCAATCCCGATATGTTGCATGTGGGTATCCTGCCCAATCACGGGGGCTGGGCAAAGTTCTTCCGGAACCTCAAATATGTGATCGTCGATGAGGCACACACCTATCGCGGGGTGTTTGGCTCCCACGTTGCCGTTGTGTTGACCAGATTACGCAGAATTTGCGCCAGCCTGGGCAATCATGATGCGGTCTTCATCGGTGCTTCAGCAACTTCGTCTGCCCCCGCAGAAAGCTTTTCCAAGTTGATTGGATCCTCGGCGGTGAGCGTCGAAGAGGATACCTCGGGTCACGGTGAAGTCGTCGTGGGATTCTGGGAATCTGAGTTTTCTGCAGCCACCGGTGAGCACGGCGCTCCCCTACGTCGGTCGCTTGTCGCAACGGGCGCCGATATGTTGTCTGACTTAGCGGTCAATACAATCCGATCGGTCGCGTTTATTCGCTCCCGTCGAGGTGCCGAAGCGATGGCCCAGATGGTCAAGCGAAACCTGGCGGAGATCGATCCGTCACTACCGGGACGTGCAGCTGCGTATCGTGCCGGGTTGTTGCCTGAGGAACGTCGAGATGTCGAAGAACGGCTCAATAATGGCAAACTCTTAGCGGTGTCCACGACCCCAGCACTCGAGTTGGGCATAGACATCGCCGGACTCGACGGTGTGGTAGTCGCTGGTTGGCCGGGTACGCGCGCTTCCTTTTTCCAACAGTTGGGGCGTGCTGGGCGTTCAGGCCAACGTTCCCTCGCCCTGTATGTTGCCGGTGATGATCCCATGGACACGTATCTGGTCAACCATCCTCAAGCGGTCTTTGACCTCGCAGTCGAAGACAACGTAATCGACGCTCAAAACCCACACATCCTATCGGCTCATCTGTGTGCTGCAGCGGCAGAAATTCCACTGCAACCTGATGATCTGGCAGACTTTGGAGACCCGGACCATATTCGACACATCGTCGAGGACCTCACGGCTGCCGGATATTTACGGCGTCGCCCGGCCGGATGGTACTGGACCCATGAACAACATGCCGCCGCCATGATCAGTCTTCGCGATGCCGGTTCGGGCCCCATGCAGATTATCGATGGCGAAACAGGGGCCGTGTTGGGTTCGATTGGTTCCGAACAAGCCCATTCCCAAACACATCCCGGTGCAGTGTACGTACACCAGGGCCGTACCTGGGTGGTTGATGACCTTGATGAAGAACACGCCACCGTTGTGGTGCTCCGTGCTGAACCGGAATACTTCACACAAGCCCGCGATGTCACTGACGTAGAAATACTGTCCGAAGACGCTCGATTCTATTCTGACCAGGACCAGTTTGCCTGGGTTCATGGTCCCGTCAAAGTGACAAACCAGGTGGTGTCGTATCAGCGAAAAGACATTGCCAGCGGTCAGGTGATCGACGAAGAGCCGTTAGACCTCAGCGCACGTGAATTATTCACCCAGGCTGTCTGGTTTACTGCACCCTCTGACCAGTTTGTGGCCGCAGGATTGACCACAGATCGACTGCCCGGGGCTTTACATGCTGCCGAACACGCCATGATCGGTATGATGCCACTGGTCGCGTCGAATGACCGGTGGGACATCGGCGGCGTCTCGTTGGTGCTGCATCCTGACACCGAGGCGCCTACGGTGTTTGTTTACGATGGCTACCCTGGCGGGGTGGGGTTCGCGACCCGCGGTTTCAGCCACGCCGCGACATGGATTACCGCGACTATGGAGGCGATCGAGAACTGTGATTGTCCTGATGGTTGCCCGTCCTGTGTTCAATCGCCCAAGTGCGGCAACCGGAACTCACCATTGGATAAAGCCGGTGCGGTGTTAGTTTTACGTTTTGCCGCACAGGCGTTGTCTAGGGCAGTTTCGGTCCCGCCCGAGATGCAGCAGTAGCATCAAGTCCGATGGGCACGCTGAAGCGTACTTCTACCAGGACAACACCCCGGTCTTCGAGCTGGCAGGTGGTCATGGAGGCTCCGTGGGCGCTGATCGTGGACTCTGCCACCGCACACGGCTCCCCTATCATGAGTCCCCGCGCGGCATCGGCCGCTGAGAGCGCTGCCAGATCGGCGGCTACGGCTGCCCGTGACGCTGCCACATGGACTTGAATAAGCGTCATTGTTGCTGCCAAAAGCAACATCAATGCGGCAAAAACGGTAAGCATCATGGCGGTCGAGGCGCCCTCGTCTGCGGTTAGGGTTGTACGGTCCATTGGTTTGGTGCTTTCGCTTGGGCGGTGAGTTCAATACTCGGGATCAGCCCGAGTGGGCCTGGGACGGGACTGGTGAGTTCAACGGTGGCCCAGTCACCAGACGATGAGGTGGCCACGCTGGTGGATGTCGAGGTCATGGTGGTCACCGAGGTGTTGATCTCATGTTGTGCTTCCCCACGCGCAAGTTGTCTGGCGGCAATTGCTGCTGCTTGGTGAAGGTTGGACTGGTGCATTCCGATGACTATGACGTTGACGAGCATGGCGATGACCAGGACGACAACGGGGAGAATCACCGCGAATTCCGCTGTCACCGACCCTTCCGTGGATTTCTTAGATAGTTGCATCGTGGCTCCCGAGGTGGCCGGGGTCTGTGCCCCGGCCGTCTCGTTGATGGGATTAGAAACTCAGGGCACGTTCAATAAGACCTTCCAGAAGGCCTTGAACGGTTCCCGATGATATGACCGCAGCAAGCACGCCGGCAAAAGCGACGGCGGCCAGTGTAACTATTGAATACTCTGCTGTGTTAGCGCCGTTTTCGTCGGTCAGGTCGAGGGTAAAGGATTGGTTGTGTTCCACGGTATTCTCCTTGTATTCACATGGGGTTACTAGTCGATATTTAGTTATGGGTCTCTGGCTGTTAGCCGGGTAGCAGAGCCAATACCATCGGCACAATGCCCAGCAGAATAAAACTCGGCAGCATGCAGATACCGGTCGGCAGAACAAGTCGAATGGCGAGTTCCTGGGCTAACTGTTCGGCTAAT
This sequence comes from Yaniella halotolerans DSM 15476, assembly GCF_000420805.1. Lineage (GTDB taxonomy): Bacteria > Actinomycetota > Actinomycetes > Actinomycetales > Micrococcaceae > Yaniella > Yaniella halotolerans. The sequence goes on from NZ_ATVQ01000001.1 coordinate 305,827, forward strand.
CGTTTTCGGTTGGCCCGCAACGCGGTGGCTGCTGTGGTGAGCATGTGTGCTGATGGAACTGCTGACGTATGAACAAATTGCAGTTCATTAGCGAGTTGGTCCAGGTGTCGATCGTCGCGGGCGTGTTCCCAGGCTTGGTCCCAACTAACGCCCAGCAGCAGTTGGTTGGCCACCGAAGTTAGTGGCTGACAACCAGGTAGGTGGTTCCCGACTGCTGCCAGGCCGTTGGCTAATGAGCTGCCTGAAGCAAACAGCTGCGCGAGGATATCCAAGACCAGCGCCGGGTCGGTGGCAGTGTGTTTCTCCTTCATGGTTCCTCCGCGGTTTTCATCATGCGACGCGTCCAGACCCGCCCAATGACCGCAAGCACAACACCAGAAACGACCAACAACCAGCCGGTTACGCTGGTGAGTAATTGACCAATAGATGCGCCGAGCATGTGTGCAAGTCCTACTCCAGCTACCGGTAACCAGGCCAAGAGATTTGCTGTAGATTTCGGCCCCGCCGATGCAGCGTCTCGAGCTTGCTGGGCGTCTTCTCCTGCTTCCAATGCATCGGCAAGACGGTAGAGTACTTCTGACAGCGACATTCCGGTGTGCTGGGCTAAGGTCAGGGTTGCGGCCAGCTGTTGCCAGTCGCGGGCTTGGCCTGGTCCGGTTACCTGTGCGAAGTATGGCTGATTCAAAAGGCTAGCTGCGTGTTGCCGGTTCAGAACATGATGCATGCAGCATCTGGGATCCACGTCTTCTAGTGCAGGTTGCCCGGAACATGGCTGGTGCGCTTGGGCTACTTCGGGCCAAAGTTGGCTCAGTGCACGGCCGGCCGATAAGAGTGCTGCGGCCTGTCGAATAACCCGAATAAACTCTGCATGATGCTGCGCTGCACGACGTTTCGCGGTTATCAGCTCGAAGACTATTTTGAATGGGTTCATGCTGCCCGCCTGTGAACAGTCGCCAGTGAATCCAACAGCCCGAGTCCGGTGCCTTCTATAACCTGTTGTCCCACCGTTGTGAGCACCGGAATGAGATTGAGTTCGGCGCCGTTGCCGGTTTTGGATAATAAGGCGATTTCAGCGGGATACCGCCGACCTTCTTCACCCCGGGTGAGTTGAATGACGACGTCAATGGCCGAGCGAATCTGTAGTGCTGCACTCGTCGGCCCCAGCCCCGCAAGTGCGGCCATGGCATGCAGTCGGGCCGGGACGTCAGCCGCCGAGTTAGCATGAACGGTACCGATGGCGCCGCGGTGACCAGTGTTCATTGCGGTAAGAAAATCAACGACTTCGGCACCGCGACATTCTCCAACAATGACCCGGTCGGGACGCATGCGCAGTGCCTGGCGAATGAGGACTGGTAGGCCGATGCCACCCTGGCCTTCAGTGTTGGCATCACGAGTAGCTAGACCCACCACGTGTGGATGGTCAATATTCAGTTCCGGAGTATCTTCTATGGTGAGGAGACGCTGCCCCTCGTCGACCGTGGCTAGGAGGGCAGCCAACAGTGTTGTTTTGCCCGAACCGGTGGCACCTGAAATGAGCATATTGGCGCGGTTCTGCATCAGATGACCAATGACGTTCAGCCATTTTTCGGCACCATGCCAATCCGTGGACAAAGTCTCAAGACTTGCCTGTGTCTTAGACGGTAATCGGATGGACAGCTGTGGGCCTTCGGTGGCGATCGGCGGGAGCACTGCGTGAATTCTGGCGTGACCGATCTGCACGTCACCATAGGGCATCCCTTCATCGAGTCGTTTACCACCCTGGCCTAGCAAGCGAACTGCGAGCGCTTTCGTTTCTGCAGCGTCCAGGCACGTCTCTGTTCGGCTGAGCCCGGTACCAGTATCGGTCCAAATGCGACCGCGGCCGTCCACGATGATGTCAGTGACATCGGGCTGGCGAGAAAATTCCGCAAGCGGGCCGAGCCCCAACAAATCATCCACCATGTGTTGCATGGTTGCTTGAGCCTGGCTGCTGGAGGTGACCGGCACATGTTTTGCTACAGCTTGTGCCACGACAGCGCGATCAGGTTTGGTTTGGTGGTCGTGAGCGTTCAGACGGGAAGCTAACCAGCGTTTGGCGGCGGTTAGTCCCCCGACTTTTTCTGGTCGTTTGGGTGTCCATCCGCGTCCCATTAGTCGTCACCTCGCTCCATCCAACGGCGCATGCCTTTGCGGCGTCGAGTGTTTGAGTAAATGAATTGGAAATCTCGGCGCGTGCCATACTCTGGTATTCGATGGGATGAGTAATCCAGTTTCTTATGCGGTTCAAACTGCACGTAGAGCGGCCGAGAAAAATCATCGACATGCACCACTTGTGCTCCGTCGGCAGCAAGGCGTTGCGCCATGAACAGATCGGCACCACAATTGACGACGACGGTGTGGAAATGATGACGAGCTGCAGCAACCGTGTCATCCAGCAGCACAGAATTCAACGGGTTGGCACCATGCTGCTGTAACAGCAGACTGACACCCTCCCAGACTGGAGTGTTTAGGAGATAGATGTGCGGTGACGGCAAGAAACGGTCAAATTCCAGCACTTCGACGCCATTGTCGGTGTCGTCCAGGATCGTGGTGGTGAGTGCTCCGGAAGCATCGGCGTCTAGCAGCAGGGTCCTATGTGCCGCGGTCTCGGATGCCGCATAGGCCATTGCCGCCGCCAACAGGGGGTAATTGTCGTGCCCGGTTTGGACGGTTGCCCACACGGTGTTGTGCGTAGCCCGCGGAAAGCCTTGTGATACCAACCAGTGTTCAAACGTGGCCTCATGCTCTGGGTAGTGCCACTGCCTGTCTCCGGCGTACATCCTATTGCCGGAAACCTGAATATGGACGGCGTTGGTTGTGTCACTCGCATCCGGAGATTCGATAATGTCCAGGCCCAGAGCAGCAACTACCGCGTAGACAAAATCGGCAGCCGGACCGGTTGCATCCTGGGTATCGATCAGAACCGAGCGCAGGCCATGCGACGGTGCGTTCTTCTGTCTTCGGGATCTACGTTGCGTGGTTGTCATGCATCAAGCATCAACCAATCGACGCATTTTCAACGGAGGGCTCAGCCGCATTGTGGATAAGCACCACAATCACAAGATTCTGTGGATCCTGGGCGGTGATTAGCAGCGTTAGCCCGTACGGTTGACGCCGTGTAGATCTAGGCCCGGATGGTCTGGGTCAAAGAACGCTGCGGGGACAGGTTTTGTGGCATCCCAGTCGGATATGTCGATGATATAGCGAGGGTCCCAGGGCTCTGCCCAACCGAGTAATTCCAGGACTCGGTCCAGAATCATCGCGGTAAAGCCCCACACTAGCGTGCCGCCAACAGTAAAAGCTGGTGTCCCGTAGCGGTGCTTTGCTGAGCGGTCACTGGCCACGGCGGTCACGCGGAGTTTCGGATTCACCAGATCACCGACGGGAACTCGGAAGACTCTGGTTGCTTCTGCAGTGGTGATCATTTCATTGTCGTCGGGGTGTTGCCACCAACCCAGCACCGGTGTCACTTGAAAATTGGTGACTGGTAGCGGCAGCACCGGTAGCGTTCCGAGGGGAATGATGCCGCTGGGGTCAACGCCGGTTTCTTCTTGTGTTTCACGAATCGCACAGGCGGTCGCATCGACGTCATGAGGGTCGAGGCCCCCGCCCGGAAACGATACTTGTCCGGGATGATTGCGTAACACCATGGACCGTTGCGTGAGCAAGACGTCGAGTTCTTTCGGCACTATGGTTCGGTCGAACGTGGCTGGCCGGTCGTCCATGGAACCGAATAACAACAGCACCGAGGCGTCTCGCGGATTAACCAGCGATGCCAGATCGTAGGGCCATGTCTTGGAATGTTCTGGCAGGGATGCCGCGGGTGATACGCTCACCCGATTGACGATATTCTGATCGACTTCCCCGTAAGTGTGTACTAGTGCCAGCAAGTCCGCAAGCGCACCATCGAGTTGCATTATGCCTCCCACTCATAACCGGCGGCCCGCAGGTCAGCGCGAGAGGCCCCCGCTACAAGGGCCTCATGGATGTGTTCGCGTCCAGGTGCCAGTTCATACGAGAGAAGTTCTTTGGCCGCTGCCGGATTGATCTCACCGATCCCAGCAGACGGACACCACTTGGCTACCGGGCACGCCCCACAGGCCGGACGTTTGGCATGACAGATACGTCGTCCTAAGAAGATCACCCGGTGCGACAATTCGGTGTAGTCCTTGGGTTCAAACAGTTCGGCGATATCGCGCTCAACCACATTGGCATTGGTCGAATCCGTCCAGCCAAAGCGGTTAGCCAACCGGATAACGTGGGTATCGGTTGTAATGCCGGGAACCCCAAAAACGTTGCCCAGCACCACGAAGGCTGTTTTGCGTCCCACACCCGGCAGTTTTACTAGCTCTTCTAAGGTATCGGGCACTTGGCCGTCATGTTCTTCGACCAGTGCCTGTGATAGGCCCAATAGGGAACGTGTTTTGTTTTTGTAAAACCCGGTGGGACGGATCAGTTCCTGCAGGCTGGTTTCTTGGGCTTGTGCCATGGCACAAGCATCTGGGTACTGCGCAAAGAGTGTAGGCGTCACCGAGTTCACGCGAATATCGGTGGTCTGGGCGCTCAAGACTGTTGCCACCAAGAGTTCAAAAGGGTTGGTGAAATCCAGTTCGGCGTGTGCATAGGGAAAGGTTTCCCCTAGCACCCGATATATTTTGCGTGCCCTGCGTTTCTTGGCCAACGGCGTTTCGTCTGTCACAGTCGTCCCTTCTTCACCGATGCCGGTGTTCGCCCACATCCTCTGCTTCATCTTAGGCCGACAACACTGTTCACCGTCTAACCGTTGCTGTCTACGGCTTTAGGACCGCTCATCGCACGTTTGATAGCCGTTCAGCGCACCTTCGGTTTGAATGGGCCCCCAAAACGCCCTAACATAACCCTAGATGTGACTACGATCACGACCCTAAGGAGCCTCATGGTCACCACGCATGAACAGGAAACCACTCAACGAGCCCGCGACTTGTATGCACAAGCAGAGCAGAGCTCACTGGAGTATTGGGCGGACCGCGCCCGCAACGAAGTCCACTGGGACACCCCCTTTACCGAAGTCCTTGATTGGTCCAATCCTCCGTTTGCCCGGTGGTTTGCCGATGGTACGACCAATGCTTGTTATAACGCGGTAGACCGTCACGTTGAAGCCGGTAACGGCGAGCGCGTAGCCCTCTACTTTGAAGGCGAACCCGGCGACACAGATGCCGTGACGTACGCTGACCTGCAAGCCCGGGTTTCACAAGCTGCCAACGCGCTAGAATCCCTAGGCGTCACGAAGGGCGACCGGGTGGCCATTTACCTGCCCATGCTGGTCGAATCCGTTGTGTCGATCCTGGCCTGCGCCAGGATCGGTGCGGTGCACTCAGTCGTCTTCGGTGGTTTCTCAGCCGAAGCACTGCGCTCGCGCATCGACGACGCAGAAGCCAAAGTGGTCATCACGGCCGACGGCTCATTCCGACGTGGCAAACCGAATATGCTCAAACCCATTGTTGACGATGCCCTGTCAGCAGAAGGCCACACCGTTGACCACGTTCTTGTGGTCAACCGCAATAAGGCGGAGATCAACTGGGTTGAGGGGCGCGATAAGTGGTTCCACGAAGTCGTTAGCGATCAGCCGACCTCGCATGAAGTTGTTTGGCACGAAGCCGAACACCCGCTGTTCATCCTCTATACCTCGGGGACAACTGGCCAGCCCAAGGGTATCCTGCACACAACCGGCGGCTACCTGACCCAAGTCACGGCGACCGCACGCGACACCTTCGATTTACAACCTGAATCCGATGTATTTTGGTGCACCGCCGACGTCGGCTGGGTTACCGGACACTCCTACATTGTGTACGGCCCGATGTCGAACGGCGCCACCCAAGTGCTCTATGAAGGCACCCCGGACACCCCGCATCGTGGTCGCTGGTGGGAAATCGTCGAGAAATACGGCGTCACCATTCTCTACACTGCCCCAACTGCCATTCGCAGCGCCATGAAGTGGGGTCGCGATATCCCCGACCGCCACGACCTCTCTTCGATTCGCCTCTTGGGCTCGGTTGGTGAAGCGATCAACCCCGAGGCTTGGGATTGGTACCGTGAAGTCATCGGCGACAACAACGGCCCAGGTACCGTCGACGCTGACGGCAACGTCACCCCCGGCCCCCGCCAAGATCATCCTGTACCGATTGCTGATACCTGGTGGCAAACAGAAACCGGGGCGCATATTCTCACCCCGCTACCTGCGTTGACACCCGATGAGCTCAAGCCTGGTTCAGCACAGCGTGCAGTTCCCGGCATCTCGGTGGATGTGGTCGACGATAACGGCAAAACTATGCAAGACACGACCCAGGGCTTCTTGGTGATCCGTGAACCATGGCCAGCCATGGCACGCACGATCTGGGGCGATGACGACCGCTTCGTGAATACCTACTGGTCGCATTTTGATGGCATGTACTTTGCTGGTGACGGCGCCCGTTTCGATGACGAGGGCGACATCTGGTTGCTTGGCCGAGTCGACGATGTCATGAATATTTCCGGTCACCGCCTGTCCACGACAGAAATTGAATCGGCGCTGGTCTCCAATGAACTGGTTGCCGAAGCAGCCGTCGTTGGCGCTGCCGACGCAACAACCGGCCAGGCTATCTATGGGTTTGTCATTTTGACTGATGAGGCTGCCGGCACCGACCCCCAGGAAGCAGAGGAACAGCTGCGCAACCACGTGGGCACGCACATCGGACCGATTGCCAAGCCGAAGCGGATTCTGGTCACCACTGATTTGCCGAAGACCCGTTCAGGCAAGATCATGCGGCGTCTGCTCAAAGATGCTGCCGAGGGCCAGACCGAAGCAGATCCAACCGCTCTGGCAACGCTTGCCGACCCTGCGGTCATGGAAGAAATCCTATCGGGCATGAAACGCTAAGGTTCTCCGTCTGAGCCTTTAGCATTACAAGCGCTTCGGCCGCAACCAAAATTGGTTGCGGCCGAAGCGCTTATTTTTAGTGTTGAGTTTATATTCCGCGACTGCGAAGTTCGTCATCACCAAACTCACCGGATGTCTCATCCGGGTTGCGTTGTAGGTGGATCACTGCTGAAATAACGCCGCCAAAGACGGTGACACATGCAATGACCATCATTGTGATTGCGATAGCACTCATGACTTGATCTCCTGTTCGGTGTCGTTAGCTGCGTGTTTGCCCTGCGTGAGGTCGGCGTCGTCCAAAAGGTATTCATTTTCCGACTGCTCGGTGTACAGCGCTGAGCCTTTCGCCCACGGAAGCAGTGACACAATAAACCCGATCACGATCAAGCTGACGGCCATCCCCCAGCCAAACGTGTTGACGTACCAATTTGGCATTCCCCCGTAGGGTTCATCAGCGGTCATCTGGCCAATGAATTCCAGCACCAAGGTGTAGCCCAAGACGACCGGAAGAACCAGACCAATCAGGAACTTATAAACCGTACCTAAGCGGAACGAGGATACCTTGTTCAGGTGATCCACCATGCGACCCAAACGGCGCAGTAACCAGGACACGGAAACAACCGCCACAAGGGCCGCTGCCACGATGCCGAACTGGTTCACGAAGTAGTCGGAGACGTCCAGCAAGTGCAGTCCCGATGTTGTGCCGAATCCAACCAGCGACAGCAACGCTAGAGCCACGCCAAAGGTCGATACGACGGTTACGCGAGACCAACCGGTTTTGTCTTTGACCGCGGACAGAGTAACTTCCAGAATCGAAATCATCGAGGTAAACCCTGCAAACAGCAATGAACCGAAGAACAGCACCCCGATAATTGGACCCAGCCCCAGTGGTGCCTGGGAAATAATTTCAGGGAATGCCACAAACGCCAGGCCGATACCAGATTCCACAACGTCGCCAACTGCGACGCCGGATGCCTGAGCCATGAATCCAAGCGCTGAGAAGACGCCGATACCTGCCAAAATCTCGAAACCGGAGTTCGAGAAGCCTACGACCATGCCTGAGCCCGTCAGGTTTGTCCGCTTTTTCAGGTAGGACGAATAGGTGATCATAATGCCGAATCCAACGGACAGCGAGAAGAAAATCTGGCCGTACGCTGCAACCCACACGCCCGGGCTGAGCAGTGCCTCCCAGTTTGGCGTGAACAGGGCGTCAAGGCCGCCTACTGCGCCTTCGAGCGTCAAGGAAATACCGACCAGAACGAGGAACATAACCACCAGGATTGGTATACCAATGGCCGAAGCAATACCAATGCCCCGTCGTACCCCGATACCCAGCACGATCAACACCGCAACCCAGATGGCCAACATTGGCCAAAAGACACCTGGGACGATGGTGAAGTCCAGGGAGGGAGTATCTGACACCTGCAGATACTCTTCGAAGAAGAATGCATTTGCATCATCGCCCCAGGCTTCAGTGGATGAAAAGAATATGTAGCTGGCGGCCCAGCCGAGAATAGCCGCATAATACAGTCCGATGACCACACAGATCATGGCTTTCCACCAGCCGATGGTCTCGGTCCATTTAGCCATCCGTCGGAAGGCTAACGGCGGGGACCCTTTAAACCTGTGGCCAATGGCGTAGTCAAAGAAGAGCAGCGGAATACCAGCCGAAAGCAACGCAACGAGGTACGGAATGATGAACGCCCCGCCGCCATTTTCATAGGCGATGTATGGGAAACGCCAAATATTGCCCAGCCCGATAGCGGAGCCCATGGCAGCCAGAATGAAAATCCAGCGGCCACCAAATGCCTCGCGCTTAGAGGACTCAACTGGCGCAGAAGTGGTTTGAGAGGACATGTTTACCCCTTATTGGACATGTGATGTGAGCCGAAGTCACAAGTGACTTACACCACTCAGGTTACGCCGTGTTGTCCCGGAGAACAATCACCACGACCCGTCCAACTCGATGCATAGGCCCATGGTCAACTACTGCAAGCATTCCCCTGTCGAAACGGGCTCAGATAACTGGGGTGCATCGTCGACGTAGCCTGAGATTTCTTCTGCCGTCAGAGCGTAGCCAACCTCGGTGTCTGAGGCGCGCGCGAAGATAACTCCCGCGACGTGGCCCTCGTCGTCAACAAGCGCTCCACCAGAGTTGCCCTGTCGCACATCTGCTGCCACCTGATAGACGTCGCGTAGCTGCGGATTTTCATCGTAAATATTCGCAACCGACGCGGGTCCTCGCGCTTGAACTTCCGCACCGGTGATCTGATGGGGCCCTCCTGATGGATAACCCAACACAAAGGCAGGCTCCCCTGGATCAATAACCTCCCCAAACTCTGCAGCCGGCAGCTCAGCCTCAGGTAGCGCTATGACTGCGACGTCAACTTCAGGGTCGAAAGCGACGACTTCCCCTGTGAAGAGTTGTCCGTCGTGACTTTCTACCTGTGGTTCTTCGACACCTGCCACCACGTGTGCGTTGGTCAGAACACGATCATTTGTCAGAGCGAAACCAGATCCCGTCTGGCTCTGACCGCAGCCATAAGCGCTCCCGGTAATCCGCACCGACGACTGGCTAGACTCTTCTACCGGCGTCGTAGCTTCCGGCCGAGTCTGCTCTACTTCCTGAGCGTTATCTTCTGCTTCTTCTGCTAAATCCAGTTCGGGCAGCTCTGAGGAATTCAGTACATCGGCCCGAACATCCGCAATCCACACCCGAGCGCCCTCGGGTGTGAGATCTGTCGTGAGCGCCACGATCTGCGAGTTCTTCAGCACACTGGTGATACCGGGGACGCCGACCGAGGCCACTGAGAAGGCAATGAGTGAAATCAGCAACCCTGCCACGGCGGTATTGCTGATCGCCCCTAAAAACCTATCGATGGTTCGCATGACCGGGTGGCTAATGTGGAGTCGCAGTTGCCCACCAATTTTGCGCCCCAACCACATCCCGAACCAGATGAGGACGGCCGTGACGGCCACCATAGTGATAATTCGGATAACCCCGGCCGGTACGAGTTCAACAATGATCGGCATAAGAAATAGCCCACCAAAAACTCCGGCGATGGCACCGGCGACGGTTCCCATGGTGACCCAAAAGCCACGGCGAAACCCGATGACGACGACAACGACGAGCACAAGGACAAGTGCCCAGTCAAGCAAGGAGAACCCTATAATGAGCCACCGTCCCATCGACCGTTCTTGGGGTGGTTATCGTGCCCTAAGCGTATCCGGTTTTGATCTTGTCTCAGAATGGCCTTGCCGATAGCGTAGTATTTTGGCTGAATTTGGGACTATCGTGGAGGAACAACGCGTCATCGGTTGTGACGATTTCCACATGGCCTTCTACATTCGATAGAATCGGCCAGAAGCCCACACCGAAAACCACTAGAATCTATGTGCCCGATTCGGTATGTATCAGCATTTCACAATCAGCTACACAGTTTCGGCCAGAGAATGAAGTCGGCCCACAAGGCCAGTAAGGAAACTACAAACCATGGATTTAGACGTATTGCGCAACGCACCGCTCTTCACCCACCTCGACGAGGAAGTGTTCAGCGCTCTTACCGCCGAGCTGACTGAAGTTGAGCTTTCCCGCGGCGCCTCAGTGTTCCATGAAGGTGACGATGGAGATCAGCTATACGTCATTTTGTCCGGAAAGATTAAACTCGGTCGCACCGCGCCTGACGGTCGCGAAAACCTTCTTGCCATCCTCGGCCCCGGAGAAGTTTTCGGCGAAATGGCGCTGTTCAACCCGGCGCCCCGCTCTGCCTCAGCTACCGCAGTATCCGCGACCAGCCTGGCCGGCTTGCGCCACGAAAACCTGCGGAAGGTTATTTACTCCTCACCAGAGGTTTCCATGCAGCTGCTCGGCGCTCTGGCCCGTCGCCTGTCACGGACCAACGAATCCCTGGCTGATCTAGTCTTCTCAGACGTTCCAGGACGCGTTGCCAAAGCCCTACTCGACCTTGCAGATCGCTTCGGCCGCCCAACAGCCGACGGCCTGCTGGTTGCCCACGACCTCACTCAGGAAGAATTGGCTCAGCTGGTTGGCGCCTCGCGTGAAACCGTTAATAAAGCACTTGCCGAATTCGTCCAGCGTGACTGGTTGCGCTTGGAAAACCGCGCCGTCATCGTGTTGGACTTGCAGCGTTTGCGCCAGCGCGCCCGCTAACCAATACCGAACCTTAAGCGCGTATGAGTCGAAGGATTTCCTTCGACTCATACGCGTTTAATGGAGCTTTTGAATTGCGGAGTTAGTCGTCAACCTTGACGATCATTTCGACTTCTACCGGGGCATTCATCGGTAACATTGCGACGCCGACGGCGGAACGTGCATGTGTTCCCTTGTCTTGGAAGATTTCACCTATGAACTCTGACGCACCGTTGACTACGATGTGCTGCTCTGCAAAATCTGCGGCAGACGACACGAAACCAACGACTTTGGTAATCTGCGAAATCTTATCCAGATCACCGACCTCGGCTTTGATTGCAGCCAGTGCGTTGAGGACACAGGTTCGCGCCAAGCCGGCAGCATCTTCGATGCTGACGGTGTCGCCAACTTTCCCCGTGCCGGCAAGCTTGCCGTCGACCAGTGGAAGCTGACCCGAGGTGTACACGTTGTCACCGTCGCGCATGGTGGGAACATATGCGGCAAGCGGCTTCCCAACTGCGGGCAGGGTATATCCAGCCTCTTCGATGCGCTGTTCAATAACGGACATGTCGCTCCTTCGTTACGCTTTGGGACGCTTCAGATACGCTACGGGAGCGTTGCCGTCTGGCCCAGGGATAACGGTAACTAATTCCCAGCCGTCGTCACCCCACTGATCAAGAATTTGTTTCGTTGCATGGATCACCAATGGAAGAGTGGCGTATTCCCACTTCTGTGTATTACTCATGCCTTAACCGTATCTTGCGCCGAGAGCTTTGGAACAGATTTGATCTTGTCGATCCGGTAGACTCCTCGCATGGCCAAAACGACGTCCTCAGGTACTTCTGTGCTTAAAAGCAACTCCGTGCTGTCGAAACTGCTCGCCTTCTTTGGTATCTCAGCGTTGCTGGGCGCCCTTGGTGCGGGCATGATGCTTCCGGCCGGGATGCTGACAGGAGCAGCTTCACAAGTCGGCACCGAGATGCTAGATAAGCTGCCAGCAGAACTTAACGAAGAGCCCATGTCCACACCGTCATCCATCCTGGATCAGGACGGCAACGAAATCGCGACCTTCTATGCTGAAGACCGAACTCCGGTGGAGCTCGATCAAATTTCTGATCACATGAAAGACGCGATCATCGCGATCGAAGACGAACGGTTTTACGATCACGCCGGTGTTGATGGCGAAGGGCTTGCTCGCGCGATGGTGCATAACGTCACCTCGGACACCCAGCAGGGCGCATCTACCCTGACGCAGCAGTACGTCAACAACGTTTTGGTCAACTACCAGAACCTCAACGGTCTACGCACGACCGTTTCCGGTACCAAGGAAATTCCGGATAAGCTTCGCGAAATGAAGCTGGCCGTGGCCGTCGAAAAGGACATGACCAAAGACGAAATTCTTGAGGGCTACCTCAATATCGTGCTGTTCTCAGGCCGCACCTACGGCGTTGAGTCCGCGGCACGGTTGTTCTTCGACAAATCCGCGGCAGATCTCAGCATTTCTGAATCAGCTCTTCTGGCAGGACTCGTACAGTCACCCAACGCGCTGAACCCTGACACCAACCCAGAAGGTGCGATGCAGCGTCGTGACCTGGTGTTGGGCAATATGTATCAGCAAGATCGCATCACCAAAGAGGAATATGACGAGGCCGTAGCAACTAACGTCGAAGACCAGTTGGATATGACTCCACTGCCCTCGGGTTGTATGTATGCCAAAGACGGTTTCGAATACTTCTGCGATTATGTGCAGCGGCTGATCCGTGCTGATCCAGCGTTTGGCCCAGATGTAGATTCTCGTCAGCGCATGCTTGACCGTGGTGGTCTCGAAATCACCACGACACTGGACTCAGAACTGCAGGAAGCTGCAGTGGAAACCGCTCGGAGTAACGTTCCGGCAGGCGAAAATGAAGGTGTTGGCGCTTCGCTCGTTACCGTCCAGCAAGATACCGGCAACATCAAAACGATGGCGCAGAACACCGACTACACCGTCAACTCCGAGACCCAGGGAGAAACCTCGCTCAACTTCGGGGTTGACCAGTCCTGGGGTGGAGGCGGTGGTTTCCAAGCCGGTTCCACACTGAAGCCTTTCGTCGCTATGGCCTGGATGGGCGCCGGAAATTCGATGCGAGACACCGTTGATGCCTCGCGCAACAACTACGATGGCGCCCAGTTCCCCGCATACTGTCTTGATGGCGGCTATGCAAAAATCGGTTCCGACGGCTGGCGTCCTCGAAACGCCATTGCCGATATGCACAAAAAAATGCGCATGGATTACGGCCTCTACTGGTCCATTAACACCGCTACCGTTGCTGCTGCCTATGAAACTGACCTGTGCTCCATCACAGACATCACGACCGCAGCCGGTATTGAAGGCGGAGCAACAGACGCTGGACCACTTGATCCATCAAACCCATCGTTCGTCTTGGGCGCCTATGAGGTTTCCCCGCTGACCATGGCGGCGGCATACTCCACGTTGGGCTCTGGCGGTACGTACTGTGAACCACGTGCTATCGAATCGATCGTTGATGCAACAGGTGAGGAATACAGTGTGCCACCGGTGCAGTGTTCTCCAGGTTCGCTTAACCCCGAGAACATCAAGGAACTCAACAACACGTTGACCCAACTGGCGGATGAGCGTATTTCCCGAGGCGAGTTGGACTTCCCAATTGCGGGCAAGACCGGTACCAATAACTACGAATCCTCAACGTGGTTCATTGGGTACTCCTCGGATCTGGCGACCGCTTCGTGGGTAGGAAATTATCAAGGCATCGGCTCCGATCATACGCTTCGTGGCCTCACCATTGGTGGCCGATACTTCGAAGATGCTTGGGGCTCACTCGTGGCCGGTCCGATGTGGGTTGACTACATGAAGGTCGCCGGACCAAAATACGAGACCGAACAATTCCCGACCTTCGATGGTCCAACCGGTAACCCTCGCACGATGGGGTCCACCGGTGGCGGATCATCGAATAACGGTGGTTCGAACTCGGATAACAACGATTCAGACTCAGAGTCTGAATCCGACTCCGGAAATGCCCAGAACACGGACAACAATGATGACTCTTCGGGAGACGAAGACTAGTGTCTGAAGCTTCAGGGTGGCCGCGCCGGATTGCTTCTGGCGCGGCCAAACTTTTTACCACCACAGCCCTTGTAGGGGCTTCGGCAGCCGTATTTGGCATTGTTTCAGCTCGCCAATTCGGTATACGCTACGCGACCCTTCCGCTCCTATCCGAAGGGCAAGAGCCGTTCCGGGTGCTGCATGTTGGCGATATGCACTTGGTCGCCGGTGACCGAAAGAAGATCGATTTTGTCCGACATCTCGCGGAATTGAAACCAGATCTGGTGGTCAACACCGGAGATAATCCAGGAGAGGTTGACGCTGTTGACGACGTCCTCGAAGCTCTGGCTCCACTGCTGCACACTCCCGGGGTGTTTGTCGCCGGGTCCAACGACTTTTATGGCCCGAAACCGGCCAACCCACTGCGCTACCTGCGTGCCCCGTCGGAATTTGACGGCGACTCCGAAACGCTGCAAGCCGTCGATGTGGGCGCCATGTTTGAAGCGTTCACCCGGACCGGCCAGTGGCACAAGCTGGGTAATACATCGATGACCCTGACCGTACGCGAGGACCTCCGGATCAATTTCGCGGGCACTCAGGATGCACACATGCAGGCTGACGCCTGGCCAGGATTTGACGACGCGGAACCTGGCGCATCGTTGAATATTGCCGTCACGCATGCACCGTATCGACGCGTCCTAGACTCGGCTGTTGCCGGTGGCGCTGACCTCGTGCTGGCCGGACACACGCACGGCGGACAAGTGGCGCTCCCCCGCTACGGTGCGATCGTCTCGAACTGTGATCTGCCCACCGGTTGGGCGTCGTCACTGTTCAGGTGGCGGTCTCGTGGGGCATCCGGGCTCGTTAATGTCACGGCAGGTATCGGAACCTCGCCAAAGGTTCCGATCCGCACCTTCTGTCCGCCAGAAGCCGTAGTCCTTGACCTGGTGGCTCGAGGCTAGTTGAACGCTCTGCCGGTCAACCGTCGATACGCCTCGAGGTAACGCTGCGCAGTCTTCTCCACGACGTCATCAGGAAGTTCCGGTGGCGGTGTATCCGATGCCTGATCCCAGCCGGATGCTTCCGATGCGAGCCAGTCGCGTACAAACTGCTTGTCGAATGACTCCTGCGGCCGCCCCGGACGGTACAGCTCAGCATCCCAGAATCGGGAAGAATCCGGCGTGAGGACTTCGTCGCCAAGAGTCATGACGCCGCGCTCGTCAACGCCGTACTCCACTTTGGTGTCCGCCAGAATGATCCCTGCGTTCCGGGCTATCCGCTCAGCGGTAGTGTACAGCTGCAAGGTTTTCACGCGAATATCATCAGCCGTCTCGTGGCCGATACGTGCCGTCATCACCGCAAAGCTAATATTCTCGTCGTGGTCCCCAACCGCAGCTTTGGCCGAGGGGGTGAAGATCGCGGGCTCAAGTTTCGACCCGTCGACCAGTCCGGCTGGAAGTTCAATACCTGTGACCTTGCCATTGGTGCGGTACTCCGCAAGTCCTGAACCCGTGAGATATCCTCGAGCGATGGCTTCGATCGGAAACATGTCCAACCGTTTGACGACCATAGCCCGGCCCGCAACAGCAGCAGGTACCTCGGTTGAAACCACATGGTTAGCGACATCGAGCTCATCTGCCAGACGCTCGAACCACCACAGCGAAAGCTGCGTGAGAATCTTGCCTTTATCCGGAATACCCGGCGCCAGAATATGATCGAACGCCGAGATCCGATCGGTGGCCACCACCAAGAGTGTGTCGGATTCCCCCGGCACGGAGTCCGCAGGTTCATAGAGGTTGCGGACTTTGCCGGAATAGATGTGTCGCCAACCCGGAAGTTGCACTGCAGTATCGGTCATAGCCTAGGCTCCTGGGATTGTGATGTCACCGTTAATGGCTTTTGCCGCAATATCCGTGCGGTAGTGGCCATTCGGGACAGAGATGTGTTCGACCGCAGCATAGGCTGTGTCGCGGGCTGCTGCCAGGTCGTCTCCGGTGGCAACCACGGTCAAAAGTCGTCCTCCTGAGGCTGTGAACTCACCGCTGGATCCAGCAGTCGTTCCGGCATGCAGAATTGAGACACCCTCAAGTTTGGCTGCATCAGCCACGCCCGTGATTTGCGCACCGGCCTGTGGTGCTTCCGGGTACCCTTCAGCCGCCATGACCACACCTACGGCACTGTGCTCGTGGAAGGTGACGGACGGGAAGGTGGCGCGCAGTTTGCCGTCGGCGGCGGCCTTGAGCAATTGGCCCAGCGGTGTCTTGAGTCGCGCTAAGACCGGCTGGGTTTCAGGGTCACCAAAGCGAGCGTTGAACTCGATGACCTGAATACCCTTGTCGGTAACGGTCAGGCCGCAGTACAGCACACCGGTGAACGGCGTGCCACGGTCTACCATCTCTTTCAGCACCGGCCGAGCGACCTGTTCCATGACGTCCTCAGTAAAGTTTTTCGGGAGCCATTCGAGCGGAGTATAGGCGCCCATTCCTCCGGTATTGGCACCCTCGTCGTTGTTGAAGACTCGTTTAAAATCTTGAGCGGGCGCCATCGCCACGCCATCGGTGCCGTCGGCGATCACAAAGACTGAAACTTCAGGGCCGTCGAGGAACTCTTCGACCAGGACCGGGTCGCCTCCCGAAAAAATGTCTCGGCCGTGCGCAATAGCTGCGTCGCGGTCGGAGGTTACGATGACGCCTTTTCCTGCGGCCAACCCGTCGTCCTTCACCACATAGGGCGCACCGAATTCATCGAGAGCTGTTTCAAGTTGCTCCAGGCTCACGGCCGTTTTCGCGTCCCCGGTTGGTACTCCAGCTGCGTGCATCACGTCTTTGGCAAACGCCTTGGACGATTCCAGTTTTGCGGCCTGGTGCGTTGGCCCAAAGACCGCGAAACCAGCAGCCTGGAGGGCATTCGTCACGCCAGCGGCCAGCAGAGCTTCCGGCCCGACGACCACCAGATCCGGTTGGAGTTCCTGGCAGAGTTCCACGACCAGCTGCGGCGAGGAAACGTCAACGGGGTAGACGGGAACTTCTTTGGCGATACCAGCGTTTCCGGGCGCACAGCGCACTTCAGATACCAGCGGATCGGCACGGAGGGCTTGCACAATTGCGTGTTCACGGCCACCTGGGCCCAAGACTAAAGTTTTCACGCCTCTTAGCGTAGTCGTTCCTGCCTGGTTGTTGGTCGGTGTGTCTGAAATTTATGCAAACGAATGGAGCACGGACACCGACTAGACTGCGAGGCATGGCATTCCAACGACACCACTTACCCTATGGCCGCGGACCGGGCCTGCCCCCGTGGCTTCGGATTGTCTATTTATGGCTCCTGGTCGCCCTGGGTAGCTCCTTCGTCTCGTGGGTTGGTTTCCGGGCGTTTACCGGGGCAACCCGCGGAGACATGGTCCCGGCGCTGCTCTCGTTGGGAATCGGCGCGGTGGCCGCAACGATTACGACCTGGGCCATCTATCGTCACAAGTCCAAACGTTAGGAGACGCCATGTCCGGACCGATTCGAGCCACTGATGTCGAACAGCTGGCCACAACCAGCCGAAACGGGTTTATTGAGAACCGATTTTTTGGTTCGGCCGTGGTAGTGGATCCCGAGGGAGTCATTATCGCCGACGTGGGTGATCCAGCGGCGGGAGTCTACGGACGTTCAGTGTTGAAACCTTTCCAGGCAATTGCTTCGCTGCGTTGCGGAGCAGATCTTGCAGGTGAAGGTCTTGCGTTGGCTGCTGGCTCGCACATTGGGTCCCCGTGGCATCAGGATATTGCCGCCGATGTGCTGGCGCAGGTGGGGTTGAGCGCTGCTGATTTACAATGTCCGGCGGGCTATCCGTCATCGGCATCCCAGGTTGCGTCGGCCGCTTTGCAGATGGCGCCCATCCCGTTGGAACGTACCCCGCTGGCGCACAATTGCTCGGGCAAGCACGCTGGGTTCCTCGCCGCCATGGTCGCTGCGGGCGCGGACCCTGCAACGTATTTGGACGACGAGGCGCCCGTCCAAACCGAAGTGGTGCGCGTTCTGGAACAGTACTGCGAAACATCTATCACGCACACCGGTATTGATGGTTGTGGCGCCCCCACGCCCGTGATGTCGCTCGCCGCGTTGGCCAGAGGTTTTGGCAAACTGGGACGAGCCGTGCACGATCGAAATGTTGAGCTTCCGGCTGCCATGGTCGCTCGCGCGATGCTGGACTACCCGGAAGCGGTGCAAGGAAAACACCGAAATGACACCGTGGTCCTCGAGTCCTTAGAGCTCATGGTCAAAACCGGTGCCGATGGTATCGTTGCGATGGCTGCACCGGATGGGACAGCGGTTGCGGTATCAATGATTGACTCGACCCATCGGGCGTCACACCTTGTCGCACTGGTGCTGCTGGCGCAGTATGCCCCGGACGCCGTTGCGTTGGAGACCATGAGCGACGTCGTGGAACATATTGCGCCACCTATTTACGGTGGCAACCAACGGGTGGGCGGGATCAAATTGAGCCCCGCCGTACTGAGACTCTTGAAATAAGCCGGAGGTGTTTGTGGCACGACGGAAAATTGACGTTACCAAGGGCGTAGCCGCGGTTCGCCAATGGGCCGCTGATCCGGCTGCAGCTGGACGCAATGTGCGCGCGATGGCGGTCCGGTATTCGCTTGAAGAGCTCGCCGAACTGGCACCGGGACGTTCCGTAGAAGTGCGTGTCCCACCGTTTGGTGTCACCCAGATCATCGAGGGAACCGTCCACACTCGTGGCACACCACCGGCAGTAATCGAAACGGATTCCGCCACGTGGTTATCTTTGATCACCGGGCAAGTGCCGTGGCCGGACGCTGTTGAAACCGGCAGCGTGGTTGCTTCCGGGCAGCGAACAGACTTGTCGTGGCTCCTACCGTTGGTCAAACTGTAACCAGACTTGTGAGTAACCTCTTACGACAGGCGCTAGAATGAAGGACACTATGGCTGACAGCACACCTCCACCCGTCGAATCCCAAGAACCCCAAGCGGACGCCCCGCAACAGATGGTCTTGCGCCGCGCCCCGAAAATCACTCCGTTTCTGGTATCGGGCGCCGTCCTTGGCGTCGTCGTCGCATTTTTCTGGGTTGGGATCGCCGGTAGCGTCGAAGAGTATTCACAAACCCAGACGGTATCGTTCTTCGCGGCCATCTTCGCCATCGCTGGAGTCACCATCGGCGCTCTGTGGTGGATGATTGTCGACCGGCGTTCCAAGCGTGCCATGGAAACCCTGTATGCACGTCCCACCGACGATCCAGCTGCCGCTGATATGGCGCTTACCGAAGAAGACTATGCGCTATGGTCGCAGTTCCAACAAAATGAACGTCTTGAGCAAGCACGCCGTGAGCAGTTTGCCCAGGCAAAAGCCGATGCCAAAGCCAAAAAACACAGCAAACGGAAATAGTTGATGAGCGATATTCTTACGGACGATTCACCCAAGGACGCCTGCGGAGTTTTCGGGGTGTGGGCCCCGGGTGAAGAGGTTTCCAAACTCGCCTACTACGGCTTATTCTCACTGCAGCATCGCGGCCAAGAGTCAGCAGGTATTGCGACTTCGACCGGAGAGCGCATCTCCGTGTACAAAGATCTCGGATTAGTGTCCCAGGTTTTCGATGAGGCCACACTGTCCTCTTTGACCGGCCATATTGCGATTGGTCACTGCCGGTATGGTTCCGAAGGTGCTGATAATTGGCGGTTCGCGCAACCCACTCTGGGTGCTACCGCCGATGACCGCACCGTTGCCCTGGGAATGAACGGTGCGTTGACCAACCGATCCGAGGTCAAAACCATGATTGACGACCGGTTCGGGGACGTCGATTCAGGCGAAATTGCCCAGGGCAATACCTCCGATACCGCGTTGATCACCACGTTGTTACACGGTCAACATGAGCGCCCACTGGAGACGACAGCCCCCGAGGTTTTTGCGTCGTTAGAGGGCGCTTTTTCGATCGTCATGATGTCGGAAAATACCCTCTACGCGGCCCGTGATCGGCATGGGTTCCGCCCACTCGTGCTCGGCCGGTTGGCCAGCGGCTGGGTCGTTGCATCTGAGCAAGCCGCCCTGGCGACCACGGGCGCGACCTTTATCCGCGAAATTGCTCCCGGCGAGATGATCTGTATCGATGCCGACGGTGTCCGATCTACCCGTTTCGCCCAGTCTGAATTAGCGCGATGCATTTTCGAATACGTGTACGTCGCTCGTCCGGATGCCGCGATTAATGGCCGCAGCGTCTACGAGTCGCGGCTCGAAATGGGCCGCCAGCTTGCCCAAGAGAACGTTGCAGAAGCCGACGTTGTGGTGCCGGTACCAGAATCCGGGACGCCGGCTGCCATCGGATACGCCGAAGAGTCAGGCATTCCGCTGGGCCACGGATTTGTAAAAAACTCTTATGTTGGCCGAACCTTCATCAAACCCTCGCAGACGTTGCGTCAGTTGGGTATCCGGCTCAAACTCAATGTGCAGCCGTCTGTGGTTGCTGGCAAATCGGTGATCGTCGTCGACGATTCAATCGTTCGTGGCAATACACAGCGCCAAGTCGTAGCCATGCTGCGAGAAGCCGGCGCTCGAGAAGTCCACGTCAAGATTTCTTCTCCGCCGGTGCAGTGGCCGTGTTTCTATGGGATCGACTTCGCGACACGGGCCGAGCTCATTGCAACCGGTGCTGGAATTGACGAAATTCGAGATTCCGTCGGCGCCGACTCACTGGCCTACATTTCACTGGAAGGCACCATTGCCGCCACCCAACAGGACGAAGACACCCTGTGTACCGCCTGTTTCTCGGGCAACTACCCCACCGAAGTCCCCCAGCTGACCACAGACAGGAAATAACGTGACTGACAAAAACTTGGGCGAGCCGATCACTTACGCTGCCGCTGGTGTCGATGTACAGGCCGGCGACGACGCCGTGGAACTCATGAAACACGCGGTAACCGCAACACATAGCAACCGTGTGCTCGGTGGTTTCGGAGGCTTCGCGGGCATGTGGGATGCCACCGCCTTGACCAGCTACCATCGTCCTGTCCTCACCACCTCCACCGACGGCGTGGGCACCAAGGTTGCCATCGCGCAGGCTATGGATATCCATGACACGATCGGGCAAGATTTAGTCGGTATGGTCGTCGACGACATTGTCGTTGTCGGGGCGAAACCCTTATTCATGACCGATTACATTGCCACCGGCAAGGTTGTAGCGCAGCGCGTCGCCCATATCGTCCGAGGCATTGCGACGGGCTGCCAACTTGCTGACACAGCACTACTCGGTGGCGAGACCGCCGAGCACCCGGGTCTTCTGGCTGACAACGAGTATGACGTCGCCGGTGCGGTCACCGGTGTCGTTGAAGCCGATAAAGTTCTCGGCCCAGAACGTGTGCAGACTTCTGATGTGGTCATCGCTATGGAATCTTCGGGCGCACACTCCAACGGGTACTCACTGCTGCGTTCTATTGTGGCGTCCAAAGGCTGGAGCTGGGATCAGCATATCGATGAGTTCGGCCGAAGCCTCGGCGAAGAGCTCCTCGAACCGACCAGGATCTACGCCAAAACGTGTTTGGGCCTGATCGATGAACTCAACACCGACGGCGACTTCGCATTACGCGGGTTCTCGCACGTCACCGGTGGCGGTTTAGCCGCAAACTTAGCCCGTGTTCTCCCACAGAGCACCATGGCGACAATAGACCGTTCAACCTGGTCACTTCCCGCCGTGTTTTCAGTCATGGCCGAAGCAGGGCAGGTACCGCAAGCCGATTTAGAGCGCACGCTGAATCTGGGGGTGGGCATGGTCGCTGTCGTTGCTGCCGACGCTGCTGACAAAGCACTGACCTGGCTAAACGCTCAGGGTGTGAAGTCCTGGCGCATTGGCGAAGTCGGACCGCTCGACGACCAAGCCGCCAACGCCGGAGACGATTTCGTCCAGGGTGCCAAAGGCGTTGACGGTGGTGGCGTACTGATGCACGGCGCCTACGCACAGTAGTTCTTTTCACTCCATAAGCACCAACGGCGCCGCACAAACTGTGCGGCGCCATTAGTGTATCCAGTGCTGGTTTCACTCATGCGAACGCTTACTTTGCGATATCGCGAAGTTCCGTTTTCCGGATCTTACCGGTGGATGACCGAGGCAACTCATCGATCAGGTGGAAAGCGTCAGGCACTTTGAACCCGGCCAATTCGGCACGACAATGTTCGCGCAAGTCGTCTGACGTTACCGAACCAGTTACCACAACATAAGCCACAGGGCGTTCGCCCCAGCGTTCATCAGCAATACCGATCACTGCGGCATCAGAGACGTCCGGGTGTCCGTGTAACACTCCTTCGACCTCGATCGACGAAATGTTCTCGCCGCCGGAAATGATGATGTCCTTGAGCCGGTCCATCAGTTGTATGTACCCGTCTGGGTGCTGTACCCCGATGTCACCGGTGTGGAACCAGCCTCCTGCCAAAGCCTCCTCGGTGGCTTCCGGGTTCTTGTAGTAGCCCGCCATGACGCCGTTACCGCGAATGACGACCTCACCTTGCGATTCACCGTCCGCAGGCAGTTGATTCCCATCTGGGTCCACAACGCTAACCTGTGAATTCTGAAGCATAGGGACGCCTTGGCGGGCTAACTGACGGGCACGCTGTGTGACGGTCAAGTCTGCCCAGTGATCTTGTGCTTCATTAATCGTGGCAGGGCCATAAGTTTCCGTGAGCCCATAAACGTGAACGGGCATGATTCCGAGGTTCTCGAGTCCCTCAATCACCGACGGCGGCGGCGCTGATGCTGCAGTGATCAACCTGACCGGGTGGGCAAGTTCTCGAGCCCGTTCTGCTTCAATAATGGATGCCGCGACAATGGGAGCACCGCATAGATGGGTAATGCCTTCGTTATCAAAGGCATCCCAGATAGCATCCTGACGGACAGCCCGCAGACACACATGAGTTGAGGCACTGGCTGTAGCACCCCAGGTCATCGTCCAACCGTTGCAGTGGAACATCGGCAGGGTCCACAAATACTTTGAGGCCCCGTCTAACCGATAATGTTGTGTATTCCCAAGTGCAGACAGATATGCACCGCGATGTGTGTACAGCACACCCTTTGGTGGTCCCGTGGTGCCCGAGGTGTAGTTGAGCGTAATGGCATCGAGTTCGTTGGCGACTTCGTAGCCATACGTATTCTGCTGAGTTTGTTCCGGAGCTGCTGACATGAAATCAGCATACGTGGGAAGCTGACCCGTTGGTTCAACGCCAAATTGCTCGTCTACCAATTCGATAACAGCCGGCGGGTTTTTCAAACTGGCAGCTGCATCAGACACGACGCCCGCTACTTCGGAATCAACAAAAACGATCTCCGATTCGGCATGTTCAAAGATATAGCCAAATTCGCGGCCTGCCAGTCTTGGGTTCAACGGATTCAGCACGGCTCCGATGAGCGGTACGGCATAGTGAGCCGCAAGCATTTCCGGTGTGTTGGGAGCAACGAAACTGACAATCTGCCCCGGCCTGACGCTCTTTGCCAGGGCGCGGGCTAACTGTTGAACTTCAGCTTCAAACTGGGCATATGTGCGACGGAGCGTGCCGTAAATGACCGCTTCGCGTTCGGGAAAGGTCGCAGCGCTGCGACCAAGAAAAGCCAGCGGGGTGAGATTTTCATAACTGGCCGGTGAGGCTGTCGTGGTAGTTGCGCTGGTTGAGGTCACAGATCGCCTTCCTTTGCGGGTTAAATTTCGCAGTTGGTGGTACTCAGTTTACCTAGATAAGCCGAATTCTGAACCATATCAGTACCCACAGCAGGCAGTTTTCCACACGAGGACACGTCGTGACTGTTTCTCCACATCAGAGCTCGAAGGGGACGCAATGGTTTGACGATGAAGCACACTGAAATGAAACGGATCCGAGGAGGTGAAATCAATGTCCCATACAGTCACCGCACCAAGCGCTAATTTGTTGGCCGATACGATCTTTGCCAACGGCCTCGGTGCCCACCCCGAAGGTCTAGTCTCTGAGGACGATACTCCTGATCCAACACAAGAACTCTTGCCCTTGCGTCAGCGGATGTCGTCGACCATGCTTACTGCACACGATGCGGTGGATGACAAGCTCGGTTCCGAATTAGCCACGTTCACCCTTGCAGAACTCCAGGCGTTGCGAACGCAGATCACGTTGCGCGAGAAGCAGCTGTTGACCCATGAGCCCACCGATTTATTCGCACCAATTGACCCGAAGGACCATGGATTCGTTGATTCTGTTGTTCCCGATACAGCGACACGAGAAGATACTGCCTGCCCACAATCGGGAAAACTTTCCTTGGCAGAGTATGTACAGATTCAAGAGGAGAACACCGATCTTGCCGAGATTGTCAGTACCCGGGCCACAGCAGATTTGGTCCAACATTTACGGAAACCGGCAGTTGCGCTGAAGATTCCCGGACAGCTTCGTGGACAAACTCCTTTATCCGCCGCGATTTCGTTCGTCGCCTCCACGTTACGACTGACTTTTGCTGCGGTGGACAAGCGGATCACAGCTGCAGCTGGCCTGTGGCCACAGATGAATTATCGACAGACAAAGCTCGAGACTCCGCGCTTAGCTGCACATCTTGAACAAGGGCGAATCCCCCTGGAGACTGCTGCTGTTGCCCAGCAGAAGCTATCCGATATCAGGCAGGCTGTGCGCAGGGCAGGCGGGGACCAAGCAACCGCTGACGATTTAGTTGCACAAAAGGAGCGGGAATTCGTGCACCACGCTCTACGCAACAATCCACACACCTTTTCACGCTATGCAAAATCGCGCAGCGACGCCGTCACGAATAGCCTTATCGGCCCGAAGAAACCTCTGACCGATGATCAGTTCAAGCATGAAAAAGGCATCTTCTATGACGGTCCCGTCGGCGATACACTGCATCGCATCACGGCGATTGTTGACGAGGGCGAACTGCTACATCTCAATGCGATCAGAGAACTGGCGAGCAAATTCCATTCAACGGTAGCGAAGGTTGCGCCACAAAACGACCAGCCCTCGCCCAGTGCAGCTCAGTCCTCCACCGATGAGACTGCTGACTCCGACGAAGTTACCGGTGATCCTCGAATTACACCGGCTGATGTCGACCTGGGCCTCGCTAAACTCTTCGACGGTCGGACCAGCGCTGAACGCTGGCTGAACACGATGATGGATTTCCTATCCGCCGGGTTAATCCTGCGGAAAACCTATGCCCCGAAGGCTACCGAAGCAGAACAGCAAGACCACGACCAAACGCTACAAAAGGCCGCCAAGCACTCCGAAGTGTTAGCAGACCTTCTCGGTTTCGAACCACGGGAAGACGCCGATACCGACAGCTATCCTCCTGACGGTGCGGTCCCTCCGAGATCAGGCCCACTGGCACCGCTGGTTCCGGCTGGATATCAACTGCTACACCCAAATCTCGAGGTAATCGTTGAACTGTCGCTCCAAGATCTGATTGGGGCACATGCTCCAGCTTCGGTCGAGGAAACTCTACACACGGGTGACAAAACAAACGAGATTTCCAAAATCGTCGAGTTGCTCAAACAACCACATCACACAAACGCGCCACCTACAGGATCGCCCGGCCAT
This sequence comes from Yaniella halotolerans DSM 15476, assembly GCF_000420805.1. GTDB lineage: Bacteria > Actinomycetota > Actinomycetes > Actinomycetales > Micrococcaceae > Yaniella > Yaniella halotolerans. The sequence continues at coordinate 331,511 of NZ_ATVQ01000001.1, forward strand.
CTACAGATCGACTACGGGCTTGCCCGACAACTGGCCTGCACGAATAACATTATTCCGATGGTCGTAGGATCGGCCTCACAACCCCTCGATGTAGGACGTTCACAACGGCTCTTTCCGCGGGCGATTCGACGAGCACTTCATGTTCGCGACCGTGGTTGCGTCGTCCCAGGCTGCCCTATCCCAGCCGTGTGGTGCGAGGGTCACCATATCGTCCCTTGGGAACTTGGCGGAACAACACAACTGACCAATGCAGCCCTGTTGTGCCGTCATCATCACGGCGCTTCCCACAAGCAATTGCTCTACGTACATATGGAAGCTGACGGGATCCCGTCAGTGAGCTTGCCCAGGTCAATCGATCCCACGGAAACACGATATCGCAATGTTTTCTGGCAAAAATAGTGCCGACGGCACCGGTATAGAAGTTGTGGCTAGGAGATTTTCTCATCCAGCCATTCGAGGGCTTCCTGGACCCCCGTGCGCCAGCGAAAAGTTGCGCGCTTTTCACCACGCGTCGGACCGCGGTTGATAATCCCGATGGGTTTGCGATTTCGATCGGCTTCAAGCAGTATCCGATAACTGCTCATGACAGCTAGGGAAGAACCGGCAACGATCAATGCACCCGAAGACTCCAACAATTCACTAATGGCCTGCTTGCGCTGGCGGGGAACGACTTCTCCGAAATACACGACGGTTGGCTTGAGCTTATCGGAGCCACAATTCAAACAGTTCACCATCGTGAATTTGTCGACCCATTGTTGTGGAATACGCGCATCACCGTCGGGATTGATATCGGCCTCGGCAATATGCCAGTCGGTTGCCACACCCCGATTGGCCTCATGCAGGCGACGGCCAAATGCCTCACGTCGTTCCTTGACACCACACACCAGACATTCAATTTCATCCATTGAGCCGTGTAGGGCAACCACTTGGTCCGGCGCTGTTGTGCGGTCCAGTTGGGCATCGATATTGTGCTGGCTTCGCTGATGTAAGCCGTCAACATTCTGGGTCACCACACCAGATATAACGCCCGCTGCATTCCACCTGGAAAGAATGTCATGCCCAGAGTGCGGCGTGGCATCATACATGTGCTGCCACCCGACAAAAGACCGCGCCCAGTATCGGTGCCGCGCTGCGTCATCGTGCAGAAATTCCTGATAGGTCATGGGCCGCGAATGCCGAAGCGAGCCCTTGGGACCCCGATAATCTGGGATACCAGAATCGGTAGACATGCCAGCCCCAGTGAGAATGAGCGGCTTGAGTCTGAGGAGTTGCCCGATGCCGGTGGATGCCACCTGGACGTTTTGATAGGGCGCCATATCGTCGATGACGCGCTCCACTGACCGGATGGCAGCCTGATGCGTTGCGTAGGCTGGATGATCCTCTGAAAGTGAAGACGACTCGAAAGAAATCGGCCGGTCAGACGATCTCGTCATCTCACCGTGCCGATCTTTCAAGCCTCAGGGAGCCCCTTCGAGAAGAGCGCCTACGAATAGGATGAGTCCTCGTCGTACCCATCATCGTAGGGATCATATTTTTCCGCGTGTTCGGCGTACTCGTCGTGCTCGTCCTGATTAGGTTTCTTTGCGGATAGCTCTCGCTCCAGTGCTGCCAAGTCGGTAGCTGGCGAGAAGTACTTCATGTCCCGTGCCTGACGGGTTGCCTTTGCCTTTTGACGGCCGCGCCCCATGAGCGTGACCCCCTTCGCGGTCTCTGTGTCCTCAATAGCGGCAACATAAGGCCCATGCTGCCCTCGAGGTCTCTTTTTTGTAATGGTTCGTGCTTACCAGGTTAACATGTTTGAGTAGAGTTCGCCCCCTGCCAGCTAAAATATGTCTGGTATAACCAGGGCGTTCGCTCTAGGATCAGCTAACATACCGGCAGAACCTCGGTGACGCTGTGCCAAGGCATGGCCAACGAAGACGATGAATACTGCTGTCAGGAAGGATGATGGACCGGCATGACCCCAGCCGATAACCACCCCAACTCGGACCAAGGTTCTCCGCTGTCAGCTGAAGACCACGCGACCCCGACTCGACGGCAGCTCCGGCAGCAACAAGAGCGTCGCTCACGGCGAAACTCATGGATCATCTTCCTATCGGTACTTATCGTCATCCTCGCCGTCGTGATGTTCTTCGTTTACAGTTTCAGCTCCTCCGATAACAACGGTGCCGAGCAACCCGAAGAAACCACCACGCGCAACCCCTCCCCGGGGCTAGATGGCATCATCGCCACGAATGTTTCTCCGGAAAACTTCCTGGCCGGCGATTGCCTAGCCAATTACACCGATGCTGGAAGCCCCGCCGACATCGTCGAGTGCTCTACTCCGCACAATGCACAACTTGTAGGACGTCGTATGCATTCGCAAGAGATGTCCTACCCCGGTGAAGAAGAACTACTCGAAAGCGCTGAAACCTTCTGCGCGGACATCACCTTGTTGGAAAACACCCAGGCGACCTACTCGATCAATACGTCGCGGCCCTCGCAGTACACCTGGGAGAACGAAGACGACCGTCGAGTCGACTGCATCGTGTCGACCAATGACGAAGCCAATTTCACGGAATCGCTCGTCGAAACTCCTGAGGTGGACGACCAGCGCTCCGAGGATGAGCAGGCCGAAAGCCCGCTAGAAACTGCCGACGACGCAGCCGCCGATGGTTCCGAGGACGACGCAGAATCTGCATCACCCACCGAGGAAACCACCGACGACGCGTCCTAGCACTCGGGGCCTTTAGCCTTCCGCGTGCGCCGTACCCAACGTGATGCCCTCAGCGTCAGCATCGACCGTGACTGTGTCGCCATCTATGACTTCGCCGGCAAGGATCTTCTTGGCCAAATTATCGCCAATTTCGCGCTGTACCAGGCGCCGCAATGGGCGGGCGCCATAGGCAGGGTCATATCCGACCCTGGCCAGCCATTCGGTTGCCGCAGGTGTCACCTCGAGACTGAGACGACGCTGCTGTAGTCGATCGGCCAGTTGTTCGATCTGCAGGTCCACAATCGAGACGAGGTCCCGAATGGTCAGCGGATCGAAATGGATCATGTCATCGAGTCGGTTGAGGAACTCCGGTTTGAACGCTGCACGGACAGCAGCATCAACCCGCGCGTGTTTATCCGCTGCCTCGAACCCGGCGTCTACCAGGAACTCAGATCCGAGGTTCGAGGTCAGGATCAAGATCGTGTTGCGGAAGTCCACGGTCCGACCCTGACCATCGGTCAATCGGCCGTCGTCGAGCACCTGCAGCAGGATATCGAAGATTTCCGGGTGCGCCTTCTCTACCTCGTCCAGCAGTATGACCGAGTACGGACGACGCCGCACAGCTTCGGTCAGTTGGCCTCCTTCGTCATACCCGACATAACCGGGAGGCGAACCGACCAGCCGTGCTACCGAGTGCTTTTCGGAGTACTCAGACATGTCTATACGGACCATGGCACGATCATCGTCGAATAGAAATTCAGCCAATGACTTCGCCAACTCTGTTTTCCCGACACCCGTTGGCCCCAGGAAGAGGAACGAACCGATCGGTCGATCCGGATCGGAGACCCCGGCACGCGAGCGCCGCACCGCATCGGACACGGTTTCCACAGCCTGATGTTGTCCAATGAGGCGACGGCCAAGCTCGTCTTCCATGTGCAACAGCTTTTCCTGCTCGCTCGAAAGCATCCGCCCGGCCGGAATACCGGTCCAGGCTTCAATGACCTCGGCGATATCTTGTGCAGAAACTTCTTCGGAGACCATGGTCTCTTCAGCACTCAGCGTGTGATCGGCAGCTTCGGCCGCTGCGAGATCCTTCTCCACTTGCGGAATTTCTCCGTAGAGAATACGTGAGGCTTCGGCAAGGTCGCCCTCACGCTGAGCCCGTTCTGCGGCTGAGCGTAGATCGTCGAGCGTAACGCGGAGGTCACCGGCCTTGTTCAGGGACGCCTTTTCGGCCTCCCACTTCGCCGTCATCCCTGCAAGCTCTTCCTTGGTGTCGGCCAATTCTGCACGAAGGGCTGCTAACCGTTCGATCGAAGCAGCGTCTGTCTCGCCTTCTAGGGCCAGTTCCTCCATGGTCAGCCGATCAGCTGCACGGCGAAGTTGGTCCAGCGCCTCGGGCGCAGAATCGATCTCCATGCGCAAGCGTGACGCTGCTTCGTCCATCAGATCAATGGCTTTATCAGGAAGTTGACGGCCGGTGATGTACCGGTTCGACAGATTCGCTGCGGCAACCAGTGCGGTATCGGTGATCGCGACTTTGTGGTGTGCTTCGTAGCGCTCTTTCAGTCCGCGCAGAATCGCAATCGTGTCGTCCACGGATGGCTCGCCAACGTAGACCTGCTGGAAGCGACGTTCCAGGGCCGGATCTTTTTCAATATTTTCTCGGAACTCGTCCAACGTGGTGGCGCCGATCAGTCGCAACTGACCACGCGCCAGCATCGGCTTGAGCATATTACCGGCGTCCATGGAGCCTTCAGCAGCGCCTGCACCAACGACGGTGTGCAGCTCGTCAATGAACGTCACGATCTCGCCGTCGGCCGCAGCAATTTCCTCGAGCACTGCTTTGAGGCGCTCTTCGAATTCGCCGCGATACTTCGCACCGGCAACCATAGCTCCCAGGTCCAAGGAAATAAGGCGTTTGCCGCGCAGCGATTCGGGTACGTCGGAAGCAACAATCCGTTGTGCGAGACCCTCGACGACGGCCGTCTTCCCGACTCCCGGTTCGCCGATGAGCACTGGATTATTCTTGGTGCGGCGAGACAATACCTGGATAAGGCGACGCACTTCGGCATCTCGACCAATAACGGGATCGAGCTTGCCCGAGGCAGCTATCTCAGTCAGGTCCGTACCGTATTCCTCGAGCGACTGAAACGTCGCCTCTGGATCCTGAGACGTAACCTTCGTCTCCCCGCGTACCGACTTCATGGCAGCGCTGAGGGCTTGTACTGTGGCTCCTGCGTCACGGAGCGCTTGTCCTGTGGCACCGGTATCGGCGGCCAACCCCAGCAGCAGGTGCTCGGTTGACACGAACTGGTCCTGGTTGTTTTGCGCCTGGGTTTGGGCAGCTGAAATAACGGCGAGGCCGGTGCGAGACAGTTGTGCTTCAGCTACCGACGAGCCTGATGCTTTCGGTAGTGCAGCAATCTGGCTGGACGCCCCCGTAGAGACCGCATCTGGATCAACGTTGGCGGCTTTGAGCACTGCGACCGCTACGGATTCGCGTTGGTCCATCAATGCTTTGAGTAAATGCGCGGGTTCAATCTGCGGATTCCCTGCGGTGGAGGCGTTCATCGCCGCAGCAGAAAGTGCCTCCTGGGATTTCGTGGTGAATTGGGTATTCATCCGTACTCCTTGCCCCCGGTCTCCCGGGGCTCCAAAAACTAAACTTGAGTCTACTTAACTCAACCCATTTTTGGTGAGGAATATTCCGACATCTCACACCGAATATTATTCAGCCGTTGGCTGGTCAGAGGCCTCGGGGCTCGGTGAGGCACTCGCCTCATCCTGGAAAGTTTCCTGTAGCTTCTCTGCTTGCGCCCCAAACATCTCTTCGGCCTGGTCCATCGAAACTTGTTCGGCACTCATATACGCGTGATACGTACCGTTGACCGATGCGCCTCCCACGGCCAAGGTCTCCGTTTCTTCACCGTCAAAGATTTCCAAGTGCACTGCATCCAGGCCCGGCACTTTGGTGAAGACGGCTTCCGCATCCTCAACTTCTTCAGAGGTCAGCGTCTCGCAGGCGTTGGGGATCTTCCGGTAAATTGACATCGGTTCGTCAGTATTCACCGTTTCGAAAATCAGAGTTTGCGCGGACGCCTGGGTGGCCTCAGGACTCTGCTCAGCGTCACTATTATCTGATGGCATCTCTTTGACAAATTTCGCGGAGATCCCGGCGACAGCCGGTCCGCTATAAGAGTTGAGTTCATCGAGGAGCTCTTTACACTCGCCGGTCGGACTGAAATCGGTAAGCGTCAAATACATGCTCACCGGTTCGTCCACGAAGCCTTCTACGGGTGGGTCTTCCGGAGCGCCCATCAGCTCGGCATCGGTCACCAGGGCTTGCGCGTACTGCTCAAGGTCAACCGTGGGCGCTGTTGGGGCTGCCGTCGACGTGGCACCCTCATCGGGCCCTGTGCCCTGTTCGTCGGAACCCTGGCCAGAACACCCGACCAGCCCCATGCCGCCGACTGCCACGAGTGCCGCCATCTGAAAAGCTTTGCGTTTTACTACCATCACACCTCTACGATACGACCAATCTGCTCTAGCCAACAGCTAAGCTCGAATGTATGTCAAACCGCGCCGCCGACTCGAATAGCCCGCAGACGCCGTCCAACGCCGAGACGACAGCGGAAACTACCGAGCAAAGACCCCCGTCGTTGGCCCGCCGTGCCGCCAGCGCGGCGATACCAAAGGTTGCACCTAAGCGGCCGGAACGGACCTACTACAAGCCGCGACCAACATTCTGGTTCGTTATTCGGCGCACGTGGGGGCGGGTTATTGAGATGCAGGTGTGGGATCTTGCAGCAACGATGACGTTCTACCTCGTGCTGTCGCTGCTGCCCGGGCTCATTGCGCTGACCTCCATCGTGACACTGATCGACTTCACCGAAGAAACCATCTGGACGATCGGAGAATTGGTCAACGACCTGATCCCCGCGCTCGAAGCATCGACGGTGGTCGCGACACTATTGAACCTGGTCGACACCCCCGGCGGCGTCACAGCACTCACCCTGGGGCTCATCGGGTCGCTCTACTCGGCGTCCAATGTCGTCGCGGCGTTTCACCGAGCCATGAACCGACTCTATGACACACGTGAGGGACGACCATTCATCTACTTCCGGCTCGTGGTGTTTATTGAAACGCTCGTGTTGCTGATCGCTTCTCTGGCCCTGGTGCTACTGGTCGTGCTGGGCGGTGACTTTTCCGTGCGTCTGGGCCAAGCCCTCGGCCTGACCCAAGAAACCGTCGCGACCTGGAATCTTTTGAAATGGCCCCTGATCCTGTTGGTGCTGACCTTCCTCGTCTCGCAGGCGTTCTACCGAGGACCCAATATTCTGCGCCCGCGCTACCGCATCGTCACCACGGGAGCGACCTTTGCCGTCGTCATTCTGTTCTCATCCCTGGTCTTGACCGGCTGGCTGTTGGAACGCGTCAGCATTTTCGAACGGCTCTTCACGACCGTCAATGGCATTCTGTACGTCATCTTGATGATTTGGGTCGCGTTCATCGTGATGCTTGCAGCCGCTGCCTGGGACGCAGAAATGCTACGTGCCCGTCAACTAGCCTCTGGCTACCCTGCCGGTCAAGAACTGCAATTGGCAACCGAGCACACGTGGGTATTGCGCAAGCTCGACGCCGAATCAGCCAACCGACGCCGCATCTCAGCGATCGTCGTCGACAGCTACCACAACGGTGAACCTATCACGACACCGAAAACAATGCAGTTGAGCGAATCAAACTCGATGTGGGCAATAAAAGAACCCGGCTACCGGCCGTCAACGGGAACCCCATTTCACGGGGAACGTCACAGCGGGTAGCCGGGTCGAGTTCTTTTACCAGCAGCCTGCACTAGGCGGCTTTCTTGGCCTCTTTTCGCGCAGAACGGGCAGCCTTACGAGCTGCTTTACGTTCTTCACGCGCAGTTTCGGCTGCATCCTGCAGCACTTTCTGCTGTTCGTCGCGTGCAGAATGGATCGCTTCAACTTTCTGATCCTTGGCATCGTGAATCTTGGCCACACGACGTTTCGCGGCCTTCTTGCGACGTGAGGTGGTGTTAACCGTCGAATCGACGATCATGCTCAGACCTGCGCCCAGCATCCAAACGTCCTTGGCAACAGGGGTACCATCCGAGCTTGGACGAACGCCGTCATCCTGAGTCATGCCCGGAGTGTTCAGGTACATGTTGAGCAATCCGGCTGAAAACGCACTCAGCACCGAACCAGCCAACCAGCCTGGAACTTTTGGAATCAACTGTGCGGCGCCAACACCAATCTCGGTAAAGGCGATAAACCGACGGAATGCTGCGGGCGACATATCGGCCAAAACGGGTACACCGTTCGCGGCCATTTGCTGCAAGCCCTCAGCATCTTCCTCTGAGAGGCTGAGCTTTCCGATACCGGAGTTCAGCACAAAAGCACCGGTGGTCAAACGTAGCGGCAACTGAGCCAAGCTCATAAGTCTTCCTTCCATTCGGGAGTCGTTATCCTTAACTGTAGTACTTCTAGCCTCAATTCCAATACGTTCTACGTGCGCTGCGCCCAGACGATACAGTCCTGAACCGTTATGCGCCGTAATTCGTGGGTCCAACAACCTTGCACTACGATAGGCATGCACCACGAATCACGTTGCAACCACCACGAGAACGCTGAAGAAAACTCACTATGTCTGCTGATAATTACTCTGACCACCCCGAAGATGTTACCGAGGAATCGGTGCCGTCGGGTTACCGCAAAATTGCCACCCCCGACGGGACGAAGATCGTTCGTGAGGGTCCGGTCTCGTTCGTGCGTCGTGAACTGTCCATGTCGCCCAATAGACAACGGCTCTGGGACGACCACCTGGGGACCACTATTTTACCCGTGACCAGGTCGTTTGCAGACACGTCCGTGGCCCCAGAATCACATCTGGACATCGCACAGGTATGGGGCCAAGACGCTCCACTCATCGTCGACGTCGGCGTCGGACACGGCGAGTCCACCTTCGCCGGTGCCGTCGCACACCCTGATAAAAACTTTCTGGCCGTAGAAGTGTACCGCCCCGGTCTGGCGAAACTGCTCAACCGTGTGGACACTGAAAACGTGACCAATGTACGAATGGTTGAAGCGAACGCACCAGAAGTGTTGGATCACATGCTGGGCGCCGGAACCGTCAGCGAGGTGTGGGTCTTCTTTTCCGACCCCTGGCCAAAGAATCGTTATCACAAACGTCGGCTCATCCAACCCAAATTCCTGGACCGCGTTGCACGGGTGCTGACCGACGACGGCATACTTCGATTAGCTACCGACTGGTCACACTATGCCCACCAGATGCGCACCACACTGGATGACCATCAAGCGTTCGAGAACTTATACCCTGGCCGACTAGCTGGCGACGACTCGCCGCTAACACTGGCACGGGCTCACGGCACCGATGACGGCAACCCGCAGCAATGGGAGGACGCCTTGGATTCTCTTGGCGGTTGGGCGCCACGCTTTACCACCCGACCGATCACAAGTTTCGAGGCAAAAGCCCAGCGGGCAGGCCGTTACATCTTCGACCTTGCCTACCGGGTCCGTGCCTAAGGTGCCGTAGAAGCGGCGGCCAACCAGGTACGCAAAATACTCTCGGCGGTTGCCGCCAGGTTCTCCGCGGTCTCGGCAAAAGCTGCTTCCAGACTCTGAGGTTTCGGGGTAATACCGAAAACAGCGGTAATCCCGTGGGCGTAACTCGTGCTAGCACCTTCGCCTACCGATCCGACGACCGCGATCACCGGCTTATCGGTGCGGCGAGCAACACCGACGGGCACTTTGCCTGCCAACGACTGGCCATCCAGCTGTCCCTCACCGGTAAGAATCAGATCGGCCTGTGCAGCCAAATCGTCAAACCCAACCGCATCCAACACCGCATCGATGCCGGGTCTCAACTGGGCACCGAAAAACGCATACATCCCCGCGGCAAAACCACCCGCGGCTCCCCCACCGGCAATAGTCGTGACGTCTACTCCGACGTCGCGGTCAATGATCTTTGCGGCGTGTGCCGCGCCAGACTCGAGACGCTGGACCATGGCCTCACCGGCGCCTTTCTGTGGTGCGAAAATCGCTGCGGCCCCATTCTCGCCCAGCAGTGGATTGTCAATATCGGTCATGACAGTAATCTCCGCCGGACACCGCAGCATCGAAACGTCAATGGAAACAATGCGTTGCAGCGTCGCACCCGTTGGCACAAATTCTTGACCGGCGTCGTCATAAAATATTGCACCGCAGGCAGCCGCGGCGCCACAGCCCAGGTCGTTGGTGGCTGAGCCGCCCGCCCCAATCGTCAGGTTCTGGGCGCCGAGATGATTGATCAATTCGCCCACCCCGTACGTTGTGGTGGTTTCTGGGTTCGGCTGTGTCGTCAGGGGGAGCCCCGCCGCGGCAGCCATCTCAACCACGGCCCCGTCGGTGAGCTGGCCGTAAGCGGCGGTGACCGGTCGGTGTTCTGGCCCGGTCACCTCCAGTTCGCGCCATTCACCGTTGGCTGCCGTCACCAGTGCGTCTACGGTGCCTTCTCCCCCGTCGGCCATTGGAATAGCGGTCAGGTGAGCAGCTGGTGCAGCTCGACGAATCCCTACGGCCAGGGCACGCGCAGCCTCGATTGAGCTCAGCGACCCTTTAAACGAATCGGGTACAAGCAGAATATTCAGTGGGTTGGTGGTGGAATCGGGGGTATTGGTCATACGAAGAGTCCCAGCAACCAGATGAAGATAATCGAGGTGACGCCCATAACCCCGGTGGTTAGCGTATGTGTTCGGTAGCCTTCCTGGACAGACAGGTTGCCAAAGCGGGTCACGACCCAGAAGTAGGAGTCATTGGCGTGTGAGACGGTCATCGCCCCGGCCGCAATGGCCATGACGGCGAGCGCTACCTGAATATCGGACTCCAGGCCGAGCGTGCTCAGCAACGGTGCAACAATGCCTGCGGTGGTCACAATAGCTACCGTCGATGAGCCCTGGGCAGTCTTGAGCACTGCGGCCACAATAAATGGGAAAAAGAGACCAATGGACGCGAACCCAGGAGCCACTTCAGTGATGTAGTCGATCAGCGGGCTGGCAGCGATCACTGCCCCCAGTACCCCACCTGCACCGGTAATAAAGAGGATCGGGCCGGTCACGCGCAACGTGTCTTCGGTAATGTCTTGCAACTCCGACATACGACGCTGACGGCCCAATACGATCAAGGCCACGAGGAGACCCAGCACAAGTGCGATGATCGGAATTCCGAAGAACTCGAAAAGTTCTGCGGCGAGCCCTTCCCCACCCGACATGGTCACAACCGAGCCGATAGCCATCGCAATAATCGGGACGGCGATCGGCATAAATGACAAGAACTTACTGGGAAGCCGACCGTAGGATTCGCGCAACGCTTCGTACTCGGCTTCTACGTCCTCGTGGGTAATTTCTTGGTCTTCAACGGTGCTGACACGTTTAGCCCAGCGTGTCGCCATGAAATACGAAACGGCCAGGGCTGGAATCGAGACGAGGAAGCCCACGCCAATCACCAAAATGAGGTTATCGCCCAGGCCCATGGTGCTGGCCGCTGCGATGGGGCCCGGGGTTGGTGGGATGAAGACGTGTGAAATATATAGTCCCGAGGCCAGGGCGATTGTCATTGATGCTGATGCCGTGGCGGTGCGCCGGACCAGTGCCCGTCGAATGGGGTTCAGCACCACGAATCCGGAGTCACAGAACACTGCGATCGAGACAATGAAGCCCATCAGCTGCGTGGCCAAAACCGGGAACCGTTTACCGATGGTGTTGACCAGTGCGTCCGCCATCTGGAATCCGCCACCGGTTTTTTCGAGAATGAGACCAATCAGTGCACCAAGGATGATGACGATACCAATCGAGGTGAAGATCCCTGAGAAACCCTCACCGATCACCGTGGCGATGCCCGGTGTCTCGTCATCCTGATCCGTCAGCGGAATGCCCGCGAGCAGTCCGAAAGCTAACGCGATCGCTAAGATTGCCAAAAATGGATGAACTCGCCACTTTGAGATCATCAAAATCATCACCGCGATAGCGACAAAAAACGCGATGAGTAGTCCTAGTCCACCCATGGACTGTCTCCCTTATCCCGAGGTCACCTATGAAATACATCCTAGGGTCGATCACTGTCAGTGAACAGTTACAGCACGTCGGGTTGCGAAAAAGTGCGGTGGAGACAGCACAATGCCGGCGCCCCGGAATGTTGTCTCGGGACGCCGGCATTGCAAAGTGCGCTGCGTTTGGCAGACGCCGAGTTAGCCGGTCAAAGCGAACCGCGGTTGGTTGAGCGCATATCGTGGTTGCGATTGTTCCAGAGCAAACCGCATCGCTTGTTCAACCCTGTTGCGGTCGAAACGCTGCCGACGACGTTGCTCGCGGTACCGGTCGGACGTACCAAAATCTGCGGCTGGCGTGTCCTGTGATGGGCCATGAATATTCGTGGTCACACCGGTGGAACCAGCCGTGAACGTGCGCGAGAACGACACATGGGAGCGCATGATCGTGATCTGATCCACAAGCTCTCCTACTGTGTCCCGAAGCTGTTCTACTTCGGATTCCAATTCGACGATCCGCCGGATACCTTCTAGGGAAACACCGTCACGTGATAACGATTGAATCTGACGTAAGAGTCGGACATCTTCGGCCGAATACCGGCGTTGGCCACCGGATTGACGTTCCGGCACCACCAGCCCCATACGGTCATATTGCCGCAGGGTCTGTGGGTGCATGTCGGCCAATTGGGCCGCCACCGAAATGACGTAGATGGGATCGTATTTGTGACGGTTGGCCATTACAACCTAGCTTTCTGTGCCAGCTCGGCCCGCGGATCGAAGTCCTGGGTCGCCATCTGATACGCCTCGACAGCGGCTTTAGCCTCGTCGGTAAGCTCTTCAGGCACTTCTATGACCAATTCGACCAGTAGGTCACCGGTTTGCTTGGCGGTTTTCACACCTCTGCCACGCAACCGTAAGACACGACCAGACGATGATCCGGCAGGGACACCGATCTTCACGGAGTTATCCAGTGTTGGTACTTCGATCGTAGTACCAAGAACGGCCTCGTCGAAAGAGACCGGAACCTTCAACCGGATATTGTTTTCATCGCGCTCAAACACCGGATGGCTCTTGACCGAGACCTTGACCATCAAATCACCTCGACCACCGGTCCCCTGCTGGCCCTTGCCTTTAGCCCGAACCGTCTGCCCATCTTTGACGCCGGCGGGGATACGCACCTCGTTGACGGCACCATAACTGGTGGCCGCTTGTGTGGTCGTGCCCCGAATAGATTCGGCGAAGCTAATGGTCACAGCGCCCTTGATATTGGCGCCCTTGGTCGGACGTTGCTGGAAGCCACCGGGGCCGCCGCCAAAACCACCGAAGATATCGCCAAAGCCAGCCTGACGTCCGCCGCCTGCCTGGCCAAATAGCCCGGAGAAGATATCTTCGAAGCCACCCTGCTGGGCACCGGGTCCGGCACCCGTGAAGCGTGCACCCGAACCCATGGCTCGCAGCTGGTCATACTCTTGGCGTTGGTCCGGATCCGAGAGCACGGTATTGGCTTCAGTGATCTCTTTGAATCGCTGTTCCGCGGCCTCATCACCTGGATTCGCATCCGGGTGATATTGGCGAGCGAGTTTACGGTAGGCCTTCTTAATATCAGCGGCGCTGGCGTCCTTGGCAACACCTAAAGTGGCGTAGAAGTCTTTATCTAGCCAGTCTTGAGAGGCCATGAGGCCTCCTTTCTATTACTCATCACCGGCGGAAACCATCACTTGGGCGGCACGGAGCACTCGATCGTTATACAGGTAACCGTTGCGTAAGACCTGCACGATGTGCTCTTCGGCAACTTCTGAAGATGGCTGACGTAGCATCGCTTCGTGATGGGCTGGATCAAATGGTTCTCCAACCAGGGTGTCGGCGTCATGCTTCACTAGGCCGATACCTTCAAGCGTGGTCACCATTTTACGTGCGATCGCGGCGAAGGGGCCCTCGAGGTCGCCCGCAGCATCAGCCGCGTCGACGTCGTCCAAAACCGGCAGCATAGCTTCGAGCATCGAGAAGTTCGCATTGTCTTTGGCAACATCTCGGTCACGCTCAACGCGACGACGGTAGTTCACAAACTCTGCTTGCAAACGCTGCAGGTCCTCCCGCAGGGCAGCGGCCTCATCGTCCTGGGCAGGCTCTTCTTCAGCTGCCTCGGCCTCTTCGGAATCGGAGCCGGCAGCATTGAGGATGTCTTCGACCTGCGACAGCGGGTCGGCCTGTTCGGTTGCAGCTTCACCCCCTGCGTCTGCATCATCTGGTGCAGGCTGGTCGCGGAGTTGACCGGTTTCGGGATCGATGCGGCGCTTATCGGTAAAGCGAATCGGTTCTTGCTCTTCTTCGTTATTGTGCTGATCAGACATGGAAAACTCCTATAAGAAAACAAACGAGGCCGGCCGGAAACCGGCCGGCCTCGGTGGTGAATTACTTAGTGAACGAGAGGACTATTTCTTGGTGTCTTGGTCTTCGTCCTCATCGATAACTTCAGCGTCAACGATGTCTTCGTCTTCGTCAGCACCATCGGCAGCTTCTGCGCCATCCTGTTCGGACTGGGAGTAGAGCGCTTCACCGATCTTGGTCTGTGACTGCTGCAGTTTTTCGTACGCAGCCTGGACCTCGTCATCGTTATCCTGCTTCTCAAGGGCTGCCTTGAGTGCATCGACGTCTGCCTGGACCTCGGTCTTGACGTCTTCTGGCAGTTTCTCGTCGTTGTCCTTGAGGAGCTTATCCACGGAGTATGCGGTGGTTTCAGCAGCGTTGCGAGCCTCTTGGGCTTCGCGGCGCTTCTTATCTTCCTCAGCGTGTGCTTCGGCATCCTTGACCATGCGGTCGATGTCATCGTCCGACAGCGAGGTGCCACCGGTAATGGTCATCGACTGCTCGGTACCGGTCGAGCCGTCCTTCGCTGAAACATGCACAATACCATTGGCATCGATATCGAAGGTGACCTCAATCTGTGGCATGCCGCGAGGCGCAGGTGCAATACCTGTCAGCTGGAAGTTACCCAGTGGCTTGTTATCCGCGGTAAATTCACGTTCACCCTGGAAGACCTGGATATCAACCGATGGCTGGTTATCGTCAGCCGTGGTGAAGGTTTCGGAGCGCTTGGTTGGGATCGCGGTGTTACGTTCGATCAGTTTAGCCATCACGCCACCCTTGGTTTCGATACCCAGGGACAGTGGGGTGACGTCGATCAGCAGCACGTCTTTACGATCGCCTGCCAGGACGCCGGCCTGAATGGCTGCACCAACGGAGACAACCTCGTCCGGATTGACGCCCTTGTTTGGCTCCTTGCCACCGGCCATTTTCTCAACGAGTTCAGAAACGGCTGGCATACGGGTCGAGCCGCCAACGAGGACGACGTGGTCAATTTCGGAAACCGAAATGCCGGCTTCCTTGATGACATCCTCGAATGGACGGCGAGTACGTTCCAGCAGGTGCGAGGTCATGTCTTCGAATTTGGCGCGTGACAGGTGCTCGTCCAGGTGGACCGGGCCGTTTTCAGTGACGGACAGGTACTGCAGCGAGATGTTGGTCGAGGTAGCCGAGGACAGTTCCTTCTTGGCCTGCTCTGCGGCTTCTTTCAGACGACGCAGCGCAATCTTGTCCTTGGAGAGGTCTGCACCGGAGGCTTTGGCCTGTTCCAACAGCCAGTCAACGATGACCTGGTCCCAGTCGTCACCACCCAGACGGTTATCACCGGCGGTGGAGCGAACCTGAATGGTGGAGAAATCGTCGTCATCCTTGCCAACTTCCAGCAGGGACACGTCGAAGGTACCGCCACCAAGGTCAAAGACCAAAATGGTTTCGTCTTCTTTACCGCGTTCCAAACCGTAGGCGAGCGCTGCCGAGGTTGGTTCGTTGATAATACGTGAAACGTTTAGCCCGGCAATTTCGCCGGCTTCTTTGGTGGCCTGACGCTCAGCGTCGTTGAAGTATGCCGGAACGGTGATGACCGCGTCGGTAACTTCTTCGCCGAGGTATTCCTCGGAGTCGTGCTTGAGTTTCATCAGAATACGAGCTGAGATTTCCTGAGCGGTGTATGACTTGTCGTCAATTTCAGCTTTCCAGTCGGTACCCATGTGGCGCTTGACCGAGGTGATGGTGCGTTCTGGGTTGTTGACGGCCTGACGCTTGGCGATATCACCGGTCAGCACTTCGCCGCCCTTGGTGAAGGCGACAACCGACGGCGTGGTGCGAGCACCTTCAGCGTTTGCGATGACCGTTGGGTCGCCACCTTCCAACACAGCAACAACTGAGTTGGTGGTTCCCAAGTCAATACCTACAGCACGTGACATATGTGAATCCTTTCTTGAAAACTGTTCGTCTCAAAACGTAGCGTTCCCGCTACTTGAGTTCCCTACACTCAAGTTGCCACAGGTGGAGACCCGCTGTCAAATAAACCTGAGCGAGGCTGACTCAACTTTGCTTCTATCGGTTACAACGCCCCTCGTGTCACCGATATTCCGCGCCCGCAAAACTGTGACCGCCGCTACATCTTAACGTGGGTCCGCCCAGTCGAGTGTCTGGTGCTCTAGCATTGAGTCATGTCACGCTATTCCTCGTCTCGCCCACTCATCATTGGCATCGATGGCCGCTCAGGCTCAGGTAAAACAGTGCTCTCTAAAACACTGGTCGAAAACCTCTCCGAACAACACGCGGTCACGGTCCTACGCTTGGAGGACCTCTACCCCGGGTGGAAGGGACTACACGCCGGTATGGAAATCTTTCGGCGTGATGTGCTCCCCAAATTAGCGGCTGGTGAACCAGCGACCTACCAAACCTGGGACTGGTACTCGGACGCCAGCCACGAAGGTGGTCTTGGCCCGGTGGTCACCACCGAACCCACGGAAGTCATCATCTGTGAAGGTGTCGGAGTCGGGGCCCGGGCAAACCGAGCATTCTTGGATGTTTTAATTTGGCTACGCGTTCCAGATCAGGTGCGCTACGACCGGGCGATACACCGCGACGGCGCCAGCTACGTCGAGCAGTGGGAGAACTGGGCGGCGCAAGAACGCCAAGTGCTGGACCAGGATCAAATCTATGACGAAGCCGATCTCGTACTGGTGGCACATGAGCCCGATGAACGCCACCACACGTCTGCCCTAGCTGTCGTCACGGCAATGCTAAAAACACCCCGCAGCCTTGAAGAGTCCTCCGATGACGGACAGCTGGAGGGCTAAGTCCGACTTACTGCAGCGCCGAGGTTAACCGGAAGACGTTGTCCAACCAGCGGCGGTGTCGTGGCCGAGCCAACCAATCCTTGAGAATCAGGTGCTCGCACTCTTCTTGATACTCGGTAATAATGTCGTCTAACTTGGCGACCTCTTCGGGGCCCACCACCATGACGGTGACCTCCGAGTTGAGCGAAAACGACCGCATGTCCATATTGGATGAGCCGAAAATGCCGACGTCGTTATCAATCGTAAAGAGCTTGGAGTGCAGCACGTCCGGATCGGGATACCGGTAGATGTGAATCCCGGCGCGCAACAATTGTTCGAAATACGACTGCTGCGCATGGTGCACCGCCAACTGATCGGCACGTCGTACCACCAACAGCTCAACCCGCACGCCGCGTTGGGCAGCACTGGTCAAGGCGTAAAGCATCGAGTCATCCGGCACCAAATACGGCGTCACCACTCGGATAGATTCGGTGGCCGAATAAAACAGGTGGTTAAAAGCTCGTAGATTGTTTTCTTGGGAGAAACCCGGTCCCGAAGGAATGATCTGGGCCGCTGGTCCTTCATGGTTGTCGATTTCGGTTTCGGTGACACCGCGCAAATCCTGCTGGAGCTGCTGCCCTGTTTCAGAAAACCAATCCGTAGCAAACACCACGTCCAACGAGGCAACCGAGGGACCTTCCATACGAGCCATCATATCCTGCCAGTGTCGGCCCATCTTATGGGCAGATGAGCGCTTATACCCGGGTTCAATCAGATTCATCGAGCCGGTGTACCCCACGGTACCGTCGACGATAACCATTTTTCGGTGATTCCGCAGATCTGGCCGCTGATACTCACCCCGCCACGGGCGCACCGGCAGCGAACGGTGATACTCGATACCGGCGGCATCCAGCCGAGATAACAAATGACGGTAACCGCGCACCCGCGCTGTGCCGATGTGGTCAAAAATAAGTCGCACCGTCACCCCGCGTTGCACCGCTCGCTCCATGGCTTCCAGCACGACGTCAGCATAACCGGGGCGATTCTTCGGATCCGTGCCGATGATATAGAACATCACATTGACATAGTCCTGCGCTGTGTCAATGTCCTCGGCCATCCGCTCCAAGGTGGCGCGGTAGTCCGTCAAATATTCAAAAACGTTCCCGTCCAGCATGGGAAAACCGGTCAACCGGCGCGTCAGTTTCGAATTCGCTGCCACATAGTGTGGTGCGGCACCCGCCTGGTTCGGCAAGTCCATGTGTGCCGTGGCACGACGCAGCTCCGAGTTCACTGCAATTTGACGCGAACGCCGTTGACCACCCAACCGAAACGAACCGAGTAAAAGGAACAACAACAACCCGGGGATCGGCAGGAAGAAAATCACCAGCAACCAGGCCATCGCAACGGCGGGACGGCGGTTACCGGGCACGATGCCCAGCAGGGCAATACGAATCGCGAAATCTGCCACGGTGAACAAAACCGTCACCCAAAAAGGAAAATCCGCAAATTCCGCGCTCGACCAGACCATGACGAGTAGTCTATGCCACTGAGCCTGCAGGTCAGCCCGGATCACGAGCGGTGACCGTATTTTGTGCGCTGATCAGCCCTCCATTACAGTTGTAAAGGGTCAAGATGGCCCACCTCATTGTGCTTATCAAGGGTGATCATGGCAAAGCTTCTTTATCGTCTCGGCCTTAGTGCCGCCAAAAAGCCCTTCGCGGTGTTATTTACTTGGCTCGTCTTATTGGCCATTGCCGCCGGGTCGTTCCTCACCTTCGGGGGCACCCTCGTTTCCACCGTCGATATTCCCGGGACGCCGACGGCCCAAACAACCGACCGGCTCGAAGAAGAATTCCCTGAAGCGGCTCGCGGCACGGGCAACGTCGTCTTCCAAACCGAAGACGGTTCGGCCTTCACTGCAGACCAGCGCGAAGACATCGTGTCCGTCCTTGAAGCTACCGAAAAAGTTTCGGGTGTCGAAAGCGTCCTCAATCCATTCGAGTCCGAGGCCGAAATGACGGACCAAAAACAAGAACTCGAAGACGGCCGTGAAGAACTTGCCAACGCACAAGACCAACTCGACGGTGCACCGGAAAAACTAGAGGCAGCCGAAACCGAACTCGATGCGTCCGAAGAAGACCTTGACGCTGCTCAAGAGCAACTCGACGCCGGGATAGATCAGGCCATCGCCGCGGGCATGCCAGAAGCAGCCGCCCAAGAACAGTTCGCCACCCAACAAGCACAACTCGATACGGCCCGCGAAGAGCTAGAAGACGGCCGTGAGCAACTGGAAACGGAACGCGAAAACTATGAAGAAGGCGTCACCGAGGTTGAAGACGGCCAAACCCTCATCGACCTTGGCGACCGTCTGCTCGAGACAACCAACGATTACTCGGTAGTGTCCGAGGACGATTCCGCTGCTGTTGCCACCGTGCAATTCGTCGACCAGTCCATGGATATCGCCACCCCGATCCGCGAAGACGTCGTCGCAGCTCTCACCCACCGCACCATCGAAGGTGTCGAAGTACTCCCGTCACAGGAAATTTCCATGGCCGTTCCCGACGTACTCGGTTGGGCTGAAATCGTCGGTCTCGTGGTCGCCGGCATCGTCTTAGTAGTCATGCTCGGGACGTTCATCACCGCGGGACTCCCCCTGATCAACGCGCTCATTGGTGTCGGAGTCGGAGCACTGACCGCACTGGCCTTCTCGTCGCTCGTAGAGATGAACTCAGTGACACCCGTTCTGGGCGTCATGTTGGGGCTTGCCGTCGGTATCGACTACGCGCTATTTATCGTGCACCGACACCGAACCCAGCTCAAAGCCGGGATGCCAGTCCAACGCTCAATCGCCCTGGCCAATGGCACCTCCGGTAACGCCGTCGTCTTCGCGGGGTCGACCGTCGTTATTGCACTGCTTGCCCTGAACCTGACCGGCATTCCGTTCCTCGGGTTAATGGGAACCGTCGGCGGATTCGTCGTTGTCGTCGCCGTGCTGGTGGCCATGACGATGACACCGGCCATGCTGTCGCTGCTGGGTCAGCGTGCCCTGTCCAAGCGTGAGCGCCGTTTTCTGACCGGTGACGTCGTACAGAACAAACCGAAAAAACAGCTCAAGCCCATGTCCAACGCCCGCGCTGTGTTGTCGACCATCGGTGCCATCGCCGTCCTGGCAATCATCGCCATCCCGGTCTTCTCGATGCGCCTGGGGATCCCGGACGGCTCAGCAGAAGCACCCGATACCACCGAATATCAGGCGTATGCGGCACAAGCCGAGCACTTCGGGGCCGGAACCAACGCGCCCATCGTGGCGGTTGCTGATGTTCCAGCAGATCTCTCCGACGAAGAACTTTTGGACACCACGGTTGAGCAAGCCGAGCAAATCTCGGCATTGGACCATGTCGCCCATGTCGTACCGGTCGGTGAAAACGAGGCCGGTGACATCACCATGTTCCAAATCATCCCTGCTGAAGATGCCAACCACGAATCCACCGTGAACCTTGTCTACGACCTGCGCGGACTCGAGCCGGCCGGTGAAGTCACCAACCTCGCCCTGGCCGGGCACGCCACCGGCATCATCGACATCTCTGCGGCTCTCGCCGAGGTCCTACCGCTGTACTTAGGCGTCGTCGTCGGTCTGTCGCTGATCATCATGGTGCTGGTGTTCCGTTCACTGGTGGTCCCACTGATCGCCTCGGGCGGTTTCGTACTGTCGGTGGGAGCCGCCATGGGCGCGGTCGTGGCAATCTATCAGTGGGGTTGGTTCGGTGAAGCCTTTATGGTTCACAACCCCTCGCCGGTACTGTCCTTCCTGCCGACGATCATGATCGGTGTGCTCTTCGGGCTGGCCATGGACTACCAGTTGTTCATCTCCTCGGGGATGCGTGAAGCCTACGCTCACGGCACCGAAGCGCGCCTGGCCGTCCAAAAGGGCTTGAACGCGGGTCGCTCAGTAGTGACCGCAGCCGCCATCATTATGATCGCGGTGTTCGGCGGGTTCGTTTACGCCGATGACCCATACATCCGTGCCATCGGCTTCGGTCTGGCCATCGGGGTGCTCTTTGACGCCTTCCTCGTGCGCATGGTGCTGGTACCCGCACTGATGCATCTGCTCGGCCCGGCAGCCTGGTACATGCCAGAATGGTTGGATCGTATCCTGCCGGACGTCGACCTCGAAGGTGCAAAACTGACCGAAGCCCAGGCTGAACACGCCGATGAAGAAACGACCCGCGACGCACCCGTTACAACAACGTCACGCAGCGTCTAAGCTAGAACCGGAATCTGCAGAAAGGCACAACCATGAATGATGTAGTCCAGCGCCTGTTGCGCACCGGAGTTTCAATCGGAGCTGGCTTTGTTGCCACCCGTGCGGTCGAAGCAATCTGGAAGGCCACAACCGGTGATGAAGAAGCCCCAACCACCGACGACGATCAGGCGACACTGCTGCGCGTCGTCACCTTCGCGACGATCTCGGCCGGGGTTTCGGCACTCCTCGAGGTCGGCTCACAGCGCCTGGTAAATAAAGCCATGGCAAACTCAGGCAATAAACGAGCCAAACAACTCGGTAAAGCAGAAGTCTAACCAGAGACCTGCAACATACGATCGGTGCCACAGGGATTTTCCCTTGGCACCGATGTCGTTAAATCCTCTTGTACCTGGTTACCAAAATGCCCGCGAGGTTTCAGTGGCACCCGAAACTTCGGTCAAGCCGGCATCAATGATCTGCACCGGACGCTCGGCTGCTGCCCACTGCGCTTGGGATGGTAACTGCACACAAACACGAAACGCGTCCTGCCGCCACGCATCAAGAACGCGCGACGCTGCAGCGTCGCCACCGTGAGCGTCTGCGGTCAACCGCTCATAAGCCATCTGAGCTGCGTGACCGGCTTGGGCGGCCGCTTTCCCGGTGGACAACTCCGCGAACGGTGTGAGCTCAACCGTCACAACAGCATCGCCGTGCTGGGAGTCGTGCAGGTGTGGGAATTGCGTCCCGCCCACCTGTAATTTCTTTACCTCGGGCGGCAGGGGTGACACGGGCCCGGGTACAAGTGCCCGCACGTCAGCAGAACCCGAAACAGCGTTGACACCGTCAAGCTGTTGAACGTCCTCCCAGCGTGTATTCTCGGCCCGCCGCGCCACTTTTCTAATCCAACCGGCACGCCAATGGGCAACGGCCTGAGACCAGTCGCCGGTATCTTGGGTGGTCCGCTCATCATCGAGCAGACGTACAACCGCGGTGGCCGCGGCTTCCAACACATCCAGGTGGTTGGCCGGATCCTTTTTATTACGCCGAAGCACCAATTGCATGGCCCATGGATGCTCGTGGTCTGGACGATCGGGGCGTGAGACGGTGTCGGCGAGTGCAGGGGGCACGGAAGAATTCTCGGCATCATGACGCATAGTTTCCACTCTAGCCACCATCGTCACCGATCAACGACCTAGGGTGGGTGTATGGATACTGTCTTACCCGATAACTGGCGGCCGTGGCGACGCGAAGCATTGCATCCGGGTCGCCGTCCAACCAAAGCCGATCTCGAGGCAGCAGTTGCGCAGCAGCTGACTACCCAGGACCTGCTCCCCTGCCCCAACGATGCAGACAATGCCGGGTTGCTGCAGATGCTCATCGTCGGAACCAATCCGAGTCCATGGGCGGCAGCGGCCAACGGACCGTTTGGTCGTCCTGGTAACCGGTTCTGGCCCTCGCTGTTTGAAGCCGGGGTGACCGCGCATCTCATCAATGCGTCAGCAGGACTGAGCCGGGGCGATGAACAGATGCTCGTCGAACGCGGTGTGGGACTGACCAATATCATTGCACGGCCCAGTTCCCGTGCCGATGAGCTCAGTCTGGCCGAACTTCGTGCCGGACGCGACGCACTAATTCAGCGGATGCGGCTGTTACAACCCCGAGCAGCAGCATTTACGGGGATTACAGCATTTCGTCGGGCCTTTGCAGAGCCCAAAGCCACCCTGGGACAGCAACCCACCGACCAGCTGGAGGGCTGGCCCGCACACACCCAACTCTGGGTCGTACCCGATCCCAGCGGGCTCAATGCCCACGAATCCATCACCTCGCTGGCTGAGAAATGGCGCGAGGTATGGTCGTCAAGTTCACGTTAGACTAGCGACCCAGGAACCTAGACCAATATGAAATTGTGAAGGAGCCTCGTTATGGAAGATCCTGACCGCACCATTCTCATCACGGGGGCCACCAGCGGCCTGGGACGGGCCGTGGCCGAATCGTTAGCGCCTCGCGGTGGACGGCTTATCTTGCACGGCCGCGACCCAGCACGCCTAGCTGAACTCGTAGCCGACCTGCAGCCACACCAGGCCAGCATCGACGTCGTCACCGCTGACCTCAGCGATTTATCTCAGGTCGATGAGATGGCCGAAAAGGTCTTCGAACTCACCGACCAGCTGAACGTCTTGGTCAACAATGCCGGGCTGGGCAAGGGCGCAACCGATACTCGCGAAACCTCGCAGGATGGTCACGAACTCCGCTTAGCCATCAACCACTTGGCACCATTTGCCCTGACGTTCCGCCTGCTGCCGCTCTTAGAGACGGGTGCTCCCAGCCGGATCGTCAATGTAGCCTCCGGGGCGCAAGAACCCCTAGATTTCGATGATCCGCATATCACTGAGGGCTACACCGGCAACCGTGCCTACGCGCAGAGTAAATTTGCGATGGTGGCAACGGGCTTCGAGCTTGCTCGTCGGCTGCCGGCCGAGGTGATTACGGTCAATAGTTTGCATCCGGCTACGTTGATGCCCACCCGCATGGTGCGCGAGGGATACGGCCATACCGTAGATGACCTAGAGACCGGTGTGAACGCTGTGCTCCGACTCATCGAAGCCGCTGCCCTCGACGACGTCACCGGTCAATACTTCTCGATCCAAGAACCGGCTGCAGCGCACCAGCAGGCGTATGACCCCGATATCCAGCAGCGGTTATGGGATCTGACAGAAGAACTCACGGGCATCCAGTTCTAATCAGGAACGCGACAGATCGACGAATTCTACGGTACCCGCCACGTAGGCGGCCTGACCGATGTGCTGGGCCGCATCGTCGACGACGCTGAGTACTCGGACTCCAAGGGTTACCGGCGGGTCCCATTGTTCATCAATGACACGGGCCAAATCCACCTCGGTGAGTGTATCTACCCAGGCAGCGAAGTTGTCATACACCGCCTCTAGGTAGTTTCGCAGTAACGCTTTGCCCTCGGCCGTTTCTTCGACCATGACCGCCCATGCCTCATCACGAGATTGACCGAGGCCGATGTCGGCTGTCCCCAGGTTCACATCTGAGAGGTCGAATCGGTCAGCGTAACCATCAGCGGTCCAGGACTCTTCGGTTCCGGCAAGCGGTGCGATCTGCGCGTCTGTTTCGCGTGCGGTGTGCCAGATCAGCCAGGCGATTGAATTGGGGTGCCCTCCGGGGTGCGTATTGAGCTGGCTCGGGTCGAGATCCGCCCAGAAATAGTCGAGTGCAGCGATGGGTCGCTGGACGAGATTTTTCAATAGGTCTATAGCATCCATGTACCCATTGTGAGGCTTTGCCCTACCGCCCGGCTAGTGCCGAGGAGCACCTGTCCCGGTGGCCAGCTGATTGATCATGGTGACCATATATTGGGTCCACTCGACGTCCCGTGGCCCTAGTCTGACCTTGCAGGTGAACTTGCTGCCGTCGCCTCCGTGCACGTGGACTCTACCGGTAATCCAGGCACGCTCATATGATGCACCGGCCACCTGGTGCGCCGGCAGTTCTGCGGTGATGGTCCAGCCTCGAAACAGTTTGCGCTCGGTGTAAAGCACCCGACGGTTCGTGACCATCAGTATCGGAAAAGAGCTATTCTTTTGCGTGCACGTCAGGAAGTCGTACACGATTTCTTCCGGGGGCACCAGCTTATCAATGAATACGAACAACCCACTGCCGGCCTGAGGGTTCCGCATCTGCGCGGCCACAAATGATTCTTGTGCAGGCGTCCAGGCCATCGTTCATCCTTCTCTACTCGACAGGTAGCTGCTCTCACGAGGGTCTAGCCTACTGGCGGGTTACGGTCCTTTTCAGCTTCCCGGCGGTCTTGTTCTCTGACGACCTTGGCGAGGTCGTCTACGGCAATGCGTTTCGGGTTCAAGTGATGCGAACGATACGTTGCCCGACCGACCATGTGCGCAGAGACGGGGGCGGTGATCAGCTGCATGAGCCAGGCAACGAGCAAGACCGGAACCACGACCCAACTACCAACGGCCAACCCCAACCCTGCTAGGGCAAGCAGCAGACCCAGGACCTGAGGCTTCGTTGCAGCGTGCATCCGGGAGAGCACATCGGGAAAACGCAGTAGACCCAGACCGGCCACCGCGGATAATGATGTGCCGAAAACCAGCAGGAAGGCCGCAACGAGGTCCAACCACGAGTCAAAAGTGATGCTCATCAGCCACCATCTCCCATCGGTCCTTGTTTCGGTTCCGGCTCCGTGTGGTTAGCTTGCGCGCCTTCAACGGTGAACCGAGCCAACGTCGTTGACGAGATAAAACCAATCAACGATGCGACCAGCACCAGCATGATGAAGTGCACGGATTCGTGGATTGCCATCCAGACGGTGAGCCCAGAAGATAAGACGATGAGCAACACATCGACGGCAATCGCACGGTCGAGCAAGGCGGGGCCAAAAACAATCCGGTAGAGCGCGCCCAGTGCACCGAAGATCAAAAAAACCAGGCTGATCCAGCCTGCAAGTTCTAAGACGTCCATGATTCCCCCTCCGTTGCTACCGGGTCGTCATTCGCTTCCAGTTCGGTGTGCCGGAGGACGACGCCGTCCTTTGCGCGGTCTTCTGCCTGCACCAACTTGTAGTCGCGTTTGGAACCGAACCCACGAATCATACGGGCTTCAATATCGAGTGAATCGACCCGAAATGCTTCAGCAGCCTGCTCGTCGGGGACATCGATGACGTGCAAGAACAGTGTGGACGACGGTCGATCGACGTCGATAACCAACGACCCTGGGATCAGCGCGTAGACGTGACCGATGAGGGTCATCAGCAAGTCGTCCTGGGTCCGAAGTTTGACGGCAACCACGGAGTTGATCACATTGGGGCCCGGTGAGATCGATTTGGATGCTACTTGCCAGGTTGCCACCGTGATTTTCCATAAGAAGTACACAATAAATGTGAAACTGTGGAACACATTGATCCGGTCGGCAAATGGAACCGGCGGCAGTGGGAAGCTCAGCATGACGATCAGGCTGAACACGAGACCCAGCACAATGGTTCCGGGTGTGAAATCTTGCCACAGTGCCACCCAGAGAAACGTGAGCCCCACGATCATCGGCCACTGTGATAACCGTGACCTTCGGTCTTCGATCGCGGAAGGTTTGTTCTCAGAATCGGTTGTGTGATGTTCTGAATCGCTAGTCAACCGGGCCTCCTTCCGAACCTTGTTGGGTTCCGGCTCCATCGGATCCGGATATGCCCCAGTCTTCTAAGACGTCTGCCTCGAGTTGGGCTTGCTGAGCAGCTTCCTCCCCGAGGACAGCTTCAATATACGGGGTGCGATGAATCATATCGTTAGCGGCTTCATCCGCGAAGTCAAAGAGCGGTCCGGCCACAAACGTCAGAGCAACACCGACCGTCACCAATCCGATGGTTGGTACGACAAGACCGCGGGAATCGGTGCGCAACGGTTTGGCATTTGCCTCAGCCCGTTTGGCTTCTTCCATACCGCGCATCGCAGGGTCTTCAGAGTCTTCGATTGGCCGCCAGAACACGCGTGTCCAGATTCGCATCATGACAATCAGCGTGAGCAATGAGGTGGCCACGGAAGCGGCCACCATGACCCATGCCAATGGAGTGCCATTCACGACGCCGCCTTCAATGAGCCCCACTTTCCCCAGGAACCCGGAGAACGGCGGGATCCCGCCGAGGTTGAGCGCGGGAATAAGGAAGAGCACCGCCACCAGGGGCGAAATTTTGGCCATCGACCCGAGACGATCAATGTTTGCTGTACCGGTGCGATATTCAATGAGCCCGGTCACCAAGAACAATGCAGTCTGAATAGTAATGTGATGGACCACATAGAAGACAGTGGCCGTGAGACCAATCTGGTTCGCAACGCTGACGCCAAAAATCATGTAGCCGATGTGCGATACAAGAGTAAATGACAGCACACGTTTGATATCGAACTGGACGAGGGCACCCAAGATCCCGACGAGCATCGTCAACCCGGAGATCACCAATAACAACGTGTTGACTCTATCGCCCGGGAACAACAACGTTTCGGTCCGGACGATCGCATAAACGCCAACTTTGGTTAGCAGCCCGGCGAAGACCGCTGTAACCGGTGCTGGTGCTGTCGGGTAGGAGTCCGGTAGCCAGAAGGACAACGGGAATACCGCCGCCTTGATACCAAAACCAACCAGGAGCATGAGATGGAGCAGCTGTTGGAGATCCGGATCAAGCTCACCGAGCTTCATGGCCACATCGGCCATATTCACGGTACCGGTGGCGCCATAGATCATCGCGATGGCCACCAGGAAGATGACGGAAGAGACAACCGAGACCACCACATACGTGACACCTGCACGTACGCGCGGTCCCGTCCCGCCGATGGTGAGGAGCACGTAGGACGCCGTGAGCAAGATTTCGAAACCGACGTAGAGGTTAAACAGGTCGCCAGCTAGAAATGCGTTGGAAACGCCTGCAGTAAGAATCAAGAACGTGGGATGGAAAATGGAGACCGGCTGTTGCGGTGCCTCATCGTCACCGAGACCCTGCGCGGAAGCAAAGAGCAGAACCGACAGCACGACGATAGAAGAAACGACCAGCATAATCGCTGAGAATCGGTCAACGACGAGCGAGATCGCGATGGGAGCTTCCCAACCGCCCAATAAGACGGCTTCCGCTCCCCCGTTGATCCAGACATCCACCAACATCCAGATTTCCAGGGCCATGGTGATGACCATCGTGGCCAGGGTGACCACAATCTGACTCATGGGACGGCGCACGAGAGTGAACGCAATGGCCGCCCCTAGAATGGGCAGCAGCACCGACAAGGGCGCCAGCGACACGACTGAGAAATCACTCATCGGCGGTCACCTTCTTTCGGATCGTGTGGCCGAACCGTGGGATCGTCTTGTGTCGTTAGTTCATAGTCAATATTGGGGTCCTCGTGATCTTCGAGGAATTCCGATTCCTCGTCAGTCAGCTCGGCGTCGTCCTCGGCATCGTAGGCAGGCTGTTCCGCAACCTGGATATCTTCAATATCGACCTGGACTTCATCGCGACGAGCCAAAACCCAGGACCGGTAGATCAGGGCTAGCAAGAAAGCGGTGATCGCAAAACTAATCACGATCGATGTCAGCGTCAAAGCCTGCGGCAGCGGATCGAAGTACTCATCGTCTGCTACCCCGTCGGTGACAATCGGAGGGAACCCTGCCGGGCCAGCCATGATGACGATCAACAGGTTGACTCCGTTGGTGAAGAGCATGAGTCCGAACATGATGCGCGTCAGTGTACGGTCCATCAGCAGATAGACTGCGGCGGCAAACATTACGCCCATGATGAGCAAGAGCACGGCATCAATCGTCACGGTGACCTCCTGGCGTCATGGCACTTGCACGGGCTGCTGTCATACGCTGCTCAGCTTCAGTACGGTCCCGGGTTTCAACTTCGTATCGAGCATCAATTTCAGAGCCCAGAGAACGCAGAACGTCAAGAATTAATCCGATAACAACCAAGTACACGCCAACGTCAAAGACCACGGCTGAAGCAAAGTGCACATAGCCAAAGAACGGTAACAGCACTTCGACGTCATAGGCCTGGAAGACTTCACCGCCAAAGAACAGCGGGACCAACCCCGCAATGGCAGCCACCGCGAGTCCGGAGCCCAAGATGACTCCGGCAGGTGCCCTAAACGACTGCTCGAGTTCGTAACGACCGCCCGCCAGATAGCGGATCGCAAATGCGATACCAGCCAGGAGCCCACCTGCGAAGCCTCCGCCGGGTAAGTTGTGACCGGCAATCAACAGGTAGAGCGACACTATGATGATCGCGTGGAAAACCAGACGCGTAATGACTTCGAAAATAATCGATCGACGTTCCGGGGCCATGGTGGCTCCGGCAACGATCCATGGTTGGCGCCGAACTTTGAAGAAGTTGGCAAAGCTTTTTACTTCAGAATCATTCATCGCAGAGTCAGCAATGTTGTAGTGGCCAACCGAGCCGGTGGCAACATCGGTGATGCTGCGCCGTTTACTCTCGCGTTCTGCAATAAAGACCAGCGATGCCACACCGGTGGCGACCGCGGCTAGTACGGTGATCTCGCCGAACGTATCCCAGGCACGCATATCGACCAGTGTGACGTTGACGATGTTGGTCCCGCCACCCTCGTTGTAGGAGAGGTCCGGCATGGCCAGAGAGATTGGGTCGGCAACGCGCGATGCCATGGCTGTGGCGGCAACCCACATCATGGTGAAGCCAAAACTGATGGCGAGCAGAGCGCGCGCCCACTGATTGTCGTGCTTCTCTTGGGCCTTCGGGATCTCCGGAGGCAGCACGCGTAGTCCGAGTACCATGGCCACGGTCAACACGGACTCGACTAAGACTTGAGTCAGTGCGAGGTCGGGTGAGCCTTGGAAGGCAAAGATTGCTGCCAGACCGTAGCCAGTGGTCGAGACGAGCAGTACCGCCCAGAAGCGACGTTTGGCTCGGATTGCTGCGATGGCTGAAACGATCATGACGGTCGCAGCAACGAGGTAAATCGGGTGGCCCGTCAACATCCAGTCACCAAAGAACGCCGCATTTGGGAGCGATATGGTGGAGCCGTCGACGTTCGATGGAAAGAGCATGACCGAAATTGGCGCGGCCACTGTGATTGCCAGGATGATGTACAGGTAGAAGGATAGGTCACCGCGTTGGGTACGACCGGTGATCCACACCGCAACATCGTCCAGCTTGGCCATCACCAAACGGTACAGCCGAGCTGCGTCAATCCATGTGGGTACGCTCTCTTGTGCTTTGGTGATGCGAACTCGCGCGATGAACAGCAAGAGCCCAATGAAAATAATTAGGGCCGATAAGCCTAAGGCGAGGGTAAACCCATGCCAGAGAGCCAGTGGTGCTGCTTCTTCCCCACCAACAGGACTAAAGGTCTGCCCGAAGGCGTAAGGCAGCGCACCGACCCAACCTGGAGCGAGCCCGGCGATAATGCTGGCTGCTGCCAACAGCGCTGCAGGGAACAAACCGACACGACCGAAACCGCGCAGCGCTGGCGTCTGCGGGCGCGGAACCACGCCGACTGGGGTTTGGGACTTCTTTTTCCCGAAGGACGCCCACATAAAACGAGCTGAGTAGGCAACGGTGAGAATTGATCCTAAGACGACAACAATCAGCGGCGCCCAGCTCCAGACGGCACCCCAGAAACTGGGTTCCCCACCAATCGCGCCCGAGGTGTGGGCGTCGCTGCGCCACAGGCCCCAATCCATGGCTGCCTGCAGCACGGTTTCCTTGCCAACGAACCCGAATAGTGGGGGCACGCCTGCCATGGAGACTGACGAGATTGCTGCGACCCAGAATAGCGTCGGGTGGGATGTTCGAAGCCCCGATAGTTTGTTGAGGTCGCGAGTACCGGTGATCTTGTCGATTGCGCCGACCACCATAAACAGCGGTGCCTTGAAGAGGGCGTGGGCCAGCAACATGGCGAGGCCGGCAATTGCGCCGTTGACCGTGCCGAAGCCATTGGCAATCATCAAAAAGCCAAGTTGTGAGACCGTGCCATAGGCCAAAATGAGTTTGATATCGGTTTGCCGCAGTGCACGCCAGCCGCCGACCAGCATCGTCCACATACCGACGCCTAAGACCAGAATGTGCCAAATTGTCTCGCCGGCAAAAGCAGGAGCGAAACGCGCGACCAAATAGATACCGGCTTTAACCATGGCTGCAGCGTGCAAATAGGCCGAGACCGGAGTCGGTGCTGCCATTGCAGCAGGCAACCAGAAGTGGAAGGGTACCTGAGCGGATTTTGTGATTGCTCCAAGCAGGATCAGTCCGATGGCCCACGTCAGGTAGGCGCCAGCAAAGTCTCCTGACAGCAGTTCGGCACCCTGAGCAATCACTTCCGAAACACGATATGTACCGGCGGCATAACCGACCATCACCAGGCCTACGAGCATGCCTAGACCGCCGAATGTGGTCACGATCAGAGCAGTTATGGCTGAACGCCTGGAAAAGATTCGGTGCGCCTGATAACCAATCATCAAGAAGGACAGAATCGAGGTGATCTCCCAGAAAATGAAGAGCACCATGAGGTCGTCAGTAATGACCAAGCCAAACATGGCACCAGCAAATGCCAAGAATTGCGCGCCGAATGTACCAAGCCGTGGCTCATTGGCGAGGAAGTAACGGGCACAATACACCAGCACAGCTGCACCGACGCCCAAAACAATAAGGCTCAGGAAGGCACTCAAGGTATCGAGTCGGAAAGACAGTTGTATTCCGAGCTGGGGAATCCATTCCCAGGTTTGCACAAGGGTGGCGCCCTGATTATCTGCAGCAGCGCCTGATGCAAGAAGTTCTTCAGAGGCAAGGACTTTGGGTATTTGGGTGGCCACCCAAATAAAGCCGGCTGTCGGTACCGCGGCGAGGATGAGGAAGCCTTGACGACCCGATTTGTGAATAATCAGGGGGGCAACGAGTGCAACCAAAAACAGTGCAAGCAGCACAATCAGCAAGGTTGCCTCCGTGAGGTCTAGGGGACGGTCACCTGCTTAACCTTACATAGTGGCAGCACGATCCTTCACAACGAGGCAAGCATGACTTGATGCCGCCAGTAACGCTTAGACCAGGTTTCTTTAGGTTTAGTGACATATGGGTTGAGATTCCCTGATGACGAACAACGCAATAATTATTCATCTGTTACTGGAGGTTGACCGAGCGTCTGCTGATGATTCCCTGTACGGCTATGACAAATACCTTGCGCACAGACGCGACTCATTCCGCGTTATTTCGCGGGTGCTCGAATATAGCCGCGCCACCAGCACGGGGCTATCGTCCCATTTCAGGGGCGCCATACGAGCCTTATAGGAGTGGTTAGCGTACCGCGTCAACAGCAATTCTGTTATCAGCGCAACGCCAAGAGAATCAGCGGTCGATGGTGGACCGGTGGAAGTTGAGGTGTGATTTCGAGGCCGTTGGACCGCGCTGGTTCTGATACCGATTGAGGTTCGGTCCTGTGCCGTATGGGTGCTCGGAGGGCGAGGTTAATGTAAAGAATGCCATCTGCCCAATTTTCGATCCCGGCCATAATTTGATGGGCAACGTCGACATGTTGGACAGCTCCAAGGTCACGTGTCCCGAGAAGCCTGGGTCAATGAAGCCCGCGGTTGAATGCGTCAGCAACCCAAGACGGCCAAGCGACGACTTTCCTTCCAGCCGGGCTGCAACGTCATCGGCGAGGGTGACCTGCTCATACGTGGAGCCAAGCACAAACTCGCCCGGGTGCAGGATGAATGGCTGATCTGGTTCGACATCAACCATTCTGGTCAGCCCTGATTGATCCTGGGAGGGGTCAATAAACGGGTAGTTGTGATTGTCGAATAGGCGGAAGAAACGATCCAACCGAACATCGACACTTGCTGGCTGCACCATGGCGATGTCTAACGGATCCAAGCCGATCCGCCCAGATTCCAACGATTCTTTGATATCCCGGTCTGATAAAAGCACACCCTAACGCTATCTCACGAAACTGTGCAGAAAACGTTTATGGCATGGATCTGACGTAACACCCGCACGCGTCAGAAAATGAGAGCATCTTGCGTTGGCAGTTCGAGCTCAACATCGGGGTTCGGTGCAATTTCTAGATACGACGGTATATCGTCGTCAATAAACAACATGACGATACCCTCTGAGATGAAGGCTTGAAGAATAACCTGCGCAGTGCCGGCAGGAACAGCTTGACCATCGATGAGGAGCTGGACCGAGGGGCATTTACTGCACTCACATGGCGACCCAACCGTGATCCGATCCAAGGTACCAAGCAGTTCTTGTCGCCACTGATACCAGACCTCTTGCGCTTCAAATCGGCTTGGATCTGCCGCTTTAGCGCTTGTGATCATGGCACTGATCAACTGATGCTCTGATTTCGTAAGCGACCTTGCCATAGCTGCCTTCCTGAAGGCGGAGCGAGTGTTTGCAGCTTAGATACTGCGTTGAAGCTCCTCCAACATTTCTTGGGCGAGATCTTCCGGAGCATCTTGCCCCGGCTTGTCGCCGATAAATTTCGGGCGGAGAACATGAACGTCGACGACCGCCGGATCGTATTCGCGTTGAATTTGTCGAGCGAGGCTATCAACCACCATTTTCGACGTCGCATACGCCCCACCCTTAGCGAAGCGTTTATCCACGACTGTCGCCGAAGTCAGGACAATGCGACCACCGCCGTTTGCCGCCCAGTGCGGCAGAATACGCGAAAGCGCTTTGGTGGTGGGATACACGTTCATCTCTAGCTGTTTCTGAAGTTCTTCAGTGAAACCGTCTGCGCCGATACCATTATCCATCCCGAATCCACCGTTGAGGAAGAGCGCACCACGCAACTTCTGAGCGTACTGCAGCGCAGTAGCAACCATGGAGTCTATAAATTCAGGATCATCGAGTGAACCTTGGGCAACCGTGACCCGAGGGTCATCAAATGGTGCACCTGATACTTCGCGCCGGCTGAACACCACGAGGTGATAACCGGCTTCAGCCAGGATCGGAAGGACTTGTTGTCCGAGATTTCCCGTGCCACCGAGAACAATGAGGGCTTCTTGAGGTTTGTCAGACATGAGCAACCTTTCGGTAGACCATTGCGTGGCTTACCTACAAGAATACCAAGCCCCTGGTACAGAACATCAGTACCAGGGGCCGAATTTTTGAATTTTACGTGGGTTACCACGCCTTGATCGTGGACCGGGCTATTTGCTTACGGTCAAACTTGCACAAAACAGTTCATGGCGCTGTTCGCGTGCCTTCGAAGTGATGTAGCCGATGACTCCGAGGCTAACGAGTTGCGCAACGATGAGTCCGACGGTGAGTGCGTACATCTGAGTAACAGATGCAACGACAACCAGCGCAGACAGGACGGCGACGACAGCGACCAGTGCGCCAATAACTGCGTTGTTATTCTGGATGTTTACCACAGCTGTTCCCTCCTGGTGATTCGGTTGTAACGTTCAAGAAGTTTTTTGAACTGTTCATAATATAACGCGATCGCTCAGCAGGATCTAGGCAACTTGGGCTAGCCAAATTAGCGAACATAGGGCATGTGCTAATTAGTTAAGATGGGCTAAGGATTCGCAGAATCATGCGGTTTTTGTGGCCTGAATTACGCAATGACGCGCATCTTGCACCAACGAGGTCAGTGCATGGTTAGCAAACCATAGATAAGCGCAGCAAAACGGCTGGCTGAATTTCACTCCAAGCTAACTTTTGTCTGTCTTGCGGGCGTGTTGATCTGCTTGCGAAAGCACCATCCCGAGCCGAATCGTCACGACGACAGCTAAACCTACGACAATGAGGGTCGCGGTAAAGAACTCCATCGCCGCGCAGAGTGCAATGGCTACGCCTAGAATGGCCAATGTTCCAGACAGCCACCATATTCTGGTTCGCGTGTCTCGTTGCTCAGCCATCGGTTCCTCGCCTTGGTGTCTGGGATGCGTGTCGTTCACGCCTAGTTCAGGCTAATCTCAGATCGATACGCATCATGCAGTGTGAACCAATCACAGAAAGGTACCAGTGGCACAAGTACTGTCAGGTTTCTTCATCATCTGGCTCATCATCGCGGTTGGATATGGGGTTGGCAGAACTGGCGTACTGGGCCCAAACGCTCAACCAGTCCTGTCACGGGTGGCATTCTTCGTGGCGTCACCGGCGCTACTGTTCAATACCTTGTCAAGCAGTGATGTCTTCCTCGTGCTTGGACCGCAGCTCTGGATTGCTACGATCTCGGCTGGTCTGGCCGCAGCGTGTTATCTGTTGATTGCGCGCTTCGTCCAAGCCCAGCGCAAAGGTTCTGAGCGAATGATTGCCGCGCTATCTGCTTCCTTGATGAACTCCGCAAACCTTGGTTTGCCCATCGCTGCATATGTGCTCGGTGATGCCAGCTACGCGGCACCTGTTATTTTGTTTCAGTTGGCTTTCTATACGCCAATCTACGTCTTTATTCTGGACAGTCAAACGGCACAAGAGGCACAGCAGGGACTCTCGGATACCAAAGTGGTCCGAGCTGGGTTCTGGCGCAGCCTGGGAAGGATTATCGCCACGGTCCTGCGGAACCCGCTGATTATTGGTTCAGCCTTTGGGCTCGTCTTCTCCATTACCGAGTGGCAGCTGTGGGAACCATTAGACGAATCGATCGACCTCATTGCAGGGGCCGCGATTCCATCAATGCTCATGGCCTTTGGGATTTCACTGGTGGGCTCCCGACCATTGGATAAGAGGCAGGGACGACGCCGTGACACCGTACTGGCCTCGGCCGTCAAGTTGCTCATTCATCCGCTTGCCGCATGGTTCCTGGCAGCGTACGTCTTCCAGTTAGATGCCGAGGGGATCTTGGTCGCAACGGTGCTGGCCTCGTTGCCTACCGCTCAAAACGTCTTCGTCTCGGCATCTCGCTACAATACCGGTTTGATAGTTGCCAGAGACACCGTATTCGTCACAACAATTCTTGCCATCCCCGCAATGATCGCCGTTGCAGGTCTGCTAGCTTAGAACCATAGCCACACAGACGAAGGAAACAACGGTGTCCAAACCACGCTCAAAACGGCCGGTTTTTCAGCGGCCGGGTTTCTGGGGAATCATCGCCGCGGGACTCTTGGTACTTGCCGCGACGGTTATCGCAGTCCTGAACGCGACGTTGTATAACGCAGAGGCCCCGGTCGAAGATTATGTTGCTGCGCTTACAGCTGGTGAAGGTGCTACCGCCATGGCCATTTCTGCCGGTTATCTGGCCGACGACGCACCGGAAGATATCTCCACGGTACTCCTCGATGGTGAACCTCTCGCGGCATCCGCTGCGCCATTAGAAGATGCGGAAATCGTGGCCGTCGACGATGAAGTACCCGAGAGTTTCCAGGACGAGGAGCTAACCCAGCAGGTCGTGGAAATTCGATATCAGGACGCCGACGACCAGTCTCGAGCAACCAGTGTGGTCGTGGATAAACCCGGAACGTCCTGGCTATTTTTTGATCAGTGGGAGATGCATCCGACGCCGCTGCAACAGATAGTACTCGCGCCGTCACGGATGCCAGAGAACTCCAAGGCAGATGAACCCGTCGCCCACCTATACGAACACCCCACACCATTGCTGGCAGCAGACGGCGAACCGGCAGTTATCGCCGCGTTTGCACCGTCGATCATTGAACTGGAATACCAGGGGACGTATCTCGAGGCCGCCGAACCTGCAACCCATGCGGTCACCGACCTCCTAGGGGCAGGTGCGACCAGTGAACTGGCATTTCAGGTTGACCTGACCCCAGCAGTGGATGAGGCGATCCATCACCAAGTCCAACAGCAGCTCGAACGTTGTACGAGTCAAACCGTGCTGAAACCAGCTGGCTGCCCCTTCGGTTATGAAACAACGAACCGTGTGGTACCCGAGACGGTCTCATGGTCCATCGGTATGCCCGAAGTTCAGTACTCCTGGGACGGCTCGGAGCCTGCTATCGATCGGATCATGGCGACCGCAGAGCTGTCCGCACAGGAAATCGATATCGGCTCTGGTCAGCAGGCGGCAACAGACTACGAAGAAGTTTTTGAAATGTCTGCAGAGTTGGAGCTGACACCGGAGAATCTACGTGTCAGGCCAGAGTGGCAATAACTACGCTGCACCGCGGGTGTTAATCGTGTTGACCCAACTTGAAACGGCTGACTCATCGAGTGCATCGGTACGAAAGTAGGCGGTGTCACGCGGTCCGAAAGCATCCATGGCCTGTAACTGATACTTCGTCAGCTGTGGACTGGTCCCAAGGCCCGCAATGAATAATGACTTATTGGTCAATTCTGCATGGTGGGATGCCATAAAGACCCGCGCCTCGCGATGAAAGTTCGAGTCCTTGGCTGGTGCGACCACGACGACGGCGTCGACCGTATCAACATAGCGAGTGGCTCGCGATAGCGATGTCACTGCGGTGGTCACCCCGCGCTGCTCCCCCAGTTTGTCTGCAAGGTGCTGGGCAAAAGCTGCCGTATCAGCTTCGTTACTGTGCGCAATGAGGGTGGCCATAAACAATCATCCGATCAGGATAGACGACACGTTCTTGCGTATCAGTCTATCCCGATCGGCCCTCGGTGTTGAGGTCTGGTTTAGTGAATACCGCGCAGATCAAGATCCAGGGTGGCGTGAGCGCCATCGGATGTATCGGCGTGGATGGTGACCGGGATGCCCCAGTCTTGTTGGTAGAGGTGGCAGGCAGCCGAATCCGGAATGGGCTGGCCCTCTTCACCGTCACAGGCTGCGGCGCGTGCGGTCACGTGCAAGACACCTTCGGAAACCTCAGGGTTGAGTTTCAGTTGACGGGTCAGCCCGGTTTCGCGTCCTTCACCTTCCAACAGCAGATTTTCCGGAGTCGAGGAAATCGTCAGCTGCGTTGGGTCGCCCCAGCGTTCGTCCAGTTTCTGACCTTTCGGCGCGGAAAACGAAATATTGAGGGGTACGTCGCCGGATACCAGTTTCGTTGCTGGACGCTGGGCCTGTTTGGCGCCTTCATCCACGTGCAGGAATTTCTCGGGCACGCTAATCCGGACGAGCTGGTGGGCGTTGGTTTCCACCACAACGATCGAAACGGCGTTTCCGGCAGCGTCAGTTTCCACCAGAATGTCGGAGGGCTCTTCAAGATCCCGTGCCACCGTGGTGACTTCGGCGGGTTTAGTGGTGCCGTCAGGGTTGATGGTTTGCGGAGCCCAGCGTCGAATCGCATGGTTATAAGTATCGGCAATCAGCACCGAACCATCAGGCAAGTTGGTGACGCCGAGAGGGTGCTGTAGACGAGCATCTTCCGGCGTCCCGTCACGGAATCCAAAGTCGAATAGGCCGGTACCGATGACCGTTCCAACCTCGGGCTTCTTCGAGTCGGTTTTGGTCGAGGGCACGACATAACGGATGGCAGAGGTTTCGGCGTCGGCTACCCACAGGGTGTCCTGCGCATCGAACGATAGACCCGAGGACTGGGCAAACCATGCTTCATCAGCAGCTCCGTCCACCAGTCCTTCCAAAGCAGTGCCGGCATAGACGGCCAACTCCTTGGTCACCGGATGGTAAGAGAACAACTGGTGGGTACCCGCCATGGCAAGAATCGCGGTTTCTTCGGCCGTAGAGTACTGCACATCCCAGGGGGTGGACAAGGAGGTCTCGAGTGCGCCTACTTCGAAGGGGGTGAGCTCAACTTCACCGGATTGCCCGGCCTCGTCTTGCACGCGTTCAGAATCGATCAGGCGCTGCACGCCGTTACCGGCAACCGTTGATACCTCGCCGGTGGTCAGATTCACAGCGCGCAGACGGTGGTTCACCGCATCGGCGACCAGAAGGTCGTACCCGACCTCGGCGGCAATCGTATCCGGCAGCAGCGCCAAACCATGGGGTTCATTGAACAGCGCATCGTCGCGACCGCCATCTGCATAGCCGCGCACCGAGATGCTGTCCGGGTCGGCTTTGGCAGCCTCAGCAGAGATTGCGACACCGGTACCGTTGCCACCGATGGTTTGTAAAACGGTTTCGAGATCGTCAGCGACTTCCACCAGACGGTGGTGTCCGGTATCTGCGACCAGGAAGGTACCTTCTTGGCTTCCGCGTGAACCCAGGGCAATGGCTTTTGCCGGGAATTTTAGATCGCGGGCTACCGGTTCCGGTGCCACGTATGGGCCTTCGCCCCGGTGCAGTGTGCCTTTTGCATCGTGTTCTTCAACCAGCTGATCAATGAGGGAATAGAGGCCGGAGACGTGCCCTTCACCGGTCAGGTGTGCCACGACATAGCCTTCAGGGTCGACCACGACCAAGGTCGGCCAAGCCCTGGCGGTATACGCCTGCCAGGTGGTCAACGCGGGATCGTTCAGCACCGGATGCGCGATATCGTAGCGTTCAATGGCTGCAGCAACCGCGGAGGTTTCCGCTTCGTAATCGAATTTTGGCGAGTGCACACCGACGGTCACGAGCACGTCAGCATACTGTTCTTCCAGCGGGCGAAGTTCGTCCAAGACGTGGAGGCAGTTCACACAGCAAAATGCCCAGAAGTCGAGGACCACGATCTTGCCGCGAAGATCTTTGAGGCTCAGGTCTTGATCGCCAACGTTGAACCAGGTTTCGCCAACCAGTTCAGAGGCGCGGATACGTGGAGTCGATGGTGCCGAAGTCATGCCTTATATTCTCCCCTATCCGCGGGACAACGCAATCCAATGCGTCACATAGCGTCGTCCGTTTCACCGTGGGCAAATCGCACGATGGACACGAAATCCCCACGTGGGCTCCAAGAGGTGTTAAGCTATGTCAGGTACGCGGGTGTAGCTCAATGGTAGAGCGCTTGCTTCCCAAGCAAGATACGCGGGTTCGATTCCCGTCACCCGCTCTGATCACCTAGCCGTCCAGCGGCCAACGCCGCATGTCAGCTTCAGCGAAAACTCGCTGCGGCACCGATGAGGAAAACAGGACTGTTCCCGGATACTCGTCGAGCAATTTCCGCAACATGACCAGTCCTTGCTCGTCCAGTGCGGTGTCAATATTCTCCAGAACCACCAGCGGTGGGCTTCCCAACAGGGCCCGGGCAATTTTGAGCCGCGCGACATCGGAGCGAGACCAGGGTTCACCATCATTTTTTAACAGAGCTTTGACACCTTTGGGATGGGCCACAAGCTGTGCGGTCAATCCCACGCGGTGCAACATCCAACGGACCTCATCGGTAGAAGTTTTCGGCAATCGGTAGGACGCCAGCCGCTGCACAGAACCGCGCTCTAAGGGCAGACGGTCCGAGGCCATGCCGACCAATTCGCGACGCAGGGCCGCCGGAGCTGCGTTGTACTCATAGCCTGACACCAGTACCGCTGGCTCGTGCTCGGGATGCGTCTCGAGCGGATTGAGCCCATCCAGCAGCACCGTCTTTAGGACCGCATAGACCCGGTTGGGATCCGTGGAATCAAGCAGAATACGCTCCCCTGGTTTGGCATGTAGTGCCGGGACTGCCACGTGATCGACGTTGAGTTCCTCAACCACCAAGGCCATATCACTGGGCTCTGGACTATCGGTCTGGGCATCTTGCCAAGCTCTTTCCTTGCTCCGAACCGCACGCTTCAGCTGCGTGGCCGAGTTGAAAATAGGCGCCAAAATACGTAGTGCAGCACGGTAATTTTGCCGGTATTCGACAACGCGTCCTAGATCGCCCATGGGGGTGGCCATCACCCCCAGGAGCGTCATGATGGAAGCCACCCCGGCCACATCAATAATGCCCAAAACCGCGAGATAGACAACGGCTGCGGTACACAGGCTGGCCGCCGTTACGGTCAGCGCCCGGATGAGCCCGGTAATCCGGGCGCGTTCAACCGCTGCGTTGACGACTTTCGAGGAGTCTCGGTCGACGGCGTTGAGTTCGCGCCGAACCGCCCCCGCGACACGAATCGATTCACCGGCTTGCACGGAATCAGCAATCCGCGCCGACATCCGGCCACGGAAACGGCGCAACCGCCGAGCCCGTTGCCGTGCAATCTGCGCTAAAAACGGCATGAGCACCGCGGTGAGAGCCAACGGCACAGCCACGGCAATGGCAACCGGCAGATTGATAAACACCAGTGTCCCCAGTACCACAGCAACGAGCGGCAGCGCCGTCAACATGGGAACCAAACCCTGTGCGATCCAGTTGCGTACCGCCGTCAGGTCATTGGACGCACGCGTAACGACAACGCCAAGCGAACGGTTCCCGATGTCATGGAGTGCCGCCGTGATCAGGCGACGCCGCTGCTCATACACGTAGTCTTGGCCAAGATCTTCGGCCACCACGCGTTCGACCCAGCGGGCGAAGCCGATCCCCAGCACCGCTGCCGCAAGTCCCACCATGAGGGCCCACGGCGGATCCGGGACCGACGGTGTCCCCGAGGTCAACGGAACAGCCGATAACAATCCATCGACCATCAGGGCCATGGTCAGCGCCAAAACCGCTTGAACCACCCCGAGGACCAACAGCGCGATCAGCAAGAATCGACGTCGGCCCCGCCAAACTTTAGGCATGCGTAACCGTTGTTGGGGTGCTGCCTGTGCGGTAACTGTCATGAACGCACCAACAGGCCCGTGGCGCACTCGGGTTGTGTGAGATCAAAGGTTGGAATGACGGGGACATTATCGAGCACACCGCGAGCTTCCACGGTGGCCAGCGGTGAGGAGGTCATCACACCGGAGGCTACCGCGACGCGCAAGCCGGCAGCCTGGAGCTCTTGTACTCCAGCCCGTGCACCGAGTGCATCCGAGGCAGCAAACACGACCTGGTCAACGGTCTGTTGGAAGAGCTCATCACGCAACAGCTGAGCGGTTTCTTCCTGGTAGATGCCGTCGGCAATTTCTACCACGACGACGTCACTATTGGCCTGCGCTAACTGCTGAACCACACCAACGGTCAGCGCTCGCAGCTGGGGCATGGCCAAGCGGAAGGTGGTGGGGTACCCGAAGTCAGTGAAGTCCATGACGTGGTCGGCACCGGCGTCATGATAAATCATCGGGTCATTGCCCGCACCGGTTCCGGTAATTTTGCCCGCACCAACACTGCGACCCGATTGAGTCAGCCCGTTGATGAGACAGGCCATCGTCGTAGATTTTCCAGAGTTCATAGCGGTGCCCAACACAGCGATGACTTCTGGGCGGCGCTGGTCCGCCCCAGCC
This sequence comes from Yaniella halotolerans DSM 15476, assembly GCF_000420805.1. Classification (GTDB taxonomy): domain Bacteria; phylum Actinomycetota; class Actinomycetes; order Actinomycetales; family Micrococcaceae; genus Yaniella; species Yaniella halotolerans. Next base: position 373,295 of record NZ_ATVQ01000001.1, read on the forward strand.
GCCGGTCCTTCGTCTAGCTCACCTGGGGTTTGGTACGGGGCAAATTGCGAAATATTGACGACGCCGTTGTGGTCGGCCAGCAAGCCGATCGGTTCAATCACCGTTGGGTCATCCATTTTCTCGTGCGATTCGGTCACAACCCCGGCAATGCCGCCGGCCGCTACCAGGTGGCAGGGTTCCAACGAATCTGGCACATGGGCGAGGAACTGATCAGCTGCATACCGGTTGCCATACGCGAGCATAATCAGGGCGCCCTCAAACAGAATGGCTTTGCGCGATTCTGGAGTTTCGACGCGTTTGTGGTTCAGGATCTCGGTCACCCGGGCTATGACGACGTCCCCACTGCGCGGTACAACGGTTTCTCCGGAACGCAGATGAAAATCTGCTGGCCGTGCATCCATGGCGGCACCCACGAACCGCGTGGTGTAAGACGCCTGTACCCGGTGGGGCACGCTTGCGTGGGTTACCGGTAGCGGCATGGATTCGAGTTGCTGGGTAGGTGGTGGGGTCAGGGAAACTGTAGTCATGGTGGAGACCTTTCGTCCGTCGTGTTGAGGTGAGACCAGTTCAACAAGCCAACATGAGGTCTTCATGACGGCTGCATGAGAAGCCTCTCATCAAACCCGGGGTTCGGCATGTTTACACGGGCCTAAACCGACCATCCGTCGAAAAGTTCACACAGAATTCACTGTCTTTGAAGACAACTCTCAGCAAGGTCTCAAACGGTTCTCAGCGAAGTTGTGACCCAACCGGAAAATACGGGACATACGATACCCCGGACGTGTTGTAGGGAAACTTGATGCCCATGATGTACCGGATGCCTAAGTGCATACTCCAGGCCGCAACGGAAAAGACCTGACCCCAGCGCCGGTTCACCAATGACAGCGGCGCGCCAAGCTCAACGACCAGCGCTCCCACCCCCGCCAGGGTAAAGAGACCGCGAGCGTTATACAGGCGCCGAGCCGCTTCTGGGGCTTGGGTCCCGAAGACTTCTTTTCGCACCGCATCTGCTGCGATTTGGTCGCGCAGCGTGTTCCCGGCGGCCCACTGCCACCCCTGGGGACTCCGCACTTTTGCCACCCCGGAGATAACATAGACCGCACAGGTCGCAATGTTCATGGCCGTCGGAATCCCACCGTATTCTCGGTCAAAGCGTTGCGGGGTCAACGTTTTATCCCGGACGATCGCATCAACGGATAGGGCATCCGCACTATGTGTCACGCCCAACACCAGCTGGTGCATCAATGCCATGTTGTCATTGTGCAGAATCATTCCCCACGAGTTCCGATAGCTCAGCGTCCAGAGCTGCAACGCAGCATTCACGGGGCCGCTGACGCGGTGGGCGATACCGAGCGTCGCAACAATATTGGTGACCTGGGCGGCATCGTACACAGCGTTTGCAACGTTCGGCGGCAACGGCCGACGCAACACACGGACCGGGCCAACCGGAGCAAACTGTGATGCATCTTGACGGTTGAGTTTATGGAACATCGACCGACGACGCAGGTTATTCCAGATCGTGAAAGCACCGGTCGTCAATCGCAACGCTGCCGGGCGCACCGGTTGTGCAGCAGGACGAAGTCTCTGGGCTACCCGGTAGAGCAAGCTGGAGGTATCTCGTGGTTTCATTTTGTTGGTTCCTCTACACGTTCAGCGAATCCGCCCACCACACAGCGAGCGCGTACGGTTTCCTCTTTGGGCAGACTCGGCTGCTCGCCAGTGGCAAAGTAGTCATCAAAGATAAAGCGGCTGCGCACCACCAATACTTCAACCACGGCGGCTTCACGACGACGTCGGATAGCTCCCGGAGACGATCCGTTCAACCGCCCCTGTCGATGTTCTGCGGCTAACGAATCGGCATAGCGTTGTGCGATGGCTGCGGCGTGACCACGGCGGACTCCCCGGGCGACCTGTTTCCGAACCTGGTTGACTCCGCCGGCCCCGTAGTGCCGGTGGTGCAAGCAGATCCGTTCACCGTCGGCGGTGATCCCGACCACGTGGGGAACGATGATGCGCCCTTTGCGATCGGTCGAGAACATCGGATAGGTCGACAGTGGGAAAGAGTCCCGTTTGAATTTGGCGCGCCGGACCTGTTTCGGGGTACCGACGTAGTGACGCAAAGGGGCAAGGAGCACCCCGGCAAAAGCCACATAGCCAGCAAGCGCCCAGAGATCTCGTGGAGTAACAGGCACGGCAGTATCAGGTTTTGGTGCAGAACAGTGTGAGTGAGAGATGAACATGTGGCCTTCCGTCGATGGGTCAGTCGGTGAAGTCTTGAGTAACCGCCTGCGCCGCCCACGCTCCGGGCATGCCGTGCACCCCAGCACCGGGCGGGGTGGACGACGAGGCCATATACAACCGGGCTGTATGGTTCGCCGAACCACGCGATTGTGGGATGCGGTAGGGGCCAAAGGTCAGCCCGGGTCGAAGCAGTGCTTGGCTTCCGGTCATGGCACCCCCGGCGACATCACCCCCGATGAGATTGGGATTCCAGGCTGCTAAGTCTGCCGGGGAGGTTTCAACCTGCTTGAGCACTCGTTGTTGGAATCCCGGTGCAAAACGTTCGATTTGGTTCATGATCAATCCCGCGATTTCCCCTGGCCTGGATTCCCGATAGCCGTGGGGCACATGCGCATACGTCCACACCACGGTTTTGCCAGCCGCGGCACCAGTGGCTCGGGTGGGATCAGCTGCATGTTGTTGACAGACCATGACGAATGGATAGCGCGGGAGGCGTCCGGCGGCGACGTCGGCCTCTGCCCGGATCAATTCTCGGCTGCCGCCCACCACGTGGACAGTTCCGGCCCCTGCGACGGCAGGATTAGTCCAGGGGATCGGACCGTCGAGGAGAAAATCGACTTTGAAGGCTGCGGTGCCGTAGCGCCAGTTGTTTAGACGTCGTCGAGTTGGGCGTGAAAGCTGTGACCCGGCGTCATCGGCGGTGTCGGTGAGCCGGACGACTTGTGCCGGGGTGAGATTGAGGATGATAGCGTCGGCCGTCGGCAAATCGGCCAGGCTGGTCACCTCCTGGTTCAGATGCACCTGTCCGCCGTGCGCACGTAAAACAGAAAGCAAAGCCTCCACCAGTTGTCCGGTACCACCGCGGACCACGGGCCAACCCCGGCTCATACCCAGCGCCCCGAACAATAGACCAAAGGCACCGGTGAAGGGCATGGTCAAAGGAACGATCGCGTGGGCTGCGGAACCCAAAAAGAGTGCACGCGCGGCTTCAGTGGAAAAAGCTGAGTTCACGACCCAGGACGCGGGTGCTGCAGCGACCGGTCCGAAGCGTGCCATACGTAGCGGGTGCGGAGGAACTCGCAACATGGGGCCCAACAGGTTACGGAGATGCTCGTCAATATGTTCGATGACATGACCGTGAATACTACGCCACCGAGCAGCGTCTGGCCCCAGACCCTGCGCCGTCATTTCAACATCCCGATGCAATACGGCGGCTTCACCGTGCGGTAATGGGTGGGCCATCGGGACCTCGGGGTGGACCCATTCCAGCCCATGCGAGGTCAGGTCCAGGTTACGAAACACCGGACTTGCGACACCAAACGGATGCCCGGCCGCGCCGAGATCAACGACCGTGCCGAGACCAAGGGTATCCGCAGATGCTGCAGCGCCACCGGGATGCGCATTGCGTTCATATACGTCGACCTGCCACCCTGCTCGGGCGAGTAATGCAGCGGAGGTGAGCCCGTTGGGACCGGACCCGACCACAATGGCACGACGGCCGTGGTTGCTGGAACGCGAGTGGATCGGCATATCGGTTTCCTTTTGTAGTGCGACACCATCAGGTTACGGGGCACCCATCACGTGCTGGTGTTTCTATCGTCGGCCAGACACATGAGAACACTATGAGCTCCTGATGAGAAGGCGATGAGAATGACGACGTCGGCAATCTTCAACGGCTTTTACCGGGTGTTTGTAGCTGGTCCCAGTATGTAGCCCAGCCACCCACTGCCGTTGCACGTTTGCCGGCCTCCACGATCAGACCGTGAAATCGTTGGAGCTCAGATACGGTGAATTTGGCGTCTACGACACGGGACGATAAGGCTCGCCTGGTTGGTTCATACCCTTTGGGTGGCTCATGGCCTGCGGCGGCTAACATTCTGCGAGCATAGGTATCCCAGATAAACACGGGACGGTCGTAGGTGTAGAGCAACATATCGTCAGCGGTTTCTGGACCAACGCCTTTGATCGACGTGAGCTCCGCGCGCAGTGTCTGAGTTGCTATCAGATGGGCGGTTTCATGGTTGGTAAGAAACCACGTGGCAAAGTTTTTCAGGTAAGCAGCTTTGGCATTCATAAACCCCGCGGGCCGGATCAGGTTTTTCAGCTCGTCTACATCAATGCGAGCGATCGCTTCGGCGCAGAGCTGGTCTGACCTTTGTAGCGCGCGGGTCGCTTGTTCCACGTTGATCCACGCGGTGTTTTGGGTCAGGATTGCGCCGACACCGATCTCAAAGTCAGTGTCGGCTGGCCACCATGTGCCCGGCTCAACATGTGCATCGAGCAATTCGTAGAGCTGACGAAACGACATACTCATGGACAAAAACGTTCCCCTCAGACAGCTCCATACTGTCAAATACGTATTCTAAACCTCAGCGGACCCGTTTCTACCGTACTCTGGATGAGCACACCGAATAAACATGATGTGCCCTACTCTGTTGTTTTTATGAAATACCAAACACGGTGTTCGTTGTCTTAAAGGTTGAGGTCTTCCGGTGCGAAAAAGTCGCGTCATAAGTATTTTTGGTGCCGCGCTCGCGGTGCTTCTCCTGAGTCTTTGGCTGACTCCACGTGCCGAGGCTTCGACAGTGATGAGAGTAGTCGATGGGGACACACTTGTCGTTGAAATCAACGGTGAAGAAGAAACGATTCGACTCCTCAACGTTGATGCTCCAGAAACCAGCCATCCAAGCAAACAAGACCAATGTCTCGGTGCCGAAGCAACACAGTGGCTTACCGAACGGTTACCCGCTGGGACAGAGTTAGAGCTGGAATTCGATCATGAGAAATACGACCGTTACGGAAGGACTCTGGCCGCCGTATACGCAGACGGTTCACTAATCAATGCCGAACTCGCATCTGAGGGCCTCGGTATTCCCAAGACCTATGGGAAAAACGATACATTCCGTTCTCAAGTTGATGCCGCACACTCGAATGCAAAGTCAGCGCAAAAGGGCCTATTCGATGAAGACATCGACTGCACCATAGCGGCTCAGCAACAAACACTGGAAGGTCTCGTCGACCAGCTACCAAGCGTGCCAGATGACGCAGATCCTACAGCAGCTGTCGAAGAAGCCACGAGTATCAGCGAACAAATCGATTCCCTGGCCGAGACCTTGGAGAGTGGACAATTAGCTTCAGCAGGTCTGGCAATCTATGATACTCAGACTTTCGCCAGCACGCTTTCAAACCTTCAAGCTGATGCAGCACGCGCTGTAGCCAAAAGCCAGCGTCGAGTAACTGATCTCGAATCAGCGCTCGAGGATTGGGAAGCCGAACAGGAACGTATCAAGAAAGAAAAAGCGGAGAAAGCACGCGCTGAAGCCGAGGCTGAAGAACAAGCGCAGCAGCAAGAGCAGCAAACGCCTAAACCTGTTTCACCGCAACCGGCACCAGCTCCTCGGCCTACACAAAATCAGGCACCCCAGCAGCCGGTACCACCAGCCCAAAGGCCTAGTACTCCCCAGACTCGGACGCCGGCCCCTCCTCCGGCTCCTGCTCCAGAACCGAAACCCACGAAAACGCCTAATAAAAAATCATCGTGCGTGCCGTATGGTCCCGAAATCTCTTATGCAAATGATGGTGGCTACACCGGCCTACGGTACGGGATGCCAGGCGGCAAGACGTTCCGCAAATGTAGCTAGCTCTCATAAGCCGGAAGGGTCAGACAGAAGCATTCCGGCCCCAGTCGCTAGCCGACGGATTTGGAGAACACTTTCTCCCGCGGAGTGATAATCAACGACGAGAAGGTCACGGTCTCGTCATACACATCGACGACGGTTGCCCACCCGTCCCCCATGCCCGTCAGCGTGATGTCTTCGGCCAACAGATCAAAGTTGTAGGACGCTGCACCAGATACCCACACCGGAATGTGACCGAGCGTGCCGGCGATCTGGTGGTGATAGTGACCGGTCAGGATCGCTCGCACATCGCTGGACTTGATGATCTCGTAGAGCTCATCGGCGTTTTGCAAGCCTGAGCCGCGTTGCGAAAGCGTCGTCGAAGGGATCGGCGGGTGGTGTGTGACCACTAGTGTGCCGTGCTCAGCAGGTTCTGCCAGCACCTTGTCAAGCCAGCTGAGTTGTTCCACCGTCAGGTGTCCGTGGTGCCGCCCTACACCGTGAGAGTCCAATCCTATGATGCGTAGCCCCTGGACGTCGTGCACGGTATCCCCGAGTTCAGGGCCAGCAGCGGTCTTTGCCGGGTTAAACGCTGTGCCCACTGAATCAATGGGATCGTGGTTACCGCCGACAGCAATAAACGGAATGCCTAATTGGTCTTGAAAGTGACCGAAGTATGCAGCGGCGTCATCATGGACGTGATGATTTCGCTGACCGATGTCGCCAGACAGGATGACAGCGGCCGGGTTAAATTTCAGAATCTGATCCAGGGTTTCCCGCATGCGCGTTGGAGTATCAAGCACTTTTCGAAGGAGCTTGCCCTCTTCTACCAGGTGCAGATCAGAAAGCTGAATGAGGCGGAGTGTAGGAGAGACTGTGGTCATGGGATTAATACTAACGGCCCTTTTATTCGAGCTGTCCCACTGCCGATGCGAGGATCGCTTCTGAGATGTCTTGGAACTCGTCGTCAGCGATTTCTCCACTGCCGATGAAGGCGACCATAATGACATGACCCTCGTGGTCAGTCATGACAGTGAGCGCGGTGGTCGACTGTCCGCCTTCGCCTTCGGTTGGGTAACGCTCCCACAGCAGCCCGGAGCCGGACTCGGTTTCAATCGGCTCTGCTGTGAAGGTGTATTCGAGTTCGGCCCACTCTGGTTCCGAATCGTCAGCAAGCATCATCGTCAAATCATTACAGGTGGTCGTAATTTCTTCGACGGCTTGCTGGTGTGCGGCAACTTGGTCCGCAGCCTCTGGTTCGCCGCCGGCATCTTCACTGATCCCGGCAACCTCAATGCTGCCGACACCTGAGAAGTTTTCTCGTCCAAAGTCGACCCTGGTCATCGAATCTGATGACGCCAAGATGGGCGACCAATCTAACGCTTCGATGGGGCTGGCACAGGACTGCGGATTAACGGTCATCTCTTCAGCGCTACCCGCGCGCTCTTCTGCACTCTCACGGACCGCGCCCAGTGCCTCGTCGGTGGCTGGTTGGACTTGGTCAAAGCCCAACTCCATGGCCATATTTGCGCCGGCGCCCGCGGCACGCTGATCTGATCTTGCATCCGTGGCTAGGAGCGTCTCAAGCTGGTGTCCCTGCCCGGACTCCTGGTTCTGCTCCTCGTCCGAAGCACACGCGGTCAGCCCGAGCGCAGCCACCGAAATGGTCGCAAACATCTTGGTGAGTTTACCGTTTAGGGTCATGGTTGATCTCCTCGTTGGCTACGGCCATGCGGGCATAGTATTCATTCAAATCGTCGAGGTCGCTATCCCCGAGTCGGTCGACGCGATCGTCACGGCGTTTAGCTTGTTGCATATCATCTTGGCGCCAGCGGAACAGCACCATCATGGCCATCCCCACCGTTGGGAATTCACCGGTCCCCCACATGATCAGCCCACCGATTTGTTGGTCTTCGATAGCAGAGGCACCCCAGTCGCGGCCGATGGCTGAGAACCATTCGGACATCAGCAGTGATTCGGAGCCCGTGAGGGACACAGCGATGAATGCGTGGAACACCATGGTCGCTAACAACACGACCAGCCGCAGTGGATAACTTGGCCTATTGGGTAGTGGGTCGATACCAATCATGACCGATGCGAAGATAAAGCCGGTCAACAAGAAGTGAATATTCATCATCTCGTGACCGATGTGGTAGCGCAACGCAAACTCAAAGACCGGGGTGAAGTAGAAAATCACCAGTGATCCGGCAAAGTTCATCGCCGCAAAAATCGGGTTGGTAATGACTTTTGAATATTTCGAGTGCAGCAGGGCCAGCATGTACTCGCGTGGGCCGCGGGTACCGTCTTTACGGGATGCCATGCTGCGCATAGCGAGAGTAATTGGTGCACCGAGTACCAAGAAGATCGGTATAAGCATGGTCAGGATCATGTGGTTGACCATGTGCGCGGAGAACAGCACCAGCCCGTAAATTGCCGGTGCTGCGGAAGTATCCCACACCAGAATTGCTAAACCGATGAAGAAGAGGATAGTTCGGCGGATCGGCCATTTATCACCGCGTGCGGAGAGTTTTCGGATAGCCCGGATGTACCAGACAGCCAAGAAGATGGCGACGGCAACCCAGAGCCAGTTGAAACGCCATTCGGTGATCCAACGGATCGCTGTCAGTTCGGGCGGCAACTCATATTTGGTGGTAATCCGGGCCGGCGAGGCGTCCGGTGGGATCTCCTCGGGTTTCGGAGGTTCGGAACTACCCAGCAGCGTTGCGGTGACCATGACGCCCACCATGATCACAACTTCCACGGCGATCAACTGCCATAGGGTCTTGCGCGCACCGACTGGAGGCTGGGTCGTCCCGGTTTTCAGTCGAGGAATGACACGCACCCGGTGGGCCAGACCGATAAGACCTAGAGCGATAGTCAAGACGGCTTTCAGGACAACCATCTGGCCGTAGGGTGCAAAGAAGTGACTGAAGTTCTCCATACGGATGGCCGCATTTGCGACTCCGGATGCGGCAATCAGCGCGATGGCAACCCCTGCAACGGCGGAATACCTGGTCAGCACCGTGTAAACCAGTGGTTGGGTGTTATTCGCTCTCGCCCGTGATGTGAGTTGGGCGGTTCCGGTGAGCTTAGGCGCTAGCAGGGCTAGCAGCACTAACCCGCCGATCCACAGCAGCACACCGAGTAGGTGCAGACCAATCGAGTTGACGGCAGCAAAGTGGTCATCGCCCGAAGATGAGTGACCCACCAGTGCCAACGGGACCACACCGATCAGTGTTAGGACCGCACCCCAGGCCATACCGACTGGGGTACGGAGTGCGAAAATGACGCTGGTGACGACAGCTGCGATGATCGTCATCCAGAACCATGCCCGACCAACGGCGATTGCCAGCACGTAGTCGAGCATGCCTTCGGAAAACCCTTCGGAAGCATTGACGGGCATTCCCGCGACATCCGAATAGGTAAAGACGATTTGTGCAAGGGCACTGAACGTCCAGATGATCGCTGAGACACTGGCGATTTTTATGGTCCGAGCATACGCCGGGTGTTCCACGGCGTCACTGGGCGGGGCGTGTCCACGGCGCGGCATTTTGGTCCACTGCGGCAAAATCACCGCGGCAAACATCAAGGCGCCAAAGGTCAGCGACCAGGCAATATTATGGATCACCTTGGTAGCGGGCAGTGCCCACCGGGTGAGCGCACCGGGGTCGGAGAGCTCCTGGACCCCGGTGACACCCGATTGGAGTCCGATGACAATCAAAAATGCCACGCCAGTCACGACCGAGACAGGCCAGAGCCAGCTCGGTGCGGTGGTAGTTGGTGTATCAGTTTTCGTTGTCAACGGTGCTCCTTGGACAATCCGACGAAGAGTGCTTCGCCGCGAACAGCCTCAGCTGGCTGCGCTCGTAGCGGTAGATACTGCAGAACTCTAGTCCTGCGCAGGGCCTTCAGTTTCGCCAGTAGTGGTGCGGCCGCGCATCACAAGAAACACGATGCCAGCTACTACGAGAAGACCGACGCCTCCGGCACCCCAAGCCCAGGTTGGGATTGCGGTTGCAGCCTCGGAATCGCCTGTTTCGTCGGCATCTCCTGGGGCCTGAGTATCGTCTTCTGATGCTACGGCTTCGTCATCGGTTGATGCATTTTCTTCGTCGGATGGCGCAGATTCTTCCTCAGCGCCGGCGACTGCTTCACCGCAATCTTGCGGTGCGCCTTCTTCTGGGGCGTTGGGATCCGCATTGGTGAAGCTGAAGCTTTCTTCTCCGGTATGTCCATCTGAGTACACCACTCGGTAAGCAACGGTGTAGTCACCCTTTGGCATACCTTCACAAGTTGGGATGGCTAGGTCGTAGCCTTCTACCGCTACTTCACCGTCTTGCCACTGATTTCCCTGTTCATCGGTTACACGAATCAGATTCGTCAGACCTTGTCCGTCCAGAGGCTGACCGGAGAACTGCAACCGAATTTCTGTAGGCGTCGTTTCGACGGTTGAATCCCGTTCTGGTGTTGATTCCGTAAGGACATCGTGGGCATGTGCCAGTTGCGGCACCAGCATAAGGCTCATAACGGCGAAGATGCCGGCGAACAGCATGCCAAATTTTGTTAATACTTTTTGTTGCATTCTTCCTCCCCCAAGTTTCCACTTGGGTCGTTCCGGGGTTGCGGGAGGGCCATTCCCGCAGGCAGGCCGCTATCAGACGAACACAGGAGGGCCACGGGTTGAACGAGCTTGGGAGATGTCTACCGGTCGCGGGAGCCAGCTCCAGGAGAGGCTCGGTACACGTTTAGGACGAGCAATACTGACAGGTTGCGTTGCTAGCACCAAACGTGTTGGTGCCAGCAATAGCCAGCCAACAAGCGTCACGAGGCACTGTTCTCCGCGCACGATCACCGCGGTGGTAAAGACTGCGGCGAAAATATGTGCCGCGACCATAACGATGTCCGCAGTAGCCGCGGCGTGCACCATCTCTGCACCGGCCACAGACATTGTGTGCCCTGCATGACTGTCTGTCAGCACCGCGAGATCGTGATGGGCGTGTGCGTCCTGGACCGTTGGTGCCCCGGTATACGGCAGCGAATACAGTGCGTGAAATACGATTTGGGCAACGACGGTGGTAGTCGCCGTCGACCATTTTGAAATCCGTCTTCCCGCGAGTCCCACCGCGATGGGGGCAGTGATAGCTGCAGAAAAGCCGAGCAGTTCAAACGGGATGGTATCGGCGGCACCATGCATTATTGAATGCGCCGCCTGGTGCCCGCCAGCAGCCAACAAGACCGCGAAAACGGCAACCGTCCAACCGCGAAGCAGGCGGGCAACACCGGATACACGGCTGCTGAACACAGCGTTATCCGACGTCATGTACTCTCCTGCTTTAGCACGGCACCGGCGCTCAACGGTGCAGAAAATGAATCAGCTCCATTAAAGCATCTTTTATTCGAGACATACTCCAGCACCGTTAACAACAAAGACGCCCCGGAATCTCCGGAGCGTCTCAGTTCTAAAGGAACTAAAGCTTATTTTTTCTCGCCAGTGGCGGCAGCCTTCAGCTTCGAACCAGCGGAGAGCTTAACACCGTGACCGGCTGGGATTTCGATTGCTTCGCCGGTACGTGGGTTACGACCGGTGCGAGCTGCACGGTTGGTGCGTTCTACTGAGAACCAGCCTGGGATGGTGATTTTTTCGCCTTTTGAAACCTGCGAGGAGAATACCTCGAATACGGCGTCCAGCACACCGTTAACGGCGGTGGCAGAATTGCCAGATTTTTCGGCGACTGCTGCAACAAGTTCACTGCGGTTCATAGCCATATGTCCTCCTGGACTTTTGGTTGTCTTAAACCCGACGTTCGCCGGGCTCCTTTGGGAAAAGCTACCACCAATGGCGCCATTTGTGGCGCTTTTGAAGGCGATTTTTGCGGAATTTCGCGGAAATAAGCGTTTTTTGGGTGAAAAGTCTGCCAAAGTTCAGCTTCTTCCCAGCAAAGACGCCGGTCTGGGCGACCCTCACAGTTGTAAAAATCCAGGAAAATAGGCGGGTTTCAGCTCGCGAAAGTGTCAGGAAAAGTCTTCCTATGAGCTGAGGAAAGACTGTCATTCAGGCTAGTTATCGCGAAAACTCTTGAAGCTGAAGGCTGTCATCAGCAGGCTCAGAATGCTAATGGCACCGGTGAGTATGACGCCTGCAATCTTAGTCTCCAGCATGAGGGAGTTATCAGTAAAAAAGAGCATAGTGGCCATCACGGTGAGCACGACTCCAACAACCGTGAGCAATCCGAAAACGAACACTCCAAAGAACCCCAGGGTACGTATTGCACTGGATTTTTTGGGCTGTTCAGATTCCGTCTCGGGCTGTTGAGGTTCCGTCGTAGAATGTTCGGCAACCTCGCCGACTTCAAAGGTCGGTATGTCGGTTCGCTCGTCAGTTCGTCTCTGAGTCACCGCTGGTTCGGCCGGGGCGATTTCCTTTTCAGGTTCAGCTGGTTGCAACGGTTCATCGGTTGAACCCTCAGCATTTTCGTCTGATGGTTCATCCGTAAGGAGCTGCCTTTGAATTTCCGCCTCAGCCGGTGAAGGTTCCGAGGAGCGCTCTTCTTCAAGCTCTTCAGCTGGTGCAGCATCAGCAGTTGGACCGGAGTCTTCAGGGCTTCCGGGAGATTCTGTTGACTCAGCTTCCGGCTGCGTCTGTATGGGCATAGCTGCAGGTGTTACAGCAGGAACACCATCGTGGTCGGGCTTTGGGGTGGCCTCGTCCTCGTGCTTGTTAGTTGGTTCGGCTACTTCGCTATTGGGAGCAGCCTCGGGGATTTCAGTATCTTCAGCAGGCACCAATGCAGGTTCGATCTGTGGTGCGGGGTCTTCGATCCGTTCTTCTCGGGAGACCTCAGTTTCGTCGAGGCGTTCTTCAGCTTCCACTGGTTCAGGTTGATGCTCGGTCTCAACCGGGTCAGCCGGATCGTTATTTACCGTGTCTTCAGCAGGTACAGGTGCATCGGCTACTTCTTCGGTGGGTTCTTCATGCACGGCAGGAGGCACGGCTGCGAAGTTGAGTCCTTCAAGTCCTGCATCGAGACCGAGGAGTTTGTCCGGCTGATCATAGAGTTCTCCCCACAATTCTTTGACCGAGCTGACGTTGTGTCTGCGAGCTAGTTCGATCACGATCTGGCTGGTTTGTTCGACTGAATTGCTGTCGCTGTATTCGTCAAAAAGATCCAAGGCCTGCAATACCGTGGAGAGTTGAAATTCTGGGAGATCCGGGAGGTATTTTTTCGCAAGTTCTCTGCAGTCGAGCCAGCGAAACTCCGGCGGGGTTTCGCCGCTATGTTGACTGGCAGCTTGAAAAACCTCTTTATCTGCATCGCGGTAGTAGCTCACAACCGGCAACGTGCCAACCATCATGGTCAGCTGCGATAGGGCTTGGCCCCAGGTTTTGGTTTGCCGTGGTGGTTCTTTACTTGCATCACCAGCGGTGGTGGGTGGGATGACTGGCCAGGAGTCCACGAGGGTGATGTTACCGTTGACGAGTTTGACGTATGAAGCATGGGAGACCGATGCGGGGTCCAAGTGTGTGGTCTGTAATTCAAGTGCCACAAAACTCAACACTGTCATTGTTGCAATGCCTCCCCTCTTAGCGCTTGATAAGGCAAGGATATCGTATAGCAGTCCCGTGCGATTCATTGTGTGATGTTGTGGTGTCCTGGCGGGAACCTCGTGCGCAACAGTTAGCCCTTAAATAAAAAATCTGGCCGTCGGGCGAACCGACGGCCAGATTTTTCAAAAACTCAGCGAGTTACCATGATGACTTAGTGACACCTGGTAGTTCGCCACGGTGGGCCATATCGCGGAGGCGAACACGGGAGATACCGAACTTCTGCAGGGTACCGCGTGGACGACCGTCAATGGAGTCACGGTTGCGAACACGTACTGGAGAGGCGTCGCGTGGCATCTTCTGGAGACCTACGCGTGCTTCTTCGCGCTCTTCGTCAGTAGCATCTGGGCTGATCAGCTGTGCTTTCAGCTTTTTGCGGTGTTCATCGTAACGAGCAACGATCTCTTTACGCTTCTCGTTTTTCGCGATCATAGATTTCTTAGCCAATGCTTAGCGCTCCTCTCGAAAATCAACGTGCTTGCGGGCTACAGGGTCGTATTTCTTCAAGGTAATACGATCTGGGTTGTTACGGCGGTTCTTACGGGTCACGTAAGTAAAACCGGTGCCGGCGGTTGATTTCATTTTGATAATGGGGCGCAAGCCCTTTTCGCGTGCCATTCTTAGAGCTTCACTCCCTTAGCGACGAGTTCTGAAATGACAGAATCGATACCGCGTGCATCAATGACTTTGATGCCGCGTGCAGATACGTTTAGCGTTACTTTGCGACCCAGTGAAGGGACGAAGTAGTTCTTCTTTTGGATATTTGGGTTAAACCGACGCTTGGTACGGCGGTTCGAGTGGGAGACTTTATAGCCTGTCCCCGGTCCAGCTCCGGTTACCTGGCAATGTGCTGCCATGATCACTCCTCGGTTGTAAGCAGTAGTAAAAGGACGGGCGAAATATTGTTGCGCTGATGGAGTCAACGACAACTTCGCCACCAGTTGTGACACCGCGCTCTTACTGCGACTTTCTCGAAGGATTACCAGGCTGGGTGAGAACCAACCGAAGTGCCCTTTTCATCGCTAGGGTGAAGACGGTGAGTCTCTTTGGTTGCTTGCGCAATAAAGAGAGCCAAAATTTCGTATCTTCAGTACACTCTCCGTCGCTGCCTCCGGCCATGGTCGGGCCGAATTGAGCATAGTACTGACGACAAACTCATATTTTAGCCCGCCTGGAACGTTTAATCAAACCGAAACAATGGCTTAGTGCTCAGGACCTACGACGGACACGGTTCGCCGTGAGTGTTCGGAGATTTCATGCCGAAAACAGCCAGTGATCCGGTTCATTGCGGCGCAGCATATGATCCATGAGCTCAATGGCTTGGCGCAGTTCCTCACCTGATAATGATTCAAGCATGTGGCTTTCTACTGCTCGATGATAGACGTCTCGCAAATTCGTGATCAATTTTCGACCGGCCGGAGTTATTTGGGCGACCGTGACTCGTCTATCATGCTCCGACAACCGACGTATGAGCAGGCCTCGTCCTTCGAGCTTGCGCGCTACGTGGGACAAGCGTGACAATGATGAGTTGCATCGTGTAGCCAGTCGAGTCATGCTCATGTGGCCTGTTTCATTTGAAAGATGATCTAATACCTGAAATTCAAAGAAGCTAATCTTTCCAGCTTTTTGTAAGTCATGCTCAAGATCTGGCAGGACCCCCATGTAAACGGCAACCACTCGATGCCAGAAGTTCATTTCGTGTGAGCCGGAAGGCATCATGAGTGATTCGTGTGGATCGGTGTCGTGTGCAATTTCCACCATAATGGTTTCCTTCTTCCTGATCGCCAGAGTCGAAGAGGCTCGAGTCACTTTGGCCCGCTCCGGCTTGGCTCGCAAACGTTGATCATCAATCACCGCTTACGTTAATATTTGATCTCCCACTTCCCGACGAAAACTAAAAAGTTCACCCCGGGGATCACCCTTTGCAACCTGAGCATGCACTGGCTCTATCGCACCGTAAGCAGCAACTACACTGCACTAGTTCGCGTGGTTATGAATTATGCGCCCCTTTGGCGGGCCCCAGGAGGTTAGACGTGTTTGCGTCTGACGCGGTTTGCCACCACGAGAGCAGCGCCGATGGCAAGCGTTGCAAGTGCCACGAGGATATTGCGAGTTTGGGTACCACCGGTCCTAGCAAGTTCCTCTGGTGCGGCTGCCGGCGGGGTGTCTTGTGCAGGTGTTTCCTCGGGCGATGTTGAAGGCGTGGGTTCTGCAATACGGCTCGGCTCTTCTACCGTCATCTCAACTGGTGGATCTTCGGCAGGAGGTTGTTCAACCGGAGGTTCTTCTGCAGGTGGTTCTTCGGCTGGCGGCTCTTCCACCGGTGGTTCAGACGGGGTCGGTGGACTCTCTGGTTCAGGTGGCGGCTCCACCTCGGCTTTCTCCCAATTCAGCTCGAGCTCTGTTGTGGCCTGATGTGTGGTTTCATCGACCATCACAATTGTTTGGAAACGCCGTTGGTCATCTGGTTCAGGAGTGATGAGACGTCCTGTGTAGCCAAAGTCTGTAGATTCGGCGGTGATCTGCACTCCCCCGGTTTCCGTGTCTGCTGGAACGTGAAGCCACAATTCCTCGGCATGAACCGGCTGGTCCGTATCAATTTCTTCGCCTGCGGCATCCAACATGGTCAGATCTGCGATCTCGACTGCCGCGTTACTCGACGTCAGCTCTAAATCAACCTCTTCTGTGGAAGCGTTGAGAGCCACAGGACCCAAAATATGGTCATCATCTTGCACCTGGTCTTGAATCGTTTGGGCGGGTTCTACCTCGGCATCAGTCTCAACAAGCGTGACACTCGCTTGGACTTCCTGCTCACTGAGACCGGTGTTCTCTGGTCCCGTGAAATAATCGAATACGGTTTGAACATTGCTCGCTGATGCTGCGGAAACAGGCTGGTTGCTGTGTGCTGCGCTGTCGACCGTGAGGTTGCCGTCGGCGACGAAATCATCGGTGAAGTGCCAGATCGCGGCCTGTGTCGCTGCGACCGCCTCGGCCTCGGTGAGCCCTGTTGCACCGGTGGTGGCTGCGAGTTCGTCATGGCTCAAGGTTGGGTGGGAATGGCGCAGTATCCAGGCGACATATTCCCGGACTTGCGGGTCGGTTTTGAAGTTATTGTCTCCAGTAAATTCGTCCCAGCCGGTCACGGCGGATTGGTGGTCTGGATCTGCGGCTTGAACCCAATATTCAATGCAGTAGGCAAGAATCGTTTCGCCATCAACAACGACCGATCTCAGGGTCGGCGAAACGCCGTTGACGGTCAGTCCATGTTGATAATCTTCTGCCGGTCCCATCACTGCGGTGAGGTCATCGAGGGTATCACTATCCGGGGCAGCAGCGGCAATACCGGGAACCGCCAGTGCGGCACCGCCAAGTGATACCGCTGCAAGAGAAGCCAGAAAAATGTGTCTCAAAGGTGTGTCCTTCTACTCATGTCGATTGCCGTGTGCAATCTGCGTGAGTTCGACACTAAAGAACACCGTGTTTCCGACACACCAGGACCTCGAAGAACCTGTGGATAACGTCTGCGGTGCTGCGCCGTGCGGGCCGGCTTGGTGCCTTAGCTCTGTGCGGCGAGTTGTCTTTTGCGAGCGCGGTGATCGAGACTGGCGAAGACCAGAGCAGTCAGTGAGAACAGGATCAGTACGACCATAGCCATCTGGAATGCCCCGGCGTAAGTAGCCACAGATGCGGGGTCGTTGGGGTCTGGTAGACCGCTTGCCTGGCGAGGCACCGCGGCAACCATGGCATAAAAAATTGCCGATCCGATAGCAATACCGATGGCGTTGCCGAGTCGCTGGCCAACCTGTTGAAAGGAACCCGCGACTCCGCCCTGGTGCATGGGGACCTCGATCAGGGTGCGCATTTGGTTAGCCGACATGATGAATCCGGGACCGATGCCCGCGATGGCCAAAACGATAGCCATCGCTACAGGATTGTGTTCTGGAGGAACGAAGACTGAGATAGCCACCAATCCGATGAGCGAGACTATAAAAATGGCGAAACCCCAGATGACCAGAGTTGTGGCATGGCGGAAGGTATAGCGACCGGTCACAGCGGCAACGATGGCTGAAATGAGGGCAAACGGAACGGTAATCAGCCCGACGGCGACCGGGTCATGGCCGAGGCCCTGCTGATTGAACAGGGTCATCACCAAGAACATCGCGGGCATAGCGCTAAACCACAGCGTGGTGATGATGACGCCGTTGCGGTAAGACGAATAAGAAAACAAGGTGAAATCCAGTACCGGACTCTTGCCGGCGGCTCGATATCGGTTTTCCCATCGGACAAAGACCAGTGCGACAATGATGCCGAGTGGCAAGAAGAGCCAGCGTGCAGGTTGGTCATCAGAACCAGTTGTGAGGACAAAAGGCAGCATCACAAACAAGACGGCGGTGGCCATGAGGGTGACGCCCACGAGGTCCAAATCGGCGTCCCCGGTCTCCGGCTGCGGCGCGGGGATGAGCCATAGGGCCAGCGGAATGATGAGCAGGGCAAGGGGAACGTTCATGCCGAAGGTCCAGCGCCAACCAAGTTCTGATCCGAAGCTGCCCAGAAACAGGCCGCCGATCGTGGGACCAAAGGCTGTGCCTAAACCAATTGCGGCACCGAAGATACCAAATGCCTGACCACGAGCTTGACCTTGGAACAGGGTTTGAACCAGTCCCAGGACCTGGGGCATCAGCATGCCCGCGGCTATCCCCTGGAGTATGCGAGTCACCACCAAGAAGGTCGCCGTTGGGGCAAGTGCCGCAGCCAGCGACGCGATGGTGAAGGTGACCAGTCCGATCATAAACATGGCCTTACGATTCCACTGGTCCCCAAGCCGACCCGATGGTACCAGGGCAATGCCGAAAGCTAGTACATAGCCGGCCACGACCAACCCGGTTTGGGTCGGTGATGCATCAAGCGTTTCTTCTAACGGGGTCAACACGACGTTAACTTTGACCACGTCAAGAATCGTCAAAACCGCTACAGAAGCAGCTACAGCAAACGGGATCCACGGGGAACGCGCGGCACCAAGGTGTTGGACAGTCACCAAGCCAGGCTAACCTATCGCTACACTTTGAAACAGATCATCTCAACAGGACCAAGGAAACCAATGATGGAGTTACCACAACAGCCCTGCACATGTGGGACGTCTGAAGAGTACGCTCGGTGCTGCGGTCCACTGCTTGCCGGAGAACAGACTGCGTCAACGGCCGAAGCACTAATGCGCTCGCGGTATACGGCCTTTGTCATAGGCGACGATGCCTATCTTGCGGACAGTTGGCACTCCCAGACCCGCCCGGCTGATGCTTCGGCCCCTAAGGGTGTTGATTGGCGCAGACTCCGCATCCGCGATACGCAGGCCGGCGGGCCGGACGATGCGACCGGCATTGTCGAATTTATCGCTCATTTTCGTACTGCTGATGGTCGCCGGGATTTCTTACATGAGCGCTCAGAATTCGTACGTGAAAACGGTCGCTGGGTGTATGTTTCCGGTGCCATTTTATAACCGATGCGCTCTACAATAGCTTCATGAGCTACGTACATGTGATCGGGACCGGGGGGACTATTGCTTCTCGCGCCGCAGCCGGTGGGTCGGTTGTTGCGGATTCGACAGAGCAGGTCTTGGCCAACCTGGGAGTATCAACCGACGTCACGACCGAGGACGTCCTACAGATCAATTCATTTCATCTCACATTCGGCGATCTGCTGACCATCTATCACGCCGTACATGCCGCGTGCGCACGTCCTGAGGTCGCCGGGGTGGTGCTGACCCACGGCACCGACACCATGGAGGAGACGGCATTTTTCCTGTCACTGCTGCACGATTCCGAAAAGCCTGTGATCTTGACAGGCGCGCAGCGTGCTGCAGATCTGCCGAATACTGACGGCCCAGAAAATCTGCGGCAAGCAGTGGAAGCTGCCGCATCTGCCGCGATGCGCGATGCCGGCGTGGTCATTGGCTTTGAATCTGAGTTCCATGCTGCCCGCCACACACGAAAACGCCATACTCTGGCAACGTCCTCGTTCTCTGGCGGCACACTAGTCGCACACTGCTACGACAACGTCTTGTTTCGCCTGGCGACCGCGGCCACATACCCGCTGCTGGAGGCTCCGGCAGCCACTTTTTCCGAGCTGAATATTCCGGTCATCGATGCGGCGCCGGGTACCAACGCGGACCTGTTCTATGCCGCGCTGGACTCAGGTGCCGATGGTTTGGTCCTCCAGGGCGTTGGCGCAGGCAATGCACCCCCGGTTTTCACTGAAGCAGTCCATGCTGCGGTGGCTGCCGATGTACAAGTCGTGTTGTCCACCCGCGTTCCCGCGGGTCCGGTCGCTGCGATCTATGGCAATGGCGGCGGGGTCACGCTCTTAGAGGCCGGGGCGCTGGGCGCCGGCCAGCTCAACACGTATCAAGCCCGCGTCCTCTTGGCCGTGCTACTGGCCCAAGTACAACCGGCGACCACGTTGCGCGACGCATTCGAAGCCCAAACTCGGTAAGGAGCACTATGAATACCGCCCAGGAACTGCTTGAGATCACAGACCATCTGAAGGCGCTGGCGGTCACCAACCGGCAGGTGGTTGTAGTCACCGGCGCCACGGGTGGCATTGGTCGTGCCATCGTAGAAGATCTAGCCCACGACTACGCGATCGTTGCCCAGGGCCGTGACGAAGCACGCCTGGCCGAGTTAGCCAGTCTGGGCCAGCAAATTTACCCCGTTCGGTGTGATCTCACCGAAACTGACGCTCTTGCTGAAACCTTCAGACTCCTGCCGAAAGTCGATGCACTGATCAACGCGGCGGCCATTGCCCCGCGGTTTGCTTTTGACGATGCGACGGCTGCGATCTGGTCCGAGGTTATGCACCTCAATGTGACGGTTCCTTCTGAACTCACCCGGATCTTACTACCCCAGTTACGGGCCTCTACCGGCACGATCGTATATTTGGGTTCCGGTGCTTCGCGGACGACGTCACCACATAATGTCGTCTATGCGGCTTCGAAGCACGCACTCCAGGCACTGGCTGACGGCGTGCGGATGCGCACCGAGGTAGATCGTATTCGAGTAGCGACCGTGGCTCCGGGACACGTGGATACACCGATGATCAAATGGGAAGATGACTACCCGCTGGTGTTACCGGAAACGCTGATTCAACCGGCCACCGTCGCGCGCACCATCCGGCACGTCATCGAAGCACCCGCAGACACGCAGATCACTGAAGTTTGGGTTCGACCTCGAGCAGAGCCCTAACCCAAACCACGGCGACCTGAGGGTCTTTAGGCATACAGCGGGTTATTTGCTGGGTCGACGCCTTCACCGTCGCGAACCGGACCGGGGGCGGTGCCATCGCCAAACGGTGAGCCACCCAGTTCCTGCCGTCCATGTTCGGTCAACCACTGGGTCAGCACGGGGCCCTTGGGCACAATGCCGGTGGGGTTAATATCGTGATGCACAATGTAATAGTGGTCCTTGACCTGTTGGAAGTCCACCGTGTCACCGAAGCCTGGGGTCTGGAAGAGATCACGGGCGTAGCCCCATAGTGCGGGGAATTCGATGAGTTTATTGCGGTTACATTTGAAATGGCCATGGTAGGCGGGGTCGAACCGCACAAGCGTTGTAAAGAGCCGGACATCTGCCTCAGTAATGTGTTCACCCATCAGGTAACGACGGGTCGTCAGCCGTTCTTCCAACCAATCCATAGCGGCAAAGAGGCGGTCATAGGCTTCGTCATAGGCCTGCTGCGAACCAGCAAAACCAGCGCGATATACCCCATTATTGACCTCGGTGAAGATGCGTTTGATCACCGAAAACATTTCATCAAGGTGTTCTTCTGGCAGCAGGTTTGGTGCGCCCTCGCGGTGGAATTCACGCCACTCAGTCGAGAAGTCCAGGGTCATTTGTGGGTAGTCGTTGGTCACGACCCCACCGGTCGGGATATCGACGAGCGCCGGCACCGTAATGCCACGGGGATAATCCGGAAAGCGTTTGAAGTAGTTTTCTTGGATCCGCTTCGTACCAAGGACCGGGTCGACGCCGCCGGGGTCAAGATCGAAGGTCCAAGAATCAGCGTCGTGGGTTGGGCCGGGAGTACCCAGCGAAATAGCGTCTTCGAGCCCGAGCAGGCGACGCACGATGATGGTGCGGTTCGCCCATGGACAGGCGCGGGCAGCAACGAGGCGGTAACGGCCGGCTTCGACGGGCCAGGCTTCAGCACCTTCTGTCAGCCCGGTGGTCAGCGTACCGATCGTGTTGTACTCGTAGTGTTCGGCTGCTCGATGAGCGGCTGGGTCCGCAACAATACGATCATTGATGTAGTTCGTATCACGGGTAAAGGGTTTGCCGGGTGTGGAGTATCCAGAATTTTGTGTTGATTCCATAGACTTCAATATATGAGTTCTTCAACCACACTGGCTAGTAGCCAGTTCACATTCAGAGTCACCCAAGATAATCCGTCCGGTATGACCTTGAGCGGAACCAACACGTATGTGATTGCAGCTCCGACAGCAGACAGCGTGGTCATCGTCGATCCAGGCTTTCCCCAGGGCGCTGCTGAGCACGCTGATGCTGTAGCCCAGGTCATCGGTGACCGCAGCGTCGAATTGATCTTGGTAACGCATCATCATCACGATCACACCGGGGCCGTGGACACCTTCCACGAACGCTTTGGCGCCCCGGTCCGCGCCGTTGCAGAACAGTGGTGCCGACAAGCCAGCGTACTCCTAGCAAACGAGGTGATCTCCGCGGCTGGCACGCAGATCCGTGTGGTCGCGACCCCGGGGCACACCTCCGATTCGGTGTCATTCTTCCTGCCGGACGACGATGCTGCGCCGCATCCGGGCGGCACAGTGTTGACCGGTGACACCATCCTTGGCGAGGGGACCACCATGTTGGATTATCCCGACGGGACGTTGGATGACTATTTGGCATCGATGAAGAGACTGCGGGATGTAGAAGGCGCCGGGCGTCAAGTGGCCGTCCTGCCAGCTCACGGGCCGACGTTGGATTCGGTGGCTCGCACCGCAAAAGATTACAGCGACCACCGCATGGTTCGGGTCGATCAGCTTCGCGAAATGATCGCAGACTATCCTCAGATTCCGACCCCGGTGGACTGGGAATCGGTGACGGTGCACGATCTGTCGATGCAGCTGTATCCGAAACTGCCAGAGGTGGTTCGCACCCCGGCGAAGAAAACGCTGGCGGCTACGCTGGAATATCTGTTGCACAACCCGAAGGAGTAATGCATGACCATTATTGTGGGCTATACGGAATCTGCTGCGTCCAAAGCGGCACTAGACTTCGGTTTGGATCTGGCCGCCAAGTTGTCGATGAATTTGGTGGTCGTCAACGCGGGGCCCGGTTCGGAACGTCGTGCTGAAACTGAGCTCACCCGGGCTGAGGCCGAGCAACTTGAGCAGTATTTGGCGAACTTCCAAGTGCCGACTGAATTGCGACAGTATGCCCGGGGACGTTCCACCGCAGACGAATTCAAAGACGTCGTTGCTGAGTTGGACCCGTATCTGGTGGTCATTGGTGGCGCCAAGCGCTCCGGGTTCGCAAAATTCATGATGGGTTCGGTCGCCGACGAGCTGCTGCGAGAATTGCAGGCACCAGTTTTGAGTGTGAAAGTTCCTGAAGCATCGGTGGCATCAAACGCACAGGAGTAAACCATGGACATTCTTATCCAGCAGGGCGACATCACCACGGTGAGTGTTGATGCCATCGTGAACGCCGCCAACACCTCATTGCTGGGCGGTGGCGGCGTCGATGGTGCTATTCATAGTGCGGGGGGACCAGAGATTTTGGCGGCGACCAAGCAGCTGCGCAACACTTCACTGCCAGATGGTCTGCCCACCGGAGACGCGGTGGCCACAACAGCCGGCAAACTGCCTGCACGCTGGGTCATCCATACGGTAGGGCCGGTCTATTCGGCCAGCACCGATCGTCGGGATCAGCTTGTCAGCGCATACCGGCGAAGTTTAGAGGTCGCCGATGAGCTTGGTGCCACCTCGATTGCGTTTCCCACCATTTCGGCTGGAGTCTATGGTTGGCCACACAAGGATGCTGTGACCGCCGGGGTCGAGACGGTCCAAGCAATGACCGACCAGGTATCCATCGAAACAGTGCTTTTCGTTCCCTTTTCACAAGAGATGAAAACGCTGTACGACAACTACCTGGCCGGCTAATCGCTAGTCTTTGCTCGACTCTTTGTCTTCACGGACGCGTTCAAACTCCTGAGTATCCTCAGGTTTCTTGCCGTTCTGGGACTCGTCACCGTTTTGGACTTCGACCTCATCGGTGTTTTGCAGCCGCTCCCGATATGCTTCCTCACCGGGGCCGGCCATATCGGCACCGCGTTCGATCGCTGCAACGGAGCCGGTATACATTGATCCGTCTTCCGAAGGCTGCGTGAGCGGTACCGACGAGGTATCCGGTCCCGTTTCTTTCAGACCGTTCTCAGTCTTCTTCACAGTCGGGATCCAACCGCGTTCAACTGGCGGTTCGCTACCGCGCCGCGAGGGTACTTTGCCCGTATCAACTTCGGGAACCGCACTGAGATCCCACGGCGTACGTGCCCGAGATTTTGAAGTTTTCGACTCAGCAGCTGTACCGCGCGTCGTTTCGGGTGCCTCGACTTCGGGGGCTGGCCCTTCAGGCAAATTCTCGATACGCATGACGTTCATCGCCATCGGGTGTTCCTCGGAAACAAACCGGATCATGTCTTCCCGGACTAGGCACTGCAGATCCCAGAGTTCACCGGCGTTCCGGGCCGATACGGCTGCTCGCAGCGTCGCTCGATCACCAGCGATATCCAGCACCTGAATTGAGACATCGCGACCGTCCCAGAGATCAGATGATTCAACCAGCGCCCTCAACCGTGTGCGCAGTGCCTCGACCGGCACACGCCAATCGACTTGGAAATCGATACCGGCTGATATCTCGGTGCCAACGCGCGTGTAGTTTTCGAACGGAGTGTTCGTAAAGTATGAGGATGGGTAAATAATGCGTCGACCATCCCAAATTTTCAACACCACATACGACATCGTGATGTCTTCAATCGTGCCGTAGTAATCGTCCATGACGACGACGTCACCCACACGGATCGCATCAGTAAAAGCCAACTGGATACCGGCAAAGACGTTCGTCAACGTCGTCTGCACGGCAAGTGCTGCCACAACGGAAACAAGACCCGCAGAGGCCAACAGACCAGCACCAAGGGCGCGAACCTGAGGGAAGGTCAGCAGAATCGCTGCAATGGCGATGACGACGATAATCGTGCTCAGTACCCGTTTGATGAGCTGCATCTGCGTCTTGATGCGGCGCCCACGGCGATCTTCGGTGGTGGATTCTTCATAGCGGAGTTCAACTCGACGCTGCACCACATTCACAACGCGTAGGGCCAGCCAGGCGAAGCCAGCGACCGTGCCGATCAGCGTGAGGAATTCCAACAGGTTAGAGAGCGCAAAGTCCCGGCCGGACAGGCTCAGCCCAACTCGAGCGCCGAGGAAGGCCATCGCGGTGAATGCGGGGACGAGCAGAATCTTTAAATGACCCCGCATGCGTGGCCGAGTGCGCAACCCGATCCGGACGACCAGCGCGATGAACGTCGTCAAAACCAGGGCGCTCAGCACGCCAATGGACATATTCAAAATGACGCCGAATACTGGGCCCAGGGACTCAACATTTTGTACCGCGGAATCTTGCACGTCCTCGGGGACAGCATTTTCCACGTCCGGCATGGAGGGCGATTCTGTCGGCTCGCCCGGGGCCTCTTCGGTTCCAAATCGCAACATAGGCTCCATTCTGTCAGTCGCAACTGAACTAAAGCTCAAAACGGCTACACTAACAGTCATGCTGAACATCACTGATTTGCGCAACACCACCTATG
Source organism: Yaniella halotolerans DSM 15476 (assembly GCF_000420805.1). GTDB lineage: Bacteria > Actinomycetota > Actinomycetes > Actinomycetales > Micrococcaceae > Yaniella > Yaniella halotolerans. Next base: position 398,627 of record NZ_ATVQ01000001.1, read on the forward strand.
ATCCAGCGACCGTGATGCCGCGAGCAAAGCTCGAAGTTTCGGACGCGTCCCAGATCGTCCAACCCATCATTGACCAGGTACGACACCATGGTGTTTCAGCAGTCCAAGATTTGACCGAACGCTTCGATGGAGTTCGTCCTGCCAGCCTTCGTGTACCAGCTGAAGCCATGGCCAAAGCACTCGAGGAGATCGATCCGGATGTTCGCGCCGCGCTAGAAGAATCTATCACCCGAGCCCGTGCCGTACATGCTGCACAGCTCCCGCCCAACACCGTTGTTCCACTCGCCGATGGCGCCAGTGTAGAAAACCACTGGGTCCCGATCCAACGGGTTGGTCTCTATGTGCCGGGTGGTCGCGCAGTTTATCCGTCGTCGGTCATCATGAATGTGGTGCCAGCACAAGCTGCCGGCGTGCCCGGCCTGGCCGTTACATCTCCCCCGCAAGCTGAGTTCGGTGGACTCCCCCACCCGGTCATCTTGGCAGCCTGCCAACTCCTCGGCGTTGAAGAAGTGTACGCAACCGGTGGAGCACAAGCGATCGCTATGCTCGCGCTGGGCGCCGACGATGAACACGGCCAAACGGTCTGCGAGCCCGTTGATCTCATCACCGGACCTGGAAATGTGTATGTTGCCGCCGCCAAACAAGCATTTTTCGGCCAAGTGGGCATCGACGCCGTGGCTGGCCCTTCTGAAATTCTGGTGCTAGCGGATAACACTGCAACACCGGCTTGGGTCGCAGCCGACCTCATTTCACAGTCCGAGCACGATCCTCTCGCCGCCTCGGTGCTGGTGACCGACTCTATGGAACTGGCCGAGGCCGTCGTCGAGGAAATCGAAACCCAGGTTCCAGGCACACCTTTGGAAGACCAAATCCGCGAGGCACTGACCGGCCAACAATCCGGCGTCCTGGTCGTGGCCTCGATGGCTGATGCCATTGAGGTGACCAACGGTATTGCCACCGAACACTTAGAAATCCACACGGCAGATAACGACGCGGTACTGAAGGACATCACCCACGCCGGTGCAATCTTCCTGGGCCCATACTCTCCTGTCCCCCTGGGCGACTACTCGGCCGGTTCGAACCATGTGTTACCCACCTCCGGTACAGCACGGTTCTCTTCCGGGCTGAACACTGCGTCCTTCCTGCGACTGCAACAACACATTCGGTACGACAAAACCGGCTTAGAACCCATAGCAAAGGGCATCGAAGCACTGGCAGCTTCCGAAGGTCTGCATGCTCACGCGGAAGCTATAGCGCGCCGATTTGAATAAATGTGACAACTTCAACTGTCACAGACAGACGATATAGGATAGTCTTGTTTGCAGAATCACGAGCTCTTACCGTTATGTAGCCCTGGCTGGTAAGACGGCAACCCTCCCACGTTGTAGTGGGGTGCCCCAGGTGATGATTCGGCCACACGGAAGACGCCGTGTCTGGCAAGTACAGCGTTCGAGCGTATTATTCGGGCGCAGAATAGCGAAGGCATGATTGTGACGACTACCTTGCAAGCCCACGAATCTCATACAACCGCCCAACTCTCACACGATATTTCTCCCTTATCGCTTCGTAGTGCGTTTGGGCAGTTCCCCTCTGGTGTAGCCGCACTCGCGGCATCCACCGAGCAGGGCTATGCAGGTATGGCCGCCTCGTCCTTTACCGTGGGTGTTTCACTCGATCCACCTCTGGTGTCCGTGGCCATTCAGAACCATTCCGAGACATGGCCTGCCTTACGGGATGCAGATTCGATCGGTATCTCCATCCTCGGTCAGGGACAAGGTTCTATCGCCCGCCAACTCGCGGCCAAAGGCATCGACCGGTTCGAGGGCCTCGATCTTGAGACACACGACGCCTCAATCTTCATTAACCACGCAGCCCTGTGGTTGGACACGACCGTGTACGCTGAATATCCGGCCGGTGACCACATCATGGTGCTACTCCAGGTCAATAATCTGGCAGACTTCACCAATATCCACGAGCCGCTCGTATTCCATAAGTCCCAGTTCCGCAACCTGGAGATCAATTAACACGTATGGAGTTTGTGCGCGTTGATGTGTGGCTGCACGCGGTTCGACTCTTCAAAACCCGTTCCGCTGCAACTACCGCGGTCAAAGGTGGCAAGATCAAAGTCGATGGCGAGCCCATCAAGCCCTCGCATAAGTTACGAGTCGGACATACGATTACGTTCCGTCAATCCGGGCGTGAACGCGTCATCGAAGTTACCGGCCTCTTAGATAAGCGGGTCGGCCACCCCGTAGCGATCAAACACTACACCGATCACTCTCCGGAACCGGTCCCCCGCTACCTCTTGGCGGTACCGCGGCGCGAACGTGGCGCTGGGCGCCCCACCAAGAAGGAACGTCGTGAACTCGACAAGCTTCGCGGCTACACCAACCGATAAAAAACGTTCAGGAACTTCACAGCTAATGTTCGGGTTATTTAAAACTCGGTCCCTTAGACTTTTCAGTACCTCTTCAAGGTGCGAGTGATGTTGTAATCCCGCTGGCCAGGTGAACCCCTTTCATCTGACCAGCGGGATTTTTTCTTGCCCTCCACTCCCAGTCGTCACGACGAGTCCACAAACTTTAAACTTTCTTAAAACCGCCCCCTTCCGTTAGCATAAACTGTGGCAATACGTGTATTTGCCCTGACTTTATTACCGACGACAAAAGAGACGACGAATAGCAATGAGCGACGGAAACACCGGCACGGTCAAGTGGTTCAACATCGAAAAAGGCTACGGTTTTATCACACCCGATGACGCCTCCTCCGATGTTTTTGTCCATCATACGGCGATCGCTCAAACAGGGTTCCGACGGCTCGAAGATGGTCAGAAGGTCGAATACCTCGCCATAGAAGGTGACCGTGGACTTGTAGCAGATACGGTACGTCCCCTGGCATGAAATTCCACGTCCGCTTAGGATCCGCCACACTCGCAGGTGTTTTCGCCTTGAGTGCGATCGGCGCTGCTCAAGCGGAGAATGAAGACCCCTCGGAACCACCAAACACCGAGCTTTCGCCGGTGACTTCAGACGGTCCGTCAACTGGAACTTCCCCCGAAGACGAACCGCCTGACCTCTCGCAGCCCACCGCTGTAGACACCACAGACGGAACGACCGAACCTCCTCTTCCACCCCCACCATCGCCGAGCGAAGAACCAACAGCGGAGTCGGCCACGCCATCGCTGGAGCCGGTAAACTGCGCTGTGGCTGAAGTCGATGAGACCGAGGTCTTGGTAGATATCCCGGCCGCAGATGGCGAAGACTTTGTAGAAATCGACGGGATAGGTAAGCATCCCGTCGACGATTCCTCACAAGCTGCGCTTCCACATGAAGGTCAAGAAACATTGGACCTAACCATCTGGAAGGGCGAAGCTGCACCGGTTGCTACCTGCTCCGTTTCATTTTCACTCGATGGTGGCGAAGACGAAGACGTCACGGAGGAACCCTCCGGCGAGAGCACTGACGGTACACAACCCCCTGACGACTCTGATACAGGTACTCCAGACGCGCCACCAGAGCCGACAACTCCTGCGCCTGAGCCCCCTGAGAGTACGACCTCTCCTCCGCCAGGAAATACCGACTCTGCTGTCCCACCCCAGCAGCCGCCACCGCCACGACCATCGACATCGCAGGCACCTGTTGACCCAGCACCACCTACTCAAAACAACAACCGGGGTAATGACGATCCGGCACCAGCCGCGCCTGTTCCCCAGCCGCCCTCGCAAGAGTCGACAAGTCCGGTAGAGCGCGAGATCCGTCAACATTCGGATAATCCACGGCATTTGTTGTCCCGAATCTGGGATACAGATTCACACAACGGTTCTGGTCTCATCATGCCCAGACCACGCGATCACAGTGCTGAAGCAACCGAATTAGAAACGCTGCCGCCAGTTTCTGAAGATGAGCTAGACGCAATTAAAGCCAGAGTCTCGACCCCTGATAAAGGCAACGGCTTAGCTTCCGATGACTTGCTCAGAGCGGATGTCAACGAACGCCTGACGCATTCAGACACCTGGTGGTTTGTATCGTCGATCGTCGGACTGGGTGTCTTGGGAGCCGGCGTCTGGTGGGCCGTAGCCCGCCGTAAACCAAGACACTAACTCTGCGACTGAGATCCCGTCGGAGGATTTGGTCCTGTCCGCTTATTGACGAGGCGTTCCGCACCCGACAGCCCCAAGATCGTGCAGGCGAACCAAATACCGCCAGCAGGTCCAACTGAACCGGCAACCAGACTGGCCACGAGTGGCAAGGTTACTTGTCCAACGCGGTTGCCCATCAATCGCAGCGCGAGAGCAGGACTACGCCAGGAACGCGGAACAGCCTGTGAAATCATCGTCATCGTGAGCGGCTGACCGAGCCCTAAGGTAAATCCTCCGGCTGCCATGAAAACAAAAGCTGCAACAATCCCCACGATGCCTAGTCCCAAGACACCTGGAACGATGGCCAGGGCCACCGCCGATATTAACAGCGACACCAGCAATAAGAAATTTCGTGAGTACTTGGCCGACAACGGTCGGATGAAGACTCGTGAAATAACCGACGTTGCACCACGCACCGCGAGCAGCGCCCCAATGACTAGGGGCGAGACTCCCACCGATTCACCGACCAATGGCATGAAGGCCACCAGGATATCCAGGATCGCCAGCAAAGCTAACGCCGCGAGCATGTGCGAAGCGATGCCCGGCTGTTTCAAGATGTTGAGCATCGAGGGTTTCTGACCAGGCCCGACAATGACGATCTCTTGTGTCTGTGTGACGGTCCGCGCTGGAGAAGCACGCAACGTATAAAGGATGGGAACAGCCACGATCGAGGTAACAGCACCGATCCAAAGCGCAAGGTTCACGCTGTACGACAAGTCATCTCCGCTAGCTTGGGTCTCGGCCAGTGACGTATTTCCCAGCAGGAATCCCGAAAGCAATGGACCGAGCATCTGGCCGACGCTAAACGAGGCAGTAAACCACCCAAAGTTTGCGTCCATATCTGTGGCACGCGACCTCCGAGCCACCATGCTTTGACCACCGATCGTGAACATCAAATGCCCAATACCGAAGATCGCAGAAGCAACCATGAGCTGCACAATATGGTCGGTGAGCGCTAGGTATGCCGCACCCAGCACCAGGACCATGATCCCAAGCGCGACGAAATTTCGCGGAGATTTGAGACGTCCTTGAAGCCGACCAAAAGGTAGCGCTAAGAAAAGTGGCAACAGCGCATATGCTGCGGTTGCCATACCAATCTCCGTTTCGCCCCAGCCAAGTGAAATGAGCTTATAGCTGGTGACCGGTCGGACCAGGTTCGCAGTTGTTTGAGTCAGCACACCTGCGGCGACCATTAACCAGAGCCACCCTGGTAATCCAGTACCGGACGTTTTTGTCATGAGTAGAGAGCGCATTCCTTATAACTTGTGGGGCCTCAGATGGCCACAGACAACACTACCAAGACGGAGGTGTTAGACATGCAATGCTCAAGCCGCATATTGGCATTATCAGTAGTGTTATAGGCAAGTACCAGGCGTAGTTCTTCTGTTGTTCAGATCCTTAGGTGAAACCATGAATTCTCCGTACCATCACCGGACTTATATCCCTGCCGCGCAGCGTGGGGCTTCGTCCCTTCTCGCTGCCCAGGCTTCACCGCTTGGCGATGAGCTGTTCTTTCTGGTCGAACAAATTCATTATGAATTTCAAACACGAATGCACACGGCCTTGACTGGCCTCGGGCTCGACGTACGCCAGTACACAACACTGTCGTTTATTGCAACAGGTTCTGGTCGGGCCCAGCACGATGTCGCCGCAATTCTTCAGCTGGATCCCTCACAGGCGGTCAAACTTACAAAAGCTCTTGAAGCTGACGGATTGCTAACGCGCGAGACGTCGCCGCACGACCGTCGGTCCAAGTTACTGGCGATCACAGATGCGGGTCTGGAACTCTATACGCAAGCCAAAGCACTCGTAGAGCAGGTACACGAATCATTAACCGAGGCATTGTCGCGACGAGACCAAAAAGCCCTGGACGCCCTACTGCGTCGAATTCTGCCAATCCCCTAGCTTCACAAGGGAAGGCGTGCTTAAAGCAAAAATCGTCAGGCACGCCGCCTGACGATTTTGAACTCTACCGGATACTGTTATTCAGCACTCGATACGGTGTAAAGACGTTTATTGGAGTCATCGCCACTGGATGACGAAGGCAGATAATATTCTGGATCGACCCATTTGTCGTTGATTTTAATTTCAAAGTGAATATGAGGACCGGTCGAGTTACCTGTTGAGCCAGCAAGGGCAATAGTGTCACCCTGTCCGACGGTCTGTCCGACCCCAACATTGAGCTGGGAGTTGTGGCTGTAGGCGGTTACTACGCCGTTGCCGTGGTCAATTTCGACGCGATTGCCACCGGTGCTGTGAACTCCAGCAAAGGTGACAGTGCCCGATTCGGTTGCTTTGACCGGGGTACCTGTTGGCACCGGGAAATCTGTTCCGACATGGAATTGCGTGCCGCCGCCAGTTGGGTTGCCGCGCATTCCAAAGGTGGAAGAAGTTCTGGTCGAATCCGCTGGGAAGGTCAGCTGCAAGTTGCCGGGCAGCGATTTCAGGGATCCGTTATCTGGGTTTGTTGCTTCAGCAACGGCTAGCTGGCCAGCTGCGACATCGCCTTCACCTTCTTGGTGAAGGTGTCCCAGACCAACTTGGGAGGCAGCCATTTCACTGGTCATCTTGGCAACGACTCGTTCGTCTCCACCACTGATGGCCGCAGGAATGGTTGTTGTTTGACGTGGGCTTTCTGCAGCTGCCTCGTCAATTCCGCTGGCGTTAGCAGTGCCGCCGAAGGCAAGCTGTTCACCGTCGCTCAATGCGGTAGCGCCGAGAGTAACGGCCACCGAAGACACTGCAACGGCAATGCCCGTGGTAACGACGGGAGCTTTACGTCCACCCTTGTGGCTGCTGGATTCGCGCAGCGAGCGACGTGAAGGAAATTCGGAAAGTGTCATAAAAAGTGCTCACCAGAAAGGGAAAATCAAAGATTGCTTCTCATATAGTAGCGTTATCAATTCGTTATATCCAATCGCCGAGAGGATGCTCATGGATATCGAATCGTTAATCGTCCTGGAGCTGCGGATTTACCGCTGGACGTATTGGGGAGGAAGTCTTGTAACAGAGGCTCAGAGCAGAGCCTATTCACTGAGGTCGACGCACGACAAGTGACGCGATATACAGCTACCGCCATACGAACAGATCGTTTCGTCCGAGGTCACCCGGATATTTGCACGGAAGTTTTTGCTGACCCACTCCTGGAAATATATGCAGATTCCAGACGTTGACTGTCCGAACAAGCTGCAGCGGTGGGCCCCTTGCAATGCATTGCAAAGGCCTCAGCGGGTAAGCTAGGTCTCGCTTCGCCCAGCAGCGAAACGCATCTTTATCGTGTGATCTCCTCGTTATAAACATGCTCTGACTCTACGGTTGGCACAATTTGCGCAACGTTGTGTCGCTGCAATTGTGGATAACGTGCCTGTGCTGTCGAGACATCAGAGACGAAATATGTTTTCAGTTGTATGATGGCCCGAATACGTCAGTTACCAACTGGCCTGCGCCGCATACAAAGACGTGTGTGACGATTCTGAAGCGGACCGATCCGCTAGACCTGCTCCACATCCCGGAGCAACTATGAATTTGAACCCGGGGTTACGCCCCGGGTCTTCGTATGTGTAAGCCGCGATGGTGTCGTCCTACGGAAGTGCGAGTCGCATTGCGGTTATGGATAAGAGAGCCATGACAGAAGTTCAACTAGACCATCGTACCGAGACCGATCTGATCGGAACGGTCGAGCTACCGACTGACGCGTATTACGGTGTCAACACCGTTCGTGCGGCAGAAAACTTTCAGCTGTCGTCGACACGTCTGAACCAGTTTCCGGAACTCATTGCTGCGCTAGCCATTATCAAGCAGGCCGCAGCCGCAGCAAACCGTGATGTTGGTGCGCTGGATGCAACAATCGCCGACGCCATTATTTCGGCTTCACAGGAAGTGGCCTCGGGTCAACTGCACGAACAGTTTATTCTGGACATGATCCAGGGTGGCGCTGGCACCTCCACCAATATGAATGCCAATGAAGTGATCGCGAACCGCGCACTCGAACATCTGGGACATTCCAAAGGTGACTATGATGTGCTGCACCCGCTGAACCACGTGAACATGGGACAGTCGACCAACGACGTCTACCCATCAGCACTTAAGCTGGCCCTGCACCAGATGACCGGCGACCTGCTCAATAGCTTGGCTGTGCTCAAAGCTTCCCTGCAGGCCAAGGCCAAAGAATTCAACAGTGCCGTCAAAATGGGTCGCACCCAGATGCAAATCGCTGTTCCTATGACCCTGGGCCAAGAATTTGGTGCCTGGGCCGTGATGATCGAACGCGCTGAAACCGGTCTGCAACGCGTCCGCTTTGACCTGTTGGAGCTGAACCTCGGTGGCACCGCCATCGGAACCGGCATAAACGCCAACGAGGGCTACCGCGAGCGCGCCATCGAACATCTGCGCGAGATCACCGGACTCAACGGCATTGCCTCAGCATCCGATCTGATTGCGTCCACCGCAGATACCCAAATCTTTGTGGATCTCTCCGGCGCGCTCAAACGTGCAGCAACCACGATGTCGAAGATCGCCAATGACCTTCGGGTCCTCTCCTCCGGTCCTTCCGGCGGTTTCGCAGAAGTCAACTTGCCAGCACGTCAGGCAGGCTCATCGATCATGCCGGGCAAGGTCAACCCGGTTATCCCGGAAGCAGTCAACCAGGTTGCATTCCAGGTTGCTGGCCACGATACTGCCATCACCATGGCGTCTGAAGCAGGTCAGCTAGAACTGAACCCGTTTGAGCCAATCATGGCGCGTGGGCTGTTCGACTCGATCATGACCTTGAGCAATGCTGCGACGATGTTTGCTGAGAAGTGCATCGACGGCATCACCGCCAATACTGCATTGATGCGCGACGTCGTTGAAGGGTCCGCTGGGCTGGCCACCGTGTTCTCCCCGGTAGTTGGCTACAAGGCTGCGACCGCGCTTGCCGTCGAGGCGAACACCACCGGCGCGAAGGTCACCGACCTGGCCGTGGACAAGGGGTTACTTTCGAAAATGCAAGTGCAGCAGTTGATTAATGACGCCCTAGAGATTTAGGCAAACAGTTCCGGGGCGTTCATGATGATCACCCCGGCGACCATGAAAACCAGTCCGATCACTTGTAGTGGTTGGACTGGTTTTTTTGGTGCTGACAGCAAACCAAAGTGATCAACAGCGAGCGAGCCGGCGATAATACCCGTTTGGGTAACAATCACGGTTGCGGCAGATCCGATCAGGGGTGACAAGAACGCCACGCCTGTTACATACAGTGCACCTAGGACCCCGCCTAACCACATCCACCACGGGTTTTTCCGTTCACCGGCGGGTACGGTGAGCCGCAATGACGGTCGGGTGATGGCCAGTAGGCAGAGCAGTGCCGCGGTTCCGACGAGAAATGAGATAAACCCTGCGTGGATGGCCGAACCCAGCACAGTGGTCAGTTGGCCGTTGACCGCCACCTGGATGCCAAAACAGATGCCAACGCCGAGTCCAACCAGGTACCAGATCGGTGACGGCGCAGCGCGCTGCAGCTGAGGTCTTGCCCGGCCGCCGATAACCGCGAGCAGTGCTGCTAACAATACGATCAAGGCTCCGACCAACCGCCAGGGGCTCGCTTCGTAAATGTCGACACCAAACAGACCGAAATGATCAATGGTCATAGTGGTGATGACTTGGGCTGTGAGGTTCAGTGCGGTCGAATATAACGCCCCGATGATGGGTAACAGCAACACCGTCGTCGTCATACCGACCACTCCAACGAGTCCGCCGATCCACAGCCAGCCCGGCTGGGTAGTCAGATGATTGCTGTCGAATCCGAGGGTGCCGGCTGTGGCCCAGGTCAGGACCGCCAAACACAGGGTCCCAACCAGAAAGGAGATGGTAGCCATCACCCAGGGCGAGGCAACCGCTGAACGTAGCCGGTTATTGATCGCCGATTGCGACGGCATCAACACGCCGATCGCCATACCTAGTAGCCCATACAGCACCGCAAACTCCCATGGTAGACAAAACTACCCTTAGCCTAGTCGGAAGCTAGATGGCCCGCCCCGGTGTGAGAATATTGTTGGGATCCAGCGCCTGTTTAATACTCCGTTGCGTGTCAAGTACTGCCTGACTCAGCTGGATAGGCAGCTCGTGGTGTTTGACGGCACCGATACCGTGCTCACCCGTGAGCGTCCCACCCAGGGAGACAGCGAGCCGGCCAATATCGTCGAGAACTCGTTCGGCTGCCTCATGCTCTTCGGGCGTATCGTCGGCTTCAACGGTTGGATGCAGATTGCCATCGCCAGCGTGGGCAACAAAAGTAATGGCCCGATCGTGTTTTTCAGCGAGTGCTTCGATCCCCCGGAACATGTTGGCAAGTTCTCCGACCGGCACTCCGACATCACAAGATACACGCAGACCCCGTGCTGTCAGTGCCGGGTTGGCGAGACGCCTGGCCTCAAGCAATGTGTCGTCCTGAGCCACGGTGACTTCAACGGCGCCGTGCCGTTCACACAGCTGCGTGATGTGGTGAGCTGTTTGTTCGGCATCGTGCCCGACGGTTTGACCGATCAGCACCGCAGCTTTGGGGACAATCATCCCCGAGGGATAGAACTCTTCGACCATTTCAACACTGTAGGCGTCCATGAGCTCAAGGACTTCTGGCTGAGCTTCGCCGTTGACGATCGCGGTAACGGCTTCACCGGCCGACTGGATGTCATCAAAACTCGCTCGGAAGGTGCGCGGGGTACCCGGCGGCACCGGCTTGAGTCGCACAGTGGCCGCGGTAATGACGCCCAGGGTGCCCTCCGAGCCCACGAATAAGCTGGTCAAATCCAAACCTGCCACGTTCTTTCGAGTGCGTGCACCCGTATCGAGTACGGTGCCATCGGCCAGCACGACTTCGAGTGCGGCAACGGCATCACGGGTCACACCGTGGGCGATGCACCGCAGGCCACCGGCGTTGGTGGCGATATTGCCGCCGACCGTTGAAATTTCCACGCTTGCTGGATCGGGTGGGAAAAATAATCCGTGTTCTCGCACGGCGATGTCCAGGTCAGCTGTGATGACGCCGGCTTCCACGACGGCGAGCCGATTGACCGGATCAATTTCACGGATCGTGCTAAAGCGTTCCAGAGAAATGACGAGACCATTCGCATACCCGACCGCTCCCCCGGCCAATCCGGTGCCGGCACCACGAATGGATACCGGAATCTGATGCCGATTAGCCCATGCCAGTGCGGTGGAAACGTCTTCGGTGCTGCTGGCTATCACAAGGGCAAGGGGCGCCCCGCACGGAACATACCGGGAACTGTCTTTGGCCGTGCGTTCAAGCTCTGGTCCTTCGGTCACCACGGCATCACCCAGCGACTCGAGCAATTCGGCGAGCGCTTGGTTCTGTGTGAGTGTTTTGCCGGGCATGGGAATCCTTATTGTCGAGTTGAAGCATCCAGTATGGGCCACACGGCGACCACACCGTGACCTATCACACGACCAGAATATTACAGTTCCGTGCGCACATGTCGTATTCCTCAAGCCGCAGAATGTGTACGGCGAGCTAGTTTCAGTCCGCCGACAAGACGAGTAGTATAGCCTTCAAGTGTTCTTGTGTCGTTGCCAAGCACTGTGTCCTTCAAGGCGTTTGGGTAGTCGGCACGAGATTTTTGCGCGCATGGCACGTGTTCAACATCAACTCGCGCTTGATGAGACGGCTACGTAAGGGAGGAATAGCCTGATGGCTCATGGGTCACGGTGGATTACCCCGGCCGAAACTGAACCCACACAACGGGTATGGATGAACTTCCCGCGCGCTGGTGCCCAAAACCTGTCCGCCCTGTGGAAACTCTCCTCTGGTCGTCGTGCTTGGACCCGGTTGGCCGAAACGATCAATCGCCACGTTCCGGTCACGCTGCTCGTTGATCCGGACGATCAGCGCACCGTGTCTTCCTTCGTGTATTCCGACATCGACACCATGGTCCTACCCTTCAATAACGCACTCCTGCGTCGCACCGGTCCCACCATGGTTGCCTCCCGCCGTCCACAAGCCAATGGTGGACGGCGTCCGCGTCGGGTGTTAGGCATGGTGGATTTCACGTTCAATGGTTTCGGACGCCTCCCCGGTGTGAACTACGGCCTCGACGACACCTTGCCCGGCACCCTCATGGGTCTGCTGGACACCGCTTCCGGAATGACCGAGCGCAGACTTTCCATGATGGTCGCCGAGGGTGGCTCATGGGTAACCGACGGCAATGGCACCGCCATCGCCTCCGAAGCCATGTTGACCGACCAGCGGCGCAATCCGGGCTGGTCCGTCAGCAACGCCGAACGGGAACTGCGCCGCAACGTCGGAATCGATCACTTCATCTGGTTACCACGCGGCCTGACCCAGGGGGCAGCCCCCGAGGGATGGGGCGGCTACATCGACCAGCTCGTCGCCTTCCACTCCCCAGGGCGGGTACTGCTCCACAATCAGACAGACCCTTCGCATCCTGATCACGAAGTCACCAATCAGGCACGCGAGATCCTCCAACATGCAACCGATGCACACGGCAATCCCCTCGATATCATTGAGATCCCGGCCCCGCAGACACACTCGGACATGCGCGGCCCCGTCAATTGGTCATACCTGGACTACCTGGTGCTCAACGACGTCATCATTGTGCCGCGCTTCGTCGACCCGCATGACGCCGAGGCACACGAACTGCTGGCTAAGCTCTACCCGGAGCATCGCATTGTGCCGTTCATGGCCCAAGACCTCTTTGACCACGGTGCTTCGATTCGTGCCGTGACCCTGCCACAACCTCAAATCAGCAACCGACGCTAAGGAGTGCATTGGCCACACAGCACATGACCAGAACACAGCGATCCATCCTGGTGGTCGTACTCGTTCCGGTCTTCATGTCGCTGCTGTCGATCTCCTCGATCAACGTGGTCCTCCCGGCCGTCCAAGCTTCACTCGAGGCACCAACCAGCCAAATTCAGTGGGTACTCTCCGGCTATACGCTGGCCTTCGGGGTCTTACTGGTGGCCGGTGGACGTGCCGGTGACACATTTGGACGAGGCAAACTCTTCGTCGCGGGTCTGGCACTCTTCGGTCTCGGCTCACTCATCGCCGGGCTCGCACTGAACGGCCCCATGCTGATCGCCGCCCGAATTATCACCGGGTTCGGCTCCGGACTCCTCAACCCCCAAACCGTGGGGTTCATCCAACAATTCTTCGACGGCCCACGCCGCGCACGCGCCTTCGCATCCTTCGGCTCGGTCGTCGGAGTTTCGGTTGCCATCGGGCCGGTGCTGGGTGGCGGTCTGATCGCGCTGCTCGGCCAGGATTTGGGCTGGCGCTGGACGTTTTTGGTCAACGTCCCCATCGCCGCGGCCGCCATGTGGTCTGCCTACCGCAACTTCCCCGCTGCAGCCTGGCGACGCTATGTGCCCGAAGGCATAGACGACACACACCACAAACCAGATATCGATCCCGTGGGTACCACCATGTTCACCCTGGGCACCCTGTTGGTGATGTGGACATTCTTAGAACTCGATAAGGGCGGGCTCTACTTGATCATGCTCCCCATCGGCGTCATCATTTTAGCCTGGTGGGTTTGGTGGGAACGCCGCTATAAACGCCGCGGCGGCGACCCGATGGTCGATATGGCACTGTTCAAAAACCGCTCGTATCGCAATGGCACCCTGCTAATCGGTCTGTTCTTTACCGGTTCCACCTCGGTGTGGGTCACGGTCGCGATCTTCTTGCAAACCGGACACGGTATCTCAGCGCTGCTCGCCGCACTGGTGGGTCTGCCCTCGGCCGTCGCAACATCCATCACCTCCCAGATTGCCGGCCGCTACGTGCTGCGCGCTGGCCGCGCCATGGTTGCCTGGGGCATGACAGTCACGCTGACCGCCCTGGGTTCGTCGATGTTCGTCGTGGTGGGCGTGCATCTGTGGGATTGGTCGGTCTGGTGGCTCATCATGACCTTGGCTCTGCTCGGGGTCGCGCAAGGGTTTATCGTTTCGCCCAATCAGACGCTATCGCTGATCGAAGTCCCCGCCCACGTATCAGGGGTTGCCGGCGGTGTCATGCAAACCGGTCAACGCGTTGGGACCTCGGTTGGCACCGCCCTGATCACCTCGATGCTATTCGGTGTTGCAGCAGCATACTCCTGGAACTGGGCCTTTGTGGCAGCCTTCGGCACGATCATGCTGATGGTCGTGGCCGCGCTGGTCGTCGCCGTCGTTGATATTATCGGCACCCGTCGCGTGCAGGCCGCTGTACCGCAGGGCCATGAAGCCAAATAGCGTCACACAGCTACACCGGCCTCGAAGCCACTGCACGCATGCGGTAGGTTAGGGCATCGACAGGGGAGCAGCCCAAACATGCTGCTGAGAGTGCAAAAGCAGACCCTCGAACCTGAATCCAGCTCATACTGGCGGAGGAAGTCGTAACTCTCCACGCACTGCGTGCCCTCCTAGTAAGGAGGAACCATGAAGAAATCTCTACCGCTACTGGTCGCCAGTGCACTGGCACTTACCGGCTGCTCTATTGCCGACCAGGCCCCGGACAGCGCCGAAGAAACCCAGCCCACGGTCACGATCATGACCCATGACTCGTTCAATGTGCCCGACGAACTCATCGCCGCATTCGAAGACGAGTCCGGGTACTCGGTCTCCACCACCTCCCCGGGCGATGCCGTCGCCATGCTGAATCAACTGATCTTGCAGCAGGACAACCCCACGGTCGACGGGGTCTACGGTATCGACAGCTACTCTGCACCAGAACTGCTCAACCACGACATGCTGACACCCCACGACGCCGACCTGGGCTCAGCCGAACAGTACACCGTCGATGCCGACACCGAAGACCAGCTAGCCCCCATCGACCACGGCCAAGTGTGCGTCAATATCGACAATGAATGGTTCGACGAGGCAGGCATTGCACCACCCGAAACCCTGGATGACCTCACCGATCCCGCCTACGAGGGGCTCTTCGTCACGACCGATCCCACCACCTCCTCGCCCGGGCTCGCATTTTTGGTCGCCACCATTACCGACCAAGACGACTGGCAGGGTTACTGGCAAGACTTACTGGCCAATGGCACCAAGGTTGCCGGCAGCTGGTCTGATGCCTACTACTCAGACTTCAGCTCGGCCGGTGACGGCGACTACCCACTGGTGCTCTCCTACTCCTCCTCACCGTCTGCCGAAGAAGGTCGAACCTCCTCGGCTCTGGGCACCTGTACCGAACAGGTCGAATACGCCGGAGTGGTCGACAACGCGGTCAACCCCGACGGCGCCAAAGCGTTTATCGAATTCATGCTCGACACCGAGTTCCAAAGCTCACTGCCCGAAGAAATGTACATGTACCCGGTCAACGATGAGGTAGCCCTACCCGAGGCCTGGGAACAACACGCCGACCTCGCCGAGGAACCAATCACCGCTGACCTGACCGAAGTCGCAGAGAACCGCGAAGCGTGGCTACACGACTGGACCGACCTCTACGAGAACGCCACCTCGTGACCCTTCGAATCGGGTGGGGTGCCGCACTTGTCACCGTCATCACCTTCCTCACCATATTCTTTGCGTGGCCGGTTGGCGCCATGCTGCTGCGCGGTATCCTCGACGACGCCGGAGCGCTGAACCTCAGCGCATTCGGTGAAGTCCTCACCACGACACGCACCTGGCAGATCGTGGGCCACACACTGACCATGGCCGTGCTCGGCACCATTGGATCGGTAGTGTTCGGCCTGCCCGCCGCATATATCCTCTACCGCACGGATTTTCCGGGGCGAACTGTGCTGCGGTCAATCACCCTGGTGCCCTTCGTGCTGCCAACCGTCGTCGTCGGTGTTGCCTTCCGCGCACTCCTGGGCTCCAACGGGCCGCTCGGCTTCTTGGGCATGGACCAAACGACCGGCGCAATCGTCGCGGCCATGGTGTTCTTCAACATCAGCCTCATCGCCCGGCAGGTTGGCGGGCTGTGGCAGATGTTAGACCCGCGCACAGTTGAAGCCGCGCGCAGCCTCGGGGCGTCCCGGGCGCGAGCCTTTTGCACCATCACCCTCCCCGCACTGACACCCGCGATCGGTGCCTCCGCAGGCCTGGTGTTCCTCTACTGTTCAACCGCTTACTCACTGGTGCGCACCCTAGGCTCCCCCGGCGTGGGCACAATCGAAACCGAAGTCTTCCGGCAAACCCAAACCTTCCTCGATCTGCGCACCGCCGCCGTCTTCTCAGCACTGCAGGTCGTGTTCGTGTTGGCCTCGGTCTGGTTGACCCAGCGTCTCTCCCACCGCGCCACCACGGCCCTGCGCTTGCAACATCCGGTACGCCAACCGCTGGCGCGCACCGACTGGTTTCCCTTCGGCGTCACGATGTTCGCCGTCGTCGTCATCATTCTGCTGCCCATGATCACGCTGATCGAACGATCCCTGATCACCAATGACGGCTACGGGCTTGACAATTACCGTCTGCTCGTCACGTCCTCGGGTTCCGGATTTGCCGGTGGTACGACCGCCGCCCAGGCCCTGGAACACTCGTTGAAGATCGCCCTGGATGCCACGATCATTACACTGGTCGCCGCGATGCTGATCTCGCTGATCATTACCCGCGACGCCAACCACCCGGTCCTGGCCCGCGGCCAACGGTTCCTCGACACCTTCATCATGCTGCCCATGGGCGTATCATCGGTGACCATCGGTTTTGGCTTTCTGGTGTCCATCCACGCCGTGAATCCCTCGTTAGGGCAGTCCGGCGTGCTAGTACCCCTGGCGCAGGCCGTCGTCGCCCTGCCCCTGGTGGTACGCACCATCATCCCGGTCCTCGCCGCCGTCGACCCGAAACAACGCCAAGCCGCCGCCGTTCTCGGCGCCAGCCCGACCCGCATCCTGGCCACCATCGACGCACCCTATCTACTACGCGCCATGGGGCTGGCCGCCGGCCTGAGCTTCTCCGTCGCGCTGGGCGAATTCGGCGCCACCAGTTTCCTGGCCTCCCCCGACTATCAAACCCTGCCCGTCTACATCGTCCGTCTACTCAACCGCCCCGGCGCCGATAATTTCGGTATGGCACTGGCCGCAGCGGTCGTACTGGGTATCGTCGCCGCAATCGCCCTACTCATCGGCGACCGCATCCGCCCACGCATCAGGAGCACCAGATGAAGGCCATCAACCTCACGAACGTTCACCTGCACTACGGCACCGGCCACAACCTCGGCGACGCCGTGCTCAACGGGGCCGACCTACAAGTTGCCGAAGGCGAAATCGTTGGTCTCCTCGGTGCTTCCGGAGCCGGGAAATCCACGCTGTTGCGCGTCATCGCTGGGCTGCAACAGCCCTCGGCCGGAACTGTCATCGTCGCAGGAATAACCACCGACGACGACGGGATGCGCCCGGTGCCACCCCATCTGCGGGACTGCACCATGGTGTTTCAGGATGCCCAGCTGTTCCCGCACCGCACCGTGGCCGCCAATGTGGCCTACGGTCTCGAAGCCGCCAAAGTACCGCGTGCCCAACGTCGTCAACGTGTCGCGCAGGTGTTGGAGATGGTGCAGATCTCCGAGCTTGCCAACCGTGCGGTGACCGCGCTGTCCGGCGGACAAGCACAACGGGTCGCGCTGGCACGGTGTTTGGCGCTGAATCCTGCCGTTATTTTATTTGATGAACCCCTCTCAGCACTGGATCGTGGCTTGCGGCAAACTCTCGCCGTCGACATCCGTGAGTTATTGAAACAAACCGGCACGTCAGCCGTCTATGTAACGCACGATGCCGATGAAGCTACCACGGTCGCCGATCGAATCGCCGTGGTCGAAGACGGCAAGATCGTCGAACTCGGACCGGTCGGTGAGTTGGATAGTTCCGCGCTGACCGAATCTGTGACTCGCTTATTGGGCGGAATCGGCGAGGTCTCCGGGAGGGTCACGTCGGTCTCCGAACAATCCACGACCGTCGAACTCATCGATCAGCACGTGGTGCTACCCGGACGCCACGGTGCCGTCGGCGACACCGTGATGGTGCAGCTCCGCCGTTAAATTCTCGGTGCCCTACTTCAACTAAGGCCTTAGCCACGCTTGTCATGCGTGTGCGTTGACCTGTGGAAATCCCGCATCTTTTGACTGCAAGTTATCCACAAAAGCCACGACACTCAATGACAGAAGATAAAACTCATGCTACGGAGCCAAAGAAAAGTATCTTCCTACTTAAAACCTTGTTAAAATATGCTCAAGAGTGTTGCCAGAACTGTCCTGTCGGGGTAAAATAGTAGGAATACGTCATCACGCTTCTCTTCCGCTACTATTCGTTTTCCGAGGTCACTACTACCCCTTGTTCCATCCCCTGTGCTGAGAGGATGCTCATCGTGGATCGCACTGAGATATTGCCGCCCATCGGACTTCCCGTGTCTACGAATATCGTTGACCTCCAAGCAGCCGATGACGCGTCAATCGGTGAAATCATTCATGCGGCAACCACACTCAGCCATATCGCGGCTGCGCGCATGGCGGATCCAGCCACGTTCCACGAACTTGCAACCTTCACACAGTCTGGTGGTGCTGACTGGTCAGGCTTGCAGGGCGCCGAGCAGAACACTGATGAAGTCAACGTTGAGTGCGATGAGGCAACGCTGCCCGCGCCCACCCCTACCCCACCGGAGAATTACTGCGATACGCTGCCCGCCATCGGGACAATGTTCACCCAGCTGACTCGTACCAACGAGGTGATGATGGCAAACTACGCTGGCATGGTCGATTCCGTAATGCGTGATCAGATCAAGTACCTGGGAGCAACGCATGCGGAAACGTCCTTCCGTGATAGTCGACAATATCTGCGCGACACCATGAAACTCTCGTCGAACGCAGCACAACGGCACCTCGATCGCGCTACATACTTTGCCACTCGCCCTGGCACCGACCCACAGCAACAAGCGAACCAGCCAATCTTTCCAAAGCTAGCTGAGTCATTCACCGCAGGACGCCTACCCGGCGAAAATGCCGATCGATTAGTTGGCATGGATAAAGACCTCATCGAATATGCAAAGAAATCAGGCAAAACAACCGAATTCAAAGACCAAATTATGCATTTCTTTGAGCACGGATTAGTCGAAGCCGGAGAGTCTGCCAGTCCCGAAGAACTGAGTCAGCAAAAGCGTCGATGGATGGATCGTATCGCGCATGAGATCAGCCCAGATGGACCGTCGCCTGCTCAACTCCTTGCCAAGAAGGCTGACAATGCACTCAAAACACGAGGACAACCTGACGGCAGCGGCAGAATCTGGATGGATGCGACTCCCGAGGTCTACGCCAAATTTAAGAACTTTATTCTGCATCAGTCCAATTTCAACGGCAAAGCTCCGGTTATTCCACCGGAACTTGCTGAGCTGCTGAACTCAGATATTGCCCCGGACCTCGACAGGGACGTCCCTGTCGAGGATCCAAAGGAGACCGTTGCCGAAGATTCCGAAGGTCAGCCAGTCTCAGCAGGATATATGGCGCTCATTGACTCAATGACGCACGGACAAAAACTAGGCGCAATCTTCATTGGCATGCTCAACACGATCCTCAGCATGGAACCCGCGGAAATCGGAGTGAAGAAATGCCACGGAGCATCAGCGCAGTTAGTGGTCGTGCAAGACATCCAGACAGCGTACAAGACGCTTGGCTATCCACCTCTACCGCCGGATGCACAGCGTCCACCCGGCCCAGACGGACTGTTGCCACCAATTATCAAACGACCGAATCCAGATACGACGAGGACAACTGACCGGGGAGATCCTGGAGGAGACTTCAACGATCATGTCAGCCCAGTCCCTTGGACCCCATTTGAGTCTGAAGTGATCAACTCGGGACCGATGCACCCGGCCGACGCTGAGATCCTGACCTGCAATGCAGAAATCGTGGCACAAATACGCAATGGGCCAGATACCGTCTTGCGGCAAGAACGAACGAAACGGTTATTCACCCCGGCCCAACGCCGAGCCATACTGACACGCGACCGCGGGTGCCAGGCGCCGGGCTGTACGGTGCCTGCCGCCTACTGCGATATCCACCATATCGTTGCGTGGCTCTGCGGTGGACACACCGACGAAACTAACGCCATCACGTTATGCTCCCGCCACCACACGGCAGTCCATCACGGTAAATGGACCATCAGAAAAGCCGACGGTCTAACGTTCTTCCAACCAGCTGCATGGCTCGATCCATATCAGCCGCTGCTGCGCAATGCCTACTGGAATATCTAACACCGCGAACTTATGATTCGATTTCCATATCGGTCATGTCGCCAAGATCCACGGGGCTGTCATCGAAAAGTGCGCGGATATCATCCGCCGTGACGTTTGAAGCAAACGCCGTATCGTCCTCAGTCAAGGCAGCAAACATTTCGATCTTCTGCTGCTGCAATGCCAAGACCTTCTCCTCGATCGAGCCCTTCGAGACCATGCGATAAACCATCACGTTCTTGTCCTGGCCGATACGGTGTGCACGGTCGACGGCCTGAGCTTCAACCGCTGGGTTCCACCAAGGGTCCAGCAAGAACACGTAATCTGCCTCGGTCAAGGTCAGACCGAATCCGCCAGCCCGCAAGGAAATCAAAAACACCGGAGCATCACCCGCACGGAACTGATCAACCGCGTCCCCACGATTCCGAGTCGAGCCATCCAGATATGCGTAATCAATATCGCGCTGCTGCAAGTGTTCACCAAGACGTCCAAGGAAGGACGTGAACTGCGAAAAGATCAGTACACGGTGGCCCTCGGGCAGAATCTCAGTCAACCGTGCCATCAGATCATTGAGCTTCGACGACGGGACATGCGCATACTCGTCATCAACAATTGATGGATCCAACGCCAACATCCGAAGCAGCGTCAACGAACGGAAAATCGAAATCCGGTTCGAATCCATATCAGCAACAAGATTCAGCACATTCTTACGCTCACGTTGCAGGATCTGCTGATACAGCTGCTCATGTTCGCGCTCCATTTGCACCTGCAAGACCATTTCCTGCTTTTCAGGAAGTTCAGCAGCCACAGACTCTTTAGTACGACGCAGCATGAACGGCCGAATCTTCGTCCGCAACTTCGTCATCACCTCACGAGAGCGCGTCTGACGCTGCACCTGCGTCTCAACATCATCAGTCTTGCCCGGTTCTGTTCGCGCCACACGCTGCCCGGCCTCAATAGGACGCAAATAATCATCCCGGAACTTCGCAAAGCGCGGCAACATACCCGGCACGACAAGACGGAAAATAGACCACAAATCCGACAGAGTATTCTCCATCGGAGTACCGGTGATCGCCAACTTGAATCCAGCACGGAAATTGCGAATCGCCTTGTGAGCCTTGGTCTGATGGTTCTTTACAAATTGTGCTTCATCCAAGATCAGCCCGGCCCACGGATCCTCCGACAAGAAGGCCTCATCCAAACGAGCAATCGAATACGACGTCACGACAACGTCAGCACGCTCACGGATCGACTCAATCGTCTCGGCACGCCGCAGATTCGAAACATCTACAACAGCTACCCGCAGGTCAGGGGCGAAACGCTCGACCTCATCACGCCACACAGGCAACACCGACGACGGAGCAATCACCAAGAACGGGCGCTGCTCCCCTTGGGCCTTCGCCCGTACGATCATAGCCAACGACTGCAGGGTTTTACCCAGACCCATATCATCGGCAAGAATCCCGCCCAGGCCCAGGTCGTAGAGGTAGGACAACCATTCATAACCCTCGTGCTGGTAATCGCGTAGCTCGGCATCAAGCGTGGCTGGCACGTCCAGCTTCGGAATATCAGTGGCTTCACGGAGCACGGCCAGAGCGTTCTGCCATTCAACAATCGCCGGATCGGCATGAAACGCGTCGGCGGCTTCTTCAGCATCGTCGAGCAATGCCGAGTTGAACCGTGAGATGGAAGTCGACTCAACACCGAAGTCGTCCATGGTCGAGGCTTCTTCCAGCAACTTCCGCAGCGGGTCGAACGCCTCGTTATCCAAGGAGAAATACGTGCCATCGGTTAACAGCAGGCTGTTCTGGTTTCGTACCAGGGCAATGAAGAGCTGACGAAACGGGATTGTGCGTTCCTCGATGGTGACCTGAAAACCAAGATCGAACCAGTCATTCTTTTCTGACTGCGTTGCGTTGATGACGATGTGTGGTTCACCGGTCAAGCGGGTGTAGGCCGGACGTTCTTCGGTCTCAACAATGCGCACATAGTCGTGCTGCAACAGTTCTGGCAGCGACTCATCAACAAATCGGGCGGCATCGGCACCGATGAGAATGGTTTTGCCCGGGATCGCGCCCAACTCAATGTCGTCAGAGATGTCGGCGAGCACCTGGTGCTGGTGCTCGGTCTGGTCCTCGGTGCCCAAATAGTCCCAGCGGGAGGAAATGCGCACGTGGTCTTGACGCTCACCCTGGTGGGTGGCCTGGTAGTACTCGAGCGTCAATTCCAGGGTGGACGGAGGAATATCTGGCAGGTCCACGGAATGGTCGTGGCTGGCCAACGGAATGACGCCGGCCAGCAACGGGTACACGTTGTCGAAGAAATCTTGGGTGTCATCAGCCGGGATGCGCATCGGCTCGGGTGACTCGATGAGATCCATGACCGTGCGGCTCAGCGGTTGGGCAACCGGAATGACGTTGATGTCTGCGGTGGCGGACTCGGGATAGTAATCAATCGTGTACAGGCCGATGGCGCCCAGGGTGCCCGAGGGAATGCGGGTTTCCGATGGCAGCTGTGCCTGGATGGACAGCGCGATGTCTTCCTGCTCGTTTTCCGCGGCGTCGAAGATCATGCGTGCAGGTTCGGTAATGGTCACCCGGTTGATGATTTTCTGAAGCGGGATCAACGGGATACCGGCGTCATCGATTTTGTCCAGGACGTCCCACATTTGGGGCATGTTGATGGTCGCCAGCGTGATGACGTCGTTGGAACCCAACGATGAGACCGACGAGGTATAGAGTCGGTTGAGCTCGTGCAGGGCATCGTGTTGTTCAGGTAGGAACTGGTATTCGCCGTGCGCCGACTGGTGGAAGGGCAGGTCAAACATGGTCCAGTTCATGTTGCCCTTGATCCAACGACCACGAGCGCCCACCCGGAGCGGGCGTAAACGCACGGTCAGGTCGGTGTGTTCTTGGAGGTCATTGGCGGTGGCTTCACGCCATACGAAACGGGTGCGGTAGCCAGATGGTTCGGTGTGCAGTGCATCAATTTCTACACCGAGGGCGACATCGGTAAATTCTTGGTCCGAGTCCATGACCGGTAGCAGTTCGTTGACGACTTGACGCCACGATAACCCGGGAATGCCGGTTTCGGCTTCTTCGGGTTCTCGAGACTGTTCCAGATCGGCCGCGGTCAGCACATCGGAGGTTGCCACGGTGCGCTGATTCGATTCAAAAATCAGTGCGGCGGCGTGCTTGCAGTCGAGACCCACCGGGCAGCTACAGCTTGCCCAGTCGACATCCCAAATGGGAATGCCACCGAGACTGCCCTCGGTTTTGCGCAAGGTCACGGAGGCCCGCCAAATTTTGTCTTCGGAGCCACGTACACGACCGACGAGGCGGCCGGATTCGTCGTTGAATTTCAGCGTGAGGACACGGTCTTGGGCGGCATAGTTGCGGCCGCGTTCGACCATGGTGTCGCCAAACGTGGCAACCAGTGCTTGGATATCAACGAATGGGTAGCTCACTGTGCCTCGTAGCGGCGTTGGAATTCGGTTACGCCGCTCAACCGGAAGGGTGCATGGGTGGTGGGTTGTGTGGTGAAGGTTTCCGATGTGGCCGCAAAATTGCTGTGCAGGTCGCGGTACTCGTCGTAGGTGAGTGCCACCCGGTTGTCGAGTTGTTTGGCCACGTGATCCGGATAGATATGATCGCGATAGTTTTCTTGGACTACACCGGTGAAGAATTCAGCGACCGCACCGGAGCCATATGAGAAGAAGCCGAGGCGTTTGCCGGCCAGCTCGGCATTGTTATGCAGCTGGGCGGTCAGCGCGAAGTACAACGAGGCCGTATAGGTGTTCCCGAGCGCACGGTTGTAGCTCATGGATTCTTCGATCAGCTCGTCCGACAGCTCCTGGCCGGTGTGTTCGGCCAGCGCTGCGAGTTGTTTGCGGGCCATTTTGGTAAACGGCTGGTGGTGGAGGAACCTGTCGACGTCGTCGATGGAAAGCTCGCGTCGGGCCGCAAGGTCATCCCACGCTGCGGTCGTGGCGTTCAAATAGGCATCCAGTGACAGTTGGCCATCCACATACGGGGTGGTCGAGTCATTGGGTCGCCAGAAGTCATTGACATCCGAGGTGTGGAAGCCAGAGCCCGGTTCGATTTCGACCAGATTTGGGTTGGCGGATACCAGCATGGCGACGGTTCCGGCACCCTGGGTCGGCTCTCCCCCGGTATCCAACGCATAGCGCGCGACGTCGGATGTGATGACCAGGATCTGTTCTTCCGGAGTCCGGGCAATGGCATTGACGGCCATCTGCAGCGCGGCGGTACCCGAATAACATGCCTGTTTGAGTTCCACGGAGCGCACGTTGGCGGGCAGTCCGAGGAGCTCGTGGAGGTAGACACCCGCGGCCTTGGACTGGTCGACCGAGGATTCGGTGGCGAACAGCACCTGGCGGATTTTGGAAACATCGTGACGTGCCAGCAGGGTCGCGGCGGCCTCGGCGGCCATGGTGACTATGTCCTCGTCAGGTGCTGGCATGGAGAAAGCGTCCTGGCCCAATCCGAGGCTGAACTTTTTGGGGTCGATGCCATGACGTTCTGCCAGGGTATCGAGGTCCAGCACGTAATGGGTGGTGGCGACTTCCAAATCGTGGATGCCTATTTTCACCGATTTCTCCTTTTTGCCTTATGCTTCGGGGCGTTCGTAGGCCACGTGGGCTTGCATCAATTCACCAGGGTTCGTTTGGGCCGCCAGCAACGACAATTCGCCCGCCAGTACACTAGCTGCAATCAAGCTAGCCAGTCTACGCGAGTCTGCACCGGGTTCGCTACTTTGACCGATCCCCATGCGCGCCATGGCCTCTTCGATATAGGGCAGGTGTTTGCCGTTGCCCACGGTCCCGACGATCAGGTGGGGCAAGGTCACAGCGAAGTATAAGCCTTCATCGCGGTCCTCAGCCCACACGAATCCTTGGGAACCTTCTACAATATTTGCGGCATCCTGGCCGGTTGCCAAATAGAACGCTAAGAGCATATTGGCAAAGTGCGCGTTGGCCGAGCGAATAGCTCCGGCGACGTTTGAACCGACGTAGTTTTTCTCCACCACGAGTTTGACCACTTTTGCGGCGGTGGTGTGCAGGTTGTTCTCGACGATTTCGTGCGGGATGATCAGCTCCGCGGTGACCTTTTTGCCGCGACCCAGAATGCCGTTGACTGCGGTGGCCTTTTTATCCGTGCAGAAGTTCCCGGAGATCGAACCGTAGGACAGTCCGATATTCCAGGACAGGATGGTAGACATCAGGGAGTCGGAAGCCGCGGTGGCCATGTTGTGCCCGGAGGCATCGCCGGTCAGGTAGGCGAAGCGCAGAAACAGCAGGTTACCCACGATTTCGGGGTGGATTTCGATCAGCTGGGCGTATCGGGAGCCCTGGCGAACGACGTCGGCCAGTTCATCAAGGCGTTCCAGGATGGTGTCCGCGGCGACTTGTGCAGCGGAGGCGTCGGTGGCGCTGAACAGTACCGAGCGCGTCATGCGTTCGTCGTGGACAGTCGCGGTGATCCCGGATGCGAGCATGCGCGAGATTTTTGCGCCGCGCCCTACCGATGGCCACAAGGGGGTTTCATAGGTGGCCAGCGGAACGTCGAGTTCCTCAACACCGTCGAAGGCCGCACCGCTCATGCGCAGTGGTCCAACCCAGCGGGTGGGCACAGCGGTGGTAAAGGTGTCCTGATAGGTGGACTGAGAAGGTTCAATGACAGTTGGATCGATCACGGCATTCCTTTGCGCTTCACGTGTTCTTTACTGTGGACTTCAGGGTGCGTGTTGGTCAAATTCTGACACGGTCAGCGAACCGTGTGACATCAATGTTGCGGGCCCGGGCCCGCTGCGCGCTGTCACCGGTGACCATCACGTCGGTTGCGGTCAATCCGTGTCCGGTACGGGCCCCGAGCAGAGCATAAATCTGACGGATGCGTGTTTTCCAGAGGTTGAGCACTTCGATTGCGCCGTCGACCCCATCGGACATGGCCACGCGCAGCATGACGCCGGCCAGACCCACCGCACTGGCACCCAGTGCTTGTGCGCGCACCACGTCCAGGGGATTGCGCACACCGCCGGAGGCTAACACGGTGACGTCCTGGGTGCTTTGCGCCAGGTCTAAGAGACAGTCGACGGCGGTCAGGCCCATGGCTTCGAGCCAATCGAATTTGGCGTGGGCATCGATCACGGATGACGGGTGCGGGGTGCGATCGTTTTCGATGCGGGCAAAGTTTGTGCCTCCACTACCGGCTACGTCCACGATTTCTACACCGATGTCGTGCAGTTGGGCGACCGTTTTGGCGCTGAGTCCGAAGCCGACTTCTTTGACGATCACCGGCACGTTGAGTCCGGCGACGATGTCTTCGATGAGACTCAACCAGGACGAGAAGTTCCGGGAGCCTTCGGGCATGACGGTTTCTTGGATGGGATTGACGTGCAGCTGCAGTCCGTCGGCAGCCAGTAGATCGACGGCGGCCTTGGCGTGGTCCAGTGTGCGTCCGGCCCCGAGGTTGGCCCAGACAATACCGTCGGGGTTATGTTCGCGGATGACGGTAAACGATGGTGCGGTTTCTGGGTCGTCGAGTGCCACACCGACCGAGCCGGAAGCCATGGGAACTCCGGTTGCGGCGGCGGCTTTGGCTAGTGCGGTGTTAATTGGCAGCGCGGTGTCTGTTCCGCCCGTCATCCCGTTGATGTAGATCGGCGAATCGAACGTCCAGGGTCCCACCCGGGTGCTCGTATCGACGTCGTCGGCGTCGATGCCGGCAAGTGCGTGGTGGATAAAATCGATGTCGTCGAAGGCGTTGTTGGCGCCGTCGAGTTGTTCTTGCTGGGCTGCGGCCAGGCGAATGTGATCATCTTTGCGGGATTGTGCCATGGTTACTCCTTGAGCCCGACACCCAGTTGGGTCACGTTCAGATGTAGCGGTTGGATACCGTGTTGTTGCCAGGTGTTGTAGATGACGGCCGGATCGACCGTGGGTTCGGCCAATACGATACCGCAGTCGCCACCACCGGCTCCCGATGTTTTGGCGGAGACGCCTTCGATCAGCTCGGCGGTTTCGATGAGGGCGGTCAACTGGGGTGTTTCGATCAACGTTGCGGTGTGCTCGGCCATGCGCGCTAACAGTGTTCGGGCGGTGCGGATGCCGGCGTGGATGAGTGGAAATTTTTCGTCGCCCAGCGCCAGGATCAGGCTGTTGACGTTGGCGGCAGACGGTCGCAGAAAGGCGTCATCCCAGTTCAGCGCTCCCCCGTTTGAGGTGGCCTGGCTGACGAGTTGATCGGTTTCGGCCGGACTGCCCGTCCAACCGATCAGAACTTGGAGGTCGGTCGGGGTGGGGATACGTCGGGCACGCATCGGAATCCAGGCCGGTCCGGTCATCGCGTCGGCTACCGCGGCGTTACCGGTGAGCACGCGGGGCAGGTTTTCGCGATCCGGGGCCTGGTAGTACACCCAGCCACCCAGTGCACCAGCGGCCAGATCGCCACCCGAGGATTTTGGCGAAATTTCAATGGAGGCCAGGATGCCGAGTTGAATTTTTTCGATGACGGACAGTCCGAGGTCGTAGAGCTCATTGAATGCGGTGACCACGGCCATGGTGACCGCGCCGGAGGAGCCGAGTCCGTATTTTTCACCGGCTTCCGAACGCAGGGTGGAGCTGAAATGTAGGTCAGCGGCAATGCGTTGGATGCCGCGTTCTTGACGCAGTTTGTCCATCACGAGCCACGCGGCCAGGGCATAGTCGGAGCCAAAGCTCTGGTGCGTTGCGGCAGCGACGCCGTGATCGTTGGCCAGTAGTTGCGCGGTGGGGGCATCAGTTGGTGCCGGTTCTGCAGGTGTCACGGTCATGGAGACGTACCGGTCGACCGCGATCAAGATGGCGGGCTGTCCTGCGGTCACGACGGCGTATTCGCCTGCCACATACAGCTTTCCGGGTGCGGCCACCCGAAATGGCAGTGGCCTCATGCAGCGTCCACCAGGTGGGCTCCGGGTCCCGGTCGAAACGTGTTGACTTGTCCGAACGCTGCAACGCGCTGCGCTACGGCGTCGGCATCGTCTGGGCGGCAGATGATGACCACGTTGGGTCCGGCGTCAGCGGTTGCATAGGCTTCGAGGCCGTCATCGCGCATGGCGGTGACTTCTTCAAAGACCTGCCAGGAGATCGGCGCCAAGTACCGGATGGGTGGGTGCGTGGCATTGATGACGGCGTGCATGCGGTGGGCGTGGGTTTCGGTGATCTCACCGACGCGGGTGAAGTCGTCTGCTGCACAGGCTGCGATCATCTCGTCGAGCGTGGTGACGGTGGTATCAATCCACGCCTGATAGAACGGACTGGTTTCGCGGGTAGCGACCATGCCCTCGCGTGAGGAAACCTTTTTCTGTTGGGCGTTGACGGTCACCGACACCATCGCCATATCCGGTGCTGCAATGGTTTCGGCGTAGCTGGTCTCGTCCGAGGTTCCGGCGTGCCACACGGCGAATCGGTCGATCAGTGAGCGTGAGGCCGAGCCCGATCCGCGACGGGCCAGCCGAGAGAGATCTTTGGTGGACAACTCCAATTCGTATGCATGTGCCGCGGCGGTGGCCAACGCGGCAAAACCGGAGGCCGAGGACGCCATACCGGCTGCTGTTGGTCCCTCATTGGTCGAGACCACGTTGGCGCGGGCATCGGCGGTATCCAGACCGGCTTCGGCGGCCAGCGAGCGCACCAGATCCAAGAACGTGGTTGTTCGCCCCGCGGCTTTGGCATCGGCTGAGGCCCCGTTGAGTTCGAAAGTGTCGTGGCCGGTAGTCAGTTCGACGCTGGTAGTGGTCGCGAACTGGTCGAGGGTCATCGACATCGAACCAGCCACCGGAATGATCAGCTCGTCGTCGGCTTTACCCCAGTATTTAACCAGGGCAATATTGGGATGGGCTCGCGCAATGGATGCCACTAGCGGTCCTCCTGCCGAACACGAGCGGTTGGTGCGGTCATCAAATCAAAATCGTTTGGAATCAGCGAGGTCGTCCAGGTGCGGGTCGCGCCTACAGCGGTCATGGCGGCGGCTACGTCACCGGCTTGTTCTTGGTCCGGTACGACGGCCAGCACACAGCCACCTAAGCCGGATCCGGTGAGTTTGGCACCGTAGGCTCCGGCTTCCAGGGCTGCTGCGACTACGGCGTCCAGCGCCGGTGACGAAACCCCCAGGTAAGCCAACAGTGAATGGGCCTCGTGCATGGATTGTCCGACGCGAATTGGGTCGCCGATGCCCAGTGAATAGACGACGTCATCGGTCAGGTTCGCGAGGTCTTCTACGACCCGATCTACCACGCGAGGTTGGATGTCCCGCAGCATCGAGACACCGTCAACGGCCGCTGCGGTCGAGCCCGAGGTGCCGGTATCAGCGATGACGAAGGTGCACTTTTCGGCCACCTTAACGGTGGTGGGTTTGCCCTGTTGGAAACGCAGCGGTGTCATCGACTGCACCGCGTGGGCGTCCAAACCAGATGAGGTTCCATGGGCTACGTGTTCGGCTTCTTGGACCAGGGCGTGAGTTTGTGCGTCGCTGAGCCGTACGCCCGCCAAATTCGCGACCGCACGGACCACCGCGGCGGAAGTGGCCGCCGAGGACCCCAGACCACGTTCAAAGGGAATGGTGGAGCGCAGAATCAGTTCGACCCGGTCGGGGCGAACATCGAGTTGTTCTGCTGACACACGCAGCGCGGTGAGCACCGGATCCATGTGGAGCGGTGCGTGTGTCAGCGGGCCGGTGTAGAGATCCGAGGTGATATAGCCACGGCGAGCGCGACGAATAGAAGCGGTGGCTTGCAGGTCCAACAGTGGCAGCACAATAGCCGGGGCCCCGTACACGACCGAGTGTTCGCCCAATAAAATAGCTTTCCCATGAGCCGAGCCCAAACCGGTTTCAACGCCACTGCCGGCAACTTTGCCAACCCCGCCGCCTAATAAAGGGTCGGTCAACCGGCCCCGCCCGGTCAGCGACTGCTCAACGCCGCTGTCACTCCACTGAGCGTTGGACCCGGAAATATCACCGTGTGGTGCACTGTGTCTCATCGGTATGAAAGAAACCTCTAAGTCAAAACAAATCGGAACTCTTTATTCTAAGCCACCCGAAGTGCTGTGCCGAATGTTTAACCGTTCAACCGAATAATCCACGTTAGAATTGCCAGCACCGACTGATTCGCGTTGCCGTGAAACGGCCCCGTAGGAGACCGCTTGAGAAGAATTTCCGCCTTGGTGACAGCCCTTGCCGCATCCACCCTGCTGTTTGCTGGCTGTGGTCCATCTTCCGGGTCGGGCGGAACTGACGACGACACCGAACCGGATCAAGCGGTGTCACCGACGCAGGATCCCGACGACGATTTCCAGTCACTTCGGGTCAATATGGTCGCCCAGTCAGGTACCGCATTCCCAGACAGCCTCGAGGGCCCGACTATCGGCTGCTCCGATACGCTCGTCACCATTGGTACCGTTCCGATCGAGGCCGAAAGTCCCGAAGATCACGTCACTGCGGCCATCGAGTTCCTCCTGGATGATTCGCAGTATTATCACGGCGACCCGGCCGTCACGAACTCGCTGACCCTGTCAGAAACGCTCGAGCTCGCCAATGTTGAACTCGATCGCGACGCGGTCCACATCGAGCTCACCGGTGAACCCGTCGTCCAAAGCCAATGCGAGGCCTATCGCATTCAGGCCCAGCTCTACGGCACAGCGGCATCGACCGCTGGCGTAGAAGAAGTCACCATCAGTGTCGGCGGCACCGAGCTCAACGAGGTGCTGAACGTCGAACCCTTCGACACTTCACAACTCTTCGCCCAGGATGCTCAGTAATTTCCCGCCAATGCTGAACGTCTACACCGGCGAACAAAGGGTCGTCAGATGATTGTGCTGGCCCATTAAGACCTCAGTGCCACAGCACAGTTCAGCCCCTTGACCAGTGGACCTGTTACAACGCCGAGACCATGAACATCAGCAACGCAATGATGGGCCCCTTCGTGTCATGACGTTCCAATGCTCAAGAGCACCCTTTTGCAACAAAGAGCCAACCGTGTGATCTGCCTGTACGACGCTGAGCTCATGGTCAACCGGACAAAACGGCTTAAGATGGCGGCATGGATGCTTTCAGCGTGACAAACGAACAGTTAGTGGACACCTTGGGGATTGAGCTGTGGCGGATCCCCATCGTGATCGTCTCAGCGATCGCTATTTACCTGGTTTTCCTCCTACTCGTGCGCATATTTGGGGCACGAGTGCTCTCTGGGCTCACGGGATTCGACATCGTCGTGGGTGTCATGCTCGGCGCGGTCGCCGGACGCGTTGTTATCGGTCATCCACCAACACTGGCTGCCGGAGTCATCGGTCTAGTCACCCTACTGTGTTGTGAAGCTGCATTCGGGTTGATCCGCAATAACATACGCCTCCATCGGGCCATCAATGCTCAACCCACCGTGGTGTTAGCGCACGGTCGACCCCAACCAGACCTGATGCGCAAGACGCATATAACGAACGACGAAATCACCAGCTGCGTACGAAGGGCCGGCATCTCGAATTTGCGACAGGTGCGATGTGTTGTCCTCGAACCCAGTGGCGCACTCAGCGTGCTTGACTACAACGACACGTTGGACCCCGACATACTCCACGAGGTATTGGGGGCCGACCGGGTGCTCGCGGGCGAGATTGTCGAACCATAGAAACTCCTCGAAGAACATGACGCCGCCGTAGCTCACGAGTTGGCGGAGTCGATGCGCAACCCTGGGTCTCAAACGTCTCAGCATCGATAGCACCTATTTGATCGGGCGTGTAGGCAGGCAGAGGCTCGATTTTAAAACCGATACGCGCGGCTGCCGTAACGATGCTCGTGCGGGCAATCGGGTGCACTGGTCCAAATATCTTTGAGCTCTGTCCCGAGTGAAAAGTCCACGCACTCCACCGGAACTCAAATAATTCTTCGCTAACCGAAGTCGCGTTTAGAGGTTCGCCTTGCTCATCTGGAACGATGACACCGTCAATAGCACGTTGAAAGTACGCTTGGATCCGCATCACGTGATCCACGTGCGGGTTTCCGCTGGTTGAATTGGATGACAGCTTCTTGAACGCTCAGCACCCCTCAAACAACGCTTGTTCTTGGGCTCCCTATAAGACCACTCGGCTTTGCTCGCCAGCATGTTCGAAGGATTCGGGAATCGGGCTTCAGCCGCTCAAATCGATCGCACGCGCCTTCTTCATGCGTTACCTCTTGGGTCTGGGGCACGACGATAATTCGCCTGTGCTTGAAGTAGTACGGTGGCGGCGCAAACTTACTCGTCGATAATCTCGCGACGCTCGTCGACAGGCACAACACGGCGCCGACGTCGAGTCGTGGCATCCGCGATCAGATTCACAACCAACCAGATGACCCCAGCAACCATGAGGATCAGGCCCACGAGACTAATGTCGACTGCTTGCACTTGGACATTCACCGCATAATAAAGGATCGCTCCGATAACTATCAGGGCAACGGATCCGCCGTATCTCATAACTGCTCTCCCCGCGTGAAAAACTCATTTACAATTCATATTGATTCCACACTAGACCGACGGTGGACGCCGCGAAAAGGTCTCAGTCCATGAGGCCAACACTTCACCCAGTATTTATGACGATCAACACCGAAACGTCACGTCGTAGAGCGCTTTAAACATCGCAGCGTTTTCGTACACCACGCGCCAAGCAGTCCCACCCAAGCCATAATCCCGTTGCGCATACACGACATTCACATCAACCTGCTCCCCCAGGCAGCGATCAAAGATAAACCTCGTCCGGAACGCATGGTGTTGATTGGTCACCACGGTCAAAGACTGCCAGGACTCGCTGCTGGCCATCTTAGCCAGTGCCACGGCTTCGCCAGCGGTGGCATCGGCCGGCCTAAAGCACACAACATGCTCGAGCTCGCAATGCTGTGCAAGCGGCACAGGCTCACCGGTTCCATTGAGAGGAATCCTTGAGGTGTCGTGGTCGAAATACGACACCGCCAGAGTGTCCGCTACCCCATCGGCCACCAGCTGCTGAGCCAGTGGGAGGCGATAGTATTGCGGAGCCAAACTCACCACCGCATCGACACGTTTGTCGAGTTCTCCCTGGGAGAGCGACACGATGTTCACGGTGGCATAAACGAACCATCCGGCCGCCAGCGCAGCAACTACACCGCCGGCCAGCTTTAACCCGCGCAATATCGACTTTGCAGAACCGTCAGCTCCTGCAGTGGTCGAGCCCATAATGTCACATCTTTTCACAGGTCGGTTGGCTAACACCTGTCATAATACTTGTGCCGCAGGCCTGGATCATGAAGCAAGCGGTGTACTCGGTGGCGGCCGATGGATGAACGTCACCCCGGCTGGTTCGACCAGGGAGCCCAACGCTAGCCGCGCCGCTCCTTCCAGCAGGGTCCCACGCCGTCATCCTATCCATGGACGTGGTGATTCGCGGTGGCTATGAATAACGACGCCGAAAATCCGCCGAACAGACGGACCCCTTCAGCTGCAGGACCAGCATGTATCTCACAAAAGTCTGATTGTTGGCGTGATTAGGCGGCTTTCCACGAATTTGCATAACCCTTATCCCCTAGATGGAAGTCAATGTCGGCACCTAGCCATTGGAGGGGCAGCGTATCCCGTGCAATGCTCGGATGGTAACCATCAAGGGGGCTTTGCAGCTCAGTTCGTTGACGGAGATGAACAACTCGTGGCTGACAACCAACAGCGACTCATCGAGGCGGAATCCCTCGCACAACGACTCGACCGCCCGATGGGTGTCTTAGGTATCATCTTTCTGCTTGTCGTGCTTGCACAGTTTCTTGTGACAGACTCGACGGGTCAAACAGTGCTCGCGGTCATCAATTGGATTTTTTGGAGCATCTTCGTCGCCGAATTCCTGCTGCGTGCCTACGTGGCACGATTCCAGGCCAGCTTCTGGCGCAAAAACTGGTGGCAGATTATCTTTCTGGTGCTGCCATTCTTACGGTTCTTCCGAGCATTACGAGCCCTACGGATCTTGCGTCTCACGCGATTTGGCAGAGTGCTCTCGGCGGGAGTTCGCGGTACACGATCCGCAGAGAAATTACTCTCTAACCGGGTCGCGTGGCTACTGGCAGTCACCGCGATCATCATTCTGGCGGCCAGCCAACTGCTGTATATATTCGCTGAGTACCCAAGTTACTTAGATGCCCTCTACGAAGCCGCACTCGCGACGATCACCGGATCCGGCTTCAGCGCAGACACAGTCTTCGCTCGTATCCTGCATGTCGTGCTTGCCGTCTTCTCAGTCGCGGTATTCGCAACACTCGCCGGTAGTCTCGGCGCGTACTTTCTCGGTCGGGAATCAGTGACAGACGAGCAGGCCTCCCCTGAAACGGACGACGCCGCTCCCCTTTCGAAGCATCACCGAATAGGGCGGGACTAAGCCATATTCTTGATCGTGTCTACATCCCGGCGACGTCCTGGAAGAATCACACATCGAGGGCAACCGGTCGGCCCTGCAGTCGTTTACTTCAATGGACCCCGACAGACGGTGGACGGTTGCCGATGTGGCAGCCTATATGGCGATCGGTGCCCGCGGTCCGGTCATCATTGGGGCTGGCAAGACCGTCGTGGACGAACTGGAGCACTGGATGACAGTGGCCGGCGTGGATGGTTTCAATGTGGACTACGCTTTACGCCAGCCTGATATGGCAGCGTTTGCCGAGTTCGTCAGTCCGGAACTTCGCGCCCGCGGCCACCTGGCAACACCCAACGAGCAGCACCTCACGCTGCGCAAACAACTCTTCGGAACAGACTGGTTGCCCCACGAATCCACCGGGGCAGCGTATCGCCGCGAGTAAGCAGGGCTAAACGCACTCTGAGAGTTCCCACAAGGTCGACTTCATCGGTCTTCTACGGAGAACACAGACCAGCTACTGCTACCTTTATCTTGGCGGTGGAGCCACCTATAGTACGGCTCCGCGTTCTTCCCATCCGGGATTTATGGCTACTCCTGCCGCCCGGTCCTCACCCCTGAGAACACTCACCGAAAGCATCCTGCATGACGTACGAACCTTACCCAAGTCACTCTGATCCCTACGCTTCAGCAGAGTATCCCCGCCGCCTCCAGCTCCGCATCGCAAAGGCTTCGGTATCGCATCGATGGTCGTGGGCATTATCGCCGTCCTGTTGGCCTTCATCCCCATTATCGGTATGGCCTCATTTGTGCTGGGCCTCGTCGCCATTGGGCTTGGGATCTTTGCAGTCATCAAGCAGCGAGGCAAAGGCCAAGGCATCGCCGGTATTATCACCGGCGCGGTCTCAATCGTGGTTGCCCTCGCCGTCGCCATCTTCACCAGCGCATTCTTGTCTATCGTGGACGAAGAGTTGGAGAACCCCGAAGACTTGTTTGAAATGGAACCCTAAGAGCTAGAGGAGTTCATCGAGGATCCTGACGAGGATATCGACGCTGCATTGGACGACTCTGCTGATGCGCTCAGCACTCCCCTGGCGTATTCATCCCTGACCACCCTCGGAGATGAAGACGCACTGCCTGAAGGTGAAGCAGGAGAAGTCTCCGTCGTTGCGATCAATGCCTCAGAGAACAACACCACGTTCCCCTTTATTGTGCACAACCAGACCGATGAGACCGTATCTCGCATTGAAGTCAGCGGCCGCGCAGTCGATGCTGATGGCGAGACGCTAGGGACCGGCTCTTCCCACGACGTTTCTCCGAACGTTGTGGCACCGGGCGACTACGCCTTTGGCTACGTTTACGTTGATTCTTCAGACCACACGCTGCCGTCAGGTTCGACGATCCCGGACCTGCGCGTGGACTTCACCGAGGGACTCGGCAGCTTTGAAAGTATCGTCACCCTTGATATTGAGAATTTCGAAGAGCTATCAAATGGTGATCTGACGGGTGATGTGGCAAACCCGCATGACATCACGGTCGGCGGGCCTATCGGTATCGATACCGTGTGCTTTTCCGACGATGACAGTGTTACGTACGATGAGACCTATGCGGACAACGACGACGTGGATGCTGGCGACTCTGCCACGTGGACCTTGTCCTCATACCGCGACACTCCCGAATGCGCCGTTCGGTTGGTTAGTGCTTCGGGGTACGACTGGTAGAGCCCCTGCTGGTCAGTCCTGTTCCATCTCTACAGTTGAGGACTCCCCCTGGATGCTCACGGTGAAGTGAAGTACACCATCTTCATACGTGAAGTCTTTAGAATCAGCGGTGGACGCCAGCAATGCGGTATCCGTTGCTTCAGCATCTCGCTGGGAACTCCAGCTATATGGATCTGAAGCGTCGTCAGGAGCGGTGAAGCTACCAACCCAATAGATCGCAGTCATAGATCCGTCACCGTTGTCATCCAAGGCTGGCGGTATTTCTGCAGAGTCTAACTCCCAATCAACCGAGATTGTGTCGTCCGTTATTTCAGCAACCATAAAATCGGATTCGCTCTCCGAATTGGTCTGCGTCCAAGCACCTGTGAGCTCAGGCGGCTGCGTCGCTTCTTCAGCAGGGGCACTGCCTGTAGAACTTTCGGAATCGGTACTGCCACAACCGACGAGCATGCAAGTAGCGGCCACAGTGATAAGCGTGAGTGTCTTTTTCATGTAGCTATCTTTACACGGGGGCTTCGTTCTGGGACATTTGCGACCAGCTTGGGGTGCGAACTTAGCGATTGAACACCACGCTCACGACATGGAGGTTTGTAATCCACAAGGTGGATTTATATCAATGTCCGACTAAGAGATTCACGTGTCAGATGTCCTCGGAGGAAACGCTCACCGTTCCGGACGGATCGTGCGCGGGCACCGGGTGGTGCTCGCTCACGCTGACTGTGCGCCTGACTCCTGGCGGGGTAGGAGGCGCCGGATGGCGTCCTGGAACGTGATGACGCCAAGCGCCCCGGTATCGCTGGTGACGACGGCCAGCTGTTCACTGGCATGACGCATGGTTCGCAACGCCTCATGTAACGGGCCTTATTTCTTTTTCAGCTTGAGGTCTGGACCGCCCTGCTCTGAAAAAGAAATAAGGCCCCGGAACTCAAATCCTGGGCCTCATAACTGTCATCACTCACACTTTGAAGAGTAATTTATAGTCTAAGAAATCTTCCTGAGTATTCCCTCGAATTCACCATAGAGTCGAGCAGGACTATCTCAGCAAACCCTGAATTGTCAATAGGCGCTCAGGTTCTATGCCCGGTCAACTAACAGATCGATCGCCACCCCCTCGGGCATCGCACCGTATGCTTGTCCACGTCCCGAACCAAGTCGCGCGATGATGTAGGACTCCGCAATTTGGGCTGGTGCATAGTTGAGCAAGACAGCAGCCTGCAGCATGACCGCAAGATCCTCCACGAGCACTCTGCCTCGACGCTGCAATTTCTCCATCATGGTGGGATCTTGCGCTGAGGTTGCTGCGAGCGCGTCCTGCATTTCAGCAGCAAGCGATTCGAACCGCGCATCATAGGCGGCATGCCGACCCAGCCCCGTTTCGAAAAACGCCATGAGTTGTTTGGCAGTCTGCGGATCCCGTGCCATCGCCCGGAGCACATCGAGCACGATCACGTTGCCTGACCCTTCCCAGACTGCAAGCACTGGTTGTTCGCGATAGCGTCGAGCAAGCGGGAAATCTTCTGTATACCCGTTGCCGCCCAAGCATTCGAGTGCCTCATACGCGTGTCCCGGACCGCGCTTGCAAATCCAGTACTTGGCGATTGCTGTTGCTATCCGACGGAATGCTCGACCATCTGAGGAATCATCGTCATGAGCGGCTGCCAGATGCATCATGGTCCAGGTGGCGGCTTCAGATTCCAGCTGCAGGTCAGCTAGCACCGAGCGCATGAGTGGTTGATCAATGAGTTTCGTTCCGAAAGCTTCTCGCTCGCGTGCATGCCAAGCGGCTTCGGCTACAGACTGTCGCATTCCCGCAGTAGAACCGATCACACAGTCCAGTCGGGTTCGCGCCACCATTTCAATAATGGTGCGTACACCTGCACCGGGCTCCCCTACCAGCCAGCCTTTGGTGTTGTTCAGTTCGATTTCGGATGAGGCATTGGATTTATTGCCGAGTTTGTTTTTGAGTCGTTGAATGAAAAACGGATTCCGGTCTCCTCCGGGCAATACTCGTGGAACAAGGAAACAGCTGACTCCTTCGGGCAATTGTGCTAGGACCAAGAAGGCATCAGATTGTGGTGCCGAACAGAACCACTTATGGCCGGTTAGCAGGTAATGATCCCCTGCTGGTTCGGCGACCGTAGAATTTGCTCGGACATCGGATCCACCTTGTTTTTCGGTCATCGCCATGCCGAACGTGACGGCCGTTTTTTCTGCAGGATCAATCAGTCGTGGATCATAGGCGGTGCTGGTCAGTCGGGGTACCCAGAATTCCTCCAGATCTGTCCCGAGTAGTGAGGGAACCACGGCGTGGGTCATAGAGATCGGGCAGGCGTGGCCTGGCTCAATCTGAGCGAACAGGGAGAAGCGCGCTGCCCTATCAGCGTTGGCGCCTTCTTCGTCGTTTGTCCAAGCATAACTGTGGTTGCCATAACTCAGCGAGGCACGCATGATCTCGTGATAGGCCGGATGAAATTCCACATGATCGATTCTGTTGCCCCAGCGATCATGAGTCTGGAGCTCTGGGGTTTGCGTATTGACGATCTCGGCTTGCTGTTGGAAGGCTTCGGCGCCGACGTGGGCTCCTATCTCACTGAGCACGTTGGTGTCAGCTTGCGGCGCGAAAGCCGCAACGGCTTCCACCAGTGCTTGGTTGGCGGTGTATTCGTTGACGTCAACGCGTGGGGTTGGCTGGTTTGTCACAGCGTGTGTGGTTTCGACAAACGTGCTCATGGTCGTCCTCCAATGTGGTGTGGCAGGCCAATCATCTTGCGACACAATATTTGTAATGTGGAAATGAATTCTTGGACCGGTAGATGTGTTCGTTCCACGGTGGCGTGATGCAACCGTGGCAATAAATTTTCGGATAGCGCGCCGGTCACGCCGGTAGCGACAATCACGGTGTTCTGCTGCTCCAGTTGTTCATTGGCAATTGCTTGATCAAGTCGTTGGGATAGTGCGTGGGTCCAAGAACGTCTGAACCGCAATCGCTCTTCTTCAACCAACGGCGGTAGCGCTTCGAATAAGAGCGCATCCGCAAGCCTTGGCCCCTGCAGGGACCGGCCAATAAAGATCTTGACTGCGGTGTCCATGGCCTGGCCGATGTCCTGGTACTGTTCAAGGCCGCGGCTAAATATCGACAACTCATATGCGGATATATGTGCAAAGGCTCCCTTGAGTAGATCCTCAGCATTGCGAAAATATTGGTAGATCAACCCGGTCGAGCAGTTTGCGCGAACGGCCACGGCTTTCACCGTTGCTGAAACGAACCCGCCTTCAGTGATTTGCAACCGAGCAGCTTCAGCGATGGCAGCACGACGCTTCCGGGCGTTCTCCAGGGTTTTTTCAGTGACGCGATACATCGGGGCTGCACTTCCTACTATTTTTGTTCGAGGCCTTCCCTCAAGCTTTGAATCATGATTCAATGTGAACGGTATCACAATACAACCGTGAGGGACGCATGAAAATTAACTCCATTTTGAAATCGGGCGCTATTCGACACCCAAACAAGGATGCGCTGGTGACACCACAGCGGACGTGGACATACCGCCAACTCCAGGAGGACGCCGCAAAAACTGCCACCCTGTTCACAGACCGCGGTGCCGGTGAAGGCTCGACGATCGCCGCCATGACCTATAACGAAGCGGAATTTGTCATTACCGCATTCGCCACCTGGATGCTTGGGGCAACATTTGTGCCGGTAAACCATAAATTCGCCACCCCCGAGGCCAAATACATCCTGGAACACTGTGAAGCCACCCTCGGTGTCGTCTCACCCGAACTCTTGGAAACGGCCACCGAGGCGGCACCGGGTATGCAGTGGCTTCAAACCGGCGACGATGACAGTTTCCTGCAGGACATTGCCCACTTAGCACTCCACGAGGAAGAACACGAGAACGATCAGGATGCCGCTCTGATTCTGTACACTTCCGGGACTACCAGCTCACCCAAAGGATGCGTACACACCCACGAGGGCATTTCTCGTCTGATGCCACTGCTAGCACACGCACTCGATTATCACTCCAATACACGAACCCTGGTCGCAATGCCTATCTGGCATTCCGCACCGCTGAATGTCAGCACGATGCCCACCCTGTTCGTCGGCGGCACCGTCATCTTGGAGCGGGAATACCACCCTGTCGAAACAATGCAACGCATCGGCGCCGAGCGGGTGACCAACTTTTTTGGTCCCAGCATCGCATTTCTGGCACCACTGCAAATTGCCAAAAAAATGGGCATCGATTTCAGCGACTACGATTTTTCGAGCATGGAAACGTGGACATTTGGTGGGGCTCCAGTCGACGAAGCCACCACCAAGACGATCATGGACCACTACCAGCCGGGCACGCACCGCCAGCTTTACGGAATGTCTGAACTTGGCCCAGCAGGCTCCGAACTTCGGCCCGAGGATCAGCTCCGCAAGGCTGGCAGCATCGGAAACTACGCGATGGTCGGACTCGAAATGCGGGTGGTCACAGCAGACGGCACCGACGCCGTAGCGGGCGAAACCGGCGAAATCTGGTACAAGTCTGACACCCGCATGAAAGAGTACCTCCATAACCCCGAAGCAACCAGAGATGCGTTCGTTGGACCCTGGTATCGCACCGGAGACATAGCGCGCATGGATGAGGATGGCTACTACTACATCGTGGACCGGATGAAAGACATCATCATCGTCGGTGGCGAGAACGTATTCTCCCTGGAGGTCGAAGAAGCCATCGCCCAGCATCCCCTCGTGACAGATGTAGCCGTGGTGGGACAGCCGGACCCCGACTGGGGTCAACAGGTCACCGCATTTGTCACCACATCAGACGCAGAGCCGCTCGAGACCAATGAACTACAAGAATTCCTGAAGGCACACATCGCGCGCTACAAAATGCCACGAAGGGTGAACACTGTGGACGAGCTACCCCGCAACCCCAGCGGCAAACTCCTCAAACACGTCCTACGAGACAAAGTCGCCAACTAAACCTCCCACATTCACAACCCCTGTCAAGGTTGATTCATTCGACCGTGGCAGGGGCGTCCTCGTTACTTCAAACTCGTACTTGTGGAACCAAGCTTTGTTCTGGCGAGTGCAAAATCCTCGATGATCGTTAGGAAATTGAACAGCCGTTGCTGGGTGAGCCAGGTGACGTTGCGCGATCTTGTAAAACCTAGCTGTAGTCTTCGTCGGTAGTGCTGCAATAGTGATATCGAGGTAATGCCGCGTAATTATCGCATTTTTTGCGCCAGGCGGTTTTCATAATCTGAGGTGAGTGTGATGAGTCAGATTTGGTGGGTTAACCAAAAGGTAAAAATTGATGGTCGAGTAGCAAATGAAGTGGTGTGGTCTCCTACAGGCGAGAAAGAATCTTGGCACTGGGCAACCATGTGGGAAGTAGAGCCCGGGGACATCATTGTGCACTATACAGACCAGCACATCGTGGCTGTTAGCGAAGCCAACAATGGTGCAGTCCCATCCGCGAATCCCTTCGCCGATGAACTCCAAGATGAATGGACTGAAGAGGGTAAGCGCATCGATGTCTCATTGCGATGGCTTGAAGCCCCTATTGCCAAAACAGACATTGCTCTTGATGCGCGAAAAGAAGCCGCGAAGAACAGGGGCCCCTTTCAACGTGATGGCATCCGGGTTAAACAGGGATATTTTTTCCCGGTCTCTCAACTGCTCTGGGATGCCCTGAAGGAAGCCGCAGGTCTTGGAGAGCTTGAAAGCGCCGCGGACGATACGCAGCTTGCACCCGAAATTGACGGTGCCACCGATGTTGAGCGCTTGGCGTTAGTCCGTCGTGAACAGTATCAATTACGGAAATACTTACTCCAACGTGGGGAACTTCGTTGCGGAATCTGCGGACGAGAAATGCCTGCGCGTTATCTTCATGCCGCACATATTAAGACAAGATCAGAGGCCACAGAACGCCAACGCAAAGACATTGAGAACATCGTGATGTGGGCATGCACTTTAGGGTGTGATCAAGCGTTTGAATGTGGAGACATCTCCATCACACCGGACGGCACTATTGCTTTGTCGTCATTGGACCGTATCTTCTTAGAGCAGACCTTTGGTCATCTAGAAGGGCAGATGGCTCCGGCATTCAATGCGGGGAACGCTCACTACTTCGCTGCACGCAGCAACAATTTTTTAATCTGAAAAAACTGGTTCCACACAGAAACTCCTGATGGGATCACCAGCGTGTCACTGGTTACAGAGTGACGTCCAGCAGCTTGACCAAAAATACCCCGGCCTTATCGCCGATGTGCACGAGGCGGACCGTCCAACCATCCTCAACGATCAGCACAGCAAGACGTCGACGCCCTTCAGCAGTCAATGGTACATTAGGGTGGAACATGAAGACCTCCGGTTCGATGAGCGTTGTGGTAAACCCCATCTCTACCGGAGGTCTTCTTCCTACCCCAAGTGTTTACAACCTTCCGAGGAACTACAACTAGCTAGCAACAGAAAAAGCGTGGCTGACCAAACTCATCGACGAGCAATCGGCCAAGTTCGCCAACGACACGCAAGAGCGCCACTGGCTCCTTAGAAAAAACCACCGCCTCAACCATCCATTCCCACTAAAACCTAAGGCCAATGCAGGCACACCCAGCATCCACACACCGGCCGGCAACCCGCTGTTCAATCGAGAGCTCTAGGCTGGTTTTTGGAAAGACGCACTGCTCTCCGGTGGCGCAAAGTCCGCTGCTGATTTCACAGATCTCCCGAAATCGTATACGATCTGTATGAGGAGATTTTGATCACGCATCAACCCCATGGAGGTACGGACTCAATGAACGTCAC
Source organism: Yaniella halotolerans DSM 15476 (assembly GCF_000420805.1). Lineage (GTDB taxonomy): Bacteria > Actinomycetota > Actinomycetes > Actinomycetales > Micrococcaceae > Yaniella > Yaniella halotolerans. The sequence continues at coordinate 441,826 of NZ_ATVQ01000001.1, forward strand.
TGCTTTCGATTTCTCAGCAAAGCACAATCGTCCGGGCAAAATTGTTGCCCTTCACCTGAACTACCCGTCCCGCATCGAACAGCGCGGACGCAATCCAAAATTCCCAGGCTACTTTCTGAAGGCCACTTCTTCGATCGCAGCCACTGGTTCGACCATTGAACGTCCGGCCGGCACCGAGCTGCTCGCTTATGAAGGCGAAATCGCGCTGGTTATCGGTAAAGATGCCCGCCGCGTTTCACCAGAAGACGGCTGGTCCTACGTTTCTGGCATCACCGCAGCAAACGACTGGGGCCTGTACGATCTGCGCCACGCAGACAAGGGTTCCAACGTCAAAAACAAATCCGGTGACAACTACACGCCGCTGGGCCCAGCGGTTATCGACGCCGAAGGCATCGATCCAGCCCAGCTGCGGGTCCGCACCTGGGTTAACGGCAAAGTCACCCAGGATGACACCACCGACGACCTGGTCTTCCCATTTGGCCAGCTCATCGCAGACCTCTCCCAGATGATGACCCTTGAAGCAGGCGACGTCATTTTGACCGGTACTCCTGCAGGCTCCTCGGTTGCTCAGCCGGGCGACGTCGTTGAAGTGGAAGTCGATGCACCAAATGCACAGGGCGCACCATCAACCGGCCGTCTTGTCTCCAATGTTGCCGAAGCCGACTTCTCCCTGGCCGACTACGGTCACGGTCCAAAAGTTGACGACGTCCAGCGCGAAGAAGCCTGGGGCTCGAAAGCAGCAGCAGGTATCGAAGATCCACGTGCCATTCTGACCGATGAACTGCGTGAAAAAATCTCCCAGACCGCCGTTGCCACCATCGTTGCCAACATGCGCAAGCGCGGTATCAACAACTGCACCATCGACGGTCCAACCCCGATGCACCCTGGTCGTCAGATCCTGGGCTTCGCCAAAACCCTGCGCTATGTGCCAAACCGCGAAGACCTGTTCAAAAAACACGGTGGCGGTTTCAACAAGCAGAAACAGGCCATGGATTCGGTCCAGCACGACGATATCGTCGTCATGGAAGCACGCGGCGAAAAGGGCACCGGAACACTCGGTGACGTCTTGGCCATGCGCGCAAAAGTTCGCGGTGCAAACGCGATCATCACCGACGGTGGTGTTCGTGACTCCGCGGCCGTGCAGGATGTAGACATTCCGGTCTACTCCAACGGCAACCACCCTGCAGTTTTGGGTCGTCGTCATGTTCCTTGGGAAATGGACGGCACGATTGCTTGCGGCGGCACCACCGTGCAGCCAGGCGACATCATCATCGGTGATGACGACGGCGTCGTCGTGGTCCCACCGGAGATGCTCGTCGAAATTATCGACGAATCATTCGAACAAGAACAGCAAGACGAGTGGGTCTACGAACAGGTCAAGAACGGTGCTGCCGTTGATGGCCTATTCCCACCAACGGGTGAGTGGAAAGCCAAGTACGAGGCGTACCGCGCGGAGCAAAGCAACTAAATGGAGCCCAATGGTCTCTCCAAAGCCGATCAGGCCCACCAGCATGTGCTGGAGGGCATTACCTCCGGGCACTACCAGCCCGGTGATCGGCTCGTGCTTTCGACAATTGCCAATGAACTTGGCATGTCGGTCGTTCCGGTGCGAGAGGCCATTCGGCGGTTGCAAACCGATGATCTGGTGCAGTTTCAACGCAACGTTGGGGCCACGGTCACCGGTATCGACCCGGTCGAATACCGCTACACCATGGAAACCCTAGCGTTGACCGAAGGCTACTCCACGGCACAGTGTGCACCGCTGGTCACCAATGAGACCCTGGAGAAAGCCCGTGGCATCAACGAGCAGATGAGAGCACTCGTTGCACAGGACTTCGCACCTGAGAAGTTCACTGAACTCAACGAGCAGTTTCATTCGGCACTGTTTGAACACCACCAGAACCCGCACATCCTCGATCTCGTGCACCGCGGCTGGAATCGTTTGGCGGCACTTCGCTCGTCAACCTTTTCCTTTGTGCCTTCACGGGCCATCAGCTCGGTTGCCGAACACGAACAACTGCTGACACTCATCGCCGATGGCGCAGAGTTTTCGGTCATCGAATCGGCTGCTCGAAACCACCGGCTCAATACCCTGAACGCCTATCTGAACCATCATGCGAAATCCACAACCATAGATTTTTAGCAACATTCGAAAGGACGACATGACAAACGGCAAACCCGCAAACATGCCAGATCAAATCCGTCACTACATCAACGGTGAATGGGTCGACTCGATCGACGGCGACACCTTCGACGTACTCAACCCGGTAACCAACGAGGCCTACATCAAGTCCTCATCCGGTAAAGTCGCCGACATCGATGCCGCTGTCAAAGCAGCAAAAGAAGCTTTCGACAACGGCCCATGGCCACACATGCTGCCACGCGAACGCTCCCGCATCCTGCACAACATTGCCGACGTCGTTGAGACTCGTCAGCAGGAACTCGCCGAAATGGAAACCTGGGACTCCGGTCTGCCGATCTCCCAGACCCTGGGCCAGGCTCGTCGCGCCGCAGAGAACTTCCGTTTCTTCGCCGACCTGATCGTTTCCCAGCACGACAACGCCTTCAAGGTGCCAGGTCGTCAGGCAAACTACGTCAACCGCAAGCCAAAGGGCGTTGCCGGTCTGATCACCCCGTGGAACACCCCGTTCATGCTGGAATCCTGGAAACTCGGTCCAGCTCTGGCAACCGGTAACACCGTGGTCTTGAAACCAGCCGAATTCACCCCGCTGTCGGCCTCCCTGTGGCCAGGCATCTTCGAAGAAGCTGGCCTGCCAGTCGGTGTCTTCAACATGGTCAACGGCTACGGCGAAGAAGGCTTCGCTGGTGACTCACTGGTCAAGCACCCAGATGTGCCATTGATCTCGTTTACCGGTGAATCGTCCACCGGTAAGCTCATCTCGGCCAACGCTGCACCATACCTCAAGGGCCTCTCGATGGAACTGGGTGGCAAATCCCCAGCCATCGTCTTTGACGACGCCGACCTCGACGCCGCGATCAACGCAACCGTCTTTGGTGTGTTCTCCCTGAACGGCGAACGTTGCACCGCCGGCTCACGCATCCTGGTCCAGCGCAGCATCTACGACGAATTCGTCGAGCGCTACGCAGCCCAGGCCGCCAACGTCAAAGTCGGTCTGCCAAGCGACCCGAAAACCGAAGTTGGTGCACTGGTTCACCCAGAGCACTTCGACAAGGTTTGGTCCTACGTCCAGATCGGTAAAGAAGAAGCACGCCTGGTCGCCGGTGGTGACCGTCCGGAAGAATTCCCAGAAGGAAACTTCCTGCAGCCAACCGTCTTCGCCGACGTTGCGCCAGATGCACGCATCTTCCAGGAAGAAATCTTCGGGCCGGTTGTTGCGATCACACCGTTCGACACCGACGAGGAAGCCCTCGAACTGGCGAACAACACCCAGTATGGTCTGGCCGCATACGTGTGGACCAATGACCTGAAGCGCTCCCACAACTTCGCGCACAACGTTGACGCCGGTATGGTCTGGCTCAACTCCAACAACGTTCGTGACCTGCGCACCCCATTCGGTGGTGTTAAGGCATCCGGCCTTGGTCAGGAAGGTGGCTACCGCTCGATCGACTTCTACACCGATCAGCAGGCAGTCCACATCAACCTGGGCGAAGTACACAACCCAGTATTCGGTCAACAGTAAAACCTGGTTGGAACCATAACCGAAGGAACATCATGAAGATTGATAAAAACAAACGCACCAAAACCAGTTCGGGCTTCTACGTGTCACAGCACGCGTCAGTAAACTCGGACAACCCTGTCCCAACCCCGAAAGCCGAAGCTCCGGATGTATTGCGGGTAGCGTACATGGAACTGCAGGTCACTGACCTTGCCGCTTCACGCAAATTCTATGTTGACGTCTTGGGACTCCACGTATCCCACGAAGATGACAACGAGATCTACCTTCGCTCCTCGGAAGAATTCATCCACCACAACCTGCTTTTGAAAAAAGGCCCGGTTGCTGCCGTCGGTGCATTCTCCTACCGTGTACGTTCACCAGAAGACGTCGACAAAGCCGAAGCTTTCTACCAAGAGCTGGGCTGCCGCACAGAGCGTCGTAAAGATGGCTTCGTCCGCGGTATCGGCGACTCACTGCGCGTAGAAGATCCACTGGGCTTCCCATACGAGTTCTTCTACGACGTCGACCACATGGAACGCCTCGCATGGCGCTACGATCTGCACGTACCAGGCGCCCTGGTCCGTCTCGATCACTTCAACCAGGTCACCCCAGATGTGCCACGCGCTGCCGCCTACATGCAGGATCTCGGCTTCCGCGTCACCGAAGAAATTGCAGACGGCGAGACCGTTTACGCTGCTTGGATGCGTCGTAAACCAACCGTGCACGACACCGCAATGACCGGTGGCAACGGTCCCCGCATGCACCACGTAGCCTTCGCAACGCACGAGAAGCACAACATCCTAGCGATTTGTGACCGTCTCGGTGCACTGCGCCAGTCGGATGCCATCGAACGCGGCCCAGGTCGCCACGGTGTCTCCAACGCGTTCTACCTCTACCTGCGTGACCCAGACGGTCACCGCGTAGAAATTTACACCCAGGACTACTGGACCGGCGACCCAGACAACCCTGTTGTTTCCTGGGACGTGCACGACAACCAGCGTCGTGACTGGTGGGGCACCCCGGTTGTACCTTCCTGGTACACCGATGCTTCATTGGTTCTGGACCTGGACGGTAACCCACAGGAAGTCGTTGAACGTACGCACGACAGCGAAATGGAAGTTACCATCGGCGCCGATGGTTTCTCCTACACTCGTGCAGACGATGAAGAAGAAATGCCAGACTGGAAGAAGGGCGAGTTCAAACTCGGCAACCAGCTCTAAGGCTGCGACACACTAACGTGTGAGCATACGACGATGCCTGCGAACCTTGTGGTTCGCAGGCATCAGTCGTTTAATTGGGTTCTAGTTGGTGGCGTCTGAACCGACCCGTTGCGGCCGATGGTTTGCTTCCACGTTGGCGCCGCGCATACCGAAGAGCACCGCCGTGGCCAGCAGAATGATGACGCCGACCAGAATATAGATGGCTTGCGGAGTCCAGCCTTGATCTTGTAGCGCGCCGGTTACCGTCGGAGCGATAATGGCGCCGATCCGGCCGATACCAATCGCCCATCCGGCCCCGGTGGAACGTAGGGCAGCCGAATACGACTGCGGCGTCAACACGTAGAGCCCTGCAATACAGCCGTTGATAAATACCCCGACCAGCAGGCCAAGCAGCAACACCAAGACGAGGATCTGGGCGGTAAAGATGAAGATCATCATCAATACCGAGGCAACCACGGTAAACCAGGTCAGGACTGTTCGGGTCGACCAGCGGGCCGTAAAGAGCCCAAAGGAGACCGAACCGATGGCTCCCCCGAGGGTCAGCGCAACGGTGACGAACATTGACAAGGTCTCGCTCAGTCCGGTTGTCGTCATGAGTCGCGGCGTCCACGAGTTCACAAAATAAAAGCCAAACATAATGACGAAGAACGCCGTCCAGATCACGAAGGTCACCCGACGGTTCTCTGGGCTGAACAGATCCATGATGCTGGTTTTCGACTCGGTACTCGTTGGCTGTCCAACGGCGTCCAAGTCGTATTTCTCACGGTATCCCAACCGTTGGACGATCGTGTCGATCCGGCGCTGCGCCCCTGCAGGACGACGCGAATACAGAAATGACGGAGACTCCGGCAACAGCAACACGACAAGTATCAAGACAAGTGCGGTCGCAATGCCTCCGGCGAGGAAGACCGATCGCCAGCCAAACGCGTTGATGAGTCCGACCATCGCGGTACCACCCACAGAGGCGCCAATACCGTAGCCGGCGGCATAGATACCGATGGCCAGACCGCGTCGTTTTCGAGATGCGAATTCAGCGCTGATGACATTTGTCCCAACGAGAATACCACCGATCCCAAGACCGGTGAGGACGCGCCAGATCCCCAACTGGAAAGCTGACGAAGCAGTGGCTGAGAGCAAGAGCCCGGCGATATTCATGACCACGGCGATGATCGTCATCTTGCGGCGACCAATCCGGTCGGCGACCGGCCCTAGAAAAAGCGCCCCGATGGCCATGCCGACCAGGGCTGAACTCATGAGCAGTCCCAGCGCTAGGCCAGATAACTGAAATTCCTCGGTGATTTGGTTCGAGGCAAATGATATGGCCAGGACGTCATAACCATCCAGCGCATTCAATAACGTACAGATCCCAATGATGAGCCACTGGTACCCGGTCATCTTGGTCGAGTCGATTTTTTCCCGAAGGTCCACTACCCGGTTCTCCGTTCCGCTGTATCGCGCATCACAAAAACTACCTATGCTCATAGATAGTACATGTCGCAGAACACTCGATCAATTGCGGCGCATCACAGTGGTTGCGGGCGGTAGACTGCGACTCATACCCCGTATATTGGAGGACTCTTGGCCACGCGCACACCACCACCCGAAGTTTCTGTCGATGAAGTACTGACGGAATTGGCTGAGCTGGAAGATCCCAAAGCCCGTGCCGTCAATGAACGCCACGGCAACGATATCGGCGTGAACCTCTCGAAGCTTCGGGCTATCGCCAAGCGACTCAAAACGCAGCACGACTTTGCCGCAGAACTCTGGGACACCGGCGACACCCAGGCACGGCTTGTTGCGCTATTAATTAGCAGCCCCAAGAAGTACACCGCCGAGCAACTGGACACCATGCTGCGTGAGGCTCGGGTACCAAAAGTCCACGACTGGCTCGTCAGCTACATTCTGAAAAAGAACCCCGAGGCCGAAAACCGACGACTGGCATGGATGGGTGATCCAGACGAGGTTGTCGCAAGCGCCGGCTGGGCACTGACCAGTGCTGCCGTTGCCAAGGATGCTGCGCATCTGCAGTTGGATGAGCTCCTCGATATGATCGAAGGCGAAATGCAGCAGGCCCCTGCTCAACTTCAGTGGGCTATGAATGAGTGTTTAGCCAGCATTGGCATCCACCACCCGGAACATCGCGCTCGAGCACTGGATATTGGTGAACGACTCGAAGTACTCAAGGATTACCCCACTCCCCCAAACTGCACATCACCGTATGCCCCGGCGTGGATCAACGAAATGGTCTCCCGCCAATAATCACCGAAGCTGTCTGGCTGGTTCATATTACGTTTGAAGTCCACTGCAACCCGCACGACCATAGGCTTATACAACTGGCTTGCGAAAACCCTCGCGTTCTGGCAACAACGCATCTATCGTTGGGCCCATGACGCATTCACCACATCCCACAGCTGACGAACTCTTTGATATATCAGATGAGCGTTTGCGTGAACGTGCAAGCCTCAAATGGTCCAACGTCGATGTTGACGTCTTACCCGCCTGGGTTGCCGAGATGGATGTCCACCTCGCCCCGGCCATCATCGACACCTTACAAAGTGCCATCACTCGCCACGATGCCGGCTACCCCGGCTCGGCCGAGGGTGTTACGAAAGCGTTTTCCGATTTCGCGCAGGACCGCTGGGATTGGCAGATAGCACCGAATCAGGTGAGCATCCACGTCGATGCGGCCAGCGCCGCGGCGAAACTAATGCGCCACTACGCAGGAACAGATCGTTCGGTGATGATTATGCCGCCGGTCTATAACCGTTTTTACGATTGGCTCGATGTGGGTGGTGTCCGCCCCGTGGAAGTTCCGTTAACGGACGTTGCCAATGGCGGCTTTTTCGATTTAGACGGCATTGAAGCAGGCCTCAAAGCTGGCACCAAGGTCATCCTGCTGTGCAATCCGCATAACCCGCTGGGTCGAGTCTTTTCCCGCCAGGAACTGGCCGAATTAGCCGACTTGGCTGAACGGTATGACGCCGTCGTCCTTTCCGATGAGATCCATGCACCGCTTGTCTACCAGGGTGTGAACTTCTCACCTTGGCTCACGGTCTCTGAGGCCGCCGCCAAAACCGGTATTGCGATTCACACCGCAACAAAATCCTGGAATTTCGCGGGACTGAAATGCGGAATCGCCGTACGCTACACCACGGGCCCGTGGCCGGATGACTTAGATGCCAAAACCTCGCTAACCGATTCGGGGTTCTGGGGCATTTTGGCCACCGAAGCAGCCTTCAGCCAGTCGCGCGACTGGCTCGACACAGTACGCGAACACTTTGCCGCCCAGACGCAGCGGCTCCCCCAGTTGCTTGCTGATCATCTCCCCGGGGTCAATTTCCATCCTCCCGAAGCAAGTTTCTTGGCTTGGCTGGACTTCCGAGATACCGATCTGCAGGAGGAGCCTTCCGAGTACTTCTTGCGCGAAGCGCGCGTCGCTCTCAATCCAGGCACGCGCTTCGGTGCGGTAGGTGAAGGCTATGCCCGGTTGAATATGGGGACCTCAGCCGAACGGCTTCAACGCATCATCACAGCGATGGGGACCGCCTGGCCACCAACGGCTTAGGCGCGACGTTTCGTCGTAAATGCTGATTTGCCGGTGATGGCACGACCCACAATCAACGCCTGCATCGAGTCAGTTCCTTCATACGTGGAGATGACTTCCATATCGGTCAGGTGACGAGCCACATGGTTTTCCAACAGCAAGCCGTTGCCGCCCATCATGTCACGGGCTTCTCGGCATACTGCTAACGCTTTACGGGACGTGACCATTTTGACCATCGATGCAATCGCTTGGTTATCTTCACCTCGGGTTTGCAGCTCGGCTAAACGCATGCACATCAGTTGCATGGTGGTGACATCTGCCAGCATGGTCGCCAGTTTTTCTTGCACCAGCTGATAGTGGGCAATTGGTGCACCGAACTGTTCGCGACCCAGTGCATAGCGTGAAGCATGTTCGAACGCTGCCATGGCATGGCCGAGTGCTTCCCACGAAGCGCCGCCACGAGTTGCCTGGAGGACCCGGTTGACGTCTTTGAACGACTGCCCGAATTCCAGTTGGTTTGCATCAGGGACCCGCACATTGTCGATTGTGATATCAGCCTGCAGGATTGAGCGTTTGCCGACCTTCCCGTCGATGACGACGGGGTTGTATCCCGCTGGATATTCCCCTTCGAGTTTTTCGACAACGAATGCCTTCACTTCGCCGTCGGCCTCGTCGCGTGCATACACTACCGTCACATCGGCAATGTGCCCGTTGCCAATCCAGCGTTTATGACCGTTTAGAATCCACGAGTCACCGTCGCGGCGGGCGGCGGTCTCCAACGCCACCGAGTCAGATCCATGATTGGGTTCCGTGAGCGCGAACGCACCGAGTTTGTCGAGCTTTGCCATATCTGGCAACCAGCGCTGGCGCTGCTCCTCGTTGCCAAGCAAATAGATGGAGCCCATCGCGAGGTTGGCGTGCACTCCCAAGAACGTGCAAACCGAGCCATCAATTCGTCCAAGCTCCCTCGCCAGCAGACCTGCTTCACGACGTGAAAATCCTGGAGCTCCATATCCCTGGACGAAGCTGCCCACAATGCCAATGTCGTTGAGCGCTGGCAGAATCTCGTAGGGGAACTCTGCGCGTTCCCAGTGTTCGTTGATCACAGGGTGTACATGTTCGATGCCGAACTGACGGATTTTATCGCGCAGTGCAATCTCTTGGACACTGAGCTCATTGTCGAGCATGAAGAAATCCGGGTGATCGATGAGCTCGTTGGTTGCTACCAATGTGTATGTCCTCTCCTAGGCGTGGTCACCGGAGTATGCCGGACCCGCGTGGTCTTCTAGTTCCCGGCGGTACGCAGCATCATGCGGTCTGGGCTTACCAGTGACAGTATCAACAACGACCATGGTCGTCTCTGTGTAGACGCACGGTTGGTCATTTTGGACCAGCAGATGACTCACAACGAACGAGGTGTTGCCGATACGTGAGATCCACACCCAGATCGTCGTCTGGCGCCCGTACTGTACTTCGCGATCGTACGTTGTGGTGAGCGCGCGGACAGCACGTCGATAGCCTGTCCCATCAGGGGTCGCTCCGGTCCATTGCTGCATGGCACGAACCCGGGCCTCTTCAAACAGAGTCATGATCCGCACATTATTGACGTGACCGTTGACATCTTGATCCGACCACCGAATCTGCACCTCAATGTCCGTGGCATACGACGTAATTTCTTGGTAATCAGACATGTGGCGTTGCTCCCTGTTTTCTCTGGCTGTCAGCGCTATTTTCCAGCTATTCTGCCACCCAAAACCACTACGAAAAACTCCCACAGTTTGGGCCTCCCCACAAGGCAACACCTCTGCTAAGGTGGGACCCATGTCACGGTTCTCAATGCTCGGATGGCCGGTCTTCCGCCAGACCAAGTCCAAAGATAAATATGGGCGCGGTCCCAGCGTGGAGTCGCCAAAATACGAGAATATGCGACCTCGCACCGAGGATGCAGACGATGTCGTCCAGAGTGTCTGCCCGTACTGTGCCGTTGGTTGTGGCCAGCGCATTTACGTTAAAGACAATGAAGTCATCCACATTGAAGGTGACCCTGACTCGCCGATTTCGCGTGGCCGATTGTGTCCAAAGGGCGCTGCCTCAGAGCAGCTAGTCAATACGCCGTCACGTCAGAAAACCGTACTTTACCGTGCACCGCGAGCTACCGATTGGGAAGAAATCGAGCTCGAGAAGGCCATGGATATGATCGCGGATCGCTTCTTGGAAGCACGCGAAAATCATTGGGAAGATTACGACGAGGAAGGTACTCCCGTCAATCGCACCATGGGCATTGCGTCCCTCGGCGGTGCAACCATTGATAACGAAGAAAACTATCTGATCAAGAAGCTGTTCTCGGCCGCAGGCGCGGTACAGATCGAGAACCAGGCTCGGATTTGACACTCCTCCACAGTTCCTAGTTTAGGATCTTCTTTTGGGCGTGGCGGTGCCACCCAGCCATTGCAAGATATGGCGAATGCAGACCTGATTTTGATTCAGGGTTCCAACATGGCTGAATGTCACCCTGTTGGGTTCCAGTGGGTTACTGAAGCCAAGCAGCGTGGTGCCAAGGTGATTCACGTTGACCCGCGCTTTACGCGCACGTCCGCGGTTGCTGATAAGCACATCACCATTCGTGCCGGCTCTGACATTGTGTTGCTGGGCGCTCTGATCAACCACATGATCGAAAATGATTTGTGGTTCAAGGATTACGTTACGCACTACACCAATGCCGCCCACATCATTTCAGAAGGATTCGCCGGGCCAGAAGATCTGGACGGACTGTTCTCTGGCTACGATGACGAGCTGCAAGGCTATAACAACGAAACCTGGCAGTACGAGGAAGATCCTGATGCGGCAGATGGCATCGCCAAGGATATGACCCTGCAGCATCCTCGGTCGGTCTTCCAAATCCTGCGGCGTCACTACTCGCGGTACACACCGGAAGCCGTTGAGGACATGGCCGGCATTAGCCAAAAAGACTTCAAGTACTTGGCCGATGCCTTTGCCGAAAACTCCACTCGGGATCGGACAACTTGCATCGCGTATGCCCTGGGTTGGACACAGCACTCGATGGGTGCCCAATTCATTCGAACAAGCGCCGTCCTACAGCTGCTCATGGGGAACATGGGTCGTCCCGGTGGTGGCATTATGGCACTGCGTGGCCATGCCACCATTCAGGGTTCCACGGATATCCCAACGCTATTCAATCTATTGCCCGGCTACCTGCCCTTCCCGGTTGCTGGCAAGCATGACACCCTCCAGGACTACTTCGACGAGTCATTTCCGCAAGACCAAAAAGGGTTTTGGCATAACGGAGACGCCTATATGATTTCGTTGCTGAAAGCCTGGTTCGGCGATGCTGCAACGGCAGAAAACGATTATGCATATCATTACTTGCCCCGTCTGACCGGTGCACATGGCACGTATCAAACGCTCATGCGCATGTTCGATAAGGGTGTGGACGGCTACTTCGTGCTGGGCCAGAACCCGGCTGTCGGGTCTGCCAATGGTCGTATGCAGCGCATGGGTATGGCGAACCTCAAATGGATGGTCGTGCGCGACTTCCAGCAAATCGAGACCGCCACCTGGTGGCGCGATGGTCCAGAGATCCAGAGCGGTGAGTTGAAGACCGAAGAAATTGATACTGAAGTCTTCTTCATGCCCGCAGCCAACCACACAGAAAAAGCCGGCACGTTTACCCAGACACAGCGTTTAGTCCAGTGGCGTCACCAGGCTGTAACGCCACCCGGAGACGCACGCTCTGAATTGGAATTCTTCCACGACCTCGGCAAGCGGCTCCGGGAACGCCTCCAAGACTCGACAGACCCGAGGGATCGTCCTCTGCTGGACATGACCTGGGACTACCCTGTTGATGAGCACGGTGAACCCGACGCCGAAGCCGTCATGAAAGAAATCAACGGCTTCTACACGACTGGTCCCGACGCGGGCAAACCGCTGGACAACTTCAACCAGATGAAGACCGATGGTTCCACCGCCGGCGGCTGTTGGATTTACGCCGGTGTCTATGCTGGTGGGGTCAACCGTGCTGCACTTCGTGTACCCGGTGATAAACAGGACGAAATGGCTCAAAAGTGGGCTTGGGCTTGGCCTGCGAACCGTCGAATTCTCTACAACCGTGCTTCAGCCGACCTAGACGGCAAACCGTGGTCGGAGCGCAAGAAGCTCGTCTGGTGGGATGAAGACGCCACGAAGTGGGTCGGTCACGACACCCCGGACTTCCCCATCGACCGTGCACCCAATGCCAAGTCAGAAAAGGGAGTCTTCGGCCCGGATGCACTGTCCGGAGATGATCCATTTATCATGCAAACCGATGGTAAAGGCTGGCTCTTTGCCCCCATGGGCATGAAGGACGGACCACTACCGACGCACTACGAACCTGCTGAGTCACCGGTAAGTAACACCATGTACCCACAGCAGGAGTCACCTTCTCGCTTGCTCATTACAGCTGAAGGAAACCAACTGGCCCCTGCTTCCGGGAACCCGGGATCAGAAGTCTACCCGCACGTGTTCACCACGTACCGTCTCACTGAGCATCACACCGCAGGTGGTATGAGCCGATTCCTGCCATATTTGTCCGAGTTGCAACCCGAAATGTTCTGTGAGGTTTCCGAAGAACTCGCCGAAGAATACGGATTGGAATCTTACGGCTGGGCGACCATTATTTCACCGCGCGGTGCAATCGAGGCCCGGGTCCTGGTCACCCAGCGGATGAAGCCGGTGCGCGCCGGCGGCAAGACGATCCACCAGATCGGTCTGCCGTATCACTGGGGCGTCGGAAAAGAGGCCCTCATTACCGGTGACGGGGCCAATGACCTACTGGGGATGACACTGGATCCCAACGTGTTCATCCAATCGGCCAAAGCCGTGGCCTGCGCTATCCAACCGGGGCGGCGTCCACGGGGCGAAGCCTTGGTGGAGTTCGTCAACGAATACCGCGAACGGGCTGGTATTACCGAAATGACCGGTCAAAGCAGGCTCACCTATGAACGTGATCCGGAAACCATGGAAATTGCCGAACCCCCGACACTGTCTGAACCTGAGCATCACGAAGGAGACAAACTTGTTTGACTTCAGAGAAAAACCCGGCCAGCTCATCGATGCCCACGGTCAGGACACCGAACGCAAGGGATTCTTCACCGACACCTCGATTTGCATTGGTTGTAAAGCGTGCGAGGTCGCTTGTAAAGAGTGGAACGAGGTGCCCATGGACGGCAACCTTGAACTGCTGGAATCATCATACGATAACACCGGTGATCTCGGGGCCAATACCTGGCGGCACGTCGCGTTCATCGAGCAAGACGAGCAACAAATTGAAAAAGCCCGTGACTCCGGTCAAAAACTCGTGAGTCTCGGGATGCCTTCCATCGGTGCCCCGGAAGCTCGTCAAAAAGAGAGCGCCAAACATATTGGTATGCCAGAGTTTGGCTCCCCCGGTACCCGCATCAAAGAAAAAGTGGATAACCCGCCGAACCCAGACACCCCGGAATTCCGGTGGTTGATGAGCTCGGATGTGTGCAAACACTGTACCTTCGCCGGGTGTTTGGACGTCTGCCCAACGGGCGCCCTATACCGCACCGAGTACGGCACCGTAGTCGTCCAAGACGATATTTGTAATGGTTGTGGGACCTGCGTTGCCGGTTGTCCTTTCGGTGTTATCGAACGCCGCGATACAGGCACGATACATACCAAACCAGACCGGGTAGATTCCCGCTACGCCATGGACGTCAAAAACGAGGGTACCGCCAATAAATGCACGCTGTGCTATGACCGTCTAGTGGACGATCAGCAGCCAGCCTGTGCCCAAACCTGCCCGACCACCTCAATCAAGTTTGGCAATCAGTCTGAAATGGTCGAAAGCGCGGTAGAACGCGTTACCACCATGCACGCACAGGGCAGCACAGAAGCCCGCCTCTATGGTGCCAATCCAAACGACGGTGTCGGCGGCATTGGTTCGGTCTTCCTGCTGCTGGACGAACCAGAAGTCTATGGACTCCCACCAGATCCACAGGTTCCGACCAAAGACCTACCGCACATGTATAAGAAGGTCGGTATCGCTGCGGCCGGAATGCTGGCTGCTGCGGCGACCGCTTTCGTAGGAGCGCGCAAAAAGTGACCCTTTCTGATTTCGACTCATATCGGCCCGCGAATGAAGGTCGCCGTAAAAAGAAACGCAACCGCCCTGCTGGCAATGGTCGCCGGCGCGGTGGTGGCGGCGATGGCGCGCGCGAAATGTCGATGGTCGATGACGTCGAATTCAGTGATTCCTACTACGGTCGCCCGATTGTTAAACCACCACCGTGGGACGATAAGATCTCGGCCTACCTTTTCCTGGGCGGGGTCGCTGGCGGTTCAGCCATGCTCGCCGTCGGAGCACAGGCAGCAGGACTTGAAGCACTACGACGCAATAGTCGGCTCACCGCCCTGGGCGCCACCATCGGTGGTACAGGCTTTTTGATTCTCGACCTCGGACGCCCAGAACGCTTTTTACACATGATGCGTACGTTCAAACCCTCCTCTCCCATGAACATGGGAACGTGGATACTTGGAGGATTTGGCACTGCGGCTGGTGTAGTTGCGGCCATCGAAGTCGACCGGCTGACCGGCGAAAACCTTCCGCTGGGCCCGCTTCGGGCGTTACTGCACTGGATAGAAAAACCTACCGGTGCCCTCGCCGCCCTCTTCGGAGCACCGCTAGCCTCCTACACCGGGGCGCTGCTGGCCGACACCGCCGTCCCCACCTGGAATGCGGCCAAAGACAATCTGTCATATCTTTTCGTGTCATCAGCAGCCATGGCGTCCTCCGGGGTCGCGATGATGACGACCCCGGCGTCGCAGACCCGTCCTGCACGGGCACTGGCCACCCTCGGTGCGGCCGCTGATCTGTATTTTGCTGAAAAGCTCACCGAGCCGATGCACCCAGCAGAGGCCGAACCACTGCAAACCGGTCGGGCCGGCAAAAAACTTCGCTGGGCCAAAGGCCTCACGATTGCCGGCGGGATCGGAGCAGCACTGCTGGGCGGCAACCGGGTAGCTGCCATTGTCTCCGGTGCAGCCCTGGCTACCGCTTCCCTACTGACCCGCTCAGGCGTGTTGGAAGCCGGTATCGAGTCGACGAAAGATCCCCGCCACGTCGTGGAACCACAAAAAGCTCGCCTCGAAGCACGCCGCGCGCAAGGCATTGTCGACGACTCAATCACGACCGTAGGTTAACGCACCTCGACGACCCCGGCACGATCAGTGGTGTAACCAATCACCGGATGACCCGGAAGTTCACCAACCACGAGCAACCCACCCGAGGTTTGTGCATCGGCCAGCACCAACAGATCTTCTTCGGTCAGGCCACTGCCGGTCTCGATATGCGGCGCAACCCAATCCAGGTTGCGTCGCGTACCGCCCGAAATAAAACCATCGCGCAGCGCTTCGGCCGCGCCATCAACCAGCGGAACCGCAGCCTTATCGACCACCGCACCCACGTGGGAGGCACGCATCATCTTATACAGATGGCCCAACAGCCCGAATCCAGTCACATCGGTCGCGGCTTTGAGTCCGGCAACCACACTCTGTTCTGCGGCCGCCTTATTCAACGTCGTCATCGTATCGATCGCAGCTTGGAAGACCTCACCGGTTGCTTTGTGCCGGTTATTCAGCAACCCCAAACCAATCGGTTTCGTCAGCGTCAACGGCAAACCGGCCTCGGCTGTGTCATTGCGAAGGAGCTGATCTACCTTTGCCGTACCGGTAACGGCCATACCGTATTTCGGCTCTGGATCATCGACCGTATGCCCACCAATGACCGGACATCCGGCTTCACGCCCGATGGCTAACCCACCGGCCAGCACCTCGGACATCATCTCCGCCGGCAGCACACCGCGTGGCCAGCCCATCAGGTTGATGGCCACGATCGGTTGGCCACCCATCGCATAAATATCACTGATCGCATTGGCGGCGGCGATCCGACCCCAGTCATAGGCCGAGTCGACCACCGGCGTGAAAAAGTCGGCGGTCGATAAGATCGCGGTGTCACCGTCAAGATGCACCGCAGCGGCGTCATCGCCATCATCAACGCCCACCAGGACATTGCCATAATCCTGGCCGGCCAACTGGGCGACAGCGCCTTCAAGTTCACCCGGCGGGATCTTACAGGCACACCCACCACCTGAGGCCGTGGTGGTTAAACGCGGAACGGAAGCTTGTTCTAAAATTTCGGACATACGCCCCAGTATAGGAACGCTGGAGCAACACCGACAGTGCCCGCTCGCGGAGCAATCAACCTCGCAGAGCTCAAAAAGGTCCTAGAGCCGAGCGTAGGATTCGATATCTTCATCGAAGGCGTCAATATCGAGCGGTGAGACCGTGGCACGCGTGACAGATAGTGCGTCGATATAGCTGGTCGTCGTCAGTTCATCGGCGGGACGCTGCGAACCATTGCCATTGAGCGCACGCGCCAGGGCTTCCTGGGAGGCCCGTCGGGCGGCGTACTCAATGTCGGCGGGTGTCATACCCTCGCTGGCCTGGGCCAGGTCGTCGAAATTGATTTGCTCGGCGACCGATTCAGGGACATAACGCTGCCAGATCGCGATGCGGGCTTCGGTATCGGGCAGGCCGATCGGAATGACATAGTCGAAGCGACCGTGCCGCAAAAATGCCGTGTCCAGTGCGCGCACAAAATTGGTGGCACAGATCAGCAACAGTCCGTCTCGGTCGCGAAACTCGGCGACCTGTTTGAGCAGTTCATTCGTCACGCCCTGCGTGGGCGACGGCGGATCACCGCGACGTTGGGAGGCGACTTCTTCGACCTCATCGATAAAGACCACGGCGTGTTCCAGATCGTAGATCGCCTCGAAGGTGGTGCGAAAAGCATTGGGGAGTCCGCCGGGAAGCTCGGCCAGTCGTGAGGGGAACAGCTCGACGAAGGGCCAGCCCAGTCGTGAAGCGACCGCTTTGGCAAACGTCGTCTTGCCGGTTCCGGGTGGGCCGAACAGCATGACCGCACGGGGTGGCACCACCCCGAATTGATCGGCCAGATTCGGTTGTGACAACGGGGTAATCAGCCGCTCTTCAAGAAGGCCCTTCTCCTGCTGCATACCGCTGACCGCGTTCCAGAGACGGCGCGGCAGCACACGTCCACCCAGTTCTCGGAGTTTGTCCAATTCCCGACGCTGCACCGGCATGCCCCGTTCCAAATACCGCAGCGGGTTATGAATTTCGAAGCCATTGGCCGTTAGGGCGGCGGCTGATTCGTCCTCGAGTGACGTGAGAATCGAAAGTTTCGATAACCCCAGGGGCGCGATGCGCCGTTCCAGGGCGTCCAAGAGGCGGCCGCCAAGTTCGGGACCGGTGGAGTTTTCGAGTCCGAAAAAGACAATCCAGCCTTGGGCGTGCGCGGCGCGGCCGACGACCGCACCAATGACACGATCGTATTCGGTGGCCACCAGGGCATAGTCGGCTTGGCATGACGCGATGACCTCTGGCAATGAGTACACCGGCGGGGTGCCGCGCTGCTTGGCTCGCTCCCAGAGCCGCACGATGGCGTCAAGATCGTCGTCGTGAAATTCTCGAACGTGAGCGCGTTGCATGAACGCACTGTAGCAGCTGACCGGTGTGCGGTCTAGAGTGCTGAAATATGTGGGCGCGCAGTGATGCTGCAGCACGGCAAACGTGATAGTTTGATTTTTTGGAGGCGTTAGGGTTCCTGGTGGTCCCCGCGGTCTTCAAAACCGACGAGACCAAGTAGCTTGGTCTGGCGGGTTCGATTCCCGTCCGCCTCCGCCAGATTTGAAAGGTGCCCGGTGAGTTCAGATAGTCCCGCCACTTCAGACCCGCGCCGCGCGATCCCCTCGACTGATCGGCTGTTAGCGCTACCGGAGGTCGTGGCTGCCGGTCAGCGATTGGCTGCGCAGGTGATTCGCCGTTTGATCACGGACATCCAGGCTGCTGCTCGACGCGGTGAGCTACCGCCAGACGCGGTGGTACCCCGGGTGATCGAGGCTGTGCAAACCACGCAGCCAAGCGAGCTGTCGGCGGTGCTCAATGCCACCGGCGTCATTATTCATACAAATTTGGGGCGTGCCCCGTTATCCGATGCGGCACGCAATGCCCTGTTGGCTGCGGCCGGTTACGTGGATCTTGAACTGGACCTTGACGACGGCAAACGCAGTAAGCGCGGTACTTGGGCCAAAGCCGCACTGCTGGCCCAAGCACCCGATGCCGACGACGCGTTAATCGTCAACAATGGTGCCGCGGCACTGTCGCTGGCAACGACTGGCCTAGCCGTAGCTCAGGGCACACCGGAAGTGGTGCTAAGTCGCGGTGAACTGGTCGAAATTGGGGCGGGGTTCCGTCTTCCCGATCTCATCACGTCGACCGGTACACGATTGGCCGAGGTGGGCACGACGAATCGCACCACGCTGGACGACTATCGCGGTGCGGTCACTGAGACCACCGGCGCGCTACTGAAAGTGCATCCGTCGAATTACTGGATCGGTGGTTTCAATTCGAGTGTGACGACGAAACAGCTGGCCACCCTGGCGGCCGAGCAAGCACTCCCGTTGATCGTAGATGTCGGGTCAGGACTATTTGAATCCGATTCGGTCCTGCCGGATGAGCCGACCATTGGCCAGGCACTGCGCGATGGTGCCGACGTGGTGATTGCCAGTGGCGACAAGCTACTGGGCGGTCCACAAGCCGGTCTGTTACTGGGTTCTCGCACCGCGCTACAGAAGCTTGCCGCCCATCCTCTGGCGCGCGCTTTCCGAGCCGATAAGTTCACGCTGGCGGCGCTAGAAGCCACGCTCAATGCGCCCTCTACCCCGGTGTACGACGCGCTGCACGCTGATGGCGATGAGCTGTATGCCCGAAGCCGCCGGATTGCCGAAGCACTTGACGCCCAAGTGGTCGCCCACGAGGGACGCGTTGGCGGTGGCGGCGGAGCCGGCGTGCCGATTGCCGGGTGGGCGGTGCGCCTCCCCGAGCATTTCGCCCATCCGTTGCGTACCGGCAGTCCGGCGATTTTGCCCCGGGTTGCCGCTGGTCGCTGTCTGCTGGATCTCCGGTGCGTGCCGGCGGCTGAGGATGAGAGGGTGCTGCAGCGGCTCCGGCAGATCGCGGAGGGTGTAGCGTGACCGAACAGTTTGTGGTGGCCACGGCCGGACACGTCGATCATGGAAAATCTGCCCTGGTGCGTGCGCTGACCGGTACTGAAACCGACCGGTGGGCCGAAGAACGCGAGCGCGGCCTCACCATTGATCTTGGGTTCGCGGAAATGTCCTTGCCGTCTGGACGCTCGGTGTCGTTTGTCGATGTGCCGGGTCATGAACGGTTTGTTGGCAATATGCTAGCCGGACTCGGGCCGGCACCGGTCGTATGTTTGGTGGTGGCCGCAGATGAGGGGTGGCAGGCCCAAACCTCCGAACATCGCGATGCGATCAAAGCCCTGGGCATTTCGAGCGGGGTCGTGGTGATTTCTCGGCTCGACTTAGCCCCGGACAATGTTGAGGCAGTGACCGCTCAGATTCGACACGAGCTGGCCGATACGGCGCTGGCCGATGCACCAATTGTGGCGACCTCAGCCATTGAGTATCGGGGTCTCGATGAGCTGCGCACCGTCATGGATACGGTATTCGATCAGTTGGCTGCTCCCGATCTCACCGAACCTATCCGATACTGGATTGACCGTGCTTTCCCGGTCAAAGGGGCCGGCACCGTAGTGACCGGAACGCTAGCCGACGGGACCTTGACCGTCAATGACCGGCTCGAACTGCTGTCCAAAGACAGCTCCGAGGTGACGGTCAGGAGTTTGCAAAGTCACGGGAGCTCTGCCAACGAACTGGTCCCGGTCACCCGTGCCGCGGTGAATCTGCGTGGTATCACCGCCGATGCTGTGGCTCGTGGCGATGTGTTGGTGACCCCCGGTGCCTGGTTCAACACCGATGTCATCGACGTGGCTGGCACCCCGGATGTTGATTTCACACAACTCCCCCAAGAATTCTCCGTCCACATCGGGACGGCCACCGTGTATGCGCACTGCCGTCCACTGGGCTCCGAATTTGCTCGGCTGTCCCTGGATCGTAGCCTGCCATTACACATCGGTGATCGATTCTTGCTGCGCGGCACCGGACAACGGCTCATTACCGGCGGCGCAACCGTCGTGGATGTCCAACCTCCTGCCCTGCGTCGTCGTGGGGCAGCCAAACAGCGCGCCGAAACACTGGCCAACCTCACGGCAGAAAATCATTTGGCACTGGAAGTCCGACGTCGTCGGGCGGTTGATCGGTCGATGATCACGGCCATGGGCATTGCGGTCCCCGACCCGCTGGCCGATGATGTGCTGGTGCATGACCGGTGGCTGGTTGATCGACAGGCACTTGACTCGTGGCGACAGCAACTGCGCAATAGGGTCGTCGCCCAGTATAAGCGGGACCCAAGCGCCGGAGGCATCACCGAACAGGCCGCCGTCAACGCCCTGGACCTGCCGGACCGCAGCCTATTGTCCCTGGTCGTGACCGAGGCCAAGCTACAGCAATCGGCTGGGCGGATTGCGGATCCGGCACTGCGACCATCCCTCGGAGCGGCCGAAGCCGCAGTGGCTGAATTGGAACAGCGCTTTATCAACGATCCGTTTGCGGCACCGACCGCCGATGACCTGGACGAGCTGCAGCTTGGCGATAAAGAACTCGCCGCTGCCGCGGAACAACAGCGCTTATTGCGGCTCAAGGGCAACATCGTGCTGAGCCCCAAGACCCCGGCACTGGCGATGCGGCAGATCGTACAACTCGAGCAACCCTTCACCGTCTCCGATGCACGCCAAGCATTAGGCACCACCAGGCGAACCCTGATCCCGCTGTTAGAACACCTCGATGCGCGGGGTTGGACCGAACGACTCGACGGCAACCTTCGTCAGGTCTCAGGGCGCTAGTACATTGCACAGCGGAGACAAAAACCGCACCCTGCCGCCCATTTCGTATACGATTAGGGGCAGGCTTTTCTACTCAAAGGAGTCCGATGTTAGATCACGAAACACATGTCAAAATTGCTGACGAACTGCACCAGGCCAACATTGATCGGAAACCGGTCGAACTGCTGACCAAGCGCTATCCGGGCATGGTCATTGAAGATTCCTATGCGATTCAGAAAATTTGGGCAGATCGCCAAATTGAAACCGGACGCCGCAAGGCCGGCCACAAGATCGGTCTTACCTCGAAGGCGATGCAGGCCGCAACCGGTATCGATGAGCCCGACTACGGCGTCATCTTTGACGACCAAGTCTTTGAATCCGGCCACGTTTTCGAGTGGAAGAAATACACCCACCCGCGCATCGAAATTGAGCTGGCCTTCGTATTGAAGGACGACCTGCGTGGACCAAACGTCAATATTTTCGACGTCCTGCGGGCAACCGAATACGTCACGCCGGCGCTCGAGGTGCTCGACGCCCACATCGAGATGGAAGGTCGCACCATCATCGACACCATCTCAGACAACGCCGCCCTGGGTGCCATGGTGTTGGGTGGCAGCCCGGTCAAACCAGAAGACGTTGATCTTCGTTGGGTTGGAGGTGCCCTGTGGCGCAACCAGGAAATCATGGAAACCGGTCTATCCGCCGGCATCCTGGGCCATCCGGCAAACGGTGTCCACTGGCTGGCCAACCGGCTGGCCGGTCACGATGATTACCTCGAAGCCGGCGAAATTATCCTGGCTGGTTCCTTCACCCGTTACATGTGGGTGTATGAAGGCGACTCGGTGTTTGCCGACTTCGGGCCGCTGGGCACCATCGGCGTCCAGTTCGACTAATCACCAGCAACGCACAAGGAATCACACCATGGCTATGACCCCTCGCCCATCATTCAAAACACTGTTCACCGATGCAGCAAAGTCCGATCGTGACCGTGCTGCAGCCGGTATGTTCTTGTCTTCCGGAGACGCCGGCATCGCAGAAATCGCGGCCGGCGCTGGGATGGACTACCTGCTCATCGACGCCGAACACTCCCCGTTGAGCCTGGAATCAGTCCAGTCCCAACTGCGCGTCATCGCAGGCTACGACTCCATTCCGGTGGTTCGTGTTCCCGAAAACAATTCGCGCATCATCAAGCAGTACCTGGATCTCGGAGCGCAATCGCTGATCGTGCCGATGATCTTCACCGTCGACGACGCCGTCAAGGCTGCCGCCTCGGTCGCGTACCCGCCGGAAGGTATTCGCGGGATCGGTTCGGCGCTGGCGCGTTCAGGTGGCTGGGGACGGTACCCGAACTACCTGACCACGGCTCGGGATACGATCACGCTGATCATCCAGATCGAGACCGCCGAAGCGCTGGAGAACATCGACGAGATCCTAACCGTTGAAGGGATCGACGGGATCTTTATTGGCCCGTCGGACCTCTCAGCGTCCATGGGATACCTGGGCCAGCAAAACCACCCGGATGTGGTTGCCGCGGCCCAGAACGTGATTGCCAAGGCCACGGCCGCCGGCAAGATCGCCGGCGTTAACGCGTTCAACCCGGATCAGGCTGCCGACTACGTGGCCGCCGGTGCAGATTTCGTCAACGTTGGCGCCGATGTAGCCCTGTTGGCTCGTGCAACCGAAGCGCTTGCTGCCAAGTGGACCAGCACCGAAACCGAAACCACCAGCTACTAGAGTCGTGCTTCGACCGCGTCCCGGATGCGCTGGATATCCACCGTACCCGGGCACGCGGTTGCTACGACCGAATGATGCGGGATGATCTGCGTTTGCGGATTCAGCCCGTAGTCCTCACAAATCTGCGTGCACAGCTCGATCGAGATATCGTAGGTCGATGCTGACGGCGCACGGTCCGGGGACGCCGAGTGCTCGATGCCAATGCTTCGCTGATTCATCGGAAAATCGCCCGCATGCCAGGCAGTATTCATCTCACTGACGTACTGGTGTAGCGATCCTTCGCCGATTCCATAGTGTGCGCTGACGCCAGATGACGGATTGGCAAATGTGGCATCCGCGGCGGCAAGCGTGCCGACAATGTAGTGGACGACGATGCGATCTACGTCGGTTCCGTCGCGGCCGCTGCTGTAATTCTCTGTGGTCTTCCAAATCGCTTGCATTACAGCCCCTTACCGAGCGGGCAGCCCAGTCTATTTTCGGGGTTCTCCTCTTGTGCCGCGCGATCCGCCGCGGTGGCACTGCCCAGCGGTTGTTCACCAGGTTGCTCAGCAAGCTCTGCGGCGTGCGCACCCGGAGCCGCCACCAAACCTGCGGTTGCGACCGTGGCCGACGCAGCACCGAGCGTAAACAGTTTCCGTCGTGAAAGTTCCATGTAGGTCAGGTTAACCATCCGACGAAACACATGACAAGCTGCAGCGTATGAACTTCTCGTAAACCAGCAATGCTCTGACATGCCAGGGCGCTCTAGTAGCCTAAGCAGCAGAGCACTTTACAGTCGCATGACCCAGAAGGAAGTTATTCATGAGCATTTGGTTCGGTCAGCCGACCCTCGACGACATCACCCCGTTGAACCAGGGCACGGTGGGCGAAGTCCTGGGCATCGAGTTCAGCCGCATCGGGGACGATTCCTTGGAAGCCACCCTGACTGTCGATGATCGCGTGCTGCAACCCACCGGTATTCTCCACGGCGGGGTCTCGGTGGTGTTGGCTGAATCCGTGTGCTCGATTGGCGCCTCGCTGACCATAGATCTGAACAAACAGTTTGCCGTGGGACAAGAAATCAACGCGAACCACATCCGTCCGGGCATACCGGGCGACGTCATCACCGCGCGCGCCACACCGGTCTCCCGCGGACGTCGCTCCCAGGTGTGGGACATCCGCCTGCATAACCAGGACGGCAAGCTCGTGTGCATTTCCCGCTGCACGATGGCCATTTTGGACCACGAACAGTAATTGGCATTTCATCGTCGACCAGACAAGAATATTGCTATGCAACACTCGCGACGATTCCGGCTACCCGGCACCGATCCACACTTCGCCTCCGACAATATCTCCGGCGCACACCCGGAGATCATGGCCGCGGTCATGGAAGCCAACCTCGATACCCCGGCCTATGGTGGCGATCAGTTCACCGATGATTTCCATGAGATGCTCGATACGCAATTTGGTACGGGGGCATATGGTTTTCCGGTGTTTAACGGAACGGGTGCCAATATCGTCTCGCTGCAGGCTGTCTCCCATCCGTACAGTTCGGTGATCTGTACCGATACCTCCCACGTCTATACTTCAGAGGCGTCGGCTCCGGTACGTGCTGGCATCAGCCTCAAGCCACAACCGCACCTTGACGGCAAACTCCGGCCCGAGGATATCGCGAAGGTGGTTGCCTCAGATTTGGGTAATCCTCAAGCGACCCAACCGACGGCTGTGACGGTTTCGCAGGTCACCGAAATGGGCACGGTCTATACACCCGAAGAGCTCACCGCGATATGCAACGCCGCCCACGACGCCGGCCTGGCGATCCACATGGACGGCGCCCGGCTGGCACCGGCTGCGGCGGCACTCGGACTCGATTTGCACGGGGCCACAACCGCCCTGGGAGTCGACATTTTGTCATTAGGCGCCACCAAGAACGGCGGGCTGGGTGCCGACGCCGTCGTCGTACTGTCGAACCGGGTGCCCGAGGATACGCTGACACCGATTATCAAATACACCACCCAGCTGTCCTCCAAGACCAGCTACCTGTCGGCTCAGTTGACCACCATGTTTAGTACCTCCCTGTGGCATCGCAACGCGACCACGGCCAATGCGGCAGCCACCCGGTTGGCGCAGGGTCTGGGAGATATTGCCGGCGTCGAGGTGCAAACACCACAGGCCAATACCGTGCTGGCCGCGATGCCCGACAACCTGGTGACCAGACTGCGTGAACACTACGTGGCCCATCTGTGGGGACACAATACCGCCGGACTACCAATTGTTCGGCTGGTCTGTTCGTGGGCTACCACCGATGCCAAGATCACCGACCTGTTGAAAGTCTTGGCCGCCTAGTCTGCAGCATTGCGCCACAGGACAGCTGCATGAGCTGGGCCACACTATATTGGTCACAGCCCCACTTTGCCCACATCAGGAGAATTCATGAGCACCACACCAACACGATCGACCCTGGCACAACTGGCCGTAGGACTGGCCGACAAGGCCGTGCAAATCGTCGACCTGACCAATACGCTGTCGTCTTCTACGCCGACCCTGCAGCTACCCGAACCATTTGCGAATCTAGATGACTTCAGTCTGGAGGAGGTTGCGTGCTTTGATGATGCCGGCCCCATGTGGCGCCACAACAACTTTTCCCAGGGTGAGCACGTCGGCACCCACATCGATGCGCCGATCCACTGGATCTCCGGTAAGGATGGCAAAGATGTCTCTGAGATCGAGCCTGAGCGGTTGGTCGGGCCCGCCGTCGTTTTGGACTTCGTCGCCGAATCCGCCGAGAACCCAGATTTTCTGATCGAAGTTGAACACATTCAGGCCTGGATTGCCGAACACGGGCCCCTGCCAAAGAATGGCTGGCTGCTGTTTCGTACCGGGTGGGATCAGTACGCCCAGGATAAGGAAGCCTTCCTGAACACCGATGAAAACGGTTCACATACGCCCGGCTTTTCGGCCGAGTGCTCACGCTGGTTAGCCGAGGAAACCATGATTTCCGGGATCGGTGTCGAGACCGTAGGGATTGACCAGGGCAATGCTGCGGAACTGGAGCCGCCGTTTCCGATGCACTATCACCTACTGGGCCATGACAAATATGGCATCACCTCGCTGCAGAATCTGGCCAAGTTGCCGACTCGCGGAGCCATCATCATTGTGTCCCCGCTGCCCATCGTTGGTGGAACCGCTTCACCGTGCCGGGTTTTTGCACTGGTGGAGGCCGCATGACCACGGTTGCACAACAACTCGGTGCGCTGCTGGGTCAGCTGGGCGTCGGCCACGCATTTGGTGTGGTGGGGTCCGGGAACTTTCATCTCACCAATGCGCTGCGTCAAGCCGGCATCCCGTTTACCGCCACCCGCCATGAGGGTGGCGCGGCCACGATGGCCGATGCGTATGCGCGGATGTCCGATCAGGTCGCCGTCGTGTCACTGCACCAGGGGTGCGGGCTTACCAATGCGGCCACCGGGATCGGCGAGGCCGCAAAATCCGACACCCCGGTTCTAGTCTTGGCCGCCGAAGCCTCCCGCGGTGCGGTACATTCCAACTTTGCGATGGATCAAACGGGGTTTGCGACCAGCCTTGGAGCAGATGCCCACCGGGTCCACACACCCGCAACTGCCATCACCGACACACTGCGTGCCTACCGAACCGCAGTGCGACAGCGCAGAACCGTGGTGCTGAACCTCCCCCTCGATGTCCAAGATGCACCGTCTGTCGGCGCTATCACCGATCTTGCCGTCGACGAGGCACCTGCGCAGCGTCCAGACCAGCGTGCACTGGCCGAATTTGTTGCCCTGTTGGAATCTTCGCGCAAGCCCGTCTTCATAGCCGGCCGCGGCGGTCGAGGAGCAAAATCAGAAATTACCGCGCTCGCCCAACAATCCGGCGCACTACTGGCCACCAGTGCGGTGGCCAAAGGACTGTTCAACGCCGACCCCTACAACCTTGGGATCTCCGGTGGCTTTTCTTCACCGCTGACCGCCGAACTGATCACCGAGGCCGATCTTATCGTGGCTTTCGGCAGCGCGCTCAATATGTGGACCATGCGCGGCGGCAAACTCATTGGTGCGGACACCAAGGTCGTCCAAATCGATACCGACGACACTGCCATCGGTGCCCACCGACCCGTCGACCTAGGCGTGGTCGCTGATGCCGCTGCCACCGCGACCGATGCCATGGCAGCCCTGGCCCACAACCAGCCCAGCCGCTACCGGACCGACGAGGTGCGGCAACGCATCGCAACCGGTGCGCGCTGGGATCAAACCCCAACCGAGGATCTCTCGGTGTCGGGCGAACTGGTCGATCCGCGCGAAGTGACACGACGGCTCAACGAGCTGCTGCCCCACCAACGGGTCGTGGCGATCGACTCGGGCAACTTCATGGGCTACCCATCCCAGTACCTGGATGTCCCGGATGAGTTTGGGTTCTGTTTCACCCAGGCCTTCCAGTCCATCGGGCTAGGCCTCTACACTGCCCTGGGCGCAGCCTTTGCCCAGCCCGACCGGCTTCCCGTGCTGGGTACCGGTGACGGCGGGTTCCTCATGGCTGTCCACGAGTTAGAAACCGCGGTTCGGTATCAGATTCCCCTGGTCGTGCTGGTCTACAACGATGCTGCCTACGGTGCAGAAATCCACCACTTCGGTACCGATCATGATCTAGAACCGGTGACGTTCCCGGACACCGATATCGCCTCGATCGCCCGTGGGTTCGGCGCCGAAGCCATCACGGTTCGCGATCTCCCCGATCTCGAAGCGGTCAGCACCTGGTTGGGCTCCTCCCCGACCGTTCCGTTGGTCATCGATGCAAAGATTGCCAACGATGGCGGCTCGTGGTGGTTAGCCGAGGCTTTCCAAGGGCACTGACGACGCCCCAAGCGTGTTCACCCGTGACGCAGCCACTACCTTCAGCGTCTGCCGGCTGAGTATCCTGGAGGCACCACATCGTTTAGGAGCGGATATGACCAGCCTGCCCAACCTGAGCTCAGAGTATGCTGAGGTCTTCCCCGAACTCGTCAAAGCCGCCGCACCAGCTCCCACCCCCGAACCACAACTGGTGGTGCTCAATCACGAGTTGGCCCGTGACTTGGGGCTGGATCCTGAGTGGTTGGCCACCGACGAGGGGATCGATTTTCTCCTTGGACACCGGCTCCCGGATGCAGCAACATCGGTTGCCCAGGCGTATGCCGGTCACCAGTTTGGTGGGTACGCACCAGTATTGGGCGATGGTCGCGCCATCCTGACCGGCGAACTGACCGTTGATGACCAGCTGGTCGATATTCATATCAAGGGTTCCGGTCCGACCCCGTTTTCCCGTCCCGGTTCGGATGGTTATGCCGCCTTAGGACCAATGCTGCGGGAATACTTGGTGTCCGAGGCCGTACATGCCCAGGCCATTCCGACGGCTCGGGCGCTGGCAGTCATCACCACCGGTGGCACGATTCTTCGTGAAACCGAACAGCCCGCAGCGGTTTTAGTGCGCACCGGGCCCTCGCATATTCGAGTGGGCACCTTCCAGTATGTTCGGGCACAAAATGATCTCGAGCTGCTTCAGCGTTTGACCGGCTACAGTCTGCAACGTCACTATCCTGCAGCCACGGGCGAGAACCCTGGCCTGACCCTGTTGGCCCAGGTGGTCGAACATCAGGCCAAACTGCTCTCAGATTGGATGCACGCCGGCATGATCCACGGTGTGATGAACACGGATAATATGACGATCGCCGGGCATTCCATTGACTTCGGACCGGTCGCTTTCCTGGATGCATTTGATCCCAATGCGGTATTTTCTTCCATCGACTTTGCCGGCCGCTATGCCTACGGTAATCAGCCGGTCATCGCTGAATGGAATCTTGCTCGGTTTGCCGAGGCACTCCTACCGGCCATTATGCAGCCTGCCGATGAGCAGGTCATGTCGCAGGATGAGGCGATCCGTGAAGCGACCGAAGCGGTGGTTACGTTCCGCCACATCTACTCGACGACCTGGGCTGACAGGTTTAATCGGCGATTGGGGATTCCGCAGGCTGGTACCGCTGAGCTTGGGACCGATTTGTTGGAGCAGTTGCGTGCTGCGGACGCGGATTTCACGTCGTTTTTTGCCAATCTGGCGGACGTTGCCCGAACCGGGACGATCCCCGAAGAGACCTCACCGGAATTGTCGACCTGGTATACCCAGTGGTTGCAACTGCAGCCGGACGCCGACCAGGTGGCAGCATTGAATCCGGTGTATGTTCCAAGAAATCATCTGGTGGAGGAGGCCCTCACCGCTGCGGTGACAGATCACGATTTCAGTGTTTTTCACACACTGTTAGCAGCGGTGACCACCCCCTATGAGCGCCACGACGCCTTTGCGCACTTGGAGCAACCAGCGTCCATGGCGTATTCGCTCAATTACCAGACGTTCTGTGGAACCTGACGTCAGGCTCCGTTTTTCAGATACTCGTCGACAAATTCGCCGATCGATGAGCCACTTTCAATGGCTCCGTCGATGAATCCCGACCAGCCGTTGGCGTAGTCTGAACCGGCTAGATAGAAGCCGTTGCGTGGCTGACGAACTGCCTTGCCGTATTTGGTGAGTTGATTTTTCCGCAGCACAGACCAGGTGCCTTTGGAGAATTCATCTTCGTCCCACTTATGGCCTGTGCAATCGATGACTTCAATATCGGGTATCCAGTTCCGCAGCAGTTCTTGTACTTGCGCCTTGTTGGTGACGTCGAGTTTGTTGGTGTTGGAAACGTAGGCCATGATGATGCCCTCGTTCGTTTCCTGGTCAAAGAACTGCGTGTGCATACTGCTGACGGGATATGCAGGTGCCGTGAGCCGAAAGGTATCGGTAATGCTCGGACCTCGGACTTTTGCCCATAATTTTCCACCGTTGGTTGTTGACTGATTCTCGCGAGAGAATTGGTGGATCTCGTCGGCTAGTGCTGGTTTGAACTCGATATTGTTGATGGTATTGGTTGGAATGGCCGCGATCACCGCGGTGGCCGTATATTCGTCACCGTCTTTGGTAGTGACTTTCTGACCGTGTTCTGTTTCTTCGATGGTCGTGACCGGTGTTGAGAGTTTGAGCTCTGCGTTGCCGTCATGGAAAATACTCTCGAGCAAGGATTTGGTTCCGTGCTTGAATTTGTAGAGTTCAAAGATGTCTTCCATGACGTCCCAGTCGTTATAGGACATCGCGACCCAACGATATAACTGTGTCAACGCTGGTTCTTCCAAATCGTCTGTACAGAAATATGCACACCAGTAAGCTGTCAGGATGTCACTAACTTCCTTACTGACTTCTGATTCGATTTCTCTGAGTCGATCGGCCACCGACAGGTGATCAATTTCTTTGACCGCGGCTTCATTATAGAAGGGCTCAAATGGCCGGGGAAAGTATTTTTCCGCGTCTCTGGCCAGGACTTTCATTCCCTCTCTCATGAGGGCAAATTCATCATCCTGGGTCCCTTCTTTCACCTGGCCATCGGTAATCCAATATGCCTGGTGAAGATCGATGAGCTTCACCACTTCCAGGTTATAGCGCATCGTTTCGTGCCAAACGTTCGGCTGGAACCAATGGATGAAGGTGCCACCCATTTCGAGGTGTTCGCCTAGGCGTTCGTCGTACCAAGTTCTGCCTCCCATTCGGTCTCGGCCTTCTAGGACAAGGGTCTTATGCCCTTTCTGGCTGAGATTTCTGGAAGCTGTGACTCCTGCAAATCCTGCACCGACG
This sequence comes from Yaniella halotolerans DSM 15476, assembly GCF_000420805.1. GTDB lineage: Bacteria > Actinomycetota > Actinomycetes > Actinomycetales > Micrococcaceae > Yaniella > Yaniella halotolerans. The sequence goes on from NZ_ATVQ01000001.1 coordinate 472,558, forward strand.
ATAATGACATCATATTGATTCGTGGACAACGATCTCACTCCTTATGGCTTGAGATACGGGAGGTGTCTGCTACTGAAGAGTTATGTCAGTTGAATCATGCGGCATCAGGCGACCTTTCGTCACTTAATTATTCTGGACAGTCTCAGTCGAAGTCTCAGTCGTTGGGGTGGTCCTATACCGGCGGGCTTCGTTTTGTGAATAGAACCAGATCGGAATGTAAGCCCCCAAGACGATGACGCCCACCCAGGTGGAAGTCCAACCGATTTCCAGGCTGTTGAGGTAGATCACGCCGACAAGACAGAATGGCAGGTTGAACAGTCCAAACATCAAGCCAACGTATTTCCAGCTCTTGGGAGCCTTGAACGGACGCTCCAGTTTGGCAAACGCCGTATCTTTCTTGCGAGCCTTGACGAAGGCAAAGAGGCTAATACCGTTGGCACAGGTGTAACCGATGGCCGACGCCGCGAGAATCGCTGCCGGGTTGCCCATGGAGATCAACGCCAGGTTGAAGACCGCAATGACTGCCATGGTGACAAACGGCGTACCGTTGCGGTTTGTTGTACCCAGAACGCGTGGCAGGTTGCCTTCTGTCGACATCGAGTGCATGGCCCGTGACGAACCGAGGAAGGCGGTCTGAATCACCAGGATCATTGCGCCGATCAACATGAAGATCGTGATCATCGCACCGACCTCGCCAAAGATCGTCTGAGCGACCGAGAGCAACGGGGAAATGGCTTCATCAACAACGCCGTCGACGCCGAGAACACCGAGAACAGAGGTCTGGACCAGTAGGTAGAGCACCAGGCAGATCAGGCCAACAGCCAAGAGTGCCTTAGGAACATCTTTTGATGGGGTCTTATATTCCGGCCCGTAGATCGCAGCGGTTTCCCAAGCACAGGCACTCCACTGAGCAATCGCAAAGACACCAAACAGCAGCATGATGTGGTGCATGTCCCAGGCGAAGTCTGCGGGGAGCCAGTTCTGGCTAATATTCGACATATCGACGTGACCGGTCACAAACGGAGCAACCGACAACACGATCAACGGGATCAAGGCGCCGATACCTAGCACATACCCCACGATGGCACCTTCTTTGAGCCCAAACCAGTTGATGATGAACAGAGCGGCAAAGATCACAATGCCTGCCAGCAGTGAGAGCTGATACTCAGTGAAGGTCTCAGCCAGGGTTGGGAAGAGTCCGTAGAGATAATTCCCGACGAGCAGGGAGAAGATGGCCATGACCGGGTTCCACGCAAACCAATAGCTCCAGGCGCTAAAACCGCCGATGAGTTTGCCTCGGTCGTATTTGCCCTGATGGTTTTCAGCCCGAAAAACGTGTTGGGCGAACCCTGGCAGACCCGAGGCTCGCGGGAAGGTGGTGGCCATTTCGGCATAGGCCGTGTTTTGTAAGAACCCCTGCAGCACGGAGAGTCCCCAGATCAGGACTGCTGCTCCGGCAAAGTACATCGGCATGTAGCCGAGCGAGGGCAAGATCAACATGGGAACGCCCAGTGCGATGGCTAGTCCCTGTTTCCAATCGATCGACCGCTGCAACCGCTGGTGCTGGTCGACTTCTACCGTCCCAAATTCACTCACGATACTTCCTTATAACGGGTGGACCAATGCTTCCAGTGGCCCGGTACTGTGTCGGCATAGCGTCGTGAACTGCGGTAAGACTCTTCAAGGTGAAGCAACTCAGAAGCTATGAACGTCTAGGTCAATCGATAGCGACTGCCTATGGAACATTTTGTCTTGACTATCAATACAGTCACTTTAGGAGACAGTTGTGACGTACGTCAATAACCGACCGGGCGAGTATTGGTCCAGGTATTGAGTTGAAATGCTGAGTATTCCTGTCCCACGTCGGGACCTATTTTTGGGGCGATTGGTTTTTGGGCATACAAAAAGGCAGGACCACCCGAGATGTTGCTCGGGTGGTCCTGCCGTGTGCGTGGTTTGAGTACCTGTTCGTAGCGGCTACGAGACGGGCCTAGAAGCCACCATTCTTTCCGACAACCCAGTCGGTGCCGGCCAGTGGTAAGCCAGTCATAGCTGAGGACTCCATGGTCAAAGCGACCAGGTCTTCAGGCTCGAGGTGGGTGACGTGTGACTTACCGCAGGCACGTGCGATGGTCTGTGCTTCCAGCGTCAGGACTTGCAGGTAGTTGGCCAGGCGCTTGCCAGCTGCGACTGGGTCGAGGCGTGAGGCAAGTTTTGGATCCTGGGTGGTGATACCTGCGGGGTCTTGGCCGGCTTGGAAATCATCGTAGTAGCCGGCAGCAGAACCGATCTTCTCGTATTCTTCAGCCCAGCGTGGGTCGTTATCGCCCAGTGCAATGAGCGCTGCAGTACCGATGGCTACGGTGTCGGCGCCGAGAGCAAGTGCTTTCGCGACGTCGGCACCGGTGCGGATACCGCCGGAGATGATGAGTTTCACCTTGCGGTGTACACCCATCTCCTTGAGTGCTTGGACGGCCGGACCAATGGCCGACAGGGTCGGGATACCAACGTGTTCAATGAACACTTCCTGCGTCGCAGCGGTTCCGCCCTGCATACCGTCAACGACGACGACGTCTGCACCGGCCGCAACAGCCAGTTTGGTGTCGTAATACGGACGAGAGGCAGCGACCTTGACGTGGATTGGGACTTTCCAGTCGGTAATTTCCCGCAGTTCCTCAATCTTCAGTGTCAGGTCGTCTGGACCGGTCCAGTCTGGGTGGCGGCATGCACTGCGCTGGTCAATGCCGACCGGCAGGGTGCGCATTTCTGCCACACGTTCGGAAATTTTCTGGCCCAGCAACATACCGGAGCCACCTGGCTTTGCACCCTGTGAGACGACGACTTCAATCGCGTCTGCTTGGCGCAGGTGATCTGGGTTCATGCCATAACGGGATGGCAGCAGCTGGTAGACCAGTTTGGATGAGTGGTGCCGTTCTTCGTCGGTCATACCGCCGTCACCAGTGGTGGTAGAGGTACCCATGGCTGATGCGCCACGGCCCAGGGCTTCTTTTGCCTGAGCGGAGAGTGCACCGAAGCTCATTCCGGCAATGGTGATCGGGATGTCGAGTTCCATCGGCTGGGACGCCGTGTCTGCACCCATGGTGACGTCGGTGTCGCAGCGTTCGCGGTAGCCTTCCATCGGGTAGCGCGAGATGGCTGAGCCGAGAAAGAGCAGGTCATCAAAGTGTGGGACCGCACGCTTGGCGCCCCATCCACGGATATCGTAGACGCCGGTTTCGGCGGCGTGCTGGATGGCGGCAATGGATGCTTTATCAAAAATTGCGGACTGGCGGAGTCCACGATCTTCAGGACTTCTCATTTACTCTCCAGAGTTGAAGTGGTAGAGGGTACGTGCGGAGCCGTAACGGGTGAAAGAGTTGACGTAGTCGTCGTCGTTGGCTTCGTCTTCCATGCCGGCATCTTTGAGTAGCTGTACCAGCTCTTCGCGATGCTCATCACGCATTTCTTTGGCGATGCAGTCGGCGCCGAGTGAGGCGACCGTACCGCGCACGTAAAGACGAGCTTCGAAGATCGAGTCGCCGAGTGCCTCTCCTGCGTCACCGCAGATAACCATGCGTCCGGCCTGTGCCATGAACGCGCTGAGCCCGCCGATGTTGCCTTTGACAACGATGTCGCCGCCCTTCAGCGAGATGCCGCAACGGGTGGAAGCGTTGCCGTCGACCACGAGCAGACCACCGTGGGCGGTTGCTGCAGCGGACTGTGAGGCGTGACCCTTGATGTGGATTTTGCCCGACATCATGTTCTCGCCGACGCCTGGTCCGGCCATGCCGCTGACCGTGAGGTTGCCCTTCTGGTGCATACCGCCGCAGAAGTAGCCGACGTCGCCGTCAACCTCTACGTCAATTTCGTCTTTGATACCAACGGCTACGGAGTGCACACCCTGCGGGTTTGTCACGTGGTAGCTCTTGGCGGTGGGTGCGTGGAGTGCAGCGTTGAGATCCCGAACCGTTTTTTCGTTCAGGTCAATGTTGACCGTCGTGTCTGTTAGTGATTCCATGTGTAGACCTTCCCTGGCTCTGGTTCGAAAATTTTGGCGTCTTCGATACCTGGCAGATGCGAAATGGCCTGGAATTCCGAGGCCATGGCAACCCACTTGGGATGTTCTGCAACGATGGCTGGTTTGCAAGCAAACTCATCGCGAGCCACGGCAAAACCGTTTTCGGTGGTGACGAGCAGGGTGTAGAAGCCGTCGAATGTGCGGCTGAGTTCTTTCAGCGCGGAGTCAAGGTCGTCGCCTTTTTCTTCCATACGGTAGGAGATGAAGCGGGCTGCCACCTCGGTGTCGTTCTGGGAGTCGAATTCGACGCCTTCGTCTTCGAGTTCACGACGGATGGTGGCGTGGTTGGAGAAGGAACCGTTGTGCACCATGGACAGGCCGTTACCGACCGAGTATGGGTGGGCACCTTCTGCATCAACAGCAGATTCGGTTGCTAGACGGGTGTGGATGACACCCTGCCAGCCGGTTGCTTCGGAGAGACGGTAGGTTTCGCGCAGGTCCATTGGGTTGCCGACGCCTTTGTAGACGACGCTGTCGTCACCGGTGCCGATGATCATGGCATCTGGGGCAACTTCGCGAACGACCTGTGCCAGTTCTTTGGAGAAGACTTTTGCACGAACGAACGTGGTTTCAGCGAATTCTTCGACACTGACGTCAGCGTTCTGCGGCAGTTTGTCAGCAACGAGCTGCTTGATGTCGTTCGGGGCGTCGAGCATGGATACAGATGAATAGTCTTCAGGGAGACGATGACGGTCACCGTACAGCGCTAGCCCAGCGGAGTCGGGTCCGCGTACAACGATACCTTCGACCATGTCATGCATGAGAGACCCTAACTGCGGCACGAGTGATTCGTCGCGCAGGTGGATTCCAGCGATTCCACACATGGATAGACCTCCTAGTGTCTTTAAGATTTGTAAGTTTGTGTCTGCCTTTGGCAGGACCGGTAGCTGACACTTCCACTTCGGCGCAGCGTCGCGGCATCATCACATAGCTTAGTCGGTTCCAGCCTGTTCAACAGGTTAAAACTCGAAAAGATTCCCGGTCGGTGTGCGGTTACAATGACGCCCACAAACCGCAACGGCCTGGGCCGTCAGCGACGCCTTCAGCGTTTGGAGTATCGCCAACGATCCCAGGCACACAGTTGAGTTACACTTCGTTGCCTTCGGGCGCGATCACGCCCGATGGCTTATGGGAAGCGCAGGTAGCGATCGATTTCGTGTGAGGTGACCTCGTCGGTGACCTCGTGGTACTCGGCGCGCTTGATGCGTGCGTAGTAGTCAACGAAGTCTTCGGTGTCGTCGGATGCCTCACCGTATGGGCCGTCAATTGGGACTTCGCCAAATGCTTCGCGCAGGACGTCGTCCTTGCTGAGGTAGTGGACGGACTCCATCAGGGAGTGTGGCAGCATCCGAATGCCGCGACGCGCGATCTCCTGCTGTGGAGCAATGTAGAGGTCCATGTCGTTTGGCTCGCCTGGATCCAGTTTGCGCTTCACACCGTCCATGCCAGCGGCCAGGGCAGCGGTAAAGCCGAGGTATGGGCTACCTGCGAAGTCCGGTGTACGGTCTTCGATCGCACCCGAGCGGGCGATGCGCAGCATCTGGGTACGGTTATTGCCACCGTAGGTGATGGCCACAGGAACCCAGGTACGGATGAGTTCGGTACCGGCCTTGAGGCGCTTATAGGAGTTCACGGTTGGAGCGACCATGGCCATGTAGCCACGTGCGTGGTCCAGGATACCGGCAGAGAACTGGTAACCCAGTTCTGACAGGTCCAGGCCGCGTGGGTCGTTTTCGTCCAAGAACAGGTTTTCGTCGGTCTCGGAATCCCAGAGACTCATGGTGTAGTGGAAGCCGTTACCGGTGTTATCGGTGAATGGCTTCGGCATGAAGGTAGCGATCATGCCGTGCTGTTCGGCCAGGGAGTCGACCATGTAGCGGAAGAAGATCGCGCGGTCTGCGGTCTCAAGAGCGTCGGCGAAGGTAACGTTAATTTCGAACTGGCCGTTGCCATCTTCGTGGTCAACTGCGTAGTTTTCCCAGCCGAGTTCGGTGACGTACTTGGACAGGGTGGTCATGAGTTCGTACTGACGTGAAAGAGCTTTAACGTCGTAGCAAGGACGGGCCCAGTTGTCGTATTTGTCTGCAACTTCAAGCTTGCCGTCTTCGTCGAAGTCGACGAGCATGAATTCAGCTTCGAAGCCGAGTTTGAAGACGTAGCCCTGTTCTTTTGCCTTTTCCATCTGGTTTTTCAGGATGGTACGTGGGCAGTACTCCCATGGCTTGCCTTCAACGGTGACGTCACCGATGACGTGTGCGAGGCCTTTCTGCCATGGAACAATGCGGAAGGTCGTTGGATCAGGAATGATCTCAACGTCTGGGCTCTGTGGGCCCTGGCCGATGTGACCGGCGGCGAAGCCGGCGAAACCAACACCCTCGGAGAACAGCTCGTCAACCTGGCTGGCTGGAACGAGTTTAGCGCTGGATTTACCCTGCACTTCGGTGAACGAGGCAAAGATAAATTCAATGTCATGTTCTTTGATTAGTTTTTTGACATCTTCTACAGACTGGGGTTGTGCCACGGACTGCTCCTTCAGTGATGCTTGAACTCAGGGTCGCTCCCCGCTCATACGAGCGAAGAGTCTGATTCGGACGTAAATGTCTGAGGTCGACTCAGTGATCAAAGGTTACTTTTCCAGGCCCTCCCGACGGTGTCAACCACGAGATTGCGGACCAGCTGAGCGCCATTTAGGTATAGACACAACCAAGTTTTCATGTTACCACTGCCAAAAGGATCGTTTTTGATATGAGAATAATGACCCAAAATATGTCGCATAGATCACATATTTCTCACGGGCTAGGAAGCATCGAAGCTGTCATGACACTTTCCGTCAGAGGCGTGTTGCACGGGGCGACGAACCGCAGCACTACAGAAAACCCTGAGTGCGGCCCTGAGTCGTATTGTCGAACATTCCTGAGCCCTGTTTCGAAAAGAATTACACGCCCGAGACTTTCGGTTCGGTAATAGCGAAAACCCACAACAGCATTAAACGCCACGAGAGGCGGAGTTTCCGCCCCTCGCAACGTTTGTAGCACCTGGGTGCAGCAAGACTAGGCCTCAGGATCGAGCACGAAGTCGTACACCACACTCTCGCCCTTGCCGTCTGCGGCTGGTTTTGGAGCCAGCATCAACTCTGGCTTCACCGCGGAGGCAATATCGTCTTCGTTGTGCGGGTCGCCCGGGAAGTACAGCTGGGCGGTGAGCAGCTCGTGACCTGGCGCACGAACCTTGAAGTGCAGGTGGGCTGGACGCCAGGCGTGCCAGCCGGCTGCTGCGATGAGCTGACCACAGGCGCCATCGGTCGGAATTTGGTAAGGCGCCGGGCGAATGGTGTGAATGTCGAAGCGTCCTTCGTCATTGACCACCCAGATACCGCGCAGGTTCCACTCCGGGATGCCCGGTGCGAACTGTGAGTAGAAGCCGTCATTATCGGCGTGCCAGAGTTCCACCCGAGCATCTTTGAGCGGGGTGCCATCGACGGCCCGGACCTGGCCGGAGAAGCTGAGTGGCGTGCCCGGTTCATCTTCACGCATGGGGATGGTGCCGTTCCACTCGAGTTCTGGTGCATCCTCGATGTAGTAGGGACCTTCAATGGAGCCCTTAGAGCCGTCGCGGTGTGCCGTGGCAACATCTTCTACGGAGTGCTCCAACCAGACATCAAGGAACAGCGGCCATTCGCCATCTTCGCCGACTTTGATGAGCCAGGCTTTGAAGGCGTTGTATTCGTCGTAGCTCACGGCTTCTTCCAGCACGATGTCGTTGAGCGCCTTGACCGCACGTGATGCTAAGCGATCCACGCGCTCGATGTCGACGACACCGCTGTGGCTTGCTGCTACGCGTTCACGGAACCGTTCGGAGGCCAGCCCACCGGAGGTTGCTGCGGCTGGTGCTTCAGAGAGGTAACCATCTTGTTCTGTCATGGTGTTGTCCTTCTTTCGTGTTGCACAACGGCTGGGTTTGATCATGCCGTTATTGGTCTGGAATATGAAAGTTTTGGTCGATGCGGTTAGGTCCGGAGTTCAAATTGGGGTGCTAGCCCGCGGAAACGTGCGGCCGCGGCAAAGACTTCCATGGATAATTCCACGTCGCGGTGCCGGGCCATACGTAAGGCGAGACGCAGCACCATTTTGATATCTCGCGGGGTGATGCCCTCGAATCCCACGAGGAGTTCTTCCACCAAGGTCGCCTCGAGTGTGACCCCGTGCTCGGCCGCCATGGTCTGCCAGATCTGACGAGCGTCATCTGTGGTGGGCGGCAAGTAGTCAATCACCGCGGCACAGCGCGCAAGAATCGCTTCATCGACGCCGTGAATGCGGTTGGTCGTCAAAAACAGCAGCCCATCGTAATACTCCAGGGTGCGCAAAAATTCTGCAACGATGGCATTTTGTGCCAGCTCAAAGCCGCGCTCCAAGACAAAGACATCGGCCTCGTCGAGCAGCAGGACCGCATCCCAGCGTTTTGCACGTGCAAAAATTTCTTCAAGGTTCTGGCGCACAAGATCAGCGGTAATACCCAGTGAGCCGGTGTGGATCGAGTACAGCGGTTTGCCGATGATCTCGGCGTATACTTCGGCGGTCAAGGTTTTGCCAACACCGGGGCGCCCACGCGCCAGAATGACGTTACCCGCCGATTTTCCTTCAATAATATCGCCGGTGAAGACGGAAATATCGGAGGTGAGGATATCCAGCAGCTCGCGCTGGTCCTCGGGTAAGACCAGCTTGTCTTTCAGCTCGGAGTCGTACACGTAGGCAGTGAGGTCGGCGGTATTGACGTCGAGATAATCTTGCGCGAGTAGATCAAAGACGCGCACTGCGGTAACGACCGGGACCTGACCGTGCTCGCCGAGGTCAAAGAGCGTCGAGGCGGTGACCATTCGCAGCGGGGCGATATCTTCCGGGGCAATGTCGTGGACGACTTTGCGTTGTTTGCGATCTTTTGCGCTGCGGAAGTCTTCGGTTCGGATGGCGCGGCCGGTGAACAGGAATTGCTGGCCAAAACTATGCTCAATGAGGTTTTGAAACTGCTCACGACGCTGGGTGTACTGCGTCTTGAGGTGTGGCGTCTCTTTATATACCCGGTGCCCCGTCAAGACATCTGCGGGGGCCTTGCCTAGGAGTTCGGTTTCTTCGAAGTACAGGACGCGAGGCGCACGGGAGGGCCGCTTGACGGTTGGGTTATCGGCTTCCATGGTGATCTTGATGCGAGCTTCGCGAGTACGATCAGCATGCTCCATGTCAATGCTGATCACCAAGTACGGGTGAAGATACCCGTCGGGTTCTTGGACGTAGAGCCATCCGTCGATCAGCTCGGTCTTGAGAAATTCTCGGAAGATCTCGGCGGCAGCGCCAATATGTGTGATGGGCTGGAACTGGCCGGCTCGGGCAGCTTGGACGGCCATAACGGTTGTGGCAAACGTCGCATCGTCGAGCTGCCGGGCAGCGTCAGCGAGGTCTGCGAGCGCAGCGTCGGTCAAGTATTTTTCCGCCAGGCCCATCTCTTGAGAACGCCAGTTCGCCGCTTGGCGTCGCGCCACCTCGAGGTCTGTCGACGTCGTAGCGGATACGACCTCTGCTGGGGCCACAAACATTTCTGCACTCCTTGCACAACGACCACCTCTTACGTGATAGTGATCACTTGAGAATGCGTACAGCCTACCGACAGATTTGAGATCGTATAAATACTAGATCTGTCTACATTCATACGTGGAGGCTATATGTCAGTGGTGTCAGCACTTGCTCCACGCCCCAGGCCGTGCCACGCTAGAACTGTGGGTGGTCAGCACAGACGGTCACCGTCGGATTTCGCCTAGGAGGCAACGTCAATGATTTTTATCGCTGCAAAGTTCAAGGTCAAGCCCGAATACGCAGACCAGTGGCCCGAACATACTCGCGCTTTCACCGAAGCCACACGTGCTGAACCGGGCAATCTGTGGTTCGACTGGTCACGCAGTGTTGAGGATCCCAACGAATATGTGCTGCTGGAGGCATTCCAAGATGATGCTGCCGAAGCCCATGTAACATCGGATCACTTCAAACAAGCCCAAGAGGATCTGCCGCAGTTGCTGCAGGAAACCCCAAAAGTTCGCAACATGATGCTCGAAGGCGAGCATTGGGATGAACTCGGCGAAATGAAAGTGAACTAATTCGCTATGTCCCAGCCCACCGAACACACGGCCCCTGCACTGGCTCGCTTAGACGATAGTGCGTTTACACGCGTCTTGGTGGTCGTAGCCCACCCCGACGATGCAGAATACGGGACCTCGGCTGCCGTAGCGATGTGGACCGAACGCAACATCGAAGTCGGTTACCTGCTGGTGACCGCCGGTGAGGCAGGTATGCAACGGCCGCCGTTCGAAGCTCGCAAGGTCCGCGCAGCAGAACAACGCCAGGCCTGCGATATCGTGGGCGTGAAGCACCTGACGATCTTGGACTTTCCCGACGGGCTCGTTGAGTACGGGGTGGAGTTGCGCAAGGCCATCGCCCGGGAAATCCGTGCATTCCAGCCTGACGTCGTGGTCAGTAGCGCCGGCGAGCTGCAGGTGGCCTGGGGGCTTGATCACGCGGACCACCGTGCGGTGGGACTAGCGACCATCGATGCGGTTCGAGATGCCGGCAACCAGTGGTTATTCACCGAACAGTTTCACGAGGGGCTGACCACGTGGCAGACCCAGACCATGTTGTTGACCGGGACGGCGCCAACCCATTTTGTGGAGGTCTCTCAGACCGGGGTGGACAACGCCGTAGCGTCGTTGGCAGCGCATAAGGAATATCTGACAGATATTCCTGAACATCCTGTTCCGGCCGACTTTGTGCCACAGATGCTGGCTGAGACTGGACGCTGGGCCGGGGTGGACTACGCCATGGCGTTTGCCGCCTACTAATGTCGCCCTCGACAGTTGGGCACACACCAGCCGGCGAGCACTTCGAGCATTGCAGCATCGAGGTGCTCGCCGGCTTTTTACTGCAGACAACTGTTAGCGCAGTAGGTCTACGTGGTACACGGGCCACACCTGACCACACCAGAAGGCGCCGGCCACCAGGATGATCGTCACGGCCACAACCGCCAGATCTAGGGCGCCAACCTTGAGGTAGGCCAGCCGGATATTTCTGCCGCGTTGATCGACGGTGGCGTAAGTGAAACCTCGGGTTTCCAAGGCTTCAACCGTGGTCCGCACGGATTGGGCGGTATTGAGGAAAATTGGGTAGAACGCCAAGATGGCCATTTTGATCCAATGCGCAATCGAGCGGAAGCCTAAAAATCCTGGTTTCTCGGGCGGTGCAGAACGCAGTCGATAGTTATCAAAGACCGTGTTGAACTCTTCCACCAAAATCGGCAGCATTCGATATCCGTAGCTGACGGCAAATGCCAGCAATGCCGGAGCACGCAGTGCCAGGAGAGCATCTGAGAGTTTTTCAGGATCCAATGAGACAAAGGCGGCCATTGAGGCCATCGAGATGGTGCCGAGTTTCAGAGTGAGTTCCAGCAGGGCCATGATCGTGGTGAGATCCCCGCCGAAAAATATTGCTGCAATGAAGATATAAACGGCCTCGGTCAAGAGTCCGAAGACGAATAATGCCAGGATCAGTGGGCCGACCCGGGCCAAGGCAACCGAGATTGCGGCCACCACAAACAGCACCGCCAAAACGGTGAGGTTGTGGGTGAACCACGGGATGATCGCCAGAATGAGGTACCAACCCAGCACCATCCGGGGGTCCATAACCGAAAAGAGGCCACCGCGAGTAGCATACGCCGTACGAATTAGTTCAAGTTTGACCCATTCCACGCTGAGAACATCGCGTTGCTTACGGGCCATTACTGTTTCACCCCTACTGATTTCGTCCAACCAGTCCCGACCAGTTCGTCGGGTTGAAACCGGGCAATGAACTCTGCAACCGACAGCGGTGCCGGTGAGAGTCCCACGGCTTGACCTAGCTGTGCGATTTGGGGTGGCACCAGATGGGCTTCGGCTAACAGCTCCGGATAGTCGAAGAGGGCTCGCGGGGTCAGGTCGGCGGCGACCTGACCGTTGCGCAGCACGACCACCCGGTTGGCCCATTCCGACACCAGGCTCATGTCATGGGTTGCCACCACAGCACTGGCGATGACATCCGAGAGTTCATCGAGCATGCTAATCACCGCATCGCGGCTGGTGATATCCAATGAGGCAGTCGGTTCGTCCAACACCAAGAGTGTCGGCTGCATGGCCAAGCCGATGGCCAGCGTGGCGCGACGTTGTTGCCCGCCGGACAGACTACGGCCGTCACGGTGAGCGAATTGGGTCAAACGTACTTGTTGCAGAGTGTGTTGCACGAGGTGTTGCCAGTCGGCGACTTTGCGTTCTTTGGGGTACAGCGCAATATCGGCTTCGATGGATTCTTTCAGGAACATTTGCTGAGGGTGCTGCCATAGGTAGGCGGCATGCTCGGACAGTCGCGTCGCCGAGCGGGATCGGGTGTTGATTCCATTGACTTGTATCTCGCCTTGACGCGCAACCATGATGCCCGACAGCAGTTTCAACAAGGTGGTTTTACCCGATCCGTTGCCACCCACCAGCGCAATGCGGTCGCCCCGATGGACTTGTAAATCCAGGCCGTTGAGCACCGGCTGCAGCGAAGATTTCACGGTGCGGTAACTGTGGTGCACCTTGGACGCTGCAGCAACCACCGGTCGCTGCGCTGCATGCTCTTCCTGGTCCGCTACGGCATCGGACTGGAGCGTTGCAACTGCTGGACCGATCAGCTGTGCGGCGTCTTTGACCGTGCGTGGTGATTGATCGTAGCCCAGGGCCTGGACCGCTTGGACGACCTGCGGTGCCGGGATGCCGTGTGCTTCCAGTTGACTCGAACGGTTCACGGCCTCTTGGACCGGCAGGTGCCAGACGGGGCTCCCCTGGTCCATCAGCACCACAGATTTGGCGAACTGGGCAATGAACTCGGCGTGGTGTTCGATAGTGACCACGGTGATGCCGTGCTGCTGGTTCAACACTTCCAAGCGCTCATATATCTCCAGGGCACGGGCTGGATCAAGTTCAGCGACGGGTTCATCAACCACAATGATTTCCGGGCGCATGGCCAGCACCGAGGCTAAGGCGGTGAGATGTCCCTCGCCGCCGGAAAGTTGCCACACGAACCGGTCAGCTAAGTCGGTAATCCGCAGCATCTCGAGCGCTTCGGCGGTTCGTTCGGCGTGATCGGGCATCCCGAAATTGATGGGGCTAAACGAAATCTCGTCGCGCACAGTTGGCCGGACCAGTTGGTTCATGAAGTCTTGGTAGACATAGCCCACACGCGAGGACAGTTCCGCGACGTTAGAGGTATAGGTGTCAATGCCGCAGACTTCCGTCACACCGGCGAAATCGCCGGACCAGTAATGCGGGACCAGCCCGTTGAAGGTTTTGCACAGCGTGGTCTTGGCCGAGCCGTTGCCACCAACAACGGTTACGAAGTCTGCTGTGTCGATGGTGAGGTTGACGTTTCGTAGCGTGTCCTCGTCGGCGCCGGGATACCGAAATGACACGTCGTGTAAGGCAATTGCGGGGGTCGTGGTCATTTAGCGGTTGTCCTTGTGTTGTGCTTTGCGGAAGAACATGATGGCCAGGCCGGTGACGACCACGATGGCGATCACGGAGATCCAGAGGAAGCCGTTGCCATATTCTTCGAGGAATTCGGGTTCAAAGGCACCGATGCTCACGTCCCAGGCTTCCAGGAAGGCGAAGAAGAATGAGGCGATAGACAGTAACACGGCAGCGCCAACGAAGAGGCCCGAGTTTGGCATTTTGCCCGGGATCGGTTCACCAGCCACGCGTGGGCGCATCCCCATAAGTGGTTCGATCTTGCCGTGGAGAGCTGGGATCAGCCACATGGCCGGCAGGATTCCGAACAGGATGCCCGAGATGATCAGGTCGACACCAAAACCAACGCCTTCAAGCAGCAGCATGGATTCTGGGAGGCCTTCAACGTATTCGGCTTCTTCAACTCCGACCCAGACTTTGGCCAGGTCGACTGCCGCGGACAAGAACTTGTCGACGACCACGATCAGCAGGGCGCCGATAGCAATCTGGACGCCATTGCCTGGGTTTCGGATGGCCGATCCAGCGATGTAGATGGCCAGGAACATTTGGATGAAGCCTTCGATTTCAGACAGGCCTGAGAAGTCGCCCATGAGCAGATCGGTGAAGATGATTTCACCAAGCGGTGCGCCAAGAGCGACCCAGAACGGGCTGAAGAGTGCGGCCATGGTGAGCGGGATGAACACGAAGTATGCAACCGAGATATCAACGGGGCCAATGTGGATGTCCGGGATGATTTCCAACAGGATGTTCGACAGGCCAAACAGTGCCATCGACAAGACGAAGATCATAAGTTTTTGCGGGTTGGAGAGGTCATAACGGGGTTTGTTGCCTGCTGTTGTGGCACCGCGCAGTGTGCCTGCGCGCTGGTATACGGCGTTCATATGAGGAGTTCTGCCTTTCAAAATGCTGTGGAGTGTGGCTGAGACGGGTTTAGGACAGTGTTCGGTGGTGTGCGGCTGCCTGTTGCATGATCGGCAGCAAGTCGCGGGGTGTATCAACAATGTGGGTCGCAACGCTTTGATCAAGTGCCGCTTGAAGTGCGGACTCTGCGGTGCTGCCACCCCGTACAAGGACGCGCTGTCCAATGCCGCAGGCCTGGGCCCCGAGTCCATCGGTTTGGGGTTTATCTCCAAGGAAGTAGGTGTGGTGTAGGTCGGCGTCTGCGATATCCAGGGCGGCTTGGACGATGGCGGGATGTGGTTTCCGTAAACCGATTTCGTCAGAGGCCACAACGGCTGTGACGTATTGCGCAAGGCCGTGTTTTTGCAGTTGAGCACGCACGGCAGCACCGGAGACGGTATTGGTCACCACGACCACGGGATATCCCTGCTCGGTACACCAGGCCATGAGCTCGTCTACTCCCGACCGCATGATGCGGCGGGATTTTGCTTGACCCCAGTGGGCCATGAGTCGAGGGGCTTCGCAGCGTAGCAATGCGGCAACCGCTGGTTTCTGGTGTTTGGCACCGTAGGTGCCCCAGAATGTCGCGGGGGTAACCTCGCTGTGGTCACCGCGCTCTTGGCGTTCGCGTTTGCCGTGGCGATGGCCCGCGGTCGCGTTGGCCAGGATGTTGGCAGCAAGCTGATGCGGGTCATTCACACCGTCAACCGGTCGCATCAGATCGGCGAGTTCGTCTACGAACTCTGCCTGGGCTTCCGGATCGTCCTGCGAGTGGGAGATCACGCCACCGTGGTCGATGAGCAATGCGAATCTGGGTGGTTTGTCTCCGGCAGGTTCGGGTGGCGCTGGAGTCTGCTGGGTCGCTTGTGCTAACAGGTTCACCAGTCCGCTGGGAGTATCCAGGATGACGTCGGCACGATCTCGTACCGCAAATGGCGGTGTATCGGTGTGATGGCAGCGGGTCAGTACGACGGCGCCGACTCCGGCTCGACGGCCGGCGACCACGTCACGATCCTGGGTGTCGCCGACATACCAGCAGGCCCCTAGTTCTACATCGAGTGCGTTGGCGGCCAACGTCAACATCTGGGGGTGTGGTTTTCGGATGCCGACTTCATCGGAGTAGACCTGGACCGAAAACGCGTGGTCCAATCCGTGGTCAGCAAGGATCTGGCGGTGTGAGGCTCCGGAATGTGCATTGGAAACGATGCCTAACGGGATCTTGCGCCGGGCACACGCTGCAATGAGCTCGGGGATTCCAGGGCGCAGGTGATGATCCGAGATCAGGAAGTTTTGTTGTTTGACCAGCTCGTGAGCATGACTGCCAAGAAATTCTCGCAGACCGGCTGGCAAATCGGACATCATGAACTCTGTAATCACTTCGCGATGGGTCAGTTCGCGAGGTGTCAGCGTGCGACTCGAGGCGTTTTTCCAGGATTTCAGCGCGCTCAGTCCGGCATCAATGCTTTCACGTAACCGTCCAACGGTGTAGTCGATATTGATGTCGGCCAGCAGGTTGGCATAGAACGCAGCCAGCCGATCGCGGCCGTCTGGATATTTCGAAGTTTCGAAGATGACTCCCCCAAAGTCCAGCAGAATGGCCTGCGGTGACGGCAAGCCGGATGCAGTGGGGGTCGTGGTGTCGGTCGCTGTCGCGGCAAGCGCGGCGACATTGGAGGTAATCAGTGAACTCATGGCTCTGAGCCTAAGAGCCCATCTTGACTTGAGCGTGTCAGCCAGGTGAACAATCTGGAACGTTCCAGCTATCTTTTGGAACGTTCCAGGATTTTCGGCTACGGAAAGCACAAACTGTCTGATCTTGGCGGTGAATCATGCTAAAAGTAGCAGCATGGAATCCTCTGCACCCCCCGGACGCTCACGCCCGACCATCATTGATGTGGCACGTGCCGCCGGTGTCTCGAAATCGTTAGTGTCACTAGCCCTGTCCAATAAATCCGGCGTCAGTCAAACCTCCCGTGCCAAAATCCTGAAGGCCGCCGATCAGATTGGCTACACCTCCAATCCATGGGCCCGTTCGCTGGTTCGAGGCCGCACGCGTTTGATAGGTGTCGTAGCAACCGATATTGCCAGCGCCTACAACGCTGATGTGGTGGTCGGCATCGAGGATGAGGCAGCCCAAGAAGACTATGAAGTGCTGGTGACCCACGGTCGGCGCGATCCTGACCACCTGGCCCGTGGAGTGCAACGCATGTTGCAGTTGGGTGTCGACGGGCTCATTGTGGTGTCCTCTAGAGTTCCGCAAGCAGTCTTGGACGATGCGGCTCGCCGCCGTCCAGTGGTGGTGGTAGGGCGACCAACTGGTGCCAGCGAATTCGTGGATGTGATCCATAACGACGACGAACTTGGCGGCGCACTAGCCATTGAGCACCTGCACACTCAGGGCCACCGCCGTATCGGTTTTATCGCCACGTCAACCCAGGCAGCAGTCCGCGCACGCGGGGCCGCATATGAGCAAACGATGCAACGTTTGGGTCTGGACTATCGGTGGCAACTGCCCACAGATTTTCCGAAGGATCCAGGATTTGCGCAACGAGTCTTTGACCTAGTGGCCGAAACACCGAGCAAAGATGCTCCGACCGCGCTATTTGTGGCAACCGATGGCACCGCAATCCGACTGCTCGGGGAAGCATTGGACCGCGGACTGCGGGTTCCACAGGATATGGCGCTGGTGGGTTACAACAATTCCACTGTGGCCTCGACGATGCGCCCGGGGTTGACCAGCGTGGATCAACCCCGCAACGACATGGGCAGCCTTGCAATGCGGTACCTTTTGCAGCGCATTGCAGGGCGCACCGAATATCGCGTGGAGATTATGACGCCACAGTTAGTGCAACGCAATTCGTCAACTGCCTGAACTTATCCTCGATTGAGCCCCACAGCGTGTGACTGTTGGAGACGGCGCTGCTGAGTATGGGCTGAATATCTGCTGGGCATGACACTCAGCCTCCTTTGCTAATGTCACCGAGAATCACGATTTCAACGTTAGGAAGTGCTGAAAATGCCGAAGAAGTTGCTTTTGAGTCTCGCAGCAGCCGCTGCGGCCTTCACCCTGGCAGCATGCGGAGCAGACGGTGAAGAAGAGGACGGCGGCCAGGCCGAACAGAGCCAGGAACAGGGTCAACAGGCGATGCCGGAACCGGATCTTGAAAACATTCCAGATGTCGTTGCGGAAATTGATGGCGAAGAGATCTCCGGTGAAGAATTCTCGCAGAACTACGAAGCACAGTTCCAGCAACTGTCCATGCAGTCCCAGATGACCGGCGAGGAACCGGATCAGGATGAAATTAAGCAGCAGGCTCTGGAGATGATGATCAACAGCGAGCTGCTGGTCAATGAAGCCGAAGAGCAGGACTTCACAGCCTCCGACGAGGACGTCGATGAGTATCTTTCGACCATGGCTGAGGAAAATGGCATGGAATCATCTGATGAACTGGTGACGCAGTTTGAAGAACAAGGCCTCGACGAAGAACGTGTTCGTGAAGACGTCCGCAAGGAAGTGCTCATGGACCAGGTCGTCGAAACCGTTGACGTTGAAGAACCATCAGATGAAGACATCAAGGAAATATACGACACTCAGGTCGAACAGCTCGAGGCCATGAATGAGCAAATGGAAGAAGGCCAGGAACAAGAGGTCCCATCCTTTGAAGAGTTGAAACCCGACCTCGAGGAACAGGCCGCCCAGCAGAAGGAAAACGAAGCCGTCTCAGCTCATTTGGAGACACTCCGTGAGGACGCTGAGATCGAAACACATATCTAAACTGACGATCACGTCAGCCCCGGTGCATGAAAAGACTTCGGCCGCGGTGTACGGGTAAAACCGTGCACCGCGGCCGAAGCTATTTGAAGAAGTCTCTTATTCTTGTTCTTGACCCATCTGGGAAACGATTTCGTTACGGACCGCTTCGATCTGCTCTTGGGCAAGTCCGAACTGGTGGTCGGCACCAAAGTCAAGCACAATGCCGGCGTCTGTCACAGACTGAATAATCGCCGAACCCGGGACCACACTCACATGTGGGGCAGCCTCGGTGAAATCTTCCGGAATGCCTTCTGGATCGGTGAACAGCGGCATCACCGGATTGCCTTCGGTGTCCTGTAACATCAGTGGGCTGACCGAGCCATCTTCGCCGGCCTGATCCACGGATGGGAAGACCACCTGTGAGTTCAAAAAGGCATTGACGACATCCACGACGTGCTCATTGCTTGTCTCGCCTGAAGTCGCTGTGATCAGCTTTTCTCGTAGGTCCGTCTGCTCTGGAAATCCTGCGTCCTGTGTCATCTCAATACCTCAATTATTCTTTCATCGGGGACCTGCTGTCCACAGGCATAACGACCTCCACGCTACGCAATACAAGGCCTCGTGTGAAATCGTTGAGCATCGTCGGCTTTATTGTTCTGCTATACGCTCTGATGCGCGCTCGACCTGACGAGCCTGGTTCTCTTGTTCAGGAGTCAAAGGAGCACCTTTCGGTTCGCGAATCGACAAGATTGCTAGACCAGAGATAACTGCCATAAGGGTCAAGTAGATACCCACTGATCCAACCCATCCGGTTGCGCCGGTCAGATACTGCGCGATGGTGGGAGCGAACGCGCCACCAATAACAGCGCCGATGGCATAAGAAATTGAAACGCCAGACAACCGAGTACGCGAAGGGAACATTTCTGAGTACATGGCAGATTGTGGACCGTAGCTCAAACCGATCGGAATCGTGAAGACCATGACAGAAAATACGATCAGAGGCATGCTCCCCGTGTCGATCATGAGGAACATCGGGATCGACCAGACAACCTGGAATCCGAAGCCAATCAAATATGTTGGACGCCTACCAATGCGGTCCGAAATCACACCTGCAAACAGCGTGGTGAATATCCAGACCGCGGCCGCAGCGGAGACCAACATCAACATGTCGCTTTCCGAGACACCGTGAGTCGAAGTCACATACCCTAAGACAAAACCGCCGGTGACCATATAGCCGGCTGCGTTATTCCCAGCAAACGCAAGTGCAGCCTTGATGACAGTCCGCCAATCATCTTGGAAAAGCTGCTTTAGTGGTGTCTTGGTTTGCGTGGCACTGTTCCGAAGCTCTTGGAACACCGGAGTCTCAGCTACTTTGCGACGAATATAGTAGCCAACGAAAATCAGAATAAATGATAAAAGGAAGGGGACTCGCCAGCCCCACTGCTGGAATTGCTCTTCGGTAAGTACCATCGAACAGACGCCGAGGATAGCGGAAGCCAGGAGCATCCCGAGCGGCACACCAATCTGCGGGTAGGCGCCAAAGAGTCCACGTTTAGGCGTTGGAGCATGCTCCACGGCCATCAACGCGGCACCTCCCCACTCACCGCCGGCTGATACACCCTGCAGAATCCGCAGCAGAATCAGCGTAATCGGCGCCCACACACCAAGAGTTGCATAGGTAGGCAGCAAACCGATGAGTGTGGTGGCCACACCCATGAGCCCAAGGGTGAGCATCAAGACCATACGCCGACCGAACTTATCGCCGACCCAGCCTGCAATGACCGCTCCCAGCGGGCGAAAGAGAAATGATATCCCCACTGATGCATACGAGAGTAACTGCGCCAACTGGGGGTTCTCTTGACCGACTGGACCGAAATATTGTCCCGCAAAAATAATGGCTGCGGCGTTTGCATAAATAAAGAAGTCGTACCATTCGACGGTGGTGCCGACCAGTGTTCCCCCAAGAACACGTTTCTGTTCACGGGAGAAACCAGCCTTGTGACTCTGCGCTTGTGCTGTCATATTCTTTTCCTCAATTTTGAGCTGTATTCGTGGGACTCTTCGCACCCGTGAACGCAGCGGTTAATTTTATACGTCGCGCTTCTACCAGGTGACCGGCAACGTTGTAAGTCCCCGGAAAACCCAGCCGTGCCATTTCGGCTGGCGCACCGGATCAAGCTCCAGGTTCGGTAAACGCTCATACAACCGAGGTAGAGCATGTTCGGCTATAGCATTCTTGGCAGCCAATTTGCCTGCACAAAGGTGGACTCCACTACCGAAACCAAGGTGTCCCCCGGCAGCTCTACGGATATCATATGTATCTGGGTCGACAAATGCCTGGCTATCCCGGTTGGCACTCGCCAAGAGGAGCCCTACATTCGTTCCCTGTTCCAGATGCACCCCGAAGAATTCGGTGTCGGCTGCGACCTCCCGAGGTATCATCCCGATGGGAGACTGCCAACGGACTGTTTCTTCAAAGGCATGATTCCACTGGGCGCTTCCGTCCAGCAGTAGGTCTCGCTGTTGTGGATGTTTCGATAAAGCCCACACCATGTTGGAGATCATATGCTGCGGCTCGTTCATGCCGCCAGAGATTGTGAGTTTTGCGTTTGCCCTGACTGATTCTTCAGGCAGTCCAACTTCTAGCAGGTGGGAAGTGATTGAACCGTCTGGTTGTTTACGCAATCGAGGCAAAAGATCGTCTAGGATCTCGTCTACCTCTTCCCGGCTCTGGTCACAACGTCGCCAAATCTCCTGATCGTCCAGCAGATTGCCGGTGCCAGCAATAAAATCTATTGACCATCTGCTCATGTCCTCGACTCCCACAGACTCAGGGAATCCCAAAAGGTCAATAAGATTCTGGCTTGCAACCGGGGCTGCGAAATCAACATTTATATCTGCATCGGCGGGGCCTTTTTCTATGAGGTAGTCCAACCATTTTTCAACAGTTTCTTTGAACTTCGGAGACCATAAATTCTTGATAGCTCGTGGACGCAACGTTGGGTTAATCGCCTGACGTTCAGTCGCGTGCTCTGGATCGTCTTTACGCAACATCGGCCGGGCCCCAATGGCCCGCATCATGGTCAAGTTTGTCTCTGAATACGAGCTAAAGATTTCCGGATGATGTTCGGCTTCCTTCACTGCTTCGTGGGTCGTGACCAAAACCCTCGCCACCGCAGGAGCATAAACTACAGGTCCCACTTCGCGGAGCCGCTCATACTGGGGGTATGGGTCGACCATCGCTTCCTGTGGATCAAACCACTGTGCAACAGGGAGGTTCGTCCGACTGGGTGTTGTAGTCATAGTGCAACTCCTAAAGGCGTTTTCCGAAACAACGATGTGATTCGAGCGTGATTTGCGTCATATATTGCGTAGTAGTGCTCATTCTGCAAACTCTTGACACCGCGTGACAAGCGGTATTTTCCGTGTAACTTCCACGCTTACAACGAGGATTCGTCACCTTTATCCATGGCACCAACGAGGTCCGCGCTAATGGACTGCGCGCAATCAACCACTGCCCTAACGCGCGGCGGGATGGTCTCCAGTTTCCAACTCATCTGAACGCCCACCGCTCGCGGAGCAGGATCGATGGGCAAATACACAACCTGCTTGCCGTCCCAGGTGTCCCTGGAGACCTGTCGGCGCATTAAAAGCGTGTACCCCAAGTTTCTACCAACAAGAGAGCGACATAACTCGTAGTCCGGAGTGCGATACTTAATCCGAGGCGTCACTCCCCGGGCGGACATCAGCTCCAACGTATGGGTTCGACTGGACAGAATGTCGAGCAGAACCATATCTTCATCAGCTACTTCACTAAGCGAAGCAGATTCCCGATCCGCTAGACGATGATCAGAGGCGACGACCAACATTGCTCGGGTCGTTGACAATTGGACATTTTCAAATTCCGGCGGAACATCTATATCGAAGGAAACTACGAGGTCCAATTCTGAGTTCTCGATTTTTGCAATCATCGGCGCCAGATCATCCGTGTGGTACTCAAGCTCAATTCCCGGGAACCGATGACCGACTTCCACGATCAACTGCGGCAGGATCAGGCTAGCAAGCGTTGGACTACAACCGATTCGAACAGGACCAACCACCGCCCCCGCGTCGCGCCCAACCGCAGCAGTCAGCTCGGCGCCATCCGCAAGGATCCGCCGTGCAAGCGGCAGGACCGTTCGGCCATCCGAAGTCAGTGTGGCGCCGTGCGATCGCCTCCGCTGAAAAAGTTTTGCCCTCAAAGACCTTTCCATCGCCGAGATCGCATCGGCCACCGTTGAGTCGGAAGCGCTAAGCAAGATGGCTGCTTTTGCAATTGAACCGGCTTCTGCAACCGCAAGGAAGCATTCAACTTGTCGCAACGTAAACCGCAATGACGATGCTGGTTGTTCAAAATGCTCATCCACCATGCCAACACTCCACTTCCTATCCCCGGGTTACCCGGGGATATAAAACGATTATTCCCGCTTCCGTACGGGTATGACTTAGATCATAATCGAAGGTAGCGGACAATATTCGACCAAAGAGTTAGGAATCAAAGATGTCTAAGATTACTTTTGTACACCCGGATGCAACCGAAGAGACCGTCGAAGCCCCCGCGAATCAGAGTGTTATGCGCACCGCCATCCTGAATTCTGTATCAGGAATCGTTGGTGAATGTGGTGGCCAAGCCATGTGCGCAACCTGTCACGTATACGTCGAAGACGTCGAGGGCGAACTTCCCGAGATCAGCGAAGACGAAGAAGAAATGCTCGAGTGCACTGCTGATGAACAGTTGCCAAATAGCCGACTCGGATGTCAGTTATCCGCCGAGACGCACTTCAACCAGATCACAGTACGACTGCCAGAAAGTCAGGTGTAGAAATGACTACTAATGTCGTCATCATTGGAGCTGGACAAGCAGGCGTCACAGCCGCTCTATCGCTTCGCGACCAGGGATGGGACCAAGAGATTCACATCATTGGAGCAGAAGGTCACGTCCCGTATCAGCGTCCGCCTCTGTCGAAAGGCTATCTTGCAGGCACCGAGGATATATCTGACCTGGCACTGTGTTCAACTGCGGCGCTGGGCAATCAACAGATCACAACGCACTTTGGTGTGGCAGTAACTCAACTGCATCGTGAACAAAAAGTCGTCGTCCTCGACAATGGCAAAAGACTCCAATACCGTTGGCTAATCATCGCAACAGGCTCGGAACCCCGTGATCTCATGGTGCCCGGCAAGGAATTATCTGGGCTTCATTCCGTTCGCACGGTGGAAGATGCCGATGCCCTGCGAGAATGTTTCACTAACGGTGGGCATACGGTCTTTATCGGCGGCGGATTCTTGAATCTTGAGGTGGCAGCTGAAGCCGCCCGCCACGGTTCAGTCACCGTTCTGGAAGTCGCACCACAAATCCTTGGACGTGTGCTGAGTCGCCCAGCCGCTGAGGCATTAGCCAAACACCATCAACAGCTTGGTGTCGACATCCGGTGCGGTACCTCAATACGAGCTATCCTTGGCGAAAACAATAAAGTCGCCGCAGTAGAGCTGGAAGATGGCGAACGTATAGCTGCAGCGCGCGTAGTAGTTTCGGTTGGAGCTACGGCGCGCGATGAGCTTGCAGCTCAAGCGGGTCTGGTGACCGATGCAGGGATCATTGTCGATGAACAACTTCGGACCAGCGATGACAGTATCTTTGCTATTGGCGATTGCGCCGTCTTTCCAAGCGTTTATGCAGACAGCACTATGCGTGTGGAATCTGTCCAAAATGCGACTGACCAAGCACGACACGTCGCCTCGGTCATAACAAAGGGCTCACTGGAAGATTATCAGGCGCTCCCGTGGTTCTGGAGTATTCAGGGAACCCAGCGCGTACAGATTGCAGGTCTGGCACTTCCTGACGACGACACAAGAGTTGTACAGCACGATGAGGCCACAGGAAAGCTAGTCGTTGAGCGTCTGCGAGACGATCGTCTGGTAGCAGTTGAAACTATCAACGCTCCTGGCCCTCACATGAAGGCCAGGAAAACGCTCGCAGCCTCGGTAACGCATCTGGCGTCTCAAGTAGCGAGCTAATGTCAGAGTAATGGGCGGTGACGGGAAATTCCCATCACCGCCCATTATGCACCGGGTGGTTATGCGCGATATGTAGTGCGAGCGAATTCCGTCAGTGGAGCTGGTTGGACCGTTGCACGGATCTGCACCTGCACGTGATCTTCGACCTGCAACTTCGACGATGGGGTGTCTTCACCCCATTTCACCACCACTTCGGTTCCCGGTTCCGCAAATTGTGGATCAACCACAGCCAGGGAGAGCATGGCCCGTTCATTGGCGGAGTATCCCGTCCACGTGGACAGCCCAATGGTCCGTCCATTGACCTCGACCCGGTCGAAATGGAATGTATCATAGAGCGCCATCGGCAGATTGATGAATTTCGCGCCCGGGCCATCTTGAAACATCGAGGCATACGCTTTGCCGACGTCGTCACCGTTCCACACCAAGGTCACTTTCTGACGGGCTCCCTCTGCTGACGTGTGTTCAAGGGCGTCACGACCGATAAAGTCATGGTCAAAGGAAATGATCTTGCCGTAGTCGAGTTCATACGGTGTGAAGTAGTAGTCTTCAATGTTTTCGGAATAAAAGCTCCCACCCAGTGGCGAGATGGTCTCGTAGGCGTTGTCATCCAGCCACCGACGGTAGTCGGCGAGTCGTTCACCGGTATAAATGGCAGGCAGGGGTCGCGGTAGCCACCCTGATTCTAGTGCGTTGGTGTGATAAGCGCGTGCACCGACCTGGACGAGGCCGTGCTGTTTCCCGGAGGCCAAGATGGCACCGTGTACCGCGTCGTGATGCTCCCACGGTCCCCAAATTTCAACACCGGGCTCCCCCGCCATGCCGTGACGCAGCACGCGCACGGGCTTATCGGCGATGGTCACCGTGGTCATGTTGAAGAATTTGAGCTTCGGCGGTTGTGCGCCCATGGCCTCGGCCAGCACTTCCATAGCGCCGGGGCCTTGGAGCTGATAGCGGTACAGTTCTGGTGGTCCTTGGCGGACCGCGGAGCTGTCGTCGCGGCGAATTTCGACGTCATAGTTACCAGTTTCGGCGTGATACTGCATCCAGTTGATCGACGGCGGAATGCCAACCGCACGATATTCGTTCTCATCGAGATGAAAGAGGATGTTGTCTCCGATGATGTAGCCGTCATAGTTCACCGCGACGAATTGTTTGGCCTTGTCAACGGGAAAGTTTTCCATCGAGTTGATGGCGAGGTCTTTGATCAGGCGCAGGGCGTCGGGGCCTTTGAGGTTGAGATCGACCATGTGGTGCGACTGGTCGTAGATGACTGCTGTTTTGCGCCAGGCGAGTTGTTCATCTCGCCAGTTCGAAAATTCTGGGGCCAGCCGCGGAACGACCGACGGTGGTGTCTGGGCCTCCCACAACAGATTGACGGCGCTGCCGGCCTGCTGAATGGCTTCTTCAAGATTCTTGGACATGAACACTCCTTGTAATGCTTGACGCTGCGGCCACACTCCCAGTATCTGCGTGCTAGCTCACTTTGAAAAGCACATCGCGGTGCGGTTGTAACGCACCTGCAGCTCGGATGCGCTATCGATAGCGGGGGTCGATACACTGAAGCCAAGTCCACGGGTGAGCGTCCCGGCTGACCCGATGTCTTTGCTGATCCCACGGGAGGTTTCCTTGGCCGTAGACATACTGCATGAACTGGATGAACTGCTCGCTGAACAACGAGCCCTGTATCGCGATCTGCATCTGCAACCTGAACTCAGCATGCAGGAACATAACACCGCACAAAGAATAAACAACGAGCTGGACACACTGGATATAGAAGTTCAGCGCATCGGCGGCACTGGTGTGGTCGCCGTGCTACGCAACGGTGACGGGCCCACTATCATGGCCCGCGCAGACACCGATGCCTTACCACTGTCCGAACAAACCGGGTTGGACTACGCATCGAAGATAGATGGTGTCATGCATGCCTGCGGCCACGATATGCATGTGGCCACGCTGTTGGGCGCGGTGAAAGTGTTGGCTGCCAAGCCGCAGGCCTGGGCAGGAACCTATATTGCCGTGTTCCAACCGGGCGAGGAGATCGCTGCCGGAGCCCAAGCAATGCTGGATGATGGTCTGGTCGAGAAGATCCCGCGCCCCGAGGTTGCCCTGGCACAACATGTCATGCCCACTGAAGCTGGCACCATCGGCACCAGCGCCGGACCGATTTTATCTGCCGGGGATTCCCTCAAAATAACCGTGCACGGACAAGGCGCCCACGGATCGATGCCGCACAACAGTATTGATCCGGTAGTACTGGCCTCCTCCATTGTGCTGCAGCTGCAAACCATCGTCTCGCGAGAAACCCATCCTGGTGAATTCGCGGTTGTGACCGTTGGTGCGCTCAATGCGGGAACAAAGTCGAATATCATCCCCGATCGCGCGGAACTCTTATTGAATCTGCGCACCTACGACGAGGCAGTACGCGAGCGCATCATGAAATCCATTGAACGTATTGTGCACGGTATGTGCCAAGCCGCTGGGTCACCGCTGGACCCAGCGTTTGCCTACTATGACCAGTTCCCGTTGACCACGAATGATGCTGAGGTCAATGCAAAGGTGACCGAAGCATTCACGGAATTTTTTGGCAGCAAAGCCGTTTATCAGACCGATCCATACACCGCGTCTGAAGACTTCAGCCGTCTCCCCGATGCATTTGGTATCCCGTATACCTACTGGGTGATTGGCTCCGTTGAGGCTGAAAAGTATCGTCAGGCGGTTGCCGAAGGCACGGTTGCCCAAAACATCCCCGCAAATCATTCGCCGGCTTTCGCACCGGACATTGACCCGACGCTAGAGACCGGAATCCAAACACACGTGGTAGCCGCACTGGCCTACCTCGCTGCACCGTAGCAACGACGATATCGTCCACGGCCCCAACGCCGTCTATGAGCCACCGTCAAGAGACCCTCAACGGGTGACCGCAACAATCTGACTCGACAGTCTCTGCCAGCGAGCTATCCCGCAGTACACTGGGCTCATGGATACGCTGCAGCAATACCTGGAAACCGTCCCGAACCAAGAGCATCGAAACAGCATGCAGCACCTCATTGAGTGGGTGGCCGCGAACTTTCCGGATCTGAACCTTGAGATCAAATGGAATCAGCCGATGATGCTTCACAACCAAACATTCATTATCGGCTTCAGTGCAGCCGCAAAGTATGTTTCGATTGCACCCGAAACGGCCGTTTTGCACGAATTCCTCGATCGCATCATCCAGACCGGCTATGGGCACACGAAGATGAAATTCCAGATCAAATGGAACCAAGAGATCGATTATGCGCTCTTGAGTGACATCATCGAGCGCAGCATTGAATTCAAAAAGGGTTCAACAACGTTCTGGGCCTAACGGATTGTAGCCTGAACCACCTATCGTTCGCGCCGGGGTGCTAATGTGCGATTATGAAATCCCATAATCCGCCCGCGCATGCCGCGGATTTATCCGTCATCGATGCCGCCCACGCGCTGCGCTGCGGGGAGCTCACCGCGGTTGAACTCCTAGAGGCTCAGCTTGACCGTATTGCGCAACGCAATGGTGGCGAACCAAGTTTTGATGGCGATGAGCAATCGATTAATGCCTGGGCGCGAGTGTATCCCCAACGTGGTCGACAGCAGGCCATAGCCGCCGATCAGCGGCTGAGAACCGAAGCGGACAGCGCACCAGCACTGTGCGGGATTCCCTGGGGCGCCAAAGATCTTTTTCCAGTTGCACAGCTACCTGTAACGGCGTCTTCTCGTGTGCTCGAGCACAACATTGCACAACGATCCGCGGCGGTCGTTGAGCATTTGGAAGCACAATCCATGGTGTTGTTGGGGCACACCCACACTCATGAGTTTGCGGCCGGTGGTTCAACCGATCAGGTGGGCAATCCGTGGGATCTCAACAAGTCCGCCGGCGGGTCAAGCGGTGGATCGGCTGCTGCCATTGCCGCCGGCATGGTCCCGGCAGCCCTGGGCACCGACACCGCCGGATCGGTTCGCATTCCCGCGTCACTGTGCGGGATTGCGGCCATTAAACCATCCTTCAATCAAGTGCCCACGACCGGGGTCATACCACTTGCACCAACACTTGATCATGTCGGTGCTATGGCTCGGACCGTAGCTGACTGTGCGCTGCTGCTCAATGAAATGAGTCAGGCTCCTATGGCAGGGCTTCCGTGGATGGGATGGGGCGACCCGAGCCTAAACTTAGCCACCCAGCCGGATTTGAGCCGACGGCCGCTGGCCGGCACGCGCATTGCAGTTACCCAGCGCACTATGATCGACCTGGTTGACGACGATGTTGTTGAAGCCGTGGACGACGCTCGTGCAGCGTGTGAGCGATTGGGCGCAACGATCGTGGAACTGTCGGCTCCGGTGGAGATGAATAAAACCGACTACGACACCATTTTGTTGGCCGAGGCGCGCAGCTACCATGCCCGCTATGCGGAACACGAGGAACTGTATCGGGGCAGTACGCGAGACTTTTTGGCGTTTGGGGCACCCGAGATGTCCGTCAGCCAGTATTTAGCATCGCAGCATGCGCGCATCGAGGCCACCGACCGTTGGCGCAACTGGTTCCGGGGCCACGGCATTGATGCGCTGCTGGAGCCAACCCAGGCGATTCCGGCACCCAAACGCGGCAGTGGTTATGATGCCGATCAAGCGGTTGGCGGAGAAGACCCAATGACCTTATTTACTGCGCTGTGGAACTTTACCGGGTTTCCTGCGGTGACCGTTCCCACCGCGCTTGGATCACGCAGTGGGTTACCGATGAGCATCTCGCTGATTTCTGGTCCCGGCCAAGAACATCGGGCAGTGCGCATCGGTTTGGCACTACAACGTTATGAATTTCCGTCGTTGACCCCGGTGTCAGCGTCCTCGTTATAACAAGCACTCCAAGCAGAAATTTCTAACTGCGTCCCACCATCCTCGACGCTGCGCAACGCCACCATGTAGGCATCCTCGGTCACCAAACCCTGCTCGGTGCCGGCCTTGTCTTCGGTGACCGACATATTCGTGGCGAGCCGCCAACCGTGCTCGACATGCAGCACATTGACGAGGTCATCAATAACTTCCGCTGCATCGGTTCCGTCAGCCAACGGCACCAGCGTTTCACCGGGATAGTACAGCGCGGCACCAGCATTGCCGGTCTCAATGCCCTGACAGACCCGTGGTGCAGCATCGTGGTCTGCTAGCTCGGGCAGCGGCCGGGTGGTATCGACAACATCGTCGGGCACCAAGTCTCGAATAAGCTGCATGGTGGCGATACTGCCCTCGCGCGCTTCGGCTGCGTCAATCCACTCGCGTTCCTCGGACTCGTTGACACACCCCAGCAGTCCGCCGGCCAAGATGCCGACCGCCACCAAGCTTGGTGCCCTGAAACTCAACCATTGCTGCATGCTCTTACTGTAGCGAACGTCCCGTCGCATTTTTGATTCGCTCAGGATCGATTCTGATTCCGAAACGATCGGACCCATTGCGCACTAAAAAGCCAGAATACAGCGAAGTTTTGGAGTCATGAAGTGTAGTTAGGAGCTGTGTATTGAGATTAACACGACGCGTCACCAGGCTATTTACCAAACCTTGACCGGGAACATCCCGGATGCCAACCTGAAACTAACTGTAACGCAGCCCACAATTCAAGATTGGTTCACACGAAACGCAACCTCTACGAGCACGCTCGTATAAAGGACTTGATACGCGTCATGACGACACAACATTCCGGCAAAAAACGTTCCCGCTATTCGGCATTCCAACTGTTTTCCAAGGGCCTTACCCAGGAAGGCTGGCCCGAGGTTTGGTCCCAGCCTGAGATGAAAAGCAGTTACGATGTGGTGATTATCGGCGGTGGTCTCCACGGCCTCGCCACCGCATACTATCTGGCAAAAAACCACGGCATCACAGATATCGCTGTGATCGACAAAGGCTATATCGGAGGCGGCGGTTCCGGCCGCAATACCTCGATTCTGCGGTCCAACTACCTCACCCCAGAAGGCGTGCGTTTCTATGATCGCTCGCTGAAACTCTATGAAGAGCTCTCCGGGGAGCTGAACTTCAACCTGATGTTTGCTCAGATGGGCCACATGTCGTTGGCCCACGACGACGGGGGCATGCGCACCATGCGCTGGCGCGCCGAGGTCAATAAAGCCCAGGGTGTCAATTCCGAGGTCATCGGTCCCGCAGAAGTTGAAGAACTCGTCCCCTACATTGACGTCTCCAAAAACACCCGGTATCCGGTACTGGGTGCGCTCTACCACCCACCGGGCGGCACCATTCGCCACGATGCTGTGGTGTGGGGTTATGCTCGTGCCGCACACGAAATGGGCGTGCACGTTATTCAGCACACCGAAGTGACCGGCATTGACGTCGAAGGCGGCAAAGTCACCGGGGTGCAGACCTCACAGGGGCGCATCGCCACCGAGACTGCGGTCAACTGTACCGCTGGTTGGGCTTCACTGATTTCCGATATGGCCGGTGTGCGTATGCCGGTTACCACGTCGCCGCTGCAGGCGGCAGTCACCGAACCGGTCAAGCCGTTCTTGGGCACCGTCGTGGTCTCGGGAACCCTGCACGTGTATGTGAGCCAAACCGACCGCGGTGAACTCGTATTCGGTGCCAGTGTCGATCCATTTACATCGTATTCGATGCGCGGCACCCTGGAGTTCGTCGAAGGTCTGGCCACCAACGTGCTGAGCCTGATGCCTTCGCTGTCCAAAATGCGACTGCTGCGCCAGTGGGCGGGCCTGTGTGACATGACTCCGGACTACTCCCCCATCATGGGCGGGACCGAGGTCGATGGCTTCTATGTAGATGTTGGGTGGGGCACCTACGGTTTCAAGGCCGGGCCAGTCGCCGGGGAATCCATGGCGGCACTGATCGCCACCGAGAAAACCCCGGAACTGATCAAAGGCTTTGGCATGGAGCGCTTCTCGACCGGCCAGCTGGTCGGCGAAAAAGGCGCCGCCGCGGTAGGTCACTAAACCCGTCTCACCTCAAGGAGCTTCACTATGATGCAAATTAACTGCCCGTGGTGCGGACTACGCAATGCCACGGAATTCAAACAACACGGCGAAAAACCGCCACGTCCAGATGTCGCCACCACCACGATGGAACAGTGGCACGACTACCTCTACTTCCGCAGCAACCACTGGGGCGTTGTGAAAGAAATGTGGTTCCACTCGGCAGGCTGCCGACAATTCTTCACCCTGCACCGCGACACCTTTGCCAATAAAGCCATCCGTTCCGAAGGAGACCCTCGATGACATCCTCTGAACACAACAACCAGCCGCAGCGCCTGCCAACCCAGCCCAACGAGGTGATTGATCGTTCCAAGCGCGTCACCTTCACCTGGAACGGCAAGTCCTACACCGGCTATGAGGGTGACTCAGTGGTTTCGGCACTCGCGGCCGCCGGAGAACGCGTCTTCTCGCGCAGTATGAAACTGCACAGCCCCCGCGGTGTGCTCACCGGTTCACTGCACGATCCGGGCACAATCATGCAGATCGATGACGAACCCAACGTGCGTGGGGCACACCGTCGCATTGAAAACGGCATGAACGCCGGCTCCCAGAACACCTGGCCTTCGCTGAAATACGATATTCGTTCAATCAACCAGCTGGGCAGTCGGTTTTTGGGTCCGGGTTTCTACTACAAGACCTTCATGAAACCCGATTTCCTGCGCCCGCTATATCAGAAGGTTCTGCGCGGCTTCGTCCACGGCGGTGTCGTCGCCGACGAACGGCCAGCAGAAACCTATGAAAAACGCTACGCACACACCGATGTATTAGTCGCCGGTGGTGGACCCGCCGGGATGTCAGCCGCCCTGGCAGCTGCCGAAACCGGTGCTTCGGTCATGCTCGTGGAAGAAGACCACGAACTGGGCGGCCACTTGCGTTGGGCCGACGGCGATCTGGCACGCCAGCTGCGCTCCCAGGTCGAATCGACCACCAATATTCGGGTGCTCACCAACTCAACGGTTGCAGCTCGCTATGACGATAACTGGATGGCCGTTGTCCAGCGTTCACCGAAACCCGGCATGCATGAGCGCATCATCAAGACGAGGGCTCGCAGCCTGGTGGTGGCCGCCGGTCTCATCGAACGCCCCTACGTATTTGAGGGTAACGATCTGCCCGGCGTCATGCTCTCCACCGCGGTCCGCCGTTTGATAAACCTGCACTCGGTTCGTCCGGGTCAGCGTGCGGTCGTGCTGACCGCCAACCCCGAAGGCGACGCCGTAGTTGCTGATCTCCGAGCAGCCGGTGTGGATGTTGCAGCGGTTGTTGATGCTCGCGCCGGTGAAACCGTAGTGAAAGCCCGCGGTCGCGGACAACTCCAGTCCGTACAACTGTCCACCGGTCAGCGCGTGGATGCTGATCTGCTGGTCACCGCGGTGGGTTGGACCGCTCCAACCTCGCTGCTGAACATGTCCGGGGATAAGCCGTACTACGAACCACGGTCTGCACGCTTCTTGCCAGGTGGCACCGAAGAAGGCGTATACGCGGCCGGTGGTATTGCCGGTGACGGCACCGCCCAAGAACTGATCGATCACGCGGCATCCGTTGGGGCACGCGCCGCAGCACATGCGCTGACCGAACGCGGTCAAAAGATCGCCTCGGCTCCAACCGTAGCGGGTGACCAGGATGGCCTGGCGCAAGCCCAGCTGCCGGACATCACCCCGCTGCATCTTCCCGAGCACCCCGAAGTGTATCGCTCTTCAACCCACGGGTATGTGGACTTCTCCGAAGACATCACCTCGGCAGATCTCGTCTCAGCCGTTGAGGAAGGCTATGACTCAGCAGAGCTGGTCAAGCGTTTCACCACGGTCACCATGGGGCCGCTACAGGGCAAGATCGAGCTGATGAACTTCATCGCGATCATTGCCGAAGCCACCGGAAAAACGATCGCTGAAACCGGCACGACCACGTGGCGTCCGATGTACGCACCGGTCACGCTGGGTGCCCTGGCCGGTCGCAACTATGATCCGGTCCGGTACTCCTCGATCCAGCCGTGGCATGATGCTCACGGTGCCACTCCGATGGTCGCCGGTGCTTGGATTCGTCCAGAACACTACGGTGACCCCGAAGCAGAGGTCCGCAGGGTCCGCGAACAGGTCGGCATTATCGATGTCAGCCCGCTGGGCAAGATCGATCTGCGCGGCCCGGATGTCCCGAAGCTGCTCAACCTGCTCTACACCAATAAGTGGTCCAAACTGGATATCGGCAAGGTCCGCTACGGTGCCATGATGTCCGAAGACGGCGTGGTCATGGACGACGGCGTCACCGCTCACCTGGGCGAGGACCACTACCTGCTCACCACCACCTCCGGTGGCGCGGGTCGTGTCTGGGACTGGATTGAAGAATGGTTGCAGGCCTACCGCCCAGAATGGCAGGTCCATGCAACACCGGTAACCACCGCGTACACCAGTATCAATATCGCCGGACCGCATTCCCGTACCCTGCTGTCACGGTTGACCGATGTCGACCTGTCAGCCGATGCATTCAAGTTCATGCAGGTGCGCACCGGCACGGTCGCTGGCGTTGCCGACTCCATTCTGTGGCGCATTGGGTTCACCGGGGAACTCTCCTATGAAATCCACGTCCCGGCCGCCTATGGTCTGCACGTGTGGGAAGCCCTGTTAGAAGCCGGCAAGGATCTGGGTGTTGGACCATTCGGCATCGAAGCTCAGCGCGTGCTGCGTCTGGAAAGCGGTCACCTCATTGTTGGCCAAGATACCGACGGCCTCACCCAGGCCTATAGCGCCGGGTTGGACTGGGCGATCAAACTGGATAAAGACGACTTCGTTGGCAAACCGGAACTGTTGTGGCAACAACAGAAACAAGCCGGTGCCCGACTGGTGCCACTGCAGCCGCTGGATCCGACCGTTGTGCCGACCGAGGCAAGTCAGATCATTCGAGACAACGGCAAGATTGCCGGACGAATCACCTCGAGTCGCCACTCCCCAACCCTGAACCGGTCGATCTGTTTGGCACAAGTCGATATCTCACTGTCTGAACCGGGAACCATCGTCAATGTGCGGCTTCCGGATGGTTCCACCATCCAGGCCAAAGTCACGTCGCAAATGTCTGCGGTTGATGCCGAAGGTACCCGGCTGGACAATGACACTGTGCCGCAGCCGATGGGTAGATTTGCCGAACCGGTTGCACGCGGTCCGGTTGCCTTAGGCGCAGCGACGACTCGGATTGGTGATTGGGAAGTCAGCGCCCAGCCATCGACGGCAGCACTGACGCTCGAGGATCAGTCGGCACTGGCCAAGATTGAGGTCCGCAGTCAGGCCAATGGTGCGGTTGCCCAGAAACTACAAACCCACTTCGGTCGCACCTATCAGGCTGAAGGCGGCACGTTAGTCATTGGTTCCGGTCCGGGCCAGTGGCACGTGATTTCCGAGGTCGATTCCCAAGCCAGCGCGCTGGCTGACCTACAACAACTTGGTGACGACAGCGACGAGCTGACCACGGCCGTGGATCTTACCCACGGACGAGCCATGTTCCGGCTCACCGGTGACGAGTCGGCTGAAGTGCTCAATAAGCTGTGCTCGTTGGAATTCGCCGACGATATGGTGCCCAATGGGGCAGCACTGCGCAGTTCGGTAGCCGGTGTGGTCACCGATATTGCCCGCAATGATCTCTCGGGGCAGCGTAGTTACGTGCTGCACTGCGAGCGGTCATCGGGTCAGTACCTGTGGAACACACTGCTCGATGCCGGTAATGAATACCGCATCGAACCAGTAGGGTTCAGCGCAGGCTAATCAAGAACCACCAAAAAGTGGCCGGTCCCGAAATGGGGCCGGCCACTTTACTGTGCTATTGAAGACAACGTGAGTTATTCTTCGACGTCGGTGACCGCAAAGTCGGCGTCACGGCGCGAGTCCTGAGCACCGATGACACTGCCGTCCTCATAGTTGATTTCGAGTGCTTGGACCGAACCGAACACCGCATCGGCACGAGTCGTGACCTGGGCTTCCCATCCGCGGTCATCGATCAGGTCGGAAACTTCTGCGCTGGGCTCTTGTTCCATGGCCAGCACACCATCCTGCAGGCTATGGCGCGGTGCATCGATAGCTTCTTGCAGGGGTGCATCATGCAGTGCCCACGGGACCATGACGGAGGTCAGGATATTTGGAATCTGGTGACCACCCGGAGTACCAATACCCATCACAACGCGTCCCTGATCGTCCAGGACCATCGAGGGTGCAGACCAACTGACGGATTTCCGCCCGGCCTCAGGCTGGTTGGAAGGGGTATCGATCGCGTCGAATCGTGACAGCTGGTCGTTGAGGAAAAACCCGCCCACGTACTCAGATTCATTGCCACCCCAGAAGCTGGTCAGGGTGTTGGTCATCGAGACGGTGAGCCCGGATTCATCGACCACGGTCACGTGTGTGGTGTTGCCCGCTTCGATTTCTGGGCGTTCACCCTCCTCGGTCATTGGTCGCTGTGCCGAGGCAGGTTCAGCCGAATTCGCATTGGCTTCAGCGTCGGTGAGTTGATCGGTTGGCACATCGACGAAGTCAGGATCCCCGAAATGATCGCTCACGCTCTGATTCGCGGTTTGCCACGCCTGGGACGTTTGGTCGATGTAGTCGGCCGATCCGGGTGCCGAGTCACCGGCTCCTAAGGATTCGGCTATTTGGAGTTGCTGGACGACGGCAGCGCCTGGCAGTGGTGGTGCGGCCGAGACGAATTCATAGTCGCCGAATGGGCCGCTGACCGGTGGGGCTTCTTTGGTTTCATAGTTGGCCAGGGTTTCAGCGTCGAGGCCATCGACCTCGGAGAGTTCATCGGCGATCGAACCGGTATAGAAGGCTTCGGCACCCTCATCGGCGATCGTTCGTAGCGTCTCGGCGAGCTCTTCCTGGACCAGAGTGTCACCAGCGTCCAGTGGCTGCCCCCAGCTGTGAAAGTGACTAAGCCCGGAGATCGAAGCCGGTCCCCAGTCGCTTTCAAACCGCTGCGCTAACAGTTCGGTGACTTCAAAACCCTCCTCGGCCAATTCGATAGACGGCGCCAAAAGTTCGGACCATTCCATGCTGCCGTGTTCTTCGTGCAGGGTGGCCATGCCATCAACCATGCCGGGCACGCCGGTACCGGAGTCTGGGATCTCACCGTTTTCAGCCACGACCTCACGGTAGTCATAGCCCACCGGTTCCATGCTTGGACTGGCCAGCAGGGTGGAACCACCTCCACCAATACCCGAGGCATAGGGTTCGACCACGCTGATCGCAAAGGACGTGGCGATCGCGGCATCCACGGCGTTGCCACCATCTTCCAGAATCTGCATCCCGGCCTCAACCGCTTCCGGATGGGCTGCGGCCACACCTTGCTGGTTCAATTCAGCAGCGGCTTCGGCCTCCTCATCCTGGTCTGTGGGTTCTTCAGAGGGTGTTTCCGCAGGCGTTGACTCACTCGGGGTTGGCGGGGGGATCGGGTCCTGTTCTTCCGTTTCGTCAGCACAACCGGCTACGGCAAGCAGTGCCGCCACCGACGTCATGGACATGAGCGCACGAAAACGAGACCGCGTTTTCGGTAGGTGCCTCGACATAGACGGGTTCCTTCCGATCAGAGCATAACTTGGGCCACAGTAACACGACTGCATCAGCCCTATTTTATTCGTATCGGCGTGTTTGGCCTGGTCAAGCCAAAACATATCGCGTGTCCAGTTAGCATGAAACTAAAGCCCCTAGACTTCCAATCCTGATGCCCTCCACACGAAACCAGAACCCGCATATGCCTCAAGCTCCGGTCTCCAATACCAAAGATCGCAGCGCCGGTAAGTCACACAGGCTCCATGGCCTGGACGCAGCCCGGGCGCTTGCCATCATTGGGATGCTGGCCGTTAATGTGGGCCCCCGCAAAGAAGACGGCGAAACCCAACTGGCCGTACTCATCTACGATCTGCCCCACGGCCGAGCATCACTGTTGTTCATGATCCTAGCGGGCATCGGGATGTCGCTGATGACCAAGCGCTCGCGCACAACAGGTGCCCCATTGCCGTGGCAGACCATCGTCTGGCGGGCGACACTGTTGATCTTGAGCGGTGCAGCACTCCAAATGCTCGATCACGATATCAGCGTGATTCTGACCTACTACGGAGTGCTGTTTTTCTGTGGCCTGCCGCTGCTGCGAGCCCCCACCTGGTTGGTAACGGCGCTGGCGCTTGTGAGTCTGGCAGCTGGACCGGTGGTCTGGCTGTATCTGCAGCAGCAGACCGCAACGACGTTTGATTTTATGGCCCCGGCATTGACCGATCCGCTGTGGACCATGGTGCACGCGACCTTGCTGACCGGCGCTTATCCGTTGGCAGTGTGGTTCGCACCGTTTCTGCTCGGCCTCGTTTTGGGGCGGCTGGCTCTTTCGGAGACAGCAGTGCAACATCGGCTCATCGGCTGGGGTGCTGTAGCAACGACGGTCCCGATGCTGGCCTGGTTATACCTGGTCATGAACTTCGGTTTCCCAGACTCGGAATACGGTTGGGACCGCCTGATGTCAGCTGAACCGCATTCCCAAATGCCCCTGTGGATGATCTCGGGTTGCGGCAGCGCGGTGCTGGTGATCGGTATGTTCCTACGGGGTGAAAAAGTCGTTGTGCATCGGCTGGGCTGGTTGGTTTCAGCCGGACGCCTGGCCCTGACGATTTATGTGGCACACCTGTTCATGCTTGCGTGGCTGGTGCGGCCTGGTCCACACAACGTGGTCGAAGGGTATCTCACCATCGCGATCATGTCGGTGTTCTTTATTGCCGCAGCACATCTGTGGTGGCGACACCTGGGTATTGGCCCACTGGAACGGCTGCTCCGCTGGCCACCACGCCTTACTCGCTAGCGTACGATCCACAGGTCAATAATGACGGCCTCGGGTTCGCGCCGTCCTGAACCAATCAGCACGGTGGATTCCAACCACTGCCACGAAGTCTCAGCGGTATCGGCAACCTCAAACCGTGGGGCGCAGCGGAAATAGATGCGCTGGGCCGGAACCTTGTCGCCCCGAGCAATGGCAGCAATATCTTCGGCGGCACCGGTCCGATAGGCCATATTAGTGACAAACACGCGTGCGCCATCGTCGAATTCCATCACGTAACGTGCATCAAGATCAGATTCCGTTTCACTTCGGATAACTTGAAAATCCGCACCGGCATTCAGGATCCTGCCCGATACCTTTGGCCCGGTGACCGTACCCCCGGTTATTGGAATGACCCGGCGTTGGCCGGCATGAGTATGCCCAACTTCCACCGGTGCGGCCACTTCAATATGCAGTGTGCCGAAGTATTCGAGATCTGGCGCCTGGGGTGTGGTGTTGTCCGATGCAGTAGTCATGTTGATTACCTTACTCGGATGAGTCCCACCTACAGCGCCTGGGACTCAACCTCGAGGTTGAATCTTCGGGTTTTCCATAATCAAAGTGTCCGGGTTCCTCGGTGTTGCTTTGTCGTACGGGACCATACTGTTAAAGCATGACTTCAACAACAGCTCCCCCAGCGGCTCACACAGCCCAACGCCCACCATTACGGTTGGGCCTGACACTGCTTCATCTGGCCGTGATGGGTTCATTTGGCTGGGTAATCATCGGACTGCTTGGCGGTGCGATCGGCGCCGGCGTCGGATTTCTATTCGTGCTTGGTCTTGGTCTCATTATCCTGCTGGGCGTGCTCTACACACTGTTCGGGCTTGCCTGGTTCGAAATCGAACGCATTGCCAGTCTCTACAAACTGCCGGCCCACTCGTTGACGTGGCGGCCACGAATCCAACAGACATTCGGCGGCTACCTCAAATCGTTGGGCAGCAACCTCGCCAATGGTCGTATGTGGGCGGCGCTTGGGAACTTCCTGCTC
The DNA here is from genome assembly GCF_000420805.1 of Yaniella halotolerans DSM 15476. Lineage (GTDB taxonomy): Bacteria > Actinomycetota > Actinomycetes > Actinomycetales > Micrococcaceae > Yaniella > Yaniella halotolerans. Next base: position 511,741 of record NZ_ATVQ01000001.1, read on the forward strand.
GCATCCATCATGGGTGCCGTGACCCTGGCCGCTTTTCAGGCCATGCTGCACTTCGCGGCCGGTGTGTTCACTCCGGCATCGAATGCGGACTTCGTGGTTGCTGCACCCTTCAACATGGAAATCGAGGCCTCCCAGGTTGCCTGGCTCGTGGCGCTGGCCCTACTATGTGCTGGCGTGGTGGTGGGCATGGTGTTCCTCCACCGCGCCATTTCGGTGGCAATCATCGGCGCAACCGCCAGAGAGTCTGATCTGACCGAACGGGTACGGACCACCACGGTGCAGCGCGAAGGCGCCATGCGTGCCGCTGCCGTAGAACGAACCCGCATCGAACGCGATCTGCACGACGGCGTCCAACCCCGTTTAGTCTCAGTCGGCATGACCTTGGGCATCGCCAAGCAACAGATCGACGACAACCCCGAACAGGCTAAAGAACTCGTGGATGAAGCCCACACCTCCACCAAAGCAGCGATTACCGAGCTACGTCAGTTGACCCGCGGCATCTACGCCTCGGTACTCGATGATCGAGGTTTGGATGCTGCACTGTCGGCGGTGGCCGGGCGATCCCACATTCCGGTCAACCTGGATGTACGCCTCCCCCACCGGTACGACCGGGATGCAGAAGCCGCCGTCTACTTTGCGATCGCCGAGGGCCTGACCAATGCGGCCAAGCACTCGCGAGCATCCGAAGCCCGGGTGAGCGTCCGGCTGCGTGAAGACAACAACGGCAGACCATACCTGTGGGCTCGAGTCGAAGACAACGGCACCGGTGGCGCCAAAGTACTGCCCGGTGGTGGACTCGACGGCATAACCAACAGGGTGGTTGCCGCAGGTGGCACCATCACCATCGACAGTCCTGCCGGTGGTCCAACAGCCCTGGAGGTGAACGTGCCATGCGCATCCTAATCTGTGAAGACTCCGTGCTGTTACGCGAAGGCTTGGTCCGGCTCCTGGAGCATTCAGGACACCAGGTGTCTGCCGCATTACCCGATACGACCGATCTGATCTCCACGTTGCAAACCGATATGCCAGATCTTGCGATCCTGGATGTTCGGTTGCCACCCACCTACACGGACGAAGGCATTCGGGCAGCACTGCAGATTCGGCACACCTACCCCGACCTGCCATTGTTGGTGCTGTCCCAGTACGTTGAGGAACGCTACGCATCCGAGCTGATTTCCGCGCACAGTCCGGCACTGGGCTACCTGTTGAAAGACCGGGTGGCGGATGTCGCTGACTTTGTGGAATCGCTACAACAGATCCAAGCCGGCGGCACCATTTTGGATCCGGAAGTGGTGGCACAGCTCTTGAGCAGAAATCATCACGACGACCGCATGCAACGGCTCACCGCCCGCGAGCGCACCGTGCTGGCAGCGGTGGCCGAAGGGAAATCGAATCAGGCCATTGCGGCCCTGCTGCACCTGTCAGCGGCCAGCGTGGAGAAACACATCACCGCGATCTTCCAAAAACTCGAACTTGAAGCCGATGGCACCGGGAACCGCCGCGTGCTTGCTGCCCTGGCACACATAGAAAATCAGGGGCCACAGTCCGGCCCGCAGTCCAGACAGGAACAGCCATGAGTATCCACGACACCTCTCAGACCTCGGGCAACGCCCCATTGCATACGCCCCAACCCCCACGCTCCCCGGCTACCAGACCGATCATGATCCTCATCGCCATCATCGGCGGGCTCACCCTCCTGGTGGTCGCCGCGACCGCGGTGTTCTCCTCTACCATAAACTTCAATCGAGGATCAGCTAACCTAACGGCCGATACGACCGGCATCACCGGCGTCAATATTGAGGCCAACGCTTCGGAATTCAACCTGGCATTTGGTGATGTCACCGAAGCAACACTGCGCACCGACGGCGTGAATGCGGAAAACTGGCAGTTGCGCCGCGAAGGCGACGAGCTGTTAGTCACCGCCCCGGATCAGTGGTTCAACTGGTGCTTCTTCAACTGCAACTTCGAAGAAAACCGTGTCACCCTGACCCTTCCGGAAGAACTCAATGACGGCAGCCTCAACGCCGATATGGATTTGTCAGCCGGGCGGCTCATTGCCGACGGCAACTTTGATCATCTCGAAGTAGAACTGGGCGCCGGGGAAGCCACCGTCAATGGCTCGGCTAACGCGCTGGATGCCCAGCTGAGTGCCGGCAGCGCCAACCTCAATCTGGCCGACGTCCAGACCGCCGAGTTTGAGGTGTCAGCCGGACGGTTGACCACCGAACTCACCGGCAGCGCACCGGACACTGTCAACACCGAGGTCAGCGCGGGGCAGTTCGATCTGACCCTGCCGGATACCCAATACGCGGTCACCTCAGAGATCAGCGCCGGCGACCTAGACAATCAACTGCAAACCAGCTCGGACTCGAACCATAAGGTTTTCGTGGAGCTGTCAGCAGGCGGCGCGACCCTGCGTCCAGGAGAACCCGCCACACAGCAGTAACAGCACGGCCTATAGAACAACTGAATAGGCTCAATCATTGAGCGTCCTAGGGCAGAACCTGCAAAACATAATCGCTTGCTAGGTTCTGCCCTAGATGGTTATCCCCCCGGCTGCGAAATAACCTTTCGCACAAAGCCCGGACACAAAAACAGCGAACCGCTCTCAGGCGCTCTCACGCGGGGTTAAACCAGCTAATGCCAGATCTAGTACCCGGTCGCTCCACGCTTTCTCCAACGGCCCGGACTGGAACAGTAAGCGGAAATAAATCGGGGCGTAGATTAAATCGGCGACGCCGACGGGGTCCAGTTCCGCCCAAATATCCCCTTCTTCTTGGGCACGCCGGATTATCGAGACAGCCGCATCACGCCGGTTATGCCAAAAACGTTCTTTGAACTCATCCATTGCGCCGGGGTCGTGCTGACACTCAGCGATCAGTTGCGAAACAAGTCGCCCCTCATGGGTCGCATAGGTCTCTACTAGCGCCCCCATATGTTCGCGCAATGCTTCGATTCCTGGCAAATCCTCGCGTATGGGAGTACGCGCAATATGGCTGGCTACGAAACTATCAATGACGACCGCAACCTTACTGGGCCACCACCGATAGATCGTGGTCTTACTGACACCGGCCACTCGAGCTATTCGCTCAATCGACAGTTTCTGCACCGACACCCCCTCCCCGCTCTCTGGGTCGAGGAGCTCCATCGTTGCATCAAGAACCGCTTTATGACTTGCTTCACTACGTACTGCCATGGAGCCAATCCTACACTCATTCGATACGATACGGTCACCTTTAGTGCCCTACGACCAAATGCTCCGCAAAAAAACTTTGATGAATGTGATGCGCAACACGCCTGGGTGAGGTATATTCGATACGACACGGCCCGTATCGCTACGTTTTCATCTATCCCTAATTTCATGCAAGGTTCAAAATGACTACCAAATCTCTTAACGGACACACGTTGTCGGATGCCATAGATGCCGGTGGCCTCAACTGGCGCCACTGGCTCTTTTTCGGCCTCCTCTTCTTCCTCTTCGTTACCGATGGCATGGACGCCACGATCGTCAGCCATATCTTCCCTTCACTTATTGCTGAGTGGGGTGTCTCGATCGGCGGGGGAATTTCCCTCGTGGTCACCGGCGGCTTCATCTTCATGGGCATCGGGGCTCTGATTTCTGGACGTCTATCAGACCTCTTAGGACGGAAGGTGGTGTTGATTGCTGCCGGTCTACTCTTTGCTATTGGCACTGGTCTTGGTGGCACCTCGCCAGACTTCAATATGTTCATGACCTGGCGCTTCCTCGCGTGCCTTGGCATCGGCGCAGTCCTGCCCACCGGCGTTGCATTGCTATCAGACCTCATTCCCGGCAAACAGCGTGTCGCCATGGTTGCCGCCTCATATGCTGGACTTGGCATCGGCACTTCCCTTGGTGCGGTCCTGGCCGGATTTGTGCTCCCCACCCTTGGGTGGCAAACGCTCATGTACCTGGGCGGCATCCTTCCTCTTGTGTTCATTGCGCTTATTTGGCTCATCATCCCTGAATCCCCAATATTCTTGGCCCACAAAGGACATCACGGCCGTGCGCGCCATGCGATACTGCGAATCAACCCACGCTTTAATGTGGAAAGCATCGACCTGGCGAGTGCGGAAATCTCAAGTCACTCCACCCGCGGACTGAAACAGCTTCTCACGGTTAGCTTCCGCCGAACCACCATCGCCCTGTGGGTTTTTGCGTTCTTTTCTTTGGGAACCCAGATGGTCATTGTGCAGTACTTGCCGCTGCTCTTACAACAGCCCTCCCCGGGCATGGATACCGCCCAGAGCAGCACTATCTTTGCGCTCTATGGCTTTGCCAGCGTTTTGAGCATGCTCTTGCTGGGCTCGGTTCTGGTCAAGCTGCCGATGTACCGTACAGTCGCAGTAGCGATAACTCTCGCGGCCTTTACCGCAGTCTTGGTGAGCGTCACTTCGGATGCCGGCTTCGGCACCTTGCTCATCACCTTGACAGCGGCCGGATTCTTTATCCCTGCGGCCGTGGGCCCGACACGCAATGTGCTCACGGTTGGCGCCTATCCAGCTGACCTCAAGGGCACCGGCCTAGGGGTCATGGAGCTTTATGCCCGACTCGGATCGGCAGGCCTCGGCGCCGCTGGAGGAGTCGTCGCTGGCGCAGGAATTGGTCTTGGTGGCTTCTTCCTTGTCCTCCTCGTTCCCTTGGGTATTCTTGGCGGCTCACTTGGCGTACTCAAACGCTCGCAACAGCGCAAAACAAAACAAGCACACGCTCAAGAGAAGCCCCTCGTGAATTCTCTGACCTAGATAAACCTGCCCCTATGCGGATGCTGCACACCACTGTGCAGCCAATGCACTATCAACCCCACTTCTCCCTAAAAGTTCGAAGAACTTGGTGTGATGAGTATCACCGCATGCACGAATTTCGAAAGGAAGACTACGATGACTCAAAACGTTGAAAACCAGACCAAAGCTGTCCCACCCGGCGTCACCGAAGAAGGCCTAGAAAAGGCCCTGGACGCCTTCGTTGAAGCGTTGGGCGCAGAGAAGGTCGCCTCCGACGACGAGACACTCAAGACTTACCGCGACCCGTACCAAATCTCCACTTGGACCACCAACCTTGCTGCTGCTGTCGTCAAGCCCACCAGCACCGAAGAGGTCCAAGAGATCGTCCGCCTGGCAAATGAACACCGCATCCCGCTGTGGCCGATTGGTCGTGGAAAAAACAATGGTTACGGCGGGCCGGCTCCACAAGTCAACGGATCGATCATTGTGTCGTTTGAAAACATGAACCGAGTGCTGGAGATCAACGAAGAGCTGGGTTACGCCATGGTGGAACCCGGCGTCAGCTGGATCGACCTGTATGAGGCAATCGAAGCCGGTGGCCACGATTTGGCTGCTTCCATCGTTGACGTTGGCTGGGGTGGCGTTGTTTCAAACACCCTGGACCATGGGCTGACCTATATGCCCTACTCAATCGACCAGGCGTCACACTGTGGCATGGAAGTTGTTCTCCCAGACGGCGACCTCATTCGCACAGGCATGGGCGCGATGGAAGGCAATAAGACCTGGCCGCTGTATAAGCGCGGTTTAGGCCCGACGTCGACTGAGCTCTTCATGCAATCGAACAACGGCATCGTCACAAAAATGGGCTACTGGCTCATGCCAAAACCCGAGGTCTATATGCCTCTGTGGCTGCGTTCATGGAACGAAGATGACGTAGGCCCCATTGTGAATGCACTGCGTGAACTCATGCTTGATGGCACCATCGATATGCGCCCACAGTTCTCCAACACGCTCATTATGGCCTCCATGATGACCTCCCGAAAAGACTGGTGGGATGGCGACGGCCCAGTGCCAGAACACATCATCGACAAAATCGCCAAAGAATTGAACCTTGGCCGCTGGATGATGCGTTTTGCTCTGTATGGCGATGAAGCAGTAGTGGATCACCGCTACGCGAAGCTCAAGAAACGTTTCGAATCGATTTCCGGCGTTGAAGTCACCGGCAAGAAATACGAAAAATCCGAGTGGAAGAACTTACAGAACCCTCACGAACAGATCCAAATCGGGATCCCGAACCTCGACCTTTACAAGATGGCCTCGTGGTACGGCGGAGACGAAGGCGGTCACGTTGACTTCTCGCCGGTTATTCCACTCACCACAACTGACACCCTGGCCGCCCAGTCTCTCATGAAAGAGATGGTACAAGAAGCCGGTTTGGACCTCATGGCCGGACTGCTTCCCATCAACGCACGGTCGACCACTTTCATCAATGTGCTTGCTTTCGACACCAAGGACGAAGATCAAACCCGTCGAGCGTACGAAGTCGCCAAGAAGATGGTGGCCATCGCCGGCAAAAAAGGCTACGGCGAATACCGTGCGCACCTCTCATTCATGGACCTCGCTGCGGACCAGTTTGGATTCAACAACCACTCGCAACGACGCTTCAACGAAACCATTAAAGACGCCCTTGACCCCAATGGCATCCTCGCTCCAGGAAAGTCAGGTATTTGGCCGGCCCGCCTACGCAACGGCAATAACGCCTAGTCTCGTAGCACTCAGCGCCAAAGCGCTTCCGGGTTACGAGAGCCAGTCATAAATTCGACCTCAGATGCCCTACCTCTTGCTTGAGGTAGGGCATCTGCACTACCACCATCACTTGTGACTATCATCACCATACATTAGAATCGGTACGAACCGTACCGGATGGAAGGTAGTTTGTTTGATGTCGACGCTCCTGAATACTTCGGCAGTCCATCCATTAGGCCGGGTGGATTATTGGACCGGTGGGATTGCAGAGCATTTCTTCGAAACACGCTTCAGCCCCCTGGGTCCAAGACCGTTCGAGGGCTGGATGAAGGGCTCGCAAGTCGGACCGGTTACCATTCGAGCTATCAACGGTAGTCCGCACCGGATTGAACGGGAGCCCACGGAAATCTCGCAGTCTGATCCTGAGCACATCTTGTTGTATCTGGCTCGGCAGGGTAATTTCCGGATCGGCCAAGACGACAGACGATGCGTCCTCGCAGCTGGCGACATGGGAATCCAGGACACTTCTAGACCTTCGATTGTCGAATCTCCGGGGAACTTATCCTTATTTGTGCTGAGCTTTCCCAAGCAGCTTTTGGGCCCGCGCGCAGATCATATCTCGCAGCAAACCGCCCAACGCCTCAGCGCGCAAAAATCCCCTTTCGTCCAGCTCGCTGCTCCTTTTGTGGCACGGCTTGCGAGCGCCGCTGACCGAGGTGACTTGTTGAGTCATGAGAGCGAAGGTGCCTTCGAAATGCTTCTCACGATCCTCCAGACAGTCCATGGCGATGCAGATGGCACCACCTTGGCACGTCACTCGCAACGCAAGACCATGCTGTCGCAGCTACGCGCTTATGCGTTGGAGCATTTACATGAGCCTGATCTGGGTCCTGAACGCCTGGCGCAAGCCCACTATATTTCTGTACGCTACGTGCATCGCCTTTTTGCAGCGTCCGGGACCGGTGTTGCTGAATGGATTCGGACCCAACGTCTCGAAAAGGTCATGAAGGCTTTACAGGATCCGGCGCTTGCGACCACACCTATTGCGGCCGTTGCGATCAGCTGCGGCTTTACTGACCCGTCAAGTTTCAGCCGAAGTTTTCGTCAACACTTCGGCAAGACCCCCAGTACGGTTCGAAAAGAGTATATGGAACGCAGCCTCAATCGGGTTGCCTAATCTGTTGTCCCGAAATGCTCACAGGCAATGAGCTCTCCACAGCCGGCACAAAACACAAAAGCTCGTAGTCACTTCAGTGAAGTGACTACGAGCTTTTGTGTTTGCGGTTGGTGCCGTTGGCCGCAATGGCCCTAGCGATTATGCAGGTCGGGCTCCGTTGGTACCAGAGTCGACAATGTATTCGCTGCCGGAGACCATGCGGCTTTCATCAGACGCCAAGAACAGAGCGCAATAGGCAATATCTACGGGCTGGATCGCCCCGGGCAGCAAGTTGATGCGCTGACTAAAGTAGTCTTTGATCTCTTGAGGCATACCGCTCGTACCCGGACTTTCAACAAACCCGGGTGTCACAGCATTGACCCGAATGCCGTATTGTGCCCCTTCGGCAGCTAACTGTCGGGTTAACCCAAGGACTCCTGCTTTAGCGGCCGCATGAGCAGCAAAGCCCATGGGCGCCACACCCATACTGGCATTGCCAGAGGAAGCATTAAGAACGCTACCTCCGGTTTTCATGAGCTGGGGCCATGCAGCCGATGTCACGGTAAAGAGGATCTCCAACTCATTGACCATGGTGAAACGCCACTGGTCGAGAGTCATTTCGTGAAACGGCGCGATGGCCGGAGCCGAGGCATTATTGTAGAGCACATCGATTCCACCCAGAGTCTCAATGGAAGTCTCTACCCAGGTTTTGGCGGCCTGTGGGTCAGCAAGGTCGACATCGTGTCCTTCGGCATGAAAACCTTGTTCGCTCAATTCAGCTGCGGTTGCAGCGGCCGCTCCTGGAGTGACGTCACAGCCGATGACGTGGGCACCATGCGTACAAAAGAGTCGCTGGGCTGCAGCTCCTTGGCCGCCGCCCGTGCCGGTGATGAGTATCCGTTTGCCTTCTAAACGTCGTCCCATGGTTTCCTGTGAAAAATGCGTTGTTGTTTCAATCATGCTGTCCTCTTTCATCCACCGCTCTAGAGCATAAGTTCCAGTCGTTTTTTACTTCTTGCACCGTTGCCGTCGGAAGCAAGCGCTATGCGCGTTGGGGTTTGATAGTGCGTCCGAAACCTCGATATAAAGCAACGGTGGCTTCTCCGATGCGCACCGTGACGTCCACAATGACCCGACGATCGGTCTCATATGTCACGTTGGCATCTGCGACCAAGAGGTCTCCTACCCGGGCGGGAGCCAGGTAGCTAATCGAGCTTTCCGAGGTGACCGTTCCCGCGTTGACCGCATTGGCGGCAATCGCAAAGACGGTATCTGCTAGGGAAAATACTAGGCCGCCGTGACAAATTTGGTGCCCGTTGGCCATCTCTTCAGTGACCAACATCGTAGCGACCCCAGATCCGGATGTTTCGTTCACCACGTTGATCCCCAGCAAGGACAAGCTCTGGTCTGCTCGAAGCATTTGTTGTACTGCACTCATGTTCAGATCCTCTCGATAACCATGGCCATACCTTGGCCGCCACCAACACACAGGGTTGCAAGCCCCATGCTGCGGTCTTGAACCGTCAAACCGTTGAGAAGCGTGCCCAACAAACGAATGCCGGTTGCACCGAAGGGGTGGCCTAACGCGATGGCACCTCCGTGTGGGTTCACTTTGGAGGGGTCGGCACCGAGTTGATCGACAACTGGTACGACCTGCGCAGCGAAGGCTTCGTTGAGTTCGACAATGTCGATGTCATTGATGGTCAAACCCAGTCGTGCCAGGAGTTTGTTGGTCGCTTCCACGGGGCCGAGCCCCATGATCTCGGGTGATAGCGCACTGGCCGCTGACCCTAGAATCCGCGCAAGCGGCGTGATACCGAGCTCTTGAGCCCGCGCAGCACGCATGATGACCATGGCTGACGCGCCATCATTGAGTGGACTCGCATTGCCAGCGGTTACGGTCCCGTTGGGATGAAATGCTGGGTTGAGTCCCGCCAACCCCTCTGCTGTTGTCGTGGGGCGTGGCCCGTCGTCCTTGTCGACTACAGTCCCATCACAGCTCGTATGCGCCGCAATCTCCGAAGCAAAATAGTTAGCCTCCAGGGCGGTGGTGGCGCGCATCTGCGATTCGAGCGCCCAATCGTCTTGGGCATGCCGCGTGGTCCCGGTGGTTCGAGCGACGAACTCGGCTGTCTTACCCATGCTGATATAAACATTCGGGATCCCACCGGTTCTCCTGGGATCGGTCCAATCCGCTCCGGCCTCAAAGGCTTTATCGGCGCGATCTGCGGCGTCAAGAAACGCCGGATGGGGTTGGACATCGAGGGGACGTTGAGTCGAAACTGACTCCACTCCCCCAATGAGAATTGCTTGAGCGTCGCCTGCTTTGATAGCCTGCGAGGCCATCGCCGCTGCCTGCAAAGAGGAAGCACAAAATCGATTCACCGTGGTAGCAGGCAACTTATCGTATCCTGCCAACACCGCCACTCGCCGTGCAATATTGTCCCCTTGGAATCCTTCGGGGACCGCACAGCCAAGATAGAAATCGTCCAGTTCTGCGGGCTGCAAGGATGGTAGAGAGGCCAGCGCGGCAGAAACCGCCGTGAGGGATAAATCTTCTGGCCGTTCCTGTGCCAGCGAGCCTTTGAATGCGCGACCGATAGGTGTGCGTTTGACAGCGACAATGACAGCGTCGTCAGGTTTGAGTTTCATTCGAAATATGTCCTAGCGGTTATTTCTTCTCGGAGGACGCCTTGGCTTTTGCCAGACGATCGGCGATGCTCATCAGCAATGGCGAACCGGCCGCTGCGACAAACGCCTTATCCACGGGTCGCTTTATTCTGTTGACAATCGGTTCGGGTGTTCCGGTTAATTCGGCTTCCCGTCCCATTTCGGGGTTCAACGAACACCGAACCGGGATATTCGTCATCAAGCGGCGGATGCACGAGTTGTTATGGTCACACCAGGTGATCGCATCCGTGCGGTTCTGTAGCACTTTATTTGGGAAATCCGGATCGGCGAGCATCTGGCGACCAAGCATGATGGCATCGGCGTGGCCTTCTTCGATTGCCCGAGCGGCCTGTTCCGGCTCATAGGTGTTGCTGAGCAGTAAGGGTGTATCGGGTAGTGCCTCTCGGAAGATCTGCGGCTCGCTGTGGGCCAGCATCGGGCCGGAGGTTTGTGGCAGGTTCTGGTCCATAGACTCGTAGTTCCCGTCGGTCAGTGCGATATACCCCAGACCCTCGTTCGCAATGTGAGCCGCAACTTCGGCGAATCCTTGCGGGCCCTGGCCATCCGGTAGATGGTCATTGACGCTCATGCGCAGGCCAACAGGATAATCTGGTCCGACTTCGGCGCGAATAGCCCGTACTGTATCGGTGAGGATACGCGCTCGGTTTTCTGCTGAGCCGCCGTATTCATCGTCTCGCCAGTTCGTCCGTGGGGACAGGAACGAGGAATACAGGTAACGCATGTGTGCGCCGATTTCGATACCGTCAAATCCGGCTTTTTTCGCTCGGAGCACCGAGGCCACGGTTTCTTCTTGAACTTCAAGAATTTCTGCTTTGGTAATTTCTTGAGGCACCGGCATTGTTCGGCCACCCGGAATGAACAGTCCGTTTGGTAACCGTGGTGCAGCCATACGCACTGGTTTCGGGCTTGCAGCTCGGGTTGGTCGACCTTCTGCTGGCACGCCCATGGCACCAAAACTTGGGAAGATCTGCGCAAAAATCGGTGTCCCGTGCGCATGAACGGCTTCAACCATCCGCTTCAGCTCGGGGATGTAGCGGTCGTGGTCAAAGCGCATCGAGGGACTAAACGGCGCCTCATCGTTGCCCCGCACGGTCGCGGATCCACCGCCGATAATCAGCAGTCCTGCCCCGCCTTGAGCCCTACGTGTAAGAAACGCGATGGACTGCTCACTTGGATGGCCGTCTTTGGTGGGTCGCAGCACGGCCATCGGGCTGAGCACGAATCGGTTTTTGATGGTCAAGCCGTCGATATTCCACGAGCTACCAAGCACTTGGGTGACGGTATTGGTTGTTTGAGACATTTGAAGCTCCTCATGTAGTCTCCGAAGGATGGCGACACAACTCAGCTATGATTCGGATCGTGTTGTGGAGTTGGCCGTTCCAGTTTTCGTCTTGTCGTGTTGAGGGGGCTATATTGTTAGACTGCCGCGCGCGTGCGTTGTTCGAGGTAGTTCCGGGCGAATGCAGCGTACTGGGCAAAGAGCTCGGCATCATCAATCGCACCGAGATCTACGACGTCGCTGGCCGCTTCGCCCTGCAATAAGCGTTTCACCGGTACCTCGAGTTTCTTGCCGGTCTTGGTATGCGGAATGGCGCGCATTTCAATGATGTCATCGGGCAAGTACCTGGGTGAGAGGTGTTTGCGAATTGCAGTTACAATGTCGGCGCGAGTCTGTTCTGCATCGAAACCGGCGGCCGGTTGAATGAACAGCGGCATGTAGTAATCCTCAGCGTTAATCTCCGCGCCGATCACCATGGCTTCGGCCACTTGTGGAATCGCCTCGACCACTGCATAAATCTCAGCGGAACCGAGTCGCAATCCATGACGATTCAATGTCGAGTCTGATCGCCCGTGGATCAGAATCCCCGAGTCATTGAACTCGATAAAGTCTCCGTGGCGCCAGACTCCCGGATACATCGTGAAATAGCTATCCCGGTATCGACTACCGTCTGCATCGCCCCAGAAAAACAGTGGCATGGACGGCATCGGGTCAGTTACGACCAGCTCACCTTTTCCGGTGGTCGGCTTTCCGGCGTTGTCCCAGGACTCAACTCGCACTCCCAGAGCAGGGACTTGAATATGTCCCGCGTAAACCGGTTCAGTAACCACGCCACCCACGAAGATGGAGCCGATGTCGGTTCCACCACTCATGGAAGACAGCCACACGTCCCCGACATTGGCGTAGACCCAACGGTAGCCGTCCAACGACAGTGGCGAGCCGGTTACCTGGAGGCATCTCAAGTGTGACAGATCGTAACTCTCCGATGCTGCCAATCCAGTTTTCTCACACGCGTGGATCAGGCCTGCGCTGACCCCAAGGGCAGTGGTCTTAGTGGCTGCGGCGACTTCCCAGACCCGGCTGTGCGATGGGTAGGTGGGGTTGCCATCGACCAAGACGGCGGTCGCTCCGACACCCAGTGCACTGACCAAAGCGTTCCACAATACCCAACTCGTCGAAGCGACATTCAGGTATCGATCGCCAGGGCGCAGCTCGGTGTGGAACATGAGCATTTTCAGTTCCTCAAGTAACGCCCCGCCGTGGCTATGGACAATCCCTTTCGGCTTGCCTGTGGTGCCTGAAGAAAACAGCACCCACAGTGGTGAACTGAACTCCACATCAGTAAATTCCAGTGGGGCGTCCTGGAGGATAATCTCCTCCCAACGCGCGGCTGGCACTCCAAGAGCAGGTTCAGTGATGACAGTATCTCCGGCCACCCATACCACGTGTTCGATCGAGGATACTTCGTCAAGCACCGCCTGTAGCGTCGCGGTGTTATCGCGGTCCTTGCCACCCAGGGTGTGGCCCGGTGAGGTGATGAGGACCTTCGGCTCTAACTGCGTAAAGCGCGAAGCGATCGCACCGGGACCAAATTCGGGTGAACAAATTGACCACACCGCACCGAGGGACGCGGTTGCTAAAAACGCAGTCACCGCTTCGGCGATATTTGGCAAGACAGCGGCGACTCGGTCGCCCTGTTCCACACCCAAGTCCCGAAGGTGCTGCGCCAGTGCGGCAACATCATGTCGCAATTGTTGCCATGAGACCTCGGTTTGTTGGCCGTCTTCTGCCACGGCCAGAAGGGCGGTACCTTCGTGACCTTCCAGTAGTTGACGGGCAAAATTCAGACGTCGACCGGGGAACCATTTGGTGTTTGGCATCGGGTCGGTCGTACGGATCGGCCGGGGCGCGGGCTCCATGTAAACGCCGGCGAACTCAGCGAAGGCCTGCCAAAAGGCTGCTGGTTCATCGACCGACCATTGCCAGAGCTCTTCATAGGCATCACCAATCTCGACGCCCTGTCCTTGCACGTACTGCCGAAACTCCGTCAGCTGCGCAGTCCGAACAGTCTCTGGATCTGCCCGCCACATCATTTCTCCGAATTCGGCTTGCTGGTCGATAATCATGACACTGCTGCTTTTCCATAGGCTTTGCGCTGGGCGGCGATGTCTTCGGCGGATTGCGGTGGGGTTCCGATCAGCACGAACAACATCCGCGCAGTCTTGTCAGTCCGATTTGACCAGGCGTGGCTGGTCGCACGTTGCACGACGACATCACCAGCGGTGAGAGTGGTTTCACCCTCATCAACTAACAACGTGATCTCGCCTTCGAGGACCACCGCATAATCTAATGAGTCGGTCCGGTGAAACCAGAAATGATCACTATTATTGTGCTCGTTGCCGGCTTGGGCTTCTTCCTGCCCATCGAGTTCCGTGAAAATCAACGACTCGGCGTCGTCTGGGTATACCGCATCCGGTGGGAAATCTGCGATACGCAGGATCGTTTCACCTTCGGCGGGGAATGAGGGGATCTCACTGTCGGCGGTGGCTAGATCTTCGTCGGAGACGTGGTCGATGCCCTTCGCCTGGGTCCACCACGGTACGGTCGCTCCGAAACCGGGGATATTTGGTGATTCGAAACTATTTGGCGCCGCTCCGTCATAGAGGATGATGGCTTTGCCTTCATCATCATGTCCGGTGACGACGCGTCGTACAGCTGCTCTTGCCATGCTTAATTCTCCTCGTTTTCAAATGGGTATGGGCGTGGTTCTGGCCACCACGGTGGGACTTCTTTGGTTGCCGCAATCTGGTTACGTAGGGTTCCGACACCTTCGAGTTCTAGCTCGACGACGTCACCGGGCTCAACGAAGCGACCAATTTCGACGCCGCCGCCGAAGCCCATGGTTCCGGAACCGATGAGATCTCCGGGTTGTAGACCGTTGAAGATCGAGATGTAGGCGACCAGTTCTTCCGGTGTGTAGACGAAGTTTTCAACGCGGGTGTCCGAACGGACTTCTCCGTTTACACGAACCTGGCCCTTGAGTCCTTCAATGGAGTCGATCTCATCCATCGTGGTGATCCAGGGGCCGATACCGTAGGCGAAGTCCTTACTGTGTTGGGCCCCCATTCCAATGGGGCCTTCCAACGCTTGTACGTCTCGCAGGCTCCAGTCGTTGAAGATCGTGATCCCAAAGATGTGGTCCATGGCGTCATCTGGTGTCAGATTACGACCAGGTTTGCCCATGATGTATCCGATTTCTAACTCGTAGTCGAGTTTCTCGGAGATATTTGGGTACGGAATGACTTGGTCATGACCAAACACGGTGGACGTCGTGCCCTTGAAGTAGCCGGGGCGCTCGTAGACGGCACGAACCGGCTTAGTTTTCGCAACGTTTTTGAAATAGTTTTCAATGTGCGTTCCAAAGGTCAGGCCGTCTCGAATTACTGGCGGATCGATGGCGGCGCGCCACTGTACGTCAGCAATCGCAGTCGACGCGTCATCGGCGGCTGCCAACGCGTCATGGGCGATATCCAAAAACGCGTCGCCAATGGCGATCGCATTGGACAGGCTGGCAGGAAAGATACTCAGGGCAAGCTCGCGGGCTCGTTCCGGGGTGGCACCGCGGCGCTGCAGCGTCAACGCATACGCTCGGGCAAGGTCGATGACTCGGTCATGTTCTGGTTCGACAGCTACGGTGCGTAGCTGTTCTCCGTCCGGGGTGGACACGGCAATTCTTCCAAGCTTCATAAGACGACTCCTTAGGGTCTACTTTTTCTGTTTGGTTAGTGGGTTTTGGGATCAAGAAGCGTGTTTCGACCGCTTGAGCCTTCGACAGGCCCGTATCCGGGTCGTTGCACATCTCTTGGGTGATGAAATCCACCTGATTGGCGATACCCCACGATTGCAGGGGTTCGCGCGAACGTCAGGTAAAGACGCTGGCTGATTTTTGTTGAATGTCTGCCAGGGGTAGTGCCTCGATGAGGTCTTGTAGCTGCGCCTTGTCGGAGGCGGTACCGAAGATATAGCGGTCTGGTCGTACAACGGCCGCTAATGCATTCGACGCTTCGAGCACTTGAGCATTTTTTGTCGGATCCAGCAGCACAACGATGTCCCGGCTGTCTTCGATGCGAGCACGAAGTGCCTCATCCAGCTGTTCATACATCTCGGGTTGTGCAGCGAGCACAAAACGCACGTCAAGCGTGTCATCCAGTCGGATGTCATCTGTCAGGATCGGTTGAACGCTCAGTCTGCCAGCCTGCTCATCGAGTGCCCCTCGATGCAGGCCTGCACCCAACGGCGGTGAAACCGGTGCCGCAGCCATGGGGTTGGCACGGATATTAGCATCACGTCGATCCGCTGCTTCAGCATCGGTGGTCTGTAAGAAACCGGCGGCAGTGACCGCTTGTTCGACCCAAAATTTGGCGTGAGGCTTTCGTTCTGACTCGTAGGTATCCAAAATGGAGGCATCAGCTTGGCCGCGTTTGACCAAGTCCAACTTCCACGCCAGGTTGGCAATATCGCGTAGACCGGCGCACAATCCTTGACCGAAGCACGGTGGGGCCAGGTGTGCGGCGTCGCCGGCGAGGAAGACATTGCCTTGGCGCCAGGACTTCGCGATCCGACCACGGAACATATAAATTGCTTGGCGCTCTGGGTCGAATTTTGAAGCCGGCAGAACGCCATAACTAATGCGTTCGATGGCCTCAGGCGTGATGATTTCGTCTGGATGATCATCGTCCATCACCATGAACTCCATCCGCACGCGAGTTTCAGGGAGTCGAATCCACATGGCCGGGCGCGTGTGATGCAGCAAGAAAATCATGTCGTCTTCGTAACCGGGACTGTCGTGCAGGTGGCCATCGACCACGACCCAGCGGGCATCTTCACCATACTTGTCGGCACCGATCTCGAGTGAGCGGCGCACAAATGACTTGGCGCCGTCGGCACCGATGAGCCAGCGTGCCGTGTACACGCCCTGCGAGCCATCGGTTTCGCGAACCGTGACTCGTACCCCTTCGTCGAGGTTTTGAAAGTGTATGACTTCCACACCACACCGCAACTCTACGTCCGCGGTTTCCTCTACGACTCCGCGCAGCAGACGTTCCACGTCGGGCTGGTGGAACGTCACGTCATTATGCCAACCTTGAGAGCCGAGCTGCCCTGTCGGCACCGACACCAGCTGTTCGCGGTCTTCGTTTTGCATATGCATGGTCATCATGGGCTTGGTGACCTTAGCGAGTTCCTCAGCAATCCCCAAGGTTTGCAGCACTCGCATGACTTCACCATCGAAGTGCACGGCCCGTGCGGTAGGCCACATTTCTGTTTCTTTTTCAAAGCCGATCGCAGTGAGGCCAAGTCGCCCCAAGAGCGCTAGGGCTCCTACTCCGACTGGGCCGCCGCCAACGACGATGACGTCTGCGTCAAATTCTTGAGACATTCCCCGACCTTCCGATTCGGTGCGTTTCGTATCGAGTGTAATTCATATCACAAACTTGTGCAATGTGTGTCGCAAAACTTCAGCTCGAAGACCAACTAGGCCCGCCAGACGGTCTTCAAATTGCAGAATTCGCGAATGCCCTCGGCAGCCAACTCGCGTCCGTAGCCGGAGTTTTTAATTCCGCCAAACGGTAGCTCTTGGTAGGACACAGTCATGCCATTGATGAAGACAGCACCTGCTTCTACATTGCGCAGGAACCACTCTTGCTCTTCGATGTTGGTCGTCCACACGGCACTGGAGAGCCCAAAGTCGGTCTGGTTGGCGATCTCGAGCGCCTCTTCGGCAGAGTCCACCTTGTACACGGTGGCGACAGGTCCAAATGCTTCTTCTTGCACCAGACGCATGTCCTCGGTCAGTCCAGCAAGCACGGTCGGTGCGTAGAAATACCCGGCACCTTTAGGGATGTAACCACCGGTGAGGACCTCGGCCCCCTTGTGCACCGCATCGTCCACGAGCTCCGCGAGGTCATCTCGACCGTCTCGAGTAGCCAGTGGACCAATCTGCGTTTCTGGATCCAACGGATCGCCGACCTTGAGGTTGGCCATGTGCTCGGCGAACGCTGCGGTGAATTCGTCGTAAATGTCAGCGTGAACAATGAATCGTTTGCCGGCGATACACGACTGACCATTATTATTGGTGCGCGCCAATACGGCGGTGGAGGCGGCCGCTTGGACATCGGTGGACGGCATGACAATAAACGGATCTGAGCCGCCCAACTCCAACACAGATTTCTTAATGTGGTCGCCAGCTATCGAGGCGACCGAGCGTCCCGCAGGTTCTGACCCGGTCAGCGTGACGGCTTTTACTCGCGGATCAGCAATGACCTGCGCCACGTCGCCGCCACCAATCAGTAACGCACGGAAGGCACCTGCCGGAAACCCTCCGTGCTCGAATAAGGTATCGAGAAATAGTGCTGCTTGAGGAACATTCGAGGCATGCTTTAGCAGTCCGGCATTTCCGGCCATCAGCGCAGGTGCGGCAAAACGCACAACCTGCCAGATTGGGTAGTTCCAAGGCATCACGGCAAGCACGACACCCAGCGGCTCATAAAACGTCCAGGCACTCGAGGCGTTCACCTTTGACGGATCCTCCAGCTGCTCCCCCGCCAAAAACTCCTCAGCATGATCGGCATAGAAGCGCATAGCGTTGGCAGACTTATGAACTTCTGCTACCGACTGGTGGATAGGCTTGCCCATCTCAATGGTAATGAGGTTGCCGAGCTCTTCGGCCTGCTGCTCTAAGAAGTCGGCCGCCGCATGCATCCAGGCGGCCCGCTGGGCAAATGTAGTATCTCTCAACTCAAGGGCAGCTTGAGCCGTCTGAGCGATTCGTTGCTCCACTTCTTCGGGAGTATGTCGGTCAATGACCATTTCAGTGGATTCATTTGCTGGGTTCACAGTTACAAGCGACATGGTCGCCCCTTTCTTCTGAGACTTGGATCACCTACACTATATAAGATACGATGCGTTTCGTACAGCATTGTTTGAAAACTCGCTCAAGAGGTTTCAGAAAGACTCGAAGCAAGGAGTGAAATGAGCATTGAGAATAACCCCGACATTCGGCGACCGTTATTCCTGACAGACCAAGATGTTGCAACGCTGGCGAATTTTGAAGATGCGATTGCGGCGATTCGGGCAGCTTATTCAGCTGCTGAAGATGAGCAACGAACACCCGGACGCATTTTTGCAGACTCCCAGCGTGAATGGATGCGCATCATGCCTTCAATTCCTGCTTCGGGTAAGCTCTTCGGCGCGAAATCCATCGTGGGAAGTTTCGCCGACGGTCTGCAGGTCAGCTACATGATCAATCTGTTTGATAAAGAGACCGCCGAACTGGTCGCGTTGATCGACGGCAATCGTGTCACGGGGCTGCGAACAGCTTCGACCACTGCGGTGGGAGCCGCTACCATCTTGCCGAACAAACCGGTGTCCGTTGGGGTGATCGGCTCTGGCTTCGAAGCACGCTCGCACCTGCAGGCGCTGGGCACTGTAGCCGAGTTTTCGTCCATCCGAGTCTTCAGTCCGACAATTGCCAATCGAGAAGCTTTCGCGGCCGATTTCAGCACCAAAGATGGCTCACACGCTATCCCAGTTTCGAGTGCCGATGAGGCGGTAGAGGGCGCTGACTTGATCTTGTGCGCGGCTCGTTCGCGTGACGAAACACCTATCATTCGGGCCGAAACAGTGGCCCGCGATGCCACGGTCATATCCATTGGCTCGACGACGCGTGGTCAGCGCGAAGTCCCCGTCGAATTGATCGATCGGGCCTCCACAATTGTGGTGGACACGTATGACGAAGTAGTCCACGACAGCGGCGATATGTTGGCCGCACAAGCCGAAGGGATCAACCTCAACGGCAAAGTACTCAGTTTGAACACCGCACTGAGTTCTGAGTCTTCCATCGACACCTCGAATGGAATTCGAATCTATAAATCCACGGGCTCTGGCCTCCAGGACATCGTTGTCGCTGAGATGCTATACAACCGTGCCCGCGCCCTGGGTATGGGCACCGAACTCCCCGTAACCATCGTTACAAGCGCTAAATAACTAAGGAGCAAAATGTTGAACTACTCAGTAACAGAAGCACGCGCATGGGCGCGTGAAGAATTTGTGGGGGCAGCTGCCGTCACCCATCCATCGTTTACTGCGGATTTCTCGCAACTGAACGAGGATGCAATCCAACACGATGTCGTACGCCTCAAAGAAATGGGATACACCGGCACCCTTCTGGTTGCCGAAGTAAATATCACCCCTGAAGAAAACGCCCGTATGGCAGCGATCGCCCGCGAAGCCGCTGGCCCTGACTTCGGACTGTTTTTCCACGCTATTTACGGCACCCTGGAACAAAACATCGAGGCAGCAAAATTAGCTACCAAATCCGGTGTGGATCGCGCCCTATTGGCGTATCCAGCCTCATTCTGGCCCACGTCATTGGACGAAGTATTTGACTACACCAAACGCTTTACCGAAGAAACCCAACTGGCCACTATGCTGTTCCCACTCCCAGCTTGGGGGTTCGAACGCATCCACCCGGCAGGCATGCCCGTCGATTTCGTGCGTCGCATTATCGATGAGTTACCAAACATCGTGGCGATCAAAGCAGAACAAGGTTACCCGGGGATTCCGGGGCTCATGGAGATGTATCACCACTTCCGCGATGAGGTCGTGATTTCCTCCCCCATCGAAGCCAGCACCATTCCGTTGATGTCACAGCTGAAGCTTCAATACTCAGCGACCGCCAACACGAACTGGATGGGCGACTACTACCCTCGGGTATTCGATATGGCACGTAAGGGCCAATGGGAAGAGGCTATGAAGCTCTACTGGCAGGTTACTCCGGCACGGGCCGCAAACGATGCAGTATCAGCAACATCCACTCCTGGAACGAACATGATCAGCCGTACCCAGTGGAAATACCAAGAGTGGCTATCTGGGTATAACGGCGGGGCACTTCGTCCTCCAGCCACCAAACTTCCCGATCGCTTCATGAAGCAGCTTCGTGCAAGCCTGGAAGCTTCGGGACTCTATGTGACCGACTCTCCTGATGAGGAATTCATGCAGGGGCGCATTCCAGCTCGCGCACCTAGAGTGTCCGTCGGAGCCTAAATCTGACATGCAAATGCCGGTTCCTGCAGCTTATATCAGCTGCAAGAACCGGCATTTTGTTATCCAACCTTTTCCGCCCGATATGGGTGGGTCCGATCCGTCACCCCGAGACGTATGCGACGGGATTTGTGTGGTCTTCGTAACAGCGACACATCAATGCCAACCCAGAGGTGACCAGACTGAGCACGCCGAAAACGTCTAACGACCGTTGCACCCCTCAACAGGTAGGTGCAACGGTCGTTAGACGTGTGAGCCGTCAACTGTTCGACATTAGAAGCGGTTGCGGACGTGCCTTTCGCGGCCATAAAGAAATGCTGCTGCAATGACGACGAAACCGTAAATGATGCGACTTTCGGACTCGCTCATTCCGACACTCAACACAATCGTGGACAACAAAGTCAGGATCAGTGCACCTAACACTGTCCGGGTATAGCTGCCATGGATCGAACCGAAAGTCGTACCGCCCAGCAGCACCGCGGCCAGACCAGTAAAGAAGTACGGTTCGCCGATATTGGCGGACCATCCGGCACTAAAGCTTGCAATAAACATCCCTGCGATCCCTGCGGTTATCCCCGACGTGGCAAACGTCAAAGTCCAGACTTTGCCGGTGTGGACCCGCGTCAACTCGGCGGCTCGGGCATTCGTTCCGGTGGCATACAGGCGACGGCCACTGGCAGTCCGGGTCAAAAACAACCACACCAGCACGACCGCAGCGAGCACAATCAACAGGATCGGCGGGATGGGAAGCCCGAAGGTCGTCCCGTTAATGGCGGTCAGCGCTCGAAGAGCATCCGGCGGAGCGGATGTGAAATTCGCTTTAGCCACAAACAGGGTGCCGCCGACCAGTGCGGCATTTATCCCCAGCGTCAGCACGAGGGGTTGAACATTGTATCGATGACTAACAAATCCAACGAAGGCGCCCACGAGACCACATATGACGACTGTCATCAGCAGCGCCAGAGGTATCGGCCATCCAGCTCCCCCTGCGAGATTCGAGGAGATAAAAGCACCCACGATAATATATCCGGGTATCGCTAGATCCAGACCCCCAATGAGGACCACGAAAGTTTGACCCAGTGCTGCAAGCGCGAGCAGCGCCGCAAGAATGAGCACAGATACGATAGACAGCCGATTAACGAATGCCGGAATGCTGATGACAAGCCACAGAATCAGCGCCAACAGAACCGACAACTGCAAAATCGGAAGTCTCAAGACGAAGAAGCGAAACTTTGTCCATCTGGACGGAACTACGGGCGCATCAAGACGCGCGTTGACAACGGTACTGGTGGTGGTCACTGGACTTTTCCTCTCTGCCGCGCTGACAACAGGGTCGCACTGACGAGTACGCCAACGACAAGAACGATGCCGTAAGCAAACTGGATAAGATTTGACTGCACGCCACCTGCAGTCAGCAGCTGCTGGATGAGATAGATGGCAAAGGCTCCAAAGAGGGTTCCTAACATACTCCCGCGGCCTCCAAGAAGACTGGTGCCACCCAGGACGACCGCTGCGAGGCCCAAGAGCGCGTAGGTGGTAGCCAACGCTGACTCTGAAGATTGCAGCAGCGCCGCCAGTGCGATGCCACCAATACCAGCAAAGAGTCCGCCGAGACCGTAGGCCAAAATCCGGACCGCCGTCACGTTGACGCCGGAGCCGAAAGCTGACTGATCGCTATCCCCTGTTGCCAACAGGTTACTGACAAATGCGGTGCGCCTAAGCAAAAACCAAATGAGCGCTGCAGCGCCAATGGTCAACAGTGCACCAGGAATGAAGCCAAGGGTTCGTGCCAATCCAGCACTCCACCGATCGGCAGCTTGAACCGGGTTTGGTGCGATGGTTTGTGATAAACCAATAAGTATGAAGAGCATTCCTACTGTCGCAACGACCGGGTGCAATCTGACCACCGCAACAAGGATTCCGTTGATCATGCCGACAATTGTGGCCAGAATCAACAGAATCGGTACCGAAAAGTACCAAGAGCCAAGCCCCGCGGGCATCAGCACAGCGATGAAGATGACACTAATGAAGGTAGTCAGAGGTCCCACTGAAATGTCCATCCCACCGGAGAGGACTGACGGTGTTGAGGCGAAGCCCACCAGCGCAAACGGTGCGAAGGTGCCCAAGATGGCCGGCCAACGAGTGGGATTCGCAAAGCTCGGCGAGACGATAATATTGAGAGCCAGCAACACGATGCATAACAGCAGTGCAAAGGCATAAGGACGTTGTTGGAGAAAAGCAAATATCCTATTCATACTGCACTTCCATTTCTTGGCCAAAGTATGCGGTCACAATAGACTGCTGGTGAAGATCCTTGCCGGCAAGCTCGGCAAAAACGGTCTTGTCCCGAAAGACCAGCGCTCTGTCCGTCAGTTGGACGATTTCGTCGACTTCGCTTGAAAGCACCACAATCGCAGTTCCTTGTAATGCAAGGTCCTGAAGCGTGCGGTATATCTCAAGCTTGGTTGAGATATCGACTCCACGAGTGGGATCATTGAGCAACAGAACCGAAGGTTCCGTCGCCAACCACCGTGCAAGCAGCACTTTTTGTTGGTTCCCGCCGGAGAGCGTGGTGATGGAATCGTCGGGACTCCCTAACTTGATACTGAGACTTTGGATATACTCTCGAAAGCGCGCAGCCATGCGTTTCCTGCTCAGGAATGGTCCAATCTTGTCTTGACGCATCGTCGGCAGCACAAAATTCTCCTGGATGGACATCTGTTCAAATAACGATTCACCGCGACGCTCTCTGGGCAGATAAGCAACCCCCAAACCTGCTGCATTGCGCCGTCCCACAGGAGTAGCTGAATTATTTTGCTCTACTTCGAGCCGCGATACACTGCCCGGTCCCCCTGCGAAACCGCTGAGGCGACGAATGAAGAGGTCCTGCCCATGTCCTTCGAGTCCGCAGAGTCCGATGATTTCACCGGCTCGAATGTCCACGTTGATTTTCGTAGCCTGTTCGGCCAATTGGATATCTCTAGCTTGCAGAACTACCTTGCCAGGTTCTCGAGGGGGCTTGAAACTCTCCTCTGGACTAACTTTTGAACCGGTCATATCTTGTATCAATCCGCTTATGGTCATTGTTTCCCTTGTAACCGTGGAGATAGTCTGCCCGGAGCGCAATACGGTAACTCGATCTGAGATTTCGGCTACTTCGTCCATGCGGTGAGAGATAAATAGCACTGCCGAACCCTGCGCGGTTAGCCTACGGATCTCGTTAAAAAGCCGGTCTCTGGTTTGTACATCGAGTGCAGCGGTTGCTTCATCCAGAATCAGGACGCGAGGTCGACGAACTAACGAGCGAGCAATACTCACGGCCTGTCGTGCTGACAAAGAAAGCTCAGCTGCAGGGACATCCAATTGGGCGTCGCCCAGAAGCCGCTCCAATACTTCGGTTGCCTGCTGTCGTTGGGTCGCCGTCTTAAATCGTCTCCGAAATATCCCGTCTGAGCCGAGCCAGATATTCTGCAAGACGGATTGGTGGCTTGCAGTGAGTACTTCTTGGAAGACCGTCTCGATGCCATAGTGACTAGCTCCGCGGGGGCTACGCAGCGTTAGATCCGCACCGTCAAGAAGTATCTTGCCACTGTCTGGCTGGTGGACACCTCCAAGAATTTTTACTAGCGTGCTTTTTCCAGAGCCGTTCTCCCCCAGGAGTGTGTGAACGTCTCCGGGGAATAGTTCGATATTGGCTTCTACTAACGCCCTTGTGGCGCCAAAGTTTTTTTCAATCTTCGCCATCTGCAACAACGGCTGTCCTCGTTTTTCCATGGAACCTCTCAGCGTGGTGTTGTGCTTTGCATCACATGTATACCATACTGTACGTATCGAACCGCGTCGATTCTTTTCGCGCACACACCCTCGATGCAAAAAACACGTTCTGTACACCAAGGAGAAAACGTGACTAAACGCAATTCATCACGCCCCCGATTACCTATTCTTTTAAGCGGCGTTGCTACGACCACCTTGCTGCTGAGCGGCTGCACTGGAAATGGCTCCGAAGAGAATGATGCAGCTGCCGTAGCAGACGACTCTGCTGTTCAGGCCGGCGCGTGCGGTTCAATCCCCGAGATGACGCCAAACGACCCCAGCGCCCTGCTCGGAGAAATGAGCGAAGAAGTTCAAGCCGCCTATCAGGGCTACCCATATGAGGTCAAGAAATCGCAGTGGGAGGATTGGAAGCCAGACCATGACGGACCATATACGGCCGCTATGGTCACGGATCCCCCTACCAACCCATTTCAGGTGGCGCTCTATGAATCGATGCGGAACACCCTTGCAGAAAATGATGTCGAGCTGATCGCCGAGTACGCGCCAGCTTCGCATGCGGATGTACCACAGCAGTTGCAACAGTTTGAAGAGGCTATCTCCCAAGATCCAGATATCATTTTCTTCTTGCCCCTAGCGCCCGATTCCACTCTCGACGCTCTCGCCAGTGCGGCTGATGCAGGTATCCCCGTCGTCATTATTCAGGTCCCGGTAGATTCTGAACACGCTGTGAGTGTCTCGTTAAACCCTGTGCTTCAGGCGGCTGAAACTGGTGCATCGGTGTTTGAATCAATGGGTGGAGAAGGGTCCATCCTGCGGGTGCTAGGTGTTCCTGGGAACTCCACTGACACCTTTGCCACTATGGGCTATGACGCAGCACTGGAACAGTGCCCTGACATCACCGTCGCCGGTGAGGTCACTGGCACGTTCGAACCGGGAACAGCACAGGCCGAGACCTTGAACTTCCTATCTAGCAACCCGACGCCTGTCACCGGCGTGGTTCAATCTGGAACGATGGGCGTTGGGGTCCTGCAGGCCTTCTTAGACTCAGGACGTGACCCTGTCCCGATCGCTGATATTGGTGCCACCCAGGGTTTCGTCAGCTGGGCAATCCAAAATCCTGAATATCCCTACACCGGTTCGGTAAGCCCTGCCAGCAGAATGGGCGATGTATACGCAAATGTAGGCATCCGGATGCTCAATGGCGACGGCCCAAAGGTTAACCAGATGATCACTGCAGCTCAGATTCTCGACTCCGAGAATATCGTGGAACTTGGCGATGTTTCTTGGGAGATTACTGACCAAAGCCTCTTTGACGGTGAACCGGAAGCATTCTTCCCGGAAGAACACCTCGATGAGTTATTCACCAACTAAGTCTTGACGAAGGAGTTATTCGCCTTCTCGTGGTTCTAACATCGCGAGAGGGCGAATAATAGACTCGTACTCGATCAATACCGACAAGAGCTTTAATACCGAGACGCTCTTTTTAGCATGACATCGCGGAGCAGATTGAGATTATGAATCGCAATAGATACACCGATTTACGACAAAATGCACCAACAACCTAAGAGTCATGGTCAAACAGCAGGCCACAATTAATCGTCACCCCTAAGAGCCGCCAAGGCCGGTGTGGAGTCGGTGAAGATTATCATAGTGCAGCCCGTCGCTGTAGATGGCGCCGTGGGCTTAGTCGCTGTACTACGTGTCAACATAGGCCTATTCCTGGGTCAGCGTTCGGTTGAAGCGTTCGGACTAGCCACTGGCTTGAGGTCGGTAGGGTTTGATGAAACGATGCTTATTGGTCTCACCGAGGGTGGCTTCGAATAGGTGTGAGCGATAAAAGCAGCCGTTATCAGTCATCACGGTGCTCCCGGCATCAGCGAAGAAATCTTGCGCGCGTCGCCCTAATCCGGCAGCGGTTTCTTGACGTTGATCGGCCAGGATCTCGGAGTAGGCACGCCGGGAGTGGTCATCTACCGCATAATGCCGACCAGTCTAACCGCGGCCCCTGTTACCGTACCCGTTGTTTTTGCGCCCGGGCACCGCGAGTTTTCGGTGGCTACCATCGAGAATCCGGCCGAATGTCTTGAATCTCACATGCACCAACTTACCGGGCGCCGACTTATCATAGTGGATGGAGGTCAGTGTGCGCACCGGTAGTCCGGGCGCCCGATCCAACCGCGCCAAGCGTGGCCTCTGATACCGACACAACGACCGGTGCACCGAGGACCGGAGACCCGAAATGGTAACTGATCCGATGCCAATTCCCCTGACGTCTAAACCGCAACGAAAGAATGCGTCGCTACCGCTGGCGAACAGCCGGTTAGGTGAGATATGCTGCCGCCAGGACCGACCCATCAGCAGGTCCTCGGCCTGATTACCGGATCGCCCGTTTCGAGGCGATGGCGGGTGAGGCTTGGAATCGTTGGCCAGTTCGACAGATCGTCCAGTCGTCTTCCACAATCAGCACGGCCAGGCGACGACGTCCTTCAGGAGTCAAGGGTGCATTTCAGGTGGCCATGAAGCCCTCCGGTTTGATGAGTGTTGTGGTAAACCCATCTTTGCCGGAAGGCTTCTTCCTACCGCAAGTGTTCACAACCTTCCAAGGCACGACCTAGGAAAGATCGACTCTGAACGTGAAGGACGCTTATAGTCAGAGCTCGTGTCAGTCGTTAGCACTTCGCGGCCGACCTCAGTGAGACCTCCTATTGCTAGGGGCTAGGACTCAAACGCTCTGCTGTGCCTGAACTGATATTCCAGGCAGAAGCTGCACCAGACGTTCAAGATCAATTACAGAATCCCCCACACCGAGTATGTAACGATCCGGACGGACGATGATCGCCGAAGAACCACTAAATTCCAGAAGCTGATTGGTTTTCTCTGGTTCATTCATGACGACGATGTGGTCGCTGGATTCAATCTGCTGGCGCACGTCCGAACCCAGTTGGTAGTACAGCTCTGCATTCGCGGCGATCAAAAACCGCATTCCCACCAGGTCGTCCAGGCGCGTACCGTCCGCCAGCATGGGCTGCATGCTCAAGTAGCCTGAAATGTCACCTTCGGTTGAGTCATGTAATCCTGGGCCAATGGGCGGAGAGACAGGAGCTGCATCCATTGGATTGGCCCACAGATATTCGTCTCGCTTACGTGCCGCTTCTGCGTCCGTTGTCTGAAGAAACATCGCGGCGTTGGTCGCTTGCTCCACCCAGAACTGGGCATGCGGTTTGCGTTCTGCCTCATAGGTATCCAGAAGGCTTTCATCCGCGACCCCTCGTTTGATGAGTGCTAACTTCCATGTTAGGTTCGCAACATCTCTGATCCCTGCACAAAGCCCTTGCCCAAAACACGGAGGGGCTTGATGAGCGGAGTCTCCGGCGAGGAATACTCTGCCTTCTCTCCATCGTTGAGAAATTCGTCCTCTAAATGTATAGACTGCCTGACGGTCTGGATGGAATTGCGCCGCTGGAAGTATTCCTCGACTGATGCGTTCAATTGCCGCCGGGGTGACAATCTCGTCGAGATCGTCTCCTTCCATAACCATGAATTCCATCCGAACACGAGTCCCTGGTAAGCGGATCCATAAGGCTGGTCGAGTGTGGTGACAAAGGAAAACCATGTCGTCTTCATAGCCGGGGCTGTCGACTAAATGGCCGTCTACGACGACCCATTCGGCATCCTCGCCGAATTTTTCACTTTCAATTTCCAAAGCTCGGCGTATCGGCGAGCGCGCACCGTCAGCCGCAATGAGCCATTTTGCACGAAGTACTGCTTCTTGGCCGTTGGAGTCGACAATATTGACTTCGACCCCTCCCGAGATATTTCTGACTTCACCTGCAGTCACACCCCGGCGCAGTTCAATGTTGGGCAGTTCAGAGATCCGCTGTCGTATTAGACGTTCGACTTCGGGCTGGTGGAAGGTGATGTTATTGGGCCATGCTTGCGGACCGAATTCTCCGGTGGGCACCGAAATTAAAACCTGCCCAGTTTCATTTTGAAAATGAGTTGAGGACATTGGCAGGGTAGCTGCAGCGAGCTCTTCTGTTACGCCCAAGGTTTGTAGTACCCGAAAAATCTCCCCGTCGAAATGTACAGCACGCGCGGTGGGCCACGCTTCAGGGTCTTTCTCAATGCCAATAGCAGTCAGGCCGAGTTGACCCAACATCGCTAGCGCAGTTACTCCGACCGGGCCTCCACCGACCACGATGACATCTGCGTCATGAACCTCAACCATTTCAACTCCCTTAAGTTCGAACCGTTTCGTATTCAATGTAATTCATGTCACACTTTAATGCAATGCTCTTGAAGTGGCCCCTCCAAGAAGTCAACTACGCCCTGTTACCTGCGGATGGGTCGCGAACGAGATTGCGCTGCGTTCCTAGGCCAGTGATATTGCCTTCAATGACGTCACCAGCTTGAAGGAACCTCCCCCAGTGCGAACCGTTACCTTGTGGCGATCCAGTGATCACCATGTCACCGGGATGCAATGACATAAACGACGATATATACGAGATCAGTTTCGGAATATTAAAAACCATGTCACTGGTGTTCCCCTGCTGCATTGGAGTTCCGTTCAGTGACAAACGGATCTCGAGGTCGTGAGGATCTTCGACGAATGCGGCTGGCACAATATATGGGCCCGTGGGGAAGAATGTCGGATGGTTCTTCGAGCGCATCCAATCGGTTCCCATCATTGGAATATCTTTTCGAGGCACAAGGCTGCGAGTGGTGATATCGTTGCAAATCGTGTACCCGGCCACATAATCCATGGCGTCTTGTTCAGAAACGCGGTAAGCGTCCCGCCCAATGACTACTCCGAGTTCGAGCTCCCAGTCATGATCGTTACCGACCTCCGGAAGGAGCACGTCGTCATATGCGCCAGACATTCCCGAAGCAGATCCGATCCACACATAAGGTTCTCCATTTTGTGCTCGCTCGTCTACTTCCTGTGCTGCTTGCTCACGCAGAGCTTCGGCAGAAGCGTCAGGGTCACCCAGCTGATGCGCTACCGTTATTTCGATGACATGTTGGCGATAGTTAGCTCCAGCAGCTATCAGCTGACCTGTTGGAGTCACCGGCGGCAAGGTCTGAAGATCTACGACCGGAGTGGAGTCGAAAGCTGCGCGCTTTTGCTCATCTTGAGCAAACTCATTCAAGCGCTCGAAGTTACTTTTCCAGTCAGAAAGCAGAACTGTTGTACTGGTGACCTCAGGGATCACGCTAGAAATACTGTATACCCGGTCTGCGATCACCATGCCCGGGAAATATTTCCCCCCTGCACTAAATGTGCCTATTGAAAACTGAACTCCCATAGTATTCCTTCCATCATTGGCCGCGTTTACCGCAGCATTCGAACACGACTCTCAGGCGTCCGATAGTGAATGTTGTGTAAAGGTTTCGTGGTTTTTACCGCCACGAAAAAGTTGAGGATCAACGATGTAGACCGATGTGTTTGGCTCAGTCCTGGCGTTACGAACTCCCCAAGGCTGCCTCAAGTACGTCAGACCTCCACAGTGAATGAATATCTTGAAATGCGGACGGCAGCATACCCAGCTCATCACGCATATGGACAAGCAATTCAAGGCCAGCAGCCGAAGGGACAAGGGTAGCCGGCCTGGCATCCCATCCCGATTCTCGAGCCCGTGGACCGAAACCTGCTTGTGCCAGCAACTCGAGACCTTCTTGCCGGCGTACGCTAGCGGTCCAAGTAACTGCTTCATGTAGTAGTTTCAAATACAAGTGCAATCGCGGCTGAATCTCGTCGAGTCGAGACTCGCATACCACGATGCCCTGGCCGGGATAGTCTCTAGCCAAATCATTGACCGTTGCCAACTGAGTAAGACCTTCTTGCTCGGCCATTTCATCAAAAGGTGGACCAAGCAACGTTGCGTCCACCCGCTCTTCTAAAAGTGCAGTCAAACGTTGGCTCACACCGCCGATTTCGACGAATTCGACATCTGAGATTTTTCCTACAGTAAGTAAGTATTTCGCGACGATAGCGAACCCATTGGAGGCTGCATCAACTGCGAAACGGAGTCCGGAAAGATCTGAGAAATCAGATAAGCCCGGTCGTGCATAAAGGCCAAGAGGAGTCGTGCGCTCAATTTGTCCTACCAACCGAAAATCATCAACGTGCTGATTCCACACCAGCATGTTGTCGATGGCAGTTATGGCAACATCGCACTCTCCGTTGAGGAGATCGTCCCGCTGCTCATTGCTAGATCGAGTGACCTTTGAGTCCACATTGAGCCCGATTTTCTCGAAAACATCAAGATGCTTCGCTACAACCACCGGAACTGGGGGCACGAAATATGTTTGCCTAAGCGTCTCAGCCATAATTCCTATTCCTATTCCTATTTGCTGCCCAGTCGAACCTGCTGTAAAGGCTTGGGCTGTTCACCGAATTAGTGGAACCAATCGTCTGACCAGGAGGCCTTGTACCTTGATGCCGGCACCCAGGACGGACTAGATCAACAATGATCCGGCCTCGTCGAGAAGCCCAAGCCTCTCGACGAGACCGCGGGAATGTTACTGGTTAGGTCGGTGTGTAGCGCCCATGCGTATCAGTTCGTCCTCAGTGCCCGGCACGAGACCTTCTTCGGTCGCAGTCGGTTGCGGGGCTGGCGGAAACGCCTCGAGCATCGACTGCGGTAGTTCCTGATTGCGGTAGTAGTCGTTTGGCCCGTCCTCAGGCAGAAAGTACGGGGGTTCCCAATCGGGAACATAGTTGCGATAGCCACCTGTATTCACTTCCGTGCGAAGACCGCTTGGATCCCGGAAGTACAGGAAGTCTTGCTCACCCATGCCATGCATTCCAGGACCAAACTCGACGCCTGTGCCGTTCTCCATCAACAGATCTGCGGCGCGTCGCAACTCGTCGGGAGTATCAAGCCAATACGCATAATGATGGATGCGGCCGGGAACGTCGGAAGCGTCCAGTATGATTCCCAGGTCGTGGGACTTCTCGTTCGTGGTGATTTGACACATGAAGGTAACGTTGCCGTCATCAATGCCGACCATAGCCATAATGCGGAAGCCGAGATGATCACGGTACCACTCACCTAGCTCCCGCGGATCGCGCGATGCGATGGTGATGTGGTCGAGCTGGCGCGGAGCAAGGCCATGGAAAGTGCGGCGTTGTGGCCGTTCGATCGAATTAGACTTGAACTCTCCGTCGGCTTTGTAGCGCTCGACTTCCCAGAAGAGGCGCATGACATGCCCATGCGGTCCGGTGAAGATGTAAGAGCGACCGATCCCGGCCTCTGGCTCGTGCCATTCACCCTTATATTCGGTCGCGTCGATTCGCCGAGCAGCTTCCTCAAGTGCCTCCTGGGAACTTGTTCTCCACGCCATGAAGGACATTCCAGGCTGTTCCCCTGGTTTGAGGATGACGCTGAACTCGTAGTAGTCGCTCCAGCAGCGCAGGTAAACTCTGTCGTTCTCACGACGAGTGACGCGCAGGCCTACCTCTTCCTCATAGTATTTGACCGATTCATCCATATCGGTTGCGTAGATTTCAATGTGCGCAACGTGCGCGAGTAGCTTGCTCATAGCTGTGTCCTTTTCCTAATCGTAGGTCAGCGATTATGTACTGAACGTATCGTATCGATAAGTGTAATGTCAACCACACTCCGCACAATTTTTCAAACCTGAGATGTTCGCATTCTCCCCGAACTGCCCCCCCCCCGCTAGGTGCGAAGAGACCCATCTGCTGGCTCCCGCCGGCCAGCCGGATTTCGCGGTGGCTTCTCCGATGACCTAATCGGTCGGGTGGTCACGAGCACCTGAGCAGTGGTGCAGGAGGTCTGACGACGGGTCTCCAACTAGATCGGCAGACGGGCGTCACCCCCGGTGGCGTTGCGGCTGTCAGCGCCGGTCCTGCAGTCTATGTGTCTGACGGCGATAAGACATCAGCAGTCAGCACCGAATGCTTGTCTGCCAAACAGCCTTCAAGAACGCCGCGTTCTCATACACAAGGTGATAACCCCATTGAGCGACATTGAGGTCTCGATCGGAAAACACGACGTTCACATCAACCTCGTCACCCAGGCACTGATCGAAAATAAATCGAGTCCGGAACGCATGATATTCATCGGTGACCACGGTCAGGGAATCCCACGACCGCTCGGCTGCCATTTCACTGATCGAGTAGGCTTCACCAATCGTGGCGGCTTCCTCAGGCGTAAAACACTTGATACCTTCTCCCCCACCGGACTCACAGTAGTTCGACACAGGAACGGGATCGTCAGCAGCACCAGAACCGCCACGGCTCACGTCATCGGGAAAGTATGAGATCACCAGCGTGTCTGCGACTTCCTCTTCGACAAGTTGTTCTGCCAGCGGTAAGCGATGAGCTTGCGGAGCCAAACTCGCAACCGCGTCGCTACGGGTTTGCAGCTCTCCTTGCGATGGAGACACAATATTTACCGAGGCGAAGAGGACCCAGGCAGCCAACAGGGCAACGATCAGACCGCCGACAATTTTCAGACTTTCTCGAGTATGTTGAGTCTGTGGGCGCGTCCTCGTGGAGCTAGCTGTCATCCGCTCTCATTTCAATGTTGATCGTTTGCGCTGCTGTCATCGCTTTGCTTCAGCTCAGGCAATGGCGTGGCGAAGCCATACAACAGCATAGCCACGAGCCAGGGCCTGCGCGTCCTCGCACCGTCTTAGATCATGGCGCGTGAGAGTCACCGAAGGTGAACCTACTTTTGACTGAAGAAATCGTCGTTGCGTTCCTTATCCTCTGATGAATGCGTATTGAATCCACTCCACCCAAGGATGACCCCGCCCATGAAACCGACTATGGGGAAGTCTTCGAGGTGATCAATGCTCGAATGGACAGCAAGAGCCGTCCAGGCCGTTATTGCAATCAGAGCTACCGTTCGACTCCCCCGAGCCGCGAACAAGAGACCGCCAAGGAACAAGGTCGCCAGCAGCACAACTCCCAGGGCTCCCAGCTCGGCACCTACTTGGAGTATCAATGAATGAACTGCAACAAGGCTTGGCGTACCCGAAGCAAGCTCGGATGAGGGCGTAAATGATCCAGGTCCAGACCCGAACAACGGTTCTGTCGCCCACAGACGGAGAGCGTCAGACCACAATGTATGTCGAGCACTGCTCAAACTCTCGCCCGCAGACAACCAGGATGGCCACGTATCACGGCTCCCCAAAAGAATAACTGCGAACCCTGCCATCGCAGCTACGCAGAAGCCGAGAACAACTGATACCCACTGAGGCGGGCCATGTCGTTTCCAAATAGTCAACACAATGATTACTGCCACCGGAAGAGTCAGGGCGATTGCAGCCTGAGAGCCGATCACCAGATAAATCCCCGCTAGAACTGTTAACGCTAGAACCATAGCGGGCGGTAAGACACTGTATGGATCGGCTGAATCTTGATTGTGTTCCCCCAAGCGTTGCCTGGCTTTCATCGCATCTTGAAGGTCCAGCATGGCAAGCCCAGCTAGCGCAACGAAGAGTCCGCCAACTGCCGCGCTTGCGTTAGCGTAAATCGGTATGGATATTGCGGTCACAACGGATACGACGACAAGGGGCAGAAGGAGTCCGCCGCGCCGCCAAGATCGTCGTAGATACGCCCCGCAAAGGGCGCCCAAAACCAGTACGACCGGTGTGACGATGTACGGGGAGCTAAATCCTAGAGGAAACTGTGAGGTAGAGCTTGTGATAAGCACCCACACCATCCAGGCTACAAAACCGGTGATGCAGAAAATACCCGATCTCCCAATGTGGTGGCGCACTGTCATCACAGATTCCTCCACATCCCGCTGCCCGTACCCCGCAAGATCAACTATAGCTTCTGGCCTAACAACCAGGTTCTTCTGGAAAACGGAAATATCGTAATCGCCTAGCTGCCCGAGCTATCGATGATCTGAGGATACAGCCAAGACCATCCGAGGCCGTGCTGGAAAGTCAGCCCACGGAGTCATACGGCCTCACACCAGTGTCGATAGGTCATAACCGTTGCGCTCAAGGAAGCGAACTTACTACAGTCGCTCAGCCGAAGACCCCTCCATGACGTTACGCGTATCCAATACAGGTAGACCTTCCAACAGCGAAAGGTCAAGGTCAGAGTGTGGTGTCACAACGACTGCAGCGTCTGCTCTTTCAAGTGTCTCTTCGTTGAGTTCAAGGCGTTCAATGTCTTTGTTCCATTGGAATGCAGGGACATGGCTATCAGCCGCAATAACGGTCGCCCCGTACTCTTGGAGCAGTTCAATGATCTTCAATGACGGCGATTCTCGCTGGTCACCCGTATCTGGCTTATACGCCACACCGACGACGAGCACGGTTGAACCATTCAGTGCTTTCTTTGTACGGTTCAGGAGTGTCAGTAAGCGCTGCACAACATAATCTGGCATGTGATCGTTGACGTCGTTCACGAGTTCAACAAATCTGAAATTCGCGCCGAGTTTCCGGCGTACCTGCCAAGAGAGATAGCTTGGGTCCACCGGGAGACAGTGACCGCCGACCCCGGGACCAGGAGTAAACTTCATATATCCGAAGGGCTTCGAGTTTGCTGCCTCGATGGACTCCCATCTATTCACACCAAGCTGATGTGCGAACACTGCAAGCTCATTCACCAACGCAATGTTCACATGGCGGAAAGTGTTCTCGAGCAGTTTTGTCAGTTCGGCTTCTTTCGGTGTCGAAACTGCAACTGTCTTCTCCACGAGTTGCTCGTAAATTTCGCGGACTTTCTCAAGCGAGGCTTCGTTAACACCTGAGATGACTTTGGGTGTGTTCACGAAAGTCCAGGTCTTATTACCCGGATCAATCCGTTCTGGTGAATAGCCAACGTAAAAATCCTCGCCAGCTTTCAGCCCACTACCCCGCTCCAAAATTGGAACTAACAGTTTTCCTCAGTGGTGCCCGGGTATGTCGTCGATTCAAGGACGACGGTGGCTCCCGGCGAAATGTGTGGAGCAAGATCTGCCCCAGCCGCTTCGATGAACCCGAGATCAGGCATCGATTCCTCGAGCGGCGTTGGCACCGTAATGATCGCGAAATCAAAACCAGCCGCATCACTGTAATCGGAACTAGCACGATAGTTGCCGCTATCGATGACGTGCTTGATTTGCACATCAGAAATATTGTCGACGAACGAGTCCGCCTTCTTCAGCGACTCATAGGTAGGCTCCAATTACCGCCGAAAGGCATCCTCCAAGAAAGTTCAGAATATAGTCACCTCTGAGTTGGCTTCAACGCTGCTCAACCGCTCGTGTTCGGTACAGAAACGCGCGATGTCGGGGGCTCATTCGACAGGCGTAGCAAAACTGTCGCCTGCCATCCTCGACAGTTTCTAACCAATGACGATGATGAAAATGGCTTACCCTTGGCCAACGAAATCCGCATTGCGTCTGTAACCCTCTGATGAGTGCGCACCGAGCCCACTCCACCCAAGAATTACCCCACCCATGAAGCCGACTATAGGGAAGTCTTCTAGATGGTCCATGCTCGAATGCACAGCGAGAGCCGTCCAGGCTGCCATTGCAATGAGAGCTACCGGCCGGCTCCCCCGAGCCACGAATAAGAGACCACCAACAAATAGGAGCGCCAGCAGGACGACGCCTACTGCTCCCAGCTCGGCGCCTACTTGCAATGGCAGAGAGTGCACCGCGGCAAGGCTTGGCGTATTCGAGGCAAGCTCGGAGGACGGAGTGAATGATCCAGGCCCAGAACCGAGGATAGGTGCCGACGCCCAAAGACTCAGGGCATCAGACCACGGGGTATGCCGAGCACTACTCAAGCTCTCGCTTGCTGACAACCAAGCTGGCCAAGACTCTCGACTTCCGAGCAAAATAACCGCAATTCCTGCCCCGGCAGCCACCAGGCACCCAAGCAGCACTGCTATCCACTGCGGTGAGCCACTTTGTCTCCACACCGTCAACGCAATGACGAGCGCAATAGGAAGGGTCAGAGCAATGGCTGCTTGAGAGTCGAGGACCAGCAGCACACCCGCACAGAGCATGAGTGCGAGAACAAGCGCTTGGCGCAACGCGCGGTCTTCAGCTGCGGGAGCCCAGCGAGATCCCGCCAACGACTGATTGGGTTGCATCGCTTCTCGGAGATCAAACATCCCCAGCCCAATTAGCGCAATAAAAAGGCCTCCTACTGCTGCACTCGCATTGGCGCACAGGGGCAGAGAAATAGCGGTTACGACCAACCCCACAATGGCAAAGTACCTGGCTTTTCCGCGACGCCACTGTCGACGGAGCAAGCCGCCCGCCACGATACCCAGGACAAGCACAGCAGGTGCTACCAGGTAGGGAGAAGTCAGGTCGAGAACGTACTTCGAGGTGACGCCAGAAACGACCGCCCACAGGCACCAACGTATAAGTCCAACTTCCGTGGGCAGTTCAATGCATCGACGGGGTCTTCTCGCTGTGGCTATACTGAGCCTGTACGCAACCTGGGTAACATCTGAGTGATTGGCACGCATAGTGAGTGACGAGTACGACGAATCTACGGCTGGGGACCTTGTGAGCTCTGAACTTATTGAGCCCTTGGCCCCGGATGAACACGTACCTTCGGTCGAGTCCGACGCTTCGAATAGTATCCAGGATATGTTGGACGAACAAGACAAAGAGGCTGAGGACTTTGCCAAGAAGTTCATCACAGCCACTTTGCGACTCCGCGGCGTGCGGATAGAACGCGAACATTTCCTCAAGTCCGAGCTGCACAAGCGCGGGGTCGGACAAGACGAAATCGCTAGAGCGATCGAAGACTCCCCCGCTTTCGTTGGTATCTATCCAGCCTTACTAGATGAGATCGCTCAAGCCTCGATTGACTTCGAAAGAAATAAAACTTCCGGCATTTCTTTCGCTGCCGGTGTTCCCGGTGGACTGGCTATGTTCGCAACAGTGCCGGGAGATGTTACGCAGTTTTATGTTCATGTTTTCCGGATCATGCAAAAACTCGCTTATGTCTACGGTTGGCAATCATTTCTCGATGACGCGGAAAAGATCGATGACGAAACGCTGGGAATGCTCAGCGGGTTCCTCGGAACCATGATGGGTGTCGCTGGGGCTGCCAGTTCCCTCCGGCATTTCGCGCACAAATTCGCACGCCCCGCTCTTGAAAAGAACATTGCGAAAGTCGCGCTGAGTAAAACGGTTTGGTACGGACCCATGAAACAGACGCTGCGAGTAATCGGCGTGCACGTCACGAAACAGAGCTTTGCCCGAACGGTCACCAAAGTCGTTCCCATAGTTGGAGGCGCGGTATCAGGAGGCTTCACGTATGTCACGTTCAATGCCCAATCGAAACGTCTCATGCAACACCTCCGCGAGCTCCCACCGCCAAACGTTGATGCCGCTGAATACCTTGCGGCTGTTCGAGGTTCCGAGAACGCTTCTGCGTCAAAGCAGGAGCAATCTGACACTGTCGATGACATCCGGCCTCGTACTCGTTTCTCGGCGAAGCGACTTACCCAAGCAGTGGCACCCACTCTCAAAAACGCACGCTCGACAGTGGCTAACAAAATAGATACCTGGCGGCGCCCGAAACACGACGATCAGACGGATACCGAGGATGACGAAAACTGAGAAGCAAGCCCAGCAAATACTGGTAACTACTCACCTGTTCATCGGCACCAACAACACCTGCGAGCGCTCCGACTAGTCTTCGTCGCTTCTAAACCAGCTTCGCAAGAATGTTATGCACTCTTCTCTTCTGATTGGAAGGCGCAAAAATTCCAGTTGTGCCCCGCCAGGAGAGCTCCATGGCCCGTTGAGCTCTGGTGAGGACGGTGATGCCTCAATCATCGGGTATGCAAGAAGCGCTTTGGTGGACCTGAAACTTTGGCTATATGCGTGGAGCTGGTAGAGATCTTCACGGTCTACTCCCCTTGGGTCAACCAGGGGCTTATATTTAGCGTCAATAACAGCACGAGCTGACGCATGGTCCGGGGACGGTCCGATAAGGACGTCAGGATAGAGTCGCCCCATCCCCTTGACGGGTACGACCTCGGAATGGAGTAAGTGCTGGCGGAGGCTGTCAGCAGTCCCGTGCACCACGTTTTCGGCAGTTGCTTCGGCAGCGCAGTGCAGCACGAACCGTTCCCATAGCTCGGCCACATCAATCAACAGGCCGTAGGTCGCTGAACTTTTCGCAGTGTGTTTCAGCAGCCGATTCGACGCAATACGATGAGATAGTTCAGCAGCTTCGCGCCATTTCATGGTGATAGGCGTATACCGTACCCGACTGAGTCGGGCTCGAGATGGAAGCTTGGGATTTGCACCCACTGCCTTGCGTAGGTGGCCGAGTTGGTCGCTGATGCGCTGGCCACGCCACATTGGATTTCCCATTTTGCTGTTAAGTACTCGGTCGGCAGCGACGATAGCAGCATTTGTTGGGGAGACCAGCGTGTTTTGTTTCATCGTCGAAACGACCCCTGGGTACCCGGTAGCGCGGAGTCGGCTAGTGGCAGCGCCGTCGAGGTTACCTTTGATTTGCAGTCCGGTTGTGCTACGCCTGATCTTTTGTTTGGCGAGGCTATGACTGCCGGCTTGTGCGATGACGGCGCGCCACAGAGCTGCCGCAAGTTGGATGATCAAGGATTGATTACCGTGGGAGCGATCGGCAGCTTCTGGGACGATCTGTACGTTATGAATGGCACTCAACCAGTCAGCGATGGTGTCAATTTCCAATCGTGGCTTGATGTGAAGCGTTCGCCCCTGATGATGGATCTCGCCAATATAGCGACCAGTCCGCCAACCGTGCAGGTCTCGATCCAAAATCGGCTCGAACATGGGCTTGTTCTTGGACTGTCGGTGCGGAGGTTGGTCAGTGAGCAAGAATTGTTCCGGCTCGAGACGTGCAATGGATTCCAGCCATGCATGATCCTCTCCGCTCAGCTCTACTTCCCACTCGGACTGGGGCGTGAGATCTTTGATGGTCATGCACGCGTTTTTGGAACGTTTACGCATGGGGCGCTCCAGGAGGAGCCATAAAAGTTTTTTCGAAACCGGTGAGCAAGTCGTCCTGAATATCAGAACCTGCTAAATATTGCTCAAGTAGCGGCCGGATGGAGAATTCCCACATACTAATCAACGCTCGTGTGGGATTGCCTGCGCGCGTCCACAAAATTCCGTTAAGGTCCGGCCGTCGGCCAGGAAATGCTTCGTCCACCAGAAATGCTAATTCACTGAAAAAGGCGTGGCCGACTTGGTAAGCACGCCCTAGGTCCGGGGTGCTTGCAATCTCGGCGTTGAGCG
The DNA here is from genome assembly GCF_000420805.1 of Yaniella halotolerans DSM 15476. GTDB lineage: Bacteria > Actinomycetota > Actinomycetes > Actinomycetales > Micrococcaceae > Yaniella > Yaniella halotolerans. The sequence goes on from NZ_ATVQ01000001.1 coordinate 551,459, forward strand.
TTTCAATGTTGTCAATCAAGTGCTCAAGCTGAGGCTCAGCATCGTCATGGGAAACTCGTGGGCGGACCCGCTCCCATTCGTCCTGCCAGATAGCGCGCAGCCCTTCGGCATCGAAAGAGGCATTGAACCAGAGAAAACGACGACGTAGCGCAAAGTCGAGTGACTCAACGGAGTGGTCGATCTCATTCATCGTGCCGATAATGTACAAGTCTTCTGGAATCACCAGGGTGAAGTTATTACCCTCCTGGTCCGTGGCAGGCAACGTGACCGGGGTGCCGCGTTTATCAGCTTCGATGGCACTAAATGCTTCACCCAACATTGCCGAAAGGTCGGTCCGGTTAATTTCATCCAGAAGCAAAACATGGGGCAGCGGAGCAAGCTCACCGGAATCCATGTCGTGCATCTGCCGAATGATTTGAAGGAGTTTGCCCTCCTGATACTCCGTCCTATTACCCTCACCAAGCTGCAAACCCGCTATGAATTCTGAGTAACCGAACCCCGGATGCAACTGCAGGCGCGTCACATGAGTCTCGAGCAGTTGCTCAATACGCTGTCTATTCGCGTAATAATCCTCGACGCCCCACCGTTGGATAGCACTGGAGCGGATGAGACTCTCGGCTAGCTCATTGGCGGTAAAGGTTTTCCCGGTTCCCGGTGGGCCGTGAAACACGATCTGCTTCTTACGCAACAACGCTGACAGCGGGGACACCTTGGTATCTTCGCGTGGTGCTGTCCGCCATATGGATTCGAGTTCATCGGAAAAGAAGTCAAGCTGTTCTTCCTCACCCGGGACGCTTTGCTCGAGAACCTTTCGGATCCCGTAGAGTCTCTGATCCAAGTTTTCGTCCTCTGCGGCATCGTAGAGTCCGGCAAAGGCCGTGTGCACGTCTTGCTTGTTCCCGGTTGCAGCGATGCGCTCAAAATATTCGGGATACACCAAATGACACAGGATATTGCGCATCACGTGCGGCTTTTGTTCAGTATCATCAGCGAAATCCATGAAACCCCAAGGGTTGTCTTCTAACAACTCCCTGCGCTCTGTGGTTGCTAGCCTTTTGATCCGCTTCGCAAAATCGATGAGGTAGCGCACCGGTAAGTACTGCGAGGTGTTGTACCCCATGCCGGGTGCGCCGATCCAATTGCGGAACGCATGCTGCACATCTTCATCAGTTACGTCCGGTCCTGCATCGCCAATGGTGGCGTTGACCATCTCGAGTTTCCGGTTATATCCAACGGTATTTGTAAACAGGTAATACACCGCCAGAATTTCGGCTGCAACTAAACGAACATCTTGGCTAGCGCCGGACAGCTGTTCTTCCCATTTGGCGTCAAATCTTCCTTCGCCTTCGATAGGGTTCTCAACGAAACGCACATAGAGGTCTTGCACATTCTCATAGGCCCACGCATGAGGAAAATCATCTGGATAGAGCAGCGAAGCATCGCCCAGCAAGGAGTGCTCTCGCCACCGGTCCACCACGCGATCACTACCACTACGATCCATCGGAGAATACCTGGCCATCTTTACCCTTTAACTTCGCGATTTACACGTCTCCAGCCCAATCTATGTTCAACGACACAGGACAGCAGAAAGATGACCGGATGGCAAGAAGTAGTTTATGCGCAAAGGCTCAAGCTTCAGCTGTTAATCTATGGAGGTACGACAAGGCACGAGAAACCGGAGGCTTACCGCCGTGAGAAGTAGATTCCGCGCACTCATCGATTACCTGCGCTTCGTCTACGGTAGCGAATGGCCCTACGCGGTGGGACTCTTCAGCAGCCTCTTGGCAGTAGTCATCAGTACGCTAGAACGTGAAATCTCTCGCGATGTTGTCCTCGCCGCTGGCAGCGCCGGTGCGCTGATTACTAGTGTGCTGCTGCTCTATGACTCGCTCAACCTCTATCACCCTTGGGCAGGCGCTGTCCTGCGTTTCGGTGGCATCCGAGATTCTGAAAAGTACTTCTCCGGGGTGCAATGGCAAAACAGTGTCGAACCCGATGACGACAATGACGGTTTCGTTGATCTCGTGGGATCTGGTGACGGCACAACGGTCGAACGGATTTGGCGAGATGCCGCCGTGGACCGGGCCCTGTGGGACGACGCCAAGAAAAATACAGACCCAAATGCGGATACACACCAAGCTCGGATAGAACTGCGACGCACACGCTACATATTGCCGGACAGTCTGAAAGATATCGCCCCGCGAGCGCTACGAGCCACCAGTGGTGGCTCTGATGGTGAGTTCCGGGATCGCAGACCAATCTGGTTCAACGGTAAACTCGCTCGGCTCATGACCGAACCCACCGTTCACGGGCTGGCAACCAGCCCGTTAGGAATGCAGTCGGTGAGCTTCTACGACGGGCAATCCAGCAATGAGCTGTGGTCCTGGACGCAAGTACGAATTGGCCTAGTGAGCCGCCCCGTGTTTAGATCCAGGCGGTATGTGAGTCAATTTGTCGCATTGTATGGGTGCAGGTTTGAGCGTAGTCGACTGGGGCAATGTATCCCAGCGATGAATGCCTCCGGTCATGGTTATATTCATATTTCCAGTCGCCGATGATGACTTGTGCATGCAACATCGAGTAGAAACTATTGATATTCAGACACTCATCACGCAACCTGGCGTTGAACGATTCCACGTAGCCGTTATGCCATGGCTGGCCTGGCGGGATGTATGACAACGCCGTCCGGGTGGACGCCCAGGTCATCACCGCTTTGGAGATGAATTCAGGCCCGTTGTCACTGCGCAGCACTGCCGGAGCGCCGCGCTGGATGATGAGTTCTTCCAGGTGGTCGATGAATCGGTCTGCGGTGATGGATCGTTCGACCAGACCGCCGATACATTCACGAGTATGTTCATCCACGATCGAGCAGATCTTGAGCGCTTTGCCTTGTTCACAGACATCGAACTGAAAATCGACTGCCCACACCACATTGGGGGCATCTGCTACCGGCGCGTCGATCGTGGAGGCGCCTACCCGTTTGCGTCGGCGTCGTTGCGGTACCCGAAGTCCCCCGTTACCTTTTAGGTAGCACTGTTTTCCGGCAGGATATGCAGTGTAGGTAACCAGCTGGTTCCGGCATGATGGTTGCCCCCAGTCGTTGATGATCAGGGGGGTGTAGTCACCGGAACCAGTCTGGTTCGTTCGGATCGCTAATAGAAGCACGCTCCAAAATTTTGTGGGTCTTCGTAACGTGGATGTGAACGCACGAACCACCGGTCACCTTGTTTTTATTGGAACGCACCCAAGAAGGTGATCGATATGGAACCCCAAGTATTCGTTGGTATCGACGTCGGAAAGTCTCAGCATCACGCCACCGCAGTCAATCAGGAGGGCGGGGTGGTGCATGACAAACCGCTGCCACAATCCGAGCCCAAGATTCAGGAACTCCTGACAGATCTTGTCGCCAAACACGGCGAGTTGCTGGTCGTAGTAGACCAGCCGAAAACTATCGGTGCGCTGGTTGTCGCTGTAGCTCAGCAGATGGATGCTCAGGTGGCGTAGTTGCCAGGACTGACGATGCGTCGAGTCGCTGATCTGCATCCGGGTCAGGCGAAGACGGATGCCCGAGATGCTTACATCATTGCCGAAACTGCCCGCACCATGCCACACACGCTGCGGGGTATCACCGTGGCTGAAGAACAGATCGCGGAGTTGTCAATGCTGTGTGGTTTTGATGATGACCTGGCAGCCCAGCTGACTCAAGTCCGCAATCGGCTCAGAGGGCTGCTGACGCAGATCCATCCAGCATTAGAGCGCGTGCTGGGGCCACGGTTGGCACACCCAGCAGTCGTTGATTTACTCGGCAGGTATCCAACTCCTGCGGGGTTGAAACGCGCCGGTCGAGGCCACGTTCGAGCTCGGCTCAAAAAGCTTGCGCCGCGCATGGCAGCACGGTTGACCGATGAGATCTTTAGGGCATTAGCCGAGCAAACGACTATCGTGACCGGCACTCATGCTGCTGAGCATATTATTGGTCGCTTAGCTGCCCAACTACAGCAACTCACGCAGCAACGCAGTGATGTTGAAGCTGAAATTTTGTTGGTGGTTGATGCGCACCCTCTTACCGAAGTCCTGACTTCCATGCCCGGTGTTGGAGTCAGGACTGCCGCACGCATTCTCACCGAAGTGGTCGGTAAAGACTTCAAATCCGCAGCTCATCTAGCATCTTATGCTGGCATCGCACCGGTCACTCGGCAGTCTGGCACCTCAATCCGTGGTGAGAGTCCGTCCCGACGCGGCAACAAAGTCCTCAAACGCGTCCTGTTCTTGTCAGCCTTCGCCTCGATCAAAGGCGATCCCGTGTCCCGTGCCTACTACGATAGAAAACGAGCCGAAGGAAAGCGCCACAATCAAGCCATCATCGCCCTCGCTCGACGCAGATCAGACGTGCTCTTCGCGATGCTCAGAGACGGCACCTTCTACGAATCCCGGCCTACTCAACTTGCAACAGCAGCTTGACGAAAACTATAGAAGCACCCCCCTCCCGCCACAGACACTGAATTTTCTTGTGATTGACGTGCCATCCTTGGCCCCCGGGCATCATGATAGGCACGGCGATATCCCCATCGCGGATGCTCCTTGGCGTATTGGCACAACCAGGCACGTAACGGCTGATCAGGGTCCACCACGGTGTCCTGGTTCAGCGGTCTGCGCCAGGCAGAGCGGGACAGCCCAGCCAAACGGCATGCCATACGCTCACTGATCGCAAACGACCGGAGCAAGTGAGCAATGGCAGCACGGCGTCTGCCTGGGCCTAGAAGTTTCCCTCTGCAAGTTCTTTCAACGCGGCTTTCTCCAGCTCAGCCTCAGCCAGCAGCCGTTTCAGTGTGGCGTTTTGTTTCTCGAGTTCCTTCAGGCGTTTTGCGTCGTTGGCTTTCATGCCACCGTATTGGTTGCGCCACCGATAATAGGTTTGCTCAGCGACTTCCAATTCGCGGCACACGTCAGCCACGGTCTTGTCTTCACCGAGAAGGCGATCTGCTTGGCCAAGCTTCCGAACTATCTGTTCCGGAGTGTGGCGCTTTCGTTGATTACTCATCGTATGATCCATTCTCCCCGAAAACCTCAGGGTTATGGACTCACATAACGATTGGACCTAAAAAATGGGGTCAGGCCACTGGCGATCATGTTGTCACGCAAAACTACCGGCGCCATCCAGCCAGATGGCGATACTCGCCAGATGCTGCGTCCCGGTTATGCCACCAACGCCGATTCGCTGACCATGGCCGCCCACGTCGTCGCCGTTGAATTCGCGACTGTAGCGGCCGCCAACTACTGGCGCGACTAACGCACGGCACCAACCTGCAATCTTGAGACATCGCCCGCCCATTGTGGCGGGCGATAGGTTTATGGTGTTGAGATAGCATCAGCAAAGCCGCGAAAGAAGCACCGTGCAACCCATCCAATATCAGCAACAGTCCCATACGCATGGCACTACGCCAACGACCACACCGTGGTGGAGTCCGCGCGATCTGACTCCCGGTTACTTTGCCCTGGTGATGGGCAGCAGCATCGTCTCAATCGGTCTTCACCTGCGCAGCTACTTCATCGCGTCCATAGTGCTACTGCTCATCGCGGCGGTGGCCTATGTGGCTTTGGTGGGGCTGAACCTGTGGCGGCTCATCGCCCACCGGTCCGCTATGGCCGAGGACTTTTATGATATCCGCCAGTCCTTCGGCTTCTTCACGTTCGTGGCGGGCACCTGTGTGCTGGGCTCGCGGCTGGCACTGTCCGGCTGGTGGACGACCGCCGCCGTCCTACTGGTGATCGCAGCCAGCTCCTGGCTTGCACTGGGGTACCTGGTCCCGGTCGTCGCAGTACTGGGCAAAGCTGAACGTCCAATCATCAAAGGCGCCAACGGTTCCTGGTTTGTCTGGGTCGTGGGCGCGCAATCAGTGGCCGTACTGGCTGCCACCCTGGAACCGGTGCTGGCCGGCGGCATCCGTGACATCCTCGCGATCACGGCAGTCTTCGCGTGGTCGATTGGCTTGGTGCTCTATGTTGCCGTCGCGGTATTCGTAGCCCTTCGCATGATGAGCTATCCACTAGATCCACGCGAATTCAACCCACCCTACTGGGTGTCTATGGGAGCCCTTGCTATCACCGTGGTGGCCGCAACCCGGATCGCTGAAATGGCGTCCTCGCCGATGGTTGATGCCACGCGTGGGCTCGTGGCCGGTATGGCCGTGTTGTTGTGGTGCTTTGCGACCTGGATGATCCCGGCACTGTTTGGCATCGGCATCTGGCGCCATGGAATACGCAGTGTCCCGCTGGTCTATGCACCCGGTTTGTGGAGCATTGTGTTCCCGCTGGGCATGTACTCGGTGGCCGGAATATATCTTGGCAGGGTCAATGACTTACCGATTGTGGAAGCCGTGGGGACGGCGTGGATGTGGGTGGCTGTGACCGCCTGGAGCATCACCTTTGTCGCAATGCTGCGCGCCATTGTGCCGCGCATCTCACCCCGGCGCTGAGAAAAGGAGTATTCTGAAACCATGTTGATTGGTGTACCCACAGAAATTATGAATAACGAAAACCGCGTTGCCCTGACCCAGGGTGGTGTGCACGAGCTCGTCGAAGCCGGCCACACCCTCTTGGTGCAGGCCGGAGCCGGAATTGGCTCGGGTATTGCGGATGAGGATTACCGCAGCGTCGGTGCCGAAATCGTTGACGATGCAGCCCAGGTATGGGAACGCGCGGAGATGATCCTGAAGGTCAAAGAACCGGTGGGTGAGGAACTCACGCAAATGCGCGAAGGTCAAATTCTGTTCGCCTACCTGCACCTGGCGGCCTCTGCCGAATGCACCAAGGCCATCTTGGATTCCAAGGTCACCGCGCTCGCCTACGAAACCGTGACTCGTGGTCGCGCACTGCCACTGTTGGCTCCGATGAGCCAGGTGGCCGGTCGGCTCGCCCCCGTTGCTGGTGCTTACCATCTCACCCAGTCCCAGGGTGGCTCGGGTGTACTGATGGGTGGTGTTCCCGGGACCCGCCGTGCCAACGTCGTCGTCATTGGTGGTGGTGTCGCCGGTGAAGCAGCTGGCGTGATTGCTGCGGGTATGGGTGCCAATGTGAAGGTCATTGATCTGAACCTGGAACGCTTGGCCGAACTTGAAAAAACCCACCAAGGCCGTCTCGATACGTTGGCCTCCAACGCCATGAACATCGCCGAAGCCGTGGCAGATGCAGACCTGGTCATCGGTTCGGTGCTTATCCCGGGTGCTGCGGCGCCAAAACTTGTGACCGCCGAAATGGTAGAAACCATGCGGCCTGGTTCTGTATTGGTTGATATTGCTATTGACCAGGGCGGTTGTTTTGAAAATTCGCGTCCAACCACGCACCAAGATCCCACCTATTTGGTGGGCGACAAGATTTACTATTGTGTTTCCAATATGCCTGGTGGTGTCCCGCAGACTTCCACTGCGGCGTTGACCAATGCCACGCTGCCCTACATCCAACGTGTTGCTTCCCAGGGTTGGGCCGGGGCACTGTCTCATGATGCTGGCTTGGCCGCTGGTCTCAATGCACATAACGGTCAGCTGGTACACCGCGGTGTCTTCGATGCTATGGCAGACCAGCTATCGCTGAACCAGGCACACGACTTCACACCCGTTGAGGATGTGCTCGCCAACGCCTAAGTGGAGGTGGCAGGAACGATGGATCTGACCAAAGCCGCTTATCAAGCTGCACCCGGTGGACCGCTAGATGTCGATGAAACGTTCTATGCGGCAATCCGGGATCGCACCGGTCAACAGCAGCAACTGGTTACAGAACTCACGGTTCCCATCCGCTCGGGTCGGGCCTGGGTTGTGCCTGCCGGACATGTGTGCCGTGTAACGACCATCGAGGGTGCGCAGGTGGCCGATATGAATTTCTGGAATCTGGCCGACCCGCGAGAACGAATGTGGGCTGCCAGGACCCGGCAGCTGCAGGCTGCTCACGTAACGGAATTCGACCGTCTCTGGTCAACTCTGCCGTTTCTGCGGCCGATGGTGACCATCATCGGTGACTCACTGCGCGACTACGGTCAGGACACCGAGGGCGGCAGAGTGCACGATCTGCTGGGCACCCGCTGCGACCCGTATGTCAGCCGCATGCTTGAAGGTGAAGACTTTGATTACCATTGCCATTCGAACCTGACACGGGCCATAGCGCCGTTCCATCTCACGGAATTCGACGTGCACGATGTGTTGAATGTTTTCCAGTGCACTGGCCTGAATGCGGCCGACGAGTACTTTATGAAGACCTCCCCGGCGCAACGCGGAGACTACTTTGAATTCTTTGCCGAGTTTGATCTACTCGTCGCACTCTCCACCTGTCCGGGTGGCGATCTCTCGGTGCCGATGTTCGGCCCAGATGCCGGCGATGCGCTCAGCGTATGCAATCCACTGGGCGTCGAGGTCTTTTCCCTCCATAACGATCTCCTCGAGGGGTGGATCCCACCTGAGCGTGCGGCCTACGCAGGACAGCATGGCATGAAGAGCCACGACTGGACACAGTAATCAACCACAAGCTGACGTAGTCCAAAATATAAGCTCAAGCAGGTAACGAGCTGCGGTATCGGCGGAAACCCAAGGGACACCTACTGGGCATCGGCATCTGAACCATCGACTTCGTAGTCAATTTCGGGTTCGTAATCCTTCGGGATAACGGTGATGACGACCCGACGGTTTTGTTGACGACCCTCCTTGGAGTTGTTATCCGCCCGGGGATGGTCCTCACCCATGCCTTCCGCTGTTACGTCCCCGGATGACACGGTGCTGTTGTCTCGCAACCATTCGACGACAGCTTCTGCGCGCTGTTCGGATAGCTCCGCGTTGTCGGCATATTCTTGGGACGGCAGATCATCCGTGTGGCCTTCTACCCGGATAGTGTAGCTCTCGTCGCGTTCTCCAATGTCGTCGGCAATAGCCTGGAGTTCGGTCTCGGCCTCAGAGCGGAGCGCGTGCTGATCACTATCGAAGAGCACGTCACCTTCAGTGGTGTACGAGGTGGTCTCATCGTGTTCGGAGTATTCCGTGTGCTCCGTTCCTTCCACACGATATGAATCCAAGCGGTCGCTATCGACGCGGGCTGAATCCACTCGCATACTGTCGACTCGGTAGCTGGGTAGCCGCGTTGATGGGACGCGGTCACCGCTTTCCGTGGTCACTCCGAGACGATTCTCGCGGCTGTTGTGGCTACGGGAAGCGTAGATGTGGGGCCGGTGAATATGTGGACGATACACGTGCGCAATGTGGTCGCCTTCTTCCGCGTCATCGGGTTCAGTTTGGCAGACCTGTTCCTGGTATTCACCCTCTTGTTCGACAGCTGGCGAGATGATTTCCTCTTGGACGAGCTCATGCAATACTGTCCCATCGGGGAGTTCAACGGCCGGCACCGTGCGTTCGGGGATGCGGTATCCGGGGATGAACGAACCCGAGATTTCCACTGCCGGTAGGCAACCGCCGGGTGCAGGGTATTCAATCAGACATCCACCTTGGCCGACTCGCTCTGGTATGACGATAGCTGGAGCACCAGGCACTTCTACTGTTTGGCCGGCGACTTCAACCGTGTCGGCTGAGAGCCCTTCCAGCTCCTCTTCAGGGATGACGACGTCGTCTAGCCATTCAACGGTGGCGCCGTCGATATTTTCGGCGTCGAGACATTGTTGAAATTCGACGGGGTCATCAACTTCGGCGACCAGGGAGTCGCCAGAATAGGTGTCTTCATCATCCTGATCGACCGCTTCGGTTTCCTGCGAGGCGGCTTCTTCGTCACGGAAGCCTGCTCTTTCTTCCGGGGCACACGAGCTCAGCGCGAAGGAACTCAGCAGTGCCAGGCCCAGGGTTCTGTACAAGCTGGTGGGTTTACTGGTGGTCATTTGTCTCCCCCAATGGTTAGTCTCCGCGATTGATATAGCTGTGGTGCCTGTGAGTCGTTCGATACAGCAGGAAAGTTACACGCATCATTAAAGACTTTTCAGCCGATGTCATCGCTACACACGTGCAGATGACCTGGGCATCATACGTGTCACAATGACGGCGGGTGCCGCACCTATGGTGCGACACCCGCCGTTCTGCCGTTACTTGCTGGTGACTAGGAGTTCATAGAGGCGTCAGCCTGGCTAGCGATCTTGGTTTCTTCGCCAACGCGAGGACCAGTTGGCACCTTGCGGTCAGCTTCTGCCTCGGTCACCAACGGGTAGACACCGGATTCGTCGTGAGTTTCACGCCCGGTGACCGGTGGGTTGAACACGCAGGCCATACGCAGCTCAGTGGTGGCGCGCACGGTGTGCTTCTCGTGGCCATCCAGCAGGTACAAAGTACCGTCGCGCAGGTCGTGGACTTCGCCGGTTTCTTCGTTGGTGAGGGTGCCTTCGCCCTGGACGCAGTAGACGGCTTCGATGTGATTCTCGTAGTGGAACGTCGAAGTGGTTCCGGCGTAGATCACGGTGTCATGCATCGAAAAGCCAACGCCTTCGCGGGCCAACACGATGCGGCGTGAGCGCCAGGTTTCGGAGGTAACGTCGCGCTCTGTATCGTTGAGGTCTTCTAACTGGGTAACGATCATTGCAAGTCTTCCTTTGTGAAAAAGTGTGTGGTCGTGGAAACGCGAAGAGGTCTTAGACCTTCGCTGTTTCGTTCAGGACAAGGGTGATGTCCTGACCGGTGACTTCGCTGATCACTTCGGCCAGGATGCTCAGTCCGCGTTCCAGCACATCAAGCTCGATGGTCAGAGCTGGCATGAGCTTGAGCACTTCGTCCTTTGGACCGGAAGTTTCCATCAGCAGGCCTTTTTCGAAGCCGGCTGCAGCAACCTTGCCGGCGATCTCGGCGTCGTCAAAGGACAGACCGGTCAACAGGCCACGGCCTTTGACGGACGTACCTTCAACTTCGATGGCGATCTTGGTCAGCGCATCCTGGATGGTGTCGATGACGTTGGCGAGGTGACCTTTTTCGAAGGAGTCGTCAGCCCAGTAGCGGCGCAGGGCAGCAGTGGCGGTGACAAATGCTGGGTTGTTACCGCGGAAGGTGCCGTTGTGCTCGCCTGGAGCCCAGACGTCGAGTTCAGGCTTGAACAGAGTCAGGGCCATTGGCAGGCCGTAACCGGAGATGGATTTGGAGACACAGACGATGTCTGGGGTAATGCCGGCTTCTTCGAAGCTGAAGAATGTGCCGGTACGTCCACAACCGGCCTGCACGTCGTCAACGATCAGCAGGATGTCGTGACGAGCGGTCAGTTCGCGGAGTTCTTGCAACCATGCGGTGCGTGCAGCGTTGAGGCCACCTTCGCCCTGGACGGTTTCGACGATGATCGCGGCTGGCTTGTCGACGCCGGAGCCGGAGTCTTCCAGTACGCGCTCGAGCCACAGGAAGTCTGGGGTTTCACCATCGAAGTAGTCGTCGTATGGAATCTTCGAGCTGTTGGTCAGGGCCATGCCTGCGCCCTTGCGCTTCATGGAGTTCCCGGTAACCGACAGTGAACCAAGGGTCATGCCGTGGAATGCGTTGGTGAACGACAGGATGTGCTGACGGCCGGTGACCTTACGGGCCAGTTTCAGCGCGGCCTCAACGGTGTTGGTACCCGTTGGTCCTGGGAACATGACCTTGTAGTCGAGGTCGCGAGGGGCAAGGATCAGTTCTTTGAACGTCTGCAGGAAGTCGCGCTTGGCCGGGGTCATCATATCCAGTGAGTGCACCAGAGCATCGGAGGTCATGTATTCGACCAGCTCGGAGCGCAGTTCAGGATTGTTGTGACCGTAGTTCAGTGCGCCGGCGCCGGAGAAGAAGTCGATGTAGTCTTTACCCTGCTCATCGGTCATGATCGATCCGGATGCTTTGGTAAAGACGGTTGGCCAGCCGCGGCTGTAGCTGCGTACTTCGGATTCTGTCGTTTCAAAAATACTGGTGTCCATGGTGTTCCCCTCCAGGGTCGTCTTCTGGGTTGTGTTCGTCGCTGACGTGGGTGTCAGTGGACCAATACTGTGTAGATATTCGGTGTCGTGGTTGTCCGGGTAGAGATCCGGGGTGAATAGCGGTGTGATGTTGTGGGTTGCGCCGTGGCGATCGGCCAGTGAGGCAAACAGCCGGTTGGACGCGACGTTGTCGTCGGTCACGGTGGTCTCGAGGCGCTGCGCCGAGGTGGCGTCTACCAGGTAGTCGAGCATGCGGCTGGCCAAACCGTGGCCACGTGCTGCGTCATCGACGGCGACCTGCCAGATCAGCAAGGTGGCCGGATCGTCGGGACGCATGAAGCCGGTGATGTAGCCCAGCAGCTGCTCGTCGTGGTCAGAGACAGCGACCACGCTGGTTGCCGAGAAGTCCCGGCACCACAAGAGATACTGATACGAAGAGTTCAGATCCAGTACGCCGGTGTCTCGGGTCAGCTGCCACATGGCGGCCCCGTCGGACATCTGCGGCGCACGCAGATCTATAGTGAAACGAGAATGTTCGTTTTCAGTTTCGGAATGAGGCATGGGTTTCAGATTAGCGAACTGAGCGCATATAGCAACCTGAAAATGAGCCCAGATCTAGCCAAACAGGCCGTGTTCGAGGCCGCTCATACCGCCATCCTGTCGCAAGATGCTGCGGCTTTCAACGACCTTACCTGCACCCCGGAAACCCCCGTTCGCCCGTTATCATTTCGTTACAATCTTGTTATCGTCCCGTAACCTCGGCGGTCGAACCAACCGCCAAGACTTCCACTTGTTGTGGCGCACGACACGTTCTATCCGGCCGGAATTTGGGCGCTTGATGCATCCGGCCGAGTTCACTTCAGCTTTACTTTTCATGGGTCAGGACTTCGCTTCACCGGGCCTTATCGTTTAGATCAACGCGACATGATCACTGAGTCAACCACTCATGACTCACGCATTTCACCTGGAGGTGACCACTCCTTGACTCGCATATCTCGATGGCTACCGGCAACAACCCTGGCCTTTGGACTCGCTGCCTCCGGCCTCGTCTTCATCGCTCCCACGCATGCGCAGCAAGTAGACCCCGAGCCCGATACCGAGCTCCTGAACGAAACCAGCCAATGGTCCTATCTGGACGACGGCAACGATCCGTCCAATGGAGAATCCACTCGCACCGCCTGGACCGCAGCTGACTTTGATGATTCAGCTTGGAATACCGGCCACGGAAGCTTTGGCGCAAACGACGGTGAAGCCACCGCTCTGGAAGGCGGCCACACACCAGCGAACCTGTTGGACCAATACGACGACGAGGGCGCGAATACCGAAGCATTCTTCTTCCGCGCGAACTTCACCGTCGACGCCGCAGCGCTGGAAAACAACTCAGCACTCACCGGTTCGCTGCTCTTTGATGACGCCGCTGTTGTGTATATCAACGGTGAACGCGTGACTGGTTTTGGCGACGATCAGCTGGCCCTGTCTGACGACGGCGATGATCGCAATATGGTCTATGGCGGCCCTGACCGGGACGCTCCAGTTCAAGAGCAGTTCACTATCCCCACTGATGTGGTGAACGCCGGCGAGAACACTATCGCGGTACAACTGCATCAGGCCAACGAGGAAAGCTCGGACGTCTACTTCCAGTTCGAGTCACTGAAGCTCACCGGCTCCGAGACTGAAACCAGTCCCGATACTGAGGCCGACACTGATGCAGTCGCACCAGCGGACGAAGCATCCGACTCGCCAGCACCTGAAGCAGCTGAAGCCTCCCCAGAAGCCGCAGCGAGCCAACCGATGGCGCTGATTGACGGGCAGGAATGGAGCTATCTGGATGACGGAACCGATCCGGCCAATGGCCTGGAGGATCGAACCGACTGGACGGCCCCCGAGTTCAATGATGCGGACTGGGACACTGCACCCGGGAGCTTCGGCGCCCTCCGCGGCGAACACGCAGAACTCAGCGGCGGCCACCTGCCAGATAATCTGTTGGATCAGTACCACGAGGATACGTCCGACAATAAAGAAGCGTTCTTTTTCCGCTCCGATTTCAGCGTTGAAGCCGCTGATCTTGAAGACGAGCTGATCCTGAACGGCTCTATCCGCTACGACGATGCGGTGACGATTTTTGTCAACGGCGAGCGCGTGGCTGGTTTCCACGACGGCGATCTGGAATTTGCCGAAGATGGCGAAGACCGCAATATGGTCTTCGGTGGGTCCAACAGCTCCGCTCCAATTCTGGAACAGTTCACGGTACCGACCGATCTGTTGGTCGAAGGCGAAAACACCATCGCCGTTCAGCTGCACCAGGGCCGCGACGGTAGCTCAGACATTTACTTCGATATGGAGTCCCTGGACTTCGAAGAGCCACCCCTGGCGGACAGCACGCAGGCGTGGAGCTATTTGGATAACGGCACCGACCCATCCGATGGTCTCGAAAACCGCACCGACTGGACCGCACCGGAATTTGATGACGCTGACTGGTCGTCCAGTACCGGCGGCAGCTTCGGCGCACTGCGCGGCGAGCAAGAAGAGCTCAACGGTGGCTACTATCCAGACAACCTGCTGGATCAGTACTACCCAGACTCCGACGGATTGAATAAGGAAGCCTTCTTCTTCCGCACTGACGTCACAATCGATGCAGCAGATCTGACCGACGACACCGTCTTGCGCGGTTCGCTGCGCTACGATGACGCAGCCATTGTCCACGTCAACGGGGAACGCATCGAAGGATTCCACGACGGTGGTCTCGACTTCGCCGACGAGGGCGAAGGCCGAAACATGGTGTACGGCGGTTCCAACAGTAGCGCCCCCAACCGTGGGGAGTTCATTGTGCCCAACGAGCATCTGGAAGCCGGCGAGAACACCATCGCCGTCCAGCTCCATCAGGGTCGCGATTCCAGTTCCGACATCTACTTCGGACTCGAGAACTTGGATTTCGACCAGATCGAAGCCACCAACGATGGGCAGACTTCCATCCTGTTGGGTATGGGCGCTGATTCAACCGAGCGTCGTCTCTCCTGGTTCACTGACTCCGGTGTAGCTGAGTCTGTTCAACTGGCCGAGGGCGCACACGACACCATGCCAGCTGCTGCAATCACCGTCGAGACAACCGAACAAGACTCCAGCGCTGATTTCGGTCGCGACTATGCCCACGCCACCCTGTCTGATCTGACACCGGGTACGTACAGCTACCGCGTCGGTTCAGACGAGGGCGGCTGGTCAGACATCGCACAGTTCGAGGTCTTCGAACAGGATCTGGAACACACCTTCACGTTCTTCGGTGACCCACAAATTGGCGCATCAGGCAACGTCGCAGGTGACGCAGCGGGCTGGCAGAACGCCCTCGATGCCAATGATCAGCTCTTCCCTGAGTCGCAATTCCTGCTTTCTGCCGGCGACCAGATCAACGACTACAGCGGCAACGTCAACGAGTACAACGCCTACCTGGCCCCAGAGCAGATGAGAACCAACGCGTTCGCCCAGACGCTTGGCAACCACGACTCCATGAGTGGGTTCCCACAGCGGCTCTACCACCAGCACTACAACCAGCCCAACCTGGCGGACTACGATACGTCCGAAGGCACCTACTGGTTCAAACACAACGGTGTGCTGCACCTGAATATCAGTACTGAATACCGAGACTGGGATGATCACCGTGAGTTTCTCGAGACCACGATCGCAGAACAGGGCGATGACGCTCACTGGACCATGTTGACCTTCCACCGCCCGCTCTACAGTGTGGCCAACCACTCGACGTCGGGCACCACGAACGACATTCGTGATGGCCTCGGCCCGATCATCAACAACCTCGACATCGATGTTGTGTTGACCGGCCACGACCACTCCTACTCCCGGAGCTTCCTGATCGATGCAGAAGGCAACCAGGTTGATCCTGCTGCGTCTGAGACGATCGTCGATGCAAACGGTGATGTCGTTGAACCTGAGGCTGCTGCTGTGCCAGCTCAGGAAACCGATACCCCTCCTCTGACCTATGAAGGCACAGAATCCAGCCCACGGTTGGATGAGGGCATGCACGTTCGAGTCACCCCCGAAGAAGGCGAAACCCTGTTCGTCACCGCGAACTCCGCGAGCGGTTCCAAGTACTATGGCCTGCGAGATGTCAGCGAATACCGGGACGGTTTCCAAGCACGTTTCCGTGACCAGCAGTACGAGCAGAACATCACCGGTGTGGAAGTCGATCAGTGTACGGTCACCGCAAAGACCGTGGAACTCGACGGCACCGTGGTCGATACCATCGAGCTACTCCGCGACCGCACGGATCCAGAAATCACCGCAACCAACAACGCTATCGAGCTTGGTGCTGAGTTCGATCCACTGACTGGCATCGACATCACCGATGACTGTGCGACCCTGACCACCGATGACCTCGAGGTCGAAGGCGAAGTCGATACCGCAGCCCTTGGTGACTACGCACTGACTTACCGTGTTGCTGACGATGCTGGCAACGAAACGACCTTCGAACGCACCGTGGCCGTCACCGAGGCTACGGATTCGGAAGAGGAACCCACTGAGAGCGCTCAAAACGACCAGACCTCGGACACCACCGCAGCCGGTACCGGCCCTGGAACAGATAGCGGTAGTAGCACTGCTGATACAGAGCGGGTCGCTGACACTAACGATTCCTCCGGATGGTTGGCCAGTACTGGCGCCAGCATCGGGTGGATAGCAGCACTTGGTGGTCTCGCGATTGCCGCGGGTATGGCCATGCTCATTGCCAAGCGTCGCCAACAGATGTAGGAAGCACGCTACGACATAACTCAATACTGATCTGGCGGTGTATCTCGGTGACGAGGTGCACCGCCAGATGCTTTCCCAATAATGCTGTCCGAGTGTCGGACTAGGGCTTAGGCTTCGAAGATGGGTACGAGCAAGTTAGGAGGCTTCTTGGTGGGACGCATTCCACAATGGCTGCCAGCAACGCTCATAGCGCTGAGCCTCGTGGCCATCGGCACGCTTTTGACGGCACCTCTGTACTCCACGCCGGATAGGTCTGGAACTACCGACGAGCTCCGTTTTCCTACATTGGACGAGCACCGGAACCGCTACGCCACCGGACCAACGTCCATCTTGCTGGGCATCGGCGCCGAGCCATCTGAGCGTCGGCTCTCCTGGTTCACCGATACCGGCGTGCACGAGACCGTCCAGGTAGCAGAGGGCTCACACGAGACCATGCCAGCACTCGCGGTCACCGTCGCAGCTGAGGAGCAGGCTCAGAGTGCCCGTCCCGGCCATGACTATGTCCACGCAACCCTGACGAACTTGTCGCCGGGAACTTATAGCTACCGCGTCGGCTCCGAACGCGCTGGCTGGTCGAAGATCGAACAGTTTGAGATTTACCACCAGAACGTTGACCACGAGTTCACCTTTATCTCGGACGCCCAAATAGGAGCATCGGGCAACCGAGCAGATGATGCCGCAGGATGGCAGCGTGCACTGCAGGCAAACGATGAGCTCTTCCCGGACTCACAGTTTGTGCTGTCTGCCGGGGATCAGGTGGAGGCTGACTACACGGGCAACATTGCCGAGTACCAGGCCTATATCGCGCCGCCGCAGATGCGCACGCAAGCATCAGCCCAAACCCTGGGCAATCATGACTACAACCTGTTCACGCCACAACGGCTCTACCATCAGCACTACAATCAACCCAACCTTGCTGACTACGACGCAACGCGGGGTACCTACTGGTTTGTCTACAACGACGTCCTGCATCTCAATATCAGCAGTGAATACGAAAACTGGGATGAGCATCGAGAATTCCTCGAATCCACCATTGCCGAACACAGCGACGAGACACAGTGGACGATCCTTACCTTCCATCGTGCACTCCACGGTGCCGCCAACCATGCAGTCGATTCGAGTACAACGGATGCTCTCCGTGATGGACTCGGGCCAGTGATCATCGATCTCGACATCGACCTGGTTCTCAACGGTCACGATCATTCCTACGCGCGCAGCTTTCTCATCGACTCCGATGGCCAGCAAGTACATCCGAAAACTTCGGAAGAACAAGCTGATCACGGAAGCGTCAGCGTCACCCCAAAAGCAGACGAAACCCTGTTCATCACGGCCAATTCATCGAGCGGATCGAAGTACTACGAATTGGTTGATGCCGATTCGTACCGGGACGGTTTTGAACCACGTTTTCGTGATCAACAATATGAGCCAAACATCACCGGTATTGCAGTCGACCAGTGCTCTCTCACCGCAACCACAGTTGAATTCGATGGCACGGCAGTGGATACAGTCAAACTTCTCCGCGACTGTTAGTTGCGCTAGCTTATGTTTGATAACGATGCGTTGTTAGACGGCTTGCGTCTCATGTTGAGTGACTCGCTGTTTCTGCGTGCGGGCAGCGCGTAAGCCGTTGCCAATCACGATCACCTCGGCGACTTCATGAACGAGTACTACCGCTGCCAGCCCGAGCGTTCCGGTGATGGCAAGTGGCAGGAGAACAGCGATGATCGCCAGTGAAAGCACAATGTTTTGATTCATGATGAACCGTCCCCGACGTGCATGCGCTAGAGCTTGCGGGATGAGGCGCAAGTCTTGGCCGGTGAAGGCTACATCAGCGGATTCGATAGCGGCATCAGATCCGGTTGTGCCCATTGCGATGCCCACCGTGGCTGTTGCTAGCGCCGGAGCATCGTTGATTCCGTCACCGATCATGCCAGTAGGTTGCTGTTTCACGGATTTGGAGATCTCGGCAGCTTTATCTTCGGGACGCAGTTCAGCTCGAAAATCGTCTATCCCGGCCGCAGATGCTAAAGCATGAGCCGTGCGAGCGTTATCACCGGTCAGCATCACGACTTCAATGCCTTGAGCCTGCAGTTGCGTTACAGCGCCGGTGGCTTCTGGGCGCAGTTCATCTCGTACACCGATCGCTCCGATGACTTCCGCATTACGAGTGACGATGACGCAGGTCTGCCCGTTGGTTTCCATCGCTTCCACCGTGTCAGTGAGTACACCACCAGCCAGCCATCGAGGACTTCCAACCGATATTTCGTCTCCCGCTACCTGGCCGATAATCCCGTGGCCTGGTGCTTCGGACACGCTGATCGCTGCAGGTATCGTTGTTGCGGCGGTGGTGATCGCCAACGCTAGCGGGTGGGTACTGTGCTGTTCCAAGGCCGCAGCAAGACCCAGCACTTCGTCACGGTCCTCGCCCGCTATCGTGTGGACTGCGGTCACGGATGGTTCATTGCGAGTGAGTGTTCCGGTTTTGTCTACTGCAAGACTGCTCAAGGTTCCCAATTGTTCAAAAGCTGCACCACTTTTGATGATGACCCCGAATTTACTGGCCGCACCGATTGCTGAAACCACCGTGACTGGCACGGCGATAGCTAGAGCACACGGGGAAGCGGCCACAAGGACGACGAGGGCTCGTGTGAGCCACGTTTCAGGATCACCAAAGATGGATCCAAAGATCCCAACCAGCACCGCAAGTACCAAGACACCGGGTACTAATGGCTGCGCGATGCGGTCAGCAAGCCGAGCACGCTGACCTCGGTCATTTTGAGCCTGTTCTACCAAGCTGACTAGCGCCGTCAATGAGTTATCAGTACCGGCTGCCGATGCGGTAATTTCTAGCGCACCCGAGCTGTTAATGGCTCCTGCCGCGACACTGTCTCCGACAGTGACCTCAACGGGGATTGATTCTCCGGTGATGGCTGACGTGTCGAGATTACTGCTGCCAGCAGAAACGATGCCGTCGGTAGCGATTCGCTCGCCGGGACGTACCCGCAACACATCACTGATGCGGATTTCGCTGGCCGGTATATCAACGGCAGAGTTATTGCGAAGCACTGTCGCTGTTTCGGGCACAAGTTTGAGCAAAGCGCGCAGGCCGGTGCGCGCCCGATCCATGGCCTTATCTTCAAGCGCTTCCGCGATGGAATATAAGAACGCTAGCGCTGCGGCTTCTTCGACGTATCCCAGGACGACTGCACCTGTAGCGCTGATCGTCATGAGTAAGCCAATGCCTAGCTTGCCCCGTGTAAACAGCCCGCGCAGTGCTCCGGGCACGAATGTGGAAGCCCCGAAGAGCAGACCAGTCCAGAACAATACTTGGGCAATGGTATCCCCGCCCGCGTTGTCGGCGGTGCTCCACTCGGTGATCAGGCCAGCGAGAAAGAAGACAGCTGAGGCTATGGGGATAAGGACTGCCAGGTCGCGCCACCACGGTTGCTCCGGTTCGGCCGCTTGGGTGTCGGTGGTCGTTTGTAAGTCGCAGCATACTGAACTCATAAGACCTGCTCCGTGGCCGAAGGCTCACAGCAGCCTGCAACGGTGCAGGTCGAGTCAATACATGGCACCTGCTCGTCCACCGCCAGCGTCACCTCGACTAACGCTGTTAACGCCACCGTCAGATGCGGGTCAGCGATCTCGTATCGCGTTTTTCGCCCTTCAAGTTCGGCCACGACGATTCCGCAACCACGTAAACAAGTCAGGTGATTGGAAACATTCGTACGCGTCAAACCCAAATCCTGGGCGAGTTGAGCCGGATAGCCCGGAGCTTGTAACAGTGAAAACAAAATTTTTGAACGCGTGGGGTCAGCCATCGCCCGGCCAAGCCGATTCATCACATCGATCTGTGCGTCTATAGTCATCATCCACTGAACCATACAGTATTCAATGACCTATTGGGTAAGTGCTAGATCCGCCCTGTTCTAGATCCGTTCAGTTATAGCATCGAGAGAAATATGCTTAACCTAAGCTTCGCGGAAGCCTCTGCGATTTTATGGCTGGGAAGACTCAGGTGGAGCGCTATAGCCAGGGCGTGGCCGCTGCACTTCAGGAGAGGTCAATGAGTTCACGTAGCTGGCTGAAGGCTTCCGGAATGACACTATAGTGGGCCCATTTTCCGCGCTGTTCGCGGATCACCAGGCCGGCCTCCACAAGCTTCTTCATGTGGTGGCTTACGGTCGGCTGGGTAATGTCGAGCTCCTCGGTAAGATCGCAGGCGCACACATCCTGGCAACCCTGAGCGGCCACATGTGATAGGAGGCGTAGTCGGGTGGGATCAGCCAGCGCTTTCAGTATTCCGGCGAAGCGCTCGGCCTGAGCTACACCCATCGGGCTGTCTGCCAGCGAACAGCACTGCTGATCGGTTGTGGCGGATAGAGCTGATTCTTCGACTGTAGTACTCATACCCCCATCATACATTGACAGGCATCTATCTGGCAGGATACGCTCGCAGTCATGTATTGATGGTTATCAATGTGAGAACACGGAGAAATAAATGAGCAAAGCAGTAAGCACTGCTGCAACCACAGAGTCGCCGGTTATGCAAGAAATGTCTTTTCTGGACCGCTGGTTGGCGTTGTGGATTGTGCTGGCTATGGGGTTGGGTCTGGCATTGGGGCGATTCGTTCCCGGCCTGAACACCGTCTTAGATTCTATGACCGTCGGCGGGATCTCCATACCGATTGCTATCGGCCTGTTGGTGATGATGTATCCGGTGTTGGCAAAAGTCCGATATAGCGAAACACACAGGGTCACGGGCGACCGGAAACTGATCATCTTGTCTCTGGTGCTCAACTGGGTACTGGGGCCGTTGTTTATGTTCATATTGGCCTGGGTGTTTCTGGCAGACCTGCCCGAATACCGCACGGGGCTGATCATTGTGGGGCTTGCCCGATGCATCGCCATGGTGTTCATCTGGAATGACATGGCATGTGGCGACCGCGAGGCTGCAGCGGTACTGGTGGCAATCAATTCGGTATTCCAGGTGGTGGCCTACGGCGCGTTGGGCTGGTTCTATCTTCAGTTGTTGCCGTCATGGCTGGGCTTGGAGACCACTTCCGCGCAGTTCTCTGTGTGGGCGATCGTTGCATCGGTGCTGGTCTTTCTTGGCATCCCGCTGCTGGCCGGCTTCCTGACGCGAACCTTCGGAGAAAAGGCAAAAGGTCGCGATTGGTATGAAAATACGTTCCTACCAAAAATTGGACCCTGGTCACTGTATGGGCTGCTGTTCACCATCGTGCTGCTCTTCGCTTTCCAAGGAGAAGCCATCACCTCCCAGCCGTGGGATGTCGCCCGCATGGCGGTACCGCTGCTGCTGTACTTTGTGCTGATGTTCCTGGCAAGCTTCTTTACTTCAAAAGCAGTCGGCCTGAATTACGCCAAGTCGACGTCGGTAGCTTTCACGGCTTCGGGTAATAATTTCGAGTTGGCTATTGCCGTGGCGATCGGCACCTTCGGGGTGACCTCTGGCCAAGCCCTGGCCGGAGTTGTGGGACCACTGATCGAGGTCCCAGTGCTGGTGGGTTTGGTCTATGTTGCGGTATGGCTGGGACGCAAACTCTTCCCCAACGATCCCACGGTTCCCCGGCCTCGTATCCGGAAGACATCATCGATCACGGCCACAACCACCACAGGAGTCTGAATCGTGAGCACACCAGAAAATACTCCCAGTGTGCTGTTCGTCTGTGTGAAGAACAGCGGCAAATCTCAGATGGCAGCTGCTCTCATGCGCCATCACGCTGCACAAACTGGGGCAGTGATCGATGTACATTCGGCGGGCACGGAGCCCGGGCACTTCACGAACCAACTCTCTGCAGAAGTCATTGCCGAACTCGGAGCCGATATGACGGGCGAAACACCCCGGCTCATCGACCCAGACCTTGTTCAGGCTGTGGATCGCGTCGTTGTGCTCGGCAACGAAGCACACGTGGAACCGATGAAGGGCATGACTGGCACCATTCACACGTGGCACACTGATGAGCCATCTGCGCGTGGGATTGAAGGAGCAGAACGGATGCGCCTGGTGCGCGATGATATCGACGCCCGAGTGCGCACCCTGCTTGCCGAATTCACCGATACACCCCTTGCATCCCCGAACAATGATCTCCCGTCGGTGATGTTCGTCTGCGTCCACAATGCCGGGCGTTCCCAGATGGCCGCGGGCTACTTACGGGAGCTGAGTCAGGGACGTATCGAGGTCCGTTCTGCAGGGTCTGAACCAGCCGATCAGCTCAATCCCGTGGCAGTACAGGCTATGGCTGAAGAAGGCATTGATATCACCGTAGCTGTCCCAAACATCCTTACCACCGAAGCGGTGAAGGCTTCCGATGTGGTCATCACCATGGGCTGCGGAGATGCTTGCCCAATCTTTCCGGGCAAACGCTACGAAGACTGGGAACTGCCGGACCCGGCGGGTCAGGGGATCGATGCGGTCCGGGCCATCCGCGACGACATCAAAGCCCGAATCCAGAGCTTGATTCCCGAGCTACTGGAATCGCCCGATCACCAACAGCAACGCTGAACCGAATCACGACGGCGCTCACGCGTCCCCAATATTTTTACGCAATCCCCTTGATTGTTTAGGAGCCCACCATGCAGAACAACACCACTGAGCTACCGGTGATCATCATTGGAGCGGGCCCTGTTGGGCTGGCGGCTGCCGCGCATCTTCACGCACGCGGCCTCCGCCCACTCGTGTTGGAAGCCGGAGCCTCCGTAGCAGCCGCGATCCGCGGCTGGGGAAACACGCGGCTGTTCTCGCCGTGGCGCTACAACATCGACGAGGCCGCCAGGCGACTGCTGGAGGCCGATGGCTGGCAGGAACCGGACCTGGAGGCACTGCCCACCGGCCACGAACTGGTCGATGACTACCTCACCCCGCTGGCAGCGGCACTGAAAGACGTCATCCGCACCGGCTCACGCGTTGTCGCCGTCTCCCGCGAGGATATCGACAAAACCCGCAGCGCCAACCGTGACAGCACCCCGCTCCTCGTTCGCGTCGCTCTTGCAGACGGATCATACGACGACGTGCACGCCCGCAGCGTGATCGATGCCTCCGGCACCTGGTCGAGGCCCAATCCGCTGGGTCGGTCAGGTCTGCCTGCACCAGGAGAAACCCGGGCCGCAGCCAGCGGTCTGATCACTCAGTCTCTGCCTGCTGTCACAGGTGCCGAGCGCGAGCGATTCGCGGGGCGTCACGTCCTGGTGGTTGGTGCTGGCCATTCGGCGGCGAACACACTGCTAGACCTGGCTGAACTAGCTGAGGAGGTCCCCGAGACACGGATCAGCTGGGCAGTGCGTTCTGCTGATGTATCCAGCGCGTACGGCGGGGAGAGCGATGACGAGCTCGCAGCACGCGGTGCTCTCGGGTCGCGACTCCGAGCGCTCGTTGAATCCGGCGTCATCGACGTCCACACTTCATTCGTGATCTCAGGCTTTGAATTCTCCGGTGACCGGCTCCGTGTCCTCACGACAGAAGCCAAAGATCTAACGGTAGACGTGCTCGTGCCCGCCACCGGCTTCCGTCCTGACCTGTCGATACTGAGCGAGCTGCGCCTCGAACTGGATCCCGCAGTCGAGGCGCCGCGACAGCTCGGGCCGCTCATCGACCCGGAGTTCCATTCCTGCGGCAGCGTCGAACCACATGGTGAGCAGGTCCTGTCCCACCCCGAACCGGGCTTCTACATCGTGGGGATGAAGAGCTACGGCCGGGCACCCACGTTCCTTATGGCCACCGGTTATGAGCAGGTCCGCTCCATCGCTGCGGCGTTGGCAGGAGACCGTGCTGCTGCCGACGCCGTGCATCTCGACCTACCTGAGACCGGTGTGTGCAGCACCGACCTCGGTGGATCCTGCGACGCGCCGGCAGAACCTCAGCTGGTTTCGGTAGGCCGGTCCACACAGGCATCGTCAACGTGCTGCTAAGGCAAGATGAGCCAGCTGCATACCTGGCCAGCTCCGCAATGCGATCTGACCCTGAACTGATCGTCCTCGCGTGGGTCGATCGCGACCTTCAGGCTCTACGCAGCCACTGTCAACATCAATCCGATGTTCCTGGAGCGTGGTCTGTCCTACGGAACCGATGACTTTCGTCGGAGTCTTTGCACCGGCCCACTAGCAGCAACTCAGTGCTTGAAGTGTACGAACAGGCGCCCGGAGTTTTTACTGTCCTTTTCCATCCGGTGGTACCGGGCTTTAATATCCTTCCGATCAAGAAAGCGTAGGACTCGTTTCTTGAGTGCGCCGCTCCCCTTGCCGGGGATGATTTCGACTTTCTTCGCACCAGTTTCCTCGGCCTCATCAATGAGGTCGTGCAGGGCTTTGTCTAAATCCTTGCTCTTGTTGTAGATCTCATGGAGATCCAATTTCAGACGCATGCGTTCACGCTCCAGTTTCTTCGGTTCCAGTGCCGTCAGTGTTGCGCGTTCTGGGAGGCTGCGGTGCATTGAGTTTGTAATGTACCCCAACAATGCGGATCAACCAGCACACCACTGCGGCGATGATGGCAGCGGTGACCCCATAGACGTCGGCCAACGTGGCGACCACCGTGATCGTCGCAGCGACCAACGCAGGGATCGCATAGAGCCCTTCGCTCATGACCGAGGGGATTTTTAGGATCAACGCATCTCGGATGGTCCCGCCTCCGACCGCGGTTATGGTGCCCAGAATAATGGCTTGGGCTGGCCCCAGCCCAAATTCCATAGCCTTGCTCGCTCCGGTGACGGCGAAGACGCTCAGCCCGACGGCGTCGAGAATTTCAATGGGCATCGTGAGTCTGTGGAGGAGCCATGAGAAGGCGAAAGCAATGAGGGCGCCGCCAGCTGCTACCGCGAGGTATCGCCAATCTCGGAACGATGCCGGAGGGACATCGCCCAAGAGAATATCGCGGATGATGCCGCCACCCATGGCCGTGATCATCCCGAGCGTGAGGACGCCAACGATATCTACGCGAGCTACACGGACCGCAGTCAGTCCGCCGTTCAGTGCGAAAGCGAAGGTGCCGAGTAAATCGAGGACCAGTAACGGGGTTGGGGCGCCATTCATCGTGCACCTACGGTCAGAAGACAGGCGCGCTTTTTGAAGATCTCTGCATGCTGACGCAACACGTTCATCAGGCTATTGTCTCCCCGCACTAGAAGCGAAAGCAACCATTCAAAGCACCGGGTGGTGCGGTCCTATACGGGATGAGAAACCGTATAGGTGAGCCGAGCAAACTGCCCGACTTGTTGTGCCGAGGCTAAGGTGAGTCGGTCTGACTCGATGCGGGTGGGCAGTAATGGTGCGCCCTGGCCTAACGCTACCGGCGCCACGGTCAAGACCATTTCATCAAGTGCTGCTGCATCAAGAAATTGGGTGGCCAGATGTCCGCCGCCGACTACCCAGATATCACCGTCACCGGCTGCTTTTCGGAGCGTCGGGAGGGCATCAGCAACCGGTCCGGCATAGAAGCGAACGTCAGCGCCTTCTGGGACGGAGCGCTGTTTTCTCGTGAAGACCACGACGTGAGTGCTCCCAAAGGCGTTAGCCCACTCATCTGGATGTTTCAGAGCATTCAGTTCAGCCAATACCCACTCGTAGGTGGTTGAACCCATAACCTGCACGGCTGCCTGTGGTGGAGCCAACGCAGGGTCGCCTCCACCGGGTACCGCGAAGAGCCAAGACAATGAATGGTGCTCGTCTGCGATGTAGCCGTCGAAGCTTGTCGCCGTTTCGTAAACAATCCGTCCCATGATTTTCAGCGTATCGGCGGAGATTCCGTGATCACAAGGAAGACGCGAAACTCATTAGAAAGCTCCTGGTCACCCGTGAATCCCACTTGATGAAGCGTCCAACAGTAACGCACAGCCAAAACTGAGAAGAACGCTCACATGCAGAGTCTCCGTTGTTATTACGAAGTCCACTTCATAAAATGAAGTCATGAGTAAGGATTACGGCCAGTTCTGTGGTTTAGCCAAGGCAGCCTGGGTGCTCGGAGAACGGTGGGCCCTGCTCCTCGTTCGAGATCTCAGTATCGCTCCACGACGGTTCAAAGACCTCCATGAAGGCTTGCCGGGCATTCCCACGAACGTACTCACGACACGGTTACGGGAATTAGAAACAGCTGGTGTGGCCGAGCGTCAGGTTGTAGAGACACCACAACGTGGAGTGGTCTATCAACTCACTGAGTACGGTCACCAGCTGCAACCTATTGTCGATGCCCTGGGTTTATGGGGTGCTCAGCGCATGAGCTCACCTGCTCCAAATGATGTGGTCACCAGCGCGTCATTAGCCGCAGCCCTTCGCAGCGCTTACCAGCCCGGCGCACTTGATGACCAAGTGACGTACCTGGTGCACGCGGGACCAGCGACCGCGTGGGTTCAGGCCGACAACTCGAGCATCGAGGTTGGGACGCAGAGGCCAGGCCCCGCCCCCGGCGCCACGATTCACGCTGGGCCTGAAATCCGACTGTTATTAGCCGGGACCCTCACGGCCGCTGAAGCACTGGAGTCGGGCGCCATAGAAGTCGAGGGACCACCGGACTCAATAGCGACATTTTGTCGCGTATTTCACGTTCCCTTGGAGAATCCGGAACTCAACAACGACAGCTCCTATCGCATCGAAGGATGATCATCATGAAACTCAGCATTAATCTCTTCACAACCCTCAACGGTGTCAGTCAAGCTCCTGGCGGGCCCGAGGAGGACACCCGCAGTGGCTTCACCGACGGTGGGTGGATCTTCACCGTCTGGGACAACGGTTGCGGACAGGCGGTGGATCGTTGGTTCAGTCAAGGCGATGCATTGCTGTTGGGGCGGGCGACCTACGATATATTCGCAGGATACTGGCCCCAGGTCACTGACCCAGACCATGACGTGGCAACTTTCCTCAACACTGCCCAGAAATACGTTGTGACCTCATCACCGGTCGACGGACCGTGGGCAGATACCACCTCAGCACTGGGTGGCGCGTTCCTTGAGAAGATTGCTGAACTTAAGGCTTCCGGCGGGGACAAAGAACTCCAGGTCCACGGCAGTATTCAGCTGGCACGAACGCTCCATGAGGCTGGGCTCGTGAATCTCTACCGGTTCCTCGTTTTACCTGTGACCGTTGGTCCAGGAGCTGGACTCTTTGACGGCACCGGCCCGTCATACAAAATGAACGTGCAGCATGGTGTCGTGACGGAAAATGGGGTCTTCGATGTCGAAATGGTTCCAGAGCAGCTAAACATCACGCAGCAACCAACCGTGAGCGATGGCAAGGAGACCGTCGAGAACATCTAAACGATCATCACACTTCTACGGTGAGAAAGGTTGGATCATGGCGACTTACGCAAGCATCAGCACATCGCTAGACGGCTACTATGTGGGACCGAATCCGAGTCCGCACCAGCCGATGGGCGACACCGGTTTTGCACTGCACAATTGGTTCGCCCACGACCGTGCTGATCGACAGCAACTGTCCGCGGATGACATACTGCGAGAAGACTTCGAACGGCTCGGAGCAATGATCATGGGTCGTGACAGTTATGAGCACGCCCAAGCAGCGTGGGGCCCACGGCCACCTTTTGAAGTGCCGGTTTTCGTGCTGACGCATCGGTCCCGGCCTGACGATGTGCGCGAGGGTTCAACATTTCACTTCGTCACCGAAGGGTTTAGTGCTGCACTTCAACGGGCTCATGATGCCGTGTCAGGTACTGACGTAGCGTTCCACGGCGGTGGAGCAATCCAGCAAGCGATCACTCACGGTGTACTCGATGAACTACAACTCCATGTCGTGCCCGTACTATTGAGACAAGGGCGCCGACTCTTCGACGAGGTATCGGATCAACTGGTCAACCTCGAACAAGCCCGAGTGATCAAAGGCAACGGTGTCACGCATCTGAAGTACCGCGTGCTGGGTGCTGACTAACCAGTGCTTCGATGCGAGCGGCAGCTTCCTCTGGTGTTTCGGGCCGATAATTTGGGTCGCGGGCTCGACGGCGATTTCGAATCACGCGGGCCACGGCCCAAATGGCCAACACCACGATCACGGTAGCCAGTACAAGGTTGGAGAAGACGTCGGCATAGTCGGAGAGCAGATGGAAATTTGAGCCCAGCAGATAACCGCCCATGATGAACAGTGAGTTCCAGATCAGCGATCCGACCGCTGTGAAAAGAGTGAACAGCCACAGGTTCATACGCTCAATGCCAGCAGGGATAGAGATCAATGAGCGGAAGATTGGCACCATCCGGCCCAGGAAGACGGTCCAGTAGCCATATCGAATAAACCAGCGTTCGGTGCGTTCGACATCGTCAATGTCGACTAGCGGCATGGCATAGGCGGCTTTATATAGTCTGCGGCGGCCGAGCAACGCGCCGAGGCCATAGAGCACCAACGCTCCGGTCACCGAGCCGATCGTTGCCCAGAGGATGCCTGCTGCCGGAGTGAATGTCCCTTCTGCTGCGGTAAAGCCCGCGAGCGCGAGGAAGATTTCAGACGGGATGGGTGGGAACACGTTTTCCACGAACACCGCGATGCCCAACCCAATGGGACCTAGGGCTTCCATGACGGCCATGAGGATGTCGCCGAGCCAACCATATGAAACGTCTTCAGTCATAGGCCCATACTATGGCCAGTCCATGAGCGCTCGCGATTAGCCGTTGGCAACCCATCTGGCCAGTGTTCTGGCCATCGGCTCGACTTCCCAATTATGGTCGGCACCGGGCATGACTTCTTTGGTCGCGCTATCAACGGCAATTTCAATGGCGTCGGCGGCCATATGCATTTCATCAAATGTGGAGCCACCGACCATCGCGTGGATGGGTATCGTGAGGTCGCCGAGGCGTTGAGTCAGTGGTTCGGCATCAAACCAGGCCAGTGCTTCAGCATCAGGCCTGAGACTCTGGGCGTGGGTAATGAGTTCCTCCCATATCGGCGAATCTCTCAGTCCATCTCGGAAATCTTCTGGCATATCTCTGGTGAACAGCTCGACGGCGTGCACGTTGTCGCCAGTTTCCAGCATGCTGATGGAGTCATCAGCCCACCGTCTCGTGTGCTCTGGTGTGCCGAAGAAGGGGACTTCCCATAGCGCTAAACGATTGATGGCTACTCCGCTTACGGCAGCGCAGAGAGCAATGGCGCTACCCGACGAGTGGCCACATACCGCTGCTGTTCCGCCAACAAAATCCACCAGCCTGGCAAGCGCAGCAACTTCTCTGTCCAAGGTGATCGGTTCTGAACCAAAGCTTTTGCCGCGACCGATGCGATCATAGACAACAGTTGTTAGCCCAAAGTCGGCGGCCCGCTGTGCGGTCTGAGTGGTGGCCGGGTCGATTTCGCGAAATGGGCCAGCTCCTGCAAGGAAGATGAGCGGTGGTCCTGAGCCTTCGATGTCGAAGGAGATCGTGTCGCCCAGGTTCGTGGTGACGGTATCTTCCATGGCGCACCCCGCTCGTATCGGCCTGTACCGTGAACGTAGACCTGTGCTAGCGGCCAGTCAAGGGCAACCAACAAGTCTGCTTCGGTTACTGCAGTGCACTGTGCCAGCGCACCTAGTCCGCGGAGGGTTGTAACACCAGGGTGTCTTGGGTGGCATTGTTCACCGCATCCGCGGAATAGTTCCACGGGTACTGTGTTCCTTCAGCCCAGTCACCTGCTTGATCCGTGTAGTTGGGGTGGAATGCATGCCCGCTGGTGCCGGTGAGATTGTGCCATACCGATTGGTCCCAGTCATCAACGTCGATCACCATGCGCATGGACGGCACAGTACTGGTGGCATACCCTTCGTCCAGATCCCAGCCGGTGGCGTTGACGACACCGGAACCACCGCCGACGGGATATGGCCCGCGGTTGAACAGCGCTTCAATCGGGGCAATCCCGCTGGTCCCAAAGGATTCGTGCGTCAGGGTCAGGGCGTGTAGATCGCCCCAGTTCCAGTCTTGGCTATTCGAACCTTGTTCATCGACCAGTTCTCCATGGGCAGAGACTGCGGCAGCCTTGAGTAACTGTTCTTGAGAGTCGCCCCACCATTCGCTGTCCGGGTCCTCGAGTTGGGCTTGGAAAAAGACAGCGTAGCGTGATTGATCATCGCGTGGAATGTCAGTTTCTTGGGTCCGCACCATCGCGTGGGTGACGTGATTCCACAACACGTTGGCGAATGCCGCACCGGCAGAATCCGGATCGTTTTGGCCATCCCAGTCGGCTAAGAGTTTGAGTACTTCTTGAACATCCTCATCATCGACATCGATTGATGCGTAGGCTTCCTGCAATGAATCGGGTGCTGGAAATTCGTTATCCATCTGGAGTTCGGCCATATCGTCGACGGTGACTGAGCCAGCTTCTAGCATCGGCTGGAGCACTTCGTCGATGCGAGCTACTCGGTGGCCGTAGTCCCAGTCGCGGCTCAAGAAATACTCGTAGTCGTCGTTGATGATCGCGTTATTGGCGGTGACGATGTAGCCGGAGTCCGGGTTGTAGCTCACCGGCTGGTCCTCGAACGGGATGGTCCCCTGCCAGTCGTAGGCACTGTCCCAGCCGGGTTGTGGCAGGTAGCCGTCGCCGGCACCACGGATGGGCAGTGTGCCCGGCGCTTGGTACCCGATATTGCCTTGCCGGTCGGCGTAGATCAGGTTTTGTCCGGGTACCTCGAATTCAGCGGCTGCTTGTCGTAGATCGCCGAAGTTCTCTGCCCGATTGAGCGTGAAGATCGCTTGTGCGGTCGTGGTGACATCCAGTGCGGTCCAGCGCAGGCTCAGCTCAAATTCACCGGGTGGAATCTCCTCATCTTCGACGGCATCGGTCGGCGGACTGATGGTGATCATGGTGAAGTCACGCTGGAGGTCAGACAAGATGGGACCGTGGTGGGTTGCTCGGACATCCAGGGTGACATCGTTGCCGCCGGCGACTTTGAGGGTTTCTTGTCGTGTTTCGACGGGAAGTTTCTCACCATCGTGCCAGTACTCATCTTCCTCAACGCGTTCCGCATAGAGGTCGGCAACGTCGGTGGTCAGGTTGGTGAAACCCCAGGCGATGTCTTGGTTGTGGCCGATCACAATGCCGGGCAGACCAGAGAATCCGAATCCGCCGACATCATAGGGACACTCCGCGGTGACTTCGGCACACCGCAGCTGCATCTGATGCCATACCGAAGGCAGCGAAGCACCCAGGTGTGGGTCGTTTGCTAGCAGTGGCTTCCCCGACTCGGTATGTTCACCCGACACCACCCAGGAGTTGGAACCGATTCCTTCTCCGACGTTGGGCATCCATGTATCAACTTCAGCGAGTACATCGAGTAGCTCGACGGCTTGGACCGACTCTTCGTCCCACGCGATTTGTGTAACAGGCTCGGCCTCGACCGGTTCTGCTGCAGCCTCTTCCTCTCCGGTCTCCTCGGCTGCGTCGCCGGACGGCTCAGGGATGTCGGCCTCAGCAATGCCTGAGCCATCTGGATCTTCCGCCAGAATCACCGGGTGTTCATCGAAGGGGTATTCCGGATACAGGTCGGCAATGGCGTCATCATCGAGGCGTTGTGTGAGGAGTGCGCGGGTTGTTTCATCCTCAATATTGGTGCGCAGATCCCACGCCATAGCCTTGAGCCAGGCTGCTGAATCCACGGGAGTCCATGGTTCAGGTTCATACTGGCTGTTTTGTAGACCCAGGACCGTGTATTCCAGGGCCAGTTCACCGTCATCACGTTCGGCGAGATATGCGTTCACCCCGTCCGCGTAGGCCTCATAGTATGCGCGCTCCCGTTCAGGCAGTGCTTCGATCTCTTGCTCGGCAATCCCGTGCCAGTCCAATGTGCGTAGGAATTTATCGGCATCCAGTTGGGATGCGCCGAAGAGTTCGGAGAGTCGGCCGGCGGTCATGTGGCGGCGGAAGTCCATTTCCCAAAAACGATCCTGGGCGTGCACCAGCCCCTGCGCGAAGAACAAATCATGCGACGTTTCGGCGGTGATCGTTGGAATTCCGTGAGCATCCCGCTGTACGCTCACTTCGTGTTCCAGCCCGGCGACATCCAGCGTGCCGTCGGTGTCGGGAAAGGCCCGGAAGACCGACCAAGTGACAAAGCCGCCAAGAGCTAATGCGAGCACGGCGAGTGTCGAAATGGTACCGAGGATGAGCTTGCGCAGGCGACGGCGCTTGCGCACTGGGCGCAGTGATTTTGCTGCCATGACGTGGGCCTTTACTTGTGAGGTGAGAGTAAGCTGCCTCTAGGCTACGTGACCTATGACACTTCCTCAGCTATTCGTGCAACAGCATCTGCGATTTCGGGACCAAACATAACCGGGTCATTATGGTCCGCATCTTCGATGCTGTGTTCTTCCACGAGATTCGGTGCGGCATCGGCCACTTGTGCACTCAGTTCAGCTGGCACGACTGTATCGTGGCGAGCACGAATGACGGAGATGGGCACCTGTGTGCCACGGACATGTTCGGTCACCGGGAACCGATCCCGGAGCAAGAGTCCGACCGGCAACCACCGGTAGTGGTGGCGGCCTACCTCGGCAAGGTCGGTAAAGGGTGAACGGAACACTGCTGCAGCAGGAGGACGCTCGCTCATCAGGGCAGCGACAACTCCCCCACCGACCGATTCGCCGAAGTAAATTGTTTGTTCTGGCGCAAAACCTTGTGCTTCCAACGCATCGACGGCGGCTAGACCATCGCGAATCAAGCCGTCTTGGCTCGGGCGTCCCGGATTCGTGCTGTAGCCGCGGTACTCCATGAGCAGTACGGCGAAGCCGCGATCTTGGAGGTGCTGGGCTAGGCCAGCCCGTCCTTCGCGATTCCCGCCATTACCCGGGGCCATCAAAACCGCCATGTCCCGATCAACAGCATCTTCGGCCGGTGGAGCAAACCACGCCTCGAGCTCCAGGCCATCAGAAGTGTGCAGGGTCAGGTCCTGCCCACCCTCGAGCACATCGGCTGCGGCAGGCACCGCTGCGGTGTCAGGAAAATAAATCATCGAACGCTGCAGAGACCACATGAATACTCCCACCATTACTATGACCGCAACCAGCACCCCGACGGTTACCAGCAGTCTGCGAGACCAACCTCTGTGCTTGAGTTGCGATGCCATCATCAAACGTTGTTATTGGGGCGGATACGGCGGTGTAGCGTTGGCATGCCAGAACATGCGGTGCGCCATGTTGATCAGCTCGATCACTTCAGCCTGCCTGAACCCATCGACACCAGGTACATAAATGTAGCGGTGGTGGCGGTTCCAGATGGGTCCCATCGCCGGCGAGATAAGTTCGCGCATTTCAGGCGGTGTTCGTTCGTTGACGTTAAACATGCCCGAAGGTGTCAGCTCCATGACAGCACGCAGGGTGAAACCGTCATCGTGTTCCGCCGGCACCATCCTTCGTTCGGCAGGACCAAAGTCTACCCACGGGATCGGGCCAACCCCACGCATCGTGAGACCTTGAGGTTCGAACACGACAGGCTGTCGCTCTGTGTCTTGATACTGGCTCCGTCGCCGCACGGTATGGCGAATCCACAAAAACAGGATTGTCATCATGCCGAGGCATCCGATGAAACCAAAAACCATGCCACCCCACGGAGGATTCTCCACAAAAATCCCGACAGCGACGACAGCTATGAATGCACCCACAGCGACCAGGGTGATGAGCCCCATGAGGAGCCTCGAGAGCACCATCGTACTTTTCGACCACAGGGCCGGTTCACCTTCCAACCGAAGCCGGCCGGTGTAGTGCAGTGTGTGCATGGCTTGCTGCAGTGTAGGAGACATAAACTAAGAATAAACGAACATCCGATGGGCCGCATTGATCAAGTCCATCACTTCGCGCTGACTCAGCCCGTGAATCCCCGGTACGTCCAAATACCGATAGCGTCTACCCGCAACACGGATCGGTGTTACACGCTGGGTCAAGTGTGGTGGCATGTACTGGTTCATCATCACGATGCCCCGTTCGGTCAGCGGGAGCACGGCAGTGGCTGATGAACCACGACCAAACTCTGCTGGGAGCAACTTATGCA
This sequence comes from Yaniella halotolerans DSM 15476, assembly GCF_000420805.1. Lineage (GTDB taxonomy): Bacteria > Actinomycetota > Actinomycetes > Actinomycetales > Micrococcaceae > Yaniella > Yaniella halotolerans. The sequence continues at coordinate 586,074 of NZ_ATVQ01000001.1, forward strand.
TTGCCGGACCGAAATCAGACCATGGGATGGGCCCTACGCCGCGCATGGTCAGACCGTTGGGGTCCATAGTGACGGGGACTTCTTCGGGAAGCTCGGCGTACTTTTTACGCCACCTGAAATAGCGCCACCAGACCAGGACTGCAAATAGCAACGGCATCAGTACGAGGAAGCCAACGGCCAGAAGACCGGCGAGCCAGGAATCCGTCGCGAGCGCCAATAGAAGTCCGACCAGCATCATGCCCAGAGGTATGAGACTCACGAAAATGAGCGCGCCGATCATACAGCCGCGGGTGGTATCGGAGTACACGGCTGGTTTACCTTGCAGGACAACACGGCCTGATTGGTGCAGTGATTGCAAAGCAAAGTTCATCGTCGGCGACATGGTCCCGATATTACCTGTTAGATGCGGTGGACTTGTGGCGGCGTTGCGTCATCGAATCAATGGTTTTGACGACTGCCCCAACCGCAAACGCCGCAAAGACCGTGCCTTCGCGGACGCCTGCGAGCCGCTGCATCAAGATCAGCGACAGCACAGCAGAGATCAGTACGAGTGACCAATCGACCAGCTGTTTCATGGTGCCAAACCGCACCGTGCTCACTTGGGTGAGTGCCATGACCAGCCCTTCCCCAGGCAGGTAGAGCAGCTTGGGTTGGATTTGAATATAGACTCCGAGCCCCAGAATGAGTGCACCGAATATGGTGACGACCCACTGCAGCACGTAGTGGCCTGTTTGCGCCCAGCTCGTCAAAAATAACGAGAAATCAATGAGTGCACCAAACACCAGCGCGATCGGCAGTTGCACGAGTTGAAAGAGTTGGAAGCGACGCCGCAGGATCAGCATCTGGATGAGCACGAAGGCAACGTTCATGACGGCTGAGACCATCCCAACCGTCCACGTCGAGGCAGCATCAATAACCGCGGGGAATGTGGAGATGGGTGCGGTCCCCAGTTGTCCGTGCACACTCAACGCAATACCCACGGACATCACATAGACACCGAGCAAGAAGATCGCCCAGCGGGTCAGGTATTTGCGAGCGGGTGCAGGCGGTGTGAGGGGGTCTGCTTCGGCACCGGCAACGCGTACTTCGCGCGGCTTGTCCTCGGGCATCGTTTCCTCACTTCCACGGCTGGTAACCACTACGGGCCGCCTCCTACTGTAGCCCGAACGCAGCATAGCTTATGGAAGATGATCCATACTTTCGCAGGGATTCGCGTCTGGTCGTGCGCGATAAATATTCATGGCGAGACAGGCCAGGCATAACTGCTGCGATGACGGTTAGTCATTGCCAGCGTAGGACTCAGCAATACCGGCCACGTCGCGGGCGTATTCCATCGACTGGTTATAAGTGGTTACCGTACTGACCCATTCGTCATCATCGGTGAGGTCCTCGCTGGTTTCACATAGATAGACACCGGCGGTCAGAACTGCATCATCGATCTGTTGCGGATCGGTCTCGCCATCCATATTGCCGTCCGAGGCATGCTGCTCCCAGGTCTCAGGCAAGAACTGCATGGGACCTACGGCTAGATCCCACTGCTCATCGTCGTCGTATTTACCTTCATCGGTGTCTTCGACTTCCATGACACCTTCGCTGCCGTCTAAGACCGGACCGGTGATCGCAGGTTCAGCAACGCCCTCGGCCGTGAGTCCAGAGTCATCAATGCTGGCGTGGGAGGTTTCGACCGAACCAATACCGGCCAGGGTGTTCCAACCAAGATTACATTCCGGTCGGGTTTCAGCGATCCGGAGTTGGGCCCCGGCATAGGCTGCCATCGCACGTTGTGGAATGGCATGTTCGGCTGCGGTTTCTTCAACCCAGGTGGCATCGGCGAGTTCTGCAATGGGAGCATCGTCGGTTGAGCCCGCGTGCTCTTCAGCGGGTTCGGCTTCCACCTTCTCCGGAGCGGCTGGTGGGTCGTTCTCATCCTGGGCCTCATCTGAGCCACAGCCCACGAACAATAATGTTCCAATGACGACGACGGCCGTCCGGTACGCCGCCGTACTGTACTTGGTGTCATTCATCTGCGCGGTCGCCTCCTATTCACTGGTTCCCAACATAGGCGACGTCAGCGCATATTCCGAGGGATACTTGGCGCATCATCTGCCGAGTGTGACTGCTAACTTCGTTTGGCGGTTTTTCGCAGCTTCGAGTGGCGGTCTGCCGGTTATTTCTCGTGTTGCTACCCGAATGCACCGCCCCTGATTTTGACAGCTAACGCACCACTTGAGCTAACGATGAGAGGCGCCAAGGCAGGTCTACCCGTCCCCAGAAGTGTGCAACAACATAGCGCGGCGGACAAGCCACGCGTCCGCGGGTTTTTGGCCGGGAGGGGTTACCAGCGGACGGTGATGTGCATACCGACGCACAGGTCGGTCAACCACTCGCGGTCGATTGGCCGCCGGAAGATTCTGGCCACCCCGCTGTCTGCCTGCAGGTCACCTTTCTGGACGCGATCGCCGAAGAGCATGACGGCGATATCGGAGTTGCACCGATGGCTCATCCACGCAACCCCCTCGAAACCGGCCAGATGAGCCGCCTGGGCCCACAGGACCGTCTCCTCGTAGCGGTCTGGGCCGGTCTCTGACACATCTGACTGGTCGGTGCCGAGGGCTCGTAAGCCAAGCCCCTTGAAAGATGCCAGCCGGAGGCTCCGCAGAGGCCGGAGCCCGCCCAGGATCATCGGCTCGTAGTCCCGGCGGAGCAGTTCTCCGCCCTCGACCGGGACGTATCGCAAGATGGACTCGGCCAGTGCGGCCTCGGCGGTGAGTGCGGCGTAGAGGACGGGCACCTTGGAACCGTCCTTTGCAGTGAAGAACGCGAACCTCGTCGGAGCGCCGAGCCCGGGGTTGAAGTCGGTGACCGAGCGACCCGAGCTGCCGTCCAAGACCCGGTAAAGGAGGGTGCCTGGGTCGAGGGGCTGTTCGTGGGCGACAGCCGTCTTGCCACTCGGCCATTCGACCTCGTTTACCACTGGGCTCCAAAGCGTCCGATGAAGTCGTCCAGGATCGCCTGACGCTCATCCATGATGTCCACCGGTCGGGCGCCGGAGAGCCCGGGGCTGGGCAGACAGAACCATTGGGCGACCGTGTCGGCGTCGACTTTCAGATCGTCAGCGAGGCGCAGGACCTCGGTAACTGTGACGTGGACCTTACCGGAATCGGTGAATTGGAATCCGGGGTACACATACGTGTTGCGGACCGGGACACCCAAAGCCCGACGCTCCTTCCGCAGGTCGTTGGCGTAGGCACCTCCAGGCTGGATGGAACCAAGTAGCTGAGAGGCTTCGGCAGCCTTCAGCCAGCCGAACTCCTCACCGATAGCCCGACGAGCTCGCAACGAGGCAGCGACCCCCGCTGCCATCTGGGGCGAGACCGGCTGCTCGAGGGAGACGATGGCATCTCCAAGAGCAGATACTGCCTTGCGCATGAAGGTGAGATCCTCAACCTCCTGCTTTGCGCGGTCAGGCATGTGGACAGACATGGCATAACCTCCGTTTCCTGATACTTAATAATATCGCGGGCATTGCGGGTTTTACAAGGCCCTGCAACCGAGCGACCAATCGATTCGGGCCTCAAGCACGTGGTGAAGCCGGCCATCGAGTCTGCAGCCGAACCCCAGCACTCCTGGCCACCAGGCCTTCGCACAGGGAAGAATGGAGACCATGCCGACATTATCCGATGATGTTTTACCGTTGATCCGCACCCGTGCAGAGCTATTCTACCGAGCCGCGAATGCGCACGGGACGCAGATGCATGAAGCGGTCGATATCCTCGAACAAGCTCACGTCGAGAATAACGACCCGGTGGAGGTGCATCGGGTCACCCAGAAAGCCGTGGCATCGTCGATGAAGGTCATCGCACGGGCGGATGATTCCTCTGGCATTATCGGCGACGCGTGTCGTCGCCTTCTTGATTTACATCCGCGCACCGCGGCTGCAGCACAGATCGCGCCATCCAAGCTGGTTGCTTGGATGCTGAAGTTCCAGTTTGAGGGTGACGTCGACTTTTTTATGATCGATCCTGTCCCCTATGCATCTGCCTTGGGCGCGCACGGTGTGGAGTCTTACCGGGCGAAGCTGGCCGAGCGCGCAGAACGACTCGGCATTGATCCGCTGGCCGAACGGGACTTTAGTCATCCGAATTGGCATGAGCATTTCGTACTCCAGTGGCAAGCGCAACGGCTGGCAGTCTTGGACCAGGATGTGGAGATGATCATCCGCACTCATGCCCGGGACAAACGTGTTGCCGCGTGGTTTCAGAACACTGCGGAGGCTCTTGAGGAGATCGGTCAAGTCGATCTCGCGGTTGAGTGGGCGCAGCGAGCTGCTGCGTTCGATCAGGGCCACCAGTCCGTCCAGGCCGCGGAATACTGGTGCGGGTTACTGGCCCGCCACCGGCCAGATGAGCTCATGGACGCTCGCTGGTGGGTGTTCGACCGTTGGCCCAATGGGACCACTGCGGCTCGATTGTATGACGACGCCGGCACCAGCTGGCCGGCATACCAGGAGGCGGTACTGGAACGACTATCAGCCGACCCACGCGAAGCAGTCTTATTTCGTTTGAACACGCTCAAGGATCCCGTCGCGGCCTGGGAGACAGCTCACACTGTCAACATGAGCGACCGGGATGTGTGGGAACGGCTCGTGGCGCAATACCAGTCCATTGATCCAGTGGCCGTCTTGCCGATTCTGCGCGAGCTCGTCGACGTCGAGCTACTGCAGACGGGAGCAGTGCATTATAAGAACGCTGCGCGACACCTGCAGACCATGCGCCGCCTCAGCGCCGGCACGAAGGCGCTCGCTGAGGTGGATACCTTCGTCAGCGATCTACGAGAAACCCATCGACGTCGTCCCCGGCTACAGAAAGAGTTCACCCGCGCAGGCCTACCCTGACGATTCAGCGGTCAGACGCGCGCCTGTGGTGACCTGACGATGAACGTTGAGGTAGTTTTCTTCATTTGGATGGTGTTGAACTATCCAGGTTGTGTCATATCTATGGAGGATTCACCGACATAAAATCTGGGATACTCCCTGCCTGGTGACGCTTAACCAGCTGGGCTACAATTGAAGTAACGCCATTGACTGACAAGCCGACTGCACAACACGTGCTACGTGGATTTTGGAGGCGAAGATGATGGCAAAATCTGCTAACTCACCCATAAAATCGAAAACCACTTACACGGTAGTGAAAACAGACTCCCCGAGCACCATCAACCATCCCCTAGTGCACGAGGCGACTATTGGAAACAGACGGCGCTGGGGATCGTGGCAGGATTGGCTCAGCGTTGCACTCGGTATCTACTTTGCATTGGCCCCATTGTGGATCGAGGGCGCGCCCGTCGGTATATTCGTAACGCTAGGCGTCTTGGTGATCGTTGCAGCCGTGTGGGCAGGAAGCACAGCATCCTCTACTTTGGCTGAGTTCGTGAAAATGGTGCTCGGCGCAGCGGTCATTCTCTCGGGCCTGTTTGGCGCACATGTAGAGGAACGTACCGCGATATTGAATTCCTGGGTGATCGGAGCGGCACTGATTGTTCTGGCCTTGACTGCTGAACATCGAAACCGAGCAGGTAGGTCAGCGACCAATCCCCACGAACATCAACACACATAAACGCACAGCACTATGACGTTGCACGCTAGAGACGCGGTACCCGATCGATGGGTACCGCTTCTTTTGTATTTGAAAGAGCCTGACCGCCAGCGTCAGAACCAGCGTTCTAGATAGGCTCAGGTGCCATGCGTTCTGCAGAGACTACGCGACCGTGCGATCGAGACTGGTCCACGGCTACGACGGTTCGTGGGTTGTTGCCTACGTTCTGACCATCTGGATACAGCAGGCCGACTGGCCATCGCTCATGATCCGACACAGTGATAAAAGCAACGCCTGCCATGCGTCGTTCAATGCTACAACCACAATCTCGAGCTTGAACAGCAGCATCTGAGCCGCCACCGGAAGTTGCGAAGTACCGCCAAACGAAGTTAATAATTATAGTGAATAACTTCGCTGCTAAGTGTGTAAGGCAGGTATACCCGATTTTACGCATCAGCTTGGGGAGCGCTTGTGACTGTTAGTTTCAGGTAGCTGCTTTTTGTAGTCTCGTTTGGCGGCTGATCCACTTCCAACTGGGTCCGAGTTTCCCAAAGGCCGAGGCCGGTCAAGCCCTAGTCTTCATCGACCAGGAGAAAATTAGTAGACATAAGATTGCCGTCTCGGGATGTCATCGACTCACTGGATCGGTAGTGTGAGATTTGGCACGAGCGCCATGTTGGGCATCGTGTATCTGTATAGACGGAGGATACTCATGAGTCATATAACATCCATGATCGAAACCCATCCGAATATCACAACCGACCTGGACGTGCAGAAGCTGGCCGACTGCATTGCAGCGTGTTTCGAATGCGCCCAGACGTGCACTGCGTGTGCGGATGCTTGTTTGGCTGAAGACGCGGTAACTGACTTGCGGAACTGCCTCCGGCTGAATCTTGACTGTGCCGATTTGTGCACCGCCACAGGTCACTTGCTCAGCCGTCGTACCGGTAGCAACCTGGCCACCGTCCAAGCAGCCCTGGAAGCATGCCGGGTTGCCTGCGCAGAGTGTGCTGTCGAATGCGAAAAACATGCAGATCATCACGAGCACTGTCGAGTTTGCGCTGAGGCCTGCCGCAGATGTGAACAGGCTTGTGCCGACCTGTTATCCGCGATCGGTTAATAGCGCCGCCATAAGTCTTGACAACCACGCCCAGCCGAGGCCCACTTCGGCTGGGCGTATTAAATGACAGAACATTCACCGCGATCGTGACTGCCGCACCCACTGGTGTCGGCGAGCACGGCAGTCATCTAGCGGACGGGATATGTCGCATCCTGTATTAGTCGACGGGTTGAACTTCGCTTTCCACGACCCATTTGTGGTTGGTCATTTCCATACCATCCATCTCAAAGTCGACCATGTACACGGTTTCATCGGTTGAGCTATCGATAGTAGCCTCGGCACCCTCCATGCCTGCCATGTGCGTGGCGTTCAAGGTGGCAGTGCTTCCTGGGTCAAGAGGGGCGTCGCCAGGGTCTTCGAGTTCCTCGTGAACCACCCATTTGTGATCTTCTACCGGGTCGCCGCCATCGGTCGGGGTATAGCTGACCGAGTACGTGATGGTGTCGAATGCTCCTGAGATCGTGGCCTCGGTACCCTCCATGCCTGGCATGTGATCGGCTTCCAGGATGACATTTTGCCCGACTTCATAGGTGGGGTCAGTGGCTTCCTGTATTCCTTCCGGTGGTGGGCCACCGTCAGGATTGTGATCATGAGCGCCGGCATCCTGGTTTGCATCATCGGTTTCTGTAGCGGTTTCAGTGGGTTCAGGCTGAGGTTCTGTTTCTTCATCGCCAGTGCCACCACAGGCTGTCAAGAATAGGACTCCCGCAGCTGCGCTGAGGGTGAGTCGAGTCATTCGGGTAACGGTTTTCATAATCTCTCCTTCTTGAGGGGCTTTCCTGGACGGTTCTGGTGAGGCCTTGTACAAGGCGCATGATCGGCTATCCCCGCCGTTCTCATGGCTCACAGAATTCCATGAATCTCTCAAAACCATGCATTGAAATATACCCTATAGGGGTATAGAGTATCGGAGCAAGATCCAAGTAAGGAAGTACAGAGATGCACACACGTGAGTATCAGGTAACGGGTATGAGTTGCGGTGGTTGTGAGTCCTCGGTTCACGAAGCGGTATCGCAGATTTCGGGTATCGACGGTGTCGATGTGAGCGCCGATCGTGGTCGCCTTGTGGTGACTGCGGAGGGTCAGGTTGATGATCGTGCAGTGATTGGTGCGGTTGAAGCGGCTGGGTATCAAGCGTCCCCGGCCTAAAGGAACATCCTGTCTGACATTCTGGACTCGTCCCAACGAAGCCCCTTATGCACAGCGTCGACCGACAGCACCGTGCGCAGGGACCACTTGTCATTCATCCACTCATTCATCGTTCGGAAAGGAACGTGTCATGGTTGAACGCGACCATCACAGCCACCACCAAGACCCCCCTGATCATCATCAGTCTGGGCACACAGAAACAGCAGTCACGCACGCCGACCATGATCACCACGGTCGCGGAAACGACCACGGACATGAACCGGATGGGCATGGGCACGAAGGTCAGCACCATGCGGGTCATGAAGACCACGGTGGTCACGCTGGACATGATCACGGTGATCATGTTGGCCAGTTTCGGCGGTTGTTTTGGATCATGCTGGTCATGGGGATCCCCGTGGTCGCGTTCAACCCCATGTTTGCCGAACTCTTGGGGTATCAGCTGCCTGATGCGGCATGGGTGTGGTGGGTGTCGCCCATCCTTGGCACGGTCATGTACTTCTGGGGCGGTCAGCCGTTCCTAACGGGTGCGATCTCGGAGATCCGTGGTCGCCAGCCCGGGATGATGTTGCTGATCGGGTTGGCCATTACGGTGGCATTTATCGCGTCCTGGGGTGCCACACTTGGCATCGTGGATCACGAACTGAACTTTTGGTGGGAACTGGCCCTGCTAGTGGTCATCATGTTGTTGGGCCATTGGATCGAAATGCGATCTCTGGCCCAGACCACTACCGCGCTGGACTCGCTGGCCGCACTACTGCCTGATGAGGCCGAGAAAGTTCACGGCGACGATGTGGTCAAGGTAGCCCCCGCTGAGCTGGTCGTTGGGGATGTGGTGATTGTTCGTCCTGGTGCTGCGGTACCGGCTGATGGCCAGATCGTGGATGGCAGTGCCTCCATGGATGAATCCATGGTCACCGGAGAATCCAAGGCAGTCCGGCGTGAGGTCGGCGAGCACGTGGTGGCTGGAACGGTAGCCACCGACTCCGGCGTGCGGGTGGAGGTCACTGCTATTGGTGATGACACGGCCTTGGCCGGTATTCAAAAGCTGGTCGCCGATGCGCAAGCTTCCTCTTCGCGTGCCCAGCGGCTCGCTGATACCGCTGCGGGCTGGTTATTCTGGTTTGCCTTGGGGGCAGCGCTGGTCACAGCTATCGTCTGGTCGCTGTTGGGTGCACCGGATGCCGCAGTGGTCCGCACGATTACCGTTCTGGTCATCGCCTGTCCACATGCCCTGGGGTTGGCCATCCCGCTGGTTGTGTCCATTGCCACGGAGCGTGCTGCACGTGGTGGGGTGTTAATTAAAGACCGGCTGGCGTTGGAATCAATGCGAACCGTGGATTCGGTGCTCTTTGATAAGACCGGCACGCTGACTAAGGGCGAACCAACCGTCACCGGCATAGACCCGGTCGGCGACCGGGATGAACAGGACGTCCTGGCGCTGGCCGCTGCTGCTGAAGCCGACAGTGAGCATCCATTAGCCAGTGCCATTGTTGGGGCCGCTCGCGTACGTGATGTGAGCGTGCCGAAGGCCACCGACTTCTCGTCCTCCCCCGCCGTGGGGGTCAAAGCCACCGTTGAGGGCACAGTGATCGAAGTGGGTGGACCCTACCTCTTGGAACAGCATCACCAAGATGAATTAGCAATCGCCGATCAGTGGCGTAAAGAAGGCGCGATCATTTTGCACGTGCTCGCCGATGGGCACGTCATTGGAGCATTGCGGCTGGCCGATGAGATCCGACCTGAGTCACGAGACGCCGTGGAGGCACTGCATGCCAACGGTGTCCAGGTCGTGATGATTACCGGCGATGCTGAAGCGGTGGCCAATACAGTTGCCACCGACCTGGGCATTGACCGGGTCTTTGCAGGAGTCCGACCCGAGGACAAGGCCGCAAAAGTCGCTGAACTCCAGGATGAGGGCAAAAAGGTTGCGATGGTTGGCGATGGCGTCAATGACGCCCCGGCCTTGGCCCAAGCTGATGTCGGTATCGCCATCGGTGCTGGCACCGACGTGGCCATTGGCTCCGCCGGGGTCATTTTAGCGTCGTCCGATCCGCGCTCGGTCCTGTCAGTGTTCGAGCTATCCCGAGCCAGCTACCGGAAGATGAAACAAAACCTCTGGTGGGCTGCCGGCTACAACATCGCTGCCGTCCCTCTTGCCGCCGGTGTGTTAGCTCCCATCGGTTTCATTCTCCCGATGAGCGTCGGGGCAATCCTGATGTCACTATCCACGATTATTGTTGCACTCAACGCTCAGTTGCTGCGGCGACTGGATCTGACCCCGGCAGCAAGCACCGCCAAGTCCTTAGACCGATCCCCCGAAGCAGTGCCTGCCTAAAATATGGCCCTGCTACCGGCACAAATAGATTCGAACACGAAAGTAAAACAATGACACACGAAACTCATGATCCCGTAGCTGACCACGGCTACATCAGTGACAAAGACCGCTACCTGGCACGCGTCAAACGCATTGAAGGCCAAGCCCGTGGCATCCACCGGATGATCGATGAGAATACCTACTGCATTGATATTCTCACCCAAATCAGCGCGCTCAACTCAGCGCTCAATAACGTCGCGCTGAGTTTACTCGATGACCACCTGCGACACTGCGTTGTCGGAGCAGCCAAAACCGGTGGGGCTGAAGCCGAGGCGAAAATTACCGAAGCCTCAGATGCCATCGCCCGTCTAGTCCGGTCCTAGCAAGACGCAGCGAGTCACGCCACTCAGCGCACCGACCTACGCCGCTAAGACACGCTCGCTGCGTCTCTAACCTAGATCCGTAATGCAGGTGGCATATTCCATGGTTGGCACCCGCAGCAACCGGATCGACCAATTCGCATAGTTTGTTCAAGCTCTGATTGCATTGGTTCACGACATCTTCAGCAAAACATGCACAAGTAAGGAACCCTTGGATATACCCTTAGGGGGTATCCCTATCTTTGTGTGCGCTCATCGCGTGACTTGCCTGATGAGCATCGCCAAAAGCTTGACAGACTAATTCGTTGAGAAGGTCGCTCCCATGACAAATACAACACTGCCGCGCAAAATCACTGGACTACTGGCCGCCTCAACATTATCTCTGGGTATGGTGTCATGTGCAGCCCAGGACCAAGAGGCTACGGACCAGGCTCTCACGGATGCAGATGGCGTTCAGGTGACAGCAGGTCCGAATCAACCCGAAGAGGTCAACGGCGTTGATCTCCACTTCGTGGCGATGATGACGCCCCATCATCAGCAAGCCGTCGAGATGAGTGACATCATCTTAGCGGCCGATGAGAGCAGCGAAGCAACGAATGACTTAGCGGACAGAATCAAAATCGGTCAGCAACAAGAAATCGATACCATGGTCGAATGGGCTGATGCATGGGAACAAGATGAGCTGATGGCACATCACGCTCCACACGTTGCCAATGGCATGCTGGATCCTGAGCAAATGGAACAACTGGACTCATTAGACGGGGATGAAGCTGACACGCTGTTTTTGCAGCTCATGCACTTTCACCACGAAGGCGCTATTGCCATGACCGAAGATCAAATCGATCATGGCGGTTATCAACCGTTAGTCGAGCTGGCCCAACAAATGGTCGACGTCCAGACAGCCGAAATGCAAGAGATGGAACAACTCCTCCAAGCCAAAGGCGAAGGGCTAATCACCGACTGATGCCATCAGCGTCGATGTTCAGCAGCGGGCTCTATGGATTTCGGACACTTTCATACCGTGCGTATGCCCACTTAACAGTTAGCGGATACAAGAGCGCCTACCATTCAGAGCTGAGTAAGAGAGTCCACCTAGACGAACGCGTATAGGCGGGTATACCCGCTTTAACAGTCTCCGGCGTGCTGCGGCTGCGGCGTTAGGTGGCACAACAGGAGAGCATGCTGACGTCGGTGGTAAAGGATTGCGCCGCGATTTTCAGGCCCTCGGCCATGGTCAGATAGGGACTCCACTGGGTGGCCAGTTGGGTCACGGTCATATTAGCTGCCAGGATATAGCCCCCCGCAGCGGCCAAGTCTCCAGCGTCGGTGGCCACGGCGGTGATCCCCACAATCTGGTTGGTGTCGGCATCGGCAACGATTTTGATAAACCCGCGCGTATCGCGATTGACTTGAGCACGCGGCACGTAGTCCAGCGGCAGGACTCGACAGGTGCACCGGATTCCGGCGGCTTGGGCTTGGTGATCGGTCATCCCCACCGCACCCACGGCCGGTGCGGTGAACGTGACACGTGGCAGGTGGGTGTAGTCCACGGCGTGGTTGGCGTTGGTGAAGGCATTGTCGACGACTTGTCCCCCATGGGAAGAGGCCACGTAGACAAATTGGGGGTGGCCGGTGACATCACCGGCTGCCCAAATCCGCGGGTTCGAGGAGGCTAGGTGCGCATCGACGACCACTTCGCCGCCTGGCCCGGTGTCCACCCCCACACTGGCAAGGTTCAAACCTGCGGTGACCGGGGTCCGGCCGGTCGCCACCAACAGGTGCGTGGCATGCAAGTGACGGGTCTGGCCTTGGATGGTGGCCGTCACGAGCACGCCTCCGGTAGTCGCCTCGGTGGCCACTGCCGTCACTGCCGCCTGATGGATCGCCTGAATCCCTTCATCGGCGAATACCTCCCTGAGCGTGTCGGCGACTTCTGGTTCCTCCCTTGATAACAACCGGGACCGGGCCAGTACGGTCACCTTGGAGCCCAGTCGGGAAAACCACTGGGCTTGTTCGAGGGCAACATAGCCTGCCCCGAGAATGATCAGCGACTCCGGCACCTCGGACAGGTCCATGGCCGTGGTAGAGGTCAAATACTCGATGTCTTCCAGTCCGGCAATGTCGGGAATCGTTGGGGTGGACCCAGTAGCCAGCAGGTAATGCTGGGCCTGGACTGTTTCGATGGTCCCGTCCGTACAGGTCACCTCCAACACCGGGTCATCCGGAGACCCGGTAAAAGTAGCTTCTCCCAGGATCAGCTGCCAACCATAAGCGGTGATCAAATCCAGATATTTGTCAGATCGCATCTGCTCGACCAGGGCGTCTTTTCCAGCGATAACTGCTGGCATATCCACCGGCCCCGCGGTAGCGGTAATCCCGGGATACCGGGCCGCGTCCGTGGCCCCATGACGTGCCTCGGCAGCAGCCAAGAGTGCTTTCGACGGCACACACCCGGTGTTGACACAGGTGCCACCCACCGTGCCACGCTCGATCATCACCACACTTTTGCCCAAGGTGCTAGCCCGGATTGCCGCAGCAAAAGCGGCACCCCCCGATCCAATAATCGCAAAATCCACCATCTGGGTGGGCTGATGTGTTCTCATGCGTGGTCCTCCTCCTGCAAAACCGCTCCCCAGGACCGGCTGCTGGCCGTCACGGGTGCGTCTTTTCAGCCTAAACCTTCCCCTATACTGGAAGGTCAAACTCAGATCAACATCAGTGGCCACAGAAGGAGCGAAGTATGCGGATCGGTGAGGTTGCCACAGCAACCGGTGTGACGACAAAAACCCTACGATACTACGAAGACATTGGCCTGCTGCCGCCCCCAGCACGACAAGCCAACGGATATCGCAACTACTCCCCCGACACCCGCACCCGCGTGGAATTCATCACCCGAGGCCGGAAGGCGGGGCTCAGTCTGGCAAACCTGCGCGTCCTGCTGGACCTTCGCGACACCGGCCAAGCCCCCTGCAGCCACCTCAGCGACATCCTCGACGACCAACTGACAGCGCTCGACGCCCAGATTGCGGCCTTAACTGAACTTCGCGCCACCGTCGCCCACGCCCACCAGATCGCCACCACTGGCCACCCCCAAGACTGTGACCCCAACCAGATTTGCAGCTACCTCTAACCCCACACCTTGAGTCCGCCGACCACATTCGGACAGGGTATACCCGCATTGACACTTGGCAGGACCTGCAGCAGCCACGCTATCTACGGCCCTGTTGCCTCATTGCAATACCTCCGGGAACACGCCTTCGTTGCCTCACATGAATACCTTCGGATGGAGTTGAGTCTTTGACGCAGTAAAGCACCTCCGGAAACTGTTGTTGGGGCAATAAGTAGTTTCCCGGCCGCCCCTCATGAAACGAGTCCAAGAAAGAAAAATTGACTCGCGCAAAATCAGATCACATCCCCGCTGCAGACGTGAAGATGTCCTTGCCCTGAAGAAACAGCGCGCTCGAGCTCGGCAAGATGCATTTGCTGAGCTGGGTGCGTTGGACACTGAACTTGACGAGATTTCGAGGCAAAGCGTTGGCGAAGTGCTGGATACCTTTCCAGGAGACCTACTCTTTACTGGCACCGATGAGGGTGAGTATCACATCCACGCAGCCGCAACACACTGAGCCGCCCCCCGTGTTTAGGTCCAGGCGGTATGTGAGTCAATTTGTCGTTATTGTATGGGTGCAGGTTTGAGCGTAGTCGACTGGGGCAAGGTATCCCAGCGATGAATGCCGCCTGTCATGATTGTATTGGTATTTCCAGTCACCGATGAGGACTTGCGCATGCAGCAGTGAGTAGCAACTATTGATATTCAAACACTCATCACGCAATCTGGCGTTGAACGATTCAACGTAGCCGTTATGCCATGGCTGGCCTGGCGGGATATAGGATAATGCTGTCCGGTCGGCTGCCCAGGTCAGCACCGCGTCAGAGATGAACTCGGGTCCGTTGTCACTGCGCAACACCGCAGGAGCGCCCCGCTGGGCGATCAGTGCTTCCAGATGGTCGATGAATCGGTCTGCCGTAATCGAGCGCTCGACCAGTCCGCCGATGCATTCGCGGGTGTGTTCATCTACGATCGAGCAGATCTTGAATGCTTTGCCCTGCTCACAGACATCGAACTGGAAATCCACGGCCCACACCACGTTGGGTGCATCCGCGGTCGCAGTGTTGGTTGAGGAGGTGCCCACTCGTTTGCGTCGGCGTCGCTGGGGCACTCGAAGTCCTTCGGTCACTCCACAGGCGCTGGATCTTCTTGTGGTTGACGTGCCAGCCTTGGCCCCGGGCATCATGGTAAGCGCGGCGGTATCCCCAGCGTGGGTGGTCTTTGGCGTATTGACGTAACCAGGAACGCAGCGGCTGGTCAGGGTCAGCCACGGTGTCCTGGTTTAGGGGTCTGCGCCAGGCAGAGCGGGAGAGCCCAGCCAGACGGCATGCCATACGCTCACTGATCGCAAACGACCGTAGCAAGTGAGCAATCGCGGCACGGCGTGGCCCTGGGCCTAGAAGTTTCCCTCTGCAAGTTCTTTCAACGCGGCTTTCTCTAACTCTGCTTCGGCCAGGAGCCGTTTCAGCGTGGTGTTTTGCTTTTCCAGCTCTTTGAGTCGCTTGGCGTCGTCGGCTTTCATCCCACCGTATTGGTTGCGCCACCGATAATAGGTTTGCTCGGCGACCTCAAGTTCGCGGCACACGTCAGCCACGGTTTTGCCTTCACTAAGAAGGCGGTCTGCTTGGCCAAGTTTCCGAACTACCTGTTCCGGAGTGTGGCGCTTTCGTTGAGTACTCATCGTATGGTCCATTCTCCCCGAAAATACGGGGTTTATGGACTCACATACCGATTGGACCTAAAAAAATGGGGTCAGGCCAACACTGCCAGGCAGATCTCACACTCACAATCAACATCCCCAGTGATATCACCACAAGTGACAATGTGCACTACGAAATTATCAGTCCAGACGATTTTTTCGTGCTGGTTGCAAAGTCAGCATCTCCTAGAGTGTTGTCTCTCATCATCAAAGACCAAATAGCTTACTGGTCCAGAAAGCCTGAGTATCAACAATTCGATGTAGCCCTTCGCCGGGCCGGCTGTCCAGAATTCGCGAAGGTAGTTCGTACCGCCTACAAAAAATGGCACGGACGGGCGAAACCTAGATCAAGTGGGCTGTGTCAAGACCATGAGCATCACACCCAGGCGAAAAGGACTACCCTGGAACATGTGACCACACCGAAGATTCCTGCTGCTTCAGCTTCAACCGGCCTGCTCATTATATTGTTATGCGCGATGGGTGCCGGGCCGCTCTTTAACTATGGAATCTCGGTTTCGTCGGCGTTGATTATCGACGATCTCGGCATCACAGCGGGGCAGATCGGCTTCATTGTCACCGTGGTCTTCGCTGCGGCTGCTGTCTCCAGTATCTGGTTGGGCAATCTCGCAGACAAAATTAGCGTACGCGCCCAAATGCTGCTCATCTTTGTTGGCACAGCCATCGCCCTGGTGGTAGCGGCATTTGCCCCAAGTTATTGGCTCCTGCTGGTGGCAGCAGTTCTGGCAGGGCCAGCGCAGGCGATCTCAAATCCAACGACCAACCGAGTCATCATCCGAGCCGTACCTCCGGTAAAACGCACCGGCTGGATCGGGGTCAAACAATCCGGTGTGCAGGCTTCGCAGCTGTTCTCCGGACTCTTCTTCCCAGCAGTAGCCCTAGCACTCGGCTGGACCGGCGCGGCCCTCGGTGGCGCAGTCGTCTGCGTACTGCTCTGGCTGGTCTCGCTCAAATACGTGCCCTCCCCTGCCCAACTCGCACAACGCAAAAACGCTGAAACAGAAGTCGAACCACCAGAGGTCACCGTCGACACCGGCAGAATCTCCACGGTCGACACCAAAGACAAGCTGCCCACCGTTGTCTATTTCTTCGCAGCGATCGCCATGCTCTCGGGCATGGGCATGCAGGCAACCAACGTCTACCTGCCCCTCTTTGCTGTTGAGGAGCTCAACTTCTCTCTGGTACTCGGAGGCGTCGCCACCGCGGTATCCGGCATTATCGGCGTGGTCTCGCGCATCGCCTGGAGCCGACGCATGCAAGCCGGCGCTGAACCATCCCGGCTGTTGATGATCATCAGCGCTGGAGCCCTACTGGGCGTCGTGGCCTTCGTGAGTGCATCTCTGTGGCAGCTGCCCACACTGGTCTGGGTCGGAGCAGCACTGCACGGGGTCACGGTCTTTGGCGCCAATGTCGTCATCAATGCCGGGCTCCTGCGAGTCGTGCCATCACATAAGATTGGTGCCGCTTCCGGGTTGAACTCGATGGGCATGTACACCGGCTTCGCGGTCGGACCGCTCATCATGGGGCTGCTGCACGACCTTACGCAAACATTTGCCACCGGCTGGCTCTTCGTTGGCGTGTCATATCTATTGTGCGGGGTTGTCACCGTTGTGCTCTACCGTCGCACCGTCAAGAAGGAGAACCGTTCATGATCACCGCCGCCACACACGCACCACGCTGGGCCCGAGCCATGATGCTTATCCTGCCGGCGATCTGGATCGGTTTGATCATCGGTATCTCATTCATCGAAGCCCCACTGAAATTCACTGCTCCAGGTATCACCATTCCACTGGGCTTAGGTATTGGCCGTCGCGTCTTTCTGGCCATGAACATTGTTGAAGTGATCGTGGCGATCGTGCTGCTGATCGCCTTGGTCTCGATGTGGCGCAGCAACAAACGCCAGGCCATCACGAACTTCCGTGCAATGCGGCTCTACACCTTTATCGCCGTGGGGATGCTGGTGTTGAAAACAGCAATCATCCGACCACTATTAGCGGTAGAAACCGACGCCGTGTTGGCTGGAACCTCTGAAGGTGGTTCGCCGACGCATTACTACTACATCGGCGTTGAAGCCATCCTCTTCATCGCCCTGGTACTGCTGGCCATCACCGCTGTTCGCGGCATACTGGCACCCAGCCAAACGGTAGACGACGCCACTGCTCTGACAGATCAGCCTGCAAACTTCAAATAACTCCCGGCTAAAACAATGGCGGGGCACATGGTATCTAAGCGATACCGTGTGTCCCGCCACTTTTATGGGCTAGAAGAAGTTAGTGAGCAGCTCCGACTGGTTCTGCGGTGTTGCTGTCCATTTGAGCCTTCCGAGGGGATCCTGGCAGCAAAGCATCGATGCTGATTGCACCGGCACCACGTGCAGCAACCAAGAGCAGGCCAACGGCAAGGGCCAGTACGAGTTCGTAGCCACCATCGCCGACGAAGACGCCTGCTTCGAGGTGGACAAGGAAGAACGCACCGAGTTGGACCACGAGGTTCAAGACTGCGACCAACGGGGTGAAGAGTCCGGCCAGCAGCAGTACACCACCGACGAGTTCAGCGTAGGCAGCGAAGAGCGAGGTGACGTCCGGTGCAGGGACCCCCATTTCTTCGAAGGATACTGCAGTGCCGGCCAGGGTCCATTCGTTGAACTTCTGCCAGCCGTGGGCGATCAAGATAATGCCCAGACCAATTCGTGCCAAGAGCAGCACGATGTCATCGAGCACAGGGAATTTTCGTACAGGGTTTAGAAATGTAGTCATGACCGATAGCTTGACACGGCAAGTGAAATTTCGACAAGCTCGATAGAGGTGATCCTCGCTACTTCAGCAAGCCCACAGCGCTTGCTGAACTGCCACCACCGCACCATGACGCGGTTTTATCTCGTGTATTCCCCTCAGGCTTGAGCTGAAAGGTGAACGCTCATACGCCGAGCTCCGCTAGTGTGCGGAACATTTCGTCACACAGAACGGGTCGCTTGGCTCACGTAGTTGCTACGAGTTTGGGAGTAATTGCTTCATCGCATCGTAGAAGGTCACCACACCGAGGACCTCTTGGCCATCCATGACCACGGCCAGTTGTTCACTGGCCTGACGCATTTCTGTCAGGGCATCATCGACCGTGGTGCCGGCAGCAAGGGTAAACGCTGGCCGGGCCAACTCACCTACGCTGCGCTCTGGGTGTTCCAACAGGGTGTCTCGCACATGAAGGATTCTTGGGCCTTCGCCACCACGGATGAGAATACGTTTGTGACCGGTCTCCAATGCGATCTTCTGTAGGTCAGCCACGGTATCTTCAGCCGAGATTTCTACGGCCCGATCGGTCCCGGAGATCAAGTCTTCGACCTGCATGGTCTCCAACTCAATAGCCCCTGCCAGTGGTGTTTGGATGGTTCCCTCTAAAGAGCCGACTTCTGCCGAGTGGTCGATGAGATTCCTAATAGTTGTTGCATCGTAACCACCAACAGCGGCTCGATCGACGGGTTCAACACCAGAGGCAGCGACCAGCTTGTTAGCGATCTCGTTGATCCAACGCAGTAGCGGCCCCAGTAGCCAGGCGAAACCTTTTGCAGGCAGCCCGGTGAGCATAGCTGCACGTTCAGGGTGAGCGATGGCCCAGGATTTCGGGGCCATTTCACCGATCACCAGATGCAGGAACGTGACGATGAGTAGGGACAAGATAAATGACCCACTACCAGCCAGCCACCCTGGCAAACCGATGCCGGAAAGCAGTGGTGACAACCAAGCATCGACTGCAGGCTTCGTGATCGCGCCAAGGGCGAAGGTACACGCGGTAATACCCAACTGGGCTGCGGCCATCATGACGGTCAGCTGATCGATGCCCCAGAGGGCAGCCCGTGCTGAACGGCTGGTGAGGGCAGCATCTTCGAGACGGTGGCGGCGTGCGCCAAGCAGCGCGAATTCCATAATGACAAAGAATGCGCTGAGGACGATGATCCCGACGGTGACAAGTACAACGACCCAAGGGTTATCCATTATGCGTCCTCCTTCGTACCTGTCGCTTCTTCGGTGGAAGTGTTCACCGACAGTTCAACGAGCTCTGGCACATGTCTGCCCAGCTCCACTACTTTTGCATCGAGATAGCGAATGATGGGTTCTTCACCGATCAAATCTTCGGCGGTTTGTGGCAGTGGTATCTGCACTGACGTACCGACGGTGGGTAAGTCACGTAGGTATGCGATGACCATGCCGGAGATAGTTTCGTAATCACCGCGTGGTAGCTGCTGTCCGATCTTACGTTCTGCTTCATCCAGTGGCAGATGGCCGGCGATCCGCCACACCCCCGTGTCATGAGCCGTTACCGTTTCTGGTGAACCGGCATCGTGTTCATCGGTTGAGTCACCGGAGATTTCTTCTGCCAGATCTTCCCTTGTCACAATGCCTGCCAGACCACCGTACTCATCGATGACGCAAGCAAATTCTGCATCGGCTTCGAACATTCGCGCCAACGCTTGGGGCAGGGTCAGCACGGTGGGCATCGGTACTGGATCTCCCATGATCGTGCTCACCGGTTCGTCGGATGTTGGTAAAGCACCGAGCACATCCATGATGTTCACTACCCCGACCGGAGTGTTATCTTCATCGAGCACCGGATAGCGTGAGTGTGCGCTAGCCATCTTCGTACGAACTTCGCTGATGGTCGCATTGCTGTACACCACATCGGTTCTAGAACGTGGCACCATTGCATGTTCGATACCGCGCTGTGGGAAATCGAGGATGCGATCCAGCATGATGGAGAGATCATCATCAAGGTGCCCGCTCTGTCGTGAATCAGCAACGATGTACCGCAGATCCTTAGCAGTAGCACTGCTATCGAGATCTTCGACCGGCTGGATACCAACCAAACGCAGCAGAGCATTGGCTGCGTGATCGAAGATGGTAATGAGCCAGCCAAAGACGGCCATATAAATATTCGTAGAACGAGCCAATCCCCGTGCCAGCGGTCCAGGGTTCGCGATGGCCAGGTTCTTTGGATACAGTTCGCCGAACACCATCTGAACCAGTGTGGAGATACCCAACGCCAAAATGGTTCCAATGGAAATACTCACACCAGCAGGAACTCCTACGCCGCCGAGCAAGGTTCCGAGGCTGTTACCTACGAGGGGTTCTGCGACATAACCGACCATCAGACCGGTCACAGTAATACCCAACTGGGCACCCGAGAGCATAAAGGACGTTCTGCGGGTGACTTTCAACGCTCGTTGGGCGGCTTCGTCCCCTTCTTCGGCTTGCGCTGCCAGCCGGTTGCGGTCCACCGACATGTAGGCAAACTCTTGGGCCACGAAGTAACCGTTCGCAGCGATGATCACGAGGATCACGACCAAGCCCAACAGCATGGTCAGCACGGGAATCAACATGATGCCATGCTAAGGCACACGAAGTGGCAGCGACCAGTGTCCCCTTGCACTAGGACCCAGTGAGGCTCATAACACCGGACATCAACGCACCGGTCAACACCGCATAAATGGTGATGGCGATAGCGTACCAGAGGATCACGCCGGTACGAGAACAACCAAACGACACCAGTGTCACCGCAATGAAATGCGTGGGCACTAGCAGCATGCCCAGCAAGGTCACACCTGGAATGCCATAGCGGTCAAATAGTGCGCGCACTCGTTGATTCTTGCCTGCACCTACAGGTGCAGCAGTATCATGTGGATCTCTGCGTGCCAGTACAGCATCACGAGTACGTCCGGTCAGCATGGTAATCAGCGCAATGACGGCTACATTGCCGACAATGGCCATCGCGACGGTGGCCCAGATAGGTATCCCTGCAAGGGAACCGATGACTACGGCGCCGTAGTTTTCGACAAACGGCACCATGGCTGCGAGCGCGACACCGAGGAATTGTATGGTTTCAGGAAGGCCGAGGACAAAGTCTTGGAGTGATTCGATAAAATTCATTTTGCTCCAGTATTCCACTGCTGCCGATCAAGCGCACGGGTTTTAGACTGGTGGTACCTTTGCCAGAAGCTCGGACCACTCCATGGTCGCGAGCTCATAGGTCTCTTGACCTGCAATACCGCCCTGCAAAAAACGCTGCTCGTACTGAGCCAATAATTCATCGGTAACATCTTCGACAGTCAGCCCGGGTACAGCATCGGCTACCGCACCAGCTGTGGCCGGATCAAACTCGAGACCCAAAGCATCATAAACATCGGTGAGTACTTCGCGAACAGATCGTCCATCTTCAACAACGAGACTGGTCGAAAACAACCAAGCACCTTTGACCACACGTTGTGCGGTTCCAGCGAGTTTAATTCGCTGACCAGAATCTAAAACAGCATGCACAGAGTACTCCCCCGCACAGTATTCTCCCGGGATCTCCCCTACCGCTGCATTCGCACCAAGCTGCTTTAGTGTGGCAGTCAGCAGGTCACCAAAGTAGGTAAACCGATTGCGGAATCCGAACATCGCATCATCTTCGGGCTGGATGCGATCAATGATCAATGAGCCAGGATGATACGCGGCAGCACGACCACCAACCCGGCGAACCACTGGAGCAAATCCGCGCTGCTCGCTCAACTCACGTGCCCGTTCGTAGCCGTCCATGCGGGTATCTTGTTGACCGAACGACACCGTGGGCTTTGGACGATAGGTACGCACGATCGGCCCGGTGATGGTGCCGTGTTGAACAGCTCGCAGCAAGTCCGTCGAATACGCCAGATCCTCAGCAACACCCAGGCTGACATCCTGTTCCACCCAGTTCAGCATCCTTGTGGTCACACATTCCTCAATTCCAGTCATGCCGGGAGCGTTGTCCCGAAACCACTTCTGAGCATACGCAACCACCAACTACCTTAGGAGGCGTTCTACAAGAATATGTCTTGTAAATGTCAGGATTACGCATTCACGACTGTTCCGAATACCTAATAATTGATCTGCGCGGGGACGCCGGTCCGCGGGTGCACACCGTATCGAACGAGTGTACCGGCACCAAGCTCGTCCTGAACTTGAGTCGCAAGAGCTTCGGCATTGAGTGCACATTTTGAATGCCCCTCATCAAAGCACGCCTGAACAACCGCGGCTGGGACAAAACGTCCGCCGGGTTCTCCTTGCAAGCGTCCACTCCACCATCTTGCCTGCGCACGCTCGAGCGCCATTTCCTCGGTTACCTCAACAGAAACAACATCAGCTGCTTCGTAGCCTGCGTCTAGTAACTCATCGACATACCGCTGAGCCAACGGTTCCCAAGCAAGCGACCCATCAACGACAATGTTCTCACCACGGTCCAGAGACGCCGCACGCATCAGGTCAGATACGATGGTAGAAAACCGGTGCACATGACTTCCTAGCTCCCGCAGATGCACTCCGGCACCATCTGGCAACTGCAAACCATTCCTATATTGGAGCAGGCCTTGTTTTTCAGCGGCTTCGAGTAGAGTATCTTTTATTGCATCGGGATCAATTCGACGATATCCGCTCAGGTCAAAGTCATCCAACACACGGCTTTTCCCTGCTCCGGGAGCCCCAGCAGTAACTATTATTGCTTTTCCTCGTTCAGCTGGCGTCTCATGTCGCATAAGCTCTCTCGCGACTTTCACTAATTCCACTTCGTCAAAGTAGTCCATTAGTGAGGGTGGCGCTTCAGCAAGAGCGCCACCCTTCGCATATAAAGCAGTCAGCTCTTCATATACGAGCTCGCGTTTTTGCTTATCCTCCAATGGCCCCGCGCACCTCAGAAAATTCTTCCTCAGTCAGGAGATCTTGCATGAAGGCGCTAACAACCTGATCCCAAGTACCTGAGGTTCTGCCTTCATGGGGGTACGGAGCATCTTCACCGAATGTGTATGGATATCGCTTGAGTTCAGCTACCAACGCTGGTCTAGAAGTATCATAGACAAATGCTTCTAGGATCAGTTCTTCAGGCAGCCGTTCGTTAACATCCTTCCGGCGCTCAGCGGCCTTCAAAAGCCGATGAACTCGCGCCTGGCTGGTCACGAGCACTTCAGCAACAGCACGCTGGCTCAATCCGCGGCATTTTGCGCGCACCGCAGCACGCATATCAGCCACTTCATCCAAGCGTTGACGAGCCTGTCGTTGCAGGGCCTCATGCTGAAGTTCCTGCATTTCTGGAGACAGAGTAGACATGTGCCCCCTCCTTCAATGGTGAGCCTATAATACCCCCCTGATTCACGATGAATCAAGGTGGTAATTCTGTTTGTGTTCTTCGGGCCAGACCACCAATCGATCTGTCTTCGTGTCATACTGAATACGAGACCTCTGCTCTCGTATCCCGGATTGCTCCAGGAGTCCCTATGACTGAACAAATCCAACACAGCACACAAAAACATGTGGTTATAGGTGCCGGCCCAGCAGGTCGCGCCACTGCCAGATATCTCAGCCTGCAGAATCATTCCGTCATCCTTGCCAGCCGTTCCGGCAAAGACCCAACCATCCGCGGCGTTGAACGCATCGCAGTCGATGCCACCGATGCTCCAGCACTCGTTCGAGTCGTTAACGGCGCAGATGCCATGTATAACTGTATGAACCCCACCTCGTATGCGCGTTGGGATGCCGAATGGCCACCAATCCACGCAGCGCTGATGCATACCGCGCAAGTGACCGGCGCAGTACTCGTCACACTATCGAACCTGTATATGTATGGTCCGCAACGGGATGCCACACCGATGACCCCGGCAACACCCGAGAATCCCCAAGATGAAAAGGGCCGCATCCGTTCACGAATGGATCGTGAAACTCTGCAGGCACATCGGGATGGCACACTACGTGCGGTCACCGTTCGTGCCTCAGATTTTCTAGGCCCCGAAATCGGCGACAACGGGCACGGAACGCGCAACATCCCGGCAATAGCCCAAGAACGACGAGCCTATATTCTGGGCAGCGCGGATCAGCCACATTCGTGGACAGATATCGACGACGTCGCCGCTACCTTAGCCACGGTCGCAACATCACCCGAAACCCACGGACGCGTATGGTTCGCTCCAACAAATGCACCCGTCACCCAGCGAGAACTCGCGAACCAAATCGCCGCGGTCTTAGAAGCACCGGAACCGACCATTTCAAAACTCCCGCTAGGACTCATGAAAGTTATGGGCATCGTCAGCCCATTGATTCGAGAAATATCTTCGATCGCGTACCAGTTCAAAGGACCCTGGGTCATCGACTCATCGGAAACAACACAAGCATTAGGAATCCGCCCCACTGATTGGGATAGTGTGATTCGACGAGCAGCGCAAGGAAACATCGACGGCGCACCGGCAGCACTGTGACTCTAGAAAATCTTTTATAAAGTTGTTGTTGGCCACTCCGTTCCCTGGACGAAGACAGCTAGAGGATAATCGCATCATGACTACGGCCGCAACTAGTTCCAGAACAAGATTATCGGTTTATCTACAGCGCCACTGACTTTGATTCGCCAGCCAAGCCGACGAATCTCATCGTGTACTCAGCGCTGTAAAACTTCCCCCAGGCCACTAACATGAACTGGCTGAATGCTAGCTAGCCTCAGCAGCACATAATTGTCCAGTCCCTGGCCAGGTATGAACTTGCTTTTCGAAAACCGGGGGAGTAAGAGACTCGAGCTTCTGTATAGCCAGAGTCGATTGATTCTTACCGTCATTTATTGGTGCCATCTGTCGACCTTCACAGAGGATGGTATTTCTTTACAAGAATTAACACTCTCGTCTTGCTCATATAGAGAGCGCCCCTTCAATTTCAATATGAGGGGATTCAACTTGCCCCTATTAATCAACATCAACTTCTTGTGATCTCGGTTTCTAAAAACGACATTGATGCACTCGGGATGAAATACGAAAACCTAACAACTGCGCACACTACTGTGAGACGAATAATTCTCGACGTAGCGAATCATTAGGCAGAATGCTTGTCCATCCCAAAGACTCCCAAAAAGGCTCTGAGTTTTCCGCAAGCGCAACCAACTGCGTATCAAAATGCGTGCGCTCTAATTCACGAACAATCCATGTTCCGATTCCTGTAAGCCGATACCCCATGCGCACATCGATGAACTGAATCTCAATGAGTGGTTTCCCGGTGCTTTCGATTAGATAGGTACTCGACCTAAAATCCGCCCGGGAAGCACACTGATCCAGTTCTACTCGTGCTACCTCGACAGACCTTTCGTTCTCTACCACGAGTTGCCGATAGCAAGCACCTACCGAAGGCGAGAGCCAATGACTGTCAAATTGATATTCGTCAAGTAGATCACGATTATTTATTTTGTCTTCAGTGACATCTCTAAGACATAACTTCATGATGTTCCTTTACACTAAACCAATGAACGCTTAAAAGCGACAAACAACCAGAACATGATGGGTAAATCCGTAGGCAGTCTTGCGACAAGACTGACCGGAACGCTGGTATCACCGGATTACTTAAGCGCTGCGTTGTCACCTACTTGCCACAACGCGCAGAAAACAATGGTCCTGTTGTGCAGGAATCTCCAAGGCTGGTGAGGTCCCGGCAAACGACTGCGTCCAGATCCGCATTCTATCCTCCACTGCGAAAACTCGTCTCAGCTGGGCTTCGTCCGGCAATGTGTTTGAATGACTCCTTCATGAGAATTTGAACTTTCGTAGGCCAAGGACCCAAGTTTTCTCTACTTGTGTAAGGCTATGTCCCCAGACCACTGTCAGTACTGTTCTGTTCAACGGGTTGGGCAGACCTGCGCAAGGCTGCAACCGCCTTCTTTGCTCTGGCAATTCTGAAATTGAGACACCGCCGCGGTTCCAGAGGTCGCTTCAGAAGCCCCCTGTCCTCGCCCGAAATGAGAGGGTCTTCTTGAAGCCCGAACGTCGTCCTCACACTTGGGTTCCGACCACGCCACATCAGAATTTTGACGTGCAAAGGCAAACACAGTTGCCCTCGTGTTCTTCTCACGTTGCTGAGGCTATAACCCAGCTGTCTTCGGTACCCCTGTCTCATTTCCCGCCAACAAACCTGGCACCAAGCATCCTCTCAGTGTCGTATGTACCTCCCTCCCACGGTCCTGGCCCGATGGTGATGTGCAGATCTCCGATCTCCTCGGCCGTAAACTCAGTGATGTAGCCGTGAGGGTCATCTGGTACGCAAGCACGGTAGTTCTCGATGGTGTCGATATCGCCACACATCAGGCGGTAGACGTAGTGCATACCCTGGAGCCACTGGTCGTATTTTCCGTCCGCCCACTCCTGGGCAGCCTCCTCGGGATCGGTGACAGTAGGACCTGGCGTGGTCGCTGGAGGTTCTGGGGCCTCGACTGTTGAATCCGGGGTCGCCGCTACAGGCTCTTCGAGAGAATCCTCCGGCTCCTGGGAGATCTCCTCACTGCTCCCCGACTGCTGCAAGCTACAACCCGCCAGCGCTACGCCAGAAATGGTCAGCGCAGCGATTCGGGAAATATTGTTCATGGGTAAACCTCTAAATGAGTGATGGTGTGGTTCTGGGTGATATTCCCAGTCGCGTACTATCCCTACCGCATAGATAAAGCTCTGAATAGTCTCAACGGGCGCTGTCACAGAACACGAAACGCCCTTGAGGTGCGGGTTCTGAACCCGCTCCATCCGAGGATCACCCCGCCCATCAGAGCGACAACTGGAAAGTCCTCGAGATGGTCGATAGTTGAATGCACAGCCAGAGCCGTCCAAGCTGCCGTCGCTATCAATGCCACAGGCCTACTCCCCCGAGCTGCAAACAACAAGCCTCCCACAAGCAAGGCACCCAGCAGGACGATTCCGACCAATCCGAGTTCGGAGCCAACTTGCAGCGGCAGGGAGTGTACAGACGCCAAGCTTGGGACTTCAGAGGCGAGTTCTGACGACGGCGTGAACGCACCTGGCCCGGCGCCGATCAACGGCTGAGTCGCCCAGAGACTCAGCGCATCCGACCAGAGCGTATGGCGGGCACCGCTGAGACTGCCACTGTCCGCCAACCAACCGGGCCAGGTGTTCCGGCTTCCCAAGAACACGACTACGCAAGCGGCTACAACGACTAACAGGACGCAGGCAATAATCAATGACCGTTTAGACAGCCCAGTCTGTTCCCACACCGCCAACACGGCAGTGACCAGAACAGGGAACGTCAGCACAATGGCCGCCTGAGAACCAAGTGCCAAGTGCACACCAATCAACAACGTCAGTGCGACGACGATCGCTTGCCACCGCGCACGGTATTTCGCATTGGTGGTGCCAGATGAGTTCGGGGGCGTCTCCTGCCACTTGGTCCTCACGTCATGCGTGGCCAGACCTGCCAGCGCAACGAAAAGTCCGCCGACCGCAGCGCTAGCATTGGCGTAGATCGGCAACGACACTGCGGTCACGCCTAGCAACACCACGAGGAACGAGATCCCTCCTCCACGTAGCCACCGGGTTCGGAGGAATGAACCGACTACACCCCCAACGAACAGTCCGACGGTGCTGACCAGGTAAGGGGAACGAACGTCGAAAGGATACTGCGACAAAAGACTCGCGATGACGATCCAGCCACACCATAAGATCAGAGCGATCATGAGAAACAATCCGGGCCGTCCTATATGGTCCCTGACTACCTCAAAAGCTGTCTGCACGCGCGACATTTCTATAGTCCACCCTGTTGCCATGGCCGAAACACTCAACACCCTGCCTACGAGCACACTCCGCGAAAACCATCGCCCGGCCACTTAAAGTCATTATAAGGGAACACCATTTCACTTATCCGGAACGCCGACTTTGATGTCGGCCATTTCTAGAGACAGCTCCCCAGTGTGAATATCGAGCAGACCCACACTGCCCCGAAGGTTCTAGCGAACGGCCTCATACTGTTCAGGGTTAGGGGCAAGTGACATACTTAAGGGACACCTCCGCGGTTATGAGTGGTGTACCTGTGATTAGACAAGCATCCCAGCGAGAGGGACGCCAATGCGACAAAAATTCAAAATCAACGTCCTCCTTGTAGCTGGCACACTGATATTGAGTGGATGCGCCTCGGACCCGGAAGCCGAATCCGAACCCACCCTCTCTGACACCGCTGACATGCCAGCAGTCGAACATCCTGTGGTCGATACTGATTTGGGAGACGTTGAAATTCTGGCGGAGAACCTCGATGCGCCGTGGTCCATTGCTTTTGTCGGGGAAACGCCACTGATTAGCGAGCGTGATACCTCCCGGATCTTGGAGTTGGATGAGCACGGCAATGCTCGAGAGGTAGCCGTCGTCGATCAAACGTCGTCATCCCCCGGTGAGGGCGGACTGTTAGGTATCGTCGTGCACCGAAACCAGTTATACGTCTATCAAACAACGGGCGGTGATAACCGCGTCTTGCGCTACGACCTCATCGGGGAACCCGGAGCCCTGGAGCTGGGCGCACCAGAAATTGTCTTCGTGGGAATACCTGCTGCGGGTTATCACAATGGTGGCCGTATTGCGTTTGGCCCCGATGACATGCTCTACATCACCACCGGAGACGCCCTTGAGCCCAGCAGGGCCCAAGATCTCGACTCATTGGCTGGAAAGATTCTGCGGATCACTCAGGATGGCGATATTCCAGACGATAACCCGTTTGAAGGCTCACCTGTGTATAGCTATGGCC
Source organism: Yaniella halotolerans DSM 15476 (assembly GCF_000420805.1). Lineage (GTDB taxonomy): Bacteria > Actinomycetota > Actinomycetes > Actinomycetales > Micrococcaceae > Yaniella > Yaniella halotolerans. Next base: position 614,992 of record NZ_ATVQ01000001.1, read on the forward strand.
ACCGCAACCCGCAAGGCCTCGCCTGGACTGAAGACGAGACCATGTATTCCAGCGAGTTTGGCGAAGACACCTGGGACGAACTCAACATTATCGAAGCAGGTGGCAACTACGGGTGGCCCGAGTACGAAGGCACCGGCGGCGGTGAAGACTACATTGACCCGATCCAACAGTGGACGCCGGCTGAAGCCAGTCCGAGTGCCATTGAGATCCACAACGACATGCTATACATGACGGCGCTGCGAGGCCAACGACTCTGGGAAATTCCACTCGACAATACCGAAACTTCCACAGAGTACCTGGTCAATGAGTTCGGTCGGCTACGCGAGGTGGCAACCGCACCTGATGGTTCACTGTGGATCCTAACCAACAACACCGATGGTGTAGGCGAAGCTTCCGAAGGGGACGATCGTCTCCTGCGGATTGAACAGCCCTAAACGGACCGGAACCGATCGACACTGTTCGTTATGGAGTGGGCGTTGCCATGGCTTGTCGAGGACCATTGACTGGACGTCGGAGCCTCGCGTCGGTTTGAACTGTGCCTTCGGCTTTCGCCCATTGACTGCCTTGGAGATACTCTGCGGCACCCCATTGACGACGCACCAAGGTCAATTCGTCTTCGGTGCGGGCATAGACTGCTGGCAAGTACTCGATGAACAGGGGCTGCAAGGCCAGGGTATAGGCGCCCACTTTATAAAAGACGACCCGATCATCAACCTGTAGTACTGGCTGATCCTTCAGCGTCACGAGACGGTCACCTTCGACCAACGTAAATCCGGTGAGGACCTGTTTGGACACCAGATCGGTGCTTTGCGCATCGATCGTGAGGTCATATGACCCGTCCTTACGGAAGAGCGGATCAATATTGGTTCGGCTGGCGTTGGTCAGTACGAGGGTTTCGCCCTCGATTTTTTTGACGTCTACAACACTGGCATGGAATTCGAATGGAACCGCGACGAGCGCTCCGCCTGGCTCAGTGATGAGACAGGTCCGTTCAATGTCCACGACTGGTTCTAGGGTTTCACTGATAACGCGCATGTAGTCTTCGAACGTTGGATTGCCGTCTTCACTGCCGAAGAATCCGCCGCCGATGTCAATCCAGTCGAGGTCGAGGTCACGCGACGTGATAATTTCGGCGGCCACTGTTGCGGCGGCTTGATAGACGTTCAGACTTTGCGTACGGGAGTTTCGGTGGACATGCAGCCCGGCGATTCGAACACCTGCTGCTTCTAAATCGGTAATCGCTTGGTCGAGTTCCCCGTTTTCAGGACTGAAGCCGAAACGACTATTTTGTTCGCCGAAGGTACTCTCACCAGGGCAACGGATTTCTAGATCCCAGTTCACCCGGAGCCCCACACCGAATTCTCGGTCAGGCATTTCGCGCGCAAGTTCTATCGTCCATTCCAGGTCGCGTTTTGCGTCGAGGTTGATAATCGAACCACCGAGCAACGCTGAACGGAGGCGGTCGCGAGTCTTATACGGCCCATTGAGCACGACTCGATCGGGGGTGTATCCCAGGGCCAACGCCAACTCATATTCGGCATCAGATACCACCTCGGCCCATGCGCCTCTGTCACGCATGAAGGCGACCAGCCAAGGTAAGGAGTTCGTTTTAAACGAGTAGCCAAGAATGGAATTTGGCCAATATGTCTTCATCGCTTGGAAAAAACGATCGGTAAACTTCTCCAATAGCGGGACATCGATAACGAAAGCAGGCGTTGCAGGCTGCAGATTATCTAGCTGGTGTGAGCGATCCATGATAATTCCTACTTCTGCACTTTGAGTGCGGCCAGAAGTTATTGCCCAGAGACAGTCCAGGACCCGCCGCGATCGCGGCGTTGAATACCACTAGCTTACTTTAGTTCTGTGGTCAACGTCACTACGCGTATACGCCCGAGTCACCCTCATACTGCGGTCGAACACCCACGATTCCGCACGGTTAAACTGGGCCGCCTCGCGCAACAAAAACTCAGCAAGAGGATCGCCTCAGTCTTTGGAGCGTGCTCCGCGGCTGCGACGACGAATTCTCCTCAAGTTTCCAAACCAACTGCTCCTTTCTGTGGCGGTATCACTAGAAGAATAGGCATACGTTCCATACCGATGAGCCTCAGCACCTTTTGTCGGAAGCATAGTAGCGACGAGCCCGCGTAATGGCACTCCTGCCACATCTAAGGAATCAATGGCAGCCTCGAGTGCCGGCTTCTTGGTGGTTCCAGCGGCGGCAACAAAAATAACACCTTGCGTTTTGGCGCCAATAACAACGGCATCGGTAACAAGGAGCACGGGCGGCGCGTCGAGAATGATCACATCAGTAGATTGTTCAAGTTGAGTGAGTATTTGATCCATAGCTTCCGAACCGAGAAGCTCCGAAGGGTTTGGCGGAAGCTGGCCTGACGGCAACACATCTAGCTTGGTACGCCCCCAGCGTTGCAGCACATCAGAAAGTTCCGCGTGACCGATCAAAATATCCGTGACCCCAACCGAACCTTCGATACCCATGTAGTCCGCAACTTGGGGTCTGCGTAGATCACAATCGACCAGAGCAACTCTGAGCCCCGTCTCTGCCAAAGCAAGCGCCAAGTTAATCGAGGTGGTCGTTTTACCTTCGGCAGGCCCTGCGCTTGATACAACAAACGTTTTCGGCCCCTCACCCACCGCTAAGAACTTGATGTTCGTGCGCAACGTCCGGAAAGCTTCGGCTCTGGGACTCCGTGGATCCAGGTGCACGATTAATGGTTTGCGATGAGCTTTTGGATCGTGGGCGATGCGCCCGAGCACCGGTGCCTCGGTGATTCGTGCAATATCTTCTGTTGAGCGTATCCGTGTGTCTAGGAAGGTTCGAAGTATAGCGAGACCGACACCCAAAGCGAGTCCAAGGAGCACGCCCATAATCAAATTCAGCTGGGGACGCGGGCTGACCGGAACCGAAGGTACCTCCGCCGGTTCAACCATGCGGATACTCACCGGACTCGAGGCACTATCCTGGGCAGGCTCAAGATCCTCTTCAACGAGGTTCCGAGTTTGTGCGCCAACTTCGTTCGCAATCTCAGCAGCCTGAACCGGGTTTTCATCAATGACGGCAACGTGCATCATCGTCGAATCATCGGGGGCTGACACATCAATTTTCTCAGCCAGTTGCGTGGTTGATATCCCGAGTGCGAGTTGATCGGCAACTGGCTCCAGAACCCTCGTAGTCGTAGCCAGCTCAACAAACGTCACCATATTTTGACGGGCGAAGTTGGATCCCTGGAGTAAATCTCCCGAAGCTTGCGAGTCAGATCGGACAGAAACGTACAGCTTGGCTTGCGCCTCATACTGAGGGGTCGTCAGCAACGTCACTGCCAGACCTGTACCGGTGCCAATGAGTGTGACCAGTGCGATGAGCACCCACTGTGCACGTAATATATGTAGGTAGTCACGCAATTCCACGAGATCCCCAGTCGTCCGAAGCAGTGATGAGTACTACTGCCTTATTGATGTCTCTCAGTTTACTGCTTCGAAGTAGTATTCAATATGTAGATTGAACAATGAGTTCAGAACGGCGAATCTAGCACTTCATAACAAACTTCTTCGAGTCCATTCTGTCGATGAATACGGGGCGGAAGTGTCTTGCGAGACATGACGGATTTCTACCCGATGATCAGCTCATCGGTCACGCGTGGCCGTGCACCAGTCTCACTTTCTCCGTACATCCAAACCTAAATTAGTTTCTGGCCAGGCTACCGGGGCTTACTCGGGACCGCAGCAAATATACAGCGCAGCCCGGCATCGGCCCCCAACACTCGGGAAACACGACTCCCTATGGGTTACCCCTCAAGAGTTCTGCAACCACTCCAACGTAGCAGACTACGACACGAACGCAGCAGAGGTGGGATTCGTATTGGAGACTAGCACACCGGTCGATCACTACAATCCCTGCTAGCACTACGAATACTCTCCCCGACTGCAGCACTTGCGTTGGCAGGCATAGATTGGAAGTGATACCGCCGTGACAGTCAGCACAACCACGCGGAACCATATCTCGTCTCCAAGTACCAATCATCGCCGACGAATACCACTCGTGGCACAGGTCAATTAACGGGAATGAAGCTCTAAGGGATATAGGGTGAACTAATGTCGTCTGACACGACCAATCGGACCACATGATGACAGCCAGGAGAGGCAATATCCGGGTCGCTCCTTGAGGTCCCTAACCATCAACAGAAGTCTTCCCCCACAGATATATAACTCTTCCACTCTATTGTTTCAGCCAGACCCTCCGATACTTTGCGATGCCAGTCCCCGAAGTTACTACAAAATCTCAAGTGCGCCCCCGCACGCACAGGGTCGCATTGGTTAACGCTTAGTAGTTCTCGTCATCGAACAGTTAGGAAGAGCGCAGGCTAGCCGCATAGGTAAAGTACTCGACAATGGTATTGATAGCATCAACAATAACCAACGAAGATCGCTCGTATACTTCAATAGAACGGCGGTAAGGATCCTCAATGTCCATATCGGCAGGGTTCTCGAGCGGCGGGATCACTCCGCGCAGTCGTGTCACCGCGTCAAGAGCTCCACGTTCAGGGTCTCCCGCTCGATGCACCATTTCTACAAGGTCAGTTTTCGGGATATTCGACGCAATGTGTGCAAACTCCGTCAGGGTAAACGTGTAGCGCACTGCTCCCGGATGGAGCTCAACGATAGCTCTCCGGTGGTCACGCTCCATAGCCATGACGAGATCGGCCCTGGCGACTTCACCTGCCACCAACTGTTTGCCCTGGTGCTCTCGGTATGCGGTAAGGCCCAGTCCGGCCGCTATATCCTTAGCAGGGTCAGGCATCGGTGCCCCCTCGAGGGCCCCCACTCCTGCGCTATCAATTTCGAACGCATCGCGTTCCAGGTCAGCTTCAAGCAGCTGAGCAGCAAGAGGCGATCTACAGATGTTTCCCGTGCACACTGCGAGAATACGGAAAGTCAAGAACGCCTCCGATCAGTGGCCCTGGCCCGCTTAGGCGGAAGCTGACTCGCAGTCTCAGGCACAGATTCATCATACCTGTAACTACCACCATACGTGTAGGTTCCGTAGCTATAGCTGTCTGGTCCTTTAGTAGGTAGTTTAGTGACCACAACACCAAGCAAACGTACGCCACTTACCGCAAGTTTTTCGACGGCAGCTTCGACTTCAAGCTGCTTAGTAGAACCGGCAGCAGCCACAAGCATCGTTCCAGTGGCGAAACGAGAAACCACAGCAGCATCAGTGACCGGTAGAATCGGCGGGGTATCGATAACAACGTAATCTACAGTTTCCCCAAGAGCATTCACCACCCGCTGCATCGCTGCCGAACCCAACAACTCGCTAGGATTCGGAGGAATCTGCCCTGATGGAAGCACTGCAAGCTCGGCGCGCCCCCAGGGTTGAAGGACATCGCGTAGCTCGGCTCGGCCAATAAGTACGTCCGTTAGCCCAGCACCACCCTCGAGACCCATAATACTTGCAATACTTGGCTTACGAAGATCCGCATCAACCAGTACTACACTGGCACCAGTCTCTGCCAATGCTATAGCCAAGTTTGCAGCCGTAGTGGTCTTGCCTTCATCAGGAACCGAACTTGAAATTGCAAAGACTCTTGCTCCATCTTCTGTAGCCACGAATTGGAGGTTGGTTCGAAGACTACGGAAAGACTCCGCACGAGGATTGAGCCGTGCGGAATGAACCACGAGCGGACGCTTATCAATATCACGATCATAAGCGATACCTGCTAAGACGGGCGCATTGGCAGCGGCCTCTACCTCATCAACAGTGCGCAGGCGAGTATCTAAGAGAGCGCGCAAAATTGCTGCTATTAAGCTAAGAACAGTACCGAGTATGAGACCAACGACGCCGTTCAAAAGCGGCCGAGGAGAAACCGGCGAGTCAGGGACAGTCCCTGGCTGAACGATCGAGACCTGAACTGCTCCACTCCCCTGCCCATCTGAAGCCTCGATCTCGTTCTCCACAACCTCAGTCAGAGCTTCTCCGGCAGTGTTCGCAATTTCAGCAGCCTGGCGAGGATCCTCATCAGTAACAGTGATATCCATCAAAACAGTATCCGCTGGCGTCGACACTCTCATCCGGGAGGCTAAGCTGCGAACACTTTCGGCGAGAGAGAGTTCTTCTTTCACCTGTTCAAGAACAATCGCGCTCGTTGCCACTTCCACATAACTCGCAACGGCTTGCCGGGCGAAATTCGACCCCTGCACTAGATCACCCACACCGGTTTCATCACTACGTACAGAAACATACAACTGCGCAGTTGATTCATACTTAGCCGACATGAGGAACGAAGCCCCTATGCCGGCGCCTAATCCAATCAGGGCCGCGACCATGATCAGAAGCCAGCTTCGACGGACTATTCGCAGGTAATCGCGCAATTCCACGCAATGGCCCCTTCCCTGGGTGCTTCATCAAATCTTTGAAAATAAGTTCCAGTCGGGCAAAGGAGCTCATGACGTGAGCGTCCTTATTTGATCGACTGCAGTTTACCTCAAGATAGCCTACTTACTTTTATTTTTTTTGATTGCAATATGAACCACTGAATATGGCTCCGGGAACTGACAGCAAACCACAAAATCGCTCACACTCAGTTCTGTCACGAGGCTCCTCTCGCCGAAAAAGAAATCAATTGAGCGTAGCAAAGATTCCAGAATACTCAGAGGCGTAAAAAAGAAGAAAGGAGCATTAAATCTGTTACGAACGTTTTTCCGGTAACGGGTCTCTGAGCATCCACAGATCCTCCGACACCCCGTTGCTAAATACACGCTCGGAACAAAATCATTACGTAAACAATACGCGCGAAGAACCAGGAAACAATGATGTTAACCAAACCTTACGGAGAGACTGCCAATCCAGAGGCATAAATACATAAGTATTGCACAAGCGGCACTTCCCGACATTAGCTGACTCCACTTATCCACTTAGGTGGACTAAAAATAAATGGAATTAATCTCTGCAGGACGCTACCTGCAACTAAAGATGCAGCAATAACAATAATTGACGTGATGATAGCCATAAGTAACGCCATGATCAGAGAACCTGTCAGAGAGCCAGCAAAATACCCTACTAAGGTAATAATTGGGACGTGCAAAACATAAATCTGAACTGTATTCCTGCCAATATAGACAACCAGCGAACTCAGGAGCTTACATCGCCTCAAAATAGTAGCTAAACGTGGGAACAGATAGACAATCATTATGAGTCCCGCAAAGGCCACAATGTTGTAGATAAGACCTGAAAACAAAGATCCGAAAGCAACACGTATACCGAGATAACCTGCGAGCAGAAAAGCAAAACAAAATATTGAAAGCCAAATTCGTCTGCTCTGCCGGGAGTCGACGAAGCTCATGAGGCTACTAGAGAAGTATGAACCCAGCAAGAACCACGGCAAATTAAGTAGCGCTGCACTGGCTAAACCTAGTTCGGAAAAGAGTCCCATAGCAGCGAGGGTAGCGAGCAATAGGGATGCGACGATAGCAGCTCGCGGCAGTCTAAGCCCCATCTTGGCTATTGGGAAGAAAAGAGCCAACGCCCACAGATACCAGAGATTACTCGGATCATAAGTTAACTGCGCAAAAATGGAAACAAGATCGTTGGCGACGACCGTTGGGATGACAATATGGTTGGGAAATAAGGAAAAGGAAACGGTTTGCAGGACAAGCCATATTACATAAATGTAGTAATATGACGCGGTTTTCCTGGTAAGCACAACCCTCCAGGGCTTAATCAGAGCGGAAGCACCCAGTAGCCCCGAAACCAAGAAAAAGACGGGCATTCGCAATGGTTGAAACGCTACAATGAAGGCAACTAGGATCTCAGAGCTTCTAAAGTCTAAAGGTATCAAAAATTTTGTAATCACGTGAGTAACAACAACCGCGATTATTGCAAAGGCTTTGGCGAAATCAAGCCAAAGTACGCGTTTTTTACTTTCCTTTATTTCGTGGATACTTACATTAGATACCACGTATCCCCCTCGCAAAATACTTGGTCCGATGCGAACCGTTTAAACTCACTATTCGATGCATAGCGAGTCACCGAGCCAGTCTCTCTTGAGCCGCGTCCTTTGTCTTCCGAGCCATCCGATTTCGTCCGATCTTCAGAGCGATCCCCAAGAAAATCAAGCCCACGACAACAGCAGGAATAACAGGAACAAAAGAGTTCCTAATATGCGTGAATAAGGGGACGGCAATAATGACATAGACTGCCATACTCGTTGTTGTCGCATGTCCTCGAGAAAAATACGACAACAGCACTGCGACGATCGCCATAACACCGATAACACCGATTACTGCGAAATTATGATAGGCCTCTCCGATAAGTGATCCACCAACACCGCCTGCTCTGTTTAGGATTTCAACGTTAAAGAGTCGCATGTCATCATGGGCTGGAATACGCTGCGACCCCTGCGTTACCTGTTCTAGCGTACGTGCCAACGTAACGGTGTACGTATCCCCTAACCGGAAAGGATCCCCAGCCTCATGCCAATGAACTACGGTGGCTACGACTCTGAGTGTGGAACCCAGCTCGGTCAGCGCCTCAACGGGGGAACCTTCAGTTAAGTTAAATTCGGAATCGGACAAACCTGAAACCCTGACCTCTCTTGCAAGAGAGATCATCGCTAACAAACTTACTAAGCCAATTACCGCTCCCAGAACGTTTGGCATCGAACGCCTCTGCGCTAAAACTGAAACTGCAACCGCCAGAGGAAATAAGACTTCTCCTCGCAGACCCAAAAAGAAACCGAGGCATGCAAAGAGCGCAAATACAATCAGCGCAGCTACAGCCACGCGCCTTGCCGGAGCCAATACAGTCATTCCCAGGCCAACGCCAGTAGTGATATAAGTCAGGTTTATCGGCGTTGCCTGCGTAGCTACGAGAAAATTCTGATAGGAGCCCAGCAACCCGCCTATCCCAACGCTTATAATCGCGATAAGGAACCAAGCGACTGTTGAAGCGAGTAATAGCCAGGCCCCAATGTTTGACAGATAATATGCCAGATCACGGTCTTCTTGGGGCACGTTCTTTGTAATTCCCATTAATGTTAATGCAGATAAGGAGAAAAGCACATAGACAACGATCGCAATTGTCGTTAGGAAAATAGCGTAAACGCCTATCGGTCCGTCGTACCAAATATAATCAGACGACCTTGGGAACTCCGGATCAATTCCAGTTAGTATGTTTGCGAGCAGGCCCAGGTGAAATACGCCCAGAACGATAAGGAAAAGCGTGACAGGCGACCAAAACCCACTATGCGTACAACGCGAAAGCGAAAAAACAGCCAAAGCAAATACACTAAGAGCGACCCACGACATCGCCGACCGCGATGGTAGTTGTGCATAGAAACTTGCAAGCAGAGCTAAGATTGCTATGAGGAACCAAAAGATGAGGTGAATGGACCTACGGAATCTGTTCGAGGCTTCGAAAGATACGCTGCGTCTCTGACTCTGTGATCTGGCTAACCTACGATGGTCGTTATCGTAAATTTTACTCTTCATGGAGATGGTCAAATCAGCCCTTCAAGGAACAGTTCCAATATCTCGGATCGGTGAAATCCTGCTACAACGTGCTCCTCGATTCCAGGATACGCATTCATCTTTCTATCAAGACTGTAGCTGTGAGTTGACTTTCAACTCGAATATCGTTGAATGATTACGTAACCAAATCGAAGCTGATGCGGTCCTTGTCTGCTCTACCTTGAGCAAACTTCAATGCACATAACATTGGCTGCTCAGCTCCATGGCTTTCACATATTCGACCTATGACCTACTCGGTAATTTAGTTGACCCATTGTCAGTATTCCCAGTCACCACCAAAGCACGTAACAAATTTCAACTTGCCCCACGTTGGCAATGCAGGTGTGGAGCAAGTTGACGCCACCAAACCCAAATTCCCTCAACTTGATTTATTTCGATAATGGTAAAAAATACCTAAGCCAGCAACTATTAACATGACGGAATACGCAAATATAGTACTCGTTGCCGCGCCTAATGCTCCATGAGAAGGGACCAATATAAGAGAAGATATAGCCAAAGTTATTACGCCCACTACACCCGCAAAGGTTGAAACGTAAGGGTAGTTCAATCCAGCTAGAACCCTCAATAAAACACTGTACGGGGACAATAACAGACCTGAAATTACGAGTACACGAACGATTGGGACAGACTCATCGTAGTCCTGACCGTAAACCAGTGGAATCAGGATCGGAGCTAATAGCCAGAGAAGCACACCGTAACAAAACGACAGAACGAATGTAGCCGTCAAGAACTTTATAAGTCGGCGTAGTGTCATACTACCCGTAGCTGCTTCCCTGTACGCTACCTGCCCTATAGAGTTTGCTGCAACTTGCATTAGAGTGGCGGGTGTTACAGCAACTGCATAAACACCAACGTGATAGGCGTTAGATAGCACACCAAGAAGAAACTGATCGGAGCGAAGAGTCAACGTCTGGCTTAAATTGATGCCCCAAAATTTTGTGCTAGCACCCAAAAACTTCTTTCTCCCGGCTCTACTACTTCCCCCGAATTCAAAATCTGCATTCCGCGCTAGAACAAACATCACAAGTATTCGAACAGCGAAGCTCAGTGAATAGCTAACCAGCACACCCTGGAGATTCGCAAACGTGCCCCATAAGAATACGATTAGCAGGGAGATCATGGTCGCAAAATGTCCAACCGTGTTGGCTCTGGCAGACTGACTAGCGCGACCTGCGGCATTAAACATGTCGAGAAGCTGGTTCGAGACGAAAGTTAAAGTACCCAGTAAGGCGACGGCAATTACATGATCCGAAAACTCAACAAAGCCCAATTCGACAAAAAAGAATAAGATAGCTAGTACAAATACAGCGTTGACAGCCAAAAGAAAAACACTGACCAGAAAATATGTACGGAAACTTGCCCAAGAATACCTCGGCTGCAAGGTTCTTACCGCACTATTTGTGCCAACTGAACTGCATAAATAACTAAGAGACGAAATAGTCAAAGCTAAAGCTAAAAGGCCCCGATTCTCAGGGTCCAGTATGCGCGCCGTCAGTATGCCAGTCACTAAACTAAAAAACATTCCAAGGAAATTCCAACTCACGGCACCGAAAACTTCGCGTGTTGAGTTGGCCTTAAACCGGGCGGTGAAAGGCAACTTCATAAGACCTCGTTCATTCATACTCGTTATTAGATAGTAATAGTACAGAGCTGAGGAGTATGTGCGGCTGTCTCACGGAACCTACGAAATTCTCGGACGACTTCCTGCCCAGGCACTACGCCATACGGGCTGAATGATGTACCACCGGCCCCTTCCACGATGGGACCATCTAAGCGCCTCAACAAATGTACTTCGTCCCCAGACACTCTGGGAACGAGTGGACGGACAACATTAAACCCTCAATGCGTGTTGTCATAGAATCCTAAGACACATAATTCCAGGTGCCGCGGCGTTCGGAGGACGGATGCCTGTAAGGTTAGCAAACATTCTTAGTATATAGTTCTTGCTGGTTTGATTCTTCCCTACATCGTCCTAGAGCTTTCCAACGTCCGGGTGCTCTCATGATTCACCACTCACACACCACCACAATCTTCGACCCGATTCCTAACTCGCTATACAAATATCTGGCGCCAAATGGCGCGTAGCCTCTGATGGTACTTCCGGTCCACGTAGTTGGTGTGTAATCTCGCAACATCGTAGACACTGAATCTCATGGCTTCGTAGACAATCGATCTCACGACTTCGTATGTCCTGTCTCGTCACTTCGTGGACACACGATCTCATGACATCGTGGACACTATGTCTCAGTGCTTCGTGGATAATTTTGTGCGCGGTATTCTGGCAGGTTCAGCATGTCTACACCGTTGCCGCCGCGTCTTCGCGCCATGATTATCAATTACGATCCGACTCAACCCGATGCCTTGACAATCAGTGAATTTTGTAAGGCCCAGAAAATCTCTCGCAGTATTTTCTATCGGATCCGTTCTCGTGCCGAATCGGAGGCTGCTTCAGCGTTGCATCCGCGTTCTCGCGCGCCACGGAATCCCACTCGGCAGTACGGGCCTGATGTTGTCAATGAGCTGGTTCGGATCCGTAAACAGCTCAAGCATGATGGTTGGGATTACGGGCCAAAGACGATTCACTACGAGGCCACTATCCTAGATGCGTTCCCTGGTGGCCAGGTGCCGTCGGTAGCCACGATCGGTCGGCTGTTAGCAGCTGTTGGCCAGGTTGACCGCAACCCTCGCAAGCGCCCAAAATCCTCGTACCTACCCTTTGCTCGATCCACCGCCATGGCACTATGGCAGTTAGACGCCTTCGAATTCCGGACCGGTGATGGCAAAGTCCGCACCGTCTATCAACTCCTCGATGATGCCACCCGCTACGATGTCGGTTCCTGGGCTTACCAACACCACGAAAACAGCCATGACGCACACGATGTCCTGACACGGGCGATCGAGCAGCATGGGCCACCACGAGAACTACTCAGTGACAACTCCAAAGCCTTCAACCAGCTGCGCACTGGCACGATTGGTGCAGTAGAAATCTACCTGGCCTCAAAGGGCACGATGCCGATCACAGGGATACCTGGACGGCCAACAACACAAGGCAAAAATGAACGCTCCCATCAAACGCTGCAACGTTTCTTGAAAGCCAACAAGCCGCAGAATCTGTCCGAGCTACGCAAGCTCATCCAACGGTATCGGGGCCACTATAACCGGCGCAGGCCACATCAGGCATTGAACCAAGCCACACCAGAAATCGCCTGGCAAACCCTGGAGCACACACCAGCTACCGAGCCGATCCACCTATCCGTGTTGGAGGCCAAAGCAGCTCAATATGTACAACATCGCAGACTCAAGCATCTTGCGGTGGGCACAGCACCCATGGTGGTCTCAAAGACAGGCAAGGTGATCGAGGCAGGTCTCTTTGCCGAGCCAGCAACCGTTGTGGCAGCTGACCAGATCCTGATCGAAATCAAGAAGGACCAACGGAAAGTCTTTTACCAGGGCCAACATATTTCAGTCCCGTCGTCGTTAGCGGACCGTCAATATGCGCGGATCGTCACCGAGGATGAATTCGTGTTGTTTGATCCTGACACCGGTGAGGTAGTGATGTCGTTCCCATTGCCGCTGACTGCTTTGTACAAGAGCGGCAAGCTGATTGCTTCGTATTCTATCCGAGGTATTTACATGGTCAATGCCACAGTCAATTGGGAACGCAAGGCTGAGCGTTACCGAAAAGAATACGAACTGCGACAACAGCAGATGCCTGAGCTCTTTCTTCAAGAATGAGCCCATTTTTCACATGCCACCAGTCATCGGCTAGATGGCTGGTGGTAGTTGTGTACGAAGTCGTGAGATCGATTGTCTACGAAGCCATGAGATTCAGTGTCTACGATGTTGCGAGATTACACACCAAGTCCGTGGACTGGGAGTACCATCAGAGGCTACGTTCCAGCCAAAGATTGTCTGGGGTCATGGCATAATACTGCTGCCGTTCCTAGATGTCGGTGTCCAACAGTATGGAAATTCACTTACTCCAGAGGATCTTAAACTCTTCAAATGCCGTCTCGAAGTTATATCGACTACCGAGGAATTCCTGCTGCTTCTCGTATCTTGCGCTGGGTGCAACCCGCAATGCAGAAACCATAGCATCTGCCCAATCTTCGTCAGGCGCTTGAGGAGAAAGCATCCGAAGATCTGAAAATGTTTGCGCGACGAATTTTACGCCCGGGAGATCTGACGTTACGATTGGGATTCCGGAAGCACGGGCTTCAAGAACGACACCTGGTAACCCCTCCAGGGTGGAGGTAAAAAGAAATAGGTCAGAAAACTGCAGAAAGGCAGCTACATCATTCCTTTCACCCATATATTTTATGTTTTCCGCGACTGAGTACTTGGCGGCAAGTTCTCGCCACCTGACTCTGTTTTCTTCCGCGCTGGTAGCGTCACGACCGTCCCGTCCGACAAAAATCAACTGTATACGAGACTTACACTTCTTTTTGAGAGCGGCTATAATAGTAATAGCTTTCTCACGATTTTTTGTCACTAAGTCTCCGCGACCAACGTGGACAATCACTATGCTGTCTTCATCAGCTTTCAACACCTCTGGTTTTTCTGTACGGCTAAAGTCGGCTACAACGATACCGTTAGTGATCACTCGGCAGCGACTATCTTCACGCCACGAAGTGTTCCATGCTGTATCAAGATTGGCTGGCGTAAGCCCGACGATATCAGAGGCCGCATTATCGATGAGACGGGTCAGCCCTCGCCGTTTCGTGCGTTGTAAAGCACTCAGTTTATTGGTTGGTAAACCATCTGACCGGAAATGCGCAATTCTCTTACTAACCTTGGCCATCTTAGCTATTAACAGGATATATCCTGAACTATGCATGAGATATGAGTGAACAACATCAATTGACCAGCGGCGAAGAAAATTGAAAAATACAACGGTAAACTTAACCGTTTTAATATCGCAATAAACAACTACAGCCCCAGCCTGTCGAAAATCTTCGTCTAGAGTGCCTCGCAAACCGGAGGTTACGAAGATGTAGTGCTGAAACTCAGTATGGTCCGAAGCCTGTATAAGCTCAAGCGTCCTCATTTCAACCCCACCAGGAATGAGCTGACCAATAATGTGCACAATTCGCTGAGTTTTGCTGCCTCGTTCCACCGTCTTTGCTCCTCGTTTGCTGTCGTCAACCGTAATCCCGACCTTACCTTGCACAGAATAAGATCTCCCGGTGGGTCTGCCATTCAGAACGTGAGATTTGCTCCTCAAAAGCTACTTCACTTGAATCTGACAACTCTTGACCCGGCAGATTAGTGCTGCGGGGACAACAAATCAGTTCTGACAGTTTGAGCGCAGATTCATGGATCTGTGAGATGTCTATAGCTACTCAACGCTGAAGCTATAAACTGGTTTCTCCGAAGTTCTAAAGTTTCCTCAAGGTACGCTCGAGATTTCTGCATGTTCCGTTCAGCTGCCCTAAGTCGCAAATCGCGGTCTTCGACATACTCGACCACTCTTGCGCTAAGCTCACCGATAGCTTTCGTAGTAACAATGTCATCGGCTTCCAGAAGTTCCGGAATGCCACCTGTCTGTGTGCCAATGCAAGCACAGCCCCTACTCATAGCTTCAACGAGTGCTCTTGGCAGACCTTCTGTGAGACTAGGCTGAGCATAGACGTCCACAGAGTCCAGCCATTCAAAAACGGACGCATGATCTAAAGTTCCGAGGAATTCTACATTATTTTGGACGCCTAGCTCGTCAGCGATTTGACGGAGACGTGCCTGGTCCCCTCCACCAACTATTTGGTACTTCACGCGAAGGCCCCGGCTCACTAGCCTCGGCAGGCTTCTTATAACATATTCATGACCCTTATAAGCCAGCCCGACGTTGCCAATTGAACCTAGAATCAAGTCATCTTCGCTCGAACCTTGGAGAATTTTAGATTCCCTACGCTGTAGAGCATCCTTCGAAATTTCTTGCAAGCTAACATTGGAACACGAAATCTCCTCTCCACGCGTCGGATACCTGCTTTGCAAGAAAAACTCTGTGACGTATATAACGTGCGGAGCATTGAGCACTGCTCTCCTTGTTGCCGCATAGAGGCCCCCCGCAGCAATCCGGTAGGTCTTCGAGCCATAATTCCACATGGAATCGAAGACACATCCTACCAACTCAATCATGTAAGGTTTATTTTGCTTCTTTGCTTCCAATGCGGCACTAAGGCCAATAAGACTTGGTAATCTTATGACAATAAAATCGGAGTCAGCGACAGCTTCCGTTATCGTTTTGCGGTGCCTTCCCAGAAATAACGACAGTGGATTATTGAAATTCACGGGTATGAAGCGAACTGCAGGGTGCTCGGCAACAGCCAGAGATTCAGTCTCCCCCGCTCTTGCTTGTTCGACGCGAGAGACAACTGTGAGGGACTCTGCAAATCTGAGGTAACGCGTTTCGAACAGACGACGAGTAAGAGTCCCTGTACTGTAATGTTCCCCATCAATTGCTTGTTTAAATCTGGAATCGTGAAAAAATGAAAACTTTAAAATCTTTTGCAAACTGCTTCGCCTAACAAATATCGAAATCAAACCATCAGTCACCCAGTTGCAATGTTTGGGCGTCATGTATTCGGTCTATCAATCTTCTGTACTCGGCCGTGATTTGAAGGCTCAAATCGTTCAGTTTGGTGGTTACATCACCGTCATTGACAAGGTCGATGAAACTTGATGCAGCTCGATCAAATTCAAATTCTTCAATAGGAATAACGTATTGAGGTAAACCCAGATCCCTCATTATACCTTCGCCTTTGTTCCCACCGTAGGCAATGGCTAACGCTGGCGTTCCTTCCGCTAGCGAAAAAATAACAGAGTGGAATCGTGTTCCTACGACGTAGTCACACTTTTTGTATAAGCCTTTCATGTCCCTGCTGGTAAATTCGCTATCCCGGAAAACTGCATATGTGTCAGTCTCTAGTAACTCTTCAACACGTGCGATAGCCGAGATATCACTTTCGTGTTCGCCACTTGATACGACATGTTCTATAAACAAGGGGAAAAAGCCATTCAAGCTAAGCCAGTCACCAAACTTAGCCATTTGCGCAATATATTTCTCGTATGCTCTTTGCGGATTCTGGTTTCCAGGAAATCTATACGGCCTCACGGTAATACCAACCAGGTCACGGCCTGGGTGCTCTTTACGAATCTCAGTGATAAGATCCGTCACGGACTCCGTACTCTCTAAACCAAACGCAAGGTCCGGAAAAAGCTCCGACTCAACGCCTATAGACGCCAAAGCTTGTTGAGAAAGTCCTTCTCTCACAGTCACTAATGAACACTGCGATAGCGCTTTACGAACTAACCAAGTAAAGAACCTGCCATTGAGTGGGCCAAATGAGTTTGGCATGACAAAGACGGGCGTGTCAAAAGACTGTGCCAAGAACAAATGATAAAGGAAAAAATAGGCACGATACGGGTCTGTGACACTGTCTGTTGTGTGTATAAAGCCACCGCCTTTCACGAAACACGCATCTGCGCTCTCGATAGATCGCAAAGTAGAACGTTGTTTTTCAGAAAGGGTCCAGCGCAGCAATATACGCCCTATTCGCGATAGCAACAGTAATGCACGAAAACCGTCCAACACAGAAATTATGCCCCACACCACCAGCAAAAATTTCCCGTAGCTGAGGTTACTTACACCCAGGAACTTGGTACTTGGATGACGAAGAATAGGTTGCAATAGTCCTATTCCTTCTCGTTTTGACTGCTCAGCACCATCTGTGTCCTCAGTTAGCATCGCGCATTTATCAGCTAAACCAGCTCTCCAAGCCAAATTTTTTGTCTGCCAAACTAAGGCTTGATCACCTCTGTTCCCATCATCACATGTTGGCAAGATAACCGTTTTAGTCATTCGTCTCGTTTTCATTATCGGAATCCCTTTTCTCGAGCAATCCTGTCGGCAATAAACGCTCATCGACTGATGCGGTGGACCCATAACACACCGGTCTACGGTCCCATAGCAACTTCAGGTAGCCACAGTTAATCGCGCAAGGTCGGCGTCAAGAACGATTAGCTTTATGAATGATCGGCTTTGTTTCTATTTTGAAACCAAGCAATTGTTTCCGCTAGTCCGTAAGAAAGTTGTGTGGGCTCAACTTCAGGGAATAGCTCGCGTACTCGAGAATTATCTGCCTGAGACTGCTGTACATCCCCGATACGGGACTCAGTATGCACCCTCTCGACTTCGCGATCAATTTGAGATTCGATTTCGTCGAGCAATGACAACAGCGGTGTATTAGTACCATAGGCAAGATTGACAGCTTCGGGCGAGGAAATGCGTTCGATAACTGCTTTGCGAATCACAGCACACACAGTTTCGACGTAAGTAAAATCTCGTGATTGGTTCCCATCGCCATGGATTTCAACTGGACGACCCTTCAATGCGGCATCCAGAAACTTTGGAATAACCGCAGCATAGGCGTGGTCCGCTGCCTGCATGGGTCCATAAACATTAAAAAATCGAAAGGCAAGCGTCTTCATTCCGTAAGAAAACTGATAAGCCAGCGCGTAGCCTTCAGTCGCTTGTTTACTTACTGCATAGGGACTCATCGGCCTTGTCCAATCTAATTCATGTTTCGGTAATTTTGGATTGGCACCATATACCGAACTCGACGAAGCCACCACAACATGGTCCACGCCAGCAGAGCGTGCTGCTTCAAGCACTAGAAGTGTGCCACTTGTATTGGCGTGATGCGAAGCAACAGGATTAGCAATTGAACGAGGTACACTGGGAATCGCCCCTAGGTGGACAATAGAGTCAACGCCTCGTACAGCTGTCCGTAGAATGTCTTCATCAAGGATAGTTCCTTCGATAAAAGACACCGACTGAGATTCGAGGTTCGCCATTGAGCCGCTGCTCAGGTCATCTAGCACACGTATTTCGCTGATTTCCATGGAGGTTGCTAAGCTTTTCACAAGGTTAGCGCCAATGAACCCAGCTCCACCAGTAATTAAGACCTTCATATTTTAAACCCTTTTCTTTGGACATCTTGTCTAGGAAAAAACAAACGAAGTGATTTATCCCGCGCTTAGTTTTGAGGACACAACGTACTGAGTGATTCGTCTACTGCCTGGTATGTACAACGCATAGACTACTCGTTTGTACCTATTTTTATCACTCAGTAGGCTTTTACAATTTCACTCACTACCTAAGTCCCTAGGCAAATCTATTTTTCGAAGTCCGTGGTAGTCGTATTTGCCCTCAAGGATACTTTCAATCCCTGCCCAAATTAACGGTGGTTGGAACCGTGCTTGTGCTCGACTTCGCGCGGCCGCTCCCAATTTTTGCGCATACTCACGATTAGACGCGAGAAGATTCAGATGTTGGATTAACATTCCTGTATCGCCGGTTTCGAATATCAAGCCCGTGACACCGTCTATAACCGAGTCAACAGCACCAGTGGCTGTAGTTGTCACAGCGGGCACTCCGGCTGAAGCAGCTTCTAAGACCACATTGGGGAAACCCTCGCGCTTAGTAGGGAGACATAAGGCGTCCATCGCTGCATAGTATCTCCAGACGTCAGCGGTCCAAGGAATGATGCGTGCCTTACTGCCCACAGATTCGATTGCTGTTTCTAATTCCTGGTCCTCAACAGTTCCTATAATCACAAGCTGAATACTTGGATCCAGGCTTTCGTTTTGAAACGCCTGGATCAAAGTGTTGAAGCCTTTGTCATGGTTAATGCGCCCCACATAACCGATAGTGAAAGGATCCGGTTTGAGTCCTATGCTTCTACGAAGTTCTTCGCCTTGAATATCTATAGTCTGCTCGAGGATCTCGCGAGCATCCACACCGTTGCTACTTCCCTCGTGGACCAACCACAAGGGCTTGGAACCGGTTAAACGCCTTTCGTGTAACTGTCGCCCCAGTGATTCGCTCACCACTACTACATCCGTGGCTAGCGCTATAGTTAAACGTTCCATCATTCGTAACACGAACCCAATTGGTCCCTGCGTACCTTCCAAACGAAGGCCCCAAACAACGTAGACCCGTTTAGGTACATGAGCAAGCCATGCCGCAATGCCGCCAAGCAAACTGGCTTTCGGACTCGCTAGATTAATCGCAGTAGGTCGAATTTTTCTAAGAGAATTAGTCCATTTCCAAAGTGCGCGAATATCATGCAGTAGACTAATTTCTCGCTTCATGTCGATGCCATGGAGCGCACTGCCCTCCCGTTCGACTGCACGCTCTGCGTCTTTATCGGGTGACGTGATGAGCACGACTTGCCAACCCTGCCGTCTAAACCACGAAAGCTGGCCCTTAAGGAGAAGATCTGCACTAAATCCCACGGTAGTGCCGAATACGAGGGGCCCCTTTCCCTGGTATTCGGCACTATTCAGTTTGTCTTGGTCCATCCTCAACACTTCTCAATCTTGCGGTTATCTGGCTCCGATGACTGTAGCTCTCGTGCCGGTATGCCAACTACAGTCAGTTCCGCTCCAACGTTGCTCACAACGCAGGCACCCGCGCCCACTGTTACATTTCTTCCAATACTCAGTCCTTGCAGCACCACAGATCCTGCTCCCAAAAGTGCGCGGGGTTCAACGACAACCTCACCAGAAACTACCGCTCCTGGATTGACGGAAACATAGTCTTTGATGAGAGCATCATGACCGATAGTCGCATTCGGGTTTAAATGCACATGCTTTCCTAGAACGGTATTCGTTGAGAGCTGGACACCGCCGCAAATGATGCTACCGTCACCAATTTCGTTCACTGAACCGACTGAAGCTGATGGATGAATCAAGGTCACCGCCCTCCAGCCACGTTTCGTCAGTCTTTGGTCGATCAACGATTTGATGCCTGGGTCTCCAATACCAATTACATAACTGTGAGGTTCCAGGCGATCTAATATATCAGACGTCGTACCTAAATATCGATATCCTCGGGCGATCATATGTTCGAAAGATTCTGGTGTTGGCGAATCATCAGCAACGCCAATGACCCGAATTTTTCCCGAATGTCCTGTAGCTGATCTATTCGACGCTTCAATTACATCAAGGGTTTCGCGCCCGAACCCGCCCGCGCCGAAAACTATAACATCAAATGACATTGTTACTTCCCTGCGAAAGGAACGGTTGTAGCATGCCCATCTCTGCTTACGCCTCTTCGCAGTATGACGGTAATCAACGTTCGGTATAATATGGAGAGGTCCAGCTTGAGTGACTTGTGATCAACGTACTCAATGTCGTTATGGAATTTCTCCTCCCACGAGATATCGTTGCGGCCATTTACTTGCGCCAGACCTGTGATGCCTGGTAGCACTTCGTGGCGGCGCCACTGTTCGTGAGTGTAGAGGGATACGTAGTCTATGAGCAGCGGTCGCGGACCGACGAAGCTCATTTCGCCCTTTAGAACATTCACTAAGGAGGGCAACTCGTCGAGACTCGTTGAGCGCAGTTTTCTACCAAAGTTCGTCATACGAACTTCATCAGTAGTGACGTCATCAGATTCTTCCGAAAAAAGCATGCTTCGAAACTTATAGAGCGTAAACAACTCTCCATTTTTCCCTGGTCGGTGTTGCCGAAAAATCACGGGACGCCCAAGCTTCGTCCTAACAGCAACTGCAACTGCTCCAATCACAGGAGATAACAAGACTAGACCTATACCGGCACCAACAACGTCCAATCCCCGCTTCACACGATCATACGCTTCGCCATGGGTCATTGTGGTTCTCTCCTCAGTGTATCCGCCAAGACTTTTAGCACACGGACCAACTGGTCCTCAGGCATCTGAGAACCGCTCGGCAGCGTAAGCCCCCGTTCGTACAGTCCTTGTGAAACACCAGTTATGGTACCCGCGCTTCCCATAAAAACAGGCTGCATGTGCATCGGTTTCCACAACGGGCGAGATTCTATATTGGCCTGGTCTAGAATCGCTCTCAATTCATCAGAAGAGACCGGAGTGACTGCTGGATCTACGATAATAGATGTCAGCCAATAATTGTCTTCCGCATCATTTCCACCGAAAATCTCGATCCCAGGAACCGTTGCAAAAAACTCTCGATATTTATTGCGCCACATTTCACGGCGTTCGATCATATCATCCAACCGACTCAACTGCGCTCGGCCCAGTGCCGCCAATAGGTTACTCATGCGGTAGTTATAACCGATATCAGTATGTTCATAATGAACTACCGGCTGCCGGGCCTGCGTCGAGAGGTAACGTACTTGCGCAGCAAGATCTTCATCGTCGGTCAACAGCATACCGCCGCCTGAGGTGGTCATAATCTTGTTGCCGTTGAACGAGAGCACGGCTGCTCTTCCAAAAGACCCTGCCTGTTTGCCAGCGTGAGTAGCGCCGAGTGATTCTGCAGCATCCGCCAAAACAGGCACGCCGAATTCACGACAGACGGCTTCAATCGCAGTGTAATCTGCGGCCTTACCCAAGAGATCCACTGGGACGACCGCTGCCGCAGGCGTCCCTTTTTCTACTAGCTCCTGAAGAGCACGTTGAAGAAGTTCGGGATCGATATTGCCGGTGATCGCATCGGAGTCCACGAAGTACGGAGTAGCGCCAGTGTAAGTGATGGCATTCGCTGTGGCGGCAAAGGTCATTGTCGACGTGACGACAATATCGTCGGCTTTTATACCCATTGCCAAAAGACCGAGGTGGATAGCAGCAGTTCCTGAAGCCAGAGCAACTGCGTGGTCAACGCCCACCCTGGCTTTCATCTCTGCTTCGAACGCATCAACATCCGGCCCCAGCGGTGCTATCCACCCTGAACGCATCGCTTCAAGAACATATTGTTCCTCAAGCTCCCCCACGTCCGGTTTCGACATATAGATACGTTCAGTCGACAAGCTTTCCTCCAGTTTCGTGCTCAAGTTTCCCGCACCTATCCAACCAGACATTCTTATCCATGGTTTGAGGCGACAAAGTTTTTACATTTGCATGAGTGATTTTCGAGTGAAATGGCCGATGGTCGTCTTCTCCAAGTCCGAACAGCTCCTCGTGGAGCTTCTCGCCTTCGCGTAAACCAGTGAACTTGATTTCAACGTCCTTGCCAGACATTGCAATCATGCGTGTGGCAATATCCATGATCTTTACCGGTTCGCCCATATCTAGAATAAGGACCTCTCCCGTACTACCGACCGCTCCAGCTTGAATGACCAGCTGACATGCCTCCGGGATCGTCATAAAGTATCTCGTAACGTCCGGATGAGTCACTGTTACCGGCCCACCGCGTTCGATAAGGGTCCTAAACGTAGGAAGCATCGACCCGCGACTCCCAATGACATTTCCGAACCGAACAGAAAGATAAGGCCGCCCTGTCTCTTGCCCCATCCAGGCCGTGAGCTTCTCAGCGACGCGTTTTGAATGTCCGAGCACGCTCGTTGGATTTGCTGCCTTATCCGTACTGATATTGATGAACGTTTCGACATTCACATTTTTCGACGCGTTGAGCACGTTCAAAGTCCCCAGCACATTAGTTTTCCAAGCCTCTTCAGGGTACTGCTCAAGCATAGGTACGTGTTTGAGCGCTGCCGCGTGGTAGACAACTTGGGGTTTACGGTCCTGAAAGACTTTTTCTAATGCATCCGGTTCCCGAATATCAGCAAGCACTACATCTTTAGTATGCAGTAGGCCGTGGCCGACTGCTTCAATTTGTGCCAGCTGGAGTCCTGTTTCATCACGGTCCACCATGATCAGCTCAGCGGGTGCATATTTGAGGAGCTGGTGAGACAGTTCGGATCCGATGGAGCCACCCGCGCCGGTTACAAGTACACGTTTTCCTGCGACGTAACCGGCAATCGACTCCACCTCGGTATCGACTGGTTGCCGCCCGATCAGGTCCTCGATCGAAATATCGCGTAGATCAGAAAGCTGTGTATTACCTTCTAGAAGTTGGTCCAGCAATGGGAGGACTTTTACTGATAAGCCAGCTTCGGCTGATGCATCTGAAATTCGCCGCACCAGATCGGAGTCTGCCCGTCCGATAGCAATGATGAGTTCAGTGGCTCGTGTGTCTTCGGCAACCCTGGCAATGTCTTCGAAGCCGCCCTTGACGTGAACACCTCGGATCTCAAGATTCGAAATTTCTGGGTCATCGTCAAGCAATGCGACTGGCCGATACGGGGAATCTATGTCGGTCTGCATCCGCCGGATGATGGTCTCACCTAGATATCCAGCCCCATAAACTATAGTCCGTGCTGCATTATCTCCAGGGGCGCTTCGGCGTTCTCGCAAGAGTCTAACCATGTAGCGAACGCCCAACATGAGCACCAGGGTGATGGGAGTAGCAATCATCGCGGTGCTTCGTGGGATATCCCAGCCTGCTCCGAAAATAAGAATCAAGATGGTAGCTAAAGCACCTACCAGCACCACGAGATAGGCAATGGTCTTGACTTCCTCGAAGGAACCGTAAGAATGCCGCCCACGGTATATCCCCATGACGAAGCCAATCCCAGCCTGAAGTAGAGCGGCGCCAAAGCCAAACAGTAGCAGGCCGCTCCAAGTCAATTGACTCAGGTCAAATTCGTATCGCAACCAACCGGCGACAACAATGGCTGCCAACCAGACAATCATGTCTACCGTGAGGAAAACCAAACGTATGAGACGTGTGCGAAACCGTCTACTCAAGATGCCTCCACTGAAATATGAGGTTCGGTCTATGGTTTTCATAGGCCACGGGCCCTTAAAAGTACCTGACAATGACCTTAGAGTAACCTGAAAATGCGTGACAGGCCACTAAAACATAAAATGTTTCAAAGTTCAATTATGATCTTGAGATCTACAATCGAAGGTCTACATTTTCAGCGGGCAGAACGCCCTTAATGTCGTATAGAACCGATTTCTCGTCCTTCTGTAGCTCTTGCATATCTATGCTGTTTTTGAAGTCCTCGTGTGCAACCGCGAGGATGACACCATCGTATGAACCGACACTCGGCTTCTCCAGCAGCTCAACACCTAAGTGTTCGCGAGCTTCAGCGGGGTCTGCCCAAGGATCGTATACGTTGACGTCTATACCGTAGTCTTCAAGTTCGGCGATGATATCGATGACCCTGGTATTTCTGAGATCTGGCGTATTTTCTTTGAACGTGAGTCCGAGCATCAGGATTCTCCCACCATTGATCGGCAGACCGCGGTTCGCCATGAGTTTGACCATCTCTGAAGCTACATACGAACCCATACCATCATTGAGGCGACGGCCAGCGAGAATGATCTCTGGATGGTACCCAACAGCTTTAGCCTTGTGCGTGAGATAATACGGGTCCACACCAATGCAGTGGCCGCCCACGAGCCCCGGAGAAAAATTCAGGAAGTTCCACTTCGTACCAGCAGCTTTCAGCACATCACGGGTATCGATTTCTAACCGGTTAAAGAGCACCGCGAGTTCATTGATCAGTGCGATGTTGACGTCACGTTGAGTATTCTCAATGACTTTTGCTGCCTCAGCTACTCGGATAGATGGAGCTTTATGGGTGCCAGCGGTGATGATCTGGCGGTAGAGACTGTCGATGAATTCGGCAGCCTCAGGGGTCGAGCCCGAAGTCACTTTGATGATGTTTGGTAGCGTGTTTTTCTTGTCGCCGGGGTTGATACGTTCGGGGCTGTACCCAACAACGAAGTCTTCATTGAAAGCAAGGCCTGAAGTTTCTTCAAGCACTGGAACACACCGTTCTTCTGTAGCGCCGGGGAAGACAGTGGACTCGAAAATAACCGTGTCGCCAGGCTTGAGCGCAGCACCGATCGATCTCGAGGCCGCGAGGATAGGACCGAGGTCCGGTTCCTTATTCTCATCGATTGGTGTAGGCGCTGTAACGACATAAACGTTGGCTGCTTTTAGATCGTCTGCATTCGCAGAAACTTCCAAGTTTGATTGGATGGCTGCCTTCAAAGCTTCGTCAGATACTTCAAGTGTGCGGTCGTGCCCCTGATTGAGCTGCCCAACACGCTGTTCGTTGATATCAAAGCCAAGAACGTCGAAGTGTTTCGCGAACTCTACGGCTAACGGTAGTCCGACGTATCCTAATCCTAGAACTGCAATTCGGGCTGTGCTTAAGTCAGTCATGAATATCCCCTTTACCAACTCTTATACGGCTCAAGCCGGAGCCACTCAGAAACTTTTCGTGCTCCAGCAACACTCTGCGAACCTGTGGTGCTACCCGGCTCAAGAAGGCTAAAGCACGTCACTCAGGTTATCCTAAGGTTTATTTAGCAAGAGCCTGCGTCATAATATTTCTTTGGCGCACGATTTACAGTGGTCTAACACCGCGCTGTTGTTTGCCACGCTGCCTTCAGAAACGCAGCGTTCTCATACACGATATGCCATGACCATTGCGATGCGGTGAGATCTTGCTCGGAAAAGACCACGTTCACATCAACCTCAGCGTCCATACATTGTTCAAATATGAATCGTGTCCTGAATGCATGGAACGAATCCGTTACCACCGTTACCTTGCCCCACGCATGCTCTTGGGCGAGGTCGCTAATCGCGTGTACCTCACCAATTGTGGCATCTTCTGCCGGGGTAAAGCACATCACCCCATTTTCACTCTCGTCTTCGCAATAACGAGACAGCGGTACACCGTCCTTGGCCGTCATCTGATGGTTCATGGGATCGTGATCGAAGTAGGAGATCAGTAATGTTTCAGCCACATCATCGGAAATGAGTTGTTTTGCCATCGGCAACCGGTTCTGTTGAGGGGCCAAGCTCACGACTACATCGGCCTTGTCGTCGAGAGCACCCTGAGAAGGCAAAACGATGTTCACAGAGGCATACGCGAACCATCCGATGGCCCCAATAATGGCAACGCCAGCAAATATCTTCAGAGCACGGCGCAATGGCCGCCGCGATGATGTATTTCTGCGCAGTTTTGCCGGCATTGTCGCTCAATTCTCTACCGTCGATCTCAGGCGGAATCCGCCTGCAACTATCTTACGTAATGTCAGTTATACACCAATCCCACGCCTCCATGGGATGCCTGCTATTTAGAAAAAACTACAAGTAACCTTTGACAAAATTATGCCTTACCCCGAGGTCAAAACCTGGGTACAGTAATAGTGTGCGTGTACTTCTGACCGGCGGCGCCGGATATATAGGTAGCCATACTGCGGTGGTCCTTCTCGAAGAGGGACATGACGTTGCAGTGCTCGATGACTTGTCCAATAGTCATGTTGAAGCACTGAATCGAGTCGAGCAGCTTACCGGCAAGTCAATCGATTTTCTTGAAGGTGACCTCGCTGATGCGCAACTCGTTCAGCGCTATTTTGATGAGAACAATTTTGACGCTGTCATCCATCTTGCTGGGCTCAAGGCTGTGGGCGAGTCAGTGGAACAGCCCACGCGTTATTACCAGACCAACCTGTCCACGACTTTGACGCTGCTAGATGCCATGCGTAAAAGTGATGTTCAGCGACTTGTCTTCAGCTCGTCCGCCACGGTCTATGGCGACCCGCAGAGTCCTCTTATCTCGGAGGAGCATCCTGTAGGAGCTGGAATTCAGAACCCATACGGGTGGTCCAAACTTATGAATGAACAGATCATTCGAGATACCGCTCGTGCATGGCCTGAACTTTCGGTGGTGAACCTTCGGTATTTCAACCCGGTAGGTGCACACTCTTCTGGCCGTATCGGTGAAGACCCCTCTGGCATCCCGAACAACCTGATGCCTTTCATCTCGCAGGTTGCTGTTGGAAAACGACTTCAATTAGCTGTCTTTGGGCAGGACTACGATACCCGGGACGGGACCGGAGTGCGCGACTATATCCATGTCATGGATTTAGCCGAAGGGCACGTCGCCGCGTTGGCGAAAACGACACCCGGTGTGGAGACGTATAACCTAGGTACCGGTACTGGCACCAGTGTGTTGGAAGCGGTTCAGACTTTCGAACATGTTTCTGGAAAACAGATCCCCTACGAGGTCAAGGCCCGGCGTGAAGGTGACTTAGCAACCGTGATCGCGGATTCACATCGTGCCGGGGAAAAGCTGGGCTGGCAGACTTCTCGAACTTTTGAGGATGCTTGCCGAGATGCGTGGAAGTGGCAAGTGCAGAACCCAGATGGATATGGCCCTTCGCGCTAGCTGCTAGTCACTAAGCACTGCTTTCAAATTTTCTATCTTAGGACTCCGGGACCGCAACGTAGGGTTCCCGCCCACCCCGGCGTAGTACGTAGTACGCCAGCGGGATTAATAACAAGTAGAGCGGAACGGTCATCCAACTGGCAAGCGCCACAGTGTGCTCGATTGAAAAGCCAATCGTACCGCCAATAATATAGCCCGCTGAGACGACCAGCAGGGCTAGAAGTTGCCACCATAGTAGCCACGTTTGGGTCCTGTAGACAGTGAATGTAGTCGCGACCGTAGTGCTCATGAAGCGTGCCCATAATAATGGGAGCAGACTTTGGGCAATCAAACCTGCCACAGCCCAGTTTTCGCCAAAGATCGGTCCAAATAAATACCGGCTTGCCAAGTACAGGACGATGAATACTGGGACCGAAGCCAACGATAGCCCTATGAGCAACCTGAAGAATAACTTCCGTGCCTCCGCAGGGTTCTCTTTCCTCGCTGCACTCTCGCGGAGATACACACGCGAGACACCGGAGAGGATGACATTTAGCGGCAGGCCTACGGCTGCGAGCGCAAAGGAAAACAGCCCCAGGTCATTCGCTGCGTAAAACCACGCCAAGATGACGACCTGACTGTTCCAAGCCATGGTCTCCAACAATGAGTTCGGCGCACCTACCAAGGGAAAATCTCGATACTCTGACACAAGCTTGGTGAGTTTATCTTTCGGTTGGAATCTGTCGAGGGCGTCTTTTACAAATTGCCCTCTGCCTCGGAGGAGAATCCCTATCGCGACGAGTGATTGTGTTACCGCCCCCATGATCAAGCCCAGGACCCCTGCGCCTGCCAAGCCTCCGAGTATCTGTAGCCCACCTGACGACAACTTTTGCGATACGGGTACCCTACTCAGCTGCCGGTACGAACCGTCTCGTGTAGCTACTGCACTGAGAGTCAGTGAAATACCAGAAATCAGCGCGCTCACAGGCACCAGTAGCAACCAGCCACCCAACGTAGCGAAGAAGGCTCCTCCGAAAAAGAAATGCAGGATCAGCGCCACGACAAACAACGCAGACGAAACGACGGTCGAACACACTATGGATAGTCGGAACAGACCATAAACTGTCTTCGCACCCCTGCGGGTTCGCGGTGGTAGGAGAATAGCTGCTTCAAATTTCAGGCCGACAACACTGCCTAGTATTGTGACAAGCGCGGTAAATACTCCAAAGACCCCATAATCAGCGGATGAATAGAGCCGGGTTATCACTGGCATGAGGGCAAAGGAAATGACTTGGCCTGCAGCTGTACCGGTCGCGAGGAGTGCCATTGACCGCAGCATTGTAGGAAAACGTTTCAATGCTTCTCCCTGTCGTTGCGAAGGGCTAACACGACGAAGACTCCAAGACTTTTGCGCATTACGAGACTCCATATCAAACTGCTCTCTTCGCATGATGATTCCGCCATAACTCGCCCGCAGGATGCTTTGCATCATCTCGTGATTTGGCACGCCGCGCGACTAGCAGCGCCATGAACAGAACAGCCCAGGCGGGCCGGAAATTGGAGTATGCGGTCAGCGTCAGGAACATGACGGCTACACCCAACGTTGCGGCAAAGACTGCTTTATTCCGGAATGAAACGATTAAGGCACTAATAATGACGAGCAAAAAGAGCGCGAGTCCAATCAAGCCACCGTCGACGAGGGCTTGGACAAAATGATTATGCATGATCCTGGAATCAAATGGCGCACCATTTGGGCCGTATCCGAGCAACAGGCGCCAATCTGATTGTTCCATAAGTTCGATGCCGGTTCGCCAGATCTCATCGCGAGCACTTCCGCTATCTTCCAGGAGCGCATCAATGGATAACCGCTCACGGACTTCCTCGGGAACGAGAGGTAGTAGAAGCCTTCCTGCAGCAAAGATTCCGATAAAACCGAGAATAGTGACCAATAAAAATTTTCCGAATCCTTGCCCTGCGAATCGGAGTGCTACCGCACAGATCACCACAAAACTAGCGATCGCTCCGGCCCTGGATCCGGTCATGAGCACAATATAAAAGGCTCCCAAGGTGGCGGCCAGCGCGGCTATACGAATAGGTCCTGACTTCTCTAAGGCGGCCTCAACAAAGTATGCAAGTGGCATCAGAAAGTACGCGGAAAATTCGTTGGGATCGGATCCGCCCGAAGGCAGGACAAGATGCGTCCGGTTGCCGAATTCTGCTTGCTCACCAAACACCAAAAAGAGCACCGCTGCGAATACTGCTAAGAGCATCCATGAAAAGCGGATAATACGTAGGTCACTCTCAGTAACCGGGAGCATGGCCATCAGAACCAACGCTCCAATCAAGAGCACCATCCCCAAGGCTACGGTCAGTTGCGAACCTATTCGTGCAGTCCATATGACCGACAGAAAAATCCAAGCAGCGTAAGCTACCCAAAAAACTGCACCCCCCGATAGGTTGAGCACGGCTCGAGTTTGATACAACAAAAACAAGGCAACAGCACAAATCACAAAGGTGATGAGCCGTTGAGCAGACCCAAAAGCCCCCAACTGAAACATCGTCATTGGCAAGGACAGAATAAAAAACGCAATCATCACGCCAGACATACTGATGCGCTGGTCAGCGGAGGGGACGGCCCTTATGTCTAGTCTTTGGTGCACGGCTGCCTCAATGGTTATCTCTCACAGCCGGAGCCTGTATAGAGGGCACTATACGATTCAATGCATCGTTCCCATGAAAAGGCAGCCGCACGCTGCGACGCTTGTTCGCTCAACCGCTCTTGCAAGGAGTGGTCCACTGCCATTCGCTCCATGGCTTCGGTCATGACCTTAATGTCACCGGGTGGCACCAGGATTCCTTCAACACCATCACGCACGATGTCGTTGACGCCGTCGACTGCTGTCACGGCAGCGGGGAGGCCAGCTGCCAAACCTTCGAGCAGGGAAAGTGGGAAGCCTTCGGTCCGTGATGCGGAGACAAAGACATGCTGTGTTTTGAGAATGTCTGGAACATCTGCCCGATTGCCGAGAAGGGTCACATACTTAGATAACCCGAGGTCATCTATCTGCTGCTCGAGTTGCTCATGGAGCGGTCCGCCCCCGACTATGGTGAGTCGGCTCTTAGCATGGAGATCAGGCTGCATCTTCGAAAAAGCAGTGATGAGATCCCCATGCTGCTTCACCGGCAGCAGTGAACCAACCGCGACAAAACGCGTCGTGTCCGAAGCTCGCTGCTGACCTTCTGGTGCTTGGGCAAAACGTCCAAAGTCCACCCCATTGGGGACCAACGGAATATTTGACTCGGGTATCTCAAATGCTGAAGAAGCCGACTCACGAACTGCCCGTGATATCGAAACTGGCGTGAACTTCAACAGCCGCATGAGCCGCTTACTGGCGCCAAGTCGTACACCGGGTTCTGCATGCCCGGCCATACTGTGAAGGGTATGCAGCCGAACTGTGCTCTTCGGTAAGAAGAGGACTCCAAGCGAGACATGCAGCAGAGAACCAATGTTCGTGTGCACGACTTTCGGTTTGAGACGGACCAGTTCTAGTGCGCTTTGCAGAATGGACTGGGTTCGTGAACGGCCGCCAATGGTTTTCACTTCAATCCCAGCGTTGTGTAGTTCTTCTAGCTGGGATTGCTGCACCTGCCCACGCGTGACCAATACGGTAATACGAAACTTCGCTGGGTCAAAACGTACCGCGAGCTCGGCAACAAACTTTTCAGCGCCTCCGGTGAGCAGTGTAGGCGTCGCCAACACCACGCTGATGGGCTCTTTCACACCATCAGTCTGGTTGAGCTTTATGGCTTTTCTAGTTTTCAACGGTTGCCCCTTCCCATACACGCCGGTAGGCGTTCACGACTATCGAGACGTCGTACTCACGCTGGACTTGTTCATACCCTTTTTGGCCCACCGCTGTGCGATAGTCGTCGTCAGTCATAAGCGTGCATAAAGCATCTTGTAACTGGGCTACAGCTCCCGGTTCGACCAGCACTCCCGCACCCTGGGATAACATTTCGGGAATCCCACCCACGGTGGTCGCGACAACCGGTTTACTCAACGACATCGCTTCCAAAATCACATTGGGGAATCCCTCAGAGTAACTAGGTAACACCAACATGTCCGAGTCGCCCAACGTGGCCATCGCTTGATCGTGTGTGACTTCTCCGGTGATCTTCCAGCGTTCCGAAGCGAACCTTGTGGTCAATTCTTCGCGATAGTCTTCTGCTACCCCACCGACAAGCTTCAGCGACCATCCTGGAAACATCGGGGCTAAGCGTTCCCATGCTTCTAAGAGATCTTCTACACCCTTATTTGGCACGACCCAGCCCAGATACAAAATGGTGCGCTCATCAGATGGTTCGCTGTCGATGCCTGCTGCCGGACTAGCCACCGGATTGGCAATGACCTGAGCCGATATATGTGGCCAACGTTTACCGGCTTCTTCGGCACTTCGTTCGTCTAGGACAATTAAGGTATCTATCAGTCGTGCCAGAAGATCCATCAGCGTGCGTTCAAAGCTACGCCTACGCAATATTTTGGGGAGTCTTCCATGGTGCAAATGCAAGACAATGTTTGCTCGTAGGGTTTTGCCTACCAGAGCGACTGCAGTATCTCGTATGAGCGATATGTTGCCACTGGTCGCAATATGGAGTGCTGATGGTTTGCGTACACGGCTGTCTTGCACGAGCCGCTTGACCGTGGTCACAAGGCTACGGAATCCCCCGGTCACTCTTTCCAGCTTTGATTGTCCATCCAGACGTCGGCGTTTGGGACTGGTATTGACGATCCCGTAGTCAATGCCCTGGACCTGAAGTTCTTGGGTAACCAGCGCCGTCCACTGCGTCACCCCACCGATGGGCGGCGCTACCGGTCCGACCAACATGATGTGCGGGTCTGTCTTTGTTTGATTCATAAACATTACTCAGCACCACCCGTGCCCTGACTGGGTGTCAGGTTCCCATTAAATTCAGATGAGGCAACGCTGCCTTCTGCCGTGATGCCGGACTTCTGAAATACCTCTTTGACCGTCAGGAACAGGACTCGAGCGTCCAGCGCAAAGCTCTGGGTCTCTACATACTCGATGTCACGTTCAAACCGATCCGACCACTGGAGAAGGTTCCTCCCACCAACTTGTGCAAGACCGGTAATGCCAGGCCGCACCTCGTGTCGTCTCCGTTGACGGTCGTCGTAGCGTTCTAAGTAACGAACGTGCAGGGGCCTGGGTCCAACAAGGCTCATCTCTCCCCTCAGGACATTCCAGAGTGAGGGCAACTCGTCCAAGCTTGTTGCCCGCAGTTTCTTCCCAAAGGGTGTTATGCGATCCTCATTTGAGACCAAGCCCGCTGCTTCATCGATGTCTCGCATGCTGCGGAATTTATACAGCGTGAAAATTTTCTCGTCTTTTCCAGGGCGCTCCTGTTTAAAGATCACGGGTGAACCCAACTTGGCCTTTACCGCGAGGCTTACGCCCGCAATAACTGGCGACAAGACGACCAGCCCAAGTCCTGCACCAACGATGTCTATGATGCGCTTGGTGGAGGCATAATTTTTCTTGCGCGAATTCATGAGTTCTCTACCCTCTTTCCCCTACAAGAGCTTCCCCACGGCTGACGGTTTTGTCTTCAGCATCTCGTCTTCGTCGGATCCCTTTCCGCAAATGGTGGGTCGAGGCATGGGAACGTATGTAGTTCACGACTCGGCGTGAAGAATCAGTAATGCGGTAATCATCGGGCACAGTAGCGGGCCCATTTGTGTGGAACTGTTCAATCGCCATGCGAACCGCATCGACCACATCGTCTCGGTCCAGACCGGTAATGAGAATAGCTCCTGTATCAACAGCTTCTGGCCGCTCGATCGCATCACGTAGCGTCACCGCTGGGAAACCTAGCAGCGAGGATTCTTCTGCGATGGTTCCAGAGTCTGAAATCACACAGCGCGCATTGAGCTGCAGCTTGTTGTAATCGTGAAAACCTAATGGGTCGTGAAGTCGAATATCTCCGTTGACCACCATTTCAAAGTCTTCAAGACGTTTCCGAGTCCTCGGATGCGTGGAGACCAGCAGTGGCAAGTCTTGGTCCAGTGCCACCTCCTGCAGTGATGCAACGACTTGTTCCAGCCGTTCTTTGAGATCAACATTTTCTTCGCGATGCACACTGGCCAGAAGATACTTGCCTTCTTCGAGACCAAGTCTGGCCAGGACATCTGAGGAATCAATCTGTTCACGATAGGTGTTCAGCACTTCTGTGATGGGTGACCCCATCACCATCACATCCTGCGGTGCGATTCCCTCGGCCAAGAGGTTTCGGCGCGAATGCTCGGTGTACGCCAGATTGTAATCGCTGACGTGATCGACCAGGTGGCGATTGATTTCTTCTGGAACGTTTGGATCGAACGAGCGGTTGCCGGCCTCCAGGTGGAAAACCGGTATCTTGAGTCGTTTCGCCATAATGGCGGAGATACAACTATTGGTGTCCCCCAGGACCACCATGGCATCGGGCTGCTCTTGCAGGATGACTCGCTCGGTACCCCGAAGGACATCCCCCAAGACGGACCCCAGTGAAGTGGTCTCTACCTCCAAAAAATGATCTGGTGCAGGAAGCCCAAGATCTTCAAAAAAGACTTGGTTCAGGGTGTAATCGTAGTTTTGACCGGTATGCACCAGCACGTGGTCTGTCGCAGTTTCAAGGCGTCGGATAACACAGGCCAGTCGAATGATTTCTGGCCTGGTTCCGACAACCGTCATAACTTTAAGCTGCTTGTGCATGTGACAGGCTCCGTAATCGTATCTGGTTGTTCCGGGTCAAAAATGTCGTTTGTCCAAAAGGCGGTATAGAGCATCCCGGTGCCGACATTCGAAATACTGTGCGTATATAGCGTTGGCATATCAACGCTCAACGGTTCGTTGCCCGATACTCGGTAGGTGAAGACTTGATCGTCGAAGAGTCTTCGAAGTTTGATCTCTGCTTCACCTGCTAGGACGGTAAAGCGCTCTACTTTGCGCCGGTGGTAGTGGTCTCCCCGAGTAATGCCCGGCGCAGTTGTCGAGAACGAGGTTTGGCCGGTGCCTCCGTGTGAGCGAAGGATTTCGAAGAAGTCTCCGCGATGATCTGCGTGACGTTGAATAGCGATCGGGGTGTGTGCCGGAAAGGTATACGACCGGTAAGTGTTGAAGAGGTCTCGGCGAAATGCTGTCGCCAGGTCGGGGATTTCTCCGTGTGCGTAGACTTCAGCGAACTCTTCGAGCAGATCTTTGATGCCTGAGACCGATTCCCACTGCGATAAGGCAACCATTTTGTCTACCGGTGTGTAGCCCAGTAGGACGTCTGCAGCATGTTGTGCATGGAGCAGTTGTAACTCACGGTCCTGTTGGATTTCGGCTGGTTGGCCAGTGGCAATGAGATGACTAAAGGTGGCCACCACGGAGTTGTAAAACGGACGTCCATATTCGCCAAAGAGGTTTGGCAATACGATGTTTTCAAACCTCAGCCCCAGTGTTTGCGCGGTGGCTGCAAGTATTTCAGCGGCCTGGTATTTTGCTGCTCCGTAGTTGGTGCCCGTGATGATCTGAATGCTATTGGCATACACGATTCTTGTCGGCGGCTGTTGGAGTCCCTCAAGAGTGGCGGCTAGCTGGTTGGCGAACAGTATATTTCCGGCTGTGACTTCCTCATCGGTTCCCCGATTGACGGCCGCCAGGTGGATGACCGCATCGGTTGCTTCCATGGCGGCTTGAGCCTGGTCCAGATCGAATGCGTTGCCCAGTGGGATGCTCACGGTTTGGATTCCGTAGTCCAGGGCTGCTGCACGGAGGTGGAATCCGAGAAAGCCGCCTGCTCCGGTCATGGCGATGGTTGTCATGAGGCTTTCCGTTCTAGTGGGGCCAGGCCCGCTGCTTGTAGTTCTGCGCGGACTCCTGGGAGCGTGAGGAGGAGGTCTTCTGTCTCTGCCACGCTCATGCGTTCTACCGTGTGCGAGTCATAGTCTTGGAAGAAATGTTGTGTTCGGTCGCCTTCTTCGAAATACAGCTCGTAGTTGAGTTCTCGATTATCAGCGGGGATACGGAAGTATTCACCGTGGTCTTGGGCTCTAGCTAGTTCTTCTCTGCTGGCCAAGGCTTCAGACACTTTCTCTGCGTGCCGGGTACCAATGACGTCGACACTGGCTCTTGAGGCGAAGAGGTTGATGAGTGCTTGTGCGAGATCGCCGATGGTGCAGGCTTTTGCTTTGCGGATGAAAAGATCGCCCTGTTGAGCGTTATGGAATGCATATTCGACCAACGAAACGGAATCATCAAGTGACATCATGAATCGAGTCATGTCCGGGTTCGTGACCGTCAGGTTTTTGCTTGCTTTGAGCTGTTGAATAAACAACGGGATGACTGAGCCGCGCGAGTACATAACGTTGCCGTACCGGACGCACGACACGACCGTCTCGGAGGTTCGGTTATTGAGGCCAAAAGCCACTGCGAGTTTTTCCATCATGGCTTTACTCATGCCCATGGCATTCACAGGATAGACCGCTTTATCGGTTGAGAGACAGACAACGGATGAGACGTCTGCATAGTCGGCGGCCCTGAGTACGTTTTCGGAACCAAGGACATTGGTTCGTACCGCTTCCAGCGGGAAGAATTCACATGATGGCACTTGTTTGAGTGCGGCTGCGTGAAAGACGTAGTCCACAGATTTCATGGCGCGCTCGACGCTGGTGTATTCCCGGACATCGCCGAGGTAAAATCTCAAACGGTCATCATTGAGGTCGTGCCGCATCTGGTCCTGTTTTGCTTCATCACGGCTCAAGATCCGAATTTCTTGTATATCTCCACGCTCAAGTAAGGCACTGGCTACGGTATTTCCAAATGAGCCTGTCCCACCGGTGATGAGTACAGTACTGTGCGAGGTCATGACGACTCCTTCAAAGGTGTAGGTGTGAGTGCACCATGTGTTGTCTGTTGCAAAATCGATTCGATTTGGTTCATTGCAGAGGCTTGCGACATGTGTTCGAGATACAACTTGCGGGCGTTGGCACCCATCTGTGCTCGCTCGGCTCGTGTCATAGCCTGCGCCTTCTTGAAGGCCCTAAATATCGACTCAACATTTTCGGGTTCTGCCACAATCCCGGCCTGATGATCAGTGATAAGCTGCGCCACATCGCCTTGCACCGTCGTAATGACTGGCACTCCGGCAGCCAGGCTGGCTTGCAGTTTCGAGGGAATCGTCGCCCGGAAAATGGGAAGGTCTTTGAGCGTGACCAGTTGGAAATCTGCTTTGAGATACTTGTCCGCGACCTCGGTTTTGGACAGTCTGCCCAGGAATCGAATATTTGATGCACCGTGGGCAGCCTCGCGGAGGCTTTGTTCCTGGTTGCCACCGCCGGCAAGTTCCAAGCTGAAATCCTGATCCTCTTGAAACCTGCGGGCGGCAGCGATAACGGTTTCAAGGTCTTGGAAGGCGCCCAGGTTGCCGGCATACAGTAGGTTCAAGCCACCATCAGAAAATGCGGCACTGTCTTTTACCCGGATCGAGGATTCGACCGCCCAGTTATACACCACCGAGCATCGATCTGGATCATTGCCGCGGTCGACCAGCACGTTTTTCATACCCGGTGAGATGGCGATATTCCCGGCAGCGTTGCCGTATAAGCGTTTCAGCCACGGCTTCAGCAGTGCATCGATACGTTTGACGAGACCACCGTTGACCATGCCGGAGTCTGTGACTGACTCCGGCCAGAGATCTTGCACGTGCACGATATACGGGATGCCTAGCAGTTTCTGCCATATTTGTGCGGGGATTGCTGCCGTGGCGGGAGTGCCATATACATACACAACGTCAGCGTCTTTGATCTTCGAGGTGACCGTCAGAGCGCTCAAACTAAACGTTAGAAAGTTCGCAATGCGTTCGAGTGCTTTGCGTGAGTAATTGGTTATCAAGGGCACTCGGTGCACGGTTATTCCGTCGATTTCTTCGGTGAACCGGAAGCGTTGTTTATATCCCGAGTACAGTTTCCCTTCGGGCCGGTTTGGGTACCCTGTCACAACGCGCACGCTATACCCACGCCCGTCCAGTTCGCGCGCGATCGTGGAGGCAATGCGTTGAGGCTCGGGGGTGTAGAACTGTGAGAGCACCACAACTTGCTTTTTCTGCCGCTTGTGTTTCATTACTGTTGCGCCCTTTCAATCTGGGAAACCGTAGTGACCTTGGTAATGCGATCCACGAAGTGCACGACCTGATCCACTGCATCTGTAAGCACTTTCGCCGAACGTTCATACGCGCGATTCGATCTGCCATAGGGATCCTCAGCGTCGTAGAGATCCTCCGGGTAGAGGCGGGGTACGACACCGCGCATGCGCGTCACCAGATGCATAAACGCGGCTTCAATACCTGGCTGATGCTGCATGCACCGGGTGAGTTCTGGTTCGCTGATGTGTGACACGATGTGTGCGAGTTCGTGCAGGGTAAATGCGCGTCGCACAGCTGGTGGGTAAAGCTTGACCGCGGCTCCACGATGTTGCCGTGACATCCCGAGGATGAGGTCGCTTGCCGCCACCATGTCTTCGGTTAGCGTGCGTGCCCGATAGTCGTGGGCATCGTGGAAACCCATGCGGGTGGCGATCCGTTGGGTCTCTTCCGGTATACGATCGCCGACTAAGGGCGAAGTACCGGCGCTGTGAACTCGAAAAATCGCAGGATCCAGTCGCTCCGCTAACAGTTGGGCAACGAGCGGAGATCGGCAAACGTTTCCGGTGCAGAGCGTGAGGATACAAATCATGATTGGGACCTCAAGCTGCGAGCGCGAGCACGGTAGGGAGTACGTTCGGGAGCTGCAACAGATGCACCGTAGATCGCCGAAGACGCTTGTACTTCTCTGTTGGCGATGTAGCCGAGCAGTCGACTCTCAACAGAACGCAGGGCTTCCAAGGCATCTTCTACTTGACGCCATTTTGTGCGACCAACGCAAACCACCAGGAGCGTCCCCAGGGTGAGCGTTGAAACCACCGCAGCATCAGTTACCGGCAAAATTGGTGAGGTATCGATCAGCACATAATCTGAAGTTTCCTCGAGCCGGCGCACCACGTTCCCCATAGCTTCGGATCCCAGGAGTTCGCTGGGGTTTGGTGGGATTTGCCCTGCAGGTAAGACCTTGAGGTTGTGCAGCCCCCATGGTTGGAGTACGTCCTCAAGTTTGATGTGGTCAATGAGCACGTCACTGAGTCCCGCAGAGCCCTCGATCCCCATGACCTGCGCGATGCGAGGTTTACGCAAATCAGCATCGATCAGTGTCACCCGTGCTCCTGATTCGGCGAGCACCACCGCAAGATTGGCCACGGTATGGCTTTTTCCTTCGCCCGGCAGTGCGCTGGAGACCATGAACGTTCCACAGCGTTCCCCTGGACTCAAAAACTTCAAATTCGTCCGGAGAATTCGGAACGCCTCTGCACGCTGCGAACGCCGATCCTCGTGGACCACAAGTGGTTGCGCCTCTATCTGCTGCTCTTCAGGAATGCGCCCGAGTACTGGCAGATCAGAAAAGGCTTCAAGGTCTCGGGCTGAGTG
Source organism: Yaniella halotolerans DSM 15476 (assembly GCF_000420805.1). Lineage (GTDB taxonomy): Bacteria > Actinomycetota > Actinomycetes > Actinomycetales > Micrococcaceae > Yaniella > Yaniella halotolerans. The sequence continues at coordinate 654,103 of NZ_ATVQ01000001.1, forward strand.
AATGCGAGTATCTAAGACATCCCGAAGGATAGCTAAACCGATGCCGGCGAGGAACCCGATAAACACTCCGAGTATGCCGTTTCTGACGAAATACGAGCCGTTATGTTGTTCTGGCGTGGGGGCTGCATCCACGGTGCGAACGAGTACCGGGCTATTAGAGCTTTCACTGTTGGTCTCTAGGTCGCCCTCTACCACCTCGGCGAACACACGGCCCGTCGTTTTCGCAATATTGGCAGCGACATCGGCACGCACGTGGGTAGCGGTGATGTTTAGCAGGACCGAGTCTGTAGGCGAAGAGACCTCAAGAATCCTGCGGAGTTCATCAGTACTCATATTCAGTTGTAACTCGTCGATCACCTCGTCCAGTACCAAGGACGTCGTGACGATATCCGTATAACTCGTCATCGCAGACTGCGCGAAGTTTGCCCCCTGCAAGAGATCACCTGTGGCACCGGTATTGGCACTACGAACCGAAATGTACAGCGTGGTGGTCGTTTCATACACTGGAGTTTTTTGAGCTGACACGGTGAGCGCGACGAGTAGACCGAGCACTGGGGCAGCAACAACGATGAGCCAGTGCTTGGCAAGTATCCGCCTGTATTCGAAGAAGCGGTCTCTTCTCAGGTGCGTCTCAGTAGCCGTGTTCACAAGTATTCTTCTCCAAAATAGTGATGCTTAGATCGTGTGCCACAGCAACGGTTGCTGGCGAGCAGGGACCGGGGTCTTGGTAGTGTTCGCGGGTTCAAAGCCGATAATGCCTTCGTGCTTGGCACCTAAGAAGTCATGCTGATAGGTGTTCCAGCCTGTGCGAGGTTCGATGCCCAGGGTTGAAGCGACCATGAAATGCGGGATGTCGGCTCCGGCGATGTGGCAGAACGGATATCCGCCGCCAAAGCGCGGGTTGATATCGATCACGTGAGGGGTGCCGTCTTCAGTGACGATCACGTCAACGTCAATAGTTCCGCGAATGCCCAGTGCTGCGTTGAGCGCTTTGGCAACACCTCGAAATTGATCCGTAGGGACGGTAATAGCCGCAGATGTTTCGCCGTGGCGCATCCGCATTTTGCGACGTCCGAGGATGCCTTCAACTGAACCGCCTCGGACCGGCGTGACAATATCAAGGCCGTACTCGATACCACCTAGGTCCTGTTGGAGCACCAGTCCGTCGAGCCGTGCAGGGTCTTGTTCAATCAACTCGACACCTCGAGTATTGAGCCACTGATGCGCCTGTTCTTGGCCGAAACGCAGTAGACCTGATGAACCACTGCCCAACCGATCTTTGATGATCAAATCCGAGGAACTCTCGATGAGTTCGAGAGCACCAACTGCATCCGAAAGTGGCACAGTCTTGGGGGTGGGCACCCCTACGCTGCGCAGGGCACGATACGTAGCCAATTTGTCGGCCACGACAATCTGGGCACTGGCATCCAAAATTGGAACGACGATGCCTCGGGAACGAAGTTCGTCACCAATTGATTGCGACAGCACCGTGATTTCATGATCATTCAGCGAAATGAACAGATCCGGTTGTAGCTCGTCAATCAACTCCAAGAGACGACCCTGGTAAGCCGCATCGGTGAAAGCCGGGATGTGAAAATGTCGGTCAGCTGCCGCGGCTGCAGCAGCACCTGGATCATTGTCCAGGACATACACTTCGCCGGGAATGTCTGCTTGTTGGAGTGCTTCTTTGAACCATTGCACCAGGTAGACTCTTCGACCGGCCGAACTAATGATGATCCGCATCTCAACCGCTCCTTTCGGTGGTCATGGTGCTCCGCACAATCGTCGAAGAATCCGTAAGGTAACCAATTTCTGTAATCGACAAAGGCGCCACCTCAGTGCGGCTGATCAACGGATGCGCTGAAGGCATCGCGTTCTCGTGATCGGACGTGAGTTCTTCGTGGAGCTTTTCTCCCTGACGGAGTCCGGTAAAGACGATGTCGATGTCTTTTCCGGACAGGGAGATCATGCGTTTGGCGACGTCTAAGATGCGCACCGGTTCTCCCATGTCCAGAATGAGCACTTCGCCAGGGTTGCCAATGCCACCCGCCTGCAGCACAAGCTGGCAGGCTTCGGGGATGGTCATGAAATAGCGGGTGACGTTGGGGTGTGTGACAGTCAACGGCCCGCCCTGCTCAATCAGGTTGGTGAACGTCGGAAGCATCGAGCCACGACTACCGATGACATTGCCGAACCGGACAGATAAATACCGTCCATCCGATTGCTGGTCCATCCAGGACGTCAGTTGCTCCGCTGCCTGTTTCGAATACCCCAACTGGCTGGTTGGGTTGGCGGCCTTGTCCGTCGAGATATTGACGAACCGTTCAACCTGTACAGATTCAGATGCTTCCAGGACGTTGAGCGTTCCCAACACATTCGTTTTCCACCCTTCTTCGGGGTAGCGCTCAAGCATTGGCAAATGTTTGAGAGCCGCGGCGTGGAACACGACTTCTGGACGGTAGGCCTCAAAAACCTCGCGAAGAGCTTGGGCATCACGGATATCCGCTAAGACCGTTTCTTTGGTACTCAACAGCCCATTCCCGTTGACCGTCAGCTGTGCATGCTGCAGTCCGGTTTCGTCCCGGTCGAGCATGATGAGCTCAGCGGGGTGAAAACGACTAATCTGCTGGCACAGTACCGAACCAATGGAACCGCCCGCACCGGTGACCAATACGCGTGCACCCGTAAGGTATCCGGCAATTTCTTCGACGTTGGTCTCCACTGGCGCGCGGCCCAAGAGGTCATAGATGGACAGATCACGTAAATCAGCCGACCGGATGCCCCGTTCAAGGAGCTCGTCCAACGGGGGGATGATTTTCAACTGCAGGTCGAATTCATCGGCAATACGTTGTACTTCGCCCAGCATCTCCTTCGACGGGGAGGCCACCGCAACGACGAGCACTTCAACACCGGTCTGGTTAATGAGCTGTGGTAACTGCGTCAACTTCCCCATGACTTTGGCGTGGTATACCTGCACATTAGATTTTTCTGGTGCATCATCGACCAAGCCCACCGGCCAGTATTTCGTCCCCGGGGTGGTGACCATCTGACGAATCAGGTTTGTACCTGCTTCGCCAGCCCCAATAACCAGCGTGCGAACAACCTGTTTATCTGGGACTGACCGGGACAAGGCCCGCAACCGTTCAGCGAAACGAAGACCAAACATCAAGACCACCGCGACCGGAGCGACAATCAGCCCGACAGCGACCGGATGATCAAGTGAGTACCCGGTGATAAGGCCCGTCGCAAATAACGTCAGCCCTGTTGCGGTGCCAGCTTTCAAAAGTGCACGAACTTCGTCGAAACTCCCGACGCTGAAACGCTTACGGTAAAGGAAAAAGCCCCATCCGAATAGCAACTGAGCTGCGCTAGCTACAAGAGCGAGCAGCACTAAGACAAGTGCTTCAAACGGTGTCACAACGAAGTCGTAGTAGATCAACGACGCACCGAATATCGCCACCGCCCAGCAGGCAATATCCAAATAGCAGTGCAGTTCGCGATGCCAGGGTTTTGAAGTGTGAGCGTGAGTAGCAGCAGATGAGGTGTGAGTGGTTCTATTCGCATGACGTGGAGCGCTTATCGACGTCATCGCTTCTCACCGCCACGTGTATTCACCCTGGCAATCGGCGTTTTTGCACCCGCAAGAGCCGCAATAAGGGGGCCTTGTATTGGCGTTTGAATGATGCGTTGCATCATGACCTAAACCCTCCGGTTCAGCAAGAATACTGACAATAGTGTGAGTGAGCGTGAGCAGTCGGCAGACTGCACGAACTACCGGTACAGGGCTATTCCCCGAGCGTTTAGGCCATATTGCTGAGGGTTGGTGTATAAGCCCATTCGATGACTCAGAGTGCCTATAACTGTGAGGTCTTGTCACGTTATGTGGTGTGAGTCATGTCTTCTGAGAAAGACTCTAACTAGAGAAAGGTTTACTCAATACGGCACTGGAGGAAATCAACCCGCGCATCACCCTTGTCATTACGAAACAGGTCCGCACTGCGCCTTTTACAGCCGCATTTCACCCTTCAAAAGATTGCAAAAACGCATGTCAGATAGGATATTTTGAGTACCACCACGCCGAGGGTGGGCCATATGAGCAAATCAGCAGCTCAAAATAACCCCATCCGTCACCCTGGCGGTCACCCTAGCTGCGAGCTGTATCGACTCATGGCGAAGCCATAATCGTCATGGTCTAAACCGTCAGCGCTTGCTCTGCAGACATTCCGAGGATTCAGTCCGATTACAGCTATCACGAAAGTGACGCGCGCCACAACTGGAGGGTGTTTTGGGCGCTCGGCCCCGGAAGCCAACAATGCAGGCGCGTTGAGGCCGGTTCAAGTTAGCGATGCCAGTTATCAAGCCGTATTGTCTAGACAAATTTGTCACACTCATTAGTTCTAACGACAACCACTTCACAGCCTCGTCTGCTATAAGTGGGCAGGTGTTTGAAGAACTTTGGGAACGCGCCACCAGCGTCCAACCACCGCTGACAGAACTCTGGGTAGGCATCATCGGAGTTGCCGCGCTGCTATTCACGTGGTCGCCACTGGGTTATCGACTGGTGCGGCACTTGGCAACGCTGCTCCACGAAGCCGGCCACGCATTCATCGCAGTCCTCGTCGGGCGCCGACTCAGTGGCATTCGGCTGCACTCAGATACTTCTGGACTAACAGTTTCCCGCGGCCGACCAACCGGACCAGGCATGGTCGCAACCTTGCTGGCAGGATATCCTGCCCCCGCGATCGTTGGGCTGGGTGGCGCTTGGCTCGTCAGCAATGGCTATGCCGCCGGTTCCATGTGGGCACTAGTCCTGCTGTGTACTCTGATGTTGCTGTTGATTCGCAACCTCTATGGACTGTGGGTTGTGCTAGTTACTGGTGTCGGGGTCGCGGTGCTTTCATGGACGGCTACACATGAAGTCTTATCCATCGCAGCATATCTGATGGTGTGGTCGTTGCTGCTGGTTGCTCCACGCGCTGTGGTGGAACTCCAGCGTAGTCGCCACCGTCGCAGTAGAAGCCGTAGCGGCAGTGACGCCGATCAATTAGCCGGACTCACTCGCATGCCAGCAGGTCTGTGGATTGGGGTCTTTTGGCTTATGAGTGTCGCTTGCCTACTGGGTGGTGGCTGGTTGCTGCTCGGTAACCTTTGATGAACCTGCTCGGCAAGATTTTACCCAGCCGTCGGCACTGTCCCAGGCACAGATAATGCCGACACCTAGGCCGAGGATCACACCCATGATGTAGAGCGCATCGGGGGTTGCCCCGTTCGATAGCGCTAGCTCGATGATCTCTGCACTAAAGAGTTCTCCCCGAGCCAGCAGAGTGATAGCCCAGCTGAAGAAGAGTACGGCCAGGATGGTATTTGTCATGGCTAGCGGGGTGCTCCAGCGACCTCGCACGAACAAGAGGATTGCGAATCCGATTTCTAGGGCGATGATTGCCAACAGCCCGAGCATGGCCCAAGGCCAGAGCTCTGGGTTGAGGACCGGGATTGCTTCTTGGTTATGCTGCACAAAGCCACGGAGCTGATCCCAGGCTAAGGCCACAAGCATCAGCCCCAAGAAGACGAGGGAGGGGACGAGTTCTTGGCTTCCGGGATGCTCTTTGCGTGGTTCTGGCAATTGGTCGATATCCCAGGTTTCACCGGTTTCGAACCCGGTCCGGTCCATGGTGGCAAAGACTAGAGTGACCCAGAAGCCGACGTGGACGAACGCACTGAGGCCGGTCGCTAGTGACTCTCCAATGATCTCGCCCAGCGGCGAGCCTGCCAGGAAGTGCCCGCCCGCCACCAGGACGAAGAACACAGTGGGCACAATGATGAGCAAGAGCTTCAGAACGCGCCACCATGCCAGGTAGTACCGCGGACCGATAAGCTGTAGCGGTCGATCAACATAGCTCGCCGCCAGCACAGCCGGATCACCGAGCTCCGTGAGCACCACTCGTTCTGCTGTTTCGCGCTCTTCGCCTTGATCGATGTGTGCTTCAACGGCATCGTCAATCGAGGCTGCTAATTCAGCGTGAACATCTGCTTGCAGGTCAGCGGGAAGGTGTTTGACTGTCGCTGCGATATATCGTTCGGGTAGTGGAGTAGTCATCTTATTTCTCCTCATTGGTGAGGGGATCGTCGCCCAACGAATCGATGGCTTCAGACAGTGTCTGCCATTCGCTGTGCATAGCCTGAGCCAGGTAAATGCCTTGCTTTGAGGTTTGGTAAAACTTTCGTGGTCGAGATTCGCCGGTGTCCCAGTGGCTCGTCAGATGCCCTTGCTTTTCTAGGCGCCGCAAGAGTGGATAGAGCGTATTGGCTTCGGTGGCAAAACCCGCGCTCTGCAGATCTTCCAGCAGCCCGTATCCATAGCCGGGGGTGCACAGTAATTGCAAGCATGCCAACACCACGGTGCCGCGGCGCAGCTCTTGTAGATGGGGCTCAACTTCTTCGACCATACGCAACACGATACTGTGTCTGACACACTATCGTCAATGGCACACATGAAATGAGCTCGACCAGCGACACGTCGGGCTGGCGTATGCCAGCTCACAGTAATGTTGAGCAGGTACGCCACCGAACCACACTGGAGGAATCTGTGTCCTTGCCGGCTGTCCTACAAGGCTCCTTTCGCCTACCTGTCATGTCTGCGCCGATGTTTCTTGCTTCGGGTCCGGAGCTTGTAAAAGCTCAATGTCAGGCAGGCATTATTGGCTCATTCCCCGCGTTGAATGCTCGCCCTACTTCATTGCTCGACGACTGGCTGTCGGAGATCGCCGAGGACAATGCAGCTTTTGCTCGCCGGAACCCGGATGCCACGGTGGCACCGTTTGCAGTGAACCAGATTGTGCACCGCACCAACACTCGGCTTGAGCAAGACATGGAAGTCATCGTTAAACACAAAGTGCCGATCGTGATTACCTCTCTGGGTGCTCGTCCAGAGGTCAACGAAGCCGTGCACTCCTACGGCGGTATTGTGCTGCACGATGTCATCCACAATCGCTTTGCTCAGAAGGCCGTCGAAAAGGGCGCTGATGGCCTCATTGCAGTGGCTGCCGGTGCCGGTGGGCACGCTGGAACGCAATCACCGTTTGCACTCGTTCAGGAAATTCGCGTATGGTTCGATGGCCCACTCATGCTCTCCGGCGCTATCGCCCACGGTCGGTCTATTCTCGCCGCCCAGGCCGCCGGCGCAGACATGGCGTATGTCGGTAGTGCGTTCCTGTCCACGCAGGAAGCCAATATCGTGCCCGAATACCGGCAGATGGTTCTGGACAGCAGCGCTTCCGACGTGGTGTACAGCAACTATTTCACTGGCATCCACGGCAACTACCTTCGTGGCAGCATTACTGCAGCAGGCTATGATGCGGACGCTCTGCCGACACCAGAAGAAGGGGCCTCCCCTGCCTCCGCTAGGGCAGCCGGTTCGAAGGCCTGGAAAGACGTTTGGGGTTCTGGCCAAGGCATTGGTGCCTTGAAGGAAACAACCACCGTCAGTGGCTTGGTCGAACGCTTCGAGTCCGAATACCACGAGGCCATTGAGCAGCTGAATCAGCAAACCTTATCGACCAATACGATCTCGGTGAGCTAACGCCGTGACCCCTTGCTTCCAACCTCTCGGCCATGTACCTGATGATGCGCGGTCGGTAGGGTGAAGCGTCATGACGCGACTATTTGATCCCCGGAATCGCCAGCTGACTGAACATCAAGCTCGTCGTTACGCGATGTTTGAAGCACTCCACACAACAGTCGATTTTCTTGCTGCGTTCCTGTTTGTTGTCGGCAGCGTGCTCTTCTTTTTCAAAGAGCTCCAAACAGCAGGCACCGTAGGCTTTTTGGTTGGCTCGTTGTTCTTCGCAGCGAAGCCCAGTATTCGCTTGGCTCGTGAGGTGTGGCTGGCACGTTCGGGCCGCCTGGACCGCTTGGCAGCAAACGCTCCTGAAGCACCGCGTTTATTCCATGGTCGAGGCGAGGACACGTCTTCCAAACACAAAGATACGTCATCGGATGACAAGCAGGGCTCACCTTAGCTGAGCTGCTGGGCTAACTGGTCCAGTGCTTCACGGCCGACGAGATCTCCGGCCAGCAGTGGCACCGTATCCATGGGCACCCTGGGCAGTTGTTCTTGCAGGAAGGCCACGTACTGGTCTTCTTGGACTCGGCGGGACGCTAAGAATTCTCCGGCATCGGTGGGTGACAGTCGGTTCACCACGAACCCACCGACATCCACACCGGTATCCCGGAGCTGGTTATACAACTCCACAGATTCCAGTACCGGCACGCGTTCACCGATCAACACAATGACAAAGCTGGTGGTCTTGGCATCGGTGAGCACATTGCGCATCATCTCAAAGCGGTTCTTGCGTCGCAGCAGCATCCGCCGGATGCGACGGTCTCGATTTTCTCCGGTTGTCGATTGTGGATCATCGTCGCCGTCGATGGCTCTGATCGCTGCCCCAAACTTCTCTGCCTTAGTCCGCCGGTTCAATAATCCTTCGGTCCAGAAGGTCATGATTTCCGGCAGCGCCATCAGTCGTGCCGTATGCCCCGAGGGCGCGGTATCGAAAATAATCAGGTCGTGATCGTCCAGCCCGTATTCGATGGTCATCGCGATGCGTTCCAACATCGCTGACTCATGTGTCCCGGGAGTTTGGGCTGCCAGGTTCAGGTGTTGTGTCACCTGCGGGTGTAAGTGCTGGGGCATGAAGTCACGCAGGGTCTCGCCGACTTCAGCCAGATAATCCTTGATGGTGGCTTGCGGATCAATCTCTACACCGTCCACTCCCCCGGTGCCATCTTCGGCTCGGAACAGTTCAACTGCTGTATCACCGACCGGCTGTTCCCAGAGGTGGCCGAGGTTGTGTGCCGGGTCGGTTGAGACCAGCAGGACACGTCTGCCACTCATGGCTTGGTGCAGTGCAACGGCCGAAGCGGTGACGGTTTTTCCGACGCCACCTTTGCCTCCAAGGAAGAGGACTTTGCGTTGACTTGCGAGTTCGAGCAGCATCCCGGGTAGGCCTTTCAGCAGCAGTTCATGCCGTCAAAAGGAGACCGCTCCAGTCCCTGGCGGACGTGCCATTCGTGCATACGGTCTAACATCTCTGGCAACAATTCCAGCGTGACACCGGAGGCAGGATTCGGGACACCCAGGGCTTCGGACATCACCAGCATCATGAACAGATCTTCTTCATCACGCTGGGCACGAGCAAAGGTCTTACGGTAGGGCCCCACGTAGTATTCTTTCAGGCCTGCGCTGAAGCGTTGCCACCAACTCATTGTCTGTACCTAACGTGCTGGAATTCCGCCGGTTTTCCATGAAGTTTCTTGGCTCTGACCCTAGCAAACATGACCTCGCATGAGCACCCGCTTTTGACTCTGTCTGGGGACGCTCTAGCATTACCTGCGTGTGGAAAGCTCTTGGTGCCCTGTGTGTTGGCCTGTTTATTACCCTGATCGACCAGTCCTTGGTCGCTGTGGCGCTGCCACGCATCACCGAAGATTTGGGTGCCAGCGTCAACCAGGCCGTCTGGGTATCCGCCATTTATCTGCTCACCTTTGCGGTGCCGTTGCTCGTCACAGGGCGCCTTGGCGATCGCTTTGGGCAACGCAATGTGTATGTGGTTGGCATGGCCATCTTCACCACCGCTGCTGCAACCTGTGCATTCGCCCCGACTATCGAATTACTCATTGTCGCTCGCGCTGTGCAAGGCTTCGGCGCATCCTTGTTGAATCCGCAACCGTTGAGCGTGATCAACCGGATCTTCCCGGTCACCAAGCGCGGTGCTGCCATGGGTGTGTGGTCTGCGGTAGCCGCCTCATCAGGACTCTTTGGCCCGGTGGTCGGCGGACTGCTGGTGGGTGGCTTGGGCTGGCGCTGGGTGTTTGTCCTCTACATTCCCTTTGGGTTGCTCGCCCTCATCTTGGTCGCCCTCTGGGTGCCAAAACTCCCGACCGGTGTCGGCCGTATTGATCTGCTCAGCGCAGCGTTTTCACTGCTTGCTATCTTGGGGATCGTCTTCACCCTGCAGCAAGGCCCCGAGCTCGGCTGGCCCGCCTGGCTCTTCGGCGTCCTAGCCATTGGCATTACGGCCCTGGTGATCTTTATTTGGTTGCAGCGCCGCGCTCAGCGCCTGGGCCGCGACGCTCTGATGCCGCTCGAGCTCTTTAGCTTCCGCAACTTCCGTTGGGGTGCCGTTTCCGTCTCTACACTCGGCTTTGCCGTTTATTCGGTGAATCTGCCGATCATGCTCTACTTACAGTTGGGCGCAGGCATCAATGCACAAAGTGCGGGCTTACTCATGCTGCCGATGGCCTCCGTGTCGGTGTGTTTGGCTCCCTTTATGGGCCGACTGACCGATCGCCTACCACCGGGTCGGATTTCCAAGATCGGTTTCAGCGCCATGATCACGTCGATGGCCCTGTTCGCCATCTTGATCACGCTGGAAGTCTCCGTCGGCTGGTTGGTTGTGCCATTGGTGTTCCAAGGTGCTGCCAATGCGCTGAGCTGGTCTGCCAACTCCGCTATTTCCATGCGTCAGCTTCCCAGTCACCTGGTCGGTGCTGGTTCCGGTGTCTACAACACCGCACGCCAGGTTGGTGCGGTCGTCGGTGCTGCCTCCGTTGGTGCGATGATGCAGATCAATTTGCAGTTCACCGGCTTCTCCGCGGCCATGGGACTCTCACTCGTCTTACACGTCGTCGTCCTAGCTATTGGATTCTTCGCGGTTTCTCGATTTCGTTCAGACTTAGCGCACCCGAACTCCACAATGTAGTCAGGTGCTCTGCTTTCAGACACAACTGTGGCCCGGCCGGTTTCGACCGGGCCAGCTGTATTGGATGTTGGTTTAGCGTCCTGGATGCAAGAGCACCTTGGAGTAACCGGGCTCGCGGTTATCGAACTTCTCGTACGCATCTGGTGCGTCATCAAGTGACAGTTCTTGTGAGACCACGAAGCTTGGTTTGGCGCGCCCAGCGATGATCAGATCACGGAGTTTATGTGCGTACATCTTCACATCGGCCTGTCCGGTTGCCATGGACTGGCCCTTTTCGAAGAAGCGGCCAATACGGAACAGCAGCTCGCCTTTGGCTGAGTGCTCATCTGGTGCGCCGGGATCCGATGGAACGTAGAGTCCCACAATGCCCAGACCACCGGTATGGCGGACAGTATCGACCAGCTGGTTGAGCACCACGGCAGGCTGCTCTTCACCCGAAGGTGCCGTGGCCTGATACCCGACGGCATCAATGCCGCGATCCACACCATAGGCCTGAACGGCATCGTGAATTTGCTGGGCTGGGTCGCCGTCTTCGAAGTTGATTGGCTCGGCACCGAGGTCTTTGGCGATGTCGAGTCGACTCTTGACGTTGTCGACCACAAATACACGGCTGGCGCCTTTCAGCTGTGCTGAGTAGGCGGCCATTTGACCGACCGGACCGGCACCGTAGACGGCCACGGTTTCACCGGGGCGTACGCCAGCGAGTTCGGTGGCGTGGTAGCCGGTGGGGAAAATGTCTGCGAGCATGGCGAAGTCTTTTTCGTGCTCCTCGCCCTTGGGGAGTTGCACGCAGTTATAGTCCGCGAATGGCACACGCAGTTTTTCTGCCTGGCCACCCGGATAGGGGCCCATACCAACGTAACCGTAGGCGCCACCTGCGGTGCCTGGTTCATTGACGGTTAGACAGAAGCCGGTTTTGCCGGCACGGCAGTTGTCACAGAAGCCGCAGGCCACGTTGAAGGGCATGACCACGCGGTCGCCCTCTTTCACGGTGGTGACACCGGAGCCAACTTCTTCGACAATGCCCATGTTTTCGTGCCCGAAGGTAATGCCTGGTTCGGCATCGGTTCGACCTTCGTACATGTGCAGATCCGAGCCGCAAATAGCGGTGGAAGTGATTCGAACAATCACGTCGGTGGGATCCTGAATTTTTGGATCATCCACTTCTTCGACAGATACTTCGTAGGGTCCTTTATATACAACAGCTTTCATGAGCTCTTGTTCACTCCTTCTTCGAGGAAAACTCGTGCGCGGCGTTGGTCAGGCAGATGTTATTTCGCGGCGGATTCGAAGGCCTGAGCGCCGGCTTCGGCTACCTTCTGGTCGTTATCGACCGTTGAGCCACTGACGCCAACGGCACCGACCACGGTGCCGTCATCAAGTTTCAGCGGGATACCACCCGGGAACGTGATGAGTCCTCCATTGGAGAATTCCACGTGGTACAGCTGTTCCCCTGGTTGAACCATCGGGGTCATGTCGCCGGTTTCCATGTCAAAGTAGCGTGCGGTGCGAGCTTTCTTCATCGAGATATCGATGCTGCCCAACCAGGCACCGTCCATGCGGTTGAATGCTTTGAGATTTGCGCCGACGTCAACGACGGCGGCATTCATTTTGAGATCGAGTTCTTCTGCGCGACGCATGCAGGCGTCTACGACGGTTTGTGCGAGTTGCAATGAAATATCGGTAGTGTTCGTGGTCATGTCAACACTCCTTCCACGGGGGTTTCGTGTAACTGACCAGCGCCGTGAGGTCTGCGGTCTTTGGCCGTTCAGCTCAAACAGCGCCTCATATCCCATTGTGGTAGTCATGACTTTTTTCCGAAAGGGCCGAGTCCCGATTAGACTGCTTGAGTGGTAAATACAGCTCGCCCCGCAGCATCAAGGACCTCAATGCTTTCTACGCCCCGTCAGTTTTTCCGCTTCTTTGCCATTGCAGAAGTGTTTTCGTGGACCCTACTGATTGGAGGGCTCATCCTGCGGGCCACCCAAGGCTGGGATCTGGCCGTGACCATCGGTGGTGGCGTGCACGGTTTCGTGTTCCTCTCCTACGGTGCAACAGCTGTGCTGATGAGCAAAAACCAGCGCTGGTCACCCGGTGTGGCAGCGGTATCGATCATCACCGCGGCGATCCCCTACGCGACGATTCCCGTTGATATCTGGCTCCACCGCACCGGTCGACTCGACGGCGACTGGCGTCGCACCCCAACCGAGGATCCACGCGACCACACCTGGCATGACCGTCTGCTGCGCTGGATCATTCACCACCCGTTGCTCAGCATTGTGATTATTCTGGCCCTCGTCGTGGCTCTGTACGTGACCCTGCTGATCCTGGGGCCACCTGTAGGCTGACGGCTGCGCTACTCCTGTTTTAGGTCTAGGGACTCTTTGAGCTGCTCCCAGAACTGACGCCCTGGCGTTGGATCAACATTGAATTTCGCCGCATAGTGCTCATGCGGCCTATCCCAATTGGCGAACGCCACTTTGTCTGACAAAGGCTGACCCGCTAACAGCGCTTCCAGCTTCTGCAGATACGTATCCCACCCCGCTGCGGTCTGAGCAACCGGTGCATCTGCATCAAAAACATAGGTGAACGTCAGGGTGGTACCGGCAGCCTGCTCGGTCAGATCAAAGCTGTAGAAATCACCGTTGAACTCCCACGCCAACCGGGTCGGTTCCTCGACTTCTAAGATTTTGCCCTGCATACCAAAGGCCTCGAGTAGCTCGCCCGTGGCTGGTTCCCACGAGAGGGCTGCAGGAAACCACTGTTCGAGTTCACTGGGTGTGCTGACCGCTTGCCAGACCCGAGACAGCGGATGCGCCAGGCTCTGCTCGAATTGCAGGGCCGGACGACCCGACATCGTTTTCAAATTTCCGTCGTACATAAACTTTCCTCGCTTAACCGAACCATTCTGAACCGGTGTCCATGTCGATCAGCCAATGGTTCCTCAGGGTCAGTGCGCGCTCGATCCCGGCAAGAATACTCAGGAGCAACAATGGCGTACTGGTCCATTCTGGCAGGTTTATCGGTGAGGTGAACGGATCCATGAAGTTTGCCGCGAGGCCTGTTTGAGACACCACTTCGATGATCTGCAGCACACCGATGGGCAACAAAATCAGCAAGATCAGCGCGGCAAGGATGCCTATTACACGGCTCAATACGGGCCTGCGCTGGGCAAATTTGGCCCGGAGTCCCTCGGCACTGGCACCATCTGGTTTCAGCACCTGCTCTTCGCCCGTTGGCGCCACAAAATGCATGCGCTTCAGTCCGTAGAACGTCGTAGCCACCTCGATCTCACCGCCTTCAACAGGGATCGATGCCGGCAGTTTGGCACGTGCATGATGCTTGCCGTTGAGGTACACATCGGCGTTGTCGTCCCAGTCGAAAAAGTTCACACTCACCGCATAGGTTCGTGGATAGCCATCTTGCGTGTTCATGGGTGCATAGAACAAGGTACGCTCCAGCATCTGCCACCACCGAAACGGCTTCAACTGGTGCCCATCACCGGGTTGGATTTTCGACTTCTTCTGGCCCCAAAAATCGGAGCCCTCATCATGACTTGCGTCCATCGCCCTATCTCTCCTGAAGTTGAGGCGGTACCACACAGAATATACTGCCCTATCTCACACCGAAGGTACCTAGCCGACGCGCCCCGGATTCTATGACGCGAAATGACGTAGCCTCAGTGTGCCCACAGCCGGGACGTTTAGCCTCGACGTCATGACTACTACAACAAACGCACAGTCCACCGTCCCCGAGATCACCGCCGAAGATCGCGCCGCTCGCATCACGAAAGCCGGCACCGCGTGGGCCGAACGCATCGAAGCCGATCGCACCAGCTCGCAGCTGTCCTACGCAGTCAAAGGCGCCGGAGTTGGTTCCGTTGCCACGACTATCCGCGCCGGTAAGCACTCCTTCATCGTCGACGAACCATCAGCGCTGGCCGGTGACAACATCGGGACCAGCCCGGTCGAGTATGCTCTGGGTGCCTTGGTCGGCTGTCAGGTTGTCGTCTACCGTCTCTACGCGCAGCAGCTGGGCATTGTCTTCGATGAGATCGTCATCAAGGCTGAGGCAGATCTGGATGCTGCGGGACTATTCGGAGCCGATGAGTCCGTGCGCGCCGGGTTCTCCGAGGTGCGACTCGATATCGAGCTCACCGGTCCCGAGTCAGATGAACGCTACGACGAGCTACGCCAGACCGTCGATGCCCACTGCCCGGTACTGGATATTTTCCAAAACCCCACCCCGGTCAAGACCACCGTCACCCGTGCCTAAGCACTGACTTCCAGACCAAAAGCAGAACGTTCCCGTCTTCTCCAAGGCGGGAACGTTCTGTATTTCTACCGGTCTAGGCCCGTGCTATGAATTGATTACTGGGAGGGCCGCTCGTCGGAATCTTCCGATTCTCGAGCGTGTGCGTCAACCTCCTCGCCGGTCACGAGTCGGATGGCACCAGTTTCAGCTTCGTCCTTATACCACTCGGTGTACTTCGCATCGGATGCATCAACCGAGCTGCCAGCGCCACGTCCGTCGGGCGAGTGTTTGACCACGATTTCAAATTCTTCACCGTGATCCTCGATACCGCGGATCACGGCATCCGACATCGCCTTCTGAGCGTAGTCATAACGAATACGAGCAGGGTCGGTGGCCAGGTCTTTCAAGAACGCGAAGACCATCAAAATCAGCACCAGACTAAACGGTAGGGCGATCAGGTAGATCAGGCTCTGGAGTCCGGACAGCGTTTCTTCGCCACCGGCCAGCAGCATGACAATGGCAATGCCCATCATGCAGAAGCCCCAGAATACCACCAGGCCCTTCTTCGGCGCTGGGTTGCCGCGCGAGCTCATCATGCCCATGACCACGGATGCTGAGTCGGCCGCGGTGATGAAGAAGACGGCGAGGACACCGATCAACAGCAGCGGTGTGATGGTATTGAACGGCAAGGTATCAAACAGGTTGAACAGCACGGCCTCAGGTGAGGCGTCTCCTTCGAAGCCTTCGACCCCGTTGATCGAGTGCAGGATCGATGAACCGCCGAATACGGTAAAGGCCAGGATCAGAATGAAACTCGGCACACCCATGGTCACCAGTGCGAATTCGCGCAGCGTGCGCCCACGGGAAATACGGGCGATGAAGGTGCCGACAAATGGCGTCCAGGCAATCCACCAGGCCCAGTAGAACGCGGTCCACCAGGTCTGAAATTCCACGGTTTCCGGACCCCAGGACAGAGACTTACTCATCATCAACAGGTAGTTGTCGATGTAGTGCATGATCCCGGAGGGTATGAGGTTAAGCAAATACAACGTCGGCCCGGCAAAGAACGCAAAGAGCACCGCACCGAGTGTAAATGAGATATTGATATTCGACAGATACCGAATACCGCGTGCGACACCAGAGACCGCACTGATCACAAAACCAATGGCGAGTACGCCGATAATGCTGATCAGGACGTTATTTCCTAGTGGACCAATGCCACTAACAATGGTGACACCCTGTCCAATCTGAATGGCAGACAGCCCGAGCGTGGTTGCCGTACCGAACAGGGTTGCAATGATCGCGAAGATGTCGATCAATTTTCCAGCAAACCCTTTGGTTTGGGATTTGCCAAACAGTGTTTCGAAAATTGACGAAATCAACGTCGGGCGACCCCGGCGGAAGGTGGCGTAGCCCAGCGCGCCACCAACCAGCGCATACATGCTCCAGATGTGCAGGCCCCAGTGATAGCTGGCCTGTGAGACACCCTGGTGAATGGCTTCGCGGTTGATTTCAGAGTCGCCGCCGGCGGCTTCTTGCAGGCTATTGATCGTTTCTTGCTGTGCTGCCGGTGTATGCGGCGGCGGATCAACAAAATACGCAAGTGGTTCAGAAGGACCATAGAAGAAGAGTCCCACACCGAGACCGGCACCGAACATCATGGCGATCCATGAGAAACGCGAGAATTCCGGTTTCTCATGGTCCTTACCGAGCTTGATCTTGCCGTATTTACTGAAGGCAACGTAGAGCATGACGAATAGCCCCACGCCCATGGCGGTGTTGAGCAGCCAGCCCATGTTTTCCATCGACCAGGCAAACGCCACACCGGATACGGAGGCGACCGACTCTGGGCTAATAACACCCCAGAGAACGAAGCCGACAATCAGCGTTGCCGTAATGCCAAAAATGGTTTTATCGATGGTGAATTTTCGGTCTTTGTCGTCAATACCGACCCCGGAGAGGAGTCCCGGGTGGATGTCTTGTGGGTATAAACCGACGGCCAAGGTTTTTCTGGGTGAGCGGAGCTTCTCTCCAATACTCGGCTTGTCGTGAGGGGGTTGACCTGTGCCAGAGTCGTTGGTGTTCATCGTGATCTCCTAGAGATGCCTCGTGTATCCAACACGAGAGGTGTAGGGAATTGCTATTACGCAGAACACGAATCCTGCCGGACTGACGGTTCCCTATAAAACGGGTCTGGCAGACCGTCACCGAATGACGGGTGTGATGAGAGATTCGTTGCGAGAATTACTGAAAAGCGGGTACGACATGTTCAATAAAGAGCCGCAGTGACGCTTCTTTTTCTGCATGGCTCAGGCTGCTGTCCATCCAGTAGGAAAATTCGTTGATACCCATGGCTTCATAGGTTTTCAGCCGGGCGACCACTTCTTCCGGTGTGCCGATCATGGCCGCGTTACGCAGCGACGCTGGCTGCATTTCCGGACGATCGTCGAATTTCTCTACCGGACTTGGGTCCAGGAAACCGTCTGTCGGTGTGGTCTTATTGCCGGCCCATGCATCGAAAGTGCGGAAGTATTTATTGACGGCTTCGGCACCTTTGCGCCAGCCTTCCGGCTCTGCTTCGTCATGCACGTAGGTATGTCGAAGCACCATGATTTCGGCATCATGGGTGGCCTGTGGGTTATTGGTCACTGCGCCATCGAATTTGGCTTTTAGATCCTCGACTTCTTCATCGCCCTTCATCAACGGCGTGACCATGATGTTACAGCCGTTGGCGATGGCGAAGTCATGGGTATTCGGGTCACGTGCCGCAATCCAGACCGGTGGGCCCGGCTGCTGCAGCGGTTTTGGTACGGACGTTGCGGTAGGAAAGTTCCAGTGTTCCCCCTCATGTGCGTAATCGCCTTCCCACAGCCGTTTCACGGCGGGTACCAGTTCACGCAGATAGGTGCCGCCATCTGCTGCCGAGAGTCCCGGCGTTAGTCGATCGAATTCGAATTGGTAGGCACCACGTGCCAGGCCAACTTCCATGCGCCCGTCTGAGATGACATCGAGCAGCGCACATTCTCCGGCGGCACGGATCGGATCCCAGAACGGTGCGATCAGTGTGCCGGCACCGAGTCGGATGGTGGTGGTTTTGCCGGCCAGGTAGGCAAGCTGTGTGAGTGGGTTGGGTGAAGCAGTGAATTCAGTGGAGTGGTGCTCCCCGATCCAAACGGTCGAAAAGCCGCCTGCTTCTGCTTGTTGTATGAGTGAGGTCAGATTCTGGAACGATTCCTGATGGCTAACAGATTCGTCCCAACGTTCCATATGTGCAAAAAGTGAGAAACGCATTGTCCTCGTCCTATCTGGAAGGTGTATCTGAATTATTGAGAGTGTTGTCTTTCCTCGATGGTGGTATTCGTTCGTGCCCAGAGGTGGGTGTCGACTTCGCGGACGATCACCGTGATGTTTTCTGGGGCAGCGTCAACGGTGTTTTCGGCTGCGTTGTGGACTTGGTCGATGAAGGCTCGAAGCTGTTCGGGGCTTCGGCCTTTGGCTATAGAAATATCGATGAGTGGCATGACTATCCCCGCATGACGAATGGATCGCCAACTTCAGCTTCACTGGTATTGATCCACACCGATTTCAGCTTGGTGTATTCGTTGATGGATTCCAGGCCGTGTTCAATACCGACGCCGGAGTTTTTGAATCCCTGTCGCGGCGACATCGGTGACATGGCACGGTAGGTGTTGACCCAGATGGTGCCGGCTTCCAGCCGACGACTCATCCGGTGGGCTCGCGCCAGGTTCTGGGTCCAGACGCCTGCTGCCAGCCCGTATTCGGTGTCGTTGGCGAGGCCTACGACTTCGTCTTCGGTATCGAACGGCATCACGGCTGCGACCGGTCCAAAAATCTCTTCGCGGACCACGCTCATGTCATTGTTCACATCGGTCAGCACCGTCGGTGAGTAGAAATACCCGGGCAGGTCGACGTCAGCGTCGTCGCCGCCGGAATAGATGGTGGCCCCTTCGGAAACACCAAGTTTGACGTAGTGCTGGACTTTTTCCAGCTGCTTATCGAAGGCCAGCGGACCAAGCTCGGTGGCGTCATCCATGGGGTCGCCCATTTTGATGCTTTGGGCCCGTTCGGACACGCGTTCCAAAAGTTCGTCGTAGATCGAGCGGTGGGCAAAGACCCGACTGCCGGCAATACAGGTCTGGCCGGCGGCCGCGAAGATCCCGGCGATCACCCCCATGGCTGCGTTGGAGACGTTAGCATCGTCAAAAATAATGTTCGGGCTCTTGCCACCGAGTTCGAGTGTGGTCCCGATGAATCGCGCGCTGGCTTTCTGGGCGATCATCGCACCGGTGGTGGTCGAGCCGGTGAACGAGATTTTGGCGATGTCTCGATGCTCGGTCAGCGCGTTACCCGCCTCGTGTCCGTAACCGGTCACAACGTTGACCACGCCGTCAGGGAAGCCTGCTTCCGATGCCAGTTCGGCGAATCGGAGAATTGTGCGTGAGGTGTACTCGCTGGGCTTGATGACCACGGTGTTGCCCGCGGCTAAAGCGGGCGCCAGCTTGGATGTGGTCAGGGTCAGCGGCGAGTTCCACGGCGTGATCGCGGCAACGACACCCAGTGGTTCGCGTTGCGTGTAGTTCAGTATCGCAAGATCGTTGGTTGGAATCTGCGAGCCCTGGATTTTATCGGCTAGCCCGGCGTAGTAGTACAGGTAGTCCGGCAGACTCGCCAACTGTCCGCGCATTTCACGCAGCAGTTTGCCGTTGTCGAGGCTTTCGGACCGGGCGAGTTCTTCAGCATTTTCTGTGATGAGGTCGCCGAGTTTGCGCAGGAGTTTGCCGCGTTTCGTCTGGCTCATGTTGGCCCAAGCATTCGAACGGAACGCTTCGCGAGCCGCGGTGACTGCTTTGTGGACGTCTCGTTCGCCGCCCCGTGCCACATCGTAGAGGTGTTCTAGGTTTGCGGGGTTAGTACTGGCAAAGTATTCGCCGGAGGCCGGTTCGCTCCAGGTGCCATTGATGAAGTGGGAGTATTTTTGGCTCATGAGTTTGCAACCTCCTCGATGGCAAAGTGAGCTTTCAGGTGTTCCACAAATTTTTGCGGAAATTCATGCGGCAGCATGTGCCGGGCAGTGGCAACGATCTGCAGGGTTCCATTCGGTACGGCGTTGACGAGTCGATGACTCATCTCAGGAGTTGATCCCGGGTCCAATTCGCCGGTGATCGCCAGCAAAGGTTGGTGTAATTCGCCCAGCTCTGAGGCAAGTTCTTGGTCGGCGGTAGCAAAGACCTCATAGGCGTAGAGGAACGACTCAACATCGTTGCTCTCAAGGACCGCGCGGGTGTGCTCGATATGTTCGGTTGGCACGTTGGCGGTTGCTGGATACCACCGCTCTAGTGAACGTTGTATGGACAGTGCAAAATCGCGCTGTGCTGTCGCCAACCGCTCTTGAACAGATGATCGCTCTTTTTCAGTTCGTTGGCATACCGTACTGGCGGCAACGACCGAAAGAATCTTGTCGGGTAGATCGATGGCGAGCCGTTGGGCAATCAGCCCACCGAGCGAGAACCCGACGAGTTGGATCAAACCGTCTGGCAGGCGGGCCGCAATGTCATCGGCCAGTGCCTGCAGCGAGGTCGTTTCGTGCAGGGCGGGCTGGGTCCCGTGGCCGGGGAGGTCCAAGTACACTGCGTTATCTGGCAGCATCGCTTGGACCGGGGCCCACATTGTGTGATCAAGGCCCACTCCATGAAGGAACACCATGGTTGGTGTTTCATGCTTGGTTGTCGGCCTCATCGCACTCACTGCTCCGTCGACAGATCCGCTAGACGCTGCTTTGGTCGGCCTTGACTCGCTCCGGCCAGCGCCACCAGAATCTCATCGGCATGCGGGGCATCCGGGATTCTGACTTCCAACGATT
The DNA here is from genome assembly GCF_000420805.1 of Yaniella halotolerans DSM 15476. Classification (GTDB taxonomy): domain Bacteria; phylum Actinomycetota; class Actinomycetes; order Actinomycetales; family Micrococcaceae; genus Yaniella; species Yaniella halotolerans. The sequence goes on from NZ_ATVQ01000001.1 coordinate 674,998, forward strand.
GGTGGTGTGATCGAATCGTCGCATCGGTGAAGTGCTTCAGCGGAATATCGAACACGATGCCGGCCGGACCGCGTTTCTCGACGGCAGGTAACAGTGTTGATGCGGAAGCGGCATCCCGGAAGAAGTTGCCAAATTTCAGGGTGTGGATCAGCCCTGAGCCATGCTCGATTTCACCGTTGAGTCCCACGATGGCAGCTTTGCCATAGGCTTCCAGCGGTGAACCTAGTGCCTCCATAACTCGAGGGGCCAGGAGTTTTCCGAGCTGCGGTGCGATGTCGTCGATACCGGTATTGAGCTGCTGCACGAATCCTTGGCCCTTCCAGGGGTTTTCGATGACTGCTGCGACCACGGCCGTGCGTGCCACGGGGTCCACGGTTGCCCCACCCTCGGTGAGAACCTCGTCGACGATGGTGGTAATTTTGCGAAGTTTCATCAGGAGCCTTCCTCAAAAATTGCTAGTGTGACGGCTGGATCGGTGTTCCGGTCGCCAATGCGCGGGTGTGGGCGCGGCCCGTCTGCGGCCACTGCCATCACCACGATCTCGTCGGCGTGCGGGGCATCGGGTAGGTGGACTTCCATGCTCTGGTAGTAATCCCGTGTGGCCGCTGCGGTTTTATGCCACAGCGGAACACGAAGACTCTGGCTTGGTTCTGCTCTGCTTTCGGAAAAGCAGATAATGGAACTTCCTTCGAGGAGTTCACGGAAGAGATTCCCAAAATACGGGGTGTGAATGAAAGCGCCGCCGTGTTCGATTTCGCCTTCCAGACCAACCACGGCTGCTTTACCAAACGCTTCAATGTTCTGTGCGCCGTCCAGGTGGTCGATAAGTCGGCCGCCAAGTTCTTTCGCGAGAATGGGTGCAGCATAGGCTGCATAGTCAGTGAGGTTCGAAGCTGTGCCCTGCCCCAACCACGGGTTTGGTAGCACCGCGTAGCTGGCCGCGATCTTCCACGGTGTTGAGGTCGCCGAACCGCCCTCCGCGTGCACCTCTTCAACGACGGTACGCACGGCTCTGACGTGTATGTCACTCAGTGTTCTCGCAATGGCAGGCATGTCAATCACCGTCTGTTTGATCGTCATAGTGTCGAGGTTCGGCCAGCACGACCCGGCTGGAAGAATGCACGTGATTTCGCATCGCCAGCTCGGCCCCCATCGGATCCCTGGCTTCGATGGCCTCAACCACGGCTTCGTGTTCGGTTATCGACTGACGAATACGGCCCGGTACCGCAATGGTTTCCAGTACCAGTCGGTGATAGGTCAGCTGATTCATCAATCGGTCGTAGTGTTCTATGAGTTTTTGATTCTGGGAGCCCAGCACCAACGTCCAGTGGAAGTCATGGACCAGGCGTGCGTAGGTTTCTGCGTCCTCTGATCCGATGGCCTCAGAAGCATCCACCAAGTTTTGTTTGAGCTGTTCCAGCTCCGGGCTTGGTGTGCGTTGTGCAACGAGCGAGGCGGCTAAACCTTCCAGGGATTCTTTGACCTGGAATAATTCGACGATCTCGCGCCGGGTTGGATACCGAACAAAGGTTCCGACCCGGGGTCGGATCTCGACGAGCCCTTCATTTTCAAGTTGCTTAAGAGCTTCGCGAACCGGGGTGCGACTCACCCCAAAGGTCTCGGCAAGTGCTTGTTCTGGAATAACCTCTTTGGGGTTATAGCTTCCATTAAGCACTTGTTCCCTCAGCTGGCTCAGCAGGGATCGACTCTTTTCGGGTTGCCGTGATTGCGCGGCCTCTTTCAACTTTTGTTGCATACAACAGACTGTAAGATAGATCACTCTTTTCTGTCAATGACCCTTGGATAGCATATTTCTATGTGACCGTTGACACATGAATTGCCGCAGGGCTAGCATCTGTTGTATGCAACAGGCACTTGGTAAAGAAATTGCGAAAGCCTGGGAAGGCGCATGGAATAACGGTGACTACGCCCCATTTCGAAGCCTTTTGTCTGACGACTTTGAACGAGTAAGCAAGGGGACGGAGTCGTCAGTCAACGCCGACGGATTTATCCGGCAGATCGATGAAATGCGAAGCGCTTTTCCCGACATGACTACTACCCTCCAGAAAGTACTGCCCTCTGGCGAGGACATCGGATTTTTCTGGACCACCGAAGGCACCTTTACGCGCCCACTGGGCAATGTCCCACCGACGGGTCGAAGAGTAACCACCTCGGGTGCAACACTTGCGACCATCAAAGACGGCAAAATTGCCCATGAACAAGCAACCTGGAATATGACCGCCCTCCTTGCTGACCTTGGACTCCCATCCTTAGCTTCCGCTTTCGAAACCACGGACCCGGAAGCACCCGACAACGACGAAACCCGCGAACGGCTCAAAGACTTCAACAAGCAGTTCGTCACCGGGGTCACCGTCATCACCGCCCACGATGATGACGGTATGCCGCGAGGGTTGGCGGCGAACGCCTACTGTTCGGTGTCCTTGGACCCACCGTTGATCCTGGTATGCGTACAGAAAACCTCATCGACGTATCCATCGCTCTTCCGATCAGGGCACATCGGTATCAACATCCTGTCGACCGAGCAGCACGAGACTCTTCAAGTATTCGCTTCAAAGTCCCAAGATAAATTTGCCAATGTTCCCTGGCATAAAGGCCCGAACGGCACTCCCCTGCTCTACGACTCCTCGGCGTCGATCGAGGTGGAGATCAAGGAGCGTTTCCAGGCACTCACCCACACGATTTTTATCGGACGAGTCCGGCATGCCGAGGCCGTAGACAACAACCCGATCTTGTATAAAGCCGGGAAGTTCTTTGACTCCCAAGGACTCCAACCGCTCTAAGCTGCTGCCTCAAGAGGGTGGAGTGAACATTAGGGGTTCCTTCGTCGTTTAGATTGTTCTTGTACCATGGTGATACTTGATTCATGGTCGGCTCCCTAGTGAGAGTGCGAATGAACCCCTCACGCGTGTTGAGGTGTCAGATACTGTGAAAATATTTACACACGAATTGTTGAAGGGTACCAACGCGTCATGGAGTCTTGGAAAACGGCGTCGACTGGGACTCGCGTATGGGCTATCGTAACGGCCATACTCGGCCTGGTAGCGATTCCTATGTCAGTCATAGACATGTGCCCACAGATAGCCCAAATATGGGCACCTCTTCCTTATGAAAAAGTGCCGGAGGTATCCGCCGAGCTCAGTGCAGGAGCTATTGCATTCTTGGCCTTGTTCACCGCGTTCTTACTACACACAGATAACAGGTTCAGGGAAGATAAGGCACGCCGTGAAGGACGGGTTGAATTCAGCACGTTAAACAACGCGATCACGGGGCGTGGTCCGTCACCGCATAAACCGCACAGCAAGTTATGCACTTGCAAATACGTGTGCTGAAAAACGAGCATACGTAGTTCTAGTAAAACCTGCATGTTCTAACGCACTACTGTTATTTCGTGTGGGCTCTACGAAAATCCCCATAATTTCTTTAAGCATATGCCCCCGGTATAGGACTATGACCGGAGCCGATGTTGTCCAGTCGAGACCACAATCGTGGTTCATGTTTGAGGAGCTCGGCAAATGGCTGGTGTTGCCATTCGTAGTATTGTCGGTTTCCGAAGTGTCTGAAAAATAGCAAGGTCAAACGGTATGCCTGTCGTGTACTGTCCAGCGAGATTTTGAGAACATAAGTGTCCAATATTCGACGAAAAGCAGTTCTACCTTTGGGCGAAAATCGTCTTCAAGGAATTCGCCTACTGGGGCGGTTGGCTGTGCACCGATATCTAAGCGCGGATTGATAGCGAACACCAGGGAACCGGGGAAATCTTGTCCCAAGTTGACTGCCGCATATCCGCCCCCACCAGCAATATTACTTCCTGTACAGACGTAAATGGCGCTGCACCATGTGGTGCAACGCCATTTATCTGCTGACCGGTCTCAGACCGAGAGGTCATCTCACTGAGTCGAGATTATTCTTTGGACCGTTCATCAGATTCTGTCGCGTCCGCATTGGTTGGATCGGATTCCCCACCGGTCACAAGCTTCATCGAGTTGTGCTCGGCTTCTTCCTTATACCAGTCCGTGTATTTCGGATCCGATGCATCGACATCTGATCCGGCACCGCGACCATCCGGTGAGTGCTGAACCGATATCTCGAATTCTTCACCGTGGTCCTCAATGCCTCGAATCACCGCGTCAGACATCGCCTTCTGGGCGTAGTCGTGACGAATTCTTGCGGGGTCGGTCGACAGGTCCTTCAGGAAGGCGACCACCATGAGGATGAGCACCAGGCTAAATGGCAGGGCGATCAGATAGATCAGGCTCTGCAATCCAGAAAGTGCATCTTCACCGCCGGAGAGCAGCATGACGATCGCGATGCCCAGCATGCACAGGCCCCAGAACACCACGATGCTCTTCTTTGGAGCCGGGTTACCGCGGGACGTCATCATACCCATCACAACAGACGCTGAGTCAGCGGCCGTGATGAAGAAGATGGCCAGCACACCGATCAGGATGAACGGCATGATGCCACTGAACGGTAGCGTATCGAACAGGTTGAACAGCACAGCTTCTGGTGAGGCGTCGCCTTCGAATCCTTCGACCCCGTTGATCGAGTTGATGATGGATGCACCACCAAAGACGGTGAATGCCAGGATCAGGATCAGGGTTGGGATACCCATGGTGACCAGCGCGAACTCCTTGAGCGTGCGGCCACGGGAGATACGCGCGATGAAAGTACCAACGAATGGTGTCCAGGCGATCCACCAGGCCCAGTAGAACGCGGTCCACCAGGTCTGGAATTCAACGGTTTCGGGACCCCAGGATAGGGATTTGGCCATCATCGGCAAATAGTTGTCGATGTAGTGCAGCAGCCCGGATGGCACCAAGTTCAACAGGTAGAGCGTTGGACCCGCGAAGAACACGAACAGCACCAGACCAAGGGTCAGGGAGATGTTGATATTCGATAAGTACCGCACGCCGCGGGAGACCCCGGAGACGGCACTAATGACGAAGCCTGCACCGAGCACACCGATGATCACGATCAGCACGTTATTGCCGATTTCACCGATCCCGCTGACGAGAGTGACACCCTGACCGATCTGAATGGCGGACAGACCAAGCGTGGTTGCTGTTCCGAAGAGAGTCGCAATAATGGCGAAGATGTCGATGAGTTTTCCAGCGAAGCCGTCGGTTTTGGATTTACCGAACAGGGTTTGGAAGATCGAGGAAATCAGGGTTGGACGACCGCGGCGGAAGGTTGCATAGGCTAGTGCGCCGCCGACGAGTGCGTACATGCTCCAGATGTGCAGACCCCAGTGGTAGCTTGCCTGCGAGACACCCTGGTGAATGGCTTCACGGTTGATTTCCGCGTCACCGCCGGCGGATTCCTGCAAGCCATTAATCGTTTCTTGCTGAGCGGCCGGAGTGTGCGGCGGTGGGTCCACGAAGTAGGCCAGTGGTTCGGATGGACCGTAGAAGAACAGGCCAACGCCCAGGCCGGCACCAAACATCATGGCGACCCATGAGAACCGTGAGAACTCTGGTTTCTCATCGTCTTTGCCGAGTTTGATTTTGCCGTATTTACCAAAGGCCACATACAGCATGACGAACAGGCCCACACCCATGGTGAGGTTGAGCAACCAGCCCATGTTTTCCATGGACCAGGCAAACGCTGCGCTGGACACGGATGCGACAGATTCCGGGCTGATCAGCCCCCACAGCACGAATGCGACGATAACCGAACCGGTAATGGCGAAGATCGTTTTATCGATGCCGAAATTGCGTTGTTTGTCGTCAATCCCTACCCCGGACAACAGCCCCGGGTGGATGTCGCCTGGGTAGAGGCCAAGTGCTAGGGTTTTGCGGTCGGAGCGGAGGTCTTGCACAAAGGAAGGATCCTGCGAGGATACTTCCTTTGGACTATCAGGCTCATCGGTGTTCATACGTCTCTCCTCGAGATCTGTGGGCGCGCTTGAAACGCAAGAGTGCTTTGGGTGTTAGAGCGCGCTTCCAGCATGCGCGCGTGTGACTAGCCATCAATCGGGATGTTAGCGGGTTGGCACTGTGTCCGTTTCGCAGCTACTCCACAGATACACCGTGACGAGTGGTCTACTGAGTGGCATAGATCGACGAGGCAGGACTTCGGACTTTCTTGACGTGCTCTGATGCTGGCTTGATGTGAGCTTTGATGAAGCTCGAACGTTCAACTGTACTACCGTCTAGCGCCAGTACTAAATTTTCTGAAGGTGTTACTGGTCTCATGTTCGGTGCGACGTGCGTATTTGCGGTGCCGCAGGAAGGCAAAATGGCGTTGCACCACCTGGGCGCAACGCCATTTTGTCGGCTACAAGAGCCGCAGTTCTAAGGTTTTGTGGTCCTAGTCGGTACCCGCATCGAAGGCTGCGTGCAGTCCGGCAGCATCCTGATTGGCATCGACGTCGACGTCGGAGGCAGCGATCTTCTCGGCGCCACCCACTTCGAGTTCGCCCATCAGGTCCGCGGTTGGGCCGGCCAGGGTGCCGCGCGTGGCGTACTGCTCCAGGCGGGCACGGGAGTCGGCGATGTCTAAGTTGCGCATGGTCAGCTGACCAATACGATCGTCTGGACCAAATGCTGCGTCGCTGACGCGCTCCATCGACAGTTTTTCTGGGGTGTAGGACAGGTTGTCACCGGTGGTGTCCAGGATGGTGTAGTCGTCACCGCGGCGCAGGCGCAGGGTGACTTCACCGGTGATGGCTGAACCAACCCAGCGCTGGATGGATTCGCGGATCATCAGCGACTGTGGATCAAACCAGCGGCCTTCGTACATCAGGCGACCCAGGCGGTAGCCGTTGACGTAGTAGTTTTCGATGGTGTCTTCGTTGTGGATCGCGTTGAGCAGGCGCTCGTAGGCGATGTGCAGCAGGGCCATACCTGGGGCCTCGTAGATGCCGCGGGATTTGGCTTCGATAATGCGGTTTTCGATCTGGTCGGAAACACCCAGTCCGTGGCGGCCGCCGATAGTGTTGGCTTCCAGCACCAGTGCGACCGGGTCGGTGTATTCGGTGCCGTTGATGGCCACGGGGCGACCTTCGTGGAAGCGAACAGAGACTTCTTCAGTTTTGACTTCGACGTCATCGCGCCAGGCTGCGACACCCATGATGGGTTCAACCAGGTCTAGGCCGACGTTGAGGTATTCCAGTGATTTGGCTTCGTGGGTGGCACCCCAGATATTGGCGTCAGTGGAGTACGCTTTTTCGGTGGAGTCACGGTATGGGTAGCCGCGCTCGACCAGCCATTCGGACATTTCTTGGCGGCCGCCGAGTTCTTCGACGAACACCGAGTCTAGCCACGGCTTGTAAATCTGCAGGTTCGGGTTGGCCATCAGACCGTAGCGGTAGAACCGCTCGATATCGTTGCCCTTATAGGTGGAGCCGTCGCCCCAGATGTTCACGCCGTCGTCTTTCATGGCGCGAACCAGCAGGGTGCCGGTGACTGCACGGCCAAGTGGCGTGGTGTTGAAGTATGTTTTGCCGGCTGATCGCACGTTGAAGGCACCGGTCTGCAAGGCTACGAAGCCTTCTTCAACCAGGGGCTTCTTCGCGTCGATGAACCGGGCGATTTCTGCGCCGTACTCTTTGGCACGGTCAACTACGCCGTCGATATCTGGCTCATCGTACTGGCCAATATCTGCGGTGTAGGTGCAGGGGATGGAGCCGTTCTCGCGCATCCACGCAACGGCAACTGACGTATCGAGACCTCCCGAAAAGGCGATACCAACGCGCTCGCCGACGGGTAGGGAAGACAAAACCTTAGACATAGTCTCAAGAATAGTTCTTTAATGCCGCGTTCAACGAATCGTTGCATTGAACGTCGTGAGCATGTCGGGTCTTGTTGGCAGTATTTTAGAACCTACGACGACGCACGGGATTATCCACAGCTTGGAATCGTATCGCTGCAGCACGGGTCGGGGCCTTCTAGAGTGTCTAGCAAATCCGGCCACCCCTGGTGCACAATGGAGGCATGTACATGTCGGCAGAACTCATCATGGTCATCCTGACCGCTGCTGGCCTAGTGATCACACTGGGCAGTGCAACGTTGGCCAGTTCCGCCTGGATCCTCAAACGTATGGATGATCGGTTTGCGCAAAGTGAGGCTCATGTCGCATCGCGATTCAACAAGATAGATGAACGGTTCGCGCAAAGCGACGCTCACGCCACATCACGATTCAACAAGATAGATGAACGGTTCGCGCAAAGCGACGCTCACGCCACATCACGATTCAACAAGGTAGATGAACAATTCGACAAAGTGGACCAACGATTTGAGAAAGTCGACCAGCAATTCGACAAAGTGGACCAACGATTCGACAAGATAGACCAGCGATTTGAGAAGGTGGACCAACACTTCAAGAACGTGGACACCCAGCTCAACGAGTTACGCGCGGACCTGAACGACGTCAAAGTCTCGGTAGCGCGTCTAGAAGGTCCCCACACCCGGCTGATTCTTCCTCCGCATTAACGGCCTAAGGTTCACCCACATGCCGTTGCACTAGGCTTGGGGCATGTCGAATTCTGCTGCCGATCAACCACATCGCCTCATTGCCCGGCCGATAGACCAGTGGGGTGTCCACGATAACCCGACTGTTGGCATGGTCATTGGCTCGGATGAATCTGGTGAACGATTCAATCTCGTGACCGCTGCGGACGGCAACGTCGGTTCGGCCGCATTCCGGGATCGCGAGGATGCCGAGGCGGCCGTCAAAATTATCAACGACACCCTGGATTCCCCCGCAACTGCTCGCATGGGTGGCCCGTTTGTGGTGTTCCGCAAGGGCAAGTTCAAACAGGGTATCCGCTGGGTGGGCTACGACCTGAAAGTCGTCGACGGTGAGCCCACCCCGGATACCGAGACCCCGCGGGCCATCACGTGGTTGTTGCCTGCTTCCGATGAGAAGAGTGTGGCACTGGTTGATACCCGGGATCCGGAGAACTACCGGCCGATCGGGTTCTTTCTGACCACCGATGACGCCAATGTGTTCATGGAAGCCATGGACGCCATCATTGCCTCAATCTCATCATCGACAGACTAACCGTCTTTCTGGCGTTCTTTGACCTGCGGCAAGAATTCTTCGGGTAATTCCGCCACCGGAATGATCACAAGATCGTGGAGTTTCCAGTCGAGATCACTGAGGTATTCTCGATCATCCTCAAGCTCTTTGACTGACGGCATCTTCCCTTCGTGTGGCACAGCAAAGACTTCGGTGTGGAACACCTGACCTTGGTCTCGCGCCCGAACTTCCGCTTCTTTGACCCAGTCGAGGGCTTCGGTCCGTTCACGCACCTCGGCAAGCAACTCGTGTGGTTCAATGGAATCGGTCGTGGTGATACGTGTATCAATGAGGTCCGAGAGACTGGACCGCAGGTTGTTGAACCCGTCGCGCAGAATGTCGAAGGAAATGATGATGGCTGCGGCAACGTCAGCCCACCAGATCCCTGCACCGACGAGGAGAATACCCACACCGGTAGCGATACCCGTCATCCAGTCGGCCTTATCCATGGCGGCATCAGCCTGTAACATTTTGTTGTGCAATAGGGGTGCTAGCTTGATCTTCATACGTCCCAGGATCACCAGCGGGATGACCACGATGATCGACGCGGCGGCCATGAGCCAGCCGGACCAGAATGAGATGCCGAAGAGTTCCATCATGCCGATCGGCGGATGTTCACCGGTCAGCAGTCCCATGGCGGAGTCCACCAGCAAGTACCCACCGAAGGTCAGCAGGGCGACCGCTGCCACGAGGTGGCCGACACCAAACGCACGGTGATAGCCGTAGGGGTGTCTCGGGGTTGGTTGACGGTAAACGAGTCGCGCTGCGATGAGGAAAGCAATCGGTGCGATGAAGCCCAGGGAGTCTTCGATCCAGGAGGCTTTCATCGCCTGCGAGCTGCCGGCCAGCGCGAAAATGATTGGCACGGTAAAGACACGGACCAGAATACTGATCCGCTCTAACCGTTTTGCTTTGGCGAAAGCGTCCTGCTGCTCTTGCGGGAGATCGTGGAGACCAAAGTACTGCGTTTTATGTTCTGGAAGGGAATTCATGGGCGCATCTCCTCTGGCAGTTGTTGGTCAACATTTTCGTTCAACAGGAACTCTTCGACGCTGGTCATAAATGCGTTTTCACCCATCTGGATGGCGACCACGTTCTTGTCTGTGCTCCCGGCGATGCCGCTGGATTCGGCATACGGCGCTGACATGGCCACGTCTGAGGACCACGGTGATTGGTCTGTCAGACCGCCCACGACCAGGTCGAGTTCTCGTTCGCCCAGCAGGCCGATGAGTTCTTCTTCGCCGCCGGCCTGCCATTCAACTTCGGCGCCGATGCTATCGGCATAGTCTTCAATGAGTTCTACTTCGATGCCACCTGGATCTTCTTCGGTATTGCCACCGGTGGTGATATCGGTCCACGGTGGTTCATGTGAGATGCCGGCACGAATCGTACCGCCGGTGACTCTATCTAGTGTTCCTTCGGGGTCGGCCGGGTAGTGGTTCCCACAACCGACTAGGCCAAACACAACGCCGCACAGCACTATGGACCGCACCATGCTGTGCACTAAGTTGTTGCGTTGCATACGCTCCCTTTCGTAAAAACCTAACGGAATGCTTCACTTCTGTCCCCTGACGATAGAAGATCGCTGCCGTGAAAAACAACGGTCTGGCAACGTTGTATGCTCAAGAAGCGCTCCTTGTGATATGTGTCTCTCGCATTCGCCGATTCTCGTTTTAAGATGTCCGTCTACTGTTGACTCATAATCACTGCGTTGCAAGGCTAGAGGGGTGTCAGAGTTCCCCAAATTTTTGAGGAGGAAACTATGCTGACCGCCCGTGACATTATGACTCCGAGTGCCCAATGCATTCGTGAGAACGATTCCTTGAAACAAGCCGCGCAAATGATGCGCGATCTCGACGTTGGTGGACTGCCCATTTGCGGTGAAGATAACCGACTCAAAGGCATGTTAACCGACCGCGATATTGTAGTCCTGGTCATTGCTGAAGGCGGCAACCCTGAAGCAGTCAATGCCGGTACATTCGGTAACGAAAAACCCGTCACCATTGGCGCCGATGATTCCATTGACGAAGCAATTGCGACCATGAAGGAACACAAGGTCCGTCGTCTACCCGTTATCGACGGCCATGACCTCGTCGGAATGATTGCACAAGCCGATATCGCCCGCCATATTTCCGATGACAAGGTCGGTGACCTCGTCGAACTGATTTCGAACTAGCAACCCCTCACTGGAGGTGTCGTCATGGCAACATGTGATACATGCGGCAACGAATACGACAAAGTTTTCAAGATTACCCATCAAGATCAGACCGGGGTGTTCGACAGTTTTGAATGCGCGATTGCCGGGATGGCCCCGCAATGCGCGCACTGTGGCACCAGAATTATTGGCCACGGTGTCGAAGACGCCGACCAAATTTACTGCTGCGCAAATTGTGCACGCAGGGCCGGTCAGACCGATGCGACTGACCGCGTCTCATAACTCATCCGCACAATACAATCGGGTGGGGGCACGTCGCCTCCACCCGATTGTTGTGTTAAGCGAACTTTAGGCCAGGTGGCTGTCGAGTAGCTCGGCCAACTGTTGTGGTGCTTCCAGCGGCAACAGGTGTGCTGCCTCTTTGATGACGGCGGTTGCACCATTTTGCACGGTTGCCGAAATTTGTTGGGCATCGGCGACGGTGCACATCTGATCCTTATCGCCCGCAATCGTAAAGAGCGGTAGCGAGATTTCGCCCAACCGATCGGTGGCATTGTAGATAGCCAGCGCCTGGCACAGGGCAGCATAGGACTGGTCATCAGCGTTAGCCAGTGCCTGTTTTTGGATATCGAGTTTGCTGACGTCGTGGAAGCTGTCTGAAACCCACAGTTGGGCGGACATGTCGACCATGACTTCGGTTCCAGAAAATAGCACCATCTCGGAGCGTTCATTCCAGGCTTCGGCCGTCCCGATTTTCGCAGCTGACGCCATCACGGCGATACCGTCGAAGAGTTCGGCGTGTTCTAGCGCGAGTTCGAGTGCGACCTGGCCCGATACTGACAGGCCAGCGAAATAGACCTTGGATTCACCACGAATGGTGCCGGTCTGGCGCAGGTTTTTGACCAGCTGTGCCACGGCCCCGGCGAGTTCCGGGATGGTCACGTCTTCATGATGTGCGGGTGATTGTCCGTGGCCCGGCAGATCGATGCCGATGACCTGGAACCGGTGGGTCAGGTGCTGGGCCATTTCGGTGAAGAGCCCGTTGACGGAAGTTCCCATGCCGGGGCCGACGATGAGGGTGTCCCGGACGTCTGGATCAAAGGACCCGGATTCGGTCAAACGGATCACTGCAATGTGCGGGTTGGCCACGTTGAATCACTCCACTGTTAGCTGATCAATAAGGCTGGTTCCTCCAGGATAGCTGCCACATCGGCTAAGAAGGCACCCGCTTCCACACCATCTACGATTCGATGGTCGAATGAGCCACCCAGGGTGGTAATCCAGCGTGGTTCCAACTGTCCGTTGACGACCCACGGTTGCTGACGGATCGCACCGAAGGCAATGATTCCGGATTCGCCCGGATTCAAGATCGGTGTACCAGCGTCGAGTCCAAGCACACCGATGTTGGTGATCGTAATGGTGCCCCCGGTCAGCTCTGCCGGCTGGGTCTTGCCGTCACGCGCCCGGGAGGTCAGCTCTTGGATGGCTTGGGCCATCTGAAGCTGATTCATCTCGTGTGCGTTCTTGATATTCGGCACAATCAACCCGCGTTTGGTCGCGGCTGCCAGGCCGAGATTCACATAGTGGTGCAGTGAATAGGTGTCTTCGTGCCAGGTGGCATTGGCCTGTGGGGTGTTCAGCGCCGCCTGGGAGACCGCCATCGCGAGCACCAGCAACGGCGAGACTCGCACGTTTTCGAAGCGCGGATGCTTCTTCAGTGTTTCGAGGTATTCCATGGTGCGGGTGGCATCCACCTGCCGAAACACTGAAATATGCGGGGCCGAGGTATACGATTCGGTGACCGCTTTGGCCGTGGCCTTGCGAACACCGCTGACCTTGATGGTCTCCGACTCCCCTGCTGCAACCGGTGCGGCCGAGGTGGTTGCCGGCGTGTCCGCTTTCAGTACGGCGTTGACGTCGGATCGTGTGACTTCACCGTGCTGCCCCGTCGGGGTAATGGTGGTCAGATCCAGGCCGTGGTCTTTGGCTAGTTTGCGAACCGGTGGTTTGGCCAGCACTTTGGCAAACAAATCGCTCTTAACCGGCTCGGCAACAGGTTCAGGTTCTGGCTCCGGTTCTCGTTCAACCGGTGTCTCGACCTCGGCTGCAGCCTTGGGTCGGCCTCTGCGGCGTCGTCGTCCCGGTGTATCAGCCTTGGGTCCGGTGCCAACCAGTGGCGCTTGTGGTGCTTCTTCGTCGTCGCCGGTCGCAGTGACGTTGATGGCAATGAAATTATCGCCAACGTTGACGGTGTCGCCCACTTCAGCGTAGAGCTCTTGGACGACACCGGCCCAGGGGCTGGGAATTTCGACCAGCGATTTGGCGGTTTCAATTTCAGCAATGACCTGGTTGACGGCCACGGTATCGCCGGCTTTGACCATCCAGTTGGCCACGTCAGCTTCGGTCAGCCCTTCGCCCACATCGGGCAGGGTAAAGATCTTCATATAGTCTCCTTGCGCGGCGGCCTAATAGGTGAATGTCTCATCAACGGCGTCCAGGATCCGATCCACCGAGGGGAGGTAATCCTGTTCTAACCGCGATGGTGGATACGGCATGTGGTAGCCGCCCACCCGCTGCACCGGCGCCTCCAGGCTAAGGAAAGCCTGTTCCATGAGCCCGGCGGAGATTTCTGCACCAAAACCGGCAAACGTTGAGGATTCGTGCACGATCACAGCACGACCGGTCGCTTTCACCGCATTGGCGATCGTGGTCATATCCAACGGCGAGAGGCCACGGATATCGAGCACTTGGAGATCGTAGCCGTCTTCAACACCGGCTTCTGCTGCCGCCAGTGCCGTTGACACCTGCGGGCCCCAAGCCAGCAGCGTGCCGTCGGTTCCGGGGCGTGCTTCAACGGTGGCAAACGGATTCTCGGTTGGGGCATCGAAATCCACTTCGCCACGTACGAAGTAGTGCTTCTTCGGCTCCAACAGCAACACGGGGTCGGCCGAGGCGATTGCCGCACGGGTCACCCAGTAGGCGTCGTGGGCGTTTGAATAGGTGACCACTTTCAACCCGGCGGTGTGTGCAAAATAGGCCTCCGGTGATTCGGAGTGGTGCTCGACCGAGCCGATCCCGCCACCGTAGGGCAGGCGGATGGTCACCGGGAATTGCTGAGACCCCTGAAAACGGGAGTGCATTTTGGCCAGCTGGGAGACGATCTGGTCAAACGCCGGGTAGACGAAACCGTCGAACTGAATTTCGGCAACGGGCACGAATCCTGCTTGCGCCAGCCCGATAGAGGTACCGACGATCCCGGCTTCACCCAGTGGTGCATCGACCACCCGGTCGGAGCCGAACCGTGCGGCCAGGCCTTCGGTGACACGGTAGACGCCACCCAGGGCGCCGATGTCTTCACCTTGCAGTAGCACCCGCTCATCGGTAGCCAGGGCATCGTGCAGTGCTCGATTGACGGCCTGACCGATGGTGAGTTTCTTGGTCCCGGTCGTGACCTCATCAAATACGGTGGTCATCAGGCGTCCTCGGCTTCCATCCAACGGTCAAATGCCGCGGCCTGAGCTTCGACCAGGGAGTGTTCTTCGGCGTAGACAAGGTCGAATTTTTCGCGCAGTGAGATGGTGTCGGGTGCATCGACGATTTTCTCGCGCAGATTGGCGGCCAGCTGCTCGCCTTCGCCAGTGACTTCGTCAAAGAATGCATCGGTGTAGTCGAAACGACGGCGCAGATACTGTTCGGTGCGCACCATCGGATCGGCCTGGGCGTACTGGGCTTCTTCTTCGCTGGTGCGGTATTTGGTGGGATCATCCGCGGTGGTGTGGGCACCCATGCGATAGGTGTGTGCTTCAACCAACACTGGTCCCCCACCGCGACGTGCGTGATCGACCGCCCGATCCATGACCGCAGCAGTTGCGATCGGATCGTTGCCATCGACCGCAAAGCCGTCAAAACCATACCCTTGGGCGCGCTTGAACAGTGGCACCTTGGACTGGACTTCGAAGGGTGTGGAGATGGCCCAGTAGTTGTTCTGAATAAAGAACACGACCGGGGTATCGAACGAGGCGGCAAAGACCATGGCTTCATGGATGTCGCCTTCGGTCGAGGCGCCGTCACCGAAGCAGGCTATGGCAACGCGGCCTTCTTTTGCCCGGCGAGCGTCGGTCCACCCGCGCTGTTGTTGAGCAATGCCCCAGCCGTATCCGACGGCGTGGGGAACCTGGGCGGCAAGCACTACGGTGTAGGGCTGCATGTTGTAATCGTTGGGCATCCACCCAGCGTGGACGGCACCGCGGAAGAAGTCGAAGACGTTTTCGTCGGGGATGCCACGTCCGCGGGCCATGACGTGCTCACGGTAGGTCGGGAAGATCCAGTCGCGGTCTTCCAGTGCGGTGACGGCCCCGGCCTGAGCTGCTTCTTGGCCTACCGATGGTGTCCAGAGGACGAGTTGACCTTGGCGCTGGAGGTTCACACCTTCTTGATCGATACGGCGAGTGTTAGCCATGAGGCGGTACATCTCGGCCACGCGTTCGTGATCAATGGCCGTAGCGTCATCAACAAACGCCTTGGCGCTTTCGGTGGGATCAATAAATCCATCGGTCGATAAGACGCCGATGGCTTCTTCGGGCAGCTGATGCCCGGTGGGTGACGAGATGGTAGACATATGCAACTCTCCTGGTCAGAGATGATCGTTGTCTTCGGGTTATGAACAGCAACGAATTTTCTGTGATTTCCCCTCATCTTACCCAATGGTGGCGGGTGAAAGTGAGGCGAATCACAGGTATTCTACACGCTTGCACTGCACATGTGAACAGCTTGCTGTACACGTCGAATGTCCGCTGTGCAGCTGTGTATCTGCGGCAGATTGCTGCGAAACTGAGCACTCTTCGGCAATAGCGCCGATGCACCCTTGATGAGTTAATTTCGACTCGCCAAATTTATGGAATTTTTCCAAGATATGAGCCCACTCGCTCCTAGCGCGAAGTGTGATTGAACTCACGGCAAGAACGTGTTTTGAACGGGCGTTTCGCTGGCAGCGCCGGTTTTTCGCCATTGCCGCACGCAAGTTTGTAGACTCGGACCATACAGCTGGTTTAGGCGAAAGGAAGACAGAATGACTGCTTCACAAAATGTTCTCGTTGCCGGTGCCGGGCTGATTGGCCTCTGCACCGCATATTCTCTGGCCCGTGCTGGTCACCGCGTCACCCTGGTCGAAAAAGATGAGGTCGGCTCGGGCGCAGCACGCGGAAATGCCGGTGAGATCACGCGAATTCAAGCCACCCCCATGCCCGAACCAGAGCAGCTGACCGAAATCTTCAAAGGCGTGACGACCCGTCGCCACTACCTCAACATCGCACCGGTTGCCATGCCGCTGCTGTCAGCGTTTGGCGCCGGCTTTATTTACAACACGATGCCGTCGAAAGTTCGCGAAAACACCCGCAACCTTGACCAGCTGGTCCGCGGCGCATTTGCTGCCTTCGACTCCTACCACGAGGATGGCATTTCGCTCGACGGTGGCGGCTACGGGTTCCTCAACAGCCACACTTCCGTTGATGCGCTGCAGAAATTCCGCGACAACCAGGTGGCCCGCGCTGACGTCTTCGGCATCGAACGTCCGGGGCAAATCATGCTCGACGGCGACCTCCACGACTTCGAACCCGTCCTGGATGAACATGTCCGGGCAGGCTACGTCGCCAACACCGAGCGCTACATTGACCCACGTCTGTTCGTCGACGAGCTGCATGAGAAGCTTCTCGAACTCGATGTCGAGATTTTAGAGCACACCGAGCTGGTGGGCCTGAATAACAACACTGCCAGAATGCGCGGCGTTGAGGGCGAAATCACTCGCGGCTTCGACAAAGCCATCGTGGCCACCGGCGCCTGGACCACACCATCGATCGACGGACTTTCCGGCACTCGCTCAGCGTTTGTTACCTCGGGCACCGGCTATTCCTACCATGTGAAACCTGATCGTCTGCCCGGCTACCTGCTGGCCTCGATTGATCGCAAGACCATCGGTGTCCCGATGTCCGGCGAGCTACGCGTTGTGGGTCTGATGGACTTCTCGTCTGAGATTCAAGAATTCTCATCCCAGCGCGTGCAGCACTTGGCGTCCCAGGCCTCGGCATTCATCAAGGGCATCGGCGATAAGCCACGCTTTGACGAATGGACCGGCCCACGCCCGATGACCCCGAACGGCCTGCCGATCATTTCCCCAATGAAGCAGCACCCGAACGTCATTGTGGCAACCGGCCACAACATGCACGGCCTCTCACTGGGACCGGTCACCGCCGAAGTTGTGGTGTCGATGGTCGAAGGCCGCCCCGGTGTCGTCTCCGGCGCAGAGGTCGACATGAAACCGTTCGCACTGTAACTCAGCGCTCGCAACTACTCGGCGAAGTCCGTAGCCACCTGGATCAAGCGATCATTGGCTTCGACTTCGCCGATGGAGACGCGAACACCCTCCGGTGCAAACGCGCGCACCGATAACGCCCGGGCCTCGCAAGCATCTGCGAAGGCCTGGGCTTTTTCACCTAGTGGTAGCCACACAAAATTCGCTTCGGTCGCCGGCGGGTTATATCCCAGTGCATCCAGGGCTTCCCACACGCGGCGTCGTTCAGTGACCACTTTTTCGGTATTGGCCAGGACTTCGTCCATATTGGCCAACGAAGCATACGCTGCCTCCACACCGACAGTTGACGTTGGAAACGCCGACATGACGATGCGCACCGGTGCACAAATTTGTTCAGGCGCCACCGCGTAACCCACCCGGAGATTGGCTAACCCGTGAGCTTTTGAAAACGTCCGCAACACCGCGACATTGGGAAAATCTCGGTAGAACTGTAAGTAGTTCTCCACACCGTCTTGCCGCACAAATTCAATGTAGGCACCATCGATCACCACCAGAATATGCTCTGGCACCCGCTCAACAAATTCCCGCACGGCCTGCTCTGTCAGCACGGGGCCAGTGGGGTTATTCGGTGTGCACAGCACAATCATTCGTGTGCGATCAGTAATAGCTTCCAGCATGGCTTCAAGATCGTGCTCACCGTTATCCCGAACCGGCACCCGCACATCGTGGGCACCAGCGGAACGAATCACAATGGGATAGGCCTCAAACGAACGCCAAGGAATAATAACCTCATCTAAGACACCGTCTTCACCGGTACCCGCATAGGTTTGCACTAGAGCGGTGAACACACCCAGCGACCCTGCCCCCACCACGACATCTTCAATCGGCACATCGTAGGTCTCGCCAATCAGCGTGCGCAGTTTGGTATATGTGGTTTCTGGGTACCGCTGCACACGCTCCGAAGTAGCGGCTGCGACAATGGCATCCGTAGCGGCTTTGATCGGCGCATACGGGTTCTCATTGGACGCGAGCTTATACGGGGTGAGGCCAGCGATCGCTGCGGGTGGCTTGCCTGATTGATACTCGGGCAGTTTATTGAGCACGGAACGTGGGTACACAGCAGAAGAATCCATGACGACCAGTCTAGCGATCGCGCTTGGCCCGCTGGATCCTTGCCGAACGTTACGCTCTGCCCAACCGGGTGACGATGGCTTCTACACCGCGATGCAGGGTGGCTGCGATATGGGCCTCGTCGAGCTGTTGCCGCGGGTAGACCACCGCAAGTGTTGCGGGCAGCTGGCCGGCGGCCATCAGCGGTACGGCAACCGAACCGACGCCGGGGATCACTTCGTCAAACGATGAGGCATACCCATCGCGCAGCGCCCGGTGCAGATCAGCCTGCGCTTTGTTCGACAATTCCAAGTCTTCAATATCGGCTCGCTGCTGGGGCGTCAGGCCGGACAGGAGGGCGATGCCCGGAGCACCCCGGTCGAGGTGATGACGGGTGCCCGGGTGTTGTGTGAGTGCGTGCGATGTCGTGGCCTCAACGGTCACCAGGGTAAAACAATCAGCTCCCTGGGCAACGGCAATAAAGCATGACATCCCCAGGTCATCGGCGATCTTCGTCATGATCGGCAGGCCCACGGTTTGCAGCGAATTTTCCACTCCCCGCGCTAAGTTGGTTAAGCCAGCTGCCGGGTGAATTTTCCCGGCCTCGTCCCGACGCACTAGATAATGCGCCTCCAACGTTCGTAGGAGCCGATATGCAGCGGAACGGTGTATTCCGAGCTGCTGAGCCACCTGTCCGATGGACGGTGCGGCATCCGCCGCACACACTCGCTCCAACAGTTCAATTCCACGCGATAACGTCAATGACAGACTGCCACCTGCACTATCAGACATCGTGTCTCCTCAGCAATCCGATTTGGCATACTCGTCTTACGGTGTGTAGGCTCACACCTAACAGTTCACTAATTGAACACTATGTTCGAATATAGAGCAACTTCAGGTTTTTCGAACGTTGCGAGCCGTACAGGAGTTAAGTCATGCAATTTCACCATCACGGATATGTCTCCACCCAACCGCGCGTTAAACCCGCAGCGGGCATCGGTTTGGATCGCCCGGATGAACTTCCAGACACCATGGACGTTATGATCGTTGGTTCCGGCCCGGCCGGCATGACCACGGCCGCCACCCTGTCGTCCTACCCGGATGTGCACACTCGCCTCGTTGAGCGTCGCGAAGGTCGTCTGGTGCTCGGTCAGGCCGATGGTATTCAGGCTCGCTCGGTCGAGACTTTCGACTATTTCGGTTTCGCTGACGAAATCACCAACGAAGCCTACTGGCTGACCGAAATGAACTTCTGGAACCCGGATGAGGAAAACCCAGAGAACATTGTGCGCACCTCACGCACCCTGGATGACCCAACCGGCATCTCCGAGTTCAAACACCTCATTGTGAACCAGGCTCGCGTTCTGGACTACTTTGCTGAATTCGCTGAGCGTTCACCGTCACGCTTGACGCCAGACTACGGGTACGAATTCGTCTCCCAGACCGTCGACAACGACCACGAATACCCCATCGAGGTCACCCTGAAGGTCACCGCTGGTCCGCAGGAAGGCGAAACCCGTACGGTTCGCACCAAATACCTCGTCGGCTCCGAAGGTGCACACTCCCCTGTTCGCAAGTCCATCGGCCGCACCCCCATCGGCGACAAGTCCGACCACGCCTGGGGTGTTATGGACGTCCTGGTTGAAACAGACTTCCCAGATATCCGCACCAAATGCGCCATCCAGTCCAACGACGGTGGCTCCATCCTGCTCATTCCTCGTGAAGGTGGCTACCTGGTGCGCTTCTACGTGGACCTCGGCAACGTTGACCCGAACGATGGCGGCCAGGTTCGCAAGACTCCACTGGAAGAAATCATCCGTCGCGCCAACAACATCCTGGCGCCCTACACCGTTGAGGTCAAAGACGTTGCCTGGTGGTCCGTCTACGAAGTTGGTCACCGGGTGACTGACAAATTCGACGACGTCGACGATGGCCAGGAAGACGAAAAGAACCCACGCATCTTCGTCACTGGCGATGCCTGCCACACCCACTCGGCCAAAGCAGGCCAGGGTATGAACGTTTCGATCCAGGACGGTTTCAACCTCGGTTGGAAGATCGGCCAGGTCGTCTCCGGTTACTCCGATCCTTCCCTGTTGCACACCTACTCGGGTGAACGCCAGGAAGTCGCCCAGAACCTCATCGACTTCGATAAGAAATGGTCCTCACTGATGGCTGCCAAGCCAGAAGACCTGCCATCAAAGAACTATGTCGCTGAGTTCTACCAGAAGACCTTCGAATTCCCAGCTGGCTTCATGACCGAATACAAGCCATCGTCGCTGACCACAGAGACCACCCACCAGGATCTGGCCAAGGGCTACGAAATCGGCAAGCGTTTCAAGTCGGCCAAGGTCTCCCGCGTTTCGGATACCAACCCGTTGCATCTAGGCCACCTCCACGAGGCTGACGGTCGCTGGCGCATCTACGTCTTCGGTGACGACAAAGCACCGACAGACGCTGCGAACAAGGCCAACGCCTTTGGTGAATGGCTCGGCACCAACGCCAACTCACCGGTGATCAAATACACTCGTGAAGGCGAAGACCTCAACAGTGTCTTTGATGCCAAGCTCATCTACCAGCAGCCAAAGGAAGACATTGAGTTGCTCGAAACTCCAGCCATCTTCCGCCCAACTGTTGGCCCGCTGCAGCTCACCGACCTGAACAACGTGTTCGGTGTGCTCACCGATGACAACATCTACAAAACCTTCGAGATCTCATCGGAAGGTGCCGTCGTTGTGGTTCGTCCTGACGGTTACATCTCAACCGTCCAGCCACTGGACGCCACCGATGCGATTGCAGAATTCTTCGACGGAGTCTTCACTCCACAGAACTAGTTCTGAACTGACTGAAAACCGGCGGTACCCTTTTGGGTGCCGCCGGTTTTTCGTGGCAAGATTGTGCCATGAGTTTTATCCTTCGAACCATCGTGACCGCGGCATCCTTCTGGGTTGCCCTCTGGATCCTGCCCGGCATGGAGCTGACCTCGGATACCGGGACACCAGATACCGGCGAATCCATTGTCGCCCTGCTTATCGTCTCCGTGGTTTTTGGCCTCATCAACGGTGTCGTACGACCAATCGTCAGCTTCCTATCGCTACCGATCACCTGTTTGACACTGGGGCTGTTCACCCTCATCATCAACGCTGCGATGCTGTCACTGACCGTCTGGGCCACCTCGTTCTTGCCCGTCCACGTCATCATCGATAGTTTCTTCTGGACCACCATCCTGGCGGCCCTGATCATCGCGGTGGTCTCAACGATCGTGAACCGGTTGATCTCCACCGTGGCACCAACACATTAACGTCTTTAGCGCCGCGGCATCGTTGCGGTCAACCACTGATCCAGCGGTCTGACCCCGATGATCTGCTGCGGCCCCGACCGGCCAGGCTCACCTGTTTGAGCCGGATCAGTCGGATGTCGAGTGGGCGGAGCCTGTTGACGATCCAGATGAAATTGCTGGACCGCCACGGGCCCGCCCATTTTTTGTTCAATCTTGCCCAACGGAATCTCGGTGGCATGTTGCACCGCAGGATCATCCAAGGCCTTCGACAACTGCCCGTCGATCAGCCCGAGATTGTGTTCGGCACCAAAAATCCCGGCCTCAATTTCTTCATCCGGATAACCCTGCACTTCAATGGTCGTGCGGTTCAGCCGCCCCTCATTGCTTGCCCCGGTTAACGCCGAGACTTTATCGTGTTCGTGTTCCACATGCACAAGGTTGGTCTCCAGGTCATCGCTGCGGCGATGCCCCGTGTAGGCCGCAACGGTCAGGACATCCGAGACGTTGTACTTGGCCTTCATCTGTTGTCCGAGTCCCACATTCATGGCGTGGGCACCGCCTTGGCTGTAGCCCATCGGGATGACGGTCGCCCCGGCTGGTACACCCGCTTGCTCCAGGATCTTCAGCGTCGTGGCTTCGACATACGGTGAGTCGGCAGCTGCTGATTCCACGAAACCCGGGACCCCAAAGGCGGTGTGCTCTCCGAGCGCGCCGAGCAGTCCTTCACTGTCATCACCCACAGGTGTGGTGCCCGGATAGATCACGGCATAGGCATCACTGCCATCTGGCTGTTCGAGCTTCGCGACCGTCACGGTGTCGTGGTCGTAGGCATAGTCCTGCAGCAGACTCATCGACTTCAACGACCCGTCACGACTGATCGCATCTCGTCTTTGCCACCCATCCGCACCGGGATGCTGCGTGATATTGGTGGTGTCATAGGGCGCCATCTGGGACAGTCCCAAATAGCCCAGGGCGTGGGCCAAGGTTCCAATGGTGCGTTGTGTCGGCGGAACGTCCCAGAGGTTGTCGTCAAACCCAGCCATCCAGCCGATCGTATTGCCGGCCACATATTTCGACCCGGGCAGCACCCCGTTCAGCGAGGTAAACGCCGACTCCACCGGCGCCCACGCTGCACCAGTTGTCCCACGAATCGCGATCTCGTACACGTCATTAGGGATGTTGACGTCGGTGGTGACTCCCACAATGCTCATTGCCAAAGCCAACGGGGTAAAGGCCGCATCCACGACCCTGGTGATCTGTTGCTCTGCTTCCAGATAAGAATTCACCGCAAAGTCGACACCGGTTCGCAGTGCTTCGACCTCGGCCCGCATCGCCAGCAACCCCGCCGAGATGGCCGCCGTATTGGCCCCGATCAACGGACCCTGGGGCGTCATGATCGTAATCCCTGCCAGCAGCCCACCGGCCACCGTCGCTTCGCCGGCCAACCGCATCGAGTGTTCCGTCGCATCTTGCAGCTGGCCCACACCCAGCGCTAACTCATCCAGATTCGCCCGCCAGTGCGTCGGGCCGCCGGTCACCTTGGCACTCATGCACACATCCTGGCGACCGTAGTCCCCGCGGCCATGCCCAACGTGCTCCGCGCCGCGGCCAGCAGGGTTTGCAGACTGGCAATCATCACGCGCAGTTCATCGATCCCCTGGCTGGCCAACGTGGCGGTCTGGCTGGAGGTTTCCCGCAGCGTCAGTGCGTGTTCTTGTCGCTGGCCCACGGCTTCGCGAAACACCTGACCGGCCGGTGAATGCCATTCCAGCTGTGTGGTGGCGGCCAACGTGTCATGCACCTGCTCGATACCGGCACTGACCTCGCGCAGTTTTGCAACCAGCTGTTCCAAAACTTCGATTTGCGAGGCCAACATATTGAGACCGGTTTCAGCCATCGATGGGCTCGACACAAATTGCTGCACCGCATTTGAAGCCATATCGCATGCACCACCCGACACCAGGCTGATACCGGCACCGATCTCAGCCGGACTGGGGATAACCACCGACGTCATCGCATTCTCCTGTTCTGCTCACGTCCACATTGGGACAAACAGTAGAATCACCTGCCGTCGCGCTTCTGTCGAGCAGCAGGCTTTGTGGAGAACCGAACCGAACGCTCAGCACTGTGGATACTCAAGCCCCAGCCCGTCACGGCTGTGACATTATTCTGTCGAAAGTGTTTCCGGTGGCAGAATGAGACTATGACTGAAAATTTGCGTGTTCGATTGGCCGATACTGACATTCCTCTAGGACCCCTCGATGGTCGCTACCGCGGGTACGTTGCGGATTTGGTGGACCACCTCTCCGAGGCGGCACTCAACCGCAACCGCGTCCACGTTGAAGTGGAGTGGTTCATTCATCTAGCAGACGGCCAGGTCGTGCCCGGTCTGCAGCGCCTGACTGACGCACAGCGCGACGGGCTGCGCGCCATCGTCACCGAATTTGATGAAGCCTCGATCTCGGAACTGGCCGAAACCGAAGCCGTCACCGTCCACGACGTCAAAGCCGTGGAGTACTTCATCGCCAACCGCCTCGACGCCCTGGGCCTGGGCCACCTCGGCTCCCTGGTGCACTTCGCATGCACATCCGAGGACATCAATAACCTGTCCTATGCGCTGGGGGTGCGCGATGCGATCACCGACGTCTGGCTGCCCGCCGCACAGAAAATGGTCGACGCCATCGCCAAGACCGCCAACACCGCCGTCGAGACCCCAATGCTGTCCCGCACCCACGGCCAGCCGGCCACCCCGACCACGTTGGGCAAAGAACTCGCCGTCTTCGTACATCGCCTGAACCGCCAGCTGCACCGCATCGCCAACCAGCAGTACCTGGGCAAAATCAACGGTGCCACCGGTACCTACGCGGCCCACGTGGCAGCCGTGCCCCACGCCAACTGGCCGGTCATCGCCCAAGACTTTGTCGAAGGCCTGGGCCTGACGTTTAACCCGTTGACTACGCAGATTGAAAACCACGACTGGATGTCAGAACTCTATGACGACGTCGCGCGCTTCAACCAAATTCTGCACGGCTTCTGTGTCGACGTATGGAGCTACATTTCCATCGGCTACTTCGCCCAGATCCCGGTTGAAGGTGCCACCGGGTCCTCGACGATGCCCCATAAGGTCAACCCGATCCGCTTCGAAAACGCCGAAGCCAACTTGGAGCTCTCAAACGCCCTGTTGAACTCACTGGGTGCAACGCTCATCGAGTCACGCTGGCAGCGCGACCTGACCGACTCCACATCGCAGCGCAATATTGGTGTGGCCTTTGGCCACTCAGTTCTGGCCATGAACAACGTCACCCGCGGCATGGGTCAGCTCGATGTTGCCGAAGACGCCCTGGCCGCCGATTTGGATACCAACTGGGAAGTCCTCGGTGAAGCCATTCAGACCGTGATGCGTGCTGAATCCATCGCCGGTACCGAAGGCATGGATAACCCGTATGAGCGCCTCAAGGACCTGACGCGCGGCAACCGGGTCGATGCCCAGCGCATGCGCGAGTTCGTCAGCGAACTCGGTCTCTCCGATGCCGCCGCACAGCGTCTCAAGGATCTGACACCACAGACCTATACCGGTCTGTCATCAGATCTGGCTCGGGAACACCTCGACTCCTAAGACAGCTCGAGAACCACAAAAAACTCCGGGACGCCCAGTGGACGTCCCGGAGTTTTTTTGGTGTGAGTGGGAAGTGCCTTCACAGGCAAGGTTTTGGAAACCGGCTTAGCCGGTAGCACCCGGGCTCAACGCTGAGTGGGCGAATTCGGTAGACACGTTGATATTGACCATCGCGACCCCGGTGCCACCGGCGATCCACTGACTGAAGTCTTCGAGGTCCTCCATGGTGTTCACCGTGATGCCTGCGGCTCCCATGGCCTCGCCGATGGCAGCAAAGTCCAGTTGCGGTAGATACATGGCGGTCGGGTCAGCCCCAAGGACCGCGTACTGGTGGATCTCGGCTCCGTAGGCGGCGTCGTTGATAATGACGACGGCCCCGTGCTCGGTGGTCTCGATGAAGGTGGCGAGGTCGGCCAGGGCCATTTGTCCGCCGCCGTCGCCTGAAACGCAGACCGTGAACTTATCCGGGCTACCAACCGCTGCTCCTACGGCTGAACCGAAGCCCAAACCGATCGACTGGAACGCGGTACCGACCCCGATAAACGCGGCTGGATCAGGCATGTTGACGCGTTCGGCGATCCAGGACATGAAGTGCCCGCCGTCCACTACGATCTGGCGGTTTTCCGGCAGGACCGTATCCAGCTGAGCTGCGACATGACGCGGGTTGAGCCGCCCGTCGGTGCCATAAACAGGCTCCTGGGCAATCGTGTCTTCTGCGATCAGGCCGGCCAATTGCTCGCGGTATATCGACTGCTTCGGGTCGAGCGCTTCGACCGCAGCTAATAGCCGCGGCAGGACGTCGGTGAGGTCCCCAAAGACCGTGTTGGCCTGTGGCAGGGACAGGTTCCAACGATCATTCAGATCGATCCGGTGGATGTTATCGGTGCCAAAGAGCTGGCCCTTGCGGGTTTGGAAGTTGTTGCTGGTGGCCCCCAGGATCAGCACCATGTCTGCTGCGCGAACGGCTGGCAGCTTGTATTCGGGAGTGAAGCCGCCTGCGGTCCCGAGCGTATGCTCAGATTCAGTGACGTTCGATGCGGTCAACGAGTGCATAAAGACAGCACCAACGGCGTCACCAATGGCTCGTGCCATCGGACCGGTTTGTGTGCGAACGACTCCCCCGCCAGTCAAGACCAGGGGGCGCTCTGCTGCCACGAGTGCGCTGGCAACCGCTTCGATTTGTGCATCCTCCACGGTTGGCCGTTCGATGGGTTCATACGGTTGAGCGGCTGGTTCAGTCGTGACCGTGGCTGCGGTGAGATCATGCGGAACCATCACGACGACAGGTTCTTGCCCATCGGTCGCCATCTCAAATGCTCGGTTGGTGATCTCGGCGGCATTGTCTTCAGCGATCGTCAGCATCGGGATGTTCAACCCGGCGGTGACCGTTTGCTGGTCGATGTCGAATGGCCGACGCCCAGTAGTTGGCGCATCACCGACGATCACGACCATGGGAATGCGAGCCAGCTGTGCCTCGGCCAGACCGGTTGCCATGTTGGTAAAACCAGCGCCGTAGGTTGCGGTCGCCACAGCCAGTTTGCCGGATGCACGATAATAGGCATCAGCCGCCGTGACGGCCGCGACCTCGTGCCGCACGGTCGTGAACGGGAAACGTGCAGCCGTCAGCGTGGAGATGAGGTCAACGTTGCCGTTGCCTATCAAACCGAAGACTCTATCAACCCGCTGCGTGATCACGCTTGCGAGCACATCTGCCACAGTTTTGTGCTGAACCGGCGACTGCACCATGTTTTTCCTTCCGACGAGTTATACTGTGAACAGACTCACGTAAGACAGCATAAAGTTCAACCACTGAAAAATTATTTGAACATAATGCTTCATTCACATTTTTAGAAGGTGCATAATGTCAACCTCGGATCAGAAGCGCGAACTGGATGGCCTGGATGCCAAACTGTTGCTCGAACTCATCGAACAACCCGATGCGACCACCGTTGCGCTGGCACAGCGGCTTTCGGTTTCTCGCAATACCGTCCAGGCGCGGCTGCAAAAGCTGGGCCAGGGCACGTTGGAATCGTTTCAACGTCGCGTCTCGCCCCGCACGATGGGCTACGACGTCGAAGCGTTCATGAATGCGTCGATTCGGCAGGGCTATGACCGAGAGACGATGAAAGCATTGGCCGAAATTCCCGAGGTATTGCAAATTTTCGCGACGACCGGTGACGCTGATCTGCGCCTGACCGTCACGGCACGCTCAACGGATGACCTCTATCGGGTCAACCGACTCATCCTGGATATTCCTGGCATCGTGCGGACCTCAACCTCGGTCGTGCTGCGTGAGTTCTTGTCCTATCGCACCAAGCCGTTGCTCGAGCGCATTATCGAGTAGTCCAACACCGAATTATTCGTCGTCGAGGAGGAATGCTCCGCGGTTCGTCAGCGCGTAGATGATGTCGTCCTGAGTGACAATCGCTTCGTTACGCATCACGGCGGCCTTGGCCGCAGAACGCGCCGCGATGGTGAGCTCAGCCTGCGAAAGTCCCCCGAAGTACTGCTCGTAAATATCGACTTCATTCATCACCGGAGCTGGCGCACGATCGCCGAGTTCACTGCGGATGATGCGCATCGCTTCCGACTGTGTTGGCAGCGAGAAGTTCAGCACGGTATCGAAGTGCCGGAACATTGAACGGTCGAGCACACCGCGGCGGTTGGTTGCAGCAATAGCCAATGACCCTTTACCGAGCACCTCAACAAACAGCAGGAAGGCTTTGAAAACCCGGCGGATCAAACCCGATGAGGTGTCGTCGCCAACGGTATCGAAGACGTCGAAGAGGTAGACGGCACGACGACGGGCAAGACGGTCGAATACCTCGCGCATCGACGGAACATCTTCTTCGGCCGAATACACATTGAGCATATTGTCCAGGTAGACCGTCACCAGCGGGAGCCCCATCTCTGCGGCAATCACCTCGGCAGTAGCAGTCTTACCGGTCCCGGCCGGTCCCTCCATCAAGAGACGGTGAGCGGGGGTGAAACCGAAGTCACGTAACAGTGCGGCGTTCTCGTGTTCATCGAGCACGTGACGAACCCGTTCAATGAGCTCGAAGGAGATCGTCAGCTCGTCAAATTTTGCGTCAGGGCGTGAGACCTGAATGAACTCAGCAAGGTCGGAATCGATATCGACTCCGAGGTCGTCGTCTTCGACTGTCTGGAGCTCGACAGCCTCGCCTCGAGCATGTTCGATCGCCTCGCGAATTTCCGATGCAGCGTTGCGCCGACCTTCTGTAAGCTCGCGGTGTGCGACGTCGAGTGCGACCGCATAAAATCCGTCTTCATCGCCTGCAGCGTGATTCGCCACCATAGCAGCTATGTCGTGGCTTAAACCTGACATTGTTGTATCAAATCCTTGGAAAAATCAATCGGTGCGATACTACCATCAACTATAGTTATTCTGCCGATCACTGTGGAAAGGTGCCATGAGCTTCGTAATCATTGCAGCACTGGTCGGCCTCGCATTTCTTGATGCTTCCACACTTTCGACACTGCTGATCCCATTATGGCTATTAGCCCGTCCCGGAATTTTTGAGCCCCGTCGGCTCGTGACCTATCTGACGGTCACTGCTGGCACATATTTTCTGCTCGGCTTCCTAGTACTCGTCTTGGCGAACCAACTCATTAATACATACCTGGCAACCTTACAAGGTCCGCTTGCCAGTCGAATTGCGATAGGGCTCGGCGCCGTCGTCATCCTCATGGGCATCATCGGCCTGTTGCGGAGTCGACGCGAAGCTCAGCCCGGACCGTCAGCGATGACCCGGCTGCGCGACCGTGCCCTGGGATCGAATACCTCGGTGGCAACGCTGGCCCTGTCGGCCATTGTGGTTGAGGCTGTCACCATGTGGCCCTATCTCGTGGGTATTAGCCTCATCGCGGCCAATGGGCCCGGCCTGCCTTTGGACATCTTCTGGCTGGTGCTGTACAACGTAATCATGGTGCTCCCCGCGGTCATCCTCACGTGGGCGCGCACTAAATATCCTGAGCAGACTGACCTCTTATTATCAAAAACCCGCGAAACGATGGCGTCAGCCGGCTCCAATTTCACTGCATGGTTGGCCATCCTGATCGGCGCCGGAATTATCGTCGCCCAACTGGTCTGACAAACTACACTGAGCAGCATGTCCTCATCACCGGTCGACCACGCTCCACAGACTCCGCCATCGCGCGCCACAATTGCATGGCGCCAGGTCATCTGGTTTGTCGTCATCACCTTCGCGCTGACCTGGGTGGTCGCTCTACCGCTGTATTTCGTCGATGACGAGCAACTTTTCCAGACACTTTACCTGCCCATTGCTGTGCTTATGATGGGCATCCCCGCGCTCGTCTCATGGGGTATTGTGCGCAGAACACAGCCGAAAGGGCAGCGCGCTGCGGCACTCGGATTCAGTCGACCCCGACCCGTTGGCAAATTTCTCGGGTACCTCGGACTGGCCTTCGTCATGCCCCTCGGTATTATTCTGCTGAGCCTGCCGATCGCCTCGGCGCTTGGCCTCTATAGTGCTGATCTTGAGAATTTTTCAGGACTCCAACAGATCTTTGACGAAGCTGGTGCCGGAGGCATTCCGGTGGAAATGATGCTGCTGAGTCAGATCATCAACGTGGTTATCGCCGCCTGGGTACTGAATCTTTTGCCGGCCCTCGGTGAGGAAATCGGATGGCGCGGCTGGCTCACTCCCCAGCTCCTCCCACTCGGCGCAGTACCGACCATTGCTATCACCGGGGTGATCTGGGGACTCTGGCACACACCGCTGATTCTCTTGGGCCATAATTATCCGCACCTACCGGGTTGGCAAGCCGTGTGCTTCATGGTCGTATTCTGCACGCTCCTCGGTGGCATCTTGGCCTGGTTGAGCATTCGCACGCGTTCGGTATGGCCAGCCGCTCTTGGGCATTCCACCATCAACGCCATCGGTGGGCTACCGCTGATCTTCTCTGAAGACACGACCTTTGATACCGCCCATGTTGGGATCACGGGGACCACCGCGTGGATCGTGGCCGGTATCGTCTTGCTCGTTCTGTTGCTCTTGAAGTCCTTCAAACCAGCACCGATGCCGGTCGTTGACCCGCGTACCGCATGGCCTTCGGATTATTAACGACCAAGCGCGTGCACCGGAACGACCAGCTCAATGCTCATCTGCTCTCGGCGCACGCGCTCGCTGGCGTGCTCAGCCAGGTTTGGCCTGACTAGTTCAGCTCATGAATCTCGCGTTTGGAAGCGTCTTGCGACAACACCAGTGAGATCAGACTGATCGCTGTGAAGCTGATCCACAAGATAGCAACAAGGTGGAGGGATCCGCCTCCGGCAGCTGCCAAAGCGGTCGCCATCATCGGAGTGAAGCCGGCACCCAGTACGGCTGCCAGTTGGTAGCCAATCGATGCACCAGAGTAGCGAACATGTGTTGGGAACAGTTCGCCGGCGTAGGCACCGTATGGTCCCGCGGTGAAGCCCTGTACGAGTGAGAGCCCCAGAATAATGGCAACCATGAAGGCCATCGCTGAGCCCATTTCCAGCAGCCACATCACTGGGAACGCCAGGAGGATTCCGACGATATTTCCCCAGATGAGCACGCGGCGGCGACCCAGTCGGTCAGACATCCGCGAGGCCATCACGATGAAGAGAATGGTGAACACACCGCCGAGGGCTTTCATGTTGAGCACGTCGGACTGCTGTAGGACAGCCTGCTGTACGGCGTAGGAGATGGCCCAAGCGCCCATGAGTCCCTGTGCCATTTGGCCGGAGAGTCCGCCACCGATTGCGCGCAGCAGTTTCGTTGGATGGTTGATCACGAGTTCGGCGACCGGCACCTTTTTCGGCGCGGGCTTTTTCGCCAGCTCTTGGAATACCTCAGACTCGGAGACTTTCATGCGGATAAAGATGCCGAGCAGCATCAGTACCGCTGAGAAAATGAACGGTACGCGCCAGCCCCAGCTGAGGAATTGTTCCTCGGGCAAGAGCGAGAAAGCGGAAAGGGCAAGCGTTCCGACGATGGTTCCTGCAGGAGCGCCCATGTAGGCAAATGCTGCGGCAAAACCACGACTTTTCTTCGGGGCTGATTCGAAGGCGAGCAGCATCGCTCCGCCCCATTCACCACCGACGGCAATACCCTGAATCACGCGCAGGGTGACCAACAGGATTGGCGCCCACGCACCGATCGCGTACGCCGTTGGCAACAGACCAATCAGCGTGGAGGCGATCCCCATAATCAGCACGGTCACGACCAGAATGGTCTTTCGACCAAGCTTGTCGCCGAGGTGTCCGAAGATGAGTCCACCCAGTGGACGAGCAACGTAGCCGGCTGCCAACGTTGAAAACGACAGGATCAACGCAACACTCTCGTCGAGTCCTACGAAGAAGACTCGGTTGAAAACGATTGCGGCTGCTGTCGCATACAGAATGAAATCGTAGTATTCAATTGCGGTCCCCAAGAAACTGGAGAACTGGATGCGACGCAGATCTTTGGGCGAAGCGTGATACGACTTTCCCGCCGACGAGCTGTCCCCTGCGCCGTTGGGCTCATGCAACGCTGTGGTCGACTGTGTCATCTTGTTCACTCCGTTCAAATGAAATTATGTCGAGGTCTTGTGGGATCAGCAAGGTCCCGTCAAACGCGTCCCCAGCTTTTTGCCATACTTCTGCCGGCGCGTGACTGGGCACGAGGTGGTGTAGCGCCAGAGCTTTGGCGTTGGCTTGGCTGGCTACACGGCCTGCATCTTCGGCGGTCGTGTGGGCACGCCGATGATGATCCATGGTGGCCTGCAACATGGCCGCATCTGTATAGAGAGCCGCCATGGTTTCGAGGCTGATGACCTCGTGCAGTAAGAGATCGGTATCTTGGGCCAATGCGATGAGGTTTTGGCACGGTGCAGTATCCCCGGAAATGGTTACTGAACCGGTTGGCGTATCGAAACGGAACCCAAAGGCCGGGGCCGTTGGATGGTGCGACACCAGGGTGGCCCGTACTTGCACACTCTCATCTTGGAACACCACGAGTGGATCCATATCCGGAGCAACATTTTCATCCGGATCAAAGTTCACGGACTCAGGGAGCTCGATGTCATGTGGTGTGAAATGGTCATACGGTCCGGGGGTCAGCGAATCCCGCATGCGGTCGTTAAAGTCAGCAGAGAACGCTGAGACCAGACCGGCGAAGGTGGATTCAATACCGGCGCCTGGATCGCTTGGGTTCACCGGCTCAGGTGCACTTTCGGCACGCGGTGACATCGGCGTGATTCGTCCACGGCTACCCGGGCCAAAGATCGGAATCGCAGACTTTTGTGCGTCTTTGATTTCAAACGGTGCGAAAAGCATGAGCGACGCAAGATCCACGATGTGGTCGGAATGCATGTGCGTAATGAAGATCCCTTTGAGATCGGCCATCGACAAACCTGCCGATCTTATCTGGCGACCTACCCCGGACCCGCAGTCCACCAGGTACCAGCCATCTTCGACGACCACTGCCGTTGCGATGCCTTGACGTGGCTTGCCTTGATTATCGGTCCACCAACGCGGACCCCCAGCCGTTCCCAGTGTCACAACGTATGGTGCCGTTGCTGAACTGGCGTCGGTGTATATGTAACCCATATCTTCCTTTCGTGACCTGCGTCACCGTCGAATCCATACGCTACACAAGAGACCAATCTTTGAATATCGATATTTTGTTATCTGCAATCTAAGCTGTGCTTATGAATGATGTGACCTTGCGCCAACTGCAGTATTTTGTCGCTGTCGCCGAGACTCAATCCATTACGAAAGCCGCTGAGCGAAGCCACGTCAGTCAGGCTGCTGTCAGTCTTGGGATAACGGATCTAGAGAAAAGTCTGGGCGTGACCCTGACGATACGGCGGCGGGCCAAAGGGGTCTCGCTGACCGCCGAGGGTCGAGCCATTCTGGCCGACGCTCGCGTCATACTTGACCACGCAAGAGAATTAACCGAGCACGCTTCACAGGCCCGAAACGTCTTGTCAGGGCAGATGGACATCGGCTGTTTCCGCACGCTGTCGATGCACGTTGTACCTCATCTGGTCCAGTGGTTTGCAGAGCATCATCCGCACGTCGCGCTCACAGTACACGAGGGCAATGGCCAAGAAATCCAGGAGCGGATGCAAAACGGTCAGCTCGCGGCATGCGTAATCTACGAGGCGCAACTGCTGCCCAACAGCCAACCGGTGCTCATCCAAGAGCAGCGCCGTCAAGTGATCTTACCGCTCGACCACGCTCTGGCCACACAAGAACAGGTTTCACTTCGCGACTTATCACCGCATCCTGCGGTACTACTCGATGAGGCCCCGGCGCTTGAACGAACCCTCAATGAGTTCCACAGTCGGTCCTTGGAGCCAAATATTTTGTTGCGGACACGCAGCGTGCAAACTGCCCAGAACATTATTGGGCGCGGCCTGGCCTACGGGCTGTTAATGCACTGTCCCAGATATTCGCCTGAAGGTAACCCACTGACCGGTCGACCACTCTCGGATGATTTACCACGCAATTCACTGATGCTGACACTTCCGCCAGGGCGACAAACGTCCAAGGTTCGAGCCCTGCATGAGGCGCTGCTGACACTCCCCGACCATGCAAAAGAATAATTATCGTAGACAGCCCCGGTGCCCATCCACGCACGACCGACAGAAATTGGAGAATATCTCAATGACGACCACCACTGAACGCTCAAAAGAAATTGTCCTGGCTTTCTACGAGGCCTATAACCAGCGTGATGTGGAGGCCGCGATGTCATACATCGGCGACGTTTACATTCAACACAACCCGTGGGTCCCAGGCGAATCGGGCCGGAACATCATGGATGTATTCCGCGTCAACGACGACGGCAAAATCGTCGAACACTGGGACGTTGTGCAAGATATTCCCAAGCTAATTTATCCGCCAATTAATGACAACGGATACTTCTAAACGACTCGTGGCCTGACGCATCGTCAGGCCACGAATGGTTTGGCTGCTGGAGACTGTTTTGCGACCTGCACGTCGGACAGCCTCCAGCAGTCGCAGACTCAGCTATGGGGTTGGTGTACCCCCGTTGACGTGTAGGGTCTCGCCCACAACGTAGCTGGATTCGGATGAAGTCAGAAAAACGTAAGCTGGCGCCAACTCAGCGGGCTGGCCTGCACGACCCAGCGGCGTATTCTGACCAAAGTGCGGCAGTTTCTCTTTTGGCTGGCCGTCCGACGGTTGGATCGGAGTCCAAATAGGTCCGGGGGCTACCGCGTTAACGCGGATACCTTTCGGCGCTAGTTGTTGGCCCATCCCCTTGCTGAAGTTATTCATCGCAGATTTTGTCGAGGCATAATCAATCAACATCGGATTCGGGTTATACGCCTGAATGGATGATGAATTGACGATGGTCGACCCTGCGGGCATGTGCTTCAGCGCTGCCCTAGTAATGCGGAACATCGCATACACGTTGGTTTCATATGTGGACCGCATCTGCTCATCGGTGAGATCCTCGAGATCTTCTGCAATCTCTTGTTTCCCCGCATTATTTACCAGGGCATCAAGGCCACCCAGTTCACGAGCGGCGTCCTCAACGAGTCGCTCGCAGAAATCTTTATCTCGAACATCGCCCGGTAGCGCGACCGCTTTGCGGCCGGTTTCACGGATCACTTCAATAATGTGCTGAGCGTCTTCTTCCTCTACGGGAAGATAGTTCAGTGCAACATCGGCACCTTCACGAGCAAACGCGATAGCGACGGCCGCACCGATACCTGAGTCAGCGCCGGTAATCAGAGCTTTGCGCCCTTCGAGACGGCCGGTACCGCGATAAGACTCTTCACCGTGGTCGGCTTTTGGAACAATATCCTCGTCAAACCCTGGTTCGGGTTGGTCTTGTTTTGGTGGGGAAATTTGTTCGTAGCGGTCGACCGGGTTTTGAAACGTTAGCTGGTCGTGTTGTGTCATAAAACAGCCTCCATAATGGCTCGTATAGGCCTGAGGTCGCAGAGACGACTATGAGTTTTTAGAAGTCCGGCGTTTGCTTTCTTTTTCGAGCGCTTCGACTAATTCGTCTTTATCCATTTTCGACCGGCCCGAAATATCGAGTTCTTGCGCCTGGTCATACAAGTGTTCTTTCGTAGCGTTGGCGTCAACACCACCCGCTGTTTCACGGTTGGTGTCTTGTCCACCGGCGCTCTGATCGTCTGACGGCCCGGAGCCCCCGGACTTCGGTTCCCAGCGGTCGCCTACTTTTTCGTGCGTGTGTTTCAGCGCATCATAGGCAGTGCGGTGTGCACGTTCCTCATCGTTGTACTCTTCCATCGCAGAGTCGTAAGCCTTGGCGAAGGTTCGCTGTGCTTTCTCGTTCGATTTTTGGAGAGTCTCCGGTAGTTCTGACTTCTTGGCATCGCCTGATTTACTTGTCTTTGGCATCGTGGCCAACTCCTTTCGCTGGGCGACCGAATACCCCTCACGCTAACAGTGTGACGTCGGAACAAAAAGGACCGCACTTCGATTGCTGACCCGTGCCCCTGCCGGCTATGAGTCGTCTCGAACATGCTGACGAAAAAACAGTTGAACAACATTTTGTAGCTGGAAAATTGCTGCGAAATTGTCTAGGAAAGGCATGGGTATGCGAGCCCAAGAACTCGTGGGGCTCAGCTTTCCGTGGCGGCATGCTTTTGAGCAATCATTTCCTACTAGCTCTTGAGTTTCAGTTTCTTAGGCGTCTAGCCTGGGTAACCCGAGGCAAAAACGCTTCGATGTGCTTCGGCACATTCGGTCTACTCGAAAGGAGACTGAAATGGCTGACAACAAAAACCCAGGACAATTTGGGAACCGTAACGACACGGAAGAACAAGCACGTAGGGGCGGGGACCAGAGCCCCGGACGTTTTGATAAATCAGAAGGTGCCGACCCATCACGCGCTGGTAAAAAAGGTGGCGAAGAAAGCCCCGGCCAGTTCGGCGCCTCAGAGGGCGCAGCCCCTTCGAAAGCCGGAGAGAAAGGTGGACGGAACTCATAGCATGAGTCCGTTCCTTACTTTCCATATCTTATAAATGAGGGCGGGTAAGCAGAACTCTTCCCGCCGGTGGAAGCAGATCATTCCACAGTGTTTCACGCACATTCGGTCACAATAGGAGGCTGAAATGGCAGATAAAAACAATCCCGGGGAATTTGGTAACCGTAACGACACGGAAGAACAGGCCCGTAAAGGTGGCGAAGAAAGCCCAGGCCAGTTCGGTGCCGAGGAAGGCGCAGATCCGGAAAAAGCCGGTGAAAAAGGCGCCCAGGCACAGTCCAAAGAAGATAAGGCTAAAGGCGGTCGCAATAGCTGAATAAGCTAAATTGATGAATCCGGCCTAGCCGAGCCTGTTAGCGGGAGGGACCTTCGTTCCTCCCGCTAATGCTGTTCGAAGCTCGAATAATAGCTCAACGGAACTCGCTAGTAGATACCACACAGCGAGGCGAAGATAGCTCGTTGAACAGCCTGCGACGCACAGAACCAGCATGCTTTGGCGTACTAAAGGTCAGAAAAAGATGCGCACTTCGGAGGCGGCACACCTTGTTCAATAAATTCTCAATGTTCTAGGCTGGAAATTAGGCGTACAACCAACGCCCTACTGAAAGGAGCATGACATGTGGCTCATTCTTATATTGGTTGGACTGGCAATGGTCCTGCTAGGTGTATTCTCCGGCATCGGAGAGATCTTGATCTGGCTGGGCGTAATTGTTGCGGTCATATCAATCATCATGTGGATCGTACGCAATGTAGCACGAGCCGGCAGAGGCTGACGCCGCGAAAGCTTACCTGAAAGTAGATGCCTGACGATACGTCGTTGGGAAGCCAAAGGCCACGGAGAATATTCCGTGGCCTTTGCGCTGTGTGAAAGTTTTGACTAGGCGAATGCTCCGTGGCCGGTGAGGTCACGACCAACGAGCAGCGCCTGGACTGACTCCGTACCTTCGTACGTGTGAATGCCCTCAATGTCTGCGAGGTGCTGGATGACCCCGTTTTCTACCAGGATCCCGTTGCCGCCGAGCATGTCGCGAGCTTCCGAAGCGATCCGACGGGCGGTACGGGTGTTGTTGTACTTGGCCAGGGCCGCCTGGGTGCCTTTCAGCTTGCCGGCTGTCTCGAGTTCAGCGATGCGGCGCATGTACAGCTGCATCGACACCAGGTCAGACAGCATCCGGGTGAGGCGTTCTTGAATCATCTGATGTTCGGCCAGGTATTTGCCGAATTGTTTTCGCTGGGTCGAGTACGCCAGGGCTGATTCGAATGCAGCGGTCGCGTGGCCGAGTGCCGACCAGGCAACCCCGATGCGGGTTGCGTAGAGCACCTGGGAGACCTCACGGAAGGACTTGATGCCTTCGATGAGTGCTTCGGCGCCGACTGTGACGTCATCATAGAAAATATCGGCCTGGTCGATGGCGCGCAGTGATCCTTTGTGGCGGATCGGTGTGCCGGTGTAGCCTTCGGCGTCCTGTGGCACGATGAAGCCGCGTACTTTGCCGTGGTCCGCTGCGCCTTCATCAATGACGCGAGCAAAGGTGACGGTGACGCCGCCGGCTGCGCCATTACCAATCCAGCGTTTTGAACCACGGATGACAAATGAGCCGTCGTCCTGACGGGTTGCGGTCGTGGACAAGCCGGTCGAGTCGGAGCCGTGATCTGGTTCGGTCAGTGCGAAGGCTGCCGGGAAGTCGAAGTCGGCAATCGCTTTGGCATACTTGGCTTTTTGCTCTTCGGTACCAAACATGGTGATGGAGCGCAGTGCCAAACCGCCCTGGACGGCAAGGATGGTGCCCAGCGAACCGTCGATGCGGGACAGTTCCATGTTGACCAGACCGGCTGCTAGCGGTGAAATCTTTTCAATATCTGGGTGGTCAACGCCGTCGTTGATGAGTCCGGCCTCGCCCATGGCGTGGCCTACTTCTACTGGATAGTGGTGGTCATTCCATGCCTGACGCATTGTGTCGACGTGGGCTTCACCGAATTCGCGGGTGCGCTGCCAGATGGCGCGTTCAGCGTCACCAATGTCTGCAAAGACTTCGTAGTAGTCGATGTCGAGCGCATCGGTGAGCTGGTATTCAGGCTGTTGGTTCCCGGGGAATGACGTGGTCATATGACCTCTTTCAAAGAGACGGACATTGAGGCGCACATCTCAATCTAGCGGGATTTTTTCGCCAAGAACATTTCATGAACCCTCGGTACCGGGTATTTTTTGTCTGCAGTCGTTTAGCGAAGCTGGGAGTCCAGCATGATGTTGTACCGGTGGGCGATCTCGTGGTAGATCTCGCGGTTCTTGTTTCGGATGCGTCGATTGATGAAAAAAGCGTCAACAATCCACCAGATACCAAAGGTCGCCCAGGCCAACAGTGTCATGGCGATCGCGTAGCCGATATTGCCCAGGTAGTACCGGTGCCCGCCGACGCCGCCCAGAAAGATCCAGAGGACCCAGGCGACGACCGGAGATTTCTTGGCAGAGTCGTATTCGGCATACATCGCGTTGAGGCGTGCCTGTTCAGACATGACTACTCCTGATGTCTAGAGTTTTGTTGGTTTTCGGAGCGCATACGGTGCTAGTCGGAGCGATGGAACATCCAGAGACCAATGCATGCACCGATGATTTTGACCGAGCCGAGGCCAATGAGCATCCAGTGCTGAGTGGTGATAACGCCGTCTTCAGCGATGATGGTGACGGCTGCGGACCCGGCAAGCAAGAGTCCAACAATGAGGGTAAAAACCCATAGGACTTTGATGCCGGGTGCGTGTTTATGCATTACTCATCTTCGGCTGCCAGCTGCCCGCATGCGCCGTCGATTTCTTTTCCTCGGGTATCGCGCAGGGTGGTTGGTACGCCGGCGTCGTTGAGTCGGTCGATAAATTCCTGGGTGACGTCGGGCTCAGACGCCGTCCAGACCGAGCCCGGGGTGGGGTTCAGCGGGATGGGGTTGATGTGTGCCCAACCGCGGCCACGAGCTTTGATCTTTTTGGCCAGTAAATCTGCGCGCCATGGGTGGTCATTCATGTCTTTGATCAGCGCGTATTCGATGGAGACGCGGCGACCGGTTTCAACGAAATAGTTGTAGGCGGCGTCCAGCGCTTCATCGGCATCCCAGCGGGAGTTCACGGGGATCATCTCGTCGCGCAGTTCGTTATCCGGTGCGTGCAGGGAGAGCGCGAAGGTCACCGGAATGCCTTCAGCGGCAAGTTTATTGATGGCCGGCACAAGGCCAACGGTTGAGACCGTGATGTTTCGAGCTGACATGCCCAGGCCGTCGGGGGTCTCATCGACCATGCGGTGAATGGCGTTCATGACGCGGCGGTAATTCGCCAGTGGTTCGCCCATGCCCATGAACACGACGTTGGAGACGCGATCAATGTCGCGGGTGCCTTCTGGTTTGCCGAGTTGGCCGTCGGCGATCACCCGGTTGGCTGCCACAATTTGGTCGACAATTTCGGCAGTCGAGAGGTTACGGGTCAATCCCGCTTGTCCGGTGGCACAGAACGGGCAGTTCATGCCGCAACCGGCCTGGGAGGAAACACACAGGGTAATGCGGTTTTGATAGCGCATCAGCACGGACTCGACCAGTACGCCATCGAAGAGTTTCCACAAGAATTTGATGGTCTGGCGGTCTTCGGTTTCGATGCGGCGAACTTCCGTCAGCAGATCCGGGAAGAACGTCTCGGCCAGTTCGTCGCGCTTGCCTGCGGGCAGATCCGTCATATCGGCTGGATCCGTGGTGTAGTGGCTGAAGTAGTGGGTGGAGAGCTGACGTGCACGGAAAGCCGGTAGACCGAGTTCTTTGACCTTGTCCTCGCGCTCCGACATGGTCATATCGGCCAGATGCTGGGCAGGCTGGGTGACGCGTGGCTGTTTGAACTCGAGTTTCGGGCGGCCCTCAGCATCGGTGCGCTGGGTCCAGCCTTCGGTTCGCGGGCGAACCTGGGGCCGCTCCATGCGGGGACGAACGCCGTGATTAGCGAGCCGGGCGCGCTCCTCGGTCAGTTGCTCGACCTCGGGATCCAAGAATTGTTTGCGCGGTGGATTCAGCTTCAGACGACCTGCACGGTCGGTCTGACGCTTCATTGGTCGGGTGCCGGGTTCACGAGGAGTATACTTATCAGCCATTTGTCACATTGTCTCACACCAGTTCAACATACGAGAACGCGCCAATTTTAATTCTCTGGCCGCGATAGCGCCGGAATGCTCGGCCACTGAATTGGCGACAATGAACGGTTGCAGATAGAAAAGTTGCTCGGTACACTCGGTGCCGCCGGCTGATTTTGCTCCAGCAGCGATCTTTTTCAACGGACCC
Source organism: Yaniella halotolerans DSM 15476 (assembly GCF_000420805.1). Classification (GTDB taxonomy): domain Bacteria; phylum Actinomycetota; class Actinomycetes; order Actinomycetales; family Micrococcaceae; genus Yaniella; species Yaniella halotolerans. The sequence goes on from NZ_ATVQ01000001.1 coordinate 715,785, forward strand.
CGAGAGGTTCTCAACACGTTTTGTGTACGAAGGGAGAAACGTTGACAAGTATTCAAGAAGCTACCACCCAAGATCTTTATCCGACGCGAACCGTAGACCATACCGAAGTGTTCGACCGGAAGGACCCCGTCGTCTACGGCAGCGCTGAGGATGGCCCCATGGACACTGAGCTCCTCAAACTATTCGACGACAAGGGCTACTTGGTCATCGACCAGGTCATCACACAGGATGAACTTGCTGAGCTGCGTGCTGAATTGGAACGCCTGGCCACCAATACTGAGGTCAAGGCCGATGAGCGCACCGTAGTGGAACCCAAATCCAAGGAAGTGCGCTCAATCTTTGAGGTGCATCGGACCAACGAGATCATCAAAAAGATCGCCAACGATCCCCGTCTCGTGCGCCGCGCCGAACAAATTCTTGGCACCCAGGTATATATCCACCAGAGCCGAATCAACTACAAACCCGGCTTTGCAGGCAAGGAATTCTCCTGGCACTCGGATTTCGAGAGCTGGCACGCGGAGGACGGCATGCCACGGCCGCGAGCTCTGAGCATTTCGATCCTGCTGACCGACAACTTCTCCTTCAACGGTCCGCTCATGATCATGCCCGGCTCGCACAAGCGGTACATTTCCGTCCCTGGCGTCACACCAGAGAACAACTACCAGCAGTCACTGGTCATGCAGGGCGCCGGCACTCCAAGCGAAGAGACGCTGACCGAATTCGCAGACAGCTACGGAATTGATGTACTCGAAGGCAAGGCCGGCGATGCCATCATGTTCGACTCCAACTGCATGCACGCCTCGAACAGCAATGTCACCCCATTTGCTCGTTCGAATGTATTCCTCGTCTACAACTCGGTAGAGAACTCCGCAGTCGAGCCATACGCGGCACCAAAGCGCCGGCCGGAATTCATCGCCAGCACGGACTTCACGCCGGCAGGCACCTAACACCTGCTCCCCCAATCGCGGATGGCAAGAAAATCCACACTGACAGACCATCAGCCCCAGTGACGTTTATCACGTTTAACGTTAGGCTGCTGTCATGACTACCATCCTTGCTTCACGTCCAGAAATTCCCGGTGAAGACTTCTCCCGGGTAGCCATGACCGACGAAACACTCGAGCTCTTACAAAAACTGCGCGGCATCCACGGAGATCTGATGTTCCACCTCTCAGGTGGCTGCTGTGACGGCTCGATGCCCATGTGCTACCCGGCGGGAGACTTCCGCACCGGCGCACAAGACGTCCTATTGGGGACCTTTGAACTGCCCGCAACCGACGCCCTCCCAACAGCCGAGATTGGGTTCTGGGTGGGCAAACCGCACTTCAGCTACATTCGTGGCTCGCACATCACCCTGGAAGTTGTGGATGGTCGCGGCGCCGGATTCTCGGTAGAAACCCCCGAAGGAAAGCGCTTCATCATGCGCTCCACCCTGCTGCCGTCATGACGGTTGTTAGGCAGTATCCACGCCAGAACCCCGCCGATGACAGCTACCAACGTGCGGTTGCCGCAGCCCACCAGAAACTCCAAGACGCCGTCGTAGATCCCACGGGCGTGCGCTCAACTGTGACTGAATCCTGGCGTCGAAGTCTCGAACTCCACACGACCCCGCAGAGGGTGACCGCTCCGGCCAGCATTACCTCCGATACCCTGGCTGATCATCGCAAAAGTCACCCGATTGCCGCCGTCCTACCTATGCTCCGCACCTTACTGGCCCCGGCGCACGACGTGGGACTCATCACCGCGATCTCAAATACCGCAGGCCACCTACTGTGGGTAGATGGCGCCAGCACTACGCGAACCCGCGCCGAAGACATTGGCTTCGCCCCGGGCACCGATTGGTCCGAGGCCTCGATGGGCACTTCCGCCCCGGGTGCCGCACTATCAACCGGCGCACCAGCCCAGGTTGGTGGCGCAGAGCACTTCAGCCAGAACGTGCATGATTTTTACTGCAGCGCCATTCCGCTACACCATCCGTCGGGTGGCATTTTAGGCATGCTCGACATTACTGGCTCAGATACCGCCGTGACTCCCCTGGCTTTGGCGATGCTGCGCAATACCGCCCAAGCCATCGAGCAATTCTGGGCCACACATATCTTCCCCTCAGCGGGTGATGCGGCACCGCCACTGCACACCACCCCACCACTCACGGTCGCCAGCGGATCCACCGCGCGGCTGGGCAATACCCGACTGTCGAACCGGCACGCCGAGATTCTCACGCTATTGGACTGGCACCGCGCCGGCCTTAACGCCACTCAGCTTGCTTATGAACTCTTCGGAGAACTGGCCCCGGACCAGCTGCGAGCGCGACTCACCACGGTGCGAGCTGAAATTTCCCGGTTGCGCAAGCTGCGCGATACCAGTCACTACCCGATCGCGCTGCACTCGCAGCCCTACCGGCTTGAAACTCCGCTAACTACCGATGCGACAGCCGCCATGAACGCACTACATCAAGGTGATATCACCGCCGCCCTGCAGTGCGCGCCAGCAGATGTCTTGCCGAACTCCGAGGCGCCAGGTATCGCAGAGATTCGACAGCAGTTGGCCATGACCCTGCGGGAAGCGGTGCTGGCCGATGCAACCGCCGAACAACTCTGGACATACCTGGGGCGCAGTCAGGCCGCCAACGATGTCGAAGCGTGGATGCTAGCGCTGAAAATACTGCCGCCAAACAGTCCGCGTCGGGCAGTCGCTACCGCCACCCTGCAACGGCTCATGCACTAGGCGCACCACGTTGCAACGTTGGTGCAACCCCATCGAACCTAGAGTGATCCGCATCACCTCAAGTTCTACGTTTTAGGGAAAGGCTGCACCATGACCGTCTACGCAAACCCCAATACCGAAGGCGCCATCGTTGACTTCCGTTCGCGCTATGACCACTATATTGGTGGCAAATGGGTGGCCCCGGCCAAGGGCCAGTACTTTGAAAACCCCACTCCAATTACCGGCCAAGCCTTCTGTGAAGTGGGCCGCGGTACCGCCGAAGATATTGACGCTGCTCTCGATGCTGCGCATACCGCAGCCAAGACCTGGAATAAGTCCTCGGCGACCGAACGTGGCGCCGTGCTGTTGGCCATGGCCGATCGCATGGAAGAAAACCTCGAAAAAATTGCGGTGGCCGAATCCTGGGATAACGGTAAAGCGGTTCGCGAGACCCTCAACGCCGACATTCCACTGGCCATTGACCACCTGCGCTATTTCGCCGGTGCCATCCGTGCACAGGAAGGTAGCCTGTCGCAGATCGATGACGACACCGTGGCCTACCACTATCACGAACCATTGGGCGTGGTCGGGCAGATCATCCCGTGGAACTTCCCGATCCTCATGGCAACCTGGAAGATTGCTCCTGCGCTAGCCGGTGGTAACTGTATCGTGCTGAAACCAGCCGAACAGACGCCAGCCTCGATCATGTTGCTCATGGACCTGATCGGCGATCTCATTCCACCCGGTGTGCTCAACGTCGTCAACGGTTTTGGTTTGGAAGCCGGTAAACCGCTGGCGTGCTCCCCGCGGATTGGCAAGATCGCGTTCACCGGTGAGACCACCACAGGGCGCATGATCATGCAGTACGCCACCGAAAACATCATCCCGGTCTCACTCGAACTGGGCGGTAAATCCCCGAACATCTTCTTCAGTGACGTCATGGATGCCGACGACGGCTTCCTGCAGAAATCGCTGGAAGGTTTCGCATTCTTTGCGCTCAACCAGGGCGAAGTCTGCACGTGCCCATCCCGTGCACTGATCCAAGAGAGCATGGCCGATGACTTCTATGACCTGGCGATCGAACGGGTCAAGCAGATTAAACAAGGCAACCCGCTGGACACCGACACCATGATGGGCGCCCAGGCCTCCAACGACCAGTTCGAAAAGATCATGTCGTACATGGATATCGGCAAACAAGGTGGCGCCGAAGTGCTGATCGGTGGCGATTCCTTGGATCTTGGCGGTGAGCTCTCCGGTGGCTACTACGTCCAGCCCACCGTGCTGCGCGGTACCAATGACATGCGGGTCTTCCAGGAAGAGATCTTCGGGCCCGTCGTCGCCACCACGACGTTCAAGGATTACGACGACGCGCTATCCATCGCCAATGACACCATGTTCGGACTCGGCGCCGGGGTGTGGTCACGCAACGGCAATATCGCCTATCGTGCGGGCCGCGACATCCAGGCCGGCCGCGTGTGGGTGAATAACTACCACTCCTACCCGGCCCACGCCGCCTTCGGCGGGTACAAGATGTCCGGGTTTGGTCGTGAAACACACCTGATGCTGCTCGAGGCCTACCAGCAGACCAAGAATCTGCTGGTGTCCTACACCGAACAGCCGCAGGGCTTCTTCTAAACCACTTCTCCTATCGAATGGCCGCCGATCCAGTGATCGGCGGCCATCTTGCGCTCCTTGGCTCTGACACCCCAACTATCACCTGAACGTGCAGCATGGTCGAGTGTTATGCTGCCTCGGCCCAAATGACGCTCGCAGCCGGTAAACCGATATCAATGGTGGTGTTCAGTGGTGGTGGGTCGCTGTTCCAGGAGGCGATCTCGGATAACGGTGGTCTGGTGGGTACCGTGTAAGCATGTCCGGTCGGGGTAGTCACGGTCAGCTCATCCGGGCTGCCAGAATAGGTCCAGCCGCGGTGTTCTTTACGCTGGTTGCACCGTTTGCACAGTCCGGTGGCGTTCTGCCAACTGGTGGCGCCACCAGCAGCCCAGGGGGTGCGGTGATCCGCGTCCTGAACCGAGCTGTTACACCACGGAGTGCGACACGTATCATCCCGCAGTCGCAACATCTTGGCTAATCCGTCGGGGAAGCACCGCCGGGAAGACTCTAAGGCCACTAACTGGCCGTCGGTGGGGCGGGTGTACATGCGGCGTAAAAACTTTCTGGCCTCTGGGTCAGCCAGCCAATCTTTGGCGGTGCCGGCGGGAATTGGCCCATGGCCCATGATCCAGGCCGGCAGATCATCATCCCCAAACACCGTGGAGTCCTGCATGACCACCACGATCTCCGCGGTGACCCCGCGGGCGGTGGTTTGTCCGGTGAGCAGTTCGACGAACAAATCCGTCATGACCTGTTCCCGACCCAACGACTCACCATCCGGATTGAAGGCGCGGTGGGCGGCTTGACGCTGCCGAGCTCTGGTTTCCAGCGATTCCATAACGGCAAGGCCTTCTGGAGTGGGCAGTTCTGCGGTAACATACACCTGGTTGTCACTGGCCGGAGCTAAGCATACCCGTCGCCGGGCCGTATTCTGGTTGGCCCGGTCCTCCGCGGCCTGGCGGTCCAACCGGTAGGCGTGGCCCTCGATAAGCTTGCGCAGCTGGGAACTCGACGCTGTGCCCAGGCGGCGGGCAATGGCGGCATCAATCTCCCGTCGATGCGCGTCACGCAAATGATTGGTGTGTTCGGCCACCAGGCGGGCGTGATACTCACTGACCCGCCCAGACCGCAACGCAGCCCGGGTATTCGGTAAAACTGTGTGCAGAGCCCGGGCCAGCAGCGTCAACGCCCCACCCACATACGGTGACTCCCCACGAGCCAACCCCACCTCGGCTTCAAGACCTTGCAGATGCTGGGACTGCGGGATCCGTAGATCGCGCTCCTCGGCTTCGCGGAACGCGAGAAAGGTGTGGGTAGCCTCGGCCTGAGCTGCAGCCAGCATGCGCTTGGCCTGTTCTAACTGCTGGAGCCGATCAACCGCCTGTCCCTGATCAGCAGCATCCGGCAGACCGGCCAGGACGGTCATCGCGTCCTGTGCCGGATTCCCTGTTGCCACATGCTGTAATTCCATACCCCCAATGCTAGTCAGGGGGTAGGACACGATAAGCGGCTGCCGGCAGCTACGCTGCTCATCTGAGCTCCCTCCGCAAGGAATTTGGCCGTAGCGGGGGCAGCCGCAACCAAGCGACTCCAAGCTTTCGTCGTGATATTTTCGCCGGGCTGCACGATTTGGTACCTACTGTGCACAACAACAGCACACTTTACTGGCGAAGAGTTGATGCGGGACCCCGACCGGTTCTCTGGAGTTGCCGTTGCATGGGGTTAAACGTCAGGTTCGTCGTCCTCATCAAACGAGGCATCGATCTGTTGGTCCGCCCAGTCGGCTTCATTCACCAACGTTTCACGGGTATCAAGCGGGGTAGGACGGGACTCGTCATCCGTCTGTTCGTCGATAAGGTCCTCTTCGGGTACTTCGAGGTTTGGTTTCTTGGATTCGGCAACCATGTCTACTCCTTTCGCTCGGGTCCACGACTCTAGTCGTGATTGCTGCTCAGAAGCTAGAGTTGCCGAGGTGAGCACGAGGAAGCAAAACGCACTTCCAACCAGAAAGACCATCATGACCAACCGTGAAATCTTCTACACCTCCGATATCTACGATGACTTCGAAGACGAGGTGGCCTCCCTGGACCTGCAGCTGCAAAGTTTAGGGCAGCATCGCCAATTCCACGGCCGCATTCGCACCGTGAAGTGCCTGCACGATAATGGGCTGGTCAAGGCCATCGCCGAGGAGCCGGGCAACGGGCAGGTGCTCGTGGTTGACGGCGGCGGTAGCCTGCACACCGCACTGATGGGTGGCAACGTGGCCAAGGCTTTTGCCGAGAACGGTTGGGCCGGGGTCATTATCCACGGAGCCGTCCGCGATCGTCATGAGATTGAAGAACTCCCGCTGGGCGTCAAAGCGCTAGGTTCTAATCCGCGTAAATCCGCCAAGCAGAAGATTGGGATCCGCGATGTCTCGGTGACCCTGCACAACGTCGAATTTGTGCCCGGAGCCATGGTCTACGCCGATGAAGACGGCGTCATCGTTGACGCACGGGACATTCAAGCCGTCTAAGTCCCGCTGGCAATACCTTTTCCTGCGGCTGCCGTGCGGACCGCGTCAATCACCAGGTCCAGAGCAGACCGTGGGCCTGCCGCACGGCGCCGGGCAATGGAAACGGTGCGCATGACCGGCTGATCCAACGACACAATACTGACGCCTTCGGGAACCGAGTCCAGGGCGAGGTCGGAAACCAGCGAGACGCCCAGCCCACCGGCGACCATAGCCAACGCCGTCGGCTGTTCTTCAACCGTGTGCATGATCTGCGGATCGAAACCCTGTTCTCGGCAGGCGAGCAAAACCGCTTTGCCCAAATGCGAGCGCGAACCCGCCAGAATCCAGGGCTGTTCGCTCAGGTCCAACAACGCCACGGTCGGCCCCGGAATACTGCCCGCAGGCACCGCAGCATACAGCCGTTCCACCGCGATCTCCTCGCGGATCAGCGCCGGGTCCCAGGCCAGTGGATAATTCATGTAGTCGATGACGAACGAGAAATCTAAGGAACCGTCCATCACGGCTTCAGCCGTCGATTCGGGAGCCAACTCTACGGTGCGCACCTGAAGGCCGGGATACTCCTTGGCCAGCGCTCCCAAAGCCGGGGTGACCAGTCCCGATGCCACGGAAGCCCACACGCCAGCGGTCAGTCGCGCTGACACCCCGTCCTGTGCCTGTTCGAGCGCCATCGAAGCACGATCTACCGCCGACAGAATGTCCTCCGCGTGTTCTGCAAGGAGTAAGCCCAGCTCAGTCAGCCGGATACGACGTCCGATGCGTTCAACAAGTACCGCGCCGACATCGCGTTCCAACTGGGCCAACTGTTGAGATATGCCGGAGGGACTATAGTGCAGGGCCGCTGCCACTGCGGTCACAGTACCCCTCCGGTGCAGCTCACGCAGCATCCGCAAACGACGCAATGACAGGTCCATGGCCCCATTCTACTGGGCGTGCATTTCAACCATTCAGAAACCGTGAAAGTCATCGTGCAGAAACTGCAACTAGACGCTTGCGCGCACCGTGATTCACACTGGGGCTACAGGCTGCTTGACAGCTCAACAGGCCGGTTATTCGGCCAACGCTGGAGGTGAGAACCTTGACAACAATTCCACATTCTTCCAGGCAAGACGCATCCCAATTGACGCCTGGAATGCGTCACCCCGATACGCCCGCGATGATCGACGGGCCACCGGTACACGAGCAACCGTGGGTGGATCCCGTGACGGGCACTCGCGGTTTTCTGGTCATCCACAGTCTGGTCGGCGGACTCGCCACCGGGGGCACGCGCATGCGGCCTGGCTGCACGCTGGCCGAGGTGACGGATTTGGCTCGTCGTATGACCCTGAAGACTGCAGCCTTTGGCTTACCCGTGGGCGGTGCGAAAGCCGGTCTGGATCTGGATCCGCATCACCCCCAGGCCCTTCAGATCTTGCAGCGCTTCTACATAGCCATGCTGCCGTGGCTTGACCAACACTGGGTGACGGCCGAGGATATGGGCATCAGCCAGAGTGATCTCGACGACGTGCTGCAGCCCCTTGGACTCAGCACGTCCTACCACGCGGCCATTCAACGCTCACCCAATCCCGACCAGACCCTGCAGCGGGTTCTCGACGGGATGGCAACCCAGGCTCCGGGCGGGCTGCCATTGCGCGATGTGATCGGCGGATACGGCGTCGCCCAAGCGTGCATCGGGACAGCACGGGCGTTGGACTGGAACCTGTCCGATACCACCGTCGCGATCCAGGGTATTGGCACCATGGGCGGCGGCGCCGGGTGGTTCTTGCACGACGCCGGGGCAGAAGTGGTTGCCATCGCTGATGCGGCCGGGACGCTGTATGATCCGCACGGGCTCGATGTTCCAGCACTGTTGGCGCTGCGGGACTCCTACGGCGAAATTGACCGTGCAGGGGTGCCGGACCACGTGCAACGGCTCCCCCGTGAAGCAGTACTGTCGCTGCCGACAGATATTCTCATCCCCGCAGCGCTGTCCTACGCTGTGATGGCTGACGCGGTGCCGCAGGTTCAGGCCCGAGCCGTCGTGGAAGCGGCGAATTCTGCCACCACACCCGAAGCCGAAGAGCTACTGGCAGTGCGTGGCGTGCCGGTGATCCCCGACTTCGTCGCCAATGCCGGAGCGGCCGCCTGGACCTGGTGGCTGTTGCGGGGGCTGGTGGGAACCGATCCGGAGGATTCATTCCAAATGCTCAGCGACCAAATGCAGGCAAAGGTCGCATTCATGCTCGCTGAGTGGAGCGAATCGGCCGTACTGCCGCGCCGGAGTGCACTGAGCTTTGCCGACACGAACCATCGCGCACTGGCCAACACCCACATGCTGGTCCCCTAGTCGACGAAGATGCATTGACATCACCGTGCTTCGATCCTAGGTTGTCTTCAAGCCCTGTCAGCCGGATGCTGCTGGGCCACAGGTTGGGCACCTGTACACCACGCCCCGGGAGCCGCTATGAACCCCACTAACATGACCGCCGCACAGTTAGTCGAGGCCTATACCCGCCGAGAGCTGTCGCCCGTCGACGTGACAACAGCGGTACTCGACCGCATCGAAGCGATCGACGAGTCGCTTGGCGCGTACTGCTTCTTGGATCGCGAGACCTCACTTGAGCAAGCCCGTGCTTCCGAATCCCGGTGGCACACCGGCCAGCCACAGGGACTGCTCGACGGTGTTCCGGTTTCAATCAAAGACATTTTTCTCACCGACGGATGGCCAACACTGCGTGGTTCACGAGCAGTGGATCCCGACCAGCCCTGGACCGAGGATTCCCCGGTTGCCGCACGGTTGCGCGCCGACGGGATGGTCTTTGCCGGCAAAACCACCACCCCAGAATTAGCTTGGAAGGCGGTCACCGATAGCCCGCTGACCGGTGTAACCCGAAACCCCATCGATCCACGCCTGACCGCAGGTGGTTCATCCGGCGGTGCGTCGGCAGCTGTAGCGGCCGGGATGGGCCCGTGCGCCGTTGGTACCGACGGTGGTGGGAGCATTCGCATTCCGGCCGCGTTCTGCGGCATCGTCGGGTTTAAACCAACCCACGGCCGCGTTCCGATGTTCCCGGCCAGTCCATTTGGACCGTTGGCCCACGCCGGTCCAATGACCCGAACGGTTGAAGATGCTGCACTGCTGATGGATATCCTTGGCGTGCCGGACTACCGGGATCCCACATCCCAGGCCCCCGCACGCACCAGCTTCCGCAGCGCACTGGACCGCGATGTCACTGGTATGCGCCTCGCCTACTCTCGCGATCTCGGCTTCGCGTCCGTGGATCCGGAGATCGCTCAGGTCATTGAAGATGCCATCGCACGGATCAGGGACGCCAGGCTCAGCGTCACGGTCGAAGATCCCGGGCTCTGGGATCCACTCGAGGCCTTCGAGATCCTGTGGTCCAGTGGGGCTGCAACACTCTTGGAGAAAATGCCTGGCGCCCGCGACACCGTTGATCCCGGACTGGCACGGGTATGGGACAAGGGCATGCAGCACACCGCCGTCGAATATCTGCAGGCACGCGATGTTGCAGCCCAGGTTGGGATCACCATGGGCGCCTTCCACGAACGTTACGATCTCCTGCTGACACCCGCCGTGGGTATTGCTGCCTTTGAAGCCGGCCATGATGTGCCACCCGGAAGTGATCTGGAGCGCTGGCCGCAATGGTCGACATTCAGCTATCCCTTCAACCTCAGCCAACAGCCTGCCATCAGCATCCCAGTCGGGACAACGACCGAGGGGTTACCGGTCGGATTGCAGATTATAGGACCGCGTCACGCCGACGATCGTGTACTAGCGGCTGCCCATTTCGTGGAGCGTTTGCTGGATTAGACGGTGACCGATGGGGCAGAATGGAGCTATGTATATGTCGGCAGAGCTGCTTGCGATTATCTTTTCCGCCGCCGGTTTGCTGGTCACGCTCGGCGGTGGGCTTTTTGCTGGTTTCGCATGGATGATACGACGCACAGACGCTCAATTGACTGAGGTCAAGATATCACTCGCACGCCTGGAAGGTCCGCGTGAGTTGCTCATCCTGCCCCGTGGATCAGTCAACCATTAGTTTGGGGAGGTTGTACTGCGTATCGCATCAGTACACCGCCGGTGTCGGTCGGTCGTGTTTCGAGCAACGTCAACGGCCGCGGCACTGGGGCAGGTTTGAACAAGGGCTCTCCTTCTCCCAGCAGCACCGGTGCAACGCCGATGAGGAGCTCATCCACGAGATCTGCTTGCAGCAACGTATCCGCCAGTCGTGCACTACCAAACACATAGATCGGGCGGTCGTCGGCTGCCTTACGACGTGTCAGCTCGCCCACAATATCGTCTGTGACTTGGGTATTGTTCCAGTGAGCCGTCGTGAGCGTTTCGGAAGCCACCAACTTGGGTGCGGCATTCATATACTCGGCGATCTCGCCCTCGTCCGTGGTAGTTGTCCAGTGTTCCGCCATGCCTTCGTAGGTGACTCGACCGAACACGAGTAATCCGAGTTCACGGCCGAATTGCATGCTGAGATCCTGCAGGTCTTGACCCCAGATGTATTCATGGAGCCGCAGGTCCCACGGTTCTACACCCTGAAAGTAGCCATCAACAGAGACAATGTTCCAGACAATTAACTTCGCCATGCTCGCACTCCTCTAAGGTTCAGCACTGCGTGAGCCGAATTTTAGTGCACCCCGTCACTGTGCACCACCCATTGCACGAATTCCAGTCTCCGTCAAGGCCGAGAAGTGCCATTTTCCAGAAGATTCTCACGTCTTCATAAGTCCGTAGCCGTCACAAAGTCGCAGTACTTCACATTTGAAGCAATAGTGGATATAGCTTGTTACAAGATCAGCGTTCCTGGCCCTGATTCACACCGAGAATAGATTGAAGATGCAAACACCACAGCAGCCGCATAAACAACCAGCCTCCATTAGCACAACCATGTTCATCGTTACTCTCATTGCCTTGGCCGCGATGAGTATTGCGATAGTAACCCTCCCGTTAACGATTCCCGGTTTCATATATGTAGTAAACCTACGTAAGCACCATGCAGCGGACCGTGAGCGTCTTCAAGCAGTCACGTGGCAATATCACCAGGCCAACAACCGTATTGGGCAACTACAAGCGGACCTTCATGAGTCGAAAATCAATTTCGATCACGTGGCGAAAGAACATGACGATCTGCGCAATAGATTCATACAAATCGACGACATGAACCTATTACAACGTCACGAAGAAGCCCAACGACTCGATGGCGAAATTGCAGAACGAGAGACAGCAATCAATGAGCTATCAGAGCAGAAAGAAGCCGATTTAGCTGCTTTTGAGGCTCGCAAACAGGCTGTTGTCGACGACATCGCGTCGGAGCGCCAGAAACGTGATGAACTCAAGGAAAACGTCGTGGATCTTGAAGAAATGGTAAATCTCAATGATTACGGGCTTTACAATTTCGAGAACCCCGCAGCTGATTCCGTCCACTATGGCGACGAACTGAAACGGGTAAAAACAAGAATCAAAGGGATGGTCAAGGACAAGACTGCGACGAGCGCATCTACCACTTGGACTGTTGACAACTCAGTGGCGAAAGGACGAAAAATGGTGAACGATATGAGCAGACTCCTCCTTCGCGCCTTCAACGCTGAAGCAGAAAACTCAGTTAAGACCGTTCGCGCAGGTCATTTATCGACAGCGATTAAACGTCTACATAAATCCTCTGAAGCTGTCGCCCGCATGGGCAAAATGATGGATCTGAGAATCCATCCAAACTACGTCTGGCTACGCGAAGAAGAGCTTCGCATTACCCACGCACATCTCGAAGCCAAAAGGGCCGCAAAGGAATTGGAACGGGAAGAAAGAGCACGAGAGCGAGAGGAACGTCGAGCCCAGAAAGAACTAGCCGCGGCAAAGGCCAAACAAGTCAAAGAAGTCGAACACTATCGAACTCTGCTGAAAACTCTCCAAGATTCAGACGATGCACAAGCCATCGCCAATGCCTCAGCAGACCTTGAGGCAGCTGAAGATAAGTTGTCAGATGTTGAATCAACGATGGCGAATACACGGGCGGGCTATGTCTATGTGATTTCTAACCGGGGTGCCTTTGGCCCAGATATTATCAAGATCGGTATGACACGAAGGCTCAACCCAGCCGAACGTGTTCGCGAACTCGGTGACGCGTCGGTGCCCTTTTACTTTGACAGTCACACTACAATCTTCGCAAAAGATGCGGTCGGTCTTGAACGCGCTTTACACCGCCATTTCGCTTCGGCTCGCGTGAATCTCATCAATCTCCGACGAGAATATTTCTACGCCACACCGTCAGAGGTTAAAGACGCATTAGTCCAACTCCACGGGGACTATGACGCACAGCTTCTCGAATTTCACGAACCCGCCGATGCCCCAGAATATGTGGCATCAGAAGATCTTCGGAGCAAAGGGACGATCCCCCAGCCTGCGAACCTAACCTAGTTATCCTCGTTCCGGTCCTAGCAACTCCCCTACGAAGCCAACTAGCCTAGAGGCACTAGGTCTGAACCCGCAGCCGCGGAAGTACGATAAGGAGTGAGACTTATCATGGCACAAAACGTTGCACAAAAACTCATAAACTCCCATTTGGTGAGCGGGACCGCTGAACCAGGCCACGAGATCGGCCTGTCGATCGACCAGACACTCACCCAGGATGCCACCGGCACCATGGTGATGCTGGAATTGGAAGCGCTTGGTTTAGATCGGGTCAAGACTGACCTCTCGGTCCAATACGTTGACCACAACCTCCTGCAAACCGACGAGAAGAACCCCGAAGACCACCACTTTCTCCAATCTGCTGCCCAACGCTACGGGCTCTGGTTTTCCAAACCGGGGAACGGTGTATCGCACCCGGTACACCAGGCTCGCTTCGGGCGACCCGGAACCACGATGATCGGCTCGGACTCGCACACGTGTGCTGCCGGTGCGATCGGCATGTTGGCGATCGGAGTCGGGGGCCTGGAAATCGCGATGGCTATGGCCGGTGATCCGCTGTACGTGCAGATGCCCGAAATTTGGGGCGTGGAACTAACCGGCGAACTGCCCGATTGGGTTTCGGCCAAAGATGTCATTCTGGAGATGCTGCGCCGTCACGGAGTCAAAGGCGGCGCCGGACGCATCATTGAATACCACGGTGAAGGTCTTAAACACCTGACGGCGATGGATCGACACGTGATCGCCAATATGGGCGCCGAACTCGGTGCGACCACCAGTGTGTTCCCGGCCGATGATGCGGTACAAGCGTTCTTCACCGCGGTTGGTCGCCCAGATGATTTCACGGAACTGTTGGCAGATGAGGGCGCAACCTATGACGTGGAAGAACACATCGACCTCTCCACACTTGAACCATTGATCGCCATGCCGTCGTCACCAGGAAATGTTGTTCCAGTGCGCGAAGCAGCCGGCGAAGAAGTCTTCCAGGTGGTCGTCGGATCTTCGGCAAACCCTGGACTACGCGATTTCGCCGTCGTCGCAGAGATCCTCAAAGGTCAGCAGTCACACGAGCAAGTATCGCTGGATATCAACCCGTCGTCGCGTGAGATTCTGATGGATCTGACCAAAGGCGGGTGGACATTCGAGCTGATCGGTTCCGGCGCACGCATTCACCAATCCGGTTGCATGGGTTGTATCGGTATGGGCCAGGCACCAGCGGTAGGGCGTAATAGTTTGCGCACCATGCCGCGCAACTTCCCGGGCCGCTCAGGTACCGACGAAGATGCGGTGTGGTTGTGCTCACCCGAAACTGCAGCGGCCGCCGCACTCACCGGCAAGATCACTGATCCTCGAGATCTGGAGATGGACTATCCGAAGGTTCAACTACCAGAAACGTATACCGTGAACACGGATATGTTGCTACCGCCACTGCCGAAAGACGAAGCCCAAGAAGTGGAACTCGTCAAGGGGACGAACATCAAATCGCTACCCGAATTCGACAGTCTCCCCGATGACATCGATCTGCCCGTGCTATTACGAGTCGGCGATGATATTTCGACCGACGAGATTATGCCGGCCGGTTCTCGTGTGCTGCCGTATCGCAGTAATATCCCCAAGATCGCCGAGTTCACCTACATCCAAGTCGATGACACCTATGCGACCCGAGCCGGAGACTTCCCGGGCGGGCATGCGATCGTCGGCGGCGAGAACTACGGTCAGGGCTCATCGCGCGAACACGCGGTCATTGCCCCGCGGCACCTGGGCTTGCGCATCGTGATTGCCAAATCCTTTGCCCGAATTCACTGGCAGAACCTCGCGAACTTCGGCGTGCTTCCATTGGAATTCACGAACCCCGAAGACTACGGCCGCATCGGACGCGATGATGTGCTGGAGTTTTCCGGACTGTGGGAGGCGCTCGAGCAAGGCAATACCGTCACCGCGCAGCTGGATAACGAGCCATTGGAACTGCGTCACCGGCTATCTGACCGTCAGGTTGAAATGGTCTTGGCCGGCGGGCGCATTCCACAGCGCGCCGCGCAGGGCACCGGTTCCTCGAAAGACACCCCGGAACCCCGCGAAGAAATGAAACCCACTCAACCAGAAGGTTAATTACCGTGGGCTTTTCGACGCAGCGCTTCGGCGAGAGGGATGATTGGTGACGAAAAATCAGCAGCAAGTCATCGCTGCCGAATCCGTCGCGCAACGCCTCGATCGCCCGATGGGTGTTCTGGGCATCATATTCCTGCTGGTCGTCCTTGCACAGCTCCTTGTCACAGACCCGACCGGCCAAGCTGTTCTCGCAGTCGTCGGTTGGGTCTTCTGGGGCATCTTCGTCGCAGAATTCCTGTTGCGCGCCTATATTGCACGTTTCCAGGCCCACTTTTGGCGCAAAAACTGGTGGCAAGTGATTTTCCTGCTGGTACCGTTTTTGCGATTCTTCCGCGCCCTCCAGGCCCTGCGAGTGTGGCGCGTCGCCCGATTTGGGACCGTACTCTCAGCGGGAGTGCGCGGCTCACGGTCCGCCGGGAAATTACTCTCGAGCCGGATCGCTTGGCTGTTGGCTGTGACCGCGATTGTCATTCTGGCCGCGAGTCAACTGCTATATCTCTTCGCAGAGTACCCCAGCTATTTTGATGCCCTCTACGAGGCGGCCTTGGCAACCATCACCGGGGCCGGATTCAGCGCAGACACGGTCTTCGCGCGCAGTCTGCATGTCGTCCTCGCGGTTTTCTCGGTGGTGGTTTTCGCTACCCTCGCCGGCTCAATCGGTGCTTTCTTCCTGCGTCGTGACCCGGTCGAAGACGGAACATCCCCAGACGACCACACCGCGCCCCTCCCCTAGCTCACTGATACACGACCAGAAAACACATACCCCTGGCGGGTATATTCGTTGAGGGCAATTCTTGTTTGACAGATACCCCCTAGGGGTATAAAACTGGGAGTAGTCGAACCCATGAGAACTAGGTGGCAACTATGACCGCAATGCAAGAACATCCCGGCCCGCACGGCTACTCCGCGACCAAAGAGGACTACGTGAAACGTCTCGCCCGCATCGAGGGTCAGGTGCGCGGCATCAAACGCATGGTCGAAGAAGACACCTACTGCATCGACCTGCTCACCCAGATTTCGGCGGTCAATAAAGCCATGCACTCCTTGAGTCTTGGCCTAGTGACCGACCACATGAATCACTGCGTCCTTGAGGCGGTTGCCTCTGGTGACGAAGACGTGATCACGGAAAAAGTTGAAGAAGTGTCGACCACCATCGGCCGACTCCTCCGCTAAGAAGGAATGATACGCATGGCACAAACCACCCTAAAACTCGAAGGTCTCACATGCCAGGGCTGCGTCGGCTCGGTCACCACCGAACTCGAATCGCTACCCGGTGTCACCAACGTCGATATTGACCTGGTCAACGGTGGCGTCTCCACGGCTACCGTGACCTCCAATCCCACCCCTTCAGCACAGCAATTCTCCAACACCGTGGCCGAAGCCGGCTACACCGTCGTCGAATAATCCCCGCAACTTTTCAAAGGACTGTCATGTCATCAGAAACGACCGATACCCGCGATGTGGAACTGGACATCTCCGGGATGTCTTGTGCTTCCTGCGTGGGCCGAGTAGAACGCCAACTCGAAAAACTCGATGGCGTAGAAGCTTCGGTCAACCTGCCATTGAACCAGGCGTATCTGAAAGTACCGGCCGGACTCGAAGATCAAATCCTGATCGATGCCGTATCGAAGGCCGGCTACGACGCTACCCTGCACGGTGATGCGCCAGACGAGTCGGATACCACTGACGCCGATGATGAGGTTGAAGAGCCCAAGGTCGACGACGCTCCTGGCGTGGCCGAGCTCAAGCCGCGGTTGATTTGGTCGGCCATCCTGACCATCCCGTTGTTCTTTATTTCGATGTTCACGGTTTTCCAGTTCCCCCACTGGGGCTGGGTAGCCATGGCATTGTCCTTGCCGATTACGTTTTGGGGCGGATGGCCATTCCATCGCGGGGCCGTCAAAGCAGCCCGTCACGGCGCTTCGACCATGGATACGCTGGTGTCGATCGGTGTGACGGCTGCCTGGGTGTATTCGACCGTGGAATTGGTGCTGGACCCAACCATGACGTTGGCTGCCGGCAGCCACGACCACACGCTGTACTACGAAACCGCAGGTGTGGTGACCACCTTCTTACTGCTGGGGCGTTACCTTGAAGCCCGCGCGAAGAACCGTGCCGGCGAAGCTCTACGCTCACTCTTGAACCTGGCCGCAGATAAAGCGGCGGTACTGCGCGATGGTCAAGAAGTCACCATAAACGCTTCGCAGCTGGTGGTGGGTGACGAATTTGTGGTGCGTCCCGGTGAAAAGATCGCGGCCGATGGTTTCGTTGTCTCCGGGCACTCGGCCATTGATACCTCGCTGATTACCGGGGAATCCGTGCCGATGGAGGTTTCAAAGCACGACACCGTCACCGGTGCGACCATCAACACTTCTGGCCGACTCGTTGTGCGGACCACCCGCACCGGCTCAGACACCACGTTGGCCCAGATGGGCCAACTGGTCTCCCGTGCTCAAGCCGAAAAGGCCCCGATTGCACGCCTGGCCGACCGCATCTCAGCGGTCTTTGTGCCAATTGTGTTGGTCATCGCGCTGATCACGCTAGCGACCTGGCTACTCCTCGGGGATCCCGCCATGGCGTTCCGTGCAGCCGTCACCGTGTTGATTATTGCGTGCCCATGTGCACTAGGGTTGGCGACTCCGATCGGCCTGTTGGCCGGAACCGGGCGCGCCTCCCAGCTGGGTATTTTGATCAGTGGCCCACAGGTACTGGAAGATTCCCGCGGCGTTGACACCGTGGTCCTCGACAAAACCGGCACCGTGACCGAAGGCCAGATGGCCGTCTCCGATGTCACTGCATTCGACAACCGATCAGCACACGACGTACTCATCGCAGCCGCAGCCGTAGAACTGGGATCCGAACACCCCATCGCGACCGCAATCGTGGAGGCTGGCTCAGAACTGACCGAACTTCCCGAAGTCACCGAATTCATGTCCACCGCGGGTGGTGGCGTCATCGGCACCGTCGATATGGACGGAGCCCAGCAGCGCGTTGCCGCCGGTCGGTCAACATTTATTGTCGAGCACACCGGTGCGCTCACCCCAGAAAACGAGCAGGCGCTCGCCGATGCTGAGGCTGCCGGAGCGACCGCCGTCTGGGTAGCTATTGAGGGTCAACTGGCCGGTATCGTCGCACTGCAAGATCAGATCAAGGACACTTCCGCGCAGGCTATTGCCGACCTGAAAGACATGGGCATTACCCCCATGTTGCTCACGGGCGATAACGAGTCGGTGGCCCGCCAGGTTGCTGCCGAGGTCGGTATTAATCCGGATGATGTCTTCGCCGGTGTTCGACCAGAAGACAAGGTCGAGAAGGTCAAAGAACTGCAAGCCGCCAGCAAGACCGTGGCGATGGCCGGTGACGGTGTTAATGATGCCCCGGCTCTGGCGCAAGCTGATCTTGGAATTGCGATGGCTTCAGGCACCGATGTTGCGCGTGAAGCCGCCGATATTACGGTGATGGGTTCATCGCTGACCCAGGTGTCGCAGTCCCTGCAGCTGTCACGCAAAACCCTGGGGATTATTCGGACGAACCTGTTCTGGGCATTTGCCTACAACACGGCAGGTATTCCGATTGCAGCGTTTGGACTGCTCAACCCGATGTTCGCTGGTGCCGCGATGGCTGCCTCATCGGTACTGGTTGTACTCAATTCCCTGCGGCTGACCCGCTTCGGGCGCTAAGTACGCCGACTGCGCTGGCTGGTCAGCAGTAAAGTTTTGACCCCGTTCGGCGGTGGTGAGACGGTCCACGAAACGGGCCGCCACCATCGCAGTTCTGTTTTCCTGGTCCAAATGTGGATTCAGCTCGGCAATATCGGCGTGTACCAGCTTGCCTGAAGCCGCCACATGATCGATCACCGCAGAAACCAACGGCAGTGGCACACCATAAGACGCCGGAGCACTTACGCCCGGAGCCGTTGCCGCGGGCAGTACGTCGAGATCAATGGTCAGGTACACAACATCGACCTGTTCCAACAACTGCGCCACCGCACCGCCGGCCTCGCAGGGGTACGTGACCCAACGGTCATCAGTGACCCAACCGATACCCGTGTCACGGGCCCGGTTGAATACATCAGGCGTATTCGAGGCTTCAGCAACCCCCAGCGTTAACACGACCGGTTGCTGGCCTGCGTGCTGTTCCGCCGCCATGATCTGGGCGAAGCCGGTGCCCGAGGTGGCCTGTTCGTCTGGCCGGTTGTCGAAGTGCGCATCCAAGTTGATGATGCCAAGCTTCGCATTCGGAAACGCCGCCCGAACACCCTGGTAGGAGGCCCAGGTGATTTCGTGGCCGCCACCGAGTCCCACGGTCAATTTCTGCTGTTGCAGCAGCTGGCTTAGAGCCTGCCCGTAGCGTTGTTGCGCACTTTCCAAGTCGCCGTCTGACACCACGGCGTCGCCACCATCAAACAGCGCGATCTCGTGGTGCACGGCCATTGATCCCAGTGCCCCGCGAATTGCGGCCGGCCCCTCGGCTGCACCGGCACGGCCCTGATTCCGGATGACCCCTTCGTCGGAGACAAAACCCAACAGCGCGAAACCCTGTTCGGTGTTGTCGACGGGTTTGACTCGGCAGTGCCAGCGGGCGTGTTCTGGTCCAGGACCATCGGTGCGGCCGGACCAGGTGGGGAAAGCAAATTCTGTCATAGGTTCTAGCCTAGAGTGCCTGGTTCATCTGACGAAACTGTATCGGAGGCGCTGCGGCGTCCGGGACCAAGGGTGAAGTACCAGGTGTAGAAACCGGCCCACCCTCCCAAGAAGAGCGCTGCTTTGCCTTTGCTGCCCACACCCATGCGGTCTGCTAGTTTTCCGAGTCCGGCAACGCCTCCTGTTACTGCGAGAAACCGGACCATCCGTGCCGGCACTGACAATGCCATAAACCGGCCAAAGGATTCATTACCGTGGGCTAGGGTGCGGGCATAAATCTTATACGGGACCCCGCGGGTGGGACCAAGCACCAGTGCCGACCAACCCTGCTCATCCAGCTGCCGCTCCACGTCGGCCACCATCGCTGCCGAGATGCCCGGAATTGAGGTCAGAACCTGTTCGGTGTCTTCCGGTGACATCTGCTGGGCTGTTTTATACGTGGTCGCTCCCCCGACCAGGGCACCTGCCAGCGCTGAGACCGTAGTCGCCATGCCCCGTCGCGGGTTATGGAGGGCGCGCCAACTGGTCCAGACATCCGGCACAATAAAAAACACCGTGGCTTCGGCTGTTCCCCACGCAGCAGCGACTGTGTGATCTATGCGTTTTGGCAACATGTGGCACCATCTCCCGGATCATGGTGGTCGAGAATGTCTAGGTTTCAGCCTAGCGCAGCGCCTACACTAGATCACGACTTCAAGTGGCACCACCAATGAGGAACTATGTCAGAAACCAATAGCCCCCAGGGCACCGACCGACGGGCTATCCCGCAGCGTTCAACCGGCTGGGCCGCCAAGCTTGCTGATGCCATGTACGCCGCCAAACTCACACCCAATAAGGTCTCGGTTGGCTCAGTGATATTTGCTGCGCTGGGTGCAGCCGCGCTCATCGCCTCAGCTTTGGTCACCTCAGACGGCGTGCGGGCCGCCTGGTTGGTGGTCACGGTCGTGTGCATTCCGTTGCGACTGCTGCTGAATATGCTCGACGGCATGCTCGCGGTCGAAAAAGGTCTGCATACCCCCACCGGGGACCTCTTCAACGAGGTACCCGATCGCATCGCCGATCTGGTGCTCGTTGCTGCTGCCGGTTATGCCACCGCCGGTATCTGGGTAGCTGGCGCGGTCGACTGGGGTGTTGTGCTGGGTTGGTCGGCCGCTGCGGCCGCGATCCTCACTGCGTATGTGCGAACGCTGGGTGCCGCCAACGGGGTCGGCAATTTCTTTGCCGGACCCATGGCCAAACCCGCCCGGATGTGGGTACTAGTGCTGGCCAGTCTTGCCTCGCTGTTCGAGCCACTCTTCGATGCTCGCGGCCTGTTCCTGGCGATCGCCGTGGCACTCATTTTGATCGGCTCGATCATCACCGTGATCATGCGGTTGAACCGTATCTCACAGGCCCTGCACGCACAGAAGGGTGAGACACCATGAACGTGAAGCAACTGCTCAAACGCGGACTATCGGGTTTGATCACCACGGCATCTGGTGCCCGCGTTCGTGCCGAAGGTACCGACGGCGAAGCGCCCGACTTCCCGCCCCAGGCAATCTATTTTGCAAACCACTCATCCCACCTGGATTTTGTGACCCTGTGGGCCATCATGCCTGCCGAACTACAACCGAAAGTTCGGCCCATCGCCGCGGCCGACTATTGGGGTTCCGGCCTCAAGCAGTCGGTGGCAGAGGGGATCTTCAACGCTCATCTGGTCCACCGTTATAAAGATCGAGCCCATACCCCGGCAGATGCTCGTCCCACGCGGCAGACGGATTCGGGCAGCTCGCCGAAAACCAGTCAGCTCACCGGCATGACCGATATTCTGGACGCCGGCGATTCGCTCATCATTTTCCCCGAAGGCACCCGTGGCCCCGGTGATCAAGTGGCAACCTTCCAGGCCGGCCTGTATCGACTAGCCCAACATGCACCCGAGGTGCCCGTGGTCCCGGTGACCCTAAAGAACCTGAGCCGGATACTACCCAAGGGAGAAACCATCCCGGTCCCCCGCCTCTCGCAGGTCATCGTGCACCAGCCACTGTTTGTTGACGACGATGAGTCGCAAGAGCATTTCCTGTCCCGGGCACGCGGTGTGCTCGCTGATGAGCTGGCAACTGATGCGCAAGGAGAGACCGCATGATCGGCCTCATTGATTCCACGATGCTCAAGCTGTTCATCGGCATCGGTGGCATCCTGGTCCTGGCGACCATCGTCGCCGCAATTCTTTGGTTCGCGAAACGTGGCCAAGACAACTCCACACTCAAAAATCTCAACCAACGCATCGCCGCTTGGTGGGTCATGGCCCTTGGCCTGGCCGTCACCCTGTTGATCGGCGAAACTGCAGTCATCGTCCTGTTCCTCGGGTTATCCTTCTTAGCGCTGCGTGAGTTCCTCACCATCGCGCCAACGCACCGTTCAGACCACAAAACCCTGGTGTGGTTGGTGTATATCATCCCGGTGATCAACTATTGGTTCCTGTGGGAACACTGGTACGGCGCGTTTGCTGTCTTGATCCCCGTGTATGCGTTCTTATTCTTGCCGATCCGCAATGCGTTAGCCGGCGATACGGAGAACTTCCTGCAGCGTGCCGCGATGATCCAGTGGGCACTGATGGTCTGCGTGTATGCGATCAGTTATATTCCGGCCATCATGCAGTTACCCGTCATGATACATAACGGTCGCGAAGCTGCTGAAGGTTCTGCGCTGAGTAGTGGTGGTGCCGAAGGCGCCCTGCTCATGCTCTTCCTGGTGGTTGTTGTCCAACTGTCAGATGTTTTCCAGTATGTGTGGGGCAAAACCCTGGGCAAACATCCCGTGGCACCTTCGGTGTCGCCAAATAAAACCTGGGAGGGTTTGATCGGCGGGGTGCTGACGGCAACAGCCATCGGCGCCGGACTGTGGTGGATTACGCCGTTCACCTGGTGGCAGGCCGCCCTGCTCGCCTTGGTGTCGTGCCTGATGGGTTTCTTCGGCGGACTGGTGATGTCGTCGATCAAACGCGACCGCGGCGTCAAAGACTTTGGGGCAACCATTGCCGGGCACGGCGGCATCATGGATCGGCTGGACTCGTTGAGTTTCTCCGCGCCGGTGTTCTTCCACCTGGTGCGGTTCTTCTTCACGACCTAGATCGTCAGTTGATTTCAGCGTCGCAGAGTTTGGTGAGCTCAGCTTGTGCTTCCAGGCCGTCCTGCATGTCACCGGATTGCAGTATTTCCATCTGGTCGTCCTGTGTCATATCCGGTTCAATAAACTGCTCGTACAGGGCATAGGTTGGCGGGATCTCGTCCGCCGAGGCGAGGAACTCTTCGTCCTGCGCATCGGCAACGATCTCTTCAAAATCCAACCGTGCTTCTTGTACCAGCTCTTGCGCTGCTGCTTTATCGTCTTCACTGGCTTCTGGTCGTGTTGCCGTGGACATGGCACGATCGATCTCAGCGACATATTCTTGGTCGAAGGCATGGAAGTCTTCACAGCTGTCAGCCAGGGAACTGCCACAACCGGTCAGACCAAATATAGCCGAGGTTCCAAAACCGAGCAGGGCGAGGTTTTTCTGCAGACGCATAGCGGTAGGTTAGAAGCCCAGTTCGGTGTTACACAGCTGGACAAGTTGTTCTTCTGCTGCCACACCTTCTTGCATGGCGGGGTCAGACGACAACGCGTCTTTCTCAGACATCGAAGCACCCGGTTCGGTCATCTGTTCAAAAATTTTGAGCGACTCGAGTGTCTTCTCTGCGTTGTCTATGAACTCTTGGTTTTCGGCTTCAGCGATAATACCTTCGAACTCGCTGCGGAAGTCTTCCATCTGCCCGTGGGCTTCAGCCATTTCTTCTTCAGAAGCCTCGGGATCAGCCGCAAGGGTCATGATGTTTTCAACGTCTGCGACTAATCCGCGATCAAAGGCCGCGTAATCTTGGCAGGTGGCCAGCAGCGAGTCATCACCGCTGGTATCGGACTCCTCGGTTCCGAAACCTTCGGTTGCTGCCTCGGTTTCCGGGGCTTCAGTTTCAGGCTGCGGATCCGCCGACATCGGCGACGAAGACTCCTCGACTGCTTCAAAACTCGGGTTAGCTTCCGAAGCATTGTCTCCACCACAACCGGCCAAAGCAAAGAGACCAACAACTGCCAGGGTGGTCACGGACCACGGCTTTGTTAAACGCATATGTTTTTCCTTCGAGATGCAGTGATGAGTTTTATGAGTGGTTTACTTTGGCAGCAGCAGCTTCATCCAGGTAGAACGTGCAGTCGTCATGCAGCTGCAACGAGGACCCGGGGCGTTCTTCCGCCGGTGGGATCTCAAGCGAATCATGGATCGCATCGACTTTTGCTTCGCCGAATGCCATCAACACAATTTTGCGAGCTTTCAAGATCGTGCCAATGCCCTGGGTAACGGCCAACGGTGGAACTTCATCGACGCCGCCTTCAAAGAATCGCGAGTTGTCTTCGCGCGTCAACTCGGTAAGTTCACCAACGTGAGTGGGGGCGTTAAACGGTGTGCCTGGTTCGTTGAACCCGATGTGACCGTTGCGTCCGATACCCAGCAACTGGAGATCAATGCCGCCAGCTGCGGCGATTTTCTGGTCGTATTCCTCAACCGGGCCGACCGTGGAATCGTCCGGCGCTTCAGGGACATGAACTTGTGCCGGATCAACTCCCAGCGGCACGGTGACGCAACGATGAATGACCGAGTGATATGACTCAGGGTGTTCCCAGGGCAAACCGATGTACTCATCCAGTGCGAAGAACCGGAGTTGGGACACATCAGTGCGGTGTTCAGAGATCTTTTCCGCCAGTCGCTCGTAGGCACCTTCAGGTGTAGAGCCGGTCGCGACGCCAATCACGGCGTCAGGTTTTTCAACGATCAAGTCGTACAGCATTTGTGCGACTTCTTCGGAAGCGTGTGCTTTATCGGGCAAAATTTTTACGTTTACCATGAGTGTCCCCATTCGGTTGTTTCAAGAGTCAAGTGTACTGGCGATCACCCGCAATCCCCCATAATTCGGTATCTTGCGTGCCGAAGTTGATTTTTAGTCCAGCCCTCGGACCACCAGTGCGTCAGCGACATCATCGGCATGCTTTAACGACAAGACCAAGACGGGAACCACCCACGACCATGCGGCAAGCCGCACGCCGCGGGCTCGTTGGGCGTCTCTTACTTGGCGAATGAATCCGACAATTTGTCCGATGGACGACAACATCAACGCAACGGCCAGGGCAATTTTATAGGGGTTAGCCCCCAGGGGTTTCAGGGGTTTCGCAAGCTGTTCGACCGTGTTGATGAGGTGTTGGATCTTGGTGGCGCGGGTGAATAATTGCGCTGCCAAAATGATCGTGGTCAGTCGAGCGATCACCGTGGCGGCTTGGACTGGTTCGTTGAAGATCAGCTGTGTGATCATCAGGAACACGATGAGCCACGACAGGCGAAACAGATCGGTGCCGAGTACACGCCATGGCAGCCGCGCCAGGACATATCCCAGCAGCGGTGCGAGGATGATCAGGAGCGCCCAATACGAATCGGGTAGCCAGATCAAAGCCGTTGAGCCCACGCCCAACACCACCAGTTTGAGCCATGTCGGCATGCGGTGCAGGAACGACCCGGTTGGATAGTAGAGGGACAGCATTAGCCGATGTGCTCCAGATAGTGCTGGATTGCATCCGGTCCCCGGTGGGCGATTTTCGCGTCGTGCACCCAGATGATGTCATCGCAGCGGGCCGCGAGGTCGAGGTCATGGGTGATCAGTACAAGTTGTCGTTCGGCTGAGGCAAATAACTGATTGGAGACGAGTTTGGCATACCGGGCGTCAAGCATCGTGGTTGGCTCATCGGCGATGAGAACATCGGGGTTCGTGGCCACCACGGCTGCGAGCGCCAGACGTTGGAGTTGGCCGGAAGATAAAGACAGTGCTGGCCGGTCAGCCAGTTCGGTGAGGTCGTGTTCTTCCAGCACCTGTTCAAGTGCGGCGTCACGCTGGTCTTTGGGCAGGTGTCGCAGGGAGAGTCCGATGTCTTCTGCCACGGTGGGCATAATGACCTGGGCTGCGGCATTAGCGATGATCATGCCGACTCGGCCTGCAAGTTTCTTGCCTCCGGTGGCGATTTCGATCTCGTGGATGGTGGCGGAGCCGGTGTAGTCGATCAGTCCCGCTAGGACCTTAGCGAGCGTGGACTTTCCGGACCCGTTTTCACCGATGATCGCGGTCGTCGGAGCCCTCAGGGTGGCAGAGATGTCGTCGAGCAGTACGGCATCGGGTTTGACGGTTACGGTCACGTTTTCCAGTGTGATCATAGTTTCCTCACCAGTACCGCGGTTCCCATGCCTCCGGCGACCGCTGCCGCGGTGACACCGAGCGTGCCGGCTGGCATATTGGACAGTTGCTCGAGGGTGGTCAAGAAGGCGATGGCTCCGGAGGCTGCCCACGGATGGCCGTGTGCCAGGGCCCCACCGTGCCGGTTCACGGATGCGGGGTTCAGGTCGAGATGCTGACAGGTCGCCAGCACTTGGGCGGCATAAGCTTCCACGATGTCGAGGACCTCGATATCTGCAACCGTGAGAGCGCGTGCGGCAAGGAGTGCCGCGATGGCGGGAGCGGCCCCGAAGCCTGGGAGTTGTGGGTCGGCACCGACCAGTCGGTAGTCGAGAACTTCTACGCCTTCGTGTGGGGTGTCGCGTTCCGGAGCGAGTTGCACCGCCGCAGCCGCGTCCGCAATGCGAGCAGCCGAAAGACCAGTGACTGATGCGGCCGGATGTGACGTGATGGTGCCCAGTCGGTTCACCAGTTTCTGCGCGTCACGCGGGCCGTCGTCACGGTACTCACCTACAAGATACTGGGAAGGGTGTTCGAGCGCTCGTTGGTGGCTCTGTACGGCATAGGCTTCTTGTTGTTCGCGGGTGATCCCATAAGTTGCCGCCAACTGGTCTGCGGCTTCGGTCATATCGGGATCTGGAAAGCCGGCCGGGGTAAATGCAGCCTGGGTTCGCTCGCCGTCGGGCCAGGCGGTTGAAGGCGATTCGGTACCGCCGGCCACCACGGTTTGGCCGGTCATGCGCGCATGTGCGGCGGCTTGTCCGATGGCTACCAAGGAGGAGCCGCATTGGGCGTCCAGGGTCACCGCTCCGGCTGTTTGCCAGCCGGCCGCTAAGTTCGCGATGCGGGCGATATTTCCTCCCGGGCCAACGGTATTACCGAGCATCACCAGGTCGGGCCGGGTTGGCATGGCTGCTAAGACGGTGGCAGCAAGCTGATCATCAGACAGTTCTTCCTGGGCACGGTGCCAGCCGGTGATCGCGGTGCGGGCACCGCCGGTTACGACGATTCGTCTCATGCTTCCTCCGGGAGTACTCGCCGAATCTTACCGGACGCGGTCCGTGCCAGGTGTTCGACGGCATGCCATTGCACCGGCCGGGCCGCTTTTGGCAACCGTGACCGCACCCAATCACGTAACTGCCCGACATCGGCAGGTCCTTCGACCCAGGCGACGACCCGTTGGCCAAGCACAGTATCGGGTTGCCCCATGACCAGACTGCCGGTGACATCGGGATGGCTGTGTAATACGGCCTCTACCTCGGCTGGAACAACCGTTGCTCCCGCGGTAAGAATTGCGCCGTCTCCCCGCCCCAAGAATTCCAGGACCCCGTGGTCTTCTGTCACCCGGTCTCCAACGGTCGCCCATTCGATGCCGTCAATAACGTCGCGGCGTAGCGTCCCACCGAGCACGTCCAGCGCGATCTGTGGACTCGAGACCCAAAGCTGGCCATCTGCAATGCGCGTGGCCACACCCTCGAATGGCTGTAGTCCGTCACCGCGGTCCCAGGCGACAAAACTCAGTTCTGCCGCACCGGCATAGGTGACGACGCGCAGACCAACGGCTTCTGCTCGGTGCAGGAGTTCTGGTGGCAGGTGATCCCCACCAACCAGAACAGTATCAAGTGTCGAAGAGTGGCCAGCTTCGAGCATCGTCAGCAAGCGTTCCAACCAGGCCGGGGTCACATGAGCCGCGGTGGCACGGGCGAGGCCCGCTTCGGTAGGCGTGGGAATGACGAGTTCGAATCCGGAATCCTGCGCCCACGCCGCGGAGAATAGCGCCATCGATGACACCTGATGGACCGGCATCCAGAGGCCCTCACCTGCGCGTAAGCCCAGTTCGACGTTTAGAGGTTGAAAGGCTACCTGCCAACTGGCAGCCGTTCGCACGACGATCTTCGGGGCGCCCGTGGTGCCCGAGGTCAGGGCCGCCCACGCCGTAGCCTCGGGAAGTCTGCAGTTCTGCAGGTCATCAGCGATCGGTGCTCGCCAGTCGACAATCAACGGCACAGCGCCGGCATTGTGAACGGCCAGTGCCGCAGTCAGCGCCTCGGCCGCATCGGGGTGATCAATGATTTTGAGCTGCACGGGGTCTCGTTGTACCGACAGAGGTGTCGAAGGCTTTTGGATAGGCGCGATAGAGTCCCATGGTCACCAGCGTGGCGACGACGACCTTAAGGATGTCGCCGGGCAAAAACACCAGGGAGGTCAGGATGGTTTCACCGATGGTCAGCTGGGTAAACCAGGCTTGTATCGGTATCCCGAAAAGGTAGACCACGAAAATTCCGCCGACCACGGAGCCCAGCGCTACGCGCCACCACACCGGACGCTTGCCAACAATCAACCCGATGATGAGGGGCGCAACGAGCCATGCCACAAGATAACCTGCCGTGGGGGTGACGAACACGCCGAGTCCCCCGCGACCACCGGCCAATAAGGGCAAGCCTAAGGCAACGCCGAGAATGAGCAGTGCCATGGCTGCCGAACCACGCCACGGGCCAAGAACGGCTCCGGCGAGCATGACGCCGAGGGTTTGCAACGTAATCGGCACGACGCCGGCCACGGTGAAAGAGCCTAACAGGCCCAAGCCTGCGGTCAACGCCGCAAATACTGCGATGTGCGCTAAATCTCTGGCCGTCATCGGGCCGCCTTTCGAGTCCAGGTGAACACTGTTCAGTGAACAGTGTTCAGGATAGCCCAGCGGCCGCTGAACGCCAAGCGCTAAGATGAGTGGCGATGTCTACCATGAGCCGTGATGAACTCAGCCGCGTGGGGTTACAGTTGTTGAACACCCACGGCCTGGCCGATGTGTCGATGCGTCGCGTCGCCAAAGAGCTCGATGTCGCGGTTTCTGCACTGTACTGGCACGTCAAAGATAAGCAATCGCTGCTGGGGGCCGTGGTTGACCGTCTGTTGGCATCGGTAGATTTCGGCCCACCAAGCGGTGCTTGGCGGACCGACCTCACGGCCCGGGCCGAACAGCTCTACGAAACACTGCTCACTACCCGAGATGCCGCAGAACTGGCCGCTTCCGCACTCGCGCTGGGTACTGGCGGCGAGGCGATGCGCCGAGCGCTTGCCGAAGTCTCCCCGAATGACACCACCACCGATGCCGTCATGGCGTTGCTGATTGGTCACGCCACCCTGCATCAACAGCGCCTGCAGGCACAGGCGATCGGGGTGGATGTTTCGGGGACGACCTCTGCCACGTTTCGTCAGGTGCTCGACCTCCTGACGAAGCGTGTCTGAACAATCTTGTTAGTATTCGACAACGACTCGTCCGTCGATTTTTCCGCCTCGCATCTCTTCGAATACTTCGTTAAGATCTTCGAGTGGACGACGGTGGTAGGTGGGCTCAACCTTGCCGGCCGCGTGGAATTCCAATGCCTCGATCATGTCTTGTCTCGTCCCAACGATCGAGCCTCGCACCGTTAGGCCGTTGAGTACGACATCAAACACGGAAACATCGAATTTTCCTGGTGGTAGACCGTTGAAGACGATGGTCCCGCCCCGACGTGACATGCCGATTGCTTGCCCAAAAGCTTGCTCATGCACAGCCGTCACCAATACTGCGTGAGCTCCGCCAACCTGTTCTTGAACTGCTGTCGCCGGGTCCGCATCGGCGGCGTTGATGATAATTTCGGCACCATGTTTCTTTGCTAGTTCCAGCTTGTCATCGGCAATATCGACGGCGATCACGCGCAGCCCCATCGCCACCCCATATTGCACCGCCAGGTGCCCGAGGCCACCGATACCGGAGATCACGACCCAGTCGCCCGGCTTCGCTTCCGATACTTTGAGCCCTTTATATACCGTCACTCCCGCGCACAGGATCGGCCCCACTTCATATATGTCGGACCCTTCCGGGATTTTTGGAGCATAGCGAGTATCAATCAGCATGTACTCACCAAAGGAGCCATCTACCGAATATCCGCTGTTGGTCTGGTCATGGCATAAGGTTTCCCAACCCCGCCGGCAGTACTCACAATTGCCGCAAGCACTCCAGAGCCAGGCATTGCCTGCGATATCGCCGATTTCAAAGTTCACGGCGTCTTCTCCGAGCTCTACGACTTCGCCCACACCTTCGTGTCCGGGAATGAACGGCGGCGACGGCTTGACCGGCCAATCGCCCTCCAAGGCGTGTAAATCGGTGTGGCAGACACCGGTGGCGATGAGTTTTACCAACGCCTGGTGCTTACCTGGCTTTGGTTTATCGGTGTTTTCGATGTCGATGGTTTTGCCAAATTGCTTAACGATTCCAGCTCTCATAACCATGGGATCGACCCTCCTTATGTCGTCATGAATTGCAAGCTTCATGAGCCGCTGCGGCACGTGAAAAGCTTGTAATTATGACCCTAATCACACAGATGTTGCATGGACGTTGCACTCGTCCATGCCAAACGGGCTAAGAGCACGTGGCTTACGGGTGGACGGCCCGCTCGTCGCTGCCGTGTGCCGGTGCCATCTTGCCCAAATCGGCGATACGCAGGGGCGTGAATTTTCCGGTACTTTCGGCATCGACCACTCGCGCAGTCACACACACGTGATCTCCACCATCGTCGACAATCGACAGACGCTCAACCACCATGCGGTTGGGACAATCCTGCAGCAACGGCACGCCGTGTTCCGCATCGGCTGCTACGTCCAGGTCGGCGAATTTATCGGTATCGTCACCCGAGCGGGTCGCAAAATGTTGGGCCAGCGGGAGGTCTTCGGCGGTCAAAAAGTGCACGGCGAAGTGGGTTGCCAACAGCCCGGCTCGATAGGTGTGGTTGGCTTTGGACAGCCAGAAGCAGTACTGCTGCGGAGCAATACTCGACTGTGTGTGGTAACCGACCAAACAGCCTGCCTGAATGTCATCGGCAACGGTCGTGACCACCACTGCGGCAGAATTTACCGAGCCCATCAACGAGGTAAATGCCTTACTACTCATGACCGGAACCCTCCTTCGCTACTTCGTACCGCAGAAAGAGGGTGTGCTCCTCGCCTTTGACGGATTTTAGCTCGAAATGATGGACGCCCCCGCCGTCGGGCATGATGCCAACGGGGAGGTTGTCACCGCCCATGACCGGGGCAATCGATAAGCACAGTTCATCGAGGCGTTCTGCGGCAACGAACTCGCCCAATAGGGTTGGACCACCTTCACACAACACCACCTCGTGCCCGCGTTCGGCCAGGGCCTGCAGTGCCGCTGCAGGTTCAACACGTTCTTCACCCGCAATGACTACGGTCGCATGCTTTTTGGCTTCTGCAAGCTTGTCGGGATCCGCAGCTGCACTCGTGATGATCATGGTTGGCGCATGCTCGGGTGCCGCTTTGAACAGTTTGAGATTCCAGTTCAGATTCAGGCTACCGGTGACCACCGCGACCGGTGGCGTTGGCGGTTTTCCTTCGGCCTCGCGCTGGGCTTTGGCCTCATCGGAGAGTCGCACCAGGCCATAGCCTTCCTTGCGAACCGTTTCGGCGCCGACGAGAACGACGTCGGCAATCTGACGCATTTGCCGGAAAAGTTTTTGGTCAACTTCGGTGGATAATGCCCCGACTTTGCCATCGATTGCTGCGGTGCCATCGAGGCCCGCAACCATGTGGCCGGTGACCCAGCATTCGTGCCTGGGCCCAGACCGATCGACCGCAAGGTAGGGTTCCATGGGATCTGGGATGTCTTTGCCAAATTCGAGATGCTTCATGGTGTGAGTCTATGGGCTATGCCGATCCCTGTCAGTGGCACAGCGGCTCGGCAGAACGCCGGGATTTGTTAGGGTGCAGACAGAAGCGATCTATCACCCAATCTCCGTCAGGAGGACTCGATGATTGACTCACTGCAGCTCAACGATAACCTGATCACCATCAAGGTCAGCGGCACCGTAGACCGCGATGATTGGCAACAGGTCACCGATATGGTCAACGAGGCGCTGGAACACCACGAACGGGTCTCCGTGTTGGCTGATCTGACCCACCTCGACAGCTTTACCGCCGGCGCGGTCTACGAAGACACCAAATTGGGCATCAAGAACCTGGGCTCACTGGATCATTTCGATAAGATCGCTGTGCTCACCGAGCAGCAGTGGCTGGAACGCGGTGCCCAGGTGGCCGAAAAGCTGCTGCCCAACGTCGATGTGCGCGTCTTCGACACCGCCGAGACCCAGCAAGCACACCGGTGGGTCACCAACGCTTCCTAGACCCCGTCTTCTCATCTGCGTCTCATTTCTCTGGGTCATAATGGACGCATGTCTCGCATCATTTCGTCCCGGCTCGCGTGGACGGTGGCGGCCATTGCAGCAGTCGTCACCGGGAGCCTCTTCGTCCAAGACGTCGTGGCCGGTCCAGACGACCGCGACCTCGGCCCGGTCGTAGAAAACACCCACGAACCTGCTCCGGCCCCATCGCCGACGCCCTCCGAGACACCCACCCCTTCGCCAGAGCCCACGCCCGAACCCACTGCGGAGCCGGAACCTGAGCCTGCCCCGCCGAGTCATCCGGTCGCCCCCGCTCCCCCGGTCGATGTCGAATACGACGACGATTGGGATGACGATGACTGGGACGATGACGACGACGATTGGGAGGACGATGACTGGGACGACGACGATGACGACTGGGATGATGACGACTGGGACGACGATGACTGGGACGACGATGACGACGACTAATGCACGGGGCAGAGCCTCCGGCACCAGGTTATCGATCCGGGCCCGGTTATTGATCGGCATACTGCTCCTCACCGGAGCGACCCTACTGATCGCCGGCGCTGTGAACTATGTAATCGAGCGCCAGCGCCTCGAGACCCAGATGGACGAATCGCTGGCCCGTGACGTCGAAGATTTCCGCGTCCTAGCTGATACCGGTATCGACCCTGAAACCCAAGAACATTTCACCCGGGCGGCCGACCTGATGTACACGGCCATGCAGTACAACCAGCTGTCCGAAACACAGAGCGTGATCGGTATGCAGGACGGCGAGATCATCTGGAGCGCCCCCGAAAACGTCTCGCTGCGCCTGGAAGAAGATGCCGACTTCGTTGACTGGGCCGCAACGGTCGAACCAGAATCGGCTTACATCACCACGGTGGAAACCGACCGTTCCACCTACCGTGCCGCCGTGGTCCCCGTACACCTCGCCGAAGACTCCGAACCCGGTATCTATATCGAAGCCGCCGACCTAGAGGCCGAGCTTCGTGAGGTGCACATGTCGTTGGCCATCTTCATTGGCGCCGGGGCCGGAGCCCTGCTGATCGGCGGCATTACAGCCTGGTTGTTGGTGGGGCGCATGCTCCAACCCGTTCGGGACCTGCAGGCCACCGCCCAACGGATTTCAGAAGAAGAACTCGATTCCCGCATCCAAGTGCGCGGTCACGACGAATTCGCCGAACTCACCGAGACCATCAACAACATGCTGGACCGGCTACAACTGGCGCTGGAGCAGCAAAGCCAGCTGCTCGACGATGTCGGGCATGAGCTGCGCACCCCGATCACCATTATCCGCGGCCATTTGGAACTCATGGATAGCAACGATCCAGAAGACGTCGCACAGACCCGCGATATCGGACTCGACGAGCTGCAACGCATGTCACTACTGGTCAATGACCTGGTGACCCTGGCGCAGTCCAACACCACGGACTTCATCCGGCCAGCACCCACCGATATCGGCGAACTCATGCACGATATCCATGCCAAAGCTCAAGCCCTGGGCCCACGAGATTGGACACTGACCGCACGAGCGCACGGCTCCGTCACCGTGGATACGGCTCGGCTCACCCAGGCTGTGCTGCAGCTGTGCGCTAACGCCGTCAAATTCTCTGAACCCAATACTTCGGTGGAGCTAGGCAGTACCTTCCGCCACAGCGATGGTACCGGCACCGAGCTCTGCCTATGGGTCGCTGACTCAGGCATCGGCATCACGCCGGAAGATCAGCAGGGTATTTTCAAACGGTTCGGTCGTGGTTCAAGCGGTGAACGCACCCAGGGTTCCGGTCTGGGCCTCAATATCGTCTCGGCCATTACCGCCGCACACGGCGGCACAATTCACGTCGAATCAACGCCGGGCGCCGGCTCGATTTTTATCATCACCATTCCGCTGGAACCGACCGATGCATCCGATACGCTACCTGATACGACACGTTCGACGCAGCCATCCGAAGACCAGGAGTCCGAGTAGTGAACAGAATCCTTATTGTCGAAGATGAACCACGCATCAGCTCGTTCCTCTCCAAAGGACTAAAGGCCGCAGGGTTCACTCCGCTGGCCGTCGCGACCGCCACCGAGGGCCGTGAACAAGCCGGTACCGCAACCTTCGATCTGGTCATTTTGGACCTGGGCCTACCCGATGGCGACGGGTACAGTGTGCTGAGCTATATTCGATCGTTAGGCCTGGACATACCGGTGATTATTTTGACGGCGCGCAACTCGATACACGATACCGTGACCGGCCTGCAGTCCGGGGCCGACGACTACATGGCCAAACCATTCCACTTTGATGAACTGTTGGCCCGTGTCCAATTGCGGCTGCGTTCTGAACCGCAGGAAGCTGAAGTTTCGATCCTCACCCACAACGGGCTGCAACTTGATTTGCTGCGCCGAGTGGCGACGGTCAACGACGTCGAAGTCGATCTTTCGGCCCGCGAATTTGAACTCGCCGAAACATTTTTGCGTCATCCCGGCCAGGCGTTATCTCGAGAACAGTTACTTTCCCGTGTATGGGGTTACGACTATGACCCCGGCTCCAACGTGGTAGACGTCTACGTCCGGTACCTACGCAATAAGCTAGGTACCGGACGTTTTGAAACGGTTCGCGGCGTCGGCTACCGACTCTCCACCAAAGTCTGAGATTGCGTTAGGCCACCCGAGCCCATTCGTGACGCTTCATCAGTCGCGACCACTTATTGGCTGGTAGTTCTGGATTCAACGCCGCCACCCCCAGACAATATTTCGACATGCTCACCGGGCGGATCCCCAGCTCCGATAATGCCAGGTCAGAGACTCCCCGACCGTTGCTGGTTTTCGTTTCGACCACCACCATATCTGGGCCGTGCACCTTCGCTTCGCTGTCCTTGTAGCGCAGTTCGACGTCACTGGTCACGCGCTCGCCGTCCGTTGAATTCACCAGGGTTGCCCGAACATAGGAGTTGTGCAGCACCGCTTCAAGTTCTGGAACAGTCTGCCCGTATTCTTCGGCCAACACCTGGGCCGCGAATTCCAGGTTCTGCGGTGTCAGCTGACGAGCATCATCGACCGGCTGTTCACGGCGGTGCTTCACCGTGGCGCCGAGACGTCCCTTGGTTTTGATCTCGAACATACACAGATCGGAGTCCACATACGTCCGCGAGCGCACCTTATATCGGCGCCGGCGACCCTGGCGGTGTGCCCGGTATTGCTCGAAATCCGGGGTATCGAAATATGTTGAGCGGTATTGAAAGCTGCGGATCCCGTCGATTTCCATCACGGAGAATTCCTCGCCTAACCGGTCGGTGAATGCCGCAAACTGGGTGGGTGTCAGTAAGAATTTCTTATCCACCCGGGTTTGCAGTGCAGCGGTTTCCATGACGTCGGCAAGCGAGATACTTGCTCGGTCTGTCACCGCCGCATCGAGTGCTTCACGCGCGCTGTTTTGTGCCATATTCATATCCGCTTGCTGCATGGTTATCGCACCCGAGTCGATGAAACGCTCGCCGGACCCTGCGCGAGACCGTAAGTCGGCTGCTGCGCTGAAATGGGCGAATAATTCGTATCGGAGGCGTTGCCTTTCCGTGGCTTCTTGGGTGCCGGGATGTTGTCGACCGGGCCGTTAGGGCTGTAACGCACATCAACGATCGTGAGGTCCCGGACCATATCCAGTTCCAGTACCACCGTGCGCAAGACTTTGGCATCGAGGAGCTGCTCCAAAGCATCGATCTGTTGGTGTTCTTCAGGGTAGGCCCGGTCCAGGGTGACCATTTGGCGCTGCGTATTTTTTCCAACACCGTGATGATCGACAACGTACATGATCAGCACCAGGCTCGCGGTGATCACGGGTGAAACCCACGCTGGATCCGGGTGCAGGCCGTTGAGCAGACCGATCGCCAGTGAAATGAAGTAGTATGCGACTTCTTCCTGGGTGAGCGTATCGGAACGCAACCGAATGATCGACAAAATGCCAAAGAGTCCGAGTCCCAGACCTAATCCGGCTTCAGATTCCGACAAGAGCAGTGTGACGGCGAAGATGCCCATGCTCAGCGCAACATAAGCCAGCGCAAGATCGCGCCGGTAGTGCCGCCGAAAATAGACGAAAAATACGAGAATTGCCATCCCGATAACGTTGGCCAGTAGCCCTACCCAGAGTGCCGTCATGATGTCTCCTTCATTCGTTTTGTGTTCGTGATGCTTTCACTCTAAAAACGTATTATGAGCCACAAAGTAGAAACTGATGAGAAACCTCTCATACACCTGCCGTTTACCTTGGCGGTACATTGCGGACATCGAGTCCGTGTCAGACGCCTCGCGGCTGGCTACGCTAGAAACAGCACAACAAGACGTTCTGATTTTCCACGACGAGATCGTGCCGAATCCAGCGTTTAAGGCCACCCACATTATGCCCAAAGATATTCGGTTTACCTTCTGACGCTAACGTCTCATGAACAGCCCCACGTTAGACTGAGCTGTTATTCCATCAACCGCAACACACCACTACCGCTATCCGGCAAGGAGCGCACAACATGCACATCAAAAATGCCGAACACCTTTTCGAACGTCAACTATCTCTAATCAATAGCGTCGAAGAACAGCTCAGCAAGGCCCTACCCCGTTGGGCCGAAGCAGTTGATCGCAAGGCGCTTGCCAAGGCTCTGAACCGCCACGCGGAAGAGACCCAGGGCCAGCTAGAACGGCTCGAACGTGCCGCCGAGAAAATTGACGACCTCCGGATCAAACGGATCAAAGACAACGCCTTCGCTGCCCTGGTGGAAGACACCGACGACATCATTGAAAGCACCGAAGAGGGCCCGATACGAGATGCCGCCCTCATCGGTGCCGTACGAAAGATTGAGCACTACGAAATCGCCGCTTATGGGACGCTTCGTGTACTCGCCAAACAGCTGGGCTACTCCAAAGTGCGAGACCTCTTGAAGGAAACCCTCGTCGAAGAGAAGGCCACTGATGAGAAGCTCACCGAGCTACTCAAGAAGAAGATCAAACCGGTAGCGGACTAACTGGTCCCCTACTGTGTTCGGATCTTGTTCTTTTGGATCTTGCCGGATCCGGTGCGCGGGAGTTCTTCGACGAACCACACGTCTCGCGGTCGGTGGGATGAATTCAGGTGTTGGCGCGCGTAGTTGAGGATCGATTCCCGGAGCTCAGCTTGCGCGGTCTCTGATTCCGGCGCCCCCTTGGTCGGAACCACGACGGCGGTCACCCGTTCGCCCCAGTCCTCGTCCGGTACACCGATGACAGCCGTCTCGAGCACGTCTGGATGATCCAGCACGACCTGTTCAACGATCACCGATGAGACGTTCTCGCCGCCGGATTTCACGATGTCCTTCAACCGATCTTTGAAAGAGAAAGCACCCTCGGTGTCAATACTGCCCACGTCTCCGGAGTGGAGCCAGCCGCCAGCAAAAACTGAGTTATCCGGTTTGAGATAGCCTTCCATGATGGCCGGACCACGCAACACCAGTTCCCCGTCCACCCCCGGTGACACGTGTTCGTGCGTGTTCGGATCCACAATGCTGGCTTCGGTATGCGCCGTCATCGTGCCCCAGGTGAACCGCTTGTCTTCGTCATAACCTGGCCACTGACACAGGGTACCCGGCGTCGCTTCGGTCATTCCCGACGCCATCACCAGATCGGCGTGTGGGAACCGATCGCGCAGAGAACTGTAGAGGCTCTCGGGCACCGGCGCCATACCGTAGCCAAGGATTTCGAGGTGTTCGAGCATGTCGCCGGTTTTCACTGAATAGTCATGGATGGCCTGGAGCATGATCGGCAGCCCCATGCCGTGCGTGGTTTGGGATTCTTGGACGGTGCGTCCAAAGACTTCAGGGTCAAAGCCCGAGAGCATATGCACTCGGCCGCCCATCTGCAAAAACGGGATGACAATCATATTTAGCGCGGCAGTATGGAATACCGGCAGTGCAATAGTGGTGACCGGCTGCTGCTCGCGGCGTTGAATATTCAGCGTGGTCGCACTCGAGAGCCCAGAAATATAGACGGTCAAATGCGATGTCATGATGCCCTTCGGATCCGAGGTTGATCCAGACGAGAACAGGCACTGTGCAATCTGACGGTCAGCAATCGCTATCTCTAATGGCGCATCGACTTCGACGTCATCGCCGGCAAAGCGTTCCGCAGTGGCAACGAACGCATCAAAATCATGCAACTGAGCTCCGGGGAATCCGTTGGCCAGCGCTTCGTGTTGTGCGCCGATGACGACCACATGCTCTACAAAAGGAATCAGTTCAGCGGCAGACGTGAGTACGGGGAGCAGGTCTACATGGATCACGATGACCTTTGGTTCAGTTTGCTTCAAGGCATAGACCACATGATGTTCACCGCCCAGCATGTTCACCAGGGTAGCTGCTGCACCCATTTTGGTGATGCCGAAATAGGCGACCATGTATTCTTTGCAGTTTGGGGCCATCACCGCCACGGCTTCGCGAGCGGCAACACCGACACCTACCAGGGCGTGAGCAAACCGGTTGGCTTGTGTTTCCAACTGGTTGTAGGTCAATTCTCCGCGGGCATCGACCAGGGCCCTGCGGTCACCATAGGCCTTGGCCGCGCGGGTTGGGATATCACCCACCGAGGTGCGGCGCGCCAGGGCGTGGTCAAGTTCAAAGCCTTCGAGAGACTCCGGATTGTCGATATTAAAAATTGGGAACTTCATGTACGTTGAGAACTCCTAGGTGCAGCCGCAGAATGCTGTGACATACGTCATCATACTGGACTGATTTGGAGTTATCCATCTGTACTCAATCCCATGCGGGCAAACAGTCGGGCAGCACCTGCTCGAGCACTCTGGGCGATAACCTCCCCGGAGTCGGGGTCGCCGTGCAGCAACGACTTCGCCAGTCCTTTCGCTTGTGCACTGGCAATGTGTGCCGGCAGCGGTGGCGTATTGGGATCGGTTTTGACGCTCAAGACCACCGGTCTGTCCGCGGCAAACGCTTGGTCCCAGGCCGCATCAATGTTTTCTGGGTCTTCGACCCGAATACCTTTGAGACCCAGCAATTCGGCGTACCCGGCATAGTCCATCGGTTCCACGAGTTGTGCGGTGTCCCAGCGCGGGTCACCTGCGATTCGCATCTCCCACGAGACCTGGTTAAGGTCACCGTTATCGATCACTAAGACGATAAACGTGGGGTTATCCCATTCGTGCCAGTGTCGTTTGACCGTGAGCATGCCGTTCATCCCCAGCATCTGAAAGGCGCCATCACCAATGGTGCAGACCACGGGGCGATCCGGGTGCGCAAATTTTCCGGCCATGGCATACGGCATGGCACCAAGCATCGAGGCCATTCTGCCCGAGAGGCTCCCCATCTGATTGCGCCCAAGTTTAATGTGGAATCCGTACCAGTCTGCGGTACTTCCAGCATCGGCGGTAATAATCGCATTTTGGGGCAGTTTGTCATTCAGGGACGTAAAGACCCGGCGTGGGTTAATAGGTTCGGCTTTGGTCTGGGCTATTCGGTCATTTTCCGCATCCCAGTCTTGCATCTGTTCTGCAATCGACTCCTGCCAGGCGGTGTCATGCTGTTGCAGATGCGGCAGCAGTGCCGTCAACGTTGTTTTTGCGTCGCACCACAGGTTCACGTCGGTGGGATAGCGAATGCCAAGATGGCGCGGCGACAGATCGATCTGGACTGCGCGCGCCTGCCCGGTGGGAGGTAAAAACTCTCCATAGGGGAAATTGGTTCCCACCATCAGTAAGGTGTCGCAGTTTTGCATCATGTCATAGCTGGGGCGGGAACCCAGCAGACCAAGTTGTTGGGTGTGATAAGGCACGTCGCCTGGCACAGCTTGTTTACCCAGCAGCGCAGTAGTGATCCCGGCTCCGAGTCGCTCAGCGACTTGTAATACCTCATCGGTTGCTCCGATAGCACCCTGCCCCACCAGCATCGCGACTTTTTCACCAGAGTTGAGCACTTCGGCGGCTTTGGCCAGAGCCGAATCGTCAGGAGCAAACTGGTCTTCAACGTAGCCCACGCCGCTGCGAGAAACGAAATGTTCAACAGCGGGCTCTTCCATTTCGAGGTTTTGTATATCGGCGGGAAGAACGATAACGGCGGGTCCGCGATACGCTTTGGCCATTCGGATGGCCTTGTCGACCACCAGTTGGGTGTGCATCGGCGTCGTTATGGTCTGCACAAAAACGGCGACGTCGCTGAACGCACGCTCGAGATTGAATTCTTGCTGGAACTCGCTACCCAGCGCTACTCGACCTTGTTGTCCGACAAGTGCTACAACCGGTGCGTTATCACCCTGAGCATCGTATAGACCGTTCAGCAGGTGCAGTGCCCCGGGACCCGAGGTAGAAATGCACACGCCGACCTCGCCGGTGAAGTTTGCATGTGCGGTCGCCATGAACGCGGCTTCTTCTTCATGCGTTGACCGTATGTAGCTAAAGTTTTTGCCTTCTCGCTGGGCACGGCCCATCGCGCCATCAAAACCGCCGATACCATCACCTGGGTAGCCGTACCACTGATGTAATTCCCATTGGATCAGCCGATCAATTATAAAGTCACTAACTGAAGTTGCCATTTCATCACCCTCCTGGGCGCCGAATTGAGCATGCTGTCATACCGGGGCCGATAGGCTACACCGGCATTTTTCACCCTGCGTCGCCGCAACCGCTGTTGCTAGACCCGATGATCAACTGGTCCCTTTGGTGGCAGACTGCCGGTGGCGACCTATGGTTGTCATCAGTCGTTGGGCACGACCTTGAATCGGCGGGCGGTCAGCGCCGGATTCGTGGCCCTGGCATTGGCAATGCGGTCGGACTTCAATTCGGCCTGCACAATGCCGACTTCTTCGCCGATGGTTACGATAGCAATGCCCATCGGATCGATAATCGAACTGTGGCCGGATCCGGTTGGCGCCGACTGATCTGCGGCTAGAACGTACACGGTGTTTTCAATGGCGCGAGCCTGCAAGAGCGTCGTCCAGTGGAACTCTTTGAGTGGGCCTGGCACCCACTCGGCTGGTAACGCCAATACATCAGCGCCCGCATCGACCAGCATGCGCGAAACTTCTGGAAACCGCAGGTCGTAGCAGGTCTGCATGCCGATCTTCAGACCATTGATCTCGAGTAACTGCGGTTCTTGTATCTCGCCGGGATTGACCCAGGTGGACTCCTGGGTCCCGAACGCATCGTAAAGGTGCAACTTGCGGTAGACCGCTCGTATCTGCCCATCTTTAATGCCCACCAACGTGTTGTAGATGCGGCCTTGACCGTCGGACTCATTCACGCCTGCGATGATTGCAATACGCCGCTGAACACTGAGCTCGCACAAGGCCGTCACCGACTCCCCGTCGAGCGCTTCGGCACTATCGACAAAGGATTTATCGATCACAAGGTTGGTAAACGTTGCATACTCGGGCAACACCGCCAGTTCAGCACCGGCATCAGCTGCTTCGGATACCAGCTGTCGAATCTGTTCGAGATTTACTGTTTTGTCGGTGGTCGGCGCAAATTGGATCACTGCTGCAACAAGACTCATGCGGTTCCCTTAGGTATCGGCTTTCACAGAAGCCTAACCGAGACCGACCCCCACGAGAAGCAGCCACCTTGTGTAGTTTGCAAAGGAGAAGGAACAGCTCCCCAACGATCGCTATGTGACTGATAAATAGCTAGTACCAGTAATCGACACAACTCGCGCGCGATGCTAGGATCGTTCATAACATGACCGGTTCCGCTACCCACCTCGGTGGGAGCCCAGGGCCGGTCCTTGCTTTATCTCTGCAGGACAATACTGGTGAGCCCTCCAACGAAGCTATTTAAAACATACGCAGAACAAATTGAGCTGCTGCAACTACGCGGGATGACCATAAAAGATCCCGATCGGGCAGAAAAACTGCTGCGTAAAGTGAGCTACTAGCGCTTATCAGGCTACTGGTTCCCATTGCGGGAATTTGAGCCAGAGACCCAGCAAAGCATCGACGTATTTTGCAACGGGACTACCTTCGAACTGATAAGCAATCTTTATCACTTTGATGAGAAACTTCGTCACACCGTTTTTAGCGAGCTCTCAGCGATTGAACTAGCGGTCCGCGCAATGCTTGGCCACTCCCTCGGACGTATAGACCCCTTGGCCCACTTGGATCCTGACAAGCTGGGAGCTAGAGCTAAGCAACAGACCTCGCGGTCTAACGCTGAGCCGGTACATGCAGTATGGCTCAGAAACTTCAAACGCGCACTCACGTCATCAAAAGAAGATTTCGTGAAACATCATAAGGCAAAATATGATGCGAAGCTACCTATATGGGCAGCTGTGGAAGTCATGGACTGGGGGGATGTTGTCGCATTTGTATTCAATGGCACCTAGTCCAGCCCGAAGGGAAGTCGCAAGCGCCTGTAACCTCACCCCACCTCAACTTGGGTCGTGACTCAAGTGCCTAAATATCCTCCGGAATTACGCTGCACATCATGCGCGCATGTTCAACCGGGTCTACGATATAAAACCAAAAGTCAGCGCAGATCCTAGGCTGAGTAACGTACAGGAAACCGGTAACAGACTTTTTGGGCAGCTAACACTCGTGCAATATCTCCATCGCCAACTCGGCATATCACCCGCTAAACGTCTTCCACAACTACTTGAAGAGTTCCCCTCGAATTCGCTCGTACCCTTCGACCGTTTAGGTACACCTCATAATTGGCGTGAACTATCCCTGTGGAAGTAGGTCCCAAAATCCCCGTCGCACCTTCACAGTCACCAGATTGCCTGTGTTTTGCACTTCGGTTAGTACAACCGCGTAAAGAATCGTACCTTCAGCTCCAATTAGCTCTCAGCCGTCGGAGTGGTCGGCGTTTCAGCAATGTGCCGACCGAGTGGGAATGGCTTTCGTAGCCCTAGGAACTCGACGGATTTTCCGCGTTCGGTATAGCGCTCATGAATCGCATCCAGCGTTGCGGCGGTGGATTGGTCCCAAATATTGGCTTGCCGCAGGTCGATCACGACATGCTCTGGGTCCAGCGCATAATCGAACTGGTTAGCCAGATCATGCGATGAGGCGAAGAACAACTGGCCAGTGACCAGATACGTTGCAGTCTCTGCGTCCTCGGTGCTGCGTTTGACGTGTGCGAAGTGGGATACGTGCCGGACGAAGGCGATCATCGCAGCCAGGACACCTAGGCCAACTCCGACCGCGAGGTTGCCGGTAATGACCGTTGGAATCACGGTGATGAGCATAACGACGGTCTCGGATACCGGCATATTCTTCAGCGTACGCGGTGCGATCGAGTGCCATTCGAAGGTCGCATAGGCAACGTACACCATGACGGCGACCAGTACGGCCATCGGCATCATGCCGACGATATCGCCCAGGCCAACGGCCAGAATCATCAGGGATAAACCGGCGATAAATGTCGAGAGTCTGGTGCGGGCTCCGGATGCGCGCACGTTGATCATGGTTTGGCCGATCATCGCACAGCCACCCATGCCGCCAAAGAAGCCGGCCAAGATATTTGAGGTTCCTTGCCCAACGGATTCGCGGGTTTTATTCGACGGTGTATCGGTGATGTTGTCGACCAACTGCGCCGTCATCAATGATTCGAGCAGCCCAACGACCGCCATGGTCAGGGCAGCGGGCAG
This sequence comes from Yaniella halotolerans DSM 15476, assembly GCF_000420805.1. GTDB lineage: Bacteria > Actinomycetota > Actinomycetes > Actinomycetales > Micrococcaceae > Yaniella > Yaniella halotolerans. Next base: position 759,834 of record NZ_ATVQ01000001.1, read on the forward strand.
AATGATTTGCAGTGTTTCGAGTGTGAACGGCACATCTGGAATGAGGAAAAACGGTAGCTCATTGGGCAGTTCGCCCTTATCTGCAACGGTAGGAACATCAAGACTAAAGATGACGACGATTAGCGTGACGACCACGATGGCTACCAGTGGTGCTGGAATAGCCGCACTGACTCTGGGCCACAAAAAGATGATGACCAGCCCAAGCGCAAAGAGCGGGTAGACGGCCCAGGGAACATCAATCAGATCCGGCAGTTGTGCAACAAAAATGAGGATAGCAAGTGCGTTCACGAAACCCGTCATGACCGATTGCGGAATGAACCGCATCAGCTTGGCGACCCCGATGACCCCGAACAGAATTTGTAACAGCCCAGCCAGAATGACCGTGGCAAAGAGGTATTGCACGCCGTGAGAAGCAACCACCGGTGCGATCACCAGCGCCGTTGCGGCTGTGGCGGCGGAGATCATCGCGGGACGGCCCCCGACAAACGCGATGGACATGGCCATTACAGCCGCGGCGTAAAGACCGACCTTGGGATCGACGTCTGCGATCAATGCAAACGCGATGGCCTCTGGGATGAGTGCCAATGCGACGACGAGGCCCGCGAGAATTTCGGTGCGCAGCCAGGCCGGACGCTTGAAGGTTTCTCGAACGGATTGGCGTTGGGCTGGAGTGACCTGCGCCGCGGACATATACACCTCTGAATGACTTGCCTATTCAGGCACGCCGAAGTGGGCATAGGGGCCTGAGTGAACATAGGTATTCTACCAATGACGTGATGGACGCACGTACTTGGTCGTTACCATCAGCTCCCGGCTAGAAAAACGCGCAGCACACCCTGGCCGCTACACAAAATGCGGTGGGGGCTAGCCTTCCCAGGTGGCATACGGCGCGAAGTCATCCGAGAGCGCCTCGAGAACTTTTTCAACTTGACCCTCGGCCACCGCGTCCATCAGCACAGAAAATGCTGCGTGGGTGCGGCGCTGGCTTTCACCCAGTGTCGCATCGAGGTGTTTGGCGACGCGGCGCACCATATCTGATGCATCAAATTGTTCCTTGATCACAGGGTCGCCAACGGCTAACACTTCAGCGAGTTCTTTGGGCAATTGAGCCGCAAAATTATCGCGCTCCTCTCCCAGGTCCCGCAGCGCCAATGTTTCCAGTACGGCAATGACGGTGTCGTGTGCGTCCTGGGATGAATCGAGTTCGCCACGCTGTTGCACGCGTTCAATAATTTCGGTGGTCTGCATGATTCCTCCTTGAAAATACGTTCGATGGGCAATTGGAGTTCTCTGTCCATTGTGGGCTGATAAACCCCCGAGTTGGCAACAGCTGTTAGCTGACGGTCAGACAACGCGAGTAGTGTAGGCCCATGACTGAACACAAGAATTCTTCCGACGACGTCACCGAAGTCGACACCGGTCCCTTCACGATCAGCTACCGCGTGTGGGTCAACGCAGAGCCTGCAGACCTGTGGCAACTTGCCTCAAATCCGCACCGTCACCACGAGCTGGATGGCGGTGGAAACCTCTCCGCACGAGTGACCGGGCCTGAACAACTCGCCGAGGGTGACACCTTCAACATTTGGATGCGCCAGTATGGGGTGCGCTACACCCTCAAAATGCGTGTGGTGTCAGCTGATCCAGAACGTGAAATTGCCTGGCAGCACCCCGGAAAACACATCTGGCGCTGGGCTTTCACCCCTGCCGACACCGGCGGCACCTGGGTGACCGAAACCTTCGACTACACGCAGGTAGCACCCATCATGATTCGTGGGTTTAACTGGTTGGGCATTTTCCATAACAACGCGAAGAATATCCGGGCCTCACTCCGCGATCTGCAACAACGCTTTCGCTAATCCCGTTTTCCACAGCGAGCCGCAGCCGCACCCGTTGCCCACATTCTGTCGGCAAACTCTGCGGAGGTGGGTCTCGAGTGCTGAAGTCGAGGTATGACACAGCAACTCGGATCCGGGGTGAACCCGGCAGCACTCATCGACCAGGCGCACGGGCTCCTCGCCGAGGCAATCACCACATACCGCCAACCCGAGGCCTATTCGAAGCTCGCTCGGTTTATCGTGGACCAAGCCTCCATCGATTGGGGAACTGTCTGGGGTACCGGCATTGAGCCGTCCGAAGGAACCGCACAAGTCCCGGATGTCCCATTTCCGGTGCTGTTGCGCAACGTCGAGCAGCTGTCGCGTCAGATCAATGTCCTGCAAACGTTATTGGTTGGTTTCGCTTCGACCGCGTACTACTCAGATATTGAGCGTGCTGAAATCTTTGGCATGCCAGCAGGTAAGACAGCGTTTCGGAATATCGCTGAGTTCCTTCGAGACTCTTTAGGGATCACGCTGCGGGACGCTAAATCGCGAGTGAAGTTAGCCGGCCACCTCTCCCCCGCGCCGAGCTTGGACGGCGGGCACCGGCCCGACTCACCGTATCCCGAGGTTGCCAAACGCTTTCTGGAGGCCTCGATTGATGCCTCTGCCGCAGAGATTGTCGTGGACACCATCAATCAGGTGGAACGCGAAGCGGCTCAAGCCAAAGTGTTGACACCCGAGGTCGAACAGCAACTTGTCGCTGGGCAGGACCACCTGGCAAAGCAGGCTGACGCGCTCGACCCCGATGGTCTTCGCCAGGTCGCCAAGCGTTGGTCGCAATACACCACGCACTGGTTTGAGCAGAACCACCCTCCTGACGACGAAGTACTCGACCGCAAGCGTGGGGCTTTCTATCGCGGTGAAGTTCAAGGTCTCCACAGTTGGATGCTTCGTGTCGACAGCCTATTTCACGAACGCCTGCGGGTTCTGGCCGCGGTAGTGAATAATCCCAATGCCACCTTTGAGCCGCTGAAGTCCCTGCTCGAAAAGCTCTTTGGCACAGCCCTGCCAAACTTCAGTAGCCCGGTCGGCCACAAGCCCCCGGCAGAAAACGGACAACAAGAGCTGTTGAGTGAAGACGAAGTCGGCACCCCTATTGCTGCGGCTGATGACCGGAATCGCCAGCAAAAACTCTTAGACGGTTTGACTGCGGTTTTCGACACCGGCATGTCTTTAGCCTCAACAACACTTCCCACCATGGGCGGGCTACCACCGCAACTCAGCGTCGTCATGGACTATCAGACGCTATACGATCAGCTCAGCCACGATTGCAATATCCAAGGCCCGTCTCAGCCCACAGCCACCAATTTCATTTCCCAAGCCCTGTTTACCGGCCCCATCTCGCCATCGTCGATCCGCCCACTATCCTGCGAGGCCGATTTGATCCCGGCGGTACTGGGGTCACAAGGTGCGATTCTGGATATGGGACGAAAAACTCGGCTCTTTACGACCGATCAACGGCGGGCGCTCATCGCGCGAGACCGCGGGTGTGCGGCGCCGAACTGTACGATTCCTGCACCCTGGTGCGATGCTCACCATGTCGAGGCGTGGAAACGTGGCGGCCCAACCTCGGTGGTCAATGCGACACTGTTGTGTTCGCATCATCACCACGCGGTGCACGCCGGCATGTGGCAAGTGACGATGAACGCAGGGATCCCCTGGTTCACTCCAGCACCGTATCTAGACCCTGATCAACGGCCTCGGCGCAATCGATTCTGGCGGTAAGCTGGAGCGACACCGAGCACTTCACTCGTGAGACGTGTGCATCCGCGCAAACTGTCGACTAGCAAAGGACGTCGGAGCCATGGCAAGAAAACCGTTCAATATGCCGCCCAAAGCTTTTGGCCCTGCCGAAGGCGACCCCAATGCTGATGTCACGGTTCTCACCGCCGATGATGCGCCAGCCCCACGTCAGGGCACACCACCTGCCATCACACGCAGACTCGAAGGTGACGGGGTGAACCTCATCTTCCTCACATTCACCCCGGGGCAAATGCTGCGTTCACACACCACGGCTCACCCGATCACAGTTCAAGCGCTCAAGGGATCACTGGTCCTCACGACCGACGACGGTGATATCGTCATGGAGCCGGGGACCGTCGTGCACCTGCGTGCGATGGTCGTCCATGAAGTGTCAGCCCCAGACGACGCCGAAGACACCAACGTTTTGCTGCTGAGCATGCTGACCGGCGAACGTCATTCCGAACCGACAGCAGAATAATCGCTAGTGCAGTGCGCTATCTGAGGTTCGCTCCTCAAAAATCATCACCGTTTGAGTATCGACCACACCGTCTAACGGTTGGATCTCATCAAACACCACGCGGCGCAGATCCGCATTATCACGTGCCCGCACCAGCAAAATGACGTCCATGGGACCACCGGTCAGTGTCACCTGCCAGATCTCTGGAATATCTAAGAGCTTCTGCCGCAGGGCACGCCAGTTATGTTGGCGCAGTTTAAGGATGACATGGGCCGAAGCGCCGAACCCTAAGCGTGCGTGATCAACCGAGATCGAATACCCGGTAATAACGCCGTGTTTCTGCAAATATTGGAGGCGCGAATAGCAGTGCGCTCGTGAGATGTGCACCTTCTCCGCGAGCGCAGTGACAGAAATCCGCCCGTCATCAGCCAATGCCGAGATAATGCGCCGATCGATCGTCTCCAACTGCGCAGCTTCCGTACTGCGTTGCTCCTCGGGCATCCCATCTCCAAAATGTAGGCCACACGCATCTATACGCTTCAATTTGTACACAATTCTATGGTGATATTGAAAAAATGTCTGCAGTTTGTGATTTGCATCCCACTTTTCGTTTCAAGTGACCATACTGGTGTTTACAGTACTCGCATCCAACTTGAAGGACGTGCCAGCCATGATGCCGGAGAACGCACAGCCTGATCCCACAGATGAAAAAGTCAAGAGACTTGGAATCAGCCTTGAGGACTATCTGCTGCCAACTCACGGTCGGATCCAGATGATTTCTGAATCCGGTGAGCTTTTGCCCGTAGACGAGCAAGGCTCCACACCAGGCCACGAATACCCCATGCCGACCACGCAAGAATTGCTCGACGGCTACCGCCAGCTGGTCATTGGCCGTCGGGTCAACGATCAGAACTATGCGCTGGTACGCCAAGGACGCATGGCAGTTTATCCGTCATCTCATGGGCAAGAAGCCTCTGAAGTTGCAGCCGCCCTGTGTCTGGAACCTCGCGACTGGCTCTTCCCCACCTACCGCGACACTGTTGCCGTCATCGCACGCGGTGTGGACCCCATGGAAGTAATGACCAACTTCCGCGGAAACTGGCATCAAGGCTATAACCCACATGAGAACAACACTTCGGTTCAATCAACACCACTGACCACACAGCTGTTACACGCCGTTGGGATGGCACACGCCGCCCGACTCCGGGGTGAAGAAATGGTAGTGCTGGGCATGGTCGGCGATGGCGGCACGTCGGAAGGTGACTTCCACGAAGCCCTGAACTTCGCCTCGGTGTTCAAACTGCCGGTGATCTTCTTTGTACAAAACAATAAGTATGCGATCTCCGTACCGCTCTCCCGCCAGACAGCTGCTCCATCGCTGGCGCATAAAGCTGTGGGTTACGGCATGGCCGGTGAACTCGTGGACGGCAATGACTTAGCTGCATTGCTCGCGGTGCTCGGTCGTGCCGTGAAACTTTGCCGTGAAGGTCGCGGCCCATTCCTGGTTGAAGCCGATACCTACCGGATGCAATCGCACACCAATGCCGACGACGCCACTCGTTACCGGGAAGGCGAAGAAGTCGATGAATGGACTAAGCGCGATCCACTGACACGTATGCGCACCTACTTGAAGCATGAAGGCGCTCTGACCGAGGAACTTGAATCGGAATATACCTCAGATGCTGAAACGGTCGCAGCATCGCTGCGGGACGCGATGGGCCAAGACGCTGAACTGAACCCGTTGGATCTCTTTGATCACGTCTACACAGTGCAAACACCACAGTTGGCTGAGCAACGGGCACAGTTGGCTGAAGAACTATCCCGCGACGCACACACCGAGCACCAGGGCTAAGAGGAGCACAACAATGAGCAAGGATAAATCAACTCTCAGCTTTGCCGCCGCACTGAACGCAGCACTGACCGATGAGATGTCGAGCGACGATATGGTCGTGGTCTTCGGCGAAGACGTCGGCACGCTCGGTGGGGTCTTCCGCATTACCGAAGGCTTGAGCCAACAGTTCGGCGAGGATCGGTGTTTCGACACTCCCCTGGCTGAGTCCGGAATTGCCGGCACCGCCATCGGCATGGGGCTCGGTGGCGTACGCCCGGTCATCGAAATGCAGTTCGACGCGTTCGCTTATCCAGCATTTCAGCAGATCATCAGCCACATGGCCAAGATGCGCAACCGCACCAAGGGTTCCGCCCCACTCCCCATCACCGTACGCATCCCCTATGGCGGTGGAATCGGCGGCGTCGAACATCACTGTGATTCCTCAGAGTCGTATTACGCTCACACCCCGGGACTGAAGGTCTACACCCCGGCCTCCGTGGAAGACGCCTACCTGATGCTGCGAGCCGCGATCCGCCTGGATGACCCGGTAATTTTCATGGAGCCAAAGAAGCTCTACTGGACCAAGGCAGAGGTCTCGCTCGAAGAGCTGCGTCAAGAATTCGACACTCGCTGGGCCCAGGTCGAGACACAGCGTGAACACGGTGAACCATACGCTCGTGCTGGCGTTGCCCGTCCCGGTGAGGACGTCACGTTGGTCTCCTACGGACCGTCTGTGGTGACCTGCTTGGCAGCCGCTGAAGCAGCCGCAAAAGAAGGTCACAGCGTTGAAGTCGTTGACCTCCGCAGCATCAATCCATTGGACGAAGCCACCATCACGGCATCGGTTGCCAAAACCGGTCGCGCCGTTGTTGTTGCCGAACCGCAAGGTTTCACGTCGGTGGCCTCGGAAATCGTGGCGCGTATTCAGCAGCGTTGCTTCCATTCGTTAGCAGCACCGGTGCTGCGGGTGACCGGTTTCGATATCCCCTACCCACCTCCGATGCTGGAAAAATATCATCTGCCGAATGTCGATCGAATCTTGGATGCCATCGACGATCTGCAGTGGGATGACACTCCCGTAGACTTCGCCACCGCCACAGGAGGGCACTGATGAGCACACAGATTTTCAACCTCCCCGACCTGGGTGAAGGCCTCACGGAAGCCGACCTCGTCAACTGGCTCGTCGAAGAAGGCGAGACCATCGCCGTCGACCAGCCGATCGCCGAAGTCGAAACCGCCAAAGCACTCGTCGAAGTCCCCTCACCGTATGCCGGTACCGTGATCACCCTGCACGGCAAACCGGGTGAAACGCTGTTCGTGGGCAACCCGCTCATCACTGTCGGCGATGAGTCAGCCCAGTCTGCAGACCAGCCCGGCGCACTGGAGTATCGAGAAGAAGAGCAAGCTGGCATTGCAGTCCCCGACGACGAGGATAACGAATCTTCCGGCAGCGTGCTGATCGGCTATGGTACCACCGGTGGCGCAGCAACAGGGCGCACCCGCGCTCGCAAACACCCCTCGACGGCTTCGAATACTCAGACGAGCCAGTCCACCGACAAGGGAGGGGCGCCGCGCGTAATTTCTCCTATCGTGCGTCAGCTCGCGAAACGCAACAATATTGACGTCGCCCAACTCACCGGCAGTGGGCAGGATGGCATCATTACCCGCGCCGATGTTCTGGCTGCTACGGAAGCACAGACCGATACACCGCAGACAGAAACGAGCACGCCGGCCGCCCAAGACCAGGATGCCCGTTCTGGTTTGACCATCGTGGACCGGGTACCCATGACCGGCGTTCGCAAAATGGTTGCGGAGCAGATGGTGCGCTCGAGAACGAACATCCCAGAAGCCACCGCCTGGTTAGACGTCGACGTCACCGAACTCATCGAACTGCGTGCACGGTTGAAAGCTGATGATCCAGAAACCGCACCCAGCTTGTTGGCTTTGATCGCACGGTTCACCACGGCAGCCTTGCGCCGCTACCCCGTCATGAACTCGAGGATCGTGGAAACCGATGACGGTGAAGAGATTGTCTACTTCGACGGGATCAATCTAGGTCTTGCCGCCCAAACCCCGCGCGGTCTCGTCGTTCCTGCGATCGAACATGCCCAGCGGCTCTCTGCTCGCGAGCTGACCACCGAGATCGGTGAACTCGTAGCGAAAGCCCGGGATGGCCAATGCACCCCGGCCGAACTGACCCGTGGAACCTTCACCCTGAATAACTACGGGGTCTTTGGTACTGACGGTGCAGCAGCGATCATCAATACTCCTGAAGTTGCAATCCTCGGTGTTGGCCGGATTATGGATCGCCCATGGGTGGTTGATGGGGAAATCATGGCGCGAAAAGTCACTGAGCTGACGCTGTCATTTGACCACCGGGTGACCGACGGTGGCACTGCTTCGGCATTCCTGACCTCGGTTGCCGATGCTATGCACCACCCAGCCTCGGCGTTGGCAGATTTGTAAAAGTATTGCCGCGCCAACAACACGGTGAGGAGTACCGCAACGATATTCCTCACCGTGTTCGTGTGATGACAAAAGTTGACCCAAATTCAGCCGGTAGATTGCTGGCAGTCCGAAAAAGCATTTAACAGCCGGGATAGTAGAACCGTCAACTATCATGCGGGGCATGCACCATCACGATCACACCAACTTGAATAACTATTCGCCGCCGCCTCCACCGGAGATTCCGGCGTACAAGAATCAAGCCTCCACAACACCACCTGACGAAGGTAGAAAATACCAAAGACCACGTAGACAAAAACGCAATCCACTACTCATACCCCTCATTGCAGTAAGTGTTCTGGCTCTGGTTATGTCGGCGCTCTATCTACAAACTTTGTTCGCTCAAGCCCAACGCGATACGTCGTTTGCAGAGGCCGTAGAAACCTGTGACGTTTCGGAGACGTCGCCTTATATTGAGGTGGCTGACGATGGCGACACTCTGCTCATGACGTCAGAAGGAGACGAGTCACTCGGCGCTCCGATAACAGAAATTGCATGTGTTTTCGTCGAACTAGAGGTGCCTTCAAGCATCATTAACCGTTTCGAGACAACCCGCGCCCTGGACGGCACGCAAACCGGTACCTGGGACGTATACGAAGCAACTTGGAACTATCATCCAAACAGCGGCTCACACGTCACGATTACCGTCGTGGACCCCGACTAGTAGCCGTGCTTCGCCATTGTTCAGGGTTACGGCAGTAGCCCGTAGATGATGCCCGAAACGGCAACCACACCTGCAATCGTCACGAAAATATTCGAGGCGAGTCCACGATATGGTTCCAGCACATTGACTTTATGGATGGCGTACATCGGCAAGAGGTACAACACCATGGCAATGATCGGTCCCGAGAGCGATTCAATAAGCGATAACACGGACGGATTCAAAATTGCGGTAATCCAGGCGGTCAACACCACGAATCCGATAACCCCGTAGCGGATGTACTTTTGGTTGAGGTTTCTGCCTTTGGTACCGAACGTGTTGTTGATGATGCCCACACCGCCTTCAATGCCACCCAACCAGTGGCCGAAAAATGATGAGGCAATGGCAACGATGGAGATCGCTGGCCCAAGAATTTGTAGGAACGGCTGATCCAGCTGATTCGCCAGGTATGACACGACCGGAAGGTTTGCTTCGCGTGCTTCTTGCATCCCTTCGGGCCCGAGTGCCAGTGCTGATGACCAGACGAATCCCATCGTGAAGATGGTGAGAATAACAGTCGTCCATTTAATGATCTGCGATGCCTTCATCCCGGCACGGAGTTTATAGGTCTCTTTGAGCGAGACGGTGAGCTGGCTGGTCGCCGCGGCGAAGCTAAACGAAAAGACCAGAACTGGAATGACCAGCCACACCGATGACACAAAGTCACCGAATGCCGGCACCTCGCCGAATGAATCGAACTGCCAGTGCGGAATGAGCCAAATAATGAGGAAGGCTAAAGCCGCGATGAGTGGGTAGACGATCCACCCTGTGACGATTGAGACCAGTTTTGGCCCGGCGATCATGACCGCCGACATTGCCAACACCAAGATCAGTGACAGTAACCAGCGCGGCCAGGGTTCCATACCGAGTTGATTGACCATCAATGAATTGACGGTATTGGTTATCGATACCGCATAGATCAGGATGATCGGATAGATCGATAAGAAATACACGACCGTGATGAACAGGCCAGCACCACGGCCAAAGTACTGACGAGAAACTTCGGTGATGTCCGATGTGGGTTCACGAACAGCAACCACCATTCTCGACAGCCCACGGTGTGCGAGGTACGTCATCGGACCGATCAGGATGGTCGCAACAATCAGCGGGTAGACGCCGCCTTCACCGGCATTGATAGGCAAGAATAGGATTCCGGCGCCAACGGCGGTGCCGAACAGACTGATCAGCCAGCTGGCATCGAAGCGACTCCACTTGGGTTTTTCGCCCTTGCCCCGGTGCATTTCGAATTCCGCCGGCGTGACGGCCGTCCCGCCTTCCGTAGGGAATTCTTCTCGAGACCAACTCATAAAATGATCGCTCCTCTATTTGGCGAACGCTGCACCGAATCGCACATCGGATGGCACCAGTCTGAAAAGCAGACCTGAAACTTAGCCTAGGTCAGACCGTTACAGGTCACATAATCATGAGTTGAAACACAGCGGGAGCCAACGATTCTTCGTTGGCTCCCGCTTATCAGACGCGTTGAGCGTCGTGGTGATCAGATTAGTAGGCTTGTTGGCGCTGTTCCGTTACCAAATGGATCAGAGCAAAAGAGCCCTCGTTGATGGCATCGTAGCAAGCCTGGATCGCGTCCGAGATCTGAGAGTTCTCAGTCACCTTGATTCCGAAACCGCCGAAGGCTTTCGCCATGTCAGCAAAGTTCGGGTTCTGCAGCTGGGTGCCTGACACTCGGCCCGGGTAGTCGCGTTCCTGGTGGGTACGGATGGTGCCGTATTCCTGGTTGTCCATGACGATGATGAACGGAGTCGCACCGTACTGGGTGGCGGTAGCGATTTCTTGTCCGTTCATGAGGAACTCGCCGTCACCGGCGATCGACACAACGCACTTCTCCGGGAAGTTCAGCGACGCTGATACAGCAGATGGGACAGAGTACCCCATGGAACCGTTGCGGGCTGAAATCAGTGAACCGTAGTGGTGGGTCGGGAAGTAGCGGTGCGCCCAGTTGGTGTGCTCGCCTGCACCGAAGGTAACCATCGCATCATATGGCAGCGTTGGCACGAGGTGCGCCATCATCGCGTCCATGGTGGCTGGGCCCTCGTTGAGGTTTTCGGTTGGCAGCGCAGCGAAGTCTTCCTGTTGCTGGCGCATCTTTGCCGTCCAAGATTCCCATTCAGGTTTATTCGGCAAGTCCATGCGCACCAGGTCGCGAACAAACTCGGCTGGTTTGGCCAGAATCTGGTGAGATACTGGGCCTGAACGACCGCGCAGTGCGGGGTCGACGGTGACCAGGAAGTTTTTCTTGTCCCAGTTCTGACGAATCGTGAAACCATCGGTGATCATATCGCCGGGTACCGTACCGACGAAGACCAGGAGGTCAGTTTCCTCGAGGAGATCGTAGGTTGGTTTCGGACGACCGTAGCCCATTGGTCCGACATAGGATGGCGAATCAAACGGGATAGTTCCCTGGGTACGCCATTCAACGGCGCCGGCAATCTTGTGGTCTTCCAACCAGGTGGACAGCTGCCGGGAGGCTTCGCTGGTCCAGTCGTTACCACCGGTAATGAAAAGTGGTTTTTCGGATTCCAACAGTGCGTCATGCAGCTGTTTCCAGTCGTCGACGGTCATACCGCCACCGGCAACCGGAATCTGCGGGTGGACGCGCGCATCGATCGGCTGGGTGATGATGTCTTCGGGCAGACCCACGACTACGGGGCCTGGGCGTCCGGAAGACGCGGCGAACATTGCTTCAGCAACGATTTCGGAAGCGCGTTCTGGGTGGTCGAGGACCATGACGCGTTTTGTTCCGGTGCCGAACCAAGCGTGTGGATCGAATTCCTGGAAGGCTTCTTTTTCGCGGTGTTCGAATGGGATGAGGCCGACGAACAGCACCATTGCTGTTGAGTCCTGCCATGCGGTGTGCAGTGCGACGTGAGCGTTAGCTGCACCGGGACCGCGGGTCACCATGGCGACACCGGGTGTCTGGTTGAGCTTGCCGTCTGCTTCAGCCATGTAGGTGGCTCCGCCTTCGTGGCGGCAGATGACGTTTTTGATCGGGGAATCAGCGAGTCCATCGAGGACGTCCAAATACGATTCACCGGGGATCGAGTACACGCGTTCGACGCCGTGCGCTACCAGAGAGTCAACGATGACGTGTCCGGCAGATTTTTTCTGGCCATTACTGTTGAGTGGATAACCCATGAAATAGTGCTCCTTGACTGAAATACCTTGCGTTCAGCCCAGTCGCCATTGACATATGGGCAAGCGCTAACCTTTACAAAGTACCAGCCCTAGATGGAATATCTGCACTGTAACTCAACGTTTCAGTACATAAGACCATAAATATTCCCCCGTCGGCAGCACGCGGTGCTGCATTAGGAGAACTACAGAATGTCGAATGTCATCATCGTCGGAGGCCACGGCAAAGTCGCGCAGTTAGCTACTCCCCTACTGGTGGAAGCCGGCCACAAGGTCACCTCGATTATCCGCAGTGCAGACCAAGAAGAGACCATCAAACAACTCGGGTCGACACCGTTGTTGCTGGATATCGAAACCTCAAATCAAGATGACCTAGCCAAGGCATTTGCCGGCCAAGACGCCGTTGTGTGGGCCGCCGGTGCCGGTGGTGGGAATCCCGACCGCACTTATGCCGTCGACCGTGACGCTGCGATCGCCTCGATGGATGCCGCACAAGGTGCCAATGCAATGCGCTACATCATGATTTCCTACCTTGGTGCTTCGCTGGAACACGGGGTAGATAAAGACAACTCGTTTTTCCCCTATGCCGAATCCAAAGCACTGGCCGATGAGCATCTGATGGACTCTGATTTGCACTGGACGATTCTTGGTCCGGGTTCGCTGACTTTGGAAGACCCCTCGAACACGATCCGCCGCGTGGGTCGGATGTCCGACGACAGCCTCGGTGAGAACGATTCAAAAGACACCTCCCGTGCGAATGTGGCAAATGCGATTGCTGCCGCGCTGAGCTCAGAGAAATCCGTCAATAACATCGTGGACTTCGTCGACGGCGATACCCCGATCGAAGATATCTTCCGCTAAAAACATTCTCTATAAACAAAGGGCGCTTGGAGACCGGTGAGTCCCCAAGCGCCCTTTTCTCTGCAATTATTCAGTGCAGCACATAATTTTCCTACACGGACTTGCGACTACGCAGCACCAGGACCGCCCCCACACCGATGGCCGCAAGCGCGATCAAAACACCAATCGCGATGTTCGCCCCGGTATTCGCCAGGAAGCCATCGGAGGACTGGTCTCCTGATGCATCTGTATTGTCAGCTCCGTTTGAGTTATCCGTTCCTTTTGAGCTGTCGGCCCCTTCGGAGTCGGTTCCAGCATCATCGCCGGTATCACCCCCACCATCACCGGCCTGAGAGTCACCGTCCGTCCCTGAACCACTACCGTCGCTGCCCTGACCATCATCAGGAGCGGTGGTTGAGTCTTCGTCAGGATCAGGGGATGCTTCGTCGTCGGGGTCTTGAGTTGAACCATCCCCAGGGTCGTTTGCGCCTACCAACGGCGCCAAGTACCGCTCGGTATCTGCGGCCGTATTGAGCGCGATGTCGTAGTCTTCTAAGACGTCACTGGGCAGTTGGACTTGGAAGTCGGTGGTACCAGCGTCATCGAGTTCGTATTGTTCGATGAAGACGACATCGTCGGTGGCGGGATCGGCCGCGTCGGCGTCGTCCTTCAGGATCAGCACGGTGAGCGGCTCCCCGGCCAGAGCGTCCGATGAGCTGATGGTCACGGATGCGGTAGTTGAGTCGCCGGGCTCAGCTTGGTGGCTCAAGACTGGGACATCGGTGGTGGCCGCGGTTGCGGTACCAGCGCCCAGCAGGCCACATGCGACAGTCAGCCAGGATGCCACGATTGTGCGTGTTTTCATGTTCAGTTCTCCTCCGGTGCATTGACCAGCATCGGGCGCTGTGTGGTGTCGTTCCATTGCCAGGTGTTCTCGAAATCCCATCCCAACGTTTCGATCCAAGTTTGCGGATCGGTCGCTTCTTCGGTGGTCAGTGTTGCGCCCCGCTGTGTGTCAGGGCCTTCTTCGGGCACCGATTCCTTGTCGACCGCCAGGGTTTCCACCGCGTAGTTATTGAGCATGGTTGCAGTGTGGCCGTCGCGAACCCGACCAACGATGCGGCTGGCCTGGGACCCTGCGGTCACCGATGGATTCAGTGCCACACTATTTTGGATGGTCGTACCGGTGTAGCCGTACCCGGTGATGCCACCCGCGTTGGGTTCGTTCCCTACGGTTTCCACCGCACCTGCCGCATACACCCGGTCGGTGGTGCTGCCTTCTGCAGTAATCCCGATGACGCCGCCTGCTTGGCGGTGGCCATCCGCTGTGACATCGGCGGTCGAGTAGGTGTCGGTCACGGTGCCGTAGGAGTAGCCCACGACTCCGCCGACGGTGGCATGACCGATGATTTCACCGGAGGTCCAGACTTCTGCGACCGTCCCTCGGTTGGTATCGACCAGTAGGCCGGTATTTTCGGCGGTGTTGGTCACCGTTGCATTGGCCAGGCCCACGTTGCGAATGGTGCCCGAGTTTTCAACAAACAGTCCTCCAACGTCCGAGGTGTACCCGGTGATGGTGTGGCCTGCGCCGTCGAAGGTTCCGCTGAAGCCCTCAGGTGCCAACTGTTCTTGGTCGACGCCGGTGAGATCCAGTGATTCGGTCAGACGGAAGTCCTCGGACGGTTGTGCGGTGACTTTTGCCAGGTCGGCTGCTTCGCCGATCAGCAGGTAGCCGTCTTCATCCCGTTCCAGAGCTTCCTCTTCTGGCTGTTCTTCTTCTGGTTGTTCTTCCTCTTCAGGCTGCTCGTCAGCGCCGGTCTGTTCGTCGTCTTCGGATGGTTCCTCCTCGTTGGATTCATCATCCTCATCGATCGGTGGGACCGGTTCGCCGGTGTAGTTTTCTGGCACAACCTGCAACACAGGGCGCGCCGCGTCGTCGTCCCACTGCCAGACGGATTCCATGTCCCAGCCCAACGTGTCAGTGTAGAAGGCCGATTCACCGAGATCCGTTGTCGTTGCGGTGGCGCCCATCCAGGTGTTGGCACCTGTGTCGGATTCGGTAACCGCGTTGGTATCCACGGTTTCTGCGGCCCAGTTATTCTCCAACGTGGCGGTGTGCCCGCTGAAGACTCGACCGAGGATCCTGTGGGTGTAGCTTGGCGCATGCAGGCTCGGGTTGGCGGCCAGCACGTTACTGATCACGGTGTCCGTATAGCCGTATCCAACCACACCACCAATATTGCGAGTTTCAGCCGAAACCGCGCCTGTGGAGTAGACGTTTTCGGTGGTCGATCCGGCAAGCGCCACACCGACCACGCCGCCGGCTTCTGTTGAGCGAGAGTGGACGTCGGCTGTGGAGTAGGCGTTGAGCAAGCTGCCACCCGAATCACCAACCACACCGCCCACGCGGCTTGTGCCATCGACGGTTCCTGTGGTGTAGACGGTATGCATTTCGCCATTGTTCACGTTGGCGATAATACCCACGCGTCCGCCTTCCAAATCGACCTCGGCGTCCGTCACGGCGAGGTCATAGATCGCACCGTTGTTGATATTGAACAGACCACCGGTCTGCGAGGTAAGCCCGGTGATCGTATGACCGTTGCCATCGAGTTCACCGGTGAATGGCCGCAGCCCACCCAGTGGTTCCCACCCCTGAACCTTGGACAACTCCAGATCTGCGGTCAGCACGTACTGTTCGTCAGGGTACTGCGTGATCTGTTGGAGTTCTTCGGCGCTGTCGATCTCGTAGTAGCCGTCAGCATTGGGTTCTCCGGCAGGTTGTTGTGCCCGGTGTTCTTCAGGATTGACCTGCAGAACCGGCCGTTGGGCATCAGCATTCCATTGCCAATCCTCGGCGAAGTCCCAACCGAGATCCTCGGTGTAGAGGTCCTGGCTCTGGGTTGCTTCAGCCTCGACGACGCGACCCTTCCAGTTGTCTTCGGCGGGCTCATCGGACAGTGTCTCCACACTGATGTAGCCGGCATCGCTGGCCAACAGACCGGACAAGGTTGCGGTCTGGCCGTTGAGCACGCGCCCAACAACCGCGTGTGCATACTGCGGGCCGGTCACGGACTCATTGAGTGAGATCGCGTCGTGTACCTCGGTGCCGCTGTAGCCGTAGCCGACCACGCCACCAACGTTGCGAGTGTCTGCGGTGACGTTACCGGTCGAGTACACCCGTTCGGTATCGGAGCCGCCCAGGGCCACTGCGACGACGCCGCCGGCCTCGGTGGTTCGTGATCGCACATCCGCGGTCGAGTAGGTGTCGGTGATGGTTCCGGTGGAGTCACCGACCACGCCACCAACGCGTCCCTGCCCGGTAATCGAACCTGACGTCCAGGAGTTTTCGATGGTGCCTTCGTTGAAGTCAGCCAGCAGGCCAATCGTGCCCTGCGCGGTATCGACTTCGGCGTCTTCGACCGCCAGGTTGCGAATGGTTCCCTCGTTGACGGCAAACACGCCACCGCCGCCGTTATCGGTCGGCTGGTATCCGGTAATGCTGTGACCTTGTCCGTCAAAGACCCCGGTGAATGGTGTGGTGCCGGCACCGATCTGCGAGCGCGGACTGTCGTCCAGTTCCAAATCGTTCATGAGCACGTAGTGGCCGTTAGGGTTCCAGCGAATATTCTCCGCATCTTCCCAGGTCCGCAGTTCAAATGGGTCTTCTGCGGTGCCGCCACCGAGCATGCCCTGGCGCAGTTCCATTGGTGCACGCAGTGGGACTCCGGAGCCCAGCTCATCCCAGACAAACAGTTTTGCGGTCGCGGAGGTCGGCAGCTCGAGTGGTTCATCGAAGCTGACGAACTGCTCGGTGCCTCGGTGATCCAGTTCGACTTCTTCCACCCGAAGGTCCAAGAGTTCTTGTTCGTCGTAATCATACGAGGCCACAGCAACCGTAACGTCGTCACGAGCACCCGGATAGCTCAGCAGGCCAACGCCTTCGAGCTGGTGGTCGGAGATTTTGGTTGAGCTGATGTCCCAGACACCTTCGGGCTGGTCCACCACGAATTCGTCAACGACGTCGCCGTCAACCGTGTAGGTGGTCATTGTCAGACCGTCGTCGGTAATTTCCAGGGCGGCGCCCATTTGGTCGTTGTCGTCATAGACGATGTCGTCCCACCAGAAGGCCTGGTTCTCATAGAATTTTGGTCCCGATGAACCCATGGTCACATAGGTGGTACCGGCGGCGTATTCTTCCGCGGATTCGGCCAGGGCCTCTCCCCCGATGATCGTGGAGCGTTTATATACGTGGTCGTGTCCACCGATGTAGAGGTCCACGCCCAACTGATCGAGGGTCTCGGTAACCAGGGCGCGGTCGGTTGCCATACCGGCATCATCGGCGTGGCCGCCCCCGTAGTAGGAGAAGTGCCCGGTGACGACCTTCCACGATTTATCCGTGGCGCGCATGTCATCGACCAGCCAGTCCAACTGCGTTTGCAGATCGTAGTTCGAGTTCAACACGGAGACGTGGATGTCACCGTGGTCGAACGAATAGTTGGATTCGCCAACTTCACTACCGTTTTTGGGGTGGTTGTACATGCCGCGGAAAATGGCGTTGCGTTCCGGTGAGACTTCGTTGAATTCTTTGTCCCCGTAGGCTTCGTGGTTGCCCGCCATGGTGGCCAGGCGCAGGTCTAGGTCGTCTAAGACCCAGTCGTAGAGCTGTTCCCAGTACTGGCCGCGACCGGCATTATCCACGAAGTCGCCGACCTGCAGCATCGTGTGGCCGCCAGGTTTTTGTTCTCGGACGGTCTCGAGCGCTGCGGTGAAGAGTTCGTGTTCAGCCTGGTCATTGGAATTTACCTGCAGGTCACCCATCACATACAGCGGTGAGTTGTCGTCCCCGCCGGAGATGAATTCACCCTGGGGTTCGGTCCAATCGCCATCAGCGCTAACACCAAAACGATACTGGTAGCGCTGATTTTCTTCGAGGCCCTCAAACGTAAATTCATGTGAGCGCAACGGTTGGCCGGTAATCGAGTCCTGGTAGTTCTCGGCGTCGGTGCCAATGGTGTCGATTTCAAAGACTTGTTCGGCGTCGGACCGTACCGTGATGGCGTCTGACCAGTCAGAAGAGCCCACCGGCAAGGCTTGCGCCCACGTTTCGGTGATCTGCACATCGGTGTTGACCGATACTCCCGTTTGATCGCCGGTTTCGCCGACAGTTGCGGTGGAACCAAAGTATTGGAACACACCGTCGGGATCCAACTGATCCTGGCTGATCTCAATGCGTTTGATATCCGCTGCGGTGTTGCCTTCGCCGTCGGTGGCGTGCGTGACGATCAAGTGGTCCGAGTAGCTCGAGATATCAAAGCCGTCGTCTCGCAGCTCCACTTCACCGGCCGCATCATACACCGTGGTTTCGATAGTGGGCTCTGCACCAGAGTCGTCGGTCGCCTCAACTGCCGGCAGCTCGATGCGCTCCCCATATGTCGCAGATGCGGCGGTTTCTGCCACCTCGAGTTCAGGAGCATAATCCGCTCCGCGAGTCGCCTCACCAATCCAGACAGGCGACGAGATGATTTCATCGCCGTCGGCCTGGGTCGCTTTGAGCCAGTAGTAGTCTCCGTCTGCAACCTCCAGGGTGGCATCCAGGCTGATCTGGTTGCCACCCTCCGGGGTGAATTCGTGTGCGACGTCGCCACCGTTGGTGTAGACCACAACGGTTTCAAAAGCTTCATCTTCGCCAGCGTCTACTAGTTCAATGTTGAGCTCTAACTGGCTGGTATCGCTGGACAGGATGGAGCCCATTTGCTCGCCGTTAGCGTCCATTTGCAACGAGGCATCCACGTCGAATGTGGTGTACATGCTGCGGTCTCGCATGGCCTGGTAGAGGCTATCGATGCTGTGCTCTTCGGCCCAGACGCCGGTGTGCGCCGGGTTGCCGGTTACCCAGGTGGCGTTGTGTTCATCGCCGGACCAGACCGGGGCCAAGTGCCAGCCGGCGTCGAGGGCTTTGACGAAGTGGTCGTGATAATTCGGTGTTTTGTACTCAAACAGCGGGATCTGTTCGTCGACCTCAGGGGTGAGGTGACTAAACCCGAAGTGCCCGTGATTGGTGGCCGGGTGGTTGAACTGCCCGATGGCATCCGGATCCATGGTGAGACGGGACATCACAGTGGGGACATCCCACATCAGGTGGCCGGTACCCCAGTCGCCGCCACCTTCAGATTTGGCGGTCAGAAACCAGTCGGTGTTGAAGATGTTCATATGGCCGCTGGAGTTATACCACGTGACCTCTTCACCAATCAGTGCCTGCAGATGATCACTGGTCGCGTTGAATTCATCGGCTGCTTCGTGGCTGTAGGACCATTCGTCCGAGTGCGAGGCGTAGCGATCTTCAGTAAAAGCATCCGCATTGCGCAGATCAAAGACGACGTCGTGATCGGTCACGCCAAAGAAGTCGACGTTGGCATTTTCTGCCACGTGTTCCATCGCATCGGTGGGAAGCTGCACACCATCACTGATCGCGGTGTGCGAGTGGATTTCTGCACGGAAGTGTTGTTTGCCGAGATGTTGTGCTCGTTCGGCGTCTTCTTCAGCGATCGTGATGCGGGGACTCACCTCAGATTCGGCAAAATCTTCATCTTCAGTGTGGTCGTGCTCCCCGGCAGTTTTTCCAAGCTCGCGTGGATCGTGTTCCTCGGTCTCAGGGACCGCCAGGTCTTGGGCTGCAGCTTCTTGGGTGCCTGATTCGGCCCAGGTGGGGAAGACCAGCAGGCCGGCGGTTAGCGCGGCACCGGTGAGCACCGCTGCAGAACGGCAACTCGCCTTCTTCCAAAACGTTCGTTGAGACGCCACAAATACTCCTCTTTTGATGTGAGACTTTTTGAGACTAAAGAGCATGCATGACGACTCGGCGATTTCTAGGTGAACGTTCAACGAATTCACAGGTAAGCGTGGACAGATGCACGGCAAATGTGACAAACCTCTAGCTGACGTGGCCAGTTGCCACTGGAGTCACCCAACGGTAGCTTGTCTTTGCAGTGACGTGAGACACTGGGAGGACCTTCCCGCGGAGCTTTGGCACACGATTGTGCCGCAAAGTTTTCCGCATTGACGCTCAGAATGTTCTATCTGCAAAGGAGGCCGCATGGCGCTCTTAGATTCCGCTATATGGTCCGAAAAGATTTTCCTCAACGGCTGGCGTGCTGGCTCAGCTGAACCAACCGATATCCTGGAACCAGCCACCGGCAACGTCCTGGAACGCGCCGGGTTAGCAAGTGCCGACGACATTCACGAAGCCGCTCAAAAAGCTGCGGAGGCGCAGAAGGCTTGGGCTGCAACGAAACCAGCTGAACGGGCCGCTGTTATGCGTCGCGCCGGTCAAATATTTGAAGATCATGCTGCAGAACTTACCGACTGGATTCAGCGGGAAACCGGCGCCATTCCGGCCAAAGCTGGCTTGGAAATCACGGTTGCCGCAAACGAATGCTACGACGCTTCGGCGCTCCCCCACCACTCGATGGGCGACGTGCTGACTTCCGATGAGGATCACTGGTCCTTCGCTCGACGTCTGCCGGTGGGTGTTGTCGGAGTGATTTCGCCGTTTAACTTCCCGCTGATCCTGTCGATCCGCTCCGTCGTGCCCGCCCTGGCATTGGGTAATGCGGTGGTGCTGAAACCAGATCCACGCACCCCGGTCTCCGGCGGTGTCATGATCGCTCGCGCCCTGGAGGAAGCAGGCCTACCCGAAGGTGTCTTCCAGATGGTGCCCGGTGGCGCTGAAGCTGGCGCTGCCTTGACCGAAGCCCCGGAAATTGAAGTCGTCTCCTTCACCGGATCCACCGCCGCTGGCCGCAAGGTTGGCGAGGCTGCCGGCCGCAACCTCAAACGCGTACACCTGGAACTGGGTGGCAATAACGCAACCGTTGTCTTGCCCGGCGCCGACGTCGCGAAGGCTGCATCGGCCGGCGCATTCGGTTCGTTCCTCCACCAGGGTCAGGTATGTATGACCACCGGACGGCACCTGGTGCACGAGTCGATTGCCGAAGAATATGTCGCAGCGCTGCAGCAGAAGGCTGAGCAGCTCCCACTGGGCGATCCCACCGAAGAGAATATCGCGATCGGTCCGGTGATCGATGAGGGCCAGCGCGATAATATCGACCGCATTGTGCAGCAGTCCAAGGATGGTGGGGCCAAGGTCGTTGCGGGCGGTAGCTATGACAAGCTGTTCTACTCCCCGACCGTCATTACCGATCTGACCGATGAGAGTCCGGCGTGGAGCCAGGAGATCTTTGGCCCGGTAGCCCCGGTTCGGACCTTCTCGACCATCGAGGAAGCCGCAGAGATTATCAACGCTTCCGAATACGGCCTGTCAGTTGGGTTGCTCGGCAATGTCGGTGAGGCCATGAAATTGGCTGACATGGTGCGCTCTGGCAAGGTTCACATCAACGAGCAGACGGTGTCCGATGAATCCAACGCCCCGTTTGGTGGCTTCGGCAATTCCGGGAACGGTTCGCGTATCGGTGGCTACACCACGAACATCGAGGCCTTCACCGAGGTGCAGTGGCTGACCATGCGACCAGAGATCGCCCCGTACCCCTTCTAAACCCACGCAAAAAGTCAAAGTTGTAGCCCGAGCGAGTTCAACTGGCCCGGGCTACAACGTGATCTCTAGTCTTTAACGTAGGCGGCTAGCCCAAGACTGCCAAACTTCGCCGACACATCCTGTGTGCCGATCGGAGCGTGTGCCGCTATACCGACCAGACCCTGTGGACACTCAACGATGAGCACCGAGCTGCGTCCTTGATACTCGTCATAGTCTCGTACTCGTCCCCAGCCCGAGACGGTCCAGTGTTTCACGGTGTGCGGCCCATAGCCTGGCAACGCATTGGCGAGGCCATCTGGCTCAAAGACCGCTGACATCCACTGCTTCACGCGTCCGTCATCCTCGAGTACCTGGCGCAAGACGGCTAGCAAATCTGCAGCGGTGGTGGTGCCGGTGAACCCTTCACCACTGGAGCGTTCTTCAACACCGGTGATGGTTGTGTTCTTGAGGTTGGCGACATACCGGCGACCGTGTTCAACCAAGTCGACGCCGAGTGCTTTGAAATGCTCAAGTAGAGCCATGGTTGCCGCACCATCTCCACTACCGATCACCAGATGCATGGCGTCATCGACGGAGACGCGAACGGAACCGTTCAGGTGCCGCAGTGAACCTGTATAGGCATGCGAGCGGTGGTGGTCCGTAATGTCGATGCTGGCCTCGAACAGGCCCGGCGTGGTGTCTTCGAGCTCTGCCAGGGTGCAAGCAAAGAACAATTTGCCGATACCGGAGAAGGTGAAGACCATATCTTCGTGAACGGCGCGGCCGCCTTCAACTGCATACAGCAATTCACCAAACTCTTGACCCCAGTAGTCAGGTTCGACGAGCTGGCGCTTCATGGCGTCAACACGCTGGGTGTCGAGGTAGAACGCTTCGATTGCTTTACCAAACTCCACGAACATCTCTTGAGCGCGCACTCGACCAGGGGCCCCGTCGTCGAACTGGACGGGGATAGACTCGGCAAATACCGCCACGGAAGCAACCGGCGCACCGGCCACGTCCAATAGCAGTCCTATCTGTGACAGCCCTCGGATACCGCGACCGTTCTTTTCAGCGAAGTGCCCCCAGTCCAGCGAGGCACCCAGCATCGGGGTCATGAGGTTGCTCAACAACTCGATTGCTGTTTCGCAAAGCTGGACACTCAACCCGAGCGCAGCGGCCTGCTTGGCATCCTGGCTCCCCTGTGCCAGTCGCTCCAATATCAGGGCCTGGTCGTGTGCAGAGGTGACGGTCATCGAATCAATGGGGTGTGACCAGTCTAGTTCGGCTGATCGAGGGAAGATCTCACGGTGCTGCGAGTCCTGCATGCCAACCTGCGCGCAGTAGTCGTTGACCCATTGCAGTGCGTCACCGGTGGCTTCATCGATGGCGTGGAATACTATTTGGGTACAGATGTTGTCGGAGGTAATCATCATCTGTGCGAGATGATCACGTAAGCTCAGTTCAATGCCACAGGATAGGTGGCGCATAATGCCCGATTGGACGCCGTCTCTGAGCGGGTCATCGATAACATACACGGCATCTAGCGAAAGCTTGCCGTCCTGCACCAAGGCGAGACAGGCTAATAGAACGCTAACTTTCCGGGCGCTAAATGCCGCGAGCACATCGCGGTCGTCCGCACCGACGGATTGTCCCGTGGCAATATCTCGTACTTGCCAGTGCACCGAAAAGGGGTAACCCTCAATGATTTCGTGAAGGCTGTTCTCTAATGTATACAACTTGTCTGACATGTACTCCACGCAAAAGATTTTGAGACAACGTAGCCGGGCTGAGTATAGACATTTTAAAGTAACCAGCGTCTATGTTTGATTTTTCAAATATTACCTCAGGTCCCTGAATGTACACCCAAAACGGCCTGAAAACCCACTAGGGAGAACTTTATATCAGGTAGCCCTGATTAGCTACTGGTCAGTAGGTTTTGTTCAAGGATTTCTGCTTTAGCATGCGAGCACACGAAAGCCCCGCCGATGCAACGCATGTACGTTAGTCGGCGGGGCTTTCGAGAGTGTTATTCAGTAGCCGGTTATTCCTGGAGGAAGAGATCTTCTTCGGTTGGCGCATCCCCGATGAAGTCATAACGGTCAGCCAGTTCGACCATGTCCATGAGCTGGTCACGATCGAGCTCACCATCAAGGCGTTCCATGGTGAGGGCATCCGCATCTTCTTGTGAGATTTCGAGGAAGTCGACCAGTAATGCGCGGGAACCTTCTTGGTCTTCTTCAGCGGCGGCCAACGCTTCGGTCATGGCGTCAGCGAAGTCGGCGGCCATTTCAGGATCATCGGCGGCCAGTTCACCGGAGGTGAAGGTAATCATAGTGGCCATGCCAGGGTCATTTTCCTGGAAAGAGTACCCAACGAGTTGGTTTTCCTCATCGGCGAGCAGGCCAGACAGGAATGGTTCTGGAATCCACACCGCGTCTGTATTACCGCGCTCAAGCTGTGCCGGCATATCAGGGAAGGCGATTTCAGAGAATTCAAGAGCCTGCGGATCAGCACCGTCTTGTTCAGCAAGGTTCATCACGGTCAAATCTCCGAGGGTATTCAGAGCGTTGACCGCGGTGGTTTTGCCCTCAAGATCTGCCCAGGTTTCAATGTCTGAGTCTGCTCGAGTGACGACGCCTGCGACGTCTTCACCTTCTTCGAGCGAGTTCGAGTACCCGGCCACAATCTTCATGTCCAGGCCCTGGTCAACCGCGGTGACTACGGACAGCGGGTTACCGACACCGAAGTCCATCTGACCGGCAGACACAGCCGGTAGCATCGCGGCACCGGCGGTGGAAACCTCATAGTCCACATCGAAACCGTGTTCTTCGAAGATGCCGTTTTCAATGCCGTAGGCAACGCCCACGCTCGGAGCAATGGACAGCACCCCAACGGTTACTTCGCGGAGCTCTTCGCCATCACCGGACGCTTCATCGCCTCCACCACCACCGCAGGCAGTCAGCAAGAGGGCGGATGCAGCGGCAGTCGCGAAGCCCGTCATCAATTTGTTTTTCATTGGTTCTCCTGGTGTGAGTGTTTCCAGGTGCACCATAGGCACGATCGGAAACAGTGTGAGATGAGAGGATCGGTTATTGAGTTTTGATCTAGATATTCATCAATTGAGATCCACAATAGACCACATTCCAACACATTGGAAGGGTTTATGCGATAAAATTGTTAGGTTCATCACATCAGAATTTGGGCGAGCAAAAGGGCCCGAAGAAAGCACGGAAACGGCTCTCCGCAGGCCCTAATGCGGTAGGTCTAGAGCAGTCTTATGCGTAGAAGCGTGAGAGGAACGTTGCTACAACTGCTGGGCGCTCCTCGCCTTCGATTTCGATGGTCGAGTTGGTCACCAGGTGCAGGCCGTTGCCTTTGACTTCCTGTACTTCAGTGACTTCGGCGTGCATGCGGATACGCGAGCCAACTTTGACCGGGCTCGTAAAGCGAACTTTGTCGAGGCCGTAGTTGACCTTGGTTGAGACGCCAGTGACGTCAAAGAGTTCCGACCAGAATGGGATAATCAACGAAAGCGTCAGAAAACCGTGGGCGATCGGAGCGCCGAAGGGGCCTTCTTTCGCACGTTCAACGTCAGTGTGGATCCACTGGTGGTCGCTCGTTGCGTCAGCGAAGGTGTTGATCATCTCTTGTGTGACGGTCGTCCACTCGGTGGCACCCAGATCAGTGCCGGCGAGGTCAGCAACTTGGTCAAATTCAACGACGGTACGGGCAGTAGTTTCAGTCATTGGGTTTTCCTTATCTGTCTTGAATGGTTTTAGACGAACGCGCTTTGGCCGGTAATGGCGCGGCCAACAATCAGCGCGTTAATTTCGTGGGTGCCTTCGTAGGAGTACACCGCTTCGGCATCGGCGTGGAAGCGGGCAACATCCGTGTCTAAGGTGATGCCATTGCCACCGCACACTTCACGAGCCAAAGCAACGGTTTCGCGGAGCTTTGCTGCGGTGAACATTTTGGCCAGTGCCGAGTTCTCGTCTTTATAGACGCCGGCATCTTGCTGCTCGGTGAGCTGCATAGCCATGGCGACCGATGCGGTGACATTGCCCAACATGGTGGCCAGCTTTTCTTGTATCAGCTGGAATCCGGCGATGGGTTTACCGAACTGTTCGCGACTCGTGGTGTAGCGGACGGCTGCTTCATAAGCACCAGCCATCGCTCCGGCTGCGATCCAGGAAACATCCGAACGCAACAGCCGTAGACATTTGGCCACATCTCGGAACGAGTTGATGTTCAGTAGGCGGGCGTCGGCGGATACCTGAACATTGTCGTAGGTGATGTCCGCGTTCTGCATGATCCGCAGCGATGCCTTGCGCTCGATTTTTTCCAGTGTAACGCCTTGGGCATCGCGAGGCACCAGAAACGCTTTGACTTGATTATCGGCGGTATCGCGCGCAAACGTGCACAGCACATCCGCCTGGAACGCACCGCCAATCCAGCGCTTGGCACCGTTAATGGTCCACGAACCGTCGTTATTCTGTGAGGCCGATGTTTGGAGGCCACCTGCGACATCTGAACCGTTATCTGGCTCGGTGAGCGCAAAAACGCCGAGTAGCTCGTAGTTCACAATTTGTGGATCGAGTTCTGCGACCTGCGCTGCACTGCCGCCCTGTTTCACAACGGTGCGAAACAAACCGGCTTGCGCGTTGAAGAAAGTGGCGACGTTGGTATCGCAACGTGCCAGTTCAAAGGTTCGCATGGATTCAAAGACACCGCGAACACTCTCCCCGGCCTCTTGAAGCGCCGGCGGATTCATCAGGCGTAACGATTGCAGCGGCTCGATGATTTCTTCAGGCAGGCGATCTTCGTGCCACGCATCGTTGAGGTATGGGTAAACCTGATCGGTCAGCGTGGCGCGCAGCTCGTCCAGCACGGTTTGTTCAGCAGCCGTCAAACGGTCCGAAAAACCATAGGCATCCCAGGATGACACGTTGTTCATGCCGAATCACCTTGGTCCAGGCCAAGGAGTTTCACGGCGTTTTCTTTGAGGATCAACGGGCGAACTTCGTCTTTAATCGGCAGATCTTCAAACGCGGCCATCCATTTTGGTGGCGGGATCAGCGGGAAGTCGGTGCCAAAGAGCACTTTATGCTTCAGCATGTTATTCGACTGACGCACCAGCGACTCCGGGAAGTACTTGGGCGACCAACCTGACAGGTCGATATATACGTTCGACTTGTGGGTTGCAATCGAGTTGGCCTCGTCTTGCCAGGGTACTGATGGGTGCGCCATGATGATCTGGAGGTTTGGGAAATCTGCGGCAACTTCGTCCAGCAACAGTGGATTGGAGTACCCCAGTTTGATTCCGGCACCGCCCGGCAGTCCGGCGCCCATGCCGTTTTGTCCGGTGTGGGAGATGATGGGGAGACCAATTTCTTCCAATGCTTCCCACAGCGGGTAAAACTCGCGGTCAGACGGGTTGAAGCCCTGTACCGACGGGTGGAATTTGAACCCTTGAACGCCGAGCTCATCTGCCTGACGTTTAGCCTCTTCAATGGCTGCCGCACCGGTTCGCGGATCAACGGAGCCGAATGGGAGCAGCACATCGTTATTGCGTGCCGCACCAGCTACAAGATCGTCGATCGAGTTTGGCATGTGGCCGTCAAACTGTGTGCGAGCGTCCAAGGTAAAGACGACCGCTGCCATTCCCAGATCGCGGTAGATACCGGCGATCTTGTCGATGGAAGGCGTGCGATCTTCGGACTTGAAGTACTTGGCCGACGCTTCGTAGAACTTTTCTGGCATGGGTTTGTGCCCCTGCTCATCCAGTTCTATGTGAACGTGGACATCTACCGCGGAGATCGCGGAGACATCAATATTTGATACGTACTTTGCCACGGATACCACCTAGGCCTTTGGCTGCAGGTCTGCCGGAAGTTCTGGCATTTTTTCGCCGACTTCTTGCAGGTTGCCTTCAACGATCGAGCGGCCCTTGTTCTGCAGTGCTTCGTAGGTCCATCCGCCTTCGAGGTATTCGGTGGCAACTGGCTCTGGGTGACCCCAAACCTGGAGACGGTCGCCACCAACGCCGATGGCCTGACCGGTGATGTTGGCTGCGTCGTCGGATGACAGGAAAGCAACGAGTCCGGCGACGTCGGCTGCTGTACCGAAGCCAAGCTCCTTGCGGAAGAAATCTGGCATGGCTTCGCCGGCTTTATCTGCTTCAATCGCAGCTGAGAAGAACGGCACGGTTTCAGTCATGGCAGTCGCGGCCACAGGAATAATGGCGTTGACGGTTACACCTGCGCGTTTCATTTCCATTGCCCAGGTGCGCACCATACCGACGATGCCGGCTTTTGCTGCGGCATAGTTGGTCTGACCAAAGTTGCCGCGCTGGCCGGTTGGCGAACCGATGGTGACGATGCGACCTTTAACTTCATTGTTCTTGAAGTAGTCAAAGGCTGCGCGAACGCAGGTAAAGGTCCCGCGCAGATGCACGTTGATCACTTGGTCGAAATCGTCATCTGACATTTTCAGCAGGCTGCGGTCCCGCAGAATTCCGGCATTGTTCACCAAAATATCGAGGGTGCCAAAGTTTTCAACAGCAGCGTTGACGAGCTTTTCGGCTGTTTCGGTCGAGCCGACGGCCGCGGTGACGCCAACGGCAGTGCCGCCTGCGCCGGTAATAGATTCAACGGCCTGGTTCGTGACTTCTTCGTTGACATCGTTGATCACGACTTTGGCGCCCTGACGGGCCAGTTCTTGCGCGTAAGCTAGACCCAGGCCAGCGCCCGATCCGGTAACGATTGCTACTTTGCCATTCAGTGTCATGTTTGACCTCTATCCCTTGTTGCTACATTCAACTGCTCGTTGGATATAGAAATAATTGTAAATAACACTTATTGTCTATACCAACCGATAATTTTGTGGATGTCAATAATTGATGGAAAGATGTTTCATATGAACGCCGAACTGCTGACTGCCAATGAGCTCGACCCTTCGCCGCTGCGCGACACCGAGCTGGTCCAAGAAATCCAATTCCTCACTGCCAGACTCGCTGCGAAGGGCAATAATCACGCCAACAAGCTACTCGAGGAACTCGACCTCAATGTTCGACAGTTCTCAGTTCTTGCCCTGGCTGCTTCTGAACTGAAACCAACCCAGCGCGAAATGTCAGCATTTGTCGCCCTGGATCCTTCTCAAATCGTTGCCCTCGTCGATACGCTCGAAGACCGCGGTCTAGTCAAGCGCGAGACCGATCGTCGGGATCGACGCTCGAAGAATATCGTGGCCACCGAAGACGGAGAGAAGCTCTACCGCAGGGCCCGCACCATTACGATTACTGCTGAAGATCACGTGCTGTCGAAACTCACTGAGACAGAACGCGATCAGCTGCGTGAACTGTTGACCAAAGCCACGCTCTAAACGTTTCCACGCCCTACGGGCATCGGGACACAGTGCACGCTGTGTCCCGATTTTTTATTAAGCGTTCCCGTACAGCTCACGCAGTTGTGGCTTGCGAACCTTGCCCGAGGCCGTTCGTGGCAGGTCGTCGACAAAGACCACGGATTTCGGAATCTTGTAGCGCGCGAGTTTCCCATCGAGATAGGACAGCACGTCCGCCTCGGTCAGCTCGTGGCCTTCGCGGACCACGATAGCTGCACGTGGCACTTCGCCCCATTTTTCATCCGATACCCCGAAGACCGCGACGAAGGCGATGGCATCCATCTGCGACAACTCTTGTTCGATCTGCGCCGGGTAGATGTTCTCCCCGCCAGAGATAATCATGTCTTTCATGCGGTCGGAGATAAACAGGAAGCCGTCGTCGTCCATGTAGCCCATGTCACCACTGCGGAACCAGGTGCCGCCGTCATCGGTGATAAAGGACGATTCATTCGCTTCTGGTCGATTCCAGTAACCCGAAATGACGTTGGGGCCCTGAATTTGGACTTCGCCAACTTCGTGGGCTGACAGTTCTTTGCCGTCGAGATCAGCAACACGAACGAGCGTGTGCATTTGTGGCAGACCAGCCGAGCCCATCTTTTCGCGTGAGTAGCGCCCAGGCAGTGTGGTGGCTCCAGGCGATGTTTCCGTCATGCCATACCCCATAGTGAAGCTGAGGCCGCGATCCTCATACGCCTCCAGGATGCGCAGCGGCACAGCCGAACCACCGCAGGTCAGGCTGTTCAGGGAGGAAATGTCTGTCTGCTCCCATGCTGGGCCCTCCGCCAGGAGTTGATACGTGGTGGGCACCCCGGAAATGAAGGTCGCCTTGTGCTGCTCAATGAGCTCCAGCGCTCGACCAGGATGGAAGCGCGGCTCAAGGATGAGATGTCCGCCTTTAATGAAGGTTGGCAGTACGCCCATGCCAAGTGCCGCGACGTGGAACATCGGCGAGATCATTAGCGAGACCTCGTCGCTGCTGATGTTCATATCAGAAATAACGTTGATGGCATTCCAAGTCAAATTGCCGTGGGTCAACATCGCACCCTTTGGATTGCCAGTGGTTCCCGAGGTGTAGAGAATAATGGCGAGATCATCGAGGTCTACGTTGGTGCGTGGACGCTCCGGACTGGCGTCGGCCAACACCTCGGAGTAATGCTCGGATGGCAGGGTCAAGCGACCTTCTTCGGCTGGAACGCGGGCGCCATCGTCAACGAAGATTACGCGCTCCACCTCGGTATTTTCCACGCCCGCTACAGCTAGCGGTTCCATGGTTATCGAGGCGATGAGCATTTGCGCTCCGGCGTCCTCCAAGTGGAACGTCACTTCTGGTCCCGCCAGGCGAGTATTGAGCGGCACGAATACCGCGCCGATGCTCCCCAGTGCGAACAGGGTTTCGAGGAACTCCACTGAGTTCTCACCGAGGTAGGCAACTCGGTCGCCCTGCTTGACCCCACGATCCGTCAGTGCGTTTGCCAACTGATTAATACGCTGATCAAACTGTTCATAGGTCAGATTCAAGTCGCCGGCAGTGACCGCCATGCGACCTGCCGACTTGATCCTGCGTCGATGAATCCAATCGCCTATACCGTGATTCGTCATGCCACTCCTTGCCTGGAAATTCTTGTGATAACCATCATACTGATTACATTTTGCATCAAATGATTGTTATTCGCAACGATTGCATTACTTATGCAATCGTTGCTGCGATATTTCAGGCTCCCGGGGCTCTACGATGCGCTGACGTCAGCCGGCTCAACCTCCGAGCTCGCATCAGCACTTTCACCGTTGTCTTGAGGACTGGGTTCAAAGCGAACCATCATGGCTTTGAATCCTGGAGTATTGGATTCACGAACGACCAGTCCCTGGTGCACCAAGGCGTTGGCTTCTGGGAAATATGCGGCAACGCAGCCTCGGGTGGTCGGATAGGACACCAGCCGGAAGGCATCGGCTCGACGCTCTTCTCCCTGATACATGGAGAAGACGTCCACGAGGTCCCGATCTTGGAAACCGGTCGCTGCTAGATCATCAGGGTGGATCAGAATCACGCGACGTCCACCTGAGATACCCCGGTAGCGATCATCCAGGCCGTAGAACGTGGTGTTGTACTGATCGTGAGAACGCATGGTCTGCAACACCAGGTACCCTTCAGGCGGTGCCAAGTATTCCAGCTCCCGCACGGTGAATTGCGCTTTACCCTGGGGCGTTGCAAACTCACGGCGGTCTCGCGGCGGATTCGGCAGCACAAACCCGTACTTGGTCCGTACCCGCTCATTGAAGTTCTCAGTTCCTGGAATGACCCGGGAGCAATGGTCCCGGATGACGTCGTAGTCATCCGCCATGGCTTTCCAATCGACGTGGTGGTCGGGTCCGAAAATCGCCTCGGCCATCCGAGCCAAAATGACGGGCTCGCCGAGCAGGTGATCCGAGACTGGTTCCAGTCTGCCCTGAGTTTTACTGATCACCGACATGGAGTTCTCCACCGAGAGGAACTGGGCGCCACCGGGATGTTTATCGTCGAGGTCACTGCGGCCCAGTGTTGGCAGGATCAGTGAAGTCCTCCCGTGCACCACGTGTGAGCGGTTAGGCTTTGTCGAGATGTGGACGGTCAGGCCGGTACGTTTGAGACCGTCTTCCATCAACGCGGTATCGGAGTTGGCTAGCGCCAGGTTGCCACCGAGGGACACGAAAACGTCGACCTCATCACGGGCCATGGCACGCATAGCTTCGGTCGAATCATAGCCGTGCTGCCGAGGTGCCGTCATACCGAATTCAGCATCGAGGCGCTGCAGAAACGGTTCACCGGGTTTCTCCCAGATCCCAAATGTCCGGTCACCCTGGACGTTGGAGTGGCCACGAACCGGGCACGCACCAGCCCCGGGTTTGCCGAAGTTCCCCTGCACCAGCAGCATGTTGACAATTTCTTTAATCGTGTCCACCGAATGTGGCTGCTGGGTGATACCCAAGGCCCAGCAAACAATCGTGGCTTTAGACTCGGCCAGCAAATCGCCGATGTGCTCGATCTCATCGCGGGTCAGCCCGGTGGCTACCTCAATGGTTGGCCAGTCAAGATCTGCACGCGCGGCGGCGTAGTCATCAAATCCTTCGGTAACCGAGTCAATGAACTCGCGATCCACGATGGTCCCGGGGTGCTCAGCTTCCTTGCGAAGCAGGATGTGCCCCAGCGCTTGGAAAAGCGCCTGGTCGCCTCCGATTTTAATCTGTAAGAATTCGTCGCTCACCTGATCGCCGTTACCGACGACGCCTCGAGGGGTCTGTGGGTCTTTGAAACGCAACAGTCCGGCTTCGGGCAGGGGATTCACCGCTACGACTTTGCCACCATTTTTGCGGCAGGCGGTCAGCGAGCCGAGCATACGCGGGTGGTTGGTTCCCGGGTTTTGTCCGACCACGAATACGAGTTCGGCCTGTTCGATGTCTTCCAACGAGACGGTCCCTTTGCCGATGCCGATGGTCGGAGTCAGTGCCGTACCGGAGGACTCATGACACATGTTCGAACAATCCGGCAGGTTATTGGTGCCCAGGCTGCGCGCGAGGAGCTGATACATGAATGCTGTCTCATTGGGTGTACGACCCGATGTGTAGAAGGTGCAGCGATCCGGGGTGGTGGCATTGACGTGCTCGGCAATGACGTCGAACGCTTCCATCCAGCTGATAGGGCTGTAGTGCGTTTCGCCTTCACGAATGACCATCGGATGGGTGATCCTGCCCGATTGGCCCAACCAGTATTCAGTTTTTTGTTCGAGGTCGGCGATCGAGTGATCGGCCCACCACTGCGGTGTTGCCACACGGGTCGTGTTCTCTTCGGCAAGTGCTTTCGCACCGTTTTCGCAGAACTCGATCTTCTTGCGGTCCCCGGTGATCGACTCTGGCCAG
The DNA here is from genome assembly GCF_000420805.1 of Yaniella halotolerans DSM 15476. Lineage (GTDB taxonomy): Bacteria > Actinomycetota > Actinomycetes > Actinomycetales > Micrococcaceae > Yaniella > Yaniella halotolerans. The sequence goes on from NZ_ATVQ01000001.1 coordinate 792,768, forward strand.
GCACAACCGGGGCAGTCAATACCGTCGGGCTGATTGACCCGGTACATCGAGCGCACCGTACGGGATATCCCGCCCTGTTTGAGGCCACGCTCGAATGAGACGGTGACTCCCTTGAGTCCGGCCGCTGCTTGTTTCGGTTCGGAAACTTTCAGGTTGGCTTCGTCTATATCGTCGAACTCGGCCCGGTGTCCTCGTACATCTGACATGCTGCTATCCTTCGCTTCGTAGTGCATCGCGCAATCTTTTGCAGCTTAGCAACATCTGTTATTCAAGTCACCGTATGCGGTGTTAGGAATGACGGATCCCGGCCAGCGCATCGCGGTCAATCTGTTCCTGATTCTCAACATAGGGTGTGCCGTGGGTGTGGAACGTCGGCACAGTTTTCATACCCCACGCCTGGCCTTTGGCGCGTTCAGCTTCCGACCACGTGACGACTGGCTGGTCAGGATTCATGATCAACCGTGCGCCGGCGTTAGCGAATTCAATACGGTTTCCGCCCGGCTCCCAGACATAAAGGAAGAAGGTTTGGTTGATCGCATGCTTATAGGGCCCGTATTCGATATAGACGCCTTCTTCCAAAAAGTAGTCTGCCGCTTTGAGAATATCCTCGCGAGTATCCGTGGCAAACGCCAGATGGTGAAAACGCCCCCGTTCACCGGTCCAGTCGTCGGAATAGACGACGTCGTAGGATTTTTGGGCGAATCGGAACCAGCGTGCCGCGAAGCCGCCTGCGTCGAGTTCGACCTGTTCGGTTTCGCGCGCCTTCATCACGGTGCCCCAGAAGTCACCCGCGGCATTCACATCTGCGGCCAGGTAGTTGATGTGGTCGAGGCGGCGGGCGTTGACCCCGCGGCCCGGGAAGCGGGAAGCCTGGTTTTTCAGTGCGGGCCGGTCCTCGTCGTCGGCAATATAGAGCGTGGTGTCATAGTAGATACCGAATTCGTGACCGTCCGGGTCTTCGAATTCGTAGTAGGCGCCGATGCCGACTTCAGGTTCACGCCAGCCCCTGCCTAAACCGGTGGCCTCGATCGCGGCGACCCGGCGTTCGAGCGCCTCGGCGCTAGTAGCTCGCAACATGGTGCGGCCAACACCGTTGGTTTCAGAAGCGGTGAGTTTGATCGAATAGGTTTCATATTCGTCCCAGCAGCGTAGATACGCGGAGTTGCCGAGGCGTTCGACTTCGCGCATGGCCAGCATTTCGTTGAAGAACCGCAGGCTCTCGTCAAAGGTCGGGGTCAGGATTTCTACGGCGCTGATATGCGCCAGGTCAAAGTTTTCTCGTTCAGCCATGATGCTTCCTTAGTCGTTGTAGTGCAGGCCGGCGGCCTCAAGTTTTTCGCGCATGTTGTAAACGTCTAGCCCGAGTTCACCGGCGGCCAGGCGTGCACGAACCGTCGCTTCTTTAGCTTCTCGCGCTCGCGACGCCGCGACCACCTCGGCCACTCGATCTGCCGGTACGACGACAACGCCGTCGGCGTCCCCGACCACCACGTCACCGGGGTTGACATGGGCGTTGGCCACGGTGACCGGGATGTTGACCGACCCGAGGGTTGCCTTGACTGTGCCACGAGCGTGGATCGCGGCAGCAAAGACGGGAAAATCCATTGCTTCCAGGTCGGCAATATCTCTCACACCGCCGTCAATTACGAGTCCCACGCTGCCACGTGCGCGAAAGGATGTGGCCAAGAGGTCACCGAAGAATCCGGCATGGGATGGTGCGGCACATCCGGCGACGACGACATCGCCGTCCTGGATTTGCTCGGCGGCAACGTGCAGCATCCAGTTGTCACCGGGTTGCAACAGGACGGTGACGGCCGGGCCGCAGAGCTTGGCGCCGTCGTAGACGGGACGCATATAGGGGCGCATTAACCCGATGCGGCCCATGGCTTCGTGAACGGTAGCGGTACCGTAGTCGCTCAGCGCTGCGACATCTTCGGGGTCCGGACGCTGGATCGTCGTGTTGACGACACCGAGTTCATACATGGTGATTCCCCTTCCTCTTAGCGACCCTGTGCCGTCAGGCGGCGATCCAGGCGCGGATGGATTCTGCGTGCGGTGGCTTCGAAAATATTGTGCCGATCGGCCGCAGTGAGGTCTGCGTTGTTGATGTAACGCACGGTGTCATCGAAGAAGTGGCCGGTGTTGGGGTCTTCGGTTCGAACGGCTCCGATCATTTCGGAGGCGAACATGATGTTGTCGTGCGGGATGACTTCCAGCAGCGTGTCAATGCCAGGTTGGTGGTAGACGCAGGTGTCGAAATAGACGTTGTTCAGCAGATGATCCTCTAGCTCAGGTTTGTCCAGCATCATCGCCAGCCCCCGGAATCTGCCCCAGTGATACGGTGCCGCTCCCCCGCCGTGGGGGATAATGAGCTTGAGTTCTGGGAACGTTGCAAACAGGTCGCCTTCGAGTAATTGCATGACGGCGGTCGTGTCGGCGTTGAGGTAGTGGGCGCCGGTCGTGTGGAACGCCGGGTTGATCGAGGTGGACACGTGCACCATCGCGGGCAGCTCGTGTTCGATGAGCTTTTCATACACCGGGAACCAGTATTCATCGGTCAGCGGTGGTGAGGTCCAGTGCCCACCTGACGGGTCCGGGTTCAGGTTCACAGCAACGACGTCGTGTTCGGCCACGCAGCGCTCGAGTTCCTCAATGACGGTTGCCGTCTCGACACCCGGTGATTGTGGCAGCATCGCAGAGGGTACGAAACGTTGTGGATAGAGTTCACACACCCGGCCGATCAGGTCGTTGCAGTGCCTCGACCAGTCGGACGAAGTTTCGAAATCTCCGGCATGATGGGCCATAAAGGAGGCACGCGGTGAGAAGACCTGAACGTCGATGCCCCGTTCATTCATCAAGCGCAGCTGATTGGGCTCGATCGACTCGCGAATTTGGTCATCCGTGATGACCGGCCCGTCACCGGATGGCGGCATGCCTCCGTCCAGCGCTGCCAGTTGTTGTTTTCGCCAGGCACCAAGCGGCTCCGGCGCCGTCGTGTAGTGCCCGTGAATGTCAATGATCACTGCGTTTCCTTTGCTCTGCCGAATTGTTCTAACCTGTGGGACGATGTCCGGGGTCCCACACATTGCGTGGCACGTAGAGTTCACCGCGTGAGATGAGCCTGGCGGTGCGCGTATTGCCCGAGGCCACGACTGCGCCGTCGTCGCTCAAGTCCACGAGTGCTCTAAAGATACCGGTGGGGTGTTCGATCGGTACCGTCTGTTGACTGCCGCTGCTCGCTGCACCAACCGAGGCCGCGACCGAACCGTCCATCACCAGTGCAGTGGCCACGGTGACCGCTGCGAGCACGCCGATCGACTCGTGCACCCTGTGCGGGATGAAACTGCGGGTGCTAATAGCGCCGCCGGCTACCGGTGGTGCCACGAGTGTCATTTTGGGATACGACGCATCGGTCACATCGCCCAGGCCCATCACTGCTGCCGCGGTCAGACGGAGCTCTTCGACGCGCGCCTGGAGTTCGTGATTGTCGCTGAGCTCGGCAACCGATTCGTAACCGGTCACGCCAAGATCCTCAGCTTTGATCAATACCAACGGCTGGCCATTATCGATCAGCGTCACCGTGTACTCGGCACCATTTGCCGTGACAACATCGGTGACATTGCCGGTCGGAAGCAGAGCGTCGGCGATGGATCCTGCGGTATTGAGGAACCGAATATTCACCGGCGACGCAGCCCCGGGCACGCCTGCGATTTCTGTCCCGCCACTGTACTGCACGATGCGCTGACCATCCATCTGTGGCGTGTGAATGCTGATGTGCGAGACCAAACCGGTGTTCGTGGTGCGCACGACGACGTCGGTGATGTCATCGGTCGGTTCGATGAGCCCGGCTTCAACGGCAAATGGGACCACGGCCCCGAGCATATTGCCACAGTTCTGGGTGGTTTGTACTGTTGCCGCATCGGGCTGCAGTTGCGCGAAAGTGAAGTCAAGATCGACGTCATCCGCTTCCGATGGCCCCACAATTGCGGCTTTGGACGTCAGCGGATGGCCGCCCCCGATACCGTCGACCTGCAGTGGATGCGGACTGCCCATGACGGACAGCAGGACCTGATCGCGCATGTGCTCGTCATCGGGCAAATCAGCGGCTAGAAAGAAAGGTCCACGCGAGGTACCGCCGCGCATGAGGGCGAACGGGAGCGCCGTTTGATCACCGTTCCGGCGCGCACGACTGGTTGGCATGACTATCCTTTGTTGTGGGTACGCTCACACCAGACTAACCATTCGCGGGATTGTTTACAATATTGTTTACTAAATACCCCTGATACTTCGTAGGGTCGCTACTATGGAGGCAATACAGCTTTCACGTAAGTATTGGAGGCCTCCGATATGGCCAGCACCTCGACAGCCACGCAGTCGGCTGATGCCCGACACGAACTCTCACTGACGCATCGACTACGTCAAGACATTGTTGCGGGACACCTGGTGCCACATCAGCGCCTAGTCGAAGCCGATGTGGCCGAAGCGCACGGAGCTTCGCGGGGCGAAGTACGTCTGGCGTTAAACGAGCTGATCACCGAGGGACTGGTTGAGCGGATCCCGAATCGTGGTGCACGGGTTCGCAAAGTGTCGCTGCAGGAAGCCATCGAAATTACCGAAGTTCGTGCTGCAGTGGAGTCGTTGTGTGCGCGGAAGGCCGCCGAGAACATTACCGAAGCCCAAGCCGACGAGCTGCGGGATATCGGTCGGCAGATGCAGCTGGCGGTGAATCGGGGCGAGCGTCAAGAGTACTCGCAACTCAACCGTGCCCTGCACAGTCGCGTCATAGAGCTTGCCGACCAGCAGACCGCGGCCGAGACGATTACGAGGCTTCGCGGCCAAGCCATTCGTTACCACTTCCAGTTGGCAACCCAACCGGACCGACCACGGGTTTCATTGCCGCAGCACATGATGATTATCGAGGCCATTTGTGCACGCGATCCTGATGCTGCCGGTCGGGCGATGGGCGAGCACTTAGCGTCGGTCACCGAAGCGATTGCGGAATCTGCGGGGGCCTAGCGGCCTGTTGATTCGAAGCTGTCGAGCAGTTCGAGCCCCTGTGTGGCCCAGGTGATTTCTGCCCGGGCTTGCTGCAGGATGCCTTCATAGGCGAACACCTTGAACTGCGTGATCTTGGTGTGCTCAGCTGGCGGATATTGCGCGAGCCTGCTCTGGTGAATGGCTGAGCTACCTTCGTGGAGTTCATCGATCTGGAACTGTACATCGTCGACCACCTGTTGGTGGTGTTCGAGGTGGTCTTGGAGGCACCGTCGGGCTTCGTCGTCGGTTGCAAATTCGAAATAGGCTGACCGCAGTCGAACCTCACTGCGTTCGGGACGATATGCAACGGGCTTGGCGTACCATTCGCGCAGATGAGCGATACCGGCATCGGTAATCGCATACTCGGTTTTCGTGGCACCCTTTGAACCCCAGGGCACCGGGTAACCGGTGAGCAGCTGTTCGGCTTGCATCTTCTTGAGCTCGGGATAAATTTGCGAATCCGGTGCGTGCCACAAAAACCCCACCGATGAGTGGAAATTTTTGGCGATGTCATAGCCGGTGCTGGGGCCGGAGGACAACAAGGTAAGCAGTGCAGATCGTAGACTCATGGTGACCGTAGTGTAGTAGAAACTCTCGTTTGGATCAGTTATCAGTGTGCAGAATCCGCGATTCATTGCCGCTCAGCAGTTTGACTTCGATGCTTTGCGCGAAGATTTGAGAGCCGTTCTCGAGTCAGCAGCGCGCCTCAACGACAAAGTCGCAGACGCTACGCTCGTCGGTGGAAGCGCGGCTAGTCTATAGGCAAACCGCCGCTCATCCTACGACCATGATGTCCTAAAAGACCCGGCAAAATCATCCTCGGCCAACTCGGCGACATAGAAGCCGGCGTACGTCAGATGATCCGCACTGTGCCGCTCGAGGTCCTGGAAGTGCAACTACCGAGTGGCAATACCGTGCGCGTAGCAACCCAACAAAAAGCGCTTCGGATCAAAGCCTATCTAGCGGTCAAGCGGAACCAAGTGCGCGACTACCTCGATATTGCCGCGCTTTCTCACAGATACGGAGGCGGCAACGGTGAATCACCTCAACCGCCCTAAAGACATCAAGCCTCCTTGCTTGATATCGCAGCACGGATGGAACGGAAGGACTACAACTAATGCTGCGTTTTCGAAACATCAATGCGATCGAGTCCGACCCCGGTCGAGGACTGGGGCTTCGCAGGCATTCTGACCGCAGTCGATCGTGGTGGACTATCGCAGTGGAGACGTATCGGCACGGCCATTCGAAACGCTCGCAAGACTGACAAACAGTTACTCGGCGAAAAGTTTACGTCCCTGTTGCAGGAGGCAGAAATGACGCAGGCCGAGGCCGCGGCATTTCTTGGAACCTCCCGCCGAGAGCTGTTTGCGTAGGACCCTGTCGGATTAGGCGGTACGCCAGCCGGACTGGTAGGACTCGCGTGCCACGGTGGAGTAAGGCACCGGCGAGACGACAGCACGAACAGTCTTCTGCTCGTGTGGTTCGACCGAGAGTTTCGCGGAACCGCCGTCTGGTTCGCCCCAGGTCACGGACAGTTCTGCGCCTTCCGGCACGTTGGCATCAACGGTAGCCAGTGACAGTCCGCGACGTTCGTTGGCGGTGTAGCCGGTGAACATCGAGACGCCGACGACGTTGCCGTCAGCATCGGTGACCTGGTCGTAGTTTGAGGCACCGTAGTTTGCCAGTGGCAGGTCGAAGAACTTGTAGTTCGGACCATCAACGTTGAGCGGTGCGGACAAAACGTCCTTGAGGTCGTCGGTGTTCCATTCCAGGGTCACCTTGCGGCGCTGCTTGTCTTTGTCAATGGCTTCGAGTGCGTCTCGACCGATGAAGTCGTGATCGAATTTGACGAAGGAGCCGTAGCCGATTTCCCACGGGTTGACGTAGTAGTCTTCGATGTTGTCGGAGATGAACGAACCGGCCAGTGGTGCGGTTGCTTCGTAGGAGTCTGCACCCAACCATTCGCGGTAGCCCTTTTCTGCTTCGCCCGAGTAGATGCCAGGCAGCGGTGATGGAATCCAGCCGGATTCCAGGGTGTTGGTTGCATAGGCACGGGAACCAACCGGCAGCAGACCGAATTCGGCTCCGGCTTCGACGATGGCGTTGCGAACGCGTGCGTGGTGCTCGTATGGGCCGTAGATTTCCAATCCTGGAGCGCCGGCCATGCCGTGGCGCAGTGTGCGAACGGTCAGACCATCAATGTTCATGGTCGACATGCGGAAGAACTTCAGCTTCTCAACTTCTGAACCGTTGAGTTTGTTGATGACGTCCCATGCGGCCGGACCCTGGATCTGGAAACGGAAGAGTTCGCGCGAGACACCGGCACCGTATGGGCGGGATGGCGAACGACGGTCAACCTGCAGGTCAAGGTTCTTATAGCCACCGGTTTCTGCATGGTACATCAACCAGTTGGTCACAGGTGCACGGCCAACGTAGGTGAACTGATCTTCGGCTTCGCGGAAGAGAATGCCGTCACCGACGACCGCGCCGACCGAGGAGACCGGTACATACTGTTTGGCCATATCGATTTCAAAGTTGGCTACTGAGTTGATCGCGGTATCTGAAATCAGGTTGATGGCGTCTGAGCCGGACAGAAAGACCTGGTCCATGTGGTGCGACTGGTCGTAGAGCACGGCAGCTTCGCGCCAAGCACGCTGCTCGTTGATCCAGTTCCCGAAGTCTGCTGGGACAACCGGGTAAATGTAGGAGCCGGTCTGTGCATTGCGCAGCAGATCAACTGCAGACTGCTTGTTGAGTAGGTCCTGAAGGGATGAAGCCATGTTGGCCGCCTTTCACATAATTAGTGCTGAGTGTTCGAAGAAGGTTGGGAATACTGGATTAGAACTGTTTGGTGAAGTCTTGAGCCCACTCGGCGGTTTTTGCCATGCCACCGAAAGTGTAGAAGTGCACACCGACTCTGCCGGTGTAGTTGGTTGATTCAGTTTCAGCTGCGAGGTCTTGCAAGAACTTATCTGGTCCGGCACTGCCCATCAGGTTGGTGAGTGAGAAACCATATTTTTTGACTATGCCCGCCGACGTCCCCACACCGAAACGCTTGGCGTAGTTCAATAGGCGACGAATGCCTGCCGGGCCCGGCGTGCCAATGCGCACGGGGGCGCTAATATTCTTAACCGCCAACTCGTCAAGCCACTTGGCCACCGGCGCAGTGTCGAAACCGAACTGCGTTAGGATGACTGCGCTCATGTCCTGCTCGGCTAGGTACTCGACCTTGCCACTGAGTTCGCGGGAGAGCACCTCTTCGGAAATGTCTGGGTGACCTTCCGGGTAACCTGCGATTGACACATCTTTGACACCGAATTCTGCGAAGACCCCGGATTGCAGCATTTCCAGCGACGATCCATATGGGCCAAGCGGTTCTGCTGGGTCCCCGCCTACGGCAAAGACGTGCTGCGCCGCGTCGACGTTGGCCAAGGCCTGGAGGAATTCTTTGAGTTCGTCTTCACTGTGGATGCGACGAGCCGAGATGTGTGGAACCGGAATGAACCCGAGCTCTTTGACGGCTTTTGCAGCCGCCACACGCATCTCGAGGTCTTCGTTCCCCAGGAAGGTGACATTGACTCGCGATCCTTGCGGAATCAGTGGCGCCGCCTCACGCAGAGCATCCACATCTTTACCGGTCATTTCAAGAGAAAAGTCTTGCATCAACGCACGGACACCCGCGGTTGTAGCTGATTGGGACATCGGTTACCTCACTTTTCGTTGGTACGCGACCGACCTGAATCAATGTCGCACATCACATACTATCTATGACCATAGTGAGTTGCAAGCAATTGCTGGAAAAAGATCATTATTGAAAAGTTCACGCACACAACCATGCAGCCTTAACTGCTAAACGCCTGCAACACCTCAGCCATAGAGGCGCCGCAGGCGTTTAGGTTCATACTCTAAGCGCGTGATTTAGTGTCTACGAATCGTCGCGAACCAGGTCATTCACATCAATGACCTCGTCGATCAGACCGGTTTGCTCCGACAGCTCGATAATTCGCTCGGTTGATTCCACATTGATCTCTTGCGGGAATCGAGGCATGTTCAGGCTATCGATGATCTCTGGGTCAATTTCCGAATACTCGGGCAGGATTTCCTTAGCCTCTTCGGGGTTATCTTCGGCATACTGCTGAGACTCTTTCATCGCGGCGACAAACGAATCAACAAGTTCAGGATCTTCTTCGATCCTGTCCGTTGAGGCAAAGTAGCCAGCGATCATCAGATCTTCGATTGGCTCAGCATAGGGCGAGTAGATTTCGCGAGCTCCGGCATCTTTTGCCAGGGTCGCAAACGGCTCAACCGCCATGATGGCATCGACATTGCCCGACTCCAGCTGACCACCCATATCCGGGAAGGCAACTTCAACCAGGTTCATCGCTTCCGCGTCTCCGCCAGCCTGCGTTAGCCCTTCCTTCAAGACCGTGTCGTTGATGTTGTTGAGAGTGTTGACCGCAACGCTCTGCCCTTCGAGGTCTGCGATAGATTCCGCATCCGAATCTTCAGGCACGAGCAAGGACGAGAAGTCCTCGCCGACATTGCCCGTGGTCTGCGGGCCCGGCGCCACAAGCTGCAGCGGCAGGCCTTGGGATTGACCAATCACCAGCGAGGTGATGTTCGAGAACCCGAAATCAAAGTCGCCGGACTGCACCGCTGGGATAATGGCCGCACCACCCTGAGCCAGCGTGAGATCAAGCTCCAGGCCGTGTTCTTCAAAGATGCCCTCTTGGGCACCCAAGTAGATGGGCGCTACGTCAACAATGGGAATGACGCCGACCGAAACTTGGGTCAGCGAACCGTCTTGCGCCGCATCGTCACCTTCGGCGGGACCTTCTTCTCCCCCACCACAGGACGTGAGTACAAGCAGACCCGCAGCTGCGGCCGCTGCGACACTGCCTCGAATACCGAGTGTTTTCATGATGAGCTCCTTGCAGGCGTGAGGCTTCACGTGAATTTAGTGAAGCAAGTCACAACGGTATGCGGATTGCATGCGATCGTCAATAGTTTTTTGCCTTAACGCTTATCAGTGTATTTTTTGTGTTAACCCAATGTGGGGACCTGACAAGCAGATCCCCACTGAGTTGAAAAGTTGCGTGTTTAGGCTTGGGCTTTGGCCGCATCTGGCCGGAAGCCTTCTTTGGCCAGTTGGATTTGCTCGTAGACGTGGTGGCGTAGTTCGCTGAAGCGCTGTGATGAGCGGGTTTCGAGCTGATCGCGCTCGTCTGGCAGGTCGATTTTGATGTCCTGCTGGATCACGGTGGGTGACGAGGACAGGATGACAACCCTGGACCCCAGGTACACGGATTCATCGATATCGTGGGTCACGAACAAGATCGTCACACCCAGTTGGCGCCACACGCGACGGACCAGGTCTTCAAGGTCGGCACGGGTTTGGGCGTCGACAGCGGCGAAGGGTTCGTCCATGAGCAGCACTTCTGGCTGGTAGGCCACGGCGCGGGCAATCGCAACACGTTGCTGCATACCACCCGATAGCTGCCACGGATATGACCGCGGCACGTGATCCAAGCCCACAGCCTCGAGTGCGTCATCAACGACTTTGTCGCGTTGGGCTTTGTCCATGCCTTGGACCTTCAACGGCAGCTCCACGTTTTCGCGAACGCGCATCCAGGGATATAGCGAACGACCATACTCCTGGAAGACCACCGCCATGTTCTTTGGTGGGCTGGTCACGAGCTTGCCGCCCAGCTTCACCTCGCCAGCAGTGGGTTCAAGGAGTCCTGAGATGGCTTTGAGCAGGGTGGTTTTACCCGAGCCCGATGGCCCCACCAGGCAGGTGAGTTCGCCCTTGGGTAGGTCAAAGGTGAGGTTCCGAACGGCTTCAATACCGCCGCCGTCGGTCTGATAGACCTTTTTGAGATTGCGTACCGACAGCAAGGCTTCACCGTCAGGCAGGGTGAGCCCCACCGGTAGTTGCCCGTCCGGTGTGTCGGCCATACTGCCCTGGTTGATCACCGGGTTGTGTTCTGCAGGTTGAGTCGTCATAGCAAGATATCCTTCAAAAAATTGTGTGAGCGTTGTTGCTAGCCGGCGTTTTCCATCTCGCGCTGTCCGTGGTACCACTTCAGGACACTGCGCTCGACGATCTGGAAGATGAACGACATAATGACACCGATCAGACCCAGCACCACGATGCCCGACCACATTTCAGGAATGGCGAAGGACCGCTGGAACTGGATAATGGTGTAGCCCAGCCCTGCCGAGGAGGCGAACATTTCCGAGATCACCATCAGAATCAGGGCAATGGACAACGACTGGCGAATGCCCGCCATAATTTGCGGCATCGCCGATGGCAAGATCAGATACCGGATCCGGGCGATGCCATCAATGCGATAGGTATGCGAGGTATCGGACAGTACTTCGTCCATTGAACGCACACCTTCGATGGTATTGAGCAGAATCGGCCAGACGGCACCCAGCACGATGACGGCAATTTTCATGTCATCGCCAATACCGATCAGCAGCATAAACACTGGAATCAACACGGTCGGCGGGATGGCGCGGAAAAATTCCATGGTTGGTTCCATGAGCTGACGCAGCCACCGGAATGACCCGACCAACAAGCCCACGACAATACCGATCACAATGGACAACACCAGGCCGGCAATCAACCGGGCCACCGATGGGAATACATCGGATTGCATCCGGTTCCAGGTCCAGGTTGAACTAAATGCATTGGACATTTGCTCCAGGGTCGGAACAAAGAAGCTCGTGGACTGAGAAGACCACACGATCCACGCTACGATCAGCAGTGCTGGCAGCGCGATGATATGGAAGAAATCTTTGAGGAAACGCATTATTTGACCTCCGAGCGGACCGACGTGTGCCAGGACAACACGCTGCGCTCAACCGCACGAGTGACCAGGTTGATCAAGACACCCATCATGCCTGTGGCTAAGACCAGTGAATACATTGAGGTATACGCACCACCAGACTGTGCTCGCGCAATTTCAGCACCCAACCCCGGAGTACCAATAATCAACTGCGCGGTAATCGCCAGAATCAGCGCCACCGCAGCCGCCAAACGAACACCAGTCATCAAGTATGGCAAGGCCGTTGGGAAAATGACATACCGGATACGATTCATTGGTCCAAGGCCATACGACTTCGCGGTATCCATTGCCACGGCGTCAACGTCCGCAACACCGTAGAGCACCTGGATCAACACCTGCCAGAACGAGGCGTAGACAATCAGCAACAGTGCAGACTCAATGCCCACACCGAAGATCAGCACGGCCAACGGAATCAAAGCCACTGAAGGCACCGGACGCATAAACTCAATCGTTGAGTTGGTGAATTTCCGCAAAAAGTTCGACGAACCAATAATGAAACCCAGCACCGTAGCGGAAACCACTGCAATTACCATGCCAATCGCCCAGGCGCGCAACGTATCCCAGACCGCAATCCAGAACACAGAATCGCCAAACTTCACGATCAGATCAGCAATCGCCGCCGATGCCGGAGGCATATACCGGGCATCGACAATACCCAGCAGCGGCAGCAATTCCCAGATACCCAGGAAAAGCAAAATACCGACCAGACCTAACAACCGATTGGCCCACGTCCGGCGCCGCTGACGAACGGCCTGCGACTGCCCCGTACTCGTCTTTCGACCGGTCGCACCACGCTGCGCCGTTGAAACAGCCGGCGCACCAGGATCCGGACGCGTTGATTCATCCAAACCAGCTACTCGATAGCCAGCCGGGAACGAATCGCCACCACCATGTTCAAGGCGATGTAAATCGCGAGACTGCCGCTGACGATCCACCGCCCCATCATCGCGTGGCGCGGGCCCCTTTGAAGGGTCGCGTTCTGTCATGAGTTTTCTCCACTAGGTGTGCAAGTTGCGGATGAATTGTGGTGTCACTGCTTACACAAATGTGAGGCGCGACACTTCAGCTAAGACTAACCCGCTAGCCTTGATGATTCAAGTCGTCAATTATTCTATAACTCATTGATTCCACGGTTACGCTTCATCAAAGTACTCCATGGAACTTCGGGAGGAGTTGATAAGCATGCGGAACCGAGCACCCGGCAGCGCATGCGGGTGATCAGGATCGATATACGCGGCCCTCAACTGCTGGCTCACACCGTGCGCCGCGTGACGCAATAAGTCCACGATTCGCACACTGACAGGCTCGTTCGCTGGAACGACCACACCGAGGCCGGCAAGCACCTCCCCTTGCGGACCATAAATTGGCGCAGCCATGCCTCGGGCGTCCAGGTGCACGAAACCATCAGCCACCGCATAGCCGTTCGCACGCACCTTCTCAACCTGCGCAAGGACCTGCTCCACAGTACGCGGCGTCCGGCGGGTATAAGCATGAATCCCTGCGGCCACAAGCTCTTGAATAAAGTCTGGCGATTTCCCTGAAAGCAATACATGGCCGATAGCAGAGGCCCCTAGACTGATACGCCCGCCTACGATGGTGGCATTCACAACGGCGTCAACCCTCGAAGCGCGATCCAAATACACGACGTCATGACCACCGTCCACCCCAAGCTGCGTATGCTGCCGCACCTGATTCTGAACAAGCTGCACCATAGGCGCAGCGATCTCTCGCAAGCCCATAGCGCGTGGAGTGCGTGCCGCCAACTCCCATAAACGCAGACCGAGCTGATACGACCTGTCGGGCAGTCGCTCCAACAGCCGCTGTTGTTCCAACTCGCCCACGAGGCGATGCACTGTCGTCATTGGCAAGCCACACCGTTTGGCGATCTCGGAGAGCGACAAGAATGCGGTGCCAGCCTCAAACGCATCCAGGATCAACAAGTGTCGCTCAAGAACTGTAATCGGCGTCCCGACATTCTGCCTTGGCATATTCCTCCTCGAGTTCCAATGATCGGAAATTCCGCTCTACATCCTACGTGACGACTGTCACAATAACTTTCTATGTGCCCCACTTCGTCATTTCGTTGGAGGAATCATGACTGCAGTAGACAACGCATCGAACAGTGACCAACTCGTAGTGACACAACGCTTGGATCGCTCTACGAGCGTCACTGAATTTGTACTCGAACGGCGCGATCGTCGGCGCCTTCCCGACTGGGCCCCGGGCGCTCACATTGACGTCGTCCTACCGAGCGGAAAAATTCGGCAATATTCTCTGTGCGGAGATCGCTGGGCCCCACACCAGTATCGGATTGCGGTACAACGAGACGATCTCGGCGGAGGGGGCTCAGTCGAGCTCCATACCGAATTGAAGCCAGGCGACACCATCAGCTTCGGCGGACCCCGCAACAATTTCCGCCTCGCACCGGCCCAGAGCTATCGCTTTATCGCCGGTGGCATCGGTATTAGCGCTCTATTGCCCATGATCGCACAAGCTAATTTGCTCGGTCTTGAATGGCAGCTGTTGTACCTCGGGCGCAACCTCGAACGTATGGCCTACCAAGAACTGCAAGAACGCTACCCCGAACGTGTCACCGTGCACGCCAGCCAAAATGCTGGCCGAATCTCAATTCGAGAGTGGCTCGGCTCCCCGCCGGACGACACCATGGTCTACGCCTGTGGGCCTGAATCGCTGCTGGAAGCTTTGCCGGAGGCGTGCTCCGATCTTCCTGAAACGACCCTGCGAACCGAACGGTTCACCAACACGATGGCCGATGCCATCGTCAGTTCTGAACCCTATGAAATTAAGCTGCAGCGCAGTGGTCGCGTCGTAGAAGCGCCGGGCAACACCTCAGTCGTAGACGTCCTGGCCAATGCGGGCGTTGATGTTATCACGTCGTGCTCCCAAGGCGTTTGTGGCACCTGTGAAGTCGACGTCCTTGCCGGAGAAATTGACCACCGCGACGCAATTCTTGATGACGACGAACGTGCCACGAACACGTGCATGTTCCCGTGTGTTTCACGTTCCCTCTCAGAACGTCTTGTACTGGACCTCTAAGACCCGATTGGAAGAATTTCATGACTACAAACGCTGTTTCCAAATGCCCGTTCACGGGTGCACCAGACCTGGCCCCCGCCTCACACGAACAGCAGGTAGACGTTCCAGTCCTGCTTGAAGACCCCTTTGAGGAATCCAACTTGGCCGACCCGCATCCAATGCACAAACGTCTCCGCGATGCAGATGCCGACGTTGTCTATCTTCCTGCTTACGACATCTATGCGGTGGCGCGCTACGAGGCAGTACTCGACACGTTAGAAAACTGGCAGGATTACTCCAGTGCCGCAGGCGTGGGGCTGTCAAACTTCAACAAAGAAGAACCATGGCGGACACCGTCGCTGCTACTTGAAGCCGATCCGCCAAAACATGATGCCCCTCGTGCCACCTTGGAGAAAATTTTAGGTGCACGGCAACTTCGTCGCTTTCAAACTGACTGGACCAACACGGCACATCGATTAGTGGATGGCCTCCTGACCAATGCCCAGCACCAAACCGCAAGGGCAATCGAGCTGGATGCGGTTACAGAGATTTCCGAGGTATACCCACTGAGCGTCTTTCCAGATGCGGTGGGCTTGCAGCAGGGCGGCCTCGACAATTTATTGCCGTATGGCAATTTCGCGTTCAACGCTTTTGGGCCCCGAAACCGCTTAGTCACCGATGAGCTCGACACTATCGGTCCGGTCATGGAGTGGGTTGGCCAGCAGTGCCCGAGAGATGCGCTCAACCCGGATAGCTTCGGTGGTGACATATGGCGTGCTGCTGACCAACGCAATATCACCGAAGAACAGGCGCCTCTGATTGTTCGTTCGCTATTGACGGCCGGTGTGGACACGACGGTCTACGGTATTTCAGCTGTGCTCTACCATCTGGCTTCAAACCCGGAGCAATATGCTCGCCTTCGTGAGCAACCGCAGCTGGTACGCCGAGTATTCGAAGAGGCGCTGCGCCTGGAGTCCCCTGTGCAGACCTTCTTCCGAACAACTACCCGTAAAGTACAGATCGGCGACACCACGCTCCCGGAGAACCAGAAAATTTTGATGTTCCTGGGTGCCGCAAACCGGGACCCGCGCCGTTGGGACAACGCTGATGATTTCGACCTTGATCGCGATCCTTCCGGCCATCTTGCCTTCGGCAGTGGCGCCCATCAGTGCGTTGGCCAGCACGTAGCACGCCTTGAAGCTTCGTGTGTACTCGACGCTCTCATCGAACGTGTTGAGGGCATCGAATTTGCTGCTCCGCCTGTCCGAAAAATCAACAACACCCTACTGGGGTGGCATTCCCTGCCACTCCGCTTCATCCCCGCCTAAGGAGCCTCCATGTTCAAAACTCTCGATCACTCCAAGCCTCGCCAGCTCCGCACGCTAGGGATCCTTGCCATCGGCAGTCTTGCGCTCAGTGCTTGCGGGTCGTCCAGCGCTGATGAATCTTCAGCCAATGCCGCTACCTCGGATGGCATGCACGAGGTCAATATTGGCTATTTTCCGCTGGTTCATACCTCAACGATTATTCAAGCTGAAGAGGCTGGCTACTTAGAAGAAGCCGGCATTAGCGCCGAATTGATGCAAACCGAAGGTGGCGCCGCAGCCATTCCTTCGCTTATATCTGGTGACATCGACATTCTTTACAGCAACTACACCTCGATTCTGTTGGCCGCCGAGCAGGGGTTACCGGTGGCGCTCGTCGCCGGTAACGATATCGCAACCGACGACCACGGCATTTTCGTTACGGAAGACTCGGACATTGAGGATCTCTCAGACCTTGAAGGCAAGAGTTTTGCTGTAAATAATCTGCAAAACATTGGGACTGTGGCAATCTATGCTCAGCTTGAAGAGGTCGGTGTCGGCCCAGAGGATGTCGACCTGGTTGAAATGCCCAACCCTGACATGGCGCCAGCACTTGCCAACGGCAACGTCGATGCAATCTGGCAAGTCGAGCCGTTCCAAACTATTTCGGAACAATCCGGCCTGCGGCGCATTGGCGACATGTTTGATGGTCCGGCATCGGACATGCCTGTTGGCGGGTGGGTGACCACGCAGGAATTCGCAGACAGCAATCCAGAAGTGATTGATTCCTTCCGTCAAGCACTCGGTCAGGCAGGCGACGATCTGCAGCGCAACCACGAACTACATTTGGAACTTGTGCCAAGCTACACAGAAATTGACGTATCTGTGGCTGAAGAACTGGCGCTGCCGAATTATGACACCGACTTACAAATCGATGTCTTGCAACATGGTGCTGACATGATGCATGAATACGGAATCATTGCTGAACCATTGAAAGTGTCCGATCTCGTCGTGGAATAGGCCTTTTACAACGAACGAAATATCCCGGGTGCGGCATTTCGGCACTCGGGATATTCCTGTTACGCAATTTTCTTTTTTACGCGATCTACACCCCGTAGGCCGCCGGCAACTGCACCTCGCCGGCAGGCAGCTTGGCGCCTTCATCAAGAACCCTGACTTGAAGCGCATCGGTTTGCGTTGCCCACTGGGCAGTGATGCCGTAATCCGACGCTGGCCTAAAGCCAAAGCGAGGATAGTAGTGCGGATAGCCATAGACCACAACGAAGGCTTCGCCGTCTGCTTTCGCCAGCTCAAGCGCGGCGTTAATGACGGCAGTACCGGCACCTTCGCCGTGATGTTGGGGCAATACCCCGGTGGGCGCCAGCATCAACCCTGGCTCGCCGCCGACCGCACACCGGTGGATGAGCGCGTGTGCAGCGGGCATGGTTTCAAATTCGGAATCTGGAATCGCCGCGGTCATGCCAAGGACCGAGTAGCGCTGAATCCAGTTATCGCTATCCTTTCGTAACGCTTCTACGAGATCAGCTTCGGCGTCAGTCTCGAATGCGGCCTCGAGAACTCTCCTGATCGAGGTCTGATCCTCGAGAGACTCAACGTGCTCACTTCGCGTTCTCCATAAGTGTCCAGTGCGCTGCATAGCTACTCCCTTGCGTTATAGGTGGGACCACTCTATTGCAGCTACACCGTCGCGTCACCGACTCAGTTGACGCGGGTTCCGTGCCAGCTGTGGTCCCAGGTATAAAAAATGTACGGACAATGCGTTATTCAACTTGTGATTGCCCTCACAGTATGTCAGAATATCATTCCATACCGATCGTTCAGTATCTAATTCCAGGGATCATCCTCCACCCTGGAGCAGTATTGTAAGCAGAGCAGCACGCGGTATGCAGACCACATCACTGACATTCTGGAGAAACCATGACCACCACTTCCCACAACGGAAGAACGCGCGCTGAAGAGCGTCGCGTCCTCGCCGGCACCCTGGTAGGAACCACAATTGAGTGGTACGACTTCTTTATTTACGCCCAAGCGGCAGCGTTCGTGTTAGCTCCACTGTTCTTCGAACCGCTGGCAGCCGATAACGCAGGGCTGGCGCAGATTCTTTCCTGGGCCTCCATCGGTATTTCGTTCCTCTTCCGCCCACTGGGTGCCGTCGTTGCGGGACACCTGGGCGATAAATACGGTCGTAAACTCGTACTTGTTGTGACCCTGATCGGAATGGGTGGCGCAACTACCGCGATCGGCCTGTTGCCAACATACGCCGCCTGGGGCATCGCAGCACCAATTCTGCTGATCCTCATGCGTGTGCTGCAGGGCTTCTCTGCAGGTGGTGAATGGGGCGGTGCCGCACTGATGGCCGTTGAGCACGCGCCGACCAATAAGCGCTCCTTCTTCGGCTCCTACCCGCAGATCGGCGTACCGCTGGGCATGCTGCTGGCCACCGGCTTCATGTTCATTTTGACCTCCTCAATGACCAGCGAGCAGTTCCTGGACTGGGGCTGGCGCATTCCGTTTATCTCCTCGGTTGTACTGATTCTTGTTGGTCACCTGATTCGCCGCGCGGTTTCTGAGTCGCCAGTCTTCACCGAGATGCAGGAACGTCGTCGTGACTCTTCAGCACCACTTGGTGAACTGCTGCGCAGCCACAAGCGTCCAGTCATCTTGGCCGCACTCATCTTCGCCGGCAACAACGCCGCCGGCTATCTAGTCATTGCCTTCTTCGCTTCCTATGGCGCCAACGTACTGGACATGCCACGATCGGCAACACTGATCGCTTCGCTCGTCGGTGGTGTTGGTTGGTTTGCCTTCACCCTGTTTGGTGGTTGGATCGGCGACAAGATTGGCAAACGCCGGACCTTCATCATCGGCTACGTGTGGATCATCGCCTGGGCTATCCCCATGTGGTTCCTGATCGACACCGCGTCGCTGCCACTGTTTACGGTCGCTATCTTTGTACTGACCATGGGGCTTGGCCCGTCCTACGGCCCGCAGTCTGCACTGTACGCCGAGATGTTCCCGGCCGCCGTTCGCTACTCTGGCGTCTCGATCGGTTATGCATTCGGCTCGATTATCGGCGGCGCGTTTGCCCCAATGATTTCGCAATTTATCCTCAACGCCACCGGGCAGTCCTGGATGATCGGCCTCTACATCGCCGGTATCTCCACCGTCTCGCTCATCGGCGTCCTGCTGGTGCCGAAAGCCGTTGAAGGTCGCGACCTCAACGACGACAACACCGGGGACGTCACAACACCGGACGAAGACCCCGAAACAATTCAGGCTACGGTTTAAGCATCACTGGATTATTGTCGACGCCGTGCACTGCAACTCCAGTGCACGGCGTCGACGCATGTCTAACCCACCCATCGACGAACAAAGGATTTCATGTCTACTGACTTCGCCTCCCTGACCAGCCTCACGCAAGATTTCGAAGCCTTGAATATTCGGGTCGACAACGCCCAGCCGGACCGTGTTGTGGCCGCCATGGATCGCCCCGAAGTCCTCAACGCCATCGACCAGACCATGGTGGATGAATTCCATGCGCTGTGCCAGTGGCTCGAAGCCAACCCAAAAACTCTCATCATCACCGGCACCACAACACCGCATCCAAAGGATCCGAGCCGCGAACGCGGCATCTTCGCATCCGGGGCCGATATTGCCCAGCTGCGCGAGCGTCGTCGCCAAGACGCCCTGCGCGGCGTGAACTCCCGGCTGTTCTCCCGCATCAAAGACTTACCGATGCCGGTCATCGCAGCCATCGATGGTTTCGCACTGGGTGGCGGAGCTGAACTCGCTTGGGCCGCAGACTTCCGAGTCGCCACCACCAAGGTGCGCTTCGGACAACCCGAAACAGGTTTGGGCATCTCCCCTGCCGCCGGTGCTATGTGGCGACTGAAAGAACTCGCCGGCGAATCCGTCGCATTGGAACTCCTGCTGACCGGACGCATGCTCAACGCCGAAGAAGCCCTTGAACTGCGGCTGGTGAACTCGGTCCACGAGCCCGAAAACCTCATGACCGCAGCCCACAAACTGGCCGACAGCATCGCCGCCCAAGACACACTGGCCGTTCAGGTCACCAAACGCGTGTTCCAGATGCCCCCGGAGGCTCACCCATGGGCCGATGAGCTCGGCCAAGCGATCCTGTTTGAGTCCGAGGCAAAGTTTGATCGGATGCAAGCATTCCTGGATCGCCGGAAGTAACAACCCGCCCCAGCACGTGACCTGCGCCGCAAAAACAGCTGGCTGGCAGGTGTAATCTAAGCTATACTGGCCGCAATAACCGAACGACCGTTCAGGCAGTAAAGAAGGAGCTCGCCGACTCATGACAACGAATGCACCAGAAAAAACGATCTTGCCTTCCTTCGCACAGGGCGAATGGCAGGCCGCCGACGCTCCGGAAAAAACCGCCGAGGTTTTCGACGCGAACACCGGTGAACTGATCACCCACGTCTCTTCCGAAGGCGTGGATATCGCCGGCATGGTCGACTACGCCCGCACCGTGGGCCAAAAGTCACTTGGCGAACTCACCATCCACGAACGCGCACTCAAGCTCAAAGAGTTGGCCCAGTACATGAACGGCCGTAAAGAGGAGCTCTACACGATCTCCTACCGCACGGGTGCCACCAAACGCGACCACGGCGTTGACACCGACGGCGGTATCTCAACCCTGTTTGTGTTCTCGTCCAAGGGTCGCCGCGAGATGCCAAACAGCAACGTCATCGTGGACGGCAAAACCGAGGGACTGTCCCGCGACGGTTCGTTTATCGGCACCCACGTATACACCCGTATCCCCGGTGTGGCTGTACAGATCAATGCGTTCAACTTCCCGGTTTGGGGCATGTTGGAGAAATTCGCGCCGTCATTCATCGCCGGTGTGCCAACCATCGTCAAGCCAGCCACTGCCACCAGCTACGTCACCGAAGCTGCCGTGCGCATGATGCTGGAATCAGGCATTTTGCCGGAGGGGTCACTCCAACTGATTTCTGGTTCGACCCAGGATCTGTTCGATCACCTCGACTACCGCGACCATGTGGCCTTCACCGGCTCGCTGAACACCGCCAACACACTGCGCGCTCACGACAGCGTGCAAAACGGTGGCGTCCGGTTCACCGCTGAAGCCGATTCGCTCAACGCCGCGATTTTGGGCCCGGATGCTGTGGAAGGTAACGAAGAGTTTGAGGCCTTCATCAAGGCCGTGTTCGTGGAAATGACCGCGAAGGCCGGCCAGAAATGTACGGCGATTCGCCGCGTCATCGTGCCCGAAGCCCTCAAAGAACCGGTTATCGCTGCCCTGTCCAACCGTCTCAATGAGAAGGTCACCGTTGGCGCATCGGATGCCGAAGGCACCACCATGGGCGCCCTGTCCTCGAAGGATCAGCAGCGCGATGTAACTGACGCGACCCAACAGCTCATCGATGCCGGTGGCAAGGTTCGCCTGGGCGGTCCGGACAAGATCTCAGACTACGACGAGGCCGGCTCGTTCTTCCCACCGACCATTCTGGAATTCGACAACGCCGATACCGACGAGGTACACAGCGTCGAGGCCTTCGGTCCGGTCACTTCCGTCATTAGCTATGACGGCACAGCGGGTGAAGCGACTCGCTTAGCTGCTCGCGGTGCCGGCTCGCTGGTTGCCACGGTATGCTCCGACGATCCAGCATTCGTCACGGATGCAACACTAGGCATTGCTGCACACCACGGTCGTCTGCACGTGCTGAGCCGTCAGACAGCCAAGACCTCAACCGGTCACGGCTCCCCAATGCCACACCTGGTCCACGGCGGACCAGGTCGTGCCGGTGGCGGTGAAGAACTCGGCGGCGTCCGTGCCGTCAAGCACTACATGCAGCGCACCGCCCTGCAGGGTTCACCCGATATGATGACGGCGATTACCGGCGTCTGGCACCAGGGTGCGGCTGCCAACACCGTCACTCGTCAGCAAGTCGATGACGGCTCCGGCGAACACCCATTCCGCAAGTCACTGGAGACCCTGCGCATTGGCGATCAGTTTGCGTCCGAACTGCGCACCGTCACCCTGAAAGATATTCTGGACTTCGCCGAAGAAACCGGCGATAAGTTCTACGCGCACACGGATGAAGAGGCCGCTATGGCCAACCCCTTCTTCCCCCGTCGTGTTGCCCACGGCTACCTGTTGGTCGCTTGGGCTGCCGGCCTGTTTGTGGATGCGGCACCCGGACCAGTTCTGGCGAACTACGGGCTAGAGAACCTCTCGTTCATCACGCCAGTCACCTATGACGATTCGATCCGCGTGACCCTGACTGCCAAGCAGATCACTCCGCGCGTCACCGATGAATACGGTGAGGTCCGTTGGGATGCCGTGCTACATAACCAGGACGACGAGATCGTGGCAACCTACGATGTACTGACCCTGGTCACCAAGACCTGGCCAGAAATGTACAAGCGCTAAGCATCCAGTAGCTCAAATACAGCCACCAGCCGGGACAGCTCCTTGTGGACTGTCCCGGCTGTGTTTAAACAGCAATGCTCACGGATACGGTCCGCAGTAAGCTCATATGCATGACCACATTCACTCTGCTCATAGTGGCACTTGGAATTCTCGGGACCATCGCAGCCGCTATCGGCACCATTCGGTTTGTGCGCGATCCGCGCAGGATCTCAGCGTACGCCTATAGTATTGTCGGCCTCGGAGCTGCCCTGATGAGCCTGGGGCTGGTGCTCTATCTCGAAGCCGACTCACCGCATCTCCTCATCACCACGGCAGTGGTGGCAGGCGGCGTCCTCGTCCTTGGCAACCTCATCGGTTACCCGGGGCTCATTGCATTTCTCATCTGGGCAGGTGTCACGACCGTGCGCCGCGAGTCCCGAACCCTGGCCAACATGTTGTCTCTGATCGCCGGAATCGGCCTACTCTTCCTCCCCACAACGCTGGCGCTCTTCGAACCCGCCGACGTAGCCCGGGACGACCTCACCTACCACCTGCAGTACGGCATCCATCTCGGCTTGTTCCTGCTGGTCACCTATATCGCCTGCTGCTTCGGTGTCTTCATTGTTGCCTCCGTGGCCTACCGCTTCCGCAAACTCCACACCGGTGCTGCCGCCATCATTGTGCTGGGCTCCGGACTGATCAACGGTAAGGTCCCACCACTTTTGGCGGACCGACTGCAACGGGGTATGAAAGCCCAACAGCATGACGTCGGGCATCCCGTCATCATCACCTCAGGCGGGCAAGGTGCCAATGAGCCGCGCCCCGAGGGTGCAGCGATGCGCGACTATCTGATTGACCAGGGTGTGGATCCAGAGCGGGTGATTGCCGAAGAGCAGTCCACCACCACCGAGGAGAACCTCGTCTATTCGCAACGGCTACTCCCCGAAAACGACTCACCGGTCACCGTGGTGACCAGTAATTATCACGTCTTTCGGGCGGCGCTACTTACGCGGGCCCTGGGTTTGCGAGCGCAGGTTGTTGGCGCGCCGACCGTCTGGTACTACCTGCCGGGGGCGATCATCCGTGAGTTTGTTGCGGTTATGCGCGACCATCTTCGTATCCACGTGATCGCAGTGGTGGCCATCATCGCGCTGACCATGGCGTTTACCCACTGGATTGTGCCGGCCCTGGTCATGCCTGCCTAAGCACCGAGGCTGGGGTTAGCGTTGCCCCGGCTTGACCTCGACAAATAGTGATTCTGCTTCAGCACACAGGATTTCGCCGTGCCACAGTTGACCGGTGATAAACCGTTTCCGTCCCGCAGTTTTTTCTACGACGACGTGCAGGTCTAAACGCTCCCCGATCGGCGTGATATTGCGGTATTGGGTGGTCAAATACGCGGTCCGACAGACGCGCCCTTCGGTTCCCACGGCCATGCGACCCATGACTGTATCGAACAACACCGAGACCACCCCGCCGTGCATCGCATCGTTGAGCCCCATGTAGTACTTATTGGCGGTGGTGTGCGCGGTCAGTGCATCGTCATCAATGGTGTCGTAGGTAATGGGTGGCATCAGCAGCTGGTTTTGCCCACCGAGCTGGCCATTGCCGTACAGCTGCTCGAGTTCACCAACCTCCGTCTGTTCGAGCACATCACGCACCGAAGCCAAGGTTTCGGTCATCTCTGCGAGCTGTTCTGCGCTCGGGCTGGCCTGAACGAGGGCATCGTGAAACTGCGAGACCTCTTGGATCAGTCGAATATACTCGCGGACCTGCGGTGTATCTGGCAGTGGACGACGACGCGCTTTGGCCATCGCAATGGCATCGGTGTGCTGTGTGGTGGTCATTGCTCCAGGATAGCCCCGAGTGGCTAGATTTGCAGGATGGCCTTGGCAATCATGAAGTAGATGATGAGCCCGGTGGCATCCACGAAGGTCGAAATGAACGGATTCGAGAACACAGCGGGGTCGACTTTAATCGCCCGTGCCAACAACGGCATTGCCCCGCCGACCGCCGCAGCGACGGTACACACCGCCAACAGTGTCAGCCCAATGACCAGACCAACCTCGAACTCGTAGATCAGTGCGGTGATCACAAAGCCCAGGGACCCCAGCAAGACGCCGAGCATGAATCCGGTGCGCAGCTCTCTGGTGAGCACGCGGAACAGATCGCGAGGTTCAATATCGTGGAGAGCCAACGCGCGGGTCACCGTGGTCGCCGCCTGGTTGCCGGTGTTCCCGCCGGTTCCAATGAGCAAAGGCACGAACAGCGCGAGCACGGTGACCTGTTCAAGGGTTGCTTCAAAAACCGATAAGACCTGAACGGTCAGGGTGGCACCGACCGCGAGTACAAGCAACCAGGTGATGCGGCTTCGTACCAGTCGCGAAACAGGAGTTGAGAGATAGGGGCGGCGCAGCGGCTCGACACCACCCTGACGCGAGACATCTTCAGATTCCTCTTGCTCCAGAATTCGTACCGCATCATCCAGGGTAAAAATGCCGACGAGACGTTCTTCGTGATCCACAACGGAGACCGCAAAGGTACCGCGGCGTGCCGTTCTACGGGCCACGTTTTCAGCATCCTCGGATACATCTGCGGTCCGGGCAGGCCCCATGAGGTTCTCAACGGTTTGGGACTCTTGGGCACCCATGAGCTGGCGCAAGCTGACCGCTCCGACCACGCGGCGACCATCGTCAATCACCGGCAGATAGTAGATCGTTTCTGCGGTGTGGAGTCGCGAATTCACTCGTTCCATGGCATCGGCCACTAAGTTATACGGGCGCAGGGTAATGAACTGGGGACTCATGCGCCGCCCAATCGATCCTTCGGCGTACCCCAACAGGGCCGAGGTCTGCGCACGTTCATCGACATCGAGGCCCTCTAAAAGTTTTGAGGCCACGGTCGCTGGCAGCTCGTCGAGCAACCACACCCGATCATCGGGGGCCAAACCAATAAATAATTCGGCGGTATCATGTTCCTGCAGGGCATTGACCAGGTCTCCCTGCAGCACCGGAGGCAAGCCCTCAAAGACGCGCAACGCTAAGTCTTTATCGAACATCAGATACACAAACGCGCGGTGACGATGATTCAAGCGTTCGAGCACACTGATCGCATCGACCGGTCGCAGCACGTTAATGCGTTGGGACACTTCAGCGAAGTTATCGTTGCTGAGGTGCTCTTTGATTTCGTCAACCAGATATTTGATGTCGTCCAGCTGCCTATTGGTCATAGCAACCACTTTCATAAGCTCAAAATAATGGGTACATACCCGGGGATCTCAAGGTTGCTGGAGCACCGTACCGCGCAGCATTCACACAGCGAAAAACAGCTGTTCAAACGTACGGCACCGGACAGTGTCCAGCACAGGACAATAACTAGAACTCTCGTCCAACGAGGACACCTCCCAAATCTTTGCCGCACGGCCGCGAAGCGCGGTAGGCCATAGCTCAGCTTAGCAGTAGCCTATGCTCATCCAGCGTTCCCGCAGATTGATCATTTTGCTCAATTTCGGCAACTTTCTATGGCGCACAACGCATTCTGGCGTTATGATTTCCTCAAAGACACCTATTGTCTTGTACATAAGTGAGCGGTATACCCATATGTCTGCCCCACCCCATTCATATGACAAGAAGGTTCCGGAATGGGACGACTTGTCTGTCCTCGTTGCCCAAGTCGAAGCCTTTATCGCCAATGAATCCTTCGACGAGGCAGCTCATCTCCTTGAAGAGAACATAGCCGCTCTATGGTTCGGTCTGCGACCACCCAGAATGGCGAGCGTTCTCGAAATACTTGTGCGGAGTCTGCCATCTCCGCCGGTACTGCTGCTCGCCGCCAACCGCATCCTAATGTCTTCCGAGACCGAACGAGCGAATGCGCGCGCCTTCCTGTCAGAAATTGACGGCAACGACCCACAACAGATGTTTATCTTGGCGATGTTTCGGATGCACGATCTTCGCATGCAAGGCCGCGTGGTTGAAGCATTAGACCAAGCCGAAGTCATCGAAGAGCTCCTGGGCAAAATGCGGTTCGTATTGGATCCGCACGGCGGCTGGCGTCTCCAGGCTTCATTAGAAATCGGAGTCTCTGCCATGCTGGCCGGGGATTTTACGAAAGCGCTCACGATTTTCACACAGATACAGCTGCATCCAGCGACACCGAAATACAGTTATCTCACGCGCGCTGCCCTGGTGAAATCAGCTCTCATTCATGCATGTTTCGGCAATGTCACGAGTGCAAACGCTTTTCTGGAACGGACCAAGCGCATTGCTCGCTCATCGAGTTGGCTCGAGGACCAGATTGATACGCAGTTGGAGTTTGTCAGCATTCTAACGTCCCCGGAAGATAGCGAAACCGTGCTTGATCGGCTTGAAGCCGTCAGTCTGCACGATATCGGCGAGATGTGGCCCTTCTATATCGTCGCGATTCACCGGGTTTTCGAAGCTGCCGGTCACTACAGCGAGCTAGAACATCGACTAGAAATATTCGATGCTCTCCCTTTTCCACGAGTCGACGGGGACGGGTTCTCCGGCAGCGTCATCCCGCTGAAACGTGCAAAACTCGCGTTGTTGCTGGGTAGAGGATCGGAAGCCGTGGAGTTCTTGGGGCGCACCGACCCACAGCTGATGTATACGAAACTGATCCAAGCTGCCGCGCAGCTGTATGCCGGGCGATACGAACAGGCTCTACAGCAAGCATCGAGTCTGCGGCACCACACACGAGGGTTTCGCCTGGTCGAAATCCGGCGCCTCTCCATTATCGCCACCGCTCAGTATCAAGCAGGCGAGACGAAAGACAGCCTTGCAACACTCGAGCACGCCTCACGATTACCGCGCGGTCTCTCCCCCACGGAAATCAATCTCTTTAATCCGATGATTCGCGATTTCGCGGAACAACACGTGAGCACGTGGCCGCCACCTTCAGCAGGGGCATCTACATTCTTGGTGGGACTCCCCGAAGCTGGTCCTACCCTTACCGAGCGTGAAGTAGAAATTCTCGGCCACTTGGCCCGTGGACATACCCGAGCACGCATCGCCAAGGCGCTTGGGGTCAGCCCCAATACCGTCAAAACACAGCTTCGATCAATTTTTCATAAGCTCAAAGTGTCATCGGCCGCCGACGCTGTCCAACAGGGTCAACGACGCGGCATCATTTAACGCCAGCGCCCATGCGGGATCATTCACGGTGATTTGCCGGACGCCCATTCGCCTTGCTGCAGTCAACTGCTCGTTCGTTTCGACAGTCCACATGCGAACTACCCGGTCCGTCTGATTCCATGCATCTAACGCCCCGTGATCGGTCAGCCAGTCAACCGACGGGCCGATCATCCCCGTGGCGTTGATATCCACATCGTGGGAGTCGATCAGTTGGCACAACCGTGTCGAGGGCACTGCACGAGCTACTCGTCGCAGTGCTTCGTTGGAAAAACTCATGATGGATACACTGACTTCGGTTGGCCTGCCCTGCGGCATCAACGTGCCAGTCTCAGCGTTCCATCCCCACCGCTGCAGCCATTCCCAGACAGCCTCTTCAATGACACCCGCTGCACATGCGCCAATTTTCATTTCAAGGGCGAGTTCTACGGGGTACTGCGCTGCAATCATCATCTGCGTCAACTGGTCTAGTGTGACGAGTTGGCCTTCTGGACTGGTGACGCTTGCTTTCAGCTCATCACGGTTCGAGGATTGAGCAGTTTTCCAAGAGGTAACGTCGAGTTGACGGAGATCAGCGAGGCGGTGATCTCGCACCGGGCCGGTGCCGGACGACGTACGGTCCAGCGTGGCATCGTGCCAGCAGATGAGGTGTCCGTCTGCTGAGAGTTGGACGTCTGTTTCGATTCCGTCGACGCCGGTTGCCAGCGCGTGGGCAAATGCGGCGCGAGTATGTTCAGCATATTGAGCGCTTGCGCCGCGGTGTGCAAAAATTTTCACGAACTCAAGAATAGAGCAAGAACGTGTCCAGGCGGCGACCCCGGGGTAAACGAGGTGTGGAGAAAAATGAAGGAACCCCCGCGATGTAGAAGCTACGCGAGGGTTCCAGTGGCTCCGACCGGCATCGATCCGGTGACCTTTCGATTTTCAGTCGAACGCTCTACCAACTGAGCTACAGAGCCCGGGGCCACAATCTGACCGCCAGCGTCTTGTGGAACTTGTCCCAAAAGACCGAAGCGACCCTGACGGGACTTGAACCCGCGACCTCCGCCGTGACAGGGCGGCGCGCTAACCAACTGCGCTACAGGGCCATTGACGAGCAATTGCTCGTCGGTCATGTAATGACCGTACCCCCAACGGGATTCGAACCCGTGCCGCCGCCGTGAAAGGGCGGTGTCCTAGGCCACTAGACGATGGGGGCCTGCTCTTCCTCGGGCCTTGACGGTCCGAGGCCAGAACACCTAATCATAGAGGCAAGTGCAGCTGGGCGCAAATTGAGTCAACGACCCCGAATACGCAGCAGCTCAGCAACAACACCCGTCACGGTATGAAACGGTCGTGTTCGGCACGTTCATTGCAGTAGTAGCAACCATTGACTCCAATTGCGCCCATCTACCATAACAGAGCACTGCAGGACAATAACAGCAGCGAATTTGTCATACTTTTCCGTAGACAGATGACTCTGTGTGACGGAGAATGCAATTAGGATGAATTTGAAGTAAATATCGAGTAAGCAAGAACTGAAATGTTCATTGCAAAAGTGCGTGAGGGACTCATGACTGACGAATCGTTCCCGGGAAGAATACCCCTCGGTGATTACGATGCGCTGTCGCGTTTCGTGGAGCAAGTTGAGCACTGTCTCGAACAAGGCGATCTCCCCGAAGTTGCAAAACTTCTAGAATCCGACATGGCGTCGGCATGGTACGGATTCGAACCGGCAAAAACCGCTGAAATGCTCCAACAGATTTCCTCTCAGCTCGACTCATCAAAACCGATCTTGAATGCTGTGATACGACTACTGACCGCTACATCGGCCGGCCAGTTCGATGAGCAAGAGTATTTGTCAAGCGTAGACTCGGACGACCCCCACGAGATGTTTATGCTGTCGATCTTTCGAATGGCAGACCTACGCCTGCATGGCAGAACAGTTGAGGCCCTGGAGCAGGCTGACAACCTCGAAGCATACCTGGGGAAAATGCGCCTGCTCCTCGACCCTCAAGACGGCGCCGAGCTCCAGACTGTCATACAAATCGGTATCTCAGCCATGCTGGCCGGTGACTTCACGGGCGCGCTCACGTCATTCATGCATGGACAAATGCTCTCACTCATCCCCCGGTATGCGTTTTTGACACGTGACGCCCTGGTCAAGTCAGCTGTCATTCACGCGTGCTTTGGCAATTCAACGACGGCGCGATCGCTCTTACAGCGGGCAGAAAAGATTGCCCGAACTCCGAGTTGGATCGAAGATCATATCGATGCGCATCGCGATTTCGCGACGATTCTCACCGCAGCAACGACCCACGAAGAAGCACTAGACGAGTTGGAAGCGATCAGCCTGCACGATATTGGGGAAATGTGGCCCTTCTATATCGTCGCGGTGCACCGCCTATTAGAGGCCTGCGGCCATCATGACGAACTCGATCACAGACTTGAGATGTTCGATGCGATGCCCTTCCCCGTCGTGGACCGCGAAGGATTCTCCGGCAGTGTCATTCCACTCAAACGCGCCATGCTTGCCATGAAAACCGGCCGTGAAGCCGATGCTCAAGTTTTCCTCTGTCGAGCAGACCCGAAGCTGCCCTACACGCGACTGATCGAAACCGCCGGACACATTTATGCGGGGCGAACCCAACAGGCGTTGAACCAAGCTACCCGCCTTAAGAATGAAACTCGGGGCTTTCGGCTGCTTGAAATTCGTCGCCTCAGCCTTCTGGCGGCCGCCCAGTACCAGTCAGAAGCAATCGAAGAATGCGTCGAGACGCTATCCATTGCCGCTGGGCTACCTCGTGGCCTCTCCGCGAGAGAGATGGAACTTTTTAGTCCCGAAACCCGTGAATTAGGTATCGAACGGGTGGCGGCATGGCCTGAAGATACCGGTGGTCCCTCCGCGTTCTTGACTGGTCTGCCTAAACCTGGCCATGCCCTCACGGAGCGCGAAGTTGAGATTATCGGTCAGCTAGCCCAAGGCTACCGCCGTGCTGACATTGCCAAGAACCTCTACATTTCACTGAACACTCTCAAGACTCAGCTACGGTCGATCTATCGGAAGCTTGAAGTCTCGACTGCTTCAGACGCTATTGTGGGAGCACAACGTCGCGGGATCATCTGAAATGCAAATGCCCCGGATGGTTGTCCGAGGCACTTGTTGACAGGTACCTGCCAAATCCGTGTGGCTCCGACCGGCATCGATCCGGTGACCTTTCGATTTTCAGTCGAACGCTCTACCAACTGAGCTACAGAGCCGAAGCTGTCGCTTCTGGACAAAGAGCCTGTCCAAAAGGACAGGCTCTAAGATCCGCGACCCTGACGGGACTTGAACCCGCGACCTCCGCCGTGACAGGGCGGCGCGCTAACCAACTGCGCTACAGGGCCATAGAGAATCTCTCTACAGTTTCTCATGAGTCATATTCTGACTGTACCCCCAACGGGATTCGAACCCGTGCCGCCGCCGTGAAAGGGCGGTGTCCTAGGCCACTAGACGATGGGGGCAGGACTATCGCTGAGTTTTGAACTCTTTGGCGCGATCGACCTAGATCATCATAGACCTAAAGGTTTTCTTAATGCAAATCGAACTACATCAATTGGGTCGACAGCCCCGCCCCTTCCGCAAGGCCCTCTCATCACAGTGAGGGCGTTAAGCTCAAGGTCACCAGGCATCTTTCTTTGAAAACACTAGTCAGGTTGCAAAAATTAGTGGAAATCTTGTGCAATAACTTGAGTTCCATCAAATGCAGACAGAAGCATTTTCCAGTGATATTGTGAGATTCAGCACTGTTAATCCCATGAATCTACGGGAGTTCAGATGGACAAGCCTGTAATCCCAGAGCTTTTGAATGCGATCGAAGACAGCGATGATGAGCAACTGCATGCACATACGCCCACCAGGATCGCAACGGAACTGCGCCGACTCATTTGCCAGGGCAGTTTAGAACCCGGAGCAAAACTCTCCGAAGAGACCATCGCCGCCGAATTTGAAGTCTCACGAAACACTCTCCGAGAAGCGTTCACCATACTCGTGGGTGAAGACCTCGTATTCAAAGTCCCAAATAGGGGCGTATTTGTCATCGACCCAGGAATCCGTGATGTCCAAGAGATTTACCAGGCTCGCAGATTCCTGGAACCGTCTGCGATCCTCTGGGGCCAACTGACTCCTGAACTCACCGATACGTTGCAGCACGTTGCTGATCAGACCCGCCGCGGCATCGCGCAAGAAAACCTTGAGGCCATTGAGGAAGCCGACCGAAACTTTCATATAGCCGCCGTCGCCCTAGCAGGATCAACAACCATGTCGCTGGCATTAGAGCGACTACTGACACAACTTGGCTTGGCCTTCCAGAGCCTCAACATCAGCCCCAGTATCCATGAAGCGTTTGCGCAACAGAACCTGGCAATCATCGCCCGAATACTGGCCGGCGAGCGGATCGACGCATCGCGAGGCCTCCACCGTTACCTTGGACTCGCTGAAAACATGGTCTTGCAGTACGCACTCCCTGATGGCGAAGTCGTGACCACCAAGCAAATACCCAAACAAGAAGCCATGACGAACGGGCACGACCTCAGCCCACACTAAAAACTTTCGTCATAACGGAACGATAAAACAGCGCCTGGAATTCACTTTTCAGGCGCTGCTTTATTTCGTGTCAAGCACCAAACACTCTTCTGTGTAACAATTTTATAAATCCCTGATTTCGCGCAGATCCTGATGTTTGCAGGCGTGTCGCGAAAGTTACACGAATGTGGTTCATGTAGATCAATGTTTCAAGTGTTGCAGTTGTGACAATAGTCCGGATAAAGTCACTGTTTGTGGTCGAAATGGTTGAAACGAAAACCATAAAACTGGACTAGCCACAGAATGAGGAAACTATCGTGAAGTCACGAAGCATTAAAGGGGCAGCCGCAGGCGTCGCCCTGGTGACGGTCGCAGCAATGTCTGCCACCGCGATGCCACAAATTTTCTCTGAATCCGACACCTTTTTCGCTGGATCCGACAATCAACGCGACGGCTCACTCACCAAAGTTCCGGATCTTCCTGATGAAACCACTGTTGCCGCGGCGAAGGATAACCCTGACGCCCAGGCAAAGTTGCGGGAAGACCTCAAGGAAATCCTTGATAAGAGCAACAAACGCTTAGCTGAAGTTGAAGGTCAAACACTTTCTGCCAACGAAAAAGCTCGTGAACTCAGCGAAGCTGCAGCCGAGGCTCGTCGAGATGCTGAAACTGCATCACAGCAAGCCACGCTAGCCACCGAAGAAAATGAACAAGCTCAGAACAATGCCGGGGAAGCCGCTGCGAACATGTATCGCAACGGGGGCTTGAGTACTGAAGAGTTCATGCTTGGTGATGAAGACGCTCTGCGTGCTGAACAGAATGGTCAGCAAGTATCGGAAAACTTCAACGCTGAAGCTGCAGATGGTGCATACGCGGCATCCGCTGCTGACTCAGTGTCCGAGAACGAAGCTGAAGAAGCTGAGGCACGGCAAGCAGCTGCTGACAAGGCGGAAGAAGAGGCCGAAGCAGAACGGCGTCGTGTTGAAGAGCAGGAAGCTCGTGCGCTTGAAGAAGCCGAGCAGCAGGCAGCAGAAGAGCGCCAGCGAGTCGCTGCTGCTCTTGCAGCAGCTGAAGACCTGAGCGAGCAAGAAGCCGAAGAAGAGACCGAACAGCTTGATGATCAAGTCCGTCGGGCAAACTTCGAAGAGAACATTGGCGTTGCCACCGCTTCGTCCGAAACTTCACCAACTAGTACCGAGTCGGTTGAACAGGCACCTGTTACTCCAACAGAAACTGAGAGTGCTTCGCCAACCGAGACCGCGTCCGAGACTGAAGAGCCATCGCCGACGGCAACCCCGGCGCCGACTGAGACATCTTCGCCTTCGCCGACACAGTCTTCAACTCCGTCGTCCACACCGACACCGACTCCAACTCGGACAGCAACTCCAACCCGGACGGCGACACCGACCCCAACACCTACCCCGACGCCGACACGTACGGCAACCCCTACTCCAACGCCGACCCCGACTCCAACAAAGACTGCTGCACCAGCGGCTCCGAGCGGGAACATGTCAGCGGCAACGAGCTGGGCGGTCAATAAGACCAACGAATCGGGCACGTACTACTCGTGGGGCGGCAATGGTCCGAAAGGTTATGACTGCTCGGGCTTCACCGTGGCAGCATTCCAGCAAGCTGGTAAATCACTGCCACGTACTTCCAGCGCACAGTACGGTGCTGCCAAGAGCTACGTTTCATTGAGCAACCTGCAGCCGGGCGACTTGGTCTTCTGGTCGAATAACGGTTCTCAATCAGGGGTGTACCACGTCGCGATTTACATCGGTAATGGCCAGATTGCGCACGCTCGCAACCCGTCAACCGGTATTACGGTAACCGGCCTGCACTACTCGCCATACAACATGCTGAGTGTTGGCGGCCGCTACTAACACAGGTTCCTCCAGGGGCTCGGAGTCCGGGGAAGTTCTCCGGACCCTTGGAGGCCAAAACTAAATATCGCATAGAAACATTCGGGGCGGATAACTCATTGGTTATCCGCCCCGAATGTTTTTGTGTGCAGCAGTTTATATCACAGGATCTTGATCAATCATCGGACCGTACTCATCACGGTCTTCTAGACGAGGGTCCTCTGCGTACGGAACGATCATGACCGGCCCACGGGCGTGTGCCGCAATACCCTGCGACGTTGAGCCTAAGAGCGCCCCGGTAAAACCGCCCAGACCCCGGGTACCGACTACGGTCAGTCGGGCCGATTCTGATTCCGCGACGACAGCATCTACAGGCACCCCGTCAATCACTTCTGATTCGACTTTCAACTCTGGGAAGTGCGATTGCAGCCAAGCTACCCCCGCATTGACCTTGTCCCGCAGTTCATCAAACATGGCGCGTTCGTCTACGGTTGATGGCAGCCATTCGACCGCCGAGGAGACCGGCGCCATCGCGCTCACCACACGAAGTCGGCATGGTGCACCGCGTCGCTGGGTTTCTTCTGCTGCACGCAGCATCGCCACGCGTCCCTGATGGGAACCATCAGAGGCAACGACGACTGGCGCATCGGTATCAGCGCGTGATCCTTCAGCACCGCGGGGCACGAGTACGACCGGGCATTTCGCTCGGGCCGGTAGGCCTCGAGATACTGAGCCGACTAACAAGCCGAGGAAGCCGCCGCGCCCACGCGGGCCAGCGACGAGCAGCTCGGCTTCATAAGAGTAGTCCACCAGGACCGTTCCGGGGTCGCCGAGTTCGACGGCCGTGCGGATTTCAACATCGGTCTCACCAAGTTCGGCCTTCGTGGCTTCTAAAATTTGGCGGCAAGATTGTGCCAGCGCGGAATCTTCATGACCACCGGTTGCCGCATCAACGGCAACAGACGGGAAGATCGGCAGTGTATAAGCCGAGACCATGGTGAGCGGCGCGTTGATTCGTTGGGCTTCTCGAAGTGCCCAGGTTGCGGCTGCCAAGGCTCGTTTGGAACCGTCAACGCCGACAACAACGCCGTGTTTTTTGTGCGTGGTGTTTTCTGGTCTTGTTGGGTCATGGTCGGTCATGAAAATCCCCTCCTGGCGGTCGTGGTTACGAAGGTCCTTAAACCCAGTCTAACGCTGAAGTGAGCCGCGTTACGGCTTCTCGAGCGGATCGGTTAAAAGTAACGGTGTGGTTGTCGGGGGCATCCCGGCAATGAAATTTGTGGTCGCCTTCCCCATTCTTGTTTGCGCCGGCAGCGGCTCGGAACGCAATGCGGCAGAGAAGGCATCAGCCCCGCCCAGCACAGGGTTCGCCAGTGGGTTCTGCGTTGCCACCATAACGATGTTGCCGCGGCGTCGTCCTTTAAACATGGTTGCATCAGAAATGAGCGTAACGTGGGCAAATGCGTGCGCCAGTGCAGCCGCTTCAGCACGTGCCGGGTTGAGATTCGGCGGCCCACCATAGTTGATGACGTAGGCCCCCTCGGTGCCAACAGCCAGGGCTGCGACTTCGGCTGCTTCGACCCCGCTCAGATGGCTGGGTACAACGTGGTGCCCGGCGTCCTGTTCCACAAACACGTCGCGGATGATGACGTCCCAGCTGTCGGGTCGGGTTTCGGAGAGCACTTGGCCTGCTTCGCCAACCCGCATTTTGACGATGGGTGAGCGCGGTAGCCCGAAATTATCCCGTGCTAGCTCTGTGAGTTTGGCGTCGAATTCGACCGTGGTGTGCCGGGAATTCGGATACCGGTCGGCACCCCAGCGGGCAAGGGTCGCTCCCCCACCACCAAGGTGTAGGAATCGCAGCCGTGCCGTGTGTGGGTATCGGAACCCCAGAGCAATAGCGATCCAGCGCATGTATTCAAAGCCGAGCCGTTGCGGGTCATCGGGGATCAACTGGGAAGATTCCACGCCATTGATTAAGAGCAACCAGGCCCCGTGGGTGAACGGGTCGGGACGGATTTCCGCGGTGCCCGAATCGATGGCATAGATGCCGGGTTCGATATTGACTGCGGACTGCTTTTGGTTGCGTCGGCTCTTGCTCATCTGCGTACCATAGCTTGTCTTGGCACACCCTGCCACGGCTCGGTGGTGGGATGCACTGCTTTACCCAGCGGTTCGAGTCCTGCCTCGCGCAGGACGGTATCAACCAGGGGCATGTCGCCGGATAACCAGGCCAGGGCGGGCCGGTCCCCCACTGCATGCTGGATCAAGGTTGCTGCGACGTTGGTATCTTCTGCGGCGTCACTGAGATAGAAAAACCGGATCTCGCAGAGCTGTTCTAGCCCGTAAAGCTCGGCAAACTCTGCCGTCTGGTCACTGAGTGATTCAGTGGCATGGATGGTTCCAACGATCGCTCCGCGCAGGTCTTCTGCCAACCAGATGGTCTCGCCGCCACGGATGCGCGACTGCCAGAATTTCACCTGCTCTGCGATGGTGGCTTCCGCGGTCTCGAAGAAAGCCGCATCTTTGAAATCAGCGTAGATGTCGCGCCAGAGGCGGTGTTTGAATTCCACGACCGCTCTGGCATCGGCGATGGCGGCGTCGCGAATATAGTGTTCGGCACCGGTTTCGGTGGTGTTTTTGCGGTTGAACGGCCAGATCACAGTCGAGCTACTCTGGGCTATCGAGCAGTTGGTTGACGCGGGTGATCTTTTCGTCGAGCTGATCGCTCTTGGCGTCGCGGATATCGGCTTTCATGGTAATCGAAATCCGAGCACCGTACGGGCCCACGGCCTCGACACACTGTTTCAGCACGCCCATGACCTCATCCCATTCACCCTCAATTTCGGTGAACATCGAGGACAGCCGATGCGGCAGCCCCGACTGCCGGACGACGTTGACTGCCGCGGCAACAGCGCGGGCTACGGAGCCGGTTTCGGCGTCCTCAGGGGAGTTGGCGGCAGCGTGGGGGCCGAGCTCGCCGACACCGGATACAGAAATGGAAAAAGCTAAGATCATGTTCCCATCGTAATCCTGTCTAGTCAGCCCGACTATAGTGAGTTGCGGTGCAATGACCATTCTTCGGAAGGGAAATCAACGGTGGCACAAGGAATTTACATCACAACGACGACGGCCCGGGCAGGAAAAACGCTGGTGTCGATGGGTCTGGCCGATGCGTTGAACCGCCGTACCCCACGGGTCGGATACTTTCGGCCAATCGTTGCCGGTGATGTCGTCGAGGCCGATCCCATGGTGCAGCTGATGCGCGAGAAATTTGGGATCGGGGCCGAAGCCGCAGCCGGTGGAGTCACCGATACCTACGCCCGCACGATGGTGGCTTCCGGAAAACAGGATGAACTGTACGCTCAGTTGGTGGCCGCCTATGAGCAGGTGGCGGCCAACGCCGATGCGGTGGTCATCGAGGGCACCGATCTGGTCACCGGTGATTCCGGGTTCGAAGCAGAAATGGACACCGAACTCGCGCTGCACTTCAACGCTCCGGTGCTGGCCGTGGTATCGGCCCAGGGCTTGACGCCGCAGGAAGCCTCCGAGGCCGTTGAGCTGACACGCTCAAATCTTCGCGATGCGGGTTCTGAATTGCTTAGCATTGTGGTGAACCGCGCTGATCCAGCACTGCTCGAGCAAATGTCCCAGACCATCAAACCGGGGACCAACCAGCGCAAGGTCTACATCATCCCCGAGCTCCAAGAGCTGCGCTACCCAACCATTGGCGAGGTCGCGACCGGGCTGTCGCTGGATCTCGTGGCCGGTTCCGAGCAACTGGACCGCGATGTATCCGAGGTCAAAGCTGTTTCGATGGAGGGCGGCAACTTCCTGCAGGTGCTCAATGACAGCGCCCTGGTAATCGTCTCTGGAGATCGGTCAGATGCCATCCTGGCCACGCTGGCCGCAGCACGCACCGCAGAATTCCCGGTACCCGCGGGCATGATTTTGACCAACGGTATCGAGCCCAATGCGATGATCCAACGCCTGTACGCTGACGCGCCGTTTCCTGTCTTTGTGTCATTCGCTGATACTTTCACGATGGCCCGCCAGGTGGCTGCCATCCCGTCGAGCCTCTCGGCTGCTCAACCGCGAAAAATCGCGGCCGTCCTGGGCGCATGGAATCAGCACGTCGATGAAGACGAACTACTCAGCCGCATCGAGTTGGCCCGTCCCTCAGCGATGACACCGGTACGTTTCCTACACCAACTGACTGCACGGGCATCGGCTGATCGTAAACGCATTGTCCTACCCGAAGGCGAGGACCCTCGGATCCTTCGCGCCGCAGAAATTCTGCGTCGTCGTGGCGTCTGTGAACTCACCATTCTGGGTGATGTCGACCGGATCAGCGAGCTCGCAGCCAGCGACGGTGTGGACCTGAGCGGCGTTGACCTGATCAACCCTGCCGAATCCCCCGACCGGGAACGCTACGCCCAGGCCTATGCCGAGGCTCGCGCGCATCGCGGCGTTGATATTGAATACGCTCGCGAAGTCATGTTGGACGGCGCCTACTTCGGCACCATGATGGTCCAACTCTCCGATGTGGACGGCATGGTCTCGGGGGCTGCCAATACGACCGCCCATACGATTCGTCCGGCCCTGGAATTTGTGAAAACTCAACCGGGCACCAAGATTGTGTCATCGGTGTTCTTCATGCTGCTCCCCGACCGGGCGCTGGTCTACGGAGACTGCGCCGTCAATACCGACCCCAATGCCGAACAGCTGGCAGACATTGCTGCCGCTTCGGCCGAAACCGCCCAACAATTCGGTGTCGATCCGCGGGTTGCGATGCTCTCGTATTCGACCGGCGACTCCGGCTCTGGGGAGGCAGTGGATAAAATCCGAGAAGCCACCAACCTGGTGAAAACCGCGCAACCTGATCTCAAAGTCGACGGCCCGCTACAGTATGACGCTGCCGTCTCGGCATCAGTCGCGGCTTCGAAGATGCCCGATTCGGAGGTCGCCGGCAACGCGACCGTCTTTATTTTCCCGGACCTCAACACCGGGAATAACACTTATAAGGCCGTCCAACAGTCGGCCGGTGCGGTCGCCGTTGGACCGGTGCTGCAAGGGTTAAATAAGCCGGTGAATGATCTTTCACGCGGTACCACGGTTGATGACATCGTCAACACCGTTGCCATCACCGCCATCCAGGCACAAGCACAGTAGGTTAGGTATGCAATGCTCATTTTAGTGATTAACTCTGGTTCATCTTCGCTGAAATACCAGCTGCGCGAATTGCACGACGACGGTACAGACACCGACAATCCGATCCAGACTTCTGGTCTGATTGAACGCATCGGTGTCCCCGGTTCGGGCGTTTCAAACCATACCCAGGCGTTGGATGTCGTCGCGAAAGAGCTCGACGAAGTGCTGGATGGGCGCACCATCGATGCGGCCGGACATCGCGTGGTGCACGGCGGCGAACGGTTCAAAGCACCCGCGCTGGTGAACTCCGAGGTCATTCGGGCCATCGACCGGTTAGCCCCGCTGGCGCCATTACATAACCCGCCGGCGACCGAGGGTCTGCGCGCCATTCGGGATAAGTGGCCCGATATGCCGCAGGTGGTCATTTTCGATACGTCATTTCACCAGACCATGCCGCAGGAAGCTTGGCGGTATGCGATTCCGGATCAGTGGTACATCGATCATGGAATTCGCCGCTATGGTTTTCACGGCACCAGCCACGACTTGGTCACCGGCAAAACCGCGGCACTCTTGGGCGTTCAACGGTCAGCGCTCAATGGCATGGTGCTGCACCTAGGCAATGGTGCCTCAGCCACCGCTATTCGTGGCGGCCAATCCGTAGATACCACGATGGGCTACACGCCACTGGCCGGACTGGTCATGGGCACTCGGTCGGGAGATATCGACCCCTCAATCATTACCCAGCTGGTCACCGCCCACGGCTACACCGCCCAGGAGGTAGCCCGGGTGCTCAACCACGAGTCTGGTTTGCTGGGTATGACCGGGCACGCGGATATGCGCCCGGTACTGGAAGCCGCTGAGCACGGTGAACGCAATGCCCGTGCTGCCTTGGACGTTGCGACCTACCGGCTCGCCAAATACATTGGGGCTTATCACGTGGCCGTCGGCGGTGCTGACGCGATTGCCTTTACCGCGGGTATCGGCGAGAATTCGGCACCGTTTCGCGCTCGCGTACTGGATCGGCTGGCTGTGCTCGGCGTCGAATACGACC
The DNA here is from genome assembly GCF_000420805.1 of Yaniella halotolerans DSM 15476. GTDB lineage: Bacteria > Actinomycetota > Actinomycetes > Actinomycetales > Micrococcaceae > Yaniella > Yaniella halotolerans. The sequence continues at coordinate 833,180 of NZ_ATVQ01000001.1, forward strand.
CAGAGCTCAATGATGCGCGGTCCGATGAACCACGACTCATTTCGACATCGGCCTCCTCCATGGCCGTTGCCGTGGTGCCAACGGATGAGGAAATGGCGATCGCTCAGGATACCTTCCGACTCGTGGAGTCCTCTGGCGCCTGGTGCCAAGGCACCGACGCCTATTCGACCTCGTGAGCACCAGCTAATCTGACTGAGCGGCTGCAGCCCAGCCGTCCACAGGTCCTAGTGTGCTGGGTCTTCTAACCAGGGTCCATCGCGTTTTCAACATTGGCTTCGTCGGCTTCATGGACTCGCTGAGTAGTGAGAAGATTTGGTCGTCGTTCAGCTCAAACTGCGCGATCATTGCCACCAAATTCATCGGCGCAATCCCCGCATGCTGTGAGGGCTAGGGCCCGACGCCCAACGCGCTGACATATTTTGTTATCCTTCGAAACTTCAACACGTTTCGTTCCGCTGTAGCCCCAACCGACCCAGTCAGCTGGCTTTTCTCTTCGTTGATTTCTTGGAGTTTTTGCTCGAATCCGATTTCTTCGACCTCGACTTCTTCTTTGACGAGCGGGAACGATCCACGGATTGGCGCAGAGCTTCCATCAGGTCGACCACGTCACCACCGGTGTCCTCGTCCTCATCGTCATCTGGGAAGGCCTCTTCCAGATCCAGGGTCTCACCGGATTCGATCTTCGCGTCGATCAGTTTCTTGAGTTCGTCCTGATAATCATCCCTAAACTCTTCGGGTTTAAAATCACCGGAGTACGCTTCAACGAGCTGAGCAGACATCTCGAGTTCCTTATCCGAGATTTTGGCGCGGGACTTAACGCCCTTGAAGTCCACCTCACGAATCTCATCGGCCCAACGCAGGGTCTGCAGCATCAGCAACTTGCCACGCGTGCGCAGGATCGCCAACCGTGTTCGAGTACGCAACGTGATCTTCACGATCGCTGTGCGATCCGTATCTTCAAGCGTTTGCCGCAACAACAGATAGGCCTTCGGGGTTTTTGAGGTAGGTTCTAGGAAATAGGAACGCTCCAGCATGATCGGATCAATCTGATCGGTCGGCACGAACTGCAAGACATCAATGTCGTCGCTTTCGCCGGCCGGCAGCGCGTCAAAATCATCTTTGGTCAGAATGACCCGGTGCTCGCCGTCGTCAAAGGATCGGTCGATGTCGGCGTATTCAACAATCTCCTCGCAGACTTCGCAACGACGTTCATATCGGATCCGGCCGCCATCTTTATCGTGCACCTGGTGCATATCGACGTCGTGCTTCTCCGTTGCCGAGTACACCTTCACTGGCACGTTGACCAGCCCGAAGACTATCGAACCTTTCCAAATTGCTCTCATGCTCCCCATTCAAACTGACCTGAAGGTGTGTTGGCTAGAGCGCGCTGGTTTCGACTCTCGTTTCTCGTCTAGCCCTCAGGTAGCATGCACGGCACAGGAGGTAGCCATGGCATCCAATGAACAGCGCGTGTCCGTCGACGGGCACCGTTTGACGCTGACAAACCTCGACAAGGTCTACTACCCAGAAACCGGTACCACCAAGGGTGAAGTGCTCGACTACTACGCCCGGATCGCACCGTATTTGATTCCGCACGCCCAGGATCGTATTGCCACTCGGAAGCGGTGGGTCAACGGCGTTGGCACTCCCGAGGATCCGGGTCAGGTGTTCTTCGAAAAGGACCTCCCAGACCATGCGCCGTCCTGGATCGCCACCCGTTCGATCAAACATTCCACCGGGCGCAAACGGTATCCGCTGATCCAAGATCAGGCGACGCTGACGTATCTAGCGCAGTTAGCCTCACTCGAGCTGCATATCCCCCAGTGGCGGGTGTCCCCCGGCACCTCAGATCCCGGCACGATCACCTCTGATGATCGGTATCCAGATCGCATGGTGTTCGATCTGGATCCTGGTGAAGGCCGTGGACTGGCCGACTGCGTGGAAGTAACCCACCTGGTGCGAGAGCTGCTCAATGGCATGGGCTTAGATGTTTATCCGTTGACCAGTGGGGCCAAAGGGATCCACCTCTACGCCCCGCTGGATGGTTCGGCTACCAGTCAGGAAGTCTCTGCCGTCGCCCACGAACTGGCCCGCAGTTTGGCTGCCGATCAGCCGAAATTGATCGTCTCGGCCATGAAGAAAACACTGCGCAAAAATAAAGTGTTCATCGACTGGTCGCAGAATGCCGCGGCCAAAACAACGGTTGCGCCCTATTCTTTGCGCGGGCGCTTCACCCCGACCGTGGCCACCCCGCGCACCTGGGAAGAACTCGATGAGCCAAGTTCTGTTGAACATCTCAGGCTCGAAGAGGTGCTCGAGCGGGTTGAAGATCTCGGTGATTTGCTGGAACCACTGGCGAAAACCGCCGGGACCTCCGAAACCGCGTCGGCGGCAACACCTCGCGACCGGCTCGAAGTCTACCGGTCCAAGCGCGATTCAGAACGCACTTCAGAACCCATCCCACACAGCCACGGCACCAGCGGCGATGAGCTAACGTTTGTGATTCAAGAACACCACGCGCAAGCCCTGCACTGGGATTTCCGCCTGGAATACGAAGGTATTCTCGCCTCGTGGGCTGTACCCAAGGGGCCACCGACGGATCCGAAGAAGAACCATCTCGCGGTCCAAACCGAGGACCACCCGATGGAATATGCGACCTTCGAGGGCACGATTCCCAAGGGAGAATATGGTGGCGGCGAGGTCACGATCTGGGACTGGGGCACCTACGAGCTCGAGGAATGGCAGGAGGGCAAGAAAGTTGTCGCCACCCTGCACGGTCAGGAGGACGGTGGACTCGGCGGGACTCGGAAGTTTTCGCTTTTCAATACCGGCGGCAGCGGGCCCAATGATGATCCACACAAGAACTGGATGATCCATTTGATGCAGGACTCCCCGCAAACCACCACGAAGACAACAGATGACAGCGACGACAAGGCAACATCCGACAAGCCCGCCCCACAGACAGCGGATCCGGTGGATCTAAAACCGATGCTGGCCAGTATTGGCAAAACCGCAACGGTGGCTCGTGACGAATCCGACTGGGCCTTTGAGATGAAATGGGATGGCATTCGGGCTATCGCCACGGTGGAGGCGGCAACCAAAGATTCTGCCGGTGCGGTAACGCTGACCAGCCGCAACGGCAAGGACATGACGACTACTTACCCGGAGCTCACCGAACTCGCACAGTGTGTCGACGTCGACTGTGTTGTCGACGGCGAAATCGTCGCCCTGAGCCCCTCGAGCCGTCCGGACTTCGGGCGTCTGCAGCAACGTATGGGGCTCACCAAAACGCGAGAAATCGAGCGTGAACAGAGCAAAAACCCGGTCTATCTGATGGTCTTTGACCTGTTGGATGTCGACGGCGAATCGTTGCTTCGCACCCCGTATGAACAACGCCGTAAGCGTCTAATAGAGACCGTTTCCGAGGGAAACCATATTTATGTGCCAGAGGCATTCGAGGGGACGCTGGATGAGGCCATGGACTCCAGCAAGGAGCTGGATTTGGAAGGCGTCATGGCCAAGCAACGGCAGAGCGTTTACCAGCCGGGAAAACGTACCCGCACCTGGTTGAAGCTCAAGCACGCTTCGACCCGCGAGGCGCTGATCGTTGGTTGGCGGACCGGCACAGGCGAACGCTCCGATACGTTTGGTTCACTGCTCCTGGCAGCTCACGGGGATGACGGCCTGGTCTATCTTGGCCGGGTCGGCACCGGGTTTAACCAACAACAGCTGCAGTCGCTTCGTAGCAAACTCGACGGACTATCCCGGAAAACACCGCCCGTAGAAGTCCCATCAGAAGACCGCCACGACGCACACTGGGTGACCCCTTCCCTGGTTGGTGAAGTCACGTTCGGAGGGATCACCGAGGCTGGGCGGCTCCGGCATCCGGTGTGGCGCGGGCTCCGTCAAGACATCGATCCCGACGACGTCAGCGTCTAAACACCTATTCGTCCTGCGCCGTCGCTGGGCTTTCGAGTGCTGCTTTTTCTTCGGCAGCTTCAAGCTGGCGTTGGGCCTTGGGCTTGCGCGGTGAGGTCAGCTCAACAAAGAGCTCGGGCAGGTCATGCCATTGCGGCAGCGTCCCGAAGGTCTCGTGGGTTTGGATGACGACTTGGCGGGCCAAATTGCGGTTGGCCAGTCCGCCGATGCCGGCACCGAGTCCAAATGGGACGAGTCGGCCCATGAACCGAACGGTTTCACCGCGGAGCAGCGTTGTGGTGAATCGTCGGGTCATGGCCGAGAAGGCGCGCTCAGTGAGTCCTGTGATACCGGAGGCGATCCAGGCGGCCGGTCCCAGCGTTCCAAACCGCGTACCGGGTTGAGCTGACGCGGCTTGTTTCAGAAGTTCGCGACCATCTTCGCCGAGCATGATGGTCATGACCAGTGCTTGGGATTCTTGATCATTTTTGGTGTGCAGCCCGGCTAGTTCGGCAACCGATTGGGCATACAGTGCGGTCAGCTCAAGGAACCCGATGGCGGCACCAAACGAGGCACCCAGGCTAGCTGCCGTACCGATACCCGGCACCGCCCCAACACCACCGGCAGCAGCCCCCGTCGTCGTCAATGACCCGATATAGAAACGTCCCAGACGTTGGGCGAGTTCCTCCGGGGTATCGTGCGGGTACTTTTTCATCAGGCGTCGCAGCTGAGCTATGACCATCGGCCGTTGTGCCCGCATAGCGGCTAGGACGGCCCGTTGGAACGCGGGTGTTGGACGCCCCTTGGAGTCGACGGCTTTGCCCAGCAGTTTTTGTGCGTTCTTGGCTGCTTTCTCTCCGCGGGCGTCTTTGCGAGATTTTTTGGGTTGTTCCGGATTTTTTGCCAAAGTCAGCTCACATTCTGAGTCAGAAACGGTGTGATGGCCGAGGTGCTTTCAGCTTCAATCAAGCGTGTATTGGCTGTCAACCAATCATGAGCAAATTCAGCTGAGGGGTCGTTGGAGTCCTCGATTGTCAGCCACAGGACCGGTGCAGCTTGGCTCGACGTTTCGGCGCCACCGTTGTCGAGTGCTGCCAGCATCGCATTATCGATGACGTACCCATCAATCCCGACCAAGCTGTTGACCACCTCGGGGCGTACTCGCAGCAGCGTGGTCGCCAGTGCTGCGCCTTGGCCGACACCCAACAGTTGGATGCTGGTGTAGCTTGTGGTGCCGTATTCGTCTTCGTCGATGGTGTCGAAGACTCGGTGGGCTGCGGAGATGACTTCTGGGAAGTTGGCATGTTCGTGGTCTGTCGTGGTGAACCAGCTGTTACCAAACGTGGCGTCGAAGCCAGCTTGAATGGCCAGGCCCGTGGCAGTTTCGGGCAGGTAGCCAAAGTAATGTTCTGCGACGGTTTCCATGGTTGATCCGGCGTCGTGGAACACGAGGACGAGGTGCTCGGTGCGTAAGGCTTCGGGCAGCGACCACATGACGCGGTGCCCGGTAGACAAGGTTTCTGGGTACATGCGCTTCACTCTAACGAAACTGCTAGTACCCCGCAGGGTGTCGGCGCTGGGCTTAGCTCACGAAGTGAATCAAGACGCCCAGACCGAAGACGCCAAAGGCCATAATGGCGCAACCGCACTCAATGAGTATGCCCCACCCCATGGATTTCATTGCCTGCAGTGATGAGCGGGTGGCGGCGGCAAGGTCGCGTCGCCGGTAATACTCAGCTCCGAAGAGGCCGACGGCAAAGCCGATGAAGAGCCCCAGGAAGGGGATGATAAAGAGGCCGATAATTGCGGCACCGGTTGCGATGAGGATTGGTGTGCTGGGAATGCGTTCTCGACGCATCGTTCTGCCTGTGAGCACCAGGGAGGCGCTCATGCCAACCAGCGCGAGTGCGGCGGCGATGATCCCGGTGGACCAGGATGCTGACGAGCCGATGATCCAGGCCCAGGCAATCATGGTGACGATAGCGACCGGTGAGCCCGGGACGATGGGAAAGATGGTTCCGAAGATTGCCACCAGCATGAGCAGGGCGGCGCTGAGGGTTACGATGACTTCCACGGTGGCAGTCTACTCGTCTTGGCCCGCTGTGGTACGGGACTTAGTTGTCAATGGCTGTGTCGGTCCACACGAGGTGGTTGGCGCTGTCGTTGGAGCGCATCCCGAAGAAGCCACGGTAGTTGTCCCGGCTTTCGGCGTCTGTTTCCAAAATGCCCGAGTTGAGAACATGCATATCGGAGCTTGGCAATACGTAGTCTGCACGATAGCTGCTACTGCTACTGGTCGGATCAGGCGCCGTGTGGAGTGGTGTTCCGGATTCGCCTGACTGCGTGCCGCTCGAGACTAACGTGCGGGCTGGCTCAGGGTCGGTGACCGCTTCGGAGTCCAGCAAACTAGAAATAGCCGTTGGGTCTGCCGGTCCGTTTCCGTTTGGATCAGCCTTGAGGGATCCGGCGATGACGAATTGTGCGCCGTCTTCGAGTGGTCCGCGATTGCCGCGGTGATCAGTGATGTATTCGGTGTTCTGGTCGAGATAGTCTTCCCAGAACCGCACCTGGTCTTGATTCCGCTCTTCGGAGTTTGCGCCTTCGGATGCATCGGCTGCTGAGGACGCCAGGATATGGACCGTTTCGCCTTCAACTTCAATGGGTACATCCCAGTGTGAGACTGAGGCGAGCGGCAGCATACTGCGCTCCAGGTCAGTGACGTCGTCTGGAATGCTATTATCTGGCATTTTCGACCAGCTCAACGATGTGAAATCGCGGATCTTATCGGTTTCGATTGGATACTTCGAGTAGATGATCATGGAGGACTGGCCGGGAAAATCTCCGTAGCCTAACGCATCTCCAGGGCCACCGATGGTGCCGTTGCGGTCCAGATCTGCTCCGGACTCAACACCGGCGTTTGAAAACGATGTGTAACTGTAGGGGTATGTCATGCCGCTGCTGTCGTGGGCACCGACCGCCAAGTAGTTGGTGTTGAAGGCTTCAGCCGTCTCTTGGCCTGCATCGACATCAATGCCGGTGAGTACCAGTACATCGGGACGTACTTGCTGAATGACCTTGGCAACTTCGGCGGCGTCTTCGGCTCCCGGCGCGGACAGATCTTCGTAGAGATCTCCAGAGGCCGACCGGCTGAGCCTCGCGTCAAATGTTGCAATACGAAGCGCGTTGCTTTCGGCTTCCTCGAGCACGGGTGCCGACGATTCATCGGATGCATCAGCCGTGGAAATATTGGAGACGGAGCCGGCAGGAAGACACATGTTGTCCTTGGAAGCTGATTCTTCTTCCGCAGCCAGGCTTGGAGTCGCGAAACCAAACGCTAAGCATCCGGCTGTTGCCGCGATGAGCGCCGTTTTTTGCACTCCAAAACGAGGGGGATAATCATGCATGACCGCCAGCTTAGGCATGATGTCCCTTCTAATGAAAGTGCACACCAACGGCATAAAACTTACCGCAGGAATAGCGTATTGGCTATTCACTTGCAAACAAGCGGGTTCTGGCGGTTACCCTAGGTTCTTGCAATTATTTTCGCAGTCAAGTCTTGATCGGAATGTGATCATTTCGTGACCCTGTGGCAACAAACACAGGGCCCATGGGCTCGAAAATCTATCGCTGACCTGGATAGACATCGTGATTTTCGACACCATAAGCGTACCCCTGAAAATATCCGATTAGACAGCCCGGTCTGTGTCGCCCTCACCCTGTTGTCGGGCACGACGCTGATCGATCACCTCGGTACTCAGCTGCGCTGTACCAAGGGTCATGCCGATTGTCGCGAAAATAATGAGGAAAATCGCCAGGGCCCGGAGGAGCCCAAACGTCTGATCAAGCAGCACCCAGCCTATGAGCGCTGCGAAGACCGGCTCGAAACTCAGCAGAATCGAGAACGTGTTGCGCGGAAGCCTGCGCAGTGCGGCCAGCTCAAGCGAGGTCGGCACGACCGTCGAAATACATGCAACGGCGAGCATGAGCACATAAATTTCCGGCGTAAAGACCAGCTCTATGACGCCGCTGAACCCAACGGGCAGCAGGATGATGGCAGCAATCAGCGCGGCAACCGGCAAGCCCTGCAATCCCGGCAGGTGTCGGCCAACACGGGAACTGAACAAGATATATAACGCCCACGACACTCCGGCCAGCGCTGCAAAAAGCATGCCAAGCGGATCGAACACGACGGGCCCGGTCATTGATTCGACGCCGAGCAACACCAGCCCGATGCCGGCGGCACCGATCCAGATATAGTCACGACGGTTCGTTGAGAGATAGACGGCGAGCGCGAGCGGTCCAACAAACTGGATGGCCACGGTGACACCCAGTGGAATGCGGTCGATGGCAGCATAGAAAAAGCCGTTCATCCCGGCGAGGCTGATGCCAAATAATACGACATCGCGCCACGCCGCCGACGTCCAACGCCAGGGTGTTGGCCGCGCGAGGAGTAACAGCATGACCGAAGCTAGCCCCAGGCGCAGTGCTGAGACGCCCCAAGCGCCGCCATGCGGGAAGAGATCGGTCGCGAGCGCGGCGCCGACCGGGAGGGAGAAGGTCGCGACCATCACCATGATCACACCGGTCAGGGATATGCCGCGGGTGCGCTGGGCCAACTCCCCCTCCCCTTTCCTCCATGCCGTTTACCAGCCGCGTTCCGCCAAGCGGTGCGGTTCTGGGATATCGGATACGTTCAGGCCCACCATGGCATCACCGATACCGCGGGAGGCATTGGCTACGGTCTGTGGATCATTATAGTTCTGGGTAGCGGACACGATGGCTTTGGCTCGGGCTGTTGGGTTGTCGGAATGGAAGATACCGGAACCGACGAAGACGCCGTCTGCACCCATTTGCATCATCATCGCGGCATCAGCTGGTGTGGCGATACCACCTGCGGTGAACAATCCCACCGGCAACCTACCCGCCTCGGCAACCTGCTTGACGAGCTGATATGGGGACTGCAGTTCTTTTGCTGCTACGAAGAGTTCATTTTCGTCCATCGCTGCCAGGGACGCAATTTCGGAATTGAGGGTACGCAGGTGCTTGACGGCTTCGGAGACATCGCCGGTTCCTGCCTCACCCTTGGACCGGATCATGGCAGCACCTTCGGTCAGTCGGCGCAGTGCTTCGCCCAGGTGGGTCGCTCCGCAGACGAACGGTGTATGGAAATCCCACTTATTCACGTGGTGCACGTAGTCCGCAGGGGAGAGCACCTCGGATTCATCGATAAAGTCCACTCCCAGGGTTTCCAGAATCTGCGCTTCAACGAAGTGCCCGATGCGCACCTTGGCCATCACCGGAATGTCGACGGCTTCAATAATTGATTCGATCAGCTCTGGGGCAGAACTCCGGGCGATACCGCCTTCGGCGCGAATATCCGCAGGCACACGCTCGAGTGCCATAACGGCGATTGCGCCGGCGTCTTCGGCGATCTTAGCCTGTTCGGCGGTAACCACGTCCATGATGACGCCGCCGCGGAACTGCTCGGACAGTCCGTCGCGTACTACTTGATTCGATGCATTCATGACTATTCTCCTATATTGACCTATGCCAATCATTTGGCCTAGGTCAAAGAATAGCGGAAGTCTCCGCATCTGCCCATATATTGCGCAATACAACATCAGCCGCCCGAGCTTCCTGGGAGCATGGTCCATATGAACAATCGGTCATGGGTGGCACCGCAGAGTCGCCGCCACGAGATTCTTACCGGCCTGAAATTGGGGATCGGACCGGGCTTGGGTCTCTTCCCGCTCGGCATCGCGCTTGGCCTGCTGGCATTGCAATCCGGCCTACCCGCTTGGGCGGTCCCCGCGCTCTCCATTTTCGGATACGCAGGCTCGCTCGAATTTCTCATGATCGACATGATGACCGCTGGCACCGGCTTGCTCACGATCGCCGTGACCACGTTCTTCGTGAACTTCCGTCACGTGTTCTATGCCTTCTCTTTTCCACTGCATGTCGTCAAGAACCCGATCGCCAAGTTTTACTCGATGCACGCCCTGATTGATGAGGCCTACGCTGTCACGGCAGCAAACCCGACCGGCTGGACCGCCGCGAGACTGTTATCGCTGCAGATCTCGATGCACTGTTATTGGGTTGCCGGCGGACTCGTCGGCATCGCGATCGCCACAGCTATCCCCGGCACCATCGCCGGACTCGATTTTGCGCTGCTCGCGCTCTTCATCACGCTGACCCTGGACGCCGTCAGAACCAGAGAACAACTCCCCTCCCTGCTCATCGCGACCGCGGCTTTCTTGGCGGCACTTCTGATCACCCCGAACCAGATCATCTTCGCGGGCATGATCATCTTCATGGCACTGTTGACCATCCGATACTTCACAGCACGAAGAAAGGGCGGGCTCTATGATCATGCTGGCAACTAGCGGCATCCCGGCCACCGGCTACATCATCGCCGTCTTGGCAATCATGTTCGTCGTCACCTTCACCCTGCGGGCACTACCGTTTGCCATCCTCGCCAAACTTCGTGAATCGACGTTTGTGAATGTCATGGCCCTCTGGATGCCCGCCGGGATCCTCGGCTTACTGGCCATCGCCCTGTTCTACTCGACGTACTCGTCACCTGAATCTGAGCTCTGGAAACTGCTCGTCGCTGTCGTGGTGACGGTCGCTTCGCATCTGCTGCTCGGCCGACGCACACTCGCCTCGATCGGGTTGGGCACCCTGACCTATGTCGTATTAGTCAACTTTGTCAGCTGAATTGTTGTCCGGCTAACTTCGTTATTTTGCAGATGACGTTACACTGAACTGCAGCCCAACAGGAAGGACACGGATGAGGAACCTAACCCCCTGGATTCTTGCTGTTCCTTCCCTGTTTTTCATCGCCTGGGGCGGTAACCACTTCACACCGCTGTTGCCGCTCTACGGTGAACACGCCGATTTGATTCCGTGGCAAACCAATTTCCTGCTGGGTACCTACGTCATGGGATTGGTCCCCGGTCTCTTGGTAGCCGCTGCCCTCTCCGATGTGTACGGGCGCAAACCGGTGACGCTGGCCGGACTGGTCTCGTCGGCCGTAGGCAATCTCATTATCCTGCTGGGGCCAACTTCGATTGCCATGCTCTACTCCGGCCGCTTCTTCGCTGGTCTGGCCGTTGGCATTGGCATGTCCGTGGGCACCTCGTGGATCAAGGAATTGTCTTCAAGAGACTGGGATCCGAAAGCCACCATCGGCGCTGGCGCACGACGCCCCTCACTCACTATGACCTTGGGCTTCGGAGCCGGCGCGGCCGTATCCGGTGCACTGGCTCAGTGGGTCCCCGCCCCAACTATCACACCGTTTATCGTCACCATCTCCATGCTGCTGCTGACGATAGTTCCCACCGTTTTGGCACCCGAAACCGTAGGTGCCTCTCCCCGTCAACGACCGCGCCAGAACTCGTGGGTCCACCAGCTACGTACGCCTTCTGCCAAAACCCCTGACTTCTTGATCAAAGTTGCCACCGCTGCCCCCTGGGTGTTCGGTGCCGGAGGTATTGCCTATGGCCTCATGCCATTAGTCCTGGCAGAGGCGACCGGTGATTTCACCACGCTCTACGCGACGATGATGGCCGTTCTGACCCTCGGAGTCGGTGCTTTTGTCCAGCCTTTCGCCCAGCGGATTGACCGCAAACTCAAGGGCCGCGCGTTGCCTCTGGGCCTCGGAGTCGTCGTCATTGGAATCGCCTCGGCAGCGCTGGCAGCATATCAAGCCAACCCGGTACTCGGCGTCGTCACGGCGATGATTCTGGGCGTGGGCTACGGAACCGTGCTGGTCACTGGACTTTATCGTGTCCAAATGATCGCGCCGGCACGGGATCTTGCCGGGCTCACCGGAATGTTCTACGCCCTCACCTACGTGGGCTTCCTGTTTCCGACTTTCATCGCGGCGCTGCTGCCGGTCATGCCGTATCACGTGACCCTGCTGATCTTCTCCGGGCTGGCGATGATCTCGATGATCATCGCCTTTGGTCGTATCCGGTATGTGCGCGGCCCCTGGGTCCAACGCTAAGAGCCAGCAGAGCAAGCCCTACCTGGGCCACGCTACGACAGGTGACTTATGGTGGATGGATTCACACTTCCCCGTTGAGGAGCACTACATGGCAAAGTCCCCAGATCGTCTCACCGCAGCTGTTGAACGACTGCGTGCAGAAAGCCAAATCCTAGAAGATATCCTCCGGGATCTTCCTCCCAAGCACTGGCAGAGTCCGACGCCGGCTCAAGGGTGGACGGTTGCCCACCAGATCGCTCATTTGGCGTGGACCGATACTGCTGCCCTCGCATCGTTAGATGGTGAGGAAGCCTTCGGTCGTATTCGCACGGCGGGCGCGGAGAACCCCGTGACGTTCGTGCACGACGCCGCCGAACAGGGTGCGCAAAAGCAGCCGTCAGAACTTTTCGCACAATGGCGGGCAAACCATCTGAAAGTCGCCGAGGCCCTTGAGCAAGCCGATCACCAGGCCCGCTATCCTTGGTTTGGACCGAGTATGAAGGCACTGTCGTTGACCACCGCACGGATCATGGAGACCTGGGCTCACGGACAAGATGTTGCCGCTGCGCTCGGATTCAGTTGGCCGCAGACAGCCGCGCTCAAGGATGTCGCGCACCTCGGTCTTGCTACCCGACAATTCACATATAAGAACAACGGCATGGAAGCTCCAACGTCGGAAATGTATGTTGAGCTCAACGGACCCGACGGTTCGACCTGGACGTGGGGTAGCCCGGAAGCCGAAAACTCTGTCAAAGGTTCAGCATGGGACTTCGCATTACTGGTAACGCAACGCGCTGAGTTAGACGACCTGGACCTGACTATTACCGGCGATGATGCAAACACGTGGGCATCGATCGCGCAGGCCTTTGCCGGACCTCCAAAGTCCGTGGTCAGAGCACAACAAGCAGCATCTGTTGATGGGCAAAACTTGGACTAAGGAGGCTGCACCTGGCTCGAGTAGTTACCGGTAGGTGCGCAGGTACACTCGGTTGCCGTCGAGATCGGCGAGCTCCCACATCGACGGAGCATCAGCTTCGCTGAGGAGTTTGCCGCCAGCTTCGATCGCATCCTGCATGCGCTGCTCGGCAAGTTCAGCTGGAACGAAAACATCCATGTGCATGCTCACCGGACCACCCGATGGGTCGATGTCGTCTTCGGGAATATTCGCATCTGCACGCTGGTGGAAACGAACCGGATCCAGCACATCGGAGCGGTCCACCAGTATCGTGGGCTGATCATCACCACCGGACTCTTTGAAGTCCAGGACGGCTTTCCAAAATGGCAGAATAGCCTCGATGTCAGGGGTCACGATGACCAAATGGGTGCGGCTAATCTTCTTGGGTTGTCGCTTGAGCTCCAGTTCATCGATCAGCTTGTCGAGTTCCGCAGCAAACTTCATATCACGGTCGGTCAGACCGCCAACATCGTGGCTGACTACGCGCATGCGAATCGTGTTGTACCGGATATCAAAATCCGGGTGGTGGTTCATTGATTCGGCAATGTCTGCGAACCGGTTGATGAATTCAACCGCGCCTTCGAATCCTTTGGCTCGAACGCTAATTTCTAATCGACCGTCAACAACGGTCCAGCCGGGTAATTGTTCTTGGGCGTCTGCCGGGGTCACGTGTGTCATCGTTGGCCTCCTACATTCTTGCTACCGGAGCAGCCGGCAGCTTCGTAGTTCAGTGTGTTAAATTCGCACCGCTCGCACGATCCGTCGAACGAGATCGATGGCCAGGCCGGCGGCAATTGCAAATAGGATCCAAGCCACTACATCGGGGCGTGATTCGCCCAGCAGGAACATGAAACCAATGAAGAGGGCCAGCAGCAGACCGACGATTGCTCCGAGTATGCCGAAGATTCCAGCACGGCTGGCTGATTTGCCTCGATCAGGTTTCTGGGGTGATGTGGTCACTTCGTCCGGACTCATACTTGCCTCCCTCTCATCCCTGATCAATCAGGGTGCTCCATTCCACGGTAGTTCTCGGGTGCAGCATTTGGAAGGGGTGCAACGTGCTGAGCCATCCACGGAAACCAAACAGCCGACTTCCACTGTGTACCCAGTAGAAGTCGGCCGCTGGATTGTGTCAGTTGTGTATTGAGATTCGTGTATTGGACTACAACTTATGCCTCATCGGCATTTTCTACCGTGAATTGCTCTGACGCTTTCTCATCACTTTCGTAGTCGAACACGGTAAGGTCGTACGATCCGTTTTCGGTATCCTCAGGAATGGTCATTGAGTTGCTCACATCCCCGTTTTCATCAGCGGTGACCACCCGTTCAAAGGTCTTATCATCTTTGTGCACGCTGAACCTGACCTCGCCTTCAGGCGTGAATCCCTCCCCCGAGGCTTCAAGCTCGTCACCCGGGGCTAGCTCATCAGATGCAATATCAACATCAGGGTCCACTTCGGGTTCGTCAGACTTTTCTAGCACCTCGAAATCAGCGTAGGCAGCATTTCCACCGCCGTAGTTGACCGCCGCAAGTGAATGCGTGCCCGGTTCGAAATCGTCCCGAATATCAACTTCGACAGCGATCTCGCCATTTGCATCTGCGTGTTCATTGGCCAATATCTCGTTACCGACTCTCAGCTGGACATCATCGTTTGGTGCAAAGCCAGTGCCTTGCACCATGAAGGAGTCGCCCGCCTGTACTTCTGTGGTACTCGGCGTAATTTCTAGCTTGCCTGCTACTTCTGACTGCTCGTGATGGGCAGTTTGAGTCTCTTCTGTTTGTTGCTGATTATCCGCAGCAAATGCGGCCGGTGCGCCGAATGCAACACTGCTCAAAGTTAACGCTGAACCAGCGATTGCAGCTGCTGCGCGACGACCTTTGGTCGGTTTTGCGTTGTTGATTTCCGTCATTGTGGGCTCCCTTCGTGAGGTTCCTTCGGAATACCCCTCAGTCGAGAATTGGAGCGTTTTATGAGGTGAGATGCAGCCAGCGTAGCAACGCAAAAATCAGCAAGTCCACAACTTCATGGAACTCACAGAAGATGCACACTTAGTGGTTCGTTTCGCCTAATCAACCATACTTTGTCAGATCTTGAGCTGAGAGCGACGGACCGCGGCATCCAAAAGCCAAAACCGGCTTCTACACACTGTGTAGAAGCCGGTTCCAGTCGTATTATTCAGTTCGTTATCGTGCGTTAGTGCTTACGTGAGAACAGTCGCGAACGGTTTGTGTAAACAACCAGGGCTCCACCGACTGCCAACAACAGCCCAGCAATCAGACCAAGCTGCGTGTTGCTTGCACCTGTTTTGGCTAGGTTATCTGAACCGTTGAGATCAACCGGATCGCCGGCGTCACCTACTGGATCCGCTTGGTCATCGACCGGATCGCCCGCGTCACCTACCGGATTCGCCTGGTCATCGTTCGCTCCTGCTCCAGTGCCACCGGATCCATCGACAACGGTAAAGTTGCCCTGCAGTTGACCCGTTTCGCCATCCTGATTTTCGAAGGTGACGACGGTGGTGTATTCACCGAGGTAAGCTGCTGGATTTGAAGACTCAGGTGCGTAAATGACAAAATCTGCCGTACCTTCATCGCTCACCTGGTCCGTGTTTTCAAAGTCGTTGACCCCCTCAGGACCAGATACAGAATATGTGATCTCGGAACCAGGTTCGAGACCTACAACAGCGTGATTAACACCGGCACCATCTTCATGATCACCCATGAAATCATCAACTGTTATCTCTTCAGGATCAATCGTTAGACCAGGCTCAACGGCCAGTACTTCGAAATCTACCTGAGTCTCGGCCCCGGTGACTTCATCAGTCACCGTCAATACGTACTCGCCCGCAGTAGTGTCAGCTGGAATCCCCATCTCGGCGGAAATGTTCCCCTCCGCATCGGCAGTGGTTTCAGCAGAAGGATTCCAGCTGAGACCAACAGCCCCGTCGGCGGTAAATCCTGAACCCGAAATCTCAAGGATATCTCCGCGGTAAAGCTTGCTCTCCGCTAATTCGACTTCAAGCTGCTCAGTCGGGTCCGAGGTTGGATCTTCCGTCGGCTCCCCCGTAGGCTCACCAGACGGGTCCGAGGTCGGATCTTCCGTCGGCTCACCAGTCGGCTCCGAGGTCGGATCTTCCGTGGGCTCACCAGTCGGTTCCGAAGTAGGATCCTCCGTGGGCTCCCCAGTCGGCTCCGAAGTAGGATCCTCAGTCGGCTCACCCGTAGGCTCACCAGTCGGTTCCGAAGTAGGATCCTCCGTGGGCTCCCCAGTCGGCTCCGAAGTAGGATCCTCAGTCGGCTCACCCGTAGGCTCGCCGGTCGGTTCCGAGGTTGGGTCCTCCGTCGGCTCTTCAGTTACGCGGAACTCATAGTAAATATGAGCACGCTGAGGTTCATCGACTACAGCGAGCTGGTAAAGACCAGGCTCTACATCATCCGGGATGTGGTCAACAAAATTTATGTTGCCCTCACCGTCAGCAGTTACAGCTGGAATATCAATGCCAGTCGGGGCGCCTTCAGATGTTTCAAATTTAAAATCGAGGACCGTATCTGGCGTGAAATCAACACCTGTAACCGTTATTGAACCACCAGGCTCAACCTTAGTGGTGCTCAGCTCATAGCTGGGCATTTCAATTTCATCTGTGGCAGTGGCTTCCGGCGTCTGATTTACAACTGCTGGATCCTGTTCTTTATCGGCAAATGCAGCAGGCACACCCATTGCAAAAGAGCCGATCGCGAGAGCAGAGCCGGCAAGCACAGCTGTAGCTAGCCGACCCTTCTTTTTATTTTCTTCTTCCGCCATGCGGTGTTTCCTTCCAAGTGAGTGAGAGTGCCGTCTCTTGCAAATCCCGCGGGCAAGACCAAACGGCTCAGACATCTTTAAACGGACACACTTATGTAGTGGAACCGGATATAGGCTACATGCGATACGTCACGTTTTCGGCCTACACTTGAGCAAAACGTGCATCGCTAGGAGCTGCATCGCCGCGTTCGCAGTGCAGCACCCAGCCGAGTCAACAACGACGTCTTCCCAGATCAGATAGCGATCCACAACTTGAATCGTCAACGATCTACCGATGGGTAGATTTTTGGGAAAGAAAATATTCCCCCGACACGCGAATTGCTCAACAATTTTCAAGCGGGTTCGACTGCCCGCATGGCTATGCACCTTCCGAACTGCAAATGCGCGCTGGGGAGCTCTGGATGGGGTCAGCAGCGGCGCTTGGATTTGGCATTAGCGCTGGCGACCCGTCCGAACGCGTTGTCCGCGCACGACAAACAACTTTTGCAGGACACCGCGAATTGGCAACAATTCCGGCTTCACAAAAACGCTTATACAGGCCAGAATATAAGCAACTTCATGAAAACGGGTGCTACGAAAACATGGCGGCCAGGAGTCCTGCACCTCCAGCCAAGCCCCAACTCGCGAGACTCCCGACGAGGAATTCTTCGGCTTTCGTGCCGGCTGTGGATTCCTCGGATTCTCGTTTTGCATCAGCTGATATTTCCGGAAACCGCACGATCCCCTTAGCCGCCATGAGTGCCGCAACCACATGATAGGCGCCGACCACCGTCAAAACCATGATGAAAATGCGCTCGAGTGGACCGATGACCCTGCCGCCCTTGAGGCGACTGTTCGGCACCGCTCCAGAGGCTTCGGAATCGCCCGCTTCACGCCCCGAAAGCAAGAGGACGGCTCGCGTGACCTGATTTCCGGTTTGCGTCAAAAACAGTGTGAGGGCAATCCACATCAACCCAACGGGCGCTGCTGAACCCAATACAACAATGTCCAACCAAGCCAATCCAGCGATGATTGCGACCAGGCCGACTCCCGACCACGCGAACATCGAAGCGGGTGGACGTCGCTCCGATCCATCCATACGCTCGGAGCTGTAGTACCAGGCGGCAGCCACCACGACGGCAACTGCGCCGGCCCACCCGTCAGATCGAACCCAGATGGCTGCCGCAACCACGAGCGCCAGCCACCACCCCAATTGCATGAACTGTACGACCCTGACAGTCACGGAGGGTTGCACCAGTCGGATGAGGTCGGTGACCGCCACTGCCAAAATGGTGAGCACTACAAGCATTAGAAGCCTTCCTTCGGGCCTTCGGCATCGGAGGAAACTGCGAGCATATCATCAGCCTCCAGGAGTGCCATGGCACCGGAACGATGCAGCGCCTGGGATACGGCGGCCTGCGA
The DNA here is from genome assembly GCF_000420805.1 of Yaniella halotolerans DSM 15476. Taxonomy (GTDB): domain Bacteria; phylum Actinomycetota; class Actinomycetes; order Actinomycetales; family Micrococcaceae; genus Yaniella; species Yaniella halotolerans. The sequence continues at coordinate 851,243 of NZ_ATVQ01000001.1, forward strand.
AATACGTTCAGCTTGGGCAGCCTCCTGCTGCGTCGACCCGAATAGCAAGGCCGCCAACAGGCGTCGTTCGCGAGCTTTCATTCGCGCTACCACATGGTCGCGAACAACCAGCTGTGCATTGACTGCCGCGACAAGGTCGATATCGTCGCAACGAAACCCCGTCAAAACTTCATCGCGGCGCTGCTGCCGTCCCTCGACATCTTCAATCGCAGCGCGAGCATGCAGCCAGGCCGCTCCATCTTGAATGGGCCCGGATTCGCCCTCTTCAATGGTGCGAATCTCACCGGCACCGATGCCATATCGCAGTTGGATCTCGTCCGGCAGCAATACTTGCACACGCAATATGACACGAAGTGCATCCTGCCAGGACTCGACAACTACCTGGAATTCGTCCCCCACCGTTGCCCAAGCAGCACGCACAGGAGGCACAGCTGTTTCGGCTTCGGCAAATACTTCGGCAATTGCCCGTTGTGCCGCTGCACGATCCGCCATCTCACGTGAACCGACGATGTCTGCGATGATTCCGACTGCTTGGCTCATATCACCACAATATCACTTATAAATGCACTAGTATAAGCTTTTTTGTGCATTTGGTGGTTGGCTAGCTCGTCATCGGCAGAAAAATGACCGCGACAATACCCCAGAGCACGAGACTGAACAGCACGATCGGCAACAAAACCTTGAGCAACGCCCCTCGGCTCACCGCCGGGCCGGGAGTATCATCGCGTTGATACACATGCGCCATACGGTAGGCCAACTCAATACGGGCTGGGCCAGCAATGATGGCCCAGCCGGCAGCCGAGTTCTGCAGCCCCATGGCCCACAGTGGCGAAACGCCAAGACCCTGGGCCGCCGAGACCTGGGTGGCGCCAAACATGGCGTTCGCCCCAGTGCCAGACGCGGTGATGTAACCGGATAGCCCAGCTACAAACGGCATCAAGAACAGATACACCGGACCCAGCGCGGCCAGACTGCCGGCGATTTCGTCAGCTAGCCCACCGCCGGCCATCATCACTCCGAGCAGCACGTACAGCGCGGTCGGAATGGCGACCGCCCACCACATCAGCAACGATGCCTTGGGCAACGCCTGCGCATCGCCGGGCTCCATTTGCATAAAGGTCAGCGCAGTCAGGGCCGCCGTCGTTGACCATAATGCAGGAGAAGAAACGATCTCACCGAATACACCGAGCTCGAAGGACCGGTAGAGCAACTGTCCGATGATGGTACCCACCAGCAAGATGAGGTAGGGCACCAGCGAGCGGCCAGGCCCCGGTGTGAGACGGCCCCGGCGAATCACGAGCAACCACAGGACCGACATGACGAGCGTTGCTACGGCACCAGCCACCGGCGTACCGAGCAAGAGGTTCGCCGCCATGGTGAAACCCCACAATATGATGCCGGATCCTGTGCCGATCAGCGCCCAGAAGATTTTCCGTCGACGAGGAATGTCCTTGGCGGTGTACCCCTTTCCTGCGATGAGAGCGACGGCGATACCGGAAATCACGAATGGGATGAGGTTCATCCAGCCTGACACCAGCCCCATATCGGTTAGCGGTGCACCGGCTGCATCAGCTGCGATAAGTGTGCCGGGCCCCATGGAGCCCCAGGGGCCGATCATCAGTCCGAGCAACGTCAGTAGTGCGGCGCGATATGGCGTAAAACCAAAGGACAACAGCAACGGCAGACCGATCAACACGGAGACGCCAAAACCCGTAACAGTTTCTAAAAACGGCACAACACCGTGTGCCATCAACAACGCCGACGCGACCCCCGGTCCACCTGCCGATAGCCAGCCCGCCAATCGGCGTTGAGCACCAGTGCGATCCATGACGCCGGAAAGTAAGACGCCACCGCCAATGATCGCTAAGACCTTGACCAGCGTCCAGAAGGTGTCATTCCATGCGGTCACCAGGTTGTCTACTGGCGTGTCAAAGTACCAGAGGGCGATAATCGCTGCGCTAATGGTCCCCAACAGTGGTGGTATCGCGGCCGGGATACGCCCGAACGCAAGCAGCAGCAGGGTCACCAGGACGGGAACGACCGCTATGAACAGACCCACGCAGCTACTCCTCTAATTCGACGCACCACAAGGCACAAGCATAGCTGCCTTACAGGTCAGTGCTTCCTAGGCTTCCGGGATCGGCTTGCCGAACGCCTCTTGGGTAACCTCATCGGGCTCTGGCCCGCCTCGCTGACCGGTATCCAGCGCATCGATGGCAGTCACCTGGGCTGAGGTGAGTTCAATATCGAAGACCTCGAAGTTTTCCGCGATACGGTGCGGGGTCACAGATTTTGGGATCGCCGACCGTCCGTGTTGCAGCTGCCAAGCCAACATGATTTGGGCCGGTGTGCGCCGGTGTTCGGCGGCAATGGCACCAATGGTTCCGTCTTCGAACGTCGTTGTTCCGGTTCCCAGATAGTCGGTGATGCCACCGATTGGTGACCAGGCCTGTGTGCGGATGCCCCATGCATTATTCAACTCGCGCACCGCGGGTTGTGTAAAAAAGGGGTGCATCTCGATCTGGTTGACGGCCGGCAAGATATCGGTCCGTTCACGAAGTTCTCGAAGGTGTTCAACCATAAAGTTACTGACGCCGATGGCGCGAACTTTTCCTTCGGCAAGGAGCCGCTCCAGTGCGCGATAGGCTCCGAGGGTTTGGTCGAATTCACCGGGCATAGCCTGGTGCAGTAACAGCAGGTCGATGACGCCAACGCCGAGTTTGCCCGCGCTTTTGTCGAATGCGTGCAGGGTCTTGTCGAACCCATAGTCGGTGATCCAAATTTTGGTTTGGAGGAATACCTCGTCACGGGTAAGTCCAGACTCGCGGATCGCGTCCCCGACTGCGCGCTCGTTCTCATACGATGCTGCTGTATCGATCATCCGGTAACCGACCTGCAGCGCTTCAGACACAGCCGCTGCAGTTTCATCCGGTGGAATTTGATAGACGCCGAATCCCAGCGCCGGCATCGAAACATCGTTATTTAACGTCAGTTGCATAGTACCCACTCATACTTAGCACTAGTCCCAGAGACCAATGCCATAGGCAATAAAGAAAAACACGAGGAGCGCTACGATGACGCCGATCAGAATGAGCGTCACGTTGGAACGCGGTGGACGAGCATCCGGGGTATGGCGTGGTGTTGCTGAAGCTGATTGGGATTCAGGTGGCGTGTGGCCCGGCTTAACGCCACCGCCCTCCTCGAGATCGTGATCTCCATCAGGATTGGGATCAAGATCTGGATTGTCGTTTGGTTCGTGGTTTTGTGGATTTCTTTCGTTCACGGCGACTCACCTCCGGTGAGCTCATATGGTGAGACGAAAGCGTCAGTGAGCCGCAACGAAATGCCCACTGACGCTATCGAAATTTTCAAACTGTCACACGTTCAGGCAACGTACTTCTCTTGCCTAAGTTGTCCGCAACTAATAGCGGTCGCGGCCGGTAGATAGTCTTCTGAGGCGGCGAACAACGTCGACCAGCAGGACGGCGCCGAGCGCAAAAGCAATATAGGCAACAATGTCTGGCTGACCTTCAACTGTCAAGAATCGGACGCCAACTCCGATCAGCAGAACCATGCCGATAAGTTCCACCGGGACCATGAAGAAGCCCATCTTGGTGGGTGATTTCCCGTGTTCAGGGTCAGGCTGTTGAGGTGATTGGTCTGTTTCAGTATGTTCAGGGCTCATATCCCCCTCCTTTCATCCTTCAAGTTCAAGGATGCTGTACTTACACGCTAATGCCCTGCCACGGCTTCCGAAAGGTCTGAAAAACACAAATCAAGCGATTTTCTCAGAAATTGGAGCGTCTATCCGAGCATAAAACGGTTTACGGAGCGCACGGTTCGGTGGGATAATGAAACCATGACGGTCGTACCTTTACAGGCCACTCCTAGACAGACCTTCAGGAGGGCATCATGTCACGCATTCATATTACCTTCGGCATTATCCTCATCATTGTAGGCGGCGCTGCGTATGCTGTTACTGAATTTGCAAATTGGAACGCGCTCATCCCAGCATTCCTCGGCTTAGCACTCGTTGCTTGTGCGCTGGTGGGCATGATTCACCCGGTCATCGGTGGCGTGTTGGGTCTGGGCGTAGCGATCGTAGGGCTCGCCGGGACCGCGATGAACGTTGTTGAACTCGGCTCGCTCTTCGCAGGCGACGTCGCACGTCCGGCGGCAGTGATCACCAGTACCATCGGCTTTATTTTCTTGGTGCTCTACGCAGCACTCATCATCCGAAGCATGGTTATCACAGCTCGCGAGCACCGGAATTCGGCACAATTAGCTTAATTCATCGACGGCTGGCACCGGAGTCTGTTGATAGTGCGCTAATTGCCATACACCGTCGACACGCACGTAAACGCTGCCCATCAGGGCAAGAAAATCCGGCTCACCGCGACGTCGACCGGTGCCCGTATACCGCAGGAGCACGTGTTCATTTCCGAGCGCCACAATCGTGGGATCAGTGATGTCATAACTATCCCACGGTGGGGCATGCTCGAGTGAGCCGATCACGGCTTGCCGATCCAAGGCGAAACCGGGTGCCAGGATCATCACGGCGTCCTGAGTCATAATATTGGCATAAAACTGGGCACCGGTTCCATCGGACAGCGCGCGCCACCCTCGATGTTCCAGTTGAAGAATTTCGCGAGCTACTGCATTATCCATGGATCAAGGATAGCTGCCGCGATTTCACAGAACTAGGCTTGCGCACGGTACGCAAGCGCACGGATTCCGGCCTCATAACCGTAGGTGCCGAGGCCAACAATAATGCCTGCTGCCACGGCTGATAGGTATGAGTGGCCCCTGAACGCTTCACGTGCGTGCACATTAGAGATATGCACTTCGATAGTCGGCACGCTGAGTCCCGAAATGGCATCGGCCAGTGCAACCGAGGTATGCGTATAGGCCCCCGCGTTCAATACGACGCCGATGCTTTGGCCTTCGGCCACTTGGCGCCCGGCTTCCTGGATCCAATCGACCAGCTCGCCCTCATGATTCGACTGTCGGAAATCCAGCTCAAACCCGCATTCGTCGGCGACGGTGGCGCAGCGCTTCTCGACGTGCGACAAGGTTTCGCTCCCGTAGACGGCCGGATCACGAACGCCCAGTAGATTGAGGTTCGGCCCGTTCAGCACATATATGTTGGTCATGCTCATTCCTTCGTGGTGTCCTGCGTCGACGGATTTGGGTTTACTACACAGTGGGCAGGGTAGCGGCTAGTCGTTGGGTCGCCTCGGCCAGAGCCTGGCTATGCGTCAGGAGTTGCTGGCGGTCAGCGCGAAACAGCGGGGCTGCAATGGCTACCGCACCCAGAACCGACCCCGTTGGTCCAATCACTGCCCGAGCGATGGCGTTCATGCCCAAATCGACTTCTTCTCGCTGATACACATAACCGTCGCTGCGACCGGCTGCAATTTGTTCCATGAGGCGGTTTGGTTCAACGATAGTGTGCTCGGTGCGCGATTCAAACTGCATTTCCGTCACGAGGTGCTCCACCTCTTCCTCGTCAAGCGCCGCCATAATTGCCTTGCCCATTGACGATACATGCAGCGCCAAGCGGTCCCCCGGATCGGTGGTCTGGCGGAACTCTGGCCCATCGACCGTCTGGATAGTGACGGTTTCGTGGCCATCACGCACGGAGAACAGGCAGGACTCGTTGGTCGCTGCAGACAGTGTTTTGAGGACGGGAAGTACCGAACCGTCATAGCCCCGTGCTGACGAGACTTTTTGACTGAGTTCAAACACTGCCAGTCCGATCCGGTAGTGCTTTGTCGACGCATCGAATTCGGCATAGCCTGCGTCGGTCAGCGTATTGAGCAAGCGATATACGGTCGAAAACGGCATGCCTGACTCTTTGGCAAATACGGCTGCAGGAGCTCCCTGCGGATACTGGCTGAGCAGCCGTAAAAGTCCTAAACCTTTGATCAATGTTGAACTACCAGCACTCACGCCAGCCTCCCTGACTTACCGTCCCACCAACGATATTGGACCAAAATTCTATGCACGCCTTGACACACCCCTGTGAGGTGCCCCATAGTTACATTATCATTATTTAACAACAGTTGCCACATATTGGCAATAGAGACTTTTGGGTGAACGGTTTTATGGCACAGCGAAGTTACCTTTTGGGCCTGATTGGTGAGGGGGTTCGTCCCTCTCTGACACCACCGATGCATGAGCAAGAAGGTGCTGCCCAAAACCTCCGCTACGTCTACCGTCCGATTGATCTCACAGAACTGCAGCTGTCGGCAGCTGACGTCGGTAGGTTACTGCGCCACGGCATAGAGCTTGGCTTTGATGCTTTCAACATCACCCACCCGTGTAAGCGAATCGTGCTGGATTATCTTGACGACGTCGACCCGGCAGCCCAACGTCTCGGTGCCTGCAATACGGTGCTGATTCGTAACGGCAACCTCATTGGCTACAACACCGACCGTTCTGGCTTTGCCTCCGGACTACAGTTTGTCCTGCCAAACGCAGAGCTCCATGACGTCGTGCTGCTGGGCGCCGGCGGCGCCGGATCGGCGGTAGCGGATGCGCTGGTGGGTGCCGGCGTCTCGCGGCTGTCGATCATCGATCCTGAACCCGAACGCGGCGAAGGCCTCATCGACCAGCTCTATGCCGCATCCTCCGCGGATCATGACCTCGAGATCCGCATCGGGGCACCGGATGACGCTGCTGCTTGGTTGACGAACGCAACCGGTCTGGTCAATGCCAGTCCCATCGGCATGTTCTCACACCCCGGTATGCCCGTTGCACCTGATGCGCTGCATTCCGGGCTCTGGGTTGCTGACATTGTGTATCGGCCCGCCGAAACCGCGCTCATCCACGCAGCGCGTGGGCTGGGTTGCGAGGTGATGCCGGGCAAGGCCATGGCCGTGGGACAGGCCGCCGATACATTCCAGTTGGTTACCGGATTGCAACCGGACCGGACGCGCATGCGCGAACACCTCGATGCGCTGATTGACGAAGAAGAACTCCAGGGTCGTTTTAAGGAACAAGCATGAAAACATCTATCGCAACCGTGTGCCTGTCCGGCACGCTCGAAGAAAAAATGCGGGCCTGCGCCAGAGCAGGGTTCGATGGCATTGAAATATTCGAACCCGATCTTATTGTCTCGCCGTCGTCACCGGCAGAAATCGAAGCCCTTGCCCAACGCCTCGGACTAACGCTCGACCTCTACCAGCCGTTCCGTGATCTCGAAGGTGTCACCGAAGAACTCTTCACCGACAACCTGGCACGCCTGGAAGCAAAGTTCCAGCTCATGCAAGAACTCGGTATGGACCTCATCCTGGTCCCTTCCAACGCGGGCACTGCCACCGTCGACGACGATCAGGTCGTTGCCGATCAGCTGCGCCGGGCCGCCGAGTTAGCCGCCCAATACAATATGCGTATCGCCTACGAAGCCCTCGCCTGGGGCAGATTCGTCAACACGTACTGGCACAGTTGGCAACTCGTCGAGGAAGCGAACCACCCGAATCTTGGGATCTGCTTGGATTCGTTCCACATCCTGTCACGCCGCGATGACCCGTCTCGGATTCCCGATATTCCAGGCGAGAAGATCTTCTTTGTACAACTGGCCGACGCACCGGATCTGGGCATGGACCTACTGCCGTGGTCACGCCACCACCGTGTCTTCCCCGGGGAAGGCAGTTTCGACACCGTGGGTTTTATGGCTCATCTCACTGATGCTGGCTACGTGGGACCGCTGTCGCTGGAAATCTTTAACGACGTCTTCCGCGAAACTGATCCCGGCATCACCGCTGCCGATGGCCTCCGTTCCTTACGTTGGATCCAGCAAAGCGCCCGCGGACAGTTGGCGAAACAGAACCCACAGCGTGAAACCCTAACGGCGATGCCTAAGATCGAACCGGTCGAATCTATCGACCACCTTGAGGTCAGCACGGATGCCCCGGATGAACTCGGGGCACTGTTGGGCACGCTGGGCTTTCGTTTTGCCGGGCAGCATCGTCGCAAAGCCGCTCAGTTATTCGTGGCCGATGATGTGAAAATCGTGGTGTCCCCAACGGCCTCGGGCGGTACGTATATCGCGTCGGTGGCCGTGCAGGTTGCCGATAGTCGTGATGCACTCGCTCGTGCAGAAGCACTTGGCGCACCGCAGATATCGCGCCCGGTCACGGCAGACGAGGTCCGGATCTTGGGCGTCTACGGTCCAGGCGGCATGCAGATCTTCTTCGTTGACGAGCGCTCCGCGGGATGGCCGGCAGAATTCGGAGCAACCACCACGCCAGCTTCAACATCCGACAACACCGTGGCACTCGACCACATCAATGTTCCCGAAGCTCGCGATCATTTCGGCGCCTCGGTCCTGTTCACCTTGGCCACACTGCGGCTGGAACCACTGGAAGCTCAAAATGTCGCGTCGCCTCGCGGGTTGGTACATTCCCAAGCTCTAGAATCTCCCGGCGGAGGTATCCGGTGGATCTTCAACCGGGTGCCCAAAATCTACACCAACCGTGCAGGCGAACCGGTAAGGTATCCGGGTCACATCGCCCTGGAGGTCAATGACCTTGAAGCAAGAGCTCAGTCCGCCATCGACATGGGCCTAACCGTACTACCGGTCCCGTCCAACTACTACGCGGATCTACAAGCTCGGTTCGGCCTCGATGAGGCAACGGTGACGCGCTGGCAATCGCTGGGCATGCTGTACGACCGCAATGACGACGGCGAATTCCTGCACCTCTACACCGAAACCCTCGGCGGCTTATTCATCGAACTCGTCCAGCGCAACGGCGCCTACCGCGACTACGGTCCCGGCAACGCCGCGGTGCGGTTAGCCGCCCAAGACCTGCACGAACAACAGCATCGACTCTTCAGCAACTAAAAACTTTTCGCAATATAGAACTATTCACAAGGGGGCTGTGCCATGGAGCACGCAGTCGAACCTTTCGACATCATGGGGAAGCGACCGCGCCCCAGAGCACTCAAGGCGTTACAGAAATTCGAGGAGTTTCTGGGCGCTGGACTCATCCTGTTCATCCTGGTGTTGATCAGTGTCCAGGTCTTCCAGCGCTATTTTCCGGTGGCAACCTCACCCTGGATCGGTGAGCTCTCACGCTATTCGCTCATGGCGCTGACCTTCCTGATGGTTGGCTCGCTGGTTGGGCAAGGTCGGCATATCAGCATCGATGTCATCCTCAAGGTCGGTTCGGAATCATCACGCCGGGTGGTCATCGTCGTTTCGTCGATCATCGTTGCGATGTGCTGCGCGGCCTTCGCCCAAGAGTCCTTTGCCCTCGTCACCGCTGATACGGAACAGACCCTGGCCATTACGGGGATTCCGCTGTGGGTGCTCTATCTGGTGCCGCTAGTGGCGTTTACGTCGGCCACGCTCCAGGCGCTCTTCAATATCGTCTACGCGCCCGAAGAGAATCTCGTACCGGTCGAAGAACCGTCCGACGTTGAACTGGAGGACCAGCTATGAGCTTACTCATCCTCGCGGTCGCCATTGCGATCCTGCTGATCATTCGAGTTCCCGTCGGTCTGGCCTTCCTGGGCCCGTCCCTGATGTACATGTTGATGTCCGGTAACTCTCCGGGCTTTGCGATGCGGATCGCGGCCGAAGGCACCGCCAGTTTCCCGCTGCTTGCTGTTCCACTGTTTATCCTCTTGGGGACGCTGGCGAACTCCGCGGGCATCGCTGATCGCATCTTCGATTTCGCGCTGGCCCTGCTGGGTCGGGTGCGCGGCAGTCTCGGCTACGTCAACGTGGCCTCGAGTGTCGGTTTTTCCTGGATGTCGGGTTCGGCACTGGCCGACTCTGCGGCGCTAGGCAAAATCATGGTGCCGGCCATGGAGAAAACGGGATATCGGCGCGGATTTGCCACCGGTCTCACCGCCTCGGCGACACTCATCTCCCCGATGATGCCGCCTTCCATCCCGGCGGTTATTTTCGCCTCGGTAGCCACCGTGTCAACGGGCGCGCTCTTTGCCGCCTCCGTCCTGCCGGCGCTCATTCTGGCCGCAGCCCTGCTGGTCACGGTCTATCTGTACGTGCGCAAAAACAGTGAACTGGAGAAATCCCCACGATCCGCCGAACAAATCAAAGCCGCGTCGATTCGCGTCATCGGTCCGGTGTTGACCCCCGTCATCATCCTCGGTGGTATTCTCGGCGGGTTCTTCACCCCGACCGAAGCCGCCGCCATCGGTGTGCTCTACATCCTGGCCCTGGGCTTTATCTACCGCACCCTGACGTTCAAGGGCGTGCTCAATGCACTACGTGAAACAGCCGTGACCACGGGCTCGATCATGCTCATCATTGCGGCCGCGTCGCTGTTGGGCTGGGTCCTATCCCGCGAACAGGTGCCACAAAACCTGGCAGATTTCATGACGTCGAATATCTCAAGCCCGGTACTGTTCTTACTGGCGGTCAACCTGCTGCTGATCATTCTGGGAGCATTCATCGACGCGACCGCCGTCATTTTGATCACGGTGCCGGTGCTGCTGCCAATCGCCGTCGAGTTCGGTGTGGACCCCGTCCACTTCGGTGTCGTGATGATTCTGAACCTCATGATCGGTCTACTCACCCCACCGGTGGGCAGCGTGCTGTTCGTCATGAGCTCGGTTGTGCGCACTCCGATAGAAACCGTGTTCAAGGGCGTCGCACCATTCTTGATCCCTATGTTCCTGGTGCTGCTGCTGTTGACCTTCTTCCCTGCTATCGTCACCTTCGTTCCGAATCTGCTTGGATTCTGAGAGGCGGAAATTATTATGAAGTATCAGAAAAGTTGGGGCGCATTCGCAGCAGGAACCGTCCTCGTTGGAACCACGCTGGTTGGCATGCCATCGCTGCATCATTTCGCAACGCAGGGCTCCGAACAGCTCTCGTTTGCGAACTCCTATACCCTGAATCACCCGCATAATGCGTGCGGGACGGCACTTGTGCAGCAGGATATGAACGACGCCGATGTGCAGATCGATACCTATCCGTCCTCGCAGCTCGGTGGTGATACCGATCGTTTCACCTCGATGATGAACGGCGATATCGATCTTGATCTCCAGGGCAGTTCAGCGTTGGCATCGGTCCACGAGCCGATCGGTGTGCTCGACATGGCCTATGTCTTTGATGATGCCGACCACCTGTTCCGCTGGTTTGATAGCGACGCCTCCGATGAGGTCATCAACTCGTTCGAAGAGGAAACCGGCGTCAAGGTCCTGGATATTTGGTATCAGGGCGACCGCACCTTCTCGGCTAACGCCCCGATTCGCGAACCGTCAGATCTCGATGGGCTACGACTGAGGTATCCGGATTCACCGGCGCACCTGATGTCGGCAGAAGCCATGGGCGTTGAGCCGGTGGCCGTTGCGGTCGAGGAAGTCTATATGGCCCTGCAGCAGGGCATCGCCGACGGGCAAGAAAACCCGATCGCCTACACCGCCCAGAACAGTCTGGACGAAGTGGTCGACTACGTGAGTCTCTCGCGGCACGCCGTCGGCAGCCAGTTGGTGATCGTCGCCGATGAAACTTGGGAGCGGCTCTCCGCCGAGCAGCAACAACAGCTGCAAGCATCTGTTACCGAAACGCGCAGTGAAAACCGGGCGTGTGCTGAAGCCGAAGAAGAGGAAGTGCTCACTCGCTGGGCCGAACAGGGTACGCCGACCGTCATCGAGGATGTCGACCGTGACGCGTTCCGCGACAAGGCACTGGAGCATTTAGAAAACAATCTCAGTGCCGGCGAACTGGAAACCCTGGAGAGCATTCGTTCCGTTGCCGACGAGGGCTAATCCCTCAGCGGCTAGTCAGCGACGGGCACGACCATCGGGGTCCCACTCCACGGATCCGATCCGATCATGGACTCCATGCCAAAGACGTCGGTAATCAGCTGCGTGGTCAGAATATCGTGCGGTGTACCCTGGGCTACAATAGCACCACGATGCATGACCACCAGCTCATCGGCGTACCGGGCCGCTTGATTCAAATCGTGCAGTACCGCCAACACGGTGCGACCGTTCGCGGTAATCGCCCGGCATAACCGCAAGACCTCTATCTGGTGTGAAATATCCAGAAACGACGTCGGTTCATCGAGCAAAACGTATTGGGTTTGCTGCGCCAAAACCATTGCCAGCCAGGCCCGTTGGCGCTGCCCACCCGAGAGTTCATCGATCGGAAAATCAGCAAACGCCGTCATACCGGTGTCTTCCAGCGCCTGTGCGATGGCCGCCGGATCGTCGGCGGACCACTGTTTGAGCGGCCGATGATACGGATACCGGCCGCGAGCCACGAGTCCTCGGACCGTGACACCATCGGGCACGACGGGGTGTTGTGGCAGTAACGCGATGCGTTGGGCAAGCAGTTTGGGTTTGAGTTTCTGCAGCGGCTTGTCATCGAGCTGCACCATGTCGGCCTGCGCGGTGAGGACTCGCGATAACGATTTCACCAGGGTCGATTTGCCGCAACCGTTGGGACCAATGACGGCGGTGAAACGACCTTCCGGCACGGTGAAGTCCAGCTCGGATAACACCGGGGCGGCACCGTAACCTACGGTGAGGTGGGTGGCGGTCAGTCCGGTCATGATTGTCCTTTCCTAAATTCGGTCAGCAGCAGATACCCCAAAAACACTCCCCCAAAGCCCGCGGTAATGATGCCGACGGGCAGGTCCTCGACGAGCGGGAGTTGCTGAACTGCCAGGTCGGCCAGCACCATGAGTAGCGCACCGGTCAGCGCACTGCCCACCAAGTTGGGGCCCGACGTTCGCGTGAGCATGCGAGCTGCGTGCGGGCTCATCAGTGCGACGAAGGCGATGGGTCCGGCCACGGCAACAGCCATTGCGGCCAACACCACGGAAACCAGAATCGCCTGGGTGCGCGTGGCAGCGGCTTTACCACCCAGCGAGGTGGTCAGTTCGTCGCCTAGTTCCATCAGCTCTAACCGCGGCGAGAGCCACAGGATCACGGGGAAGGCTAACACCAGGGTGGCGGCGATGAGTCCGACCTGGCCTATATCGCGGGAGTTCAGGCTACCCACCAGATAGGCGGTTAGTCGGCTGGCTTCATCACGCAGAGTGGCCGTGACCACGAACTGGGTGACCGCGGTGGCAATGGCCGCGACCGCGATCCCAGAAATAATGACTTTCGACGTCGACGACAACCCGCTGCCGGTCGATACAATCACCAGGCCGATGGCGATGCCTGCTCCGGCAAGCGCACCAACCGCTGTCGGAATCGCCCACGGTAACAGCGATGCCGCGGCCACCCCAGCCCCGGCGCCTGCTGCTAGACCAAGTACATCCGGGCTACCCAGCGGATTGCGCGTCACATTTTGGAACAGTGCACCGGAGAGTCCGAATGCGGCACCCGCCATGATGGCAATCAGCACCCTGGGGCCGCGCACGCGTTGCAGCACAAATTCGGTTGCCGTACTGGCTTCACCGCTCAGGATGTCGACGAAGTCGGCCGGGCTCAGGCCAAGTTTGCCCAGCATCAACGTCGCAGCGGCCAGCGACAGGATCGCCGCCGTCATCACCAACCAAATCAGTACGCTCCGACGGCGGTAGCCCAGAGCGATGCGCTCACCCACACGGAACATCTTGACGGTCATTTCATCACCGCCCCGCGCCGCACGGCGGCCAGTAAGAATGGTGCACCAATAAATGCGGTGACGATCCCGACCATCAATTCCTGTGGTCGAATGAGTACGCGCGCCAGAATGTCAGCGGCGACCAACGCCAGGGCTCCCCCGACGACGGCGGCTGGGATACGCCAGCGGAAGTCGTCACCGAACATCGCCCTGATGATGTGCGGGACGGCCAGTCCGATAAAACTAATGGGCCCGGCGATCGCAGTAGCCGCCGCGGCTAACAGCGCAGCCGCGATAATACCGATCAGCCGGGTTTGTCCGATGCGGAACCCCAGCGAGATCGCGGTTTCATCCCCCAGTGCCAGCGCGTTCAACCCTTGTCCGATGCCCAAGGCCAGCACGATACCTAGCACCAAGGGCACCGCAACCTGGCTGAGCTGTGCTAATTCAACGCCGGCCAGTGAGCCAACCATCCAGTACCTATAGGAGTCAAAAACCGTGGGCTTCAACAGCACCATGGCGTTGATATAGGCGTAGAGCACCGCCGAGATCACGGCCCCGGCAAGGATCAAGGGCACGATACCGCGCGCCGAAGACCTCCCGCCGAGCGCGAGCACAACAAGCACCGCCAGTACCGCACCGATGAGTGCGAAGAACATCGTCGAGGTGGCCCCGAGCGCACCCAACAAGGCGGTTCCGGTAACCACCGCCGCCGAAGCGCCCACCCCGATGCCCAAGATGCCAGGCTCCCCCAGCGGGTTGCGGGTAATCCCCTGGATCAACGTGCCCGACACGGCCAGCCCGGCGCCAACGATTGCCCCCATCACGGTGCGCGGGATACGCGAATCCACCACGCTGGTCAGGTAGGCATCGCCCGTCGACGACAGCGCGGCCACGACGTCGGAAATGCCGTTGGGGCGGCTGCCGAGGAACAGACTCGTCAGACAGGTTACCGCCAGAGCAAGCACCAGGGCGGCGAGGATGATGGCTCGGCGCATGACGGCGTTAGTTTTGCTCCGCGTTTTCGATCGCTTCGTCAATCATGGGTTGATACCGTTCCAACGTCCACGGGACCGTCAACGGATTGATCATCGACGACGCCGTCACAAACGCTTGATCTTCGGAGGCCACGACGGCGTCATTTTCTATCGCCGGGATGCTGGCGTAAAGGTCTTGGGATTCAGTTTCTTCACGGTTGGCTTCGTCCATATAGAAGGTGAAGATCAGATCCGAATCCGCCAACTTATCGGCATTTTCCAAACCAATCAGCGCCGACTGGGTTCCCGGTTCGTCATAGTCTGCACGCAATTCTTCAACCACCGGATCAGGCGTCAGCCCAAGCTCCGAGACCATGGCCACGCGCTGCTCTTCAGGGTAGAACACACCCAGCGTGCCCGGCCCGGTGTTGTAAATGTAGGAGAACGTGACGTCTTCGTAGTCCTCGTTCCGTGCCTCATCGAACTGGGATTCAATGTCATCGATCAGTCCCTGGGCTTCTTCTTCCTGACCCATGGCTTCACCGATAATCTCGATTTGCTGTTCCCATTCGGTGGTCCAAGGCTGTTCCGGATACGCAACGGTCGGTGCAATATCCGACAGCAGGTCATACTGCTCCTGCGTCACCCCCGACCACGGTGCCAAAATCAGATCGGGTTCCAGCTCCACAATGGCTTCGATGTCGAGTTCGGTCGCACCGGTGAAGAGTTCTGGCAGCTCATCGCCACGTTCGGTGACTTCCTCTTGGATCCAGGGCAGATACCCCGAATCATCGGCGCCCCACGTGTACTCTTCCATGCCCACCGGCGTGGTGCCCAGCGCGATCGCGGTTTCGGTCGAACCCTGGCCCAGGGTCACGATGCGTTCCGGTTCCTCTTCGATCGTGGCGGTTCCCAGCGCACTGTCGATGGTCACCGGTTCCCAATCGCCGTTGCCCGACGATGTATTTTCGTCGTCGTCACCCGAACAGGCACTCAGGGCCATGCTCGCGGTAAACGCAATGGCCAGCGCACTACGCCAGCGCCGGTGCGGCCGTGTTGCCGTGGAAGTTGTCATAATTCTCCTTGAGATGTGCAGTAGCAATTCGAAGCGCCTGTGAGTTGGCCGCGCATGGCGACGCCGTGCCGCCAGTACCCCATGAAGGCCACTTGGGCTCGGTCAACGCCAACTTCACGCACCAAAAATCTGCGCAAACGTTTGATGACGCCGCTCTCACCGGCAATCCAGTAGTACGTGCCGGATTGTGGTGCAGCAGCCTCGGTAAGTTCTTCGCCCGACGCCGAAAACACCGGTGTTTCCCACAGCAGATCATCCGAAGACTCATCTGATGCGTCTGGTTCAACATGCCAGCCCAGGGCATCGGCCAGCGGTTCACCAGCCGATGCTGCACCACGTGGCAACCAGGTAACCTTCGCATCGCCCGGAGCGTCGATCGTCAGCCGGTCGGCGGATTCGGGAACTTCAATATAGGCGCACACCCGGGGTGCCGCTGTCGTCGCTTTGAGGTCTTCAACGATCCGAGCAATGGCAGGTGCCGCGGATTCGTCCCCGAGTAGGACGACCTCATCGGCGTCACCGGGAGCGAATTCAATGCCCGATTGTGGTTGCCCGTGTCGTGGTGCGACCAGCAGTAATTCGGAGCCCACTTCGGCCTCTGCCGCCCAGGCCGCTGCGGGGCCAGTCGAGCCGTTGTCTGCGAAGTGCAGCACAAAGTCGACAGTGAGACGAGTGGTGTCATCCTGCCGGACCAGGTCCCTGATCGAATAGGTGCGCATGATGCCGCGTTCGTGATCCGGCAGCGCCAGCCACTGTTGATACCAGTCCTCCGAGTCGGGAATATCCGGAAGCGCCCCGGCAGTATTGGGCAAAATCAATTTGATTCGTTGATCGTAGAACGGACCGTCGGTGGCCAGGTCCTGCAGCTCCTGGCCGGAAAACGTGATTCTGCGGAACGTGGAGGATAGGTCTTCAATTGATTCAACTATTCCGCGGACGGGGCCGTGGGCACCACTCATCATGGCGGCTCCTTGCAATGGGCTGTACGGGCTGCGATCAACCACGGCATGCCGATAAGACAGCCATGCGATCTGTAATGAGGTTAGCCTACCCTAAGACAAATGTTTTTCACCAGTCACTGTTACACTGACTCGTTGTGCACTCCTCCAAGCCCAAACTTCTCCGTAGACGTCCGCGCCCTCTTCAGACGCAAATCAGCGAAAAGCGTCGCCTGATTGTCATGGTGGCGATGTCGCTGGGTGCCTTCGGCATCGGGACCACCGAGTTCGTCTCGATGGGCTTGCTCAGTATGATCGCCGAGGATTTTCAGATAACCGAGGACACCGCCGGCGTGATCATCACGTCCTACGCCCTGGGTGTGGTTATCGGCGCGCCGCTTATTACCGCACTGACCGGCCGGGTTCCGCGGCGTCGACTCCTGCTGATCCTGATGGCTGCGTTCACGATCGGCAATGGCTTATCTGTTTTCGCCGATAACTACCAAGTGCTCCTTCTCGCCCGGTTCATTGCAGGACTCCCCCACGGCGCATACTTCTCGGTCGCCGGCCTGTCCGCAGCTTCGATGGCACCCGTTGCCCAGCGCGGTCGAGCAGTGGCGTTTATCAGCATGGGCCTCTCCGTTGCCACGGTTGTTGGTGTTCCAGCGGCTCAAGCCTTGGGGGCAGCACTCGGTTGGCCTGCCGCCTACGCACTGGTGGCGCTCATCGGACTGACAACGATCGGGGCGCTGTGGTTCTTGATGCCCCATATGACGAAGATGCGTCCGACGAATCCTGCCACCGAACTTGGTGCGCTGAAGCGCAGTCAGGTGTGGCTCACCTTGGCGATGGGGACCGTGGGGTTTGGTGGCATGTTCGCCGTTTACACGTATATTTCGTGGACCATGACGGAACGTGCCGGTTTGGACCCGTCTTGGATCTGGCTGGTGCTGATGGTGTATGGGGTTGGTTCGGTTGCGGGCAACTGGTTCGGTGGCCGGTTGGCCGACCGGAACCTGGAATTTGGCATCCTGTTTGCACTGCTGATGATCGCGACCGCTCTTACCGCGTTCTACTTCACGTCAGCACATCCGGTGCTTGGCGTCATCAATTTTGGGGTGGTCGGGTTCTTTGGCACCAGCCTTGTTCCGAGCTTACAAATCCGGCTTATGGATGTTGCCGGTGATGCTCAAACGCTTGCGGCTGCCCTGAACCATTCGGCGCTGAACCTTGCCAATGCGGCTGGTGCTGCGATCGGCGGGCTGGTGATCTCAGCAGGGTTCAGTTATTCGGCTCCAGCTCTAGCGGGAACCGCACTCGCCTTGGCCGCCGTCGGCGTTTGGGTACCGACCTTTTTCTTGCGACGGCGACAGTTGAGTTCTGCAGAAGACAAGTCTTAGGCAGATGCGTTCGGATTAGATTCCAGGAGTTGGTCCACAACTGTTGGGTATTGCAGTTTGCTGTGGTCCGCTATGGCTTCTGCGGTTGCGGCGAAGAGGTATACCGCTGCTCGCCCGACCTCACGCGTGTTGTGCGTCGTGACCATCTTGTCTCGGGAATGGAATGCACGCCCTTGCATCGCGAATGTTTGAATATCCTGGGCTGCAGCTCGTGTGGCGTCTGAGAGTTCGGGCAGACGCACGATACCGAGTGCTGTTCGCAATTTCGTGTTGGTGTATATCGAGTCGAGCGTCTCCAAGGTTAGACCCGTGACGTAAGTATTGCTTGGAAGAATTGCTGTCGGCTCCAGCGGTAGGGAGCGCAGCATGCTCTCTGCTTGCGCCGGTTGCTGTTGATACAGGGCTTCGGAGATGTCGCGTATCGTATCAACCGTCAATGTACGAGCATCACCGACAGGGGTATGTGCTTCCAATTGATGGCGTTCTATTGCCCGGGTCATGGCCGCGTGCAATTCATCGGGATCGACATTGGGGAGGTCGTGGATGTCGATTCCGTCAGCGGCCAGTAAGGGTTTTAGTTCTTCTAAGACCTCGTCAATTGCCTCGGGATCACGTTGCATCCGTGCTAGCAGATCGGCGTCATCCGCTTCGTCGAAAGGGGGCTTCGCTTTATCCATACGGCGACAGTACCAGCCTCATTGGCAGAACGCAGTCTCCAAATGGACCGTCGCGAGGCATGTTCATGAATTCCAGTACAAGTTTCTGAGCAGTGGCTGGTCCGGGTCGAGCCATTTGGCCGGCCGGAAATATGTCACTCCATCAATTTTGAGTATGGTCCAATTGCCGTTGTGTACGTCAGGGTGATGCGCCGGACATAATGTGATGGAGTTGTTCTCGTTGGTTTCCCCGCCCTCGGCCCACTCCTCGATGTGGTGACATTGGCAGTAGGTCGCTTGCACAATACAGCCGGGTGCTTGACAGCCCTTATCCCGCGCGAGGATAGCCTTTCGCTGCGCCGTAGTAAATAACCTCTTACTCCGATATTCGTTCAAGACGATGTCCACGCCGTTCCATATTTGGCCCACCAGTTCCGTATCGCATAACCTCGGCCCGAGATGTCCGGGGTGCATTGGTCCGATATTGACGACTTCTGATTGATATCGAGTCCAAGGGACCGGGTTGGCATAACCGGTGAATTCTTGTTCAGGCTCAGAAACTGCTTCTAATCGGTCACGAACATTCGGATTCGATCGTTTGATTATCGGCGGCAAAATACCCGAAGGTCCCGGCGGTCGCTGCACCTCCTGAGGCAGCGCTGGCAAACCCAACGTCGCATGCGCCGTCTGAATATCCTGCACGATAACAAGTTTGGCAGCTGAACCATGAGCACGCTTTGCTGCTGCATCCTTGGGATGCATGCTCATCACTGCATTGATGGCGCCTAATAAGATAGCCCCGGCGCGCTGAGGTCGAGTTAGCTGATCGATCCAGTCGATTTGTTGCTTTGTGTACTCGTTACCTTGTTCATCCTCGGCAATGACCGCGTCGGCGGGAAGCGGCTGCGGGAGACTGGCTTCGATCTGACTTGGAACACGATCGTCGATCTCGGGCCTGGATCCCAGCATGTCGTGTAATGCTTCCAGCTTGTCTCCATGCTCGGTGGGCCCTTGTCGTTGGCTCTTTGGGGTCTCATCTTTAGTTGTACCAGCAGGCCGCTGGCGCTCCGATTCTGCAGCGTCTTGCGCAGTTTTTGCTTCAGCCATTGCTTCATAGAGATTTTCGATGTTCTCCGGCAGTAACGGCTTCTTGCCCTTGTAGTTCAGATTCGTGTTCAGAAATTCCTTGAGCGTTGCTGCCCAAACCGGATCCATGTGCATCGATGCTGTTGCCGAACCATCTTCATGGGACCGTAGATGTAGTGCATTATCTGGCTTCTTTTTGAGAGCGTCTGACGGTGGTGGACCGTCTGCGTCAATATGGTGAGCGACCTGTTCGGCCCATCGTTGGCGAGCCTGAGACAGTTCCTCCGGTGATGCAGATTCCGCAGCTTCCAGCAAAGTGGGCTCGAACGCCCGGATGACCCGATCCTTGTAATCCAGCGGTCTTTTCACCGTGTTGGAATATTTGGTCAGGTCCTCGTCAAACGCGGCAATTCGGTCCAAGCTCTCACCCGGAATATTTCCGGCAGCATACGACGCCGCGATATTTGGCAGCTTGGGCTCGACGCCGGCTGGATTTTGATCTGTAGCTACTGCATGGGAAACGTATTTCGCTCGTATCTGCAGTCGTTTCGCTCTATGCCCCGACATTCGAAGCTGCCTGCGCATAATTTCGCTAACATCGCGGAATCCCCTCAGTCCTTCAGGAACTCCGAGATAGGCAGTTTGGTCTTTCTGGGCGATCTGCAATAGGCGCGTGAGGTTGGTCATCGCCGCGTCATTAGCGCGATCATGCTGGGCCATTAACGAGGTGATGGCAGGGAGGGTATCAACGTAATTATCAGGAGGTGTTGGCTCCACGGCGCCCTCTACGGTGTTCTGCGAGTCGCCTTGTGCCGCAAAGCCGGACCAGTCAGCGCCTGAACTCTTGCGATAAAGAGCAACGTCGTTTTCTGCACCTGGTTGCGAGAGTCGTTCAGAAAATTTCTGATTGAAAAGTGCACGAGCATAGGCGAGTTCACCGAGGCTCATATCGTCAATCAAGTCCTCATTGATCGCATCCACTGACACGGCGGCGCCGAGGTTTGTGAAGATCGATGTTTGATCCACAAGAAGTCCTCTCGATGCAAAAGAAAAGCTAGCTAACCGGCGGTGAAGGGGCTTGGACGACAGAGATAGGAGCACTGAGTTGCTGATTGGATATTGTCACTATTCTACCCGAACCGCACCAACCAAGCAATACTTTTAGCATATTTTAATTAACTTATTAATATGTCTGAATATGGTTTGTGACGCTTTATCATATGTAGATATTTTTGTGTTGCGTGTCGCACCGTTTGTGGATAACGGAATCTGACATGCTGCTGTTCTCCACAGACTTCAGGGATGCTGTCGCAGGCTGGTGCAGACACAAAAGGTGGAAATAAGGAATGGCTAGCGCTATGTGGCCCTGCAGCTATGAAGAGTGGGTGCCCTGTTTCAGCGATTCCGGAAGATGTAACCGCGCAAGCACTTCGTCGGTATTCTCCGGTGGTCGCTGTGAGCCCAGGGACGACACCAGCATGGTGACTACCAGGACCAACGGAATGGTCCACAGTGCGGGATACTGCAACACGGCCATCGACATGCCAGCGTCATCGAGCAGATGCCCGGCGAGCAGCGCGGCGAGAGACATAAATCCACCTGTGACCATGCCGGAGACAGCACCGGTGACGGTGAGGCCTCGCCACCAAATGGCCAACAACACGACCGGCGCCAATGACGAGGCGGTGAACGTAAATACCATGGCAACAGCGCCTGCGAGTGCGAGCCCGGTGGTCACGAACGTTGCCACAATGGGCAAGACCATCGCCAGGATGGCCCCAACACGGAAGCCGCGCACGGTGCCACCGAAAAATTCCTGTGACACCACACCGGATATGGACACGACCAGTCCAGAAGCGGTCGACAGGAACGCGGCGAAGGCACCGCCGGCTACGAGTGCGGTCAACAGGTCGCCGGTCAGGCCGTCGAAAAGTGCCGTCGGCAGTTGAAGCAGTGCGGTATCGGTGCTCGCACTTTCGCCGAGTTCGGGCAAAACTGCGCGGGCGACGACGCCGAGAATGATCGGCAGCGTATAGAAACCGGCTAGGAGCCACAGGAGCAAGACGGTGGTGCGTCGGGCCGTCCCGCCGTCCGGGTTGGTATAGAAACGGACCAAAACATGCGACAGCCCGAGCGTGCCAAGCATTAGGGCTGCGACCAGTGAAACGGTGCGGTAGGTGCTCGTCTGGGTGTCGTTGACGAGTTCGACCTCGAAAGCATTGGCGAGGTCTGGGATGAAATTGGTGTCCCCCACTCCCAGGCGCAGCACAATGAAAACGGTTGGGATCAAGAGCGCGGAGAGTTTGAACCAATATTGCACGGCCTGGGCCAGGGTCACCGAGCGCATGCCGCCGGACACAACAGTGGGCAGCACAACCAGGATGACGATGGCGGGACCGAGCCAGGCGGGCAGACCCGTGGTCGACGACAAGGCAATGGCGGCCCCGTGCAGCTGCGGCACGATGTAGAGCCAGCCGGTGAATACGACGATCATGGCGGTGAGTCGACGCAACAGCTTGGAGGGAAACCGTAGCGACATGAGGTCGGGAATCGTATAAGCGCCCGAGCGTCGTAGCGGCGCGGCTACGAAAACGAGTAGTGACAAGAAGCCTGCGGTGTAGCCCACCGGAAACCATAGCCCGTGGGTACCGTAGGCCATGATGAGCCCGGCAACACCGAGGAAACTTGCCGCCGAAAGATATTCACCGGCAACGGCAGAGGCGTTCATCCACGGTGGCACCCGGCGCGATGCCACGTAAAAGTCGCGGGTGGTACGGCTACGGTGCAGTCCGTGCACGCTGATAATGATAGTCACCGCACAGACGAGGCCGATGGACCCTAGCACCAGGAGGGGTTCGTGCATCACTGGCGCACCTCTTGGTTGGGCCGGGGCTCAAGCATTTGTTCGTTGGCGGTAGCTCGCCGGACATAGAACCAGCCAAGTGCAATGAGCAACGGAATGAACGCAGCGGCGGGGATGAACCACTCTAACGGAACGTTCGCGACCGCGAGCGAGGCGAGATTTGGGCTGAAGCCGAAAGCTACATTGACGACGACGACCAAACCGAAAAACCATGACACCAGGGTGACGCCGAGCCGCAGCTGCGCGCGCATGAGTTTGCGGAGCAGGCTGCGTGATGGTTGCGTGCTTCCCGAGGTCTCGGAGGGATTCAGCAGTACTTCTTTGACGCTGGGGGCTCCCGTTGGCATGCGGACTTGGACGCGTCGGGCTCGCATGGCGCGGATACTCTCGGGGACGTCTTGTGGTGGTGCGGGCTCGCGTATGAGGTCGAGTACGAAGTCGTCGTCGGGGGCTGGGAGGTCGTCTCCGGAACCGTCGTCGGGGTGGCGCCGGTGGGTCATCCATCACTCCGGGAAACCGATCGAAAATTCAATTGCTTGAGCCGTTGCCGGACCTGCGGCATGAGGCGTCGACTGACCGGCAGCTCGTTATCGTCAATGTGGATTCGCATGCGCCCTTCCTGCTGGACGATTTTAGTGGCGAAATTGAGGTTCACTATGTGTGACCGGTGAATGCGCACGAAATCATACGTTGCCCAGTCTTCTTCGATCCCGGCCAGTGAAATGCGCAGCAGATAGGATTCATCGGCGGTGTGGATCCGGGCGTAGTCGCCTTGGGCTTGGGCCCAGCGGATGGAACGGATGGGGATGAAGACCTGTTGCGAGCCCTGTTGTACCGCCACTCTGCCTTGCTCCGGCACCTGTTCTATCGCACCGGTGTCGACCCGGTTGAGCGTTTTTCGCAGTGCCTCGTGTAGCCGTGCGGGGCGCACGGGTTTGAGCAGGTAGTCGAGCGCGTCCAGCTCGAAGGCATGCACGGCCGGACGAGCATCGGCGGTCACGAAAATCACGTGTGGGGTGTCCCCATTGTTCGCACGGCGCAGCTCGTGGGCCAGATCCATACCGGTGGGCCCGGGCATGTGAATATCGAGCAGGACAACGTCGATGTTCCCGTCGGCCAGGACCTGCCGCGCTTCGGCAACGTTGGTGGCGGTTTGCACCGCGGACACCAGCGGGTCAGCTTCGAGCAACCACCGCATTTGTTCAACCGCGGGTACCTCGTCATCGACTGCTAGCACCTGCAACCCTGGTACCTGTGTGGTCATGCGGGCCCCGCGGTCATTGGCGGAATGAAGTGTGATGGCGCCTTGAATTTGGGAATGCGCATCGAAACTTTCATGCCGGCGTCGAGCTGTGTTTCGATCTGCAATCCGTGGTCAGCGCCGTAGGCCTGGCGCAGGCGTAAATCCACATTGCGCAGCCCAACGTGCGAACTTTCCGCTTGGCCGCTCATGACTTTGGCCATGTATTCCGGATCGGCACCGACGCCGCCGTCTTCAATGCTGATCTGAGAAAAGGTATCGACGTCTTTTGCCCGCACGAACACCTGACCGTCGCGATCCGAGTTGTACATGCCGTGGCGAACCGCATTTTCGACGAGCGGCTGGACGCTTAGGAAAGGAATTTCGACGCCGAGCACTTCCGGGGCAATGTCGAGGCTGACCTGCAACCGCGATCCGAAGCGGGCTTTCTCTAACACGACGTACCGTTCAACGGCGGTCAGCTCATCTTCCAGTGTGGTGAAATCGCCTTCGGTGCCCAGCGAGTACCTTGTGAAGTCAGCGAAATCGATGAGCAATTCGCGTGCTCGTGCTGGATCGGTCGGGATGAGACCGGCGATAGCGTTGAGTGAGTTGTAGATGAAATGCGGTGATATTTGGGATCGCAGACTGCGCAGCTGAGCCTCTATGAGTTGCTCGCGCGTGAGCTGCACCAGCTGCTGATAATCCGGTTCAGACTCTGGCGTTCGACGACGCGATTTTCTACGCAGCATCACGTGATATACCACCTGACAGCGGCAAATGTGCTCGCAACGACGACCGCACGACGACGTAAGAAGAACCTGAACATACCTTTATGCTAGGTGATTGCTATCACTTTATCGATCTACCAAACCGCTCAACTCACAGACAGTGCCGCTTAGCGCAGATTCCCCACCGCGTCGTTCCGTGACCCTCATCACATCACTACCGTGTGCTTCATGAGATCGATATCCAAGCTCCACCCTGGAGGATCAACATGAGTACCCTCGATTATTCGGACTTTACGAAAGTCCAACACTCCGATCAGTTCCAAAAGCTGCGGCGCACACACCGTAGCTTCGTCTTCCCCATGACCGTGATCTTCCTGATCTGGTACCTGGGATTTGTCATCGTGGCGGCATTCTTTCCTGAGTTCATGGCTATTCAGGTCTTCGGCAATATCAACTTAGGCATCCTGCTGGGTCTCGCCCAGTTCATCACCACGTTCATTATCACCGGCGCCTATGTGTCCTATGCGAACCGCAAGATCGACCCGATTGCTACCGATCTTCGCGAATCCATGGAAGCCGCAGGCGCGGGAGCACCGGAAGATACAACTGACGACACCAACTATGCGTCTTCAGGTCAGGGTTCAGGAGATCAGTCATGACACAGTTAGCTATCCTCAGCGCCCAGGCTAATGAGGGACTCACCACCGAGGTGGGTAGCCCCTGGGCAAATATCGGTATTTTCCTGGTCTTCGTGGCCATCACGCTCTTCGCGGTACTGCGGGCCTCCAAGAAAACTAAAACGGCCGCGGACTTCTACGCCGGTGGTCGCTCATTTACCGGCACGCAGAACGGTACCGCGATTGCCGGGGACTACCTTTCGGCCGCATCCTTCTTGGGTATTGTTGGCGCGATCGCGATCTATGGCTACGACGGATTCTTGTATTCGATCGGTTTTTTGGTCGCATGGCTCGTCGCGCTGCTCCTCGTAGCTGAGATGCTCCGCAACACCGGTAAGTTCACCATGGCGGATGTGTTGAGTTTCCGCCTCAAACAGCGCCCGGTTCGTATCGCCGCTGCAACCTCCACGTTGGCAGTCTCAATTTTTTACCTGTTGGCACAGATGGCCGGTGCTGGCGCACTGGTCTCTCTGCTACTAGGTATCGACTCCGGCGTGGGTCAGTCACTCGTCATCGCCGTCGTCGGTCTGCTGATGATCTTCTACGTCTTCATCGGCGGAATGAAGGGCACCACCTGGGTACAAATCATTAAGGCTACGCTGCTGCTTATCGGCGTGGGCATCATGAGTGTCTGGTTGCTGGCACTGTTTGGTTTCAACTTCTCCGGACTGCTCGGCGAAGCAGCCTCCGTTGCGGGCACAACAGACATCCTGGATCCAGGCCAGCAATACGGCGAATCCACGTTGACCAAGATGGACTTCATCTCGCTGGGTCTTGCCCTGGTTCTTGGTACCGCCGGCCTGCCACACGTTTTGATGCGTTTCTACACCGTGCCAACTGCAAAGGAAGCACGCAAATCTGTTGTTTGGGCTATTTGGCTCATCGGCGGTTTCTACCTGTGCACCCTGGTGCTCGGCTTCGGAGCAGCGGCACTCGTCGGCCCAGAAGCAATTACAAATGCGCCGGGCGGACAGAACTCCGCGGCACCGTTGCTGGCGTATGAACTGGGCGGCACCCTGTTGCTCGGTGTGATCGCAGCTGTTGCTTTCGCTACCATTCTGGCTGTAGTCGCCGGTCTGACGATTACCGCTTCGGCATCGTTTGCCCACGACATTTACGGTCAGGTCATCAAGAAAGGCAAGATCGATTCCAAAGGTGAGATGCGAGCAGGACGTGCGACTGTAGTTGTCGTTGGTATTCTCGCGATCCTCGGCGGTATCGGCGCCCAGGGGCAGAACGTTGCGTTCCTCGTTGCACTAGCCTTCGCGGTGGCGGCTTCGGCGAACCTACCAACCATCATCTACTCACTGTTCTGGAAAGGGTTCACCACTCGCGGCGCACTGTGGTCGATGTATGGCGGTCTGGGCGCATCAATCGGTCTGATTCTCGTCTCGCCGGTGCTATGGGGTGCGGAGTCGTCCTTCTTCCCAGACGTAGATCTGGCGCTCTACCCACTGACAAACCCTGGCATCGTCTCGATCCCGCTGTCCTTCCTGCTGGGTTGGATCGGTTCGAAGACCTCGAAAACTCGCGAGGATGTCAGCAAGCAGGCCGAAATGGAGGTTCGTTCGCTGACCGGTGTTGGCGCTGAAGAAGCGACCGATCACTAAAGCGAAGGGACTCACCACCACGGAACAACACAAAACCGGGTCCCCGTATTCATTACGAATACGGAGACCCGGTCTTTCTGTTGGAAGGTGTTTAGGCTGAGTGCTGTGCTGCCTGCTCCAGGCCGTTGCGTACGGCAGCGTTCAGCGGTGCCGGGATGACGACGGTGCCGTCTTGGATCGCGATGAGGTCCATAGCTTCCAGCTGACGCAAGCGTGGGATGAGTGTCTCGTCGACGTCACCATTGCCAAGTGCGAACTGCGCGGTCCGTGCTGCTGCATCGCCTTCGGTCGCGTAGGTCAGGGTTGCACGAACGTAAGTGGCCACGAGTTCTTCGGCTGCGTCGAGCTGTTCAAAGTCCTCGAAACCGAAGGCCTGTGCACGAGCACCGGGTTGTACCTTGGTCGAGAGAACTTCGATGAGCTGGAACTCCTGGAGTGCTTCGAGGAAGGCCATGAGTTCTGGGAGGGCCTGTGCTGATTGCACATAGCGAGTTGGCTGTGTGCCAGCGACTACGTTGAGATCGGTGTCCGATGCAGGGGCTTCTGCCGGGTCCTGTTTTTTCGCAACGCCTTCAGCCTCGATGCCGATGGTCGCGGCAACGTCTTGAATGTCAGCGCGCTTGGGTAGACCTGTGCCGGTTACCGGGTGCGAGTCACCCATCCACTGCTGGAATTCTTTGACGCCGGCCATGAAACGAGTTTCGACTATCGCGGTGTAGCGGCCCCTCACATCAGTCTGGTCGTCCGCTGGTGCGGCGGTGTCGGCCGCCTTCTCCTGGGTTTTTGCAGCGGGTTTCGGCTGTGCTGCTGGAGCTTCTTTCGCCGGTGCTTGCTTCACGGCTGATTCTGCCGCAGGCTCAGCTGCTGGTTTTGCAGCAGGAGCTTCGGCCACTTGCTGTGCGGGCAGGAGCTCGTTCAGGACGTCGTCAAAAGAGGCTTCGCGGTGCTCGGCCAGTGCAGCGACGGCTGCGGCCACCATGTAGGCACCTGCTCCGACGACCGCTGACTCGGGGTTGCGGCGCAGCAAGCTGCCGATGGATCTGTACGCGCGGCCTTTGCGAGCCAGCGCTTCTACGTCCGGGGTGATTTTCCGGACGGAACGTGGCGCTTCGCGTTGGGATACGCGGGCCGAGCCGTTTTGTAGTGCGCCGCTGGCGTACCAGGCATCCAGGGATTCCATGGCGACACCGGTCACGTGACCGGCGCTTGGGAGACCTTCCTCTGCCTCCGGACCAATTCTCCCGAGGATCTCCACGGCTTTATCGTGTTGTTGGGCATCTAATGCCTGCGAAATATCTCGCAAAGTATTAATAGTGCGTGCTCGTTCATCACTCACGGGGGTCATCAGCTCCAAGTTGTGGCGTTCAATAGCACGAGCCATGGCGGTCTCGAGCTGGCTCGGGTCGACGTCGTCGAGGTTGTCTACATCAATGCCGTCTGCGGACAGCAACGGGGCGAGCTGTTGCATGAGCTCGTCACCCTGCTCCGGCATGTGTTGCATGCCGGACTGGGCCAGCATGTCTTGAAAATCTGGGTCGTGAGACCGCGACGTCGAATCTGTCATAAGGTGACGGTACCAAAAATACCCGGGAAATTTGCGGTGAACGGCGCGTCCACGGCAAAGATGTGCCCGGCATAACGCCCTTAGAAGAGCACGCCAAGTCCGATCAGAAGCGGCGGAGAGACCGCAGCCGCGACCCACACGGCCCAGGATGCGCGACGCTGCTGAGAACCAAGTGGTGTCCAGACAGCCAACGAGACAAGCGCGACGTAGCTGAGCCCAACGACCCCCATACTGAAGCTCGTAACGTCGCCACCTATCTCTCCACCCAGAAACGGCAGGGCCCTATCGAGCGGCGATGGAATCGGCCCTATATGGTCAGCACCGCCGAGGCCGAGCACGCACAGACTAAAGGCCCACCAGTGCACAGCAAAAACAGCGCTCACACCACTGGGTGAATACCTGAATCCCCGTTTTTTCAACACAAATCGTGGCAACCATCCCAATAATCCGGAAAGCGCCACGACGATCGGAGACAAGATGATGAGGAACAGTTTCTCCATGCTACCGGGCATGCTTACCTTGATAACGATCAGCACGGCCGGCAACAACCACACGAGCCACAGCCAAATATTCCAGGTGAGCCGGTTGCTCAACGCTCCGTCTAAAACCTGCTGCGTCGGCAATGCAGGGCGTGAACCATCTGGGTGGTGTGTGTGCCCATAGCTGCGCTCCTGCGGCATGTGGCCCTCTCTCGCGTGTTTGAAACTGCATATTTTGTGTGCACTACAGTATGCGCAAAACCTTGGGACCGCGACGCCGGGGATTCAAGCTCTTACCGCGCCGCTGCTGTTTTACACGCTTTCTAACCAGCACATATGATGTATATCACAGTACTATCCTGTTTTCTAACGAGAGGTCCGTCCATGACGTCCAGCGTTGCCATCCTCGGTGCAGGCCCTAGCGGGCTCGCACAATTACGCGCCTTCGATTCTGCGCGGCGCCAGGGTGCAGATATCCCCCGCCTCGTGTGCTACGAAAAACAACCCAATTGGGGCGGCCAGTGGAACTACACCTGGCGTACCGGCTTGGACCAAAATGGCGAACCCGTCCACAGCAGCATGTACCGGTATCTCTGGTCCAACGGCCCCAAAGAGTGCCTCGAGTTCGCCGACTACTCATTTGAAGAGCACTTCGGTCGCCCGATTCCTTCCTACCCACCCCGGGCGGTGCTGCAGGATTACATCATGGGCCGGGTAGAACAGAGTGATGTACGGCAGTACATTGAGTTTGAAACCGCGGTTCGATGGGTCAGCTACGACGAAACCACCGAACGCTTCACCGTCACGGTCATGGATTATCAGAACAACAGGCTAAAGTCTGAAGAATTCGACTGGGTTGTTGCGGCTACCGGTCACTTCTCGACCCCAAATATGCCGTATTTTGATGGCCTAGAAACGTTCCGCGGCAGAGTGATGCACGCCCATGATTTCCGCGATGCACGAGAGTTCGTTGACAAGCACATCCTCATGGTCGGCAGCAGTTACTCCGCCGAAGACATCGGCTCGCAGTGTTATAAGTATGGAGCCGCCTCGGTGACCTTCAGTTATCGTTCTGCACCGATGGGCTATGACTGGCCGCATCCGCTCAAAGAAGTACCACTGATCAGCAGCGTCGACAAAAATACGGTTCGCTTCATCGACGGCACCGAAGAGCAATTCGATGCGATCGTGATGTGTACGGGCTATCTGCACCATTTCCCGTATCTACCCGACGACCTCCGCCTGATTACCGCAAATCGGATGTATGCACCAGACCTGTATAAGGGTGTGGTGTGGGAGAAGAATCCCAAGCTGATGTACCTAGGGATGCAGGACCAGTATTTCACGTTCAATATGCTCGATGCACAGGCCTGGTTCGCACGCGATGTGATACTGGGCCGCATCACGCTGCCAGATGCTGAGACCATGCACGACGATGTGCTGGATTGGCTCGACCGCGAAGCCCAAATCGAAGATTCCAACGATGCCATCGATTTCCAGGGCGCCTACACCAGGGATCTCATCAGCATGACCGATTACCCGGACTTTGCCGTAGAGGAACAGGCCGAACTCTTCAAACTCTGGCTGCAACATAAACAAGACGACATCATGGGGTATCGCAACCAGTCCTACCGCTCGACCATCACCGGGACGCTGGCACCACCGCTGCCCGATCATTGGATGGAGCTGTTAGACGACTCGCTCGAGACATTCATGACCAGCACCCTAGAAACGCGGGCGGCCACCGACGAACCCCGAACGGCCCGGTCCTAGGTCACCGGTTCATAACCGGTCCGTGACCACCCGGTGACCTGATCGAGCAGCCCCACCCAGATTTCTGATGCCGTGGGGAATACCGGGATTGCGTGCTGCAGCGTCGATACCGGCACCTGCCCGGTGATCGCGATCGTTGCGGCATGGAGCATCTCACCGGTTTCTGGTCCCATCAGGGTCGCGCCCAGCAAATACCCGGTGGTCTTGTCAACTACGATCTTGCCTTTGCCGACGACGTCGTCACGCAATAATCCGGCTCCCACAACGTCGGCAAAATCAACTTCACCGGTGACCACCTCATAGCCGGCCTCAGTAGCCGCTTCTTCTGTGAGCCCAACCGATGCAACCTGTGGATCGGTAAAGACCACCTGTGGGGTCGGTGGTTCGATCGAGGGCTCATCGACCTGCTGGCCCAGGAATCCGGCCGCAAATTGTTTGGCCTGGTATTTTCCCATATGCGTCAGCTGGTGTTTGCCGCCGGCATCGCCCAGTGCGTGCAACCAGTCAGGCGTGCGCTGCTCCAGAACGTCGTCAGCACTGAGACCTATCGACTCAAGGTTAATCGACTCCAGTGCAGGACGGCGTCCCGTAGCTAGCAGCACCTCATCAGCCTGTAATGTCTCACCTTCTGAAGTCCGGATCGAAACGGGTCCGCCCTTCACCTTGCCCAGCCCCTGGTCCATACCATCGGGACGTTGGACCTGGGTGGCCTCGGTGTAGAAGCGGACGTCGATACCGGCGTCGCTGAATTGATCGGTCAGAATGTCGGAGACGAATGGTTCAGCGCTGCTCATCAGGGACCCTTCGCGCACCAACATGGTGACTTTCGAACCCAGCGAATTCATCCAGCTGGCTGCTTCGCATGCGACCGCACCCGCACCAATAATGACGAGGTGGGCCGGTACATCCTGTACCGACGTGGCATCTTGCGAATCCCACACCGGGATACCTTCGAATACCGGTGGGATATTCGGGGTGGTTCCCGTCGTCACCACGACGGAGCGAGTCGCCCGCAGCGTTTGCGCTGCACCATCACTACCGTGTACTTCAACGGTGCGCTCCCCGTTGAGTTGCCCGTGGCCACGCACAACGGTCACACCGGAGGATTCCAGCGATTCTTCCTGACCGGAATCATCATAGTTGGAGACCTGTTCATCGCGTCGCTTCAGCAAATCATCGGCGCCGACACGGGAACCTCCTACACCGCGCAAATGCTGGGTGGTGGCGGCCACTTCGACCGGACGCAGCAGTGCTTTGGAGGGCTTACACGCATAATATGCGCAGTCCCCACCGACGAGGTCGTGTTCTACAATGACCGGCTTGAGACCCTGTTGTGCGACGGCGAGCGCTAAAGTTTCGCCAATCGGTCCGGCGCCAAGCACGATCAGATCAAATTCTTGTGTTTCGGTGGTTGAATCAGTGGCAGACATGGCTCCTCCTTTGGTTGAGACCACGTTGCAAAACGTCTTCTGCTCTCTCCATCCTCTCCGCAACTCCACCGACACGTCTAGGGCTGAGGTGGACGAGGATCCTCGAGCATTTCGGTTCGCCCCGATTCGTGTTTGCATGGAGGCATGGCGAATTATTTCGATCTGACACACCAGGACCGCGACTACCTGCAGCGATGCGTACAGCTGGCCAAAGAAGCTTTGGACGACGGCGATGAACCGTTTGGGTCGCTACTCGTCAGCGCCGAGGACGAAGTGCTCTTTAGCGATCGGAACCGGGTATCTGACGGTGATCGCACCCGGCACCCGGAGTTTGCGATTGCCCGCTGGGCAGCAGAGCATCTCACCGAGGAACAACGGGCCAGCGCCGTCGTCTATACGTCTGGAGAACACTGCCCGATGTGCGCGGCAGCTCACGCATGGGTGGGGCTTGGGCGAATTGTCTACGCCACCAGTAGTGAGCAACTCTCCGCGTGGCACCAACAGTGGGGTATTGAAGCGCGCCCGGTTGCGACACTGCCGATTAACGCCGTGGCGCCGGGTGTTCACACGGCAGGTCCGGATACTGCACTCGCCGAGCAGGTCCGGCAGCTGCACCTGCAACTGCACGGTATCGAGCAACAATAGATCACCCTTTGCGGTCCTGACGACGCCGCCAAATGGTAGCCGGTGCTGTGCCTACGGTCTAGGCAGGTTGTACACCCGCGGCCAACATCGCCTCTCGGACGGTTTGCCCGATGCGCTTCTGTGCACCAGCGTCGCCGTCGAGAATCGATTTCAACCCACCCTGATATGTGCCATCAACACTGGTGGTGCGTCCGGCCCACAGCAGTTGGCTCAGCCCAATGTGGCTGATCTGTGGATCCTGCGAGGCCACTTGTTGAGCCGCCCGAATTTCTTCTTCTTGCTGCGGTGAATGTGGCGCGGCGGAGGCAGACCCCACGCCGGCGAGGATCACTTTGCCCGCCGGTGTCAGCAGGGTGATAGCTCCGGAGAGTTTGCTGAATTTGAGCTGGAGTTGGCCGGGTGCAGCGTCAAGCAACACCTGCTCGGCTGTCGCAACGTGGATGCGACCCGGCGAAATGGTCACAACCGCCGGTGTGCTCTTCGACGTCATCATGCGTGCGAAGTGATACATGCCGATTTTCATTGGTGTTGCTGACATAGTAGGCCTTTCGGTAGGTGCATTATTCAGCAGTCGCTAAAGGATTAAAGTATGTGGCGCAAGTTTACTCTAGCGAGGTCCACGAGCTCAGAACCCTTGCCACTCAACACGGTTCGCAGAGCATATAGCGAGAAACCTTTCATCTGCTCGGCGGAGATAGTTGGTGGGATGGTCAGTTCTGCTCGTTCTGTGACGACGTCGAGCACCGCCGGGCCATCGTGGGCCAGGAATTCTTCCACTGCCCGGGGTAGGTCTTTGCTGCGTTCAACGTGTTTGCCCCAGATCCCCATCGCTTCAGCGACTTTTGCATAGTCGGGGTTTTCTAGGTCGGTGGCAAACGGTACGAATCCGCCGGCTTTCATTTCCAGTTCAATAAAGTTCAGCGACGAGTTATTGTAGACGACGATCTTGACCGGAAGGTTGTGCTCACGCACGGTGAGCAGCTCGCCCAACATCATGCCCAGTCCGCCGTCTCCCGCCAGCGCGATGACTTGGCGATCACGTGAAACAACTTGTGCACCCATACTCATGGTCACCGCATTGGCCATCGAGCCGTGGGCAAATGAGCCGATCACACGACGATCTTGGGTTGTATGGAGATAGCGCGAGGCATAGACCACCGGTGATCCGACGTCCGGGATAAATACGGCATCGTCGCTGGCTTTCTCATCGAGCACGCGGGTGAGGTACTGCGGGTGTATTGGTCGCGAACCGCGCGATGGCCGGGCCAAATCATCGAGCTTGGACCGGGTCTTCTTGTAGTGGTCCAGCATTTTCGACAAATGTCGCGAGGATTTAGCCGGTTTCAGCAGCGGAAGCAGTTCGCGGATCGTGTCTTTGGCAGTGCCCACCAGTGGGACTTCAACGGGCACGCGTTTGCCAATTTGTTCACCACGACTATCGATCTGGATCACCGGGACATCTTCGGGATAGAACTGTCGATACGGCAGATCGGTACCGATCATCAGGAGTGCTTCGGCATCAATCATGGCTCGGTACCCTGAGGTGAAACCCAACAAGCCGGTCATGCCGACGTCATAGGGATTGTCGTATTCGACGTGTTCTTTACCGCGCATCGCGTGCACGATGGGCGCTTGGATTCGCTCAGCGATTTCTAGCAGCTCATCGTGAGCGCCTGCCACACCAGCCCCGGCCAAGATGGTGACCTTCTTACAACTATTCAACAGCTCGGCTGCACTGTTGAGCTCTTCGTCGGCGGGCAGGATCCGAGAATTGGTGGCCTTGATAATCTCTGGTTTGGCATCCGGAAGCTCGGTGACGAACATCGAAGCACTGATCACCAAGACAGCCACACCGCGTTTTTCGACTGCGGCACGCATGGCAATGGTCAGCAGCCGCGGCAATTGCCCAATATCGCTGACGTGTTCAACATAAACACTGCACTCGCGGAACAGTTCTTGCGGATGCGTTTCCTGGAAGTAGCCGGTCCCAATTTCTTCTGCCGGGATGTGGGAGGCAATCGCCAACACCGGAACACGCGAACGCTGAGCATCATAAAGCCCGTTGATCAGGTGCAAGTTGCCAGGTCCGGCGGTCCCGGCCGTGACCGCGAGTTCACCGGTCATTTCGGCTTCGGCGGCTGCGGCAAACGCTCCAGCTTCTTCATGTCGAACGTTCATCCACTCAACATCTGAGTTCCGCATGGCATCGGTGAACCCGTTCAAGGAATCTCCCGCGATACCCCAAATACGATCGATCCCGTTGGCTTCAAATGTTGAAATGAAATGTTCTGCGACGGTCGCCATGCTTCCTCCTGAATAGTTCGAATGCACAGCTCGCAAACCAGATGTTTGCGAATCTGAATTCTGTCTTCCACGCTACAGGACAGGTATTTTTGGCGGAATGCTCGCACTGCCTGACGACATGATTGTTCAATCATTACAGCCCAGGCCAGCAACCTTTTGCCGCAAGAGTGGGCACCGAGTGTCAGCACGTTTGGTCGGGGTGTGCCATAGCGCACCGTCATTCCAGCATTGACCCACTACGCTTGAACCAAGAAGAATCAACACCATCGCAAGTGTCCCCTAATGAAGTGAGGTCAACTATGAAAATCTTGAGTTTTGGTCGTGTACTGACCCTCGGCGTCGGTGTAGGTATTGGTTACCTCCTTGGCAACCGTGAAGGTCGCGCACAAGCAGAAGAAGCCGCTCGTCAGGCTCAGCGCACGATTCAGCAATTCTGGAATGACCCGAAAACCCAGGAACGGGTACACGAGACCTCCGGTCGCATGGCTGATGCCGTTAAAGAGAAAGCACCTGCACTCGGCGGTGTAGCTGACACAGCAGCCGATAT
The DNA here is from genome assembly GCF_000420805.1 of Yaniella halotolerans DSM 15476. Taxonomy (GTDB): domain Bacteria; phylum Actinomycetota; class Actinomycetes; order Actinomycetales; family Micrococcaceae; genus Yaniella; species Yaniella halotolerans. Next base: position 886,778 of record NZ_ATVQ01000001.1, read on the forward strand.
GTTGGACAAATCCACAGGTTATGATTCAAACGATGCACCCGAACAGGCCAACAGCCCTAATGCAAACCCGGGGAACGAAAAAGCCGGCCACGAAAAGAAGCACGTCAACGGAGACACCATCAGTGATCCGTCCGAGTCGCTAGAAGAAGAAGGTGGCACCACCGCCACTCGCCGCTAAATACAACTCATACTGCGTGCCATGACGGTGCGTGCCTGCTCCCCGGTGTTGGCTTCAATGGCCTATTCGACACCGGGGAGCAGTATTTTATCCACGCTGTTGCTGTGATGGAGACGTGATGGACACCGATCAAGCGTTGCGCGAGCAGCTCCACGCCCTGTGGGCCACGGTCGGCTGCTTTGTCGTAGGGGCGACTCTTGGCTTCATCACGCTGCGGGGCGAGCAATACGAAATTTTTGGTACCGGTCCGGCGGCCATACAAACCGCAGCCATAGCAGCCTCGGTAGCTGCACTGGCTTTTATTCTCAGCACGGTGTTCTATCGCCGTGGTGAAACCTGGGAGATGCCCCGCTGGCAAAAGCTCATTTCCAATGTGTCCGCGATTGCGATCACGCTGGCCATGGGTGGGGTCACCGCAATTGGCGTGCTATTAGCTGGCCAAGTCTTAGCTACCGGGCTCCAAGGTTTAGAATTCGGCCCCGTCGGAGGTGGAATCCTAACCGGTGTTGCTGCGGGACTGAGCGGCAGACTCGCCTTCCAGGCGGGTATCCACTTGAGCACACGAAACCTTGCGGCCCTATTATTCTCCTACCTGATCATCGGCACGGTCTTTGCCATGACCACCGCGACCGATCCAACCTGGTGGGAGCGAAACTTCTCACAGCTCGGCGCCGGCAGTGGTGCCTGGGCATTCAACGGTACATTGATCATCGCGGGTCTGCTCATCGCTACGGTCGGTTCCTACATTGGGCGCGATCTCCACCGGCTACTCGAAGATGATGCCATCCCCCGTATCGCCACCGTCGTTGGCATTTGGTTCACTGCCGGAATTGCGCTGACCGCTGTCGGTCTCCTACCCATTGACCAGCTACCCATGCCGCATAATATTGCGGCTTTCGCGATGCTCTTTCTCCTGATGGCAGCAGCCGGTTATACGCAGTTCGTGCTCCCTGATCCGCCATTGGTTCTCAAAGCGGTCACGGCCATGATGGTCATCCTGGTCGGCGTCTCGACGGTGCTCACGTTTTTGTTTTCCGTCATCAGTGTTACCGCGCTGGAGAGTATCGTCGTCGGGCTCGCATTGCTGTGGATGACGACGTTTGTGCGTGTGCTGGGGCTCCTGACGCCAGAGATCTCACTGGCCTCGCAACGACGCTGGCTGCTACCAACACCCCTGCTCGCCCGCCAACAAACAAGAAGCACGAAGAAGCGCATGTGACTCAATCACTCGCAGTGATGGCCTGCAATTTGTCGATGAGATTGCAAACTCGCTACACGGTCCAATCCTGCTTCCGGTGGAGCCCGCAACAACGAAAGTCGCACGCACCGTAACACCGGGCGACGAATTTCAATTTGTGTTCGACCTCGGAGATTTCTGGGTGCACCGCTGTACTGTGGAAACCCATAAAGTCGACCCCATGGAAGTATTAGGCATCAAGCCAAAAGACCCACTGGCATACTGGGGTTGGGCCAAGATGCCCGATCCAATGCAAAACAGGATCTGGCCTGCGTTCGAACAGTGACCTTCGACCGCAACCATGTCTAATACAAAAAACCGGTATCTGAACTAGCACTTGCTTCATCAGATACCGGCTGATTGTGGGCCCTGCGGGGATCGAACCCGCGACCTGCGGATTAAAAGTCCGATGCTCTACCTACTGAGCTAAAGGCCCTGGTCGCGATGACCGCTATACGATTGTAGCCTATTTTGCTGCGGAACAAAATTTGCCGCATTGACTGTTATTTAGAGCCGCACCTGCTTTATGCTGTCGTGGTGTACGCGTCTCGTATCAAGGAGGACGTTTGAGTTATCAGCGCGGCGGATCAACCGGTCTACCATTCCGCAGACCCAAACTGATGCCGCTCGAAAGCTTTGAACACCAGCCGGGTGGTTTGGATCCTGCTGAGGTGTACTCTGCGGCTCAAACCGTGGCCGCGCATTTAGTGGCCACCGGTCAGGACCCCGACGCAAAGGACGCTACCGTGGACTGGTTGGTTGACCTTGTTGACGACGTCGGACTCGATACGATGGCCGAAATGTGGTCAAACGCCCCAGCGGTCACGTTTGGTGGGGCTCTGTGGCGGCTGTATACCCTTCAACAAGCGACCCGTCGCGATGGTGAAATGTGGGCTGCTTGGTACCGAGCGGGCTACGACGCGTATGCATCACGTGTTATCGCCGGCGCCACGGAACCACCCCACGCCAAGGATCTCCAGCACCTGATCTCCCAGATTCTGACCGGGCTCTACTCGGGGGATTTTGCCATCGCTCTAGAACGTGGCGGAGCCTACGCCCGGGTCATTGCCGCCGGCCAGCACCAGCACGCCGAACGGCTCGAAGATCTCAACCCGGAAGCTTCTGCCGCCCTGGAACACCGCTCGGTCAAACTCCAGCGCACCGCAACCGAATTAGAACTATGCGCCACCGCCTGGCGTCAGGGCCGACTGGATGACGCCCACCCCAGTGAACTACCGCGGAATTAACGCGTCAGATTGTTAACTTTCGGTGTGTAAAGTGACCAGATATGAAGCTGTCTGTAACGCACCTATTTTCTGCCGATGAATCAGGTGCGGCCCAAGTACGAAGTCTTGCAAAACTTCTCGTGGAATCGGTGGACCTGGTAACCCAAATGTTTGGGGCCTCCCCCGAAACCGGAACCGAACTTGATGCCAAGCTCGACAACCTCAACGCAAGAGCTTCCCGCAATACCAGCACCATGCTGACGGCGCTGCGTAGTTCTTACCTCACCCCACTCCCCCGCGAAGATCTCTACCTACTCGGCACCTGGATCAACCGTGCGGTCGAGGCCGTGACCATTACCGGAACGATCATTCACGCGACCCGCCAGTACCGTCTGCCAGCTCGCGCCGGCGACGTGTTGGAGATCCTGACCCGACAGGCTGATCTCGTCCTGGATGCCGCCGAACAGCTCGACCAGGTCGATGATCTTGAGAGCACCTGGATGCATCTGGAACGCCTCACCCACCAGGCCCATCGCGCCCTGGTCACCTGGCGCCTCACGGATGCCGATGAACTCCTGGCCCGCCACTACTACCGGCAACAGGAAGTCGCTCGGTCCCTAGAATCTACCTTCATGACCATCCGCGAATTTTGTACGCAGCTAGGACGGATCCTGGTGCGTGATTCCTAGTGAGCACTTTGATTCTGCTCACCGCGGTTTTTGTCCTCACCGCGGCATTTAGTTTTGTCGTGGCAGGCCGCGACACCCCCAACGCCGTCGCTCTGCCCATCGCCTCCGGTGCGCTCACACCCGCCAACGCGGTCGCCATGACCGCCCTGATGCGTATGGTCGGCGCGGTCATGGGGGTCAGCACGATTCAGTTCTTTGCCGCAGAATTCGTCGCACTGGTGCCGTCCGGTAACACCGGTTTATCAATCACCGCCGTCGGGGTCGCTGTGGCATTAGCCTGGGCAATTTTTACCTGGTGGCGCGGCGTCGCCGTCTCATCTTCACATGCCCTCACCGCCTCAATTACCGGCGGTGCAGTAGCCGTCTCATTATTCAATACCGAACACCTGAGCTGGCCAGATTTATCCCCGATCTCAATGGGGATCATTATTTCGCTGTTTGCTTCACCAATTTTGGCGATGTTGGTCGCCTGGCTTCTAACGATCCCGGTCACCTGGTTCGCCAAGGACACGGCACCGCATCGGGTCAGCTACGCAGCCCGCGGCACGCTGGCAATCGGGGCTGCGGCAAATGCCCTCGGCCACGGAGTCCAGTACGGGCAACGTATCTACATCGTGCTGCTGATGTCTATCGCGGCAGCTGATGTAGAACCCTTCCCCACCTGGATCATGGCGGCGTCCGTGGTGCTACTTCTGGGTGTCGGGAGTATCCTCACAGCTTGGCGCGTGAACTACACACTGGCCCGTCGAATCACGATTTTAGATCCGCTCCATTCTGCGATTGCGTCATCGACGTCAGCCCTGCTCTTACTGGTCGGGTCATTCATGCTGCACATCCCGCTGTCATCGTCGCTCACCACGGTGGCAGCGATCACCGGGGCGGGCACCGCACAGAACAACGGCGTGGTCCGTTGGGTTCAAGTCTTGCGGCTCATGAGCTATTTCTTTGCTACCGTAATCATCTGTGCGGCGGTAGCGTTCGCAGCCGTCGGAGCCATCACAGCACTGACCTAGCGCAAGCCATTGCGTGTGCTACACCACGCTGAGACAATGAACTATGGCAGTCACACTCAGAGCACTCGAAGTCGCTGTACCCGAAACCGTCCTCCATCAGGCTGAGGTTCGCGATATATTTGCCTCCCAACCCGGCATCAGTCGATTGGCCACGCGCCTCGTCAACGCCAGTTTTGACGCCTCGGGAATCGAAACCCGACACAGTGCCGTCACCGAGATGGATCTGCAAGAGCAACCAGCATCCAACGGTTCCCCACAATTCTTTGACCCGACCAACCGCGAGATTCTCAACCCCAGCACACGTGTTCGCAACGATGTGTATGTCGACGAGGCGACGAAACTCTATGTCGACGCCGCTGACGCTGCAGTCACCGCATGTGAGGCATCGACAACACCGACGTGACCCATGTGATCACGGTGTCGTGCACAGGATTTTTCTCCCCGGGGCCGGACTACCGAATCGTGCGAGGCCTCGACCTCAATCCCTCGGTGCAGCGTTATCATCTGGGATTCATGGGCTGCTACGCGGCGTTTCCGGCCATGCGGCAAGCCAAGACCATCTGCGATGCCGATCCCGATGCTGTCGTGCTGGTGGTGAGTGTGGAATTATGTAGCATCCACGTTCGAGTCTCCAATGATCCCGATACCATCCTTGGCTCATCGCTATTTGGCGACGGTGCGGCGGCCGCCGTCATCACCGGCCGAGACCTGAATGGCGAACGCGCGCTGCAGTTGGACCATTTTGAAACCGTGATCACCCCGGTCGGCGAGGAAGCGATGGCTTGGAATATTGGCGACAACGGATTCGAGATGGTACTGGGGACCTACGTTCCAAAAATCATCGATGCGCATATCGTCGACGCGCTAGCTCCCCTGCTTGCCCACGATCAGACGCTGGAAGCACGCGAGTACCGTGAAATCGAGCACTGGGCGATTCATCCGGGTGGCAGAAGCATTCTCGACAAAGTCGAAGCCAAACTGGAGCTCGGCGCCGATCAGTTGGTCCCCTCCCGCGAAGTATTGCGCCGCTTTGGGAACATGAGTAGCGCCACGGTGATGTTTGTCCTCAAGGAGATCCTGGAGCAACCGGGCTCTGGTGGCGGCGAGCGCATCTGCAGCATGGCCTTCGGGCCGGGACTAACCGTCGAGACGGGCCTCTTCACAACCGTCGGTGCCAATCCGTGAGGCGGACCGTCGTGCCCAAACTGCAGGACCGCGATAAAGACGCCGTCGAGCGGATGGACGATCCCAACTGCGACCTTGCTAAACTTCATCGCACCTATGCGCAGTTCCAGCTCGTCAACCGTGTGGTTGCCGGCTGGCAGCTGACATACAGGAACTCCCTACGTCCCGTATTGCGCCACGACCGTCTCAATACTCTGCTCGACATCGGCGCAGGTGGCGCCGACGTGACCCGGGCGATCGCTGGCTGGGCACGGCGCGATGGTTTTCATCTGCATATCACCGCAGCCGACCCCGACGAGCGCGCCTATGCCTGGACAAGCCACCGTGACCCAGCCGGCGAAATAACGTATCGACAAGCATTGAGCTCAGATCTCGTCGAACAAGGCGAGACCTTTGATCTGGTGATTTCCAACCACCTGCTACACCACCTAGACGATGCAGCGCTGCAGGGGCTCCTCCATGATTCCGAAAAGCTGGCTCGGATTCGGGCAGTGCACAGCGATATTCGTCGCAGCCGCCTAGCGTACGCGTTATTTTCGGTGGGTACGTGGCCCTTCTTCCCCGGGTCGTTCATTCGTGAGGACGGGCTAACATCCATCCGTCGCAGCTATACCGAAAATGAGTTAGGCGCCGTCGCACGCCCCTGTTGGCGAGTACACGCCCAACATCCGTGGCGGAACATCCTGAGCTTTGATGCCGCAGACGCTACTGCGGCAGGTCCATGATGGCTGCTTCCACGGTTCGTAGCTGCGACGTGCTGATTACCGGGGGTGGGCCCACCGGGCTGGTGCTTGCTTGCCTGCTGGCGATGGAGGGGGTCGACGTCGTCTTACTGGAACGACGCACCCAGCCCAGGGGACATTCCCGTGCAATCGGCCTACACCCGCCGGCCCTAGCGGTGCTGGAGAGGCTTGGACTGGCAAGCACCGCGGTCAACGAAGGCGCCCGCGTCCACGCGGGTGCTGCCTACAGCCGGGGCCGCCGTCAGGGCGCCCTCAGCTTCGAACGGGCCTGGCCAGAGACGCCGTTTGTGTTGACGCTGCCGCAGAATCGTACCGAGGCGTTACTTTCCGAACGACTTGAACAACTGGCACCGGGTGCATTGCAGTCAGGGTGGGAGCTCACCGAGTTCACCGAAGTCCCCAACGGTGAACAACAGGGCCGTCAGCCCATTCAGGCGACGGCTCGCGCCACCAACTCAGGCTCACCAGACCCTGGCGTTGAAACCCACTGGGAAGCGGAAATCCTTAACGGTGCAGACGGGCCACATAGTCTGGTGCGCCGCATGTCAGGCATCTCCGTCCAGGCAAAGGTAGTGGACGACACCTACATCATGGGTGATTTCGCCCAACCCCCCCCGATACCGAACATCGCGAAGCGACAGCGGCCATTTTTCTGGAACCAACCGGTGTTGTGGAGTCGTTTCCGCTACCCCGACGGATGCGCCGTTGGGTGGCGCATACCGGCACAGCGTTGATGCACCAATCTCCACGCGAGCTAACGGATTTGGTCGCAGAACGTACCGGGGTCTCGGTGGATCCCGAAACCTGCACGATGATCAGTGCTTTCAACATCCGACGACGTCTGACGAAACAGATGGTTGCGGGGCGGCGTCTGCTACTGGGCGACGCCGCGCATGAGGTGAGTCCGATCGGTGGTCAGGGAATGACACTGGGTTGGCTTGACGCGGTAGAAGTCGCGCCGCTGCTGGTCCAGGTGTTGACTGACCACAACACGGCGCCGCTGGAACTATTGCAACCTTTTCAAGCGTTTGGACGCCAACAGCGCAGCCTTGCCAAAACCGTTGCCCGACAGGCTGAGCTTAATATGGCTCTTGGTAGGCCTATGTCCCCGGTGGCTGCCTCGATCCGGGATGCTGCGCTACGGACGGTGTTGTCGACCAGAATGCGGCATCGCTTTGCACAAGCCTTCACCATGCGCCAGCCACTGGGCGGTAGTGAAATTCTGGTTCCGGGGTGATGGTTTTTGGTTTCCTTGCGTACCACTCGACAGTGAAGATAGAGTGACTACTAGATGTCGAGCTGCGGTACCCCCGGGCTCCAAATCATCAGCCGCTTCGAGCGGCCACACGCCGTGAGGCGTGCCCGGCTCGGCATCGTTAGATTTGAAAAAGCCCTGACCAAACGGTGGTCAGGGCTTTTTGCGTTCGTGTCTAAACCGCTGGGTTAGCCGAAGCGTCCGGAGATGTAGTCTTCGGTCTGCTGGTTGGCAGGGTTGTTGAAGATCGTGGTGGTGTCATCGTATTCGATGAGTTTGCCCGGTTCACCAATGGCCTGCAGGTTGAAGAACGCCGTCTTATCGGCCACACGGGCTGCCTGCTGCATATTGTGGGTCACGATGACGACCGTGTAGTCCTTCTTCAACTCGTGAATCAGGTCTTCGATCGCCAATGTGGAAATCGGGTCGAGCGCTGAAGCTGGCTCGTCCATCAGAATCACATCTGGTTCAATCGCGATAGTACGCGCGATGCACAGACGCTGCTGCTGACCACCAGACAGGCCACCGCCGGGACGATCTAGACGATCCTTGACCTCGCCCCACAGGTTTGCACCGGTGAGGGAACGTTCGAGCACGTTGTCTGCTTCAGATCGGCTCAGGCGGATGCCGTTGAGCTGGTAGCCGGCCAACACGTTTTCGCGGATTGACATGGTTGGAAATGGGTTCGGACGCTGGAATACCATGCCCACGGTTGAACGCACACGAACCGGGTCCACGTTGGGGGCGTTGATATCTTCGTCGTCCAGCAGGATTTTGCCTTCGGCGCGAGCTCCGGGAGTCACCTCGTGCATGCGGTTCAACGTACGCAAGAAGGTGGTCTTGCCACAGCCAGAAGGACCAATGAATGCGGTCACGGAGCGGGGTTCAATATCGATATTGATGTCGCTGACGGCGAGGAAGTCGCCGTAGTAGCAATCAAGATCGACGGTCTGGATGCGTTTAGCCATGGTTGTATTTTATCCTTCTGAAAGATTCAAAGACTTCGAAACGACTACTTGCCAGTTTTCGGAGCGAAGTATTTAGCGATTGCACGAGCGGCGAGGTTGAGCCCCATCACGATGACGATCAGTACCAGCGCACCTGCCCATGCACGTGCAGTGGACGGGTCACCCGCAGCCGGCGCCGTCGGGTTGATCAGCTGACGGTAGATGAATACTGGAAGGGCTGTCATCCATTCGGAGAACGGGTTCCAGTTGGTCATTGCAACATAGCCTGCGGTCACCAGAATTGGTGCCGTTTCACCGGCGACCCGCGCGATAGCCAGGGTGACACCCGAGGCAATGCCCGACATGGCGGTTGGCAAGACGACTTTCATGATGGTGCGCCATTTCCTAACACCGAGGGCGTAGGAGGCTTCACGGAGTTCGTCAGCGACGACCTGCAGCATCTCTTCGGTAGAGCGGACGACCACCGGGATCATCAAAACACTCAGCGCAATGGCAGCGGTGAACCCGGTTTTGACCGACTGCAGTGCTTGTGGTGAAGAACCGATGGTCAGCTCAACGATCAGGGTCATGCCCGCGAATGCGAAGAGACCAGCCACAATCGATGGGATACCGGTCATCACGTCGACGAAGAACCGGATACCGCGGGAGAAGGCGTTACGGTTGCCGTATTCAGTCAGATAGATCGAGGCGAACAGTCCCACGGGGATCGAGATGACAGAGGCCATCAGCGTGATCATGATGGTCCCGACCAGACCGTGGAGAATACCGCCCTGCAGCGATGCCCCTTCGTTTTGTGTGGCGATATCATCTGCGCCAGCAACGCCCGCCATGTCAGCGGTCAACAGGCCAGGATTCGAGATGAGTGTCGGTAGACCCTGGGACACTACCGACCAGATAACAGAGATCAGTGGGATCAACGCAACGATAAACGAGGTCCACACGAGGTGGCGCCACAATTCATCGGTTGCCTTGAGGCGATCCTCTAACACCCTTGAGACCACATACATGCTGCCGACAAACAGCACACCGGCGATGACGCCGAAGCCGATAACACTAAAGGATTCGAAGGCAACCAGGGTGATGAGCAGCGAAAGGATCGCAGACCCTGCAGCGGCTGCCATCCACGTCCAGGTGGGTTTCCGGTGGGCAGTCAGCGAGTCCAACCGAGATTTCTGATGTGTCTGTGGCGTCATGTCTTCTGGCTTCTTCCGACCGTCTGGATCCTGTTGCGAGCCCTGTGGCTTCGAGTTGGCACGCGAGCGAATTTGGGAACTCACGACAATCCCTCAGCTTTCTTCGCGTGGCTGTTGACGATAGCCCTTGCGATGACGTTGACGACCAAGGTGATCACGAACAACATCAGTCCGGCTGCTATCAATTCGGCCTGGCGTTGTCCGAAGGCTTCTGGGAAGTTCAGCGCAATTTCTGACGGGATGGTCGCATTAGCACCTGATGTCACAAGCGACCAGGAGAAGCCACCTGCCGACAGAACCATGGTGACCGCCATGGTTTCACCCAGTGCGCGTCCCAAAGCCAACATGATTGAGGAAATGACACCGGCACGAGCGAATGGGAAAACTGTCATTTTGATCATTTCCCAGCGCGTTGCGCCAAGCCCTAGCGCAGCCTCTTGCTGCAGGTGCGGGGTCTGAAGGAATATTTCGCGACACAGTGCAGTGATGATCGGCAGGACCATGACTGCGAGCACGACACCTGAGGTCATGAGCGTACGGCCGGTGTTAGTAACGTTTGGATCTCCCGCAAACAGCGGGATAAAGCCCAGGTTGTTGTGCAACCAGTGGTAGATCGGCACCATTGCGGGTGCGAGTACAAGCATGCCCCATGCGCCGTAGACGACCGAGGGAATGGCGGCCAGCAAGTCAATGAGGTAGCCAATAGGGTTCGCGAATCGGCGTGGTGCGTAATGGCTGATGAACAGCGAAATGCCGATGGCGATCGGAGTGGCCAGCAGTAGTGCGATGACCGAGACGATAACGGTACCCGCCATCAAGGGCCAGACATATGACCAGAAATCTATAGCTTCGTCTGCGCCGGGCCCAAACGTCTCTGGCATGATTGCCGGCAGAGACCGGATGAGCAGGAAGGCAGCTACGAATGCCAGCACGACCAGAATGATCGCGCCACCGGTCCATGACAGGCCAAAGAAGACTTTATCCCCCACAGCCGACGTGGTCCGCGCGGTATTTTTCGTGCGCGGGGATGTGGATGTCACGTTGTACTCCTGTTACGTTCTTATTTACTCTAGGGGCTATTCAGGCCGATACCATCGCATGTGGTGCAGCGCGATGGTATCGGCCGTGATAGCTATGTGGCTTGGTTAGCCAGCAACACTGATTGCTTCGATACGCTCTGTTGCTTCGTCGCGGATCGTATCTGAAATTGGTGCGGAACCGGCTGATTCTTCAGCAGCTGCTTGGCCGTCTTCAGAGATAACGTAGTTACCGAAAGCCTTGACTTGTTCTACCATGTTTTCGTCATCGTATTCATCGCAGAAGATGTGGTAGGAGATCATCACGATCGGGTAGACGCCTTCTTCTTCAGTGCTGCGATCGAGAACGCGCGCACCTTCAGACTCGGTATCTTCTTCTGCAGTTTCAACGGCAGCTGCCGCAGCGTCTGAAGAGTACTCTACGTAGTCTTCGCCTACACCTACCGCAACCGTGGACAGGTCACCGATCTGCGATGCATCGGCGTAGGTGATAGCGCCATCGGTGTCAGATGTCAGGGAAACAACACCCGAGGTCTGCTGTGCGGATTCACCGGTCAGCTCTTCAGGGAAAGCATCTGCGGCTTCCCATTCCCAGGAGTCACCGGCTGCACCGTTGAGGTAGTCGGTGAAGTTTTCGGTGGTACCGGACTCATCGGAGCGGTGGACAACGGTGATGTCGGTGGCTGGCAGGTCCGCGTCTGGGTTCTGCTCTGCGATTTCTTCGTCATCCCACGAGCTGATTTCGCCGGCGAAGACTTTCGCAATGGTGTCTGGGTTCATGTTGAGGGTGTCAATACCCTCGAGGTTGAATGCAACAGCAACCGGTGAGATGTAGGAAGGCACGTGGAATGCGTTCGCTGCGCCGCAAGCCTGTTCCTGCTCATCCGCGTCCATGGCGGAGTCGGAGCCTGCGAAGGTGTACTGGCCGGCGATGAAGCCTTCACGGCCAGCACCGGAACCAACTGGGTCATACTGAACGGTGAGATCTGGGTGGACTTCGGTGATACCAGAAGTCCAAGCGGTCATGGCTGCTTCCTGCGATGAAGCGCCACCACCGATGAGATTGCCCGAGGCAGTAGTCTCTCCGCCGCCACCGTTGGCGTCAGCGCTGTCGCCGCCGTCGTCAGATGAGCAAGCGGCAAGAGCGATCGCTGCTACAGAAGCAATTGCAGCGGAGCGGTAAAAACGCGAAAACTTCACTGGTGTTTTCCTCTTTCGAGTTCGTTGTGAGTCATATGTGTTGGGCCGAGACATCCAAGGTTGGTGACCCGAACTAACCTCGAAGGTACGCAGACGAGGTAACCTACTGGCTCCAGTTGGGTGAACGAATGGTTAACGTTGACCTAAGCGGCGATTTTCACATTATTTTTTACAACCTTCTAAGATAAGAGGCATGGCTGAGCGCATGCATACCACCCCCTTACCGGTACAAACCGGACCGCAGGGCTGGCAGAAGGTCAAACAGTTTTTCTCAACCCGATTTCGCTCCGGCACCTGGCGTGCCCGGAAGTCTCTGATTCCCGCGGCGACAGCGGCAATCGCGTCGGTTGCCGCCTATGCCTTTGCCGCCATTATTCTCGGCCATAGCGAACCATATTTCGCAGCGACTTCTGCCTTAATCACCCTTGGCTTTGGACGCGACCCGCATATCAAGAAGGCCCTCGAGGTTTCGGTCGGCGTGACGTTGGGCATACTGGTTGGTGATTCTTTACAAGCGTTACTCGGGCAAGGCTATTGGCAGGGCACGATTGTGGTATTTACCACGATCATGCTGGCGCGGTTTATTGATTCGGGCGTTATTTTTACTACCCAGATGTCTATCCAGTCCGTGCTGGTGGTCTTATTGCCGCTGCCCGACGGTGGGCCACTGGCGCGTTCCCTCGATGCGATTATCGGTGGCATCATCGCCATTGCGATCACCATGATCACCCCGGTTTCCTTCCGAAAAGAAACCATATCGGGCATGCGGGAACTCTTCGCTTCAATCACCGATGTGCTGCGTGAACTTTCGGAGGCCCTGCGGACACACGAATCGCGCAGCGGCTGGGCGGCTCTGATCGAAGCTCGCGGATTGCAGTCACAGATCGACACGGTTCGCACCGCGATTTCCATAGCAGATCAAGCCGCCACCTACTCCCCCACCCGAAGATCAGCGCGCCAAGATTTAGACGAGCTGTCGCGCACGTTAGAAAAAACGGATCTGGCGGTTCGCTCACTGCGCATTATCGCCCGGCGGGTCATCACGGTCATCGATGAGCTTGATGCGAAAGCTACCTCGGCCGATGACCTGGACAAATTGGCGGACTGGTTTTCCGAAGTCGCCGACGCCGTGGCGGTGCTTGGCCGGTCTGTTTCAGAACCCGCAGCCCCGGGGCGTCACCGGTCGCTTTCCGTGGCCCGCGATGCGCTGGGGGCCGTGACTACCAAGTTAACTCCCATGAGCATGGGGGCAAATACCCTGCACGGTGAGGCCCTGGTGATGATGTGCCGTCCCATGATGGTCGATTTCTTGGAAGCCACCGGCTCGGATCACCCCGAAGCAAGCAGTTATCTCCCCCGCCTCTAATCTTTATCGCGTCCTAGGGTGCGGCTAGGCTGGCCCCATGGCCAAAACGAAGACCGGCACAAAACTTGCCTATAAATGCACCGAATGCGGTTGGATGACCGCCAAATGGACGGGACGCTGCGGAGAATGCCAAGCCTGGGGCACCATCGAAGAAGCCGGGGTCACGCCCTCGACCGCGCGGACCGCACCGGTAGCGGTGGCCGTTGATGAAGTAGCACAACCCATCACTGAGATTGATGCTTCCCACGCTGAGAGTTTTCCCACCGGGGTCAGCGAGTTTGATCGTGTGTTGGGTTCAGGGCTGGTCCCCGGGGCAGTCATCCTGCTGGCTGGTGAACCAGGTATTGGAAAATCGACGATGGCGTTGGACATCGCCGGTCAGGTCGCCACGACGCACCGCGATGACAAAAAGCTGCGCACCACCCTGTACCTGACCGGTGAAGAATCCGCGGCCCAGGTGCGTCTGCGTGCAGAGCGCATCGGTGCAATGCACGACAACCTGCTGCTGTCGGCCGAAACAGATCTCGGCCAGGTACTGGGTCAGATCGAACACATCAAACCTGATTTCCTGGTGGTGGACTCGGTCCAGACCATCCAGTCAGCGGCCATCGATGGCACACCGGGCGGACGCATGCAGATCCAAGAGGTCACCTCGTCGATCATCCGGTTGGCTAAACGTCACGACATTGCCACCATCCTGGTGGGCCACGTGACCAAAGAGGGCAGCATTGCCGGACCACGTACCATGGAGCACCTCGTCGACGTCGTCTGCCAGTTCCACGGCGACCGACACTCGCAACTCCGCTTCATTCGATCGATCAAAAACCGTTACGGCTCCACCGACGAGGTGGGCTGTTTTTCGATGAATGATTCGGGCATCACCTCGATTGATGACCCGTCCGGGCTGTTCATCAATACGTTCGCCACCCCGATGCCTGGCACCGCGATCACCGTGGCGATGGACGGGCACCGTCCCCTGATGGCAGAGATTCAAGCACTGGTTGCTGACGGTAGCGGTGGTTCACCCCGCCGCGTCGTCACCGGGTTAGTGCAATCCCGACTCAATACGGTGGTGGCCATTTTGTCGCGCCACCTGGGCTTGTCACTGATTACCGATGACGTCTATGTCTCGACCGTAGGCGGTATCAGCGTCAATGAACCCGCCGCGGATCTCGCCATGGCTGCAGCGATCATCTCCTCCCGCAAGGACCTCCCGCTGCCACGCGGCACGGTGACCATCGGTGAGCTGTCGTTGGCCGGGGAGCTTCGCCCGGTCGCCGGCACAGAGCGTCGTCTGAAAGAAGCACACCGGCTTGGCTTCACCCACGCCGTTATACCCAAGGATGATGACACCAAGGCACCACCTGGAATGCGCGTCTACCGGACCCCGTCACTCATCGATGCGATCAGCACAATATTCGACCCGGCACACCGGCCACCCCCATCACCGAACCACGACAAGATGGCCAAAGTGTTCACCCTGCACCCCGATGACATCACCGATAACTAGCATCTACTGCAGCTCAAACGTCACCGGCTCTGCGGTCTGTTCTCCCATCCCAACCGTTAGCTGGTACTCGCCGGCCGAAATGTCGTCGACAATCGTCTGGCAGTCCTCATCGGTACCAACGCGCTCCCATTGGAAATCAACAGACTCGGACTGGCCCGGTTCCATCTCGACAACCTGAGACTGTGGTTCGACCTGGCACGCCCGAGTGGAGAAAACATACTCACCTTCGGCGTCTTCAACCACAAAGTTTTGCTCATCGGTGCCAAGGGAGGCGTCACACAGTTCATCACCGTCGTGGGTAATGGTCATGGTAAACGTGGGGAACTCGTCGGCGGCATAGACTTCTTGATCCGTTTCGCCAGCTAAGGAAAGCACCTCCGGGTCACATGCGTCAGCTGCCTCATCAGATTCCTGGTCGCTCGGTGATTCTGAGGGCGATGGTTCTGCCGATTCGGTCACCGTTGGTTCAGGCGTAGGCGAAGCCTCTTCGTCGTCAGGTAAAAACAATCCCACCAGAGCCCAAATTCCCCAGGCGATAAGCCCCAATAACGCCAGCAGAATGACGACTGCGACAATACGGCGTCGTCGAAGAATATGCGGCGGAATACGTCGTGGGCGTGGGGGAAGATTATCGGCCATGCCCAATAGTTTAGCGATTCTGTCTGACAGTCAACTGGCCACAGCTAGCATAGAGCACATGTCCTCCACTGAACATCCACTCACCCAAGACCATGTGTCCGCCGTCCGGGCCCGCATCCTGGACTGGTATGCCAACAACGGCCGGGATCTTCCCTGGCGCGACCCGCAAACAACCGCCTGGGGTGTGTTGGTATCCGAAGTGATGCTGCAACAAACCCAAGTTTCACGGGTGTGGGATTCGTGGTTGGCCTGGATGAAACGATGGCCCGGACCCGCCGACTTGGCCCAAGCCGAAGCCTCCGATGTGCTCATCATGTGGGGACGACTTGGCTACCCGCGCCGTGCGCTGCGCCTGCATGAAACCGCAAAAGCCGTCGTTGCCCAACACGACGGTATCCTCCCGGCAGACCCCGAGCTACTGCTGGACCTGCCCGGTATCGGCGAATACACTGCCGCCGCAGTCTCGTCCTTTGCCTTTGGTATCCCGGAAGTTGTGATCGACACCAATATCCGACGGGTGCACGCCAGAATTTTCACTGGCAAAGGTGCCGGGGCTCCAAGCCTAACGGCGGCTGAACGCAAACTTGCCGCACGGCTCATGCCCGACACTTCCACCGACCAGGGCATAAACGATGCCAACACGTGGAACGTTGCTGCCATGGAATTAGGCGCGCTAATTTGTACAGCGCGAGCCCCCAAATGTGAACAGTGCCCTGTGATGCAGCAATGTGCTTGGGTCGCTGCCGGCAAACCGGAGCCCGAAACGGTGGCCAAAACTCAGTCGTGGAATGGGTCTGACCGGCAGGTACGAGGCGCCATCATGGGGGTTCTGCGAGCCCAGGGTGCCATTGACGTGGCGACCCTCCAAACCACCGTTGAAGCCACCGGCCGGCTGGGACGTCACGTGCCCGAGACCTCCCAGTGGGACCGTGCGGTCAACGGACTGGTGACCGACGGGCTGGCCGTGCTTGACGACGAAGTCCTCGCGCTCCCCTAGCGCGGATTCGCTGGATGCTTCGCATCACCTGACTGTTTCGTCCACTTGGCAGCAGGTGGCTCCCACCGCTCAATCGCAGCCAATAATTCGTGTGGATCGGGCGCGACAATCAGTGCGTTTCGGAAACTTTCACGAATGAACCCTGTGTGCGTCATATGTTCGACCATACTGATCAACGGGTCCCAGAAACCATCGACGTTATAGAGCGCAACGGGGTTTGCATGAATGCCCAACTGTTGCCAAGTCCATGCCTCAAAAAGTTCTTCTAGCGTCCCAGCACCGCCGGGCAACGCTACGAAAGCATCTCCGAGTTCTGCCATGCGCATCTTTCGAGCGTGCATATCGTCCACGATTTCTAAGCTAGTTAAACCCTCGTGGGCAATTTCACCGTTCACCAGGGACTGTGGCATCACGCCAATAACTTCCGTACCTGCACCCAGGGCAGCATCGGCCAGAGCCCCCATCAGGCCCACATGTCCACCGCCGAAGACGACACCGTAACCGGCCTCAGCAACAACTCGAGCAAAGTCTTGGACTGCTTCCAGATAACTCGTCGAATTACCTACTGCAGAACCCGTAAAAACCGTTATGCGTTGTATCTGAGCACTCACAGGACACTCCCGAACAGTTAGGCCCGATCCGGACGTTTGGCCAGATCCACGATCATGCGCGTATTGCCCAGGGTGTTGGGTTTGACGCGTGCCAGGTCCAGAAATTCTGCGACACCCTCATCGGTGGAAAGGAGCAGTTGGCTGAAGATGTCAGGTTCCAGTACTGACTGATCGTTCATCACTTCAAAACCATGCCGCTTGAAAAACGAGGTTTCGAACGTCAAACAGAACACATGTTGGACGCCTAGTTCTTCGGCTTTATCCAGCAGTGCGTTCAACACAACACCGCCCACGCCACGACCTTGAAACTCGTCGGCCGTTGCCAGCGTGCGGACTTCTGCCAGGTCTTCCCACATGACGTGGAGGGCACCAAACCCGACAATCTCGCCGTCCGCATTTTCGGCCATCAAGAATTCTTGGATCGCTTCGAAATACGCAACTTTGTCTTTGTCTAACAGCACACGATCGGTGGCAAGTGGTTGAACCATCGAACGAATGACTTTGACGTCTTGTGTGCGGGCCGGGCGGACTGTAATTTCCATTCTTCCAACTGTAACGGTTAACGTCCTATCCGGCGAGGAGGAAGATCCTGCTGTGCCAGCTGCGGACACGGCACCGTGGACTAGTCAAACGCCATGACTTATCCGCACAATGGTAAGCATGAGAATTTTGACTGTTTGTCTTGGAAATATTTGTCGCTCTCCTGCCGCCGAGTCGGTACTTGTGCACAAGTTATCGCAGGCCGACATCGATGCCGAGGTGGCCTCGGCCGGTACCGCGGATTATCACATTGGCAAAGATGCCCACGATCTGACCCGCAAGGTTGGCCACGAACGCGGCTATGCTTTCACGTCGGTAGCAGACCAGGTGACCCCAACCCACCTCGATCAGGCTGATCTGGTGCTGGCTATGGACCAATCCAACCTCGAGAATCTGTTGGCTATCACAGAAAATGATGAACAGCGCGCCAAGATCATCCGCTTTGGGGCGTTCGGTTCCACGGTTGATGACGACGGTATCGCCAATGTGCCCGACCCATACGGCAATCCCGAAGAAGCCTTCGTCGACATGTATAACCAGATCGAAGATGCCGCCGAAGGACTCGTCACAGCAATCCAAGACGACAGCCTGGCTAGCATCCAACAGCGCTACGGGAATCAATGAGCCTAACCGGCACGACCTCAACAATCACACTGAACGACGGCACCCCGGCGTTCCGTAAGGCACTGCCCCAAGCACCAGCGGGGTTCTTCGCTTTCGAAGCCGCCGGCCTGCAGGCCCTACGCGACTTCGGTGCCAGGGCGCCTCAGGTCTATGAGGTCACCGATAATTATCTGATCATTGAAATGGTCGAGGCCAAACCTGCCCACCGAATCAGTCATCCGGAATATACCTTTGGCCAAGAGCTGGCTCGACTGCACCTGGAGAGTCAGCAGGCTACCGGGCCCCACCAGACGTTTGGCAGCCTCGAAGGTGTTCACCACTGGTTTCTTGGCGGTGCGAAGATCGATCTGCAACCGACCGTCACCCTGTATGAATCGTTAGTGGTCAATCGGATTGTGCCGTTGACGCAGCGTGCGGTTGATGCGGGCCGTTTGGATTCAGCGGCCATCGGTATGGCTAACGCACTGACTGAACAGCATTTTGGTCCGTCTGAACCGCCGACCCTGGTGCACGGGGATTTATGGGCCGGCAACCGGATGGTCGATAATGCGGGGGCCAGTTGGCTCATTGATCCGTCGTGTCACTGGGGCCATCGTGAACAGGACATTGCCATGATGCAGTTATTTGGTGGCTTTGGCCCGGAAGTTATCGATGGCTATGAGGAAACGTTCCCGGTGGCCGACGGCTGGCGAGATCGCATACCAGCTTTCCAGCTGGTACCGCTGTTAGTCCACGCACTGTTATTCGGTGGCGGATATGGTTCCGCCACCCTGCGCGCTTTTGAACAAACACTGCAGGGTGGCGAATAAAGGGTACTAATCGTCGTCGCGCGGGCTTGGGGCATCCGGCGGTGGCTGCTCCATTCCCTGTTTTCTCCGCAACCACGCGGAGCCTGTCCGTGCCGACAGTGTGCCACGCGGACCGATGAGTCGGTCCTCTTCAAGGTACGGGTCTCGCATAACCGGTCGCTCATCAGCAGCCTCAGGCTCAACGACCACGTCGGTTGTGTCGTGCCCGTCTTCGTCTAGGCGGCGCTCATGCTCTTCGGGCGGCAGCACTTGCTTCCACGAACGGGTACGGACGGGAGGCACTTCGCTTGCATCCTCGCGTAACGCGCGATGCACCGCATACATTTGGAAGTACGCGAGAATAAAGAACGGCAGCCCCACGAGCACGACGAGCTGTTCAAGCGCTTCCAGACCACCAGAACCGGAAAACACCAGTAGAGTCGCCGTGATGAGGGCAATTGCGATAGCCCAGAAGATTCGCTGTCCCAGCGGGTTGAAGTCTTCGTGGCCGTTGGCCATCGTGTCTGTCACCAGGGCAGCTGAGTCAACCGAGGTGATGAAGAAGATGACCACCAAAATGATCGCGATGACTGAGATGAAGAACGTTGCTGGGAAGTGATCCAGGAACGCGAAGAGTGCTCCTGGCACATCTTGTTCTTCGACCACACTTTCGACCAGTCCGCCGTCACCGTTGAGCTCGATATCGAAGGCGGCGTGTCCGAAGATACCAAACCAGAGAATAGAGAAGCCTGCCGGCACAGCCAGCACACCGGAAACGAACTGACGGATGGTACGGCCCTTGGAGATGCGAGCAATGAAGATACCTACGAATGGTGACCAGCTAATGGTCCAGGCCCAATAAAAGACCGTCCAGGAGCTTTGCCATCCGGAATCGGCAAAGGTGTCATTCCACATGGCCAATTCTGGCAAGTTCATCAGGTAGCGGCCTGCAGACTCTACCGTCCCCTGCAGAATAAACAACGAGGAACCAGCCACCAGGATGAAGATCAAAAGTGCTACAGCAACCCAAATGTTGAAGTTGGATAGCACCTTGATCCCTTTGTCGAGGCCGAGGGCCACCGAGATCATGGCGACACCGCCAACCACGCCAATAATAACTAGTTGCCATACGGCGCCTTCAGGTACCCCGAAGACCGTGTTGATGCCGGCGTTGATCTGTAGAGCACCCAAACCCAGCGATACTGCGACGCCGAAGACGGTACCAACAATGGCGACGATATCGACAAGTTTGCCGATCGGACCGTGAATGCGTTCACCGATAATGGGCTGAAAGATCGAACTGACGCGGGGCGGCAGATTCCGTTTGTGAATGAAGTACGCAAAGCACAGCGCCGGCAGCGCGAAGATAGCCCAGGTGTGCAACGTGAAGTGGTACAGGGTGAAGTTCATGGCATCTGCCGCGGCTTCGGTGGTTCCAGCTTCGATACCCAATGATGGGCCACGCGGTGGGTCACCGAAGTGGCTGACGGGTTCTGCTACACCCCAGAACATGAGAATACTGCCAATTCCGGCGGCAAAGAGCATCGCGAACCATGCAGGTCCGGAGTGCTCGGGCTTTTCGTCGTCGGGGCCTAACCGCACGCCGCCGAACCGACTAATCGCCAAGTAGAGCAAGAACACAAGGAATAAGGTCACACCGAGAATGTAAAACCAGCCAAGGTTCGTATACAACCAGTCAGATGCAGCACTGACCGCGGTATCCATGGGTTCGGTGAAAACGACCGTCATGAATACGAATACGATGATCACGGCGGCCGCGCCGAAGAAGATGCTCGGCGATGTTCGAAGTCGTAGCATGTCGTGCAGTCGGGTCAGCATGGCATCAGCTCCTCGAGGTCAAACGATCCCTGTCAGATAGTAGACTTTTACACTATCGCACTGAGCCTGGTTCTGACGTGGTAATACGAACGACTTTCGTGAATCCATACATTTCGGGCATAAAAATAGTCGGGATCCAAGGGGTTTCTTGGATCCCGACTATTTCGGATAGATGGCAGGTTTTAGCTGTCGCTACCTGCTTCGATGGCTTCACGCTCTGGCGCTGCCTCGATGGTGTCTGGTGCGTTGACGTACTCGAATTCGAGTTCGGCGTTCTTGCCCTCGCCCTTCTTGGTTACCAGAATGTGCGTGTGCGCTGGAATCTCACCGAACAGCAGTTTCTCGGAGAGTTTGTCTTCCAGCATGTCCTGCACTGTACGGCGGAGCGGGCGTGCACCCATGGATGGGTCGTAGCCGCGTTCTGCCAGCAGTTCCTTGGATGCCTGGTCCAGCTCGATGCTCAGGTTCTGTTCTTTCAAACGTTCCTGGAGGCTGCCGATAAACAGGTCAACAATCTCAATGATTTCCGACAGGGACAGCTGTGGGAAGACAATGGTGTCGTCCACACGGTTGAGGAACTCTGGGCGGAAGTGCTGACGCAGTTCCTGCTGAACAGTTGCCTTCATCCGTTCATAGCCGGTCTCGGTATCAGAAATTGACTGGAACCCGGTCTGGACGCCACGAGCAATGTCGAACGTACCCAGGTTGGTGGTCATAATGATGACCGTGTTCTTGAAATCAACGATACGACCCTGGGAGTCGGTCAGTCGGCCTTCTTCCAGAATCTGTAGCAACGAGTTGAAGAGGTCCTGGTGGGCTTTTTCAACTTCGTCAAACAGGACAACGGAGAATGGACGACGCCGAACCTGTTCGGTCAGCTGGCCCCCTTCTTCGTAGCCAACATAGCCCGGAGGTGCACCGAAGAGACGCGACACGGTGTGCTTCTCTTGGAACTCGGACATATCCAGGGTAATCAGGGCGTCTTCGTCACCGAAGAGGAACTCGGCCAGTGTCTTGGCCAGTTCGGTCTTACCCACACCGGTTGGACCGGCGAAGATGAAGGAACCGGTTGGACGGTGCGGATCCTTGAGTCCGGCACGGGTACGACGAATCGCACGTGACAGGGACCGGACGGCTTCGTCCTGGCCAATGACTCGACGGTGCAGCTCGTCTTCCATGTTGCGCAGACGTTCGGCTTCGGTTTCGGAGAGACGGAAGACCGGGATGCCGGTCGACTTGGAAAGCACTTCGGCAATCATGTCTTCGCCCACTTCGGCGATACCGTGAGCAGCTTCGTCACGCCATTCTTGTTCTTTTTGGTTGCGTTCGTCCTGCAGGGTCTGCTCTTTGTCGCGCAGTGAGGCAGCGCCTTCGAAGTCTTGGCCGTCAATGGCGGCTTCCTTCTCTTTGCGGACTTCTTCGATACGCGTGTCGTACTCTTTAATCTCGGGCGGAGTCGACATGCGCTGAATGCGTAGGCGAGCACCGGCCTCGTCGATCAGGTCGACGGCCTTATCCGGCAAGAAGCGATCAGAAATATAGCGGTCGGCCATGGTGGCTGCCGCCTGCAGTGCTTCGTCGGTAATCGACACGCGGTGGTGTGTCTCATAACGGTCGCGTAGACCACGCAGAATGGCGACGGTATCTTCCACGGATGGTTCATCGACCTGGATGGGCTGGAAACGGCGTTCCAGGGCAGCATCTTTTTCAATGTGCTTGCGGTACTCGTCCAGGGTGGTTGCACCGATGGTCTGCAGTTCGCCGCGTGCCAACATTGGTTTCAGGATCGATGCTGCGTCGATGGCACCTTCGGCGGCGCCGGCTCCGACCAGCGTGTGGATCTCATCGATAAACAGGATGATGTCGCCGCGGGTGCGAATTTCTTTGAGCACTTTTTTGAGGCGCTCTTCAAAGTCACCACGGTAGCGGGAACCTGCGACCAGTGAGCCCAGGTCTAGTGTGTAGACCTGTTTGTCTTTCAAAGTCTCTGGGACGTCGTCGCGAACGATTGCCTGTGCTAGGCCTTCGACGACGGCGGTTTTACCAACGCCGGGCTCACCTATGAGAACCGGGTTGTTCTTGGTACGGCGAGACAACACCTGCATGACACGTTCCATCTCGTCGGAACGACCAATGACAGGGTCAAGTTTCGATTCGCGCGAGGCTGCGGTCAGGTTGGTACCGAATTGGTCGAGAACGACCGAACCGGCTTGCTGCCCCTGGCTGCCACCGCTGGATGAAACGCCTGCGGTCTCTTTTCCTTCGCCTTCACCTGAGCCCTGGTAGCCCGAGAGCAACTGGATCACGGTCTGACGTACCCGATTGAGGTCGGCGCCCAACTGCACAAGTACCTGTGCTGCTACGCCTTCGCCCTCACGAATCAGACCCAGCAGGATGTGCTCGGTACCGATGTAGTTGTGGCCCAGCTGCAGTGCTTCACGCAGTGACAGCTCTAAAACTTTTTTGGCGCGCGGGGTGAAAGGGATGTGGCCGGATGGGGCTTGTTGGCCCTGACCAATAATTTCCCGCACCTGCTCGCGAACTGCGCCCAGGGACACATCTAGGGATTGGAGGGCTTTGGCGGCCACGCCGTCACCCTCGTGAATTAACCCGAGCAGGATGTGCTCGGTTCCGATGTACGAGTGGTTCAGCATCCGCGCTTCTTCCTGCGCAAGTACCACTACTCGTCGGGCCCGATCGGTGAATCTTTCAAACATAGGCACACTCCTCGCTGACTATTGACTCTGATCGTACTGAGTTATAAATCGTATTGAGACTGCTGTTCACTGCTGGGCGAAGGAAATGCACCACTTTTACCTAAAGCTGAGTCAATTTGGCTCAAGGTAGAACTTGCACAACTCACGACGTTTTACCCAAAGGTAATTGTCTGGAGATAGGATAACCAGGTTTGAACCTGCATTATTCCTACAACTTAGAGCTTTTCAGCAGACTCGTTTTCGTCGACACCACGTTGTTGGGCGGCGCGCTGCAAGGCCCAAGCCTGAGCTTCGCGTTCTTCAGCGTCACGGCGGGCATCACGCTCACCCGAGTCACCTCGGAAAAGGGAGCGCATGACCAACCAAAAAATAAAGAACAGCCCGATCGACGGGGCTAGGACCTCAAAATAATCCCAAAACACGTCCATGGCGCCTCCTTACTCGTCACCCTCTGGTTTTAGCAGCGGGAACAGTATGGTCTCGCGAATTCCCGTGCCGGTCAACAGCATGACCAACCGGTCTACGCCCATACCGAGTCCACCGGTTGGGGGTGCACCATATTCTAGGGCGCGCAGGAAGTCGTGATCCAGCTGCATGGCCTCTTCATCGCCAGCAGCTGCAGCATCCGATTGTGCGGTCAAACGTTCGCGCTGGATGACCGGGTCAATCAACTCAGAGAACGCGGTACCGATTTCATAACCGTTGATGATCAGGTCCCAGGCTTCGACCATGCGTGGGTCTTCGCGGTGTGGGCGGGCCAATGGTTGTGCCGCTTGCGGGTAATGATAGATAAAGGTTGGCTGAATGATATTTGGTTCAACCAGTTCATCAAACAGTTCCATCGCCAACTGCTGAACGTCGAGGTTTTCGTCAACGTCGATTTGGTGTTTCTTGGCAATGGCCCGGAGGTCTTCGGCAGAGGTATCCGGGGTGATCTGCTGACCGACGGCCTCGGAGACGGCCGGGTAGAATTCTTGCCATTCCCATGGCTCATCGAGTACAACGGTGTTACCCTCGGGAGTTTCCAGTTCTTTGCCGACACCGGAAGCTTCTGCAGCAGACAGGATGATTTCGCGGATACGATCAGCCATGCCATACATATCCGAGTACGCTTCGTAGGCTTCCAACATCGTGAATTCAGGCGAGTGGGTGGAATCAACACCCTCGTTGCGGAACACACGTCCGATTTCAAAAATCTTGTCGATGCCGCCGACCACAGCACGCTTGAGATACAGTTCGGTGGCAATACGCAGCGTCATGGTCTGATCAAAAGCATTCAAGTGCGTTTCGAATGGACGAGCTTGGGCACCACCGTGGATCAGCTGCAAGATGGGGGTTTCAACCTCGATATAGCCCTGATCCTCCAGCGCACGACGAACCGAGCGTACGACGGCGGAGCGCTTGTGCACCATTTCGGCGGCTTCTTGACGCACGATCAAATCGGCATAGCGCTGACGGACGCGGGTCTCATCTGCGAGGTCGGCGTGCAGCACGGGCAGTGGACGCAGCGCCTTGGAGGCCATGGTCCAGGAATCGGCCATGATCGAGAGTTCACCACGCTTGGAAGCAATGACTTCACCGGTCACGGCGATATGGTCACCCAGATCGGCCAAGCCTTTATACGAATCAAGCGCTTCAGCCCCCACCCGTCCCTGGGAGAGCATGACCTGCAGACGTGGGTGGTCGCCGGTTTCGCCGCCCTCTTGCAGCGTGGCAAATGCCAACTTTCCGGTATTCCGCTGGAACACAATACGCCCGGCCACCGAAACGATGTCACCGGTTTCTTCGCCGGCTTCCAGACTCGGGTATTTTTCACGAATCTGGGCAAGCGTATGGGTGCGTTCTACTTCAACGGGATAGGCTTGGAGTCCCGCGTCGAGCAGTTCCTGGCGTTTAGCGCGTCGAACTTTTCGCTGATCACGGGTATTTGCGGCGCCGTCACCGGCGGTCTGATTGGCATTAGCTGCATTGGTCGTACTCACGACCAATAGTCTAACTGTGGATCGTCCCCTGGGCTGCGTTATGTCTGGTTCCAGCGTTTTAATCGCCGCTGGCTCACAGCATGCTTAGCCTGTGGGATCAAATGGTCCTGGCGTCAATGCCGGGTACCGTGTTTGTGCGAACTCAGCGAGTTGTTCAGCCAGGGCTTGGACGTGTTCCAACGCGTAGTGATCAGCACGCCAACCAGCATGTAACCACACCGACAAAATCCCCGACCCAGTTGAAATCTTGGCGGGCCGCAGGCCGAAGTAGGCGTCTTCGGTGACGACTGCGACCCCGTTACCCGCGGCCACGAGGGCCTGGGCAACCCGACCGGAATTTGTTTCGACAATTTGCGGTACGGTCAGCCCGGCAACATCGACTGCACCGTCTAAGACTCTGCGTGACATGAAGTCCGTGGTGGCCACGACGACGCGCTCTTCCACGAGTTCTTCCAGTGGGATGTGCTCGCGGTCTGCCCACGGATGATCTGGCGCAACATAGGCCCAGACCGGAAGTTCCACCAGGGCGATCGAACCAAACTCTCTGGGCGGTTCGGAAGGCATGATCACCAGGTCCGCGGTGTTGACCGCCTGCTGCAGCGATGCACCGAGCGGGGTTTCAATCACATGCGAATGCAATCGGGAGGAGTCCAGGGTGGCGACGAACGGGATCACAATATCGATCAGCGTGGTACCCGGTGCGGCAAATGTGATTTCGGTGAACGTTCCGGTTGCCAGCATGCGTGCAAACGCTTCGGCCTTGTGAATTTCATTAATGACGGTTTGGGCCACCGGGAGGAACTCCTCCCCCGCAGCGGTCAGCCCTACGCCGGAACGATGCGACTGTAAGAGCTCCACTTTTAGGTGGCGTTGCAACTTCTGCAGTTGCCGCGACAGGGCTGGCTGGGTGATATTCAACCTACGTGCTGCCAGCGATACGTTGCGAGTTTCCGCTACCGTGAGAAACGCTGTAAGTAACCGTTCGTCCATGACTGTTAAGCATACCCACCATGAAGAGATTCTATTGGCGGAACATAGGTGGAGTAGTTCATACTGAGGGTGAATACTTTTATCGTCCTGCAACGTTAGGAATCCTCATGTCGCGTGAACCGCTCGATCAGTCTCGCAAACTCGTTACCGAGCTCCCCGGCCCCAAGGCCCGTGAGCTGCGCGAACGCCTTGAAACATATGTTCCTAAAGCCGTAAGCCCTTCAACACCAGCTTTTGTTTCGCGTGCTGAAGGCGGCATCGTGGAAGACGTCGACGGTAACCGCTTGATCGACCTCGGTGCTGGCATCGCCGTCACCACCGTGGGCGCTTCGCACCCGAAAGTCGTCAAAGCCGTACAGGAACAGGTCGAAGACTTCACCCACACCTGCTTCATGGTGACCCCGTATGAGTCCTATATTCAGCTGGCCAAGCGTCTCGATGAACTCGTCCCGATTTCCAGCCATACCCGTACCGTCTTGCTGAACTCCGGTGCCGAAGCCGTTGAGAACGCCGTCAAAGTTGCGCGCGCCTACACCGGCAAACAGGCTGTTGCAGCCTTCGATAACGCCTACCACGGTCGTACCACCCTGACCATGGGGCTCACCGCCAAAAACATGCCGTACAAGGAATCCTTTGGCCCGTTTGCTTCCGAGCTCTACCGTGTGCCAGGCTCCTACCCGTACCGCGATGGTCTCAGTGGCGAAGAAGCTGCAGCCCGCACCATTGAGTCACTGGAGTCCCAGATCGGCGCCAACAACCTGGCCGCCGTCATTATGGAACCCATCCAGGGCGAAGGTGGCTTCATTGTGCCAGCCGAAGGCTTCTTGGCCAAGGTTGTCGAATGGTGTAAAGCCAACGATGTGCTATTCATCGCAGACGAAGTCCAGACCGGCTTTGTCCGCACCGGTACCTGGTTTGCTTCCGAGGCCGAAGGTATCGAACCGGATCTGATCGCCCTGGCAAAAGGTATCGCCGGTGGTATGCCACTGTCTGCTGTTACCGGTCGCGCCGAAGTGATGGATGCCGTCCACGCCGGTGGGCTGGGCGGAACCTACGGTGGTAACCCGGTCGCCGTCGCCGCCGGTATCGCCTCGCTTGAAGCCATGGAAGAAGAAGGCATGGCCGCCAAGGCCACCCGGATCGGTGAAATCATCACCGAGCACTTCACCCAGCTCCAAAAAGACGACGCACGTATTGGTGACATCCGTGGCCGTGGCGCCATGATGGCCGTTGAAATGGTCGATCCAGCAACCAAAGAGCCGCTGCCGAAGCTCGTCAACAACGTTGCTGTCGAAGCCCGCAAACAGGGCGTCATTACCTTGACCGCCGGCACCTACGGTAACGTGCTGCGTTTCTTGCCACCGGTCATTATCGGTGAAGACCTCCTCAAAGAAGGCCTGAGCGTGATCACCGATATCTTGACTGATATGAAATAACTCCCAAACGCTCTCACCTCGACGAGACAAGGACTGTGGCCGCAACCAACTTCTGGCTGCGGCCACAGTCGTTAAACGCGTGCTTTTGGTTAGCGTGCGAAGAGTCCGGTTATCCGACCCCGACCAATGGCGTGTTTGAACAGGTTAAATCCAACCTGGGCCGGGGTGGCATCTGCGCCCAGTTCTAACGTTGTACCGACGGCGTGGACGACGAACATGTACCGGTGTTCTACATGGCCCTCCGGTGGGGCAGCACCTGTGAAACCGGCCACATTGCGGTCATTGGCCAAGAAGATCGGGCCCTGCCCCGCACCGGAGACGTTGAAGGCTGACCAATCGATCTCGTCCCAACGCACAGCCCCGCCGGCGAGCGCGGTGACGGTTGCTGGGATATTGAAGGCCGACATGTGCCAGAACCCACTGGCCGTCGGAGCGTCTGGATCCAGACAGGTCAGCGCGAATGTTTCAGTGCCCACTGGGATATTGGACCACGAGAGCTGTGGCAGTTCATCGCGCCCACCCAGTCCAAGACTTTCCATAACTGAGCGGGTCGGCAACTTGCCGCCGTCGGTGAAGTCCTCGCTGGTCAGCGTGATTTCAGGTAATGCTGGAAGTGGTTCATACGGATCAAAACTCATATCTGCATCCTGACACGCGACATCGATGACGTCCAGGGTTCACTGTGATGATCAGGTTCTGTAGCGTGGAATACACTAGACACAATCGTCTTGCTACTGAACCAGGGAGGAAAGGTGCAACAGTCCGATCCCAATCGATTCAGAGGGATAACAAGCATTGGAGTAGGAGCCTCGCTTACGGTCATACTGCTGACGCTGGCCCTCGAGATGTCGCTGCTGTGGACCATGGTGCTGATGTTGCCGGTCATTGCCGTTGCGATTACGGTGCAGCGTCTGCGGCCAAGTTTTCCTGGAAAATCAGCTTCCAGTACGGCGTTGGTCATCACCCTGACAGTCTTCACGCTCATTGTGCCGTGGTTTACCTGGGAGGGCTCGGCGGTGTTTGGCTTAGCTGCGCTCTGCCTCGTCTATGGGGCCTTAACTGCGTACTTGGCGTATAAAGCCTGGCCCGCCCCGCCTCGGAAGTCGCTGGCGGTGCGGGATTGGGCACCCGCTGATGAGACAGGTTAACGCAACACGAACGCCTCGGACCGATGCATCCTGAATCGGTCCGAGGCGTTATCGTTATGCAGTTGTGTTCGTCAACGGGCTTACCAAATAGTCACGCGCTCTTCTGGAGCAAGCCACATGTCGTCACCCTGTTTGGTGCCATACGCCTCGTGGAACGCATCCAGGTTCTTGACCACCTGGTTAGAGCGGAACTCATTTGGCGAGTGGGGATCCGTTGAGACGCGGGTAACCGCAGCCTCAGGGCGGATCAGCTGGCGCCATACGGAGGCCCAGGATTCAAAGAATTGCCGATCGATGGCTTTGCGATCTGCTGGGTCGTTGGGATCCAGGTCCTGAGCCGTGACTGCTTCTGGGTTTTGGTCCAGGTACAGGTAGAGCGCTTTATGGCTGATGCCCAAACCGCCGAGGTCACCGATGTTTTCACCAAGCGTCAGTTCGCCGTTGACGTTGTGGTCCGGAGCTTCTGCAGGCGCCAACACCTTGTACTGGTCGATCAGCGATTCGGTGCGTTCAGTAAACGCCCCGCGGTCTTCATCAGTCCACCAGTTATTCAGTGCGCCATCGCCGTCATACTGTGAACCTTGATCATCAAAGCCGTGCCCAATTTCGTGGCCGATGACCGCACCGATGCCACCAAAGTTTTGGGCGGGTGTGGCTTCGGGTGAGAAGAATGGCGGCTGCAGAATAGCTGCCGGGAAGACGATCGCATTTTCTAACGGGGAGTAATACGCGTTGACCGTCTGTGGGCTCATGTGCCACTCTTCTGGATCCGGGCCGTCTTCGATTTTCGACAGGTTGTCCTCGAAATCGTGCGCAGAAATGCGGTCGAGGGTAGCGACCAGGTCGGTGGCGTCGACTTCGATATCCGAGTAGTCGTGCCATTTGACCGGATACCCAACCATCGGGTTGAACTTCGACAGTTTCTCCAGGGCGCGCTTGCGTGTTTCTTCACCCATCCACGGCAGTTGCGCGATGGAGCCCGCATAGGCCTGTTGGAGCGCATCAACGAGCCGGTCCATATCCTGGCGGTGCGATTCCGTGTAGTGCTTGGCCACATACAGACGGCCGACGTCTTCGCCGAGGGTCGAGTTGACCAGGCTGACCGCACGTTTCCAACGGGGGCGGAGTTCTTCGGTACCGGATAGTACCTTGCTGAACTCAAAGTTGGCCTGCACGAAGGCATCCGATAGGTACGGTGCGTGCGACGATATCAGGTGCAGCTTCAGCCAGATGCGCCAGGATTTGGTGGGTTCTGACGCCAAGAGCTCTTCCAGTCCGGTGAGGAAGTCTGGCTGCCAGACGACGATTTCGGCCGAACGGTTTTCGTGTTTCTGGCCCGGCGCCATCTTCATCCCGGTCAACCAGTGGATACCGGAGGGGAATTCTTCAAGCAGCGCGTCTCGGGTGTAGAGGTTATAGCGTTTGACCGCGTCTCGCACCGACACAATGTCCCAGTGCTGCTGCGCAAGCTTGGTTTCCAGATCGATGACCCGTTTGGCCATCTTGCGTGCGCGTTTTTCCGTTGGGGCGAGCTCGGACAGCAGAAACAGCTGTTCGATATAGGTGCGGTAGGCCTCGACGATATCGGCGAACTTTTCGTCGCGGTAATACGATTCGTCGGGTAGACCCAGGCCGCTTTGAATCATGTGCAGCAATACGCGATCGGGGTTTCCGGCGTCTGGCATGGCACCGGTGCCGATCGGACCGCCGACAATGCCTTTACGTTGGAGCTTGCCCGTCATTTCCATGAATTCCGCGGCACTGTCGATGGCGGATATCTTATCCAGGGTCTCCCACAGCGGGGTAACGCCCTGGGATTCGATGGTCTTTTCATCCATCATGGCCGTGTACAGTGCGCCAATGCGTGCGGCGGCGCCGTCGTCACTATGTTCTGCGGTGATGGGCTTTTTCAGCTGTTTCTTCGACAGCCCGCTGGCTGCGTCTTGCAGGATGTTGTGGACGGCGATTTCGGACTGATCATGCAGTTCCATAAACGCGCCATAGGTGCCGCGATCCGCGGGGATGGTGTTGTTGTCCATCCATTCACCATTAACGTGTCGGTACAGGTCCTGGGTCGGTTGAGGTATGGCTGTCACGCGTCTCCTTGAGAAATGGTGCCGGTATCCAATTGGTAGCCTACGGCGCTAGCAACATGTTGTCGATGAGCCGAACCGGGGGCACCCGGGCGGCCACGAGGGCGAGTGCTTCGTGCGCCAGTGGTCGGGCAAGAAGCTCTTCTGAAAGCGGTGCGAGGGTGGCCGGGTCAACGATCTCCAAATAGTCTAGTTCGACGTGTTCGTGGGATCGAATGATGTCTCGTGCGGCGTCGATATCGACGCGTTCACCGTTGGTTACCTGATCGGCCAAATAGTGCAGCGCCTGGGATAGGCCCAGTGCTTTTTCCATGCCGTGATCATCGAGTCGAACGTTGCGCGATGACAACGCCAGGCCCGAGGGGGCTCGGACCAGATCGACCGGGCGGATGTCGACATCAATGTTGAGGTCTTGTGCCAGGCGGGTGACGATGGCCAGCTGTTGGGCGTCTTTTTGTCCAAAGTAGCTGCGCAGCGTGGCCGGTGCGGGGGGCATGAGAATATTCCACAGTTTGGCAACCACGGTACAGACACCGTCGAAGTGGCCGGGGCGTGAGGCGCCTTCGAAGACGCGGCCCATTTGCCCTGCTGACACCCGGATCTGCGGGGCGTCTGGGTATCCGGGATACATGTGCTGGGTGTCGGGAGCAAAGACGATGTCTCCCCCATACCTGGTGACCAGTTCCATGTCCGCATCGAGGTCACGCGGATAGTGCTCGTAGTCCTCATCGCGATCAAATTGCAGCGGGTTGACGAACACGGATGCGACGACGAGATCATTTTCGGCACGCGCCTGTTCAAATAGTGCGCCGTGACCGTCGTGTAGGGCACCCATAGTTGGCACAAGGCCGACCGTTGGCGCCGAGTTGCCTGCGGCAACGAGTTCGGCGACCTTGTCAGCGATCTGGGTTTTGGCAGCGGTGGCTGTGGTGGCCAGTTGAGCTTGTTGGAGTGTCACGACCCATAGTCTAATCCGAAGCTGAGCTGAAGGGTGCAGGCGAACTTAGCCTTCAAGCATCTGGAGGAGTTCTTCGAGTTTGCTCGCATTGATGATTCCTGCCCCGTGAGCCCGCCGCGCGGTGGCGACGGCCATGGACCGGTAGGTTTCATAGAGGTCAGGATCATCGAGTTCCTGCAGGGTTGCAATATGTGTGGCTACCGTTCCCACATCACCTCGCGAGACCGGTCCGGTGAGTGCCTGGTCGCCGTTATTCAGAGCGTTTTCGAGGCTGGCGGTCATCAGGTTGCCCAATAATTTCGGTGCCTGGGCGATCCCTGCGGACTCCAACATCGCTTGGGCCTGAGCGGTCAGCGTGACCAGGTGGTTTGAGGCGTGAGCCATCGCGGCGTGATAGGTTGGACGCGCGTTTTCGGGGATGGTCACCGGGATACCACCCATCTCGACCACCAGTGCCTCGGCGATCGGCACGACGACTGCGTCAGCGGTGATCCCAAACGCTGTATTTTGGAGTCGGTCGGCGTCCAGGCTCAGCCCGGAGAAGGTCATGGCCGGGTGGATGGCCACCGGGATGGCGCCGTGCTCGCGCACCGACTGCAGCACCGAGGTACCGTAGCGTCCCGAGGTGTGGACCAGCAGGTGGCCGGTTTGGATGTGGCCGGCTGCGGCGAGTCCGGCGACCAGTGGTTCCAGGACGTCGTCAGGTACCGCAAAAATCACGGCTTCGGAACGGCGCAGAATATCTGGGATCTCGATGATTGGCACATCGGGCAGTAGGGTTTCTGCTCGGTTGATCGAGGCGTCGGATACCGCGTGGACGGCGGTAATTGTGTGGCCTGCGCGCTGCAGGGCCATGCCGAGGACGGCGCCGACGCGGCCTGCCCCGATAATGCCGATACCGAGCCGGTTGGGTTGGCCGATTGCTCCGGTGGTCAGGGGTTCGTCAACGCTCATGAGTACCTTCCTTAGAGTCCGGCGAGTCGGGCATATCCGCGGGCAGAGAGGTCATCGCGCAGGCGGGTTGCTTCGATGGTGGGGAGTCCCAAGATCTCAGCTTTGGAACCTGCGGTTGTAATGGACACATCCGCGAGATCATATTTTCGTTGCAGCGGCCCTTGAGTAACGACAACGAACTGCAGACGTCCGTACGGCACAGCTTGATACTTGCGAAAAATCGCGCCCGAACGGATGAGGATATCATCGGCTTGCTCTGCCCAGCCGTGGATTCGTACTTGTCGCGGGATGATGAACATCTTGACGACGTGGTGGATGAGTATCCAGGCTGCCGGGATGTAGAGCAATAGTTGCCACCAGCCGGGTTCGGAGAGATACCCGGTCAGCACTGCTGCGCCACCGAAGATCACAATGTTGATCACCAGGCTGATGGCGTTATGAATCTGGCGGTAGGTCGTCAGTTGGCGGCGAACCGGGCGGAATTGCAGATGGTGTGGGAAGTCTTTCACGCGCGGTCACCTCCTTGGGCTTTTGCCTTGATGGCCGTTTTTTCGAAATTCTCGAGTTCCTCATCGGCCATCCACTTGTTCTTATCCTTGATGCGACGCGCGTGGGCTGCGATTTCAGCTTCATGGAAGAACAGCTGGATCAGAGCTTCAGGCTCATGGTTGCTAATATTCACCCGAACCGGCCCGGGCGGTGTGCTGAATCTGGCCGATACTGTTCCACTGAACTTATCGGACAGGGATTGGTGCACGGTGGACTGTTGGATACGCTCGTGCGGGATCATCGCTAAGATGCGGCGCAGTTTAGCGTATCGAATCAACAACAGTGTTGGGGTTGTCATATACCCGTGGCGGCGGCCGGCGACCGGTTGCCAGAACCGCGCTCGGGACGGCACGTGGGTGAAGCCATCGTCGTCGGAGGTATATTTCAGGGCATTGTAGATGAGCTCATCGGCCCGCTCGACCCCAGCATCTGGGGCAAGCACCGACAACATGATCAGAACGTCGTTGAATTTGCCGACCGGTAGCACGGTGGTTGAGGAGTCGGTGAGCCCGTAGCCGGCCACGCTGACTTGGATCCGGTACCACCCAAAGAACCGATATGCGATGGGTTGATAAATCTGAATGGCTTGGATGCGACCGGGTGGGATGGTGTGCGACGACGTCGATAAGAGGCCCGAGAGAACACGCACCCCGGAATCCGAGGTTCTGGCCGTGAAATTATAGTTCGAGTTAACCTGTGCAAATGCGGTGACGATGGTAATGAACCCGACGATGAGTAGGAACCCGATGCCGCCACCGATAAGGAACGGGAGCGTTTCATTCGACCCGTCCCGCGCGCTGAGCCACAACACGAAACCACCCACGATCAACGCCCAGAGAGCACTGGCAATACCGGCGCCCAGACCTGTTACTACGCCTGCTCCCACGACCCGAGACAATGGGATGGTCAGTAACTCTCGCGGTGGGTTCTTGGCTCGCCGTGACTGGGTGATCTGCTGTGGGATCACGCCCGGCGGTGGGCTGACCGCTTCGGTGAGCCCACGAGGATTGTGCTGCACATAGGCGCTGAGATACTCAGCGTATGGGTATGCGGGTGCAGCCGGGTGCGTAACGGGATTCGCAGCGGGTGCCCCCGGCGAGTGCCCCGCCGATGGTCCCGTCTCAGAAGTGGTGCTTTCGGCCATGGGGTCGAGTTGCGGATCATCTTGAGCGCCAGAGGCCAGATAGAGGATCTCACGGCGCAACTGTTCGGCATCCGTTGCTTTGAGATATTCAAGCGCGAGCGTGGCCTCTGATCCGTCAGCCGCGTGCAGCGACAGTTTCGATAGGCCGAACAGCCGCGCAAAGAGTGGCCGGTCGATGTCGACGGCTTGTAGTCGGTCTAAACGCATGTACCGGCGACGACGGAAAACGACGCCCGCGTGTAATTCGACCGCGTCAGCGGTGATGCGGAACTGATAAAACCGCCAGGCGATCGTATACAGGCCTGCCGCGACGAGGAGTGCGATGAAGACGATGCCGAGAAATATGAGGATGGCCTGGCCGATCGACAGCTCAAAGCTCTCGACGATATTCCGCAGGGTTTGCAGCGAAAGGTTTGTCAGGACGTAGCCGAAGATCAGCAACACCGACCACGATCGGACAAAGGGCGAGATCGGGTGGACGCGGCTCCATGGAATCTCGGGGCTGTGCTGTTGTTGCACTGGTTGGCTCATGCTTCCGCCAATTCTGCCAACCGAGCGAAACCCCGTTGTGTCAATTCATCGCGCAGTCGTTCCGCCTCAACCATGGGCAACCCCTCAAAGGTCGAGGCGGTCCCGCCACCGGCCGTTGTGATAGAAATCTGTGTGACCCCGAAGGCTCGTTGCAGCGGTCCCTGGTGGATGTCCACGTATTGGATGCGCCCGTACGGGACGGCCACCTGGTTCCGGAATAAAATGCCGCGACGTAGCACTAGATCGTCACGGTTCTCCAGGTATCCCATGGCTCGAACCTGTCGCGGAATGATACAGGCGACCACGATCCCCCACACCAGCACGCCGGCTGGCAGAAGGTAGAGCAAATATGCGGCGCTGTTGGTGAAAAACAGTGGTGCGACGAACTGAACAATCAGCAGGGGTATCAGCAAGAAAAGGAAGAAGATGCCGAAGCCGATCGCGTTATTGATCTGGCGCAGTGGAATCAGGCGAGGCGAAACTCTCCGATACGGAAGGTTTTCGTGGTCCATGCCTGCAGTCTCATCTCTTGGGTTGCCGTGGTGGCGACCAGCTATCTGTGTCTGCTTGTCGCGCGGTGGGTTGCACTCCGGAAGCGCCGGGCGGGTTCTGGTGGTTACCACCGTTGCCGTCAGTGTCCTCCGGTGGGATCCGGCACCATTGTTCCACAACAAAACCAACGATCACCAGAACCAACGCCGTGATCACCTGAACAGAGGCTTCGGTCACGACGTCGGAACCAAAGCCGACCTGGGGCACACGATGCACCAACATGCCGGCGTGCCAGCCACCGATCGCAGCCCCCGCGTAGGTGCCTGCTTGGGCGAGGACTAAGGTGCGGGCCGCGGCGACGGGATTCAGCCGATCTGCGACGGGGCGTTGCCTGTCTTTCAGTACCCGAATACCCAAGATGAGTTCCAGTACGATGACGGCGGCCAGCGTGATGACGGCGGTGATACCCAGTGCCGGGGCCGGCCAACCGGATTCTGCGGCGACAAATGCGCCCAGCCATCCGAGGATCGCGGTGCTGAGCACTACGACGACGATCCAGCTGATGCGAAGCGAACTCATCGGTTATCCTCCACGCGGTGCACGGTGGTGGCGTCGTCGGCTCGTGCAGCTAATTCGGCAACGGGCTGGCCGCTGAGTGTGGCGGAGGGTTCCGCCCACGACCACGGGATAAGCACGAAGGCCCGCTCGTGTGCGCGTGGATGCGGCAGGGTGAGCACCGGATGCTTCGAGGTCACCTGGTCATAATCGATCAGATCGACGTCGAGGGTGCGCGGCCCCCAGCGGACGCCTCGCACCCGGGCGGCTACCTGTTCGAGTTCATGGGCGAACTCCAGCAACGCATATGGACTTAACGTTGTTTCGATGATGAGCACCTGGTTGAGAAAATCTGGTTGCTCCGGTCCACCGACGGGTGCCGTTTTGGCCCGTGGCGACACAGCAGTGACGTCGATGTTTGATGCCTGCCAGAACGCGTCGACGGCGTCGTCAAGAATGCTGGCCGAATCGCCCAGGTTTGAACCCAGCGCCACCACGGCGCGCACAGGTTCAGCAGGCTGTGCCACCAATTGCGGATCGAGGTCGTGCATGGTTACCGTCCTGCAGCAGTACGGTTTCGAGCAACCCTAACGGCAACATTGGCAAAGTCTGCCGGGATGGGGGCCTGGGGTTTATTAACGGTGACTCGCACCGATACGATCCGCGAAAAGTCTGCCAGAATCGTATCGGCCATGGTGATGGCGAGGGTTTCAATCAGATTGACCGGTGGCCCCGTGATGATACTCTCCACTACGGCAGCAACTTCTGCATAGTTCACGGTTGCTGCGACGTCGTCGGTGGCAGCCGCCTGGTCTATGTCCAGGTCGAGGTCTACATCCACGAGGAAGGTCTGGCCGGTGGCTCGTTCGTGTTCGAGTACCCCGTGGTAACCGCGGGCGCGTAGCCCCATCAGGCTGATGGTCCCCATGGCGTTGCTTATTCTGCGGCCTGGCGTGCAGCCACGGTTTTCACAGCGTCCAGGTTGGACACCACGGAATGCACGCGTACGCACCATGCGCCTTCTTGTGCCACGAGTGCAGTAATTGCAGCTGTCGCGTGATCACGCTGGCGTGGTTCCATTGCTTCGGTATTGTGTTCGGCGAGCAGGGTGCCGAGGAACCGTTTGCGGGAGGCACCAATCAGTACTGGGTAACCGAGTTTTTCAAATTCGGTCAGGTGCTTGAGCAGCTGCCAGTTGTGCTCTGCGGTCTTGGAGAACCCAAGTCCCGGATCTACGATGAGTTGTTCTTTTTTGACGCCAGCGGCAAGGAATGTGTCAATGACCTGCTGGGTTTCGGCCACAACTTCGGAGACCAGGTTGTCGTATTCTGCCAAACCATCCATGGTTTTCGAGTTGCCGCGATTGTGCATCACAATATAGCGCGCACCGGTTTCGGCGATCAGTTGTGGCATATCGGCTTCGTGGTTGACGCCTGAGACGTCGTTGATCATGACTTCGCCGTATTCGAGGGCTGCGCGAGCGGTCTCGGTGTGGCGGGTATCTACCGAGACATAGACCCCGGCTTTGACGAGGGCTTCGACAACCGGCAGGATGCGTGCTTGTTCGTCGGCGACACTGACTTCTTCGGTTCCTGGTGCGGTGGATTCGCCGCCGATGTCGATAATGTCGGCGCCCGCATAGTGCATGCGAAGTCCGTGATCGATGGCTTTGCCGGCGTCAAAGTTTTCGCCGCCGTCCGAGAACGAATTATCAGTCACGTTCAGGACGCCCATGACCAGAGTGCGATCGGTTGGCAGATCCTCAAAGGTTTTTCGCGTAGCTTTTCGCACTACCGAAAGCGGGCCCGTTGCCGGACCGGTTCCTGGGACAGCTCCAATAGACATGGAAAATCCTTCCTGTTTGGTTATCTCGTACCGGCTTTAGTGTACCCCGGCGTTAAGAATCAGACTCATGGCCTCATTACGCGTGGACGGTTCCCGCAACTGCCCGCGGACCGCAGACGTGACGGTTTTCGCGTGCGGTTTCTGCACGCCGCGCATCGACATACACATGTGTTCGGCAGACAGCACCACGATGGCACCGGCCGGATTCAAGTGTTCCATGATGGCTTCGACAATCTGGGTGTTCAGGCGTTCCTGAACCTGTGGACGGCGTGCGTAGAGTTCGACGAGCCTGGCAAGTTTCGACAGTCCGGTGACTTTGCCCTCTGCCGAGGGGATGTACCCGATGTGTGCTTTGCCATGGAATGGGACCAGGTGGTGCTCACACATCGAATAGAACTCGATGTCTTTGACTAAGACCAGTTCCTCGTGCGAAATATCGAAGGTGGTGCCAAGAATGTCGGCTGGATCTTGGTGGAGCCCGGCAAAAAATTCACCATATGCTCGGGCAACCCGGGCAGGGGTATCCACCAGACCATCACGGTCTGGGTCCTCCCCCACAGCCAACAGAATCTCACGAACCGCCGCTTCGATTCTGGGTTGGTCCATCATTTAGTTCTCCTGGTCGTCACCGGGCGAGCCGCTGGGGGCTTCGTCGGTGGTAGCTGATGAATTCTCCGGGTGCTTATCCGTGGCGGTACCTTCAGGCATGCCGACCGGGGGCAGATCTGAGACCGGACGGTCCTCGTGGAAGAGCCACGTGTTACGCGGAGTGTACTTGTGCACGTTGGCAAAAATATCTGCCAATTCGTGGCGATTCAAGGTTTCCTGTTCCAGCAGTTTCGATGCCAGGTCATCCAGGATGTGCCGGTTAGTGTTCAACACCCAGTAGGCTTCGGCGTGGGCATCGTCGAGTAGTTTGCGGACTTCTTCATCAACGACGAAGGCCAGTTCATCAGAGTAGTCGCGTCCTGAGCCCATATCGCGGCCCAGGAATGGCTCGTCGTTTCCGGAGCCCAGTTTGACGGTACCGACACGTGATGACATGCCGTATTCGGTAATCATCTTGCGCGCGGTATCGGTCGCTTTGGTGATGTCATTAGACGCACCCGTTGATGGGTCGTGGAAGACAATCTCCTCGGCGACACGGCCGCCCAGCGCATAGGCTAACTGGTCGAGCAGTTCGTTGCGGGTTACCGAGTATTTGTCTTCGTCCGGGACAACCATCGTGTAGCCTAGGGCCCGACCGCGCGGCAGAATCGTGACCTTTGAAACCGGTGCCGAGTGGTTCAACCCGGCGGCCACCAGAGCGTGCCCACCTTCGTGGTAGGCGGTGACTTTTCGTTCGTGGTCGTTCATCAAACGAGTCTTCTTCTGCGGGCCGGCCATCACACGATCAACCGCCTCGTCGACGGCACGATTGTCGATCAGGTGCGCATTCGAACGCGCCGTCAAGAGTGCTGCTTCATTGAGCACGTTGGCCAGATCTGCACCCGAGAAACCGGGGGTGCGCTGGGCTAGGCCGTACAGATCGATGTTCTCAACTAGCGGTTTGCCCTGTGCGTGGACCTTCAGAATTTGCAGGCGTCCTTCAAGCGATGGAGCCTCAACCGGTACCTGACGGTCGAAACGGCCGGGACGCAGCAGCGCCGGGTCCAGAACATCGGGACGGTTGGTGGCCGCGATCAGAATGACGTTCGAGTTTTCGTCGAAGCCATCCATCTCAACCAGCAGCTGGTTCAGGGTCTGTTCGCGTTCGTCATTTCCGCCACCGACACCGGCGCCACGGTGACGACCTACAGCGTCGATCTCATCGACGAAAATGATTGCCGGGGCGTTCTTCTTGGCCTCGTTGAACAGGTCGCGAACACGAGATGCGCCGACACCAACGAACATTTCCACGAAGTCAGAACCTGAAATCGTGTAGAACGGCACACTTGCTTCACCGGCCAGTGCGCGTGCAATCAGCGTTTTACCCGTGCCCGGAGGGCCATATAACAGCACACCGGTTGGGATTTTGGCGCCAACGGCCTTGAACTTCTCGGGTTCGGTGAGGAATTCTTTAATCTCATACAGTTCTTCAACGGCCTCATCAGAACCAGCCACATCTTTGAAGGTGACCTGCGGGGTGTCTTTCGACATGAGTTTGGCCTGCGACTTACCAAACTTCATCATTTGGCTGCCGCCACCCTGCATGCGGGACAGCAAGAACCAGAACAGCAGGGCAATGAGAATGAACGGAATCAAAAAGCCAAGCATGGACAGCAGCCAGTTCGACTGCACCGGCTCGTCCGTGTAGTCATCCACGTTCGAATCCGCGATGTGCGTCGTGACGGCCTCAGCGCGATCCGTTGAGTAGAAGAAGTGTACCTGGGTACCCAGGTTGCGGTCTTCGTGGTGGAAATCTTCGCGCAGTGTTAGGTCGACTCGATGATCATTGTCGTCCAGCAGCGCTTGGCTCGCTTTGTCGTCCTCCAACAGTTCGATACCCACCGAGGTATCCACACGGTTTGTCGAGGAACCCGACAGCACCGGTACGACGATGAGTAACGCTAAAACTGCGAGGACGATCCAAATGACCGGTCCCTTAAAGATGTTCTTGGCTTTCACCCTTCTAAGCTACCTGGTTCAGCAGCCCAAAAAGACTACGTCTCATTTCCTTTCGCAATCGGTGGAAGCACAAAAAGGAAACGGTGATACGTCCTACTGGTAGACGTGCGGAGCCAGTGTTCCCAAAATATCCAGGTTGCGATATTTCTGGTTGAAGTCCAGGCCGTAGCCAACCACAAACTCATTGGGGATGTCACGGCCGATGTATTTCACATCAATGTCTACGGCCAGAGCTTCTGGTTTACGCAACAACGTGACAATCTCTACGGAAGCCGGACCGCGCGATTCCAAGTTGGTTTTCAGCCAGGACAGTGTCAGCCCGGAGTCGACGATGTCTTCAACGATCAACACGTGGCGATCCATGAGATCTTCTTCGAGGTCTTTCAAAATCCGCACTACACCGGAGGATTTTGTGCCGGAACCGTAGGAGGAAACCGCCATAAAGTCGATGGTGACCTGTGACTTCATTGCTCGTGAGAGATCCGCCATGATCATGAGCGCACCCTTGAGCACTCCGACGAGCAGCACATCCTTGCCCTCGTAGTCGCGGTCAATTTTGACAGCCAGGTCCTGGACGATGCCATCAATTTCTTCGCGGTCGAGTAGCACCGACTCTAAATCGCCTGAAACGTCTTCGGCCTTCATTGTCACTCCTCGTAGTGTCAGGTTAGTCGCTCGTGTTTGAGCGAATAACTAATAGTTTTGCATATTCGTGGGTCACTTTTTCTCGATACACACTCACATGTCCTTCTAACTGCACCGGTCCAGGCGATGAGGCCCGTCCAATCGGTGGAGAGACCAGTCTCTGAACGGCCGCCAAGCGTTCTGCAGAAGGTTGTGGTGCGCCGAAATGTTGTGCGGCCAGTGCCACAACTCTGCGCAGAATGGCAGGTTTTAAACCTTGCATTTGCGCAAGTGGGAAGTGAATTCGGGTCGTTTCGGCGACTGCGAGCGCACCGTAGGCCTCAGCGGCCAGGTCTTCCAGTACGTCCAGATCGTCAGCAGCCAGTGCTGCTGTTGTGACCAACCCCGCAAAAACTCCGTGCCCCAGACCCGTGGTCGGATCAGTGAGGGCAGGCAGGAGTTGCTGGCGGACTCGAATCCGTGCCAGGGACAAGTCGTCATTCATCGGATCCTGAAAATACTGCAGACCGGCCCAAGCGCAGATCGTTTCAGTATCGTCTCGTGTCAGCTCCAATAAGGGGCGGCCGATCCGCACTGGTTTGTAGTCGGCCAAGACATGCTCACGCGTTTCTCTGATCCCGGCCAGTGAACGTAATCCGGAGCCTCGTGCCAGCCCGAGCAGTACTTGTTCGGCCTGATCATTAGCGGTATGGGCGGTCACCACTCCTGCCGCGTTCGTGGTTGCTGCCAGACGCACGAACGCACCGTAGCGGGCTTGCCGCGCTGCGGCTTCCAGGCCATCGCCCTGCTGGATCACCTGCACGTTATCTCGCAGCACCGGGGCTAATCCCAAGTGTGTACAAATTCGTGCGGTCCGCTGTGCCACATCTGCAGTGACCTGTTGGAGCTGATGGTCTAAGATCACGGCCCCAAACCGGAGTCCGGTCACCCGTTGTGTCTCTGCGGCCAGCACGGCTAGGGCCAGCGAATCTGCGCCGCCGGATACTCCCACAAGTATGGGCGCCCCACCGGCTTGGACACCCCAGCGTTGGGCCAGGACTTTGAGTGTGGCGACGCCGGCATGCACGGCAGTCGGCCATGCAGCCGACGGCGGCCATGCTTCGGGGCCGCCGGGCAGTTGCATCTGGGAGTATGCCGGTTCCATGTGTTGGTTATCAGTGCTCGTTAGCCCAGCACGCGGGCGGTCCAGGCATCGGCGTCATGCAGCTCGTCGGCAGTTGGTAAGTGTTCTGGTTGCTGCCACACCACGTTGAACTGGTCCATGCCAACGCGATCGACCACCGCCGAGACGAAGGACTGTCCTTGCTTATACTGTTTTGCTTTGGCATCGAGGCCAAAGATTTTGCGCAAGATTTGTCCAAACCATTTGATTTTCGACGAACGGGCGTCGAAGCGTTCGCGAATGACTTTGACGGTGGGCACCATGCTGGGGTCCACGGCATCCATGATGACGTTGGCGTGGCCCTCCAGCAGAGACATGACCCCGGTAATCTGGGCTTCTAAAGCACCGGTACGCTCTTTTTTCTCGTCGGCGCTGAGTTCACTTTCGGCAACCGGCAATAAATTGGTGGTCAGGTACTCGGTAGCGATACTCAGAATATGGTCGGCCAGCCACGGTGCTTGAGCAAATTGGGCCACGTGGGTCAGTTCGTGCAGGCTCACCCAGAATTGGAAGTCTTCGGCATCCAGGTTGAGCTCGTCACGGATCATCATCACGTTCGGGGCCACCAGCATCAACCGTGGGTTCCCACCGCGCGCTTGTGCCGCATAGGGTTCAAATTGTCCCAGGACTTTGGTCGACAGGAAGGCCAGCACAGAGCCGACCTGTGCTCCCGAAAATGCTGCCGTTGCACCGGATCCCATGGTTTTTACCAGCTCTGGGTTCTGCTGTTCGAGTTGCTGAAACGCAGGGTTGAGCATGACCTGCAATGATTCAGCGTTACCACTGATCCAGCCGGGACGGTCGACCACCAGAATATCGACGTCGTTGGCGATCGTCGTGGCGTCCCAGTGTTGCACTGCCGGGAGCTTACTGAGCTCAGCGACGTGTTCGGCGGCGGTAAACGCGGCGGCACGGAGCCCTTCGGCTTCGACGATGGCATCGGTGGCCGGAACTCGAGGTCCCGGGGGCACGAGGCTTCGCCCGGTCGAAGCGGCTACGTTCTGATTAAAAATCTGCATAGGTCTATCCCATCACGTTGAAACGTTTTTACCAATGACGTCGT
This sequence comes from Yaniella halotolerans DSM 15476, assembly GCF_000420805.1. GTDB lineage: Bacteria > Actinomycetota > Actinomycetes > Actinomycetales > Micrococcaceae > Yaniella > Yaniella halotolerans. The sequence goes on from NZ_ATVQ01000001.1 coordinate 930,487, forward strand.
GCGTTACTCACCGCTGCATCCACAGTCGGTGATCACCTGGGTGAGGCGATCTTGTTCGGCACGAGCTCCCGCGTAGTCCTCCTCGGCCCCGGCGGTGTTGATCGCAAACCAGAGCGCTCGACCGTCGACGGTGACGGTCATACCGGCGTTGGAACTGGCCACTTCCAATGTGCCAGTCTTCGACCGGACGAGACCCGAATATGGTGCTTCGGCCAGCCGGTTTCGCATGGTCCCGTCATAGCCGGCGATCGTCAACGAGTGCACAACCGGCCGCAGATGTTCTTCGCTCATCACGACGTCATACAACTGAGTCATAGATTCCAGCGTGGCACGACTATTAGGGGAAAGCCCACTGTTATCAAGAAAATTGAGGTGTTCGGTGGAAATTCCCAGTTGTTGGACGGCGTCCATTGTGGTTTGGGTGGAGCCTTGAAAGTCCGGACTGTTGCCCGCAGCCAGGGCGGCTTCGCGACCAAAGATCTCAAACAGCATGTTATTGGACTGCTTCATGGCGTATTCGAGTTGCTGACCCAGGCGTGCCGAGTGCACTTGAGCAATCGGCTCTACCTGCGTCGGTTGGCTTCGTTGCCCGGCGTAGCGAAATTCCACCTGTCGTCCGTCGGCTTGAGCAAGTTCGGTCAGCCGCTGCGCGTAGGCGCCACCCGTACTGACCGCCCCGTCTTCGACCGCGGTCCTGTCATAGAACGGGTTCGACACGAAGCCACCATAAGTGTTCATCGGGTAGACCGGCGAGACCCAGCCCGAGGTCATGAGGCCTTCAGTCCATGAGGGATGCACCGTCGGTTGCGCGTACCGAGATACATCCGCCCACACATCAATCGTGGTCTGGCCTTCGGGTAGTTCCTCGGCAATGACATCCCAGGTTTCTTGCGCCAGATCACCAAGACCGGCGCGTCCCATCGTGCGCCCGGTACTTTCCCCGGTGGACAACATGCCGTCTCCCCCGCCGATCAGCACCACGCCGGTCGCAGGATCATAGCCCGCAGAGGTAACAAACCGGTGATCGGTGCCCAGATGCTCCAGCGCACTGACACCGGTGAAGAGCTTCAGGGTCGAGGCCGGCACAATCGCGTCCTCACCGCCTGCGTTATAGAGCAGCTTTCCGGTGGCCACATCGGTGACTCGTACACGGTGGGTGTACTCTAGGTCCGCGATTTCGTCGTTTAGTGCATCACCAAGCTCATCAGCGTTGGGCTGTGGTGCGGTGACATCCACCAAGGCATCCATATCGTCGATAGTGGCATCGTCAACATCTGCTTCGGGCGGGAGGCTAACCGGCGGGGCTGCATAGATTTGTGGGTCGGAGGGTGTCACACCTCCGGCGGCTTGGTTTTCGGGGGCCACCAGATCTCGCATGTTGGTGTACCAGTCGTTGGCCTGGATTTTCATGACGTCGACGCTGGGTGCCGGGTAGGTCACGGCTACTGCGGTGCCACCAACGATGCCGATGAATAGTCCGAGCAACCATGCGTTGGGGCGGCGAGCCTGCCGGTTGCGGTCTGCCCGCCGGCCGGTGGATTTCGCTGCCATTATGCTGTCACCTGTCGAACTGTTTTCGCCTTATCCCGTTAAAATCGTTGCACGTTGTACGCTTATTTGGGCGAATCGCCTGTGCACGTAATAACCTTAGACCAAGCATACGCTTGCGCCTGATCAATTCGGTGCGACAAGACATACCCCGAGGAGATGGAGAAATTATGCACCACGACGTCACCATTGAGATCCCAGCCGGCTCTCGAGTCAAGTACGAAATCAACGAAAAGACCGGCCGTCTGCACTTGGACCGCGTGCTCTTCACGTCCATGGAATACCCAACTCACTACGGGTTTTTCGACAACACGCTGGGCGAAGACGGCGACCCGCTGGATGCTCTGGTGTACCTCCCGGGCTTCGATCTGCTACCAAACATCGTTGTTGAAGCGCGTCCCATCGGGATCTTTTCGATGACCGATGACGGCGGTGGTGACGATAAGGTGCTGTGTGTACCAAATGACCCTCGCTACGACCACATCAAAGAGCTCGAAGACATTGAGCAGTATCTGGTCAAAGAAATCGAGCACTTCTTCACCCGGTACAAAGACTTGGAACCCGGTAAATGGGTCAAAGCTGAAGGCTGGAAGGGCCGCGAAGCTGCCGAAGCTGAACTCCAAGCCTCGATCGATCGTTTTCAAGGCTAAAATCTCGAAAATCGGCTCGAACCAGGCCTCGTATCCGTCCGGTTTGAGGAATTTCGCGCTGGGGTAATATACAACTTCCAGTGTTCTCAGACCAGTAAACGCCGTAAGAATCCGTTCTTACGGCGTTTTACTGTATTTACGAGTAAAGAACTTGCCGTTGATTACGCCGCAGTCCCTCGCGCTAGGTGTTGGGTACGTGCAAGGATGGAAATATGTTTGTTTTGATGATGACTCAACGCTCTGCCGAACCAAGCGAACAGCAATTATCGTCGTTGCGGCACGACGTAGAGCAACGTTTGGGTATCGACTTCCCCGCTTCACGCGCCGCAGACCCTACGGCCTACAAACAGATTGTGGGCTCATCGCAACAACTCGTCGAAGTCGCCATGCACGCCATGCGGCTACAGGACTGGAATGTCGGTATTGGCGTCGGGGGTGTTGCCGAGAATAGTCAGGGCAGACTTGAAGGCTCCGGCGTGAAAGCCGCCGAATTGGCCCTTTCATTGGCATCGAAACAGGGCCAACTGGTGCCACTACGTATCGAGGCGGCAAAACCGCCACGTGGTGTCGACCCGACCCAGCTGGGCAAACATGCACAAAGCGTGTTGCAGCTGCTCGGACACATTGTATCCCGGCGTTCCGAGGCCGAATGGGCGGTCCTGGATCGGCTGGTCCCCGGTGTGCGCGGTCAGCAACGCAGAGTTGCCCAAGAACTGGGGATGACCGTCCAAGCCGTTTCCCAAGCGATCAAACGTTCCCTCTACAACACCGAGCACGACGTCCGTGCCACGGTGGGGCTGCTCTTAGACCAGACGGATTCAGCCGTCGCCATCCAGTCGAATAGTGGACTGTAGCTCCTAGTGGCGCTTAGAGGAGCGTGCGCATAGTGGCGCTTAGAGGAGCGTGCGCAGTACGGTAGCGAGTCCGCCGTCGTGTACAGTTCCGGTAATCTCGTCGGCAACCTGTTTGACCTCACGTGGTGCTTGGCCCATGGCCACCCCACGACCAGCCCATTCCAACATTTCGACGTCGTTAAACCCGTCACCGATGGCGACGGTGTCTTCCGGCTCGACGTGCAGAATCTGCCGTAGCGCTTCCAGGCCCGAGGCTTTCGAAACCCCAGCGCCGGCAACATCCAGCCAGGCGTTATACCCAACCGAGTATGTAATACCTTGCAGCCCCAGGGTTTCGATGGCCTCAGCAAATTCTTGTGTTGAGGAGTCCTGCGAGAACACCACGAGGCGTACCGCAGTGGTTTCTTGGAGTTCTTCAAACGTCACACCGGTAGCTTGTATTCCGAAGCTGAAGTCTTGGAAGCGTTCGGTCGAGAGGTATCGTCCGTTATCGTCTTCAATCGCGAACTTCGCCATCGGGATGCGCTCACTGAGCGCGTCCAGCACGGACGAGGGATCGAATGTACTGCGGGCGATGACTTCGAAACCTTCATCCAGTTTTGGATCCAGACGCAACGAGACGCCTCCATTGGAGCACACCGAGTAGCCGGAGTGGAGTCCGAGGTCGCGAGCGATCGGTAGGGTCGCGTGGAAGGCTCGTCCGGTGGCAATCAGCACGTGGTGGCCGGCTTCCATGACATTGATAATCTCGGCACGTACTTCTGGGTACATGTGGCCATCAAAGTCCACGATCGTTCCGTCTACGTCTAAACAGACCATCTTTTTGTTCATAATCACTAGTCAATCATGTTGGGCAACGTTGCGATGAACGCGAGGCGAACACACGCGAACGTGGCAGGAAATTTGGTCAAATTACTTCGCGACGACTGGCGATATCCCGTGGTTATTTGACGGGTTCGAGTACGGTTTTGCCGCCCATGTATGGCTGCAGCGCCGTGGGGACGTTGACTGAACCGTCAGCGTTCTGGTGGTTTTCCAAAATCGCAACCAGCCAGCGGGTCGTGGCCAACGTTCCGTTGAGGGTCGCTGCCATCCGTGTTCCGGCGCGTGAGCCGTCGTCGTTAAAGAGGCGTTGACGAACATTGTGACGACGCGTTTGGAACGTCGTGCAGTTCGAGGTCGACGTCAGTTCGCGGTAGTCCTGCTGAGTGGGGACCCATGCTTCACAGTCGAACTTGCGGGCGGCGGAAGGGCCGAGGTCGCCGGCGGCGGTATCGATCACCCGGTAGGGCACCTCGATCTTGGCCAGCATGTCTTCTTCCCACGCGAGTAGGCGTTCATGCTCAGCTTCGGCTTCCTCGACGGTGGTGTAGATAAACATTTCCAGTTTATTGAACTGGTGGACCCGGATGATGCCCCGGGTGTCTTTTCCAGCCGCTCCGGCTTCGCGTCGGTAGCAGGTCGAGTAACCAGCGAAACGGATGGGACCGTTACTGAAGTCGAGGATCTCGTCGGCATGGTAACCGGCCAGCGCCACTTCGGAAGTGCCGACCAGGTAGAGGTCATCCTTTTCGATGCGGTAGATCTCGTCGTCGTGCTCGACGTTGAATCCGGTACCGTTCATGGTTTCTGGGCGGACCAGAGTGGGCGTGATGATTGGGGTAAAACCGGCTTCGGCTGCTTGTGCCATGCCCATTTGGGTCAGTGCCATTTCAAGTTGGGCGCCTACGCCTTTGAGGAAGTAGAAGCGCGAACCCGAGACTTTGGCGCCGCGTTCCATATCGATGGCGCCCAACAGTTCGCCCAGCGCAAGGTGATCGCGAGGTTCAAAATCGAACTTCGGTACATCACCGATTTCTTTGAGCACGGCAAAATTGTCTTCGCCACCGGCTGGGATCCCTTCAACAATAAGGTTGGGGAAACGGTTGTTGAGGGCTTCAAGTTCTCGGGTGGCGGCATCGGCCTCAGCTTGGGCCGTTTTGACGTTAGCCGAAAGTTCTTTGACCGAACGCAACAGGGCTTGCTTCTCGTCTGCGGAGGCCTGGCCAATCTTTTTGGACACCACGTTTTGTTCGGCACGCAGGCGCTCAAAGGTTTGGAGTGCAGCACGGCGGTCGGCGTCAGCGGTGATGATCTGATCCACCAGTGACTCATCCTCTTCGCGTGCGCGCTGCGAGGCTCGGTATAGGTCAGGGTTTTCGGCAAGATGCTTTACGTCAATCACATCAATCAGCTTACCTGAGCCGGGTGTGACCTACACTTGGTGACATGAATCCGTTAACCACCGTGCTTATTGTGGTGTCTGTTTGCGCCATCATTGGGGCCATTGTGGCGATCGTTGCCTGGCGTAAAGCCAATATTCGTGTGACACGACTGCGGGATGTCAACCGGGAGCTTTCCGGTCAACTCACCCAAGCATATGAGTTGCCGCAAGTCGCCTCGCGGTTAGGCGTGTTGAACCACGTGGCGATGGTGTTTAACCCGGCGAAGGCTGCCGCCGACCAGGCACGTCCGTTGGTCACGCAGGCTTGCGCACTGTTTGGGCTCCCGGAGCCAAAATTTTATGAAACAGACCCTGAGGACTCTGGTTATGCGGCCACCCAGCGCGCGGTCCAAGACGGCGCCCAGCTGGTGGTCATCGCCGGCGGGGATGGCACGGTACGCGCTGCAGCAAAAGTTTTGTACAACACCGATGTGCAAATGGGAATCATCCCCACGGGCACGGGCAACCTGCTGGCCCGAAATCTCAAATTGCCGATCAACGATGTCCACTCGTGCATTTCCATTGCCTTTAACGGGCAATCGCGGGCCGTGGATGTCGTGTCCCTGGATATGTTGCACGACGACGACACCTGGGACAACCAGGTGTCAGTGGTGATTGCTGGCGCTGGTTACGACGCACAAATCATGCATTCAACGTCAGACCGCCTCAAGGCCGCCGCCGGATGGTTAGCCTACACCGAGGCGGGCGTGCGACATCTACGGGGCAAACGCCACGCGGTCACGGTGTCATCGGATGGCACGGAGCCCAAACGCTATCGAGTTCGTTCAGCCATGATTGCCAACTGCGGCTACCTGACCGGCGGCATCAATATGCTCCCCGATGCGGTCATTGACGACGGACTGCTGGACGTCGCACTGTTGGATCCGCGCCACCTAGTCGATTGGATTCAAGTCGCCAGTGCAGCCCTCACCACCAAGCGCAAGAGCCCGCGGGTTACGACATTTCAGGTGCGTACCTGCCGGATGGTGTTCGAAGAACCGCTCGTCGCCCAAATTGATGGCGATCCGATCCCGCAGATCAAAGAGGTCAAGGCCACGACCATTCCACTTTCGTTGCGCGTGCGGGTGCCGGTCGATCCCTCGCCCGACGCGGAATAGCTACCGGTCGAGAATGTTTTGCACCCAGGCCCGGCCGCGCTGATAGGCGTCGTCGGTGGTATAGGCCGGGATGGAATACGGGATAGGTTCGGCTCGCGGATACGACCCTATGAATCGCACACCCGGAAACATCCGGTAGAGCGCTGCCAGGGCCGCGCCAACGCGTTCTTCGCCCAGGTGACCCTCAAGATCGATCGAGAAAAAGTATTTGCCCAGGTATTCACCGGTGGGTCGGGATTCAATGCGCGATAGGTTGATGCCGCGGGTGGAAAACTGGTTCATAATTTGGACCAGCGCGCCCGGATGGTCCTCGGGCAGTGGTACGACCAGTGAGGTTTTATCGGACCCGGTGCGCTCGGGCAACGTGCCCGGCTGAGCGACCACAACGAATCGTGTGACGGCTCCGACGGTGTCTTCAATGCCTTCTGCGAGAATCGGCAGATCGAGTCCGCGCGCCAGATGTGGTGCACACACGGCAGCGTCATAGGCGGTTGAGTCGTCAAGTAAACCGCGAGCGCCTGCGGCCGTCGACGACGCCTGTACGAAGGCAGCCTGCGGGATATTTGCTTCAGCCCAGGTGCGGACCTGAGCCCACGCATGGGTATGGGTTGAGACGCTGGTCAGCTGATCGAGTTCTTGTGGCCCACCGGGACGTCCAACCAACATGAAACTAATGGGCACTAAAACTTCGCGAACAATATGGAGTTCATTGCCCGCCGCAATTTCGTCCAGGGTGGCAGAGACACCGCCCTCGACCGAATTTTCAATGGGGACGACGGCGGCGTCAACCTCGCCGCTGCGCACATGGTTCAGGGCTGTAATCACCGAACCGGCCGCGAGTTTTGTTGCTCCACGACCTTCTGGAACTCGCTGGAGGGCAGCTTCGGTGAATGTGCCTTCTGGACCAAGATACGCAAACGACTTCATGGCTGTTTACTGTACCCCGTATACTGCCTAGCGGACGATGGGGTCAGCGCCGGTTTCAGAGACCAAAGGTTTATCTGCCTCTAACCAGGCACCACACCCACCGGCGACGTTGAACGCGGAGTAGCCGTGCATTTCCATATACGGTGTGGCTCGTGCGGAGCGGCCACCGGTTCGGCAGATGACGTAGTAGTCCGTGTCCGGGTCGAGCTCTTCGATACGGACCGGCAGCTGATCCATCGGAATATTAATGGCCCCGGGAATGTGCCCGGCGTCGAATTCGTAGGGATCTCGAACGTCCAGAATGTGGGCGTCATCGGGTACTTCGTTTACGTTAAGGGTTTCAAAGTCACTCATGTGGCCATAATAAACCAACAAAACGCCCGGCTACCAGCAAAACCGGCCAGATTGAGCTCGTGGGCGTATAGGGTTAACGTATGACCGAAAATCATGCCATTGGCTCGTTGAGCGCGGTCGAACTGCGCGATGCGATTGCCGCCGGAACCTATACTGCCCGGCAAGTCACCGAACATTTTCTCTCCGTCATCAAGGCGAAAGCTGATTTGGGGGCTTTCATAACGGTGCATGACGACGCCGCCCTGGCTCGCGCCGATGAGCTCGATGCAAGGTATGCTTCCACCGGCGTGGTCGGGCCGTTACATGGCCTCCCGTTAGCCTTCAAAGACGCCGTGAACGTGGCCGGTATGGTCACTACTTTTGGCTCCAAGTTATTCGTCAATACTGCACCGCAAACCAGTGACGATCCCTTGTCACTCAATGCCAACACTTCAGGCGCTGTGCAGGTCGGCAAGACCACCATTCCCGAATTTGCCCTCTCGTGTCATTCAGATAATGACATTTCGGCTCCTGCCCGGAATCCACGGAGCCCAGAATTGACCGCGGGTGGCTCTTCCGGCGGTGCTGCTGCCGCGGTTGCCTCCGGCATGTTGCCGGTCGCCCCGGGTTCCGACGGCGGCGGATCGATCCGTATTCCTGCGGCCGCAACCGGCCTCATCGGCTTGAAACCTGGCCGTGGCACGGTCCCCTCCGACGATCAGACAGATCACGTCACCAACCTCACGGTCACCGGTCCCCTGGCACGCACCGTCGAAGACGCCGGCATGCTCATGGATGCGCTGGTCGACCCAACACAGCAGCAGGGTCGGTACATGACTGCGGCTCGCGAAGGTCAGGAATCCGCCGGGAATCTGTCGATTGGTTACACCACAGCCGCACCGTTTCAACCAGATTTAGAAATCACGCTCTCCCAGTCGGCCGTTCAAGCATTGACGCTTGCCGTGTCTCTATTGAGCAAAGAGGGCCTATCCATTGAGGAAATGGACTTTTCCTACCTGCCGGATTATCACAAGAACTTTCAAACCGTGTGGACCAATGGCCTCACCCGGATGCCACTGGCTGAAGGCGCCGAGGAACAGATGGAGTCGCTGGCCAAGGACTTCATACGCCAGGCTCGCTCGCGTACGCCCGAGCAGTACGAGGAAGCCGTCGAACGCCTGACCGACTGGGCACAAGATACCCGCCGCCAATTTGGGCAGTACGATATCGTCCTCACACCCGTTCTGGCATTCACTCCGCCGCCAGTGGGCACCTTCTCTGCCAAAGAGGCCCAGGAGGACTATGAGTATCAGTGCAAGTTCACGCCATACAGTTCCATGATCAATGTGCTGGGCCTCCCGGCGATTTCCGTGCCAATCAAAGACGACGAAAAGGGGATGTCCTGGTCGATTCAGGCCATCGGGCGCATCGGTGCCGAGGATCAACTGCTGCGACTCGGCGCCCGCCTCGAAACCCTGGTGGCGGAACGACGCTCAGCAGACTAATCGCACGTAACCACGATGGGCTCGCGTTCAGCGCGGGCCCATCTTCCTGCCCGGAAACTTCTGGTACCCGGGAACGTCGCTGGGGCGAATAATGTTCGCCACCACAGCAATTGTGATGGACCTTATTCTCGATGTTCCCATGCCAAACTATGCTGAGTGCCATGACTTCTGAACCAACTTCACCACAAACTCAAGCCTTTAGTGTCCTCGACGATGGAATGAATTTTCACACCCGGAAATGGGTTAAACCCGAGGACCTCAACGCCAACAGCACGCTCTTTGGCGGAGCGCTCCTCCGCTGGGTCGACGAAGAAGCCGCCATTTACGCTATTTTGCAGCTGGGAAATCACCGGGCCGTGACCAAAATGATGTCCGAAATCAATTTCATTTCTTCGGCCGTACAGGGCGACATGATCGAAATGGGACTCAAAGCAACCCATTTCGGAAGCACATCGCTAACGATGCGCGCAGAAGTGCGAAACATGATCACACGCAACCTGATATTGTCGATCGAAAAGATCGTCTTCGTTTCCTTGGATGAAGACGGCAAACCTCAACCACACGGCTACGACGACATCACGTATAACCGTGATCGGCTCCCAACCCGCTAATCACCCTCAGTGGATTAGCACCACACACTGACGGCTTCACTGTCATAAAGCAGTCGTTTTTCAGCAATTTCTACTGCTGAACCTCACTCGAAGCGTCACTTTATTACATGCTACGCTAGCGAAAATACAGCGTCTGAGTAGTAGCTCACAACGCGAGCAATTTCGTGGATTTCTCAACGGTTTAGATCCCGCTGAATCAATGCCACAAAACTGCAATGAGCGCGTAATAGCACCATCCTCGCATCGCACTTGACTACCGACACCATCCTTGATCTAGCATCTTGGAAAATTCACACTCTCGCACCACGGCACCGATGTTTGAGCGACCTCACGACCCATTCCGTGTATGACGAGTTCGCTATTCGCTGTGAACTATGCCAAGCTTATCTATGTTCAACAGAGAAGTTGAAGCTCACGAAAAGTGGATTTGACCAGGGCGCGCGCCGACAGAAAACCGGGACTGTGCAGCCAGTAGAAATCCTGCGTGAGCGCCCGACATGGTCTGAAAAAGCGGCCTACTCACTGTGACGGATTGTGGAATATCCCCGTTGCGGCTTGAGCCTATGCGAGAAGTCGGGCCGTAAGGCGCAACGTGCGCCGTGAATGGACGTTTGAGCGAAAGGACTACTGTGCCGCCTGCTTCGGAAGGCCAAGAAATACTCCAAATATCCATACCTGTCGTGGTGTTGCTGATTATCCTCTTTTACGGAGGAACCCTGCTCATCTCATATTTCATCAGCCGGAAAAAGGAGAACGCTGATGACTACATGACCGCTGGGAACAAGATCGGTTTTGGCGTCTCAGCCGCCTCTATGACGGCTACTTGGATTTGGGCGTCATCCATGTACGCTTCAGCTGAAGCTGGATATAACTATGGCGTCTCTGGACCCATCCATTATGGGTTCTGGGGCGCACTGATGATTCTCTTCATTTACCCCTTTGGTAAGCGCATCCGCAAGGTTGCACCAAGGGCACATACACTCGCGGAGGTCATGTACGCACGCCACGGGCGTTCTTCACAGTTGATGCTGGCTGGCTCCAATGTTCTGGGCTCAACCATTTCGCTGACCTCAAACTTTATTGCCGGCGGGGCGCTCTTTGCGATCCTGACGCCCTTGAATTTCGGCACTGGAATCGTGGTCGTTGCCGCTGGTGTGCTGCTATATACCCTGTGGTCCGGCTTCCGCGCCTCCGTCCTCACTGACTTCGTTCAGGTCATGGCAATGCTCGGCGCCACCGCCATCATTATCCCGGTGGTCTTCTTTGCCGCCGGTGGTCCGGACATGTTTGAAGCCGGCGTCGCGGCAGGCAACGTTACCCCTGAGCAGCAGAGCTTCTTCTCATCCGAGGCCTTCATGAATCAGGGTGCCCCGTATATCGCCGCTGTACTGGCGTATGCCATCGGTAACCAAACTATCGCCCAGCGTCTGTTCGCCGTGCGTGAGGATCTCATCAAGCCGACCTTCGTGACCGCCACTATTGGTTACGGTGCCACCATCATTGGTATCGGTATGTTCGGCGTCATCGCACTGTATGTGGGCATCGATCCACTCAATGGTGACCTCAACAGCCTGATCCCACAGATGGCCGGAACCTATCTCGGCCCAATCTTGCTGTGCCTCGCCTTTATTATGATCATTGGTTCGCTGTCGTCCACAGCAGACTCTGACCTATCTGCGCTGTCCTCAATTGTCATGGCAGATGTTTATGGCCAGGGCAAAGGTCGCGGTAAAGCGAATCCACGCACTATGCTCACCGTCGGTCGTGTGACCATGATCGTTGCCACCGCAGCAGCGCTCTATTTCGCGACGGCACAATTCAGTATTTTGGATCTGTTGGTGTTCGTCGGCGCTATGTGGGGTTGCCTGGTCTTCCCGGTCATCTCATCGTTCTACTGGAAGAAAGTCACCAACGCCGCCTTCTCCGTATCCGTAGTGGCTGCGCTGTTCGTATTCTTGCCGGTACGCTTCGAATGGATCCCCGTCGATGGCATCTTGGGCTATGGTGTCGAGATCCTGTCGATCATCGGCATCGGCGTCATTCTCGGCATCATGGGCTTCGGCTTCTTCGGTATGAAACCAGCACTGATCATCGCCACGGTCGGCATGGTTGCTGTGCTGCCATTCAGCTTTAACTACCTCAGTGACTACCCGGTTCTAAGCGCCTCGCTCGTGGCCTACGCTGTCAGCTTCCTGGTCTGCTACTTCATGTCCTTCCGCTCCAAGCAGGACTTCGACTACTCAGTCATCAAGAAGATTACCGGTGACTTCGATACCGAAGAGGACGAAGCACAGCTCGAACGCACAAATGTAGGCAACGCAGCTACTGACAAGCAAGGAGAATAATATGACCGTCGGTCTGACTATTTACATATTGATGTGGCCTGTCCTGGTGGCTACTGTCATGTTCGCCATCGCACGCGGCTTTTTCAAAGAGTGGCTTAAAGCCCGCCGTGAAGGACGCATGATTATCTAACACATATGTTCCACCCTGGAACAACACCCGCCCGGTGTCGAAGTCTTGTCTGACTTCGATCCCGGGCGGGTGTTCTATCTGTTCAAACAGTTCGAGTGCTTACGGAATTCTCACAGTGCCGTAGTTGAGCGCATCCCAGAAGTCACCACGAACATAACGGTGCTCAGGATCTGGGACGTAATCCCAGTGGCGAACTTTGCCCTGTTGCAACGAGTAGGCAACCAGACGACGTTGCTTCTGACTGTGCAGCACATCGGTTTCCAACTCTTCGAGGTTGTAGCGCGCTTCCACGTCTTTTCGCAGCTGCTGAGCGACGCTGACATAGTCATCGACTGCTGCGACGTTCTGCAGCTCGGAGGGGTCGGCTGCTAAATCAAACAGCTGGTCCGGATCTCCTGGGCACACAACATACTTATACTGACCGCGGATCAGCGTGATCTGCGGGGCGTGGGTACCTTCGGCCAGGTACTCGATGATGACGTCACGGTCCTCTGGCTCGGTTTTGCCAGCTGTTTCCTGGCGAGCGGACTCCAGTAACGACAGGCCGGCAACATCAGCCTGCGGTGCATCTGAGAGTTCCAAGAGGGTTGGCATGAGGTCAATCAACGAAACCGGGTTCGCGAATCGACCCTGCGGCACCAAATGATCCGGACCGTAAACGATCAGCGGAACACGAGATGACTCCTCATAGGGTGACATCTTGTACCAGAGGCCCTTTTCTCCCAGCATATCGCCGTGGTCACTGGTGACAACGATGACGGTGTTGTCGAGCAGGTTGAGCTCATCAAGCTTGGCCCGGATGCGTCCGACATGATCGTCGATGTAACTGACTGCCGCGTAATAGGAACGCCGGGCGTTTCGAACTTCTTCGATGCTCGGGTAACGCTGATCGAAACCACTCATGGCACGCAGGCGGTGGCTGTGCGGGTCCTGCTCGATGCTCGGAACGTCAGGGTGCAGTGGGTCTGGGATGTGATGGTCCTCGAAGCGCTCCCAGTGTTCTTTTGGTGGTTCGTAGGGATCGTGCGGGTGAATGAAACTGGTGACCATCAAAAACGGCACATCTTCACCGGCCGCCTGGTTGGCACGGACCCGATCGTTGAGGTGTCGAAGCGTGCGGAAACCAACTTCGTCATCGAAATCCTGCTGGACGGTAGCCTGCGACGGTCCGGCCGTGAAGACCGCATCGGCGTCGTGGTACCACTGCAGTCGCTGATCCATGGGGCGTTCCCACTCAGGAACCATATCGAGGTCTGCCGGATACACGTCGGTCGTCAAACGCTCTTCGAAACCGTGTTCCTGATCTGGACCGATGAAGTGCATCCGCCCGATCAGTGCCGTATGATAACCAACGGCGCGCAAATGGTGGGCAAACGTCGGCATTGATGCCGCAAAATCAGCACCGTTGTCGTAACAGCCAACGTCGGATGGCATCTGTCCGGTCATCATCGAGGCTCGCGATGGTGCACACAGTGGCGTGTTGCAATAGGCGCGATCAAAAACGGCACCGTCTTGCGCGAGCGCATCGATATGTGGGGTTTTTGCGGCCTCGTCCCCGTATGCGCCCAGTGCTTGGGCCGCCATTTGATCTGCTTGAATTACCACGATGTTAGGTTTCATGACAAAACCACCTTTCACGACATCCGATTGGAGAAATTGACTCATGAGTGCATGCTGTAGTCCGCAGCGCGGAGGCTCGTCCGCAGCTCACGACGACATACGAAGCACCAACTCGTCGAAAATTGTTGAAGCCTTGGCTGCTTTGGCCGAGACCGAATTGCGTATGGTTGGACTGCAGGGTGGCACATTTTTGATGGGCAGTGAAGCGCCCGAAGCCTACGCCGAAGATGGCGAGGGCCCCGTGCGAGAAGTCAGTGTTGCCCCGTTTGCTCTTGCTCCCACAACGGTTACCAATGCCGAATTTGCTGCGTTTGTGCTGGACACCGACCACCGCACAGATGCCGAACTGCACGGGAATTCGCTGGTTTTTTCCGGTCTGCTGTCTGAAGAGTTGCAGTCGAGCGCCCCAGCGGTTCGTGATGCGCCATGGTGGCGTCAAGTATCGGGAGCTACCTGGTTGTATCCTGCCGGTGACTCGACGTCCGTGCTTGAGCGTCCCGATCACCCGGTGACGCATGTGTCGCAACGCGATGCGATGGCCTACGCCGAGTGGGCGGGTGCCAGGTTGTTGACCGAGGCTGAATGGGAATTTGCTGCACGGGGTGGGTTGGAACAGCAACCTTTTCCGTGGGGCAGTATCCGTGAGCCCAATGGGATGCCTCGGATGAATACCTTCCCCGGCCAGTTTCCAGATCGTCCCGGCGCCCCCGTTGGAACCGTGGCAGCCACGAGTTTCGAACCCAATGGTTACGGGCTGCACAATATGACCGGCAACGTTTGGGAATGGACCTCGAGCCGATTCACTTCCGGCCAAGAGGTTGCGGTCCTTCGCGGAGGATCCTATATGTGCCACGCATCCTACTGTAGGCGATATCGTACTTCAGCGCGCAGCGGTGTGACCGCAGATACTTCGCTAGGGCACACCGGATTCAGGATCGGCCTGACCGCGAACTAAAGTTCGGGTCGGCCGACCCTGTACTCCGAGGAATTTATTCGGGTTTATCCGTTGTTCGGACCTCCGAGACCGGTATGGTTCCGGTCTCTGGGTCCCAACCGTCTTCCCATTCTCCGGTTTCGAAGTTGTAGCCGACCGGGTCACCATCTTCGTCGGTGCGCTGATACCAACCGGTGTAGTCATCATGTGCGGAATCAGTGGTTCCACCGGCGCCTTCACCGGGTTCTGTTGGTACAACCTTGATCGCAAAGTTGTCACCGTACTTATCCACGCCGTCAATGACGGCCTGACTAATGGCGTTATCCGCGTACCGGTAACGCAGTGCGTATGGGTCAGTACGGAGTTCTTTGATCCACGCCACGATGATGAGCAGCATGACAATCGCAAAGGGCACAGCAGTAATAATAACCAGCGATTGCAGGCCTTCCAGCGCTGTCTCATCACCGAGTATCAGCATGATGAACGCAATACCGCCCATGACCAATCCCCAGAAGACTACGATGCCCTTCGGGGGATCCTGTCGCCCGCGAGTCGTCAGAATACCCATCACCACGGAGGCGGAGTCCGCTGCTGTGATGAAGAAGATCGCCAGAATCACCATAATGACCAGTGGCAACCACTCGGCAAACGGCAAGTTATCGACCATGGTGAACAATACTTGCGGAGCGCCCATCTCCTCGTCGAAGCCGGGCTTACCTTCCGCTCGCATCCAAATGGCCGTTGCACCCATCACCCCGTACGCAACGAAGAGGAGCGATGATGGAATCAAAATGACGCCGAGAATAAACTGACGGATCGTCCTACCGCGCGAAATGCGTGCGATGAAGATACCGACGAATGGTGACCACGAGATCCACCAGGCCCAGTAATACACGGTCCAGGCAGACTGGAAGTCAATGGTCTCTTGGCCCCAAGCACCAGAACGTGCCATGAGGTCAAAGAATGAACCAATGTACTCTATGACCGCGGATGGCAGTAGGTTCAGCAAGAACAGTGTTGGGCCGAGGAAGAAGACCAGGGCAACGATACCGATCGTGAACACAATGTTGGTATTCGACAGATACCGAATGCCTCGGGCGACACCTGACACGGCAGAGATAATAAAACCGACCATCAGCACCGCAATAATGACAGCAAGTACCGTATTGGTAATTTCCGATACGCCGGTCACGATCGTGACGCCTTCACCGATCTGTAGCGCCGCGATACCAAGCGCTGCAGCAGTACCAAACAGGGTCGCAATAATAGCAAAAATGTCCACCAGACGACCTGCGAAACCATCAGTTTGGCGGGCGCCGAAGAGACGGCGGAAAATCGACGACATCAGCAGTGTACGGCCACGACGGTACGCGACATAGGCGACCGCACCACCCACGAGCGCATACATGGCCCATGCGTGGAAACCCCAGTGGAAGTAGGTTTGTGCCAGCGCAAACTGCATCGCCTCGGTAGATTCCGGTGCATTAGTCAACGGTGGAGGTGAGATGAAGTACGTGAGTGGTTCAGCTGGACCCCAGAACATCACACCGATACCAAGGCCAGCGGCAAAGAGCATCGCGACCCAGGAGAACGTGGAGAATTCGGGCTTCTCGCCGTCTTTACCTAACGGGATCCTGCCGTATCGGGTAAACGCGAGCGCCAAAAGGCTGAAGAGCACAATTGTAGCTACCGCGCTGAAGAGCCAGCTGAGGTTGGTGGTGACCCAACCATAGGCTGCGTTGGCGACGACGCCGACGTTTTCGGGGCTTATCAAACCCCAGATCACGAACCCTACGGCCAGCACACCGGCAACAGCAAAAACGATTTTATCGACGCTGTATTTACGACGCTGCTCATCCAGGCTGATCCCTGGAACCAGTGCGGGGTGCATGTTATGCGGATAGATTGGTCGGGAGTAATCCCATGATCCAACGGACTTTCCCGCTTGACGCCCCACGCGTTTGGCGTCCTCCTTTAAGCTGTCATCATCTGATGGCGGTCTTTCGGCCATGACGTAGCACCTCCAGCATGCTGTATCGACTGCTCGGTTATGAGTGAACGCATCTACACTAGCTCTATTCATTACCCCGTGGTAGCCGATATGAGCACGGGCACACTTCGCCTACTCCGCAGATCACTTGAGTTTGTCGATGAAGCGGCCGCCAAGTTTTGGTTCCGGAGGGTAGGCGGCCTCGAGGGTGTCCAAACGCGTGGGCTTATAGAGATGAGTGCGGTATTGCGAGAAAAGGCGGAAGCTTTCGTAACCACCCCAGGCACCAAATCCTGCAGCTCCGGTCGCATTGTGTGGCAGTGACGGCAAGGAAGCTTGCAGCACCGTCACGTTCATAACGGCAGCACCGGCGTTGATGCGGTGCATGAAATCTCGACGGATGCGTCGACGTTCCGAGAAGCCATAGGCTACCGGCGGGGTTGGCATGGAATTGGCGAGTTCCATGGCTTCGTCATACGTATCCACCACGAGAATCGGCAGGATGGGGCCAAGAATTTGTTCCTGCATGATCGCTGAGTTCGGGTCCACATCGGCCAGGATGGTGGGCGCGAGATATGCGGACTCGATATTGTATTTTCCACCGTGGACCAACCGCGCCGGAGTAGCGCCGACCGCACCCTTCATGGTCGCCTGGAGCAGGCCCACAAGGCGTTGCGTGTGATCCGGGGTGATCATCCGCCCGAACTGTTTTGCCTCCCCCGGATTCGGACCGTAGAAGTCTTCGACCGCGTCAATAATCGCATCTTGAACTTTCGTCGCCACGTCGTAGCCGACGGCGATCAGGTAGTCGGGGCTCACCAGACTCTGTCCGGCATTCGAGAATTTCCCGTAGGCGATCCGGCGGCCGATGGTTTTCCAATCGTGCCCGTCCACCACGATGACCGGAGACTTCCCACCGAGTTGCAGAGTGACAGGCGTGAGTTGCTCGGCAGCACGCTGATACACTCGCCGCCCAACCGCTTCGGAGCCCGAATAAAACAGATGATCAAGCTGTTGAGACGCGAGTTCGTCCAGTGCGCCTTCTCCCCCGGTCACCGTGACGATCGAGCGAGGGTTCAGGTATTCGGGCAAAATCGTGCCCAGCAGTTTTGCCGTTTTGGGGGCACGCATAGATGGTTTCAGCACCACACAGTTGCCAGCGGCGACCGCTCCCACCAGCGGTGCGAGCAGACTATAAAACGGGTGGGTCCAGTGTCCAATAATGCCAACGGTTCCCAATGGGCGGGCTTTGACCATGGCCTGTCCGGGACGTAGCGCCAACGGGATAGATCGTCGCCGATCAGGTTCCATCCAGTCAGTCAGATGCAGTATGGCGTGCGAGATCTCGTCTTTGACCGGGGTAAATTCGGTCTGATCAGTTTGAGCCGCGGATTTGCCGATATCTTGCCACAGGGCGTCCTGAATATCTTTCGAATAATCCTCAAAAAGTTCGCGCAAGCTCCGCAGCTGGTCCATGCGGAACGACCGGGCGTGGGTTGCCCGGGTGGCGGCAAAGGATCGCAGCTGGGCGATCCGGGTGGTCATCGACTCGTTGGGGCCTGTGGTCATGCACTCCAGGCTACGACAAATTCGTGGACCAATACTGGTGCCACCCTGAAGACGGTCAGCTAGACTTTGCCGCATGGCTGCTGCTTCGCGACGAAAAACGGTATGGGTATGGGTGATCGTACTGGCGGTCTTTGCCGGTGCAGTATGGGTTGCCGTCAGCACGATCCGTTCCAGTCTTCATCCGCTATCGGTCATTGAGGACCCGTTTCCACAAGAGGATCTCCGACCTGAAGGTTCCGAGGAAGAGCGCGGCCCCGTAAATTTCTTAGTGTTTGGGCAAGCCGCCTCGTCGAATCAGACGCTATCCATTTTCCATCTGGCCGATGGACGTCGTCGCATCGATATCCTCAATTTTCCGCAGGACGCCCACCTCGTGTCAGATTTGGATGATGTCGAAGGCACGCTGGTGGCCGTTGAGGAACTCACCGGTGCGCGCATGGAGCATGTGATGCTCTGGGATCTAGAATTTCTCACCGAACTGGACAGCACCGATATCACGGCCGAAGAGTTGACCGAACACCCCGAGGCACTCAGCGCCGATGACGTGTGGACCTCCGTGCTGCAAGAAGCCCTAGACACCCAAGATCCAGGGCAGTTACAGTCCATCGCGAGGTCGCTGACCCCCTATGTTGCTGCCGATGGGGGCCTGAACACGGGCCGCATTACGGATCTTGCGCGGTCACTTCGGCACGTCCCGGCCGCCAATATTGCCTCGTGCAAACTTCCCGCAGACATGACGCAGACGCAGCGTGCGGATTTGGTCGAATACTTTGCCACCGGACAACCCACCCAGTGCGCTGAACTCTTCTAGGCTCTCGCCCAGCCGTCCTAGCTGCGTTCTTCGGGCTAGCTGGCCTATTCGGGCAGAGTCATGAGGTGCTCAAGCATTTCGGCGACCCCATCGTCATCACACGCCGGCGCGACGACGTCGGCTTCGGCAAACAGGCCGGGATGCCCCGATTGCACCGCATAACTGGTGCCGGCCCAGCGCAGCATCTGCTCATCGTTGCGCTGATCTCCGAAGGCAACGACGTCATTGGCGTGAATTCCCATCGACGCCGCATAATCGGCCAGAGTAGAGGCCTTGTGAACGTCGCCACGGGAAATTTCCAGCAGGGAGATGCCAGGCGCCGAGTGGGTAACCTGCACACGATGCCCGAAATGGGCTCGCACCGTCATCAACAAGTCATCCGGATCGTGACCGTTGACCTTGACCATCAGTTTGACGACTTCGGGGTGTTCGGCCAGCCGATCGGTGATTTTCTCCGATTCGATCCAGCGAGACGACTGCACCGCAACGGAGTTCACCGGATCGGCGGTGATCGGCGGTGCCTCCTGAGCGGCACGGGCCCGAGCGCGCGAAGCCGAGGGAATGAATTCTGGTTCCATGATCAGCCCGGTGAGCGTTTCAGCACCGAAAATGGCACCCGAGTACAGACTGCGCAGCTCGTTGGTCACCTCGGTGACCAGATGCTGATCCATCGGATGCGCTTCCATGACGGTATCGGTGTTCATGTCATAGATAATCGCGCCGTTAGAAACAATCGCTGCACCCATTGGACCAAGGGTGGGGGCAAGGGCACTCATCCAGCGCATCGGGCGGCCGGTGACGAACGCGATCCGAATTCCAGCGGCATGCGCGGTGCTAAAGGCCGCCAGGGTCCGAGGCGAGACATATCCTGTGTGGGTTTGTGAGTACGGGATGATCGTCCCGTCTAAATCTGTGGCAATCAGTTGTGGCCTCACCAGCGGATGACCGATGGTGTCCCGCTCCACTTCGGCACCGTGAGGCGCCAAATGTTCTGGCATGCGCGCAGTCCTTTCCTTACCTAAGAATCGTAGCGTGATTTACCTGCAGAGGTGTCATTCGTTGGTAGAGTCTTGCTCCGAACGAATACCGCGTGTAGAGGAGCCAGTATGGCAGCATCATTCCGCAAGCGCTGGGGTCTCACCTGGGATATCCACGGCAATGGGAAAACCATCAACGCAGGCCAAGTTGTCAAACCCTACGAACGGATGGCCTGGCCCCAGACGATCGGTATTGGACTCCAGCACGTGATGGCCATGTTCGGCTCAACCGTACTGGTACCGGCGCTCACCGGCTTCCCACCGACGGCGGCGCTGTTTTTCTCAGGTGTTGGCACACTCTTATTCCTGCTCATCACCAAGGGCAAGGTCCCAAGTTACCTGGGCTCCTCCTTCGCGTTCATCGCCCCCATGGTGGCGGCCACGTCGATGCATTCAATGGCGGTTGCCTCGGGCGGCATCATCATTACCGGGCTCGCACTGGCGATTGTCGGGTTCATTGTCCACAAGGCGGGCACCCGTTGGATTCACGCGGTGATGCCGCCGGTGGTCATGGGAACAATTCTGGCGTTGATCGGTCTCAACCTGGCAGGGGCAACAACCGACGGGATGGTCGAGGTTCCGCTCACGACCTTCGGGACCACGGCCGCCGTCATCATTACCGCGGTGCTATTCCGTGGTTTCTTGGGGCGGTTATCCATTCTGCTGGGTATTGTGGTCGGCTACTTGCTGGCGCTGGCTCAGGACCAGATCGATTTCCAGCCGGTCGCCGAGGCTTCTTGGATAGGGCTACCCGCGTTTCACGCCCCGAAATTTGAGTTCGACGTCCTGTTTTTATTCTTGCCGGTGGTCTTCGTCCTGGTTGCCGAAAACATTGGTCACGTCCGCACGGTCGGTCTGATGACTCGCAGCAATCTGGACCCCCATAATGGCCGTGCGCTGATTGCCGACGGTATCGCTACGATGGTCTCGGGTTCGGGCGGTGGCGTTGGTACCACCACGTATGCGGAAAACATCGGGGTCATGGCATCGTCGCGTATCTATTCAACCGCGGCCTACTGGGTCGCGGGCATCGTGGCCATGAGCCTGGCGTTTTTCCCAAAGTTTGGTGCACTCATCGCCACAATCCCCATGGGTGTTGCAGCGGGCGCCGGCATCATTCTCTACGGCATGATCGGCATTATGGGCGCTCGCATATGGGTCAATAATGAAGTCGATTTTTCAAACACGATCAACCTGATGGCTGCTGGCTCTGGCCTCATCATCGCCATTGCGGATCCGGTGGTTGAAGTCGCCGGTATGCAGTTCGGCGGCATCGCGATGGGCACGCTGGCCGCACTGGGGATCTACCATCTGATGACGGCAATTGCCCGTTGGCGCGATACCGAACCCATCGAAGAAGACGATTTCGAGGCGGTCGAACCCGGACGCATCGGGTAAGCACCAAATCTTCCGGGCTAGCGGCTCGACCGCGGTCGCCGCCCCTTGGTAACTCCGATGAAGTCTTGAATGAGCTCCGAGTCGGCAGCTCTGCGCCAGGCCAAGCCCGTTTCCCACCCCGGATGTAGCGAGGTTGGGAGCACGACGACGTCCTTTTGCCCAAACATACGCGCCACGGAGGCCGGCAGCACCGTATACCCAGAACCGGTTGCCGCCAACTGAATGGCCATCCGCTCCCCTGCCCCGACCTGTTCGGGAGCATCTAGCGGATCATCCACCGGCTCCGAAGCGTGGTCTTGCGGGTCCCAGAACGTTTCACCGGCCACATCCTCGGCGCCGACCTGGCCGTCGTCCTCGGCCCAGGCCGCCAAAAGGTGATCTTCGGACACCACGATCACCGGTCGCTCCTCATAGAGCCGCACCAGATGTAGCTCGTCAGGGTTTAATCCGTGGTCGGCTACGAGCTGTTGCCAGGTTTGATCAGCGCGCCAGCGAATATACCCCAACTGCGGCAGATACCGGGGTGGATCGTGGGACTGCAGAAACAGCGTTTGGGAATGTTCATCCTGATTCACCAACTCCACGTTGGAACCGCGGGCGGAAAACCGATGCACCCACTTGGATGGGGTCGCACCCGGGATGGTGGATAGAAACAGTGTCTCGACGGCCTGGTTGCTCATGGTGTTCCACTTTAATGCACCGAACCCCGTTAAACGCGAACACCGCCCGGTCGATCATCTTGGACCAACCGGGCGGTGTCAGGTCTCTAAAGCTTAGGCTTCTTCTTCATCTTTGGTGAAGGAAACGTCGAGAGTAATGCGCACCTTATCGGAAACCAGGAAGCCACCAGCTTCGAGAGCAGCGTTCCAGGTCAGGCCGAACTCTTCACGTGAGATGTCGGTTGAGGCTTCGAAACCTGCGCGGGTCAAACCAAATGGGTCAACGGTCTGGCCACCGAATTCACCCTTGAAATTGACAGCCTTGGTCACCCCACGAATCGTGAGGTTGCCGTTCAGGTCGAATGACTCACCATCGAAGTTCGCTACCTCAAGGGATTCAAACTTCAGCTGCGGGTGGTTTGCCGCGTCGAAGAAGTCTTCGCTGCGCAAGTGTTCGTCGCGGCCTTCGTTGCGGGTATCGACGGAGTCTGCCTGGACGGTTGCTTCCACAACGGAGCCATTCAGGTCGCCGGTAAAGGTTGCGGTACCGGAGAATTCTTCGAAAGTACCACGAACGCGCGAGATGCCAGCGTGACGAACGCTAAACATTGCTTCTGAGTGTGATGCGTCGAGAGTCCATTTGCCAGCTGAAATGTTAGCCATATACGTTTTCCTCCATTGAGTTGATGTGCGGTGCCACTACCTTTTCGCATGAGCACCATCTACTGCTGTACAACGTGTTCCAACACCAAACTATTCCAGATTTGAAATACTTTGTCGACTTTGCCGTCTCAGCCAACGGTAAACCGCCGGGCTGAACACTGGGTTACAGCGCGCTGACGCGGGCCTTCACGGAAATTGGTACGTTAACGAATATGACAATCGAGCAATTATCCGATTCCACCCAGGACTACTTGAAGGCGATTTGGCTGGCCGGCGAGTGGTCGGATGAACCAGTGACGGCCACGGTGGTTTCGCGGCGGGTAGGGGTGACACTCTCGACGACGTCGGATGCCCTGCGTCGGCTGCGGCGCTCCGGACTCATTGACCACGCCCCCTACGGTTCAATTGCCCTGACGGCCGCCGGTCGCGCTCATGCCGTCGACATGGTGCGTCGTCATCGGCTCATTGAAACCTTTTTGGTTCAGGCGCTGGACTACACCTGGGATCAGGTGCATAAGGAAGCCGAGATTCTCGAACATGCGGTTTCCGAGTTTATGGTCGACAAGATTGCCGAGTATTTGGGCCACCCAGACAGAGACCCCCACGGGGACCCGATTCCCGCAGCAGACGGGAGTGTCGAACGATTGACCGCTATCTCGTTGACGAACCTCGGCGTTGGCATTTCGGCTTCGATTGAGCGGATTTCGGATGACGATCCGACCCTGCTGCAGTACTTCGCCTCGCACGGGGTCGCCCACGGCACGGTCATCAAACTGGCCGAGGGCGCACCGTTTTCGGATACCGTCACGCTGATCGCCCCGGATGCCCACCTGACGTTAGGCCCGGCTGCGCTCGACGCCGTCTGGGTCACGCCCGTCTAGGTATTCGGGCGCGTTACTCACAGATGACGGTTGGCCAACCAGAGTAGGCCCAGCTCCAGGATTCTTGGACGGCTTCGCCGCTCGGTGGAGTTTTGGTGCGGTTGACGTCCACGGTAAAGCCACGGTCGCCACCGCTTTCGGAGATGCATTCCTCGTCGGTTGAACGAATCGTTGGCGAAGCAGTGAAGTTATACGGTTCCGACGTCGAGGTTGCGATGTCGTAGTAGTCCGAACCCCACAGCCGGGTGTGCACCTGGGAGCCGTCCAACCACATTTCCACGATCACCGGAGCATCGGTGTCGTTGGCCCAGCGGACATTGATCTGGCCTTCCCAGTAGGTCGATTCGCGGCCCTGCGGATAACGGTCGAACCACCGGGAGTGCGGTTTATGCTCCACGATGTCCATGCCGCCCAAGAAGCCTGCGTTATACGACATGGTGGCGATTTGCGACAGACCACCGCCCAGCGCCTCAGTAGTGACGCCGGACTCTACAACACCCGAGGAGTGGTAGCCATTGGCCGCGGTAATGGGAGCCAACAGGGCATTGAGGTTAAACTCATCGCCGGGCATAACCACGGTGCCGTTGACGCGTTGGGCACCGATTTCCAGGTTGGCGGTTCGCGGTCCGTCGGAAGCCGGGTACGGTGTCGCGTATTCGGCGACGACGTGGTTGACGTCCCAGGCCTCGGCTTCTTCCGTGGTGATCTCGGGTTCAACTTCGTGCAATTCAACACTGACGGAACGGGTTTGTTCGCCGTTCAGGTCAGCAAGAATTTCGTCGACGACTTGTTCTCCGTCAACTCCACGCCCAGAAGAGCCCGGGATGACTTCGGGAGAGGCTGACCCGGCAGAGCCGGTGAGTTCAATCGAGGCGTCCTGATTCGTGGACTCAAATTCATCACTGTTTTGCGCTAGCGCGTCCGTCAGTGTATCACCGTCCAGCGACAGCACTGGCGCATCCCCGTCTTCGCCCTCTTCGACGCGAACTTCCGCTGCCTCGCCCAGTTGCGCGGGGGTGAGCTGTGCGGTCGCATCGTCGGCGGTCACCGTATAAATGTCATCGACGAGTGGTTGTGCGGTGTCTGCAACGAACGTGTCCCACTGTTCTTGGCTGACGTTTGGGGCCACGGCTTCACCGGGCGCCTCCATCTCGGTTTCGCTACCCAACCAGTTGGCCGACAGATCGTTGGAAAGTTGTTCACTATCCACGGTGAAACCGTTGATCGGTTCCGAATAGTCCATGGATTCGCCCTCGTAGACCACTGAGCCTTCGGTCGGGTCGTAGGTCAGCTGCTCTGCCAGACCTGCGACTGCATCTTCTGCGGCTGCTTCGTCAACCGAGGTCGCCACGTCAACGTGGGCTTCACCAAAGATTCGCCCCCAGAGTTCAACTGGGTCAAATGTGAGTTCGGTCAGATCGTTGAGGGTGGCGTCGACGTCGTAGGAGTATCCGGCTTCGGCTGGCACGATGGAGGCCTCGGCGTCTGCTGCGCTGACCACGAGCTCGCGTTCAGCGCGGGCCGCAAGTTCTTCCTCGATCACCGGCGCGGCTTCGTCAACCGTTTTTCCAGAAACGTCTACACCCTCGACGGTCAGGGTCGCTGGAAGGTCGTTTTCAGTCGCAAATGCGACACCCACATACCCGATACCAAGCAGTAGCAGGAGCACGACAACAACCCACGGCCAACGACGGCGCTTCCGCTTGGCCTTCGGAGGGTCCTCGCTACCCGTCGAACCACCGCCGGCTGCCACCGGATGGATCATTTTGGTTTGTTCTGTGGGAGCTGGCGGATCATACGTTTCCGGTCCCTGAGGGGTCTCGACAGCCTCTTGCGGGTCGGTGTCCGGTTCGGCATCAGGCGTGTCGTCGTTCGCTTCGGGGTCCCGTTGATCACCCAGCGCTGCGATGCGCTGCAACATGCGGCTCTCTGCGTCGAGCTCGTTGTCGGTGGGTTCCGACGGATCAGGTTTTTTATCGTCAGCCATATGCTCTACTCATACAATATGACGGCGGAAATCCACTGCACCACCGCCCGGAATATATGCAACTGTTATACATGCCTGCATAACGAGCGCAAGTATCATCGTAACGCCCAAAACGTCAGTACTTAGAGCACACCGAGATATGTTGCTCAGCTAGACTTTTGGAGCGGCGTCAACGTTAGAAGTTGTCTTGTCATATTTATCGTTTCGACACCCGGAAATACTGAACTTACGCACGTTTTGATGAGCTCGAAGGAAACCCATGACGAATTCGTCTTCACCCGAACCGGTAGATCTTACCGATCCCGCAATCGAACCGTTACGCCTCCAGCAATTGGCGCAAACCCATCCGCACCTGTGGAATGACATTTTGCAGCACCCCAACGTGTACCCCGGTCTCGCCGACTGGATTCACGATCGCCAGGCCGAACAGGCCGCTGCTGCGCCGCAAACCCAGTACCCGGCCGAGGATGTTTCGCAGCATGTTGCGGACGACGAAACTTCCGTCGACGTCACAGCCGAGGAAACTGACGGCGAAATCGAGGACTTCCCTACTGAGGCTCCGACCGAGCAGCCTGCCCCGACCAATTCATGGTTCCAGCACCCGTCCCCAGAACAGTTCGAGCCGACAGAACAGCCCTACCAAGCTCCCGCAGCTGAAGAGCCGACACAGACTTTCGGCCAGGCACAGTGGGCACAACCGGCTGAACCATTGGCGCCACAGCAGCAGTTCAGCGCAACATCACCACAAGACAGCGGTCAGGTGAACCCCGGATACGGTCAGCCGTCCTACGGTTTTCCGCAGCAGCAAACTCCTGGATACCAGCAGCAGCCGCAGCAGTCCCAACCACAATTCGGTCAGCCGTACATGCGGCAGTCGCGCGGTGCGTCAAAAATTGACCTAAGCTCACGCAGCACCTGGGGACTGTTCATCGCCGGCGGTGCCGCATTTCTGGCGCTGTTCGGATTCTTCTTCAACCCTTCGGTAGCGCCAACCTCGGTGCTCGGGGTCTCGCATTTCAGCTCCGGTGGCTGGTTCTTGATGCTGCTGCTCATCGCCACCGTTGCTATGTCAGTCATTGATCTGCTGATGCCGAATCGGTGGACCCGCTATGCGTTCGTGGCGCTCGGCATTGGTACCGCATTCGCGTTGATTGGCCGGTACATGACCATCATGGGCATCCTGGACGGCTACCGCATAGGGTTCTCGCTGGTCTGGGTTATTTTCATGGCTATGGTCCTATTGGCCGGAACCATGGTCTACTTTGCTCCAGGGAGCTCGCAGGCCCAGCCGCGACCACAGCAACCACAACAGCCACCGCAGCAATTCCAACAGAACCAGCAATTTCAGCAGTACCAGCAGAACCCGCCGTTCAATCAGCCCGGCGGGTACCCACAGTCGGGACAGTTCCCGCAGGGTGGGTACGGTCAGGAGCCACAACAGTTTGGTGGCTACCAACCTCCCCAGCAACCAGGTTCACCGCAGTAACTGCGCTGACCGGCTAGCCTCGAGCAGAACTCGACGAACGGCGACGGTTCGAAGAACGCTGGCCGGTCCCTGCACGCGGGGTATTGCGTTGTCCGGAACGGCCCCGCTGTTGGCCGGAACGACCATTTCGTTGGCCACCGCCATTTCGTTCACCACCGCGACCTTTTGAGCCGGTCCGTTTGCCGCTTTGCGGCTGCGGTGCAGGGGTCGCGACGGCGAGTACCTGCTCCAGTTCCGCTGGTTCTAGGAACCTACGCTGTCCTGGCACCAGGTCCGTCAGCAATTCTTTGGACGCGCCGTCGGAGTGTACGGTTGGTGAAATTTTTGCGGCTTTCATCAACTGACGCACTTCGCCCTGGGCGTTGGTCGGGGCCATCGTGATCACGATCCCGGCTTGGCCCGCACGTGCCGTACGGCCCGAGCGGTGCAAATAGGCCTTGTGCTCAGCAGGCGGATCAGCGTGCACCACCAGTGCGACATCGTCCACGTGAATTCCGCGAGCCGCAATGTCGGTTGCGACCAAGGTCGTCGCCGAGCCCTCGTGGAAAGCATTGAGGTTACGGGTGCGTGCGTTCTGCGAGAGATTGCCGTGCAGCTCAAGGGCGGCCACGCCGCGCTGTCGCAGCTGTTTGGCAAGTCGTTTGGCGCCGTGTTTGGTACGGGTAAACACAATAGCCTGACCATCGGCGGCACAAATATTGGTGAGTGCCGTCAGCCGAGCATCACCGTCGACGGCGAGTACGTGGTGGTCCATTTTGGCCACCGGCGAGGTCGCGGAGTCGGCTTCGTGTACGACCGGGCTGTCGAGGTATTTTTTGACAAGGACGCCGACGCCAGCATCGAGTGTGGCGGAGAACAGCATTTTTTGGGCGCTTGGTGCTACCCGATCGAGAATGCGCCGAACCATCGGCAAGAATCCCATATCGGCCATGTGGTCGGCTTCGTCGATGATGAGGATCTCGATGCCGGAGAGGTCTACGTGGCCTTGTCCCATCAGATCCAGCAGTCGACCAGGGCAGGCAACAAGCACGTCAACGCCGCGCTGCAGCGCTTTGACCTGCGGGTTTTGGCCAACCCCACCGAAGATAGTGGTTGAGGAGAGACCGGTTGCTGAACCAAGTGGTTCAAATGACTCGGCGAGTTGCAGCGCAAGTTCGCGTGTTGGCGCGAGGACGAGGGAGCGAGGACGGCGCGCGGCTGGCGCCGGACCACCGGCTAAACGAGCCGCTGTTGGCAGCATGAAAGCGTAGGTTTTACCGGAACCGGTACGACCGCGCCCGAGTACGTCACGACCCGCCAAGGAATCCGGCAGGGTCGCAGCTTGAATGGGTGTTGGTGAAGTGATGCCGCGCGGCGCCAGAACCTCTGTCAGGTCGGCGGGTACGCCCAGTGCGGTGAAGCCCTGAGTACCGTTTGCGGGCATGGTGGAAGGACCGCCAGTATTGGCGGCATCTTGAATATTAGTCACGAAAAATGAATCCGTCCGGGTGGAAGAAAATACCCGGCCCTGGCACAGGCGGAAACGGCAATACAAAAGCAGCTTCAACGCGGTACTGGCCGGCACCGAATTACGTAGATCGCATCCGGCTGGCTGGTACTATCCTACTCCATACAACCTGATGCTCAGTACACGCACGTATTTGGCGCTCTCACCAGGTCATTCCAAGCCCGGTTATACCGGCGATCAACCCGGCCACGGCACCAATCAGCACCACTGCCCAGGCGGGCATTTTGGCAAACATCAGCAGGCTGAAACAGCCCAGCGCTATGATCAACGGTGCGATACCAGTGATGCCCGAGGTAATGACCGGAGTGGCCAGTGCTGCCGCTAAAATACCGACGACGGCGGCGTTCGCCCCGGCCATTCCCGCACGGATCACGGTGTTATTTCGCACGTCATTCCAGAATGGAAGGACCGCCAGCAGCAGCAATATGCCTGGCACAAACACCGCGATTAACGCAACGAGTGCAGCCAACCAGGCTGTCGACCCGTCACCCATTTCAAAGCCAAGATACGCTGCAAACGTGAATAACGGTCCGGGCACCGCTTGCGCAGCACCGTAGCCCGCCAGAAACTGATCTTGTGTCACGGCCGACGCGACGGCTGCTTCACCTTGTAAGAGCGGCAATACGACGTGGCCGCCACCAAAGACGAGGGCGCCAGCACGATAAAAGGCATCGGTAAGTCCGGTCCATGCATTGCCGGTTAGTGAGGCGATCACGGGAAGTCCCGCTAGCAGTAGACCGAAGACGACAGCGCAGCTGATGCCTACGCGACGAGAGACGCGAACTGCCAGCGGTTGTGAGTCTGCCTTCGTCAGGCCGCGGCACCATAGTAGGCCAGCACCGATGCCGGCAATAATCGCGATGAGTTGTCCGAAGTTGCCGGGGATAACGAGTGCGAGTACGACTGCAACGAGTCCGATCAGAATGCGACGTATATCTGGAGTCAGGTTCTTGGCCATACCCCACACCGCATGGGCAACGACAGCAACTGCCACAGCCTTGAGCCCGACGAGCAGGCCTTGTCCGATGGGTCCTTCGAGTGACACTGCTCCGATGGCAAACAGGACAAGAAGTAGTGCTGAGGGCAAGGTAAAGGCTGCCCAGGCAGCTAGTGCACCTAGGTAGCCCCCTCGGATGAGGCCGAGTGCGAAGCCAACCTGACTGGAGGCGGGGCCGGGTAGGAACTGACATAGCGCTACGAGTTGACCGTATTGCTGTTCGGTGACCCACTGGCGACGGGAGACCAGTTCATTGCGGAAGTATCCGAGGTGCGCAACGGGACCTCCGAAAGAAGTCACCCCGAGTTTCAAGAATGTACGAAATACCTCTGCCGACTTTAGCGCTGTGATGGCTGATCCTTCAGATGTTCATGGACATAGACAAACAACCAAAGCCTAGCAACTGTATTTGCATTGCGTGGGAAAACCTGCCTCAATTTACTAGACGCTACGAAGAGTTCACTCAATGACTCGGTGTGATTAGCCTGAAACCAGCTACGACCAGTAAGCGTTAGGCGGTGACCATTTCTGGCCACCGCCTCTCAGCTTCGCATTTTTAGGCTGTGTCAGCTGCTCCAGTGGAGGTTGCGGAGCAGTGGTTGGTAGGGGTCTAACCAGATGGCGGGCTGGAACCAGGTATGGCCGTGGTGTTTGCGGATCCGCCATTTTGAAGCGTCCTAGGTTTTGTTCCGATTGTGATACGGGGCTCAGGGCGTGAGCTTGGGTCATATGATAGTCGGCTTCAACTTCGGCCGGGGTCTGGTACTCCAGCGCTTCGTGCAAGCGGTTCGTGTTCCACCAATGGACCCAGTTCATCGTCTGGAATGCCACTTCAGTAGCTGAAGGCCAGGCGGGGCGAGCATAGATCAATTCGGTCGACGACCAAGAATATAGAACTCGTACCAATGTTGGAAGCCGAAGAAATTGCCACCAACGGTATTGCCGCAACTACTACATCTGGCGACAGGCTGCGCGTTGGTAAATCTTCCTTCATCGCCGAAGTTGTGCCTGCCTTTGAGCCCTTGGAACTCACCGCTGGTGAAACGGCCGTCTATGTCTCCCACAATGATGAGTTACTGGGCATCATCGTACTGGCAGATCCGCTACGTGAAACCTCTGGGGCCACGTTGGCGTGGCTATCAGCCCATGGTGTCACCGACATGGTCATGGTCACTGGTGACACTGAAAGTACAGCCCAAGCCATTGCTCGAGACGTTGGGTTGAGATCACACCAGGTGCACGCGTCCCTGACGCCCACCGATAAGGTCGACATCGTAAAGCAACTGCCGGCACCTACACTCATGGTCGCTGACGGCATCAACGATGCGCCGATTTTAGCTACCGCCGATGTCGGTATTGCTATGGGTGCCAGGGGCGCGACTGCAGCTTCCGAATCCGCTGATGCCGTGATTACATCGGAGAACTTTTCTGCCCTGGCCGATGTCGTGCATATTTCAAAGCGAACCGTAAACATCGCGCTGCAATCAATCTGGTTTGGTATAGCGGTTTCCGTTGGACTGATGAGTATTGCCGCCTTCGGCTATCTACCAGCGACCATCGGTGCACTGATGCAAGAAGTTGTTGATGTTGTTGCGATCATCATTGCACTGCGAGCGTTACGCCTCCACCGAGAGTTGCCATCGACCAATATGAGCACATCACCCCAAAAGCTACAGCGCCAGATGCTCGGCTCTGCCGCTGCGAGAGTGAAAAGAGAAAAATGATGAATACTGCGCAAGCCCGACCTAGAAAAATCCTGGATCCAAGCCGTAGGTGAGCCTCAATGTCAGGCCAAACTGCTCAAAAGCATACGCCAGTTTCGGCCTGCTAGTCTTTTCGAGTAGGTTGCTGGACCCGCCGGACGAGCCAGTACGCAGCGTCATGCTGGAGCTCCCTGAACGTCGCTACGACACCGCCCTGACGGTGTTCTCTGCGCGCAATACGCCAAGAAAGATTGGCATCAGTGTCTTGGCTCAGGTGTTCACACCGATGCCAATATGGATCGGCTCGTGCACAACACTATCCGGGTCGAACCTGAAGTTAGAATATGAGCGAACATACCGCCATGACCGGTACCGCAACCGGCTTCAAATGGCGTCAAGGCGTCGTTCTCATCGAACTGTATATTCAATTTTTCCGTCAGATAAGTTCTAAATCTTCCAGTACATCGAGTTACCTGGCCATAGCCCAAAGATTCCAGGGCAGGATCGCAACTATTTAAACTCAACTGAGACCGCTTTTGTATTCTGGAACAACCCCGATCGACGAGGTCGGTAGCATCGAGTGTGTCGTTAACGACACTTATTGGCACGCGTTCTTAGGCGGCTGCTTTCGAAGAGGCTTGGCGAGCTTCGCGGGCGGAGGCGACGTCATGGGCTATCACAACGATGTGTTGCAGACTTGAAATCAGTGCCCCATAGGTAGGCCAGCTGATATTTGGCAGATGCTCTGCCTCAGACATCTTCGATGCCAGGGAAGTCAGACGGTCGCGCTCAGTCTCTACGGTGCCTTCAGGGTCTGCAATGGCCACACCCACATCATGGGCGATTGCAACCCAGCCCTCGCGGAATTCGGTATCCCATTCGCTGATATCGTAGGCGGCTTCCCAAAGAGTCCGGGTCAGGTTACGCAGATGAGAGATACCCTCATCGACGCGGTTGAGGATGTCTTCGTAGCTGATGATCTCTTGTTGGGGTCCTTGCCGCTGTCTGAAGATTGCCCTGGGGTTTTTTCGCTGACTTTCTCTGGCTAACCGAACGGTTTGCCACGCGGAGTTTAATTCGGCACTCATCGATTCAGTTTCTTTGAGCCAGTCTTCAGCGCTGTCCGTATCCCACTGTTCAGCAAACTCATCGGCCATATCCACTAAGACGGCGCCCATACGCCGATTAATACTATCGACATACCGGGCAGCTTGTTGGTCTTTCAGTGGTGGGATGACCAGCAGGTTCACTACGACGCCGATCCCTACCCCTAGTAGCAATTCTATGAACCGTTCGGCGAACATGGGATCGTCTGCGGTGAAAATAAAGATGGCTGTGGTAGCAATAGCTACCCCTTCGTCCCGAATCCACGAAATGCGGGCTCCAAATAATCCCACGAGCAATGCCAACGCAAACGTCCAGATATTGACGCCAAGGAATTGCATGACAACAAACGCTAAGCCCATGCCTACGGTGGAAGATACTACGGTTTGTGCACCGCGCGATAGCGAACGGTGCACTGTGGCATGAACCGTCAAAAGGGCTGTCCACGGGGCCATGAACGCTACTTCTGAATGCAGTACACCAACAGAAATGGCCCACGCGGAGGTGCCGGCTACGACTGCTTTGATGGTCAGTAGTAGATCGGAAGTGGTTTCGGGGCTCCTGAACCAGCGCAGGAAGCGTCCGTGCCGTGATTGTCCCTCCAGGTCCATATAGCGCGTTGAGTTGGCGGCTCTGGACGATAAACCGGCCGACGTGCGTTCTGAGATCATCAACAGTCCTCTCTGTTGGCAATGCTATGGAGCCAGACAGTGCATACAGGTACGCGTCTGTCCTGTTTCGTTGCTGGGTACAACAACTGTACTGTAAGCGTCTAGGCGATATTCGTTGCGTGATCCTAGGGCGGTTGTGGGCCCCACTGCGACCCGGAAAGATGGTGGATCGACGTGGGGCCGCCAGGGTGGTGCGTGTGGAGGGTGGGGTTATGTTTCCCGCCGCATGATTATCTGCGGGGACGCTAGGGAACTAGCACGGTGGCTCCGTGACGGCGATCCAATCAAACTCCTCTTCGCTGTCCCGCCCAGCAGGAGACGCGGGATCGGTCATCAGTGAGGGCATATCCTTGTTGAGTTTGATCATAGTGCCTCCTGTTCGTTGAGTTTCAGCTGATTATGGTGTGATCGCTTGTTGTTGGCTCCCACCGTCATTGACCTCAATCTTACGTGGCTTGGCAGACTCGGCCACAGGAATCTCAAGCGCCAGTACCCCAGCGTCATAATTCGCCGTGATCTGATCGGTATCTAGGTTGTCGCCGAGCACGAGTTGTCGACTGAAGGTGCCGCGGGGACGCTCTGCTGCAAGGCGTTCCTTATTGTCATCAAGCCGTGGACGTTCGGCTTTTACTGTCACAACATTCCGCTCGACATCCAAATCAATACTGGAGGCATCAACTCCGGGCAGGTCAAACTCGACGTGGAAGGTGTCACCCTCACGCCAAGCGTCCATTGGCATCACGGTGGGACGAGCGGCTGTCCCGTTACCGCCAAGGATCTGCTGGGTGAGACGGTCAAATTCACGAAATGGATCGGTACGCATCAGCATCTTCGCTTCCCTTTCTCTGTTGAACTTTACCGGAAATCTATAGCGTCCGGTATATATTTGTTATAGCATGGCATGTGAAACGACGCAAGGGGTGTGGATGAAAAAATCAGAACGCTTCGAAGACAGCGATGAACACAGAGCCGTGTACACGATTTCAGTTGCAGCTGAGATCGTGGGTGCTGGCGTGCAGACGCTGCGACTGTATGAGACTCGTGGCTTAGTGGATCCCGCCCGCACCGCCGGCGGAACACGGCGTTACAGTCGCAGTGACATTGAGCGTCTACACCGTGTTCTGGCGTTGATCGATTCCGGCCTGAACCTCGCTGGTGTTGAGATGGTACTCAATTTGCAAGACGAAAATGCGAAGCTTCGATCCCAACGAAAGGAGCAGACATGATGTCGCAACGCAAGCATCCGAAACTGGAAGTACCCAAAGAGGAACTGGCCGAGCAAGTCTACTCTGATGAGCATGAAGATGACGAACAACTGGCACCATTAGCTACGCGCGCTACCTCGGTGAGCGAATTCGATTGGATCGAACAACAACAAAACGTACCGATAGACGACAAGGAGCAGGAAAGGTAGACGAAAAAGGATCGCCGGCCAAGCTGACCGGCGGCCATCTTCGTAGGCAGGTATTTAAAAGAAGCCCTGTGAGTGTTCGTGGTAGGACACCAGCAGGTTCTTCGTAGAAGCAGTTCGATCGCCTCTGGTGTTCGGACTGACCAGAAGCCGCCGCGCCAAGCTACACACACCAAATGAAGTGAACAATCACAGAGCTACTAATGCTGAGCAGGCATGGCCCGTAAAGAAGGGTATACGATCCTTGACACGCTTGCGCGTGGCAGGCGCCATCCGTAATTTGACCTGTGAACCTTTGGCAAAATAGAAACCATAACCCAGCAACTCTGCAGAGGATGCTGGTTTCACTGATGACTTTGCCCGATTCACCTTCAACCGCAACGAGTCTTCTAAGAAGCGTGTCGCCACGTCTAAAACTCGATAGGCAGCCCGTTTTGATTTCACGAATACCCGAAGATCGTCAGCATATCTGACAAACCGGTGACCGCGAGACCAAAACAGTTGATCGAAATCATCTAACAAAATGTTCGATAGTAGCGGAGACAAGGGAGAACCCTGTGGGGTACCCTCGTCAGTTGCTTGCACGACGCCATCGGCCATGATCCCCGCCTCAAGATAGGCACGGATCAGCTTCAACAGTCGTGTGTCCTCTACTTTGCGCGCGATTCTGGCCATGAGCATGTCATGATTGACCCGGTCAAAGAACGAATCCAGATCCACCTCGACTACCCATCGATACCCCTGCTGAATGACCGTTTTGGCCACCACCACAGCATCCAGGGCAGACCGATGCGGCCTAAACCCATACGAGACCGGAACAAAACCCGGATCAAAGATCGGGACCAGTACTTGCGCGATTGCTTGTTGGATCAGACGATCCGCCACACTGGGCACACCAAGTCGTCGCTGGCCGCCATCAGGTTTTGGGATCATCACCTGAGCCACCGGCAACGGCCGATACACCCCCGCATCTAAGCGTTCCCGAATATCCACCCAATGTTGTTCCAGCCAATCCCGCAACTCATGCACGGGCAGCCCATCAACACCGGGGGGCACCCTTGTTTTGCTCGACACGTTTCAACGCACCCAGCAGATTCGCCTGCGAAAACACACGTTCCCACAAACTGACCTGCTGAGCCTCGATATGTTCATCCACATCCGCCGGATCAAGACGACTACGCACAGACAAGGGCCCTCCCGTATGCACCGGTCCCTCCAACTTGTACTGCTCACTTCTCTCATCAGTGATTTACTGCGATCAACATCCAATCACGAGGATCATGACTGCTTGCATATCAAACACAGCGTTTGGCCCTTCTCTACCATTTGTAGCCGGTGGGACACTTGCGTGGACACCAAACCGATCCCTGGCAGGTACTACGACCGCTGCTGACTTCTACCCCATCAACCACAACCTCACAGCCATGATCGCCCCACCGATATTCTGGTGGCGCACTAAGGCAGACCTCCCCGGATAAGAACACGTACTTTCTCTTAGCTCCCGCCGCATTTACACACAGACCGTCTTGATGGAACGGGCATCACCATCTTTTGCTGGCTGACCCCAGACTGCATGCCTGATGCGATTCGTGTACCTCGGTGCCAAGATTTGCCAACCGGCTTCCTCTCCACCACACCTCACGATGCAGCAGTTGCCATCGGCTAGGAGTTAAACCATCTTCTCCTCCAGAGGACTTTCACCCCCAAGTAGATGCCCATGCCGGGCGTACAAAACAGCGGCCTTGCCCGCTCTCAGGCAAGGCCGCTGCTATAACTCGGCTCAAATAATGACTACATCGGGAGCGTAAAAGCAGCTCGCGGACATCAGCGTTCCGATACCTCGGTCGCTGCTCCCCTCGACTTTCTCCGAGTGATGAGCACCAGATTGACAGCCATGCACGCAAAGATCACGAAGCCAAGGTATCCGAGCAACGGATAAACTTGATTGACCAGCTCTGTAAAGCCGACGAACCCGAGAGCGAAGGCAACGATTCCACCCACCAGTGCCGCAATTTTGAACCGAGTTGTGTCGACTTCGAAGAACCGTGCGGTGAAGGTATACAGCATCGGCACGGCGGTATTGAAGATCATCGCCAGCAGGAGTATCGCGATAACGAGACCGACGACCGGACTCACGTCATTAGCAATCGTCAGCATTGGCATTTCGGCTCCAATAAGCTCGTCGACGTTAAAGTACATGGCCAAGTTGATAACCAACGCGATAACGCCTAGGACCACTCCCCCCAGGATGGCCCCTCGCTTAGCTGCCTTATGGTCCTGCTCGGTGGCGCCCATGATCGCAAGAATGCTGACGGATAGCGCCACATTAAAGGACACGTGCAGGAACGCACTCAGTAGCCAGTGCGATGAGGCTAGTTGCTCCTGAGTCGCAGACACTGCTTCGAGATCGACACCACTGGTATCGGCCGTCAGAACAGCATAGAGTGCCAGGGCAACTATGACCGCGAATGCAAACGGTGCAATTGAGCTGATCACGTTCAAGACTCGGCGCAGACTGAGCAACAGGGCGAGCACAATCAGGATGGCCATCAGTGCATAGCCGATGGACGGGGACATGCCGAACTGCTGTTGGAAGAGCGAGCCACTGCCGGCGACCATAATGACGGCGACCCCGAACAGGAAGAAGGTGAGCAGCAGATCGATGACGAAGCCCAGGTACTTCCCAGCGATATGGTAGATCACGCTCTTATGCGATTGCGCCTTCACACGTTTACCCAACACCACGAGGTAGTAGCCCAACAACGGATACAACACCACGGTGACGAGTGTCCCGAGGATCCCTAACCAGCCATACCCGGTGTAGAACTGCAGCACTTCCTGGCCGGAGGCGAAGCCTGCCCCGATGATCGTGCCGATGTATACCCCGGCAACGCGAAGAGTATCTTTCATGACGTTGTCCTTACCACCCTTATGCTCGAGTTAATCCCATCCTCTCAGTGTGACAGCTCACAAAAGGCTGGGTTACGGAACGACGCGCTGACCGACCCAGCCGCCAACCTCACGATGGAATTGCCACCTCTAATGGGGGCCGGCCAGATCGAGCCAATCAAGGTGTTCAAGATCGACCCGAATCCACGCGAAACGTTGAAACGCTGTGCCCGGGTCCTCAACACGCTCGGCTGTCTCATCCACAGCCTCACCCGGTATGCCGGCCGTTGCATAGAGCTCTCGACTATGTGGCGCCAAGGCTTCCCAGGCAGTGAGCCGTTCGGCGTCGTCGGCAATCACTGCTTTCCCTTGGATACGTAACTGCACAGAACCGTCTTGTAAGGTCAGGGCCACTTGTGGGTGCTCCTGAATTTCGTCGACCTTATCTGAATGCACGTTCGTGGCAAAGTAGATGCGCGCCGGTGCTGGCTGGAATTTGCGCAGAATAATAGCGCGCGCCCTGGGCCCGCCCCCGACGCCAATGGTTGCGAGGATGCCCAGGGTAAAACCGGTACCTTCTGACGTTGCATCGCCCAATGCCTGCCAGATCCGATCGAGCACATAGGTCATGACGTTAGAACCATGCGTCAGCTAGCAGTTTCAGGGAATGATCACCGACGGCCGGGTCATACGTATAGGTCACCGTAATGAGTTCATCGGCGTCGGTCCGTTCGACGAATTTCTCGAGTTGAGTTCGAACTGTTTGCGGCGCGCCCACGGCTTTGATGCTGAGCATCGGGTTGCCGCTCGAGCCCAGCTGGGCCGGATCAACCGGTGGTTGTAACAGACGACGCTGGCCGGTCTGAATATCCTGGAACATCTGTTCGATCACCGTGTATTCGCGCTGCGCTTCGGCATCCGTATCGGCAACCAAAACATTGATTCCGGCCATGACATACGGTTTTTCCAGCTGGGCGGTTGGGGCCTCTGCGCTGAATGAATCGCGGTAGACCTGAATCGCCTGGTCCAACTGATCCGGCGCGAAGTGCGAGGCGACTGAGAACGGCAGGCCCAGTTGGCCGGCAATCGATGCGCCGTTAACCGTGGAGCCCAGCACCCAGATTGGCACATTCATCCCGGCCGAAACAGCGGAAACGATCGGCGCACTATACGACGTACCCTTGTCACTGAACCAACCCTGCAGATCATAAATACTCTGGGCAAAAGCCTGCGGTTCGGCAGATGAGCGGCTCAGCGCCTGCGCCGTCATCATATCGGTGCCCGGAGCGCGCCCCAGGCCCAGATCAATGCGATCCCCGTGCATATTCGTCAGGGTGCCATACTGTTCGGCCACCATGAGTGGTGCGTGGTTTGGTAGCATGACACCGCCAGAACCCAGGCGGATCTTTTCGGTGTTCTCGGCGGCCTGCGATATCAGCAGCGCGGTCGAGCTGGCCGCCAGGTTCGGGGTGTTGTGGTGCTCGGCGAACCACAAACGGTGATAGCCCAGCTCATCGGCGAGTTGAGCGGACTTCATCGAGGCTTTGATGGCGTCCCGAGCGGTGGAACCCTCGGAAATTGAGACGAGATCTAGAATACTCAGTGGGACTGACAATGCCGGTTGTCCTTTCATACGGTGCGATTGCCGCTTAGCCTATCGGACCGCCCAGCACCCCCGAGCCACGTGGTACTTAGGGCGTATTCTCGGAATTTTGATGACGTTTCACCGTTGCCCAAAACACGTCGTCATCAATGTGCTGAACATCCCACGTACCACCAGCGATCGCATGCAACTCGTCGACCACCGCGCTAATATCTACGGTGTGGCTGGCGACAATGTGCTCCTGCACCGCATCCTGCACGTAGGCCTCAACTTCACGCCTATTCGTAAAGGTCACAGCCATCTTCATCACCTGCACTTTCGTCTCGGAAAACTTGTTCCCACCCTACGTCGCAACACACCGAGACAACAGACCCCGTGCGTCCAGAATGCCATCTACCGGAGTCCCTCTCATGAAAATCATTGACCTAAGCCATCCCCTCACCTCAGGGATGCCCGTCTATCCCGGCGATCCACAGGTAACAATCACGCCCGTACTGAATATCCACGACGACGGCGCAGCGGTCGCCCGTGTAGAACTCGGTACCCACACCGGAACGCACCTGGATGCTCCCGCGCATTCTGTCGACGGTGGGCGAACGGTTGAGCAGCTCGATCTCAAGCTGCTCGACGGCGAGGCATATATCTTGCACCTGAAAAAGGGCCGGACCGAACCGCTGCAGGATACCCAGCTCAACGCCTCGGATTTCCAACAGCTTCCTGGCAGACTTCCCAATATTGTGTGTGTCGCTACGGGTTGGGACCAGCACTTCCACACTGTCCTTCGAGAACATCACCCATATCTCGACTTGGAGTTAGCTCAAGAGCTCTGGCATCGGGGTGCACGCGTTCTCGGCGTCGATACTCTCAGTCCTGATCCCACATCAGAACCCTCAGCTTTCCCGATCCACGAGTTCTGGCTGGGCAATGACGGCGTTATCGTTGAGAACCTGCGAGGCCTTACGCCACTCCCACATCAACTAAACGTGACGATTCTGCCCCTACCGCTCGCTGGACTCGACGGTTCCCCGGTCCGTGCAGTTGCCCGCTGCGATTAGCTGCGCGGCTGGATGCCTACCCCAATGCAAAAGACCTCCGAACCGGAGGGAAATCTTCGGGTTCGGAGGTCTTTTCTGTCTGTGCGCGAGGGGGGACTTGAACCCCCACGTCCGTGAAGACACTGGCACCTGAAGCCAGCGCGTCTACCAATTCCGCCACTCGCGCGAGTGACTTGCGCTTCAATGCATCTGCGCTAAGCACGATCTATAGTATAAACACAAACAACCGTTGAACGCTAATCAGTCACCAAGTTTATAAAAATTTCTGGCCCTGACTTCAGGCTTCATGTAATGCTATGACTGATGTGCGAAAATGTAACCACATGTGACAAATATTCGGTGCAGAACTACTGTTGAGTCTTTACCGGTTATCTGCGTGACACGTTGAGAGGAGTGCCGAGTTGGGCATCTTGGATGGTTTAGAGAACATTCTCGAACGTTCCGTGCGCAAAATCTTCTCGGCCGGCGGGTCAAAAGGGATCAAACCGGTCGAAGTGACCAATGCGATGCGCACCGAAATGGACAATCGAGCCGCGACCATTTCGCAAGACCGCACCCTGGTTCCCAACGTGTACACGATCGCCTTTTCGGAAGACGACTTCACGCAGGTACAACAGTGGGGCCGTGCTCTAGCCGAAGAGCTGTGCGACGAGGCAATCCGACATGCCTCGGTGCAGGGCTATTCACTATCCGGCCCCGTGCGCGTGACGTTCGTCTCCGACGATGACGTCGAAAAAGGCAACATGCAGATCGAGTCCAGCACCGAAAGCACGGAGGACATCGATCCGGGCCAACCGATCTCCTACTCGGCAGATAAGCAAGTTTCCTCGCGTCCGGTGCAACCACCACTCGAGATGACCGACCCGAATATGCGGGTCGATCAGACGGATTGGCGTCCGGTCTTAGAAATCGATGGCACCCGCTACGCGATTAATTCATCAGCGGCGGTCATCGGCCGTTCCTCGGATGCCGACATCACGGTGGCTGATCCAGGTATGTCGCGCCGTCATCTTCAAATTAACGTTGCAGGGGATCGCGTCAGCGCCGCTGATTTGGGGTCCACGAATGGTTTTTACGTCAACGGGCAGAAAGCAGCGAACACTGTAGATTTGCATCACGGTGATATTATTACCGCCGGTCGGACAACCATCGTGTTTCGACTCGCCCCAGATACAACAACCCAGACACGGAGGTAGCCCGTGAGCGAAATAGCGATTACAGCGCTGCGTTTTGGGCTCCTCGCCCTGTTGTGGATTTTTGTGTTCTCCGTGATTGGTTCTCAAGGTAAATCGCTGCAGATAGCACGTCCGGCACGCCTAACGCGTCGCAAGGATAAGAAAAATGCTGAAGCCGCCACCAGTACCACCGCGACTCCGGTACCGCAGCGCGCTCTCGCTTCGAAACTCGTGGTAACCGAGGGACCCCTGACCGGACGATCGATTGATCTCGGCGGTCAACCGTTACTCATTGGTCGTGCTCAGGACGCCGGACTGATCCTGGAAGATGACTACGCTTCGGGCCGCCATGCACGGTTATTTCCCCAGGGCAGCCGATGGTTCCTAGAAGATTTGGGTTCGACCAACGGGACCTTTGTGCAGGGCAACCAGCTCACCCGTACGATGCCAATTGACCCGGGTACAGGTATCCGAATTGGGAAAACTGTCATGGAGCTCAAGGCATAACCATGGCCCTCGAGTTAGACTTCGCAGCCCGCTCCGACGTCGGACGAGTCCGTTCAAAAAACGACGACTCGGCTTATGTTGGCCGCTATCTTGCGATCGTCGCCGACGGCATGGGCGGACATGTCGGCGGTGATGTTGCCTCAGCCTCGGTGGTACTTGATTTAGCACCCCTGGACCGGAATAACCACCCTGATCCGGCCACAATTCTGCCCGATGAAATTCAATCGGCGAA
This sequence comes from Yaniella halotolerans DSM 15476, assembly GCF_000420805.1. GTDB lineage: Bacteria > Actinomycetota > Actinomycetes > Actinomycetales > Micrococcaceae > Yaniella > Yaniella halotolerans. Next base: position 972,660 of record NZ_ATVQ01000001.1, read on the forward strand.
CCTCATTCTCAATGACCTGGTGCACGATAACCCGAAACTTGCCGGTATGGGCACCACGTGCACGGCCGTGCTCGTGGACCACGACATCATACATATGGCACACATCGGCGACTCTCGTGCCTACCGCATCAAAAACGATACCTTCGAGCAGCTCTCAGTTGATCACACCTTCGTCCAACGCCTCATCGATGAGGGCCGGATTAGCGCCGCGGATGCCGAATCGCATCCGCATAAGAACGTGCTGATGCGGGTCCTGGGTGATGTGGATGCTTCCCCGGAACTCGATGTCACGTCGTTTGCTGCCGAACCTGGTGAGCGCTGGCTGTTGTGCTCGGATGGCCTGAACGCCGTCGTTGATGACTACACCATTGAGATGCTGCTGCGCGCCGATAAAACACTTGAGGATATCGCTCGAGATCTCGTGGACGAAACACTGCATCGCGGCGCACCGGATAACGTTTCAATCGTGGTGTTTGAGACCGCCGAACGCCAGATCACCGCTGAAACTGATCCCAAAACCGACGAGCTGACGGAATCAGCCCGCGAAGTCACCGCGGCACATAACGGCGAATCCGTATCGGCGTCGCTGCTGCGCGCAGATCTTGCATCGCGGCCCCACTTGCTCGTCGGTGCGGCAGAATTGGCTACTGACACCGACCAGATTCCCGTGGTAACCCGCTCGTCGTCACAGAAACGTGCCGCGGCACTCCTCCACGGCGCATCGGATGCCGCGCAACCAAACAACACCCCGCCACCGGCCCAATTAGAAGAGGATGCTGTCCCAACCGGTCGGCGCTCCTGGCCGTTATTGACGATGGTCGGAGTCTTTCTGATTTTATTTGCGACGTCGCTTGCCGTAGGTTTCCTGTGGATTCGAAGCCAGTACTATGTCGGATCCGAAGCCGAGAACGTGGCCATCTATCGTGGCGTGCCGCAGGCGATCGGTCCGGTCGAACTATCCTCGCTCGAAGAAACGACGGAAATCCCACTCTCGCGACTACCCGGATACAGCCGTCAGCGCGTAGAAACCGGACTACCGGCTCAGGATCTCAACCATGCTCACGAAATCCTGATGGACTTAGAAACTGCGCTGATACCTGAGGCTCCACCGGTCTCGCCAGGCGACCAACCGGAGGACACGGACATTCCGATCGCTACAAACGGCGTCTCCGCTTCCGCCTCGATTGCCGGAGCAACAGCCGGCGCCATGGGAGGCAATCAGTAATGGCTCAGACTGATCAGTCACTCAAGAAACCGTTGCGCATCGCCGAATTGGTGCTGCTGTTGGTGTCTGTGGTCATTGGCTCCGGTGCTTATATGCTCTCCGGGCTCGGCATGGACCAAACCATCGACGCCAACTACTGGGTCCAGTTCGGTGTCATGTTGGCGCTGGCCGTCATCTTCCACATCGTACTGCGCTTACGCGCACCGTTTGCCGACCAATACATCCTGCCCCTGGCGTTAACCCTCAACGGGCTCGGCCTGGCCATGATTCACCGGCTCGATCTGGTACCTCCGGGAGATGCCTCGGCCAACAACCAGCTGCTGTGGACGGCGCTGTCGATTATTATCGCCATGGCAATCGTGTGGGCTATCCGCGATTACCGCAATATGCGCCGGTTTACCTATGTTTGGCTGCTGGCTTCAGCGCTACTGCTCATCCTCCCGTTCCTACCGTTTATCGGTATGGAGATTTATGGTGCCCGCATTTGGGTCAACCTGGGTATCGGTTCGTTCCAGCCGGGTGAAGTTGCCAAACTGACGCTGGCCATCTTCTTCGCCTCGTATCTCAGCGCCAACCGGGACCTCATTTTGCTGGCCGGTAAGAAGGTCGGGCCCCTGACTTTCCCACGCATGCAGGACCTCGGGCCGCTCGTCGTGGCCTGGTTGGTTGCCATGGGCGTGCTCATCTTCCAGCGCGACCTCGGCTCGGCCGTCTTGTTCTTCGGGCTTTTCATGGCCGTGATCTACCTGGCAACCTCACGACTGTCATGGATCATTCTGGGCTTCGGTGCCGCCGCAGTCGGCGCAGTAATCGCCGCGAGTCTTTTCCCACACGTTCAGGCCCGCATTGACGGGTGGCTCAACGCCTTTGACATGGACATGATTTACGCCGAACACGGCTCGCATCAGATTGTCCAAGGACTCTTTGGGCTGGCCTCGGGTGGGTTCTTTGGGTCAGGGCTCGGTGAAGGTCGCCCCGACATGGTGTTCGCCGCAAACTCCGATATGATCATCGCGTCGTTTGGCGAAGAACTCGGGCTCATTGGGCTCGCCGCCATCTTGTTGACCTTCTTCCTACTGATCACCCGGATCATGCGTATTGGCCTGTCAGCACGCGATGCCTTCGGTAAGTTGTTGGCCGGTGGGCTTGGCTGCGCGATGGCCATCCAGATTTTCGTCGTCGTCGGTGGTGTCCTGCGTGTGATCCCGCTGACCGGTTTGACCACACCGTTTATGGCCGCCGGCGGTTCCTCGCTGCTCGCAAACTGGATGATTATGGGGCTAGTTTTGTTAATTTCCCACACCGCCAACCGTCCGGTGCAATCCGGTCCGATGGTCAACGCTTCGGGGTTCGGAGCAGGCGTGGGCGATCCGGGACAACCCGTTGGGGCAGGTGAGCGCGAGTGAACGAATCGATCCGCTACGCCTGGTACGGCATTGTCACCATTTTTGTGGTTCTGTTAGGTGCCGCCAGTTATATTCAGGTCATCGGTGCTGACGATCTGCGCACCCACGAGGCCAACACCCGCGAACTATATAAACAGTTTGGTGGACCCCGCGGCCCAATTCTGGTCGAAGGCGAGCCTATCGCCGAATCCGTGCCAAGCGATTCCACCAGTTTCGACTACCAACGCGTGTATCACGACCCGGCTATGTACTCCGGGATCACCGGGTTCTATTCCTTGAACTATGGCCAGACCGGGTTGGAGCAGCGTCTCAACGAATGGCTTTCGGGCACCTCGGATGATCTGTTTGTCGAACGCATCCGGCAGCAACTGACCGGTGAAGAAAATCCGGGTGCCTCGGTTGAACTCACTATCGAACAGGCCGCACAGCAAGCTGCCTTCGACGCACTACCTGAAGGTATGCAAGCCTCGGCCATTATCTCGGAACCCGATACCGGGCGAATTTTGGCCATGGCTTCGCGTCCCAGCTACGACACCAATAAGTTAGCGGTGCACTCGACCACCGAGGCGTCTGCGAATATGGATGAACTCGTAGAGTCCGGCGTCTCGCCGTATAACAATCAGCCGACCTATGAACGCCCGTATCCCGGGTCTACGTTCAAACTGATTGATGCGATCGCCATGCTGGAATCCGGAGAATACACCCCCGGTGGTTCCGTGAACATTCCAAATGAGCTTCCTCTGCCGCAAGCACCCGACAACCCTATTACGAACTTCCGCGGCGGTATTTGTGACCAGCGGGGTTCGGCCGAGTTCACCTGGGTTTTTGCGCAATCGTGTAACACCCCGTTCTCCCAGGCCGCGATGGACATGGGGCAGGACCAGATTCTGGACGTCGCAGAGCGCTTCGGCTTCAACGACGATTCGCTCAACATCCCGTTGTCCGTGAACACGTCGCATTTCCCAACCGAGGACATCGCCGACGCGACACTCGCACAATCCGTCCTGGGTCAGGTTGACGTCCAGGCCACGGCATTGCAGATGAACATGGTTGCCGCCGGTATTGCGAATGACGGCACCGTGATGACACCGCAAATGGTGGATTCGGTGCGCGGCCCAGAGCTCAACCTGCTCGAAGAAACCCAGCCGGAAGTATACTCAGAAGCGATCAGCGAAGAGACCGCAGATCAGATGACGACGATGATGCAAGAAGTCGTCCAATCGGGGACAGCCATGCCAGCTCGCTCATCCATCCCTATCGCGGCCAAAACGGGTACCGCAGATATCGGTACGACAGGCAAAGTGAACTCGTGGATCACGGGCTTCGCACCGGCAGATGATCCCCAGGTTGCGGTAACGCTGGTATACCAAAACACAGACTATTCGGTGGGTAGCCAGCTCACCGCGACGAACCTTAAGACAATCGTGGAGGCGGTGGTCGAACAGTGAGACCAATATCGGGAATGACGCTAGGCGGCCGATACGAACTGACCGATCGTATCGCCATTGGCGGCATGGGTGAAGTGTGGAAAGCACGCGACACAGTGCTCGGCCGCATTATCGCCATCAAAATTCTCAAAGAAGAATACACCGGAGACCCCAACTTCCTGCGACGCTTCCGTGCTGAAGCACAGCACACCGCACTGCTCAATCACCCCGGTGTGGCCAACGTGTTCGACTACGGCGAGGAAGAAGGCTCCGGCTACCTGGTCATGGAACTCGTACCGGGCGACCCCCTGAGCGCCATCTTGGATCGTGAAAAGGTGCTGTCCCCGGATCGCACCTTATCGATCATGGCGCAAACAGCACGCGCGCTCTCAGCGGCTCACGATCAGGGCCTTGTGCACCGCGATGTGAAACCCGGAAACCTCCTGATTGACTCAAAGAATCGGGTGAAGGTCACCGACTTTGGGATCGCTCGACTCGCAGATCAAGTACCGCTGACGGCGACCGGCCAAGTAATGGGCACCGCACAATACCTCGCGCCAGAGCAGGCGACGGGTCAGCAGGCTACCGGTGTTTCGGATGTATACGCGCTGGGTATTATCGGGTATGAATGTTTAGCCGGCTACCGTCCGTTCACGGGTGAATCACAGATCGCCATCGCCCTGGCACAGGTCAACGACGATCCACCAGAACTTCCGGACTCCATTCCCGAGCCGGTTCGGGCATTAATCATGTCCATGCTGGCCAAAGAGCCCGAAGATCGCCCGGCAGATGCCGAAAAACTGGCGACCGCTGCCGAAGCCCTACGCCGCCAGAACACGCAGTCCGCGATCAATGCTGTTCCCGGCATGGTCCCGTTCATCACCGCCGGCGGTTTCGACTCCGATGCCACCCAGGTGATCAACACGTCCGGTTTTGATGGCATGGCAGACCCACATGCCACACAAATCATGTCGCCGACCGAAGAACCATCGAGCACCACCGCGGCAATGCCTGCTGCCCAAGGCGCGGCGCTTTCGGCACAGTCAAACGGCTACGGCGCGGAATCGCTGCCTGAAGACGGCGCCGCAGACTTTGACACCACAGACCAGGAAAAGAAACGCAGTCCGTGGTTCTGGCCGCTGATTGGCGTCGTCATCCTGGCGGCCCTGGTCGGTATTGGTTTATGGGTTTCCTCGCTGGGTTCCGATGAGGAACCAGAACCGGAGCCTTCCGAAACGGAGACCGTTGCGACCGTCGAACTGGTGGCCTCGGACTATGTTGGGCGTGACCTCGAGGAAGTAACTGCCGAACTCGAGGAGCTTGGATTTACCGTTGAGGCTGAGGAGAGGGACGACTCAGAACCATATGGTACGGTAATCGCTTTGAACCCGACCGGCGAAGTGGAGGAAGGCGAGACCATTACCGTGACCTTCTCGAATGCTGCGGAAGTTGAACCAGCACCTGAGCCCGAACCGCAGCCTACTCAGCAACAACCGGAGCCGGAACCCACCACGCAAGCGCCAGAACAAACCACTCAGGAACCAGAACCGGGCCCAACGACTCCGGAAGAGACCCCGCAAGATCCAACCACTCAGGCCCCTGAACCAGACCCGACCACGCCGGACACCGAGCCAACGCAGCAATCACCAGAGAACTCGCCTGCTGACGAAGCCAACGGTGGCCCAAACGGCAACCAGGGCGAGCCAGGTAACGGTCAAAGCGGCGAAGGCGAGGGCGACTCACCGGCCGTCGAGAGCGCTTCCGGTCCTACAACTTCCCCAACCAATGGCGCTGGAAACGCGGCCTAGCGTCTCATAAGGAAAACCGTGTCCCAACAACGCATTATCAATGGCCGTTACGAAGTCGGCGAACTGATAGGAAGAGGCGGAATGGCCGACGTCTATCTCGGCCGTGACGAACGCCTGGGCCGAACCGTCGCCATCAAAATGATGCGCGCCGACCTGGCCCGAGACCCGCAATTCCAGACGCGGTTCCGTCGCGAAGCACACGCTTCAGCGGCACTGAATCACCCCAATATCGTTGCGGTTTTCGACACCGGGGAGGAACAGCTACCCGAAACTAACGGGCAGCCCGGTGTGGCCTGCCCGTACATGGTCATGGAATACGTTGACGGCGACACCCTGCGGGCACTGTTGCGCAAAGACGAAGTCACCATTGATCAGGCCGTTGCCTGGACCGAAGGCGTCCTCGCAGCCGTCTCCTACTCGCACGACAACGACATCGTCCACCGCGACATCAAACCTGGCAACGCCATGGTCGATCGATCCGGCGCCATCAAAGTCATGGACTTCGGTATCGCCCGGGCGCTCTCCGACACTTCGGCGACGATGACCCAGACCCAGGCCGTGGTCGGGACCGCACAATACCTCTCCCCCGAACAGGCTCGCGGCGAATCGGTCGACTTCCGTTCGGACCTCTACTCGGTGGGCTGTGTACTCTTTGAACTGCTGACCGGCAGACCCCCATTTGTTGGTGACTCGCCCGTTGCGGTCGCCTATCAACACGTTCGTGAAGAACCGCCGGCCGCGACCACACTGGTCCCCGAAATCAGTCCAGCTCTGGAATCCGTGCTCACAAAATCGTTGGCCAAAAACCGCGAAGACCGGTTCCAAACGGGTAAAGAATTCCTGACCGCGCTGCGTGCCGCACACTACGACGGCATTGCGATCAGCGAAGACGAATCCACCACCGTCATCCCACCAGCCGTGTTGCCTGCCGATACTGAGCCAACCCAAGCGATGGGGGCGATATCGGCCAACAATTCCGACTCCATTTTTGAACCACGCGAGGAACTCCCCGAGCGTTACGAAATGACCGGCGAAATGGACGCCGTCGATGACCCCAAACCGGATCGCAAGAAAAAGCGTCGCCGCGGATGGCTTATCGCTCTGCTGCTCATTTTACTGCTGGGCGGCGGCGCATTTGCCGGCTGGTGGTTCTGGAATGAAGCCGAGCAACAGCGCATCGAAGAAAACCAGGTCGAGGTTCCTGATGTGTCCGGTATGCCTGAAACCGACGCCCAAAATGCGCTGACCACCGCCGGGCTACGACCCATCCTGGAATACGCGCATAATGACGACGTTGAACGCGACCGAGCAATTGGCACCGATCCCGCCGCCGCAACGACCATGCAGCGCTACGACGAGATCACACTCAATATTTCACTGGGTCCAGACCAAGTCGAAATCCCCGGCAATTTGCAGGGCGCCTCCGAAGCAACCGTGCGTGACACGCTCGAAGGACTTGGCTTGACCGTCTCGGACGTTTCTTACGTCAACTCCCCCACCATCCCGCGCGACCGACTCGTCGACACCAACCCTGCTTTAGGCTCAACCGTGGCCTACGGTTCGACCGTTGCCTTGAAAATGTCATCGGGCGAGGTTGAAGTCCCCGACGTTATGGGAATGCAGCAGGAAGAAGCCGAAAATACGTTGACTGCCGACTCGGTTGGGCTCAGCGTCGAAATTGCCGACGTGAGCAACGACGATCCTGACATGGTTGGTCAGGTCGTCAACCAGTCCATCGAGCCGGGAGAAACCGCTTCCCAGGGCGAAACGATTACCCTTGGTATCGCCGGGGAGCCCGAAGAGCCCTCGGAAGAGCCCAGCGAGACTGAATCACCCAGCGAGGACGACTCAGAGGATGCTTCCGATGAGCCGTCGGACGACGAGTCGCCCACCCCGACCGACTCGGAGTCTGCCAGCGAAGACGAAAGCTAACCGATTAGGAATCGGCCAGCATATCCAGCACCATCGGTTTGACCTTGGTCCCGTAGAGTTCGATCGATTCCATCATGAACTCGTGCGGTAGCCGGCCGTTGCCGTACTTCATACCAAACCGCGTGGCACCGATTGCGCGAATGCTGTCGGCAATCTTCCGGGCAACCGTTTCAGGTGAACCCAGGTGCAGGGCTCCGTGGCGAATTTCCTGGGCAAACTGATCCGGTGAGGGCTGTGGCCAACCGCGTTCACGCGCCATATTTGACATCGAGTGGTGCCAGTACGGGTAATAACGTTCCATGGCTTCCTCATCGGTGTTGGCCACAAAACCGTGAGAATGCACGGCAATACGGCGCGGGTCGAAACCATTGTTCGCAATGTGTTTCCGGTACAGTTCCGCAAACGGTGCGAAGCGTTGGGCTGCCCCACCGATAATGGCCAGTTCCAGACCCATACCGTATTTGGCGGCCCGAATAGCCGAGTTAGGCGAGCCACCAACAGCAACCCAGGTCGGCAGACCATGTTCGTGGGCCGTCTTTGGGAAGATCGAATAATTCTCGAGTGCGGCACGCTGTGTTCCGGACCATGTAACGGGTTCTTCACGGCGGAGGTGGTCGAAGAGTTCAAGCTTTTCTTCAAACAGCACTTCGTAATCGCTCAGGTCATAACCGAACAGCGGGAAAGACTCGATAAAACTACCGCGCCCCAGCGATACTTCAGCCCGCCCCGAGGTGATGCCATCGAGTGTGGCAAAGCGTTGATGCACGCGTACCGGATCATCAGAAGACAACACGGTAACCGCGGAGATGAGTTTAATGCGTTCGGTTGGGGCTCCAATGCCGGTCAAGACGACGTCTGGGGCCGAGACAGCATAATCGGGACGATGGTGCTCACCAATACCGATCACGTCGATACCGACCTGGTCGGCCAAGACACCTTCGGCTACAACATTGCGAAGCACTTCGGGATAGGACAGTACACGGGTGCCCTCGACGTCCTGGGTGATGTCTCCGAACGTGTGAAGACCGAACTCCACGACGCCATCGTCAAGTGATGCAGCGTGGTGGTTGGATGGATTTGGGGTAGGCGCAAAATTGGTCATATCTTGAACAACCTACACCACCGCAAATACATTCCTTCAAATCTGAACTACTCGACGTCCATTGTTGCATCGGAGAAGAACCCAAATTCCGCGACCCAGGGATAGACGTATTCCATCAGCACGAACACGACGGCCGCTAATCCCACCAGGGTCAGGATCCAGCGGAACCACGTGGGGCCGGGCAACAGGTGGAAAAGCCAGGCGTACATTAGTTCTCCTCGAAAAGCTGCTCGGGTACGGTATCGGCGATCTCATCTGGTGCACCGTCATTGACTGGCACAAACTCTACGAGCTCGGCGTGAGTGATCATGCGCTCCAGTACGGTATAGGGCGGATGACACGTTGTCAGCGTCAGCCACTGCCCCGCGGGCTCAGCCGAGATGGGATCCGTGGGGTTGGGGGCGAGGACACCGACGTCGGTGGGCTGCACGATATGCACCTGGCGGGTTTCATAGACCCACCAGCCATTGGCAGTTTGCAAGTAGAGCCGATCGCCGTCTTGCAGCTGATCCATGTCCCATAACACCGCACCGTAGGTTTGGCGGTGACCGGCCAAGGCGAGATTGCCGTCTTCCCCGGGACGCGGCGAGGAATCGTATCGGCCCAGGACAGCCGAATCAATTTCGGTTCCGGTCCCGTCGAGCACCGGAACCGAATAATCTGACCCAAAGCGTGGAACGTAGAGCATGCCCCAGGGGTCGCCGGTGGTCACATCAGCCGGCACTGACGGATCGGGCCCAGAACCGTCAAACCCAGCGTCGTGCTGGGCATCGAAGTTTTCAACGATGGTGTCTCGGTGGGCTTGGGCCTCACGGTTAGCGCCGAGGTTAGTCCAGTACAGCTCCCACACCACAAACAGTAGGACGAATAGTCCGGCGGTGATGAGCAGTTCGCCTATCACGCCGAGAAATGTTGGACGCGGCGGACGGCGCTTTGGGGTGGCGCGGCGCTGCCTCCGTGATGGCGGCCGGGAACCGGCGTATGACATGTTGGGTCCTTGATCTCAAGATACGCTGCGGCACAGAATCCGTGCACGTAGAATACTGTCAGTAGTATACGCACCCCTCTTGAACAGGACACGCATTGGCATCATCGAAGAAGCGCCGTAACAAGAACACCGAACTTTCAGAGTTGGACGCGGAAATCATGGCCGCCGACGACCAGCCCGCGCCACTTCCAACCTGGTATAAGGCTGCCATGTTCGGGCTGTTGATCGTGGGGTTGCTGTGGATTATGGTCTTTTACCTTGCACCCGGTGGCCAGTTCCCCATCCCCGGTATCGGTGGCTGGAACATTATCGTTGGATTCGGTTTAGCAATGGTCGGATTCATCATGATGACCCGCTGGCGCTAAGTTTCCCACAACCTCCCCACAGAAGATCAGAGTTACACACATGTAACTCTCCACATTGTGGATGATTATGTGGATAACTCTGGGGATATCCTGGGGACTCCACACAATCTATGCTAGTTATCCACAAAAACTGTGGACAACCATGTGGATTGCCTGTGGGCACAGCTGTGGATTCTGGGCCGCGCTTGTGTTATCCACAGCGGCGAAACGGATTATCGCGCCAAGACCGATTGGGCGTCAATCAACAGGGCACCAATCACGGTGAGTGCGATGAGTACCACCGCGACGACGACCAACCCGAGCCAGGTTCGCCGGTGCAATGCTTTGCGCGTTTCTGGAGTGGTCACGCTGGTTCTTTGTTTCCGGTCGGCGATCAGGGCCGGGACTGAGGCGCCCAGACCGGTCAGGAAACCGCCGAGGTGGCCCTGCCAGGAAATGCCGGCACCGAGGAACGAGAAGGCAAAGTTGATGACAATGAGAACGGTAATGCCACGTGTATCGGCACCCATGCGTCGTCCAATCATCCACAGTGCAGCGAAGAGTCCATAGACCGCACCGGATGCGCCAACAACAGCCGAGTTCGGGGCAGCTAAGAAGAGTACCGCCACTGCCCCGCCAAGGGCAGACAGCACATAGATCGCCACAAATTTGGCGGCGCCGAGAAATTGTTCAATTTGGCGGCCAATCATCCACAGCACTGCCATATTCAGCACGAGGTGGATGGGCGAACCCATCGAATGCACTAATGCGGACGTCAGCATACGCCAGGGCTGGAAGAGGTTCTGCCCGGTGAGCGCCTGCATTTCCAGCGCCACCGCCGAGGTGTGCAGTGGGGAGTATAAGAACAGCTGGTAGATATCCGGGAAGCCAGGAATCAGCTGACCGGCCCACTGCAGGCCGTAGACCAGCGTGGTCAGGCCAATAATAATGTAGGTGGCCAAGGGGACAGCCCGACCATGCCGATCAGTAAATTTAGGGGCCCGTTGTTCACGGGGTAGTGCACGTTGGTGTTCGCGCACGCAGTCAACGCAGAGCACTCCGACTTGGGATGATCGTTGGCAATCACCGCACACGGGCTGGTTACAGCGTTGACAACGCACAAATGCCACCCGGTCCGGGTGCCGTGGACACACCGGCTGTTCTGCCGAAGGATCGTGATAGGCACCAAATGATGGACCGGATGACATTATGAGCGGGAGTTCCTTAGAGTTCGGTAATTTCGATGGTCTCGATGATGACGTCGTTCACTGGCTTATCCTGTGGACCAGTTGGCACGGTGTTGAGTTCATCAACAACCTTGCGGGAGTCGGCATCAAAGACTTCACCGAAGATGGTGTGGCGGTTCTGGAGCCACGGGGTTGCCACCGAAGTGATGAAGAACTGCGAACCGTTGGTGCCCGGGCCTGCATTGGCCATGGCCAATTTGTATGGTTCGTTGAAGTCGAGTTCTGGGTGGAATTCGTCTTCGAACTGGTAGCCTGGTCCGCCGATGCCGCGACCCAGTGGATCTCCACCCTGGATCATGAAGTCAGCGATAATGCGGTGGAAGATGGTGCCATCGTACAGCGCGACACCGCTCTTCTTTTCACCGGAGGCTGGGTCGGTCCATTCCTGGGTTCCGGTTGCGAGGCCAACAAAGTTGTTGACGGTCTTTGGGGCGTGGTTGCCGAAGAGATCGACGACGACGTCGCCGCGGTTGGTTTTGATAACTGCTTTATGCGTAGCGATACTCATGAGGGTTATTCTTCCATCATCTGTCTGCATCGTGTGGTCTTGAGTCTGCGCGAGTCAGGATTCATTCGCCCATGGCCTAAAGAGATCCAACGCGTGGGGCTCAAATCATGGCGAGAGACCGTCGGACAGCGTACTCTAGAGGGTAGTCAATCCCTACTCTGGAGGTACATATGCTCGGACGTTCGAAGTCCAAGACACCAACCCTGACAGACACCGTCTCTGAAGCTGCAGAGCATGTCCGTCACTGGGCAGAAGATGTTTGGCAGGATTCCGCAGATCGCGCCGCTCCGGTCGTTGACGCCGCGTCCAAGAAAATTTCCGAAGCCGCACATAAAGTCGGCGACGCGGCCAACAACTTCCAGCACAAAGTTCAAGACGACTACATCCCAGCTGCCGCTGGTCAACTAGCGCCGGTTGCTGCTGGTAGCGCCAAGGCGATCAAAGACGCCGACCTCCCTGATTTCGTCAACGACTCGATCACTCGGGTCACGGGGAACAAGAAGTCCGGTCGTCGTCTGCAGAAGGCCGCTTCGAAATGGGCCAAGGATGCAGAAAAACAGTTGAAGAAACAGTCAAAGAAGAGCAAGAAGTCCGGTCGCGGACTCCTTGTCGTTGGTATTACAGTAGCGGCTGCCGGTGCAGCCTACGCCGTCTGGCGGTTGTCCCAACCGGTTGAGGATCCGTGGACAAACCCCACACCACAGCCGCTTACAAGCGCTGAATAATACGCATAAAAAACCCGGCCTGTAGAACAAACGCTCTACAGGCCGGGTTTTTTGTGTTCAGAACCTAGAGTTCATCAAGTTCATCCGTTGTAGCGGCACCACCGGTACGCACCCATTCATCCACTTCGGAAGCCTTGAATTTCCAGAGGCGCCCAATTTTATGAGCCGGCATAGAACGATCATTGATCCACCCATAAATGGTGTGTTTGGTGACTCCAAGGTGTTCAGCGATATCGTCAGCGGACATCCAGGCTTCAATCATGGTGGCTCCTTGAGCTATAGGTAAGCATGCTTGACTATTATGTTAGCTCAACATACCTCGCGAGTATAGTCTTACCCACATGACTGAATACCCCACAACATGACAATGGGCTATTTTGCATACTTGAAAAGTACACAGAAGTGCCCCCAACAGCATGACAACACTACGGCTTTGAAGTAATTTGACTCCCTGCTCACGGAATGTCCGGACGTCTCCGATTCGGCAAATGACACTTCAGGTGCAGCGCTCCTAGTGTTACCAGCATGACCTCGTCAACACTAGTCTGCTCATAGCAGTCGCATAGCAGCACCGACATCGGCCTCACCAAACTGCAGAGCGAAAGCATACGGCCTACCGAGCCTGGCCGCCAGCTGCGCTGAATACGGCGACGAGCCGAGAATCCGCAGTTCAGGACTGACCTGCGGTGCAGCCAGACGATTTTCCGCGTTTTGCCACGGCCCAGGCACCGCGTGCACCGCACTGTAGGGGTGCTCGGCGGGGAAGTTATCAGCCAAGAAGCCCATGAGTTCCTCAACCTGCTCCGGGAAATGGTCATTGGCCTGGTCGTGCCGGCGCAGTGCCGCAGTAGTTGCCATATCGGTACCTGGCGCGCGGCGGAGACCCAAATCGATCCGCCACGGAGCCAGTGCATTGAGCATGCCAAACTGCTCGGCTATAACCAAGGTGCATAGTGGGACAACATGATGCCGCCAGCGCCCCGTCGGATGCGCCGCCTCTTCCCAACGAGGCGAGCCAGCATGAGCTGCGGAGAGGAAGTGGCGGCACCTGGCATCGCGTGGTGCTCCGACATCCAAAATCGGTGCTAACCGAACTCATCAGCGCGCTGGGTTAGGCGAATCACTTCTTCGAAGGACTCCTCCACGGGCTGCCCCACGGCTGTATGTGCGTTGTCAAGCACCGACCAATACGACGATGCGTTGACCAGTCCAGAAACATCGACGAGCTGGCTGATCTCCCACCTGCTCGTGGCCGAAGATACCCAACTGCTCCCCTACTGTCAGAACCAACTGACGGGCCTACGCGTCCATGTGCGCGCCCTCTTTGAAGCAGCAGTACAAAACAGGCCACCATCTGCAGCGATCGTAGATGCGGTGAACGGCAACATGCAGAAAATTTCTAGCGCTCCTGCTCTGTGCTTTAACGAGAGCCAGGGGTTCTTCCGACAGCACACCCACCCGGTCACCCAACTTGTTGAACACGCTATGGCTCTCATTGCCGATGATGCAGCGGGACTTTTGGCCGGCGACGACGCCGACCTGCTTGCGCAATGTCAGTCCGAACCTTGTGATCGGTTTTACCTGCGTACCCACGCTCGGCGTCGATGGTGTTCTACTCGGTGTGGCGATCGGGCACGTGCTGCACGAGCCCATGCGCGGAAGTACCACCAACCCGAGGGCAACTGAACCCCTGTGTCAACGTCGGTCATACATGCGAGGATGGATTCGTACGCGATTCCCTCCGGCAGAGGAGCACACAGTGACCGTCCCAAAGAAAGTCGCCATCACCGGTGCCGCCGGCCAGATCGGCTACAGCCTGCTATTTCGTATCGCATCCGGTGCACTATTCGGCCCAACAACGCCTGTCCAGTTGCGCTTACTCGAGATCCCAGCCGGGTTGAAGGCACTCGAAGGCGTTGCCATGGAACTCGACGACTGCGCATTCGACCTGCTGGACTCCGTTGAGATCGGCGACCAAGCCGAACACATCTTCGACGGCGCCAACCTGGCTTTATTGGTCGGTGCCAAACCACGCACCAAAGAAATGGAACGCAAAGATCTCCTGGACGCCAACGGTGCGATCTTCACCGAACAGGGCAAGGCCCTCAACGCTGTCGCAGCCGACGATGTCCGCATCGGCGTCACCGGTAATCCGGCGAACACAAACGCTTTGATTGCTCAGCAGAACGCCCCGGATATTCCTGCGAAGCGTTTTAGTGCGCTGACACGTTTGGATCATAACCGGGCGATTGCACAATTAGCTCATAAGACCAATGCCCGGGTCAGTGACATCACGAACATGACCGTTTGGGGTAACCACTCGGCGACCCAATATCCTGATCTATCGCATGCCAAGATCAACGGCCGCAGTGCAGCCGATCTCGTTGATGATCAAGACTGGGTCGAAAGTACGTTCATTCCAACCGTTGCCCAACGCGGCTCGGCCATTATTGAAGCCCGCGGTGCTTCATCAGCAGCATCGGCCGCTTCGGCCACCATTGATGCGGCCCACGACTGGTTGCTCGGCACCCCTCACGGCGACTGGGCTTCCATGGCCGTGATCTCCGATGGGTCCTATGGGATCCCGGAAGGGTTGATATATTCCTTCCCGGTAGTCACTCACGGGGGTGACTGGGAGATCGTGCAAGGACTCGACATTAGTGAATTTAGCCGCGCGAAGATGGATACCAGCGCAGCTGAGCTGGAAGAAGAGCGGTCGGCGGTCACCGAACTGGGCTTGATCTAAAACCGCTCTAAGCTGGAGGTATGGAGCAAACCAATCTGTTGAATAGGACTGCGCTGTTATTCGAAGGTGGCGGCATGCGCGCCTCCTACACCTCGGGCATGGTGGTGGCCCTGCTCGAAGCAGGAATCCACGCTCCCTTTGTCGCCGGGATCTCTGCTGGGGCATCGAATACCGCAAACTATCTATCCCACGATGGACCGCGAGCGCGAGAGTCGTTCACAGACTTTGCTGCTGACCCAAATTTTGGTGACTGGCGCACCTTTCTGCGGGGCAAAGGCTTATTCCACGCCGAATACATTTATGAGCGCGCCGGGCAACCGGGCATGCCGCTGCAGTTTGATTGGGACACGTTTCTGAACAATCCGGCACAGTTTCGCGTGGGCGGCTTTGATATTCGTTCGGGTGAGACGGTGTGGTGGGGTAACGACGACACCCCGACCATGCCGAAACTGATGCGTGCCGTTCGGGCGTCGTCAACCATGCCGATTGTGATGCCGCCGGTCGAAATCGGTGGCCGAACCTATGTGGATGGCGCGTTAGGTACCGACGGGGGTGTGCCATTGAGCGTCGCCGAAGCCAACGGTTATGATCGGTTTCTCGTCGTGATGACCCGAGAGCGTCACTACTTCAAGAAGCCCGAGAAATTCCCGAAGTTCTATCGCACATATTTCCGCAAGTACCCTGCCGTGGCCGATGCGCTGCTCACCCGGTGGTGGCGATATAACCAGACAAAGGAAAAGCTTCTTGAGTTACAGCGCGAGGGCAAAGCCTACCTATTTATCCCGGAAGTCATGCCGGTCGCTAATGGTGAGCGCGACGTGCGCAAACTCAGTGCCACACATGAACAGGGGTTGGCACAGGCACGTCGTGAGATCCGGGCGATCAAAGAGTTCCTCGGCCTGGCCTAAATTGTGCCTGACAAAACCGCGCGGCAGCCATTAGTCCGTCTCGCGGGCCGCCCGGGCAGAGGCAACATCATCGACAATGATTATAATATGGCGCAGGCTCGAGATCAGCGCACCGTAAGTGGGCCACTGGATTTTTGGCAGGTTCTCAGAATCGGACATATCCTTAGATAATTGTCTCAGACGCTCATAGAGCGGCTCGACTGATTGATCAGGGTCGGCCACCGCGTAGCCAACGTCGCGGGCGATTTCGACCCACCCGGTGCGGAATCGCTCATCCCACGACCCCTCGTTGTAGGTAGCCTCGCGCAGCGTTCGTGTCAGATTGCGCAGGTGCGAGATGCCTTCGTCCACCCTAGTGAGGATTTCTTCGTAACTCACGTCGTCCCGTTGCCATTTTGGACGACTTCGGAGCAGGGTTCGCGGATTCTCCCGTTCCGCCTCCCGCGCGAAGCGAACCGTCTGCCAAGCGGAGCGGAGCTCATCGTTCATGGATTCGGTATCGTTCAACCATTCGTCCGCGCCATCGGTGGTCCAACCGTCGGAGAACTCATCGGCCATTTCCACCAAGACCGTACCCATCCGACGATTAATATTATCCACGTACCGGGCTGCCTGCCGATTCTGTAACGGGGGGACAACCAGCACATTCACCGCGATACCGATCGCGACACCCACGACGAGCTCCAAGAGACGATCCGTAAACATCGGCTCATCCGAGGTGAGGATAAAGATAGCGGAGGTGGCGATAGCGACGCCCTCATCCCGAATCCACGACAGTCGCGCTCCGAGCAAACCAACCAGCACGGCCAAGCCAAATGACCAGATAGTGACGCCAAAAAAATAGATGATCGCAAAGGCCAGCCCCATGCCAATGGCTGACGACGCGGTTGTCTGTGCTCCCCTGGACAGGGAACGGTGCACCGTAGCGTGAACCGTCAACAAGGCGGTCCACGGCGCCATGAACGCTACATCACTGTCCAAGACCCCGACCGACAGAGCCCACGCCGCCGTCGCGGCGATGACACCCTTGGCGGCCAACAACATGTCCGATGTGGTCTCGGGTTGCCGCAATCGGTGCATAATTTTGGCACCGAGTGAGGGCTGTTCATCCTCGTCACGTACCAAATCCTCGTCTGATGATCCTGAACGATTTTTGTCGCGTTGCATGAGCCCTCTCATTTCATTCAGACAGCGTGGTGCCACTAACCCTAAACGCGTTTTATGCTTGGGTCATGACTTCAGCAACGACACATGTAGCAGACAGCTTCGACACCCTGCAGGTAGCCGGCGCTCGAGAAAATAACCTCCGCGATGTCACGGTTGATATCCCGAAACGTCGGTTGACGGTTTGTACCGGGGTGTCAGGTTCTGGGAAATCATCGCTGATCTTTGGGACAATCGCCGCGGAGTCCCAGCGCCTGGTCAATGAGACCTATTCGACGTTCGTGCAGGGCTTCATGCCACCCACAACGCGTCCGCAGGTGGACCGGTTGGCGGGGTTAACCACCACGATTGCGATCGACCAGGAGTCGCTACCTGCCAACCCACGTTCGACGGTCGGTACGGTGACCGATGTTCATGCCCTACTGCGCATGCTGTTCTCCCGGGTCGGCACTCCGCACATCGGTGGCCCACAGGCCTTCGCGTTCAACGTCGCCTCTGTGCAAGCCTCCGGACGGATCACCGTGCAAAAGGGCGACCAGCCAGTGTCTCAGCATCGCGATTTCAGCATGAACGGTGGCATGTGTCCCGCGTGTGAAGGTCGTGGCGCCGTCTCGGATTTTGCCTTGGAGGAGCTCTACGATGCCGAGCGTTCCCTGGCCGATGGTGCGCTGAAAGTGCCCGGCTACTCCATGGACGGCTGGTATGGGCGCTTATTCAAAGCCGCCGGGCTCGACATGGAGAAACCGATCGCCGGATATAGTACCGACGAGTTGGATCTGCTGTTGTATTCCGAGGCGATCAAGGTGAAGTTCGAGGGGGCCAATTTGACCTACGAGGGGTTGATCCCCCGAATTCGCAAGTCCATGTTGGCTAAAGACCGCGAAGCGATGCAGACTCACGTCCGAAAATTTGTGGACCGAGCGATCGTTTTTGCTCCCTGCACGGCCTGCAACGGTACCCGGCTCAACGACACCGCCCGTTCGGTGACCATCGATGGTGTGAATATTGGTGAGGTCGCCTCCTAGCCGGGGCCGAGCCACTGTTGGCAACGCTGCGGCATCTATTACAGGGGTTCGCGGATATCGGCCTGGGGTATCTCGGATTGGATCGCCCGTCGGGCACCCTATCGGGTGGTGAGGCACAACGGGTGAAAATGATTCGTCAGCTGGGATCGCCACTGACCGATGTCACGTACGTTTTTGATGAACCAACCGCGGGACTCCACCCGGCCGATGTGCAGCGTATGAACGACCTGCTGGTGCAATTGCGCGACGCTGGCAACACGGTGTTAGTGGTTGAGCATAATGCCGATGTCATTGCGATCGCCGATCACCTCATCGACATGGGTCCCGAGGCCGGAACACGCGGTGGCACCGTGGTGTATGAGGGTGGGCTCGACGGTTTGCGCACCGCTGGAACCATAACCGGCAATAGCCTGGACCACCACTGTGTGATCAAAGACGAGTTCCGCAAACCAACCGGGCAGCTGGCCATCGAGCACGTCAGCCAACACAACCTGCACGATGTTTCGGTCAACATTCCCACCGGTGTACTCACCTCGGTCACCGGTGTGGCCGGCTCCGGAAAATCCACACTACTGGCGGCGGGCCTCGCCGAACGCGAAGACGTGGTGGTCATCGATCAGACACCAATCCGCGGATCTCGTCGTTCTAATCCGGCAACCTATACGGGCGCACTCGATGCGATTCGCAAGGCCTTCGCCAAGGAACACGGGGTCAAACCCGGCCTGTTTTCTGCCAACTCAGATGGAGCATGCCCCGAATGTAAGGGTGCGGGCGTCATCTATCTGGACTTTGGATTCATGCTCGGCCAATCAACAGTCTGTGGCGCATGCCAGGGTCATCGTTTCAATGACGAAGTGCTCGGCTATAAACTCGGCAGCAAGAACATCGCCGATGTGCTGGAACTGCCAGCCGAAGACGCCCTAACCTATCTGCAGGAGACAAAAATTCCTGCTGCCGCCAAAATCGCGCAACGATTCATTGACGTCGGTCTCGGCTACGTGCGGTTAGGGCAACCGCTCACCACCCTGTCCGGCGGTGAACGTCAGCGGCTCAAATTGGTGACCAGTCTGGGCAAACCGGCCGATATCTATGTGATGGACGAGCCCACAACCGGCCTACACATCGCCGACGTGGCCCGCCTGGTGAACCTGTTGAACACGATGGTGGATCAGGGCACGACGGTGATTGTCATTGAACATGATCTCGACGTCGTCGCAGCCTCCGACTGGGTCATCGATATTGGTCCGGGTGCTGGATCTGACGGCGGAACAATTATCTTTGAAGGCACCCCGGAAGCGCTAACGCGGGCGGATACTCCTACGAGCCGACATTTATCGCGCGCAGCCGTCTCGACGAGCTCCTAGAATGGACGGGTGCTGACTACCGAATTTGAGACGAACGTTGTCCTAGCTGCCGAGCAGTGGCATCCGTTGGCGCAGGCTCACGAGAAACGTATCGCCGCCTATACTGACCCGCTGATAGCTTTGCACAAGCGCGGGATCAAGCATCCGGTGCATGATTTTCTGTTCTCCTACTATTACCTCTCGGCCGGTGCGCTGAAGCGCTGGCATCCCGGGGCGGGAACTGTCATTGCCAATCCCAGCGACCGTACTGCGGGGCCCCAGGCGAGAACCAAGTTTTATCGCGAAGTGCCTGCAGCCGAGGGATTACCGCAGGGCGGCTGGACGGTAGACGTAGCCGAGTTTGTGCAGCAACGCGCAAGGCTGTTGGACTTTGCATCCAAACTCTTGCCTGCCACTGAAGCGCGCCCCGCCACCCTGAGCTGTTTTGGGTTGCACGAGTGGGCGATGGCCTATCGTTCGGATACACATGGGGTCCGACATGCTGCAGTACCGCTCCGACTGGGTGCTGAGGGTACCGATGAGGTTGTGGAGTCGCATAAGATCTCGTGCTCGCACTACGATGCGTTCCGTTTCTACGCACCGGAAGCTCGCGGCATGAATCAGCTGCAACCGGCACGAGACACCATGGTTCAGATGGAACAACCCGGCTGCCTGCACGCCAATATGGACCTCTACAAATGGGCGACCAAGCTCATTCCAGCAATCAGTTCGTCCTTAGTTGCCGACTGTTTCGAGTTGGCCTGGGACATCCGCGTGGTCGACATGCAGGCCTCGCCCTACGACCTCGCCGATTGGGGTTTTGCTCCCATTCGTATTGAAACCGCCGAGGGCAAGGCGCAGTACGTTAAGGCACAACGGGCATTTTCCGAACGCGCCCAGGTACTGCGCCGCCGCCTCATCGACGTTATTTGGCGAATTTGATGAGTCGTTTGTTGACGAACTCATCCATCCCGTAGCGACCGAGTTCACGGCCGACACCGGATTGTTTGACGCCACCGAACGGTAGCTCAGCAGAGGTCTTGGACGGTTCGTTGATATAGACCATTCCGGTCTGGATCTGCCCACCAACGCGGCGAGCGCGATCGGCGTCGGAAGCCATCACGGATGCTGACAGACCATACGGGGTATCGTTGGCCAGTTTGATGGCTTCCTCTTCGTCTTTGACCTTGTAAACCATCGCGACGGGCCCGAAGAGCTCTTCGGAGTAGGCACGCATGCCCTTGGTAATCCCGGTCAGCATGGTTGGCTGATACCAGGCGCCACCACGGGCATCGTAGTCACCGCCTGCATGGACGGTAGCGCCCTGGCTGATCGCATCTTGAACTTGTTCATGCAGACCATCAGCCGCTGACGCCGAGGACATTGGGCCGATAAAGGTGTCCTCGTCGGCCGGGTCTTTGAGTTCCAGCTTGTTGACGGCTTCACTGAGTTGCTCGACAAATTCATCGTACATATCTTCGAGCACAATGATGCGTTTGGCAGCGTTGCATGCCTGGCCGGCGTTGGCCATCCGGCCGATCAATGCACTCTTGACGGCTTTGGGGAGAATGTCGCGGTCCAGCACCAAGAATGGGTCGTTCCCGCCGAGTTCCAGGACCACTTTCTTCACGTATTCCCCGGCTTTGGCGGCGACGGCTGAACCTGCTCGATCGGAACCGGTCAGGGAAACACCCTGCACCTGCGGGTTCGGGATAATACTGTCGGCGACCTGCTCGTTCGACGCATAGATGTTGGTGTAGGCACCCGTTGGGAAGCCGGCTTCATGGAAAATGTCTTCCATGACCTGGGCTGATTCGGGGCAAATCTGAGCGTGTTTGAGCAGCACCGTGTTACCGATCATCAGGTTCGGCGCAGCAAAGCGTGCCACCTGGTAGTACGGGAAGTTCCACGGCATGATCCCCAACAGCACACCATACGGTTCATTCTGCACATACGCTGAGCCGCTCTTGGCGTCCTCGACGGGCTCGTCTTCCAAATATGTTGGCCCGTTGTCAGCGTAGTAACGATAAATATCGACGACGATACCCAGTTCTCCGCGGGCCTGTTTGACCGGTTTGCCCATCTCACGGCCAATGATTTCGGCTAGCTCGTCGGTGCGGCGTTCATAGATGTCGGCCACGGTGTTCAACAGCTTCGCGCGTTCTTGTGGAGTCGTTTTGGACCAGGTGGCAAACGTCTCGGCAGCTTGATCGATGATCTGAGTGAGCTGCTCATCGGTGTGTTCAGGAAATTCTTTCTCGACTTGTCCGGTAGCAGGATTCGTTACCTTGTACTTCGTCATGAGCACTTCCTTTCATCATGGTGCCGACTCGCGGCGCTCATTGGGCGCAGGCTGAAGTCAGCACTCTTGAAGTTCAGACTCACCGACCAGTCTTCTAGATTTGTCCGGTATCAACAACAGCTCATGCCTCGGCGCGAACCAGCGGTGAGTCTTGGCACATTAGAACAGCTCGACAATCCCGGTAATCACCGACAACACCGCACCCGTCATCGCCAGCACGACCACGATGCCAAAGACCACCTTGTCATTCACCTTGCCCACCGCGCGCTGGCCAACCAGCATGCCCAGAGCGATACCGACCGCGGCCAGGACCCACATCCACCAGTCCAATGGCGGGAGCGTGGACCCCATAAACGTGGACCGGCTGATCAATACAGCGGTACAACACAGCACCCAGATCGGTTGCAAACTTGCGGCAAACGAGGCAACCGGCCAACGGGATAGCACCCCGAAGATCGTCATTGCTGGCCCACCGATGCCAGCCAGCACGCTCCCAGCGCCGGCACCGACACCGGTCAACACCTGAGCCCCGCGACCGGTGACCGGCTTCGCACTGCCCCGCATCAGGAGCGCGGCCCCCAGTCCGATAATCACCAGCACACCGACCAGCAGGTAAATAATCGACCCGTCGATCATCGTGCCAACCCAGGCGGCAACCGGGATCGACAACATCGCCGGTATGCCAATCCAAAACACCCGACTCCAGTGAATATCCCGCCACATGCCCGGCAGCATGAACAGTGAGGCAATGACCGCTAACGCTGTGATGAGCATGATTCCCTGGTGAGTTCCCAGCACGACGACGGCGAACGGCGCCGAAAGCATGGCGAATCCCAGGCCGGTGAGACGCTGCAGGGCAGTGGCAATAAAGGTCAGCAGCAAGATGCCTATGATCACGACAAGGGAGCCTTCTGTTTCGAGGATGTTGCTCTGACCAGACTAGATGATGCGATCGCGCTGGGAGCAGAGGCGTTCAGCCACGAACGCAGTCGTCTTGCCAGTGCTGCAGCCGTGAGGTTGACTGGTTTTGAAACCAGTCAACCTGTAAGGAATGATAATGAGCGTAGAAATTACCGACCACATGGCCGAAGTCCTTAGGGAACAACTGGCATTTATTGCCACCACGAGTCCGGAGGGCGTCCCCAATGTTGGGCCGAAAGGCTCGATCGGTGTCTACGACCACACAGCGCTGGTGTTCGATGAAACGACCGGCGGCACGACCCTGAGCAATATTCAAGAAGGCTCCCCCGTCATGATTGCCGTCGTGGACCGAGCGTGGAAAAACGGGTACCGGTTCACCGGTCGCACCGAAATTCTCGACGCCGGTGCTATCTTCACCGACCGGGTCCAGGCTCGCGCTGATCGAGGAAAAACAGCGCAGATCTGCAGCGTGCTCGTCCACGTCGATTCGGTCTCAACGTTCCGGCCCGTCTAAATAGTCCGTCGTAAAACCCACAGTGGCGCGGGCCAATGACATTTGTCATGGACAATAAGTGATCCATAGCAGTACCGCATTGAGCGCTGGTACGGAACACTGGAGGTATGCAGACTTCAGTACCCGTCCCAGCAATCGCCATCGAGTCGGTGACTAAACGCTTCGCCGAGCTCACCGCCGTCGATGATGTCAGCTTAGAAATTCGACCCGGCGAAGTGCTCGCCCTGCTGGGACCAAATGGTGCCGGCAAAACCACCCTGCTCGACATGGTGCTGGGGTTCGCCGAACCCAACACCGGTAAGATCCGAGCGTTCGGAGAGGCCCCAAAACATGCGGCCAGCAACGGCCACATCGGCGCCGTACTCCAAGATGGTGGCCTCTTAGATGACCTCACCGTCGGCGAGACCATCAAGATGATCGCCGCATGTCACTACAGCCACGCACCGGTAGCCGATGTGATGCAGCGAGCCGGGGTCACCGATTTCGCGTCCCGGAAGGTCAAGAAGTGTTCGGGCGGTCAAAAACAGCGCCTACGGTTCGCGCTGGCCCTATTGACCGATCCGCAACTACTCATCCTGGATGAACCCACGGCCGGACTGGATGCCACAGCCCGCCGGGAATTCTGGGACACGATGCACGCCGAAGCCAAACGCGGACGCACGATCGTCTTTGCCACCCACTACCTGCGAGAAGCAGATGACTACGCCGACCGCGTGGTGCTGATGTCGCAGGGCCAGGTGATTGCCGATGGCAGCGTCGACGATATGACCGCCGGACTACAGCGCAAACTTTCAGCCCAGTGGATCGCCAACACCGACCCATACGACTGGGCAGCCACCGCCGGGCTGGACCCCACCCAAGTGGACTACGATACCGAGCTGCAACGGATCCGCATCACCACCCCCGACACCGATCGTATTGCTGAACAACTCTTGGCCGCCAAGGTGATTCGTCACCTCAATATCGTCCAGCCGGGCATTGAAGAAGCCTTCTTTTCTCTCACCGAAGCCACCGGACAGGAGGTCACGTCATGACCACCACGACGCCAACCCCGCAGCACACAAGACCCAAGAAGTCCCAAGTCGAAATCCTGTTGCGCTTTGTTGGATGGGAGTTCTGGCGCAACTTCCGCATGTTGGATGCCACGTTCTTTGTGCTCGTGCTGCCCGCCGCCATGTACCTGATGTTCGGTGTGGGCATGGATCAGGGTGAACTCCCGGCTGGCTACGGTAACGTCTCGGCGTATGTGATGACGTCGATGGCCGTCTACGGGGCCGTCATCGCCACAACCGCGATGGCCGGCTCTGCCGCGGTGGAACGCAATATGGGCTGGGGTCGACAGTTGAACCTGACCGGTCTGACCGAGGCGAACTACATCATCGGCAAGATGTTGATGGCACTGCTCATGGCGATCAGCCCCATCGTGATCGTCTACGTGGTCGGCGCCTTCACGGGCGCGCAATTTGATTCCTTCGGCCACTGGGTAGCCTCGGCTGCCCTCTGCCTGGTGGTCGCTATCCCATTCTCCCTCTACGGTTTGGCGTTCGCGCTACTGTTCCGTTCTGAAACCGCGGTCAGTGCGGCCTCCGGGTTCCTGGTGATCTTCGCGTTCTTTGGCAACCTGTTCATCCCATTAGGCGGAGTCCTCCTGGAAATTGCCAAATTCACGCCGCTCTATGGTCCGGCAATGCTTGCCCGCTGGCCACAGACCGAAGGTATGCTCATCCCCATGCAAGCAGGTGTTGAAGTCCAGTTTGAATCCCTCTGGGTACTGTTTGCCAATATTGGGGCATGGACGGCGATCTTCGGTGCTATCTGCCTCTTCGCTTCCCGCCGTCGCACCTCCCGCTAACCACCATGAGTCTCATCTGGAAAATCTCCAACGTCGGCCAGACCCGCTACCTGCCGGAAGCACCCACCACCCGCCAAGAACGTCGAGCAATCCTCTTCGTCTCGGGCGTGTGGTTGGCGTTTCTGGCCTGGACCGTCATCGGGCTATTGGACTCCACCGCAACCGTCCCGATACAAGTTGCCGCCTGGGGTGCACTGGCAGCCTTCCCGTTTGTTTACCTCCGCGGGTTCCTGCACCCAGACATTCTTCCCAACCGCAGCCGGCACGTCAGCACCCTGCTCTATACGGCAGCACTGATTGTCCTGGGACTCATCACGTCGCAAGCCACCCCGACGGCGATTATCAACATCGTCCCGTATTTAATGGCCCAGTGGATCTTCAATCATCGCCTGCTCACCGGCATCCTCGCCGTCGTCGTCCTGTTCTTTGCAGCGGTGGGCGTTGTGGCCGTAGCGAATTTTGACGACTACGCCAACTGGTTCCTCGCTTCGGTCGGTTCGCCGGCGATCATCATGATTTTCATCCGGATCAGCATCGAGATGAGCGCCACCCAGCAGGAACGTTCCGAACAGCTGCGCCTTGCACAGCAGCGCGAAGAACTCGCCTCAACCGTCCACGATGTGCTGGGACACTCGTTGACCACCGTGACCGTGAAAGTACAGTTGGCACAGCGTTTGCTCGATACCGATCTCGATGCCGCAAAAACCGAGCTCGCTGATATTGAGGCTTTGGCCCGCCGTTCACTGTCCGAAGTTCGCGCCACGGTGACCGATCTACAACACCCGGATCTGGCAGAACAACTCGACCAAGCAGCCAAGGCGCTCACGGCGGCCGGTCTCACGTTCTACCGGCCCGAGGCCCTCCCTCGCCTGAGTCTGGTGCAGCAGCAAATTTTCGCGTGGGTGGTCCGTGAGGCGGTCACCAACGTGATCCGGCATGCCAACGCAATGAGCTGTGCCATCGATATATGTGCGGTCGACGAGCAGATGCGCCTTCGGATTGATGACGACGGCACAGGTATCGCCGACACCGAGCCCCAGAGTCATCACGGTTTGGCCGGGCTGCACCGTCGGGTTGTTTCTGCCGGGGGTAGCCTGGAAATCATCGGTTTGGAACCCGGTACCCGTCTGGAGGTAACCCTGTGATCCGTCTACTGCTTGCTGACGACCAGCATCTGATTCGTGCCGGACTCGCCGCGCTGTTGAACCTTGAAGAGGACCTCGAGGTGGTGCATCAGCTCCCCGACGGCACGGGAGTGGTCGATGCCGTGCGGGAACACGGGGTGGATGTGGCGATCCTCGATATTGAAATGCCTCAGGTTGATGGGATCACTGCAACCCAGCACCTCAGTGAGGCCTTCGGAACCGAGGTTGCGGTGCTGATTCTCACCACGTTTGGCCGTGCCGGGTATTTGCAACGCGCCATGACGGCCGGCGCACAAGGGTTTATGGTCAAAGATGCTCCGGCAGAGCAGTTGGCCGCTGCCATCCGTACGGTGCATGACGGTGGTACCGCGGTGGACTCAACCCTTGCCGCCGAAGCGTTGAGCACCGGGACGAGCCCACTGACTGACCGCGAACGCGACGTACTGAAAGCCGCGCTGACCGGTGCTTCAGTCAAAGACATCGCCGCAGCAGTCCATCTCAGCGCCGGGACCGTTCGGAACCACCTGTCATCGGCTATCGGGAAAACGCAGACATCGAATCGGAGCGAAGCGGCCCGGACGGCTCAGCTGAAAGGTTGGCTTTAGAGCAGTTGGTAATTGCCGGCTTTGGCAACGGCTGCTTCGAGTTGTCCACGGTCGAGAGGTTCGTCGTCTTTGTGTTTGATAATCATGCGGGTGTCCTGGCCGGGCACGACTTCAAAAGCGATCCCGCCAACGCAGGGCACCTGGTACACCCGCCCTTTGATCGACCGGGTGGCGGCGTTGGATAGCTCCCCGGCCAGCAAATAAATGGTACTGGTAATCACCGTGGGCCTCCCGGCTAGATGCGTCCGTTGAAGGCCTGCATCGCGGAATCTTCTCGTGTTCCGCCGCGGCCGTCACCGATATCTTCGTAGTCTTCTACCCATTCAATTTTGCGTACCCATTTAACCATTTTATAGCCGTGGCTGGATTCCACCCGTAACCGCAACGGTGCACCGAGATGGTCATCCAGGGGTCGATCATTGCGTTCGTATGCCAGAATCGTGTCATCCTCGTAGGCGTCGCGCAGTGGGATCACCGCATAGAACGGTTCGCGCGGCCGGTTGTCGTACATGACCTGGGCCAGACCGTGGGATTCGATCATCACATAGTTGGCGTTCTCAGGCCGCGGGCCCAGCAACTCCAGAACGTCGCGGAGTTTCACACCGGCCCACTTGGAAGTAGCGGTCCAGCCCTGCATGCACGAGTGGATGCCAATGTATTCGTGACGTGGCATCGAGCGCAGATCCTCCAGGCTCAGCTGCTTGGTTTCGCCGTTGAGTCCGCCCCCGAGTTCCAGTCGCCAGTCAGACCAGTCGGTATCGCGGTGCTGCAACCACTCGGGCGACTCATCTTGGGTGGGCGGTAGGCCATTGGTCCAGTGGAACTCCGAAATATCCTTTTCGGTGAACACCTGCTGTTTGGACATGCGTGAGCGCATCCAGTTCAAAAACACTTGGCGGCCCGGTTCAGTCACAGCAACGAGGAAGCGTTGGGCACGTGGTCGATTTGCAAGGCTCCAGTAACTCAGGCTGATCAACAACGCGATGACCACAACGATCGTGATCAGTGCGATGGTGAATGCTTGCGCATAATATTCTGGCTGATTCGCCTCCACACCTAGGATCATGTGGGGCAGGTTGTATTCCGGGTGGACCAGAAACACCAAACCAACGTGTCCGATGATGAACACGATGAATGCTGCGTGACAGATGAAGTGCAGCGAGCGGACTACCTGGGGGCCGCCGAAGAGTTTTATGTACCAGGGGAATCGGGATCGAATAGCCGGCGACATGGCCAGACCGGTCAGGATCAACAATGGGGCCAGCAGGAAGACGACCCCGCTGTAGGTGAGCATTTGGAGCGCGTCGTAGGGTTGGAAGTGCTCAAGCGCCGGGACTCCGAAGCCCGCATAGATTTTGAAGGATTCCCAGGCTTGCGGGAAGACGTTCCACGACGTTGGAACAATCCTCGTCCACAGTCCGGTGGCGAACAGCATGATTACATAGAACAGCCCGTTGACGACCCACAGCATGACGCCCAGGCCGTGCCAGTGGCGCCCCAGGCCAATATTTTCTCGACCCGGTAGCGCCAACAACGGCGACATGGATCGTTCGTCCATCAGTGAGGTGTAGACGCCTTCTTCTTCGGGCAGCTTTCGCCGGGTGAAGCGTAACCATTCAGTGCCGGGTTTGGAGTCATTACGCCACCACAGCCTGGGCAACGACGCCAGTATTTCCCATCCGCTACGGATGAGAATGCCAAGCAGCACGAAATTGAATAGGTGTGAGGCTCGCAGCCAGAAAGGGAAATCTGCTTCCATGTTGGGCTCCTCGTGGGCTCACTTGACGTTTCCTGGGAGCCCGCTGAAAATCAGCGTATCAATGGGTTGGTAGAGCTTCAATAGCTGCTCGGACACTACGTTGTTACGGCCTGCAGATAGGCGTGCGGTGCCTTCGGCCCCCATTGCTGGTCAACAACGCGGAAGCCGGCCGACTCTCCAACGATATGCTCACGGCACGGCAGGGCTAGCCAGCAGGTGTTGTGTATTCGTTACGATCAAAGAGTCCCTGTCGTTCACGAAAGGCACGAGCCAATGTCTCGATCAACGTATATGCATTTGCAAAACATCCTGAATTTTCTGCTGGATGATCACGCCATCAGTGACTTTGGTGAATCTACCCTTGACATCGAGTCCTACGAATCGCTGCATGCCAAAGCGGATGCACTGTGCAGTGCCTGCGGTGGCGACCCAGCAACCTGGGAAAATGACTCGCTGGCTCAATTGCAACCGAAACTGGATTTTTTGCTAGAGCATCACGAGATCGAATTCGATGACACCGACTTTGATCCAGATTCGCTTGCAACCGTCGAAGCCAAACTCACCGAGCTCTATAACGCGCACGCAAACAACTAAGCCCTGGTGAGGTTAGGCGGTTTTGCGGAAGTGGAAGATCCCCCAGGACAGCAGTCCACGGTTCCCGGCGTCTACCCAGTGCTGCAGCCCCTTCGTCATGCCGTCGAGGTATTCTTGGCTCGCGGTCTGCAACAGCTCGTCGGTATTCGCCTGAGTTTCTTCCAGCACCCGACCGTAGTGTTGCGGCAGCATCTCGCTGAGGTCATCAAATTCCACGAGCTCTAGCCCTACTTCGGCGGCAAGGTGTTTGTACTCGTCCGGGGAGGCCAGCGAGCTCAAGTTCAGGCGTTCCAGCACACCGGACAGCTCTGAAGCTGAGACACCATCGGCTGCCATGGGGTCTGTGAAGAGGAATTCACCGCCGGGTTTAAGAATTCTTGCGGCTTCTGCCATGGGGAGGTCGCGGCGTTCGGCATGGAGGAACGCGTCTTGTGACCAGACGAGGTCAGCGGTGTCGTCTTCGGCGGGAACGTTGTTGTAGCTGGCATCGACGACGGTGATTTTTTCGGCCGTACCGGCAAGCTGATTTAGCTGTTCGGCGCGACGATTTTGTTCACCACTGAGATTGACCGCCAAGATCTGGGTGTTCAGTTCAGCTTGCAGATACCGGGCGGCGCCACAATAACCGGAACCAAAGTCCACCGCGTAATCGATGGAGTCCTGTTGGATTTTGCTGACCATGTGTTCCATAGTGCGGTGGCTTGCGTCGGCGATCGGCTCGTCAGGAGTCTCATACAAGCCCAGGTGGATATCGTCCCCACCCCAGATCTGTGAATAAAACGCTCCTGCGTCTTCACTATCGTAGGCGGCCCTGGCGACCAGTTCAGATTCGTTGTACGGCAAGAAGTCTCCTTCAGTCGTTGGTGATTGCTCCCCACTCTAAAGACTTCGTGGCCTAGCTCTCAGACTCGGTGCCATAAACCGTCACGTAGTGCTGTTTAAGTACCAAATTGGGGCCTCGAAGCACTGTTCGAGACCCCATTTTGGTGGTGGTTTAGCTAACGGTAGCTTTCCGGATCAGCCAGTAGTTGAGTCCGCCGAGCAAGACCGTTGCGAGCAGTCCCCAACCAGCGAGTGTGAACGCCGTCTGGTCAACGAACCATAGGCCGACGTTTGGCCACCACTCGTTGAGGGTGGTTATGGCGACGAGGCCAAGGAGCACGACGATGAAGCCAAGAATCACGGTCCACAGTATGGGGATAGATACCCGACGGTAGAGAATGGCCCAGAAGAATCCGAAGCACATGAAGAACAGTGTGACCACTGTGCCAAAGGCTCCGACCCCCAGCATTCCACCGACGTCGTCCAGAAATGGTGCGCCCAGCACGTAAATGTGTCGGCCAAAACCATCCGTAAGGCGTTCAATCCAGAACCCAAACATGGCGAGCAGACCGTACCCGACCGATACCACCGCGAAGGTCAGGTAGGTACCGATGAGGTAGACGCGTCGGCTATAGCTCAGGGCGACCGAAAACGGGAACGTATGTGATGCCGTGTAGGCTGCCATAAACGCCAGGTACCAGATGGGTGCCTGAGCAGCTCCCATCGAGCTGAGTGGTTCTTCTACAGGAATGCGCTCGGGCATCTGTGAATCGATCAAAAATCCGATGCCGGTTCCCAGTACCCACGCGAGCAAGAAGATGCCGATCGGTAGCCAAATAAAGGACCACGGCACGGCGAACTGCAGTCGGAAAGCGGCGGGGACCCGAGCAAAACTCGAGCGATTTGTTGTCGTTTGGTGCAGTGTTGTGGTAGTCATCAGAACCCCTCCGAGCTAGGGTGCTCTTCGGTATTATTGCGCGTCAGATGCACAATGAGCTGTTGTAGGGAGACGGGCAAGACATCGAGGTCGAGTTGCTTGACGAGCCGCAGTTCATCGTCGGTCAGTTTGCCCAAGACGGTGACCCGGACGATGCGGCCGAGTTCTTCGCGATCTAACACTTCGCGGCCTGCCACGACCTGTTGCACCGCTTCTGCCGCACCAACCAGGGTGACTGCTTGATCGCGAAGATCGTCAGCGGTTTCATCCACCAGGATCTTGCCCTGGTCTATGACGACGACGTGTTCCAGCAAATATGAAATCTCATCGATCAGGTGTGACGAGACCACGATGGTTCGCGGATGTTCCGTGAAATCCTGCAGGAGCCGGTCATAGAATAACTGGCGTGCCACGGCGTCGAGTCCCATATATGGTTCGTCGAACACCGTCAGCGGCGCCCGCGATGCTAAGCCGATAATCACTCCGACGGCCGACTTTTGACCGCGCGACATTTTCTTAATCGGAGTTTTGAGCGGAACTCGAAAGTCCTCGATCAACCGCTGCTCAAACTCGGCGTCCCAGTTTTCGAAAGCGTCTCGAGCCGCAGCGAATGCGTGTTTCGCCAGCGCGTCTTCGGGGTAGCGCTGGTCTTCACGAACGAAGCAGATATCGGGCAGCACCTGTTCGTTTTCGTGCGGCGTCTGACCAAACACCCGGATCTGACCTTCAGAAGGCCAATCCTGTGCCGTCATAACCGACATCATGGTGGTCTTCCCGGCCCCATTTCGGCCGAGCAGACCGTGAATCTTATCTTTTTCGAAGTTGAGGGTGACATTATCAAGGGCAATGGTGTCTTTATAACGGCGGGTGACGCCGTGTGCTTCAATTGCCCTGACACGTTGTGCAGTATCCGGGGTAGTCATGTTTTCTCCTCGTTAGGAAGCATCGCGGTTTCGAATCATCGATAGAACCGCTTCAGTATCGAGTCCAATTGCCCTTGCTTCTGCCAGCAGGGGATCAAGGTAGTGCTGTGCAAACTGTTCAACTCGTTCATCGCGCACGATTTGTTGTGCGCCGGGCGCCACGAACGTTCCCAAACCACGTCGCTTCACCAAGATGCCTCGATCGACGAGTAGGTTGATGCCTTTGCCGGCGGTTGCCGGGTTGACGCGGTAGAAGGCCGAGAGTTCATTCGTTGATGGCGCCTGGTCTTCTTCAGCCAACGAACCGTCGAGTATCGACGCCTCGATCTTCTCTGCGATCTGTAGAAACAGTGGACGACCATCATCCATAGAACTCACCTTCCACATGTGTGAAATAGCTTCGCGGGTACATTACCTCGCTGGTTCATTAGTGTACTAACTAACCAATGAAGGTGCAAGTGTTTGGCAAAGAAAATGCCAGCACCAACAATCGGCACTGGCGCTCCAGCGCCGCGGCATTAACTCAGGTCGTGTTTCAACACCGCTGGTTCATGCGCGGCGATATCGGCGGTCTCGATCTGGAACGTTGAGTGATGAACAGCCACTTCGAAGTGTTCGGTGATGCATTCCTGAACGGCTTTAAGCTGTTGCGCCACATGGCCTGAAGTGAAGCACTCGTCTTTAACGACGATGTGGGCGGTCAGAACGGGCAAACCGGTCGCCACAGTGGATGCGTGCAGGTCATGCACATCGATCACGTGCTCGAGTTCCATGATGTGACGGCGCACCTCATCGAGATCGAGTCCCTTGGGGGTAAATTCCATGAGCACGCTGAGCGTCTCTCGCATCAATACATAGGCACGGGGCACAATCAAAGCGACGATGAACAAACTGGCGAGCGCATCTGCCTGCAAGAATCCGGTCGTAGCCATGACGATCGCGGCCACAATGACGCCGAGCGAACCAAGCGCGTCGTTGAGCACTTCGAGAAATGCTGCGCGCATGTTGAAATTGGCTCCGCGGCTTGAGGCTAGCACCGTGAGCGCAAGAATATTTGCGACCAGCCCGAGCACACCGAAGACCAACAGTTCCATCGGCGGAACCTCCGGGGGCTCCACCAGACGACGAATCCCCTCG
Organism: Yaniella halotolerans DSM 15476; assembly: GCF_000420805.1. Classification (GTDB taxonomy): domain Bacteria; phylum Actinomycetota; class Actinomycetes; order Actinomycetales; family Micrococcaceae; genus Yaniella; species Yaniella halotolerans. Next base: position 1,006,069 of record NZ_ATVQ01000001.1, read on the forward strand.
ATGGCCGCATACACACCAATGCCCAACAACAAGGTGGCTTGCCCGAGTGCGGCGATGACTTCGATGCGCCGAAAACCCCAAGTGCGCTTCGGCGTTGGCGGTTTGAGCATCAGGGTCGCCGCGATAAGCGCTACGAGGAGGCCCGACGCGTCGGTAATGGCATGGACGGTATCGGCCAACAGCGCCAAACTGCCGGTGATGATGGTACCAACCAGCTGCACGACGACAATGCTTGCGGTAACACCAAAGGCGATCCACAGTTTGATGCGGTGATCGCCCGACTGGCCACTCTCTGCAGCGGGGCTGTGATTATGCCCTGCACCCATGGCTTACTCCCTCACTTCTTGCCCACCAGCCCGCAGGTGGGCACACAGTTGCACCGAATGGCCGGTCGCCTCCAGCATCTTTTCCGCCGCGGCCACCAGAATTTTGAGGAGCGCGGGCTCCGCAAGGTCATACCAAGTCGCACGCCCTTCGGGACGGGCCACGACCAGCCCGCACTCGACCAGAAATCGTAGATGTTTGCTGATCGTGGACTGCGCTAATCCCATGTGCTCGACGAGATCGCGCACTCGATGCTCACCCGAGGCCAAGTGCTGCACCACCGCAAGCCGCGTGGGGTCGGCCAGGGCCTGAAAGAGATGGGCATAGGAGCGGGTCGCAGACTCATCGAAACCATTCATCTGATTGATCGCCATACAACGATGATATTCCCTGGCGGCGATCTCTTCAAGGGTCGAAAACCCCTCCCTTGTCGGGGCTTGACGCGCGCGGATACTATATATTTGTACAGTAACTTGAAGTTTCATACAGTGTGCAGGTGAAGGATGCCCATGGAAGACTCTCGCACCACCACGTTGCGCGGCATTCGCGTCATCACCATCGCACCAAATTTGCCCGGTCCACTGGCCGCACGACGCCTACTGCGTATGGGAGCGACTGTCGTCAAAGTCGAACCGCCAGGCGGAGATCCCGTGCATGCCTTTCCCGAATGGTACGCAGCGCTGAACAACGGCCAGCACATCTTGTCCTTGAACCTCAAAGACGAAGCAGATCGAGACCAGTTTGTGAACCTGCTGTCGGACTCGGACCTGCTGCTGTCCTCGATGCGTCCTTCAGCAGCTTCTCGTCTGGGGCTCTATGACATGATTCAGCAGACCGGTATAGGCCACGTTGAAATCGTGGGAGATGTCGAAAACCCTGAGGCCCCGGGCCATGATCTGACCTATCAAGCACAAGCCGGCATCCTCCATGGACCCAGCGCGCCGCGGGTTCTCTGGGCGGATGCCCTCGGTGGCGAGCGCGCAACCACGGCAGCGCTCGAAGTACTCTTGGCCCGACAGCTCACCGCGGAAGAAGACCCGCAAGCCCTCCATCGTCGCATCGGACTGAAGCAAGGTGCGCAGGAGGCCGCAGAGTCGTTTTTGATCGGTGGCTCCGCTCCCGGTCAGCTCTTATCTGGTGATGCGCCGCAGTACGGCGTGTATCAAACCCGAGACGGCTGGATCGCATTGGCAGCCATTGAACCGCATTTCCACGCCGTACTCACCGAGCTGCTCGGGAAAGATCGCGAAACACTGGAAGAACAGTTTGCACGTCGCACGAACGCAGCATGGATCGAGCTAGCCAATGAGCACGATCTCCCGCTCGTAGCGATCAACCGGCCCACCACTGATCACTGATTCTTCAACAGTTTATGCGGGGTATGCCAGAGGACATTGCGCATCCACTCATCGCCCAAACCCCAGTTGTGCAAGACCTCGAGCTGGTGACTGTAGCTGTGCGGGATGGTTGGGAAATCGGTGCCCAACACAACTTTCTCGCCTAGCTGGGCCAGGGTTTCAATATACCCCTGGGGCATCGGGGCAACGTGCTCCATATACCCGGTCCCTACCATAGTGGTATCCAAATACACGTTCGGCGCACGACGTGCCAGTTCCGCGAACTGCTCGTACTCCGGCAGCCCCGCGTGAGCAATGACTAACACCAGGTCCGGATACTTTTCGGCCAGTTCAAAAATCGGACCCGGCCCGGTGAACTCCCCCTCATGTGGGCCATTGCCACAATGGATAACCACCGGCACACCGGCAGCGGCGATCAACTGCCACGACGATGCCAGCATCGGATCCATGGCGGAAAACGCACCGACCTGAATATGGATTTTGAAGACCTGCGCGCCGTCTTCCAGCACCTCCCCTACCAGGTCTTCAACACCGGGTTCTGGGAAAAAGGTTGCCGAGCGGATGGCATCGTCGTGCTGAGCAGCAAATGTTTTTGAGTAATCATTGAGCCAGGCGGCCATACCGGGCCGGTGCGCATAGTTCAGCGTGCTAAACGCGGTGACGCCGATGTCGCGCAAGATCTGTACACGCTCTTCATCGGAGTACCGGTAGTTGACCGGCCACGCGGGTTCCCCGATCTCCGGTAGCCGATCAAAGAAACCCCAGACCTTTTGCTGCACACGATCCGGCATGAAATGCACGTGTAAATCGATCATGCCGTCGAGGCCGAGACCGTTGAGATACGCCCGAATCTGGTCATCGGATTCTGGTGGGGCAAGCTGGCTCAAGATTGACTCCTTTAGTGATCGCTAGCGCCTGACCACAGTCTAGTAATGTGAAACACACATAACCCATGTCAGCTCAAAGGACTTCATCATGCCACACATTGCTATCACCCTGCATCCCGGCCGCGACGACGCCACCAAACGCGATATTGCCGAGAAAATGCAGCAGCACTACGTCGAGACCTTCGGCACCGATGTTGAAGCCGTATCGGTATCGATTGTTGAGGTACCGGCCGAAGACTTCACCGAAACCGTCCAAGAACGCTACCGGGCCGAAGACCTTTACATTTCTTCTAGGGCTGTCCCTGCGAACGAGTAATTGCCACGTCGCTGAAATGCTGACGATAGGCCGTCGGGTTGTGCCATACGCCGTAACGACGTTTTGGCGCAACGTCACCCGGCTAGCAAAACCACAGGCTTGAGCCACTTGGCAGAACGAAGTGCCTCAATCTTTACCTGCTTTCGTGTCTTGACTTGTGGTCCAAGCGATATACGATGTAGCTCACTGAGCGACAGCCACCGGACAGGACTCCGCATTGACCACGCTTCATAGTCCGCTCACCGCCGAGCGACGACAGCACTTACACCGCCGAACGTTGGCCATTGTCCTGCTCAGCCAGGCATTCGGTGGTGCAGGGTTAGCCGCCGGCATCTCGGTTGGTGCGCTGATTGCCCAGGACATGCTTGGCTCCGAGGCACTTTCGGGGCTTCCGACCGCGCTGTTCACTCTTGGAGCGGCACTGACGGCGTTTCTTATCGGCAGGGTGACCCAACGCGTGGGCCGCCGTATTGCCCTGGGCCTCGGTTTTATCTCCGGTGGGCTCGGCGCGCTAGGCGTCGTGTTCGCAACCCAGTTCGAAAGCGCCGTGCTGCTGTTTATCTCGTTGTTCGTTTACGGCGCCGGTACCGCCACGAACCTGCAGGCCCGTTATGCAGGCACGGATCTTGCACCGACCAGCCGCAAGGGCACCGCGATCAGCACGGCCATGGTTGCCACCACGATCGGCGCGGTCGCCGGGCCCAACCTCATCGAACCGCTCGGTGGGCTAGCCGAAAACCTCGGACTCCCCGCCCTGGCGGGCCCCTTTCTCTTGGCGGCCGTCGCATACCTGCTAGCCGGTACCATCCTGGTCTCGCTGCTGCGCCCGGACCCCTATACGGTGGCTCAGCAATGGGAACAACAACAAGCCGCAGCCCAAGATCAGCAAACTTCCGACGACGATGCGGCCGTCGGGTCGCCGCGACTGGTACAAGTCGGCGCGCTGGTAATGGTCGTATCGCAGATCGTGATGGTCGGGGTCATGACCATGACTCCGATCCACATGCGGGCCCACGACCACAGTATGGGCGCGGTCGGTGTGGTGATCGGTCTCCACGTCGGCGCCATGTGGCTACCTTCGCTGGTCACCGGACCGCTCGTTGACCGGATTGGCCCGCGACTGACCACGATCACGGCCGGACTGACCTTATTGGCTGCAGGACTTACCGCAGCACTGTCGCCCGGTGAGAGTCTTGCCGGAGTACTCATCGCCCTGGTCTTGCTGGGCTTGGGATGGAATATTGGCTTGGTCTCCGGCACCACGCTGGTGGTCCATGGAACCCGCCCGGATGTTCGGGCGGCCACCCAGGGCACCATCGATGTCTGGTATCAGCTCTTTGGCGCCGGTGCCGGCATCCTCTCGGGCATACTCATGAGTGCCACGGGATTTGCTACCCTCACCCTTGTTGGCGGAATCATCGCCTTGATCGTCATCCCCGCTGTTTTACTGTCGCCTCGGGCCACACGGTAAGACCGGCCCGCACACGCGGTGATCACCACGGGGTTTTCATAAGTCCGGATTGCAACCGTTTGAGGTTTTGCCTTGGGCAGCTGAGGCATCCGACACTTCATGATAAATTTCCAGCGGGACTCCGTTGGCAGCGTTGACTTTTGACAGTGTGATATCAAGATCTTCACCCAGGAGCTCGGCAACCTGTTGTGCATATGCGATGTTCTCTTGACAGGTTTCCACCCGCCCGTCGTGGAGGATCTCAAGGTTCGGGATGTCGTCCAACTAATAGAACCAGACTTTGTGCAACTCGCCGAAGTGCTGCTGGGCAGCCTCCAGAACTGCCCGCGCATTTCCAATTTCTTTGCCTTTGGGGATCAAGATCCGGATGGGCGCGTCGTGATTTCCGTGATGCTGCGAGCCAGCAGGTTGGGTTTCATAATGCCACGGTTGCTGCACGCTTCCGGCTTGTAATTCAAAGTACACATCGCGAATGCCCGCCGGAATGTGCGTTGAGACAAGCTGTTCCAATTCCTCCAGTCCTGAGGCAGGTGTTGGCGCCGAGGCTCTGAGGGTGAGTTTCGGATCAAAATCGTTCTTCTCCTGAGCCTCATGCTCAAGCAATTGCCACACTTCCAGTTCGCGCGCGTGGGTCGACCGCGCAATGTTCAGCAACTCAGTCCAGTCTTGAGACGTAATTTCAGCAGTCGCCGGTCCCCTACTAGAAGTGTGAAAACCCAGGATCCAGGTTGACTCATCCACCAAAATATCGGGCGCTTTGCCCGCAGTGTCGACTACATCCGCCAAGGCCTGCCCCGCCACGACCAAATCGCCGTCTTCCTGAAGGAGTGCTGGAAAATCATCGAGACTGCGGGAACGTGTCATAGGGTCCAGGCCGCGTTCATAGTCAAAAATCACTTGGGAAAATGCACCCGATGAACGCAGCGTTTTCGCACCAGACTCCAGACCCTCAATGTACTCACTGGTGCACCCGGTAACCAACAAACCGGTAAACAGCACGACTGCCAATGACATACCCCTGGACAGCCCGGAAGGCGAACGAGTATGAGAGCGCATGGCCTTGAGTCTACTTGGCATGCACCGTCATGAGTTCATCCCAGTGGGTGGTGTAGCGCGGGGACATGAACTCGCGTCGCATCTGCCATGATGGGCCAGTCCGCAGCCCGGCACTGCCCAGTCCGATGGCGCCACCGCCGTGTTCGGTGCGCACTTGCTCGAGCAGTTTGCCGACGTTTTTGGACTCGTGCGATGAGACGAATTCGTCGAGCATCGGTTGGGCTCCGACGGGACGCAGCTCGGGGACGGTAATACCGGCCTTGGCGTACCGGACGCCTTCCGTGATCTTTGGCAACAGGCTCTTGGCCGCCCTGATGAGCACGACCGGGTCTGCACTGTGGGAGGGCAAAGCCACTGTAGCTGAGGGCTGGTGCGATTGCTCGTCGTTGAAATGACTGGTCATTGCCCACGCGGTGACCACCTTGGCCTCGGAATTGTTCCGGTGCAGTCGGGTTGCAGCGCGTTGGGCATAGATCGCCAGCACCTGTTCCATCTGCTCGCGATCGGTGATGGGTTCCGAAAAACTGCGAGAAAAGATCAGCTGATCTTTCATCTCGCGTTCCTCAGCCGCAGGAATGCACGAGGTGCCACGCAGCTCCAGCAGGGTCCGCAGCTGGACGATCGAAAACTTGTCCCGGATACGCCATTCATCGGTGTCCCGGAAGTCTTTGATCGAGACGATGCCCAGCCCGTTGAGTCGCTTCGCCATGCGATGGCCAATCCCCCACACCTCGCCGACCGGCAAATCTTCCAACAACTGCTCCGTCGTCGTCACCGGCACCCTGTCCCACACGCAGACGCCCGCGAGTTGCGGAATCTTTTTTGCCGCCTGGTTGGCCAGTTTGGCCAGTGTTTTCAACCATGGACGGGGTCCGGATCTAGTCATGACTCCATTGTGGCCTACATCGGCGACAACAACATTCGACATTTTCTTTGGATTCCTGATTCTCGCCCTATATGAACTGGCTGACTTGCTCTGAGTGATTGGTACCGTTCAACCCTGACACATAGGGGTTGCGCCTGCCACTCACGAAAAGAGGTATCAATATCCGTGCGGCAAAAAATGTCGCACTCCTGACCCTCGCTCGAGACCTTCCACCCTCAGTCTTGGCCGACCTCTTAGGAATTTCCATCACCGCCGCGGAACGCTGGAGCACCCACAGCGGCCACGACTGGACCGACTACCCCCGTATCCGACTGGAGACAGAACCGGGTTAGGCCTCAATACCGCCGGTTCCTTCGAGCTCGCGCGCATTCTTCCCCCTCATGGGGACCTGCTCGTAGGTGTCACTTTCAAAAGTCGCCTACTGAGATCTCTTCTGACGTTTTTGCAGGCGCACCATCTGGTGACGGTCCGTGGCTCAATCGAAAAACTATAACGCTCAGATCTTGTGCATGGGGCAAAACGTTATTGCCAAACGCGGCCAAGGTGCCCGTGGACTTGGGGCTGACCCTACGCCATGATTCAACCAGCAACTCTGGGAAGCTCCTGACTGAGATCGAAGCGTCCGAAGAACGCTGACCTCGGACTTCGACGACTCAGAGTGACGTCTCACGATGGTCGGGCACCACTTGACCAACGTCAAGGACAGGCGGGGAGATACCTCATAGATTGAGGGCATAACCAAGGAAGAGGGGATACCAAATGGCAAATCGCAACATTGAAAAAGCGGCACAACTGGCCCCGATCATCGAGCGCGTCCACGGCGGACACCACCCAGAACTCGCCCGAGTCCGTGAAATTACCCAGGCGCTACACCAGTCAGACAATGCCACGAACACCCCTGCGCTCTTTCAGGAGCTACGCACTGTGACAGATAACTATGCGATTCCGAATGACGTTTGTGAGGCCTTCGAAGCCACGTATCACGCGTTAGAACGCGCCGATAAACAGGAGCAGGCCGCTGCCTAAGACAGAGGCAAGCCCCTCACAGGAGATGGTCGCCGATCGAACTGATCCGCGACCATCTGTCGTTTAATCGTCTCGTTCTTCTTCATCAATCGGCGCCGAGCGTTGCTGTTCGACCCAGTCTGCTTCACTGACAATCGTAGCGTGGTCATCTAGCGGCGTCAGCTGGACGATCACGCTGTGATCAACGCGGTTGAACAGGCTGGGGATCAGGCGTCCACAGCCTAAACCATAATGTCCGTGGGCTTATGGGCTCGTGCCACCTAAACTCGGTACATATCCTTTCGCCCCACGTCGCCGTGACCCAGGCCACGGCCCAATCTTTCTCGTCTCATCACTTGTTCGGAAAGGACCTTGTCATGGTTGAACGCAACCACCACGAACACCACCACCACGCTCCGCCCCAACAACATCCGACCCGGCACAGGGAAGCCGCCGTCACACACGCCGAGCCTGATCAGGCGGGTCACGATCACGAGGATCATCGGCGCGAATCGGGTGGACATGGCCAGGAAGAGCAACATCATGCCGGGCATGCCACTCACGGGGGCCATGCGGGACATGGCCAAGGTGATCATGGGGATCATGTGGGGCAGTTTCGCCGGTTGTTTTGGATCATGCTGGTGCTAGGCATCCCCGTGGTCGCATTCAATCCCATGTTTGCCCACCTGTTGGGTTACCAGCTGCCAGATGCCACGTGGGTCTGGTGGGTCTCGCCCATTCTGGGCACGGTCATGTACTTCTGGGGTGGGCAGCCGTTTTTGACCGGGGCGGTCGCAGAGATCCGGGCCCGGCAACCGGGCATGATGCTGCTGGTCGGATTGGCCATTACGGTGGCATTTGTCGCCTCCTGGGGCGCCACGTTGGGCATCCTGGACCATGAACTGAACTTCTGGTGGGAACTGGCCCTGTTAGTGGTCATTATGCTGTTGGGCCACTGGATCGAAATGCGATCCTTGGCCCAGACCACCTCGGCCCTAGATTCCTTGGCGGCGTTGCTGCCGGATGAGGCCGAACGAGTCGACGGGGATGCCGTGGTCACCGTGGCCCCTACTGACCTGGTTGTTGGGGATGTGGTCATTGTTCGTCCGGGGGCTGCGGTCCCGGCCGATGGTCAGATTGTCGATGGGAGTGCTTCCATGGATGAGTCCATGGTCACCGGCGAGTCCAAAACGGTGCGGCGTACCATCAGTGAACACGTGGTGGCTGGTACGGTGGCCACCGACTCAGGGTTACGGGTCAAAGTCGCCGCCATCGGGGATGACACGGCCCTGGCCGGGATTGAAAAACTGGTTGCCGATGCCCAGACCTCCTCGTCGCGTGCTCAGCGGATCGCTGACACCGCTGCGGGCTGGTTATTCTGGTTTGCCTTGGGGGCCGCCCTAATCACCGCGATCGTCTGGGGGCTCTTGGGCCTGCCAGATGTTGCCGTGGTCCGCACTATTACCGTGTTGGTCATTGCTTGTCCTCACGCGCTGGGGTTAGCCATCCCGCTGGTGGTATCGATTGCCACAGAACGGGCCGCCCGGGGTGGGGTCTTGATTAAAGACCGGCTGGCCTTGGAATCAATGCGCACCGTGGATTCCGTACTCTTTGATAAAACTGGCACCCTGACCAAGGGTGAACCAACCGTCACCGGGATCCATCCTGCTGGTGGTCGAAGCGAACATGAGGTGCTGGCGTTGGCTGCTGCCGCTGAAGCCGACAGTGAGCACCCCCTGGCCAACGCTATTGTGGGCGCCGCTCGGGCACGCGGTCTCACCGTGCCAGCGGCTACTGAGTTTTCCTCCTCGCCAGCCGTGGGCGTCAAAGCCACCGTGGATAACACAGTCATTGAAGTCGGTGGCCCCTACCTGTTGGAGGAGCATCAGCAACACGAATTGGCGATTGCTGATCAGTGGCGCGACGAGGGGGCGATCATTCTTCACGTACTGGCTGATGGAGAGGTCATCGGTGCCCTGAGATTGGCCGATGAGATCCGACCAGAATCACGCGATGCAGTGGACGCGCTGCACGCCAACGGTGTCCAAGTCGTGATGATTACCGGCGATGCTCAAGCCGTGGCCGACACGGTGGCTAAGGAGCTGGGCATCGACCGGGTCTTTGCGGGAGTGCGCCCCGAAGATAAGGCCGCCAAAGTCAAAGCACTCCAAGACGAGGGCAACAAAGTCGCGATGGTGGGCGACGGGGTCAATGATGCCCCAGCTTTGGCCCAGGCTGATGTCGGCATCGCCATCGGGGCTGGCACTGATGTGGCCATTGGATCAGCTGGGGTGATTTTGGCGTCGTCGGATCCACGCTCGGTATTGTCCGTGTTTGAACTCTCCCGGGAAAGCTACCGGAAGATGAAACAAAACCTGTGGTGGGCTGCTAGCTACAACATCGCGGCCGTCCCACTTGCTGCCGGTGTATTAGCCCCGATTGGGTTTGTGCTCCCGATGAGTGTTGGGGCAATCATAATGTCATTGTCCACGATTATTGTCGCCCTCAACGCCCAAACACTGCGGCGGCTGGATCTCACCCCGAAAGCAAGCGTTGAGAAATCCTTAGACCGGTCACCCGAAACGGTACCTGCCTCACACACGGGGCATTGAGCCAACTGATGTAGACATGAAAGCAAAACAATGACACACGAAACTCATTCCGACACCGCTGGCCACGGCTATATCAGTGACAAAGACCGATATCTGGCTCGGGTCAAGCGTATTGAAGGCCAAGCCCGTGGTACCGGATGATCGACGAGGATGCCTACTGCATTGATATCCACCCAAATCGGTGCGATCACCTCAGCACAATAACGTGGCGCTGGGTTTACTTGATGATCACCTACGCCACTGCGTGGTCGGAGCAGTCAAAACCAGTGGGGCGGAAGCCGAGGCGAAAATCACCGAAGCCTCCGCTGCCATCGACCGGTTTGTCCGCTCCTAACGCCAGGAGCACACAACGTAGCGACTATGTCGGTACTCGAAGTGATTTCTCGGGTGGGCGCCGTCTTGACGTACATCAAGGCAGGTCCGGTGGACCTTACGTAGTGTGTAAATCATCTCTGGAAGATAAGGTAAAAGTAACTCACGACTGTTAGGAATGCTTATGTCTGCCAACACCACTACCCACACCCTGCTTCGTGCCGAAGGTTTCTCCTGCCCATCGTGCGTCAACAAGATCCAGAAACGCGTCGGCCGACTCAAAGGCGTCGACGACGTTAAGGTACATTTTGCGACCGCGCGCATCGAAGTTGACCACGACGAATCCCAGGTCTCGGTCGATGATCTGGTCGCTGCGGTCGCCAAAGCTGGTTACAAAGCCACCCCGTCGGCATTCTAGAACGGCCTAGTCAGGGAAGGGGAGCGCAATGAATTGGTTCCAACGATGGTGGTACGGCAACTGGGCGGTCCCCGTCATTTCGGGGGTCCTGATCCTGGCATCGTTTGCCGTGGAGCACCTGGCCGGTGGCGCGTGGAACACCGTGGTCGGCCCGCAGTGGTGGGTCGATGCCGGTGACCACGCTCACGGCTCGGGCCACGTCTTTACCCTAGCCAACCTGTTAATGTTGGTCGCCGCGGTGGTGGCCGGTTATGGGATCGTGGTTAACGCGGTCCGCGCGTTGGTCACAAAAATGATTAGCATCGACTTATTGGTGTCGGTTGCCGCCATCGGCGCGACCATCATCGGTAATTTCTGGGAAGCTGCGGCGGTGACGTTCCTGTTCTCGGTCGGGCACGCGCTAGAAGCCGCCACGATGAACAAGACCCGCTCGGCGCTGGCCGAACTCGTGGCGGTCGCACCGGATAGTGCGGTGGTCATGCGGGACGGAGAACAACAAGAAGTCCCGGCCCACCAGGTGCGGTTGGGCGAAATCGTGCTGGTCAAGAACGGCTCTAAAGTACCCGTTGATGGGCAAGTTGTTGCCGGTACCGCGGCCATCGATGAAGCTTCGATTACCGGGGAATCCATTCCGGTGGAGAAGTCCAAGAGCGACCAGGTGTTTGCCGGCACCATTTCCACCAGCGGATTCTTACAGGTGCTTGCCACCGGGGTCGGCGCGGACACCACACTGGCGCGTATCATTCACCGCGTCGAAGAAGCCCAAGATGCCAAAGCCAGAACCCAGGCGTTTATCGATCGGTTTTCGACATGGTACACCCCGGCGGTCTTTATCCTGGCCCTGGTGACCGGGCTGATCACCCAGGACGTGGTCCTGGCGCTGACGCTGCTGGTCATCGGCTGCCCTGGTGCGCTGGTTATTTCAATTCCAGTGGCGATCGTCGCTGGGATTGGTCGTGCAGCGCGCAACGGGATTCTGATCAAAGGCGGCGAGTACTTAGAAACCTCGGCCAAAATTTCGGCAGTGGCCGTGGACAAAACCGGCACACTGACCGAAGGTCGGCCTAAACTCACCGACATCGTCGTGCTGGATGACAGCCTGTCACGTACCGAAGTGCTGCGGTGGGCCGCAGCAGCCGAAGCCGGTTCCGAACACCCCCTTGCCCGGCCGATTCTGGATGCTGCACGTGACGAAGGCGTCGGACCCGAAGGGCTGCCTGGTGGTGTCACCCCGGTGGCAGGTAAGGGCATCGTCTCGATGGTCGACGATCAGCGAGTGCTCATTGGTAACGCGCCGCTGCTGGCACAATACGGGGTCGACGATACGGTCGGCGCCGATCAGGCAGCCAACCAACTGGCAGCCCAAGGCAGAACCCCGATGATCGTGGCCGTTGAGGACGCCGTCATCGGTGTGATCGCGGTGGCCGACCAAATCCGCGCGGATGCACCTGAAATGGTGACCAGACTGCACGCCGCCGGGGTCGACAAAGTCGTAATGCTTACCGGCGACACCCGCCTGGTGGCCGAAGCCATTGGTGAGGCCGTTGGGATCGATGAGATCCAGGCATCACTGCTGCCCGAAGACAAACTCGACGCGGTTGCCCAAATGCAACGCGACGGACACACGGTCGCGATGGTCGGAGACGGCGTCAACGACGCTCCGGCGCTGGCAACCGCCGATATCGGGGTTGCCATGGGAGCTGCAGGTTCCGCAGTGGCCGTGGAAACCGCAGATATTGCCCTGATGGGCGACAACCTGATGAAACTGCCCGAGTCCGTCAGCCTGGCAAAACGCACGGTATCGGTGATGCGGCAGAACATTTTCATCGCGCTGGCCACCGTTGTGGCACTGCTGATCGGAGTGTTTGCCGGTGGGGTCACGATGTCGGTGGGCATGCTCGTTCACGAGGGCTCCGTGCTCGTCGTGATTCTCAACGCCATGCGCCTGATGCGCAACGATCAACACGCAACCGCAATGTCCAAGACCCAACGCAGCCCGGCTGCAAACGCCAAAGATACCCAACCTGCCGAGGTCTGACCTCGCTGACCCGCAGAAAGAGAAGGAGTAGCACATGACCGAAAAACATTTCGAACTCGATGGCAATATCCAACACTTCACGATCGCCGACATCGCCAAGGACAGCCCCGATTTTCGTCGCACCCTGTGGACCGGTGAACACGCTCAGATCGTCATTATGACGGTCCCGGTGGGCGGTGAAATCGGTGACGAAGTCCACGAACACACCGACCAGATCCTGACCTTTATTTCTGGTACCGGTGAGGCTGACCTGGGCGGTGAAACGCATCCCATCGAGGCGGGCGACCAGTGTGCGGTCCCCGCCGGGGCTCAACACAACTTTCGCAACACCGGCGACGAACCCTTAGTGCTCTACACCATTTACTCTCCACCCGAGCACGCGGCGGATGCCCACTACGCGACCAAGGAAGTAGCCGACGCCGCCGAAGCCTCGGGTGAAGACAAGCCACCGCAAGCCTGAACCCGACGCTGACCGCAGGAGGAACCGCATGACCAAAACGTTGATCTTCACAAAATTTGGTGGACCCGAAACCCAACAGTTGATCGACCGTGGACTCCCGGACCCGCAGGGCGCACAGGTAACAATCAAAGTGCAAGCCGCCGGTGTGAACCCGGCCGACTGGAAAATCCGTGCCGGCCAGATGGGCGACCACTGGAAGCTTCCCGCCCCCATGGGGCGCGAAGCCTCCGGCATCGTGACCGCCATCGGCGACGATGTCGAAGAATTTGCGGTCGGTGACGAGGTCCTGGGGCTGGCGGCCAAAGGTCACGGCACCATCGCAGAGCACACCGTGTTGAATGCCCGCCAGACCGTGGCAAAGCCCGAAGAACTCAGCTTTGCTGACGCCGCGGCTCTACCGGTTGCAGGTGCCACCGCCTACGACGTCACCCACCAAATCGAGCTAGAAGCCGGACAGACCATGGTCATTCTGGGTGCCGGCGGGGGAGTCGGATTGATGGCCGCCCAAATCGGACAGGTCCATCAGTTCAACGTGATCGGGATTGCCAGCGCATCGAAACAGCAACTCGTGGAAGCCACCGGGGCCACGTTTGTGGAATCTGGGGATGGCGCGGCCGACCGGGTCCGAGCCATTGCCCCGGACGGGGCTGACCTGGTCATCGACCTAGTGGGCGGGGCCGCGCTGCGCGAGATCGCCCCGGTGGCCAAAGACCCGCAGCTTATTATTTCCACCGCTGACCCCGACACTGCCACACAACTGGGTGGGGCCGGGGTGCAGCGCACCAACGAAGGTTTAACAAAGATCACCGACGTAGCCGAATACGGACTCGTGAATCCCAATGTGGTGGAACGTTTTTCACTCCAGGAGGCCCAGCAGGCCGTCGCTTCTGTTGAAGATGGGCATGCGGCTGGCAAAGTTGTGATTGAACCGTAAGCATCCTCCCTTGCGGTAAGTTGGTATGCCGGTTTTGGGTGGATGCCAGAAACGAGGACCTGTTGAGCTCGGGCATTTTCCACTCCCGCAAGCCACGATCTAGCACCTACGAAGAGGCGGCATGCCCATGGATGAGATCAAAAAAGCCTACGGTTCTGAAACCAATCCGGTGGAACACATACTTGGCACGGCGGTGTCGCCTGGTGACCCCGACCGACAAGTCATTGAACCGTGGGCAGCGACGGTGTCCGGTCCGATTCTGGATGTGGGTTCGGGCACGGGTCGGTGGACCGGTCATCTTGTAAACCGAGGACACGAGGTCACCGGGTTGGAGCCAGTTGAACGGCTCATTCAGATAGCTCGCGAGACGTATCCGGCGGTGCAGTTTCGGCAAGCTTCGGTCGCGGATCTTGAACAAACTCGAACGCAGTGGGCCGGGATTTTGGCTTGGTATTCCATCATTCATATGGGACCGGCGGAACTGCCGACTGCCTTGGACACGCTACGAACTGCTCTAACACCGAATGGCACCCTGTTGATGTCGTTCTTTGCTGGTCCGGAGCAGCAGTCTTTTGCCCACCCGGTGGCCATGGCGTATCGCTGGCCGATGGACGATATGGTCCGTTTGCTCTCCGAAGCAGGTCTCGATGTGACAACACAGCACTGGGATTGTCATACCCCGCATGCCTACGTCATTGCCCGCCCGACGAACCGAACAGCATCGGGTTAGTGATCGTCGTGGTGAGCATCGACGATGGCGTCGACCTTGGCATCCACCGTTTCCAGAGAGGCCGGGTCCCAGCCGGACGTATCGAACTCCACGCCGTGGCCGCTGAGTAAAAAGTCCAGTTTCGGTTGAAGCTGTTCGAGCGTGTCATCTTGCATGGTGGACGGGTCCCCACCGTGAGCGCTGCACAGCGCATCCGCTTTGGCATGCAGGGACGTATAGGACTCAAGGTCCAGACTCGACGCGTCGAAATCGGTTACCCCGTGGTCGCGGAGCAGAAAATTTAACTTCTCGTGCAGGCTATCCAAAGTTACATCGGTCATCAGAAGACCCTTCCTTGTCGAAGATCAGATGTTCTCGAGTGTAACGAATCTCCAGACGGAGTCATATGATTCCTTGTTGCCCTACCCCCGGGTTGATACGCTGCAGGGAAGCTCTCTTATGAGTGCCCGACCAGGTGAGCCCGGAGGAGCGCATCGTGGAAGCAGACTTTCCTTTTTGGCTACGTGCCTCACATCTATTCAATTTCGTATTACTGGGCATCTTGATCCGGAGTGGTTGGGAAATCCTGGCTTCCTTGCCCAGGCTATGGTGGCGCAACGATGCAAAACCCGGCACCGAATGGTTGCGTTTCACCCGGCGGAAGTTACCTCGAGAAGAGGGTGTCTACACTTCGCTGATGGATGAGCGTTCGATGTCACCGCTGCTTGCCTTACCGGGCCGGGAGAACATAGGCCTTGGACGGCATTGGCATGGACTCGGCGTGATGCTGTGGGTACTCAACGGGCTGTTCTATGTGATCATGCTGTTCGCCACCGGACTGTGGACACGTATCATTCCCACATCCTGGGAGGTGTTCCCCCAAGCTTGGGAGTCACTGAAAATCTATGTGGGGTTCGGAGTGCCATCGATAGAGCACTTCCAACCCTATGATGCGTTACAGATGCTCACGTATACCGGCGTCGTGTTTGTGCTGGCACCGCTGATGATCCTGACCGGGTTGGCTATGGCACCGGCAATCCGGTCGCGGTTTCCCTGGTATCTAAAACTCTTTGGTGGCGGCCAAGTGGTTCGGTCGTTGCACTTTATTTGTCACGCCGCGTTTGTGGTTTTCATTATTATGCACGTCGGACTGGTCTTTCTGGTCCATCCCGAATACAACCTGCCCCACATGATGCTCGGGGTCGAAGCCAACCAGCCGGAGTACTATGCTCAAGCGTTCACGGTTGCGCTGCTCTCCATCGTCGTGGTGCTCGCATTGCTGATTGGCTTGAGCTACTGGAGCTTGGCCAATAGGCCGCTGGCACAACGCTTCCTGGTGGCTGTGACAGAACCCGGCAGAAAGCTTTTCCTCAATTGGATGCCCTCACGAATGTCCAAACAGAACGTCTTCACCGAAAAAGACATTTCAGAGTATCACTGGACCAATGGGTTACCACCTACCGAGGACGAGTCACCCGAATGGCTTGAACACCGCGACAACCAGTGGGCGGACTGGCGCCTAGAGGTCGGGGGAGAACTGAGCGGCAAGGCGATCCATCTGAGCCTGCAAGACCTGCAGGCCATGCCCAAACACGAATACATCGCGATTCATTCATGTATGCAGGGTTGGACCGCGACCTCGAAGTGGGCTGGGGTGCAACTTCGCGAGGTCCTCGATTTACTGGGGCCGCGGCCCGAAGATGCGAAGTATGTGCTGATTGAATCCCATGGGCTAGCTCAGGTGATGTACGATAATCGGCCGCGTGAACCGTTTTATGCTGTTATCCCTTTGCGTGATGTCTATGATGACGACACGATGTTGGCGTATGAACGAAACGATCGCCTTCTGGAGGAGCATCTGGGTGCGCCTCTTCGTCTTCGCGTTGAATCAAATCATGGGTATAAGATGGTCAAATGGGTTCGTAAGATTGAATGGATCCGTGACTACGCCGAGGTCGGTGACGGCAGGGGAGGAACCCGTGAAGACTCCGCCATGCAGGCGTTCAACGGCCGTATCTGACCGGGAGCCCCAGTGATTACCAGCACCATTTACTTCCTTGAAGGCGCATTGTCCAACGCCGCTACCCGTGCCATCAAAGGGCAGGTCTACCAAGTACCGCGAGTCGGCGGTATTTCGTTTGAAGTCGAACACGGCAAGGACACCCGCATGATCCTCAAACACAAGGTCGATGAGCCAATTAACGGTGCGCAATTGGAAGCGGCTATTGTCAAAGCGGGAAACTACCGGCTCCTGTAGCGATGCCTGACGATGCGGAACGCTGAGGGTGATTGACGGCTGGTCAGCGAAAACCCATCTCAAAGACCTAGTGCAACGAACCAAGCCTATTGTCAGGCAGTGCTCAGCTACCTTTCAAGTTGAGGTTTCTAAAATAGACCCATGGCGTCGCAAAAGTTTGAAGCAAAGCTCCTGGTCGTTGATGACGAACCCAACATTCGCGAACTGCTTTCCACCTCACTGCGTTTTGCTGGTTTCGAAGTAATCGCCGCGGCCAATGGGCGGTGAAGCACTCAAAGCCGCCGAAACCCATAATCCAGACCTGGCGGTACTCGACGTCATGCTGCCCGATATAGACGGGTTCACCGTCACCCGGAAACTCCGCGCCTCGGGACATTTTTCCCGGTCGTCTTTTTGACCGCCCGTGACGACACCGAAGACAAAGTCACCGGCCTGACCGTTGGTGGTGACGACTACGTCACCAAGCCCTTTAGTCTCGATGAAGTCGTCGCCCGAATTCGTGCGTTGCTGCGTCGGACGGCACCAGCAGACGATGTTGATGTGACCTTAGTGGTCGATGATCTCGAACTCGACGACGACGCCCACGAGGTCCGTCGCGGTGGTGAAGTCGTTGACCTGTCCCCCCACCGAATCCAAACTGTTGCGGTATCTGATGAAAAACCCCAACCGAGTGCTTTCCAAAGCACAGATCTTGGACCACGTGTGGGAATACGATTTCAAAGGGGGATACATCCATTGTCGAATCCTATATCCCCTATCTGCGCCGCAAAATCGAAGTTGAAGACCGTCCGAAGATGATTTACACCAAACGCGGCGTCGGGTATTTGTTGAGAACCCAGGACAAGCGCTAAATGGCCCACACTAAGCCGCTGCAACGACGTAACCCGCTGCTGGCAGGCTACGTCGTTGCGCACCCAGCTGGCGTTCATCATCAGGTGCTCATGGCGCTGACCGTGGCCACCACAGCGATTTTGAGGGTCACGTTGTACCGGCAAAAATGCATTCGCCAGATTGATAAAGATCTTCACGAACCGGCACAACGTGTCGAGATTCCTGACGCCCCTGGGAGCTGCAGGCCCGTATGACACCAGCAGCTTTCAGCAGCCCATCATGCGATTCCATGGTGAGTCCTAGATAGCGAGGGCAACCTGGGCTCTCGGATTTATTTCGAGAGTTCCAATGTGTCCGGTATTCAACGACTCAACGCCCAGGATGCCGTCGCACACAGTTCTGGCGCGTTTGTAGTGTCCGAGCTTGCAATTGTGATGGATATGATTGCCCATCAAGAGGATGGTTATCATATTAAAAACAGATAAATCCACCGTCAAGCAACCTGAAGTACCTGCCCCTGTGGAGACCGCTAGCAGTCTCTAGGCCAAGTCGGCGTGGGCCGGTACGATAGTGCAAATAAATCATAGCCTTGTACTGACATCGTTCATATGAGGTAGGAAGAGCCTTTACTAAGGCTTCTGTTACTAAGGCTTCTGTATGACGATGGAGGAGACATATGATGCCCACAAGCAAAAGCACATCCGGGCCTTGGTTGACCCGAACAGCTTATGATCGACTGGCCAAAGAGTTAGAACACCTCAGCGGGCCGGGACGAAAAGAGATCACTCATCGCCTTGAGGCGGCCCGTGCAGAAGGTGCTGTCAGCGAGAATGGAGCGTTCGACGCGGTTGCAGAGGAACGATCCAAAAACGAAGGCCGCATCCTTGAGCTCACAGAATTATTAGGCGCTGCTCACGTCGGCGAGGTGCCTGCCGACGACGGTATCGTCACGACGGGGATGATTATCACTGCCACCGTCAACGGTGACGAGCTCCAGTTTCTGTTGGGTGATCGCCACATCGTTGATGGACAAGATGATCTGGAAGTGTTTTCTGAAAGTTCGCCTCTAGGTGCAGCCATCCACGGGGCCAGCACCGGAGACACCGTTACCTATACCGCCCCTAATGGTCGGGATGTCGAAGTCCACATCAGTTCCGTCACACCATATAAAGGCTAAAGGACTGTGTAAGTCCTCAACGAGTGGGAGTCAAGAGTCTCGTTGAGGTCACGCCTCGTGAAAGCCGGAGTCAAACTCGATATCAACGCGGACCTTACCGCTGATGATGCAGGTACGTTCGGCCCACCAACTCCATGAATATATCGGTAAATGTACGATTAGCGGCAAAGAATGCTTAGGCGGCTTTGACGGTTAGTAGTTCGTTCCAGTGGGTGGTGTATCGGGGTGACATCATGGTGCGGCGCATCTGCCATGCGGGACCCTCACGCAGTCCGGCACGGCCTAAGCCGATAGCAGCGGGACCGTATTCATGTTTGATCTGCTCCAAGAGTGGGCCGATCTGTTTGGCCTCATGCGGTGACACAAATTCTTCAAATATCGGCTGCGCCCCAACGGGGCGTAGTTCGGCGACGACGATGCCAGCTCGGGCGCAGCGGGTGCCGGGTCGGATTTTGGGTAGGAGTTGTTTTGCGGCCTTGGTGAGCACTACGGGGTCCGCGCTGTGGCCGGGAAGGGCAACAGTGGCGGCAGGCTGGTGGGACTGGTCTCCGTTGAAATAACTGGTCATGGCCCAAGCGGTGAGCACTTTGGCTTCCCGGTCGTGACGGTGTAAGCGTGTGGAGGCCATTTGCGCATAGATACTCAGCACTTGTTCCATGCCGTCGCGGTCGGTGACGGGTTCGGCAAAGCTGCGCGAGTAAATGAGCTGATCTTTGATTTCGCGTTCTTCTTCCAACGGGATACAGGCGGTGCCGCGCAATTCCAGCAGGGTTCGCATTTGCACAATCGAGAACTCGTTTCGGATCAATACCGGGTCCGCATTGCGGAACTCTCGCACGGTAAAAATGCCCATGCCGTGGAGTCGTTTCGTCACCCGAGGGCCGATCCCTCAGACTTCAATGACTGGCAGTCGGGCTAGGACTCGTGGGGGTACTCGCTCCCAGACGAACACTCCCCCAAGAGCATCGACTGCCTGGTAGTAGGGTCCTTGTTAGATGTTTGGCTTCGGCGTAAGTATGTGGCGGATCTTCTTGTAGCGGTAGTGTATGTTGCCAATAGTCATGCTTGGATCATCCCGTGCCTGGTCGGATAAGCTACTCACGAATACTCGGCTATACCGGTAGTCTTGGCGATACCCACACAAACCGGTAGTCCGGTGAGTCGTAAGATTTCGCGCTTGATGTGCTCGCCGGCAGCGTGTACCTCGTCAAGGGTGCCACGCAATCCGAGGAACGCTTCGTCGATCGAATAGACCTCGGTCCACATCGACATTCGCGACAGCAATCCCATGACGCGCGCCGACATTTCACCGTAGAGCTCGTAGTTGCTGGAACGGGCGGCGAGTCCGAGTTTGTCAGCGCTGGCTTGCAGTTTGAACCACGGGTACCCGAACGGGATGCCGAGGTCCTTGGCTTCCCGGCTCATGGCCACACAACAGCCGTCGTTATTCGACAGCACGACTACGGGACGGTCAATCAGTCTCGGGTCGAAAACGCGTTCTGCCGACACGTAAAACGAGTTGACGTCAACCAGGGCGATGTAGTCGTCAGTTAGAGGTGGTGCAGACACGTTGTGGCAACACCCCAGATCATCAAATCGGAGAGCTCGGCCACCTCGACGTCCGGGTATTCGGTATTTTCGGCCTGGAGGACGACGCCGTTGGAGGTGACACGGAGTCGTTTGACCGTCATGTCGCCGTCGACTATTGCTACGACGACGTGTCCGTCATGGGGTTCAATGGACCGGTCAACAATCAATTCATCGCCATCGAAAATACCGGCGTCCTCCATCGAGTCGCCGGAAACCCGCACGATAAACGTGGACAGCTCGTCGCGGATCAGCATTTGGGTCAGATCAATTTTGGTGTCCGAGTAGTCCTGGGATGGCGAGGGAAAACCGGCCGGCACTCGGCCCACTCCCGCCGGGATCATTCTGGCACCGTTCGGCGCATACGATGCGACCCGTTCAACCTTCATGCTGTCTCCCTTGCTAGGTCACCTAGTCTACTGCGGCAGGCGTGGTCTACCCCACCTCATCCGCGTGCCAGGTCAGACTATTGTGATTGCTCGTGTACTCCATTTGTACCCCGGCGAACTGGTCTTGTTCGGTATAGAAACCGAGGTTGCCTCTGCCGCATTCACCGGGATCAAGTCGTTGTGCCTCAAGACCGTCGTCCACGTCATCAACGGTGTGGGTCGGCATGCTTTGCTCACCGACGAACAACCGAATGTCTTGCGGATCAAGCCGTTCAGCTGCTGCCGCACAATACTCGATGTCCACCAAAACATGGTGCCCGATATCCGTCGGGAACTGTCCGCCTGGCCCCGGATTATATTGTCCAACGCTATGAACGGTGACGTCGGACCCGGTGGACATGGTGGCTGTGTCGCCAACCGTTGTTTCCGCTGTGTGCGGTTCAGTATCGACGTCGTCCTCGGATGCATCAAAGTTACTCAGCATCGAGGCTACGGCGACCGCCATTCCCACGACCGCTAACACCGATACCACTTTCAATGTGGCGCCTCCACCGGGCCGCTGCCCATCAACGGGCGGGACAGATGCACGGGGCAGCACCGCATTATGGGCGGTAATGCGTGGTATCCCTTCGCTCAGCTGGTCCAGCAATTCGCACAACCGCTGTGCTTTCCGGTAGGCGGCAAAGCGTATTTCGACAAGGCGATATTCGTCGTCAATGAGCACCACCCCACCGCGCGGATCTTCAATGACGAGAGCGAGGTGCTGCAGATCTACCCGGGTGTACTCGGACGTTTTTGCACTCGTGTCACCGCGGCGATATTCCAATACGTCGTCGCCGATAGTCAGGCTGTCACGGGTGTAGCGAGCTCGGAAACACTGTCCGTCGGGCGAGGCGAGTTCGGGTTGAACTCGATCGTAACCTTCCGGGGTTGTGGAATGTGGTTGAGTGAAGAATCGCAAAGTCGTGCGCGCTTGCGCTAGTGCTTGCCTGGTACCGTCCTGGCTGGGGCGGGCGTCGTCGACTCCATGAACGCGACGCTCCAGGGCAGCACTGAGATGTCTGTTGTCGAGCTCCCATTCGACGCCGGCCGCAACCCGATGATCAGGGATGGGGCGCGAGGCCAGCAGCGCCTGTACCTGCGAGCGCTGCTGGGCTCCGAGCATGGCATCGTTGGTCATCACGGTGGCGAGCATATCCGGGCCAACACCCAGCATTGCGACGCTGACACCGAGATCGTGTTGGGTCACACCGCCAATATGGTGTGCCGCTTGTTCAGCGAGTACCCGGACAGCTGCGGCGCCGTCGGCAGTTCTCGGAACCACGGTAGAAAGCAAGGCGTAGCCGGGCGGAAATTCCATCACACCATTGCGTGCTTGGTGGCGGTACTGCGATGGCATCGCCGGCATACTTCGTGGTGGCGGCGTGAAGTGCGTTGTCATAAGTTCTGCGGAGTTCGTGCACATCACGGCGCGAATGTTGCCGGTCGACGGGTCGAGGCGCTGTAGTAGTGTCGTGGGATCGCGCGTGGTCACGACGTCGAGTCCCGGGGTGGTGGCCAGGGTCAACGAGGAAATACCGAATCTGCTGCTGAGATCTCGTGGGGCTGCCGACAAATTGACCATGAGCGGTTGTGCGACATCGAGTGATTGTCGTCCAGCGAAGACTTCAGCCAGACGTTGCCAGGCGGCGCGCAGTGTCGCACTCTGGCCACGAAGCGCAATCGTCGTCGTGTCCGAATGAACGGTGACAGACACTTCTGGCACCGATACTTTTCCGGTCGCTATTTCGACCGGTCTGGCCAGCTCGGGTTCCAACATACCCGCAAGGACCTGCAGTGTGCCGTATTCGTGGAGCGGTTCATGCACCAGCCCATAGCCCAGTGTTATGTTCAGATACGGGCCGGTTTCGGGGGTGTCAATCAGGCACCAGTCATAACCGTCAACCTTGCGCCACTGCATCTTTCGATCATAACGAGTACCTCACCGCCTCACGGTTCGTTACTTCGAGTTAGACGGATCCTTTACGTGCCTTCTGAACGATCGCCGTGATACCGACGCCTATTCCGAGTCCGACTCCGGCCACGGTAGCGAAAAGTCCGATAATCTTGACCGGCTGCAGTTGAGAGCTCCAATTCGCATACTCATTCCAGCTCTCAATAGTGATGGGGCAATCATCCTGATCGTGATCCACAAATCCTGAAGTTGCCTCACCTTCGGGTGCACATACCAATTCTGGCTCTTCTCCTCGGGTGTCACCAAAGGCCATGGCAAGGCCACCGCCCTGGTTTCACGTCTGCGGCGGCTTATTCAACGGCCGCTGTGGAGGTTGTAGAAGTGCCTGGAGTCTCTCGAGCTCTGCGGGCTGCGAGTCATAAAATTCTTGGTGATCGCTATAGACGTCGGAAGCAAAAAGATTCCGACAGCGTTGGGCGGCTGCTTCCCAATCAGGATCATCGACGTCAACGTCGCGCAGCTTAAAGCGGCGGTATTGGAGCTCTTCCAGAAGGTGTACATACACGAGCGCATAATCAAACCGGTTGTAGTCTATATTCACCTTGGTCTGACCGGCGTACAGCTTGTACCGGCCCACACCGACATCAAAGTGGGTGATGTCCTCAAACCGAATCTGACGATAAAACAGTGTGCCAAACCGGGTCCACACCTTCTCGCGATCCACCCCAAAACGCCGAAACAGGCCATGGGCCAACAAGGTATAGCACATGAGCGTAATGAGGCTGGGAACGATCACTGAAAAAATATCATCTTCTTGACCCGCAATATACTCGGTGATCGGGAAATACATTGTCAGGGTCATGATCAAACTCAGGGGCAACCCGATCGAGACGAGAATTTTTGCCTGTGAGAAGACGCGAGGATCCTCAGGATGAGCGCTCATCTTGCGCAACTTACGCTGGATAGAGCTGCTAGCCGCTCCGGCGGTAGCTGCCGGAACATGTCCAAGATGCACTGGGTTATTCATTGAGCTGTTACCTAGTTCAACTGTTGACTCTATTGGGCTGCACGCTACTCATCGAAAGACGGATTGATTCCACAGATGAACCCGTCAGGCGCCCGCAATCCTGGGTCACCGGTGGTTCCCAGCATCCAGGTTGAAGCAGTCTTGTCATGTGAGATAAATCAACTTTACAGGGCCCTGCTCCAGTCGGTCACACTACGGTGATCGCCGACCACAGCTGCACTTTCCGACGTGCGTTGGAAGACCCTCCAAGAATGCGGCTGATCCGATAGGCACCAGTAAGGCAGCTCCAAAAATGTCGCCTACCAGGAGCAGCCGGATTCTTCGAGCTGTTAACACTGCGACTCAAGCGCGAACGGCTTACTCGACCTCGGTGAAGCCTTGGTTCTCGAGCATTTCACGGCTTTCTTCAAGGCTGATGAAGGCGCCCTCATCGTTCATGTTAGCCGTCGCTTCAAAGCCAGGAACCTCCGAGAGCTCATTCATATCAGCGACTTTATAATCAATGCTGACTTCCTCGGTTGCGGAGCTGTCGCCGTATTCGATGTTCTGTTCGTAGCCTTCAACGTCGGCGCCCTCTTCAACGAGCGGATCTAGCAGTTCCTGCGCCTCTTCCTTGGAACCGATACCGGCAGCTTCATACTCAATAACGTTGCTGGTGGTCTGCTTGACAACTTCATCACCGACAGCGGTGTAGGTCAGTGTCATTTCAACACCGTTCTGGCTAGTGGTAAACGACGTTTCTGTTTCTTCTTCACCCGAGCAGGCTGACAGCGTCAAGGCTGCAGCGAATGGCAAGGCAGCCAGTGCGGTGATTTTCTTCGCGCTGGGGCGAGCAAAACTCATGAGATTCTTCCTTCGAATGACGTGACAAGAGAGAACGCCTTCAAGAGCACAATGTTGCCCCTTAAAGACGGAACGGCTCGATTCTAACCGAATTAAGCCGCCAATTTTGCCAACATAACTCGTTCAAATATGAAGAAATCCCTTAAAAGCTATCAGACCTAGCCGATCTAAAGATTCATCCGCGCATCACAGGTTTCGTCCAGACGAGCAGCGGCATCTTGCACGTCCACTCCCTGCAGCTGCTCCTGGAATTCCGCTTGAACTGCATCAAGATCACCATCTGCAGGCCCGACGGAGGAACGCAGCGCATCGGCCATCGTCGTGATCGACTGCGCGATCTCAACATTTTCGGCGTCATTACTCACGGCTTCAAGCTCAGCTATACCTTGGCTAAAGTGCGAGGCAATCTCGTCAGCCTCCATGGACTGCAGGTCGACGTCGTTGAATTCTTCGTTGACCTCATTGAATCGTTCGCAAGTCACCTCGGTCGAATCGGTACCGGCAACGGAAACGTCGTCGCTCGAGACCCCGACGTCGCCGCCTGAACCACACGCACTCAGCCCAAAAACAGCGACGACGGCGACGATGGCAGGCGAAAAATTCTTGAGCAACATAGAGCTTGGATAATCTCCTCGGCGAGGGCGAATTCTGGCGTCAGATGAACAACAATGTACACGCTAAAACACTGACACCAGAATTCCTATAACTGACTCAACGCCTTGGACGAAATGCTCCCCAAACTCTGCGCGACGAGGCAAGATGCCCCACATACCTATTTTGCGCGGCGTGAAAACACGTCAACCAACATTCTGGCAATGACGATAACCAAAAACGCCGCAAACACCATGTTCGCAATGGCTGGTGCAAGCGCATGAGCAGCCCACACTCCCAGGGGCGTCATGATTGCAGCACTGAGCCCAATCGTCAGCGCGCCAGCCGGGTCCACGTTCTTGCGCAGGACGTTCGAAACCGTGCCCGCAATGCCGGTTGCGATAACCATCAGCAGCGACGTCCCCTTGGCGACGAGGTCGCTTTCACCGAACAGCACGACCAGCAATGGCACGACGATAACACCGCCCCCAATACCTAACAGTCCGGACATCACGCCAGTGAAGAGCCCAAGAGCCACCAATCCGACGCCGGTCAGCATGTCGATGTCTACCGTGGCGTCACGTGACGGAACCACGACGAATAGCGAAATAATGACGAGGATCATGAACGCGATAAAGCCCCATTGCACCGCACGCTGCGGAACGATCGACAACAACCACGACCCAATCGGCGCCCCGAAGATCGAGCCAGCGGCGAGCAGCGCAGCCATCAATAGATTGACGTTGGACTCAGCAGCGTAACTAATCACCCCGACAATCGATGGCAGCACGACCGCGAGCAGTGAGGTGCCCACCGCGATACGCGTCTTATACCCCAGCAGGTACACCAGTGCCGGCAGGATAATAATGCCGCCGCCAATGCCGAACAGGCCAGACGAAACACCAACGGCTAGGCCTAATAACACGAGTCCAAACCAGTTGCGCCTCGCGGGCTTCGCTGACGTCTCCAAGGTCGCTCCGATCAGTTGCAGCTAAATCTTCTCAAAACGAGGTTAGCACCATGCGACTCATAGGTTTACCTTATGAGAACGATAGGAACATTTAGATTTACTTCTATGTCAAGGTGCCGGAACATAGATGTACATCACATGACATAGCCCACACATGGAGCAGTAAGGAGTTGCAGTGCAACAACC
Source organism: Yaniella halotolerans DSM 15476 (assembly GCF_000420805.1). Classification (GTDB taxonomy): domain Bacteria; phylum Actinomycetota; class Actinomycetes; order Actinomycetales; family Micrococcaceae; genus Yaniella; species Yaniella halotolerans. The sequence goes on from NZ_ATVQ01000001.1 coordinate 1,032,667, forward strand.
AACAGATCTCACGCCTCGCGTCGTGACCCTGGGTACCGCTGGCGGACCACGCTGGTGGTCTTCAAAAACCGGACAGCACCGCCACGGTATTGCCACGGCCGTCGTCATCGGCGATGCCTATTACCTGGTGGACGCTGGCCTGGGTGTTGGCCGGCAACTAGAACGCGCCGAACTGCCCTTCAATGAAATGCGCGCCATGTTCGTTACCCACCTGCACTCCGACCACACCGTTGATCTTCCAAGCTTGCTGCTCATGGGGCTCTACGCTCGCGATACTGGTCAAGAACCAGTTCAGGTGTACGGCCCGGGCGACCGCGGCATGCTGCCACCGGTCTCGGAACGCGCCAAGGTCGCACCCCAGCCCGTCTTCCCGGATAACCCGACCCCGGGCATTTCGGGCATGGTCAATTCGATCGTGCAGGCTTATGCCACCGACGTCAACGACCGCGTGCTGGACGCGCTGCGCCCGTCACCACTGGATTGCTTTGCCGTCAACGACATCGAGATTCCTTCCGATATCGGCTACCACCCCAATGACAATCCGACGCCGGCTGGTATGGCGCCGTTCGAGGTGTACCGCGATGAGCTGGTAACCGTCACCGCTATTCTTGTAGAGCACCCACCAATCGCCCCGGCATTTGCATTCCGCTTCGACACGGTCGAAGGTTCGGTTACGATTTCAGGTGACACTACTGCGACCGACAACCTGGTTACGCTGGCCACCGGCACCGATCTATTGCTGCACGAAGCCATCGATTTTGATTGGGTTGAAACAGCTTACGGCGGCGGTCAGACCGACACCGAACAAGCGTCGATCGACCATCACCGCAAGTCACACACCAGTCCAGAACAGGCCATCGAACTGGCCCGGCGTGCGGGCGCCTCGCGCTTGGCCCTGCACCACTTGGTTCCGGGCAACACTCCCCTAGACCGTTGGGAAAAACTCGGGGCAACGTTTGAGGGCGAATTCCTCATCCCTCATGATCTTGATTCCATTTCATTTGCTCGCCAAGATGCCGAGCACGCTGATCAGCTCACTAAGGTAGGTGTCTAATGACTACGACCACGAAACCTGAAGAGATTTCCTCGGAAGATCTCTCTGATTCACTCAACACGACGATGATGCGTCGTATCCTTGCCTCGAGCTTTTTGGGTTCGATGATCGAGTTCTACGACTTCATCTTGTTCGCTACGGCGGCGTCTATCGTGTTCAGTCAGGTCTATTTCGTTGACCTTGATCCTGGTCTTGGCCTCTTCCTCTCCTTCACCATTTTGGCGGTTGGTTACGTTGCCCGCCCAATCGGTGGCATCGTCTTTGGGCACTTTGGTGACAAGATCGGACGTAAGGGTGTGCTCGTAACATCAATGATGCTTATGGGTGGTACCACTGTCGCGATCGGTCTGCTGCCACCAACTGCGATGATCGGTGTTGCGGCACCAATTCTGCTAACGGTTTTCCGTGTTATTCAAGGTCTTGCCGTAGGTGGCGAATGGGGCGGAGCTATGCTCATTGCCCTGGAACACTCACCGAAGAAGCGTCGTGGTTTCGCCGCGAGTTTCGCGAACATGGGCGGCCCTGCCGGTGCGGTACTGGCCACCGTCGTCATGAGTGTGTTCACCCTGCTGCCGGATGAACAGTTCATTAGCTGGGGCTGGCGTGTCCCGTTCTTGTTGAGCGCCGTGTTGGTACTCATTGGCCTGGTTATCCGCATGAAGGTCCACGAGTCACCGGTCTTCCAGAAGCTGCAGGATAAAGCGGACGAACGCAAAGTTCCGTTCCTTGAGGTGGTCTCGAAATACCCGAAGAACCTGATTTTGGGCATCATTGCTGGCATGAGCTCCTACACAGTGCAGGGCTTGATGACTGTCTGGGGTATTGCATATGTCATCGATAGCGGCCTGGACTCCACGCATGTCCTGTGGGTCAAGGCGCTCGGTGCCGCATCGACCGTGGTTGTCGTGTGGTTCGCGTCCCAACTTTCCGACCGCTTTGGTCGTCGTCCGGTGATGATTGTCGGGATGCTTATCGGCGCGGTTGCGGCGTTCCCGGTCATGTTCATGCTGGATATGACGAACCTATGGGTCTTTGCCATGGCACTGCTGATTACTCAAGGCCTGGTGCAGGGCACGATTTTCGGACCGTTCGGTGCGTTTGCTGCCGAAATGTTCCCGACTCATATCCGCTACACCGGTGCGTCGTTGGTTTACCAGACATCTTCAACTCTGGGCGCTGGTTTCACTCCGATGATTGCTTCAAGCCTCGTAGCCTTCGCTGGTGGCTCTCTCTGGTTGATCGCCGTCGTGTGGATCGCCGTGTTCCTCGTTGCCATCGGTGCCATCGCGTTCGTCAAAGAGGGCCGCACCGCGGACCTCGAAGGTGACATGCGCTAAACAGCAGTACATAAACCTAGCCGCTCGGTTGGATGCCTATGCAGCATCTGACCGAGCGGCTTCTTTTTTCCAACGCGCAGACGTTTCACGAAGTCTGGGGGACTTCGGATGTCGCGGAACTCCCAGAGTTCACAACGAGAAGCGACTTATCCGGCTCATCGTAAAAATGAGTGTATTTTGATTCTGAATCCGCCGGTGTCCAGCAGTGCTCTGGTGATGTAGTGTGTGAGGTTTCTGAAGCCCAGTGCGGTGCCGCGTAGGTGTTCGATTCTGCCGTTGATGGCTTCGGTGGGGCCGTTGCTGGTGCCGATGTGATCGAAGTAGGCCAGGATATCGGTGGCTCGTCGTTTCAGGGTCCGGCCTAACGTTTGCAGTTCGGTGAGTGTGTTGGGAATACCGTGGCTGATGGAGTCAATGAGTTTGCGTAACCGCTGTTGTGTCCGGTTCGGGTTGCGGTAGGCCGCTACGATCTGCTGGTAGATGTCATAGGTGGCTTGCACCGGGGCATGGTCCGAATTGGCAAATACGGTGGCCAGACGGGTCTGTTGTCGTTGGGTGAGATATTCTTTACCGGTTTTCAACACTTTGCGGATCCCATAGAGCGGGTCGCCCTTGCGGCCGCGATGTCCCAGCGTGGCTTGTTGGATGCGTTGGCGACACTGATCCAAGGCTTTGCTGGCCAGGGCCACCACATGGAAGGGGTCCATCACCGCAGTCGTATGCGGCAAAGTCTCGGTGGTGGCTGTCTTGTACCCGGTGAAGCCATCCATAGCTACGATCTCAACACCGCCACGAAATGCGGAAGTCTGCGCGTTCAACCAGGTGATGAAGGTGTTTGGATCGGCCCGGGACCATATCTAACAGCCGTGCCGGGCCGATGCCGTCCGCCACCGGTGTTAGGTCGATGACCACGGTGACATATCGGTTGCCCCACCGGGTGTGACGCCACACGTGTTCATCCACGCCCAGCACCCGGACTCCAGTCAGCCGGTTAGGATCATCGATGAGTAACTTGCGGCCAGTATCGAGCACGGCGTCGTTGGCGGTATGCCACGACACCCCAAGATTGGCTGCCACTCTGGCAATCGAGACCCGGTCGGTCACCACGGATTTCAACGCCCACAAGGCGGCTGGATACGACAACTTGGCACCCGGAGCCACGATGCTGGTGGTATCTTGCTGCCACACAATGCAACAGTCGTCACACCGATAGCGGCGTAAGCGTAGATGCAGTTGGGTTGGGCGCCATCCAATCGGTACATGCGTGACGTTGCGCACCAGCGTGTCCCGGACCCGGGCTTGGCCCCCACAGTGATGACAGAAATTATCTTGCCGCCTCACCCGACATTCCAAGACGATCCGTTTGGCGGTCACGTGTTGTCCTGTCACAGAAACACCGTAGTTATCCAGCATGCATAATGCATCAATATCGGGCGCAGAAAAGGTAGGCTGGGCCACGTCGAGGTCTTTCTTCAGATGAGTTGTTTCAGCACTTCCATCTTCGAAAGACCTCGACACTTTTATGCCATCAACACACCAGATTCCTCAACCTGATCTACACCCGAAATTCCGAAGAGCCCCTTAAGACAGTTGCGGATTGCCGATGGCATGGCTCCCCAATCCTCATGGATTTTGAGTCCCAGCGCACCAGTATCTATCTGTTCAATAAGCGTCTCGGGGTTGTGAGCGTTCCCCCGACCTAAAAATCCGAAGTTTACTGGCCATTCCGAGGCGGCCTGCAGCATTTTCCCGATGTTATAAGGACCTCCAGAATCAATCCCAACAGTGATCGGCCCCAATGATCCACCAAGCATCGTAGTTATGCCACTTGATATGGCGTGTTCTACGAGCTGCGCACTGTCGAAATGCACGTGGACATCAATTCCACCCGCAGTAACGACCATGCCTTCACAGTCACGCACGGTCGTAGACGGCGCAACGATTAGGCGCGGATCAACGCCGTCCATGATATCTGGGTTGCCGCCCTTTCCGATGCCGACTATTCGTCCGTCCTTAATGCCGATGTCGCCTTTGACAACACCGAGCACTGCATCAATAATCATGGCGTTGGAGAGGAGCATGTCTAACGCGCCCTCTTCGCTGGTTGTTCGAGAGTTCAACCCCATGCCGTCGCGGAGTGTTTTTCCGCCTCCGTGAAGGCTTTCATCGCCCAACACGTTATAGTCTTTTTCAACAATCGCAACAAGGCCGGTATCTCCGAGTTCGTATCCGTCACCTTCGGTGGGACCAAACATCTCTCCGTATGCTTTTCGGGACATTTTCACCATGATTAGCTCCCCTTGAACCCTAGTTCTCTTGCACGCTGCAAAGCAGCGGACTTGTTTGAGTCAGTGACGTCGCCTTGTGTGAGGTCATTCAAGCCCGTGAGGTACTTATTCCCGCCGAACTCAACCAACGTGACTTCTTTTTCCTGACCCGGTTCGAAACGTACAGCGGAACCTGCAGGAACATCGAGTCGGAGCCCAAATGCAGCTTCTCGGTCGAATTCAAGTGCTTTGTTGGTTTCGAAGAAGTGGTAGTGAGAACCGATCTGGATGGGCCGGTCTCCTGAGTTCCTTACCCGTAGCGTTACGGCACGACGTCCTTCATTCAGGACGAGTTCGGCATCTGAGCCAACCACGAGTCGACCCGGCTGGCGGGCTTGCTTGGTCGGCTCTTGCTCACCTGGTCGGATTGGATCGTGAATAGTCACCAGCTTCGTTCCATCAGGAAACATAGCTTCAACTTGAATGATGGGAATGAGATCCGCGACCCCTTCCATCACGTCATCGGTTGTCAGAATGGTAGAGCCCCAGCCAATGAGATCGGCAACAGTGCGGTCCTCGCGAGCCCCTTCAAGGAGCTCATCAGTAATATAAGCGATGGCTTCGGGATGGTTTAGCTTCATCCCTTTCTTCTTGTGGCGTCGGGCGATTTCAGCGGCTGTGAATATAGTCAGCCGTTCCATTTCGGTAGGAGTTAGTAGCATCTTCTTTCAGTTCCTAAATAGTCGAAGATCTTGCTCAGCCAGTTTGAGCGTTGCAATATCGGAATATGGGGTGAAGGACGAAGGAGCGGACAGCCAAAAGTCGTTGGATTCGGTTACAGAGAAGTCGTGCAAGATTTTTGTCAGAATGCGCTGGGCTTGCATAGCCCCCACGACACCCATACGGATAGCGACCTGGCAGTAATTGCTAGTTGTGGAGTACAAGGACAGATGTATAGCTTGTGACTCGTTCATGCCGTTGTGGTGCCAGTAAAGGCTTTGGGCGATAGGTATATGGCCAATGGCTTGCCCTTCTCGAATGAGGCGCAGGTACTCTTTCGCTGGTTGATCGCCCAAGGTAGCCGCTGTACTGAGTAGTGCACGCCCATTCTCGATAGATCCTGCTCGGGCTATGCTCGATGTTGCGGTCTTATCGAGCTCTTGGTCTACTTGAGCGATCTTGCTTAGGTCGTCAATATTTCTGTAGCACTGTCGCAGCGCAACACAATCGGAGGGCTTCCACCGATTCTCAAGTAGGTCGTAAATTGTACGGGCTAAGGAGTCCTGGTCTAGGTTTTCGTCGGCGCTTAGTACTGCTTCTAATCCGTTGGAAAACCCGAAATTTCCTCCAGGAAAGCTGCTGTCGCTGACGCGCAAGCTTGTCAGCAGATCCTGTTGGAGCTCAATCTTGTCCATCGCTATCGCTTTCGACACTCAGCTTGTAGTCCTTGCGGTCCAGGTAATCATCCAGCCGATCCTGATACTCCGCTAGGTCCGTTTCCATTTCGACACGGATTGCCTGTTCACCAATTGCTGCTTTCCAGTGAAGGTGTCCTGCCAAAAAGCCCAGTTGCAAACCGGCAAACGTGGTATGCGGTTCAAGGACAAGCCTCGAGGGACTCTTGATTCGCACGAGGATAACGAGGTCATCAGTTTCATGCAGAACGGAGTTTTCTCGAAGCTCAGCATCACGATTAATAGACATGTTGAGTGCGAGACCGGAGGAAGTTTTTGAACGAAAGCGTCGTCTTTTCGCGTCCTCCGGGCTAATCTCTAGATAATCAATTTTCTTTCCCGTGGCAGCGGACTCATGTAGATCCATGGTCCTGCCAACCGATGTCACGGTCACCATGCAGGGCCCCCTCAGGTTCAGCGAAATGTCGAGCACCACTGATAACTATGAAGAAACGATCGTTTTGATTACCAGAATAGGATCGCGAAATTCACTGCAGTTAGATAAGATACGTCCCCGCTTCCCAAGAGCCCTTGCTCGGGTCAAGACTTCAAGCGTCACACGCAATATGCCCGCGCGTTGCCCGTATGCTCGGGAATCAGTTATTCCAGTACAAGTTGCGCAGCAGTGGTTGGTAGGGGTCGAGCCATGGCGCGGGTTTGAAGAAAATAGAGCCATCAATGCGATGGATACTCCATGCACCGGTATGGATGGCAGTGTGGTGTGGTCCGCAGATCGTGGTGGCGTTTTCTTCGTCGGTGTTGCCACCTTCGAACCATTCTTTGATGTGGTGGACATCAGACAATATGGCCGGGGTGGTACACCCTGGAATTTGGCATCCGCGGTCGCGGGCAAGAATGGCACGCCGTTGGGTAGGCGTGAAAAGTCGGTGGGTGCGCTTTTGGTTTAACACTGTGTCTTGGCCATCCCAGATTTGGCCGACGAGCTCACTGTCGCAACACAGGATCTCGGCGTCGGCGGGGTGAATCGGCCCGGTGTGTAAGGCTTCGGACCGGAACGGTGTCCATGACCGTGACGGCTCATTTGCCGTCTCTGCAGTGTTGCCCATTACTGAATCAGGTTTTCCTGGAATGTTCGGATGTCGTATGAGTGGTGGAACAAACCCATCGAGGCCGGTTGGTCGCCTTGCGTCTGGTGGGAGCGGTGGCACACCGAGCGTCTTGTATGCTGTCTGCACATCCTGAACGATAACTAATTGGGCGGAGGCGCCGTGGGAACGTTTAATTCCTACCTCGGCGGGGTCCATTCGTAGCAGGGTGCGGAACATGCCGATCAAGAGAGCGCCAATTTTCTGACCCGGAGTTAAGGGGTCTAGCTCATCGAGCTCTTGTGCAGTGTAGGGCTTACCCTGGTCGTCCTCACCCATCACCCGGTCAGAGTCATCAAAGGTGGGCAGATCATCGAGGTTCTCTGGCAGCGGGCCGTCGTCTTCTGTAGCCGTAGTGGCGTCGGCAGGTCGGATCAGGTCAATCAGATCCTGGGGGATTTTGACTTCTCCGCCACTGGCTTTGAGCATGTGCAGACTCAAATTTTTGAATTGGTGGAAGAGCTCTGGAGTGGCATCCATCCAGATCCTGCCACCTCCACCGGGCAGGTTTTTGGTTTTGATCGCATTATCAGGCGGTTTTCGTAACGCTTGGGATGGAGAGGGACCGTCCGCGTTAATGGCATGTGCAAGTTGATCCATCCACGCTTTCCGAGCACTATTGAACGCCTCAGGAGTAGAGGTCTCGGCGGCTTCCACGAGGGTTGGTTGAAAGGCTTGTAAAACTTGCTCCATATAGCCGGTTGATTCACCGACTTGCTCTGAATACTCGGCGAGCTTGTGGTGCATACTCACGAATCGGTCCGCGATTTCGCCCGGTAGCCGCCCTTCCACAAAAGAAGTCGCTATGTCTGGATACGTGGGTTGGCAGAACATATTGCTTGGGTCGCCACCGGGCGTATACGTCAAAAGTGGCACCCGTTCAACGTGCTTCTTGGCTTTTGGGGCTGACCAAAGCCTGGTCTGACGCAAGTATTGGCTTTCGTCGCGGAATGGGACCGCGTTTACTGGCGTACCAAGATATAAGGCCTGCTGCCGCATTGCTTTACGCACGTAGCCCGTAAAAAGCGTGTTTGTAGCATCGGTCAAGTTTTCTAGATGACCGAGCATCAACCCGAGCGCCTGGACGGTGTCATAATACTGCTCCGGCACTACCATTTCCTCGCCGCAAGCCTTATCTGTATCTTCCGCGGCTGCCTGTCGGCTGGGCTGGAAGCCGGTCCAGTCACCACCGGAAGAGCTGCGATATGTCGGTATGTTGTGAAAAGACGCTGGCTTGGCCATCTTTTTGGTGGCCATCATGATCAGCTGCACTCCCGCGTGCAAGAGTTCACCCTGAGACGCGTCAGAGACTTTGTCGAGATTCAAAACGTCCGTGGGCACCGGAACACCCAACTTTGGCAGCAATGACGGCAAGTCCATGCAGTGCCTCCTCACATGAGAATCAACAAACGAAAAAGAACCTCGATAACGAAAAAGTGACTAGATACGCGGTTAAAAGAGTTGGTGAGTTGAGCAGGAGTTGCTCGAACCGGCGAGTAAGAAACGGTGGATAATTCGTGCCTCCATTCTACCGGCACAGGCCCTATATAACAAGACTTTTGATGATGTTCTTTTGGATTTATTCAATGCTTTACTACATCTTTAATGCCGTTATCATGAACGTGAAAACTTGTGTTGCGTGTCTAGCATTTTGTGGATAACTCAGGGGCAAGAAAATATCCACATTCGGACGGACACGTCTTGTTCTTCTGCCCTGCATTTCTTATAGCTGCACAGCGCTCCTTAAGGCTGCATGCGTGACCGCGCCCTCGTTAAACAGGCGAGAGCATTCAACAGACGGAAGCGCTTACTGCTCCGCGGAGTTCTGAGCAGTATGCGCTGTGGCGTCTAACCGGGCTGCCTCAGCCTGACAAACAGAAATCAGTTCCCGAAGTCGACGGCTGCGACGCTCCTGAACATAGGCGATACAAACATCGCTGGGCTCAAAATCCTCGAGGTGAATAGCCACCAGAGGTAGGCCGTCATAAGAAATATCCACGGGCGGACGCTGCACCAACACGCTGAAACCTAATCCGCGGGCGACCATGCCACGCACGGCCTCGAAGCTGCTCGAGCGCCAGGCGATATTTGGTTCTAGTCCATTGGCACGAAGCTTCGGCAGCTGATTGTCACGAACCGCGGGTACATCGAGCAGCACAAATGGGTCGTCACCAAATTCTTTGACTCTGACACTCTTGCGATCGGCGAGACGATGTGACGGCGAGACCAAAGCATAGCCTTGGCCACGACGGATGACCTGGTGACGTACGCCCTCGATAAGGTGACCCGTGTGGGTGATGACCGCGTCGAATCGGCCCTCGACCATCTGCTGTTGGAGCGCTTTGCCGTCGCCCTCTGTGATACGGACATCGACGTTGGGGTTGGGGACGACGAATTGCTCAGCGATAAACGGCACCCAGAACGGGGCGACTGCGGTATAACATCCGATATCCAAGGGGCCGACGAGGTCATCGGAGCGGTCACTCATGACCTGCTGCACGTCGGCCGCGCGTCCCACGAGCTCACGCGCATCGGCCAGGAATCTGCGACCCGACGACGTCAACCGTATGCCGTGGGTTCGGGTACGCACCATGAGTTGTTGACCAACCGAACGTTCGAGTTCATTGAGTGACTGCGACATCGCGGCCTGCGAGATGTGAACTTGCTCAGCGGCAGCAGTGACCGTTCCGGCGTCTGCGGCAGCAATGAAGTGCTGCAACTGGCGCAGAGTGAAGCGAAACGGATCCAAAAATATCACACCCACTGACTCGAAATACCAACGATTCTGTAACTCTACTCGGTGGTCAGGATGACGGCGTGCACCGTCGCCACGCCCGAGATAATTAGAACCAAATCCGCTACGCTACGAAAGGATACAGATTGTCGTCCCGCGGGGTTTCTGCCGGGAAGGCTGTCGTTGTTGATCGAGAGGATATGCGATGCATTTGACTCCGCGTGAGCAGGAGAAACTGCTGATCGTCGTGGCTGCTGATTTGGCCCGTCGTCGTCGAGAAAAAGGCCTGAAACTCAATCACCCCGAAGCTGTGGCCCTCTTAACGGCCGAGCTACTCGAGGGGGCACGCGAGGGCAAGACCGTCGCGGAGCTGATGAACGATGGTGCCACCGTACTGTCGCGCGAAGACGTGATGGACGGGGTCCCGGAAATGATCCCGGATGTTCAAGTCGAGGCCACGTTCCCAGACGGCACCAAACTTGTGACCGTCCACAACCCCATTCGATAAGGCGGAGGTGTCTAACATGATTCCCGGTGAATACATTACGGCGCAAGAACCCATCACGTGTAACGCTGATAAAGCGACGCGAATTATCAATGTGATCAACCGCGGCGACCGTCCGGTGCAGGTGGGCTCGCACTATCATTTCGCCGAAACGAATCCGCAGCTGGAGTTTGACCGGCTGGCGGCGCGCGGTATGCGCTTGGACTCCCCCGCTGGCACCGCGGTGCGCTTTGAACCCGGTGATGCCCGCAGCGTGCACCTGGTGGAGATCGGCGGCGAACGTATGATCTTCGGTCTGCGCGATGAGATTAATGGTTCGGTAGGTTCAACGGTGTCGATGTTCTCGACCGAGGCCATCGGCGGTTCGGCGGGCTACGACATTGCTCGTGACGCCGATCTGAAGGATCGTCACGAAGAACAGCGCGAGGAACGCGACGCCAAGGCCGGCCTGGACAAGGTCGAGGGTGAGCAGACCGAGACGACGTCGCCGGTCAAAAACTCAAGCGCCACGGATGAAGAGTTTGACGCCAATGACGAGATGCAGACGAACTCGACGATTAGTGGTTCGAAGGCTGCCGCGGCCCGTCAGATCGAACAACACCGCCAGGACGAGGAGGACCGTTCATGAGTTTTGAGATGAGCCGCAAACAGTATGCGGAAATGTACGGCCCCACCACCGGCGATGCGATCCGGCTGGCTGATACCGATCTCTTGGCGGAGATTGAGTACGACTACACCAATTACGGTGAAGAAGTGTCGTTTGGTGGCGGGAAGGTCATTCGCGACGGAATGGGCCAAAACGGTCAGCGCATTCGCGATGACGGCATCCCGGATACCGTCATCACCAACGTGGTGGTGCTGGACTATACGGGGATTTATAAGGCCGACGTCGCACTGCGCGATGGTCATATCTTTGGCATCGGCAAGGCCGGTAACCCGCTGGTCCAAGACGGCGTGACCATTCCCGTGGGCGTGGCGACCGACGTTATTTCTGGCGAACACAAGATATTGACCGCCGGTGCGATCGACAGCCACGTGCACTTCATTAACCCCGATCAGGTTGGGGTGGCCCTGGCCAACGGTACGACCACGCTGATTGGTGGCGGTACCGGACCGTCGGACGCGTCGAATGCGACGACGGTGACGCCGGGCTCGTGGCATATTTCGAAGATGCTGCAGGCCATGGACAACCTGCCGATCAACATCGGCCTGCTGGGCAAAGGCCACGCGAGCGCCGTCGATCCGCTGACCGAGCAGATCCGTGCCGGTGCCATCGGACTGAAACTGCACGAAGACTGGGGTGCCACGCACTCGTCGATTGACCGCGCGCTCACGGCGGCCGATCTGATGGACATTCAGGTGGCCATTCACGCCGATACGCTCAACGAGGGTGGTTTCGTCGAGGACACGATCCGCTCGATTGCCGGTCGCGTGATCCACACGTTCCACACCGAGGGCGCCGGTGGCGGTCACGCCCCGGATATTATTCGCATGGCGGCACTGTCTAATGTGCTGCCGGCTTCGACCAACCCGACGCTGCCCTACACTCGCAATACGGTGGATGAGCATCTGGACATGGTGATGGTCGCGCACAACTTGAACCCGGATATTCCAGAAGACGTCGCGTTCGCGGACTCGCGGATTCGCCACGAGACCATTGGGGCCGAAGATGTGCTCCAGGATCTCGGCGTCTTCTCAATCACCAGTTCGGACTCCCAGGCCATGGGCCGCGTCGGTGAGGTTGCGCTGCGCACTTGGCAGGTCGCCAATGCGATGAAACAGCAGCGCGGCCGATTCGCAAACGATCCGAAGGTTGGCGACAACGCCCGGTTGAAACGCTACGTTGCCAAATACACGATCAACCCGGCGATCGCCCACGGCATTGCCGATACGGTCGGCTCAGTTGAGGTCGGCAAATTTGCGGATCTCGTGCTTTGGGACCCGGCGTTCTTCGGCGTCAAACCGCAACTGGTCATCAAGGGCGGCCAAATCGCTCAGGCACTGATGGGCGACTCGAACGGTTCGATTCCAACCCCGCAGCCGCGCACCATGCGCTACAACTTTGGGTCGATGGGCAGTGCCGTACACGATTCATCGCTTACGTTCCTCCCGACGGCGGCCCTGGAGGACGACGTCCCAGAACGTCTCGGCCTGCGGCGCTCGGTCGCAGAGGCCAAGAACATGCGCGAGTTGACCAAGGCTGACTTGAAGCTCAACGGTGAGACCCCGCAGATCGAGGTCGACCCCGAAACGTATGAAGTCCGGGTCGACGGCGAACACGTGACCTCGAAACCCGCGGATACCCTACCGATGGCGCAGCGCTACTTCCTCTTCTAACCCCTCGGAGGTTTGATGATTGTTCATGAAATACTTGGCAACCGGTCAGAGCTGTCTGCCGATCGGCTTGCCAAGCTCACCGAAGACCGTGTGCTGCTGGATAACGAGCAACTGCTCAAACGCGTCCAGCGGCTCACCACCAGCTCGGGTCGGGAAATCGGCCTGCAACTGGCCCACAATCAGGAACTGCACGACGGCGATATTGTGCACCTCGACGAGGACACCCTGATCACCGTGGAAGCCGCGTCCACCGATGTGCTGGTCATTGCGCCACAAGATTTGAAAACCATGGCGTTTGTGGCCCACAGTCTGGGTAACCGACACCTGCAGGCGCAGTTCTTTGGCCCCGAATCCGACTACGGTCGGGCTGCAATGGTGGTGCGCTACGACCACACGGTCGAGGACTTCCTGACCGAATACGATATCCCTGCAACCCGCGAGCAGCGCGTCATGCCGAAAGCTTTCCGCCATGCCGAACATTCCCACTGAGCTCGATCAGACCGAGCTGGCCGGGTTACTGACCGTCATGCAGCTCTCCGATTCGGCCCTGCCCACCGGGTCGTTCAGCCACTCGTTTGGCATGGAGACCTATCAGCAGCGCGGCACGGTTGATTCAGCGGCCAGCTACACGGCCTGGGCCACCGGCTATCTGCACCAGATGGCCTATTCGGAGGGGCTGGCGGTTCGGTTGACGCACGACGCCGCCGGCGACGACGACCACGAACGCATCGCGCGGATTGATCAACTGCTCTACGCCGCGGCAATCCCCCAGCAGATTCGTGACGCCGGCACCTCGATGGGGCAACGGATGAACACGATCGTCGAGGTCGCCATTGACGAGACGAGCGCGCTGCGGAACTACCGCGACGCGATCGAGGCTCACGAGTGTCACGGGCATGCAAGCGTGGTGTTCGCGCTGGCCGCTGCGGCTGTCGGGGTATCGGTGCGACAAGCCGTGGCCGCCTATCTGATGCAGCTGGGCACCGCGCTAACCCAGAACGCCATCCGGTCGATTCCGCTGGGGCAAAATGCCGGCCAGCAGGTGCTCACCGACCTCCGGCACGTGATCCCCGAGGTCGTCGACGTCGTCTTTGACCTGGACGAACACGATCTGGGCGCCAGCGCACCGGGCCTAGAAATCGCACAAATGATGCACGAAACGCAACGGGCACGCATGTTCATGTCGTAACCCGCACAACATACGTAGAAACGGTAAGGAGCAACACCATGAAACCAGTACGAATTGGCGTCGGCGGACCCGTCGGTGCCGGAAAAACCCAGCTGATCGAACGCATCACCCGCGCCCTGGCCGACGAGTTCTCGATGGCCGCGATCACCAACGACATCTACACGATCGAGGACGCCAAGATTCTGGCCGCCGACGGCGTGCTGCCCCTGGACCGGATTATCGGTATTGAAACCGGTGGTTGCCCGCACACCGCGATTCGCGAAGATACCTCGATGAACGAAGCGGCCATCAAAGAGCTCAAGCGCCGCCACGAAGATCTCGATATCGTGTTCGTTGAATCCGGTGGCGACAACCTCTCGGCGACGTTCAGCCCCGAGCTGGTGGACTTTTCGATGTACATCATCGACGTCGCCCAGGGTGAAAAGATTCCTCGCAAGGCCGGCCAGGGCATGATCAAATCTGACTTCTTCGTCATCAACAAAACCGACCTCGCCCCATACGTTGGTGCTGATCTGTCCGTGATGGAAAAGGACTCCCTGGAATTCCGCGGCGACAAGCCGTTCTCCTTTACGAACTTGAAGACCGATGAGGGCCTCGACGCGATCCTGACCTGGATTCGCAAAGACGTCATGATGGCTGATCTGGCACAGTGACCGTTCGGCCATCCACCGATAATCCTGTCGGCCAGCTGCGCATGGTAATCGAGGAGCGCGCTGGCCGGGCGATTGCTCGGCAACAGTATTTTCAGGGTGCCTTGCGCGTCCTACGTCCCCACTATCTGGATGACACGGGGCAGGTTTCCTACACGATTGTGAATCCTGGCGGCGGGTATCTGGGCGGCGACGTCTACGCTCTTGACATCGAGGTTGGGGGTGGCTCATCGGCGACGATGACCAGCCAGTCGGCCACCAAGGTGTATAAAACTCCCGACGAGCCCGCCTATCAGCACTCGACGTTCCGGCTCGGCCCCGATGCGGTGCTGGAATACGTTCCGGATCAGCTCATTGCCTACCGCGATGCGCACTACATCCAGGACACCGTGGTCGAGATGGATCCGTCGGCCAGTTTTCTCAGCACCGAGATCGTGACCCCCGGTTGGGCTCCAGATGGCACGCTGTTCAAATACGATCAACTGCAGTTGCGCCAGGAAGTTCGCATGCACGGGCGGCCGGTGATCGTCGATAACCTGATTGTCCGTCCGGATGACGAATCTGCACCGGTTCGTTCGATGCTGTTCATGGACGGTCGCACCCACCTGGGCTCCCTACTGGCCGTCGACGCACGGATCGATGCCGAGCTCGTGGCCGAATTGCGCGAAAAAATTGCCGACGCCCTCGAACATATCGGCACCATGACCCCGGCGAATAAGCCGGAAAGCTCGAAGCCCGAGGCGCTGTTTGGCATCACGCTGGTGGACGGGCCGGGCCTGGCCGTGCGAGTGTTGGGCACAAAAACGGAACAGATTGCCGCCGCACTGTACGCCGTCGTCAATGATCTGCGAGCGCGCTGGCGCGACCAGGGCCCGATCCATCTGCGGAAGTACTAGTTTTGGAGACGTCGGATTGCTGTCTCTGTGGTCATGAGAGCATTGCCGTCGTGCCGGATCAAATCTTCCGATGCCGCTGGTCTCCTCGATAGAGCCAGGAAATTACGGTATCTGCACTTTATACGGAACTATCGAAGACGCGCTCCCCGTCTTTCTCTCTTTCGTCTGCGAAAGCGTACGCAATTTCTGTGCCGTCGGCGAGTATATCCAGCTCGAACTCTTCATTCTGCCACTCAATCTGAGCGCCGCCATCCGGCCGTGGAAAGATCAAGACATTGGGATATTGAGAAGCATCGATGACCTTGGCCAACTGCTCAACGCGATGAATAACCGTTTGAGCAATTTTTGCACCACCGCCCTCCCGGGCACATCCGGCCACATGCCCATCTGTGGACGAGCATGGATCACATCAAAGTCCGAGTGCGCCGATGGCAACCACATTGACCCCATCACGACGTCGATACGACGGACCCGATGAAACAATTACCGTCAGTGACGACGGATCCGGACCTACCACTTGGTCGGCGAAGTTCAGGAGACCGGTGGCTGCTGCATCAATGATTTCTTTGTTATGACCGAGCTTGATTTCAAAACCCGCCCAAGACCCGTCGGGCAGCGTCACGACACCGTCGAGTTCGCCTCCGTATGAATCACGCACGTGAGCCACTGTCCCTCCCAGCGGTTGAGAAAAGACGCGTAAATGTTGAACGACGAGCGACTCGAATAGTTGACCGGTAAATCGCGGGTCTTGAAGGAGAGCATCCACACCAGCACCGAGCGCTGCTACTGCGAGCGAAGGATCAACGAAATGACGTTTCGGTTCCTGCCTCAATGTTGCAGAGGATCTAAGATGCGTTGACCAGGCAGGCTGGTGTTCGGTAATAAACACTCTTTCGAGGGCCGTCAGATAGTCACGAACAGCATCACGAGACAGTGACGTCTCGTCCTTGGCAAGCGTCGAGAGAGAAACCTCAGTTGCAGTCGATCGAGCTAACGCTGCGAAGAGTCGCCGAACTCGAATTGGATCACGGCGCACACCGTCTGTTGCATACAGGTCAATCTCTGCGACCGTGTTCAGGTAGTCCCGTAAGTTCCGACTCACCTCAGGTGCGGTAAGATCCTGAAACCCAGGCCAGCCACCCACCACGATGCGTTCTACCAGTTGACGATACGAAAGATTTGCATCGGCGGCGCGGGGCGATTCCCCGTGCATGATGTCAGAAAATGAGATGTCATTCGTCGAATGGCCTGTTTCCATGAGGGTCATCGTGCCCATCCGAACACGCGCAAATCGGCCCGCCCCGGTGTGTCGCACTGCATCCGCCACGGGGGCGGTAGAACCGGTAAGAATGAACTGACCCTTTTCACGTCGAGCGTCCACTTCGCCCCGCACTATATTCCACAATTCTGGAGCTACTTGCCATTCGTCAAATAAGCGTGGCACGGCACCGTTTAACACCAAAGTCGGGTCTATGCCGATCAAGTCGACAATGCTTGGGTCACGGTCAAGTCGCACCGAACTTCTCGCTACTTGCAAGGCTGTCTCGGTTTTACCACAAGCGCGCGGTCCCTCCATTAATACCGCCCCGGCTCGCCGTAGCGCAGAGAGCAGTTCAGCATCTACCACTCGTGGCATGTATTCCAAAAGTGCCAATTTGCCCCATTCTACCTGATCAAATTGTCCAGTCGTCAGTTTAGAGAGAGTTTAGTCGTCAATTTGGAGGACTTCTAGTCGTCAGATTAGAGGTTCCTGAGTCGCCAATTTATAGACAATTCACAGACCGGGAATTGCCAGGCATCCAGCATGCGAAACAGCACTCGAAATGCTAATGTGTCCGAGTGGACACATATCAGGTTGTTGACCAACACCGCGCTGACACCGGTACAACACACACGGACGACGTCTTAGGCGTCAAGCGCCAACGACGACGCACCGTCACGTGGATCATTGCCCTCGTGGCCGCCACCGTGCTCAGTCTCATCCTGGGCATCGCGATTGGTGCGGTCTATGTACCGCCCGAGCAGGTCGTGGGCATTCTGGGCCACCGACTCCTCGGAACAGCCGAAGGCGCCTGGACCGAGGCAACCGAAGCCATTGTCTGGGATGTCCGATTCCCCCGCGTACTGCTGGGACTCAGTGTCGGCGCCGGGTTGGCCCTCTGTGGGATGGCACTGCAAGCCATGGTGCGTAACATGCTGGCGGACCCGTACCTGCTGGGTATCAACTCCGGTGCATCGTCTGGAGCCGCCGCGGCCATCCTGTTCGGCGCGGGTGCCGGGCTCGGTGAACACGCACTCCAGGGTAGCGCTTTTCTCGGTGCGCTGGCCGCCTCCGTTTTGCTCTACAGCATCGCCCGCAGCGGCGGACGCGTCACCTCGGTTCGGCTGTTGCTGTCCGGCGTAACGGTCGGCTACGCACTCTACGCACTGACCAGTTTCCTCATCTTCGCCAGCGGCTCAGCTGAAGGTGCCCGGTCGGTCATGTTCTGGCTGCTGGGTTCGTTGTCCCTGGCCGGTTGGGGCACACCGCTACTAACCGTCGTCCTCGTCACCGCCTTCACCGCCGCGGTACTCACGCTCTTCGGGCGCAGCGTGGATGTGCTGGCCATCGGTGATGAAACCTCTCACACCCTGGGCATCAGTCCCGAAAAGCTCCGGACCATCCTGCTCATCCTGGTGGCCCTGTGCATCGGTGTGCTGGTCTCGGCCTCGGGAAGCATCGGGTTCGTCGGGCTCGTCGTCCCCCACCTTGCCCGCCGGGCCGTCGGCTCCACGCACTCCCGCGCCTTCCCGGTGGCAGCACTGATGGGCGGGGTGCTGCTGATCTGGGCGGATCTGGTGGCCCGCACCTTGCTGGCACCCCAGGAAATCCCCATCGGGATCCTCACCGCGATGGTCGGCGCCCCGTTTTTGCTTGTCCTCATCCGCCGACTCCACAGCAACCCCTAAGGAGACTCCGTGCTCACATCGAAACGAACAGCACACGCCGCACTGCTGCTCGCCGGCGCCCTTGCGCTCAGTGCGTGCGGCAACGGCTCCACTGAAACCACGACCACCGCAGCGGAGGGCTACCCGGTGACCGTAGAAAACTGCGGTGCCGACGTGCAATTCGATAACGCCCCCATGGAACTTGTACTGTTGAAATCCGCATCGATTCCCGCACTGCACGAACTCGGAGTCCTGGACCGCGCAGTGGCCAGAGCCGGCGCGTTTCCCGAGGAATACTTTGATGACGCCACCCTGGCCGAACTCGAGGATATTCCACAACTGACCTCCGACGTCGATGCGACCGGCCACCTGCAGATCTCCAAGGAAGTGGTCATTGCAGAACAACCGGATGTAGTGTTCGGGGAAGTCGAAAACCTACCGCGCCAAAGCTTATCCCAGGTGGATATCGCGATGTTGGAAGAGCCCGCACTGTGTGCAACCGACCCCGACACCGAACCCGACTTCGAAGGCGTCTATGACCAGCTCCGCGTTTACGGTGAAGTCTTCGATAAGCGCGAAACCGCCGAAACGTACATTGCAGAACTCAAAGACCGCGTCGCGACCGCCTCCAAGCAAGTGCCCGAAGACGAAGAGCGCACCGCAGCGGTCCTCTACCCCACCGTCGGCGGAGGCACCACGTACGCCTACGGCAGCGGCTCAATGGCCCAACCACAACTGGAGGCCGCCGGATTCACCAATGTCTTCGAAAACAGCTCAGAACGGGTCTTCGAGGTCTCATCCGAACAACTGCTCGGCATGAACCCCGACATCATCATCCTGCTGCACTCCGAGGGCGATCCCAACGACGTCGAGACCGCACTGCGCAACTTACCGGGCGCCGGCGACCTACAAGCGGCGCAAAATGACGACGTCATGGTCCAGTTACTCAACTTCTCCGAACCCGCCACCCCGTTATCGGTGACCGGGCTGGAGCGCATCGTCGAGAGGTTCCACCCATGATCACCGGCAATCAACTCAGCTACGCCTACGGCACCCAGGCCGTCGTCGACAACGTCTCGCTGGCCACCTCACCGGGACGCGTGCTCGGGCTGATCGGCCCCAACGGCTCGGGCAAAACCACCCTGCTGCGACTGCTCAGTGGCTCCCTGAAACCCCAAACCGGTGCCGTACATATCGACGACGAACCGCTGGAAACGTTGAGCCCACGCGAGATTGCCCGGCAACTGTCGGTGGTCGTGCAAGAATCCGATGCCGAAACGACCATTACCGTCGGTGAAATGGTGTTACTGGGTCGCACCCCCTATCTGAAACCCTTCGCCCGCACCCGTCTCTCAGATCACCGGATCGCAACCGAGGCACTACAACGGGTGGGTGTGGCACACCTGGGTCATCGGGCCTTCACCAGTTTGTCCGGCGGCGAGCGCCAGCGCGTGCTCATCGCCCGAGCGCTGGCGCAACAGGGCCACCACCTGCTGCTCGATGAGCCGACCAACCACCTGGACATTCGCTACCAACACGAGATCCTTAACCTGGTGCGCGGCCTGGGCGTCACCACGCTCGTCGTCCTCCACGACCTCAACCTGGCCGCACAATACTGCGATGAGCTCATCATGCTCGAATATGGACGCGTCGCCGCCACCGGCACCCCGGACCAGGTGTTACAGCCCGACCTCATCCACCGGGTCTACGGCATCCACGCTCAACGCCACCAGTTGGCCGACCGCCTCCAACTCTCCTTCACCCTGCAAGCCGACCCTGCGCTGACAGCACCCCAGAAAGGCCTGCCAACGTGAATATCCAAACCAACATCACTCGATACTGGGACGGTCGCGCCCGAGCCTATGACGCCCATCAACAACGCGACGATCGGCATGCCGCCGACCGTGCTGCTTGGTCCCGGGTGCTCACTCACGCCCTGGATGACGACGTCACCGAGGTCCTGGATGTGGGCACCGGTTCAGGCTATCTGGCGTTTCGCCTGGCGGACCTCGGCTATACCGTCACCGCGACCGATCTCTCCGCAGGCATGCTTGAGGTCGCCGCGGTCCACGCGGCAGCCCGCACAGCCGAGGGCCTTGCGAACCCAACTTTCGAGCTCGGTGACGCCGTGGACCCGTCGTTTGCGCCCGAGCGTTTTGATGCCGTCACCAACCGGTATGTCATGTGGACACTGCGCGACCCGCTTGAAGCGCTGTTGAACTGGAAGCAACTGCTGCGTCCGGGCGGTCAACTGATCCTCGTAGATGCACCGTGGTTTCCCAATGGCATCGAGGCCAACACCACCGAAGGCTTCGTCGAACACTACGGTGGCACTGTTGCTGATGAGCTGCCCTTAGCCCAAGCGCGGAGCATCGACGACACCCTGGCGATCGTCCGGCAGGCTGGGTTTCAGCACGTCACCGCAACCCCGCTGACTGAGATTTTCACCCTGGACCAGGCCACCGGTGTGGCACCCGGACACCACGTGCAGATGCAGCACCTGATCACCGCGACCAAAGCCCCGGCCGTCGACGCAGGCACGGATCACGGGGTGGTCGCTGATGCCGCCGTCGCCAATATGGAACCGAGCCTGACCGAGTGGACGCACGCGTTTGCGGTGTGTGCGGATCCCACCCGGTTGAAACTGCTCATCGCCCTGCATGCTGCACCCGAAGCCACCGTGAGCGAACTCGCCGCAGCCGTTGAATCGACCCCAAATGCGGTCACTCAGGCCCTGCGGAAACTCCACGAAGCAGGGATCACGGAACCGCGAACCCACGGACGTCACCGGCGCTGGCGGCTCATCGATCCGCGCATTCACAATCTGTTGCATCACTTGGCCGCTCCGCATTCTGATCTGCACCCGGAACACCCTTAACACCATCCGTGGGCCGCCGTTAAGCCGGAAGTCGCCAGATGCTTCCCCGCATGGCTAGCGTAGAGGGGAAGACAGTTGAGCAGAACGAGAGGAATATATGAAAGCAATGGTAGTTCGCGAACTCGGCGGTGGCTGGGTTCCAGAAGAGATCACGATCGCTAAGCCACAGGGCAATGAAGTCCTCGTGGATATTAAGGCATCCGGGTTGTGCGGCAGTGACCAGATGGAGATGAGCAACGAAGTCCAGTTCCCACCGCCATCCGTCCTGGGCCACGAAATTGCCGGTGTGGTCACCGAGATTGGGCCAAACGTCACCAACATTGCGGTCGGCGACCACGTTGCAGCCTGCCTGGTGCAGTTCTGCGGTAAGTGTGAAGAATGCCTGTCCGGTGAAGTCGGTCTCTGCCTCAACCCGTCCGCCACCGAGCGTGCCGGGGGCGAAGAACCACGCCTTAGCGATAGTGACGGCAAGGCGCTGAACCAGGGCATGGGCCTGGGCGGTTTCGCCCAACAGGCACTGGTACATGAGAACATGCTGGTGGCCATTCCAAAAGAAATGCCATTCCCACAGGCCGCAGTCCTGGGGTGTGGTGTCGTCACCGGTACCGGCGCAATCTTCAACGCAGCACAGGTCGAGCAGGGCGCAACGGTCGCGATCATTGGCGCCGGTGGCGTTGGGCTCAACGCCATCAGTGGTGCGGTCATTGCAGGTGCTGCGAAGATCATCGTGATCGATCTGAATGACGACACGTTGGCAACCGCCAAGAAATTCGGTGCCACGCACACCATCAACTCGGGCGATCAGGACCCTGTCGCTGCGGTCAAGGAACTGACCGACGGCCGCGGCGTGCCATATGCCTTCGACATCGTCGGTATCAGCCCGACCGCACGTCAGGGCTATGACATGTTGGCCAAGGGCGGCACCCTCTACCAAATTGGTATGGGTGGCGGAAACCTCGAGCTGGAAAACCTGGGAAACATTTTCGAGCGAAAAGCCATTCAGGGCGTCTTCATGGGCTCCGGTGTACCGAAGCGCGATATCCCGGTCCTGGCCGATCTGTACCTGCAGGGCAAGCTGAATCTGGATGACCTGGTGTCAGCCGAGATCAGCTTATCGGAGGTCAATGAAGGCTACGAGAAGCTCAAGGATCCGCAGGTGAACCGCGTGGTCATCACCTCATTTGAATAATACCGACGACGAGCAGTCGCGTGTCTGAGCAGTAAGGCATAGTTCAGGGCCTGATACCGCATACTTAGCGGTTTCAGGCCCTGAACTGTTTTCGCACTGACTTACACGGTTTGAGGTGCGGCAGTTTTGGCTTGTTTACGCTGACGAGATGACTTGCTGTACTGGATGACCAGCACAATGATGAGACCGATCGCGCCGAGGCCGGAAACCAGTAATTGTGGGATGACCAGCAGGATGCCGCTGACGATCAAGACCGTTCGTTCCACGATATTGGCGCTGGTGAGGAAGAACCCGCCCAAACCTGCGGCCAGGGCTACCATTCCGATGATCACCGTTATCAGGGCGGGGAGCAGATCCATGAACGGCCCATCTAAGAGCATGGCCGGTTCAAACACCAACACGTAGGGGACCAAGAATCCTGCCACCGCGATTTTCAGTGCCGTAAACCCGGTGGTCATTGGATTCGCATTGGCTAATCCCGCTCCCGCATACGCCGCGAGACACACTGGTGGCGTGACTTCGGATAACACTCCAAAGAAGAACACGAAGAAGTGTGCCGCCAGGATGGGCACATCGAAGTTGTTGTAGAGGATCGGTGCCGCGACCGTGGAGGTCACCACGTAGTTTGCGGTGGTTGGCAGGCCCATCCCCATGATGATGCACGCGATCATGACCAAGAAGAGGACGATCAGGAAATTGCCGCCCGCCAGGTCGATCAGGCCGTGACCCAGCTGCCCGGCAAGACCGGTGGAGGTCACGGTTCCAGCCACAATGCCCGCGGTCGCACAAGCTGCAATGACCGGCAGCGCAGTGCGTGCCGCATCGATGAGCATGTCGATCATCGCCCGGAAACCCAGTCGGGTCGAGGCACGAATGAAACTCAGCAAGAACGCGGTGATAATGCCCAGCAACGCGGCACGCATCGGGGTGAACCCGACGACCAACGTTGTCACGATGACGACCAGTGGCAGTAGGAGATCAATGCGAGTGAGCAATGATTTCCAGGTCGGCAGTTCTTCCACCGGCAAGCCACGAAGCAGGTTCTTTTTCGCTTCGAAGTGTACTGATAGCAACGCCCCGAGGAAGTACAAGGCCGCCGGAATAATACCAATAATGATGATGTCGTTATAGGTCACATCCGGCACATTTTGCGCCATAATAAAGGCCGCCGAACCCATGATCGGTGGCATGAGCTGACCACCGGTTGAGGCGGTGGCTTCGGTCGCAGCCGCGACATGTGGCTTGAAACCAGATTTTTTCATCATCGGGATCGTGAAGGATCCGGAGGCGACCGTATTGGCGACGGCCGAACCTGACACCATGCCTTGCAGACCCGATGCCACAACCGCAGCTTTTGCGGGGCCACCGCTATATTTACCCGCGAGCCTGAACGCCAGGTCGTTGAAGAGCTGACCGATATTTGTTCTGAGCAGCACGACGGCAAAGAACAGGAACAAGAAGATGAATTGGGCCGACACTTGGATCGGTGTGCTGAATATGCCCGACCCGGTGGAGAGGAACATGTTCGTCGAGAACGTCTCCCACGACATCCCGGCATGTTGGAAGAGCGGGCTGTGATTGCCAAACAGCGCATAGACGATAGCGGCTACCGCAATGATAATAATTGGCAGCCCGACACAGCGTCGCGTCCCCTCCAACACCAGTAAAATGCCAAGTGTTGCGACAACGTAGTCCTGAGTTGAGTAACCAAGTACCTGGACTGCGTTCCCGGTGAGTTGCTCGTAGTTAAAGTACAGATACGCGTTGCAGTAGATGGCCGTACCTGCAAGCACGACGTCATACCACGGCACACCGCGTCCACGCCCGACGAGTAAGTCCATCCAGCGATTTCCCGAAGACCGCAGGTTCAACAGGCGACGACTCACCGGGTACAGCATGAAGATCAGGGCTGTACCACCACCGAGGTGGAATGCCGAGTGGATCCACGTGTTAAAGGGGCGCTCCAGTGCGGAGTACAGGTGGTAGAGGGTAAAGATGATGGAAACGATTCCCACCACCCAACCAAACCAGCCAAGGTCGGTGCGGTATCTGCTCGAGGTGTCGTGTTTCCGCAAAACCTCGTCGGCGCTACCTGTAGACAAATTCGGCTCTCCAGCCGCTGTTACCCCCTTAGGAGTGACAGCGACCGAAGAGCCCGAATCGTGTCGGCTCTTGCGACGAATCATGGCAATTCGATGCCTTCTTCTTCGTAGTAGCGCTCAGCACCTGGGTGCAACGGGATGTCGCCAATACCAAGAACAGCTTCTTCAATGTCGACGAACTGGGCGGCTTCTACCGTGATAGTGTCAGCATTTTCGAAGGTCGCTTTGGTGATTTCATAGCCGAGATCTTCGCTGACCTGCGTTGTCGAGGCCACGATGGTTGCAAAGACTGCGACCGTTGAGAGGTCTTCTTCGAGGAAGTCGTAGGCGTCAGCCGGGATATCGTACGGTGTTTCGTTTCCGGCTTCTTCAACTTCAGCCGCTACGTCGTCCTCGACTGGTAGCAGGCGCACATCAGTCTGTGCAGAAAGCTGTGTCAGCCCGGCGACCGGGGTACCAACCACGAACATGGTCGCATCAATCTGGTTGTCGGCAAGCATTTCCGTTGACGAGCCGAAGTCGGTTACTTCTGGTTCGTAGTCGCCTTCTTCCAGGCCATAGCTTGCTAAGACGGCGTCAGAGGTAATACGTGTTCCGGAACCGGCATCCCCCACGGCAATCGTGGCGCCTTCAAGATCAGCAACGCTTTCAAACTCGGAGTCGTCGCGCACCACGATGTGTAGTGCCTCGGGATAGAGATTCGCGATCCAGCCGATATTGTCCAGTTCTTCGCCCTCGAGCCCGGGCAGCTCACCTTGGACAGCGAGGTTCGTCGTGCCGTTGTCGGCAAAGCCGATCTGCCATTCTTCTTGGTAAATCTGACCGACGTTTTCAGCAGAACCACCAGATTCAACATAGTTCACTGAGACATCGTCTATTTCATTCTCATAGATGGTCGCAAGTTCGCCACCAAATGGGTAATACACACCTGCGGTGCCCCCGGTTGCGAATACCAGATCGTTGGTGAAGTTTTCTTCGCCTCCTGCTTCCCCACCGTTGCCGTTGTCTCCGCTATCTCCGCCACAAGCGGTCAACGCAAGCAAAGCGGCTGCAGTAGTAAGGCCTGTGATAATCCGACGAGCTTTCATCTGGAACTCCCTTTTGGTGTATGAGTGATGAGTCTGCGACGTCGCACGGACCGCTGTGCAGAAGTCCGAAACCGACGACGTCGCAGGTGAGTTCATAATTTACCTGAAAGGCTAACATGATCCATGTCACATACAACAGATGCGCCGAGCCTTCCCGGCGCTTTATGTTCAGTTGAGTTCCGGGCAGTGATCCGTTACTGAGGCACCGTCAAAACGGGCTTGTGCCCAGGCAGGGAAATCCGGTGCTGCTTCGACGACGACCGAACCGTGCTCTAAGTCGTCATATTCGTGATATTCCACCGCATTGCCGGCCGCGCACAGGCGGTGCACCTCGCGCCGGGTCTGTTCAACGGGGGCGATGGCATCTTCGACACTGTGGTGCACCAGGAATGGGGTGGCACCCGCGGGTTCGAAATCATCGACCTCGTCCATGGCTGCAGCCCAATCACTGCCGTCGCGCATTGCGGCATCACGATAGGGCTCCTCAGCCGAGGATGCGACCCGCCAGATATCCCAGCAACCGGTATCAACCTCCGGCAGGATTTCGAGGCCTTCCGACCGTAAAAAGTCTTCGTAGGCTAGGTCGGGATTCGCTGTTTTCAGCCCGGAGAGCATCGACAGGGAGAAACCGGTGAGGTCAGCATCCGTCATGGCGTTGGCGGTGAGAGCTTTCATCCGGACTGCGGGTGAAAGCAATACCGACCCCTGCAATTCGAAGTCCGCTGCATAGTCCTGAACCAGCGCTTCGGCGTGCATGGTGGTTTGCCCGCCCTGCGAGAAGCCGTACTGCACAAATCGGCCGCTAGTTTCGAGGTTCGGCAGGTGTTCGGCGGCTTTCAGCGCATCGAGTGAAGCGCGAGCATTGACCTGGCCCACCATGTAGTAGACGGGCCCCGGCAGTCCCTGCCCCGGATAGTCACTGGCAACAACGATGTGGCCGTCGTCGAGCAGCTGCTCCAGCGCTGGAATTCGCGTGTCATCAACTTCGGTGCGCGACGGAGCGCATTCATCCGGCAGCCCCGTCGTCTGGTGGTTCCACAGCACCACATCTCGGGGTGTCTCAGCGGGCTCATCAGGAATATACACCTCCCCGGAGACATATTTATACGTGTCCTCGAGAATTTCTGACACGTAAATCATGTTCCATCCGCGGGCACCTTCGGGCGCATCGTCGCGCTGTTGACTCGAATGCAGATCACCGGCCCGAGCATCGCTGTTCGGAGTGTCGTCAAGCTCCCAGAACGCGGAGGCTTCCGGGGAAGTCTGATCCGTTTGGCATGCAGTCAACACAAGGGTCAAGGCTAGCAACATGGCAGCACCAAATCGCAGTCTCGTCCGCACCCGCATTATGCGGCCCCACCATATGGCGGTACGAGGACGCCGAGTTCGTTGCGCGACCACCACTGGCCGGTCTCGCGGCGTTCTTGAGCGGTGGCGTAGCGATACTCGAAGACTCTAACGCGGATAAGCATCGGCGCCTGGCCGTCGAAAGGGTCCGTCCGCAGCAGTCGCCGGATGGTCGGGTCGCCGTCAACGAGCTTGTCCAGCAGGCGCCGAAACCACAGGGCATCGCCGGAACCGAGCGCCAAAAACCACATCATCCAATCCAGGCGTAAATGATACGGCGCGACCTGCGGTGCTCGTCGATAGACGTCACCGGGTTTTCCTTTGAACTCATAAGCGCGCCAGTCGACCTCAGACGAGGGGTTGGTATTCATGGTCCCCTCGATGATCAGTTCGCGCCGCACCTGCGTCATCGAACCAAACGCACCGTAGGAGTTCACCAGGTGCCAGCGGTTGAAACTGGCATTCATCAGTTGCCGGGATGAGAACAGATTCAACAGCGGCTGCCAACTGAGTACAGACAGAAAAAGGAAGACGACGACGGTCAGCACAATCCACGACATCGGTGACTGCGCGGCGACCTGGCCGTTGACGACAGCAGCGACATAGTCCCCTCCCCAATCGGGCCAACCGCCGCCCACCAGCGAGTGCAAGAACGAGTCGCTGATCGCCGAGCACGTCACCACAATGGTCAGCCAGTTCAACCACGCATAATTGCCGGTCAACACCAGCGCCAACTGACTGAAAATAATCACGCACGCCGCGATCGAAGCAATGGGTTGCGGGAAGAACAGCAACCAAGGAAACACCAGCTGGATCACGTGGCTGCCCAGGGTTTCGACCTTATGCCACCACTGCGGCTTCTGGTGTGCCCACCGGCTGAGCGGATTGGGCATCGGCTGGGTTTGGTGATGATAATTCATGGCCGTGAAATCGCGCCATGATGTATCTCCGCGCATCTTGATCATGCCGGCGCCGAACTCGACTCGGAACACCGTCCATCGCAGAAACAGCAGGATCAGCAATGGAGGCGCGACCTCGGAAGCCCCAAGAAACGCGACGATAAAGCCGACTTCCAGCAGCAGCGATTCCCAGCCAAAACCGTAGTAATACTGCCCGATGCTCACGATCGACAGGTACAGCCACCACATCGCCAAAAAGACCGGGATCGTCGCCCATGCGGGCCCCAGCTGCACAATACCGACGACGACGGACAGGCTCAGCACCATACCGATCAGACAGACGCTACGCAGCAGCCGGTCACTGTAGGGAGTGATTCGCCAGCGAAAGAGGCTTGGTTTACTGCGAGCGCTCGTACGCTCAATGAATTCTGGCGCCGGCGACAGGCCGCGTTCACCCAACAGCGCCGGGAACTGGTTGAACGCTCCGAGAAACGCCACGAAGTACAAAGCTGCTACCCCGCGCAGCAGCACTTCGCGGGCGATGGTGTAGTCGGATGCTTCAAGCAGCGGAAGCCATGCGGTGAAATCCATTCCGCCACCCCCTGTACTACGTCGCGGTTCTCCAATCTACTTCATGGATCTTGTATGAGAATATGGCATTGTGAGTATTTCGGAGACGGTTAGCGAACAATACCCCACCGGGCACCCACGGGAGCAATTCGATGCCTACATCATGTCGGTTGAACATGTCTTAGAACGCAGCCTGCACATCCCGTCATATCAGCGGCCCTATACCTGGACGGTCAAAAACGTCGATCAGTTGCTATCGGATATCCACGACTTTCAGTCTTCAGGCCACCACCGGCTGGGTACGTTTATCCTTCATCGGACGCCCTCCGAGGACAACAGCCGAGACTTCGAAAACAGTCTAGACATCGTTGACGGCTGTTCCGAGAAAGCCGTACGCCGCTGTTACGGCCGAGACCTCGCATTCGGAGATCATTTTTGACGATGAGGACTTGGACTACCTATTGCACCACGTAAGAATAGTTCGCACCCAGCTCCCAGAAAATACTGATCTGAATCATTATTTTGAAGTGATGAATACTCGTGGGGAGCAACTCGAGAAACATGAGATCCTCAAAGCGAGGATGCTTAAAGAACTCCAGCACGAGCCCGCGGACCAAGATGTCTTTGCGCGGATTTGGGACGCCACCGCCCAACTTAACCGACATATCCAAGTGCAGTTCGATACCCAAAATGAACGATCGGCAATCTTCGGCAAGGACTGGGACCGGTTTCTACCAGAAGACAGTGCAGCCCTTTTCGAAGCTCTGCAGCATCGCGAAGTACCGTCTAACTCCGAGAACACCAGGTATCGAGATCCTGATGCGAATAGCCGAACCGGTACGATCAAACTGATTGATCTTCTAGAAGGTGCTGAAGATGATTGGGAATCCGAGTCAACCTCTCAGGAGGATGAAGAACCCGGCTCATATGGATCCATCATCGACTTTCCGAATTTCCTACTGCACGTCCTGAAAATCCAGCGTGGAGAAGAGTACCGCTGGTCGGAAGAAGAAGATGACGACGACGTCCACGCACACCAGATCCGTTTAGAAGATAAGTATCTTCTTGAGGAGTTCGAAACCGTTCTGCCGGGAGCCGGCGCTGAATGGGTACGAAATTTCGCCTGGTTACTCCTCCGTACACGATATTTACTGGACACCTATGTCATCCGGATCCAGCTGGGCCTCGCAGGCGACGACGATGAAAACTGGGTACTTCACCGCGCGTATAAATACACCTCGGACAGAACGCGTCAGTTGAGTGCACGCTCCACCTTCGGCTTAGGCAGCTCACCAGTCGGTACTACCGATCAACGCGCCTCGGGGCGTCGAGTGCTGATGCTGCAGTCTATGTTCCAAGTGACCGATACCCGTCGTGCGTCGAAGTATTTTCTCTTCCAGGCATTGCATTGGCTCCATCATAATGAGCACCAGTCGGTCGACGCTGAAGCATTTGCACAATATCTGGAGGCTTCAGCGGTCCGGCGTCTAACAGCTCTCAAACCAGAGGCTGTCTTGAACCTTGGAACGCAAGTTCCAAACTTCATCTTCAACTTCTTAGACTATGTTTTGTGGCTACGAGGTAAGGATAAACCCCACGAACTTGCACATCTGGTGACAGATCCGGAACTGGTGTCTGTACTAAGGCGCTATGCCGATGGCTTTAGTTTCCGATATCGAACCTCAGTAGAGCACTTTTATCCACGAAGCCCCGATACGGTCCAATTACATGAGGCATTAGCAATTGCTGACGCCGACCACTTCGGCAATCTCTGCATCATGTCGCGGTCAGAAAACTCAGCACGCAGTAATCTCATGCCGAAGGCCAAGATCGCGCAGTATCGGTCCACGAACCAAAGCCTAAAATTCCAAGTGATGGCCGCGATCACCAAGGAACTTGATGCCTCTCACGACCACTGGGACGTAGCCCATATCCATGCACACGGGACACAGATGGCAGAGTTACTACATAGGATCGCTGCCATTCCTGTGAGTATGTGAAGCCCCTAGTCCAGCATGGATAGGATCGCCTCGGTCAGGGCTTGGCGCTGGGCAGGCTTCAGCTGGTGTTCGTGCACATAGTCATGTACCCACAGCCCATCGGCCAACAGTTGCACCAAATACTGCGCGCGTTGAATGTCGTCGTCTTCAATGTCTTGTGGTGACGGCGACCAGCGCTCATCTACTTGCTGCCAGATAGCCGAGAACTCCGTGTTGCTCCGGGCGTCAATTTCCAGTAATAGTTCGGCCTTGGTGGCACTGTGACTCAGCGATAGCACCACTGCACGCATACGGGTTGGCGTATCGACGGTACAGGCTGGTCCCCCGGCGGCACGTTCCAATTCTTGTTCCCACTGGTCCGCAAGGTGCTGGTGGATACCGCGCATTATCTCGTAGCGGGACGGGAAATGATACACAATACCGGATTTAGACATCCCGGATGCCTGGGCTAACGCCTCAAAGGACACAGCTTCCAACCCGCCCTGTTCGATCAACTCGACGGCGGCGTTGAGGATTTCGACTTTTTTACTGGGGCGCATCTACCTTAGCTTCTTTCGGATTCCCACGGAAACAGTAAGCAGTCGCGGCAGCAGCGGCAAACGCCACGATGCCGACAATCACCAGGATGGTCAGGTACGCACCGTCATAAGCTTCGATTGCTGCAGGCCCGTGCACGGCATGATCCACGCCGTGGTCTACATCGCCGGCGACTTCGGCCGGCGCGGACAGCGCATAGAAAAATGGCAGCAGCGAACCGAAGATGGCTACCGAGATGAGGGTACCGAATTCATACGATACGGACTCCACCGAGGACGCCATACCGGCTTTATCGACCGGGGCGGCGCCCAGGATCGCGGTCGAGGCGACAGAGGAAGCGAGTCCGCCGCCGGTACCCGCTATCGCCAAGCTGACAATAAATGGCACCAGTGAGTCCATGTTGAAGGTCCATACAGCTAGGCCGATGCCGAAACCCATCAGTACGAAACCACCGGTGATCAGTGGAATGAACCCAACGCGGTGCAGTATGGAACCGCCCAACAGGGACGCCGGGATGGCCGGTACCGCAATAGATACCACTAGGGCGCCGGCCTCCAATGGCGTGAACCCTCCTGCGGTCTGGAACCGCTGGGTAGTCATCAGCTCGACTCCGGCAACCACGAACATCACCAGACCGGCGGTCAGCACACCACCGGCGAAGATCCGGTTCTTGAAAACACTTACGTCCAACAAGGGTTGCTCCAGCACACGCTGCCGGAAAATAAACAGCAATAGGCCAACGATTCCGATGACGCTCGAGACGATCAGTAGCCACGCAGCCCGGTCCGGGTTGGCGAGCTCTTTGATCGCCATCACTAATCCGACCATCGCCAACATGGCCCAGACCGAAGAGATAAAATCCCAGTGCTTGTTCGGATTGGTGATATTCGGCGGTGCGACCGCGAGCGTGGCTATCAGGGTGACCATGACGACCGGGACGTTGATGAGGAAGACCGATCCCCACCAGAAGAACTCAAGCAGCAGACCACCGAGCAACGGCCCCGCAGCAGCACCCACTACCGCCACGGACATCCACACCGCGATGGCAAGGTTCCGTTCGCGCACATTCGTAAACGTGATCCGAACCAGGGCCAGACTGGCGGGCATCATGGTGGCGGCACCGACGCCGAGCAGGCCGCGGGCTGCAATCAGCGTCCAGGCGGAGGGTGAAAATGCGGCCGCAAGGGAGCCGATCCCGAAGATACTGACACCGATCAGGAACATCAGGCGGTGCCCGATCTTATCCCCCAGCGTGCCGGTGCCAAGCAACAGCCCCGAGAGTACCAACGGGTACGCATTGATGATCCACAATCCTTGTAAGGGCGTGGTTCCTAGTTGGTCTCGTAGCTCGGGCAGAGCGGTATAGAGCACCGAGTTATCAGCACCGACCAAGAATAAGGCGGCGCTGATAATAGCGAGGAAGGTCCACCGCTGTTTTGGGGTGGATGTCGTCTGAGGGAAAACATTCACCCGCGTAACTATACCAAACGTTCGGTGCAGTTACCCTGTCCGCTTGATGCGATGTTCGACTGTAGTTTTCTACAGACCTAAGTCCCTGAGCCCGGGGTGGCCCTCCGGTCGCGGCTTCCCAAACTCCCAGTGAAATTTTCGGTCGGCCTCATCGATTTCGACGTCGTTAATGCTGGCGTGACGGCTCGACATCAGTCCGTTGCTATCGAACTCCCAGT
This sequence comes from Yaniella halotolerans DSM 15476, assembly GCF_000420805.1. Lineage (GTDB taxonomy): Bacteria > Actinomycetota > Actinomycetes > Actinomycetales > Micrococcaceae > Yaniella > Yaniella halotolerans. The sequence goes on from NZ_ATVQ01000001.1 coordinate 1,065,422, forward strand.
TCTCGTTACCGTAGGAGCGGTACCACTGCCCGGTCGTGGACTGGGATTCATAGCAGTACCGAACAGCAATCCGGCTGTCGGTGAAGGTCCAGAGTTCTTTGATGAGCCGATAATTCAACTCGCGTGCCCATTTCTGCTGCAGAAACTCGACGATTTCGTCGTGCCCCAGCAGGAACGTATCGCGGTTACGCCACCGACTATCGGGCGTGTAGGCAAGCGCGACTTTCTCGGGTTCTTGCTTATTCCAGGCATCTTCAGCTGCGCGTACCTTCTGGATCGCGGTTTCTTGAGTAAACGGCGGAATGGGCGGTTTAATGGACATCACTAACCTCCAACGACTTCGCAATTTTTAAATAGCGCGTGCCAGTCCACCATAGCCACCCGGTCTGCAGGCTGACCATAGTACAAAGGGGATCTCATGTCCGAAACTCAACAACTTACTCCGCACATGATGTTCCAGAATGGTCACGCCGAAGAAGCCATGAATCACTACGTGAAACTTTTCGGCGGTGAAGTGCTAACAATCAACCGCTACGGTGCCGAAACGCCGGACATGGACGGCAAGGTCATGCTCGCAACCTTCGTCATCGCGGGCCTACGCATTAACATCATGGACAGTTCGATTCAGCACGAATTCGACCTGACCCCGTCAATGTCGCTGTTCTTCAACTGTGCCTCGCAGGAACAACTCGATCAACTATGGACGGCGCCGTCGGACGGCGGCGCCGCCCTTATGCCGGTGGAAGACTACGGCTTCGGACCATTCGGTTGGGTCAACGACCGCTACGGCATCTCGTGGCAGCTCAACTACAACCCCACAGCCTAATCAGCGACCACAACAAAAAGGACCTGGCCGCGAAAGAAATCGTAGTCAGGTCCTTCTTTAGTGTTGCGTGAGCAGTCAAGGCGTGGCCTCCAGTCTGCCCTGACATGCCTTAGAGGTTGGCTTCGTCTACAACCTTGTTGCGCAGAATGCCGAGATTGGTTACTTCAACTTCCACGACGTCACCGTCGTTGAGCAGGCCGGCTTCGCTGAATATCCGGGGTGTTTAGAGCCACCTGTTGGTGTCAAACGGATCCGGTGATGGTGCCGATGAGAGCCAGCGATGGTGTTGTTGGGAGCCACTGGCTCTCACCGGTTAATGGTTAGTGGTTGGTCATGGCTATATGCTCACGCATATTGTAACTTCCGGTTTCCACCCAGATCGTGTTGTGCACGATCCGATCCATGATGGCATCAGCGTGGACCCCTGATCCGAGGCGTTGGTGCCAGTCTTTTCGGGCATATTGGGTACAGAACACGGTAGAGGCATTGTCGTACCGACGTTCGAGCAGTTCCAAGAGCATGCTGCGCATGGCTTCATCAGGAGCATCCAGGAGCCACTCATCGATCACCAGCATCGTGAAACTGGCGTATTTTTTGAGCAGTTTTGCTTGCCCTTGAGGCTTATCCGCGGCTTGGATCCAAGCTTCTTCCAGATCCGGCATCCTGATGTAGTGGGCTCGGATGCGCATGGTGCAGGCCTGTTTAGCCAGAGCAGAACCCAAATAAGATTTGCCAGAACCGCTGAAGCCTTGAAAGACCACGCTTTGTCGCCGGTCAATAAATGAACAGGTGGCCAGTTGGGCCAGCACTTGCTGGTTGAGGCCGCGCTCTTCGAGCAGGTCAACGCGACGAAGATCCGCGTTGGGATACCGGAGTTGAGCCCGACGAATGAGTCCTTCGACTTTGGCATGCGTGAAGGAGCTATGGGCCTCATCCACGGCCAGACCCACGCGTTGTTCAAACGACATCCCCATGGTCATCGTGTCGTCTTGTGCCAACAGCGCGTCCAGCAGTGGGCCAGCGGCCATCTCACGCAGCTTGCGGCGGGTTTCGGTATCGAGTTGGCTCATTTGGTGTCTCCTGCGTAGTAGTCGCCGCCACGTACGTAGCCGGCGGTATCGATGGCATCTGGTTGGGTGAGTTCTCCGGTTTTGTCCTGACCAGATTCCAGAATGGGGCGCAGATGCGCATATCGTGGAGACGGCACCCGGCTATTTGGCGCTAACGCACATGCAGCTTCAAGCCGTGGGTGCGAGAATCGTCGGGCTAACCTCAACACCGCAAGTGCAGGGTCAAAGCCTTGTTCAGCCACGGCGACGCTGACAAAGATCCGATCAATCACGGTTTCAGCACTCGGTCCGATCCTGGTGGCCCACGCGCGGATCCGGTGTTGGTCCCATGGCTGATAGCCAGGTCCTGGTGGTAGATCTGCCTCATGAGTGGCATATTGATGCACTACTGTTGCTGGCAATCGCAGGTGTGATCCCAGCCGTTGGCTGCCGCGATAGATTTCCACCACAGTAGCGGTGATGCGCAGATCGACTTTTTCGACCACCTGAGTATATGGCACCGAATAATAGTTCTTGGCCCAGGTGATATGGCCATTGCGCGCCACGCGACGCCCATAGACCCACTCACTGATCTCATAAGCAGTCACCGGCAGTGGTCGTAAAGTTGGCTGCTCCTCAGTCTCAAAGACACTCAACCGCGATCCAGCACGTTTTTGGAACGGCTCCTGGTTGTATTCGACCAGGCGGTCACGGATTGCCTGGCGCAGTTGTTCTAAGGAATGAAACGTTTGGTTGCGCAACGGGGCAATGACGTCAGTGGCGACATGCCGCACTGTGTTCTCCGCGCTGGATTTGTCTTTGGGCGACCTGATGCGCGCAGGAAGGACCCCGGCCGAGTAATGGCCTGCCAGTTCGCGATAGGCGGCGTTGAGGACAATCTCGCCTTCTTTTGGACGCTGCGTTACCCCGGTTTTGAGATTGTCGCAGACGATTCGCGGTACGGATCCGCCAAAGAAATCGAACATGGCCACATGGGCTGCAAGCCAGGTATTTTGTTGCATATCCAACGTTGGTTCGACAAAGCCATACCGCGAAAACGGTAAACACGCCACGAATAAGTACACCTTCTGGGTCTTGCCAGTGTGCGGATCCGTCAGCCGCATCGTAGGTCCAGACCAGTCGACTTCAACGGTCTGACCGGCTTTATGCCCGACCCGGGAAGTGATCCCGGCTTGCAGCACGTATTTCTGATAGACCCGGCAGAACCGGTCATAACCCATCACCGGTTGGCCCGTTAACGCATGCTCATCAACGTACTCACTATGCAGCAGTTTCAGGGTCACCCCGACCCGGGCCAGCTCTTTATGCACCGCATGCCAATCAGGTTGAGCATAAACACTGATATGCTCGCCCCGCCCCGGAAACACCAGGTGATAGACCTCATCTTCAGATAAATCAGCGATCCGGTCCCAATCCAGGTAAGCCCGATCCACAGCATCGAAGACTTCAGCAATACTATTGCGAGAAATGCCATGGGCGGCAGCAATCGCACGCGCTGAGAGCCCTTGCGCGCGAAGTTCTAGGACCAACTTCGCTTGTATTTTGCGTACCATTTGAGATACTCCTTCCGTCATGTGGGTTTGGCACATGACGGAAGGAGCATAAGCCCTGGTGGCTCTCAAAGACACCATCGATGGCTCTGAACAACCCCAACGCCCTCACAACTCGGTGGCTCTCAACAGCACCATCACCGGCTCTAAAAACTGCGAATATTCATTCGCCCCAGAAAAGTCCAACGCCACCGGGAGTACCGGTCACAATGACATCGCCCGGGTTCAGCTTGGTGAAGCCGGTGACGTAGTTGATCAGGGTTGGGATGTCGAAGTACAGGTCAGCGACGGAAGCGTGCTGGCGGACTTCGCCGTTCACACGGGTTTCGAGGGTGAGTTCATTGACATCACCGACGACGTCGGCTGGAACCAGGTACGGGCCGAAACCACCCGGCTATGAATCCCTGGGCAACGCGCTGTCAGAATACGCGGGCGGCGAGCTCACCCCGGCACGTGACCGTGCAGTGCGCACCACGATCGCTGCATCCGCCAGCTTCTTCGGGGGCAGTATTAACCCGAGCGATGCCGACTTGGATCTGGCGAGCATCGTCGTGCCGGTCTTCGATCCCACGAGCGAAGACTCACTAAATTCCGGCCTCGTTCTGCGCCTTGGCCACCTGCCACAGGGCATGACCGGCCAGCAGGCTCTGGAGTTCGTCGAAGCAATGCAGGCTGCCGCTGCCGAGGTTGCCAAAACCCTGGCTACCACAGCTGCCAAGGACTACAACCGCTACGCGAATGCAGGACTGCGCTAAAGAAAAAAATCTTCCACGTGAGTGAAGCCAAGACCCGGGTGCAAGCCTTAGCTTGCACCCGGGTCGTTTAATCTCCATAAGAATAGACCAGCAATTCTATGAGTAGACACGGACTGCATACATGGACCGAGCCTGCAAAGATGCCTTTCGGGCAAGCCCAGCGAATAGATAATTCAAACGTGCTTGGAACCCTGCCAACAAGGACGGCAACACAAAAGCATACGTCGCTCAATACCACTTCAGGATACGACCATGGTGGACTCACTTATAGAGCTGTGCCAGAGTGGACGCCAAGCTAGATCACTTCAGCGGCGTCATAAGCGATACAGATCGCCACCTACTGAGACGAATCACCCAAGCTTCGCCTTCCCAACATCTTTATGGCACAGCAACAGACAGGCGCCACGGAAATTTAGCACTGGCCTAGTCGCTGTATCCTCTAGATGAGCAGGTCCCTTTAACTCTTGCTTTCGAAGTGCCAAGTTCAACCGTCAGCGATCGTCGCCAGGGACCTGGTCGTAAACGACCCAATTTGTGCGTTGCGCGATTGCATCATAAAGATGCTGCGCTCGATGATTATCATCTTTGGTTATCCAGCGGACCACTGAACAACCCTCAGCAGCGGCTACAATATCTAGCTCCGCAATTAGCGCCCGTGCGATGCCTCGTCCCCTGAAGGTAGGTTCTGTAAAAAGATCATCCAACCATACCCCTACTGTCCCCGTTGACGGACGAGGGAACTTTCGATAATTCGCTAATCCGACGACACGACCGTCAATCTCTGCAACTATCCCACAGCTCTCATGACCAGGCTCTATCAACCAATTCCATACTCGATCTACAACATCACTCGAAGGTTCAAAACCATAAAAATCACGGTAACCTTCAAAGAGTGTCTTCCAACCCGTACGGTCGCTCGATCGAACGACTCTTACTTGTAGTGCTTCCATAGAAGTATTCCTCTTCAACGAAAATAGTCGTAAAAATAGTATTTGAAATGTAAGGATCGGAACGTCTCACCCGGCACTCATAATCCATATTAGATATATCAATGGCCTACCGGGCTCGGTCTTATCGCTCTGTTTAGTCGCGATCCCCCTTGGCCTGGAGGGTAGCTCGAAAGAGAAGCTCCAGGCTTGATATAATTGAGGACAAGCGTTCTTCCCCTATATGCTGCTTCCATTCCCTTTCCACGGCCTTCTGCTCACTCTCTACTATTGTCAGGGCTTCTTGACCGAGCCCCGTGAGCATATACTTGGATCCATCAGCCGGAGTCGCTGAAGGCATTTCTGCGACATAGTCATTAGTTCGCAGCATATTAACGATATTCGACACAATATGTACTGAAATCTGGACTCGATCGGAAATTTGTCGCAAGGTCATGCCGCTAGAGTCAAAACGCGCTAAAACGTGCAATTGGGTCTTCGACAGGTTGCCGTAGCCTTCAGTCCCGAGCCGGTCCATAATTCTGCTCATCATGAAGTGATAAGTTGCAGATAATAAACCCGCGACACCAGTGGATTGTCCGTTATTTGAATGACGATCAGTCATATTTATCTCCTACTCACAGATGTTGGCGAATGGTGCCCACGGTTTGAAAATGATGCATCTGACAGAACGCTTGCTGACTAATCTAGACCACAGCCTTCTCAGTCCCTGAATTAACGAATGCCAGGGTTGGGCCCCTAGTACCGAAGCCCAACCCTGAGACTAGTTCCTAGTATGGAATTAGCCAACACCAATTAAATTCGGAAGGAACATTACAAGTTGAGGAACAAAGGTAAATAACAACAAAACTGCGATAAGCATCGCAAGGAACGGTACAATACCTTTGAATATTTCACCTAGCGATGTGTGGCCAACCTCCGATAATACGAACAAAACGATACCCACTGGAGGCGTTAACAGCCCGATACTCAAGTTAAGTATGACTATGACGCCAAAATGTAGAGGATCAATACCAAACTGTGCCACGACTGGAGCCAGAGTAGGCACTACGATCAGTAGCGCAGAGACGGGCTCCAATACCGTTCCAACCAATAACAAGAAGACGTTGATCAGCAAAAGTACTAGAACCGGATTATCAGAAATTGTCCCCAGCAACTCAGCAATCGAATTTGAAACACCTTCCCGAGCCATCACATACGCCAAGAGCCCTCCCGCCGTTGCAATGATCATTATCCGGCCCGCAGTCGCAACTGATTTCGTCAGCGCAGAACCGAGTTGCTTAAACGACATCCAACGTGTCCCAAGCCCTAGGCAAACGAAATAGAATACTGCGATAGCAGCTGACTCAGTAATGGTAAATATGCCACCAAGAATACCCACGAAGATAATAACAGGAGTCATCATGATAGGAATTGCTTTGACAATCGCCATGACTCGTTCTTTGCCAGGCATTCTCGGCTGCTCTTCTTCACGGTTCTTAAGCGAATGAATGAAAATATAAATGCAGAGCGCCAGAAAAAGTATTAAGGCAGGGATTACTCCGGCCAGGAACATCGAAGCAACTGATGACCCTGATAGAACCGCATACAATATAGCAACGACGCTAGGTGGCATGATAGGTCCAATCAAAGACGACGCCGCCGTCAACCCAGAAGCGTATCCCGGAGAATAGCCCCTGCGCTTCATCTGTGGGATCATAATCGAACCCATCGCAGCAGCGTCTGCCGTAGCGGTACCGCTCATAGTAGAAAAAGCCATGCTGCTACTAGCGTTAACGTAAGCCAAGCTATTGCGGACCCTGCCTATAACGGCGGACACTGCATCAAGCAAGCGGGTTGCCATTCCAGATTCGTTGGCTATGTATCCAACCATAATGAACAACGGCACCGCGAGTAGCGTGAAAGAATTCAGCGTCCCGGCCATCTGCTGCAAAACAATACTAAAGGTCAAACTAGGATCAAGCGCCACATACAAAACAGAAGGAATAAGAATCGCAAATACTACAGGAACCCGCAATAAAATGAGCAAAAATAATAGGGCAATAACAGCGAAAATACTCATGCGCCTACACTTTCTTCGAGAGCCTGGTCGACTTCTGATGCCGTATTAGTAGCGTCCTTGTCTCTAAGTATCAGGAATCCCCGGATTACTGAATACAGACCCATCAGAATAAATGCGCCCCAAACCACTCCATAATATATTTCAGATGGTAGCCCTAACGCAGCCGAAGACCCCCCAGCAACCTCTTGAAGCCAGCTAAATGAGCCAAAAGCAATTACAAAACAAGCTGCCGCAACGAGGAATGCAACGAGACCTTCCCACATACGCCTGAAACGTTGCGATAGTCGATCGTCTGCAAGAGTGACAGTGACATGTGAATGCTCTGCTGTAACAAAAATTGCTGCCAGGAAAACCATCCAGACGTAACTGTACCGCGCAAGTTCTTCAGCCCACATAATCGGATCCTCTAGTACGTATCTAAAAAATACTTGGGTAACCATAATCGCAAGAATTAAAATCGCTAAGGCGACAGCTATTGTCCTGAAAAATAATGCGCTTTTCATGAATAGACTTCGACGCACGGTGAACACCTACTGCTTTAGGGAATAAAGGATTGAGAAACCGATCTACATCGATTCCAATTCGTCAAGGAGCTCCTGGTACGCATCGCTCCATGGATAATCGCTAGTGTACGATTCACGGACGGCTTCACGCATGGGTTCGATGTCTACGTCATCGATAACTTCGATGCTGTCAGAGTTCTCCCACTCTTCAAGCGCTGCCTTATCGTCTCGCTCTAGACACTCGGCAACTCGCTCTGAGCCTTCGTCGAAAGCTTCGGTAAGAGCACTCTGCTGATCCTCACTTAATGACTCTAAGGTATTGGAATTAATTACAGGCGGTAACCCTGTCAACAGATGTCCTGTAAGGCTAACGTAGTCTGAGGGCTCGTCGAAAGAATCAGTTTTAATAATCGATAGTGGCGCTTCCCCCACATCGAAGATGCCTTGCTGCAATGCCATGTAAATTTCGTCATATGCAGTCGTAGTTGGGTCTGCTCCAAGTGCCTCCAACGACTCGACGTAAATATCCACCGGCGTTGTTCGGGCTCGAGTCCCATCGAAATCGTCAATTGTTCGAATCGGTGAATTCCCAAACATGTGCCGCTCTCCGTAGAGCCAGGGCCCGCCAACAACCTGCACTCCTGCAGCCTCGTCCACTTCGCTCCACATTTCTTGAGCTACATCTGTTTCTAAAACATGGTTGTATTGCTCTAGATCTTCGTAAAGAAAGAAGGTGTCGTACATTTCCATATCTGTCATGCCAAACACCGTTGACAACGTCGAACCGGTAGAGAGAGCAATATCGATCTGACCTGACGAAACTTGCTCCATCAATTCATTCTCGCTCCCTAGCTGGGAGGAATGCGTCAGGTTCATGCTGATACCAGCGTCTTCAAGCCCCTGGTGGTTCTCAAGAGCATCATAGCCGCAAGCAATTATCGGTGATTCCGGTGTGTAAATAGTCGAGAAAGACAGTGTTACCTCTTCAGCTCCACCTTCTGTCGCCCCGCCATCGGAACATGCAGTCGCCATCAGGGCGAATGGAACACTGAGTGCACCAATTCTAGCCATGACTTTGTAATTCCTTCTCTTCTGTACCATTTTTCCTCTTTCAAAATTGGGTGTGATTCTAATTCGGAGTTAAATCCGGGTGTCGTGAGGTTGCAAGGAAAGCGCAGTTCCTAAGCGCCGATGATCAGGCTCGATCTTTGAACTCGAAGAGTCCTTTAACTACTTCCAATAAACCATTTTTGTAGATCAGGTCACATATCCCTTTTGGATAAGTTTATAATTGCTGCATACGCAATGGACACCTCTGAAGTCACGTCGCGGCCTGGACACATCGCCCATCGATTCTTGTAGAGTTCTAGGAACTACTTAACTCAGAGCCCAACAACTCCAAAGTGGGCCGAATTATTACTACTTTGCCACCAGCCTGGAACGCTTGGAAGCGGCCGCAAACCAGCTCATTCAGATGCTGCTTAGATGTATAGCGCAACTTTTAGTTAGGAACGCTCATAAACGAGTTGGCCACCTAAGTAGACGGCAGTCGGCGTGAGGTTCAGCCATTCAGACGGTTCCATTTCATATGGATTTTGGTCCAGGACCTGAATATCTGCACAAGCCCCTGGAGACAGAACTCCAATTTCGTGTTCTTCAAAAGATGTATATGCGGCATCATTGGTATACGCTCTAATGGCTGCGGACAGACTGATACTTTCTTCTTCCCCCAGAACAACGCCCGATTTCGTCGTTCTCGTGACAGCGGAATAAATGCCACCCCAGGGGTTCCCATCAGTCACAGGCGAGTCTGAATTTCCCGGCGCGCAGATACCCCATTCTTGAAAGGTCCGTTGCGGATAAGCACGACTTGCTCTGTCGAATCCTAAAGCCTTTATATATGAATCTCCTAGGTGATGAATAAAACCAATAGAAGAAGCCGCAATAATATTGTTATCTCGAATTCTCTCAAGTTGTCCGTGAGTCGGTAAAGCACAATGCTCTAATCGAATGCGTTGGTTCGTCACGAAATTTTTGTCAAGTTGATCTAAAGCGTCCAGTGCTTGCTCGATGGCTCGTTCACCGATTCCATGGATCGCTAATCTTAAACCACCCTCAACTGCGCGCTTCAACTCTGGAATAAAGTCATTGTCTGCAAGATAGAGAAGGCCACAGTCGTCCAGATCCTCGAATGAACAGCAGACCGCGGCGGTGCGCCCACCCACGCTGCCATCAAGTGTGAACTTCACTCCCTGAATCCGCAACATATCATTGCCGAATCCAGAACTAATACCTGCGCCGAGCGCCGAATCAAGCAAGCCTTTCATGGCTGACTGACTCAGAGCCCATAGCCAAGGACGCACGCGCATTTTCAATTTGCCGCTCCGTTCCGCTTGACTGTATCTGCGCATGCCTGCCGCAGAAGCTGACAGATCATGAACGGTTGTAACCCCCCAGCCCACAAAGGCTTCTTGCGCCAGCCTGAAGGCCTGCTCCTCCTCGTGGTCTGCATAATTAGGAACTTGCACCTGGTCCATGGCGGCTTCTTGGATCAGTCCTGTTAGCGCCCCAAGGCCATCACGAACGAAGCGACCTCCCTGAGGATCTTCTACATCACAGGAGATACCTGAAGTCGTCAAAGCCTCAGAGTTTACTACGAACATATGAGTACAAGTACGGGTCAGGACAACTGGATTACGAGGGGCTACCACATCTAGTTCTGCTTTCGTGGGACCGCGGCCGTCGCTTAGGTAGGTCTCGTCCCAACCGCTCCCACGTATCCAAACTCCGGGCTTTGCGTTGGCTACCGCGAGTGCAATTTTGTCGAGGATGTCATCTACACTCGATACTGCCTGCGGTCGGAGATCAAGGTTTAAAAGCGCTTTCCCCAGCATTTCAGGATGAGCGTGAGACTCAATGAACCCCGGCATAACAAAATGCCCGCCAAGATCTATCCGGCGAGCTTGTGGATCCGGCTCAGAAACGATTTTCCCGTCTGTTACTGCGAAACTCTGCGGGGCACTAAAGCCAGAGCCCTCGAACACACGGGCATTAGTAAAAATTAGGGTAGACATTTATCTCCAGTCATAAGTCTCGCCCCACCACACCAGACCTGCAGTGATATAAGGCACAAATTGAAACGCTACAAGCATCCACTGTCAGGAAGCAAGATCGATGCCACAGTGACATCAATACAGCTCCCAGAAGACATCGATATGATTGACGCATTCGGAACCAAATAAACTATCCCCACAAAGGAGATCTGGATACTCCTAAGTAGCGACGCCTAACCCATCTTCGGTGCTTGGCGAAGTTGGGGGCCTGCATCTTCAAAGGCAGACGCAAAGCTCAGCAGCTCTAGATCGGCAGATGTGCCGCCACAAAATGTGAGACCAACGGGCATATCAATGTCTTCCATATTCCCCATCGGAACTGTGACAGTCGGAATACCTAGGTGTCGAATAGCGTAATTCCCATTCGAAAAAGCCACGCCGTTGCTCCACGCATGGTCGGCAGCTGCTGGATCAACGTCAGCATTTGAGGCCCCAACATCCGAATTGGCGGGAAACACTACTGCGTCAAACTCATTCTCAATGAGCCAGCTATCAAGCAGTTCTTCACGTAACTGGACTGTGGCTCGAAGACCTTTCGAAAAATCGTGATGTAGATGTGGCTTCTGCAAACCTGCCTTCACAAGTTCCACTGCCTCTACGTAAGGACTCCCTTTCTTGCTGGAATATTCATAACGATTCGGTAATGCACCTGCGGGTGTAGGGAATACCTGTTCTGAATCTACGACCCCAAGATTCGGATACTCAGGGTCACCATTGACTTTAAGGAAATCGTCCCACGCAGAAGCCATAAATTCTCGAAACTCGAGATTAGTCCATCCGTAAGGTAGATCGCCCAGACCATCAACAAAGCGTCTCCCTGGGCGCCCATTCTCGTACTGCTCCATAAGTGGAAAATCAGTTTCCACTACTTCCGCACCCAGTGACTCAAGGCGCTCCCGCGCGGCTTGCCATAGATCGTTTACAGATGGACGTAATTCTAGAGGATAATTTTTATCCTGATTCAGATATATCCTTGGCACTGCCAATCGCTTTCCTTCAAGAGCGCGTCCATCTCGAAGCTGAAGATAAGAGTCCAGTCGCGGTTCCTTGAGCTTTGGGAGCGAGACGATATTCTGGCTCCGCCAAAAGTCTCCACGTGTTTCCGGGTCTTCCTGCGCGATCACATCTAGCAAACGCAACATATCAGGCATCGAACGGGTATACGGCACAACGACATCTCGGGTTGGGAATAGAGGCCAATTTCCCCGAATCGAAATAACGCCCCATGATGGTGTATAAGCACAAAGCGCGTTATTCGAAGCGGGACTCCGCCCCGAACACAATGTTTCTGCCGCCATGCTAAATACTGCTAAATTTGCAGCAACAGAAACTGCCGAACCGCTTGACGACCCGGAGCCGAAAGCCGCTGGCAAGTATTCGCTGTTATATGGACTCTTCGGCCTGTCATGAACTCCCCGTTGCATGCCTCCGGCTGCCATCGGCGGCATATTAGTTTTTCCGAGCAGTACCGCACCGGCATCACGTAGGCACTCCACTACAAAAGCATCCCAGTGTCCCATCAGCTCTGCAAAGGCCGGCGAACCGGCAGACGCGGTCAGGCCTTTAACGACGAATGAGTCCTTAACGGTAAAAGGAACACCTTCCAGAGCACGCGGACATCCTGCTCTTATTCTACGATCTGATTCTTCTGCCTCCTCCATGGCTCGAGGGTTGAGGACAGGAACAGACTTCAGCCCTTCCTCACCACGGTCGTAAGCTTCGATCCGATCTAGATACTGTTGCGTTAACCACGTACTAGTGATGTCGCCACGCTGCAAAGCTTCCAGGACTCCATAAATATTGGCTTCTAGCAACTCGAATTTTTCCAAAGGCTTGTCCATTTCACTCTTCCTACCGTTCTTGTGAGATATCGGAACAGGACATCCCAAATAGACTCAAATCACTGTGAAGGGCTAGGCCACAGATAGGAGTGTCCTTGAGCCCAATGATCAGCTTCAAATTGGCCTTAACGGAAGGTTCTATTAATCATTTTTTTAGTTCAACTTCAACAAACGACACGTTTTCACTTGTCAAATTATGAACATTGTGTTTAGTCTTGGCTTCTCCCGCATAACTTAAGCCACTTACAATCTCTCTCTCAAGCGTTCCTTCGTCGCTCACTACTGTTAAGGTTCCACCAACTGTCGGAACCACAACATAGTCATATTCGTGAGTGTGAGAGCCAGTCTGTGTTCCAGGCGGAAAGTCCCAACGCGTAACACGAACATCATTGTTTTCTAATTGAACAGTTGCAGTAGCTGTTGTCGACATGATTCCTTTTCCGAGAATGGTTTTGTTGATCTAAGTATTGCGGTATTGCGAAGTGCAGAACCATAGAAGCTCAATAAGCATTCACTACAATACGCAGCCAATGCCTGGTCTGGCTGCTACAAGCTCTGGGGCCGTAAGCGCTTCATTAAATTTCGTCGCCAACCTCCCAGCGAAAGAACCCCAGTCCACTTTTCCTCCCTAGTTTCCCTTCAGCGACCATCCGTCGCAGTATTTGCGGCGGTTCAAATCTCGCCCCGAATTTTGTAGCTAAGTGGTTACTAATAGCCAGTCTGACGTCAAGTCCTACTATGTCAGTCATACGTAGCGGACCGACCTCATGTCCGTATCCAAGGCGCATACCTGCATCAATATCCTCTGGATCAGCGATGCCCTCCTCGACCATCCGCATTGCCTCTAAGCCAAGAGATACCGCAAGACGACTAGTGGCAAAACCCGCGGAATCTCGGACTACGATTGGGCGTCTCTGCATAAACTCTGCACACTGAATAGCCATTTCCAGGCTTTCGGCAGAAGTTATACTGCTGTGAATCACTTCAATTAACTGAGCGGAGGCCACTGGCTGGAAAAAGTGAAGACCCAAGAATCGTTCTGGATTATCCAAAGCGCTCTGCATCGCTTCTATACTTAGAGAGCTCGTATTTGTTGTTAGGAGCGAAGGACGCAGACGCTTCTCTGCTTCTGCAAGTACGGAAATTTTGAGGTCTATGTCTTCTGGAACACTCTCAATGACGAAACCGCCCTGATCAATCCCCGTCAGATCTGAAACGGGGTTTATCAAACGAGCTCGAGCCCGCCCATATGAAGCAGTGATGCGTTCCAGACAGTCGTCAAGTTGTACGCTTGATTTATCGTAGATGTTGACTCTCCAACCATGCATTACAAACAACTCTGTAATGCTCGTTCCCATGGTGCCAGCACCTATTATCGTCACTCGTTGCTGGAATTTATCTCCGAAATTCATGTAAAACCTCTTTAGTTACAGTTTTGGCGCGAGCTGTAGTCCGCCGGCGATATGCAACACCTCACCAGAGATATAACCTGAATCGGGGCCGGCAAAGAATGAAACTGCCCCGGCTACATCCTCGGGCTTTGCGTTGCGCCCCAAGGGAGTAATTTCCTCATATCGTTGAAAACTAGCTTCCCGCTGTGCCAATTTCATGTTGTCTACGAATGTAGTGTCGACAGGACCCGGGGCAATGACGTTACAAGTTCCGTTCCACGGCCCCAACTCTTGTGTGAGAGTCCGAGCAAGCCCGACTACCCCGGCTTTCGACGCCGTGTATGCAGGATTGCCACCGGCAAGCCATGTTCGCGAACCAATCATGATTACTCTTGGCGATACCGCTTGTTCTAAATGGGGTATGGCGGCCCTTGTGACTAGATAGACTCCTCTTAAATTTACAGCGATGGTCTGGTCAAACTCGGTTAGTTTGGCGGTGACAGAGTCTCCAGAGAATCCAATCCCAGCGTTATTAACCAAGACGTCCAGACGTCCAGATTTTTCGATAACTTCTTGGATGCAAGTCTCGACGCCTTCAGGGTCAGTAACATCGAGTCTCACTGGCAAAGTATTTTTAAGCTTGCTCGCAACCTGTTGTGCCTGCTCAAGGTTTGCGTCACTGATCACGACGTAAAAGCCATCTTCATGCAGCCTCCGCGCTATCGCACTGCCGAAAGACCCAGCCCCACCCGTGACCATTGCTACTTTTTGAACGTTCATATCCCACCTTATCGGTCTAGTGTCGTGCGTCTTTTACTAGAATGCTCGCGGTTTGTTTGGTGCCTGTGATGACTCGTTGATATCCAGTAAATCGCTCAATATTTTCAGCATCAGGCACATCGATATACAATGGTCCTCCCCCAAGTTGAGCTAATTTATCCTCCGTGCAAACAATCAACAAGTCGTTTGTACCCAGTCGCGTCAGCAGCTCCGAATCCAGTTGCTGGTTTCCTCGACCAAAAAGAAAACCTTGTCCGCCGATCGGGGACACAATTAGTTGCAAGCGATAATTAACTGTGAGCTGGTGAAGCTCATAGGCAGAAAGGTCGTAACCAATGATCTCTCCACGGTGGAGAACATCTACCCCCAGTAGAGAAGTTTCAGCACCAAAATGTTCTGATACCCCTTGAACGGTACTGCCAGGTCCTAACAAACACATTGCCTCCGAGTCGATAAGTTTTGCACATTCAGAAGCTAATCCAGGTAATGACTGAGTCCCAATTGAGGAACCTACCTTTCCTCCTTGCAAACGCCGCCGAGTATCGGGAACATTTAAATAACCATAAAGTTGAGAAGTGAGAACACCCTGACGATGTGCCTCTTCATCAATGTCAGCTATTTCAGCAGGCACGGTTTTTCCAGGTTCTAGCGACCAGTCGTTGAGAATCACGGCCGCATCTTCCGCGGAGCGTGCAAAAACACCCGATTGCATTTTCACGCCTGCGGGAATGCCCAGAACTGGCAGTCTAGATGAGTTTCCCTCAAGGGCGGCGTGAACATCACGAGCAGTGCCATCACCTCCGGCGAACACCACTAGGTCTACCCCTCGCAAGTCGAGGCTTTGAACGGCTTCTTTGGTGTGCTGAGCGGTGCTGTGCGACAGAGCATTGAAACCGGACAGTTCCTCTAGAATCTCCGCCTCTATATTGGCGTTATTCGTGGCAAATTCACCCATTTCCTTGGACACGGTGATGATTTCAAAAGTGTTCTTACGAATATCGGCAAAATGCCGTAACATCTTCGTTGCCTGATGCTGGGCTCGAGGACTTGCACCTCGAGCCACAGCTTGCTTCTGAATATCGCTCCCGTCACTACCTTTGAGGCCGACTGTCCCACCTATCCCGGCTACCGGATTGACTACTAGACCGATGCGTAGGTGGGTTTCGGCTTGTAATTTTGCGATCACCGGTGGTGAGCTTTCGGTGCTCGTTGAGGAATCGGCAAATTGGCAGGGGCTACCCAAGTACTGGGCTCAGACCTTTGTTCCCCCAAATATTTTCTTCTATAGGCACGCCACGATGTTGCCCATGTTTCAGGGTCAGTTGTTGCTTCTTGGTCGATAGTGTGGATGCTACTTCGATGTGGAGCAGATTTGACCGTGTCAATATCCTGGCGTGCTTCTTCGGCAGTGAGTTTTAAGGTAGCTATGTACTCGTCGAGCTCCTGTTTCGAATAAGACTCAGTAGGCTCTAAAGTCATAGGTTCAGGAACGATGTAGGGATGATGACTCGTCCAGTAGTGGAAACCGTAATCTGCCATACGTGCACCGATTTCACCTGTGGATATTCCAGTTTCCTCAGCCAACTCTTGCCATGAATAACGTACCTGTTCGATTCGGTACTCTCCGCTCGCATACGGAATAGAAAGTCCATCAATTTTTGACAATTCGGCGTGTAGGTAATTGCTATTAAGCACTGCGGTTTCCGCGACTTGCCTTAATCCTTCGGCTCCCAGTGCACGGATCCAAGCATAGGCACGGACCAGGTTCGGTACTACACCGTAGAAAGGACGAATATCTGGTGTCGAATATTTCCCCTGTTCAGACCACTCGAACCTCGAGGGGGTGCGTACAACTTGAGGCCCTGGCAAGTATGGAGCTAATTCATCTGTAGCGCAAAGAGCACCAGCTGCAGGCCCACCGCATGCGTGTGGGGTAGAGAAAGTTTTATGAAGGTTAAAATGGCACATATCAAACCCTGCTTCACGAGCCCGGGCGATTCCGAGAAGACCATTCGCATTTGCCTGATCGTAGAAGGTGACCCCACCTACTTGGCGAACGGCATCAACGAAGTCCGTAATCTCTGGGTTGAAAACTCCGGTGTCCTCAGGATTCGTTATAAAAAGTGCTGCCGTCCGCTCCGATAGCACCGATTTCAATGCCTCGAGGTCAGGATAGCCATTTTCGTCTGGGTATAAGGTAATTACCTTATACCCCACAGTCTTAGCTGTTGCAGCGTTGGAGGGATGGGAAAAGATGGTGGTGATTATCTCGTCTCGCTGCGTACTTTCACCTTGTGCTTCATGATAGGCTTGGACCGATTTCACCGCTCCATAAATTGCAGCCGAACCAGAACCAGCTTGAAGACTAACTTGGTCCATGCCCGAAATTTCTTTGAGATAATCTTGTAGATTATGAATAATTTCCATGGTTCCTTGGGCTGTAGATACGTCCTGAAGAGGATGCATGTCTGCAGACAAGGATGACCCTGCGAACTTTTCATTTACTTTTGGACTGTACTTCATTGTGCATGTACCTTGCCCAATGTCGACATTCAAATCTGCGCCTAAGGTTTCCTGTGAAAGTCGAAGATAGTGACGCAAAACTTGGGCTTGCCCGATCTCAGGCAGGTTTGGTGCTGTTTTACGCTGAACGGAATTTTCTGGTGCGGATTTCGTAATAGCAGAATGTCCATCGCTATTAGACACGACGCCAGTATGACCAGGAGCGTTTAATTCGAATATCAGCGGTTCATCCCATCGCGGGGCCTGGTAGTTTCGAATGAGGGTTTTCTGAAAAGGATGCGTTCTTGTGTCTTCTTGAAGTGTCATCATGTCCTCTGTGTTCTTAAGGTTCTGATTATGCGTAGATGTCGCTTTCGTCACGCCATGATCCTTTCAAACGCCACAACCAGCTCATCAATATCATCGGTTGAATGCAGCTCGGTGACACAAACAATGCTGCTGGCTTCTAATGAGTGTCCGTCCGCACCAACACTTCGCTCACTAGTAAGTAGGTCCCCTGCCTCTGCACCACCGTAGATATCGTCATCGAGCATCTTTGCATTGACCTCGGCGGCTGTGTGGTTGTCATAAGTAATCATGAATTCACGCCAATGAGGGCTATTTACGTGATGGACGGTAATTCCTGGAATGGCTGCCAATCGATCAATCGCATAACGTGTTCTCGAAGCAATGGTATCGCCCAGCTCTCTCATTCCGTGAGGTCCCATCAGAGCTAGATAAACTCCAGCTGTAATTCCCCAAAGCGCTGCGGCAGTACCAACCCATTCCACGCCTTGATCCCGCATAGCAAGTGAGGTTCGCTCATAAGCGACGTCAACAAAACCAATCTCACCATCTTTGCGTGTTGGTGCTAGACCAAATAAACGAGAAGGGAACTCGTAAATAAAGCGTTCATCGTCGTGAGTAGCAATGAACCCACCGTGAGCGCCACCATAGTGGAGGCCAAGACCGAGTGACTGTATGTCACCACACAAGATATCAGCACCCCAACTGGCCGGTGACTCAGTAAAACCTAAAGAAAGTGGATCTAAGCCGCAGACCAGTAATGCGCCCGCACTATGCGCAGCTTGGGCAATATTCTCACCATTGGCTTCTACTATCCCTGCAACATTTGGAGTTTCGAGATAAACCGCAGCGGTAGTATCATCCAGCAGTTCGATCACATCATCAGTGTGAATGAGACCCGTCTCTTTTCGCGGTTCTACCCAGACGATCTCGAGTGCGCCCTGGAGAAACGACTCAATTCGCCGCAATTTTGCGGAAACAACTGCGGTTGAGCATACTATTTTTGATCGTTGTGTTATCCGACCTGCCATCCGCAGAGCGGTAGCGGTAGCTTGATAACCGTCGTATGTTGGAACGTTTACTACATCCATTTCCAGCAGTTCCGCCATCAAGGACGTATATTCAAACAATGCCTGCCATTTCCCATGATCCTCATAGGCCTCGCCGGCATAAGCGGTAAGGAATTCAGCTCGCTGGTTTACCTCATCACACACTGCCGGAACATAATGCGGATATGCCCCAGCCCCCAAGAATGAAAGCGCTCGGGTCGTCGGCTTGTTGTTTCCCAATAACCCGCTCATGTGGCGTACAAGTTTTGCCTCTGAAGTAAAACCCTCCGGGATATTTAGCGGACGTTCCAGACGAAGTTTTTGCGGAATGCTAGAGAAAAGTTGTTCTACTGTCTCAACCCCAATCGAGTCGAGCATTTTTTGCTTTGTTTGCGGGGACGCATTAGGAACATACGGGTGAGTACGGCTCATAGTGTATTATCTCCGGTTCATCTATCGGCTTTGTCTTTGATTACTACCGAAGGTACCTCGCACACTCCCGCTTGCCCCCTATACGTGATGGACTATTTTTTCGCGATGTTATACACCTTGCATGTATTTCATTTCTCAAAATGATTTAGCATAGAGACGTGGAACTCGATTTAATCATTAGCAACGCCCATATCATCACTATGGATGAAAACCGCCCCTTCGCTAGGACCATTGGTGTCTGGAACGGACTGGTCGTAGGGTTAGATGAAGAACTTGCCAACTGCACGGCGTCGAGTCATATCGATGCTCGTGGAGCAGTAATCACCCCGGGCTTCTATGACGTTCATAATCACATGGCGGCTTTTGGGCAACGTCTGCAGGAAATCGATGCTAGTAAATTCACAACCCTCGATGAGCTGTACGCCGCCATCCAAGCCCGTGCTGAATCCACTGATGACGAATGGATCACAGGCTCAGGATATGATCAAGTAAAACTAGGCAAACACCCCAGACGGGAAGACTTAGATCGCGCGGCGATGGGCAAAAAAGTCATGCTGATACACCGCACTAGTCACATGCTCGTAGCAAATACACCGGTGTTTGAAGAAGTCGGGGCGCTCAGCCCCGAATACCCTACGGCCAGTGGTGGCGAAATCGAACGTGACTCTGATGGTTCGCCTACTGGCCTCGTTTCAGAGCAGTGCATGACCGAGTTTCGGAACTTACGAAAACCCGTGCCAATCAACCATTTGGTGCGGAGTTTAGAGCTCGCTAGTGAGCGGTATGCATCAGAGGGATTAACTTCAGTTTCCGAAGCAGGAATAGGTAATTCCTCGATAGTTGGCTCCAGTCCCGTAGAATTGGCAGCCTACCAACAGGGCCATGACGACAGTAAGATTCTCGTACGCACACAATTAATGATCGCTATGGAAAATTTTCATAAGGTTCAGACTGGTATCGGTGATGGCTTTTCGGAAGGTCTAGACTTGGGTATCCGCACCGGTTTGGGTGGTGACATGCTCTCTATCGGGCCCGTAAAAATGTTTACCGACGGCGCGATCTCGAGCAGGACCGCAGCGCTGACTTCAAACTTCTGTGGTCACGATCATGCTGGAATAATGCAATTCGCTGAACCTGAGCTCACCTCCATTGCCGCCCAGGCGCATACTGCTGGTTGGCAGATCGCTTTGCACGCGATCGGAGACGAAGCCATCGACGTGGCCCTAAACGTTTTTGAAAACGCCTGCCAGCCGAATCCCAGAAATTGGCGCAGGCACCGTATTGAACATGCTTCTATAGTACGACCCGACCAGCTTGAAAGGATTGTGAAACTTGGCCTTATCCCCTCACCACAGGGACAATTCGTGTACGAGCTCGGTGAGAATGTGCGTGAAGGTCTAGGCGAACATCGGCTCGACTGGACGTATCGAACCCGGAGTTTTATTGACGCGGGTCTAATAGTCCCCGGAGGGTCGGATCGGCCGGTAGTATCCGATGGTGCTCCGTTAGCAGCCATTCAGGCAATGGTTTTACGCCTCACTGATAAAGGCCGAGAATTTACTCCACATGAACGTATTTCAGCCTACGAAGCGCTGAAAGCTTATACCCTAAATTCGGCCTATGCCTCCCGCGAAGAACACATCAAAGGGAAATTGAGCCGTGGTTACTACGCTGACTTTGTGGTTATGGGCGAAGACCTGACTGTTGTAGACCCCGTTGAGATAGCACAAATTCCAATTTTAGCAACGTATCTTGGGGGCATTCCTACTTATAGCGACTCCAGTAGTTGGTCTTAAACTGAGAATGGACACACTATGCTTAAACTCAACCGCGTTCTGAGAGATCCAGAGCTAGGACTCAAAGTCCTAACCAACCCTCCAGTTGATGACCAAACCTTGTCCTGGGCGCACGTTAGTGAGCTTCGCGATCCTACCCCCTGGCTAGTTGGTGGTGAACTTCTGCTCACAACAGGTTTGACGCTCTTCCTCGACGATGAGGAAACACAACGGTACTGTGAACGTCTAGCCGACCACAATATAGCCGCTCTTGGCTTATCAACAGGATCGAGCCTGGCCCACAACGAACCCCCGAAAAGGCTTCTAAACGCAGCGCACGACAGCGGCCTGACACTCATAAAAGTTCCCGAAAATACCCCCCTACAAGCAGTTGTCCGGCATGTTAGCGATGCCATCAGTGAGCGTGATTCTGAGCCCCTTAAAAGAGCCTTAGTAGCGCAACGACAACTGAGCGAAGCTGCGGTGAAACCCAATGGAGTCGCTTCAGTACTTCAAGTATTAGACGCCAACACCGGGTTCTCGTCAGCTCTCTATGATCCTACCTTTCAATTGATTACGGCTACAAAGCTGGAACCACAAGATGTCTTTGATCAGCATCGGGAAGAGGTTAGAAAGCAAATCCGCTCGAATAACCACTGGTCGATTTCTACCGATCATAACGGTGAGTACTCAGTAATCGCCCCGTTACATGCATCAGATAACCTGCGCGGTATTATGGTCACGGTCAAAGAGGGCCCTCTCAGCGAGCAAGACCAGGCCATCTTGAGCACAGTTTTTTCATTGCTGCAGGTTCTGTTAGAACTTCGTTATACGGCTTCACGTGATAGTAGACTGCTGCGAAGCACCGTTGTCCAAGCTTTGGTGGAACAACAACTGAGCCAGACTGAGGCAGAGTTACACCTAGCTCGCGTCAACGTTAGCGCGGCGAAACTCCAGTGCCTCCTACTACCCTCTTCACCGAACTCGGCATTAATTAACACAATCCTGTCGGAACTCAATGACTACTGCAGCGAAATTCTGCTGTGGGAGACTGATAAAGACGTCCTGGCCCTCATATGCGATCCTCACCATGGTATCGAAGAAATAATAGCAACAGCATCAGACGAATTAGATATTTCCCCCGGTGGTTTAGGAGCAACAGTCAACATTACGGAGGCGGGTCTTAGCTTCAGACAAGCATCCAGAGCTCGAAAAATTGCGGAAGATCGAAAAGAATCTATGGTTGTTTTTCCGCATTTGAACTCTTATCACGCTCTTACACTCCTGGGCGACGACACAACACGTGCTGTATTTGCCGACACTATATTGCAACCGCTGGATGATCATGACAATCATCATGGCAGCGAATTACTACAGACCCTACGTGCATACCTAGACGCGGTGGGGAATATAGAGAAAGCTGCAGATCACGCACTGATCCATCGGCACACTATGCGAGCTCGGCTGACTAAAATATCTGAACTAACGAAACGAGACCTAAAAATTGCCCCGGATCTATTAGAACTATGGCTGGCTGTAGAGTTTCGTGAAGTTTGACCTAAACCATCATTTAAAAGCTATTTATGGACAAAGCAAAATAAACACATCGAGATGTCATCGCATGGCCGCTTAGCCTCTAAATTACTCTCAAGAGTAACCGTGTGGCCGGTTACTCTAACTTGTGTAGTGGGACTGAGCAACGCGGTGGTTTTCCACTCGTAAATTGACAGTACCTGTAATCCCTCAAGCATTGAAGTTCGTTTGAGCCTCTCAAGTGCAAAAGACTTCACCTTTACTGCAAAGTAAATCTGAATTTTTTTATTGCTCAACTTTGCACGAGACGCCACCCTTCAATTTTAGTGCGCGCCATACTTTGCAGTTTGGCGTTCAACTCTAGAAACGAACAACGCCTGGGCTGTTGGCTACCTTATGTGGATCAGCCATAATTTCGATCAATAACGGAAATTGTTCAGCGCTGATCATAGAAGCCGCCTGCCTTAAGTCTCCTGCGCCCGTCGCGCGAATCCCATGAGCTCCCAAACTCTTTGCAACGTCGGCAAAAGATGGCCATTCCATCATTGCGTGATCTGAAGAGACTTCAAACTGCTGTAGCTTAAGATACTCAGCACCGTAGCATTCGTCGTTCAAAACCATTACAACTAAGGGAAGTCGATGGCGGACGGCAGTCGACAATTCAGCGAAACTCTGCATCATGCCACCATCACCAACATATAGGGCGGTTACATTATTAGGGTCGGCAATTGAAGCACCAATCGCCGAGGCTAACCCTAACCCAATAGAACCAAACCCACCTATATAGTGCCAACGTGCTGGGTCTACTGTGATATGAGGCCACGTCGAATAGCCGAAACGACCTACGTCACAAACCTGACGACCATGGGCTGGGAGTAGGTTGGATAACCATTGAGTGGCCTCACGCATATCAATGGACCCACCCCCAGTCGTTGATACGTACAAGTCTTTAGAGTCACGGTCGGCAGCATGCTCAATCTCCCTTAGGTAGTCTGCGGGCTCTACTTCTAGCTTGGCTGCCGCTATATGTTCCACTATCGCGGATGCAGCTGATTTCGCATCGGCCAAGATTATCTGAGTTGCCGGCCCAAAACCGCTAAGCGCCTCAGGCTTGATGTCGATCTGAATTAAAATTCGACCATCCAACAGCTCGAACTCATCGGTCGTGAACCCGTTCAATGCTGCACCGAAAGATATGACCAAGTCTACATCTTCTAAGTAGGAACGGGCTGGCGGTGTTGACAGACCACCTAGCACGCCCAGGTTTGCAGGCTCGCCTCTAAAGAGGTCTTTGGCTAAGAGTGTGGTAACAAGAGGGGCATTCACTTGACGCGACAATTCCAGCAACTCATCGCGCGCTCTAGCCTCGACCGCTCCCCGACCAGCGAGGATAAGTGGCCTCTTAGCAGATACCAATCGTTGCGCTGTCTCAACGACCGCTTCGGAATTCGGTAATCGTTCTCGCCACGCAGTAACAGGAATCTTCGGCCCTCTGTAATGTGTTTCCGCGCGCAAAAGCCCAGCGGGGATGTCAACTACAACCGGCTTCTGATCAGCAGCTGCACGAGTAAGAGCCCTGTCAAGTATATTTAGCACCTCACTCGCATTCCGTACTTTCAGGAAAGTCGCCCCCGACAATCGAGTGAACCCTTCAATATCTATATACTGATAGTGTTCGTTGACTTCTGGCGTAGAGCCAGTTAGTAGCAAAATTGGTGTCTTCGACTTAACAGCTTCCGTGAGGGCTGTCAATGTATTTGAAAGCGCGGGCCCATGGGTAACCGTCACGACCCCCACATTGCCGGTTGCTCTTGCCCAGCCATCCCCCATTGAGACCGCGCCGCCTTCATGCGCGGAAGCAATAAAATTGCCTCTTTCACGTTCCTTATAGACACCCATGTAGCCGAGGTTTGCGTCACCAAGCAGCCCAAAAATGGGAGCTCCCTGCCTCTCGGCCGCCAAATATTTGCCAACGGCTTCGTACAATCTCATGCTGCCCATCTCATCTCTAATCATAGTCGCTCTCTCATTTTCATGCGCCCGACTCCACTAAATACTCCTCCAAATACCTTGCGTATTAACGGAAGCATTAGCACTAACACAACTAAACACATTAAGACTAAGGAAATCGGGCGAGTAACAAATTGCGTTACGTCTCCACCAGTTGCAATCATGCTTTGCATGAATGACCGTTCTACAATCGGACCAAGAACTATTCCTAAAACTATAGGCGCCAAAGGTACTTTAGTAACTGTCAGAAAGTAACCTAAAATACCAAAGAGGAGCATTATCGCTATATCAAATACAGTGTTATTTACCGAAAAACTACCAACAATGCATATAGAAACTATAGTTGTGAGGAGAATTGGTCGAGGTATATTTACTATATAAGTACTTGCCCTTATGGCAACTAACCCAAGAGGAACCATTAGTATATTCGCTATTATAAATAATATAAATATTGAATACAGTGTACTAGTGTCACTTGAGAAGAGTTCGGGCCCGGGCGTTATACCCTTCATCAACAGAACCCCGACCAGAATTGCAGTGACGGTATCGCCCGGGATACCAAAAGCCAATGTCGGAATATAGGCAGCCCCCACGCTTGAGTTATTAGCGCTTGACGCTCCAATAATTGGCTCTATTTCTCCTTTGCCCCTACCAAATAAGTGTCCTCTTTTTGATGTATTTTTCGTGACAGCATATGCAACCCAAGCAGCTATGTCCGAGCCTGCGCCTGGGAGTGATCCAACTGCACCACCTATGGCAGAACCAGATAACAGTCTTGTACGCAGCTTCCAGACTGACCGGAATAAGAGACCTACGGACCCCTTAGGCCAGACTTCTGAGACATTTGGGGAACTCCAAGAATCAGGGGACAGTAAGTTGATCATTACTTGGGAAATCCCAAATAGACCTATCATCACAGGGATGAAACTGATACCCGCGGTCAGTTCCGCGCTACCGAAGGTAAAGCGCGGTATTCCAAGTGTTACATCTATCCCCACTGTCGAGATCAAGAGCCCAATCATCAAGGAGATGCCTCCCTTGAGCTGTGATCCTTGAGAGATCACGACTGCGGTTGTGAGCCCGAGGACGGCTACCCAGAAATACTCGAACGAGGTGAACTGGAGCGCGAAGGCGCCTATCGCTGGAGCAAATAAAATAAGGACTGCAGTCCCAAACAAGCCCCCCAGAGAAGACGCCAGCAGCCCCCCGCCTAAAGCGAGCACCCCTTTGCCGTTCTGAGTCATTCTATAAGCGTCGTCAACATAAGCTGCACTCGACGGTGTGCCGGGGATCCTGAGAAGAGCTCCTGGTATATCTCCGGCAAAAATAGCCATTGCTGACATAGTTATAATTGCAGCAATAGCCGGCACCGGATCCATAAATAACGTAAAAGGCAGCAGCAATGCAACGGCCAAGGTGGCAGTCATCCCCGGCAAAGCGCCCATCAGAAGACCGAAGAAACCAGATATAAGAATAACTAATATGGTTTCTACAGTTCCCACCATACTTAACGCTTCCAAAAAATTCTCAAACATATTTTTAACCAATAAACCCGTCCGGAAGCTGAATCAATAGGAGCTGCTCGAAAACTGCATACAATATGAGCGTCGAAATAACACCAATGACGAACGACCAACGTATCTTGGAACCGAACTTAATCATAAGTCCAATTTGGATCACTGAAATTGTCACAATAAAGCCCAAAACGTCGGCTAAAAGGATATAAAACCCGATCGCACCAAGCGCAGCCGCTACGTCCCACCAATGAGACGACAAGCGACCTCGTCTCTCGGATGCCTTGAGTGCCTCCCGCTCACCGACCAAAGATGTTCTATCCTCACGTCTGGCCATTATTTGAGCTAAAAGGGCGACCCCAAGGACAAAACCGAACAACGCAGAAAGGGAGCCGACAATTCCTGGGAAAAGGCCAGGCCCAAAAGAACCTCCAGAGGGGGTTGGCAAAGTAGTGCTATAGAGTACTACGGCGATTCCCCCGACAATACTGGCAATCGAAAGCAATCCATCACTAAGCGGCTTTACCCCAGGAACTTCCTCGCTATCCACATTTCGTTGCCTGTGATCTACATGTTGCGGTGACATCACGGAAGCAAGCCCGCTTCGCCAAGCAGTTCTCCTAGACGCTCATCATCAGCAGCCAAGCCGTCTGCAAAATCAGAGCCATCTAAATATTCAATTCCTAATCCCAAATTCTGCATAGTCTCAGTGAATTCACCGGATTCAACAATGCCTTCGAGATGGCACGACAACTCCGCGACAATGTCTTCATCAATTCCTGCTGGCCCACCAAGCCCCCGACGTACACCTGTGGTTGCTGTCGAACCGGTTGCTTCCTCGAAAGTAGGCACTTCAGGGAAGTCGCCTTCCCGCTCTCCACTACTCACCGCCAAAGCGCGTACCTGCTCGCCGTCCAGCTGGCTCTTTGCTTCACCCAATGAATTTGTTGTGAAATCTACTCCACCGGCGACGAGCTGTTGCATTGCCGGGGCTGCACCCTCTGACGGAACCCAGGTAACATCATCGGCTTCAAGTCCACTTGCCTGGAGCATATCTAACATCCCCACATGCCAAATACCTCCTTGGCCGACCCCAGAACCCTTTAGCTGTCCCGGGTTTTGCTCGATATCAGCAAGTAACTCATCTGCAGTTTCCCATTCTGAATCAGCGGCAACGAGAAGACCTGACCCGTCACGGTTGACTTGACCGACACTAGTGTAACTATCCAACGTTATATCAGTATGCCCCATCCAGTGAGACAGAATAACGTCACTTCCAAGAATACCTAAGGTATGGCCATCGGCCTCGGCGTTGGCCATAGCTTCAGCACCGACTACCCCGCCACCGCCGTCACGGTTAACAACGTTCACCGGCGTATCAAGGGCCTCTGAAAGCCCGTCAGCGATCAATCGACCCACACTGTCAGTTCCGCCACCCGCTGGGTACCCGACAATGACCTCGACAGGACCATTTGGATAATCTGATGCAATATCGCAGGTATCTTCATTACCGCCACCCGCAGCTGACTCATCTGTCGCATTGGAATCTTGACTGGCCCCGCACCCAGCTAGGAACAGACCAAAGAGGGCAAGTCCTGCAACTAGAGGATTGGAGTTGAACTTTTTGCGCATTCGGATCGCCTCTTCAAATTGGAGCATGAGTTTCTTAACACCACACAGAGTGCTGAGTCGCTATGCCATTACGGCCATCTACTGTGACCCTTGTCACTGTATGGATACTGCTATAGAACCACCGAACCACCACAGAAACGATATCCTTGCCGGCGAAAAATGGATACGACTCATCCACTCTGGACAGTGCATGCAGTGCACTCGATCAATGGTGTTTTTATTATGCGTAGGCGTAGTTCTTCAACACTCGGACTTGTCGAGACACATTCATGCGATACACCCAGCCCTGCAATCATGGCTCCACACGCCTTCCGTCCCGATATGAAATCACGGCTACTTTCGAAGTAAGCCATGCTGCACAAGCATCTGCGCGGACCCTCACTTTTGATCCACAGTCCATGATCTTCCTGATTTCTGACTCAGACGGAACCGAATTGCCAAGCCAATAATGTTGTCAGGTATGCCAGGAGTACTTCGCAAGTGAAAACTCGGGCACTTGTCGGGTGCTTTAAAGCCTGGTCAACATAAAACAACACAGAACAGCGTCATGCGCCGTAACCCGTTCCAAAGTGCTGGATCGGTAAACTCTAAAAATATTTGAACTGAGACAGTAGAAAAGGAGATGGGTCCGAATGAGACAATATTCCATCTGACGATTCGATGACGCGAACAACCTATAACCTTCAGTATGACCCTTGCGGCATCTAGGTACTGTCAGAATCGAAACGCGATCATGTAGACTTTCTGACCACTTCAGCCCATCTGACAATTGACACGCCTTGCTCCCCGGCTCACTACGTAATCGCTTGCGAGCCAACAACCACTAAGCAAGTCAGCACTAATACCCTATGCATCAGCGAGACTTTGTATTCACTGTCAACAGGCATTCCAAATACGCGAAACTTAACGATATCGAAACCGAGTGACTCATAATGCGGTGGAGTGGACAACTGCTTGTCCGCACCGCGATTTTCTAGGCGCTCTACTTAACTTTATAACTTTGTTCGGTAGCGGCTGTCGATCCAGCCACAGTCGTATCTGGTTCTAATTCCAAATCCTGTTGAGCACTTTGTTCTCCACCCTTGGTGGGGATCATGAAGATGAACAGTGCAGCAATACCACCGATGATGGCGAAAATGATGAAGTTCCACTCAAACGGTAGCTGCGCCGAGCCGATCCATCCGCCAATCAGCGGGCCAGAAATAGCACCGATACGAGCAAACGACAGCGCCCAACCGGTCGCAGTACCCCGAGCATATGCCGGATAGTAGTCTGCGACCCACCCGGTCAACACCAGGGAAGTAGAAATCGAACCGATACCAGCAAGCGCTACGAAGCCGTAGTTGATAAAGATGTTGTTTGGGAACATCAACATCAAAATGCCAACGGCGCCAACGAGATAGAAGGTGACGAGGCAGATTTTCTTGCCCCATTTATCTGCAATGCCGCCAATCAACAGCCCACCGATAGCTGAAGCCAGCGAGAAAACCATCAGGAAGGTCAAGGACGATCCCAACTCGTAGCCTGCTGAACGCATCAGTGATGGCAACCAGGTGTTCAATCCGTACACAAGCAACAGACCACAGAAGAGGCTGATCCAGAAACCGATCGTCCCCAGAGCCATCTTGCCTGTGAACATCACTTTGATCGAATCAACTGTTGAATACTTTTTGCCATCAGCCTTCGGGATCGGTTTCCAGTCAGCTTCCCGGTACGGGGTGATCTTGAGCTTTGAAGCTACTTGTGCAGCTTCTTCGGTCCGCCCACGGATCAACAGGTATTCGAGTGATTCTGGTGTGGCTTTCGCCAAGAATGGCAGAATCAAAAGCGGCAGTGCACCGATTGCGACGACACCGCGCCATCCGATGTGCTCGAGCAATACAAACGCGACCAATCCTGCGACCAAAATGCCCAAGGAATAGCCGGAATACATCAGACCGTAGTTGAAGGAGCGTTTTTCGGGGGGCGAGTACTCAATCGTGAGCGCAGCACCTACCGGAATCACACCGCCCATGCCCAGGCCACCAATAAGGCGGAAGAGTCCGAATACTTCAGGACTTGGCGCCAAGGCAACACCGATCTGCGCGACTGCGAAAATCAGGACCGATACGACCAGCATATTCCGACGACCATAGCGGTCAGACAAGGTGCCGATGGTCATCGCACCGATCAGCATACCGATCAAGGCGTATGATCCCAGCGCACCGAGTTCTAGCGGGGACAGCGCCCACGCTTCGTACTCGCTGAGCGCTGGCAGAATCGCCCCGAGCACTCCGACGTCATATCCCTCCGCCAGTATTGCAATGAAACAACACAAAAGGACTCTGTTGGTAGAGCTACGCGGCACGGGCCACGCAGCAGGCGTACTGCTTGTATTCACGGTGTTCGTCCTACGGGGTTCTCAGGGTCTTCTTTGGGCCAAGATGAAAGGTCTCAGGCCATGTCTGCGTTTACCTTGATGGACGCATAATCCTCGATCGGTGGACGAACCTTCCGAATAACGAGGGCAATGATAATCACCAGCGCGATGGTCGTGATGAGGCCGATTACGCCACTGCCCGTCAGCGCATAAACGACATAACCAACGAGCGATGAAACGGCGCCGACGAAGGCGTATGGCAGCTGAGTGGCCACGTGAACCGCCACTGAACAGGCGGCACCTGTACTCGACAGGATGGTGGTGTCCGAAATCGGTGAGCTGTGATCGCCCCACACCGCGCCGGCCAGCACGGCACCGAAACTGGCAATCAAGAATTCGTCGCCACCTGGTACCGCGTTCATCATTTCGCCGGCCAACGGGAGTAGGATGCCGAAAGCACCCCAAGATGTACCGGTGGCGAACGCCATGAGCCCTGCAATAACAAACAGGAGTGGAATCAGCCATACGGCAGACATGGAAGCAGCCTCAACGAGCGAGGCGAGGAATTCGCCGGTCCCCATTTCGCTGATCAAGTCCCCAAGCGTCCAGGCAAATAAGAGGATGAGCACCGGAGGCAGCATGGATTTGGCTCCGTGCGCAGTGCCGCGACGTTTTGTACCCGTGGTAAATTCCGGGTTTCCTTTGGTGTACCGAATGCAGTAGTACGCAGCAATGACCAGGGCTGCCACACCACCGACATTGAGCGCAATTGCGACGTCGGCAGCGGCCAGGGTGTCAACGATGCCCCAGCTATCTCCGAGGATGCCACCGGAAATATACATGGCAGAGACGACACCCACGATCAGAATCACGAACGGGAGCACCAGTGCCCGCATGGCCCCGGGTTCGTGCTTGGGCATATCCTCGGCAAACGGGTCTGGAGTTTGGTCTTTGGGGTTCTGCAGTCCGTCTCCACGAACGGCGCGCTGCTCTTCTTTGCGCATGCTTCCAAAGTCCAACCCCATCAGAATTGTAAGCCACAACAGCACCAGGGCAGCAATGGCATAGTAGTTCATGGCTGCTGACAGGACGAAGGCCTCAACCTGGGTCAACATGAGTGCAGAGCTGGCAAGCAGCGGGGCCATGATGCCCATAATGGTCGCACCCCAGCTGGACAGCGGCATCAACACGACGACGGGCGCGGAGCTGGAGTCGATGAGGTAGGCCAGCTTGGCCCTTGAGATTCGGTAGCGGTCGGTAATCGGACGGGCGACCTGACCAACTGCGAGCGCATTGAAGTAGTCATCGATAAAGATGAGCATGCCCAGCAGGCCGGTCAAAACTTTGGCACCGCGACGTTTTCGAATGCGTTTGGCAGCCCATTCGGTAAATGAAGAGGCCCCACCAGACATCATGACGAGGGCAGTGATAATGCCAAGTTGGAAGAGGAAGGCGACAATCAGGATCGTGTACCAGTTGATCTCACCGTCTACCCAGACCAGACGGAGGACGGCCTCCCATACAGTCACCACCATGGTGACAGGGTTGAAGTCTGCAAGCAGCAAGCCCGCCGTCAGGATGCCCGCGCCAAGTGAGATCAACACTTTCTTCGTGACAATCACGAGCAGGATCGCCACAAATGGCGGCAGCAACGTCAATATAGGATAGGCGTCAAGCACGATCGCACCTCATCAAGATTCAGCCGAAGCTTTCATAACAGTAGCAACACGGCAACAGCCGATGTAAATACCACTACAGTACCCTGCTAAAGACATCTGCGGGTGGCCCGATATCATCGGAAATACCGTGTCACAAGAGATACGAGGTAGTTATGTCTCAATCTGGAACCCACAATGCCGCAGAACGCGAAGTAGACATCCGCGGAATATCTGCGAACGCAGGGGAACGTTTGACCCTTCAAGCATACGAAAAGCTGCAGGTAAACGACTCACTCATATTGCTCAACGATCGCAAACCGGACGAACTCTACGAAACGTTCGAATGTGAATTCGCTGGATCGTTCAGCTGGAATACCTTCTCAACCGATGCCGGTGAATACCGAGTTCGCATGACCAAACGCGCGGCCACTGCCCTACCTCGCATTGTTGCTAATACGACCGAACTTGCAACAACTTCTGATGCGAAAGGTTCTGTGTGGCAGCTCGAACCGGGCGCACGAGATCTGGACTCGAATATTATTGCGCTTCCGCCGCACGATGAGATCGCTCAGCATGTGGGGCCAGACCTCGACGTGCTAATCCACGTCCTGCACGGTTCCGGGGAACTTGAAACCGAACTCGACACGATCTCTCTTCAACCAGGATTGTTACTGTGGCTTCCCAAGAAATCCCAACGACGGTTCACCGCTGGGCCGGATGGGCTACAGTACTTTACCGTTCACCAGCGCAAACCTACCCTTGGCATTACCACAGGTTCGCCTCGGTAAAAGGTTCTTGATTACCTCGGGAGAGACCACAAAGCATCTTCCTCGCGACCATTTGGTGCCGTTGCTCGTCGCATAACTAAATATCTCGAAAACCCAGCGAGGTCTTCAACCGTGAGCCGCACTGGCAAACGGTGGCGGACCTCGCTGTGTTCTGTTCCTATGCTCCTGGCACAGTTTTCCCGTGAGCACCTAAAAATTGAAGAAGTGGGTGTGCACCGCGCCGTCGCATCCTGGAAATTCGCACAGCCTTACCGAGCGGGGGCATACCTCGCTTTTCAGCGTCCTCTAGACTTCAAAGCAGCCAAACACATACAGCGAATCGGAGGATCACATGGCGGGCGGGTCCACGCAGCGCGGGCGTAGTGTCACCTCAAAAGTGATAGCGATATTAACGGCATTCGAACAGTCGCGCGGCTCGCTGAGTCTCACTCAAATTGCGGATGAAGCGGGTCTGCCCCTGTCTACCGCCCACCGACTCGTCGGTGAACTGACCGATGCCGGCATCTTAGCCAACGGTCCGCATGGGAGAATTCAGTTGGGCCTGAAATTGTGGAGTATCGCGCAAAACACCGGTCGACAACTCCGGGATACAGCCACCCCATTTGTTCAAGACATGTTTTCTCTGACCGGGCACACCAGCCAGCTGGCGATTAGAGACGGGACCTCGAGCCTGTACATTGATCGCGTCTATGGTCCGCGGCGAGTGCCTCGCGCGTCACGGGTTGGCGGTCGACTCCCTTTACATGCCACGGCCGTTGGAAAAGTCCTGTTAGCGTTTTCTGAGCCATGGGTCGCTGAGGCATATCTGGCAGGTGACCTGAAACCACTCACACCACGTACAAAAACGAATCCCAACACCTTGGCCGCTGAATTAGAAACGATCCGCGCCAATGGTCATGCCACGACGCTGGATGAAGTCCGAGATGGCGCCAGTTCGATCGCCGTTCCGGTGTATCACACGGGAAAACTCGGCTGCGCCATAGGACTAGTGGTTTCCAGTGATGCTGCAGCTGACATGCATAGACATCTTCCTGTGCTCTATGGAACATCGAAACGTCTGGAAGCGGCCACCGCCCACATTCCCCTGGAGACCCTCCTTGGCGCTTTTCTCGATCCCAAACGGGACCCCAAAACATAGGCTCCAGCTCCTCCCCAAAGATCACTTCCACTGGATGGAAGACTCAACGGGACTTTCGCTGGTGAGGTGAGACACACTAGAGGGCAGTAGACGTAATGCGCATCACAATGATGGCTTACATCCGATACTGCAAAGGAGATTGTTCGATGTCTCGCACACAATCGATCGGCGGTTGTCCCGTCGCACACGAAGCCAGTGCACCAGCCGACCATCATGGCTACGAGCCGTTCAATCAAGATGACCCATTTCCTGCATACGCGAAAATGCGTCATGAACAGCCGGTCATGTTTGATGACCGCACCAATCTTTACGTAGTTTCCGCTTATGACGACGTCAAAGCCGTCTTCGAAGACTGGGAGACCTTCTCCTCAGAAAATGCGCAAGCACCGGTCCGTTCCCGTGGACCTCAGGCCACCCAGATCATGAATGATGGCGGCTTCACCGTCTACTCCGGACTCTCCGCCCGCCGTCCTCCGGAGCACACACGGATCCGTGCCGTCGCACAGAAAGCTTTCACACCTCGTCGCTTCAAAGTACTGGAGCCGATGATCCGCGACAACGTCAAAGCTTCTATCCAAGACATGCTGGCCAAAGATACGCCACATGCCGACATTGTCAGCGAAGTTGCATACAGCCTGCCAACCATCACGATCCTCACCCTGATCGGTGAATCCACCGACCCTGAAACGATCGACCAGTACAAACGGTGGTCAGACTCGCGTGGGGCCATGACCTGGTCAAACCTGAGCGACGAGGAGCAAATTCCGCACGCCCACAACCTCGTGGAATATTGGGCTCGCTGCCGCGAACTGGTCGCCCAAGCCCATGAAGAAGGCGGCGACAACCTGACCGCTGACATGGTTCGCGACCAAGAAGCAGGCGCAGAAATTGACGATCAT
Organism: Yaniella halotolerans DSM 15476; assembly: GCF_000420805.1. Classification (GTDB taxonomy): domain Bacteria; phylum Actinomycetota; class Actinomycetes; order Actinomycetales; family Micrococcaceae; genus Yaniella; species Yaniella halotolerans. Next base: position 1,099,855 of record NZ_ATVQ01000001.1, read on the forward strand.
GAGATCGCCTCGTTGCTCTACTCCCTGCTCTTCGCCGGTCACGAGACCACCACGACACTGATTTCCAATGCGGTGCGGGTGTTGCTCAGCCACCGCGATCAGTGGAAAACCATTGTGGAGGAACCCAAGAAAATTTCGAAAGCCATCGACGAAGTCCTCCGGTACGCAGGATCGATTGTCGGTTGGCGGCGCAAAGCACTCAAAGATGCTGAAGTCGGCGGTGTCCCGATCCCAGAAGGCGCAGAACTCCTCCTGCTCATGGGGTCAGCCAACCGCGACGAGACACGCTTCGATGATGGTGAGTCCTTCGACATCTCTCGGAGCAACGCGCGCGAGCACCTGTCCTTTGGTTTCGGCATTCACTACTGCCTGGGCAATATGCTCGCAAAACTGCAAACCAAAATTGCACTCGAAGAACTCTCGAGCGCCATCCCGTCCCTGGAATTAGATGAACCAGAGGGCATCCCGTTTCGCGAAAACATTTCCATGCGAATCCCCGAACACGTCCATGTGACCTGGAATGAGGCCTAGAACCATGACGAATGCATTTATCGAGCACTTCGATGACGGCATCGAGCCTAAGCTTGAAACCCTTGGTGGCAAAGGCGCTTCGTTAGTCACCATGACCGCAGCGGGCATGCCTGTACCACCCGGTTTTGTCATTACCACCGCTGCCTTCGACGCTTTTATCGGCACCTCCCTGATCGCACAGATCAATGAACTCCTGGAATCGGTGGATGTCGACGACGTTGCCGACGTTGATGAGATCAGCGCCAAGATTCGTGGGCTCATCCTGGAATGTCCGGTACCGGATGACGTGCGCGAGGCCACCCATACCGCCTACAACCGGCTTCAGGCCCAATTCGAACAGCAGGTGCCGGTTGCTGTTCGGTCGTCTGCAACGGCCGAAGACTTACCGGATGCATCGTTTGCAGGCCAGCAAGATACCTACTTGTGGCTCAACGGCTACGACGCCGTGACCGAACACATCCGCCTGTGCTGGGCATCGCTGTTCACGTCCCGGGCGATTCTCTACCGTTTGAAAAATGACATCCCGAATGACGGATTGTCCATGGCGGTTGTGGTTCAGAAAATGGTCAATTCCTCCGCTGCCGGAGTTGCGATGACACTGGACCCAACCAACGGGGACCGTTCCAAGATCACGGTAGATGCTTCCTACGGCGTAGGCGAGACGGTGGTCTCGGGCACCGTCACACCGGATAATATCCAGCTCGACAAAGTCACCTTGGACATCGTCTCCGAGCACATTGGGGAGAAACACGTTGAGCTGATCCCCGATGTGACGACTAATAGCCTGATCGAACGCGAAGTAGATGCCGATCGTCGTGCGGTCCGCAGTCTGACCGATGAACAGTTGACCGCTGTTGCTCAACTGGCCAAGCGAGCCGAGAAACACTACGGCACCCCCCAGGATATCGAGTGGTCGGTGGATGCAGATCTGCCAGACGGTGAAAACATCCTGCTGTTGCAGTCCCGCCCAGAAACCGTTCATTCATCCAAGAAACCCGCAGCAAAGCCCGCTGCCACAAGCGGCGGATTTGCGGCCTCGCTGGGTATCGGTTCCTCCATTTCCTCTATGACCGCCTCGTTCTTGAAATCTTGAAAGGCACATCTCCCATGACTATGAAATCGTTTCCAAAACCGTCTGAGTTACCGGTCCCGGAAGGTGCCGAAGGCTGGGAAGACATCTACCCGTACTATTTGGTGTTCCAGGATGAGTTGAAAGAACAGGAAGACGAAAAGTTCTGGTTCTGTGATTCCCAGCACTGGCCCACCGTTTTCAAACCTTTCGAAACCATCGGCGGCGAATTCGCGGTCAAGTGCCTGGGCCAGTACAACGCCCGACACCTGATGATCCCCACTGCCAAGGGCATCGATTTTCGAGTCCACCTTGGCTACCTGTACATGTCCCCCATACCGGTTCCAGGCGAAGAAGTTGCCGAGCGCATTGAAGACTTCGAGGCACGGGTCGGCCACTATTTTGCCAACTGGGAAGACCTCCTGGCCCAGTGGCACACCAAGGTCAAAAACACCATTGCCGAGATCGAGGCGCTCGACTTCTCTCCGCTGCCGGAGAAGGTCCCTTTTGAAGACATCACATCGGGCAAGGCGATGGATGGTTCCGAACGGCTCATGGAAAACTATGATCGCCTCATCCAGTTGACCTATCAGAACTGGCAGTACCACTTCGAGTTCCTCAATCTGGGCTATATCGCCTACCTGGATTTCTTTAACTTCTGTAAAGAGGCGTTCCCCAATATCCCAGACCAGTCGATCGCAGCCATGGTCCAGGGTGTTGATATGGAGCTCTTCCGCCCGGACGACGAGCTCAAGCACCTGGCCAAAACTGCCGTCGAACTCAACCTACAGTCGGCCTTTGACCAGACCCATGACGCCGATGCCACACTCGACGCCATCGCCAATATGGACGGTGGACAGCAGTGGCTCGAGCAGTGGAAACAAGCTCAAGATCCGTGGTTCAACTTCACCATCGGCAACGGTTTCTACGGTCACGATAAATACTGGATCGAACACCTCGACATTCCGCTGGGCTTTATTGCCGACTACATTCGCCGACTAGATAACGGCGACGATATTATGCGCCCAACCCAGCGCCTCATCGTCGAAAAAGAACGGATCGTCGAAGAATATCGCGACCTCCTCGATGCGGAAGCTCAGCAAGTGTTCGAGTCCAAACGTCAGCTGGCCGTCACCGCCTACCCGTACGTAGAAAACCACAACTTCTACATCGAGCACTGGACCATGGGCGTCTTCTGGCGCAAAGTCCGCGAACTTGGCACCATGCTGGCCGACCTGGGCCTCTGGGAAACCGCCGACGACATGCTGTATCTCAATCGCAATGAGATCCGCGATGTCCTCTTCGACGTCGTCATGTTCCACGGCGTCGGTGCTAAGGCTCCGATCGGTGCTGTGAAGTGGCCAAAGGAAATTGAACGCCGCCGCAAGATCGTCGATGCGCTCAAAACTGCACGTCCAGCTCCGGCGCTGAATACTCCGCCCGAGTCGATCACCGAACCGTTTACCCGCATGCTGTGGGGTATCACAACCGAGCAGGTCAACCAGTGGCTCGCTGGCGACGACGAGGACGCAAGCCAGCTCAAAGGTATGGCTGCATCCCCCGGAAAAGTCGAAGGCACCGCTCGAGTGATCATGCACGCCGATGAGCTCTCGGAGATTCAACCCGGTGAGATTCTGGTCGCACCGATTACTGCCCCGAGTTGGGGTCCGATCTTCGGCAAGATCAAGGCGACCGTCACCGATATCGGCGGGATGATGAGCCACGCAGCCATCGTGTGTCGAGAATACGACCTGCCCGCGGTGACGGGTACCGGCAACGCCTCGACCACCATCAAAACCGGTGACCAGCTCATCGTCGATGGCGGCAAAGGCACCGTGGAAATCGTTTCCGGCGACAAACCAACACAGGTTTCCGGTCCGGGCGCGCATTCCCACGCCACCGCCTAACTGAACCAAACTGACTGACCACTTCGAAAGGTAGACCCCGTGGTTGAAACACCTGAGACCTCAGACCTGCACCAGTCCTCCGGTGGTCTGGGCACCGTGGTCATCACCGGTGCAGCCGGCGGGCTTGGTCGAGCCTTTGCGCTTGGTTTCGCCCGCCGGGGGTACCCGGTTGCCGCAGTGGATATCGCTCCCGACGGCATTGAAGAAACCGTGCAAGCAGTGACCGAAGCGAACGGTACCGCTGCCGGATTCACCGCCGATGTCACCGATACCGCTTCAACGAACTCGATGGCCCAACAGGTCAACGAATACGCTCAATCACTGGGCACAACCGTCCACGCTGTCGTCAATAACGCCGCGATTTACGCGACCATCAACCGCAGCTCATTCGAGGACATCGACCCGGATGAATGGGACAAGGTGCTCGGGGTCAATCTCAAAGGGCCCTGGATGGTCACCCGGGCGTTCAGCCCCTACCTGACAGCCGGTGCCAAGGTGATCAACCTAGCCAGTGCAACCGTGTACTCCGGTTCAGAACAGTGGGCCCACTACGTGGCATCCAAAGCCGGCGTCATCGGACTCACCCGTGTGCTGGCCAAAGAGCTGGGACACCGCGACATCAACGTCAATACCATCGCCCCGGGCTTCACGCTCACCGAAGCAAGCTACGGACTCATGGATGATGCCGCGTCTTACGGAGTACAGCGCGGGGCGCTCAAACGCGCGTCCCAACCCGACGACATTGTCGGCGCAGCACTCTTTTTGGCAGGCCCGGATTCGTCGTTCGTCACTGGACAGACCATCGTCGTCGACGGTGGCCGCCAATTTATCTAGGAGAACTTCATGTCAACAGTACATTTCACAGATTACGAAGGAAACACCACCTCGTTGGACGCAAACGAAGGCGATTCGGTGATGGAAACTGCAGTCCGCAACGGACTGGAAGGCATCGTTGCCGAATGTGGCGGTTCACTCTCGTGTGCAACCTGTCATGTCTTTCTCGATGAGGCTGACGCCGACAAGGTACCGCCCATGTCTGAGATGGAAGACGAAATGCTCTACGGCACGACCGAAGACCGTGAGGACAACTCTCGACTGTCGTGCCAGCTCAAACTCGGTGCCGATACCGAGGTACATGTCACGACCCCAGAAACTCAGGTGTAAGTCATGACCGTGTCCACAGATCAGCAAACCGTTCCCTCATACGCCGGTGCCCAAGCCCCAGCGGCCGATCAGGCTACCGGCCTGTTGATCATCGGAGCTTCCCAATCCGGCGTCCAACTGGCCATCTCACTGCGAGCGCTGGGCTTCGATGACCACATCACGCTGCTCGGCGATGAGGACCACCGACCGTACCAGCGTCCTGCCCTATCCAAAGAGTATCTGCAGGGCAAGGTCGGTTCCGAGTCCTTGATTTTCCGCACCAACGAGTACTGGATCGATCACAACATCACGCTGATCAAAAACGAGCGGATCGATGACATTCAGCGCGACCAACAGCACCCGGGCGCCGGTATTGCCTATGGCCGCTCAGGTGCGACCTACCCATACCGTCGACTGGCTTTGACCGTTGGTGCAAGCCCGCGACGCCTCGAGGTGGCCGGCGGCAACCTGCCGGGGGTGGTGTACCTTCGCAACGCCGACGATGCCATTGAACTCAAAGCACTCGTGCCCGAAGCCAAAGACGTGGTCGTGGTCGGCGGCGGGTTCATCGGTCTAGAAGCCGCATCATCCCTACACGAACTCGGCAAAAACGTCACGGTCTTAGAACACGGACCGAAACTTATCGGCCGTGCCGTCGGGGAACAAACCAGTCAGTACTTCCTCAACCAACATCGACACCGGGGCCTGGATATCCGGCTCGAAGCACAGATCGATGAGATCCTGGCCGATGACAACGGCGACGTCAAAGCAGTCCGTCTGACCAACGGCGAAGAAGTTGCTGCCCAGATTGTGCTCATCGGTATCGGGGTGGTCCCCAATACCCAGCTTGCCGATATCCTCGGGCTCGAAATCAACAACGGGATCGTCGTCAACGCACACGCCCTGGCCTCTGATGGCAACACCATCGTGGCCGGCGACGTCGCCAATATGCCCAATCCGGTACCCGGCTCCCCCACCAACGAGCGGATCCGCATGGAATCCGTCAACAACGCGATCGAGCACGCCAAAGTTGCGGCCTATTCGCTGATGGGCAGATCCGAAGAATACGCCGGCATTCCGTGGTTCTGGTCGAATCAAGCAGATATCAAACTACAAATTGCTGGCCTATCCACCGGATTCGATCAAACCGTGGTCCGTGACGATACCAACCGCGGAAAATTCAGTGTGCTGTACTACCGCGACGGCCAAATTATTGCCGCCGACTGTGCGAATGCCCCACTGGATTTCATGGCGGTCAAACAAGCACTGGGTAAAGGCAAGAACATCGACCCAGAAGCAGCAGCCGAGGTTTCGACCATGCTGAAAACGCTGATCGCCTAAACCCCACAGACACAGAACACTATTGGAGAAAGTCCAGATCATGTCGACACTACAAGAGCAAACTGCAGCATTTGCCCAGCAGTATGCGCAGCGGCCCATCCCCGCAGAAGGTCCCATCGACACCAGCCCCATAGACACCACTCCGGATACCGACGAATTCAATGCCCTATGGCAAACAGTCATCCCAGAAACTCGAGCCCGCGGCAATGATTTTCACCTACCAGTTTCCGTAGCCTACGCCCACCGGCTATGCGATGCATACCCGCAAGCAGACCGTGAGCTCGTGCTCGTCGCCACGCTGTTACATGACACCGGCTGGGCCCACGTCGATGAAGACCGCATCATTTCCGAAGGCTTCCGCGGCGACTGGCGACAAGCAGACATCCGCTATGAACACGAAGTCCAAGGCTGTCTGGTCGCCAGAAGAGTCCTGCCTGACCTCGGCTACTCCGAAGGCTTTATCGAACGAGTTTGCGCCATCATCGATGGCCATGACACCCGGCAGGAAGCCCACAGCCTCGAAGACGCCCTGATGCGTGACGCTGATCGATCCTGGCGCTTCGACCGGGTCGGCATCGCACTGGCCTCCGGTTGGTTCGACCAAACCCCCGACTACTACACCGACCGGTTAGAAAACGAAATTATCCCGGAACTCATTACCGAAGCAGCCATTGCAATGGCACAGGCTGACCTTGAACGTTCCCGCGACCTCATGAAAACGGGAGTGCTTCGATGACACTTGATACCACTACTCACCAGACCCGTGACACCCTCGATCTCCCCTACCGTCACGTTACAACCCACTTCATCAACGGCACCTACCAGCCAAGCCACGGCCAGGACACAATCGAAGTCACCGACCCGGCAACAAATACCGTATGGGGCTCGGTGCCCGTGGGAAATCAGGACGACGTAGACGCCGCTGTCAACGCAGCACACACCGCATTCACCACCGGGCCGTGGGCGGCCACGACACCGACGCAGCGCGCTGAAACGCTGCTGCGCATCGCCGAAGAAATTGAAGCCCGCTCCACCGAACTATCCCTGACCAATACCTTGGAAAACGGGTCACCGGTTGCTGAAACTTCCGGTGCCGCTGCCAATGCGGCCAGCATTTTCCGATACTTCGCGACCCTGGCCCCGGAACTAGAAACCGACGATGTACGACCATTCCCAGCCAGCACCGGTGAGTCACTGGTTCGCAAGGACCCCATTGGCGTCTGTGCCCTCATTGCACCGTGGAACTTTCCGATCAACCTGATGGTCACCAAGCTGGCTCCCGCCCTATTGGCAGGCTGCACCGTCGTGATGAAACCAGCCTCCCCTACCCCGTTGTCATTTCGGATCATCGTCGACGCCATCACCGCAGCCGGTGTTCCAGACGGAGTGGTCAACCTCGTCACCGGCCCGGGACGCATGGGAGACCTGATGGTCCGCCACCCAAAAGTCGCCAAAGTAGCCTTCACCGGTTCCACCCCGGTAGGTCGCCACATCGCTGCCGCATGCGGTGAACTGCTTCGACCAGTCACCCTAGAACTCGGTGGAAAATCCAGCGCCATCGTGATGGAAGACGCCGATCTAGAAGAAATGTCGGCACGACTGATCCGCTCGTGCATGCGCAACACCGGACAAACCTGTTACATCTCCACCCGCATCCTGGCCCCGGCATCCCGGTACGAGGACATCGTAGATATGGTCACCGAGACCATTGCCGCTGCACCCCAAGGCGATCCACTCGATCCCGAAACCGTCTTCGGCCCCTCTGCCAACCTGTCGCAATATAAGTCGGTGCTGGAACATCTGGACTCAGCCAAAGCAGAAGGCGCCCGTGTGACTACCGGTGGTGGGAAAGCCACCGGTGAGCTGTCAGACGGGCTCTTCATCCAGCCGACGGTCCTGGCAGATGTGACGCCAGAAATGCGGGTTGCCCGCGAAGAAATCTTCGGTCCTGTTATCACGATCATGAAATACACCGACCTTGATGATGCGATCAGCTTGGCCAACAATACAGAGTTTGGGCTCGGCGGCCTTGTCTTTGGTAGTGATCAAGAAAAAGCACTCGAAGTCGCTGACGCCGTAGACACCGGCAGTGTGGGGATCAACTTCTTCGCATCGAACCACGCAGCACCATTCGGTGGTCGTAACGATTCTGGTTTAGGTGTCGAATACGGTCCAGAAGGCTTAGCCGCCTACCTGTCCTATAAATCTATCCACCGTCGCTGATGGACCCATGTCGAACCCTGGTGCGATGAAATCTAGGCGATCACCCACAGCATTTTTATCAAACGGAGATTAGGCTTAACCCATCTCCGTTTGGAAGGAAATTTGTGACGAAAGTCTGGCTCATCCGTAACGACACCTTCAGTAGCGAGCTCGAAGAGGGAGGTTTTGTTTCGATCGGCTGGGATGGCACTGATAATCTCGACCGGATCTCGACTGAAGTCGACAGTCTCGTGGCAAGCCTGACACAGCTGAACCCGGACAGTTCGATGGGGTCGCTTCGCGCATGGGCGCATTCCTTGCGGCGGTTTTATTTTGAGGTGACCGAAGGCGACATCGTGGTAGCGCCATATGATGAGAGTAAATTCCTTCGCATCGGTCATATTGCGGGCGACTATTACTACATCCCGGAAGCTCCCACACACCGACATCGCAAGCCGGTTAAATGGACAGTAACGGATTTTCCCAAAAATGCGTTACCGGAGTATGTCCAAGACGGCTTGCGCAGCATTGCAACTCTTTCACGCGTTCGACGTGAACCGGACCTCTTTGAGCAAATAGCCACCGATCCAGCAAAAGTCCGGTCACTGCGCGAAGCATACCTCGTATCTTCGTCGAGTAATACGAAAGATCAAAAGAGCACCTGGCTGGTTGGTGCCTATACCGGCAATGAGGATAAGACACACGAATTCGTAAACGGTGGCTACTGGGCCCTTGATGACGGACTGTCTGGCCTAGCGCTCGAGATGACAGCCGGAGACCGCATCGCTATCAAGTTTTCATACACGAAAGAAGACGATTTACCGTTTGAGAATCACGGCATCCCAGTCTCCACCATGAACATCAAGGCCCGTGGAACAATTCGCGAAATCAAAGAGGACCGTGTTCTGGTCGATTGGGACCCCGCGTTCACCTCGCGAGTCTGGTACTTTTTTACAGGTCGCTGGTCTGTCTGGCGCGTAAGCCCTAAAAATCAGTGGACTCCACATCTTGAACGCTTTATTTTCGACGACGAGGACCAAGACTACGAAGCTTTTCTTGCATCAAGTTTCTGGCGACGGTATCGAGAAGAAGGCGAACGCCTCAAACGACAAACCTCCGTCGGCAGTGCTTCCTACCGAAGAGCCAGCCCTTCCGCAGATCCAATCTATGATGCCGCTGCGATGTGGAGAACTGCGCTGATACAAGGACATTCGCTCTTCTCCGGCGAACCCATGAACTACGAAGAAGCCACCAACGGTTTCATCAATTATTTTGTAAATAGGCCCGATGAAGGCGACGGAACATTTCTTGGGAAGCTTAAGGCTCAGTTAGAGCCAGCAGCAACGTCAACGGTCCAATTGGCTGCTGAACTCATGTACATCTACACGATGCCCATGCAGCCCAGCAGCATGAAATCCACGACGAAAATTTCTCACGTGAACGAAATCCTTGGATGGCGAGAAGACGTGACAATGATGCCCGCCGACCTAGAAACCGTACTGCATAGCGGGATGATTCGGGTAGGCACTGCCTTCCACACCTATCGCTGGGCAATTTTCCAATACCTTGGCCACTTCGTGCACAAACTGGCCAAGCAGACAGTGGAAGAGCGTACCCGTGTGCTGAATGACTGGCAGGCATTCCAAGACCACCTCGATGGCATAAAGGTGCAGGCTTCGCAGTCAATGCGGCTCATCCTTGAACACTTGCTCTTCCCAGACCGCGCCCTACTCAACGCTAGTACCGCGGATCGTCAACGTATGAGCAAAGGCTTTATGGACGTCGTCGGAGCAGACGGTAATCCCAACGATCTGATCAACTACCTCGATCCCAATATCCGGTACGGAGACCGTCTCGAAGTCAATGTTTACGCTGCACCACACAAATACGCTTGGTTAGGAACTGCAGAGGGCTTACGCATTTGGGCTGCATGGGCCTCACTCATCTTGGAAGACTCCGAACTTCTCGAAGAAATCACCACGCAGAATACGCCGCTCAAGTTATCACCGCACACTTTGCCCCTCCTCATGGTGCCGCTTCGCGAACTTCAAACAGATGCCTCTCGCGCTATCCTGCAATGGATGAGGGAAGATGAGGCTGCGAGTTCGAAGTGCCTTATCCGCGTCTTAGATATGGAGACCGCCGCCGGTATAGATGTCCTTCACGAAGAGGTTGGTTTCTCCGGCTCAAACGCCGAATTTTTGGAAGCAGCCACCGGCGTGATCCATGAAATTGATGGCACCATCCCCGTCTACTATCGCGCCTCAGTCTCGACATTGCTCAGTGAACTTTCTTCACTTTTCATCTCGTCGAATGCCTCACCTGGTGAACTCTTCATGACATTGCAAGAGTGCATCGAAGCCTTACGCTGGGGTCTGTTCTTCCGCGATGGCATAGAACTGAACTCTGCCGTACTTGCTGAACTGGCTCAAGAAGTCATCGCATTAGATCCACAAGAAACCGGGTGGAACCATGCCGTGAAAACAGCATTCCAAGACTGGCGTGCAGGACGGCGTGATATCTCTCCAGACGACATCGTCGACGAGCGTTTCAGCTTGGAAGAAGTTGAGCCAGAGGTCACTCATCAAGAGCGCCCCCACCGTATCCCGGCCAGCTTGGATGATCTCGCACAGAAACTAACGTTCATCAGTGATGAAAGCGTGGAATGGCTACGGACTACACGAACACTCCTAGACCGTAAAGGCCAACTCATTTTCCAGGGCCCACCTGGAACCGGAAAAACCTACATAGCGCGCGCACTCGCCGAGTTTCTGACACAAGATCCTCGCCGTGTCACCCTCGTACAGTTCCACCCTGCCACAACCTATGAAGACTTCGTACAGGGGCTTCGTCCTGAACAGGGCACGGCAGGAGCATTCACCTTACGCAACGGGCCTCTACTTGAAGCAGCTGAACGGGCACGCCGGGAACCTGATGCCACCTACGTGATCATCATCGATGAGATCAACCGAGCAAACCTCCCGGCAGTATTTGGTGAACTGTATTATCTCCTCGAATACCGAGACGAAGCAGTGACACTGAACTATGGTGACCATTTCTGGTTGCCCGAAAACCTGCTAGTCATCGGCACTATGAACACGGCCGATCGTTCCATTGCAGCTATCGACTCTGCGCTACGCCGACGGTTTTTCATTCGGGACCTACGCCCTGAGGAACAGCCCATGGCTGATGTGCTCGAGCACCACCTTACACGTCACGCACCCGAGCTTGAATGGCTCACAAAACTGCTCGAACGCGCCAATGAGCTTATCAACGATCCCGATCAAAGTATCGGTCCCAGCCACTTCCTGTTGGGTGACAAACTGACCGAAGAAGCTGCTCATCAGGCCTGGGACTTCACTGTTATGCCAACGCTTCGAGAATACTTTTACGGGCAGAAAGACCGAATTGCTGGTTTAACTTTCGATCAATTAAAAGCGCACGCACTGACGGGCGATATCGATGCTGCAGCTGACTGAACATTCTAAGAGTGAGCCCGTTTACCTTACCATGGCGCAGCAGCTCAAGCTCCAGCAATGGTTTCGAGCAGTTATTGAACCAGCTGAGAACGGTCTCGTGCGTATAACTCCCGGTTCCCGGGTTGGCGGTGCTGACCTCGACGGACTCAAGATTTCTGTAGGACCCAAGATCCCGGTTTACCGTCTGCTGACGATGATTTCCGAGATTGCTGACCCCTACGACTGGCTTGATGTTGACGCCGCGACACGATCGAAGCACGACATCAGCGATGCACTTGCTGCACTGTTCATCCAGGCTTGTCACCGCACATTCGAACAGGGAATGCACCGTTCTTATCGTCGCGAGCGCCAGCGCCTCGGATTCGTACGTGGCAAACTGCTGATACCGCAAACCATTCGCCAACTTAGGCCAGTGCCCGTGACTGTTGAAACCGATGTATTTGACGATGACACCCCGGAAAACCAGGTCCTGGCAGCGGTACTCCGAAAACTACGAACCGATCCGCATCTCAGTGACGCTACCCGGCAGCAAGCGCATCATGTCTTTCGCGATGTCAGGCACGTTGCGAACCTCCGTGATCCACTCAGAACAGCCGACGATATCGTCTGGACGCGTCACAACCAGTGGTACCGACAAGCTGTTTCTCTGGCAACCCTGATCCTGTCCTTTGGACGAGTTGATCACGAACTTGGTGAAGAAGCCGTGCCCGGCTTCTTCATTAACATGCCCCATATAATTGAACGATGGATTCGAGACACCCTTCGCCGGGCATGGGGTCTCAACCAGCACGAAATGCGCAACAGTTGGAACGGTTACCTCTGGCTTGATGAGACCCGACGCGTCCAACTACAGCCAGACTTAGCCGTTCAACGTGCCGGAATCTGGACATTCGTCGGAGACGTCAAATATAAGGTGCTCCCACAACACTCGATGCGCAATGCAGGCGCCGATCGGAACGATATTTACCAAATGCTCGCATACCTTACAGCCACAGGCCTGCAAGAGGGCTTCCTTATTTATGCGGGCATTGGTGCTCAGGACGAAACGATCACTATCCAACAACTCGGAGCGACAATCCACATTGTCTCGTTAGATCTTTCGGCCGAAGAAGCGCGGAGCATACTCATTGAGAAGACACGTCGGGCGCTCAGCTTCTAAGAAGACACCACAGCCTCGGCCATTCAACACGATTCCCTCACCGTTTAGACAAAGAATCATCTAGCAACTTGGGGCACAGAGCTCAGCGACGTACGGCTGCTCGATTTTCTTGCCTGGAAAGCTCAGCGCAAATGAACCAGACATAGCGGGTATGGCCAACCTCAAGAATCCGTATTCGTTGGGTAAAGAAATACGGGCGCGACTTTTTGCCGCGGTTCGCTTCGTACACCAAGATGTACGGGTTGCCAGCACATTCTGGAAGCGTATTAGAGACGCTGATGCGTGATTGATTTATTCTCGGTAGTCTTTTAGAAGTTGTCTAGATTGCTGCTTGCATGCAGTGAACGGGTACCGAAGGTATTGATTGTGAAGGCGAGTATGAATAACGAGCGTATTTTGTCGCGGCAATGGGTGGATAAAGCGTTGCATACATTAGCACCGGCACTTGATACCTATATCAGTCACGTCATGGCAGACATTCTTGGGCCAGAACTTGCCTGGACCGAGGTGCTTAGCCAACTAGATCGGCTAAAAGGTAAACCGCCAAGAACCCTGAATCGTCGGGACCCAGCGTTACAGTTTCGTATGTTGACCGAACGTCTCGGAGAACTTGGGCATCCCTTTGATCGCCATAACCGCAGTCGATTGTTTAGTACATATGGTCAGATGTTGCGTCTGCATCGCAATCAATTAGCGCATGGAGATGACAGTGTAGAACCAACTCATGCGATGCACACGGTATTTAGTGCAGTACAGTTGGCTAGATTGATTGATGCTCCTGAAACGGTTGAAGCACTTGAAACCATTCATGAAGATATCTTGGAGTATCTATGGAAAGACCAGAACGATCATACGCCTGAGGCTGCTATAACAGCCACCCCCGCTGTTTCTGTAGATACTCCGAACCCAGAGAAGCCACAAAATCACGCGGTAGAAACAACTGTGGCTGACGTTCCTAAGCTGCATTCTTTGCCCAAGGAGCAGGTCTCGCTTTCGAAGCGGATCATTTCATGGGATCCTATTGCGATACATCCGATAGGCGATCGAGAGGATCTTGAAACCCTTCGTCGTCAAAGCTCGAAACGGAAAGTCATTCAAGCCATTGAAACCTTGGTCGATGATTATGGCCCGATATCAGAAGCCGTACTGGTCGCATCAGTAGGCCGTGCCTTTGGTGTCAAACGACTGAGTAAAAAAATCAGCCAAAAATTTGTACACCAACTCAAAAATGCTGACGTAGTTCGGGATCAGGACGGGTTTTATTGGTCGCCGGGGATAAACCCTGCACAATGGAGCCTATTTCGAACTGACCCCAGCGGACAACGCCAAGTCCAAGAAATTTCACCATATGAACTAGCAAACCTTGTTGAAGTCTTAGTAGCGGCAGAACCCTCCAGATTTGATAAAACTCGGCTCCTCAACGCTCTAGGTAGCCATTTCGGATTACAGCGCATCATAGGACCCACAAGGAGACACTTAGCTCTAGCCATCAAACGCAGCATCACCAATGGCCAAGTACATCGCAAAGCCACTGGAAAATTCACCGTTTCTACCAACGGTCCAGCTCAATCCGACACCAAGAAACGTACCACCAGCTAATACAGCCACAGTCCGATCCGTGCTTACGCTCTTTAGACGAAAGCTCCACGCAACGCACGTAACCACAGAGTGTCTCGTTGGACTGAGAGTAGTTTTCAACGGTATGTGTCATACTTGGCATATGCAACAAGACCATGTACCCGATGATATTAACGTTGAGCAATTTGTGCGGATTCTTGCTCAACAGCCAGCAGGACAGCCGATGACTGAGGCTTTTGAGCTAGCTTGGGCTACTGAACGAGGAAAACAAACCCCAGACACAGGCCGGTGGTATGGGAATCAAAAAAACCACGTGCTGGGCTGGTTTGAATCCCAGAGCACCACAGGGTCTGGGGCGTATTCTCGAGCGAAACCAAATACCAGTGCTCGCACAACCTACAACCGTCTACTCAATCCTGCTATGCCTCTATGGATTGCTGAAGCTTTAGGAGAAGACCCTGACGTTGTGCAGCTTGCGGGCGAAGAAGCCCTCAAGGTGCCCCCACGAAGTCGCACGGCAGCAGCCCGCAAAATTCTGCCCTGGTCGAGAATAGCAGCACTGGCACATGCAACTCGTTTCCCCTCGACATAAATACCATGATTCCCACCGTGACCTTGTCTTATAGTCTTCCCTCGTTGGTACCCTCTCAGCTACTGTGGTGTCGGGACTGTCCTAGATTGCTCGGTACCAGTGCGTCTGCGATAAACACTACTAGCAGCCACTTTTCTTCTATTTATCAATTATCCTGAGATAATAACCAAAGTTTGTTGACAGGTAGGGGTCGTTCTGGTGTTGAATCATGCGCAGTTTATTTGGTCGGTGGCGGATATCCTCCGTGGAGCGTATAAGCAGCACCAGTATGGGGATGTGATTTTACCGTTCACCGTGCTAGCCCGACTGGATGCGGTGCTCGCCCCAACCAAAGACGCGGTGCTGGCCGCGGTGGAAGGTTTTGAACCAGACCAGGAACCACCATTAGGCCTGTTACGGGCACGGGCTGGGCATCACTACAGCTTCTTCAACCGGTCCCAGCACTCATTAAAAACCTTGCGTGGGGATGCCGATAACTTGGAAGAAAACCTGCGGGGCTATGTCAACGGGTTTTCTGAGAACATCCGCGATATCTTCGAACAGTACAAGTTCGAAGACACCATCCTTGACCTAGCCCGGCATGACTTGTTACTGCAAGTGTTGCAGCACTTCGCCAAAACCGATCTACACCCAGACCGAGTCTCCAATGACCAAATGGGCCACATTTTTGAAGAGCTGATCCGCCGGTTTGCCGAAGCTTCCAACGAGACCGCCGGTGAACACTTCACCCCACGAGAAGTCATCGAACTGATGGTCACCCTGCTGTTGGCGGATGAACACGATTTGACCACTCCCGGGGTGGTGCGAGATGTGTATGACCCCACCGCTGGCACCGGGGGCATGTTGTCGGTGGCGGATGACAAGATCAAAGCCATCAACCCGCATGCCGCCATCAACCTGCTGGGCCAAGAAATCAACCCATCCTCGTATGCGATCTGTAAAGCCGACATGGTCGTCAAAGGCCAAAGCATCGACAACATCGTCCTCGGTGACACCCTCACAGAACCAGCCTTTGAAGACCGGACGTTTCATTATGGGTTATCCAACCCACCCTTTGGAGTGGACTGGAAACAACGCCGCAAACAAGTCGAAACCGAACACACCATCCAAGGCTATGATGGACGCTTCGGCCCCGGCCTACCACGAGTCTCAGATGGGTCATTATTGTTTTTAATGCACCTGATCAGCAAACTGCGCGAACCCACCATCGATGACCACAACGTGGCAGGCCGCGGAGCCATCGTGCTCAACGGGTCCCCTCTGTTTACTGGCGGTGCCGGCTCCGGGGAGTCCAATATCCGCAAATGGGTCCTCGATAACGACTATCTGGAAGCCATCGTGGGCCTACCCACAGACATGTTCTATAACACCGGGATTTCAACCTATATTTGGGTGCTCAATAAAGCCAAACCCGACCACCGGCGCGGCAAAGTCCAACTCATTGACGCCACCGAGATGTATGTGAAGATGCGCAAATCCGTGGGCTCGAAACGCCACCAACTGTCCGACGAGAACATCACCACCATCGCGAAACTCTACGCCGCGTTTGAAGACACCGAACATTCCAAGATCTTCAACACCACAGACTTCTACTACCGCACCATCACCGTAGAACGCCCACTGCGGCTCAACTACGCCTACACCCCCGAACGCATCGAACGCGTCCTCGCCGCACGCCCCATCACCCGACTCGATAAGCCCACCCAAACCACACTGCGCCAAGCGTTGCAGCAAGCCCACCACGAACACGACGACCTGGTCTTTACGCAACGCCAAGCATTTACCGACGACCTGACCACCCGCCTGGACCAAGCCGGAATCGTGCTCACCCCCGCCGCGCTGCGCACCGTGGTAGCCGAACTCGGCGAACACGACGACAACGGGGAGCTGGTGACCAAACGCAACGGCGACCCCGAACCCAACACTGAGCTACGCGACACCGAAAACGTCCCCTGGGACCAGAACATTCACGAGTACCTCGAACAAGAAGTCAAACCCTTCATCCCCGATGCGTGGGTTGATGAAACCAAAGCCAAAGAAGGCGTCGAAATCCCCTTTACCCGCCACTTCTACCAATACACCCCACCCCGACCCCTCGAAGACATCGACGCCGACCTCGACAAAGTCCTCGGCCGCATCCGCACACGACTCGAACAGGTAAAAAAATGAGCTGGTCCTGGAAGCCTGCAGCACTCGGGATCACACCCCGGCATGATCTACCGTCAGGTTGGAAAGTCGCACGTGTGGGAGATCTGGCACATCTAATAAATGGGCAACCCTATGATTCGAAATTTTTCGGTCAAGAAGGTGTTCCGTTGATCCGCATCAGAGACATACTTGGTGGCTCAATCGAGACTAGATACAGTGGTGCGCCGTTGACCTCTCGACGAGTGCAATATGGTGATTTACTCATCGGGATGGATGGGGATTTCAATACCGGCCGTTGGGAACACTCTGAGCCAGGCTTACTAAATCAACGTGTCTTGGCTGTTGAAGCTTCAGCTGAGATTTCTTCATGGTTTGGCTACTGTTTGCCAGAACCTCTAACCATTATCAATGACTTAAAATATTCAACAACCGTCAAACATTTGTCGTCTAAAGATGTTGCTTCGATTCGTATCCCTCTACCTGGGAATACAGATTTACTCAAACTCTTATATTTTCTTGATCGTGAGACGGCGGAGATTGATGCGTTTATTGCGGATCAGGAACGGCTGATTGAGTTGTTGGAGGAGCGTCGTGCCGCAACGATCACCCACGCCGTCACCAAAGGCCTCGACCCCAATGCCCCGATGAAAGACAGCGGTTTGGAATGGGTAGGCCAAATACCAGAGCATTGGCGCATGATGCCGATAAAAAGGGTTGCTTCAATACGAGGGAGAATTGGCTTTCGCGGATACACGACCGCTGATCTAGTTGATGAAGGTAGCGGAGCGATTGCCTTGAGTCCGGGGAATATGCGAGCGGGACGCTTGCGCTGGCAGGATTCTACCTATATTTCATGGGAGAAGTACTTTGAATCCCCCGAAATTGTCGTATCTTCGGGTGACACTCTTTTGGTCAAAACTGGTTCGACATTTGGTAAGACCGCCTATGTAGAGTTGTCCGAGAAGTCACACGTGACTATCAACCCGCAGATAGTGATCTTGCGTCCATACAATATGGATGGCTATTTTTTCCACTGTGCTATATCAAACAGTAGAGTGCATAATGAATTTCGATCATACCCAACCGGTGGAACCACACCCACGATGACTGAAAGCAGAATCGGATCGATAGAAATTGCTGTGCCTGACTACAAAGAGCAGCGTGCGATTGCTGATTTTTTGAAGCGTGAGGCAGCAGAGTTGGATGCTGCGGTGGCTGATGCGCGGGAGGCGATTGTGTTGTCTCGTGAGCGTCGGGCTGCGTTGATTTCTGCTGCGGTGACGGGTCAGTTGGATGTGTCCCAGGCGCGGCGGCCGGTTGAAGAGGTGTTAGAAGACGAGGTGCGGGTGTGAGTTTGGCGCATCAGGAAAAGGCATTTCAGCAGCAGATTGCCCAATCTTTGGGTGCAGCTGGCTGGTTGGTGTCGGCGGATGCTTCAGGGTATGACGTTGAGCGGGCGTTGTTTCCGGAAGACCTGTTGGGGTGGTTACACGATACTGATCCCGACAATTATGCACGGATTGTGCTCCCAGATGCTGATGCCGTGGTGCGTGAGCGTGGTGAGCGCCGGATTCTAGATCGGGTGGTCAAACAACTGAGCACCGATGAATCCCAGGGTGGGGGCACACTGAAAACCTTGCGGGGCAAATTACGGCTGCCGGGCGCTCGGGATTTTGCATTGTTGCAGTTCCCGCCGGCGGATACGCGCAATCCGGTGTTAGTTGACCGGTATCAGCGCAACCGGTTGCGGGTGGTCCCAGAGGTGGGGTATTCGACCAAACATGGTGGCCGGTTGGATTTCGTGTTGTTTGCCAATGGGATCCCGGTGGCCACCATTGAGTTGAAAACTGAGATGACCCAAGCCTTAGAGGCGGCCAAGCGGCAGTATCGCAAGGATCGTCGACCCCAGGGGGAGCCGTTGCTCACGGCTGGTCGTGGGGCGTTGGTGCATTTCGCGGTCTCGGAAGACCAGGTGGCGATGACGACCCGGTTGGCTGGGGATGCCACGGTGTTTTTGCCCTTTGATCGAGGCCACAATAATGGGGCGGGTAATGCGCCGGTGCCGGGCAAGGTGCCGGCAGCGTATTTTTGGGAAGAAATCTTGGAGCCGGATACGTGGCTGCATATTCTGACCAAGTTCATTTATATTAATCATCAGCGCCAAACTGATCCCACCACCGGTCGGGTCACCGAGTCTACGCAGATCCGGTTTCCGCGGTATCACCAGTGGCGGGCCGTCACGAAACTCACCAAAGCTGCCAAGGCCCATGGGCCGGGGCGCAATTATTTGATTCAGCATTCTGCTGGGTCCGGTAAAACGGATTCCATTGCCTGGACGGCCCACCGGTTGGCGTCGTTGCATACCGATGCTGGGGAGAAGGTTTTTGATAATGTGTTGGTGATTTCGGACCGACAAGTCCTGGACCGGCAGTTACAAGACGCGATCGATCAGCTCACCACTACCACTGGCACGTTTCAACCGATTACTTCAGGATCAGACCAGTCCAAGACCAACCAAGTCTTAGAGGCGTTAGCGGCGGATACCCCGATTCTTGGGTTAACCCTGCAAACCTTCCCCTATGCGTTGCAGAAGGTCCGAGATGAAGGTGGCCGGGTAGCGGGTCGCCGGTTTGCGGTCATTGCTGATGAGGCCCATTCCTCCCAGACCGGCCAAGCCTCCGCAGCACTCAAAGAACTGCTCTACACCAGCACTGAGCACCCGAATAACTCTAAGGACCCTGAGGAGGCCGAGGCGATTGGAGCCGATCAGGACGCGTTAGCGCGGATGGCCGCCCAGGTCGATGCGGATGACCGGATTAGTTTTTTCGCATTCACCGCCACGCCGAAAGAAAAAACCCTGGAGCTGTTCGGCCAGCGCAACCCCACCACCGACCAGCTGGAGGCCTTTGACCTGTATTCCATGAAACAGGCCATCGAAGAAGGCTTCATCTTAGACGTGCTGCAGAACTACACCAGTTTTGAGGTTGCCGCCCGGATCGCCAGCAAAGCCGACACCACCGGCCACAACACCGCCGATGATGAGGTGGATGCGCGCCGTGGGGCCAGAGCGTTACTGGCCAAAGTCGAGCTACATCCCACCAACATTCGCTCCAAAGTCCATGAGATCATTGAACACTACCAACGCGTGGTCCGCCCCGAGTTGGGTGGTAAAGCCAAAGCCATGGTCGTCACCGCATCCCGAGCAGCAGCAGTACGATATCATCGGGCCTTCCAAGACGAAATGAAACGCCGTAACCTAGATCTGCAATCCTTAGTGGCGTTTTCTGGGGAGGTCCCCGACCCCGATGTGGAAGCACTGCATGACGCTGACCGACCCACGGTCACCGAGACCTCAGAGAACCCCGGCCTGCACGGTCGGGATCTAGCCACCGTATTTGATCAGGCAGGCCAGCATGTGTTGATTGTGGCCAATAAATACCAGACCGGGTTTGACCAACCCTTATTGGTGGCCATGTATGTGGATAAACAACTCTCCGGCATTGCCGCGGTACAAACCCTCTCCCGGCTCAACCGTACGGCCCCGGGTAAAGACCAAACCTTCATCCTGGATTTCATCAATGACCCAGAAGACATCCGAGATGCGTTTTTAGAATATTATGAAGACGCCCACGTCCAAACGGAATCCGATCCGGAACTGATCACCGATCTACGCACCACACTAGAAAACCAACAGATCTTCACCCACGCTGAAGTCGACCAGTTCTGGACCCAATGGCGGTCATCTGCCCAGCGCCACAACGCCGTCTATCAGTCCTTAGAACCAGCCAAACAACGATTTGCCCACCGCTGGCAACAAGCCGTCTACGACCAGGACACCCATCACCTCGACGAACTGATGGCCTTCCGGTCAGCGCTTAGCCAGTACCCCAAAGCGTACGCATTTTTCTCCCAAATCCTGGACTATGGGGACCCCTTCTATGAGAAACTCGCCGCCTATGCCGGGCTCCTCGCCCGCTTGCTGAACAACTTCACCACCGACGAGCCAGACCCGCATGCCGTCGACATCTCCGATGTGGTCCTGACACACTACAAATTAGAAAAAATCCGGGACGAAGCAAACCTCCGCCTAGCCTCCGAAGACACCCCAGGGTTGGAAGGCCTCACCGAAGCCGGCATGAACCGCGCCGCAGAACAACAACGCGCCGCCATGGCTGAGCTCATCGAAAAAGTCAACGCCTATCTCGGAGACCTGGAAGCCTCCGATGAATACAAAGTCGAATCACTGAAACTCCTGACCAATCAGATCGCTGCCGACCCCACCCTGCAGCAGCAGTATCATAACAACACCGCCACCGATTTTCTCTATTCTCCCGCCCTAGTCGAAGTCTCCGAAGACGCCCTATGGTCCCACGAGACCCAAACCAACGAAATCATCAAACACCTCCGCGAGATGCCCAACCAAGACCGCATCCAACTCCTCGTGGAGGTTGGCCTGTTCGACGCCCTCGAACACGCCCAATAAACTCGACCACCCCACCATCCTCAGATGAAAACCCAGCTAGGCAGCTGTAACGGTCAACAACTCACCCCAGTGAGTGGTGTACCTCGGTGACATAGTGCTCCGACGCATCTGCCAGGCCGGAGCTTGGGCAACAATGCTTTGGCGGTCCTAGTCAACACCACTGGATCGGCACTAGACCCCGGCAACGCCACCGTCACAGCGGGCTGGTGAGACTGATCGTCATTGAAGGCGCTGGTCATCGCCCACGCGGTGACCACCTTGGCCTCCAGGTGGTGGCGGTGTAACCGGGTGGACGCCTTTTGCGCGTAAATGCTCAGCACTTGGTCTATGCCGTGACGGTCGGTAACCGGATTAGCGAAACTGCGCGAATAGATCAGCCGGTCTTTCACCTAACGTGCTTCCTCCAGAGGAATACAGGGTTTCTCTCGCAGCGCTAATAGTGTGTGCAGCTGCACCACCGGAGACGCCACCGCCTGGGGCTTCCTGTTAACCCGGATTCCGGCGCTACAGTCGTGGTCATCGATCGTGGATCCGGGTTAGCAGAATAGCATTCTGAGCATCAAGGATTCCTCAAGCAAAAGACCTCCGCCACCGACCCGATTGCCACTACCCCGTGGTGTTGGACGCGTGACCGAGTCCCAAGGCCTGGAACCTGCTGGCCACCCAGGACCGCGAGGGCACGCTATTTCAGTATTTACAGCCTGATCTGCTCGACACGGTGCAAGCACCGGTGTCCTCGACGATCAATCTAATTGAAGGCGGGCTCAATGCACCTCTGCAACGAATGTTATCGCTACACCGCGGAATGCGATTGCCACGATGCTAACGGGCCGTGGAATGGACGCTGAATTAACACACCGAGGCACCAGCACCCGTGCACACCTTCATCCAACAGCGTCACTAGGACCCGGCAGCACGCATCACACCACCGATCCTTGAGGATCCCATCAGTGGCGCCAAGATCAGGTACACATTTCTGCCTATAACTCACAAAACTTAGAATGTTTAACAAAAAAAGGTCGAAACTGAAAATCAGTTCCGACCTTTTTCCTTGGTGGAGGCAAGGGGACTCGAACCCCTAACCCTCTGCTTGCAAAGCAGATGCGCTACCAATTGCGCCATGCCCCCGAAGGTTATTTGATTGTATCAGTTGCTGAATCCCAGATGTCTTGGGCTTCTTTGCGATCTGTAACAATCTTATAAGTTACACCCGCCGCGGTGATCATGGCAAGTCCGAGAAGAACTTTCTTCACAACCACTCCTTTGCTGGTGTAGTGGGCGTACCAAGACTTGAACTTGGGACCTCATCGTTATCAGCGATGCGCTCTAACCGCCTGAGCTATACGCCCTCATTTCGATTCCGCCTTGCGACGTGAACCGAAATATAACCTTACACGCGATTTTCTAAAAAGCAAAATCGGTGGGGTCTGTTTGTTAGTCGTCTGTCATGGTCAGACCAATTCCACCAACAAGAGACGCACAAACGTTGTATAACAGGGCCGCGAGTGCTGCTGCGACGGTGATTAATACCACGTTGAGTACGGCCATGATGGTGGCAAATGAGGCGACCTGGCCGAGGGTCACGAGCTCTTGAACCTGCGTGCCGCCGCCCTCGGTCCCCAAGATGGTGCCGAGCAGGGCATTGACGTCGTCGAAGATGCCGGTGAGGTCCATGGTGGTCCACATGAGGACAGCACCGACCACGGTAACGATACCCAAGCCTACTGACAGGAGGAAGGAAATCTTGAAGACCGACCAGGAATCAATCTTGGCTATGACAAGTTTGGCCCGGCGTGCTTTGGCCTTTGGGGCTGGACGAACGAGTCCTTTTGCGGAACCGGTTTTGCCCGCTGGTCGGCTGCCACCCTTGTTGGGTTTGGCTGCTTGAGTCTTACTCACTGTTCTCCTTCGTCGTCGAGGTCAGTATCCGAGGATACCTGATCTTGGACGGTGGATTCATCTGTTGTGTCGGTTTGCTCGGTTTCGTCGCCTTCTTCGGCGTCGTCTTCGAGTTCATCGATTTCGTAGTTGAGCGTAGCACCTACGATGCGATCTTTCTTGCCGGGTGAGGCAAAAATGACGCCCATGGTGTCACGACCACGGATGGGCACTTGCTCTACAGCTGAGCGTACGACGTTGCCTGATTCCATGACAACTAGTACTTCGGAATCGGCGACAACAATTTCGCCACCAACCAGTTCGCCGCGTGCCTCTGGCAGGTTGGCGACCTTGATGCCGAAGCCACCGCGGTTCTGGGTGCGGTATTCATCGACCGAGGTGCGCTTGGCGAAGCCGCCGTCGGTAATGGTGAACACGTAGGACTCATCCTCGATGACCGACATGGTGAGCAGTTGGTCTTCGGTACGGAATTTCATACCTTTGACGCCGGCGGTGGCGCGGCCCATTGGACGAAGGGCTTCATCGGTGGCGGTGAAGCGCAGCGATTGGCCCTTCCGTGAGATCAGGATGAGGTCTTCGGTGTTGTCGATCAGCTTGGCTGCCACGACTTCGTCGCCATCGTTGAGGTTGATCGCGATGAGGCCGGCTTGGCGTGGGCTGTCGTAGTCGGCGAGGCGGGTCTTTTTGACCATGCCCGATTTGGTGGCCAACACCAAGTAGGGGGCGTCCTCGTAGGTATCGAGCGTGAGTACCTGGGCGATGTGCTCATCGGGTTGGAAGGCCAGTACGTTGGCAACGTGTTGTCCACGGGCGTCGCGTCCAGCTTCTTGAAGATCGTAGCCTTTGACCCGGTAGACACGGCCAAAGTTGGTGAAGAACAGTAACCAGTTGTGCGTTGAGGTGGTGAAGAAGTGTTCTACGACATCTTCATCCTTCAGCGCCGCACCGCGAACACCTTTACCGCCGCGGTTTTGTGCGCGGTAGTTGTCGACCTTGGTGCGCTTCACGTACCCGGAGCGGGTGATGGTGACGACGACTTCTTCTTCTGGGATGAGGTCTTCGATGGACATGTCGCCGTCGTAGCCGTAGAGGATTTCGGTGCGGCGGTCGTCCCCGTGTTTTTCAATGATGCCGGCGAGTTCTTCGGAGATGACTTCGCGCTGGCGGGTTGGGGATTCCAGGATCGCAATGTACTCGGCGATTTTGGCCTGGAGTTCGTCGTATTCGTCCTGGATGTTCTGGCGTTCCAGGGCGGCCAGCTGGCGCAACTGCATGAGCAGGATGGCGCGTGCTTGGTCGTCATCGATGGTCAGCAGGGTTTTGAGTTCTTCACGGGCCACATCGGCGGATGCGGAGGCACGAATGGTCGAAATGACTTCGTCGAGCATGTCCAGGGCTTTGAGCAGGCCCTGGAGGATGTGCGCGCGCTCTTCGGCCTTGCGTTTGCGATAGGCGGTACGGCGGACGATGACTTCGACCTGGTGTTTGACCCAGTAGTGGATGAAACCATCCAGGGACAGGGTGCGGGGCACACCGTCGACCAGGGCCAGCATGTTGGCCGAGAAGTTTTCTTGCAGTGCGGTGTGCTTATACAGGTTGTTCAGCACAACCTTTGGCACGGCGTCGCGCTTGAGCACGATGATCAGACGCTGACCGGTACGGCCGGAGGTTTCGTCACGCACATCGGCGATGCCCGAGAGTTTGCCCTCGTTGATCAGCTCGGCGATGCGGCGGGCCAGGTTGTCCGGGTTGGTCATGTATGGCAGTTCGGTGACGACCAGGGCGGTGCGGTTTTGCACTTCTTCAACGTTGACGACCGCACGCATGGTGATCGAGCCGCGGCCGGTACGGTAGGCCTGTTCAATGCCTGCGTGGCCAAGGATCTGAGCACCGGATGGGAAGTCTGGGCCTTTGACGCGCTGAATGGCGGCTTCGAGTAGTTCTTCGCGGGTGGCTTCTGGGTTATCCAGGTACCACTGCACGCCTTCTGCTACTTCGCGCAGGTTGTGCGGTGGGATCTGGGTGGCCATACCCACGGCAATACCGGTTGAGCCGTTAACCAGCAGGTTGGGGTAGCGGGCTGGCAGGACGGTGGGTTCTTGTTGTTTGCCGTCGTAGTTGTCCTGGAAGTCGACGGTGTCTTCGTCGATGTCGCGGACCATTTGCATGGCCAGCGGGGCCATTTTGGTTTCGGTGTAACGCTGGGCGGCGGCGCCGTCGTTACCGGGGGAGCCGAAGTTTCCTTGGCCCAGGGCCAACGGGTAGCGCATGACCCAGCTTTGGACGAGACGCACGAGGGTGTCGTAGATGGCGCTGTCACCGTGTGGGTGGTAGTTCCCCATCACTTCGCCGACGACGCGGGCGGATTTGTTGAAGGACCGTTCTGGGCGGTAGCCGCCGTCGAACATGGCGTAGATGACGCGGCGGTGGACGGGTTTCAGGCCGTCTCGCACGTCAGGTAGTGCACGTCCCACGATGACGGCCATGGCGTAGTCGAGGTAGGACCGTTTCATTTCGGTCTGCAGGTCGATTTGGTCTACGCCGGTTCGCGTTACGTCGTTTTCGGTGGGTGTTTGCTCGTCACTCACGGGTTTGTCATCTCCGAGTTCGTCGAAAAGTTACTGAAAGGCTTGGTGGGGACTTAGATGTCGAGGAAGCGCACGTCTTTGGCGTTTTCCTGGATGAAGTTCCTCCGGGACTCGACGTCTTCGCCCATCAGCATGGAAAAGACTTGGTCGGCTGCTGCGGCGTCGTCCATGGTGACTTGCAGCAGGGTGCGCTGTTCTGGGTCCATGGTGGTTTCCCACAGTTCCTGGTAGTCCATTTCGCCCAGACCTTTGTAACGCTGGATGGCGTTGTCTTTTGGTAGGCGCCAGCCTTTTGCTTCGCCACGGGCCAGGGCTTCGTCGCGCTGTTCGTCGGTGAAGACGTGCTCATCGGCCTGGTTGGACCACTTGATCTTGTAGAGCGGTGGCTGGGCCAGGTACACGTAGCCGTGCTCGATGAGCGGGCGCATGTAACGGAAGAGCAGGGTCAGCAGCAGGGTGGTGATGTGCTGGCCGTCCACGTCGGCGTCGGCCATAAGGACGATGCGGTGGTAGCGGGCTTTTGCGATGTCGAATTCTTCGCCGATGCCGGACCCGAAGGCGGTGATCATGGCTTGGACTTCGGCATTGCCGAGAGCGCGGTCGATGCGTGCGCGTTCGACGTTGAGGATTTTTCCTCGCAGCGGCAGGATCGCCTGGGTGCGTGGGTCGCGGCCCTGTTTGGCGGAACCGCCGGCCGAGTCACCTTCGACGATGTAAATTTCGGATTCTTCTGGGTCTTTCGACGAGCAGTCCGAGAGTTTACCGGGCATACCGAAGGATTCCAGCGGTGATTTGCGGCGGGCCTGTTCGCGAGCTTTCCGCGCGGCCATACGAGCCTGGGCGGCCAGCTGGGATTTGCGAATGATGTCGCGTGCCGGGCCGGGGTGGCTCTCGAGCCAGTCGCCGAGTTGTTCGGTCATGGCCGAGTACACGTAGCCGCGTGCCTCGGAGTTGCCGAGTTTGGTTTTGGTTTGACCTTCGAACTGTGGTTCGGACAGTTTCACCGAGATCACGGCGGTGAGGCCTTCACGGATGTCGTCACCGGTAAGGTTTTCGTCTTTGTCACGCAGGATCTGCTTTTCGCGGGCATACCGGTTGACCAGCGAGGTCAGCGAACCACGGAAGCCTTCTTCGTGGGTACCGCCCTCGTGCGTGTTAATGGTGTTGGCGTACGTGTGTACCGATTCGGAGTACGCGGTGGTCCACTGCATGGCCACCTCAATGGACATGCCCTGTTCGGTGTCTTCTTTTTCAAATGCGATGACGTCTTCGTGGATGAGTTCAGCACGTTTGGACGTGTTCAGGTGGGTGACGTAGTCGAGCAGGCCGTTTTCATACAGGTAATCGACGCGGCGAACGGTGTCCTCGGCCGAGGTTGCTTCACCGTCGCCGTCTTCGGACTGCAGTTCGGCTTCGGCATCGGCGAGGGTTTCGTTATCGGTTTCGCCGGCAATTTCGTCTGCGGTGATGGTTTCGGCCATCTCTTCGCGCTCATCGGTGAGCGTGATGCGCAGTCCCTTGTTGAGAAACGCCATCTGCTGGAAGCGTCCCCGCAGTGTTTCGAAATCAAAATTGGTGGTCTCGAAGATCTCTGCATCCGGGTAGAACGTCAGCGTTGTCCCGGTGGTTTCGGAGGTTTCGCCTTGTTGCAGTGCGGCATCGAGGATGCCACCGTTTTTGAACGAGATATCCCACAGGTAGCCGTCACGGCTGATGCATACGTCCACGCGGGAGGACAGTGCGTTCACAACCGAGATACCCACACCGTGGAGACCACCGGAAACCGCATAGCCGCCGCCGCCGAATTTACCGCCGGCATGCAGGACCGTCATGACCACTTCAACGGTGGGTTTATTCTCGGTGGGGTGCATGGCCACGGGAATACCGCGACCATTATCTTCAACGCGCACACCGCCATCTTTTTGGATGGTCACGTGGATGGTGTCGGCGTGGCCGGCCAGGGCCTCATCCACCGAGTTATCCACAACCTCATAGACGAGGTGGTGGAGTCCGCGTTCCGAGGTGGAGCCGATATACATGCCCGGACGTTTCCGAACTGCTTCGAGACCCTCCAGGACAGTGATGTCGCCTGCCTCGTAGGAATGCTCTACGCGTTGCATTTCAGATTGCGCTTCTGTAGGCATCGCTACATTATTGTCAGTTAGGTTCTCAGACACGGGCCGTTTTGCTCCTTAACAGCACTGCAGATCAAAAACAGGAAGTCTATAACGTGCCTATTCTACGACATGGGACACCATTTCGCCCAAAATGTGAGCGTGCCGTGAGCTAAAACTTCTGCCAGAACGCCCAAAATGGCCTCTGTGGCTGGATCACGGGGCAGATAATGAGGCGGGATCCACCTTCGGATCCATGAATCGATTTACAGGCGGTTCTAACGCTTCCACGTTTTACCGCCAGCCACCACGGTTCCGACGCCCATATTTGGCACCGGCCGGACCTTTAATTTCAAGCTTCGTGATGACGCCGGTTCCCAGCACATCATTGAACTTATGCATCAATTGCGGGGTGAGCAGGCGAAGTTGAGTGGCCCATGCGGTCGACGAGGCCCGCAGGACCAGGGTGGCATTCTCAAATGATTCGACTTCGGTGTTTTCAGCGATCTGTGGACCCACAATCGAAGGCCAATCCGCTAGCACCGAACCGACGGCAACCGGTTCTTTCCAGCCGCGCTGTGCCAAAAATTTCGAGAATATATCGCCCAGTGGTTGCGGCCCAGCTGAACGCCCCGGTTTATCGCTCTTGGTACGCGGTCGTCTTCTCTTGCTGCGGTCGAACTGCCCTGCCATCCCGGGTTGAAATCCGGCTTCGGCAGCAGCTTGTCGCACGCGTTGAAGTGCGGCAGCAGCGGCATCAATAGAGTCTTCTTCGATGGCATCGTCGTCGTTACTCATCGGAAGATCCCTCGGCGTCTTCAAAGTAATTCGCCTCGGTCAGCTTCAGTGAGTCCAGGGATTCGAGGTGCTCACCCGACGAGGAGATGCCTTCACGCATGCGTATGGGAATATGCGTTCCGGTGAGTTCCGGTGGAATATCGGCACTGACCGCTGCGGTAATGATCAGTTGTTCTGCATCGCGGGTCATCTCGGCTAGACGAGCTCGGCGGGCCGCATCGAGTTCGGCAAAAACATCATCGAGGATCAGCACCGGCCGGGCATCAGGATTTGGATCATCTTTGGCCAGCACCCGGTATGACGCCAACCGCAGGGCAAGTGCTAAGGACCAGGTTTCTCCGTGCGAGGCAAAACCTTTGGCCGGCGCCGGGCCCAAGGTGACCACCAAATCATCGCGGTGTGGACCAACCAGGGTAACGCCCCGGTCCCGTTCGGATTGATACGCTTCTTCTAATGCTTCGACGATGGCGGTATACAGTACAGCCTCATCGGGTACTTCAGCGTGCTGCCCGGTAGCCATCGGAACCGTAGATTGGTAGGCGAATCCTGCGGGCTTATTGCCATTCGAGAGCTCGGCGTAAACTTCCGAAGTCGGTGCAGCCAGCAGGCGCAGCGCATGGAGCCGCCCATTAATGAGTCGAGCGGCGGCCCTGGCAAGGTGTTCGTTCCACACCGCCAACGTGGATTCATGTTCGTCGGTCCATGAGCCTGGTTTGCGGCCAGATTTTAACAATGCATTGCGTTGACGTAAGACCCTGTCGTAGTCACGTCGGGCGTCACCGAGTGCCGGGCGCATCTGAACGATGAGGTCGTCCATAAAACGACGTCGAATATCTGGTTGCCCACTAATGAGTTCAATATCTTCGGGGGCAAAGAGGACAGCTTTGAAAATACCGTAAGCCTGCCGTGCGGCTTGCGGTGCCCCACGGTTAATAGCCACCCGGTTGGATTTGCCGGGGTTGATTTCGTATTCGATTGATACGGCTTGTTCCCCGCGGTGCACCCGTCCACGTGCTAGTGCTTGGGTTTGCCCGATTCGCACGAGTGGATGGTCATTGGAAACCCGGTGGGAGTGTTGCACAGCCAAATAATTCATGGCTTCGGCAACATTGGTTTTGCCAACACCGTTTGCGCCAATCAGGATGTTCGGGCCGGGCTTGAGTTCAATCTCGGCCTGTTCATACGAACGATAATTCGTGAGCGAAAGGTGTGAAAGGTACACGGCTAGTTCGGAATGCGGATCGGCATGACCAAATACCGGTAGTCCTCATTCTGCGGGCCTTCAAGTTCTTTTTTGCCCGTCAGTAGGGCCGGTTTTGGTGCACTGGTAAATGCGAAACGGGTGTAAGCCCCACCCATGACGTTGAGACCTTCGGAAAGGTACGAGGGGTTGAAGGCAACGGTAATGTCTTCGCCTTCCATTTGTACCGGAACGGATTCTGTAGCTGATGCGTCGTCACCTTGGCCTGCAGAAAGCGACACTTCGCCGTTACTAAAGACCATCAGCAGTGAGGTGTTGCGTTCTGCCACCAACGCAACGCGCTTGACGGCTTCGATCAACTGGCCGGTGTCGACGGTTGCGTAAATGTTGGATTCTTCTGGGAACAGTGAACGAATCTTTGGGTATTCACCATCGACCAGCAGGCTGGTGGTGCGACGACCACCTGAGGAAAAGCCAACGAGTTCAGCATCGTCTGTTTCTGTGGCAAAACGGAATTCAATTTCTCCGCCGCCACCGAGTGATCGAGCGACTTCGGTTAGCGTACGAGACTTGACCAGTACAGATGTCGAAATCTGTGGATCATGTGGTGTCCAGGTGATTTCTTTCATCGAGAGGCGGTACCGGTCGGTAGCCAAGAAGGTGATTTTGTCACCTTCAATTTCGATTTTGACTGCGGTCAAGATTGGCAGTGTGTCATCTTTGGATGCTGCAGCAGTTACCTGAGCGATAGCTTCAGCAAAGACTGAACCGTCAATAGTGCCGGCAACTTCAGGCATAGCTGGAAGTGCTGGGTATTCATTGACCGGCATAGTTGCCAACGTAAACGTGGAATTCTGACAAGTAACGACTACTCGAGATTCGGTCAGTTCAATGGTGACTGGGGCATTCGGCAGCGACTTAACGATGTCACTGAGCATGCGGCCTTCAACCAGAATCTGGCCTTCGGACTCAATATGTGCCTCAACATCGAGTTGAGCAGATGTTTCATAGTCGAAGCTGGCGATTGAGACGAGGTTGTCTTCGGCGGTAATGAGCAAACCGCGTAAAACCGGTACGGGTGGTCGAGGAGACAGTGAACGTGCGGTCCAAGTGACAGCGTCAGTAAGAACATCCCGTCCGATTGTGAACTTCACGAAGAGTCTGCCTTCCCTCAGAAAATGGCAATACGCAATTGCCCAATGACAAAAATTGGACACCCGAAATTATTAGGGGTGCTTAGACAGCTTAGCGTGATTTCAACTTCCCCGTCGACAAGCAGTTTGAAAAAGCAGTGGAGCTCGAATCAGTTTTTGAAAAGTGCATCAGCCAGAAGTCCGACTCATCGTTATTTAGAGGTGTTTAAAGGAATGGGGGTATTAGTAGGGGGTGTGGATACTGTGGAAAAGCCTGTGCATCGGCGCCCCTATAAGCATTTGCCTGTGGAGCATTAAGTGCAGAGTGCTCGCTTCGGCTGTGGGTAAGTTGTGGGGACATCATTCCCTTACATCGTTGTAATTCCACCGATTAAGCGAGTTATCCGCAGCCAGACCCAAGTTGTCCCTTAATTATCAACAGGGTTATCCACAAGGCCTTCAAGAAGCTCTAACCCTATTGTGGAAAACCTTGTGGATGACTGTGGATGACGGTGGACGCCTGTTTTGAGGATTCGAGGGACGCTCGACTCTCAGGCCGAAATAGGGTTAATAGGGGTATGTGGAGATCGCTTCAACCTTAACCTGAAGGTATCCACCTAAAACACAGAATTAAACGAATTTTTTGTGGAGTCTGGGATCACACAAAAAATTCTTAGACGTTGCGTGCCCGCTGCTTAATTTTGTTCGTAAGTTCCGTGACCTGGTTGTAAATCGCGTGCCGCTGGCTCATCAAATCTCGAATCTTGCGATCGGCATGCATCACCGTGGTGTGGTCACGACCGCCGAATTCAGCCCCGATGCGCGGCAATGACATTTCGGTGAGCTCGCGCAACAAGTACATCGCGATCTGTCGGGCCGTAACGAGCGTTCGGGTTCGAGACTTCGATTGCAGATCAGCCAAAGTAAACCCAAAGTAGTTCGCGGTTTCATCCATGATCAGATCTGAAGTGATTTCTTGTGCATCGTCGTCAGTGATCAGATCCTTCAGAATGTACTGAGCCTGGTCGAGATTGATTGGCTCATTATTCAACGAGGCATATGCGGTGACGCGAGTTAGGGCACCTTCCAGTTCGCGAATGTTGGTATCGATCCGTGAAGCAATGTACTCCAGGGCATCTTTTGGCACGGTAATGCGCTCGGCATCAGCTTTCTTCGCCAGAATTGCGATACGCGTTTCAAGATCTGGTGGCTGAATATCTGTGGTGAGTCCCCATTCAAAACGGGAACGCAGACGCTCTTCGAAACCAGAGAGCTGTTTTGGAGGCAGGTCTGATGTGATCACAACCTGCTTGTGGTTGTTATAGAGCGCGTTGAATGTGTGGAAGAACTCTTCAACGGTGGCTTCTTTATTCGCCATGAACTGGATGTCGTCAATGAGCAAGATGTCCACGTTGCGGTAGATCTGCTTGAAGGATGCGCCTTCATCGTGACGAATCGAGTTAATGAAGTCGTTGGTGAACTCTTCGGAGTTGACGTACCGAACGCGTAAACCCGGGAAGAGTTCCTGAGCATAGTGACCGATGGCGTGCAAGAGGTGGGTTTTCCCCAGACCTGATTCCCCGTAAATGAAGAGTGGGTTGTATGACTTGGCTGGCTGTTCAGACACAGCATAAGCGGCAGCATGAGCAAAACGGTTTGATGAACCGGTGATGAAATTATCGAAATGATAGTGCTCATTGAGCCGGGACCGTTCACCTGAATGTGGTGAAACAGTTAGCTGAGGGCCACCATAGGGAGCTGCAGCGGGGTTGGTTTGGGAGCTAAAGAGATCGTCCATGAGCGGTTCATCAGTCTGAGCTTTTTCCGCTGGGGCTTGGGACGCTTCAGATATGTCCACAACATTATCCACAACACGAGATTCGGGCGTGGATGGTCTTGGTGCGGTCGGAATTTCTGGGGTACTGGCGTGAAGATTGGTGTCGATCGAGTAGGCGCAATTGATATCAGTGCCAAAAACTTCGGTCAGGGCATCGGCTAGATAGTCGTGTAAACGGTTTTCTAAGATGTCGCGGGTCAACTCATTTGGGACGGCTAACAACAGGGTGTTGGCAATGAGTCCCTGCGGGTGTGCGAGGTCTAAAAAGCCCATCTGACTAAGGCCTACGTCACCAGAAGCGCGCACTTTCTCAACAACTCGTTCCCACGAGTTGATGATCGATTCGCTAACACTCATCCGCTAAAACCCCACTTCATGATTCCCGTACTCTGCTGCGTTGTACACAGCAGGACGGCAATATCTTTACGCACGCATTATCCACAAGCCCCGGACCGGTTACATTGTGTTTTCAACGTTCTACAAGTCCGACCTCCCCAACCTTAGCCTTAATCTCCACAGGGTTGAGAGGGTTATGCACAGCTTATACACAGAGCGGCATTTAGGATAACTGAAAACTTCACGTCAATTTGACCTAACCGACTGCTGTTCATAGACTTATTGAGTCTTGCCCGGGATGAGGCGTGCCATTTTTTAGCGCGCACCGGGAGAGTATGAACAAATAATGAACTAATATCGCCGAAGTTTTTTTGGGCTAACGCAGTTTGAGACGCACTTCCCAAAGTATGCTTCTGCGTCTGACTGAGTGTGGAGAAATAACAGTGACTAAGCGGACCTTTCAGCCGAATAACCGCCGCCGTGCCCGCAAGCATGGTTTCCGTTCCCGTATGCGTACTCGCGCCGGCCGTGCAGTTTTGTCAGCACGTCGCGGCAAGGGCCGCGCACGTGTGAGCGCTTAAGCTTTAAAGTGTCGGTGCCGGTGGCCACAGGAGCACTGATTTAGTGCTGCCGCAACACCAACGGATACGCACTAGAGCACAATTTTCTGATACACAACGTTCCGGTTCCCGTTTCGGTAATCGGAACGTTGTCGTATCTGCAAATATTCGACCAGCCACCGGTGATGACTCACGTGCAGGCTTTATTGTTTCCAAAGCCGTGGGGAATGCCGTCACCCGGAACGCTGTAAAACGTCGACTGCGTGCTATCGTCGCCGAACTCTTTGACCGTGATTTTGATATCGAAGTAGCTGAGGGCTCGGTTGACCTAGTAGTCAGAGCACTACCAACTTCTGCCAATGCCACCTTTGATGAGCTCAAAGAGGCGGCAACCCATGCAGTTCATGGGGCACTGAGAAAGTATATGCGGCGTGCAGAGCAACAGTGAGCACCAAGATCTCCCCGACAGTGCGCAGCCTTCGCCATTTATCGTGAAGGACGGCGCAAAACAGTGGGGATTCATTCGTGCCCTGCCATCAACCGTGGTTGGTTGGCTGTTGCGAGCGTATCGCAGAATCATCTCTCCAACGTATGGAGACGTATGTAAATTCTTTCCAACGTGTTCAGCCTATGGCCTAGAAGCGGTTTATACGCAGGGGGCCATTAAGGGTAGCCTTATGGCAGGATGGCGTATTTTGCGTTGTCATCCATGGCAAGACGGTGGCATTGATCCGGTCCCTCCAGGGAATAGGATTTGGCCGGATGGCAAACAACCCTTCATTATTGAACTGAACCACCCGGTGATACCGCCGGATACCGAGGCCACCGAAGAGGATAAATAAACTATGGGATTTTTTGACACAATTCTTCTCCCCTTCACATGGGCGGTCTCATGGGTGCTGAGCATGTTTCACACCGTGCTGGGCTTCCTTGGAATGGACTCGGCATCGGGCTGGACTTGGACACTCGCACTCGTCCTGCTGGTGATCTTGATCCGTACCTTGCTCATCCCGGTATTCGTCAAGCAGATTAAATCCCAGCGGGCCATGCAGGAATTGCAGCCCGAGATCAAAAAGCTGCAAGCTAAGTACAAGAATAAAAAAGACCAGCTCTCCCGCCAGGCTATGGCGATGGAACAGCAACAGCTGTTCAAGGACCGCGGCACCAGTCCGTTTGCGGCATGTCTGCCCATGCTGGTGCAGATGCCATTCTTCTTTGCGCTCTATCGTGTACTCGTCAGCGCGTCACAAGCTGCCGACAATAATGAAACGATCGGTGCACTTTCAGCAGACGAAGTGCACTCATTCGCGAATTCGTCTTTCGCCGGCGCACAAATGTCGGACGTCTTGAAGGACAATGTCGGGGAAAACTTCGACCTGAACGTTGTCGTCGTCGCCGTCATTCTGATTATCCTCATGGTCACTGCCATGTTCTACATGCAGAAGACCCTGATGGGGAAGAACATGTCCGAAGCCGCGCAGACCGGACAGTTCGCACAGACCCAGAAGATCATGCTGTACGCACTGCCTGCTGTCTTTGCCATCGGTGGTTTCAACTTCCCAGTTGGCGTACTCATCTACTGGACCGCAACCAACTTCTGGGCCGTTGGACAGCAACTCTTTATTATCCGCCGGAACCCAACGCCAGGCTCCATTGCCGAACGTGAACTCAATGAACGTCGCGCTGTTAAAGGCTTGCCTCCAATTGGCAAAGCAGCCCAAGAAGCCGAAGAGAAATCTCAGGCTGAAGCTCAGAAGCCTAAAGGCCAGCGTCACCAACCTGTGAAAAAACCTAGGAAGAAACGATGAACGCAGAACAAGCTAACGCGTCGGAAGACGTCACCGAAGAGGTCAACGAGTCCTCTGACATTGAAGCCGAAGGCGACCACGCCGCCGACTACATTGAGGAACTTCTGGATATCGCCGACCTCGATGGCGATATTGATATTGAAGTCCGAAACAACCGGACCTACCTCTCCGTGCTTGCCGCTGAAGATGACGAAGATATCGCCGGTCTCATTGGTAAGAACGGCAAGACTCTAGACGCTCTGCAGGAGCTCACTCGCCTCGCGGTACTCTCCTCCACAGGGGAACGTTCACGACTCATCTTGGACGTAGCTGGGCACCGTGTACAGCGCGCTGACGCCCTACGTGACCAAGCTCGTGAAGCCATTGCCAAAGTTCAGGAATCGGGCGACGTCGAGCACATGAAGCCGATGAGCCCATACGAGCGCAAAATCGTTCACGACGTAGTCGCTGAAGCTGGCCTGTACTCCGAATCGGAAGGTGAAGGCCCACGCCGTCACGTCGTCATTAGTGCCGGAGAGTAGCCTTGACCGAGAATCCTATTCCTGACGCTGATCCATCCGACGCCGAACTCGGTCGCCAAGAAGACTGGGTTGTTGACGCTGTCGAGGTGCTCTACGGAGAATCCACAGCTACCGTCGAACGGTTTGTACACCACCTCGTGACAACTGGCATCGAGTGGGGACTCCTTGGACCCCGAGAGATCCCGAAAATGTGGGATCGACACGTGCTCAATTGTGCTGTGGTTCAAGAGCTGTTGCCCAAGGGCGCCCTTGTCGCCGATGTTGGCTCAGGTGCAGGACTGCCCGGTATCGCTCTGGCTATCGCTAGACCAGATGTCCAGTTCGTTCTCATCGAGCCATTAGAACGACGTGTCGACTGGTTAGAAATGGTCGTTGAAGATCTTGAACTGGAAAACGTCGATGTTGTACGTGCCCGTTCAGAACAGGTCTTCGAAACGGTCGATGTGGATATAGTGACCGCACGTGCTGTTTCGGCAATGAAATCTCTAGTTCCGATGACTGTGCCGCTACTGCATGGCTCGGGTGAATTACTAGCGATTAAAGGCAAAAGTGCTGCCAATGAAATTGAAAAGGCAGATAAAGTTTTGCGCAAATTCAAAACGAAGCACTCGGAAGTTCTTACAGTCGGGGACGAACTCTTGGCAGTTCCCACGACTGTTGCAAGACTTACGTATGATTCCTAATCTGTAGGAAATAATTACTTCAACTTTAAAGTAAGGGAGGCTGGCTTGGTCGAGAAGGAAAATGTTTCAGGTGAAACTGCGCAGTCTACGAATAGCGCTGCTTCGACACCGCTGGCCAGACAGTTGGAGTCAGAAAAGCGTCGACGCGAGAAGTTGAAAACAAAGCGGATGCCAAAGCCTGAACACACTCGCATCATGACGATTTCTAACCAAAAGGGTGGCGTCGGTAAGACTACGACGACGGTGAATGTTTCGACCGCTATGGCGCGTGCTGGCATGAACGTTTTGGTGATTGACACCGACCCCCAGGGTAATGCTTCGACCGCGTTGAATATTGACCACCATCAAGGTGTCCCCTCGATCTACAACGTCCTTATCGAAGACTATGACCTGAAGGACGTACTTTACGAGAACCCGGACACTGACGGTCTCCTAGTCGCCCCATCGACAATTGACCTCGCTGGCGCAGAGATTGAGCTTGTCTCACTTGTTGCACGCGAGCAGCGACTCTCGCGTGCCCTCGACCGCTACTTCGAGTATCGCGAAGAAGTAGGCCTTCCTCGTATCGACTATGTTTTTATTGATTGTCCACCGAGTCTTGGATTATTAACCGTAAACGCTTTCGTTGCTGCGAATGAAGTACTGATTCCGATCCAGACTGAATACTATGCACTCGAGGGGCTTTCACAGCTGGTTAAGAATATTCAGATGATTCAGGAACACCTTAATCCTGCGCTGCATATCTCTACCATTCTTCTCACGATGTATGACTCGCGGACAAACCTTGCAGTGCAAGTTGCCGAAGAAGTCCGGGATTACTTTCCGCAGCAAGTGCTAGATGCTGTCATTCCAAGGAACGTACGTATTTCTGAAGCCCCCTCGTACCAGCAGAGCGTTCTCACTTACGACCCAAGTTCCACCGGCGCCCTCAGCTATCGCGAGGCTGCTATGGAGATAGCTTCTCGGGGTAATGCTCAGTAGTGAACAGTCATTTTTCCACGTCATAGTCGTCAGTTAGTTCGCGCCGCTCAATTATAGC
Organism: Yaniella halotolerans DSM 15476; assembly: GCF_000420805.1. Taxonomy (GTDB): domain Bacteria; phylum Actinomycetota; class Actinomycetes; order Actinomycetales; family Micrococcaceae; genus Yaniella; species Yaniella halotolerans. Next base: position 1,138,004 of record NZ_ATVQ01000001.1, read on the forward strand.
TCTGTAAACTGACTGCCGAGCATACTAGTCCTTTGACGTGAAAAAGGATTCGCCAGGCTGCTATGGTGTCTTCCTTTGGTACCTCGTTCTACCGACTCGTCGGCGGTAACTCTGTTCCCCTGAATCGTGATATAGCGCTAGAGCGTTTCACGTGAAACCACCGGATAGCTATATAGTCGTTTGCGTCTGCGCACTCATGCCAACGTTTGGTTTGTCCAAAATATTGTATTAGGTGCGTAGAGTCGCAATTTAAACTCAACTGGAAAATTGGACCGTGCGGGTTCGGGACGTTCCACGTGAAACACGGACCGGTATGTCAATACGACGTGGTGCTTGGCAGATACGTAGCTATTGAAGCAGCAAATCGTTGTCATTACATATCTAAGCCCGCCATCAGCTCAAAGCACTAGGCTTCGCCAATATATCGATTAAATCTGGCACTATGAGTTTGGGCGTTGCCCCCGTTTCACGTGAAACTCTGCGTGCTATTACGAGCGGGTTCCATATAGCGGATCGTGTCCAGGTATTAGGTGCACTTTTGCTGAGATTAGTTTCAGTATGCAAGCCAACACCGTGTCAGTTTTGAAGGACCAAACTTTTACGGAAACGTTTCACGTGAAACGAGATTAGACGCACTCCAACGCGAGTTCGGTAAGACTAGTTTGGGTAGCAAGCTGATTAGTGAATGCTCAACAAACACTCAATCGTTAGAGAACCACAGCAGACGATGCACGGAAGCTGGTACACTCTTCGGGGCTAGACACTCTGGTGTATAAAAGTTCAGGAACATAACCTTGCGTTTCACGTGAAACACGAAAACTGTGCAGTACTCGATGCCGAGCAGTTTATGCTGGCGACGATCGATAGACACATATTCTTGCCATTTGAGTCTATGTACAAACCTCATATATGTGTGTCGTAAAACTAGGCCCTCACATAGAAGTAGTCTGTTTTCGTTAGCGGTCTCACCTGCGATTGCCCACGGTACCCAACGAATAATACACAGCATGACATGTTGAGCATGGTACGGGTGAGGGTTGCGATTGGTTCTCGCGCTGGTTTCACGTGAAACGTCATTTGAGAAACCATGTTCGAGGCACCTATCCAGGGCAAAGCAGACCATATCATGCTGTACCTAGGACAATCATCAAAAAGTACGCTCTGCTCCTGCTTCTAATGCTTGGAAAAGGGTTTCACGTGAAACAACCCAGGTAAGAAAGTGAGATCGTCCCTCTATGAGAACCATACGCATTGATTGCTGTCGTGGATAAAACTTAGCTGAATCACGACTCTGGCGATATCACAACACCAAGTTTTAGTCGTATAAGAGAGTAGTAATCCGCCTAACTCATATGTTTCACGTGAAACATTACAACCATTCAATCTTCCTTGTCCTCTATCCACCAAGAGAAGTTCACCTCACTACCGGGGCTAGACGTGATGGTATGTGCGGAAAATTCTGCTCACATGTCCCGATAAGCTGCTAAAAACAGTGTTTTCACTATAAAGCGGGTGGAGTACGGGCTAGCGTCTAAACCAACTGTACATTCTGGACTCATCGAGCCCAAGTCAGCCTGTGGAGGCTCGGGATAGAAGCGTTTCACGTGAAACCGAATGCTGAAAACAAGTAGCGCTCACCTATTGCGGCGCTGGCCGACGACTGCAAATATTCTTTGACCTATTTTGAGCTCGGCATCAGACAAAAAATGGAGGATTAAATTGCAAACTATCGACCAACGATAGCTGGTGGCAGAACACAACGCGTGTTTCACGTGAAACACAGCAAACAGCAGGAATAGCAGATATGCTAGGTGTGGCTGTAGTTTCAGAAGCAACAACGGAGGTATTGATGGCGCAACAACCCAAGAAATCTCGTAGAGGATTGGGTCGAGGACTGGGTGCTCTGATACAGAACACATCTCAGGAAGAACCTGCACCAGAAGAAATCGAAGAAGCACCGGACCAGCAGGAAGCTGCACCAGCAGCAGACGAGAATCGATCTGCAGAGGCATTCATCATCGCAGATGAAGCGCCAAAGATTGATTTATCGCAAGATACTGAACCTGTTGAATCTCGCTACCTGGAAGGCGTACGACCCGCCAGTAGAAGACGCCGTCCGTCAGACCTCTTCTTTGGAGATGATAGCGCGGACGACAGTGACTCCGAGACCGCTCCCGTGAACACAAGTTCCAGTATCACGTCAGGAACTCCATCTGTAGAGCGAACAAAGGCTAGCCGTGCCGCTATGCCAAACCCGATACTCGAGCGTCCACGGAAGAAAACTACCGAAGTGTCTGCAGAAGAAACCGCAGTAGAAGGACCTGCCGTTGAAGAGCTGCCTCAAGAAGTGACCGAGACGGAGCAGGGCAGCTTGCTGAACGAGATTCAAGTAGATGCCATCGTCCCGAACCCACGACAACCACGTGAAGAGTTTGACGAAGAAGCAATGGTCGAGCTTGTCGCTTCGGTGGCCGAGGTAGGGGTTCTACAGCCTGTCGTCATTCGACCTACTGACACCCAGGGCAAGTATGAACTCATCATGGGTGAGCGCCGTTGGCGCGCGAGTAAACGTGCCGGACTAGACACTATCCCGGCGATCGTTCGCGATACTGCCGATCAAGATCTCCTGCGTGATGCACTTCTCGAAAACATTCACAGAAGTGAACTGAATGCGCTTGAAGAAGCCGCAGCTTATCAGCAGCTGATGAATGACTTCGGTTGGTCACAAGAGATCTTGTCGAAACGTGTGGGCCGATCACGGCCACACATTTCAAATACGCTGCGCCTCATGAACCTGCCCCCTGCTGTGCAACGTCAGGTCGCAGCCAACGTGTTATCGGCTGGACATGCACGTGCCATTCTCGGCGTCAATGACGAGACGTTGATGACCCAGTTAGCACAGCGCGTCATCAACGAGGGCCTGTCAGTCCGTGCCACTGAAGAGCTCGCAAGTCTCATGCTACGGAACATGCACAATGCAGGTCAGCTTGCTCCACGCCCTCGTCGAAACACTCAGCAGTTCGATGAGTTGGCGTCAACACTGACGGATCTCCTCGATACCTCCGTGAAGATCACCCTCGGAGCCAAGAAGGGACGTATCGCGATCGACTTTGCGTCTGTCGATGATCTCAACCGGATCATGGCTGTCATCAATAGTGAGGCTACCGAAAACGAATAGCAGCCTGTAGCTTCTGAACTAATAAAAAATGGTGCTGGTCAGACTCTGACCAGCACCACTTTTCTAGTGTGTGAATACCTTAGTTCAGATAGTCAGCAAATTCCTTCTCGAGTGCGTGGAGTGGCTTCGCTCCGACTGACTCGTGAGCTTTCTCGCCGTCTTTGAAAACGTAGACGGTCGGGATGCTGGTGATACCGTATTTTGCTGCGATACCTGGGTTGTCGTCAACATCTACAGTGGCAACGGTGACCTTGTCAGCGTATTTGTCACTGATTTCTTCCAGGACTGGAGATAGTTGACGGCATGGGCCACACCATTCGGCCCAAAAGTCGACGATGACTGGTTTGTCTGCGTCGATAACCTTTTCTTGGAAATCTTGATCTGTTACTGCGATGGTCGCCATAATATTCCTTCCGATTGAGTTGAATACGCCTAGCGGGCGTTGAGAGTCTTAGCCGAGGAAATCTTCTACGTCGATAGCAGCCTTAGCACCCATGCCGGCTGCGGTAATAGCCTGACGGTACTTACCATCTACGACGTCTCCTGCGGCGAAGACGCCCGGGATCTTTGTGGCAGTTGATGGTTCTTGCACCACGATTGTGCCATCGGTTTCGTCAATATCGAGCTGGTCTTTGACCAAGTCTGTACGAGGATCGGAACCAATCGCAATGAAGACACCGTTTACATCGAGGGTGCTGGTCGTGCCGTCAACGATATTCTCAACATCAAGTGATTCGACTTTAGTATCACCGTTGATCGCGGTGACAGCCGAGTTCCAGATAAATTCGATCTTCTCGTTGGCTAGTGCACGGTCTGCCATGATCTGGGAGGCACGCAGCTCGTCGCGACGGTGAATGACATAGACTTTCGAAGCGAACTTGGTGAGGAACAGGGCCTCTTCCATGGCGGAGTCGCCGCCACCGACGACAGCTAGTGGCTGATCGCGGAAGAAGAAGCCGTCACAGGTTGCACACCAGGACACACCCTTCCCTACCAGAGCGCTCTCACCGGCCAAGCCGAGCTCGCGGTACTTGGAGCCGGTCGCCAAAATGACGGCACGTGCTTGGTGGATGGTGCCATCGGCCAGGGTGATACGTTTTGGCTGCACGTTGAGGTCCAGCTCGGTGACGTCCTCGTACTGGACATCAGTTCCAAAGCGACGGGCCTGTGCTTCAAAGTGGCCCATGAGTTCTGGTCCCATGATGCCTTCTGGGAAGCCCGGGTAGTTCTCAACGTCGGTGGTGTTCATGAGTTCGCCGCCTGCTTCGACGGAACTGGTGAACAGGATTGGGTTCAGGTTCGCGCGGGATGCGTAAACAGCGGCGGTATAGCCGGCTGGGCCAGATCCGATAATCACAACGTCGTGTACGTCGGCGGTGAGGTTCTCTGCCAAGAGTATTTCCTTTGCTCTGATGAGGCGGAGGGCACAGTAAGCAGGGCCCTAGGGTATTGGTTCCGTCAGTGACAACGAAGGCACCATAAAGAATATTCCATTCCCCATGGCGCCTTCGTGTTCTGGACTAATTGACGTCGATTTCCGCGATGCGTAGACCGTATGGTCGTTCAGGCGAATTAGTATTCGACAGGGTCGGTAGTTCGGTGAAGTTGATGATCACGTAGCGGGCTTCAATGGGCTCGCCGTCTTCGTTGTGGGCATCAACCGTATATTCGGGTCCGGTGAATGAACCATCGGTGAGCATGACGCCACCTGTTGGATCCGGTTCGTTGGAAACGGCCACCGTGAATGCCCCACCGCTGCCCTGATTCTGGGCAATGGTGATTTCCGAGATCGGGGCCTTTTCTTCCAGCTCGACCACCAGTGCGAGGTTGGAGGCGAATCCACCAAACTGCGGGCTGGTGAACGTCAGGGTGTGCCAGGCGGTTGCTTGGTTACCATCGACGATCGCTGGTAGATCAGACTCGTACTCGTTGGAGAGCTGTGGTGCATCCGGTACGACACGTTCTACCGAAGCTGGGACGGGGTCGGGTAGATCCTCGGATTCCTCTTCGTCGGGTTCATCCGTCTGTCCGTCGGCCGGTTGTTCTTCGGTTGGTTCCTCGGCGACCGGTGGCTCTTCTTCCTGTTCAGGGGAGCCTAGGAATTGGAAGCCAACGATGACGGCACCGACGAGGACAGCAACGAGCAAGAGGCCCGCGAGCCAACGTCCCAGGGTGGAACGCTGCCGCTCATCGGTGTATTGGATGGCGTAGCCCTCTTCAGCGGTGGGCTCGTCGGGTGCGGGTGGTGGGATAATCGGTGCAGCAGCGCGTTGCTTGGAACGCTCTTCTGCTGGTTGGTCCGGTGCAGGTTCCTGGGCAGCGGCAGCTTGTGGTTGGCTCTGGGTGATCGGCTCTTGGGTCACCGGTGGAACGATCTGGGTGCGCTCTTCCGGTGCTTCTTCTTCAGGTTCAGAATCGACCGGTTCTTGCGGCGGCGTTGGCTGTTGCGGTTGGCCAGGCTGGACGCGCTCTTCGACCTCATCGTCGTCCTGGTCATCATCCAGGATCGGCAGCTTGGAACGGGCTGGTTCTTGCTGCTCGGTCTGCTCCGTCTTCGGACCGTCAGTATCGTCGTCATCGCTGTTCTTCGATGCTCCGGCTGCAGCGGCACCTGCACCGGCTGCCGCACCCAGGCCTGCGGCAGTACCAATGCCGGATTTACCAGAGGAATCATGGGGACGTCCGGGAGCAATGGGGGCTTCGTTATTCTCGTCCTGTAGCCAGTTATCGATGCGATCGGAGAGCTTATTCAAAAACTCTGGACGATTTGAGCCTTCGTCCTGTTCTTCTTCCAACTCATCTTGAAGATCAGCGTAGTACTCGGCGTCATCATCAAAGGTTTGTGGCGTATTCGACCGGGATTCGCCAAAGAGTTCGGTGCCCAGGGCTTCGGTGAAGAATGGTTCAACGTAGACCTCTTGGTTGGTCAGCAGCGCCAACAGGGCTTCGACGTCAGAGTTGCCGGGTGCAACCAGATAGGTGCGGTCATTCGACAGGCCCAGATCCAGAATTTGGATCGAGCTGGCGCGTTCACCGGTGGCCAACTGGCGGGCAGATTGTGCGGCCTGGGAAGCGTTCTCACGCGAAGCGACGAGGATCAGCACCTCGCGGTTGAGTACCTGGTCGAGCCCGTTGAGCACCTGATCGCCTTGCGAGGATGCCATGACGCGTCCGGTGATCTGGTAGCGGCCACCAAGTACCGCGCCTTCGTCTAAGTTGGCCACCAAGACCTCCCTGTTACCGATGGATGTTGAAACACTGTGTCTAGTTTATGGTATTCGTTGGGAACTGTTGGGATCTGACACCGTTACCGTCACACTGTTGTTATCCGGTGTTGGTCTTGCGTTTTAACCGCTTGGTGATGGGATTGAGGAACTGATTGAGCTCACTGACATCCAAGATTCGGCAGGCCACCAGATAGACCACAACCATGACTGAACCGACCAGTCCGCACGCGATGACGGCGTTGACAATGGAGCTCATTGCCCACCCGCCGGTGTACCCGCCGAGCGGGTAGAGCAGGGCAAAACCGAAGACCCCTGCCGCTATCGCTGCCCAACCGGTTCGAATGTAGGTGGATAGGACGTGCTTGACTCCGTAGTCACCAAAGAACCGTTTGACCAGGATGTGGGTCAGTGCCAGCTGCAGGACGTGGACGACGGTGAAGATCAGGGCGATCAGATACGCCATGTTTTCGATCGGCATGATCGGCGCCAACCCGTAGGACAAGCCCAGCGACACCGCTGCGGCACCGATTTGGACGATCATGGGGATCATGGCGTTCTCGGCCGCATAGAAGACGCGCAGCAGATAGAAGTGCGCTGAGCGCAGCGGCATCCCAAGGGCCAACAGCAACAGGATTTGGGCGATCGCGTGCGCGGAGATAACCGCGGTTTCGGCCGAACCGGCAAACAGTCGTCCGATGGGTGGTGCCAGCACTATGACGCCGACCACCGAAATCATCATCGGCACCGCGAATGTGCGCAGGCCTGAGCCGGTGGTGCGCCGGGCGGTGTCCATATCTTGTTCTTGCATCGCACGGGCTAGGTGGTTGAACAGTACGGTGGCAATCGACAATACGAACACTGAATGCGGTAAGACCGTGATCAACTGGGTGATGTTCAGGGCCTGGAGCCCTGGAATCGAGGCGCCCTCGGCAACGGTACCGCTGATCTCACTTCGCGCTTCAGTGGCGCCGGTGACCAGTCGATTGATCATGAGGTTTGAGACGTTGCCAACCACCATCGTAACGATCGTAAAACCAGCTAGTCGACCGGTGTGGCGTAAGCCCATGCCCTTCCACCCGAATTTGGGTTTCAGCCCGAGACCGAGGCGTTTGAGCGGCCAAAGAAGTACGACCGCCTGCGCGACGATGCCCAGCGTATGCCCGCCAGCGAGGATGATCGTATGCGTGGTCGTCCACTGTGCTAATTGTTCGGCGTCCGGAATGGCCACGTAGGCCCCGAATGTCGCCATATAGAAGAGAATGAACCCGATAGCGATAACGTTATTAGCCACCGGCGCCCACATATACGCGCCGAAGCGGCCGTGGGCGTTGAGCACCTGGCCGATGATCGCGTACATGCCGTAGAAGAAGATTTGCGGCAGCGTCCAGAACGCAAACGCGGTACCAAGAGCCAGCTTGGGCTCCGACCATCCGAGGGTGAGCGCTTCGATAATCGGTGCTGCTAAGAAGGTCAGGGCGATCGTGAACGCACCGATAATGATTGCCGCCAACGTAATGAGCCGCGACGTGTAGTCGGCACCCCGGTCGGCTTTCTTGGCCTGTTTGATGATCTGCGGGACCAGCACGACGTTGAACACGCCGCCCGCCAGCAGCATGTAGATAACGTTTGGGATGGTGTTGGCGGATTCGAAGACATCCGACACCAAGGCAGTCGAACCGATCGCCACGAATAGCAGCGAGCTCCGGACAAACCCAAGCACTCGGGAGACGATCGTCCCGGCCGCCATGAGCGCCGAAGCTTTTGCGGCAAGGGAGCGGGACCTCGAGGCGTCCTTGGGATCTGGAGTAGCCTGTTCGGCCTGGGGGGTTTCGGTCATGTGTTTCGTTTACGGTGTTTCTCAAATAGTGCCGCCGAAGGTTTGGGAATCTTCGGTTGCTCTGGTTCGGGGGAAGTTGATTCCTCAGGCTGACGCTCAGGGGAATCTTTGGGTAGGTTACCAGGCTGTTGGTCGGGTTGCTTGGCCCTGGCCAACTTTTGAGCCAGTTCATAGGGTGTGGGCGGCTTTTTCTCAGTTTCAGCGTCGTGGTCATCGCGGAACTGCGGGGGAATTAACCCAGAGGGCAGCCGACGAATCATCGGAATAATCCGGCGCGGCCGTACGACGGCAGGTGGCGGACCGATATCGAAAAACTCGGCCATCAAATCGCGGGCCATTTCAACAATACGGCGCTCATTGAGGAACGTCAGGCGGCCGGTGAGACGATCGACATCAACCCAGGCAACGTCGACGGCCTCTTGATCCGGATCGTTTTCAATGGTCAGTTCCCCGCCGGTGGCACGCAATAAAAAGTGGTGCACGGTTTTGTGGATGCGCCGACCCGGCACCGTAAACGTGTAGTCGATGTGGCCCAACGCCGTCAGCACATCGCCGGAAATGCCGGTTTCTTCAGCGACCTCGCGCATGGCGGCTTCGTGATGGTCTTCTTCGCCTTCGGGGTGGCCTTTGGGCAGCACCCATTCGAGTCGTCCGCCGCGGTTATACCGTGCGATAATGGCTACCTGGTGTGCCCCGCGGTGCTCCCGGACCACCATGCCACCGGCGGAAATTTCGCTTACAGTTGGTATCTGACCCGAGCCTGTAGCAGACTCGGTGCGTACCCTGGCAGTCTGTGCATCGCGGCGAACCCGCCGGATCGTAGACGCACTGGTGCCCCAGACATTGGGTGGGGTGCGATCGGAAGCACCACGGGCACGGTGGGACATACAATCCACTCTAGCCCGTAGTGTCCGAGCCAGCATTGTCTGGCGCGCAATACGGGGACACCGACTAACAAAAATTTCAACTGACCTATCGGATCGAATACGTACTTACCTCATGTCGAATACCAGCCACCTCAACCAAGCCACCGTGGACTTACCCGCCGGTTTCCCCGCCGACGTCACCCTGCCAAAATTCGTTGTGGATCTTGGGGCACGGTTTGCTGACGCTGGTTTCGAGCTGGCCCTGGTCGGTGGCCCAGTACGTGATATGTTTCTGGGTTCACAAGTCACCGATCTCGACTTCACCACCGATGCCAAACCCGAACAGATCCAACAGATTCTGACCGGCTGGGCCCACGCGCAGTGGGACATCGGGGCAGCTTTCGGCACGATCGGCGCCCGCTACGGCGATTGGATCGTCGAAATCACTACGTACCGGGACGAGAAGTACGATCCGGATTCGCGGAAACCTGAAGTCGTTTTCGGCACCGAGCTCGTCGAGGATCTGCGTCGTCGGGATTTCACCGTCAACGCCATGGCGTTACGCCTGCCCGATTTTGAACTTGTCGATCCGTTTGGCGGCATTAAGGCGCTGGTGGCCGGTGTGCTCGATACGCCCGGCACTCCCGAAGACTCCTTTTCCGATGACCCGCTGCGGATGATGCGCGCCGCACGGTTTGCCGCCCAACTCGGTGTGACCGTTTCCGATCGCGTTGCCACCGCCATGGGTGAGATGGCCCAGCGCATCGAGATCATCTCGGCCGAACGCGTGCGCGAAGAACTCGTGAAACTCATGATCGCCGACAAACCACGCCGTGGTCTCGACCTTCTCGTCGCCTCTGGAATCGCTGATTTCGTGCTGCCCGAACTCCCCGCGATGCGCGAAGCCTCGGACGCCACCCACCGCCACAAAGACGTGTACGAGCATTCGTTGCAGGTCATGGAAAACGCCATCCAGCACGAAGCTGATTACGTTGACGCCCCGAATTTTGTGCTCCGCTTCGCAGCCCTGATGCACGATATCGGCAAGCCCAAGACCCGCCGATTCGAGAAAAACGGCAAGGTCACGTTCCGTCACCACGACGTCGTCGGAGCAAAACTCGCGGCCAAACGCATGCGAGCCCTGCGCTTCGATAAGGACTCGACCAAAGCCGTGGCCCGACTCGTCGAGCTGCACATGCGGTTCTACGGCTACGGCGAAGGTGAATGGTCCGATTCCGCGGTACGCCGCTACGTCACTGACGCCGGGAACCTACTCGACCACCTCCACGCACTGACCCGTTCGGATGTGACCACCCAGAACAAGCGCAAGGCCCGTCGTTTGGCCACTGCCTACGACGATTTGGAAACCCGCATCGAGCAGCTAGCCGAGGAAGAAGAGCTCGCCTCGATCCGCCCGGACCTCGACGGCAAACAGATCATGGAGATCCTGGGCCTCAAACCCGGCCCGCTGGTCGGACGCGCCTATAACCACCTGCTGAATCTCCGGCTTGACGAAGGTCCCGCCGATTTCGAGGCCACCAAGACCGCCCTGCTGGACTGGTGGGCGGATCAGCCTGAAGCCCAAACCCCTGACGACGACGCCACCGACACATAATCTAGGGTAGAAAGCGTAACAACAACGCCATAGCAAGGAGACCACGTGGGTAACGGCGTCTGGTACAACCCCCTGAGCTGGGATGGACCCTGGATCTGGGTGTGGATCGCGCTGTTTGCCATCGTCTTCCTCCGCGCCGGCGGTACCTACCTCATTGGCCGCGCTGCCCGAGCCGGTATGGCTCGGATCAAGGCCGTCCAACGGATCATGGCCTCGACCGTGTATCAGCGTGCCGAACGAGCCCTGGACCGGTGGGGGCCACCCGCCGTCGCCGTCTCCTTTCTAACCATCGGCTTCCAAACCGCGATCAACCTCGCCGCCGGCGTCGTTAGAATGCGGTGGTACCGGTATCTGCCAGCACTGATACTTGGCGGAGCGACCTGGGCGACCATCTATACGACCATCGGATCGGTATCCATTGCAGCCCTGGGTATCGCGTATTCCAGGTGGCCCATAACGACGGTCGCGGTAGTTATTGCGCTGGTTGTTGTGTTGATTGCGTGGATCATCTGGCGTCTGACCAGTACCGATAAGAAGGCGTCAGAAAAAATCCAAAGTTAATGTGGTCGGCCCTTCCTTAAAAACAGTGACGTAGCTAACCTTGCACGTATGAATGATGCTGAAATATCACTGGCTGCCACACTGCAACCGATCTCCGACATTGCCGCCTCGGTCAACATTTCTGACGAGGCGCTTATCCCGTATGGCCACCACATGGCCAAAGTCGATACCCAAAAAGTTCAAGGTTCCGGCAAGCGAGGCAAACTCGTGCTGGTCACCGCGGTCTCCCCAACACCTGCGGGTGAAGGGAAATCCACCGTCTCCGTCGGTATCGCCGACGCCCTGAACCTGGTGGGTTCTAAGACCATGGTGGCGCTGCGTGAGCCATCGCTGGGCCCCGTATTTGGTATGAAGGGCGGTGCTACCGGCGGCGGTTACGCCCAGGTGGTACCTATGGAAAACATCAACCTGCACTTCACAGGTGACTTCCACGCCATTACCTCGGCCCACAACCTGCTGTGCAACCTCGTGGATAACCACATTTTCCACGGCAACGAACTTGGTATCGACCCTCGAACAGTGCGCATCAAGCGCGTACTGGACATGAACGACCGCAACCTGCGAAACGTGACCATCGGCCTGGGTGGACGCGCCTCCGGAACGCCTCGCGAAGATCACTTCGAAATTACTGTGGCCTCCGAAACTATGGCGGTCTTCTGCCTGGCCAAAGACATTGACGACCTGAAAGACCGTCTCTCGCGCATCGTGGTTGCGGAAACCTATGACCGGAAACCAGTAACCGCCGCTGAACTTGGACCAAATGGTGCACAGGGTGGCATGGCGATTCTGTTGCGCGATGCCATGAAACCAAACCTTGTCCAGTCGATCGGTGGGACACCGGCGCTGATTCACGGTGGACCATTCGCCAACATCGCCCACGGTGCAAACTCAGTGATCGCCACCAACACTGCATTGGATCTGGCCGAAACCGTCGTCACCGAGGCCGGCTTCGGTGCTGACCTTGGTGCCGAGAAATTCGTAAACATCACCGGTCCGGCCGGTGGTTTCGCTGCCGACGCCGTAACTGTCGTCGCGACGGTACGCTCCGTGAAATACAACGGTGGCCTATCGCTGGACGAGGTCAATAAACCCGGCGATGACCGCTCTGGACACATCGAAGCCATGGAGAAAGGCTCCAACAACCTGGCCCGCCACCTGGATAACGTCAAGTCCTATGGTGCGCCCGTCATCGTGGCGATCAACCAGTTCCCACAGGACACCGACGAAGAGCTGCAGTGGGTCAAAGACTTCTGTGAAGCTCGCGGCGTTGAAGCCGAAGTGGTCAGTGTCTGGGCCAACGGTGGTGAAGGTGCCAAAGCGTTGGCAACCAAATTGCGCGGTATGCTCGACGAAGGCAACGACCCGGTCCAGCCAATGTTCTCGGACGACACCGGCGTGCGTGCTCGCATCGAGCACATCGTCAAGAATATCTACGGCGGCGAAGGCGTCGACTTCTCCTCAGCAGCTGAGAAGCAGCTCAAACAGCTCGAAGACGCCGGCGAAGATAAAGTGCCGGTGTGTATGGCCAAGACGCAGTACTCGTTTACTGACGATCCAAAGGACCTCGGTGCGCCAGAAGGCTTCCGTGTGACCGTTCGCGAGCTGAATGTTCGTGCCGGTGCAGGATTCGTCGTCGCGCTGACCGGTGCAATGATGACTATGCCTGGCCTGCCAAATGAGCCAGCTTCTGACAACATGGACGTCAATGCTGAAGGCGAGATCCTCGGCTTGTTCTAAACCTCTTCCATAGCATGCACTGCAGCGGGTCTGGACCTTCGGGTCTGCACCCGCTGCAGTATTTAAATCAGGGCATCTAGTCTACTGTCAACCTGGTTTGTTGTGATTGTGGGAAATTTGATTGAAGGTTTGAGTTGTTGAAGTTGGGCTTATCATGTCCCTGCCCATCTATAGACTTGTGTGCATGAAAGATTCAGCAGTGACAGGCAGGGAAGCAACGACGCAGCTTCGTGCCGCTTTAGGGCTACTGGATACCATTGACTCCTCCACTCAAGGCATTGATCGGTTGCAGTTGATTGCGGCCCAGAAGGCGACGTTGGATGCGATTGAGGCCCAAGAAATCGCTGACCTGGCAGCCATCCGGGCTGAAGAAGAGGCTGCCCAAGGCGTCCCGAAATCAGAGCGGTGTAAAGGATTAGGTTCAGAAATTGGGTTGGCAATCGGGGAGTCCACGTTTCGTGGTAACCGGCTGCTGAATGCCTCGCATGCGTTGGTGTATGAAATGCCCAACACTATGGACGCCCTGGCTGCTGGTGAGATCAATCTTGAACGCGCCAACGTGGTGGTGACCGAAACGAACTGGCTATCCACCCAGCATCGGGCTGAGGTTGATGAGTTGATGGCGGGCAAGTTTGTTGGTCTTGGACCTAAGAAGCTGGGTGGCAAGGTCCGTGCTCATGCTCAAACGTTGGACCCTGTTGGCGCCGTGAAACGCCATGACAAGGCCGTCACCGAGCGTCGGGTGTCGGTGCGGCCTGCCGCGGACGGGATGTCCTACCTGACTGCATTGTTGCCGACTCAGCAAGCAATTGCTGCCTATGCGGCCCTGCAACGCCGAGCCACCACTCAGGGCACTCCACAAGCCGATGACAGTGAAGATCCCGAGCAGCAGCCGCGAACCCGGGATCAGATTATGGCCGATAGTCTCGTCGAACTGACCACCGGTCAGACCACTGCCGATGGTGTGGCCATTGAGGTGCAGTTGGTGATGTCGGATGGTGCACTGTTTGGGGTTGATGAAACCCCAGCGAAACTGGTCGGTCATGGCCCGATTCCAGCACACCTGGCCAGGCGCATGCTGGAAAACCCCGAAGGCGAAAAGTTCTTACGAAGACTGTTCACCAGGCCCAAGGATCATCAGTTGGTGAGTTTGGAGTCGAGGGCGAGGTCCTTTCCCAAGGGGATACAACGCATGCTCGCGTTGCGTGACAATACGTGTCGGACACCGTTTTGTGATGCCCCGATTCAGGAGTATGACCATGTCACTCCGTACTACGAGGGCGGGCCAACGAATTGGGCGAATGGGTCGGGGTTGTGTGCTGGATGTAATCAGGCCAAGGAAAACCGCGGCTGGCTGCATGCCGTCACCGATGAAGGGCTGACGGTGACCACCCCGACCGGTCATACCTACACGACACCAAACGGTCCCATCCTCGAAGGACTGCCATCCAATACAGGATCACCGGACGATGAAACCGACGATGAGCTCACCACGGATATCGGACCAATCAATATCGCGATGCCACGGCAGCTAGTCAGCATGACATAAAGGGCCCTGGGTCTTAGAGCTTCTCGACCTCCGCAAAGAATGCGTCGAACTGATAGTCCAGGAGCAATTGAGCTAGGAAGCCTGCCGTCTGTATGTCCGGCACCCAGTTAAAGACGACCCAGGCCGCGTTGTCGACCGATTGACGCAAAGCGCGCTCATAGAGCATGACCGTTGCCGGATCATCGTTAGCTGCTTCCTCAACCAACTGACGAGTTTGGAAAATATCGGAAGAAATCGCTCCGATAATGCCTCGTTCCTGGAGCTGCTCCACACGGGAGATCAGTTCAGCGATGTACATGTCCGTATGCTCATCCGAAGCAATCTCGGGGTGTGGATCCAAACACTGCGAAGCCCACGCAATCCCCATCGTGGCTTCCAACCTGGACCGAACCACCGAAGCATCATCCCATGGTGCAGGAGCCGAGCCCTCCTGCAATGCGCGGGTGATCATCGTCAGCTCGTAAATCATCTGCTGGGTTGCGCCGTCTGACGTCGAAACATCGTTTTGCTTGATCTCATCGGGCCAATACGCAAAACCTTCATGGTCAATGGGTTCGTCAGCATCCATCGGCCGCAAATCCAGCTCATGGACGACGGTCATCTGCAATGTTTGCTGCGGCAGACGAAAGACCGGATTTGCACCCTGTTCCAGCGCATCCGACGGCAACTCGCTCCCGAGTGATTCCCCAACCTTCGGCAGTACATGATCCACCAACCGCGCGTAGTTGCCCGACATGAAATGTCCCAGCAGTCTGCGGTTGACCACGGTCGGTGCACCATAATTCAGCACGATATGCGTGCCGAGACGACACACATCGTCGACGTGTTGACGCGATAAATACGTGGCATCATCGCTGCGCCCCCGCATGTTGAGGTCGCGCCGATACTGATAGACCGCACCGGTTAACACAATCTGCAACCAACCATAGACACCGTGGGCCATGATGTTTTGCTGATTGGCCTGAACCACCTGCACGAACTGAGGTTTAGCGGCCAGATTCCCAGCGCGCCCCAACCACTTGGCGAAATCTGCAAGGTTTGTTGGGCCGTACAACTCGAAACTGCGGTCAGTAAGCTTTTGCGCCGACGACGCGAGTGCCTTCAACCCACCGAGTTGTCGGTGGCGAGTCAGGATGTCATCGGTATCAATTTCGTAATCCGTCACGGCGCCCATCGTACAACGCGCGGTAGAACAGTGCGCATAAGAGGCCCGTTCCCACGCGGAGTCGCGTACTTTATACTGAGAACACCGCGCACGATTGCCAAGACATTTGTCTATCTGGTGCGACGCGTAGATTCTATATTCGGGCAGGAGAAGCCCATGCCACAGCACATATTTGTTCTAGGACTTGAACCCAGAAACTTAGCAGAGCTTGAGGCGCTGCCTAATGCCGAGCAGTATATTTTTCACAGTCTGCTGACCATCGAAGAAATGCAAGAGGGCCGTGTGTCCTTTCCCAAGATCTTGCAAAAAGCCCAAGATCGGCTTGACCAATTTGAAGGGCCGATTGACGCCATCGTTGGGTACTGGGACTTTCCGGTCAATATGCTGGTGCCGATTCTGTCGCAGCAATACGGCTTGCGCTCCAAAGAGCTGGAAGCGGTGGTCAAGTGTGAGCACAAGTATTGGTCTCGGCTTGAACAACAGAACGTGATCGATGTACATCCCGCATTCGGGCTGATCGACGTCGACGACCCGATGGCAACCCTGCCATCGCACATGATATATCCGGTCTGGGTAAAACCGATTCAATCCTTTTCTTCCCAGGGAGCACACTATGCCTCCGATGAAGGCGCACTGCGTGCGGCGCTAGAGACGGAACGGCAGCAGACGCATAGCACCGGGGATGCTTTTGACGAGGTGCTCAAATTGCTCGACCTGCCCGACGAGGTGGCGGATATCTCCGGGCATGCCTACATGGTGGAAGAAGCCGTATTCGGTCAGCAGTGCACGCTGGAAGGCTATAGTTGGGGCGAGAAAGTAGAGATCATCGGCGTCGTCGATTCAATTCTCTACGATGACGCCCCGAGTTTTCTGCGCTATCAATACCCATCGCAACTGCCCGAACATGCGCTAGCAAAAATGGCAGAAACTACCCGCCGAGTGCTCGGTGCGATCGGTCTGAGAAACAGTACATTCAATATCGAATACTTCTGGGACGAGGCGACGCAGCACCTGGCGTTGCTGGAGATCAATAGTCGACATTCACAATCCCATGCAGAGATTTTCCGGTGGGTTGACGGTATGCCCAATCACTTAGCCATGATGGACCTTGCTTTGGGACGTCGTCCGCACATGCCAGAGGCGCAAGGCGAGTACCGGATCGCCGCGAAATGGATGCTCCGACGTTTTAGCGATGGCTTCGTTCATCGGGTGCCGAGTGCTGCAGAAATTGCCGAACTTGAGCAGCGTTTTCCCGCAGTCCACATTAAGATTGTGGCAAAGGAACACATGTGGCTGTCGGATCTCGAAGGGCAGGATAGCTATAGCTTCATGTTGGCGGAAGTTTATGTTGCCGGGCAGAGCGAACGCGAACTGCGATCCATTTACGACTACTGTTGCAATGAGTTGGTGTTCACAATCGAGGATGACATCAAGGAGCAACGTGGCGACGTCTCAGAACGCAATGCAACCGACTGAGGTCGATCCCAGAGAGTTCATCGCAACCGTGGATCATGCAGTCCGGAGGGCTGACGCCGAACGACTGCTAACCATCATGGGTGGAGTAACCGGTGAGCGCCCGGTGATGTGGGGTCCGAGCATCATCGGGTTCGGTAGCTACCACTACGTCTACGCTTCGGGGCGGCAAGGCGATGCGCCCGCCGCAGGGTTTAGCCCGCGAAAGGCGCATCTCGTGGTGTATTTATTGGGAGGTCTTGAGGAGCGTTACGCCGAACAGCTGGCGCAACTCGGCCCCTATAAGGCCGGGAAGTCCTGCCTGTATCTGAAGAAACTTGAAGACGTC
The DNA here is from genome assembly GCF_000420805.1 of Yaniella halotolerans DSM 15476. Classification (GTDB taxonomy): domain Bacteria; phylum Actinomycetota; class Actinomycetes; order Actinomycetales; family Micrococcaceae; genus Yaniella; species Yaniella halotolerans. The sequence goes on from NZ_ATVQ01000001.1 coordinate 1,155,540, forward strand.
GACGAGACGGTGCTTCGGTTTCTGATCAAGGACTCTTTTGACTTCATCAAGGCGGAGTTTCCAGACGAGGCTTAGTGTTCGTGCGTTTCGAGGTCGAGGTTCTTGGATTCGCGCGTCAGGATGATTGCAATCCCCGAGATGAGGGCCAGACCGACGAGGTACCAGATTACGGTGGTCACTGATGTGCCGCCGGAGGCTGCGTAGAGCGAGGCCAGGATGGTTGGGGTAAAGCCCGCCCCGATCAGGGTGGCCAGCTGGTAACCCATCGATGCACCTGTATAGCGTGAGCTGGTACCAAACTGCTCGGAAATGAACGCCGCCAACGGACCGAAGATCACCGCGTGTAACGCCAGCGCGATGGTGAACGCCAGCAGAATGAGCGCCCAGTTATTGGAGCGCATCATGGCAAAGAACGGCTGCAGGAAAGCGACGAATAGGGCGAGGCCCACGAGCATGACCGGACGGCGTCCAAAACGGTCGGAAATGTGAGCAAAGTAGATCACGAAGAAGATCGAGGCAACCGAAGCGAATGCGAATGCGTAGAGCACCGAGGCGCGCTCGGCACCGAATTCGGTCGCGTAGCTTACCGCGAAGGTTGAGAGGAGTACCTGCAGTGCGAAACCGGAAGCACCGGCCAGCATGGTCAAAATCAGGGCTTTCGGACGACGCAGTACCTCCAAGATGGGCAGTTTCTTCTTGGCCTTGACCGGTTCGTGCTTTTCCTTCTCCAGGGCAGCCAGGAAGATTGGGGACTCAGTGATCTTGGAGCGCACGATCATACCGATGACCAGCAGTGCGAAGGATAGTAGGAAGGGTACGCGCCAACCCCAGGACAGGAACTCATCCTGCGGCAGCACCGCCGCGAACGTGCCGAGCACAAATGTCCCGAGTGCTGCACCGGTTGGTGCACCTGCGTTAGTAAAGGAAGCGGCGAAACCGCGTCGTCCTTTTTCGGAGTGTTCCAACGCCATCAGCGCGGCACCACCCCATTCACCGCCAACCGCGATGCCCTGGAACATGCGCAACATAACCAGGATGACGGCGCCCCAGGAACCGATCATCTCGGCGCTGGGGACGAGGCCGATCAGCGTGGACGCGATGCCCATGATGAACATGGACAGCACCAGCATTTTCTTGCGGCCCAGCTTGTCGCCGAAGTGGCCGAAGATTGCACCGCCGAGTGGGCGGGCAAGGTAACCCGCTGCGAACGTTCCGTATGAGGCGATGGTCCCGGCCAGCGGATCGAGATCGCTGAAGAAGACGGTTGGGAAAACTAATGCTGACGCCGATGCGTAGAGCAGGAAGTCGTAGAACTCGATCGAGGAGCCCAGATAGCTCGAAAGAATGACTCGAAGGGATTCCTTTTTCTTCTGCGCGGGCGTGAGCTCGTGCAGGGTTGTGTCAGAGGCGGGCACGGTGGCAGAAACGCTCATGGTGACACTCCTTGAAGTGGGGAAGGTTCTGTGGTTTGGATCACCGTCAATCCAACTAGAGATAGATGAAGATGTCAAGCATTGCGAAATTGATGCGTTGTGAAACTCAAGAAATTACCGGGTGTGCTCGTGGAACGCAAAAGACCCCGCCGAAGCGGGGTCTATATGCTGTACTGGCTAGTTAACAGCCAGAGAAAGTCTAGCGTTCGATGTCTCCAGCGATGAAGGCTTCGACGAGGTCGTGTGCCATGTCATCGTGGTGTTGCACCGGTGGGGACTTCATGAAGTAGCTCGACGCCGAAAGAATCGGTCCACCGACTTTGCGGTCTAGGGCGATCTTCGCGGCACGAATCGCATCGATGATCACACCGGCTGAGTTCGGGGCATCCCAAACTTCCAGCTTGTATTCCAGAGAGACTGGTGCGTCACCGAAGTTGCGACCTTCGAGGCGGACGAAGGCCCACTTGCGGTCATCCAACCAGGCAACGTAGTCGGATGGGCCAATGTGGACGTCGTCGACATCCAGCTCAGCCTTGAGATTGGAAGTCACGGCCTGGGTTTTGGAAATCTTCTTGGACTCGAGGCGTTCGCGCTCCAGCATGTTCTTGAAGTCCATATTGCCACCCACGTTGAGCTGGTAGGTGCGATCCACGGTCACGCCGCGGGCCTCGAATAGTGCGGCCAAGGCACGGTGGGTGATGGTCGCGCCAATCTGGGATTTGATGTCGTCACCAATAATTGGCACACCGGCGTCGGTAAATTTTTGGGCCCAGGTCTCATCCGAGGCAATGAACACGGGAAGGGCATTCACGAAGGCAACGCCAGCATCAATTGCGGCCTGTGCGTAGTGCTTGGCGGCGGCTTCGGAACCGACCGGGAGGTAGCAGACCAGGACATCGACCTGATCGTCTTTGAGCTGCTGAACGACATCGACTGGTTCAGCATCAGATTCTTCGATGGTTTCGCGGTAGTACTTGCCCAGCCCGTCCAGAGTTGGGCCGCGCAGCACCTGCACACCGGTTTCGGGAACGTCGGTGAGCTTGATGGTGTTGTTTTCTGAGGCGCGGATAGCTTCCGAGATGTCGCGGCCAACTTTTTTGGCGTCGACCTCAAAAGCGGTCACGAATTCGAGATCGGAGACATGATAGTCACCGAACTGTACGTGCATCAGACCCGGAACAACGTCGTCATTCGAGGCATTCTGATAATACTCAACGCCTTCGATCAGCGAGGTAGCGCAGTTGCCCAGACCGGCGATTGCAACGCGAACTTTTTGGTTGGACAGCACGAGACTCCTTGGACGGGATATGGGTTTAAGCCTATGGACCCCTCGTATTGTACGACAGTTCACCCAACCCTCCGTGCACGTGATGCGGTATAACCTTCGATATCGGTAGACTTTTGCTTATGGCGAGTGAACAGAACCTAGTGACGGCGAAAGACCCTAGGGGAAAGCACTCGAATTCTGGCCACCATCGCGTGGCACCGCGGGGAAAATACACGGTTGCCGGGCGGATCCGAACATTCTTCAATCCCGCCCGGGTGCTCATTCTGCTGGTGACGATCGCAGCAATTATTGCAGCAGTGTTGAAGACTCCGTGCCGTACAGGTGGTTGGGGTGCACCCGAAGTGTATTTCGCCGGGTGCTATGCGGACTGGACGGGGTTGTGGACGTCGCGAGGTTTCGCTGATGATCCTTGGGCGCCGTTCAGATTCGACAGCGGGTTTGAGTACCCGATCCTCATCGCGGTGATCGCCTCGGTTTTGGCGTGGTTGGCACATGCCGTGGCCGCTGGCGCCGAAAGCTTAGGGTTCGAGGTCGGAACGAACGTGGTGTTCTATGACCTAAACTTCTTGGCGGTGGTGGCGTTATGGATGTTCGTGACCGTGGTGGTCGCCAAATTGGCCAGCATTCGGTACTGGGACGCCGCGATGGTTGCGGTGGCGCCGGGCATCATTTTTGCCGGGTTTATCAACTGGGACATGTGGGCGGTAGCATTCATGGTGACGGCGATGTGGGCCCTCGCCAAACACCGTTACGCGCTCGCAGGAGTGCTGGTTGGGCTGGGGGCCGCCGTCAAACTGTTCCCGCTGTTCCTGTTGGGCGCCATTATCGTCTTGGCCATTCGCACCAGACGTTACTACCCGCTCCTGATCACCGCAGCGAGTGCTGCGATTGCCTGGCTGACCGTCAACCTACCGCTCTTGGTGTTCAACCCGGATGCCTGGGCGGTGTTCTACGAATACTCATCAACCCGTGAACCCGGCTGGTCCTCGATCTGGCATGCTTACACCACCGCAACCGGTGCCGATATCAGCGGGGATGAGCTGGCCGGGTGGGCCTTTTGGTCCTTTGTCATCGCGTGCGCGGCAATTGCCGTCGTCGGACTCACCACCCGGCACCGTCCACGTCTGGCCCAACTGCTGTTGTTGATCGTGGCCGTATTTATTCTGGTCAATAAGGTGTACTCGCCGCAGTTTGTGCTCTGGCTGATCCCGCTCATCGTGCTCGCACTGCCCAACTGGCGCGACTTTCTGATCTTCTCGACCGCCGAACTCCTGCACTTTTGGGCAATCTGGGGCTACCTGTCGGGCCAGACCTCCGGGTTTGATTCCCAACACCTCATGGACGACACCATTTACGTGGGGGCTGTGGCTCTCCACGTGACCGCGCTGGTCTACCTGATGATCCGGGTGCTCGTCGACATGTACGATCCCATCAACGATCCAGTACGCACCACGCTCGAGGAAACGACGCATCCGCTGCTGCCGAAAGACGACCCGCTCGGAGCAGAGTTCGACGACGCCGACGATGCTTTCGCGCTGCGGTCGAGGCGCATCCAGCCTAGACTCGAAGCATGACCCAATTCCTTGATGATCTAGCCGAGTTCATACACACTTCACCGACCCCGTATCACGTAGTCGCCCAGGTGGCCTCCCGCGCCACCGAAGCAGGATTCACCGTGGTCAACGACACTCCGGGCGAGCTGCCTGATGCCCCCGGCGGCTACGTCTTAGTTCGTGACGGCGCCGTCATCGTCTGGCACGTGCCCGAAAACCTGCCCGAACACCCAAGCTTCCGCATCGTTGGTGCCCACACTGATTCCCCAACATTTCGCGTGAAACCACTGCCGGATAATACCTCGGCCGGCTACAACCGTGTCGGAGTCGAAGTCTATGGCGGAGCGCTCGCAAACTCCTGGCTCGACCGGGATCTAGGCTTCGCGGGTCGCCTGATCACCGAACACGGCGAACACCTCGTCCACACACCCCCCATGGCGCGCATTCCGCAGCTAGCCATTCACCTGGACCGCAGCGTCAACGAGGGGCTGAAGCTGGACCGCCAACACCACCTGGTGCCCATCGTCGGGGCCGGCGGTGAGGTCAACATCATCCACGAAATCGCGAAGTATACCGGCGTCGATCCAGCCGAAATTACCGGATTCGACCTGCTGCTCACCGATACTCAGCCCCCGGCAACACTGGGTGTTCATGACGACTTCTTCGCTGCACCGCGCTTGGACAACCTCGTCTCCGTCCACGCCGGACTGCGTGCGATCCTCGACGCCGAATCGGACAAGATCACCATGCTGGCGGCCTTCGACCACGAGGAAGTCGGCTCCGAAACCCGCACCGGCGCAGGTGGGCCGCTCCTTGAAGAGATGCTCACCCGCATCCTCACCGCCCAGAGCATTCCGTCCCACTTGCACCGCAGCATCATCGCACATTCGATACTGCTCTCGGCCGACGGCGGCCACCTGGTCCACCCCAACTACACTGAACGCCACGACGCTGATCACCGACCACAGCCCAACGCCGGTCCGATTCTGAAAGTTAACGCCACCCAGCGTTACCTCTCTGACGGGCGCGGCGCCGCCAAGTTCACCCGCTGGGCCGAACGCGCAGAGGTCCCACACCAGGTGTTCGTGTCGAACAACAACCAGCCGTCCGGGTCAACGATCGGCCCGATTTCGGCTACTCGTTTGGGTATTGAAACCATTGACGCCGGCATTGGCCTACTCTCGATGCACTCGGCACGCGAAATGTGTGGTGCCCAAGACCCAGAGCACCTGTCCAAGCTGGCCGCAGCGTTCTACGCAGATCAGATCTAGCCTGCAGGAGGCCCCCTTGTCGCAGCCGTCCCCGCAGCAGCCACTCCCACCGTCCCCGCCACCACAGTTTCACCAACCACCGCAACTGCCTCCACCGAGCCCGGGGATGGGGTTCGCGATCGGTGCCGTGATTGCTACCGCAAGCGTGGTTTCGGGCATGGCCGTTTTTGCCATGTTTGAGCCGGACATGGTGGCCCTCATCATGATGACCCTGCCCTCGGGCATCATGCTCCTCATTGCCGCCATCGTGTTGGCGGTACTCGTGCGCCGACGCAAACGTCGTGGGCTGCCGTGGCATCCCACCATCCCGATCTTGGTCGTTGCCGGTATCGGGGGTATGCCGCTGATGGCATTGATATCGACCATGATCTTGTTTAGTAGTTCCGGCCACCTGTTCCTGCCGATGACCGTCCTGTTCACTATTTATGCCATCTTCTTGGGCGGCGGCTTCGCGGTGATCGGAAGCATTGTCGTTGCCGTCATAGCGCACAACCAGCGCAAGAAACTGCTGCCACCTCCCGGATACTATGCTGCGCACCCAGGCCCCTACTATCCACCGGGCTGGCAGTGAGTCGCGAGGATCTGCTTACCCTCGTGTTATCAACTGTTTATCGAAACGTCACTCATCCGTTGAGTGTCAGATGGGTCCAACGCGCGCCGATGCCCCTAGATTGAGAAGTGTCAGAACACTGACCGGAAGGCCCAAAAGGTTATGCCACGCGACACCAGGGGCCGGTACGGTTCCTGGCCGCACGCAAGGCTCGGGCCGACCGATCACCCCATCCGCGAAACGATGTGAGGCATGGCGGATTCGTTGATTGATCCGTCTGTCCCTGGTTTGGAGTCACTGTGGCCACGCTCAACACCCCTACTGTTACAGACCTCGACGCAGCGGTTGCTTCTGCGGTCGCGCAAAAGTCGTATGTGCTGGATACTTCCGTGCTGCTGTCGGATCCCAAAGCCCTGCTGCGCTTCGCAGAACACGAAGTCATCATACCCATCGTGGTGATCACCGAACTCGAAAAGAAGCGCCACGACTCCGAACTGGGCTATTACGCGAGGTCAGCGCTCCGATTACTCGACTCCCTGCGGGTCCGCCACGGTTCCCTGAACCAACCGATCCCATTGAACGACGACGGCGGTCACCTGCTCGTCGAGCTCAACCACATCACCGAAACCGTCCTGCCCGCCGGATTCCGTCAGGGCGATAATGATTCCCGTATCCTCGCCGTCGCCAAAAACTTCGCCGATGAAGGCCGAGCCGTCACCGTCGTGTCCAAGGATTTGCCCATGCGCGTCAAAGCCTCGGCGATGGGGCTTGCGGCCGATGAATACCGCAATGAATGGGTCACCGATTCTGGTTGGACCGGCCTCGAATACATTGACGCATCTGACGAGCAGCTTACGCAGCTCTACAACGGTGAGCGCATCGAACTCACCGACGCCAATGACCTCCCCACCAACACCGGACTGGTCATCTCCTCGGGCAACAGCTCGGCCCTGGGCCGAGTCAAAACTGATGCGACCTCCCATAAATATGTTGAAGTCGTCCGCGCGGACCGCACCGTCTTCGGGCTGCACGGCCGCTCGGCTGAACAACGCCTGGCCATCGATATGCTGCTCGACCGCGACATCGGCATCGTCTCGATGGGTGGCCGCGCCGGAACCGGTAAATCAGCGCTCGCCCTGTGCGCCGGTCTGGAAGCCGTGTTGGAGCGCGGCGACCACAAGAAAATCATTGTCTTCCGCCCGCTCTACGCGGTTGGTGGTCAAGAATTGGGCTACCTGCCGGGCAGCGAAGAAGAAAAAATGAACCCGTGGGCTCAGGCTGTGTACGACACCCTGGGCGCGCTGGTCAGCGAAAACGTGTTGGCCGAGGTTATGGATCGCGGGCTCATCGAAGTCCTGCCGCTGACCCACATTCGCGGACGCAGTCTCCACGATGCCTGGGTGATCGTGGATGAAGCCCAATCACTCGAGAAGAACGTGCTGCTGACCGTGATGTCACGCATGGGCCAGAATTCCAAGATTGTGCTCACCCACGACGTCGCCCAACGCGACAACCTGCGGGTCGGACGGCACGACGGCGTTGGTGCTGTGATCGAGATCTTGAAGGGCAATTCGCTGTTTGCCCACGCAACGCTGACGCGTTCGGAGCGCAGCCGCATTGCAGCACTGGTCACCGAACTCCTCGAGGAACACTGAGGCCACATTAGTTGAGGCGCCCAGACATACGGACTCGCATTCTTCGACTGGCAACGTTGAGTCCTTGGATATCGACCGCTTTGCCGTAGTGCTGATATTTCAATGTGACTGAATCTAGCGCGGCGATGGTGGAGGCGTCCCAGAGGTGAGATTCTGAGAAATCTATGACGATACGGTTTGGGTCTTCGGCGTAGTCGAACAGCGTGTAGAGGTCGTTGGAGGAAGCGAAAAACAATTCGCCCGTCACTGTGTAGTGTGCGACGGTGTCGTCGCCCTCGCCGGTGATGTGGCGGGTGACTTTCGTGAAGCGCGAGACGCGCTGGGCAAACATCACCATGGCGGTGAGCACGCCCAGAGCAACGCCGACGGCTAGGTTATCCGTCGCCACGGTACCGATTACCGTGATGACCATGACCGCGGTCTCGGACTTTGGCATGAACTTCAGGGTCGATGGCCGGACGGAGTGCCAGTCGAAGGTCGTGACGGAGACGAAGATCATCACGGCCACCAGGGTGGCCATCGGAATCATCGCCACCAGGTCTCCCAGAGTCACTGAAAGGATCAGGATCAGCACACCGGCTGTGAATGTGGAAATCCTGGTTCGGGCGCCCGATGCGTTGACGTTGATCATGGTTTGGCCAACCATTGCGCAACCGCCCATCCCACCGAAGAAGCCGGTGATGATGTTCGCGGCACCTTGCCCCCAGGATTCGCGGACCTTATTGGAGCGGGTGTCCGTGACGTCGTCGACCAGTTTCGCCGTCATCAACGATTCCAACAGACCGACCAGTGCCATGCCGATGGCGTAGGGGGCAACGATCTGGAACGTCTCAAAGGTCAGGGGCACATCCGGCAGGAAGAAGGTCGGGAACGCTTCCGGCAGTTGTCCTTTATCGCCCACGGTGGGCACGTTGACGGAAAATACGACGGCGATGGCGGTGACCAGGACGATGGCCACTAATGGTGCCGGGACGGCCTTGGTGATGCGCGGCAGCAAGAAGATGACAATCAAGCTGAGCGCTGTCAATGGGTAGACCAGCCGCGGCACACCGATCAGATCTGGTAGCTGCGCGGTAAAGATCAAAATCGCTAATGCGTTGACGAACCCGATCATCACAGACCGCGGAATGAACCGCATGATCCTTGCGACGCCGAGCACCCCGAGCAGCACTTGGAAGATCCCCGCAAGAATGACGGCGGCGATAAAATAGTCGATGCCATGTGAATCAACCAGCGGGGCAATGACCAGTGCGGTGGCTGCAGTGGCCGCCGAAATCATCGCCGGGCGGCCGCCCAGAAAAGCGATGGAGACCGCCATGGTGAACGATGCGAAGAGTCCGAATTTTGGATCGACCCCGGCGATCAGCGAGAAAGCGATGGCCTCGGGGATAAGTGCCAGAGCAACTACTAAACCGGCCAAGATTTCGGTTTTGAGTAAACGTGGCGATTTCAGGGTCCGCCACACAGATTGACGCTCTTCCGGTGTGATCCCCACCGGTGGGGTCGAGTGAATCGAGGTCGACAATTCCTACTCCTGTTCAACGTGCAAGATGCAAACCAAAACTCTACCCTAACGTAAGAGTAGAGTTTGAAGCGCAGTTTTCCGAAGCGGAAATTGTCGATGAATTAGTTCGACAGGTGCTCTAATGTTTTGATGAGCCCATCAGCTTGGCGTAGTTTCCGGGCAAGTTTTTGACGCGCGGTACGTGCACGCTCCAGGAATTCAATGACCGCTTCCTCTGAGCCACCGTGTTCAATAAGTTCTAGTAATTCAGCGGTTTCTTCGAGGCTAAAGCCCAGCGGGGTAATGCGTCGTATGTGGTGCAGACGTTCGACGTCATCTTCGGTGTAGAGACGGAATCCACCTTCACTGCGAGCCGAGGGTGGTGCGAGACCGACCTGATCGTAGTGGCGGATTGTACGAAGGGACAGCTGAGTGCGTTCGGCGACTTCGCCAATCTGCATCGTGACTGCATCCTTGTCCGACACGATATTCTGCCTCCAATACTTTCCACACGAGGGACCCCTCGATCCTAATCGAAAAGCGTTGTTTACACCGCAAACCTCTGATATCAGGGCTCGTTGATGGGTCAGTGCTTCGAATGGGGCGGTGGCCGTACCCAGCAGGGGTTTTCATTTGAAGAAGAATCTCAAGGTGTTTTGATATATCTTTGTCTACCCCGGCCAATAACGCTATTGCTTCTCGGATTTTTCCGCGTAGTCAGATCAGAGATTGCAGTGTTCTCTGCTCCCGTGTCGAGATCATCGCTCAAGACGGCTGTGTATTTCTGGGGCAGTCACATATTGGCTTGAACGAGCAAGGACAGTGAGCACCTGGGAGTCCAGGCCCACTGGACTAATCATTGCGAAAGGATTCTGAAATCGCGCGGCTGCTCCTTAAGTTGTTCTGCACGTGAGTTCACTATTCTGCTTCGACCGGGTTGGTCTCAACGTGTGCTTGGAGGACGCCTGCGCCCGTGGTTGCGTCGGGCACGGTGACCACGAAGTCGCGGCCCGTGGATTTATGGACCTGGATGGCAGGACCTCGGCCGGTGATTACACCGAAGCGTTTTGGTGCCAGCCGTAAACCCCAGCCACCAAATTCGGCCATCGGCTCGACTTTGGTCGTCGTCACTGACTCAATGTCCTGCAGCGGCACCGTGAACCGGGGCAGTCCCGTCACTGAAGTGACAGTTAATCCCCGGTGATCCACTCGCACCCGGAAGGCGATCATTGTCGCGGTAAGGACTGATATCAACAGCGCCAGACCCAACAGGCCGAGCGCGACACCGCGTTCTTCTGCCATCCAGGAAGTGACAATCCCGATGACTAACAACAGCTCTACCGTCGCTATTGTCGCCACAAAGAGTTTGGGCATACTGGTGTACCGGACCCATGTCAGGCTCTGGGTCTGGGCGGATTCAACTGGTTGAGCTGCAATATCTGCTTTGCTGCGATTCTGCTGCGCGGGTTGGATGAACCATGCAAGCAGCCCCAGCGCTAGGGCACCACCAAACCCGATCAGCATGACTTCGCCAATGCCACCGACCTCCCGAGCATCGTCGAGTCCGCGCTGTATCCACAGGATGCCGGTCAAGAGTACCGCTATGAGCCCCGCTGTCCCGGCAGCGATTGCGCCCATGAAGCGATAGACTGGGCCGCGCTCGCCGCGGCGTAGACCGGGAATGAGCAATGCGGCAATGAGAACCGCGGAACCAAACCCGATGAGTGCAGTCATCAGTGGAGCGGAGCCCGGTGACGAAAATCCGTCGGTCGCACCGTCTGGGCCCCAGTGCGTTGCAATAGGATCGGGCACTGCAGGTAGCAGCATCAGCTGTGCGATACAGGCTAGGACAACGACAACGACCGGCAGGACGATTGCCGCCAGGATAAAGCGGCTGATCACTCGTGACTGGGCAATATCTTGGGACCGATCAGCGATGGCAGACCTCCTGGAATAGAGCGGGGATGCTATAACCACCGATCATAATCTTTGAGTTCAGTTTTGGGCGACTGTCAGCTATAATGTTGAGGTTGCTGTCTGCCCCCAAATGGGACAGGCGCTTGCACTAGAACCTCCTGTTACGGAAATACCGTGACCACCAGACCAGAGGAGGTGGGTTCACATGCGTGCATATGAACTGATGGTGCTCATCGATCCAGAGATCGACGAGCGTACAGTTGAACCAACCTTGCGTAAATATCTTGATGCAATCATCACAGATGGCGCGACCGTAGACGAACTCGAAGTATGGGGTCGTCGTCGCCTTGCCTATGAAATCCAGAAGAAAAACGAGGCTGTCTATGCCGTCGTTGCCTTCACTGCTACTCCTGAGCAGTCGAAAGAACTGGATCGTCAGCTCGGCTTGAACGAAACCGTTATGCGCACCAAGATCATCCGTCCGGAAGATCAGAAAATTACCCTCTAAGTTTTAGTACCACAAGCTGCTACGCATAGGAGCGTGTCATGGCCGGAGAACCATATATCACTGTGGTTGGCAACCTGGCAGGTGACCCAGAACTGCGGTTTACCGCATCGGGTCACGCAGTTGCGAACTTCACGATTGCTCAAACCCCGAGAACGCGAAACCAACAATCCGGTGAATGGGTTGATGATGAAACGTTGTGGGTCCGGGCCTCCGTATGGCGTGACGTTGCCGAAAACGTGGCAGAGTCGCTGACCAAGGGTATGCGCGTTGTCGCGCACGGTCGGCTCAAAGCTCGGTCATTCGAGACCAAAGAAGGTCAACAACGGACCAACTGGGAACTCGATGTAGACGAGATTGGTCCCTCACTTCGCTGGGCTACCGCACAGGTCAACCGCACACCACGTTCCGGTGGTGGCGGCGGATTCGGCGGTGGCGGCCAGGGTGCACCCGGTGGAAACTGGGGCGGCGCACCAGCTGGCGGCGGTGGCTGGGGTCAACCCGCACCGAATAATGACCCGTGGGGTGGCGGAGGATCTGCCGGATCTTGGGATCAGGGCAACGACTCGCCTCCACCGTTCTAAAACCTTAATTACCACTCAAATACCATCCCGCCGACCGGCGGGCTCCAGGTTAACAAATAAAGGAGCACCACGATGGCTAAAGCTGAAATTCGCAAGCCGAAACCAAAACCGAATCCGTTGAAAACAGCGGAGATCGATTACATCGACTACAAAGATGTTGCTTTGCTACGCAAGTTCATCTCCGACCGCGGCAAGATTCGTGCACGTCGCGTAACCGGTGTCACCGTCCAACAGCAGCGCAAAATCGCGCAGGCAATTAAAAATGCCCGCGAAATGGCTCTGCTGCCATACTCCGGTTCCGGCCGCTAAACGCTGATCAAGGGAGAGAAATCATGGCGAATCAGAAAGTCATTTTGACCCAGGAGATCCCGGGCCTCGGCTCGGCCGGTGACGTCGTTGATGTACGCAACGGTCACGCGCGGAACTACTTGATCCCACGTGGCGAGGCAGTCCGTTGGACCCAGGGTGCGCAGCAGCAGGTAGAACAGCTGCGTGCAAACCGCGAAGCTCGTCAGGAACGCAGCATTGAAGCCGCACAGGCACAGGCTGCACAACTGGCAGAAGCACCAATTCAGATCCAGATGCAGGCCGGCGACACTGGCCGTCTGTTCGGTTCCGTAACCACCAACGCCATCGTTGACGCGATCGCTGCGGCTGGTAAGGGCGACGTCGATCGTCGTTCCATCATTGGAGCCAACGACATTCGTGCATTGGGTACCTACCCAATCCAGATCCGTCTGCACGAAGACGTACTGGCTGAAGCAAAAGTGTCGGTCATCCCGGCACGGAAGAAGTAAGCTTCTTCAACCCACTTTTGGGCGGACTCCCTCAACGGGGGTTCGCCCGCAGTGTTTAACGCACCACACTTGCTCCTGAGAGCGGCATCAGCGTGAAGAGTTTCATATACCTGCCTCATCCTGGCACAATTATTCGTTCATCAATCCTGACAAGTAATGACCTGTCCGGATAGGGTCGGCGGTGGGCATCTCTAGGAAAGTGCGCACCCTGGGACATGAAACGGCCGGGACGATCGCCAAGCTTGGTTCGAACGTTTCCGATTCCTGGAACGTCGGAGACCAAGCCGTGGTCCACCTTGTGGTTTCTTGTGGTGTATGTTCCGAATGCCATGCGGGACGTGATCACCAATGCGAGGTCGCGAATGAGGGCCCAATCCCAATGTCCTACGGCATTGGACAGCCAGGTGGAACGGCCGACTATATGGCTGTGAATGCGCGGCACCTGATCAAACTTGAAGACGTGGATCTGGCCGAGGCCGCACCGCTTGCTGACGCTGGATTGACACCAATGCAGGCTGTGAATTCTGTGCGCGATCGTCTCACCCCTGAAGCGACCGTCGTCGTCAGCGGTTTGGGTGGCCTGGGCCATGTGGGATTACAGATTATTCTTGCGACCACAGGAAGTCGCGTCGTGGCGCTGGATACCGACCAAGAGAAGGTCGACTATGCCACCCAGAAGGGTGCTATCGGTATGGTAAGCGATGAGTCCGCTGCTGAGAAGATCCGCGAGATGACTGGCGGTATCGGTGCCGATGTGGTCCTAGATTTTGTGGGTGTTCAACCAACGGTCGACATCGCCACACAAGTGATCCGTAACGGCGGCGCTATCCGTTTTGTTGGGCTTGGGCGTGGCGAGTTCCCGTATATTGCCGGAGACACGAAAGTGCTGCCCTGGAACGTCAACATCCAGCTGCCCTACACTGGGACGCTATCTGATTTGCGTCAGGTGGTGGCGTTAGCTGCCCAGGATAAGCTGCACGTCGAAGTGGAACGGTATTCATTGGATGATGCTGTTACCGCATTCGAGGACCTGGCAAATGGCAGAATTCAGGGTCGCGCCGTACTCGTGCCTTAACCCGTTTTGGGACATGAAAATAGTGGGCGGCCACGCAGTTTGTACTGCATGACCGCCCACTTGAAGCGATTCGACTACCGGTTAGACCGGCAGCATCATCACAGGGAGAGCTTAGATACCACGGATGTTGGTAGCCTGTGGGCCCTTCTGGCCCTGCTCGATGTCGAATTCAACCTTCTGGTCTTCTTCAAGGTTGCGGTGACCGGAACCCTGGATAGCCGAGAAGTGTGCGAAGACATCCGATGAGCCGTCATCTGGAGCGATGAAGCCGTAGCCCTTGTCGGAGTTGAACCATTTGACTGTACCTGTAGCCATAAATATTTTTCCTAATCAGTCTGAGATCACGAGTGTGATCCGAATAGCCGCGAAGACGGTGCCGACGCGGAATTTGTGGGGCAGCAATGTGCCCTGCGTTTTATTGCGGGTGCAATACGACGCGGTAGTGGTTGAGCTGGGGACTAAAAGAGATCGTGGACCAATGAGGTGCGGTTAAGTCACGCGAAGTTCATGATCGGACGATGTGACAACACGGGCAGATTCAGCGGTGTTGTGGGTAATGCAATGGTGGAAATCAAAAACCAATTCGTTCAAAAGTCTTGCAACCCCGAGTACTCGGGGTCCTGGTCCGCGAAGGAAAAGAAACCAAGCAATTGGAACCACCATGCGCGAGCGCTGTTGGAAAATCTGTGAGATTCTCAACAGCGATTCTTACTCTACCCCACAGCTTGCCAAATTACCTAATGGCGCTATGCGAAAGATTTCAAGAGCCCTCTTGAGCCAGTATGGCAGTCAGATCTGCCACGAAGTGTTCTACCTGTATCGTGCTCAATTGGTGGATAGTCACGCGGATGTGTTCCACGGCGTCGTCGGTATGATCGAGGGAAAATTCCGCACCATCACGGACCAGCCAACCACGCCGGCTGAGTGCTTCGACAATGGGTGAAGCGATGGTGCCGAGATTGATCCACGCATTGACGCCGTCGTCAGAGACGGCCGCAATGCTCTGGGCAGCCAGTGCAGCCACCAACCGAGCGTTGGCCTGAGCGTATTCAGCTGCCGCATATTCAAGCTTTGCCGGTGTCTCAGGGTTGCTTGTCAGCAGGTAGGTGAGTCGCTGCAGAAGGTGGGAAACCCACATGGCGCCCGAGCGAATGTGTGTACTCAGACGAGACGCGGTGAGCGTATCGGAGCCGACGATGCCCACGCGCAGATCCGGGCCCAGTGACTTCGAGACGGAACGGACCAGGGCCCAACGCGGGTGGTCCTGGGGGATGATCGACCGGTAGGGGTGGCCGGAGAGCTGCCAAAAATGATCGTCTTCAATCACGAGCACATGTGGATAATCGGTCAGTAAGTCACGCAGTGCTTTCGCGCGAGGTTCTGAAATGACGACGCCGGTGGGGTTCTGTGCGCGCGGAGTGACCACGAGGGCTCGGATGCCCTCATCGAGGGCGGCACGCAGTCCTTGAACGGTGAGTCCCTCGGTATCTACGGGCATGGCAACTGGCCGATATCCAGCGGCCTGGGCTGTCTGGATGGTAGTCAAGAAGCACGGTTGCTCGAACCCTACGGCGTCGCCGATGGTCAATGAGTCCGCCAGTAACCGTTGCACGGCATCTGCTGATCCTGCCGTGACGGTGAGTTCGGCATCCCCGACGTCGGTTGTTAGGGCTTTACGGGCCCAGGCGGCTAGATCAGGGTCGATCACGGGTTGACCGTAGAGCACCGGCTCATCGGCGGCTAATTGCGCCAGCGCCTTCGACGCGGGCGGCAAAAGATCAGGGTCTGGATTGCCTGAGGCAATGTCGACCATACCGGTGATATTCGCGAAACCTTCTTGGGGGAGCGGCTGAAGGTCAACGATCTTGGTACCGGCACGGCCACGAGTTACCGCAACACCGGCCTGGACAAGGAGCCCATAGGCGGCAACCACCGTGTTGCGATTAACCTCCAATTGCTCGGCGAGAGCGCGCACCGGTGGTAACCCCGCACCGGGTGCGAGTTTGCCGGTATCGACCAGATCTCGCACCGACTCAGCAATCTCTGCGGCGGTTTGGGCGGTGATCGATGCAATCGGGTCGGACGGAACGGACGGTTGGGGCACCAAAACTCCTCAACAACCCACCAAGGACGCGGGTTAAAGGCTGAAATACGTTGTTCCTATGTTACATTTTGGTCATGTCCACGCCTGAGAATGCATCTACTGTCGCCACTACTGAAATCGAGTTCCGGAAAGCCCTCGACGCGGTCTACGAAAATATTGCCGTTGCCGCCGAACGAGCAGGTCGAGACCCCCGTGATATTCGCCTGTTACCGGTCTCAAAAACCGTCACCGCGGAACGTATGCGGGCAGCTTTCGCAGCAGGTATGACAGCATTTGGTGAAAACAAGGTCCAAGAAGCCGAACGTAAAGCAGAGGCCATGTCCGATCTGGGCGCGCACTGGGCAATCATTGGTCCACTCCAGTCGAATAAGACTCGCAACGTCGCCGAGTTTGCTCATGAGTTTCAGGCGTTAGATCGTATCCGCATCGCTCGCCGTCTCGACAACCAGTTGAAGGAATTTGATCGTACTCTCGATGTCTTTGTTCAGGTCAACGCTTCGGGTGAAGAAACGAAATCTGGCATCGAACCGGGTGAGGTAGAGGAGTTTTTGGAGCAGCTCCAAGAATTTGAGAACCTGCAGGTCAAAGGTTTGATGACCATGGCGCTGCATTCCGACGATGAAGTGGTCATTCGTGAGAACTTCGCAATGCTGCGAGCTCTTCGTGATGACATTAGCCGGCGTCGTCCGGAGCTGATCGGTGATGGTGAGCTATCCATGGGCATGTCCAGTGATTACATGATCGCCATTGAAGAGGGCGCCACCGTTGTACGCGTCGGCAGTGCGATTTTTGGAGAACGCGAGTACTCCAACTAGGTTGTCCACAGTCGTTTCCACAAGTGTGAATTACTTACACGCATGTACCTCTCCAGGTCAGAATCGTTAAAGTACGCTTTCGGATTGCTATAAGAGGTAGCCGTATGTGCGATGCTCGCGATGTGCTCCAGCGTGTAAACGTCCTGGGCAGATGTTCGTTGTGCGACGTCCTCGGTGTCGCGGCACGATGCGGCGCAGAGGCGTTCCCGGTTCTTCGTTCCCGCATGAATTAAGGCATCCGGGCTGTGTGATTAAATCGGTGAACAATTTTTATGTCGGATTTCACGGCGTCATGAAGTGTGTTTCTCATCCACCGAAACCGGTTTAAAACGATTCACCGAGACGGTTGTGATGGCCATTTCGGGGAAGATCAGCTCGACTTGAAATTTTCGGAACTTTTGCACTCGTAAACCAACAGCATCACGACATGCCGGAAAACACGCCAAATGCTACGTGAATGACATGCGTGTAGTTTACCCACAGTGTGTGCATAACCTGTGGATAACTCGTGGGAAAGATGTGAATAGAGTTAAAACCGCTTTAAATCTAGGTTGTCAAATCACCAAAAATAGGGGTGGAAATTCGGTTATGCACAGGATGTGACTATCATCTTCCCTTGTCAGGTTGATGTTTGTGGATACTGTGCATAAGTAATCCACGCTTGGTCCACATTTTGTGCACAGTCCCCACAACTTAATCCACAGGTTATCCACAATTAAAGAGTTTTCGGCAGTTGATCCACAGGAAATGGCCGGGTATCGTCGCAGGGTACTTGCTCGTAGCGGCCGATATTGGCATTACGAAAATGGTGCGTGCATCGGTCGCGCTACGGGCTCGAGTTTTGGCATTCTGCTGCCGGGGTAGGGGAGGGCATCTTTTAGATAACAATGGCAAACTTTAACTCAATGGATACAGCCAACGGAGTCTCAGCAAACCCACGTACACCCCCACAAGACCTTGACGCGGAACGGTCTGTTCTGGGTGCGATGATGTTATCCACCGATGCGATCGCCGAAGTCTCGGAAATTATTCGCCCCGAAGACTTCTATTCCCCTGGTCACGAGCTGGTCTACACGGCAATCACTGACCTTTTTGCTGCAGGTGAGCCGGCCGATGCCATTACCGTCACCTCGATGTTAGATCGGCGCAAGGAGCTCACCCGAACCGGGGGTGCGGCACACATCCACACCTTGGTTCAGGCAGTACCAACTGCCGCGAATGCTTCCTTCTACGCAGAAATCGTTTCTGAGAAGGC
Organism: Yaniella halotolerans DSM 15476; assembly: GCF_000420805.1. Classification (GTDB taxonomy): domain Bacteria; phylum Actinomycetota; class Actinomycetes; order Actinomycetales; family Micrococcaceae; genus Yaniella; species Yaniella halotolerans. The sequence goes on from NZ_ATVQ01000001.1 coordinate 1,173,846, forward strand.
CATTTTGCGCCGCATTGTCAACGTCGGCGCCAAAATCTCGCAAATGGGCTACAGCGCAGACGGCGAAGTCGAAGCCATCGTCAATGAAGCACAAGCAGAGATCTATAAGGTCGGCGATAACCGTTCCGGCGAGGACTACGTTGCTCTCGGCGACATTCTGGCCGAAACCATTGACGAAATTGAAGCAGCATCGACGACCGGCGACGGCATGTCCGGGGTGCCGTCGGGTTTTGACGAATTCGACGAGTTGACGCAGGGCTTACACGGTGGACAAATGGTCGTCATCGCGGCCCGTCCGGCAGTTGGTAAATCCACGCTCGGGCTCGACTTTGCGCGCGCTGCGGCCGTCGGTCACAGCATGACCACCGCATTCTTTTCGCTCGAAATGTCCAAAACCGAGATTGCCATGCGTCTACTGTCTGCCGAAGCCACCATTTCGCTGACCGATCTGCGTAAGGGAACCCTGGATGAAGGGCAGTGGCGCAAAATGGCCCTGACCCTACAGAAACTCAACGAAGCACCGTTTTTTATCGACGACTCTCCGAACATGTCGATGATGGAGATTCGCGCCAAGTGTCGCCGACTGAAACAGCAGCACAACCTCAAAATGGTGGTGCTGGACTACCTGCAGCTGATGAGCTCGGGTAAACGGGTGGAATCACGTCAGCAAGAAGTCTCCGAATTCTCACGTTCGCTCAAACTGCTGGCTAAAGAACTCGAAGTCCCCGTTGTGGCTCTGTCCCAGCTGAACCGTGGTTCCGAGCAGCGTACCGATAAGCGCCCTCAGGTCTCGGACCTGCGTGAATCCGGTTCGATCGAGCAGGACGCCGACATGGTCATTCTGTTGCACCGTGAGGACATGTACGATAAGGAATCTCCGCGTGCCGGTGAGGCCGACCTGATTGTGGCCAAGCACCGTAACGGTCCCACGAAAACCATTGAACTGGCTTTCCAAGGGCACTACTCACGGTTCGCCAACATGGCACCGTCCGATGGTGGCTTCTAGCGGCTAGCTCTTGCGGTTGTACATAAACATGGACACCGGCCCAAAGATCACAATGAGCACACCGCAGCACAGTGCTACGAGTCCAAGTGAGCTCAAACTATAGGTTCCGGCCATCATTTCGCGAATCGTTGTGACGACGATCGATACGGGATTCACCTCAACGGCACGCTGGAGCCACGTAGGCATTGTCGACGGGTCGACAAAAATATTTGAGGCAAACACCAGGGGCATCATCACGAACATCGAAACACCCATGGCCGCCTGTTCAGTGCGAACCGCTAACGAAACGGCCGTCCACACCCAGGACAGGCTGAAACTGAATACCAACAGCAGCGCAAAGGCTGCGAGCACACCGGTCAATCCGCCCTCCGGACGAAAGCCCAGAAAGAATCCGACGGTCAAAATGATCGTCCCCGCCAAGAGGTAGCGAATCTGATCCCCCAGCAGGGCGCCCACCAGCTGTGCGGGCCGCCAGACCGGGAGCGAACGGAATCGGTCAAAGACTCCCTTGGAAAAATCGCGGTTCAACGTCAGCCCCGTGTACATGGTGATCATGATCAGGGTTTGAACGAAGATACCGGGGATCAAAAATTGGACATAGTTATCCACCGAGCCGCCGATGGCCCCGCCAAAGATGAACGTAAACATCAAGGTCATCATGACCGGGAAAATGGTGACATCGATAAGCTGCTCAGGCAGGTGCTTGATCTTCAACAAGGCCCGCCACCCATAGGCCACGCAAGCCGTCAGCGCGGAGGCCGGTGCCGGACGGTCTTGCTGCGGCACCAATACCTTGCGAATCCGTTCGGGTTCGCCGCTGGCAACTGGTGTGGCAGGAGTCGAAGATTGCGTAGTGGACTGAGAATTCGTCATGGGGCACCTACCTCGGGCGCTGAATCGGAGTGTGGAGTAGACGCTGTACCGGTGAGGGTCAAAAAGACTTCGTCGAGGCTGGGCTGTCCGTAGGAGAAGGAAGCGACCTCGATCGATGCATGCGCGAGCGACTCGAGCGTGTGGGTCACATCGGCACTGTGTTGAACTTGCACGGTCAGCGCTGCCGGATCGGCTTCGGGGGTAACGGGCGTGCCCTCTCGACGCAGGAGTTCAACCGCTTGATCGCGTGCGCTCACGTCATGGAGCCGAACGCGCAGTGCGCCAGAACCGACTTCTGCCTTCAGCTGTCCGGGTGTCCCCTCTGCTACCACCGTGCCGTGGTCGATCACCGCGATACGGTCGGCTAGCTGATCGGCCTCTTCTAGGTACTGGGTGGTCAATAGGATCGTGGTGCCACCGTCGACCAGCGTGCGAATAATATCCCAGACCTGGTTGCGGCTGCGCGGATCAATACCGGTGGTCGGTTCATCGAGAAACATGAGCTGCGGGGTGACGATCAGGGATCCGGCAATATCTAACCGACGACGCATCCCACCTGAATACTTTTTGACCGGTCGATTTGCGGCCTTCGTCAACCCGAATGCCTCCAGAAGATCCATCCCGCGTTTGCGAGCAATCCGATGTTTATAGCCCAGGAGTCGGCCGAGCAGGATCATGTTCTCGATGCCGGTCAGATCTTCATCCAGGGACGCGAACTGCCCGGTCAACGCAATCTTTTCGCGAATGGCCTGGGGTTCGGTGTAGACATCATGGCCGAGGACTTTCGCCTCGCCGGCATCCGGGCGCAACAAGGTGGCCAGCATACGCATGACCGTCGTTTTTCCTGCACCATTGGGGCCAAGCACTCCGTAGATGCCGCCCTGGGAGATCGAGAGGTCGACGCCATCGACGGCGGCTGTGTCGCCAAATTTTTTGACCAGCCCCTGGGTCTCTACGGCGGGGATGTCGGTTGTCATAATTCTTCCTTTCAACCGGTCGCACGCCCTAGCCTAAGATGCTAGGGCAATTGTCGGGCCACAACCACGCGCACGGGCGGCGGATGCTGTTCGTGGGAGTGACAGGACCGTTGCAGAATTTTACATTGTTCCACGATTTTCCTGGCTACTGGAGCCCGTTGACGATGCAGTGTGATTTGGCATACTAGGAGCATGGCAGCCTCAAAATTCTCCCCCAGTCGTCGTTCCGCGGTTTCGCGCTTTCAAGTCATGGATATCGTCGGTGACGTCGAAGCCATGAAGGCTCAGGGCATTGATGTCATCTCCCTGGGGGCCGGCGAACCCAGCGGCGGTGCGCCAGCTGCCGTCAACCGTGCGGCAGCCACCCTGCACAATTCTGAAACGCCGATCTTCAACTACACCCCATCATTAGGCACCCAGAAGTTGCGCGAAGCCATCGCCGAGCACTACCGCACCTGGTACAACCTCGATGTCAGCTACGAGTCGGTAGCCGTCACCACGGGCTCCTCAGGCGCCTTCGTTGCCAGTTTTATTGCTGCCTTCGACGTCGGCGACCGCGTTGGTCTGGCCCGTCCCGGCTACCCCGCCTACCGCAATATTCTTCGAGCCCTCGACGTGGACGTCGTGGATCTACCCGCCGGCATCGACACAAACTTCCGCTTTGACGTCGACAAACTAGCCGAGGCCCACGCAAAAGAACCACTGGACGGGCTGATCTTGGCCTCACCGAATAATCCGACCGGGACCATGGTCACCCGTCAAGACATGGAACGTATTGCGACCTGGTGCGGTGAAAACGGAGTCCGCCTGGTCTCCGACGAGATCTACCACGGCATTACCTACGGCCAGGACAAGGGTGTTTCCGCGTGGGAGTATGACCGCAACGCGATCGTCATTTCCTCATTCTCCAAGTACTGGGGCATGCCCGGCTGGCGTCTGGGCTGGATGCTCATGCCTGAAGATCTCGCACCGGCGGTTTCCGGGCTGGCCGGTTCCATCTCCCTGTGCCCACCGGCGGCCGGACAGTATGCGGCCATTGAAGCCTTCAGCCACCAAGCCTACGAAGCCTCAGACGCAGAGGTCACCGAATTCGCTCGCACACGCCAGCTGGTGCTGGAGAACGCGGAGCGCCTGGGCTGGCGTAATTCCGCGCCCGCCGACGGCGCCTTCTACTATTACGCCCAACCCTCCGAGAAGATCCTTCAACGCTACGGCAATACCGTCGACTACGCGGCGGCCGTGCTCGAACACGCACACGTGGCGCTAATTCCCGGCGTGGACTTCGACAAGGTGGACGGCGATCAGTTCATTCGCGTGTCTTTTGCTGCCGGATACGAGGCCGTGGAACGCGCCATCGAACGCATCGTCGAATTCAACAAGACCATTGACTAATCCCACAGTATGCGAGATTCCATGGAACATATCGTCCTGGTCGGGGCGGGGTTAGCCAGCACCTATGCTGCAGCTCAGTTGCGCTCATCCGGCTACAACGGCCGGATCACCATGCTGAGCGAAGAAACAGAACAGCCCTATGACCACGTGCCGCTCTCCAAAGATTTTCTCTACGGCGGGGAGGGCTACCACGAGCTGTATCTGCGCGACGCTGAGTTCTACCGCCAACATGACATCGACTTGAAACTCGACACACCGGTTACCGGCCTCGATGCAGAAGCCAAGGTGCTGCACTTGGGTACCGGCGCAACGATGGACTATTCCTCGGCACTACTGGCCACCGGTGCTACACCACGTCGACTCACTGTACCGGGGGCTGACGAACTCACCGGCGTACAGTATCTGCGTACCCTCAACGATGCTACTGCGCTGCGAAGCCAGCTTTACGATTCCGAGCGGGTCGCCGTCATCGGTGCAGGGTTGCTCGGCTGTGAAGTAGCAGCCAGCGCCGCGATGCTGGGCAAAGACGTCACACTGATCTGCCGGTCATCGCTACCGCTACGCAGTGCTCTGGGTGAGGAGATGGCCACGGTCTACCGCGATCTGCACGTCGAACAGGGTGTCAGCATCCTGACCAACACCGAGGCGACCGCACTACACGGCAACGGCAGGGTAGAACAGGTGGTGTTGGACAATGGCATGACGGTGGAGGCAGGCACCGTGCTGATTGCGGTGGGAGCGACACCGCGGACTGCGCTCGCAGAACACGCCGGTCTTGAGGTCAACAATGGTATCGTGACGGACGCGTCGTTGGCGACCAGCGTTCCGGACGTCTTTGCCGCCGGTGATGTGGCGTCCGTGTGGAATCCGACGATCGGGCGACACGAACGTCGAGAACACTTCAACACCGCGCGGACCCAGGGCAAGGCGGCCGCACGCAGTATGCTCGGCGAAGCAGTCAGCTACGACGTCATCCCATTCTTCTTCTCCGACCAGTACGACGTGTGGATGGAATACACCGGCACCGCCGGAGGTGACTGTGAAGTGGTGGTGCACGGCGATGTGCCCTCACATCGATTCGTAGCCTTCTGGTTGCGCGATGGACGACTCCAAGCCGCGATGAACATGGGGCTCAAAGGCGTGCCTCGCGCGGCCAGGCCCCTGATCCGATCGAGGGAAACCGTCACGGATCAGATGTTGCGGCGTATCGTCGAGCAAGCTCAGTGAGGGCAACGCTATTGCACCAGGTCGGAGCTGGAAACCGCACCAGATTATTGAACCGAATGTCCCATATAAGCTTCAACCTCAAAACGTTACTGACCAGTAGAAAATCCGAACATCTGGTGGATAATGCCTGAAAATTCACTGAATTCGCATGACATTGCGTGACATTTGAGGGTTTCGGTAGGTAACGTCGTAGACGGAAAACTTTCCGCGAACCTGAGAGGTGAAATTCCATGGGAATTGAAGACAAAGCAGACGCCAAGAAAGACCAAGTAACCGGCAAGGCGAAAGAGGCCGCAGGTAAAGCCACAGGCGATTCCAAGGCTGAAGGTGAAGGCAAAGCTCAGGATCTCCAGGGCAAAATCAAAGACACCACCGAGCAGGTCAAGGACACCGCTGGTGACGTCAAAGATAAGGCTAAAGGCTTTACTGACGGCTTCGGTAAGAAGTAGTACCGAATACGAAGTACTTGAGTAGAAACCCGGGAAGGTGCTCAACCTCCCGGGTTTCTCGCTGTCCAGATAGGCTGGGAGGCGCATTCAATGCCCATCCCGGCTATTCACAATCAAAGGAGCAGCATGGTAGATATCAACGAACTCGCTCGACTTGGCAATGACCAATTCGCCCGACTAGAAGAAGCCGCCGAATTCTCCGTCACTTCCACCACCGTGACGCAAGGACAAGAATGGCCGGACGCCCAATACTCCGGCGCCATGGGTGTACCCAACGGTCAAGACATCTCGCCACAGCTGTCTTGGTCTGGCGCTCCAGAGGGCACCAAATCCTACGCCGTCACCATTTTCGACCCAGACGCACCCACCGGCTCGGGCTTCTGGCACTGGTCAGTCGGAAACATCCCGGCAGACGTCACTGAACTCGCCGAAAACGCAGGTGCCGATGACGGCTCCGGACTGCCAACCGGTGCCTTCCAGCTCAAACACGATGGCGGTGGCCCAGGCTTCATCGGTGCCGCACCACCAGCAGGCCACGGTGCACACCGCTATATCATCACCGTCCACGCCCTGGACGTTGAAAAACTCGACATCCCCGAAGATGCCTCCAACGCCTTCTTCGGTTTCAACCGTCACGGCCACACACTCGGCCGTGCAACACTGACCGTCTACGGAATTGTCGAGAACTAAAAGCCACCCCGCACCGTGGGCGTCAGCTAGACTGGAGTGCTGTGACTACACACCATTCAGCCGTTGACGCCCACGGTGCCACCGTGGCCGAAATGTTCGATAATATTGCCGACCGCTATGACCTGATGAACCTGGTCATGACCTGGGGACAAGAACCCAGATTCATTCGCGATACGGTCAAAGCCGTCAAACTCGGCCCGGCACCAAAAGTGCTCGACGTGGCCACCGGCACCGGCGATCTCGCCTTCGAAATAGCCAATCAGCGCTACGGTGCACAGGTTTACGGCCTCGATATCTCCAACGAAATGTTGGAAGTTGCCCGCTACCGGCCCGGCGGCGCGAACATCGTTTGGCAAACCGGCGATGCCATGGACCTGCCCTACGAAGACAACACCTTCGACGCCGTGACCCACGGGTATTTGTTGCGCAACGTCACCGACATTGCCAAAACACTCGAAGAGCAATACCGGGTATTGAAACCCGGCGGCATGATGTCATGCCTTGAAATGTCGCCTGCCCCGCGCGATATCGTCAAACCATTTTCGACGGCCTACATCAAGTACGTTGTCCCACGCCTGGCCAATGCGATCACGCAAAACCCAGACGCCTACGAATATCTCTCCCGCACTTCGCGAGGCTTCCATACTGCAGACCGCATCGAGAACATGATGCAGGAAGCTGGATTCGTCGCCACCGGCTACAAGTCACTGATGTTCGGCACCATGGCAATTCACTGGGCTCAAAAAACTGCTGCGTAGGACTTCTCACAATCAATATCGGTACTAGGCGTGCAGGGAATACTCAGACGATTCATGCCTGATCTTGAGCAGAACTCAAGTTCGCGAACAGGATCGTTCCCTAGACTCTTAAGCATCCTCTTCGAGGTGTGAGTGATGAGAGTTCGATGTCCCGGGTTTCAACCCGGGGCATTGTTCTGTCTGTAGGGGTTCCCAAATGTTGCGACCATGTTGGACTCACTCGAGTTGTTCGGCATACTGTCGAAGAACAGACGTATGCGACGACGAGGAGACTCAACATGGACCTTCCGATCGAAGCACCTGCGGGCGGGCTACAATGGACACCGCGACCCAAGAGTAACCGGATCCTTATCACTGGTGCCGCCGGGACCGTCGCGAGCCTCATCACCGAGCAATTATCCGCGTCATATGAGCTCGTGGGCACCGATGCCGTAACAATCGACAACCCCGACTTTTCCGAAACGTATCAAGCCGATTTGGACGACGACGCCCTGTTGGACCGCCTTGTGTCCGAGGCGGACTACGTCTTGCACCTGGCGACCGGTGCACCCGGCGGTAAACACGCGATCTACGCGACTGAAATGGACGCGACGAACCGAATCCTTGCCTTGGCCATGGCATATGGCACGCGCAGGGTTATCCTCGCGTCCAGTAATCATGCGGCGGGCTGGCCCGAGCGCGAACTCATGGCCGGAACCGGTGACGGACACGTGAAACCCTCAGATCCACCTCGGCCGGACGGACTCTACGGAGCGGCCAAGGCTTATATGGAAGCCCTCGGACGGTTTGCCAGCGATGCATCAGGACTTCCCGTCAGCGTGCTTCGCATTGGAACCATGCGAAACAACATGAGCCTTCAAGAGCTCATTGATTCTGACGAAATGCCGCACTTAGGCTTCGGTGAGTTCAGAGCACAACGGCTTCAACGCACGTGGCTGACCGGTGATGACCTTGTGAAAATCCTGGTCGAAGAGTTCACGGCGGAGGAGCCATACCGACTGCGCTACGCAAGCTCATCGCCGGACCAAGAACAGTGGGACCACACCGTTTACAAGCCCTGAACTTACACCGATTGTCCCGGCGGGTGGGTTATAGGGTCGGTTCTCTAGTGGTCTCGGTATAACCGCTCGGGGCGTACTGGACGGTGTGAGACTCACCTTCCTCGGTGATGACGGTCAAGAGATCGACGTCATTGGAATAGGAAGCGATTTTTAGCATCATATTTCCGGCCATGAACTGCGCTGCGGGTACGTATGGGCCGCCCTGCCAGGGACCATTTTCGATACGAACGACGATCTCGCCAGCCACTGGGGCCTCGAAACTGGTGATGTAACCGTGCGGATCATCGGGAACACATTGCCGATAGTCTGCAACCGAATCGACACCCCCGCAGAGCCCCTGGTACGTGAAATTCATGGAGCGTAGCCAGTCATCGAACCGCTCATCAGCCCAAGCTTCCAGATCGGCCTCACTTGTCGGGGCATCTGAGTTGGTTGCCGTAGGAAGTCTTCCGTGGGTAGCTTGATATTCCCCATCCGGTGTTGTGGTCGTGACTTGCAGCATGCCATCGCTGTGCCTGCCGATATAACCGTGCAGAATCTCGGCGAGGTAGGGCACGGTGAACACCCTGTCGGGATCATATTCGCCACCACCCCAGGAATCCGGCAACAGCGTGACGATCAGCTCGCCTTGGCGGGGTGCTTCGATTGTATCTAAGTATGCGATGGGATCATCAGGACTGCATTCCCGGAATTCCTCAAGCGTTGCAAAGGGAGCATCACATTCGCCAGAAAAGTTCCCGTTACCCACATTGTCCTTATAGACCCTGTTTAACGTGGTCAGCAGGTGTTCAAGACTTTCGGCAGCACCAGGCCCCTCGGTGACTACATCGGTGGCCGGTGAGCTCTCAGGTTCTTCCGAACTACTTTGTTGGTCTGCATCATTTGTGATGACAGTGGCCTCGGTGCGTGCCGAGCTCTGGGCGTCATTGGTTTCCTCAGGACTCGCGCCGCAGCCTGCGAACATTAAAGCTGCCACGGCGGCGAGAAGCATCGGTACGCGTTTCATTGCTCGATCCTCTGAACGGTGTGGTGTGACGCTGCCACGCTAGCAGATCAAAAAACCCCGAGAAACAGCGGAATTACCGTCTGGACCTGGCGAAATAAGATCGTCTTTGAGGAATTGTCCAGACAATTCAGCCCTGATCTTGAGATGAATTCAAGTTCGCGACCAGGACCGTTGCCTAGACTCTTAATTATCATCTTCGAGGTGTGAGTGATGAGAGCATGATGCCCCGGGTTTTGAAACCCCGGGGCATCATTCTTATGTGTTTTTTGGGGCCTGCCCGAATCGTCCTAGCGTGGATCGGGCTGGTAGTCGGCGAGGTCGTCGTTCTTGAACCGTTCTTGGACGTCTTCTAATTCGTCCCAGTCGATGTAGACCACCGATTGGCCACCACCTTCGGTGCCAAGTCCGGAGGTTGGCAAGGTGAAGCTGGTGATATCGTTGGCACGAACCGACGACATTGAAGTGCCCAGGCCGACCATCGTGCCGGCACCGAAGTCACCATCGAGTGCAACGTATGGTGTTGTGGCATCAATGAGGTCATTGAGTTTGCCGGGGCTGGTGAGGGTATCGCGGGACAGGACTTCAGAGGCCATGCCCTTCATGAACAGCTGCTGGTTCTCTACGCGGGTGTAGTCGCCGTCAGAGAAGTTCCTGCTGCGCACGAATGTGAGTGCTTCATCGCCGTTGAGGGTTATAGGCCCTTGCGCGAACTGGTGGTCACCGTAGGAGAATGCCTGCGGATTGTTGACCTCGACGCCGCCCAGGGCATTGGTCATGTTCTGGAAGCCATTGAAGTCTGCGACGGCGACGTGGTCGATGCGCTGGTCAATGATGTCTTCGACGGTCTCGATCATCAGCGGCACGCCACCGTGGGACATTGCGGCATTGATTTTGGAGTGACCGTGGCCTGGGATTTCGACCCAGGAGTCACGCATGATCGACATGATCTGTACGCCACTGCGATCCGATGGGATGTGGGCAACCATGATGGTATCGGCACGGTTGCCCAAATCATCGAGGATAGGCGTTGTTGTATCTGCTCTGGAGTCGGATCCGAGCAGCAGAATATTCATCGACGGGTCGTCTTCCCCTTCGGCGGCCACACTGGCCTCGGGGCGAGTCGATTCTTCTGGGAATGCGTCGTCGATTGTCTCGAAGTCGCCCAGTTTCGACAGGGCAGCCCAGATAATGCCACCGGCGATGAGAACAAACACCAAGAAGATGCCCAGGGTCCAGAACAATACTTTTTTCTTAGACTTAGGCCGGCTCTCTGTGCCTGTTGGTTCCAGAAGATTCTCAGTCATATAAGAGACTATATAGCGTTGCTTATAACGTAGCTGCTCGAAACAAGTTGTTTACGGGCAGTTTCATGGAGGGCCCATGCTTTGTAAGGTCAGCACGGACCCTCCGAGACTGGCAGTTGCTATGCGGTGGGATAGTGCTGCTTTCGGAATTCGGCGGCGACCTGTAGGGTGCGCTCCATGGCCTCAGGTTCACCGATGCTAATCCGCACACCGTCATTGAGGTTTCGCACTGCAAGGGATTGAGCCACGCAAGCGTCCTCGAATGCTGTAGAGAGATCACCGAGCGGGAGCCAGACGAAGTTGGCCTGGGCATCCGGTATATTCCAACCTTGACCACGCAGTTCGGCGACGAATTGGTCGCGTACTTCCGCCACGGTTTGAGCGCGCTCTAGAACTTCGTCAACACGGTCTATTGAAGCGATTGCCGCCTTTTGGCTCGGTGCGGTCACGCTGAATGGGATGAGCGCTTTGCGCACTTGACTAATGATGTGGGGTTTGGCTACAGCGTACCCAATCCGTAGCCCAGCGAGGCCGTGAGCTTTGGACAGGGTGCGTACCAGGACGAGGTTGTCATAGTCGTTGAGCGCTGCCAGTCCGTTGACTGCTGCGGGGTCGGTGATGAACTCCCAATAGGCTTCGTCCAACACGACGAGTACATCAGAAGGTATCCGGGTCATGAAGTCGTCGAACTCACTTTTACTGATCGTCGGACCCGTCGGGTTATTTGGTGAACACAGCAGGACTAACCGAGTGCGATCGGTGATGGCGTCGGCCATCGCTGTGAGGTCGTGCTTGAACTCGTTCGTGAGTCCAACCGGTTTTTGGGTTGCTCCGTTGAGCGCCGCAGCCTGAGCATAGAGTTCGAAGCTGGGGGAGGGGTACACAACTTCGGTTCCGGCCTCAAGGGTGATGTGACTGATGGCGGTAAGCATCTCTGAACCACCGGCTCCGACGATGAGATGATCGCTTGGCACCTGTAAATAATCGGCGAGCACGGAGATCAGCGCGTTCGCAGACGGGTCCGGGTAATTGGCAGGGTTGAACGGCTCCGCTGCCGATTCCAAGACACCAGGTAGTGGTTGCAGGCAAAGCTCATTGGACGACAGTTTATATGGCGTGAGGCCGGGGGCTGCTGCCGGCTGCTTGCCTGCTTTATAGGTCGGTACGTTCGCCAGTGCGGGGCGGAACGGGGAGTTGGTTGTTGTTTGTGTCATTGCTTTGCTTACTTTCCTTGACCGCTCAGTTCTTTTTCTGGAATTTCTTGGTTTACTTCGTCGACCGGAGTGGTGCGTTTGATCGTGAATCCGGTGTACGCATAAATCAGATTGATGAGTGGTACCAGAATGGCGAAGAAGATAAACGGAATAAATTCTGTTGCGGCTATACCAAAGACGCCGGAAGCAAAGACAGCTGGAACGGACCAGGGGACCAGGTTAATCCCCACGGTGCCGGTGGCTTCGGCTGTGCGGGTGAGGTTCAGCGGTGACAAGCCCATCTTTTTATAGGGAGTCAGAAATGCGCGAGCCGGTAATAGAACGGAGACATACTGCTCACCGCTGGCAAACGCCACAACAAAACCTGCGCCGAGTGATCCGGCGACCATGGAGCCTGGGCGCTTGATGCGTTTGACCAGAGAACCTATGAGGACTTTGAAAGAACCGGTGGATTCGAGCACACCGCCGAGCGCGGTGGCGATGATGACCAACGCGATGGTGCCGAGGATCGCTTCGATACCACCTCGAGACAGCAAGCTGTCGAGGAAGTCCACTCCTGTTTCTGACGAGTACCCGGAGGTCATGGATTGCAGGACGGCTGTGACCGTGCTGCCTTGCACCAGAAGTGCAGTGGCGGCGCCGAGCAAGGATACGAGAAGCAAGGTGGGCAGTGCTGGCATCCTCAGGAACATGAGTCCCAACGCGAGAACCGGCACGATCAGGAGGGCAGGGTGGATCACGAATTGCTCGTTGAGACCCGACATGAGGGCCGTGAGATCGCTGGTATCTGCGCTGGAGCTGGACGACATCGAGGAGCCGATGAACCAAAAGATCAAAGCACTGATGACCAGTGCGGGCACGGTGTCCCAGAGCATGTGGCGAATGTGCGAGAAGAGCTTGACCCCGCCCATGGCCGCTGCCAGGTTGGTGGTATCAGACAGTGGTGAGAGTTTATCGCCAAAGAATGCGCCGGAGATGACGGCGCCCGCAACGATGGCTGGTGGGAAGCCCATGCCTTCGCCGATGGCCATGAAGGCAATGCCGACGGTCGCGATGGTTGTCAGCGAGCTGCCCAAGACCAACGAGACTACGGCCGGTACTAGACAGGCTAGTGCTAGGAAGAAGTGCGGTGAGATAGCTTGCAGACCGTAGTAGATGATGGCTGGAATGAGACCGCCTTCGATCCACGTGCCGATGATCGTCCCGATCAAAAAGAGGATGAACACCGCGGGGAGTGCTCGGTTCACGCCCTGTGCGAGCGAGGTTTCGAGTTCATTCCAGGTATATCCGAGACTTTTTCCAATAAGGAGTGCAATGGCGACCGCTGTCATTAGCGGGATGAGCATGCCGATGTCCCAGAAGGAGATCGAGACTAGAGCCATGATGACCAAAACAGCGATCGGCAGTAGCGCGATCGGAATGGAGGGGAGCTTATGTGCTTGCATGGATTCCTTTGGATGCGAATCGTTTGAGATGTAGAACACATAATCCGCAATACGGTTGGTGAACGCAAACTAAATTCTACAAATATTGGCAAAATGCTCAACGGTATCGTGATCCGCCTCTCAGAATGCACAACTTATGACCTACGGTTGGCTCTTTCCGCGAAGGCGTCGAGGGCATCCGTCAGGACCCGGACGGACCATACCGACTGACCTCCAATCTTGCTCTCGGTCCGCAGTAGATTGCGCTCAACGAGCCTGTCGAGAATCTTGTACGCAGTGGATAGTGCCACACCTCGCTCTTGCACCATGCCAACGGTAAAAGCAGGCTCCATGACACATAGGTTCGCAACGATTTGGAGATTTTTCGTTTTTCTTTGGGCGGTTGCATAAATTTCGGCGCGTAAAGTCTCGATATCGTTCAGAAGTACCTGGACATTGGCCATTGAGCTACGAGTAGCCGCGACAAATTGCTCGATGATGGGAATGATGGACCCGCGTCGATATGCGTTCAGTGCTTCAAAGTATTGTTCCGTGTCAGTGAGTAGTCCCGAGGATAAAGGCACCGTAAAGTTCTGCGTTGTGCCTCGGGAGCGCAGGATTGCCGAAACTAGCGCTCTGCCGGTCCTGCCATTGCCGTCGGTGAAGGGGTGAATGGTTTCGAACTGTGCGTGCGCAATGGCTGCTTGAGCTATTGCCGGGATGTCGGTGCGTTGCATGAATTCGACAAGATCCTCGAGCGATGAGCTGACTGTTGAGTGCTCCGGAGGTACGAACATCGCGCTAACGGGGGAGTGTCCGCCGATCCACACTGGCTCTTTGCGCAATCGGCCTGCTTGTTTGGGGTCCGAGTCATTGAGTAGAGCACGGTGCATCTCGAGCATCGCGTTCACGGTGAGGTCGTCGGCGAGTTGCAGTGCTGCTTCGAGCGCCATGGTGTTTCGCGCAATGAGACTCGCGTTTCGTCTCGTGTTATCGCCGAGTCGGGCTAAAGCGATTCGTCGTGCATTCGCGGTTAAGTGTTCGATTTGGGAGCTGGCGGAAGATTCGCTGCGAAGTAGTACCGCGCTAAAGGGTGCGCCACCTTCGTACTGCGCATCGAAGCGGGCCAGATCTTCGTTCACGGTTTGTGCCATGGACGCTATGTCGGAGGGCAGGTTTGTCGTGATGTGAGCGATGTGCGGTACAACTGCCTGTTGATAAGTTCCCTTATTTGCTTGGCGCCGTCGCTTGGACCACAGGGGGTCAGTCGTTGCTTCCGACTCAGGCCATTGTTGTTCGCGGTATTGTACAGGCGGCCAAGAGTGCGTCAATGTGCCCCCTTCCTCTGTTTGTTCGATGCTAATGAGAAAATTCTTTTCAATTTTCTCATTAAGTTTACTAATGAGAAAATTATTCTTGCAGATCCAGTACAATTTCGGGGCGGCCATTCTTAGGTTGTGTTGGTGCCTTGAGGGCGCGACACCGTTCGTCATGAAATGTCCGCTTGATACGATGTAAGCATGCCTCGCAGAGTTAAAGATTTCCGGGGGCTCACAGAGGAATCCCGGGTACGCCTTCTCCACGCTGTCCAGCTTCATCCGGGACAAGCGCTCAAGGATCTCGCCTCCGAAGCTGACGTTCATGTCAATACGGCGCGTGACCATTTGCGGGTCCTAGAAGCTGAAGGATTCGTGGTGAGCGCCCCGGTGGACACCGGCCGCCGCGGTCGTCCTCCGATGGGGTATTGGCCGGTTGAGCGTAGCGAACATAGTCCAGCGGCGCAGGAGCGTGCGGAAGAAGCGAGCGCTCGCGGCGAATTGTTGCGACGGCTCGCGCCGGATCGTGATCACGGCCAAGCGCTTGAGGTGGCCGCGGCTCATCAACTCGATGTGCTGTATGAGCATCTTGAGGACGCCGGTATGGATCCCGTGGTCAATAGTGATGATCTGACAGTCGGTGTGCGGCCGTGTATTTATCAGGGATTATTGGAGTCAGAGCGGCCAGTGGTGTGCTCCGTGCACGCAAAGCTAGTGCGTCAGCAGCTGGAGCAGGTGGACGGTCCACTGAAGTTGCGGCGTTTGCATCCATTCACTACAGCGCACAGCTGCCTGTTGGTGTTGGATTCGGACGAGCAGGAGCCGCTTGTGTCTGAAGAAAACGCTGCGGTACCGGGTATTGCTGCGGATCGTAGTGATGTTGAACTTGGCGAATTTGCTCTCGAGGCGCAGCGTCGTGCCGAAGACGGCTCAGGCGGGGACGGGCCGTCCTGTCCACTGTAGGTTGGCTGCGTCGCACATATATCCGACGCAAATATTTGGGTTGTTCAACAAATATTTCTGCTGACTTTTTCAGCGCTTCATGGCGTTCAGGCTCTCGTGGTTGTGAATTTTTCCGGGCCGCCAGAGCGTCTTGTTTCATTTGCCGAGCAGCCTTCGGTTCGGAGCCCTCGGCCTAGTCATTGCCCGCTGTCTGCTCAATGAGGTCGCTCTTTTTGTGGTCAGAAGTGGGGTTGTCTTACTCGCGAGTAGGTGGTCGGATGTATCGCGGCATTCTGGTTGGTTGCAATTAACTCGATTCGAAAATTGTTCTGGGCGGCAAATTCCCACCATTGTTGTTTGCTGCAGTAGCAACTAAATTGTTCCAGTATCAACGCAAAGCGTGATTCACATCACAAACTTTCTGAATGGAGCATGACAATGGTCGACAATATCTACGCATCCGACGAGAACTACAAAGATACCGAACGTCAACTTGAAGAGATGCTAGATAAAGCCTTCGGTCAGGGTGCTGAAGAAATGGAACGCCGCGGTTTCAAGCGTCGCGTTGGTTTCGGCAGCCGTCCGGCCGTGATTCACATTGACATGGCAAACGCCTGGACACGTCCAGACCACGCGTTCACATGCCGCAATATGGATACAATCATCCCGGCCTGCCAGGACCTGAACGCAGCGGCTCGTGCCAAGGGTGTACCGGTCATTTTCATTACCACCGCATACGAAGTTCTAGATACCTCTCTGCCGTCGGATATGGGCCTGTGGTCCCAGAAGATCCCATTGGAAACCCTGGATCCGTCAACCGGTGCCGCCGATATCGACGACCGCATCGCCCCACAGCCAGGCGAATTGGTCATCACCAAGAAGCGCGCCTCAGCTTTCCCAGGTACCTACCTCAACCAGTTCTTGACTGCCAACCGCATCGACACGCTCATCGTGACCGGTGTGACCGCTTCGGCTTGTGTTCGCAACACAGTTGAAGACGCTATGGCAGAAGGCTTCCGTCCAATCGTCGTTAAAGAAGCAGTTGGCGACCGCGTTGCAGGCACTGTCGCATGGAACCTCTTTGATATCGACAACAAGTTCGGCGACGTCGAAAACCTCTCGACCGTTGTGGACTACCTCGGTAACCTGCCGAACTTTGAAGACACCGTTCCAACTCCAACAGCACAGGTTGTTGATCAGCGTCCTGCTGATGCTGAGTTCGCTGTCTAGTACCAACCTGCCCACCACGGGTTCACAAGCACGACACCCTTTACCCGGACTCTCCCCGGAAGGAAAATTATGAAACGCATTGGCGTAGACGTCGGCGGTACTTTTACGGATTTGTACTATGTTGACGATCAGACTAACGAAGGCGCGGTTGAGAAAGTTCCCTCAACCCCAGACGATCCCTCGATTGCGGTAATCGACGGATTGAAACGCCTCAGTCAAAAAGCCGGCATCAAACTGTCGGAAGTAGACCAGGTGGTCCATGGAACCACAGTCGCAACCAACACCGCGCTGACCCATAAGGGCGCCGAGGTCGGTATGATCACGACCGAGGGTTTCCGCGATATCCTTCACATTGCGCGTCACAAGAAGCCATATAACTTCTCGCTGCAGCAGGACCTTCCGTGGCAGACCCAGCCGCTGGTCAAACGTCGTCATCGGCTGACGATCAAAGAGCGCATTACCGCACCGCACGGTGACGTGCTGCGAGCACTGGATGAAGACGAAGTGCGTACCCGGGTACGTGAGCTCAAGGCCGCCGGCGTGGAAGCCATCGCCGTGTGCCTGTTGCACTCGTACCTGAACCCGGCTCACGAGCAGCGGGTAGGGGAAATCGTCAAAGAGGAATTCCCCGAAGCGTACCTATCGTTGTCCAGCGAAATTGTTCCGCTGTACCGCGAATACGAACGCTTCTCAACCACTGCACTCAATGCCTACGTCGGACCACGCGTTTCACGTTACGTGCGTCGTCTGCAGTCCGAAATTGAGGCACTGGGCTACGACCGTGAGATCCTGCTAATGCAGTCATCGGGCGGTATGGTCCCGGTCGATGAAGCGGCCAAGATCCCGGTTTCGCTCATGATGTCCGGTCCGGTCGGCGGTTTGATCGGCGGTATGTGGGCAGGTAAGAAATCCGGTTATGAGAATACCGTGACCCTGGACATCGGCGGTACATCTGCTGATATCGGGGTTTCCTATCAGGGTGAGCTTCGCATGCGTCACCTGCTGGATACCAAGATTGGTGATTATCAGGCGATGATCCCGATGGTCGATATCGACACGATCGGTGCCGGTGGTGGCTCGATCGCTTACGTTGATGCCGGTGGGGTCTACCGTGTTGGACCACAGTCGGCCGGTGCCGATCCAGGTCCGGTGTGTTATAACCGCGGTGGTACTGAACCGACCGCAACCGATGCGCAATTGCTCCTGGGTCGTATGCGCCCAGAGCGCATGCTGGCAGGTTCCGGCATCGATTTGCGTCCGGACCTCTCCAAAGAAGCCATGGAAAAGGTTGCCGATACGCTCGAGATGTCGGTAGAAGAGGCAGCACTCGGTGCCCTGCAGGTCATGCGTTTCGGTATGACCCAGGCAATCGAAGAAAACTCTGTTCGCCGCGGCTATGACCCTCGCGACTTCACCCTGGTTGCTGCCGGGGGAGCTGGTGGCCTGTTCGCTTGCGAAATTGCGTCCGAACTCCAGGTGCCAAGTGTGCTGGTGCCAGCGAATCCGGGCATTATTGCTGCCCTTGGTCTGCTGGCGACGGATGAGCGCTACGAATTTGTCAGCACTGTCCGCTTCCCACTCGCCGGTGCCGATAAACCTGCACTCCAGAAATCCTATGAAAACCTGGAAGCCAAAGCCACGCACCAGTTGGATACCGAAAAGGTCGAGCAGGGTCGGCGCAAACTGCAGCGCCTGGCCGATGCCCGGTATGAAGGCCAGGGCTATGAAGTTCGCTTCGATGTGCCAGACGGCGATATCGACGACGCTTGGTTGGATGAGGCCGAACGCCGCTTCCACGCTGCCCACGAGGAAGAATACGGTCACCGTTTCAGCCACGTCCCAGTTGAACTGATCAACATTCGTGTTGAAGCCACCGCCGAAATGAACGAACTGCCCGTCGTGGCTGGCGAGAGCACCGGCTCACTCGATGCGGCACTCGTGGAAACCCGCGACGTAATCTTCGACGAGGTTGGCAAACCAGTCACCCACGCGACGCCGTTCTATGATCGCCAGAAACTCATGGTCGGTCAGACCTTCGAGGGCCCAGCGATTATTGAACAGTACGATGCGACCGTCGTGGTTCCACCACGCTTCAAGGGTCGCATCGACGAGGTCGGCAATATCGTCATCGATTGCCCAGCCAATGAAGATTCCGCAGAAGAACTGGCCACCCCAATTCTGATGCGCGTGATCGGTGGTGCGCTGAACTCAGCCGCCAAAGAGATGGCCTCGGTCTTGTTCCGCATGGCGTACTCGTCGATTATTCGCGAATCTGAAGACCTCGGTGCCGGACTCTTCGACATTAACGGTAACGTGCTGGCCGAATCCGACTCGACCCCGATGTTCATGGGATCGATGCCGAAGATCGTCAAAGGTGTGATCTCGGTGCTTGGCGATGACATCCACGAAGGTGACATCATCCTGCACAACGACCCATACCTGGGCGCCACCCACTCACCAGACGTGGCGATTATCAAACCGATCTTCCACGATGGTCAACTCGTTGGCTTCTCGGGAGCTTCCGGTCAGCTGATCGATAACGGTGGTGCGTTCTCGGGGCTGATGGTCGATATTCAAGACGTGCAGTCTGAAGGCCAGATGTTCCGTGCGGTCAAGATCTACGAAAAGGGTGTTCGCCAAGAATCCCTGATCAAACACATTCTGAACAACACCCGCACACCGACCTCCAACCAGGGCGATTTCCAAGCCATGATTGCCGCAACCGAGCTCGCCTCGAATCGGTATCTTGCGCTGGTGGAACGCTACGGCCTGGACGCGGTGCGCGATTCCGGTCAGGCATGGATCGACTACTCCGAACGCATGCTGCGCCAAGAAATCGCCAAAATCCCAGACGGTGTATACGAAACCGAAATGGGCTACCTCGACGACGACGGTCGCAACTACGGCAAGAAACTGCCGATCGCGGTCAAAGTCATTGTCGAAGGCGACGAGATCACCTACGACCTAACCGGCTCGTCCGAACAGGTCCCAACCGCATATAACTGTGCGTTTGAAGGTACGACCGTCTCAGCGTTCACGTTCATTACCAGGATGATGTTCCTCGACGAAGTCGCCTTCCCGGTCTTCGTACCCCAGAACGAGGGCATGCTCAAACCGCTCAAGGTAATCGCACCCGAGGGCACGATCTTCAATCCGAAATACCCGGCGGCCACGTTCTCGCGGTTCTCGCAGGTTCAGCGTGCTGTGGACCTCGCACTGCGAGCCCTGTCCCCGGTCATCCCGGAGAAGGTCACGGCCGGTAACTCGGCACACATCCACTTCATGTCCTACTCCGGTTGGGATGAAGCACAGGGTGAATACTGGGTCTACCTGGAGGTCAACGAAGGGTCCTACGGTGGTCGTCAGACATCCGATGGTCCGGACTCGACCGACAACCTGATCGCCAATACCCGTAACAACCCGATCGAAGAGCTCGAATGGCGCTTCCCAATGCGCACGGATCGCTACGAATTGCGTGATGAACCGGCAGCAGCAGGTGAGTTCCGCGGCGGCATCGGCATCGTTCGTGAAAACACCTTCCTCACTGACACCATGATCACGTGTGAGGGCGAACGTCACGAATCGGATCTGCCGTGGGGCGCGTTCGGTGGTCATGATGGTTTGAACGCGTCGATCGTGAAAAACCCTGGCCGCGAAGGCGAAGAAGCCTGGCCGTCCAAGGTTACCGGCCGCACCTTGGATGCCGGCGATTCGATCCAGATCACCGTCCCATCGGGTGGTGGCTTCGGCGAACCTTCGAAGCGCGATGCCTACAAGGTACTTGAGGACGTGCTTGACGGGTTCACCACCAAGCAGGCCGCCTTCGACGACTACAAGGTCGCACTGGCAGAACGCGACGGCAAACTCCAGGTTGATGAGGAGGCCACCGCCAAACTCCGGGCGGGTGTCGTCACCGCATCAACCAACGCATAAACCTCCAAGATAACTGAATACCGAACACACTCACCCGTGGCAAGGACGGAAGCCACTTCCTTGCCGCGGGTGAGTTTTTTATCCCCAAAGCCAAAACCGTGACATCACTTCTATAGCTCAAACACCTTTTCCTAGGAGCCATCATGGCCAACCAAAGTTATGCATTCCGGAAAATAAGTCTCAAAGAAACTCGAATCGTCACCCTCATCGCCTTTCTCGCCTGGGTCATTGCGGTCTACGACTACATTCTCTTCGGCACGTTGTTGCCACGCATTGAAGAAAGTTTCGGCTGGGACAACAGCCAAGCCCTGTTCGTTTCCACCCTGGTCAGCGTGGGCGTCTTCCTCGTCATTATCCTGTTCGGGCCACTTATTGACCGTCTTGGTCGACGCAAAGGCATGATGGCCTCGGTCGGTGGATCCGCTGCGGCAAGTGGCGCCAGTGCACTGGCCGTCGGGGGTGCCAGCCTCGTTGGTATTCGTGCGCTTTCGGGTGTTGCCTTGGCAGAACAGTCGGTCAACGCGACTTACCTTAACGAGGTCTATGCGCTGTCGGAAGATAAGAAGGTCAAAAAGAATCAGGGTTTGATCTACGCATTTGTTCAGACCGGGTGGCCCGTCGGCGCACTGCTGGCGGCAGGTTTCGTCAGTCTGGTGACCATGTGGTTCGGTCCTGAAAGCTGGCGGATGGCCTTTTTGATCTCGATTATCCCTGCGGCCGCGGTCTTTGTGCTCATCTACGTGTTCCTGAAAGAGACCCCACAGTTTGTGGCGATGAAGCAGATGAAGCTCCTGCAGAAAGCCGGCGATCATGCCGGTGCCCAAAAGATTTCAGACGAAACCGGCCTGAAACTGTCGACCGAAGCGCCACTGCGTCAGATCTTTAATTCGGTACACCGTCGCAACACCATCGTGTTGTGTGTCGTATGGATACTCAACTGGATGGGCATCCAGACCTTCTCGGTTCTGGGAACCACCGTATTGGAGAGTGGCAAGGGCGTGGATGCTTCAAGCGCGTTGCTGATGATTATCGTCGCCAACGTGGTTGGTGCACTCGGCTACATCACCCACGGGTGGTTGGGCGACAAACTCGGCCGCAAGAATGTGATCGTGGGCGGCTGGATTATCGCCGGCATCGCGTTCACCACCATGATGCTCGGGCCAAGTACCCCAGGGTTTGTGCTGCCGATGTACATGATCGGTCTCTTCTTCCTGCTCGGGCCCTACGCGGCCATCATGTACTTCCAAGCAGAATGCTTCCAGCCGGAGTGCCGTGGTACCGGCTCGGCCTTCATCGTCTCGATGAGCCAGCCCGGGGCTGTTGTCGGTGGGTTTATTCTTACCGCACTGGTCACCGCCAACTTCGGACTGACCAATGCCACGATTGTGATTGCCCTGGGAGGTATCTTGCTGTCCGGTCTGATCATGATGCTAGCTCGCCCGGTCAAGACTTCCGGTGATGACCTCGAGGAGGAAGAGCAGCCGGTTGTGGCACAAGCGCCCATAACCCCGCAGCCGTAACCGCTATACAAAAATACTGGTGCCGCGCCCCGTATGGGCGCGGCACCAGTATTTTGCGGTATTTAAGCGTCGGGGTTTTGTGCCCACATGTCCGGACCAAAGACCTCGTAGTGGATCGAAGCGCTTGGCACTCCCTGATCCATGAGGGTCTTGCGAGCAATCTGCATAAATGGCAGCGGACCGCACATGAACACCTGAGCTTCGGCTGGTAGTTCGACGTCGGATAGGTCCATGAAACCTGGTCGAGCCGGGTGCAGGGTAGGAGCTTTTTCGGCGCCTTCCTCGTACCAGTTCTGTGCTCGCGCATCGGACATTGCGAGGACTTGGCGGCGCAGGCCGTCGTACAGTGCGTGGTGCGAGTGGGTTTTATCGGCGTGGAAGAGACGAACGGTACGGTCCGGATTGCGACGCGAAAGGTCTTCCATGATCGCAGCCACCGGCGTGATGCCGATACCGGCTGAGACGAGCACCAGGGGAGCCTCAGACTCATCGAGAATGACGTCGCCGGCTGGTTGCGAGACATCCAGGATCGTGCCCGGTGTGGCGTTTTCGTGTAGCCAACCGGAGACCCGGCCATCAGGGTTGCCGTTGATACCGCGAACGCGCTTAATGGTGACGCGCAGGGTGTCGCCACGCGGCCCAGACGAGATGGTGTACTGGCGTGGTTGGCGACGTCCGTCTGGCAGGTCCACGGCGAGACCGACGTACTGGCCGGTGCGGTGGGCCGGAACAGTTCCCGAAACCGGGGAGAGCAACAGGGAGAAAACTTCGTCGGATTCCTCGAAGCGTTCCACCACACGGTATTTGCGGTAGGGTTCCGCTGGATCGGTCCCAGCTTCGGCGTAGAGGCGTGCTTCTTCGGCGATGAGTGCGGTGGCGAAGAGCCAGTAGACCTCATCCCAGGCCGTGGCGATTTCCGGGGTGGCTGCATCGCCAAGGATTTTGGCTACTGCGCCGAGCAGATAGTGCCCAACGATCAGGTATTGCGGTGCGCTAATGCCCAGGGAGACGTGCTTATGGGCGATGCGCTGCATGACCGGTGTGAAGTCTGGTGCATCCGGGTCGATCAGGTTCACCGCAAACGCCACGACTGAGGCGGCGAGTGCTTTTGGCTGCTCACCGATGGCCTGGTTGGCCTCGTTGAAGACGTTGAGGAGTTCGGGGTGGGCCTCGAACATATCGCGGTAGAACAATACGGTGGCGTCATCGGCGATTTCTGCAACGACTCCGGCGGTTTCTTTAACAACGGCTTCTGATGCGGGTGACAGTTTCATGGACGGGTTCATCTCCTTGGGACAATGATTCTCTCGACCATTTCGAGAACATCATCATTGTCTCCCGTCCGAGAATTCGGCGGTTGGTTTTTCACCGTGTTTATTCAGTGTCCCTAGTCAACTCGTGCTCTCCTGTTGGAAATCATCCCAGATCTCTTGGACGTCGATATCGAAAGCAGTATTCTTGAGCCCGCCAATGTAGTTGTCGAACCATTCTTGTACTTCGTTTGACTGGTAGGCGTCACGCAATGCTTCGTATTTCTCCGGCTCGTTTTCTGCAAAACCGGGAGCCGCCGCGATCACCACCGTGTAGGGAAGTTGAGCTTCAGCATCTTCCTCGATAATCAGCGGGTCTGTGGCGTCGACCTCAACGTCTGATTCGGCGATAAGCCGGGTGAAGGAAAATCCAGCGTCTACGTCTGGAAGCGTCTGTGCTAGTGACTGTTGATCCACTTCGATAAATTCGAAGTCACGAGGGTTGTCGATGATGTCTTCTTGTGAAATCTCCGTGACGTCCTTGGAGTCATCGATTGTCAATACTCCTGCCTCATGTAACAACAGCAGACCTCGTCCATTATTGGCGCGATCAACCGGGAGGGCGATCTTAGCGCCCTGTGGTAGATCTTCTAGGGCATCGTGGTGCTCTGAGTATATGCCCGCAGGGGCCTGAAATACGGCGAAAAGTGGTTCGACGTCAAGGTTGTAGTCCCTGTTGAACTGCCGCAAATACGCTAGGTGTTGGAAATAATTGACGTCGTATTCCTCGTTAGCCACGACCTGGTTCGGCTGCACGATATCTGTGACATAGGTGGTGTCTAACGTCCAGCCTTCGGCTTCGAGTGTATCTTTTGCGATCTCAGTGGGCTCTTGGAAGGGACCCGACTCAGTGAGGATCATTGAAATACGCTGTTCATCGTTGTCGGCGAGACCGCATGCGCTCAGTGTTAGTGTGCTTGCAGCAGCAAGACTGCCAAGGAGCAGTCGTTTCGGGGAGCGGAAAGTGTTCAAAACGTTGCAGAAAGAAATCACAAGTATCCTCCATCGTTGCTGGCGGTAGCACCGGGCCTGTAGGCAGGTTGCTGCGACGTCGTAGAGCCAGATCTCTCGGTCGCTCTGGATGGGTGTTTATTCGCCATAGCGAAGTGGTCAGTCACTATACAGTGATGAGGGCACGCTTGCTTGTTGGGCTTCACAAACTGTAAAACAGGCTGTGAGGCATGTCGACGCTGGCGTTAGGGGACCCTTGAGCCTTCAACAATGGCAAGGAGTGTCTTAATTTTTCGTTTTGCGCAGACTCAGACGATATTGTTCCGGATCCCGGTCCAGGTGGCCGGCGATGTGTTGCAAAAAGGGCTGCAAAAGAACTTGTCCTAATTGGACGAGCATGACCTGCATGACCTGATCTTCGGCCTCGCGAGAGGTGGAGGCGATACCTCGGGAACGCAGATCCTCAATCTGATCCAGCGCCATGCGCGTGAACCGCTCGGTGATGTCGGTGCCCTCACCGTTGGTTTCGATCAGCATCATGCGGCGCAAGTAGGCTACGACTAGCGGGTTCTCATCGACGTGGTCCATGAGGCGCTGGTCCAGTGCTCGCACGACGCCGTCCACGTTTGCGTCGGATGGTTTATAGGCAATCGCTCGTTGAATGCCGTCAATAATGTCGTCTTCAACGGCTTGTATCAGGCCAGCTTTGGTGCCAAAGTGGTGAGTGATAAGACCAACCGTGACGCCGGCGCGTGACGAAATCGCGCGCATCGAGGTGGCATCGGCGCCGTTGAGGGCAAAGAGTTCCAGAGCCACCTGGCGGATGCGTGCCTTAGCGGTGAGATCTGCGTTGAGTTCTGCAGTGGACATACGGTCTACCTTATTGGATGGCACAGGCGTCGCTGTTCGATGAACTTAAAAAATATGGGACGCCTAAATTGTACGGTATATTGTACAACCATATAGTCCACGTGAACGACGTCACTTTGGGGTGGTTATGAAAGTCGTAGTGTTAGTCAAGCAGGTGCCGGATACCTATGAGAAGCGTTCGATTGCTTTGGATACGGGTATGTTGGCCCGTGAGGCGTCGGAGAACATCGTTGATGAGATTGACGAACGCGTGTGTGCGGTGGCTGCGGAGCTGAAAAAGGCTGGCACTGCTACTGAAGTTGTTGCGGTGACGATGGGCCCGGCAGGTGCTGACAAGGCTATTCGTAAAGTGCTCGCACTGGCTGCCGATAGCGCGGTGCATATTGTTGATGATGGGCTGGCGGGCTCGGATATGATCCAGACGGCTCGTGTGCTGGCCGAGGCTGCCAAGGATGCTGACCTGATCCTTTCCGGGGCCGAGTCCACCGATGGTGGTGGAGGTATGGTTCCGGCGATGATGGCTGAGATTCTCGGTCGCGCTCATATTCCGTATGCTGACTCGATTGAGGTTGCCGAGGGTTCGGTGACGGCTGTGACCAATACTGATACACAGAAGCTCACCCTTTCTGCTGCCACGCCTGTGGTGGTGTCGTTGACTGAGAAGGCTGGCGAGCCGAAGTTGCCGAACTTTAAATCCATTCGTGAGGCCAAGAAAAAAGACATCACGGTGACGTCGTTGGCAGATCTTGGTGTCGCTGCGGGACCGGGGGCGGCGTATGTGCGCAATGTGATGGTGTCGGCGGCGGAACGGCCGCCGAAAGAAGCCGGTGTGAAGGTTTCTGGTGACACCGCTGCTACTGAACTTGTTGACTTTCTTGCCACTCGGCACTTGATCTAAAGGAGTCCTGAGATGACTAAAGTGCTTGCTGTTATAGCTGATGCTGACCCTGCTGAGGTATTGGGTGCCGCCTCGATTGTTGGTGAACCTGTTGCTGTGGTGACCCAAACCCCTGATGCGCAGACGCTTTCAGAGCTGGGTGCCGCCGGCGCTACCGAGATTTTTGTTCATGCTGGTCCGGAAGATCAGTTGGGTTCAGCGGTGGTGGCTGCCGGGGTTGCCGCAGTACGTCACTACGGTGCCTCGCTACTGTTGGCTACGCAGAATCCGGTGAATGCTGCGATCGCTGGACGGATTGCTATCGGTGCCAAGGGTGCCGTGGCCGTTGATGCGACCGGGTTGTACTGGGACGAAGACGGTCAGGAACCGGTTGCCCAGCACGCGGTATTTGGTGGGGATTACAACACCGAATCCACCGTGGAGGGTGGTCTGATGATCGTCACGATCCGTCCGGGTGCTATCGAGGCTCGAAGGGATGCGGTGGCTGATCCTGCCGTGGTGCACTCGGATGCTGAGATTTCCACGGCTGTCGGGGCCACGATTGTGTCGGCCGAGGAAGTCGAGGTCAGCGGGGACCGGCCAGCATTGACTGCTGCTTCCGCGGTGGTGTCGGGTGGTCGTGCGTTGGGTTCGGCAGAGAATTTCTCGTTGATTGAGGATCTGGCGGATCAGTTTGGTGCGGCTATTGGTGCATCGCGTGCTGCCGTGGATTCTGGGTATGTGCCGCATAATTTGCAGGTGGGCCAGACCGGTGTTGCTGTGTCGCCTGATTTGTATATTGCGGTGGGTATCTCTGGTGCGATTCAGCACTTGGCCGGGATGCAGACTGCTAAAACCATTATTGCGATCAACAAAGACGAAGACGCGCCAATTTTTGATGTGGCCGACTTTGGTGTGGTGGGGGATCTGTTTGAGGTCTTGCCACAGGTTGTTGACGAACTCAAGACTCGTAAAAGCTGATATTTATGTCGAAACGTCGCATGGTCGGCTGGCAACCCCTGGCGGTAGAAAACACTGATGCGCCAACTCCGGCGCCAGCTGACACTGACCCCCAACCTCCCGTTGAGCCAGTTACATCCGAACAAGCCACCTCGGAACCCACACCAGCGCCCGCTGCACCGGTAGCTGAAGCACCGGTCGAACAACCCGCAGAACAGCCAGCGGCCAATGTTCAGGCGCCTGCCTCGTCTGGTCCGGTGCAAGACCCTGCCGTGGCCCGGCGCCGGATGGCAGGTTGGCAGCCACTCACAGTTGCCAATACTGCCGCACCTGACACTGTTGCTGGTGCCGCTCCGTCCTCTGCTGCAGAGCAGTCTGTAGCAAGTTCGGCTGAACCAGCTCAAACGCAAGAAGCTCCAGAGCAGGCGATTACCGGTGAGGTTCCGGCGCAAACGGTGCAGTCTTCGGGTCCGATTCAGGATCCGGATGTTCCGCGTCGTCGGATGGCTGGTTGGAGGCCGTTATCGGTAGCTCATGATGGCCCACCAGCTGTCGTTGCTAGCGGGACGGCTTGGCCGCAGGCTGGTGTGGCAGAGTCTGAGCCAGTCGTAGCTGCTGAAACAGCTCCTGCTCAAGAGGCGGTTCCGGCAGGGTCAACCAATGCTGCGCCTGCTCCGGTTACCGAGGATCTGCCACGACGACGGATGCAAGGGTGGCAACCACTTGCGGTAGGCCATCCCGACAGTATTGCTTCACCTGCTGTTACTAAAGAGCCTCCTGTTGCTGACCCGCAGCCTGCCAAGCAGCGTATGGACTCGCCAACGCCAGAAACTGCACCGGTGAAGCAGCGTATGGGTGCACCCGCGGCGTCGTCACCGGTTGCTGAGCCTGAGGTGAAGATGCCGGAAGTGGTGACGCCGCCACCGGCGGCTCAGCCTGCGGCGACCGAGACCGTGGAAAAGGACGTCGTCAGGCAGCCATCGAAGCTTCGCAAGGCATTGCTCTCGTTGCTGGGTGTGGCGCTTGTTGCTGCCGGTGTGGTCTTGTTGGCTCAGTGGTTGCGAACCTTGGATCCGGTGGCGGAGTTTATTGGTACGTATGATGGCACCCCCACGCATCGGGATGGTGTGACTGCTGGTATCCCCGGTTGGGTTGGTTGGCAGCACTTCTTCAACTTCTTCATTATGGTCATGGTGATTCGTTCAGGGTTCTTGATACGCAATCAGGAGCGACCGGAGGCGTATTGGACCCCCAATGCTGGTGGTTTCTATTCGCCTGGGAAGAAGAACACTCCACAGAAGGTGTCGATCCAGCAATGGATCCACCAGTCGTTTAACGTGCTGTGGGTAGCCAATGGACTGTTCTTTTACATCATGGTGTTTGCCACTGGCCACTGGATGCGGATCGTGCCGACGAATTGGGATATTTTCCCCAATATTGTCTCGGCTGGGCTGCAGTATGTGTCGTTGGACTGGCCGGAAGAACACTCGTGGGTGTACTACAACGCCCTGCAGATCATGACGTATTTCCTGACGGTGTTTGTTGCGGCACCGTTGGCGGTGTTGACCGGGTTGCGGTTGTCGACTTGGTGGCCACAGCATGCCGGGATCAACAAGGCTTTCTCGTTGCCAGTGGCGCGCAAGATCCACTTTGGCACCATGGTGTATTTCATCGTGTTCATCCTGGTGCACCTGTTCTTGGTCTTCACGACAGGTATCCTGTCGAATCTGAACATGATGTTTACCGCCCGCGATGCTGGCGACTGGTGGGGGATCGGAGTCTTTGCCGTCTCTGTTGCCGTCACCGTTGGTGTTGCCTGGTTGATCAAACCCATCTTTATCTCCCCCATTGCCGAAAAGACCGGAAAGGTCTCAACACGCTAAGGAATTACCATGATTCTGGACAACTACAACCCCATCTGGGAAACCGAAGAGCACACTGACCTTCGCGAAATGGCTCGCGACTTTATCGCCAGTGAACTGACTCCAAACCAAGAGCGCTTCGCCGAAAACCACGAAGTCGACCGGGAGCTCTGGAACAAAGCCGGCGACAACGGCCTTCTACTGGTCTCAGTGCCCGAAGAATATGGTGGCGGTGGCGCAGACTTCTCCCACGAAGCCGCCATCCTCTACGAACAGGGCCTAGCCGGAGATGATTCTTGGGGCTACAGCATTCACTCGACCATCGTCGCTCACTACATCGTGGCCTACGGTACCGAAGAACAGAAACAGCGCTGGCTGCCCAGACTGGCAACCGGTGAACTCGTCGCCGCCATCGCCATGACCGAACCAACAACCGGCTCGGATCTGCAAGCCATCCGTACGACCGGAACCCCCGACGGCGACGACCTGGTGATCAACGGTTCCAAGACGTTCATCACCAACGGATCCCAGGCCAACCTCATTGTGATTGTGGCTCGCACTAACGACAATCCTGGTGGCAAAGGCGTCTCACTAGTCGTGGCCGAAACGGACGGTCTCGAAGGATTTGCCCGTGGCCGTGTACTGGAAAAACTCGGTGCTCACGGTCAAGACACCCGCGAACTGTCCTTCACGGACATGCGTGTGCCAGCAGCAAACATCATTGGTGGGGAGGCCGGCGACGGTCAAGGCTTCCGCCAACTCATGCAGCAGCTGCCACAGGAGCGTCTAGCGGTGGCCATTACCGCGGTTGGTCAAGCCGAAGCAGCGGTTCGTCAGACCATTGAATACACCAAGGAACGCAAACTCTTCGGCCAGACCGTGATGGATTTCCAAAACACCAAGTTCACTCTGGCCGAGTGCGCAACCGAAGTACTGGCTACCAAAACGTTTGTCGACTACTGCATTGCCGAACACGATAAAGGCAACCTGACCAGTGAACAGGCATCCGCGGCAAAATACTGGGCGACCGACGTCCAGAACTCTGTGCTCGACCGCTGCCTCCAGCTGTGGGGCGGCTACGGGTTCATGATGGAATACCCGATCGCCCGCATGTACGCTGGCGCCCGCGTCCAGCAGATCTATGCTGGCACCAACGAAGTGATGAAGGAACTCATCGCCCGCGGGTTCTAAGGCTCAGGTGAACTAATTGCTCCTAGTAAATCAACCCCGGTGTCACAGCGGAACGGCGCGATGACACCGGGGTTGAGATCCATAGTTACCTCGTGGGATATGGATGGTGAGGAAGTTTTAGCGGGCGTACATCCACAGGGCAGCATTGAGAATGCGCAATGGTTCGGTGTGTCAGATTTGCGATCATCGACATGGAGCGCTTTTAAGCTAGCCGGGTTCGGTCGGCAGAAGATGTTCCAGGATGTGCAGTCAGACGTAGCGTGATGTGGCCCGCTCAGAAAGCGTCGTGAGGCTCCTTGGCAGATGGCACTAATACTAGACTCCACGATTTGGTTGTAGGCTCGAGAGGTCTACCCTTATCTACCGCGGAATCCGCGTGAGTCATGTATAGCTCAATAAACATGCCATAAACTGCCTTGCGATCATTGACGATGGAGTCCGCCCCGGTCGAAACTGTGTAGACAACATCCGGCTGAGGAGAGGACCAGCACGATGACACGCACACCAAAACCCGCACTGGCGGTATTGAGTTTATTTGTTTTAACGGCTTGCGGAGCAGGGGGCGACGAGGCTCCCGAGGTGACCCCAAACCAGGACCAAACTGAGCCGGGAGACGTCGCTCCCGACGAGGGGGCAGCTGAAGGCGCGGATGCGGAAGAAGAATCCGCCGATGCTCAGGATGGTCCGCAGGACGGCACCCGGAGGATGGACGACGCGATGGAAACCATCACCTATCCGATGCAAGGCTATGACGGAGAAATCACGATGGGACTGTTGCCCCCGGAGGTTCAGGGTGACTCGATGCAGGTTTCCGTCGTGTTTGAGCCGCAATTTGAAAACGAAGATGAAAGCGTGGAGTTCAGGGAGCTTCACGGCGAGATCGGCTCCGTGCTGGCACCCGTGGTGAATGACCGTGAGAACATGAAGGCGTATCACGTACCGCGAGTATCGACCAACCCGCACGTTCAAGGTGG
The DNA here is from genome assembly GCF_000420805.1 of Yaniella halotolerans DSM 15476. Classification (GTDB taxonomy): domain Bacteria; phylum Actinomycetota; class Actinomycetes; order Actinomycetales; family Micrococcaceae; genus Yaniella; species Yaniella halotolerans. Next base: position 1,205,163 of record NZ_ATVQ01000001.1, read on the forward strand.
CGGCTGGTTTGCTGGACGGTTTGCACCAGAAACGTGGGCATCAGCAATCGGTGACGTTGAAGTTCGCTCGGGTGAACAGTATGTGCACTGGGCACACTTCCCGGTCCCTGAAGACGACATCGACACCGTAGACGTCGCTGTGGTTCCAGGCGCTCAAGAATTCCAGAACGTGCAAATCGACTGGGGCGACACGCAACCCGGTTCGGGAGACACCGGTGAAAGCACCGACGACGAGGATGATGACGATGCGTGATGCGCGTTGTGGTATGTCAGTTGGTGTGCTAGCTGCAGGTTGTATCGGTGCGCTGTTGTTGACCGGAGCGCTCCCGGCCGACGCCGAGCCGGAGTCCCCGTCGCCCGAGGCGACCGAGCAGCCCGACCTTTCAGGTGAGAGCTGGGAGAACGCTGTGGTTGCCTATGACCCCGAAAATGCGATCATGCGTTATGATCTCGACCGATTCATTGAACGTCTCGGCGACAGGGAATCGGAAGAAGACAACGTGATCGTCTTGGAAACCGACATCCTGTTCGAGCCCAACAGTTGGGAACTGCCGGACAGCGCTTCGGATGAGATCAATGAACTTGTCGCCGACGTTGCTGATGGCGCCACGGTAGAAGTCACCGGGCACACAGACTCCAGGCCCGTGCCCGATTCCTTTGACTTCGACAACCAGGAGCTGTCCGAGCAGAGGGCCGACGCCGTCGCGGAGGTACTCGAAGCCGAGCGGTCCGATTTCGCCCTCACCGTTGAGGGCTTGGGCGATTCGGACCCGGCAGAAACCGAGGATGTCGAAGAGCCCGGGACCTTTGCAGCTAACCGTCGAGTTGAAATCCACTACGACGGCTGACTGGAAAAGAAGTTATGCCTGAATGCTGTCTTGTCTGCGAGCGGTGACCATGGAGCGTATGCCGACGATCACGTAGATGATGAGCAGGATGAAGGTCAGGGTGCTGGTGATAACGGCGGCTGGCCGTTCGGCGTCACCGGCAAACAGTTCACCCAGTTGCATGACATTCATCGAGGTCCCGAGTATGCCTAAGACCGCAACGACTAGCGCAATGATGAGGCCGACTTTGGCGTTCTTGAGGGCAATGAGACCGCAAATCAGCATGATGAGTCCAAGGATGGCTGGAATCAGCGCCGTCCAACTGGCAAATGCGGTAGCGATATAGGCGATAATCCCCATCACGATGAGGACGGCGCCGGTTCCGATGGTGGTGCGAGGCATGGTGTTCCTAACGTAGAAATGGTTACGCGGTGCAACTCTAATCGAGGCTGCACCGCGTACCAATGTGTCCTAGTGGGCGTTACTCACCTTTGGTTTCGTGGCGGAAGCCGATCTTGATGGTGACTTGCCAGTCGACGACGTGTCCCTCATTGAGATTTCCGCGGACCGACTGCACCTCAAACCAATCGAGGTTGTGCAGGGTTTTGGACGCCTCTTCGATGGCGTTGGCAATGGCGGTGTCAGTACCGTCGGGTGACGTGCCTACGATTTCGGTGATGTTATAAATATTGTCGACCATGATTTCCTCCTGGTTGTCGGCCCTGGGCCGGTTCCCTTTGAGGGCCTGGTGTTTGCAACGCTACGTGGCCAAGAGGTGGTCGTCTACCCCGGAACAGCGACGCCGCCGCATGCACCCGAAGAGGAAGAGGAAGGGTACACGCGACGGCGAAGTCGTGTTTTGGTGTGCTGGTTGCTAGGAGGGTGGCGAGTTCTTGCCGACACCGTAGTTGCGCGAGGAGCCGACGACGTCGCCGGATTTCCATTCGTCCCATCCGGGCCGACCAGCCATGAACGTTTCGATTTGGTCGGCATCTGCTTCGAGCTTCGGATCGTGCTTGAGGTAGTGCTTCGTCTCTCGCACAATGAGTCCCGACAGGATTGCCAGACCGATGAGGTTTGGCAGCGCCATCAGACCATTGAAGATATCCGAGAAGAGCCAGACGACCTCGAGTTCTGCGGTAGCGCCAATGAAGACGACCAATGAGAAGAACACGCGGAACGGCATGACCAGGCTACGTCCGAAGAGGCGTTCAATGTTGCGCTCGCCGTAGTAGGACCAGGAGAGCATGGTGGAGAACGCGAAGAGCACCAGCCCGATGGTCACCACCCAGTGGCCCCATTGGCCGGGAAGACCGTGGCTAAACGCTTCGCCGGTCATCAGTGAGGCTTCGATTTGTTCACCGGTCTCGGGGTCGGACTGGCTCCAGGTACCGGTGGTAATGATCACCAGTCCGGTGAAGCTGACCACAATGATGGTGTCGATGAAGGTCTGTGTCATGGAGACCAGACCCTGGCGGACCGGGTGGCTTGTTTGAGCTGCAGCTGCTGCGATAGCGGCGGAGCCGAGGCCGGATTCGTTGGAGAACATACCGCGAGCCACACCGAACTGAATGACGATAATGATGGCAGAGCCAGTAAATCCACCAGCTGCTGAGGTGCCGGTAAACGCGTCGGTGAAGATCTGGGCGAGCGCGCCTGGCAGAGCGTTCAGGTTTGCCAACAGAATGAAGATCGCGCCGGCGACGTAGAAGATCACCATAATTGGCACCAGGCCAGCAGTGACTCGACCGATGGATTTAATGCCACCGACCAATACCAGCATGACGCATATGGTGAGTATCAGGCCGGTGATCCAAATGGGGACGCTCCAGCTGCTCTCCACGTTCGAGGCGATGGCATTGCCCTGGGTCATGTTGCCGATACCGAAGCACGCGATGACTGCGAAGATAGCAAACGAGAATGCAAGGATTTTACCGATTGGCCCCTTAATGCCGCGGGAGAGGTAATACTGCGGGCCACCGGATTTCTCGCCGGCGGTATCTGTGCCACGGAACCGGACGCCGAGATATGCTTCGGCATACTTCGAAGCCATGCCGACGAGACCGGTCACCCACATCCAGAACAGCGCACCGGGTCCACCGATGGCCAAGGCTGTGGCAACGCCAACGATATTACCGGTGCCGATCGTGGCCGCTAACGCCGTCGTCAACGCCTGGAACTGTGAAATATCGCCTTCGGAGCCGGGATCTTTTCGCCGAATGATGCCCAGTGTCAGTGCCGGGATCAGTTTCGTGAACTGTAACCCGCCAAGACGAATGGTGAGATATAACCCCACACCGAGCAGGAGGGGGATGAGGAAGAACGGCCCCCAGACGAAGGAACTAATCTGATCAAGGATGTCGAGAAGTTGAGTCATTGCTATGGAACCCCTTAAGGCTGGTCCATAAAGGACTTCGGTGAGTGATGATATTGGGTGATGTGTGTCACGTTATTTGGATAGCCTACCGGAGGAGTCAAGGATTCAATAGACCTTCGAGACTTCTCGGCCTAGCGCACTTCCTGCAGATCAGCAGGGGCTTTGCGCGGATTCTGGATATCCTGCGCGCCACGAGTTCAGGACCCAGTAGTCCTCATCTATCTGCCGCAGAATCCGCATGCGTCATGTACGCGCAAATAAACAATGTCTCAACGTGTCTCGCGCATTAACCCTACTGTCTGCTCCAAAGGAAAATATATAAAGGACATAAAGCGACGAAGAGGACTCCACTCATGAAGCGTGCGTCCAACCAACCCTCGCGGTCCTTGGGTTATTTTTGTTGAGAGCCTGTGGCGCAGGTGATGACGCTGATCCGCCGGTGTTGCCACCTCGGGGCAGACGGAACCCGGTGACGTGGCTCCCGAGGACCAGGCACCTGAAGCTTCGGAGGGTTGACCGATTCATTGAGCAACTCGGGGATGGCGAATCCGACGAGGACACCCGTCGCCGAAGTGCTGGAAGCTGAACGCTCCGACTTTGACCTCACCGTTGAGGGGCTTGGCGATGCAGGGCCGGCAGGTGACTGACACTTTGATTGAGCAAGTTTCACTTGCAGTAAAAGTGTTAGCATTCCTTCACGGCGAGCCGCCTCTCCGATATTGTGGTGTAGAGCACACTGCTTTCTTCCTCGACGTTAGGACCACCATGTCGCCAGTTGTTCACGGTTACCCATCGACCATGCAAGACGACTATCAGCTCACGATGGGCCGGCTCATCCGCCAATCCGTCCGTTCTTTTCCGGACACGGAAATCGTGCACCGTAATTCCAACGGCGAATGGGGACGCACCACCTACCGGGAGAACTTTGAACGAATTGAACGCGGGGCAGCAGCACTGGCCAAACTCGGCGTGCGCGTCGGCGACCGTGTTGGAGTGATGGACTGGAACTCCCTGCGGCACTATGAACTGTACTGGGCGGTGCCGGCCATCGGCGCAGTGTTCACGCAACTGAACCTTCGCCTCGGAGATGAGGATCTGCTCTACGTCATGGAGGACACCAAAGCCTCGGTGGTGGTGGTCGATGAGACGCTGGTGCCGATGATGGAGGCGATCGCCAAGCGTGCCGAGCACGTGAAACATTGGGTCATCCTGTCCGACGGCAAAATTGACCACAATCTCCCCAACGCCGTCTACTACGAAGATCTCATCGCGGAGGCCGAACCATTAGATGAGTGGCCAAATATGTCCGAAGACTCCGCATTTGCTGCCGGCTACACCACCGGCACGACGGGACGGCCAAAGGGCGTGTTCTATTCGCACCGCTCGCAGTTTCTGCACGCCTACGCGTTTATCAACGGTCTGAATGTTACGCCGTTTGATGTAGTCATGCCGATTACGCCGATGTTCCATGTGCTGACCTGGGGTACCATCCAGGCTGCCGTGTTGGCCGGTGCAAAACTCGTGCTGCCCGGGCAGTTCTCTGCTGACACCCTCGGAGATATTACCGGTGCTTTGACTGATGAAGGCGTGACCGTGACCAACGGTGTACCGGCTATCTTCTCGCCGATGCTCCAGGTGCTCAAATCTAAGGGAATTGAAGACCTGACTGGACTGCGTCTGTTATGTGGTGGAACCGAACCACCGCTGTCGATGATCACCGAGTACAAGGACGCTTTTAACGCTGAAGTTGTGCACGCCTATGGTGCTTCGGAAACCTCACCGTTGGTGTCAGTCAACCGCATCACCCCGGCTATGCGCGAGCATCTGACCGAAGAAGAAATTCGAGCCTATGGCTCCAAGCAGGGACGCATTCCGGTCAATGTCGAAATGAAAATCGTCGATGGCGTTGGCAATGAAGTGCCAGCCGATGGCAAGACCGAAGGCGAGATGCTGATCAAGGGCCCGTGGATTACCGCAAGCTATCACGGCATGTCCGATGAGGAAATGGCCGATAAGTTCGTGGACGGCTATTGGCGTTCCGGTGATGTGGCGACCATTGACGAAAACGCCTTCATCAAGATCACTGATCGGCTCAAGGATGTCATCAAATCCGGTGGCGAATGGATTTCATCGATCGACATGGAAAATGCGATGGTGGGCCACCCGAAGGTCAACCAGGCCGCAGTTGTTGGGCTTGAGCACCCGAAGTGGGATGAGCGACCCTTTATGTTGTTGGTGTTGCTCGAAGGTGAAGAGATTACCAAGGAAGAAGTTGATGAACACCTGCTGAAACAGTTTGCCAAGTGGCAGCTGCCCGAACAGTTCATGGTGGTCGATGAAATTCCCGCGACCTCGGTGGGCAAGATCGATAAGAAGGTTATTCGCAGCCAATACGAGGATCTGTACACCGATCAGGGATAACAGCAGGTGCCCGGCTGCTTCCCGGTCCCTAGGGTCTATGCGAATCGTGTTTGGGGAGTCCGGAAACCACGAACCGTGCCGGTGCATGTCGAAGCCCAGCGGGCAGGCGGGGATACGTGTGGCGGAGCGTGCGCCACAGAAGGTCTTCGCGTTGAGACTCGGCGCCATTCCAGACCAGGTCGAGCTGGACTCGAATCCGGTCGGGTAAGAGTCCAGCGGTCAAAAACCTGGCAAGTGGCATGGCGGTTCGTAGCCATGCGGGCGCACTTTGGGCGGCAAAAAGATCCGTCATGATCTGTCGTGCGCCATCAGAGACCTCCAGGGACGACACCTGGTGATCCCAGTACCGTTGGAAGGCGTGACGATCTTGGGGCCACGCATCGTGAGGCATACCTAGGGCAGTACCTAGTACGGCGTAGCTGCGGTAGATTTGTTCGGCGTCGGCGGGATGCTGTTCGCCCCAGATGCGCCAGCGAATCTGCTCTGCGGTCCAATACAGGGTTGCGGTGACCCAGCGCTGCGTATCGGGGTCGGCAGCGCTGTATGGTGACCCGTCAACAAATCCTTCAACCGGTATATGGGCCTGTCTGACCCAATTGGTCACGGTGTGTTCGGCTGTTTGGGCCTCGGGCAGCACAACCGCGAAGATATATTGCAGCGTGCGAGACAGCCGGCCCAGCGGATCTGCCGTGAAGTTGGAGTGCTGCTGCACCCCGGCTGCGACCGATCGGTGGGCCACCTGCAGCGCGATAGCAGCCCCGGCACCGGCCAGGACGATACCTTCCCGACCTAACTGGGCGCCGGTACGCGGTGAACGGACGGGACTCATGGTGCGGCTTTCGCAACCGTGGTGTCCGCGTGCCCGTTGAGCTCTTGATCGGGTTGCACGTCGGACTGTTGCCGGGTGGCATCGAAGACCATGCCGTCAACAGTTCGAATCAGGACAACCAACCAGGCGAAAATGATCCCAGCGAACGCCAGTTCGAGCGCGGTGAGGTTGTAGTAACCGAAGGGCTTCCACAAGGCCACCGCAAAAACTCCGAGCCCTAGCATCAGGTAGCTGATGACATACATTGCTGCGGGTGCGCCCGGTAACCAGATTGGAGCGCTCAACAACAGGATGACAAATGTGACCGCCAAGATTTGCACGAAGCTGGTGTGGATCGGGTCATGGAGGTGAATCGAGATCACGGAGAGGCCAATCATGCAGATCCCCATTACGATCATGCCGACTTTGAGCATTCGGACGAACCCGGGACGCTTGCCCTGACGCTTTCGGTGGGCGATCCACGTGTAGAGGTCCTGGGAGATGAAGTTCGCCAGCGTGATCAGGACGATCCCGGAGACCGTGATGGTGGTATTGAACGTCCAGAAGGACAGCACGCCAGCCTGCAGGGTCCCCAGTTCGGAGAAGAATCTATGCCACCAGTATGGGTTTTCCGCCAGGAGCATCGAGGCCAACACCCCGGCGCCCATGAACAGTGCCAGGAGTGTGGAAATTGAGGTCGTAGAGACTCGTGAGGCAGAACTGAACCCGAAATAGGCCGCCGCAGCGCCGACGATGCACAGCATGACGGTGGCTGCAATGGCGTCGACGACTAGCCCTTGAAACGCTTGCTGAAAGAGCCGGAATGTACTCAGCGAGGCCAGTGTCGCGATGGCCCCGTGGGTGATCATCAGTCCAGTGAAATCAATGATCCACCAGCCCCAGAATCTGCGCCGCATCCATCGCAGGCTGCCCTCTTCTGGACTGGTGGCAATGATGAGTCCTAACAGAGCAGAGATGCCGGCGGCGATGCCTGCTGTGATACCAGCGATCGTCCCCACGGAGTAGTCGGCAGAAAGTGGCGTGAGTTTGCCGGAGAAGGTGAGCAGGCCCGTCGCAACCGCCAATGTAGCGAATGCGATGGCAACCCAAATTGCTCGGGATTCTAGCCCGGCCCCGGACTTTCGGGTCCGGTCCACCGGGGCTGCACTCATCTTTGGTTCTAGCTCGATATTGCTCACACCACCATCCTAATTCGACACAGTATGACAGGGATTTAGAGCCTATGGCCATTTAGCCGCGGCGGATATGCGGCTCGAGGCGGCGAATCGTTGCTGCCAGCGAGAGCGCCGTCGTTCCAGAGGTCGCCGGATTGATCGGGCTGGGGGAGGATACAAATTCGAACGTGAATTTCCCAGCGTCACCGGAAACTTCGATGTGGTGGGCGGAATCAGTGCGCACCGGATCTGCGACCAACTGGACCTGGACGCGTTGCAGCGAGGTAGTCAGAGGTTTTGAACCGCGCGTGGCATAGGCGAGTGCGGCCGCGACATTGACGTTGCCGGGGAATCTTTCGATCGCATCAATTGGATTGCCAGTGAAGATGGTTTCAGGCTCGGTGAGTTCTTCTAGCCGATTAGCCTCGTGCTGTGACATCCACGATTGAATCAGTCCGGTCGGGGCTTTTGAGGTGGTGATCGAGACGTGGTCGAGTTGGTCCGCCACGGCCTCAAAGAGGTCGAAGCCACCGATGGCGCCATTGGTCACGTGTAAATGCGGGGTCATTAACTGCTCGGCGGTTGCCGGATCCGCCAGGGCACCAACCGAAGTGAGGACGAAGGGCTTATCAACTCGCGGCAGGAACTCCTTGGCGACGGGAACGCCTGCGGCCTCGACCACCAGATCGGCTTCGGCAACGGCTTGTTCAAAGTGCTGGGCAGTGATCAGCCGGACACCGTGGGTACCGCGCTCCCGGTGCCCACCGATATCGCGCACCATCGCGGTGAACTCGTGGTCGAGCAACCGAACGATGTGCCGACCAATGGAGCCAAAGCCCAACAGCAAAATCTTCATGTGCCCAACTGTAGTGAATCCACAGCCATAAATGTTCCACGGCAGTGTCCTGGGTCACCAAGCTAAACGACGAATGAACCAAACCACGCTGAAGTTGACCGGATCTGTCTATGACAATGTCCAGTTTGGCGCGACATACTGCGCTTTACGCGGGAATGTTTGTGCTGAAAAAGGTTCGAAAAAGAGTTGTTGCCGTATTCACTCGGTGGTGTTTTTCGCGTTATACAGCTTCCTTACAGTGAAGTCTGGTCGCCCCCATGAGGGTGGCCGACAGCCAGACTGCACAACCGGTTTGGCTTATGGAAACCTCTCATCATCGTGAACGGAAGATTCCTACATGTCGAAGATTAGTATCCAGCGCGCCGCGACCGGTGTGTTGGCAGCTGCCGTGGTTGCCGGTGCCGTTGTTGCACCCGCCAACGCAGATCAGAACAGCGCCGAAGCTCCCAAAAACGTGATCGTCATGATCGGTGACGGTATGGGCTACAACCACGTGGTCAATACCAACCTCTATGAAACCGGTCAGTCGCAATACATTACTTCCGGTGAGGCAGGCGACGTCACCGAACACGACGGCGATGCCGTCCAGGTCTACGAAAACTTCAACCACCTGGGCCTGACCACCACCTCGTTGACCAGCCTGGCTGCAGATCGGGAATATGACTCAACCGACGCGTGGGGTGACTTCAACTGGGCGAAAGACAGCCCAACAGACTCCGCCGCTGCAGGTACCGCCATGGCCACCGGCACCAAGGTCGAAAACGGCGCCCTGAACGTGGACCCGGAAGGCAACGAGCTCAAGACCATGTCCGAGCTCGCGCATGAAACCGGTCGTTCTGCAGGCGTGGTTTCCTCGGTCCAGTACAGCCACGCGACTCCAGCTTCCTACGCGGTAGCTAACGAGAACCGCAACAACTATCTTGAAATCGGCGACTCGATGGTCAACGCCGAATACCTCGACGTTGTCATGGGTGCAGGCCACCCAGAATACGATGACAGCGGCCAAGAAAAATCCGCCTCGTACGATTACATCGCTGAAGACACCTACAATGCGGTTTCCAACGGCGAGACCGACTGGGACTACGTCGAATCCAAGTCTGACTTTGAAGCGCTCGCCAACGGTGAGATCGGAACCGAGAAGGTCTTTGGTCTGGCCCAGGTTGAAACAACCTTGCAGCAGGCTCGTGGCGGCGACTCAGAAGGCAAGCTGCCGGGCGAAGTGCCATTTAATGACAATGTTCCAGACCTGCCAACCATGTCCGAAGGCGCACTCGAAGTTCTTGGCCAGAATGAAGACGGTTTCCACCTCATGATCGAAGGTGGCGCGATCGACTGGACCGGTCACGCAAACGAAACCACTAGGAACATCGAAGAAACCCAAGACTTCAACGCCTCCGTTGAATCCGTAGTCAACTGGGTCGAAGAAAACTCGTCCTGGGATGAAACCCTGCTCGTGGTCACCGCTGACCACGAAACCGGATACCTGGGCGGTGCCGAAGACGATCCAGCGTTCACCGAAATGACCGGTGAAGCCGGTGAGCTACCAACCGTTGGCTGGTCATCCGGTAACCACACCAACCACCTGGTCCCATACTTCTTCAAAGGCGCCGGCTCGGATGCCATCTTGAACTCGACCGTCGGTGAAGATGATGTTCGCGGTGGTTACATCGATAACACCACCGTTGCCAACCTCTTCAAGGATGAACTCTGGGTTGAGCAGGACGACGGTTCTGAGGAGCCGGCTGAGGGTGATATTCCTGTTGAGGCCGATGTTCGCGGACTGGGCGATAACAATGATGGCGAAAACCCTGACCCAGGCTCACTGGTGCTGTCTGTTTCTGAAGGCTCTGCCTCGTTGGGCAACCAGCGCAACGCCGGTGACCGCCTGCGTATGACCGGTCAAATGCCCTCGGTAGCTGTCACTGACACCCGCAATGAAGCTAATGGTTGGTCTGTTGCCGGGCAGTCCTCGGATCTGACCGCCGGTGATGAAACTGTCTCCGCTGATCACTTGGGTTGGGTACCAAACGTCGTCGATGAAGACGAGAACCCCATCCCAGGTGGCGCAGTAGCCGGAACCTTGACCGGTGGCGAAGGCCTGGCCACGCCACAGACCCTTGGGCAAGCCGACGCTGACAACCGCATGGGCTCGACCGAACTGGCCGCTGACCTGAACCTGGAAGTCCCAGTCGACACCGCATCTGGCACCTACGAAGGCGCCCTGTCGGTCTCACTATTCCCAGTTGACTAACAGGCAGGTTCAGCCACGCTAACCCACCACGCACCCACCATGTGCACTCCACACGACGTCGGTCTACCATCGGCCCGCTGCACGCGGTCCGAGGGGGCCGACGTCGTTGGTATTTCCGTTTACTTCACTGACGAAAGACCCTGACGATGTCCTCCAAATCCGCTGCTACCACCCATCGCACAACTTTCGCCGCCCTGTTTGCGGTGCTGCTGATGCTTGTGGCGACTATACTCCTTGCACTGCCTGCCGCTGCTGATGGCGAAGAAGCGCCATCCACCGTATGGTCGCTGACCCCTGCTGCGCAGGAGGACGAAGACGACCGAGTGTCATTCCGCTTTGATGTGCCTCCGGGTGAAAGTGTCGAAGACGCCGTCGAGCTCACAAACTTCTCCGCCCAGGAGGCCACCTTCACGTTAGAAGCCGCCGACGGGATTGTCTCGGATTCCGGGGTGTTCGACATCTTGCCGCCGGGTGAAGACAACGAGGCAGCAGGCCAGTGGGTTGAGCTTGAACAGCAAGAGGTCACCGTCCCAGCCGATGAGACTGTGACCGTGCCGTTCACCGTGACCGTCCCCGAAAACGCGACCCCCGGCGACCAACCGGCGGGTATTGCCGCTTCGGTCTCCTCAGGGGCCGACGAAGATGTTTCAATGGTGTCCCGCGTCGGAACTCGCATTCACCTACGTGTTGACGGCGATATTATGCCCACGCTAGCTGTGAAGGACATGGATGTTGACTATCAGCAGAACTGGAATCCCTTCGCGCCGGGCACCGCAACCATTACCTACACTGTTGCCAACGAAGGAAATGTGCGCCTCGGTGCTCAACAAGCGCTGCACTTGTCCGGCCCGTTTGGCATTGCCGGGGCTGATGAACAGCCCGAGCCCATCCGCGAAGTGCTGCCCGGTAGTGAAGCCCAGGTACAGGTAGAACACGATGTGTGGCCATTATTTGCGCTGAATTCGACGGTGGAGCTTGAGCCGCAGATCGTTGGCGAGGACGAGGTCGATGCCGAGCTCACCACAAGTTCCGGTGAAACCACTGCTGCAGCCATTCCGATTCCGCAGTTGATCATTGTGCTCATCCTCGGCGTACTGATCTGGTGGCTGGTCTCCAGCAAAAAACGCAAGCAGAAGAAATTTGAGTCAGCCGTCGCTGCGGCAGCTGCCAAACGTACTGGCGAAACGGATACTGACGATGAGGCCACCACTGCTTCACGCGAATAGCGATGATGACTTCGTGTTTTAGGAGCGCAGTACGAGCCGGTAGTGCACATGCGGTGCTTGTTCCCCGGACGGCGTCTTGTCCATGCCGCGGGCGACCTCTTCAAACCCTGCACGTTCCACGACGTACTTGGAGGCGTAGTTGTCTTCGACATTTCGTGCGATGAGCTCACGCAGCCCGCTTTGCTTCGCGAACGTGGCCGCAAGTTTGAGGGCACCCAGTGCATGACCGGATCCACGCTCCTGGGGTAGCAGCCAGACCCCTACCTCGGCGCTATCCCGAGTCGCGTTGAACAACACCAGACTGCCGAGAAAGGTGTCCGAGTCATCGACAATGCTCAACAACCCCAAATCGCCACGGGACAGTCCTAGCGGCGCAACGGTCTCGGCGAGTTGTGCGACCGATCGCTCCGTATGTTGTGCCGCTGGTAGATAGCCAAACTCCTGGATGAGTGGATCCTGGACAGCCGCGAGGTAGCGTCCGGTATCCTGGGCCGCAAACACCCGCAGTGTGCGGATACCGTCGCTCAGAGGCAAGAACGAGGAATTTAACATATTCCCAAACTATCACGGTTCATGGTATAAGCCCATGGTCAAAGTTGTGGAGCTGGCTGCGCACTAGTTTGTCGCTGATGAGGCCCTGGTTTCGCTGGGCTCCAATATTACAGTGAGAACTAGCTGACCCGCATCTGTCCGATGCGCACGGCAGCAGACCCTTTTGAGAAGGAGCTTTGAGCATGGCAAAGAAAATCTACATTGCAGTAGGTGTCGATGTTGACGCCGTCGGAGGCTGGCTAGGTTCATACGGTGGCGAAGACTCACCGAACGATATTTCTCGCGGACTCTTCGCGGGTGAAGTCGGTGTCCCACGCTTGCTGCAGTTGGCCCAGCGACGCAAGATCCCGTTCACCTGGTTCTGGCCGGGCCATTCGATTGAAACCTTCCCCGAGCAATTCGACCAGGTAGTCCAAGCTGGTCACGAGATTGGACACCACGGCTACTCACACGAGAACCCGCTGGAGATGTCTCCGGAGCAAGAGACCGAGGTTTTTGAATATGTGTTCGACCTGATTCAACGTCGAGCGGGCAAGGCGCCCGTGGGTTATGTTGCACCGTGGTGGGAGATGTCCCATTACACGAACGAGCTGCTCTCCAAAGCAGGTATGCTGTATGACCACTCATTTATGCACCGTGACTTCACCCCATATTATGTGCGTGTCGGGGATACCTGGACGAATATCGACTACCAGGCGGAGTCTGCTAAGGAATGGATGAAACCATTGGCGCGAGGTGAAGAGACGGACCTGGTCGAGATCCCGGCGTCCTGGTATATCGATGATCTGCCACCGATGATGTTCATCAAGTCCAGTCCGAACTCACACGGGTTCGTGAACCCACGAGATATCGAAGAACTCTGGCGGGACCAGTTCGACTGGGTATACCGGGAAATGGACTATGCGGTGTATCCGATGACACTACACCCCGATGTTTCTGGTCGTCCGCAGGTGTTGCTGATGCTCGAACGGCTCTTTGATCATTTCGCTTCCCACCCGGGCGTGGAGTTTGCGTTCATGAAGGATATCGCTCAAGACTTCAAGCAGCGATATCCGCGCAACGCATAGTCAACGCATGTTCTAGCAAGCGGTCGCTGCAGTTCAACGGATCTCAGAACTGTAGCGGCCGTTTTGTGTTCGATACCCTTTCACCGAATATTCAGCCCATTATCCTTCAACTTCACCATGCTCCAAGCAAAATTTGTGGTACTCTATAGTGCTTTAGTCACCTACAAGAGTTTTTGTTAGGAATGTTGTCCTGTGAACATACCTTGGGTCCCAATTATCGCTGGCGTAGTTGTCCTCGTCCTGGTCATTTGGTTGATCAGCACGTACAACCGGTTGGTGAAGTCGCGCAACTCCTCGACCGAGGCGGTACGCGGTATCGATGTGGCATTGGAAAGTCGCTTTGATCAGATTAAAGCGCAAGCCGATGCCGTATCCGGCATAGTGAAAAAAGAAGTCGATCTGGTGCTGGATGCCACCGCGCTGCGTACCGGTCGCACTATTGATCAGTTGACCATCTCCGAAAAGATGGAAGTCAACGCCGCGATGGAAGACGCCGAGCAGAAACTCATGAACGCTGCAGCTCAGGCCAGTCCAGGACGTCTTGCATCGATCGAAAATTATCCGGAAATCCAGACCCACGTCAACGTGGAGCTGTTGCAGCGCACCATCAATGAGGCGGAAGAGCGTTTGCAGGCCGCACGCCGGGTCTACAACCGTTCGGCCACCGTATATAACACCCACCGTCAGACATTTCCTACGATGCTGATCGCTGCACCGATGGGATTCAAACACCACGAACTCTTTGAGCTAACCGATCAGCGCAAGCAGGCCGGTTATAACTTGGAAGGCTACCTCGACTAATGCATGATCGTATCTCCGCCCCAGACTTCGATACCGTCTGGACGAAAATTGAACAAGACGCTGGTCAGCTCTCCCGCAATACTGCGTGGATGGGATCATGGAGCGGCAAAGGTCTACTCCTTGGGCTTCCGGCTGTCCTCGGCGTCGTACTGATCTTCGTTGCGCTCCTGTCTTTTTTCATCGGCCAGCCCCTGTTCGCGCTACTTTGCATCGTCGTCGGTCTCGCGCTGATGATCCCATCGGTCATGATTGGCCTTCGCCATCATAAGCAAGCTTCCGATCAACATGCGCAACAAGTGGTCGCGCCCATGATCGAAGCACTGGCTGAAGGCATGACGGCGACGTCAGCTACCGGCCAGCAAGCCGAGTTGAAAGCCAGCTACGACCCACAAGGCGGCATCCCGGTCTCGGTGCTGAGCACCTCCGGTTTCATCCGGGATCCAAAAGCCCGTCAAGAAGACTTCATCAGCGGCACGTTTGGTGACACCCGGTTCATGCTGTCAGATGTGAAATGGCAGAGCTCGGAAGTAGAACTCAGCGACGAGTCGAAAGCCCGCCTGGAGCGCAAGCGACGTCGCGAAGAACGAGCGAACGACCGTGAGCTACGCGAAAAACACGGGGTGCACTGGCGGTACTACAAAGAGCGTCAGCAACGCGGTGGTTCGCTGTTAGATTTCGTACCAGACTCCATCAAAAACTCGGTGCAGGAAAAGTACAGCGAGTTCGAAGCCATGTCCGAAGCCGCCGGACCATCCATGGTGATGTTCGCCGCCGATTTCCACAAGGACTTTAGCTCGAAAACCTACCTGCTGCCTCGCAAAACAGAATCCCAGGCGATTCGGAACTTCACCGAAGACAGCGCGGCAGGCGACGGCATGGAACCGATGGAACTGGAAGATCCAGGTATTACCAAGCGCTTCGCCGGTTGGACCAGCGATCAGGTGGAAGCCCGCTACCTGCTGTCCCCTGAGCTGATGTTGGCCATCAGCGACGTCTCCGACCGGATGGGGTCGGAGCGTATCGCCGTGTCCTTCCGTGGTTCGTGGATGTACTTCGCGGTGGTGTTGGATGAAGACCGTTTCAGTTTCCAACTGGATACTGACAACGACGGCGGATATAGCGTCGCCAAAGCTATCTACGAAGACCTGGTGACCTTTTTATCGTTGGTCGAACACTTCAACCTCAACACCAGGATCTGGTCCAAGGCCTAACGGCTACTGGCCCTCGACGCCTCCGCCTTCGGTTTTATAGTCGATCTCAGGCTGGTAGTCCACCGGCTTGACGGTAATGACTACGCGACGGTTCTCCTGACGACCCTCTTCTGAGTCGTTACTGGACCGTGGGTTTTCATCGCCCAGACCTTTGGCGGAGATGTCGTCGTTCGCGACGTCGGCGTTCTCCTGCAACCAGGTGACCACCGATTGGGCACGCTTCTCAGAGAGGTCGGTGTTATCGGCATATTCCTGGCTCGGCAGGTCGTCGGTGTGCCCTTCCACGGTGATGGTGTAGTCGTCCTCGCGCAGGGCAATGTCATCGGCGATCGCCTTCAGCTCGCCCTCAGCTTCGGAGCGTAGCGCGTGGTCATCGCTGTCGAAGAGCACATCGCCCTCGGTGGTGTAGGAAATGACCTGGTCGTCTTCGGCGTAATCGGTGTGATCTGCGCCGTCAACCTTGTAGGTCTCTAAGAGGTCGGATTCTACGAATGCAGAATCAACCGTGATGGTCGGTACCTGGTAGCTCGGGACGACTTCTCCAGGCACTGAGGCGCCACTTTCGGTAATATCCGATGAACGGTTGATGCTTTCGGTCATCGAGAACGAGGCCATGATGTAGGGACGCGAAATATGTGGACGAATCACCTGGGCCACGTAGTCGCTTTCACCGGCCTCGGGCTCGGTCTGGCACACCTGTTCTTGGAACACACCCTCTTCCTTGATGGGTTCGGACTCAAACGCAGGTTGGACTTCTTCTTCGATCACTGTGCCGTCGGGTAGTTCAACCGCGGGCAGCTTGCGTTCCGGGACGCGATACCCCGGAATATATGAACCCGAGACTTCTACGGCCGGTAAGCAGCCGCCCGGTGCCGCGTATTCGATCACACAGCCGGATTGGCCTACGATCTCAGGGATCACCAGTTCAGGCATACCCGGTACGGTGACCTGCTCGCCATCAATCTCTACGGTCTGATCACCAACGGCATCGATGCGCTGTTCTTCTATGACGACGTCATCGAGCCACTCAACGGTTGCACCGGGTGTTTCTTCGGCTTCCTTACACTCGGTAAATTCCACCGGGTCATCAATCTCAGCAACCAGGGCGTCACCGTAGTCGGGATCGGTCTCCGTCGGGTTCTCTTTGGAACCATCGGTTCGTTCTGCCGGAGTCGTGCTGCCCCCGTCATTTTTTGTGATGTCCTCGTCGTCAAAACCGGCCTGCTCGTCGGTGGCGCACGAGGTCAATGCGAACGCGCCCACCAGTGCAAGGCCTAATGTGCTGCGAAGGATTGCGGTCTTTCGGGTGGTCATAGTGTCTCCCAAGGTAGTGGTGATGCTACGTTCGTTCATTGATTGCTGATTCATAATGGATGACGGTTTCGTGCGCGTCGGCCGGCACCGTTGGGGGTAACGTCTGCACCCCGTCCTCCAAGAACCCCGACGGGATATCGGTGCCGCACCCCGTCAGAGTCAGCACGCCGAAGAGTACGAATCCTATGATCGTGCGCTTCAAGGTGGAGCGGGTGGTCATGAGTTTCCCCTTACCGATTCCGTGCAGAAGTGATGTTCTACCCGTAAGTCGGTGGGGAGATGCAAAAAGTTGCCCACATTTTCAAAAAATTTTTAGCGCGGTTATTCCGTGACCGTCACGCGGTGGCGAACCTCCATCTCATCGCCATCTGGGCTGCGAGCACGCAGAATCACTTCGGTAGTGCCTGGTTCGGTAGCGGTCATAGTTGCCTCGGCATCATCGACGATGCTCGTCCCGGTGGGCAGCGACCAGATCCAACTGTGCACGCCGTCGGTTTCAGCCTCAAAGGTGGCGGCTTCACCCACTTCGACTTCCTCGGGTCCATTAATGGCAATCGAAGCGTCATCGATCTCCGAAGGATAGTGGTCGCCACCAAAGAACATGCCGGCGACCAATCCGATGATCCCGGTAACGATGGCCAGACCAATCAACAGCAGAGTCGAGGTGCGCAGCGGTTCACCACTGGTGGGGGTGGGAATGGAATCCGGAAGGTCGTCCCCCTGAGTATTGGGGTAGTTATTTCCCCGGTGTTGCAGCTGTGGCGGGGGAGGAGCCTGGATTTTTGGTGGCGGCGGGGCCAGTGCGGCCTCAATGTCGGTCAACCACTCAATAATGGTTTGGTGACGGCGGCCCGGGTCAGTTTCCAGGCCGCGTTGGAGTACATTGTGGAAGTCTTTGGGTAGGTTCGCGCCCTCAACCACCCAGGACATCAAAGCGGACGCGGCCCAAATATCGGCGCGTGTATCAACCATGCCGGGCTGGGATTGCTCTGGAGGACGGAATCCTGCGGTCCCACCGGAAACCGTTAACCCAGAGTTGATGGCCAGGTCTTTGCACATGCCCAAATCCGACAGCAAAAGCCGTTCATCAGCACCAACCAGTTGTGCCCCTGATCCATCCGCGACGGCAGTTGGTTCGGTCGCGAGCAAGAGGTTGCCCGGACTCAAATCGCGATGCACGAGTTGGGCCGCGTGAATGGCTTCGAGCGCTTGGGCCAGCGGGCGGGCCATACTCAGCAGATCTTGGGCATTTGGGTGCCACCCTTGCGCTCGCAGTTTGCGTACCCGGCCCGCGAGTGTGCCGCGATCGGCTAATTCCAAGACGAGGAATGGCTGTTGGCGTTCGGCTTCACCGATGTCATGCACGGTGATGACGTGTTCCGACGCTACGCGACGTAGGCTGCGCCCCTCGGCGATGAAGCGTTCCCGGATTTCGGGGTTCAGACTGTGGTTTTCGGCCAACATTTTGACCACCACGGTGTCTTCCAGCAGGTCATCGGTGGCGCGGTAGACGGTGGCGAATGAGCCTACCCCCATGACTTCACCCAGCTGGTAGCGCCCGGCGATCATCCGGCAACTCCGGTGTCACGCAGGTGTGCGGCAACCATGGCGCGACCACGCGCGATCTGCGCTTTGACCGTGCCTTCTGGTCGATCCAACCGTTCGGCAATCACCGCATAGGCGTGGCCTTCAATATCACGCAACACGACGGGCACTTTATACAGCTCAGGCAGTGCGTCCAACGCTTCGTGCACGGTAGCCCGTGTGGCAATAATAGAGCTCATCCGGGCAGCAGGCGAGATATCATGATCTTCCAACGGCACCGTGGAACGCTGTCGGCGCAGATGATCCACCACCCGACGCCGAACGATACTGTGCACCCACGTGGTGACCTTACTGCGGCCGTCATAGGAGCCGACCGAATCGGCAACCGAAATCAGTGCATCCTGACTGACATCATCGACGGCGGCCTGGTCTAGCAGAGCACCTGCTGCGAAACGGCGAACCGTACCGGACGCATCGAGTGCCTCGACCAACAGCTCAGTTGCTTGCGGTTGCGACTTGGCATACCGCGCGAGCATATCGAGCACGGTATCCAAGTCGGGCGACGTCGTCAGTCCGGTGGTCAATTTGCGAGCGGTTATGTAGTTGGCGTTTTGGAGTGCCTGATCTAGTGTCTCGACGGTCTCAGAGACATCCTGAGGAAGATCATCATTGGCTCGCATCATGGAGCAAAGTCTATTGGCACAGGGGTTGCATTTGTAGTCTTTTACCAACGTGTCCGAACCCAACCGTGATTCGTATGTTTAGACTGGGCCTATGCGCTCAGATCTCATTGGATTCGGAACACTCGTACAAGCCGGTAAAGGCGACCCAGACGTATATCGTACGGCAGCACTGTCTGCTCTCGACATCGGGTATCGAACGCTGGACACGGCGCTGCGATATCAAAACGAAGTCCAGGTGGGCCAAGCCATCGCGCAAACCGATGTGGCCCGTGAAGATATCACCGTCACCACCAAAATCCCGGGACGTTTTCAGGGTTACCACGAAGCCAAAACATCAATTATCAGATCTCTGAATGATCTGAAGCTGCCGTTTGTTGATGCTGCGCTGATTCACTGGCCGCTACCGGACCAGCACAAATACGTTGATACCTGGCGGGCCATGATTGAAATGCGTGATGCCGGACTGATCCGGACCATCGGTGTTTCAAACTTCCTGCCAGAACATCTGCAGCGGTTAGCTGATGAAACCGGCGAGATGCCCGCCATCAACCAGGTGGAGATGCACCCATACTTTGGGCAGGCCGAACTGCGGGAGTTTCACCAGAAATACGACATCCAGACTCAGGCATGGTCACCACTGGGTCGCACCGCAGACATGATCGAAGATCCGGTACTCGCCACCGTCGCAGACAAACACAGCACCACACCGGCGGCCGTCGTTTTGGCCTGGCATGTGCACCACGGCTCGATGCCGCTGCCGGCCTCATCCCATCCGGAACGCCAACGAGCTAACCTCTTCTTTGATGTCGAGCTCGATAACGATGACCTCACGGCTCTCGACGGTCTCGAACGCGGTCGGCTCTTCCAAGACCCAGCCGAGCACGAAGAGTTCTAACCGGCAGTGTGTGAGCGTAGCAAAAATGCGCAGATGTGCGCTTAAACACGCTCTCAATCCGCGGATACGTGTCTTAAATTGAGCCGACATCCAGGCAGCTAAAGTAATCTATGTCCGATCAAAGGATTGTGAGTAGATGACCCAAACACCCCAGAGACAAACGTCGCTGCTAGGAAACCTCATTCGCGGTGCCCTCATCGGCATCGTCGAAACCATCCCCGGCATTTCCGGGGGCACCGTCGCCCTCGTCGTGGGGATCTACCAAGGGCTCATCGAATCTGCTTCAGCCCTGATCCGTTGGGCACTGTCTTTGGTCCGTGGCCGTCGCGCAGAAGCCCGTGAATACTGGGGCACTATCTCCTGGCGTCTGCTGATCCCCTTGGGCATCGGTATGGTTGCCGCGGTATTTACTGTTGCCGGGCCGGTGGTGAACCTGGTCGAGACCTATCCGGAACAGATGCGCTCGTTGTTCTTTGGCATGGTCGCTGCTTCGGTACTGGTGCCGCTGCTCATGGTCCGCGACGACGTCAGTTTTCGTCGCAAGCGACTCGGTATCAAACACCTCATCTTCTTCATGGTTGCCGCAATCGTCACATTCGTCGTACTGTCGCTGCCTGCGACACTGTCGTTAGAACCGCACTGGTACACCATCATGCCGGCCGCCGCAATTGCTGTTTCTGCGCTGGTGCTGCCCGGCCTGTCTGGTTCGCTGGTTTTGTTGACGGTCGGGCTTTATGAGCCCACTTTACGTGCGGTCGAAGCGCTGGACCTCGGGTATATCGCGGTCTTCGGGGCAGGTCTCGTGCTTGGCGCGGGTGTCGTGGTGCAACTTATGAAGTGGTTATTGGATCACCACCATTCAACGACGCTGATCGTACTTTCCGGTTTGATGATCGGTGCGCTTCGAGCCTTATGGCCCTATCAAACCGAAGACGGCGGGCTGCAGCCCATTGGCGATACTCTCGGCCTCGACATACTCTTGGTTATCGGCGGTGCCGCAGTTGTGCTCACCATGATCTGGGCGGATCGGAAAATGAGCCGACGTGCACCCCAGCCCGCCTATTAGAGTCTCGGCCGTCGTCCTCAGCGACAGCGACGGACGCATCGCACTGGTACGCAAGCATCACACCAGGTTTTTTATTTTCCCGGGCGGTAAACCTGAGGTCAATGAAAACGGCGTCGCCACTGCGGTCCGTGAAGTGTACGAGGAACTCGGGGTACCGCTTGATCGCACCGATCTCGTCCACTTGGGAAACTACACGACCCCGGCCGCCAATGAAACCGGGATGGAACTGTTCTCACAGGTGTATCAAGCTGGGTTGCCCGTTGACGTTCCTGTCATTGCTCAGGCTGAAATTGACGAGCTGATCTGGGTGGATCCCGCCGAGATCAGGCTGCCGGTTGGCACCGACCTGGCCCCGCTGAGCCGAATGATGCTCGAAAAAATAGTCCAACGCCCGTCGTGAGCCGAGGCGGGTGGATCATGCTTCGCAGGAAAATGCCCACATCACGCCGAAGCGATCAAAGACCTGCCCATACCAGTCGCCCCAGGGTGCTTTCTGGAACGGCATGCCGATGCTCCCGCCGGAACGCAGCTGCTCGATAAGCTGCTCGGCTTCTTCTGGTGTATCGGTCGTGTAAAGCAGGGAATATGCGGTGCCTCGGATGGGATACTCGTCTTCTGAATCCATGGAGTCCCCGGCTGCAATTACCCCGTGGGGGAGCGTCAACGTCGAATGTGCAACAGCACCCGGATCAGGTTCGAAACCCAGATCCTCCATCGGCGTATCTTTGTAGTACAGAATTTCTAAGTCCCCACCGAATACTTCGTGCCAGTGGGTCATGGCTTCAGCAGTCGTGCCGGGAAGTGCAATGTATGTTGCTAATGAGGTAGCCATCGGTGATTCCTTCGATTGAGGTAGCAAGAGTCTAAAACTCGACGAGACACGATGACAAGAGCGTTTCTGCAGGCCCTGATACAGGCTGAAGCGAGTCACGATATTGCAGGCCGTGGCCGGTCCGCAATATCGCAGCGTTTAGACTTGTGGGCACCGCAGAAAGCGACGACGTGGTCCGAGAGGATGCTCAGGAGGACAGTTGAGTCGGTACTTTATTGGGCTTATGATGCCACGAGAAATCCGGCAACAATTGCGCCCATTTATCAAGATGCTGCATGCCAATACCCTGACCCTTGAGAACCATAAGATCACGTGGACCGCGGAGGCTGACCTGCACTGCACGCTGCTATACATCGGCGAGTATGGTGACCGCCAAGATCTTCTGCGGCAGGTGGAACGCGTAGCCCGAGAGTTGCCGCCGATCACCATGAGTTTAGGGCGACCGACGCGTTGGCTGGGCATCAATCTGGTCTTGCCGGCATCGGGTCTCGATGAGGCTGGCACAACGTTCATTGCAGAACTGGGGCACTTATCGTCGAATCAACGCGCGGAAGATCGCCCGTTCTACGGGCACCTGACACTCGGCAAAGTGCGTCCAAAACCCACGGGGGAGGCCGACCAGTTGGACGGACAAGCAACGGATGAGCTGTCTTGGATAGCTAAACGCGTGCAACTGGTCGAAAATCCAGGTCGTAGCTCAGGGGCGCGGTATCGGGTAGTGGCCGATGTGCCGCTGGGGCGGAACGGGTAATAGCCCTCGCAGCGGGTCTGTCCGTCCACGTCAACCTGAATATCGGCAGTTGTGTCCTCGGAACGCTCCAACCGTCGATGCCGAAAGCTTTCGAATAGGCCGTCGAAAACATGAAGTCTGTACTACTATTGCATGGCCAGGATAGGAGGGAAGACGCATGGACATGACGCTTGACGACTTCGAAGCCGAAGTGTCGGAGCAATTCGACCGGCTTCCCGAGGAAGTCGTAGGTGGTTTGGACAACGTCGTCTTTGTTGTCGAAGACCGCCCCGAGGACGGTGCCATGGATTTGCTCGGCACCTATGAGGGGCATGACCGTTTTGGTCGTGCGGATTATGGTTATGGGCAGTTACCTGACGTCATTGCGATCTTCCGTGACCCTATACTGGCTATCTGTGAGAACGTAGAGCAGTTGCGTCATCAGATTCACGTAACGCTTGTTCACGAGATCGGGCATTACTACGGGCTGAGTGACGCTCAGCTCCACGACCTTGGGTGGGCATAATCCCCACACCGGAGCCGTCCTAACCCCACATTGGCACAACAATCAGGAGATCAATCATGAGCCAGTACCAGCAGTATCAGCAACAGCCACTGCCGCCGAGCAATCTGCCATACGCGCCACCACCGCAGCAGCATACAGAGGGTCTTGGCAGCTGGATGCTTGCCATCTTCTTGACGATGATTCCACTGGTCAACATCATTTACCTGTTGGTACTCGCTTTCGGCGGCAGCGTCTCTGTTGCGAAGAAAAACTACGGCCGGGCGATGCTGATCTGGACTGCCATTGGCATCGTGCTCTGGATCCTTGTGTTCATCCTCTTCGCGAGCTTTGGGGTCTCTATATTCAATGAACTTTCCGAGACCTACCCCACGAACTACGAGTACAACTACTGAGTTTTCCTTGGGTGGTCATCCGGCAGTGGAACAACCATGATGGCTCCGCGGGCGTGAGCCAAGGTAGTGCATGAGACGGACCCGAGTAAGAGGCTGGTAAAACCGCCACGACCGCGGGTCCCCAAAACTGTTAATTGGGATCGTTCACTGCACTCAATCATGACTTCTGCCGGTGCGCCGCGCATAGCAGTGGGTTTCATGTCTACACCCGGCACCTGCTCCTGTAAGAACTCGATTTCTTCGGCGAGGAACTCCAGTGTGTTCTGCGTTGTTTGCTGCTCGAGGTCTTCATGTTGTTGCAGATACCAGACACTCGAGGTGCCGGTAAACGGCGGTTGTGCGTGCACGACCTCAAGACCAACGCCAAGGCGTTTTGCTTCTTGAGCAGCGGTGAGAGCGGCATGACGGGCATGAGCAGAACTATCCACGCCAACGCAGATATCGCGAGTATCCCGGGCTGTATCCGGCCTCTCGCTGAGGTCACCCGCTTTACGTTCAACCTCGTCTGGAGAGTGGACAACCACCGTTGGGCAGTGGGCGTAGGCGGGGAGGGCTGCCGCGACCGAGCCGAGGACTCGTCCCCAAAACCGTCCGAGTCCGCGCCGTCCCACGACCAGGAGTTCAGCATCGGCCGAGACGCTGACGAGCCCGGCTGTCGCATCGCCGATGATGGCTAGGTAATCGACCTCGCCTTGATGCCCATCGTCTTTCAGGAGTTGTTTGGCTTCAGCCAGCATGCCGTCGGCTATTCGCTGGGAGACATCATCGTCTGGACCCGGCGCGACACTATGCAGATAGTCGCTGTATGGAAAGAGATAGGCCGAAGCGACCGTCAGGGGCATGTTGCGACGAGTGGCTGCGCGCGCAGCCCAGCGGAGTGCGTGTTGTGCATGCGGTGAGCCATCAAAACCTACGACGACACCGAGATTGAGCGTTTCACCGGTTGAAGAGCTAGCCATGACCTTGTACCTCCAGGTCCGTTGGGCTTCGTGTTCTTCAATACTAAGTCAGCACGATGTAATGCGCATCATGTTTTTAGGCGCGGAGGATGCAAGCAGGTTAGCTAAATGCGGCTTCGCCGGTGAGTTTGTGGCCAACGATCAGGGTGTGGACCTCATCGGTGCCTTCGTAGGTGCGAACGGATTCCAGGTTGTTGGCGTGACGCAGTGGCGAGTAGTCGCCGGTAATGCCATTGCCGCCCAAGATGGTGCGGCACTCGCGTGCGATCTCAATGGCGACGCGGACGTTATCGAGTTTCGCCATCGAAATCTGGTGTAAGTCCATGGTGCCGGCGTCATTGGCGCGACCCAGCTGCAGGGCCATGAGCTGCCCCTTGTTCAAGGCGATGGTCATGTCGGCCAGTTTCTTCTGCGTCAGCTGGTATGCGGTGAGCGGCTTGCCAAACTGCATGCGGTTTGAAGCGTAATCCAGAGCGGATTCAATCGAATCACGTGCAGCACCCAGTGCGCCCCAGGCGATACCGTAACGGGCCTCGTTCAGGCACGAGAATGGCCCACGAAGTCCGGGGTTGTGCGGCAGAATCGCCTCGACCGGTAGTTTGGCGTCTTTGAGCCAGATATCGCACTGCAGCGAAGCGCGCATCGACATTTTCTGTTCGATGGCTTCGGCGTGATAGCCCAGCGTGTCGGTTGGAACGATGAACCCGCGAACCACCTGAGCGTCATCGGGCTTGGTGTCGTTTTCGGGGTGCACGCCGGCTGCCTTGGCGTCGGCAACGGAAACTTTCGCCCAGATGATGGTGATGTTGGCAATTGTGGCCAGCCCGATCCAGCGCTTGGCGCCGTTGAGCACCCATTCGCCGTCGACCAGTTTGGCGTTGGTGGTCATCGATGATGGATCTGAGCCCGCGGTTGGTTCGGTGAGGCCGAAGGCGCCGATCACTTCACCCTTGGCCATTTTGGGTAGCCAGGTCTGTTTCTGCTCTTCTGAACCGTTTTTGGCGATTGCGGTCATCGCCAGAGAGCCCTGTACGGAGATCACGGTGCGCAGACCAGAGTCGCCGGCTTCCATCTCCTGCATGGCGATACCGTATTCAACGGCGGAGCGCCCCCCGCAGCCGTAACCGTCAATATGCATACCAAAGAGCCCCAACTCAGCCATTTCCGGAATCAACTCTGTAGGCAGGTGGGCATCGTCGAACCATTTGGCAATGTTCGGACGGACGCGACGGTCTACGAATTCCGCGACGGTATCGCGAACTTCTAGCTCCTGCTCGCTGAGCATCGAGGCGATATTGAAGAGGTCTGTTTTCGACATGAGTGCTCCAATGGTCTGACCGAACAACGGCCGGATGAAATCTATGTGATCACCTTCACGGTAGCCAACGGACCACATCCGGGCAACAATGGCTCGGATCGTTGCACAGAACGTGGGTCATCAATGTTGTTGGAGCATCAATCTTGCAAATGTGTTGCGTTACACACGACGATGGACGACATGACCAAACATGCGCAGACTGAAACATCCGGTGTACTCGACGGCATCATTGTTGCTGATTTTTCCCGGGTGCTTGCCGGTCCCTATGCCACGATGATGCTGGCTGATATGGGAGCAACCGTGATCAAGGTGGAATCACCCGGTGGTGACGACACCCGCGCGTGGCAACCACCGGTGCGTGATGAGCAGTCTACGTATTTCCTCTCGGTCAACCGCAATAAACAAGCCATTGCGTTAGATCTGAAAGATGACGACGATCTTGCTGCCGCCCACAAACTATTGGCCAAAGCTGATGTATTCATCGAGAACTTCAAACCCGGCGGGCTTACCAAATTCAACATGGACCCCGACTCAGTGGCGCAGCGGTATCCGCACCTCGTGCACGCTTCGATTACCGGTTTCGGTACCACCGGCGGCGCTCACCTGCCCGGCTATGATTTGCTGGCACAAGCAGCTTCGGGGCTCATGGATATTACCGGCGAACCTGAGTCCCAGGGGCAGAAGGCCGGGGTGGCGATTTTCGACGTTGTCACCGGTCTGCATGCCACCGTGGGTATTCTCGGTGCACTGCAGGAGCGCAACCGGAGTGGCAAAGGCCAGCACGTTGCCGTGAATCTGATGTCCTCTGCACTGTCTGGATTGGTCAACCAAACCTCTGCCTACGTTGCCGGGGGAGTGGTGCCAACCCGTATGGGCAATGATCACCCGTCCTTGGCGCCGTATGGGCCTTTCGCGGCATCGGATCAGCCGCTCATCATTGCGGTCGGCAACGATACACAGTTCCGTCGTCTCGTCGATGCTTTGGGGGCATCGGAGCTTGCTGACGACGAGCGCTACGCGACCAACCCGGCCCGCAACCAGCACCGTGATCACCTGCGAACCGAACTCGAGCGGCACCTGCAACACAAGACTGCCTCCGGTTGGGTCGAAGAGCTACGCGAACTCGGGATCCCGTGTTCGGAAGTTTTCTCGATTGCCCAGGGCGTGGACTTCGCTGATGAGATCGGCCTGGAACCGGTGCAACCTGCCGGTGCAGAGCAGATCCCCACGATCAAACACCCGGTTGACTACTCACGTAGCCCGGTTGCCTACGACAAGGCACCACCGACGCTGAACCAAGACCGCCAAAGCATTCTGGATTGGCTCAACTCCGAAAGCTAGCCCCCAGCATCCCGCGCACCACGGACGAAAGAACAGACACACGATGACGAAAACGCAACAGCAGTCGGGCGCCATCTCACTGGCCAAGACCCTATCGAATAGAGACGTCCTGGCCCTGGGGTTCGGTGCCATGATCGGCTTCGGGTGGGTGGTCCTGACCAAGGGATGGCTCCTGGATGCCGGCCCCGGAGGCGCGTCACTGGCGTTTCTCGTCGGCGGTATCATCATGGCCTTTGTGGGCCTGGTCTATGCCGAACTGACCTCGGCGATGCCCAAAGCAGGTGGCGCCCATAACTTCATTCTTCGTGCTCGTGGACCCCGTGGAGCATTTATCGGTTCATGGGGATTCATCGGTGGGTACGTCACGATTATTGCGTTCGAGGCCGTTGCCGTCCCGAATACCGTCGAATATATTTGGCCCAACATCAATCACATCCCGCTGTGGACTATCGCAGGTTTTGAAGTGAACCTGACGTGGGCGTTGATCGGTGTGGTGACCGCGGTCGTCCTCACATGGATCAATATTCGCGGCACCAAAATCGCTGGCATGGTTCAAACCTTCGTGGTGTTGTTCTTGCTGCTGGTCGGCCTCATGCTCATTACCGGAGCCTTCACCGGTGGGGAAGCTCGCAACTTGGAACCGCTGTTTACCCCGGGTGTGGGTGGGTTCTTCGCGGTGATGATCGCCGTCCCGTTCCTGTTCGTTGGATTCGACGTCATCCCGCAGTCGGCAGAGGAAGCCAATGTTCCACCGCGTCAGGTCGGACGTCTGGTCGTCATCTCGGTCATTATGGCCACCATCTGGTACGTCGGCGTCATCTTCACCTCGGCGCTGGGACTATCCGCTGAACAGCTGGAGGCCTCACACTTGGCAACCGCCGATGCGGTGTTCAACATGTTCAATTCGCAGGCTGCAGCAAACTTCCTGATTGCCGGTGGGCTGGCAGGCATCTTGACCACGTGGAACTCGCTGTTGATCGGTGCATCGCGCATGATTTATGCGCTGTCTCGGACCGGCATGCTGCCACAACGGTTATCGAAGCTGCATCCGAAATATAAGACCCCGGTCAACGCGCTGGTGCTGTTGGGCGTTATCTCCTGTGTTGCACCGTTCTTCGGAACTGCCCTGTTGGACTGGATGGTGGAATCCGGGTCGCCGATGATCGTCATCACGTACATGCTGGTTGCGGTGTCATTCCTGATCCTGCGCCGTCGTGAACCAACGATGGATCGTCCGCTGCGGGTCGGCGGTAAGGGCCGCGGTGGTGAAGTGATTGGCTGGTTCGCCGTGGTCCTGACCATCGCACTGCTGGTCCAATATCTGCCCGGCATGCCCGCTCAACTGGGCTGGCAGCCCTGGGTCATTTTCCTGGCCTGGTGGCTTGCGGGTGCCTTCTTCTACTTCCGCATACCGAAGGGCATCCGTGCCGGTGAAGACGTCGAAGAACGGCTCGAACGGGCACTGCAGGAGCGCGAACGTCAGCGCATCACCTCGACGCGAGTGGAGAAACACTAGAGACCCGTCTGATTGACTCCGTATTCTGCCTGAGACTGAGTGAACCCCTCGAACAGCAGTTGGTCAATGAGTCCAGAGCGGGAGAAGGACGAGTAGTCAAGATAATCTTGGGCGGCCTCTGCTGCCTGTTCATTCCAGTCAACGCTCACACTGTCGACCGCCGCGGAGGCGTCGGTATTCGAGAAGCCCTCGAACTCTAATTGGCCGATAAGACCTGAGCGTGAAAACGCCGAGTATTCCAGATACTGGTCTGCTGACTTGATAGCCTGCTCGCTCCAGTCAACGGTTATATTATCGACGGCCCACGTCGCGTCGGCGGTGGAGTAACCCTCAAATTCGAGTTGATCAATGAGCCCGCTGCGGGAAAATGCCGAGAAGCTGAGATAGTCTTCCGCAGCTCCAAGTGCGTTTCGCTGACTCACCGAGCCATCTTGCGTGGCCTCCGGCGTTTCACTAGAAGGTTCCGGTGTGGGCTCTTGGCTCGTGGCGCTCGGCGTTGCTGCAGGGGTGGTCTCCGGTGCTGATGAGGACTCTTCGGTCTCGGTGGGACTTGGACTTTCCGAGGCTGAGGCCGTGGGGGACTCGCTTGGTGAGGCATCGGGTGACGACGTGACTTCCGTTTCCGGAGCCCGTTCGCCCTCATCCAGAGCGCTGATGACGAGGCCCGTGGCGACCGCGAGAATGATCGACACGAGCATTGCCAGACCACCGGTCACAATACCGGTAACGCTTACGCCCTTCGGCTGTGCCTTCCGTAGCGCTACGATGCCGATAACCACACCTGCGGCGCCAACAACCAGGCCCACGATGGGCACCCAGGCCAAAAGCAGCCCGATGATGCCGACAATCAGCGCCGCAATCGCTAGCCCTTTTGGTGCAGCTGACCCAGGGGGCGGCATAGGACTGTACTGCTGGTGTGGTGGTGGCGGGGGTGGAGGATATCCCTGTGTCATGCTGATGCTCCAAGAACTTCAAGGTGAGTGAGTGTCCTTGGAACCCTAGCCCAGCGTCGTAGGAGTCAACAGGGTTGATGACTGTTCTTCGATGCAACCACACGGCTCTTCGACGTGGAGGAAAAACCCGGCGGTGGTGGTCAGATAGAGGGAAATCACCAGGCCTATAGTGCCGGTGATGATACCGAGAATACTCAGCACCTGCGCTTGTGAGCGGCGTCGAGCGATGATGCCCAGCACCACTGCGAGCACACTGATCACCATGCCGACAATCGATAGCCAACTGACAACCAGTGCGACGAGGCCAAGCAGCAGTGATATCGTTGCCAACCCTTTGGACCGCGAAGCAGGTGACTCGGGTAGGGGAGGTGGAGCATATTCCTGTGTCACGACGTCACTCCGATGGTTCAAGGTGGTGTGCTTGATTGACAGGCTAGCCCAGCCTCGTGTGCTGCAACAGGGTTGATGTTGCGGCAGGTCAGACCATATCGGTGTGCTGTGCAATCTCGTCTGAGGAAAATGCAGCTTGTGCTTCATGCTGCACTGTCAGGAGCGCATCGGAAATCTCGCGACGGCTCGTGGCGGAGTAACGGGCCAGTGGCAAGGCGACACTCAGCGCAATATGTTCACCACCGATGTGTCCCAGCGATACGGCCAAAGCCACTAAGCCCTGCTCGGTCGATTCAACATTGACGGCAAACCCTTGGGTGCGAACCTTGTCGAGTTCTTCGTGGAGGTCTCGGAGATTAAACGCGACCGCCTGGGGTATCGCTCCCTGATCGGTCGGGGCGTAGCGCGTGTTGACGACCGCCGGAGCGAGATCAGCCAGCATGGCTTTGCCCGACGACGCAAGGTGCGCTGGCAGCCGTTTTCCGAGTCTGCTGGCTAAGATCAGTGCCCGGTCTGTTGCGACGATGCAGTCATTATGGTGCACCGTTGTGCCAACCATCGTGGCCACATGCACGGTTTCATGGACCAAGCTAAAGAGCCGTTCCAAGTGCGGACGCAAGCGTTCGTGTAGCGGGGGAGTGACCAGCGCTTGGCCAAAGTGCAATGCACTGGCGCCCGGGAAGAAGCGCTGCTTTTCACCCCGTACCGCAAACCCGTCGGCCGCGATGGTTGCCAAGATGCGCGATGACGTCGACGGGTTCACGTCGAGGTGTTTGGCCGCCTCAGAAACGCTCACCGAGCCCTGGGATGCCATGAGTCGCAAGACCTGCAGTGCACGGTGAATTGCCTCAATTCGCGGGGTGGATTTGCTCACACCGCAAATTTAGCAGTTGTCGTTGCGTTTGTCGCATGTTTGGGCGTACGGTCCAGCAGAGAATGTGTTGGAGCGCACGAGCGCAGAATGGAAGAACAGCATGCAATACCACCTCAACGGTTACACCTTCGGAGACCCCAGCATTGCCCCGGCGGCACCGCGGTATATGCGGCAAGACGCCGAGTTGCCCGCAACCGTCGATGTCCTCGTCGTAGGGACCGGGCCCGCAGGTGCCGTGCTGACCGCTCAACTCTCCCAGTATCCCGAGTTATCGGTGGCCACGGTGGATCGTCGTGCCGAACCACTAGCCCGTGGTCATGCTGACGGGGTTGCCTGTCGAACCGTGGAAATGTTTGAGGCCTTTGGTCTGGCCGATAGGCTCGTGCGCGAAGCGCTCTGGGTCAATGAAACTGCGTTCTGGTCGGTTGAAAACTCCGATGAGGGCATCACCCGCACCGGCCTGGTCCAAGACGTTGCCGATGGACTGTCCGAATTCCCACACGTCATCGTGAACCAGGCGCGCATGCAGGAATTGCTCTTTGACGTCGCTGCAAATTCACCGTCCCGTTTTGCCGTCGACTACGGCTGGCAGTACGTTTCTCAGACCATCGACGAATCGGACGAGTACCCCGTCGAGGTGACCCTGGAAGCTACTGCCGAGGAACAGGCCGGTACAACTCGCACCGTCCGCGCAAAATATGTGGTCGGCTGTGATGGTGCCCGTTCTGCGGTGCGCGAGTCGATCGATCGCAAGCTCCACGGAGATGTGCAAAACCATGCGTGGGGCGTCATGGACGTCCTGCTGGTCACGGATTTCCCAGATATTCGCAAGAAGGCCGTGATCAGCTCGGATGCAGGTTCGATCATTCTGATCCCACGTGAAGGCGGCTATTTGGTGCGGCTCTACGTTGACCTCGGTGCCGTCCCCGAAGGCGATACCGACTTCCGGAAACGCACCACGGTCGAACAGATCACCGAATCAGCCAACAAGATTCTGGACCCCTACAGCATCGAGGTCCGCGATGTTGCCTGGTGGTCAATTTACGAGGTCGGCCAGCGCATCGCCGATGGTTTCGATAACCTCAACGACGACGAACGTGCCGACCAGCAGCCGCGTATTTTCATTGCCGGCGATGCCTGCCATACCCACTCGGCAAAAGCCGGTCAGGGGATGAACGTGTCGATGCAGGATACGTTCAACCTCGGTTGGAAACTGGGCGCTGTGCTGACCGGCCAGGCTAAACCGGAGTTGCTGCACACCTACTCGGAAGAGCGCAAAGTCACCGCTCAAGAACTCATTGACTATGACATTCGTTGGTCCAAGATGGTGGGTTCACGCGATGCTGATCAACCGGTCACCCCGGAAGAAGTCGAAGCACAGTTTGTGCGCGGCGGGCAATTTACTGCGGGACTCGCGACCCGGTACACTCCCGAATTTTCGACGCTGACCGGAGCCGACACGCATCAGGATCTGGCACCGAAGTTTGAAATCGGCACCCGCTTCCACTCGGCACCGGTCATTCGGGTCGCCGATGCCAAACCTTTGCAGCTTGGCCACGTCCACCGGGCAGACGGACGGTGGCGCGTTTACCTCTTCGCTGATGATGCCGGGCTGGCGCCAGGGTCGGCCATCGCCAACTGGTGTGAACGCATGCTCACCGATGACGCCAGCGCGATCAACCGGTTCACCCCGCAGAGCACCGATACGGATTCGGTCTTCGACATCTACGCCGTCACTCAGCAGTCGCATACCGAGGTCGATATCAACGCTCTGCCCAAATTGGTGCAGCCAGCTAAAGGCATCTTTGGGCTTACCGACTATGAGAAAGTCTTCTCAGCCGAAAAGACGAACGGTAGCTTGCTGGGCAATATCCCGGGGCTGGAGGCCACGCAGGATATCTATGACCTGCGCGAAATCGATCGCACCCGCGGAGCCGTCGTCATTGTCCGCCCCGACCAGTACATTGGCCACGTATTGCCGTTGGAAGACTACGAAGCGTTCGATGCCTACTTTGCTGCGTTTCTGAAGGGCTAAGTAAAGAGCTCTTCGGCAGTATCGATGACCGTCTGCAATACCGGATTCAGCGCATCGCGTCGCCACACGAGCCGCAGCGGAATGGGCGTATTGGTCGGATCATCGATCTCTAAGAACTTCACATCGTCAGCCGGCACCGAGGAAGCCACAGACGACAGTGTCAGCGATGCACCCATGCCAACACCCACCAGGAGCATGACGGTCCATGAGTCGGGCACCGTCTGATTGCGTTTCGGCACGAATCCCGCATTGAGTGACAAGTTGCGAAACCGGTTTTGCAGCGCAGAGTTGTAGCCCCCGGGCAGATTAATCCAGGCATCTTGAGCAAGCTGTGACATGCTCACCCGGTCGTATTTGGCCAGCGGATGGTTTTCATGGACGGCAACTAGAACATCGTCGTCGCCCAGGTGCAGGGCATCGAGTTCGGACGGCAGGAATTCCCAGAGTCCAATCGAGAAATCCAAGGATTTATCGAGCACCTTCTTCAAAGCGTCGTCGGCAAACTGTGATGACGTGACTTCAAAGCGTAGTCGGGGAGTCTTGATCGCCAATTGCCGTGCTAAAGCGGCAACTTCAGCGTTCGAACTGGCTCCGGCAAAGCCCAGGGAAACGGTGCCGATTTGTCCGGTCATCGTAGATTTCACCGATTCGACGGCGCGTTCGGATGCGGCGATCAGTTCACGGGCCGGCTCGATGAGCGTTTGCCCGGCCACGGTGAGCTCGACTTGGCGGGAAGTCCGTTTGAACAGCCTGGTCCCCAGAGCTCTCTCGAGCCGTTGAATTTGGCGAGATAGCGGTGGTTGTCCCATTTGCAGGCGCTGGGCAGCACGACCGAAGTGGAGTTCTTCGGCCAGAACTAAGAATGCTTTAGCGTCTACGACGTCCATTGGTGTTCCCGATCGAGTTGTGGTGTTCTACTCATCATAGGCCGATCTGGTGCCAGACGTTGTGACTTTTTATGACTCAATTTCATGTGATCTCTTGCTCATTTGCCTGTGGTGCGCATAAGATATGCGGAGTAAACCATTCAGAGCGACTGAGAGATCTGGCTCGTAGACGTCGCAGCAACCCCTCCACCATTTCTGGTGTCGGACGGTGCTAACGCCAGAAACAATGGAGTGATTCAATGATTTCTCTGCGTCATCTATCGACCACTTTTGCCGCCCGCGGCAAAGATCCCATCACCGCAGTTGACGATGTCAGCCTCGAGATTGCTCGCGGAAGTATCCAGGGGATCATCGGGTTTTCTGGTGCTGGTAAATCCACCCTGCTACGCAATATCAACCTGCTCGAACGCCCAACCACCGGCGAAGTCATCATCGACGGCGTTGATCTGATGAAACTTTCTACTGAGGACCTGCGCCAGTCCAGACACCAGATCGGCATGATTTTCCAGGGCTTCAACCTCGTCAACAACCTCACGGTTGCCCAAAACGTGGAACTGTCGTTGAAATTCGCCGGGGTCAGCAGTGCAAACGAACGCCGTGCTCGGGTGGCAGAAGCGCTCGAGATTGTCGACATATCAGACAAAGCTACCGTGTATCCGGCAAAACTCTCCGGTGGACAACAACAGCGGGTGGCGATTGCCCGTGCCCTGGCTACCCGCCCTCGGGTCCTGCTCTGCGATGAGCCGACCTCGGCGCTGGACCCGTTCACCACGGCCACCGTGCTGCAATATTTGGCGGACATCAACCGGGAACTTGGGATCACCGTTGTGGTGGTCACCCACGAAATGGAAGTCATCAAAGCGCTGACCGACCACGTTGCCGTGATGGAATCCGGGCGCATTGTCGAGCGCTTTGCCGCAGATCGTTTACACGATAAAACCTTCGCACCGACTACGCCAATCGGCAGGTATTTGACCTCCGACGGTATCCACGTAGACCGTGGTCAGCACGCCGCTGCCGTGGACGCCGAAGCAGCCGAATTGGCAGTGGGAGGGCGCGTCTAATGCAACGTATCGTAGAACTCCGCCCCGAACTGATCCAGGCCATGTTAGAAACCTTCGCCATGATCGGCGTGGCCATTCCTGTGGCTGTGCTGCTTGGCACCCCGCTGGGTATCTG
Source organism: Yaniella halotolerans DSM 15476 (assembly GCF_000420805.1). Lineage (GTDB taxonomy): Bacteria > Actinomycetota > Actinomycetes > Actinomycetales > Micrococcaceae > Yaniella > Yaniella halotolerans. The sequence continues at coordinate 1,240,170 of NZ_ATVQ01000001.1, forward strand.
GTTATTCGTGCATGCTCCCGGTTCGATCGCTCCCCAACCAAAACTGCATGCTTTTGTCAGCGGCCTGGTCAACATGCTGCGGTCATTTCCGTTTCTGATCTTGTTGATCGCCATCATCCCGCTGACCCGACTGTTGGTTGGCACTACCGTTGGGACGGCAGCGGCGATCGTGCCGCTGACCATCAACGCGATCCCGTACTTCGCACGGCTGGTCGAACAGAACATCTCTCAGTTGGGCGCCGGTGCGGTGGAGGCATCCCGAGCCATGGGAGCAACCCGCCGCCAAATCATCCGCAACGTGCTGCTGGTCGACGCCCGATCCGGCATTATTGGATCGATCACCATCACCACCGTGAGCTTTATTTCCTACTCGGCCATGGTTGGCCTGGTCGGGGGCGGTGGCATCGGCGACTTCGCCATCCGCTACGGCTACTACCGATACGAAACCGTGGTCATGTTCGTCGCCGTCGTCCTCATGGTGTTGCTGGTCAGCGCGGTCCAGTGGGGCGGAAACTCCCTGGCACGCGTTGCCGATAAACGCATCTAACGCTCTTCTCATCACAAACTTTAAGGTTTTCCATGCCAATTTTACCTACCCAAAAACCGATCCGCCGCAATCTGACGACCGGTATCGTCGCCATCGCCGCACTGGCTTTGACGAGCTGCGAGCTGACCTCAGCCGGAGGTAGTGAGGATCGCACCATTAGCATCATCGTCACCGAATCAGCGCCGTATCAAGAGCCCACCGAGATTGCAAAAGAACTACTGGCCGAAGACGGTTGGACGTTGGAACCCACCTACGTGACCGATATCGTGCAACCCAACCAAGTAGTTTCTCAGGGCGAATACGACGCGAACTTCTTCCAGCATTTGGCATACCTGCGTCAGTTCAATGAAGACAATGGCACCGAGGTGGAACCTGCATTCTCCACGTACTACTCATCGTCTGGTCTCTTCTCGCTTGAGCATGATTCATTTGACGACCTACCTGATGGAGCAGAAATTTCTTTGCCCGTCGATACCGCTAATAACGGGCGCGGTATCAAACTACTGGCCGAGCATGGTCTGCTGGAGATCGATGAATCGGTGCCGGTAACCGCACTGTCCCAAGCTGACATTACTGCTAACCCCAAGAACCTGGAGTTCATTGAGATCGACCAGCAATCCTCGGCGCACACGCTGAGCGACGTTGATGCCGGATTCGTGTTCGCCCGTCTGATCGCCGAAGCAGGCCACGACATCAACGAAACAGCATTGGCATTGGAAGAAGACGAGGAAGTACGCCGCCCATATACGAATGTCGTGGCGGTTCAGCCGGGTGACCAGGACTCTGAGAAAACCCAGGCACTCCAGGATGCCTACCAGTCGCCAGAGGTGCAGCAATGGTTCGAAGACTATCTCGACGGCGCAACTGAATACAACGGGGATATCACTACCAACGACGCCCAGGACATTTGGGCAGAGTTCACAGCAGAATAGCGTTTGGAGAAAGCATCATGACTATCACTAGGCTCACGCGTTCTGGCGTCATAAGTGCCCTTGCTGTTCTGGCTCTGTCCGGTTGTGGGCTGGCTTCGGCTGGTGACGGCGACCGCACCATCAGCATCATCGTGACTGAATCGGAGCCCTACCAAGAGCCCACCGAGATCGCCAAGGAACTCCTGGCCGAAGAAGGCTGGACGTTGCAACCCACGTACGTTACCGACATCGTCCAGCCCAACCAGGTTGTATCCGAGGGCGAATACGACGCGAACTTCTTCCAGCATGCCGCTTATCTGCGGCAGTTCAATGAAGACAACGACACCCTCGTGGAGCCTGCATTCACCGTGTACGATGCCCCAGCCGGTGTGTTCTCTGTTAAATATGACACGCTCGACGATCTGCCTGACGGTGCACAAATTTCTCTGCCCGTGGATCGTTCCAATAATGGCCGCGCACTTCAATTGCTCGCAGACGAAGGACTGATCGAAGTTGACCAGTCGGTTTCCGTGACTGAGCTCTCTCAAGAATCCATCACGGATAACCCCAAGAATTTGGAATTTATCGAGATAGATCAGCAGTCTTCAGCTCAAACCTTGCCTGATGTAGACGCCGGTTTCTCGACCACACGATTCCAAGTAGAAGCAGGCTACGACGTCCAGGACACCATGCTCGCATTTGAGGACTATACAGATCTCTTTGCATTCAGCGTCATAGTCGGCGTTGGTGACGGCGAGCGCGATTCGGAAAAGATCCAGGCCCTGCAAGATGCCTTCCAATCCGAAGAGGTTGAACAATGGTACGAACAATACCTTGACGGAGCCTTGCCGTATAACGGTCAGTACACCACCGAGAATATCGGCGAGCAATGGGAAACATACCTTGCCGAATAACCACCGTACCCGCTACACACATCTTCATCGCTCATCACACCTTTAAGGTTTTCCATGCCAATTTTGCCTACCCTGAGAATCCTTCGTCGCAATTTGACAGCCGGTATCGCCGCCATCGCAGCACTCGGACTCACCAGCTGCGGACTGGCTTCGGCCGGTGACGGCGACCGTACGATCAGCATTATCGTCACCGAATCCGCCCCGTTTCAGGAGCCAACCGAGATCGCGAAAGATCTCCTTGCGGAAGATGGTTGGGAGTTGGAGACTACCTACGTCACCGACATCATCCAGCCAAATCATGTGGTCTCTTCGGGGGAATACGACGCGAATTACTTCCAACACTTGTCGTACTTGGATCAATTCAACACGGATAATAAGACCGAAGTAGAACCAGCATTTTCTGTGTTCTATATGCCCAATGGCTTCTTCTCAGTCACTCACGACTCTGTCGAGGATCTGCCGGATGGCGCTCAGATATCGCTTGCAGTGGACACCACCAATAACGGTCGAGGAATCAAAATCCTGGCTGATGCTGGCCTCATTGAAATCGACGAAACCGTTCCGGTTAACCAGTTATCTCAGGAGTCCATCACCGCCAATCCGCGAGACTTCGATTTTATTGAGGTGGACTTGCAATCGACTGGTCAGACGCTCCCGGATGTCGATGCAGCGTTTGCACCTTCTCGGCTCATTGCCGAGGCCGGATATGACATGTCCGAAACCACATTGCTGTTGGAAGACAGCGCTACTTTTGAGGAGCCGTTCACTGTTGCGGTCGGAGTCCAACCCGGCGAACAAGAATCTGAGAAAACCCAAGCCTTGCAAGAGGCTTACCAGTCCGAAGAAGTGGCTGCTTGGTTTGATGAATATCTCGACGGTGCCGTTCAGTTCACCGACGACGTCACCGTGGAAAACGTCGAACAGGTATGGGCCGACTTCACAGCCGAATAGTCCTTCGTCGTCCGCAAAACCACGAATCAATATTAGGAGCACACCGTGTCACACCGTCGTCCATTGATCTTGTCAGCCTTCATGATGAACACCACCAGCCACATTCTCGGTGGTGCCTGGCGCCAACCTGAAGCCCAACAACACCGATTCAACGAACTGCAGCACTGGGTTGAACTCACCAAAACCTTAGAAGACGGCGGCTTTGATATCGCTTTCCTCGCCGATGTTGTTGGCGTCTACGGGGACCACGAGGGAGGATGGGCCTCGCATGTCCGCCGTGGCCTGCAAGTCCCAGCGAATGATCCGCTCGTGCTGCTGTCCGCGTTGGCTGCGACGACCAACCGCATTGGGTTAGCGCTGACCTCGTCGGTGATTCAAACGCATCCGTATACCTTCGCCCGCCAGCTCTCCACACTGGATCACCTGACCGGTGGGCGAGTGGGCTGGAACGTGGTGACCTCCGCACTGGAAAACTCACACCGCAATTATGGCGGTACCGGACTCCTGGAGCATGACAACCGGTACGACCTGGCCGAAGAGTACCTCGAGGTTTGCTACAAACTGTGGGAAGGATCCTGGGACGACGACGCACTGCTGGCCGATAAAACCCTGGAACACGATCGCGGGGTCGGCCTACACGCAGATCCGGCCAAGATCGCCAAGATCCATCACGTCTCCCGCAATTACACGGTCGAAGGACCGCACCTATCTTCGCCGTCACCGCAGCGCACCCCGTTGCTATTCCAGGCGGGCTCCTCGCCACGCGGTCGCGATGTTGCCGCACAGCACGCTGAAGCGACCTTTTCGATGGCACCGAGCTTAGGACAGGCTCAACAACATGCCGCCGATGTACGTCGTCGTGCCGTTGGATTCGGTCGCCAACCCGAAGACGTGCAATTCATTCAGGGCCTCTCCTTCGTGGTTGGTTCGACCGAGGCTGAAGCTCAGGCCAAAGCTGCTGAGCTTGACGATTCGCTGGACGACCACGCGTTGATTGCTCATACGGGCGGTAGCCTTGGTGTTGATTTGGGCTACCTCCCACTAGATACGCCCATCGGTGAGTTGACGACTGAGGGCTCGCGGGGACATCTAGCTGAGCTCCGTTCCATGAACCCCGACGGCACGATGAGCGTGCGTGACTTGGCCCGTTTCCGAGCGCAAGCCACCCGGATAACCGGTACACCCGAGCAGATCGTGGACGAACTCGAACAATGGCAGGACGCCGGTATTGACGGCATCAACGTCATCAACGCGACCCTGCCCGGCAGCTACGTCGAGTTTATTGATCATGTGATCCCAGAGCTTCGCGCTCGCGGTATGGCCCGGAGCCCCGAGCAGCTCGATGCCGAGACTGGCAGCACACTTCGTGGACGGATCACCGGAGCTGATCGACTCCCCGACTCGCACCCCGCAGCACAATATCGCGGCGCCTTTGCCGAATACAGTGCCGCAGCAACAGAACTGAGCGAGGAAGAAGTACTCGGGGCAGCACCGGCCGAAGCACTTTAGTAAGCCCTCGGGCGTGTTCGGAACCCTCTCATCGCGGCCCAACCGACACCAACCAGTATGGCCGTGATGAGGATTGGCCAGTTCTGTACTCCACCGACCAGAACTAAGTCGCCGGTGTCCAACCTGGGCTCTGGGTCGGCGGCCCTCTCAGTGGTGACATTCGTTCCGTCTGGATCACTGATCCCCACTGGCACGGTTATCCCTGACTGATCACTGGTCCCGGTTGAATCACTGCTGTCGGACTGGGCGATGAGTGATTCATTGCCTTGCGGGTCAGCGGATCCTTGGGAAACTGCTGCACTGCCGGAACTTTCCGAACTGGTGGAACTGCCGGACGCGTGCGTTGGATCTGTAGCAGCGCCGCTGGTAGGTAGGGCACCGCTGATTTGGAACTCGACGTCGAAGCTGGCCCGATGTGACGCAGTGTTGGCATGGTTACCCGAGGCGGCATCTCGTGGGAAGAGGTACTCGAGGGTTACTTCGGTTTGGGATCCTTGAGCCAAGGCATCGTGGACGATCTGCGTTTCGCCGTTGTTGTGCAGTTCGCGCATCGAAGCTGAATCACCGGCCCAGTGGATCTCGAGGTCATCGTAGAAGGAAACCCCGGTACTCGAGCCGGCAAGCTGCACATTAACAATGCGAGCGGTCAATGTCCCGTCTGAGGGTCCGCCGTTGCGCACAGTTAGGCTGCGGTGAGCGCTGTCGCCGGGGACAACGACTGGAACTCCAAAGAAGCTTTTAGCAGTGGCGGACCCGTTGTCCGACGCATCCCAGGTGATCTGAACTGGACTCTCTGCAACCACTGGAGCAGCCGCGGCAGGTGCAGTGACGCCAACCAATAAGGCAACGATAGCCACTCCGGCGGCTAAGTACCGGCGCGGTCGATCGACGAGGTGGCGTTTCACAGGGTCACCTCTGCTCGGACGGTCTCATACGAGAACGTTATGGTGTGGTCTGGTTCTTTGGCGGGATCCATAGACCTGGTGACTTTTGCGTTCCACTCACTGGTGTCCTCGACCGTGACACCATCGTCACTCTCGGCGGTCACCGTTGCTGAACTGGAATAGTCGCCCTCAACGGGCAGTGCTTCCAAGTCGGCGACGAAGCACCAGTATTCGACGTTCGGTTCGGTTGTGTCCGAGTATTCTGCTTCCACCGGTGTGGACTGTGTAGCAGCGTCTGCGTTTTCAGTGCTGTCGACGGAACATTCCGAGGCGAAGTCGATCCGGAAAAGTTTGGTTTCGGCCGCACCGAAAATGTGATCGCCCCAGTCTGGCTCGTCAATCGCGTAGGTCAACCCGGCGTTTCCTTGACTGATGGACTCGGTCTGCAGCGCAACGGCGAACTCGCGATCTTCCAATAGTTGGGCAGCTTCAGTAGCACCCACGGTGAACTCCACGGTGCCATCGGTAGCGACAACCGTATTGTCGCCGGCGCCGGCGGCGAAGTATTCGAAACCGCTCTGCATCTGGGTTTCAACCGGGACCGAATCATTCCACAGAGCCATGGTGGTCCCACCGATGCCAAGCGCAGCGCCCACGACGGCGGCACCACTGATCAGCGCGACAGAACGCTTGGTCCTCATTAGTCCTCACCTCCGCCACGAACCTGTTCTAGCACAATCGTGAAATCACTCAGGTTGTTCAAGGTATCTGCACTGTCTGCGCCGAAGCGGTCGGGCAGATCAGCAAAATCCAGGTCAATTCGTACACTTAGTGGCTCGAGCTGCTCCAGGTCGAGCAATGTTTGCTCGCCAAGTTTCATAGGGGAGTGACCTATTTCAGCGCCGTCCGCATCCAGCACTGCGTAGCTACTGCTCACGCCGGTGGGCACGTTAGCCGGTGACTCCCAAACCACATTGAGTTCGGCTTGCATGTTGTCACCCTCGAGGTTCAATTCCAGAGGAATCTCAACCGAAACGGTGTCTCCAGGGCGCACCAAGTGGGTTTCTGGGTTTTTGATCTCCTGTGGATCTTCGCTACTCGTGTCTCGCCAGTGAACGTTTGAGCTCGTGATTTCGAGGTCACCCGAAACGATCTGCGCTTGCGACACCGTGCCTCCGCTATTCCACAGCGCATAGGTCCCGCCAGCCGAACCAAGGCCGACCAGTGCAGCAACCGCAGCCAGCGTGAACCAGTGCGGTCTGCTGCGAGACGTTGCATTACTCATGACGCCTCCGTTTCCCACGAATTCCACCGATCACTGCAGATCCCAGCGCGTAGCTTGCGTACAGCAGCAATCCAGCCGCGACAACCAGGATCAGTGTATTCCGGTGATCACCGATCGCCAGGGACACATGGCCAATATAGGGCACATGGTAAAGCACCTTGCCCATCACTTGATCCGCGACGATCGGCTCGTCATCGCTGCCGTTCGCGTCGCCGCGGGTCACATAGCTGACGCCGTCTGCTCCCGAACGCTGAGCCACAATGCGATGCGTCACCAGGGTTGGATCGTTCGAGACCGGTTGAAACGTGACGACGTCGCCGATTGCGTAGCTCTCCTGCGGGACGGTGATCACCATATCGCCGGGCGAATAGGTGGGTTCCATCGAGCTACTCAACACCGTGAGCCCCGCACCACCTATCAAGCGGGGCAGGACGGTACTGATCATCACAAGTAAAAGAAGGGCAATCAGAACGGCACTGACTACACCTGACACCATGCCTCGCCACACGGGAGGTTCGGAAGAGGTATCAGCCGAAGTCTCGGCCACCTCTTCAGGAGCCTCGGTGCGAGTCGTGGTTGTCATGGTGCATGCCTATCTATTCTAAATATTGAGTCGTTCTGAGGGAGATAGATTAGTTGTTTGAGCCTTCTGAAGATTCGTTAATCTGGCGAAGTTGCAGTGACGTCTGGTCCAGCTTGGCTTCGGTTTGGGTCAGCTCCCGGTCTTTGACTTTGTTTGCATCGAAATGGATGGTGGTCTCGACGACAAACTGCGTGTTCGGGTGGGTGGCTGTGCCTTTAACATCTTCTGGGGTCAGCTGAACTTCCAGTCCTGATTCGTCAACCTGAAGGACCTCCACCCCGGTACTATTTTGCAGTTGATAGTCGATGGTGAGTGCATTCGAGAGGTCGCCATCTAATGCGCCTCCGACCAATTGAAGGTTCGCGACCATGTTGTCACCGTCCAGATCGACTTTGACCTCGTCGGTACGTTTAATGCTGTCACCGGGAACGACTTTGAAACTCTCGAGGGTCTGCCCGATGTGCTGACCCGTGCGATCATCTTCCCAGCCCTTATGTTCAACAGAGACTTCCACGTTACCGGCAGCAATCTCTGCACCGTCGACCGTGGCATTGTCGCTCCAGATCGCGAACGTGGACGCTCCGAGCAGTAGACCTACACCAGCGGCTCCCGCGACGAAACCTTTTGTCGAATTCTTCATATGTGCTCCTTCTTGTGTGCCCGAATTGTGATTGATTCGGAATAATTTGTTGATGAGTAATTTATGCTCGTACTCCGAGCAAACTTGTGTCCTGTGAGACTGCGTTGCAGCCAGTTCTTCTAGAGGTTTGGTGTGACGGCTCCGGAAGCCGTACAGGTCATTGACTCGCCGACTTCTAAGGTCTCAGCCGGACATACGACCTCGTTGCTGCCGGGTGCATCGTCGACCACCTCGATGTTGTGCAAGATCGTCTCACCGGTGTTCTCTACCTCGTAAGTCCAGGTGATCTTCTGGCCCCTAGGGACCTTGGTTTCCTCCGAGACCAGCTGTGTTGCACCCTCGAGCTCGTCTGCGGTTGGTGTGTCCCAACCGAGTTTCTCAATGGTGATGTCTGGTTCCAGCGTTGGTTCGCAATTGAGCTCCTTGGCCAAGGAAGTCATGAAATTCTCGAGCTCGCCCCACTCCAAACGTGCATAATCTGCTGCGGCTGTGGCGGCGGAAGAGTCAGCACTATATTCGGTAGGTCCAGAGATTGCTCTCAAGTTCTCGGAGTCGCTCCCCGCACTGATTGCGACGACCCGAGAGCCGGTAGCTTTCAAAGCATTGGCCGAGAAGATAGCCTCTTCAAGGGCCACCATTTGAGTAAAATTCCCGCTTCCGCTACTTCCCTTGCCGTGTCCATGGTCGGTAGGGTTCTTTCCGGTTATGACAATGGTGAGGTCGTATTTCTCCTCGGCTGCAGCAACTTGCCACAACCCAAGGTCCCAGTTTGAGTGGTTTCCACGGGTTTTATATGAATCGATTGCTCCACCGATCTTTTGCTTATTAGCGGCGTCGATGGTTGTAGACGAAAGCTTTTGGCCGCTGTTGCCCGGATTGGAAAAAGCGTGAATTGCAATCGAGGAACCGGTGCCGTTCATAGACTCAACAAATTGATGAGCTGCGTTCTTTACCTTGCCCTCGTTCATCTCCTTGGATTGGTCGAGCACAAGTGCAATATTCATGCCGGGTTCACATGTACCGAGTTGCGGATTGTCGCGAGAGTTCTGCCAGATGCCGGAGATCGCATGACGGTTGTTGCCGTTCTGTACATCACCCGTGAAGTTCTTTCCAAGCTCGTAGGTCTTTCCTGCTTGCAGCTGGTTGCCGACATGAAACTGGTATTCGCCTGATGAGTTGCCTGAAACGGTGAGACTCTCATTGGCGTACCAACCCTCTGGAGCAGCTGCCTGTACAACCCAGAACGAGTCGAAGTCGGATTCAGCGACAGTAAATTCACAGATGCCCTGGGCATCCGAAATACAGGTTGCCCAGTGTGCATCGACCGGGTTGTTCTCCGGCCCGGCAGCATCACCTTTATTCAAGCGAAGTTCTACCCCGGCAAGGCCAGCAACATTAGAAGCACTTGTGCGATCTCCACCAACCTGGACCTGAATGATGGCTTCACCGGTTGCGGTTGCACTGAAGGCTTGTGGGGTGGGTGTTTCCTGAGCCTCGGCATTCGGCGTTGCTTCGGGCTCAGGTGTGCTTTCCTCTGCAATAACCTCGGTCTCTACCGGTTCTGGTGTGACTTCTTCTTCGACTGGCTCGAGTGTTTGGTTCTCGGCGGGAGTAGCTGCTGCTGATGCTGCGGTGCCGAAGATACCGGTGAACAGCAGCATTGCGCCAAGCAATGCTGCGGCAATCCTCCGGCTCGTGCGAGCACGTGTGTCTTCAGCGGGGGTCACCACAGCTGGCAGGCCTTCTCTCTTCGTATTGTCCTTCGTTCCGTAATGCTCGTTTACCGCACCAGCGGTAATCGTTCATCAGGAGTACATGTGGTTAATACTTTAGAAAGCTGCAGAGCTCAGCACACTAGCCTTAGGGCTAGTCTAAGTGTTTGAATTTTGAAGTAGTTCGACTAGGTTGTGCCTAGCCGGTTGCGAGATCGTTAGATTTGAGGCCGGAATTAGTGACGTGAGGTGGCTTCTGTCGCGGATTGCGATGCTGATGCATTGCGTAGGAGCGGGCCAACTTCGGCACGCGATGACAGCTCCAGTTTCCGAAGAATGTTGGAAACGTGAAAGCGAGCCGTAGCCATGGAAACATACAGCGACTCGGAGATTTCCCGGTTCGAACGTCCCTCGGCCAGGAGCCTGGCAACTTCTCGTTCTCGTTCGGTCAGAGCCGCCAGTGCACTCGCCCGAACACTTTGATTGTGTTCCCGCGCCCCATCCAGTTGTTGCCGCGCCGCTGGTAGATAGGCTTCTGCTCCGATCTCTTGAAGCGTAGCAACAGCTTCTTGGAACACTGTAACCGCTTGGTCAGGATGCCCTGTGGTTTGGAGGAACATTCCGTAGTCAAGTGCGGTCAATGCCCACGGAAGAGGGTAGTTCCTCTCTTCGAGGGCAAATTTATACATATCCTGCGCCACATTAGTCTCCCCGTTGGCCTGAGCTAGCCGGGCTTGTAGCCATTCGAGGGTTCCACAATATTCAAACCACGAGATTCCTCGACGTGCCGCAAGTTCAGAGATGAGCTCTTCGGCGTCCGCTGTACGGTCCAAAGAGATCAGCGCATGAGCTCTATGCGTGAGGAAACCTCGCTGAGTATTGGAGATCGTTTCGATACCGGGTGTAGAAGTGATCTGCTCGAGAGCTTCTGCGTCCTGCTGGACACGGGCGATTTCAGCTTTTGCCATGATCCGCAGGTCTCGCCCATAGAGCTCCCAACGCAACTCTTTGAGGCGTGCGGCGAGTGAAATATACGTGCTGGGATCTTCCTGTGTGGTGATGGCAAGAAGGGAAGCGTGTAAAGCCGCGCCCGTCAGACGCGCTTCAAGTTCTAATGTTTCGTGGCTGATCTTTTCCAGGTCATCCAAGGCGCGCTTCGCCTGGTCGTACCGTCCAAGAAGGAGCGACGTGTGAGCCAGGATCACATACGGTGTACCGCCCGCCCACGGTTCGCCGTCCACACGGTCAAATAACTCGACGGCTTCGGTAGCGATATCGTGGGCCAACAGAATATTTCCTGTGGACATGGCGGCGTTGGCTAGCGGTGCGAGGCAGTCAATCTTGATCGGTATATCAGGCAGCGAGGAAGCCCGTTCTAATCGGGCTGGCAAGACTTCCCGGGTGGCCTGAATTTCGCCGTTGAGGTGCCAGTCGACCACCTCGTAGCAATCCAGCAGCAGAATGCGTTCCTGGGGTGTCACAATCCACCCCAGGCGAGCATCACTCAGTTCGTCGGGGTGCTGGGGGCCTTCTGCGAAACGGATCTTTGCCTCATCAATACGGTCTTGCATTTTTCGACGATTCGGGCTCCGGATCGTCATCAACGCCAACATGAAAGTCAGGTGCGCCTGGAGTGCTGCTTCATCGGGGGTTGAGCTGGGAACCTGGAGCACAGCATGCAATCGGCGCCAGGGGTACGTTTCATTGACCAGGTAGACCCGGAGCATCAGGACCAAGAACTCACGGAGCATGCTGGGTGGAAACGTCTCGATTTCGCGCAGTAGGTCAAGACAGAGGTAGCCTCTTTTTGCTCTGAGGTTGAGTAGCACCAGTTGGATGATGAGCTGTTGTCGGTCTGCGGGGTCGTCTGCAAGCTCCAGTGCCATGCGAAGTATCTCAGATGCATTCGAAATTTGTCCGAGTTCAATGGCCCCCGGAATGTAGGCTTCAAGACACTGTTTGAGGTCAGCGTTCCAATCCTTTGCTCCCTTGAAGCGGTGTCGGATGGATCGATACCCTTCGGTGAGGCCCGCCAGCACCTGATGAACCTCTTGAGCAAATGCTGGATCTGCCACGTCGCGTACAGCAGAAGCAATCAGCGTATGTTTCGGCACAATGTACCGCCCAAAACCAGACTCCATGATGACGCCGGCGCGGATTGCCTCGTCGGATTTGTCGGGGACTCCTAAGCGTTCCGCGGCGGTGCACAGTGTGTCTGATGAAATCTCATGGGCGGCTAGCGACACGATCTGCATGACTTGTTGTGCACCCGGGCTGAGTTCTTGATAGCTGCTCAACAGCGGATTTTCCAGATCAACATTGCGGATCGGCATATCCCAGGTTGTGTGGAGCTGACTGATTTCTTCTGCAGTGACCTGGTCGAAGATGCTCTCGACGCCGAGGAAAGAGCCGCCGGTTAGCTCGCGGAGTTTCGTGGCGTTTCGCCGAGATATCGTCACGCCAAATCGATCAATCGCTAGGGCTAGGATTTCGTCTTCAGTGAGGGGTTCCAGCGTGATGTGATGATCTTCCGGATGCGTCGGTGCCGCCATAGCAAGGAGCTCGCCGAGGGATCCCGGTGGGTGAGGCGTGATGGCTCCGAAGACCATCAGTACATTGCGCCGGTGAACGCGGGGGATCATATGGCGCAGCACGCGCACTGATTTCGGGTCGATCCATTGCGTGTCGTCGATAATGATGATGCGTCCCGCACCCTCGCAACCGTTGAGGATGAGTCGCACGCACTCTCTTGCGACCTCAATCGGTTGGTGATCGTCGTCCGGTTGGAAGTCCCAGTCGTTGGCAATCCCGGACAATAAGAGCCGTTCGATGAAGCTGTACGGTTCGCCTCGTTCGATGTAGTCCGCGCTGACGTGTGTGACGTTCCAGGCCGGAGGTTCTTTTGCAGCGACCGAAAACTGTCGGAGAAAGTGCGTGGTACCCATCCCGAACATGCCGTCAACCAGCACCGTCCCACCGCCATTGGCGTAGGCCTTGTCAAGAATTTCGGTGACTGTCTGACGTCGGGTCGCTATTGGGTTCCGTAGAATGTTTTTCCTTCCCCAGTGGCCTGGATATGACGCACTCAAACCGCCGCCCACCAGAGATTTTGCGGTTTGTTAACTATAATATTCAACCTCTACCACTTCTGTGGTAACAGCTCGTACCATGACGTAACCTAAGGCTTCCGACGGAGTGAATGTTTGGTGAGCTACTTGAATGACGGTCTCCACGAGCTAATGTAGTGTCGAACACAATTTCGCCAGATAACACAGGAGAAACATTGTCGCAGGCACCTGAAAATGCATTAGAGCTCAACATCGAATTGCGCTGGTCAGATCAGGATTTGATGGGACACGTGAATAACGCGCGGATCATGACGCTCGCCGAAGAAGCACGCATTCGGTCGATGGAGAAGCTGCAGCGTGCCGCGGGATCCGATGCGCCGTTTGACGCAGTACTGAGGACTTCGAACACTGATTTTCTTGCACCGTTGATGTACCCGGGCGACTGCGTCGTTCGTGTGTGGATCTCGAAAATCGGCAACACGTCCTTTGTGATGCAGCATGAGCTGAGCCAGAGCGGGAAGGTTGCCGCGACCGTCGAGGCGGTGGTCGTGATGTTCTCCAGTACGACGCAGGCGCCGATGCAAATTACCGATAACGTGCGCAAGGCATTGGAGTCCGTGTCGGCCTAGTCCGCTAGATGAGTCGCTGTTCGCGGGCCATATTGATCGCCGAAGTGCGGTTGGTGACGCCCAGTTTTTGATAGATGTGCACCAGGTGAGTTTTCACGGTTGCCTCAGAGATGAACAACGACTTGGCCAGTTGCTTATTGGTGGCCCCGGTCGCCAATTGCGCTAATAACTCGACCTCACGCGACGACAAGCTCAGCTTTGGTTGCTGCATGCGGGTCATCAACAGGGCGGCGACCTCGGATGACAGGGTTGGCTTGCCCGCTGCGGTATCCACGATGGCTTGGCGCAGTTTCTCGGGTGCCGCATCTTTGAGCAGGTACCCCTTGGCCCCGGCGTCCACAGCGGCCAACACATCCGACTGCGTGTCGTAGGTGGTCAAAATGAGCACCGGCGGACCGCTTTGGGCAGTGATGCGTTCGGTGGTGGTAATCCCGTCGAGTCCGGGCATTTCAATATCCATCACGACGACGTCGATGCCCTCATGCACCTTGGTCAGAGCTTCTGCGCCGTCGGCGGCCTCACCGACCACCTGGACTCCCTCAAAACCTTCGAGTAGCGCTCGCAGTCCGGTGCGGACCACCGGGTGATCATCAACGAGGAGCACTGTGATGGGTTGTGCTGGGTCGGTCACAAGATCTCCTGGGTCTCGGTGGAAAGTGGTGCGGCGCTGGTCAACGGGATCCGTGCGGCTAACACGGTGCCTTCGCCCGGTGCCGACTCAACGGTCAGCGTGCCTTTGAGAGTATTCAGGCGTTGCTGCAGACCGTAGAGCCCATATCCGGTATGACGGTCGCCGTCATCGGTGTGGTCTGTGGCTGAGAACCCGGGTTCGAAGGTTTCCGGGACGGAGAATCCGATGCCATCGTCAAAAATATCGACGGTGAGTTCTTCGTGCCAAATCCCCACCGTGATGACCGCTTGGGAGGCTGCGGCATGGGCGGCAACGTTTCCAAGGGCCACTTGGACGGTACGTAAGACAGCGGAACGCATGGTTTTGGTCAATTCAGCCGGTGACTTTTCGCCCTCCCAGCGCAGCAGTGTGCTCAGCGGCTGATTGCGGACGGCGAGTTCCGTTTCGTAGCGGGCGGTCAGCTGTTCGAGTTCGGTGACCAGCGACGTATCGGGGTCGGCGGTTGCTAAATGTCGCACAAATTCGCGGGCTTCGGTCAGATTCGCGCTCGCAGTGTCCTCGATGGTGTCGAGTGCCTGCCGAGTGGAATCGGGGAGCTGGTGTTGACCTGCCGCGCGCGATAACAGCAGGATCGAGGAAAACCCCTGGGCCAGGGTGTCGTGGATTTCGCGGGCCAGGCGTTCGCGCTCTTCTAATTGGCCGGCACGGTGTTCGGTGGCGGCAAGATCGGTTTGGGCGGCACGCAGGGCTGCGGCTACCCGCTGGTGGTGTAGCGCCTGGTCCAGCAGGTGGCGGTAGGCGGCAGATACGAGGACGGCTAGCACCGCACCGATCCCGGGCCCCAGAATAGAGGCGATTTCGGGGAATTGCGGCCCGGACGCGCGCACCGCATCCCACCACGGCAGCACCCAGGTGGCCGCCCACAACAGGACGACCGCGATGACCCCGGAGATCGTACCGAGCAGGTACAGGTATAAAAACATGAGTGGAAACGCGACCCACACAAATGCCGGGCTGAAGACCAACAGCACCAGCCACAGCACGGTGATCACGGCTAACCAGCTCCACACCATGAGCTTGGGTGCAGCCGTTCCGGTACTGGCCGGCAGACTCCCGGCGGCTGCGGTGTCACTGCGGTACCGCCGGTATTCTCGCGAGGTGCCCAGCACATAGACCAGTGCCAGCACGACCACCAGGAATATGATCACCAGTCGGTGGTGCATGGGTGGAGCGCTGACGCCGTCGCCGGGCATGAACGCACGCACTAGGCCCAGTGCCAATAGCAGCGCGAACATCACGTGCAGCCCGATGCGCAGGGTACGCAGAATCGGGGAGCGTTCCGGGGCCGAGACGATAGTCATGTCTCTAACGTAGCGAAAAATGGGCCACGCTGAATCAACCGAAGGGTTGATGGGCAAATCAACCCATCCCCCGATGTATCCAGGGGCGGAAAAAACCAGACTGGAATCAGTACCAAAGACAACGCAGAACGTTACTAGGGGATGACTCCATGTTTGTAGGATTACGCGAAATCCGGGCCGCCAAAGGGCGGTTCACGCTGATGGGCGCCGTGGTCGGTATGATCACGCTGCTGCTGGTAATGCTCACCGGGCTGACCGGCGGGCTCGGTGCCCAAAATACGGCGGGCTTGGACGCGCTGAACCCGGAGCGCTACGTCTTCGGCAACGCGCAGGTGGATGAAGTACCAGAAGATCCAACCTTCGCAGAGTCCTCGGTGACCTCGGCTGACCAGTCGGAGTGGACTGAAACCACCGGTGTTGAGAACGCCGTGCCGGTTGGCATGTCGCAGACCCTGCTGACCGGGGAATCCTCCGGTTCCGTCGCTGTGTGGGGCATTCCCGAAGATTCCGGGCTGGTTGAGCACACCGCGTCGTCGGCGGTCACCGGTGCGACCGAACCCGATGCAGATGGCGTGGTCATTTCCGAATCCATCGCCGAAGAACAGGGACTGCAGGTCGACGACGAAGTGACCATCGGCCCGATTGACCTGACCGTCCAGGGCATCGTTGAAGATCAGTGGTACTCACACTCGGGCATTGTCTGGGTGACCACCGAATCCTGGCAAGCCATCAGCCACGCCGGTGACGACGTCGTTGGTACTGTGCTGGCAGTGTTCGGTGATGAAGATGCGGCAGCCTGGGATGCCACCGCACAGGACACCGCGACGGTGAGTACCGGGGTGTCCGAATCCTTCCAGGCGCTGCCCGCCTACTCCTCCGAATCGGGCTCGCTGACCATGATGCAGGGCTTCCTCTACGCGATTTCCGCGCTGGTGATCGTCTCATTCGTGACCGTGTGGACCATTCAGCGCACCCGTGACCTTGCAGTGCTGCGAGCCCTGGGTGCCTCGGGTGGCTACCTCATGAAGGACTCGCTGGGTCAGGCCGCCGTCATTCTGGCGATCGGTGTTGTCGCAGGCGCGGGTCTCGGCGCTGGACTGGGAACACTGGCCGCTTCGGCTGTCCCAGTGAGCTTGTCAGTATTGACCATCGTCGGACCCGCCATCGGCATCTGGGTTCTGGGCATCCTGGGATCAGCGCTCGCGGTACGCCGCGTCTCCAATGTCGACCCCTTGCTGGCACTTGGCGGCAACTAAGCCGCTCCGCCAAAGCACACGCAGTTTGTTTCGATCAGTTTGAGAAAGGGGCTTTTGCTATGACCAGCACACAGCACCGCAAGTCAAAAACTTCAACCGCTACCGTCGATCTACGTCAGGTCAGCCTCGTCTACCCGGACGGCCAGAACCCCGATGGTACACAGCGCACCATCGCGGCGTTAGACCAGGTCGATTTCACCGCGAATAAGGGCGAGCTGACCGCACTGATCGGCCAATCCGGTTCCGGTAAATCCTCGCTGCTGTCCGTTATCGGTGCACTCGTGCAACCAACCTCGGGCACCGTGACGGTCGGCAACACTAGTGTTCGTGAACTCAACGACTCGCAACAAGCTCAGCTACGCCGCGATACCGTTGGCCTGATTTTCCAACAACCGAACCTGCTGAGCGCACTGAGCGTACGAGACCAGTTGCTCGTCACCGATCACTTGCGGGGACTTCGCGGCGCCAAACTCAAAGCACGCAGGACCCGCGCCGAAGAGCTTCTGGAGGTTGTGGGACTCCAGGATATGGCCGACCGAAAAATCCACGCCCTGTCAGGTGGGCAGCGTCAACGTGTCAACATTGCTCGTGCCCTGATGGGGACCCCGCAGGTACTGTTGGCCGATGAACCGACCTCCGCGCTAGACCAGTCACGCTCTCACGAGATCATGCAGCTGCTCCAGCGTCTTACCAAGGAATTCTCAGTCGCCACCGTGGTCGTGACCCACGATACCGGGCTCGTCCAGTATGCCGATCAACAGGTCACGCTCTCCGATGGGGAAGTGGCCTCAGCCGAACGACTCGTGTCCGTGGGCTAGCTTGGCTGCCGAGCAGGACAGGGCGCACACTGTGATCCGAGCTTAGTTTTCGATTTGTTGTTGTGGCTGACCGGCCTTTAGCGCAGCCAAGCGTGCCTCAACTTCGGTTTGGTGACCGAGGTCTTCCAGCTCTTCGAACTGTGCGTCCAACGTGGAATTCGCGAGCTCTTCCTGACCGCGCACACGGGCTTCCTCCCGGCGAATCTTGTCTTCAAACCGGGAGAGCTCAGAGGTCGGATCGAGCATATTGATCGATTTGACCGCGTCCTGGACCTGGGCTTGGGCTTGGGCAGCCTTGGACCGAGCAACCAGTTCGTCGCGACGGCTCACCAGCTCCTTGTGCTTCTGCTTCATCCTTTCAAGGCCGGCTTTGAGCTTTTCCACGACCTCGGTTTGAGAGGCAATGGAAGGTTCTGCATCCTTGGCTGAGGATTCTGCGGACATCTGTCGCTCAATGGCAACCCGTGCGAGTTTGTCGAACTTTTCGGCACCGGCAGGATCATTTTTTGCACGGAATTCATCGGCCTTAGTGGATGCGGCGAGCGCTTTCTGTCCCCAGGTATTAGCTTCTTCGCGATCCTCGCGGTAATCCTCTTCAGCGAGGCGCAGGTTACCGATCGTTTGGGCGATGGCAGATTCTGCTTCAGAAATATTAGCCGTGTAGTCGCGGATCATCTGATCCAACATTTTCTGTGGGTCTTCGGCGGAGTCCAACATCGCGTGAATGTTGGCTTTCGCCATTTGAGTGATGCGTCCCAGGATGGATTGTTTCGCCATATTCGGTACCTTTCATGCGTTCCGGACTGTTGTCGGATAGTCGCGGTTTCTGCAATCTTATGTGATCTTTAGGTGTTAGAAGCTTCCGCCACTGCCACCACTGAAACCTCCACCGCCTCCGAGGCTGCCGCCAAAGCCGCCACCGGAACCGCCGAAGAATCCTCCACCACCTCGTGATGGGCCACCAAAACCGTGACCGCCACCCGAACTGGTAGGGGTCCCACCAAAGATTTGGCCTAGCAGCAGGCCGCCGAGCATCGCACTCATATTGGAGCCGCCGTGTCCTCGATGATGGTGGTCAAAGTCTTGATAATTTGCTTCTGCTTGTTGTTGCGAAATGCGAGCTAAGTGCAGCGATTTTTGCGCCTCGGCGATCGCTTGCTCAGGATCGCTCTCGCTCAACTTTCTGGCACTGGAAAAGTGTGTTTGAGCAGCTGAGAGCTTGGTTCGTGCATCGTGGCGAACTGCCCCTCGCCGCCGACGGATATACGACTCTGCCGTATCGATAGCCGATTGTGCCTTGGCCATGGCGGGCTCAAAATCACGCCGGGCGGCTTTCACACGCTGCTGTTGGTCACGCAGCGGCTGTAGCGCGTCCTCCAGCGGATCTAAGGTGTTATCAAACTCTTCCAGATCCTTCATAGGATGCTTGCTTGGCAGTCGTGCCGCGATGGCTTGTGTGACATGTTCCAGTGCTGCAATACGTTTCGGCAGCTCGGCGTCGGTACGGTGTTGGGTGGCAAAATTCTTGGCTTCGGTCAGCAGATGCCTGGCCTGTTGCACTTCGATGTTGAGCTGGCGCTGCGCCTTATCCAAGTGGGAGGGCAAAAGATTGATCGACGCGAAGATATCTCGGAGTTCTTGCGTCGTATTCTCGGCCTCATGAATGTTCCATGCAGCTTGTGACCGATCTGAGTTATCTAACGCCTCTTGTGCCGCGGCGATTTTCTCTTGTCCAAACGTCAAGAGCCCTTCGGCCTGTTCAAGATTCCCAATACCGTCCTCGATGGCCTTGGGACCATAGTCGGCTTTCAGACGGTCCATCGTGGCGATGGCCTGTCGTTGTTGTGTGACAAGTGGATCAAAGGCTGCTCGGACACCTTGCAGCGCTTCCGGCGCGTTCTTCTCCAGGTCACGCAGCTCTTCGAAGTCGTGTTCGTGCGCCTGGAGTGACGACATGACCTTGGCTGAACGATCGAGTATTTCTTTCAACCAGGCCCGCTGGTCTGCTTCCGTATCCGGAATATGGTCATCGAGCTGATACTGCAGCTGAAAGGACTGCCGCATATGCTCTTTGGCCTCGGCGAGGTCCTGTTGGAATACTTGAACTGATGCATCGCCGTAAGATGCCTGGGCGAAACCGATTTCTTGTTCGGCGGTCGTGATAGCGTCATCGGCCTGGATAAGCGCCGAGCCCGCTTGCGTGCGCAACTCATCGACCGAGGTATTATCCCGCGGATCTACGGCTGTATTCTGGCCCGAGCGCACCCTGTGCTGCTGGGAGAAAGCCTTGCGTTGTTTCGAGCGGCGATACCAGAGGACTGCGACCACGCCGGCGATGACCACGAATATGAGGGCACCAAGCGCCAACAGAATACCGATGATGCCCAGACCGATCGCTGAACCCTCAAACTCTTCTTCGTCTGTATCGTCATCCAACTCACCGATGGCTGCGGTTTCTAACCCTTCGATGGCCCCCTGGCCAGCACCGAACCAGTCGCTGTCAGACAGTGCGGGCAAAACGAACTCACGATCAATCGCGGACTGATACTGCCGGAAGGGACCGTCGGCATGTGCGACAAAGTTGTAGAGACGATCTTCGGTGGCAATCGCCAGAAGATTATCGTTGGTCCCGAGCTGTTTTTGAGCAGCGACTTCGGCGACCCACTCTTCGGGCTCTGACGGGTTCTCAAAGTTCGAAACAAACAACAGAAACAGTGTGGTGCCATGATCCGCTTGCAGCTCACGCACCTGCTGCGACAGTTCGTCCTCTTCACCCGAGGACAGCACATCGGCGTCATCCACCACAAAAGTACCCGGCGGAATGGTGACCGGCTCGGCTGCTTGGGCCGGTGCGCTAAAGCCGAGCAGGAAGAAGGACGACGCGAGCAGCGCTATCCCAAGTTTTCTGAAGATCATGGACCCACCTTTTGCTTGGATTGGGTATCTGGGGACAAGTTTAGGCTCATTTTCTGAGCACTGCTATTTCTGCCGGTGGGCATAGTACAGAGGCAGTGCGATGAGGACGAACCCACCGACCAGGTTGCCCAACAGCACGGGAATTTGGTTCCACAACCACCAGTCGTCGATACCGACCGGCGCCCCCAGCATGATGCCCGCGGGCAATAGGAACAGGTTGACGACGCTGTGTTCTAGCCCGAGCGCGAAGAACGCGGCGATGGGTGGCCAGATGGCCATGATTTTCCCGGTGGTCGAGGAACTCGTCATGCCCATAACCACGCCGAGGGCGACCAACCAGTTACATAAAATGCCGCTTAGGAACGCCAGTCCCGCACCGGCGAGGTAGCCCAGGTCCTGATACTCCAGCGTTTTAGTGATCGTCATATCGATGATGCCCTGTGCGACGTCGTCAGGTTCCGATGTCCACCAGCGGCTCAGCAGCGCTGCGAACATCGTCGCGGTGAGCACTCCACCAAGCAGGTGTCCGAGTGTAACCCAGCCGAAGTTGCGCGCCAGCCCTCGCATGTTGGCCCGTCGATGGACGACAGCCAGCGGTACCAAGGCGAAATTGCCGGTCAACAGTTCGACGTTGAGCAGCACCACAATCACCAGTCCCATAGGGAACAACAGCGCCCCGATGAGGTCGATACCGGTTTCTTGGGATGCGGCAATAGCCAGCACGGTGGCCCCGGCCAAGAGCATCACCGAAAAGGCAGCGCGCAGTACCAGTTGCCCAGCACTGTGTTGCGTTTTAGTTTCTCCAGCATCCAGCATGGAGTCGACGACAGTGGGCGGGGCAACGTATGACAAGGTGCTCCTAACGGGGCTGGCTTGGTTCTCCCAGTGACAACATCAGTCTATTGGCCCAGTTGAAAAACGCGGCACCGTTGATGACGTCAACGATATCGGCGTCATCCAGTCCGGCTTCGCGCAGGGCGTCAATCTGCCCGGCGTCGAAGGCACTTGGAGTTTCGGTCAAAGCAGCAGACGCCTGGGCGATCGCAGACCACGGCTGACCCAGATCGGCCTCCACACCGTCGTCGAGCAACTTTTGGACGTCTTCCTCGCGCCCAGATTCTTTGGTGGCACGGTCGGTATGCACCGAGGCGCAATAGACACATCCATTGATCCTCGAGGCCGCCGATGCAGCAATCTCGCGTTCGGCCCGCGGTAGACCCGAGGTGACGTTGTAGAAAATATCCTGATCCGTCAGTGTGCGTGCTTCTAGCGCTTCTGGATTGCGCACCAGCAGACGGAAATACGGGCTCTTCAACCGGAACTGGCCGATCAGGGCGCCGCGCTGCTCCTCGGTGAGCTCGGCTTCGGCAACCGGTGCCAACCAGGGCTGCCATCCCAGGCCTTGCTGGGTGAACCCTTCGGGACGATTCGATTCGGGGTACTGAATGTCGCTCATGCGGCTCCTTTCAGGGCCAACAGACCATCAACCACACGAATTTGGAAGGCCAAGAACGAGATGAGCTGGCTCAGCGTCACGATATCGTCGGCGTTCCAGCCGGCTTCTTCTAATCGCCGTAGATGGGATGCTTCAGCATCGCGTGGGTGCAGGCTCAATAGGTGTGCGTGTTCCAGTGCGGCGGCGAGGCGTTCGGAAACGACGTTCGGACGCTGCGCATAAGACACGGTTGGCCCGGGCACGGATTCCGCGGCGAGACCGGTCTCTTGATACTCGCCATAGGGACCCGCCCGGCGATCGCGCTCGGCTAGTTCGGCCACTGCGGCCGCCAGTTCGGGGCTGACCTCGTCTTCCAATAATTCAGTGTAGAACGCTGCGGCCGGCGAAGCGCTTGCCTGCAGCGCGACCGTATAGGCTGACACGGCATAGCGTTCGGCGAGTGAAAACGTGCCGGGCTCAGCTGGTTCAAAGAGCACTTCGAAGCTGCGCTGCGCATTCTGGCGGGCCTGCTCGCGGGTGCGGCGAATCGCATCCAACGAGGAACCCGACTCGATGCCCGTCAGGACGTCAATAATATCTGACATTAGCTCTCGACCGTCCATCCCAGCGCCGGAGCAACCTTGGTGCCCAGCAGCTCGATTGAGCGCATGGTGATTTCGTGGCCCGGATCCAGCGAGTGCACCTGGAAGCTGACTTCCGTCGAAGCCGCGGCAGCCTGGTCGTCGGCCAACTGTTCGGCAACCTCGTCGGCGGTGCCGAAATAGGTGCCGGTGTAGCGCAGCAGCTCGTCGTCGCTCAGGTCCGCGGCGTTGATCGGTTCACCGTTGGAACGCAGGTTGCGCTCGGCAAGGTTTGCGACCCGGGTCCGCAGGTGTCGCAGCGCGGCAGTACGGTTTTCTTCGTCAATGACGACGGCGGTGCGCGAGGCCAGCACACGCGGTGCGACGTCGTCGGCAAGCTCCGCACGGTAGGCCTCGATCAACGGCAGCTGTAAATCGCCAACGAGCTCGCCGACCTCCGAGCCCGGCTGAATGCGCGACAGCATCAACCCGTCACCGGCTTTGCCAGCGCGGGTGGCGCCGTTGGTTGAGAACGTGGCCTGCCACATGCGCTGGTTCAAGGACTCAGCCAACGGTTGTACAACTAGCCCGGCGTCGCCCAGCGGTTCCCCGGCCAGCGCAGCACGCAACACCGGCAGTTTTTCGTTGAACAGTTCGCGAGCATTGGTATTCGTGTAGCCCAGCGCATCGAGATTCTCGGCACTGGCGCCGGGAGCGATCCCGAATTCAAAACGGCCGCCCGACAATACATCGACCACGGCGGCGTCTTCGGCGGTGCGCACCGCATTCTCGTGGGGCAGGGTGACGACCGCGGTGCCCAGGCGAATGCGCTGGGTAGCCTGCGCGGCAGCACCCAGTAGTGGCCACGGCGAGGGCAAGCCGCCTTCGTCGGCATTGAAGTGGTGCTGGGCAATCCACGCGGTGGAAAACCCGGCCCGCTCAGCTTGCTGAATCTGTTCCAGAGCCCAGCCATAACGCTGTGCGGCGGTGCCGGGTTCGAGGAGCCGGGTGAAAAATCCAATGCGTGGCACGGTGTTGTCCTTTATACGTTGAGTTCAGTTGGCTCCAATCATTCCCGACCGGCCAAAATTGAGCAAAGCAATGTTACCTTGAGTTGCAGCGGCAAACGATAATGGCAGGTGCTCGTATTAGGGTAAGCCGTTGCCCTATCTCTCACTCCGGAGGATCCATGAAGCTGACATCCATCCTGCGCGCGACCGGCGCCGCGGTAGCACTCGCCCTGACACTCACCGCGTGCGGAGGGTCCAATGACGACGGCGCCTGGCCGGATGAAAACCTCGAAATGCTCATCGGATTCGGTGCCGGCGGCACCCCCGATCTACTAGGCCGCGGTGTTGGAGACCAGCTGCAATCCGAACACGGCGTCAACGTCACCGCCACCAACCGCACCGGTGGAGCCAGCACAATCGCCATGAACGAGGCCCTGAGCGCCGAAGCGGATGGCACCACCCTGGGCTTAGCCACCTCCAACGGTCTGCTGTGGCAGCCCCTGGTTGAAGACGGTCTAGAATACAGCCAGACCGAAGGCTACGAAGCACTCGTCAAAGTCGCCGAATCCGCATTCTCGCTGATGGTTGCCTCTAACGGCGACTTCGAAACCATGGACGATTTCATTGAAGCCGCCGATTCCGGCGAAGAACTGTCGATCGCCGTGACCGGCGAAGGCGCCCAAACCGACTTGACCGTCCAACTGCTCAACGAGCAAAACGACTGGAACCTCCGCAGCGTGCCATACACCGACGGGGCAGGAGAAGGCATCCTGGCCGTCATGCGCGGTGAAGTCGACGGTCAGATCTCCACAACCGCCGGTGTCCAGGGTCAAATCAATGCCGGCGACGTCGAAATTCTCAGCATCCTGGCCGATGCGCCAGAACCCGAAAACCCCGATGCCCCGACCGTGGACGAATTCGGGTTAGACGTCCCCATGGGCACCAGCTTCTATGTGGTCAGCCCCGATGGGCTGGACGAACAGCTGCGTGACGAAATGATCACCTCGCTCGAAGAACTCGTCGCCTCCGATGAATGGGCCGACACCCTGGCAGGGATCGGACTGTCCGACTCCGGGCTCAACCACGCCGACACCCAGGAAGAAATCGAAGCCCTCATCACCGAATACGAAGTCCTCGAACCCTAAACTGTTGCCATGACTACACCCGACGACGTCGCACCGTCCGACCCAGCCACAGCTGACGAGCCGCTGGAACAACGCTCGGCCACCCTGGCTTGGCGGATCGCCGGCGTCATCGGACTCATCGTCGCCGCGGTCACCGCGTGGATTGCGTGGCATAACTACCCGCTGGGCACGCTCGACCGCCCCGGATCGGCGTTCTTTCCGTTGTTGGTCGCTGCCCTAATGGCCGTGGCCTCCGTCATCGCACTGATCGAAGCTCGCGGTGCCACGTTCGGGTATGAACCCATCGCATGGCGCCGATTCGGCATCGCCGCAGGTGTGATCCTCGGGGGAGCCGGGCTGCTGCCCATCCTCGGATTCTTGCCGGTCGCACTGGTTGGAACCACAGGGCTAGCCATTTTGATCGAGGGGAAATTCCATTGGAAAATCCCTGTGACGATGACGCTGGTGACCTTCGGCATCTGGTTTGTGTTTGAGCAGCTGTTAGGAATAGCGCTGCCATGAACCCCTGGGACGGATTACTCTACGGCCTCAGCGTCGCCTTCACCGTTGAGCACCTCATCGCCGCACTCATTGGCGCACTCTTAGGTACCGTCATGGGCCTGGTCCCCGGCATCGGACCGGTTTCCGGTGCCGCCATCCTGCTGCCACTGACCTATGTCTTCGACCCGCTGACCGGCATGATCGTCATCGCCGGCATGTTCTACGGGATTATGTACGGCGGATCAACGACGTCGATTCTCCTCAATATCCCCGGTGACGCACCCTCGGTGGTGTCCGCCTTCGAAGGGTATCCGCTGGCACAATCCGGACGAGCCGGCCCCGCCCTCGGCATCACCGCAATCGCCTCATTCATCGGCGGCACCGGCAGCGTGATCGTACTCAGCATGGTCGCCGCCCCCGTCGCCCAAGTCGCCATCGTATTTGGATCGGCCGAATACTTCGCACTCACACTCGGTGGGCTCCTCGTACTGGCTCGTATTATGGGTGGCTCACTGACCGCCGGCCTCCTCCCACTAGCCTTTGGTCTGCTGCTGGGTGTGCTCGGGGAAGATGCCATCAGCGGCGACGCCCGATTCACCTTCGGCGTGCGCGAAGCTTACCAGGGCGTCAGCATCGTAGCGCTTGCCGTCGGACTCTTCGGGCTCACCGAAATCCTGCGCATCATCATTCAAAAAGGTTCGACGCCGTACGTCGGATCCCTTGGATGGCGCCAACTGATCCCCACCACATCCGATATGCGAAACTCCGCGGGCAGCTGGTTCCGCGGCAGCGGCATCGGATTCGGCCTCGGACTGCTACCCGGCCCGAGCATTTCGCTGGCCACACTGCTCAGCTACCGCACCGAATCGATGGTCGGCCGCGACCGTCACAAATTCGGCAAAGGCGCCGTCTCCGGCCTGGCCGGTCCCGAATCCGCCAATAACGCAGCCGCAACCTCGTCCATGATCCCGTTGCTCGCACTCGGCCTGCCATTCTCTGCAACGCTGGCCGTCATGCTCGTCGCCATGCAGGTACACGGCATTCAACCCGGCCCGCAACTGGTCACCACCAACCCGGATCTGTTCTGGGGGCTCATCGCCTCACTGTTGATCGGCAACGTGATGCTGCTCGTGCTCAACGTGAACCTCATTCGCGTCTGGGTCGCCGTTCTCCGAGTGCCCAACTGGGCGCTGCTACCATCCGTCGTCGCACTCTGTTGGGCCGGTGTCTATACCTTCCGCCTGAGCTGGTTCGACCTCGCCGTCGCTGCTGCACTGGCGGTCATCGGGTTCTTCATGGTCCGCTACAACTTTCAGCTCGTGCCCGTGCTCCTGGGCGCCCTGATCGGCCCCCTTGTCGAGCGCCACTTCCGCCAGGGACTCACCGCGGCTAACGGCGACCTCACCTATTTCATCACCCAGCCCATCGCCGCTGGCATCTGGATCGCCGTCCTTCTGGTGATCGTTGCCCTGCCAATTGTGCGTTGGTTCTTGGGACGACGCCGAAAAGCTTCTTTAGTGACGACGGCGAACGAACATCACCCATCTGTCTAGTTGATGTTTAACTGACCTTTGCGCCACTTGGCGGTTCTACCCCGGCCGTCTCTTTTTGCCTTACCCCTTGTAGCCTTCGGCAAGGTGTCTTCGAATAAGGTAGCTAGCCACTCTGAACCTCGTTCTGAACCAGGGCCGATATAGCGCAAGGTATTGCAGCTGACAACCGTGTCTTTCGTCAGTGTGGATAACTCTGGCCGGTTGAGCGATTTATCCACAAAATATGCAACATACCAACACCAAATACTCTCCCTATGCTAAAGGCAGCACAAATGCATCAGAGCATTAAAAATACACACTAAAGGATGTGCGAAAGTATTGTAGAAACCAGGATGGGTCGGTAGAATAGTGGTACGCAAACGCTCCCATTTCTTCTCCTATGCATTGCCACGTATTTGTTTCTCTGAGGTTCCCGTTGTTCTGAGTCCATGATTGTTTGGTTGAAGGAGGCCACTATGGAGCTCCCATCGTTGTTGCCCAATATTGGGATTCCAGTGCCCACAGATTTGCTGAACATGGACAAACTGGCAGACGCCTCCCCGGTGAACTCCTACACCTTGGCGCTCAGTTGACCAAGTTGGCGGTTGATCAACTTGCTGATCCCGCCACGTATCATCAGGTGCCGACCTTCCACAATGCTGCTGGTGGTGATTGGAAGGGCTTTGACCCCACCCCGCAGCACACTCCCACCACCGACCAGGGCCCGGGAAGTGCCCCGGTGGAGGGATCGGTCCCGCCGGACCGGTATTATGATTCCCTGCCCGGACTCGGGCTCTTGTTGGGCCAGTTGGAGAACCTCACCGAAGCCGCCAACACACAATATGCCAACTATGTGCAGGCCTCCATGAGTGACCAACCTCGATATCTGGGGACCACTTATGATGCCACCCCGTTCCGTAACGCCAACCACTACTTATCCCAAACCCGACGCTGGTCCGGGGCTAAAACCAAAAAACATCTCGCCCGCGCCCACGTGCTGGCCCATACCCCTGGCGGCAACCCCGACGCCCTTGCCTCGCATCCCACCTATCCGACCGTGGGTGGTGCGTATGCTGATGGGCGGTTGAGTGCCGAAATTGTGGACCGGATCGTGGACATGCGCACCCAGTTACACAAATATGCTGGCAATAGTGATGTCCCGCCCGGGTTGGTCGATCAGGTCATGGCTGCCTTTGAACCCGTGCTGGCAGAAGCCGGTGAGCATGTCACACCAGAAGAGCTCTCAGCAGCGAAAAAAGGGTGGATGGACCAGATCGCCCACGAACTCAACGCTGATGGGCCCTCACCGTCTCAAGCCTTACGCAAACCGCCGGATAATGCGATCAAGACCAAAAGCTTCCCCGAAGGCGGCGGCCGCATCTGGCTCGATGCCACCCCAGACGTGTATAACCAGTTCAAGAACTTCGTGCTGCACATGCTCAAAGCCGATGGCACCCCACCCGATATCCCATTCGATGTTCGCAACCTCATCCACCCGGCCGGTACTACTGGCGCCAACACCGCGACCACCGGTCAGGAAAACGGCGAGAACACCAGTCACCCAACCAACGGAGCAGGTCCCGCAGGCGACGAGCAGAGTGCAGGCACGGCATCAGCCCCAGACGAGGGTGCCGGTCATAACGCAAGCGCCTCGGAGCAAGACGTCCCGCACAGTGATGATGCACCGTTCGGAGAGGTCCCTGATAATATTGACGACCTCCCCCTCCACGATGCAGAGCATAATCAGGTGGGCGCCGAAGATGCCCAGGGCAACACCTACACCACCAATGACCTCAACGCGATTGATCCGATGAGCTCAGGGCAGCAGATCGCGGCCCTGCTGATCGGGATGTTTCGCATCGTGTTACGGATGCATCCCACAGAGCTGGGGGTCAAGCAAAGCCACGGCGCCTCAGCACAACTGGTCATCACCCAAGACCTCCAAACCGCCTACCACACCCTGGGCGTCCCACCGTTACCACCAGATCTCAGACGCCCAGCCGGCCCAGCCGGGCTGACCCCACCCACCATCCGACACCCCAACCCCGACGCATCGGAGCAGACTGCCCACCACCACGGACCCCCGGATCCAGGAGACGCTTGTCCATGCAGGCGCCATGATCCAGGTGAACCAGCCATCGAAGGCCGGCACACGCGGTTCATCAACCAATTCCCCTGGACCCCCTACCGATCCGAAGCACTCAACCACGGGTCGATGCACCCGGCTGATGCTGAAATCCTGTCCTGTGATAGTGAACTGGTCGCCCAACTCTGGGACGGCCCCGATACCGTGTTACAGCAAAAACGCACCAAACGCCTATTCACTACCGCGCAACGCAGGGCCATCTTAGCTAGAGATCGTGGCTGCCAAGCACCAGGGTGTACCACCCCGGCCGTGTTCTGCGATATCCACCACATCAAAGACTGGCTGGCCGGTGGCAACACCAGCGTCAACAACGCCATCACCCTCTGCAGCCACCACCACACAGCAGTCCACATCGGCAAATGGCGCATCCGCAAACACCACGGCCACACCTGGTTCCAACCCGCCATCTGGTTAGACCCCTACCAACCACTGCTCCGCAACCTCCACTGGAACACCTAAACCAAGCCCCGACGACAGAATCTCAATCGCCGGGGCTTGGTCGTTGTGTTCAATGGATAGATACGCGGGACGATGGTTAGTCTGACGCCATCTGTTTAGTCAGCAGCTAGCCCCTCAACAGGAGACATTTTCGCCGCACGCCGTGACGGAGCAACCGATGCAATCAGTCCAGCTACCACCGCTACAGCAATCACAGCGGTCACCTCCAACCACGGCCAAGTTATATCGACGCCACCCGAGATCTGCGAAAAGATCGCAACCGAACCAGCCCAGCCATATAGCATGCCCAACACACTGCCCAGAATGGCACCGACCGCACTAATCAAGATAGCTTCCCACATCAACATCGTCCGAAGCCCACGCTTTGTCAGACCCAAAGCACGCATCAACGAGTTTTCACGAGTACGCTCCAACGACGACAGTGCCAAAGTATTAGCAACACCAACAAAAGCAATGAGCACCGAAATACCCAACAAACCGATCACGGTTAACATCACCGCATCAATCGCCTGCTGATAAATCGACCGCATGACCAACGGCGAACTCACGTCCTGAGCCGATACCTCTGTATCAGCCGTCATGCTGGTAACTATCTCCTGCAAATCAGCCTGCGACAAATCCTTATCCGCAACCGACAACCACACAACCGCTTCACCAGCGACATCCATCGACAACTGGTCTGCTGTATCCGACGAAACAATCGGCGTCACGGACGGTAAATCAGACCGAACCGCATCCAGTTCAACCTCGCCATCAGCAGTCGTCACGGTCAGGGTCTCCGACTCGTACTGCTCGGGGACGAGCACGGTACCGGGCTGCCGCAACGCTTGCGCGTCGTCGTCACTGAGAGCGTCCGAGATCCCAGCCAACCGTTGTGGATCCGCCGCCATCACCTGCTCCGCCCAAGACTCATCGATGGAACCCACCGGATACAGTGCCTCAGCATCAGCGATACCGGCAGTATCAGCCAGAGTCTCAGCGGTAGACGTGACCTGGGCAGTATCGGTCGGATCGATCTCGGTCAGCTGGGCATAGACATCAACAGGATATTTCGTGGCCAACATTTCATCCGTACTGTCTTGAACAGTCCGACCACCGGTCAGTATCATCGCGACCAGCGTCGTCCCAACAATCAGCGCGGTCGCAGTTGCTGCAGTGCGAGAACGGTTACGCACCGAATTCAGCTGAGCAATCTTGCCTGGAATACCGGTCCAGCGAGTCAGCCAACCCAGCCCGTAGACGGCGCCGGGAACAAACAACACTCCCACGGCCAGCACCCCGATAAACGAGATGGCCCCCGCCACAATCGCCAAACCAATCAAACCGGTCGCAGCGAAGTACACCAGGGCGGCACCACCGGTCAGCAGCATGAGGGCACCAAGCGCCAACCGAAACTTCCCGGCTTTGGAACCCATAGTCGCAGCTGGAACCGGGCGCATTGCCTCAAGGGGTGAAACGCGCATCGCCTGTGACGCGGGCACCCAGGATGCCACCACGGTGATCACCACGCCGGCAAACAGCACCCAAAGAACCGAGGGGTCCATGCCAAAGGCAGCGCCTGACATCCACCGCTGCGCCAAGGTCAACAAGCCAAAGATCAACCCGATTGCTAAGGCAATACCGGTGGCCGAACCGATCAACCCGATGAGCACAGACTCGGCCAGCACACCTTTGCGGATTTGGCCCCGGGTCGCCCCCAGGACGCGCTGCAGTGCATATTGTCTGGTCCGTTGGGCAACCAGTACAGAGAAAGTGTTGTTAATGACGAGCATCATCACCAACAACGCGATGGCAGAGAACCCGCCGAGCACCACGGTGATCGCGTCAAAGCCCATCATGTCGATCAACTGCTCGGAGATCTGCACATCCGGGGTGTTCACGGTCGCCGACACCCCGGCGGCGTCGAGAGCCTGTTGGATATCGGTGATGGCCTGGTCCAGATCACCGTCGACACGTAGCAGTGCGGTGTCGTAGGTAGGGGAGTCGCCGCCGAGTTCGCCCAGGGTCGCCGCGGTGGTATAAATCGTCATCGCACCAACCACTGTGGGATCCATGGACTGGTCCATGATGCCCGAAACCACGAAGTCGCGTTCGGTCTCATCGGCCAGGGTACGCAACGTGACCCTGTCGCCGACCGCCAGATCATGGCGTTCCGCGGACTCGGTGTCGACGGTGATTTCGGCGTCGGCGCTAGGCAGGTCGCCGTCGGTTAATGGCGTGGCCAGCAGTGAAGCGTCGCCCGGACGACTGGTCGCGTAAACAAAATCTGAATCCGGATCAAAGGTGCCCTGCTTATCGGAGCCCTCGGGTAGCACCATGGCGGTGGCCGTGTTCATGAGCGGATAGACCTCTTCGACGCCGTTGAGGTCAGTGAGACTGCCGGGTTGGTCAACGGTGCCGGCCAAATCGTAGAACGGCGAGTCTGGGGCGGGTACCGTTTCGGAGGTAATCAGCAGATCGGCGTTGGCGTACGTGGCGCCCAACATCTGTTTGGTCGATTCCTTAGCCGAGGCGGTGACCAACAAGGAACCGGCCAAGAACATGGTTCCCAGCACGATGGCCAAGAGTACGGCCACATACCGCCGCGGGTGTAATTTCAATTCACTGGTTGCTAGTTTCCACATGACTATTCACCCAGCTCCGCAAGTGCGGCCAACACGGCATCGGCGGTTGGATCTTCAAGATGACCGAGAACGCCGCCGTCCTTGAGCAGTACGACACGGTCTGCGTAGGAGGCAGCGTGAGGATCATGGGTGACCATGATGATTGTCTGCCCCATTTCCCGAGCACTGCGGGACAATAGTGCGAGCACCTCGGCGCCGGTGTTGGAGTCCAGGGCGCCCGTGGGCTCATCGGCGAACACCACGGCCGGGCGAGTCAACAGGGCTCGAGCCACGGCGACGCGCTGTTGTTGCCCACCCGAGAGCTGGTGGGGTTTATGAGTGAGACGGTCGGCAAGCCCCAGGGTTGCAATAATCTGGTCGAACCAGTCCTGATCCACCTTCGCCCCGGCCAGATCCAACGGCAGCACGATATTGTCTTTGGCATTGAGCGTTGGCACCAGGTTGAAGGCCTGGAAGATGAAACCGATGTGGCTGCGGCGCAACTTGGTGAGATCGTTATCGCTCATCCCGGTAATAACCGTTGAGTTGACGGCGACTTGTCCGGCGTCGACCGTATCGAGCCCGGCCAGACAATGCATGAGTGTGGACTTTCCGGAGCCAGAAGGTCCCATGATCGCGGTGAACTCACCCGGACGAAACGTCACCGACACCTCATCGAGGGCGGCCACCTTGGTGTCGTCGGTGCCAAATGTCTTGGTAATATTTTGTGCTGCAACGGCAGCCGGTTCTGTGGTTAACATGCACTCAGTCTGCACTGACTGGTCGTTGAGCAAATCACCAGCCGGGAGGATCTTGACGCTATAGACTCGTCCAAAAGGATGAGACGTAAGATGGAGATTCCTATCCCCACCCCGCTAGCACCACCTTTTGACGAGGCCTGACATGTCACAGCAACCGCCACCACCCCCACCGCTTCCAGCAGTTCTGCGAGGCATTCCAGCGCAAGCGTGGACCCGAGCACTGCTGATCGTCGTCGTATTCTTTGCCGGGAGTGTAGTCATGGCCGGCAGTATCGCGGGTCTGCTGACCGTCGGCATGAATGCAGCTTTCGGAAACGGTGCCGCTGGGGAATTTGCTGAGTTGGTCGGATCCAGTTGGATTGTGCTGACCTTCCAAATACTGGCCATGGGGTTCTTATCGCCGTTGTCCATGGGCGTAGATTTTTCAGACTTTGGGATGTTTGCAGCGGGTGGCTCCCTGTTTCTGGTGCCCTGGTGGGTGCCGATCGGCGGGCTGATCGCGGTTGCCGCCACCCAGCGATTCCTCGGGGGCAACCTGCGTGCTCCGCGTACCGGGGTCCGGTTCCTCATGGCCGGAGTTGCAGGCTTGCTGTTTGCCGGGATCGTCACGATTCTTGCGGCGGTGATACGCTTCAGAGTTGTTGAAAATAACGAGCTCTTCGGGATCGCGATGTGGGCCCATGCGGCTTCGCTCCCAGGATTTCTGGTTGCGGCACTACTCGTCGGGTGTATCACCTATGTGCTCTTCCTGCCGCGGCGTGGGAAAGTCGTCGAACGTGCGATGACGGTATTAGCGGCGGTCTGGGAACACGTCATCGTCGTCTCGGGCCTGGCCGCGGTGGCCACTGTGATTGCGCTGCTCAGCCAGGGTGATACCCAGGATCTGGTGCCGATCGTGGCGCTGTTGCCGTCGGTTGGGTTCCTGATGTTCTCGCTCATGCACTTCATTCCAGCCTCAGCAACAGGACATGAAGAGCTCACGGGGAACGCCGAACACCAGTCGATCACCATATTCGAGGCCCCTGCGGTGGTCTGGATCACCGTGATACTCGTGGTTCTGCTGGCGCTGTGCGTCAGCGCGTTTCGTTGGACCCTACGCACCCGATTCCATGCTCATGCCGGGTGGGCGTGGCTCGCGCTGCCCGTTACCTACCTGCTGGTGGGGATCCTGCTGACAGCCGGCAACGGCATGTACTTCTCGATGTTTGCCGAGGGGGAGGGCCTGCGGTTTAGTGTGAGCTCGGCTGTGTGGGGCTTCCTCATCTGGCTGGTGCTCGGCGCGATCGTTCAGCTGTTGGCCGTGTACGTGATGCCCGGACTCGCGCAACGATTCCCAGCCTCAGTCGTGCGGGTTCTTGGCTTGGGACTGACAGTTCCACGGTCGCAACCGGTCGAGCCCCGCCGACCCATGCAGCGTAAAACCAAGGTGCTGTTGTGGACCAGCTTGGGTGTGGTGGCTCTGGCCGCAGTCGCCTGGATAACCCACACGGTGCTGGGTCGAACGGTATATGGTCCTGAAGAAACCGCGGAAGCATATTTGCAGGCTGTGGTGGACGGCCGCGCTGATGATGCCCTGGAATTACTGGGCCCGAATGTTACCGACCAGCAACGTGCACTGGCCACCGACGAGGTATATCAGCAAGCAACTGATCGGCCGGATCGATTCGAACTTGGCGACGTCGATTTTCGACAAGACCAGGTCAACGACGCCGTGATGCAAGCGACCATATATCAGTCGGGCAAGGCGTATCCGATCGAACTGGGCCTGGCGAAGGCCGGTACTCAGGCCGGGGTCTTTGACGATTGGGAACTGCGTTCCGGGGATGTCGCCGGGGGCGCAATGTACCTGTCGGGGCCATCCCACCTGACCGTCAACGGTGTCGAAGTCGAGGTTGAACCGTTTGATCCGTCCGGTGAGACCGCGTCGTCCAGCAGCGACATCGATCCGGTACTGGATAAAACTGAATTCGTCGGACAGATTCTGCTGCCCGGCACGTATACATTCGCCGCACCGGAGGGTAACGAGTATCTTTCTCACGGAGATGATCTGGAACTGACGATTACCCCCGGCGAATTTTCCGAAACCCCTATTGAATTCAACCAGCGTTACACCGAGGCGTTCGAAACCGATGTGATCGCAGAGGTGGAGCAACGTCTGGAAGCTTGCGTGGCTAACGAGACGATTCGTATCGACGATTGCGACGCGGCTAGTTGGGAAGATACCGGGTGGAACGCCATGACGAATATACAGCGGACGTGGGCCACCACCCCCGAGGTTGAGCTGGTCCCCGCCGAGACGGAACCCTACGCCGACGGTTCGGACATCACCGACTCCTCCGGACCGGTAGTTGCTCGTATTGTCGAAGGGGATATCACGGTGACTTACGAGGTTCGTGATGACGAGGACCAAGACTGGAGCGAACGGGAACGGACCTATCCACCGTTTGGTGGCTGGGGCGATGCGATGGAATTTCCTGTCACCCTGAATGGCGACGAAATCCAGATCGACTACTCGGCACTGGATGAGCCCAATCCGTCCTGGCTCAGCCAAGAATTCCGGGACTAGCTGCCCTCGGCATCGTCCTTGAACGCGTTGACCACCAAGAAGGCCACGGCAATACCGACCAACACCACACCAACACTGAACGTTGGGACTGAGAACGTTCCGGTGAAAAAGTTGATCGCCAGCGACGAGCCCAAGACCAGTGCGCCGATGACCAACATGATAGTCATGCCGACCGTGGCCGGTTTTGCGCGGCGTGGGTTTTCTAAATCTTTGTCGTCTAATCCTCTGCGTGGTTCCATAGGGCCATTATCGCCCGCCACTGCGCGCTAGACAATTTCAGTGACTTAGACGATACCGGTGCGGTAGGCCAGCACCACGGCCTGCACTCGGTCACGAGCCCCCAGTTTCGTCAACACTTTGCCCACGTGCGTTTTGACAGTGGTGGCCGAGACAAACAGTTTCGCCGCGATCTCGGTGTTTGATAACCCCTCGGCCATGGCTTCCAACACCTCACGTTCACGAGCAGTCAGTGTGGCTAGAGCCGCCAGCTCGGCGTCGTATTCCGCCGACGGCGTCGAACGTTTCGGGGTCACCAGGTGTTCGAGCAACCGTTTCGTCGTCGAGGGTGCAATCACCGCATCGCCGTGGAACACCGAAGTGATGGCGCCGAGAAGCTGCTCCGGTGGCGCATCCTTGAGCAGGAAGCCGCTGGCTCCGGCGTCTATCGCGTCCAGGGCATACTCGTCGAGGTCAAACGTCGTCAGCACAATAATTTTGAGGGCCCCATTGTGCTCCAGTAACCCCTTGGTTGCGGCAATCCCGTCCATGACGGGCATTCGAACATCCATCAGGACGACGTCGGCGGCTCGGATATGTGCCGAATGCACGGCTTCCTGGCCATTGGATGCCTCACCGGTAACCGTCATATCGTCCCGGGAATTCACGAGCATCGACAGCCCGGAACGGATAAGCTGCTGATCGTCGACGATGGCCACTTTGATGGGTTGCATGGAGTCAATCCTCGCAGGTGGACTGTGGAATATGAGAGTCTAGCGGTTGGGTGCGGCAGTGCTGGTAGTCGCTATGCATATCTGGGCGAAGCCTAAATAGTTTGATAGGGCAGTTGCGCGTGGACCCGGAATCCGCCGCTTGCTTTCGGACCGGCTGAAAGCGTGCCGTCATACAGTGCGGTGCGTTCTCGCATGCCCACTAACCCCTGACCGGCGTTATCGGTTTCGGCTGCCCCAATGCCGTCGTCTTCAACCGTGACTGAGACCCCTGAATTCCACCACCGCAGTGTCACGGTAGCGGTCGCATCGGGTCCAGCGTGCCGGGCGACATTGGTGAGGGCTTCCTGAGTGATGCGATACAGCACCAGTTCTGCCCCGTCGGCCATTTGGTGTTGGGGCTCACCGCTGCGATACAACTCGACCCGCATGCCGGCTAACCGTATCGTGGCAATCAGCTCGTCGATATCAGCAAGGCCGGGTTGCGGAGAGGTTGCGGCGGCATCGGTATCACGCAGCACACCGAGAAGCCGGCGCATCTGGTCGAGTGCGTCCCTGCCGGTTTCTGCGATGGTGCCCAGAGTGCGCGCAGCGATTTCTGGATCAGCTCTTGCTGCGTAACGCCCGCCGTCCGCCTGCGAAATCATCACTTGCAAAGAATGCGCGACGATGTCGTGGAGCTCCCTGGCAATCCTGTTGCGTTCGTCAGCGGCAGCCAGTTCGCGTTCTTGACGAGCCTCAATGCGCAGCTGCTCTGTCCGGGCCTGCAGGGTTTCCATCCGGACGCGCCGGGTGCGCTGGACGTTGCCGATTGCCCAGAACAGCACCACCAGTGCAATGACAGGGATGCTAACCGGCAGCGCGTAGAACGCCCCGGACGGTTCGATCAGTTCACCTTCCGAATACGACCCTTCACCCCAGAAATGTGGCAGCATCGTTGCTTCTGCGGCGTAGAGCACCGCTCCCACGAGCGCAGTACAGAACCCGGCAATCGATGCCCAACTCGGGGCCAAATGGGCGAGATTCTGGACGGTCAGCACCACCATAATCATCGACGGCAGCAACTCGGGCCCAAGCACCAGGTGAATCAGCGAGCCGACCACCACGAGGGCAGCTGAGGCTACCGGATTCGTCCGACGGATAACCCACGGTGCCATATGCAGCACCAGAATAGTCACGACGACGGTTCGCAGCGCCCAGTTAGGCCAGTTGTACACGAGCATGGGGAAGGTCGCCGACGTCATCGACCCGGCAGAGGTCACCAGCAACAGCCCCAATAGCGGCAGAATGATGAGCCCATCGGCGAGCCGAGGATATGTGCGCCACCACGTGACAATGCGGTCAAAAAACTTCACGGCACCAACCCTATGCGGCAGTGCTGGCCAGTCGCATCATCCTCTGGGACGATTCGTTAGGATGCCAACCAGTCAATAATTTCGACGGCGCTACCGGTGCGGGCCTGCAAATACCCGGTGCCGGCGAACAGGTGGGTCGAACGTGGATCACGAGCCTCGATGGCCGCGCGCTTGATTGGCACGGTCAGCGCATTGACTTCCGGATATGCGGCCGGGGCATCCAGCGACATCAGCTCATTGACCAGCGATCGTGAAACCCGCCCCGAGTACACACGCGTCAACTGTGTGATCCCCGAACGATCGGTGCGCAACATGTACCGGTGCAGTGCGTTGCTGCCGGCCTCATCGGTCAATAACAGTGCGGTCCCTACCGCAGCCGCCGATGCACCGTGGGCCTGTACTTTGTGCACATCCTCCGGCGTCATAATGCCACCCGCTGCAACAAAGGGAATATCGACGACGGCGTTTACCGCGTCCAATAGTTCGGGCAGTTCCAGGGTTTCGGGTGTGCCCAATGGGTCATGCACCGAACGGTGCCCACCAGCTTCGGGCCCCTGTACAACCAAAAAGTCGGCGCCGTGGTCCGCGGCATTGCGGGCTTCAGCCGCCGAGGTCACCGTCACGCCAACCTGGGTGTCGGACTCATGCAGCTTCTGGAACACCTCTGGGCCGGGAAGTCCAAAGGTAAAGGACACGATTGGCCACTCGACTGCCGCCTCAAGTTTGGCATCCCAGTCGTCCGACACATCTGCGCCGGCTTGTTCAACGGTCGGGAGCTCAACGTCCAACCGTTCGGCAAACGGCAGGAGTTCGTTGCGAAATGCCGTCAGCTTTTCGGCACGTCCTTGCTGACTCTTCGCGACATCGACCGCAGTGTTGGCCGCATCCGGGACAAACAGGTTCACGCCCACGTCACCGCTTGAGGCCACCGAACGAAAATCTTCGGCCAAGCGTGCAGCGGTTTTATTGCCGCCTCCGAGAAATCCGAGCGCTCCCGTGGATGCCACCGCGCGAGCTAGTTCATTGGACGACGGTCCGCCGGCCATTGGTGCGGCAACGATTGGATGACGAAATTCCATGATCTATCCTTAGCAGTTCGGCAATAACCCCCACTCTAGAACGATCCCCGCCTGAACCGAAGTCACAACACCACACCGACGCCGCCTGTGCCAACCAGGATCGTTCAACACCTAGAGTATTAACCGACCACACACGCCATCGATCATGACCACGGGTGAAACATGTCTGAGGGACATCACGAAACGCTGTTTGACCTTGAACCGGCCGAACCCGCCGCACCGGCGGAGCCCACCGTTGAAGCAGCGGATGATACCGAGCACCAAGGTGCCTTCGACATTGGTATTTCCATCCCCGAACCGTTTACGGAACCGGATGAGGATGCGGCCGACGACGTCGAAGAGCCCGCCGCTGAAGTGGTCGAAGAAGTGTTGCAGAACCCGGAAACTGCGCCTCGCAAACACCCCAATAAGGTGAGTTTCTACCAGGAACCCGAGGATACCGCCCGACTGCGTGGCGCTGTCCTGCATACCATGGTCCCCGAGGGACACCGTTCACTCAGCCAGTTCGTGATCCGTGCGGTCATGACAGAAGTGCAGCGCCTCGAAGAAAAGTACAACGGCGGTAAACCTTTCCCCGCGGTGGCGGCAAATGAAATGCCACAAGGACGCCCACATAGCTAATCAACCTGGTGTCTGACGTGGTGGAATCACACAGCTGTAGTGACACGGATCATGACGTTGACTAAAGTGTGCTAGACACATCACTCACCGTGAAGGAGTCTGGCAATGCAGTCCTTAGTAATGGCTGTGGTGGGCATAGTCATGATGTTGCTTGGGTATTTTCTCTACTCCAAGTTTCTAGCAAAACGGGTATTTAAACTGAGCCCGGACTATCAAGCACCATCACATAAGTACCAGGACGGAATCGATTACGTTCCGACCAATAAATGGGTTTTGTGGGGACACCACTTTACCTCCGTTGCAGGTGCCGCGCCGATCGTTGGACCCGCTGTCGCAGTGATCTGGGGTTGGCTGCCCGCGTTTTTGTGGGTCACGTTGGGCACCGTGTTTTTCGCAGGCATGCATGACATGGGCGCCCTCTGGGCTTCGGCCCGTCACAAAGGGCGTTCGATCGGTACGCTTTCTGGCCGATACATTGGCGGTTCGGGACGCATCTTGTTCCTTGTCGTCATCTTTTTCTTGTTGTTGATGGTCAACGCGGTCTTTGCTGTGGTCATCGCAGATCTGCTCATCTCTACACCGACGGCGGTCATCCCGGTCTGGGGTGCGATCGCGGTTGCGTTACTGATTGGGCAGGCCATTTACCGGTTGAAGTGGAATCTTCCGATCGTCTCGATCGTCGGTGTTGGTGCGCTGTACGGGTTGATTATCTTGGGAGACCGATTCCCGGTTGCATTGCCAGAGACCATCATGGGTATGTCCTCCGCGGCGTTCTGGATTATTGTCCTCTTTCTGTATGCAGGAATTGCTTCGATGTTGCCGGTGTGGATGCTTCTGCAGCCTCGTGATTACATTAATGGGTTGCAGCTGTTCGTTGGTCTGGGCTTGCTGTACCTGGCAGTCTTCATTTCAAACCCAACTGTTGTCGCACCGGCGGTCAATCAAAATGTTCCTGAAGGCACGCCCGGGATTATGCCGCTGTTGTTCGTGACGGTTGCGTGTGGGGCGATTTCGGGTTTCCACGGTGTGGTGTCATCGGGTACTTCGTCCAAGCAGTTGGATAAGGAACCGGATGCCAGATTGGTTGGGTATTTCGGTGCCGTGGGTGAAGGTCTGTTGGCCTTGGGCACGATCATCGCTACGACGTCGGGCTTTGCCACTCTGGCGGCTTGGGAGGAAGTGTATTCGGCATTCAACGAGGGTGGTGCTGGTGCATTTGTCACTGCCGGCGGGGGTATTCTCAACGCTGGTTTGGCTATTCCAGAGAGTCTGGCAGCTACGATTTTGGCAACCATGGCTGTCCTGTTTGCTGCCACAACGATGGATACGGGCGTTCGGCTGCAGCGCTTTGTCACAGCTGAGATTTTCGAGTTGTTCGGTGTCAAACTCAGCGTTTTCGCGGCTACGTTGATCACGCTGGTGACTGGCTTTGGTTTGGCGTTCTCTGCCGGCGGTGATGGTCGAGGCGGCATGATCATTTGGCCGTTGTTCGGTACCACGAACCAGTTGTTGGCAGCGCTGACTATGTCGATCCTGGTCATTATCTTGTTGCGCACCAAGCGTCCTGCGTGGCCGGTGCTGATCCCGTTGATCTTCGTGTTCTTCGTGTCGATGTACGCGGCGATCATCCAGCTGGGAACCTTTATCGCTGATGGTCAGTGGCTACTCGTAGTGATCGATGTGATCATCTTGATTGCTGCGGTGTGGGTCGTGTTGGCTGCGGTCAGCAGTATGGTTCGTACTCGACATCAGCCGTTGGATCTGGACGCAGAGATGGATGATATCGAAGCGGGAACCTCGGTCTAGTCATACACAGAACCAGCGGTCAGATTTGGCCGCTGGTTCTGTGTTCCCTAACCGTTCCAGTACAGATTTCGCAGGAGGGGCTGATACGGGTCGACCCATGCTGCGGGCTGGAAATACGTGATGCCGTTGATTTTTCTGATGCGCCATTTGCCATTGTGAATATCAGCGTGGTGCCGCGAGCAAACGGTGATTCCGTTGTGCTCGTTTGTTAGTCCCTGATTGCACCATTCTTTGCAATGGTGGCATTGGCAGTAGGTGGCCTGGATCGTACAACCTGGTGCTTGGCAGCCTTTATCCCTGGCGAAGATTGCTTTGCGCTGTGCTGTCGTGAACATCCGTTTGGTGCGATATTCGTGCAGAACGATGTCCTGTCCATTCCAAATTTGGCCCGTGAGTTCCGTATCACAGAGTGCCTGGGCAGCATTCTTCGGGTGGATCGGCCCCACGTTGACCCCTTCGGACTGATACGGAGTCCAGGGCACTGGACTGACGTGCCCGGTATAGATATCGTCTGACCCAGTATGTTCTACGAATACTTGTGTCTCGTGCTTGTCTGGATTGGGCCGTTTGATCACCGTCGGCAGTATGCCGCCTGGCCCGTGGGGTCGTCGCACTGCCTCTGGCAGCCCTGGCAAACCTAAGGTGGCATAGGCTGTCTGGATATCTTGAACGATTACAAGTTTTGCAGGCGAACCGTGAGCAGATTTTGCAGTAGCATCTTTCGGCGACATGCTCATGACCGAATACAAGGCGCCGAGCAGAATGGCACCGGCTCGTTCAGCTCGCGAAAGCAGGTCCATGGTGCTGATTTCTTCAGCGCTGTAAGTGTTTCCGGTTGCGTCCTCAGCGACTATTTCTTCCGCCTCAGTTGGTTGCTGCTCGTCCTCTGCGTTACTGTCGGAGTTTTCGTGGTCCGCTTGGTCAGCTTTTGCGTCAGCCGCTGCTTTGTAGAGATTGTCGATATTGTCTGGCAGCAGGGGAGTGTCGCCTTTAAAATTGAGGTTCGTATTCAGGAATTCCTTGAGGAATGCACCCCAGGACGGGTCCATATGCATAGAGGCCGTCGTCGATCCGTCTTGGTGTGATTTCAGGCGAAGCGCGTTGTCTGGTTTCTTGCGCAGGACCTCAGAAGGAGGTGGCCCATCAGCATCAATGTGGTGAGCGATCATCTCTATCAAACGGTGTTTACTTTGGCTGATCTCTTCAGGTGTGGAAGATGTTGCGGCTTCGACCAACATGGGTTCAACTGATCGAACGATCTCGTCTTTATACGCGGGCGTATGACCGGACTCGATCGCGTATTTCGTGAGGTCTTGGTCCATGGAGATAAAGCGGTCAAGATTTTCAGAAGGGACCAAGC
Source organism: Yaniella halotolerans DSM 15476 (assembly GCF_000420805.1). Classification (GTDB taxonomy): domain Bacteria; phylum Actinomycetota; class Actinomycetes; order Actinomycetales; family Micrococcaceae; genus Yaniella; species Yaniella halotolerans. Next base: position 1,282,671 of record NZ_ATVQ01000001.1, read on the forward strand.
CCTGTGCGAATGCCGTAGCCATTTTCGGCATTTTTGGAGCATCTCCGGGCAGGGTGGGACTCACGTCGGAACCATGTGTGACGAATTGAGCGCGGCTGAGTATCTTGTCGGCTTTGCCGCTCGACATCTTCATAGTTTGCCGAAAGAAATCCTTGGGGGCTTTAAATGCCTGGATACCTTCTGGTGTGCCGAGGTAGGCGCTCGGATCTTTCTGCGCGACCTCAAGTTTGCGTGCAAGGTTCGCCATATCAGCTTCCGTTGATCGCTCATGCTGCGAGATCATCACGGCAATGGTCTGTAGCGTGTCTTCGACGTTTTCTGGTGGTACCGGCGCAGGTCGTTCGTCAGTTGCATGCTGTTTCTGCTTCGATGCTGAACTGTATCCTGACCAATCGTCGCCGGGGGCCTTGTCGAACGTTGCCAGTTCATTCACCGCATGTGGGGAGGCAAAACGCTCCGAAAATTTCTGGCCAAAGAAGGCTTTTGCCAACGCCAATTCACCTAAGGACATGTCGTCGACTGCATCGCCGTTTATTGCATCGAGGAGTACCGCAGAGCTGATATCCGGTGGGACCAGGGTTTGCGCCACGGCAGCGTCCTTCCTTTTTGTGAGGGGCGGATGAGGAATATCTCGACTAATAGGAATTGGGAGCGTCTGATGTTCCTTTTATTTTACCGAAAACCAGGTAAACAATCAATGATTTTGAGGTATTTTAATAAGTTTTGTTGAACTTAATTAACGTTGGATGCATCCTAATATCAGGTAAACCTATTAGCGTGTGGTAAATATCGTATTTTGTGGATAACTGTGGTGCCTTGTTCTGAGTATCCACATTTAGCTCCCGACCAGGTTTCGGGTGCGTCCAGGTGGCCTTTCCGGCCTCGTGGGCAGGCATTCAAGAGGCGGGTGTGGGGTTGGCTAGGGAGGTCGCGAGCGGCGTTAGCGAGGTGCGGTGAAGTCTCCAGCTGCTATGTATCGTTGACTTTTGTTAGGCCAATGAACATTTCGTTTCGCAGGGCTCCCACGTGTCGTTGGGTGATTTGGGCGGCTCTTATCGCGTCGTTCGCCCGAAACGCCTCAATGAGCTCCCTGTGTTCGTCGATGCGCGGTTGAATTTTTTCCATAGGGTACGGCACGAAATAGTGATGAAGTGTGTGGTAGGTGTCGAGGTAGGCGTCCAATTCTAGAAGTCGCGACATGTGAGCGCAGTGGCGGTGAAACTGCACATCGTATTTATGGTGCTCATACCAGGTCGTCGATGCTTCAGATTTTTCGGTTAGCACTTCAAGCTTCTGGCAGTCGCTCTCCGTGGCATGCTGGGCTGCGGCAAGCATGATTGTGGTTTCCATAAGTGAGCGCTGGTCTATCAGCAGTCGAACAACCGAGGCAGCTGAGTGGTACGCGTCCGTCGCGTCCCCGGATTCTGCTGGGATCTCGGTGGCGACAAACGTTCCGCCATACCGTCCACGTTTGCGCACGAGGACATGTTCATTGACAAGCTGCTCCAGAGCGCGCCGGGCGGTGGCTTTCGAGACCTCGAGGCCAGCAGCGATGTCGTTGAGGTGAGGTAGTTTCGTGCCCGGTGGGAGCAAGTCTGAGTCAATGGAAAGACGGATTCTCGCGCGGACTGTGTCGACTGCGGACAGTCTGGTGAGTGCTTTTGCTCCAGGGGATGCGTGCAGCACTTCCGAAGTTGAGTGGTGTTGGGGCGCGACGTCGTCCATGATCTCAGTCTAACGAGTTGAGCGCCTTCGTTGACTTAGGCTTGTGATGTGCCTTATATTGTTCAAAATGAGCGTATTAAAATTTGGCTCTGAGAATTTTGAAAGGACGTTGCCGTTATGCGTTTCAAGGTGGCGCTAGCACAACGCAAGCCGATTTTTGAGGAAGACCCGGTAGAGGCCTTCGCGCGCGATGTCGCCAAGACTCTTGCGAGGTATCCAGAAACGGGCATGTTGGTGTACCCCGAATTGCATTTGCACGGGACCGAGTACCTTCCTGAGGAACTGAGAGACCAGGCTGAGAGAGCGCGAGCGGTTGAGCTGGACTCGGAACTGGTTCGTGATCTCGGGGGAATCGCCAAGCGGTATGCGATTTGGCTGTGTCCAGGATCGATCGGCGAAATGGTAGGCGACGAATTTTATAACACGCAGTTACTTTTCAATCCAAGCGGGGAACTTGTAGCGCATTACCGCAAGATGTTTCCGTGGCGTCCCTTTGAACCACACGAGTACGGCACAGAATTTGTTGTGGTTGAAACGGATCTTGGACGGGCAGGGCTTTCGAATTGTTATGACGCGTGGTTCCCGGAGCACTCTCGTCATCTGGGGTGGTTTGGTGCTGAGTTTGTCCTGAACATTGTGAAAACTATCAGCCCTGACAGGGAACAAGAGCTCATTCTGGCCAAAGCGAACGCCATCGTGAATCAAAACTATATGCTGTCAGTCAATTGTGCTGCACCTGTTGGCAGGGGGCGCACTATCGCTGTGGACCCAGAGGGCTATGTGCTTGGTGAACTTGGTGATGATGAGGACACCTTGGTCGTCACCATTGACACTGATCGCTTAGCTCGTGTCCGTGAGGTTGGTACCCGCGGGACGAACCGTCTGTGGCACCAATTGGATGGTGGCAAAAGAGACATAAAACTTCCCATGTATCAGGGCAGACTGAGCCCAGATACTTTTAGACCGAAACGAGATAGAACATAATATGGCACAGCAGACTCTGGTTCGTTCTCTGAACCTTCGCTCCTTGGTTGTCTTCGGCCTGGCGTATATGACGCCGTTAATCGTGATTGGTACGTTTGGGGTGATCGCATCGATTACCTCTGGGGCATCAGCCGGTGCATATGCTTTAGCCACGGCCGCTATGCTTTTTACTGCGCACTCATATGCCCGTATGGCGAGCGTCTACCCAATTTCAGGGTCGGCATACACCTACGTCCGAGCCACTATGGGGGCAAAGCCAGGATTCATGGTGGGCTGGATGACGCTGCTGGATTACCTGTTTTTACCGATGGTGATTTGGTTGATCGGTGGCTCATATTTGCAAGCTCAATTTCCCGCCATCCCGTTAGCCGTGTGGATCATTATTTTTATCGTGGTCACTACGGTTGTGAATGTTGTTGGGATGCGAGTAGCCGACAAAGTTAATGTGGTCCTAATGACATTCCAAGCACTGGTGTTGGTGCTCTTCGTGTTGTTTTCTATTGTGTCGGTCACAAGCGACGGCGGTCTGGCCTCTGTTTTCTCGATTGCTCCTTTTCTTGGTGAAGCTGGCGAAGCTACTCCGGTTGTAGCCGGTGCTGCGGTAGCAGCATACGCGTTTCTTGGTTTCGACGCTGTCACTACTATGTCCGAGGAAACGATCGAGCCGCGCAAGACCGTCCCGAAAGCCATTATGCTGATCGCGTTGATAGGTGGGGGCATATTCGTTGTTGTCTCGTATGCCGTGCAACTGGTCCATCCGGGTGGGGTCTTCGAAAACGTGGATGCTGCAGGTTTCGAAATCGCGACCCGAATCGGCGGGGCAGCTTTCGCGGCAGTCTTCATCGCGGCGCTGGTGATCGCACAGTTTACTTCGGGCATCGCGGCTCAAACTGCAGGGTCGCGACTACTGTATGCAATGGGGCGCGATAGAGTCATGCCGAGAATTCTCTCAAGACTCGCCCCCAGATTTGCCACCCCTGTTGTTGCAATTGTTGCCATCGGCCTGGTGGGGCTCATCGCATTGGCGATGGATGTCACGACTTCGACTTCCTTCATTAACTTCGGTGCGTTTATCTCATTTGCCATGGTCAATGTTGCAGTACTGGTGTATTGGTCACAGCGCAGGCGTGCGGGCGAATCCCTCAGCTCACTCGCGTGGGTTGTAGCTCCGTTACTCGGTGTCGTCGTCGTGCTGACGTTGCTGACACAGCTGGACATCCACGCTATTACCTTGGGAATAGCGTGGATGGTGATCGGTGTGATTGTTCTCGCGGTACTTACACGAGGATTCCGTGTCAATCCGCCAGAGACAGTAGATGAGTTAGGTGAAAAACTAGAAGTTTAGTACCTCGAAGCGATGGCCAGATCAGGACGGTTGTGACGTTTTGAGATCTCGTCGAGTGCGTCCTCGGCGGCGGCAGCTAGCACCGTGTTTGGATCCATGACGAGTCGCTGCAGACGGTCAATAGCGACGTCATGCTGCGGGGTGGCGGTCGCACCGATGGCGTTGGCGGCAGCAACACGAACCTGCGGATAGGCGTCATTGGCCAGGAGCGCGACTAGGTCGTCGACCATTGTGAGTTCGTGGTGGCCTACGAGTTCGGCGGCGACTTCGCGAACCTGCCATTCGTCGTCGGTAAGTGCGCCTTGGACGGCGTCGGTGGCTTTGTGGTGCCAGGCGTGGAGGAGTGCTTGGCCGGCCCAAACGCGACCCATATAGACTTCGATGGCATCCATACCGCCCAAGAGTTTGATGTCAGGATCGGATTCGGCGCCCGGCGTAGTCTGGCCGGACAGGAGTCGCATGGCCCAGTCGACGAGGGTGGTGTACCCCAGTGTTTCAACGGCGTTGGCGATTCGCACGGTCACGGGTTTAGCAAAGTGATCCGGAGTATTGGAGGAAGGCTGTGAAGAAAAGGACATGCGTCTATTGTGCACACAAGATCAAGTGGTAGTTTAGGAATTATGCGCTCGCGAAGTTCCATTACGTTACACTTCCGGGCTGAAGCGTACGATCATCCTTCGGGCTACGTGGACGCCGGTACGGTTATGAGCTGGTTGGATAAAGCCGGTTACGCTACTGCCGCTACTTGGGCTGCCACGAATGTAGTGGCCACCTATATCGGAAATATGCGATTCGGCCATCCGGTACCCGTTGATACGCAGATCGCGGCCCAGGCCAGACTTATTTACACCGAGGAATCGCGGGTGCATGTTCAGGCTCGGTTGGCGTTACCTGATGTTTTGGGTGCCGACGGCGAGCCGACCGTGGCTACGTGGGTGGTCATTGTCTACGAAGCCGTTGACGCCCAGGGCGAGCCAAAACAGGTCAAGAAGTGGGAGCCTCGCACGGATGCGGGGCATCGTCGTCGTGAAGTCGCTGCTATTCGCTCCATTGAACATACCCGCGGTGAAGAGTCGCTGGGACAAGTGTCATTTCCTGACGCGTCCGAAACCACCGCCGAAGTTGTTCTGCTGTGCTTCATTGCCCACGCCGCGAGCGTGACCCCCGGATTCCGATTGCAGGGCGGTACCCTGATGAACTGGCTCGATGAGGCGGCCTACGTGTGTGCTTCGCGTTGGGCCGGCAAACCCACGGTCGCAGTTTTTGCAGGTGGCGTGCAGTTTTACCACGGCGTATATGTGGGCGATATCGTCGAAATTGAAGCCCGCGTTGTCCACACCACAGAGCGCTCGATCTATTTGGTAGTCCGCGCCTGGTCGGGTAAAGCGCACGACCGTGACCTTCACCAGGTCGCCCAGTCGATTGCGATCATGGTCGTCGCCGGTGATGGCAAGGCTGAACCTGTTCCGGGCTGGCAACCGCAAACCGATGCGGAGAAGCAGCTGCAGCGTCATGCAATTGATCTGGTCACCCTGCGCAACCGCAACGTTTATGAATGGTCTACGGTAGAAATTCCGTAAGAGGAACCCAACTTGCTCAAACTCCTGGCGCGCTTCGGCCGCCCCTATCTTGGCCACATCCTGGCCGTGATCGCGCTGCAACTGCTCACAGTCGGTGCTATCCTGTTTTTACCCGCACTAAACGCCCAAATCATTGACGACGGTATTGCCACCGGAGACACCGGGGTAATTTGGAACCTGGGTGGCATCATGCTGGCCGTGGCGTTTGCGCAACTCGCCGCCGCGATCGCCTCGGTATGGTTCGCTGCCCGATCGGCTATGTCTATCGGACATGATCTGCGTGCCGCAATCTTCCGGCGGGTTTCTGGGTTCTCGTCGTACCAAATGTCGCAGTTTGGCCCGGCAACGCTCATCACCCGCGCCACCAACGATGTGCAGCAGTTGCAAATGGTCACGCTCATGTCGCTGAGCATGCTGGTCATGGCGCCGATCATGGCGGCCGGCGGAGTGGTCATGGCGTTGCGCGAAGATGCCGGACTCAGCTGGCTCGTCTGGGCTGCGGTGCCGGTGATCGTCGTCATTATGGTCGGTGCTGGGCTCAAGATGATGCCGCTGTTCCGGCAGATGCAGGAAGCCATTGACGACGTGAACCATACCCTGCGCGAGCAAATTACGGGAATGCGTGTGGTCCGGGCGTTTGTGCGCGAAGACTACGAAGCCAAGCGCTTCACCAAGGCCAACCAGCATCTGGCCGATTTGGCGGTGGGCGTCGGCAAGATTTTTGTGCTGCTGTTTCCACTCATCTCGTTGGTGCTGCACATCGCCACGGCAGCGGTCCTGTGGTTCGGTGGAATGCGAGTAGCCGATGGACTGGTCGAAGTCGGCTCGCTGACGGCGTTCATGCAGTACCTGTTGCAAATTCTGATGGCCGTCATGATGGCCACCATGATTTTCCTCATGATCCCGCGAGCGATGGTTGCGGCCAAACGCATCAACGAAGTGCTAGCGACCGAACCCGAACTCACCGAGGGCACCCGCGAGGCCGACGACGTGGCAGGTCACCTCGAGTTTAAGAACGTCAGTTTTTCGTATCCCGGTGCCGACGAACCGGTGCTCGAGGATATTTCGTTCACCGCAGCGCCCGGACAGACCATCGGGATTATCGGGTCCACGGGGTCGGGCAAAACCACGCTGTTGAACCTCATTCCGCGGCTGATCGATACCAGTGCGGGCCAGGTGTTGATCGACGACGTCCCGGTCGCCGAATACAGCCGCGCCGCCCTGTCCAAGGTCGTGGGTATGGTGCCCCAAAAGGCTTACCTGTTCTCGGGGACCGTGGCCTCGAACGTACGCTTCGGCGCTCCAAACGCCTCAAACGACGACGTGTGGCACGCACTGGAAACCGCGCAGGCCCGCGATTTTGTGATCGCACGAGAAACCAACGGCGCCACCGGACTGGAATCGACGATTGCCCAGGGCGGTACCGATGTTTCGGGCGGGCAACGTCAACGGTTGGCGATCGGTCGCACCCTTGCCGCCGCCCCGAAGATCTACGTATTTGACGACTCGTTTTCAGCGCTGGATGCCACCACGGATGCAGCCCTACGTGATGCCCTGGCCGAACAGCTGAGCCACGCAACCATTCTGATTGTGGCGCAACGTGTGGCCACCATCCAAGACGCCGACCACATTCTGGTCATGGAACACGGCCGCATCGTCGACGCCGGCACACACGATTACCTGAGCGAAACCAGCACCGTGTACCAACAAATCGTTGCATCGCAGGTGGGCCATGTCTGAAACCACTGATCCCGGCCGCAAGGCCAATGCTTTCTGGCCGTCAGCGCTGCGCCTGCTGAAGGTTTTTGCACCGTATAAACTCCAGCTAATGACGGCCGTCGTGGTAACTGTCGTCTCGGTGGTGCTGCAGGTGTGGGCGCCGTTGATCCTTGGTGAGGCCGTCAACGTGCTCTTCCACACCGACGGTATCGATTTCGCTCGCCTGGGCGAACTCATCGCGCGTGTGCTCGCCATGTACGTCGTCGCGATGGCCCTGATGTGGTTGCAGGGGCGCATTCTGATCATTATTGGTGTGCGCATTACCTACCTGCTGCGTCAGGACGTCGAACGCAAAATTCACCGGGTGCCGAGTAACTGGTTCGATGGCACACAGCGCGGCGATTTGCTGTCACGCACCACCAACGACGTCGACAATATTCAAAACGCACTGCAACAAACCGTGTCGTCGCTGCTCAACGGACTGTTGACAATCATCGGTATCACCATCATGATGTTTGCGATCTCGTGGCGGTTGGCGTTGATCGCGTTGATTGCAGTACCGATTGCTGCTCTCGTTGTGGGCATTATCGGCAAGCGAGCCCAGAAACTCTTCTCGGCGCAGTGGGCCAATACGGGCAAACTTAACGGCCACGTTGAAGAAGCATTCACCGGCCACGAGGTCGTCACGCTGTTCAACCGCCAGGAGGCGATGAACGAAGAGTTCGCCGCCCGCAATGACGCCGTGTACCAGGCCAGCTATAAGGCGCAGTTCATTTCGGGCATGATCCACCCGATTATGCAGTGGGTGACGTATCTCGGCTACGTGGGCATCGCCGTGGTAGGTGCGCTGCAGGTGGCGGCCGGTCGGCTGCCGCTGGGCTCGGTCACCGCATTCATCCAGTACTCGCGAGAATTTAATCAGCCCCTGGGACAACTGGCGGGTCTGGCCAATATGATCATCTCCGCGGTGGCCTCGGCCGAGCGGGTCTTCGAATTCCTCGATGCCGAAGACGAAGACGATACTGACGGGGAACTAGACCAGGTTGTCGGCGCCGTCGAATTCCAGAACGTGGCGTTTGGCTACGGCGAGACGCCACTGATCACCAACCTCAATCTGCGGGTTGAACCCGGTCAGCTGGTGGCCATTGTCGGCCCCACCGGCGCGGGCAAAACGACCCTGGTGAACTTGCTGATGCGGTTTTACGACGTCGATGCCGGAGCCATCCTGCTCGACGGCACAGACATTTCGACGGTCTCGCGGGCACAGCTGCGCAAACCGATCGGCATGGTGTTGCAGGACGCCGTGTTGTTCTCGGGTTCGATCAAACACAACATTGCTTACAGCCGCCCCGATGCTACGGACGAGCAGATCATCGCTGCGGCACAGGCTGCGCGCGCTGATCACTTCATCAACCAGCTCCCGGAGGGTTACGACACCGAAATCAGTCTGGACGCCGATGCGATTTCGGCGGGTGAGCGCCAGTTGCTGACGATCGCCCGGGCATTCCTCTCTGACCCGCGCCTGCTGATTTTGGACGAGGCGACGTCGTCGGTTGATACCAGAACCGAAGCGTTGATTCAGGAGGCCCTGGCGAAACTACAACAGGGGCGCACCTCATTTGTTATCGCACACCGCCTGTCGACCATCCGCGCTGCCGATGTGATTGTGGTCATGGATCACGGCGATGTGGTCGAACAGGGGACACATGCGCAACTGGTGGCAGCCGGTGGAATGTACCATGACTTATACACCGCCCAAACCCAGCACAACCTTGAAGGAGGCCGGTGAGTAGCTACCCGACAGGATGGCCAGGCCAGTACCCCAACAGTGGTTGGCCGCAACCACAATCGCAACGGCGCGACAGAGCCTCGCACGCCGCCGATAAAACCGCCTCGAACCCCGGAAAATTTCACTGGGGCGATCTGTTTGCGCTGATCGTTTACATTGGCGGGTTTGTCCTCGGCGCCATGCTGCTGGTCTTCTCCATCCCGGGCGTGACCGAGTTTGGAGCCCAAGCGTATGGCCACGAGCCCATCTCCTTCGAAGAGGTCCTGAACCAGAATCCGATGCCGGGCTGGTTCTTGATGTATTCCAACGTGGTGCTCTACGGCATCACCGGGATCGTCATGCTGTTGGTATCGTGGCGACCATTTGTACAGTCCTTCCGCTGGTTCGCGAGCTGGTGGTGGGTCAAAGTCTTGCTCCTACCGGTCATCTGGCTGGCGACCCTGATGCTGACCTCGGCGCTATTGATGCTTTCCGGACAAGATCCCGATGTCTCGGCGAACCAGGAAGCAGTCGAGCAGGCTGCGGGTGAATCGTCACTGATCATCTCGATTGTCGTGATGGGGCTGCTCGGACCATTCGTCGAAGAGTACATTTTCCGTCACCTGCTGATCGGTAAACTCTCCCGTTGGATCCCGGTTTGGGTCACGGCGCCGGTCTCGATCATCGCGTTTACTCTGTTGCACTTCATCGGCGACCCGAATATGTCGATTGCCTCGGTATTGCCCTATGTTTCGATGGCGCTCGCCTTCACCGCGGTGTACCTGATTTCCAAGAAATCCTTCGCCTACGCCTGGCTCTCGCACGCCTTCAATAACGTGGTTTCCGTGGTGCTGCTGCATGTGACCACGATGGAAACGGCACTGGTGACCTTCTAGAGCCACCATGTCTACCTCATCGATGACCCGCCAGATTCTGTCGCTGGCGGTCCCGGCTTTCGGCGCGCTGATTGCCGAGCCATTGTTTTTGCTGGCAGATACGGCGATGATCGGTCGACTCGGGGCTGCAGAGCTCGCGGGAGTTGGGCTGGCTGCTGCGATCGTTCAAACGGTCACGGGCCTGCTGATCTTCCTGGCCTACTCGACCACCCCCGCCGTTGCGCGATTCCTCGGCGCCGGTCAGCTCGGCAATGCCCTGGCCCGCGGCCGCGATGGCATCTGGTTGGGGTTGGGGCTGGGCGCCGTCATCGGTGTGATCGGCTGGTATGCCGCACCGCTGCTGGAACATGTGGCCACCGACGACGCCGCACCTCACGCGATCGCCTATATGCAGTACTCGATGATCGGGCTACCCGCCATGCTCGCCGTTTTAGCCGCAACCGGCGTGCTGCGCGGACTCCAAGATGCCACCACCCCGCTGATCGTTGCCGGTGTGGGATTCGGCGTCAACATTGTGGCCAATTACGTGCTGATCTACGTGCTGCACTTGGGGGTCACCGGCTCCGCGATTGGTACTTCGGTTATTCAGTGGTTGATGTTCGCTACCTATGCGGTCATCCTGTTACCGCGCATGCGACACCACGGCGTGGGACTCAGACCAAAGACGGCGGGTCTGCGCGCTACCGCACAGGTGGGCTCTTGGCTCCTGGTCCGCTCGGCTTCACTGCGTGTCGCCGTGCTGGCCACCGTTTTGACCGCGACGTCACTGGGTACCGAAGTCCTGGCAGCACACCAAATCGTGTTCAACGTCTATTCGACCATGGCGTTTGCGTTGGACGCCCTGGCGATTGCCGCCCAGGCGCTTATTGGTAAAGAGCTGGGTGCTTCCAATGTTGCCGCGGTGCGCGCCTTGACCAAAATGATGATCCGTTGGTCCGTTGGCTTCGGTGTGCTGACGGGTATCTTATTGGGGATTGGAGCGTTCTGGCTGCCCCATATTTTCACCACCGATCCCAGTGTTGTCGCCGCGACCACCGCCGGGCTCATCGTCCTGGCGGTGTCACAACCATTATCGGGCTACGTCTTCGTGCTCGATGGCATCCTGATGGGTGCCGGCGATGCCAAATATTTGGGACTGGTGGGTATCGCCAATATCATCGTCTATCTGCCCGCGCTGGCAGGCCTAACCGTACTGGCCAATCAAACAACCCACATTGGGGCCGTGGCCTGGGTGTGGGTCGGATTCGCCGGAGTCTACCTCGCGGCGCGAGCGCTGGGCCTCTGGTTGCGTATTCGCCGTGACACGTGGATTCGAGTGGGCGCAGCATGACTAGAATAGGAACCGACATGAGCCAAAAAATAGACCTCGACACCACCGCCGTCATCTTCCGGCCCGTTCTGATTCGTGCCGGCGTGGCCGCACTGTTTGGTATCGCAACCTTCTTCATCCAAACGCCCTCCGACGCAGTCGTGAACTACGGCAGCGCAATCTTCTTCCTGTTTTCAGGATCCGCGATGTGGGAATACCTCCGTCGCGATCCGGTGCCCGAAGCTATGCGCACGCCGTTGTCACTGATGGCCGCCCTCTGGATGCTTGCCGCCCTCACGCTGGTGGGCGTCCAACTCGGTGGGGTGTCTCCGACCGTTACCTGGATTGTCATTGCCGCGGCTCTGGGACTCTCCGGTATCGCTGAACTGTGGGCCTTTGCGTGGCACAAAGTGTTTGGACCGGCACGTGACCACCTGATTGCCGGTATTGCTGGAATCGCGGTGTCCGGAATCTTGGTGTTCGTCCAGAACCTGGATTACCATCGGATCTTCGGCATCACCGGCACCTATGCTTTGGTTGTCGCTATTTTGGTTGGAATTTCCGGTATCGGGTACTGGCTGGATACCCGAAAAGCTGTGAAAGAAGAAGGCTACGTCCCGCCCGAGGCCTAGGCTGCCAGCGGGTGTTCGTCAGCCGTAATTTCTTTTACCACCCGGCGTGCTGCCGCACCACAGAACGCAAGCTGACGGACGAGGTTCTCCAGCCCCGGTTGGAACCCAGTGGCAGCAATCACGGCATCTACTTTCAAGGACGTACCGTCCACCAGCTGGACGTTCTCCTCCGTGAAACTCTCGACCGCTGTGAGGCCGCGGATGAATATTCGCCGCAAGAACCGCATTTGAGCATCGCCGATGCGGTCGGGGAGCTTCAGTATCAGCTTCAGACCAGGCAATACCCCGAGAATACGCGGTATGAGGTTCGGTGGGGTTCGTACCGCCATGCGGACACTGCGTGCGGCCACCGCGAGCTCACTGGCAATCTCTACGCCCGTCGTCCCCGCTCCGACCACACATCACCGTCGCGGTCGACGCGCTTGACGGCGAAGTCGGTGCGCACCCGGATGTGGTGGTGGGAGGCGAATTCTTCGAGATGCTGTACGAGTTCATCGGCGGTTGGAAATGTGCCAATGCTGCGCGGAAATCGGGCCCCCGGCATGGCCGAGGCACGACGTCCAGCAGTGAGGGCTAAAGCGTCCGGGCGCTTGCGCCACGATGCTGCCAGTGCTGACTCCCTTTCGTCACGCATGACGACCTCCGCACCTGGAGCAAAACATTTGGCAGCAATGTCGCTACCTCAGTTTTACGTCGGCATATATGGGAGCAACAAGGGACAACCACGAGTTTTCTGCGCAGAATTTCGCTCACAGCCGTCAGTTCTGTCCAGAGTTCTACGTGGTGTAAAACAACGACTAGACTGGGCCCGATCAAGACTTTCCTAAGGAGCGACTCCGGTACCCGGAATACACCATGGCAGATTCACCTAAAAAACCACGCGGCGGATTCCAAGGCGGCGTAAAGGTTCCGCTGGTCTTTTCCTCCGTCGTTGGCATCATCGCCTTCGTGGTGGCCACCGTTGTGGGCACCGGTGGCCTCAATAATCCTGAGCACCCGTTGCGCCTCGATATCGGACTCATCGCTTTCGGAGTCGGCTTTGCCGCTACCCTCGTCGTCGTGGCCCTATTGCAGCTCACCGGTCGCGAAAACCCCGACCATATATCTGAGGGATCGGGCATGAACCGCTCCTCCGAGGAGCTGCACCGCGCCGCCGTCGCTCGTGCACGTGAACGCATGCGCCGCGAACGTGCCGAAGCCGAACAGGCCGAACAAGCCACCGGCAACGAATCCGCTACCGAAACCGACGACCGCTAAAACGAACCTGCAACGGAGAGGGAGCGTCATGGATCAGGTACCGCATACTCCCGCCATCGTGGTGGACGAACCGATAGTGGACGCCAATATTGCGGCCATGGCCACCTTTGCAGCCGACCACAACCTGGCCCTTCGCCCACACGCCAAGACACATAAAATTGCGGCTATTGGCCATAAACAACTCGCTGCTGGATCTCAGGGATTAGCCGTCGCGACCGTGGGCGAAGCGCTTTACTTTTTCGAACACGGCATCACTGACCTGTTCCTGTCATATCCACTCTGGGCTACCGCTAACGATGCCGAATCGCTGAGTCGATTGGCGACCGAGGCAGTGCTTGCCGTGGGCACTGATTCTGTGGCAGCCGTGCACCAGCTGGCCGATGTGACCAGACAACATCCCGGTGTTGAACTCATGATCGAACTGAACTCGGGGCACAACCGATCGGGTGTCTTGCCGGAACACGTCGTTCCCATCGCCGAAGCCATTCGCGATCGCAACATGGTGCTGCGCGGTCTGTTCACGTTCCCCGGTCACAGTTATGCACCGGGGGAGCAGACCACAGCGGCCGCAGATGAGGCCAGGACGTTGAAAACTGCGGAGCGGTATTTGCATGAGGCCGGGTTCGATGTGCCCGTGCTATCCGGAGGGTCGTCACCGACTGCCAAGGCGACCGCTGCGGATGGTGCCGGTGAAATTCGTCCGGGAGTCTATGTTTTCGGTGATGCACAGCAGTATGAGTTGGGCCGTATCGATGTCGAAGACATTGCGCTCACCGTGGTGACCACCGTCGTCTCTCGACACGAGGCGCAGGACGGTGTTCCAGCACGCATTATTGTCGACGCCGGTTCAAAGATCTTGGCGGCCGACCGTGCCCCGTGGGCGACAGGCCATGGCCGAGTGCTAGGCCATCCTGACGCCCGGATCACTGCGCTGTCCGAACACCACGGGACCATCAGCTGGGATAGTGATGAACTCCCCGATATCGGTACCCGGTTGCAGCTCATTCCTAATCACGTGTGCGTGGCAGTGAATCTCGTCGATGAAGTGTATGTGACGAACGGCGAGCGCATCACGAAGACGTGGCAGGTCGGTGCCCGCGGGCTGAATACCTAGCGTGTCGGCCGTGGGCGAGCCAGTAGACGATTACACCGGCCAGCACAACGCCTGTTCCAACAAAGTACAAGCCGGGATAGCCTGCCAGCGGGACCATAAAGCCCAACGCCACGGGGCCAATAGCGATTCCGGTATCCAGGGCCAAATAGTGCGTCGACGTCGCAATCGGAATGCGGTTGGGACTCGTGCGGTTGATACCAACCGCCTGCAAACCTGGCACCGCAACACCCTGACCGATGCCGCCGAAGACTGCTGCGAGCACAATGAGCCACAGACTGTCCGCCAATCCGATGGTCAGCAGCGCTAGCGCCAGCGAGATAAGTCCGGCGGGGACCACCGCGTTCTCACCGTAGCGGTCTTGCACGCGACCGGCAAACAGCCGAACTCCCAGCATCGCCAGGGCAAAAACCATGAAAAAGATTGAGGCGGCCTCGGCCTGGCCGCGCGCGACGAGATAGGGCGATAAGAACGTCATGATCAGCGAATAGCCGATGGCACTAATAAACGCGACGACGGCGACGGGAAGCGCCCTGGCATCGAGGAGATCTGACCCCCGGATCCGCCACCGCTCAGCGTATTCTTCAGCCGTGGGAGCGTGCTCCTGGATGCGCATCGGCAGCACGGCAAGCAACGAGATGGCCGCACAGATTGCGGTGAAAGTAAACACCCACTGATCAGATGCGACCTGGGCAATGCGCACGGCGGCAAAAGGTCCGATGGCTGTACCGAGGGTTGCTGCAAGCGAGAAAAATCCCAGGCCCTCGCTGCGGCGACTCGTAGGAATGATGTCCAGGATCGCTGATGTGACCGCCGTCGAAATGACACCAAATGCAGTGCCCTGTACTAATCGTATGACAATCAACAGACCAAAGTGGTTTGCGAACGGATAGAGCACCGAGCACAACACGAACACCGTCAGCGCAAGCACGAGGGTGCGTTTTCGGCCGATGAAGTCCAGATACTTTCCGATCACCAGACGCACGAGGCCGGCACCGACGACGAACGAGCTTGCCGCGAATCCGGCAGCCGTATCGTTGGCGCTAAATCGGTCGGCAGCATACAGGGCCATAAACGTCATCAACGCGATGAACACGATGTAAGCCCCGATGAGGATGACGAAGCCGAGGAGGTAATCGCGTGTGAAGAGACGCTGCTGGGATAACGCGGTCATGCACAACCAAACATTGAACGTTGAGAGATAGAACTATTGAACCAGCCTACGGAATATTGTGCGGGAATCCACGTTTCGGCGCTGGATATTTTTTTCAAATGTCCTGACGAGCCGCCATAGACAGGCTGCATCGCTGGTGCCTAGACTCGTCCACATAGCCAAGACAGGCCACGCGTCACCAGCGAATTCCACGGAGTTCGACCCCAAAGAGATCAAGGGTGAAGCATGCGAGCAGTAACCTGGCAAGGACGACGGGACATCCGCGTTGCAGATGTCCCAGACCCAATAATCCACTATCCAACCGATGCGATCATTCGCGTCACGTCGACCGCGATTTGTGGCTCGGATTTGCACCTGTATGAAGTGCTGACCCCGTATATGACCGCCGGCGATATTATCGGCCACGAACCGATCGGCATTGTCGAAGAGACGGGATCGGCAGTTACCAACTTACAACCGGGCGACCGCGTGGTCATACCGTTCAACGTTTCGTGCGGCACCTGCCACTACTGCCGCCGAGGACTGCAATCCCAGTGCGAAACCACACAGGTCACCGAATATGGCACCGGCGCCACGCTCTTTGGGTATTCAAAACTCTACGGCCAGCTGCCGGGCGGTCAGGCCGAATACTTGCGTGTACCCCACGCGGACTACGGCCCCATCAAAGTCGGCACGGAGCTCTGCGATGAGCACTACCTTTTCCTCTCCGACATTTTGCCCACCGCCTGGCAAGCGGTGCAATACGCACATATGCCCGACGATAGCGTGCTGGCCGTGCTGGGGCTTGGACCCGTCGGCCAGTTCGCAGCCCGGATTGGTGTGCAGCTCGGCTACGACGTCGTTGCATTGGAACCCGTGCCGGAACGGCGCGATATGGCAGCACGCCACGGCGTTACCGTTGCTGCCGAACACGACGAAGCCTTGGAATTGGTCAACGAACGTACGCGTGGCCGTGGAGCCGATGGAGTGGTTGACGCAGTGGGGATGGAAGCTCACGGAAATCACGTTGCCGCGGCGCTACAGAAGGCCACCGCTCACCTGCCTGATGCACTCGGACAGAAAGCCTTGGAAAACGTCGGAATCGATCGGACCGCAGCG
The DNA here is from genome assembly GCF_000420805.1 of Yaniella halotolerans DSM 15476. Taxonomy (GTDB): domain Bacteria; phylum Actinomycetota; class Actinomycetes; order Actinomycetales; family Micrococcaceae; genus Yaniella; species Yaniella halotolerans. The sequence continues at coordinate 1,299,269 of NZ_ATVQ01000001.1, forward strand.
TTGAACTCGGCGCTCGATCTTGCTGGACGAGGCGGTACCGTTTCGCTCAGCGGTGTGTACGGCGGCACCGCGACACCGATTCCAATGTTAACAATTTTCGATAAACAGCTGACGATCACCGCGGGGCAGTGCAATGTCCGTCATTGGGATCAAGAACTTATCCCGTACGTCGAAGATACCGCGGATCCACTCGGAGTAACCGACCTGGTCACTCACCGGTTACCGCTGGAACAGGCCCCAGAAGCGTATCGGATGTTCCAGCAAAAAGAGGACAACTGCATCAAGGTTGTGCTGCAACCGTAACGAACGTCGCTGAAGGCACGTGAAGAACATGGCCGACATCAATACTCCAGGAAAGCCAAGTTCGGTCGATCCAGATCTACAGGATCCCGAAGAACAGCAACAACCACCACACCAGGGGACAACCCCGGCCAAAGCTGACCAGAGTGCTCCTGCAGCGCGATCCGCGACCGGCCAGCAAGTCGGTGACCAAACGGATGCCAATCCACGGGCGCAGGCAGATACCTACCTGACGACTTCACAGGGTGCACGGGTCCGGGACACCCACCATTCGCTCAAAGCCGGGGAACGCGGTCCAACCCTGTTGCAGGATCACCACCTGCGCGAGAAAATCACGCACTTTGACCATGAACGGATTCCCGAGCGCGTTGTGCATGCCCGTGGGGCCGCCGCACACGGCATTTTCGAATCCTATGGAGTCGCCGGAAAGATTACTCGAGCACGTTTTTTGACCGAACAGCAGACCACCCCGGTGTTCACCCGGTTCTCCACTGTTGTCGGTTCGCGGGGTTCAGCCGATGCCGTGCGAGATACTCGCGGTTTTGCCACGAAGTTCTACACCGATGAAGGTACCTTCGATTTGGTCGGGAACAACATTCCGGTGTTTTTCATCCAGGACGGGATAAAATTTCCCGACATCGTACACGCGGCCAAACCCCACCCGGACCGGGAGATACCGCAGGCACAATCGGCACACGACACCTTCTGGGATTTCGTTTCGCTACACACCGAGGGGCAAGCCCACGCGATGTGGCAGATGTCCGACCGTGGTATACCCAGGTCCTTTCGTATGATGGAGGGGTTCGGTGTCAATACGTTCCGCCTCATCAATGCTGACGACGAAACGGTTCTGGTGAAGTTTCATTGGAAACCGCGTCTCGGTGTGCATTCGCTGACCTGGGAGGAAGCACAAATGGTCAACGGGGTTGATCCGGATTTCCATCGTCGTGATCTCGCCGACGCCATCGAATCGGGCGCTTATCCGCAGTGGGAACTCGGGGTACAGGTTTTTCCGGACACCGAGGACGAGATGTTCGAAGGCATTGACCTGCTGGACCCCACCAAGTTTGTCCCGGAGGAGTTGGCCGAAGTCCAGCCACTTGGATTGCTGACCCTGAACGAGAATCCGAGCAACTATTTCGCTGAAACTGAGCAGGTCGCCTTTCACCCAGGGCACCTGGTACCAGGCATTGATGTCACCAATGATCCGCTGCTGCAGGCCAGAATGTTTTCCTACGTCGACACACAGCTGACACGTTTGGGCGGCCCGAATTTCGCCCAGATACCGATCAACAGACCACATACCGAAACCGATGACATGCTGCGCGACGGCTTCCACCAGCACGCCGTTCACGAGGGTGTAGCCCCGTATAAACCGAACTCCTTGGACTGCGGATGCCCATTCTTCGCCGGTGCTGATCGACCGGGCAGCGAGGAACAGAAGCAAGCGCTCATTGATATCCCGCAGAAGCTGGCAGCCGCCAATATGGTGCGTAGACATTCGCAGTCCTTTGACGATCACTTCTCGCAAGCAACCATGTTCTACCGCAGCCTCACCCCGGTCGAACAGGAACACACCGCGCAGGGCTACGCATTCGAACTGGGCAAGTGCTATGAAACCACGGTCAGGCAACGCCAAGTAAATCAGCTGGCGAATATTGACCGCGATTTGGCGACCAAGGTCGGCGACCTACTGGGGTTAGACGTGCCGACCGAGGACGAAACAGACATCACGCCGTCCAATAACGGTCTCACCAGCCCGGCGGTCTCTCAGGTTGGTAATACCTGGCCGCTAGACGGCAGACTGATCGGGATCGCCATCGGGGACAACGCTTCGGCGGATGCCGAACACATCAACCAACTTCGCATGATCATTGCCGAACACAGTATGGTGCCGGTGATCATTGCACCCACCGCAGCACCACTGTCGGATGGCACTGCGGTGCAGCGAACCTATTTGACCGGTCGATCGGTGGAGTACGACGCCGTCATATTTGTTTCCGAGCCGGCGGCCACACCGCAAAAGGACGCCACCGAAGCCGGACTCGACAGCAAAGTTGGTGACCCAGTAGGACGAGGCACGGTTGACCCACCACTGGTGCTTTTAGCAGCCGAAACCTACCGGCATGCTAAGTCGCTGCTGTTCACCGCAAACAGTCCGGTCCTGACGGCCGCCGGCATTGATGAGCAAGCACCCGGTGTGTTTATCGGTGAGCCGGCACACCTGATGACGGAACTCTTTGAGGCCGTGAAAAAACATCGCGTTTGGGAACGGTTTGCCTAACGACAAGCACCTGACGCAGCGCAGAAAGGAGTCTTCCATGAAAAATACATCACGCACTTCTCGTTTCGGTCTCGCCTCCACGGTGACACTGCTGGCCGCATTTGCCCTAGCAGGCTGCGGCGAAGAGGATCCGGGTGAGGGGGTCGAAGGCGATACCGGGACTGAGCAGACGTCGCCCTCGGATGCCGACCAGTCGGCGGCCGCTACGGCTGAACTACAGAATCCCCAGGGTGATGACCTTGGGCAGGTTGAATTCTACGAAACAGATGACGGCACGGAGGTCGTCGTCGATGTTCAAAACCTCGATGAAGGGTTCTACGGATTGCATCTTCATGAAAACGGCGAATGCGAAACCGATAGCCAAACACCAGATGATCCAGCGGAAACTGGCGATTTCTTATCGGCCGGCGGTCATATTGCGGGAGAGGCTGACGCCGATCATCCAGACCACGCTGGCGATCTACCGGCGCTACTGGTCAATGAAGACAACACCGCACAAATGTCGGTTGTGACAAACCGTCTCGAGGTTTCGGAACTTGTGGGCCAGGATGGTGCCGCGGTCATGATCCACTCCGACGCCGATAACTACGCCAACGTGCCCGACCGGTATCTTGACGGCGAGAATCCAGACGATGACACATTATCAACGGGCGATGCAGGCGATCGGATCGGTTGCGGCGTCATCGAAGGCTGATAAAGGAGGCCGCAATGCGTATTGCAGTCGTAGGAGCAACCGGAAACGCCGGGACAGCGGTGTTGCGTGAACTCGCAAGCCGCGACACCGTGGAATCGATCCTGGGGATTGCCCGGCGTCTCCCGGATGAAGAAACCCAGCCCTATAAGTACGCGGCCTGGGAGAGCGTGGACCTGCAGTTCTCGGCTGCACGCTCCGAGCTTGCCGAACTGTTCAGAGGCTACGATGTGGTAATTCATCTGGCCTGGCTGATCCAACCCAATACGAAACGGGAACTGCTACGCACAGTGAACGTAGATGGCACCCACTATGTGCTGGAAGCCGCAGCGCAGGCTGGAGTCAAAACCGTGGTCGTTGCGTCATCGGTTGGCGCCTATTCCCCCGTGGACGACGATGAGCTGCGTGACGAATCCTGGCCGACCGGTGGTATTGCCGGTTCGCACTACAGCGTCGACAAAGCGGCCCAAGAGCGTGTCATGGATGAGTTTGAAAAGAACTATCCCGAGGTTCGGGTTGCCCGGATCCGAGCGGCACTAAAATTCCAGGGCAGCGCCGGCTCCGAAATTCAACGGTACTTCCTTGGCAGCTGGATACCCGTCCAGGTCCTGCGGCATGCGCGTCCGCCCATCATCCCGTTCCCTAAAGGCGCCCGTACTCAAGCGGTACACACCGACGACGTCGCACGCGCCTACGTCGAAGCGGCGGTGCAGGGGGCTCACGGCGCCTTCAATATTTGCGCCGATGACATTCTCGATGCCAAAACCATCGGGGGCGTGGTGACGCGCAAACCGAAATTTGGGCGGGTGCTGCCGGTTCCGGCAAAACCCTTACGCCCCCTGCTCAAAGCTGCGCATCGCTCCGGGGTACTGGCCATGGACGAGGGCTGGTTAGACATGGCCGTGAAGGTCCCACTCATGGATAATTCGCGTGCCAAGCGTGAACTCGGGTGGGCGCCGAAGATCAGCGGTGCTGAAGCCCTGGACGAGTTGATACAGGGCATGGCCGACGGGGAGGGTACCGCCTCAGCTCCCATGCGGGCACGTGGTGGCACTCCCGTAGATGAAGCATGGCTGCCCTCCCCAGAGCACCGGGTCGCTGACGACGTTGATGCCACAGCATTGCGGCAGTACATGGCTGATCATCTTGCCGGAGCAACGGCAGGACTCAAGCGCATTGAAAAACTGGCAGAATCGTTTATGAATTCCCCGGTCTATGAGGACCTTGCTGCTGTGGCCGAGCAGATCCGCGCCGAACACAATTTCTTACAGGAATTGATGAAACGGCAGCAGTTCTCCCGTCCGGCTATCGCAGGTCCTGCCCTCTGGGTGGGTGAACGCGTCGCGCGGATCAAATCGTTCTTCCCAGAAGGTATGAAAATTACCCCGTCGGTGCTCGTGTTAGAAACCGAACTCATGTTGTCTGCGGTCACGGGCAAGCTCCACGGCTGGCGGACGATGCTCAACGAAGCCCAAGCACTGGGAGTTTCTTCGGAGGTCTTCCGGCAACTGGTCGATGACGCGCAAGAACAGTATGCGATCTTGGAACGCGTACATAAATACGCCAGGGAACAGGCCTTCGACGAAGACCGGGAAACGGATGTGGACGCTTAGGAGGTTGCTGCGTGTGCAGCGCGGCGACCATGCCCGAGCCAGTACACGAGTAGCCCCAGTGCAACGATCCCTGCTCCGGCAAAGTATAGGACCGAGTAACCGGCCATGTGGATGATGAACCCCAGCATGACCGGACCGATGGCCAAACCCGAATCCAACGCCAGGTAGTGCGTCGACGTCGCGATCGGCACCCGGTGGGAGGTGGTGCGTTTAATACCGGCCGTCTGTATGCCCGGTAGCGCTGCACCGTGGCCGAAACCGCCCAAGATCGCTGCGATGATGAAGTGCCAGTCAGCGCTTGCCAGCGCGAGGATGACGAGCCCTGCGGTGAGCGATATTAGCGCGCCGGGGATCACGGCGTTGTCCCCGTAGCGATCGTGTAGACGGCCGGCAAATAACCGGACGATCAACATCGCCAATGCCCAAATGAGGAAGAACAACGAGGCGATGTTCACCATGTCCAGACCAACAAGGTAGGCGGGCAAGAAGGTCATGATGACCGAATAGCCAAGCGTCGTCAGTAACCCGACCACGGCTATGGGAAGGACCCGCGGGTCCACAAGATCTGAACCCCGGATACGCCACCGTCGACGATACTCATCCTCGGTCGGGGTGCGCTCGCGAACGGTCATGAACAAGGCGGCTATCAGGGCAAACAGAGTACAGACGAGGGTAAAGCCAAATACCCACAGATTGGAAGCCCGTTCATGTAGTTGCAGTGCCGCCAGTGGGCCAATCGCATTGGAAAGCGTGGCGGCCAGCGCCATATAGCCTAGGCCTTCGCCCAGCCGGACTGCCGGCACCAGGGTAATGGCTATCGAGGTAATCGTGGTGGAAGCGACACCAAAGGCGGCCCCGTGGATGATACGCACCAGCAGCAGAACCACATAGTGGTCCGTCACCGGATACAGCAGTGCACATGCCACGAACACCAGCAGCACGAAGACGAGTGTGCGTTTACGCCCGAGGAAGTCTAAGTATTTTCCGATGAGCACGCGGGCCAGTGCTCCGCCGGCGACGAATGCGCTCGCGGCAAAGCCAGCTGCGGTGTCGTTGACGCTGAATCGTTCGGCGGCGTAGAGCGCCATAAACGACATCAGCGTAATGAACACCATGCTGACCCCGAGGTGCACAATGAACGCACGGAAGTAGTCCGCCGTCCAAAGGCGTTGTGAGGGGAGCGGGGCCATGAATACCGTTCTTTAGTAGTGGTAGGTATCCGTGGGAGCGGTCGCGTAGTTATCCGAGGTTGCCGGGCGGCACCATTCGATACCTAGCGCGTTGGCCAGTTCAATGGTGCTGTTGGAGCGTGCCAAGCGGGGGAGGTCGGAGCCGTTGCGGATCTGTCCGCCGTCGTTTTCAAAAGCATCGAGGAAGTCGTGTGCCCAGGTGAGTTCTTCCTGCGACGGGCTCAGGGCTTCATTGATGGTCGCGGTTTGCTCGGGCAGCAGGCACAGTTTGCCAGAGAAACCGAACTCATCGGAGACCGATGCGGCTTCGGTGAGGACTTTGCCCGAGGTGCCTTGGGTTGGACCATCAACGGGGGAGGGCAGCATGGCCGCCTGTGATGCGATGGTGAACTGGCTGCGTGCGTAGGCCAACGCAATCGGTGAGCCACCAAAGCCGGTGTCACGACGGAAATCGCCAATGCCGAAGGCGAGACGGAAGGTGCCTCGGGCGGCGGCGATAGAGTTAATGCGCTGCAAACCGCGAGCTGTTTCTACCAGTGCAACGATTGGCACACCCGGTAGACGTGCTGCGGTTTCGTTCACGTGGTCGGTGGATTCGGTCATGGCCAACATGACACCCAGCAGGCCACCGTTATGGTGGGGGCCGTCGAGTTCGTTCGAGATGTATTTGGCCAGTTCGGCGACATCTTGCTCCCACCAGGGGCTGCCGTAGCCGTTGATGCGGACCCAGCCGGTGTTGCCAGCGGCAAACCAGTCGATCACATTTTTGCGAGCGATATCTTTATCTTTGGGAGCCACAGCGTCTTCGATGTCGTAGAGGACGACGTCGGCGGCCGAATCAATAGCAGCGGAAAATCGTTCTGGTTGAACAGCATTGACTAGTAACCATGTGCGAGCAAGGTCCGCTTGGACCTTTTGCCCCGGTGATGGCGTGACGTGGGTAGTCATAATGGAACTGTTGGACACCAGATCTCCTTACCGTAGTGCACCCTGTGTAGTGCAGTACGCAAAGTGTTGATTTCGCTTGAACACAGCAAAAGAAAGTACTTCTCCCAGAATACCGCGGTGAACTAGCACTGACCACTAATTCAAGCTACGAGAGCAGAGCGTGTGATCTATGTGATAGCGGGGGAGTTTTGCGCAGCAGTAAGAAACTGAACGGCGTGAGGGCAGACGCCCGATGTGCACCCCATACGCCTGCCAGCTCTTTGAATTGTAGTTGTCGCGCACATAGAGTAACGAATACATCTAATACTGGATGTAATAAAGTGGAGAAGGAGCGATTGTGACGACACAGGGACATCCAGGTCTGAAGCTGGCGGACTTTCAGAAAAACGAAGATTTTGAAGACGACGGACGCCCTGTTGTCGGTCTGGTTGTCTCATTGTGGGCGCCTGATATGAGTGATGCTGCCGTGCAGGTGGCTCATGACTTGACCGCTAATGGGACACAAGCTGTCCGGAATGCCGGTGGGCGCCCTCTGATCATTGATAGTTCAGACGAACAGCTTCAGGCATCTGGAACCGGTTGGCTCAGCGGTGTCGATGCAGTCGTGTATCTCGGGGGTGCAGACATCCACCCGGGCTTCTTCTCCGACGTTGATTTAGCAGAAAAGCTTGAGGGAGTAGACCCCAAAGCCGACAAATTTTGCATCGACTCTATTCAAAAATGCGCCTCTGACGATATGCCCACTCTGGGAATTTGTCGGGGTTCGCAACTGCTAAACGCAGCCCTGGGCGGTACTATCCATCAACATATAGATGGGCACCGGGAAGTTATCGACGACGCCGGAAATGTCGCCTTTATCAGCGAACCAGTTGATGTTGTGGCAGGCAGTCGACTATCCGCAGTACTTGGCAGTCAAACACTTACGGTGCGAAACGGACATCATCAGGCGGTAGATCAGGTAGCAGAGGAACTCAACGCCGTGGCTTTTGCTCGTGATGGAATTGTGCAAGCAACAGAGCATCCAGAAAAGTCGTGGTTCATTGGCGTTCAATGGCACCCAGAGGACGAACAGGCTAACAAAAAAGACTTGGCCACACTCTTCGAAGCACTTGTGAAACAAGCGGGCAGCGATGCGGTAAAAGACGCTCGGTTTGCCAACGTAGATACCTCCTTGCCTCGCTAGATTCACTGAGGCTAGTAGGTGAGCCAGTAAGCCTTTAATTAATGGTGGCCTGGAAGGGAACTAAAACCCGTCCAGGCCACCATATGTTTAATGCAGTTGATCTTAGACTTTAGCCGTGACAGCTTCCGACTCTGCTGTAGAGGCAGTGCCCTCCGGGCTATCTTGCTCGGAAACTTCAGCCGCGAGGCGATCTGCTTCAATGTCAGCCTGCTCGAGTTTCCGTGCATACGGTAATGCCAACCATATGGCGAACAGCACCGCGATCAGTCCACCGCCAATTTTGCCTACGATCATGGTGACGATCATGTTCGGCTGGAAAGTTGCGGTGAAGGCCAGATAGTCACCAATCGCGAAAGCTGAACACACCATAAATGCCAGCGTGAGGACCTTGTCCTTAGGCGGCATATGACGAATCAGTGGGAACAATGCCACAGCGTTGGCGGCCACAGCCAAGAAACCAGCGATGCCTGCTTCAGACAGGCCAACTCGTTGACCCATGGCCTCGAGCGGCTTAGATAGTGCTTTTCTCACAAGGAAAATTAGTGGGAAGGCACCTGCCAGCATGATGGAAATCGCGCCGACGATTTCCAGTGCTCGCATCTGGTCCTCTGTATCGGCCATGAATGGGGCCAATGGCCAACCGCCAAATAGCGCGGAAAAGACCCCGGTAAAGTATTCGACAATCGAAAGAGCTACCGCGATCGTAGTAATGATCTGGATAGCACGCCCGAAGATGAGGAATGCAGCAATCATCTGTTGCGTGAAGAAACGCAAGGCTAGCGACAGCACAACCATAATGACCGCTAGCGGAAGGAGGTTGAGCAAAATTTCAGAAAATGAAAGATCAAAGGGGCGTGTACCAGGCCCTGTGGTTTCAAGACCTTCCCGGAGGGGAACGCCCGTTTGCAACAGCACCAGTGCCATGATCAATGAAGCAAAGGGAATCGCGAGGAATCCAGACATGACACCAAGCGCAAGATACTTGTGATCCCGTTTTTGCAAGATTGAAAGTCCGACCGGAATACAGAAAGCAATCGTTGCGCCCGCGGTTGTACTCACCGTGAACGCGAGAATCCATGCACCGTGACTATCAGCCACTGCGTGAGACAGGTGATACGACCCGAGATCGCCCGGAATAAAGGTGCTCACCGCGATGGAAGCATCCGATTGAACCGCGGAGTAGACCGGCGCAACAACCGAGTTGATGAGGGGGACCAAGACAGGTATCAGTGTCATGATTCCTGCGATGGGAATAAAAATATGCCCCATGGTAAGGATGCCCTGTTTGAACTCCAGGCCAAGCTCTGAGCTGGGTCGGAGGATATGGGCAGCTGCACCGATGATGAGGGCAACCATCATGCTGTAGACAATTATGTCGCCGATAAGTTCCATAGTTTTGAGTCTCCGTAAGAAATGACAACTCTGTGGTCGAGCCGAGAACGGTTTTCACTAAGTCCAGGACATGTGTAGACCGTTACGTCTGGTACTCATGTCAGCGGGTGACTTGTAGTTGTCGTTGGTGAGTGACGTGCTCAAAGATGAGCGGAAAATTATGAGGGTTTCTCGTCCCATAAAAACATTTAGTGATGCAATATTTGTTTTAGCGTAGTGCGGGCAGAAAGATCTCGTTGGAAGGTTGATGAAGAGTCCGTGCAGCAGCTTGCTTGCCCATATGGACTGCGGCCCCTGCTGCCAGTACACGAGTGCTACTGGCCAACTTCGCGTGCGTGTGATCCGCAGATATTTCACGAGTTGAGAGCACTGGATTCCTTAGTCTCGGAGGGAAGATCGACGCGGGCTGGTTGGCTAATGGCGGCGGGGGTTGTGGCGCTATCAGCGTTGCAGGGCCGGTGAAATCCGGCGGTTCGATTCTTTCTAGCGCGTGACCAATTCAGCGAGGGTGTTGCATGAGTCACATTTTGCTTTCATCTATTAATACCTTCTTTTCTGAAGGTTTACAAGGTCTTCAAAGCAAAATTTTCCGTCTAATCATCCAACCGGAGGGAATTGATACGTATGTCGCTGGGCGCGCCTCAGAAGGCTGCCTCAAGCTGCATGTTGTATGAAGATGCAGTCTTCTCACGAAAGCGAGGTTTAGCTTTTTTCAAAGAGCAGTTGCAAGTCCATGTCGGCAACACATAGGGGCTGGAGGGTGTACCCGGGCGGGGCAGTCTCAAGCAAGGCTCCCGAGCCGTAGGGGCCGATGGTACTAACAATCACTCGACCGCCCTCATTAACCAGCGCTGCGCGCCCGTTAGGGGCTTTCTGAAGGATAGGGATAAGACATTTTTCAAGGGTGTCAACTTTAAGGTCTGCACCAACGACCCCCACGGTTTTATGATTAACCACCAGTGGGATGACCCAGGTCGTAATGTATTCGTCGACGCCAAGATAATCTATGTAGGGGCCAGCAATGGTCCGAGCTTCGGCGCCAAATCCCCCTCGGAACCATTCCAACTGCTCATAGTCGTAGAATCTTGGAGACGACGGGTCGTTATCAAACTCTTGCCAGCGACAATGGTCCCCGAATCGAATCCACCATTCCAGCGCGGGAGACGAAGCGTGCACAAGCTCCCGTTGAAAGATCAGGCCTACACCATCTGTTGCTGGTCGTGCCGCGAGGTGTTCGGCTGCTACTTCATGCAGCATCTTCCGCTCTGCCGATGAGACGTAGAACTTTGGTGACTTTTCTACATGCTGTTCAACTACGTTGACAAACTTCGTGCGTACTTGGGTGACGCCATCGAAAATATTCTCTGTCCAGTCCGATAGCCGCTGGGTTATTTCAGTTGTGGTGTGAGCAAATTCCATGAAACCTACTCTGTCTCAGGTCGGTTCTGCAGGGTCAGTTTGGCATCGATCAACCGATAAATGCCGTCTTGCACATGACGTTCCATTGACTGTTGGGCATTGGAGACATCACGTTGTGCCAGGGCTTCAAGAATCACTTCGTGATCCCGTTGAACGAGGGCGGGAGTCATCCCAGCGCCGCCGGGAGACCAGAGCAATGAAGTGATCTCGCTGAGGAGGCGCATCTGGAGTCGTAGCAGTCGTGGTGATTGCGCTGCGACTGCCAGTTGCGTATGGAATCTACTATATTCGCTCGCCTGTGCTGACGCGTCCTCGGCATTTAGCAGACGGTCTGCAGCACGTTCCAGGGCCTGAAGAGATGCCGCTTGTGCCCGTTGACATGCTAGGTGCACAATGCCGCGGCTTATCGTTACTCTCTCGTCGCCGAAGTCTCGCAAGTTGACGATACTAATGCCGTCTAGATACTGGCTGACCTGATTGCTCGTTGGAAACGGGACCTTGATGACAAATGTGCCACCGCTCCTCCCGCGGTGAGTTTCCACGAGCCCCTTGTCACGGAGCTCGGCTAGCGATTTTCTAATCGTTGCGATAGCTACACCGAATTGATCAGCAAGCTCAGATTCTGCAGGTAAGCGATCACCAACAGCCAGCTCGCCAAGTGATATAGCCGTGGCAATTTGACCTGCATGACTGTGCTCGTAACCGAGTGGTATAACGCCGGAGGCTGCTTCACCAACAAGGGGTATGTGAGAGTGCATTCGACTTTCGGGGTACGGAGGTACTTCAGGGACGACTCCCGAAGCCGCGGTCTCTCGCTCAACTAGCGGCAGAGACATCTTCTCCAATTTCTGAGAAAGCTGCGAGAGCTTGTGGTAGCCACTCTAGTGCAGCATCGGAAGGTGTCACTTCAAGAGACGATGCATCATGTCTGCCGTACTCGCCTACACGGGTAGCACCGAGCTCCGACAATTTCTTGTCGAGTACTTCGCTGCCTTGGCTGTATGTATCTTCATAGAACCGATCTCCAAGCCCGAACATCGCATAGTAGACATCACTGAGGTCTGGAGATTCTTCGACGAGTGTTTCATAGAACTCTTGCGCTGTATAAGGCAGCTCTCCTTCGCCATGTGTAGAGCATGCGAAGATGTAGTACTTCGAGGAGTCAAGGCTGCTCACCTCGTACTCTTGAAGGTCGGCGAACTCGACCTCGTGGTCGCCTGAATCTGCAATTTCTTCTTCGAGGTCCATCGCAAGAAGTTCCGTGTTGCCTGATTCCGTGCCGTATAAAATTTGGATGTTCATCATATGTCCTTCGTGGTGATGTTGAGGGGTTTAGTTTTGTGTCGTGGCTTGAGCGATGATGTCTCGTTGGCCAACAAATTTCTTGCGTATACGATTGACATCTGCCAGGTTCAGCTCTTTTTCGTTAGCTAGAACCCATTGCGAAAACGAGATGGGCTCCTCTGCTAAACGATGTCTTAGACCATCGAGACCGCTTTTTTCTGCTGTGTCATGAATACGGTTTTCGTCAATGTCGGCAAGGATTTCTTTAGCCACCCCTTGTGCGCAAGCACGATTCGCGGGGATGGTTCCAACTGCTCCGCGTTTCAGCCAGCCTGTGCGGTAGAAGCCAGGCTCGATTCGGCCTGAGTCTTCTGTGATCCGCATGAGGTCCTCGTGGCCCTTGTAGATTGGTGACTTGTCGTCGGCTTCGAACCCGACGGCGGTGATGGCTGAATCCGCATAGATCTCAGAGCGCAGCTGAGTCTCGGCCTCATGTATCTGGATGCCCTCGAGGGTATCTTGGCCTAGAAACTGTTCAGGGGCAGTGGAGAACCGGAAGGCGACCTCAACTCGAGGCGCGGAGGTTTGAGTGTCAACAAGTGAATCCACTGCAGAGCGTCGACGAGCAGCTGCTGATTTTTCATCGAGGTCTTCTTCAGGCGCGTGGTTAGAGGTGAACCGCACTCCCTCAATGCTTCCGAGTTCTCGCAACATAGCGGAATCGGATTTTGCTTCATCAATGCTGGAGCGGTTGAGGACAGTAACGGTTTTTACGGGAGCACCGAGATATGCTTCTAAAGCGTCGTCATTGACGTCGCTTCCGTCGTAGTCGGTGTGCTCTTTGATTAGGAAGCGCAGGATATCGAGGGCTACATTTCCACCACCTACTAGCACGATGTGCTCGCCCAAAGTTGAGAACACATCGGTTTTTCCGCGGAAAGAGTTTAGCGAGTAGATGAGATCTGCAGCGGTATAGACGCCATCTAAATCTTTTCCGGGGATATCAAGCTGGCGAGCATTTGGGCGTCCAGTAGCTAACGCGACCACGTCAAACTGTTCGCGGAGGTCTTCGATTTTTATATCAGCGCCGATTTCAATATTGCCTGCAAACTTGACGTTTTCTTTCGCGAAGAGGCGATCAAACTGCCGCGTAATTGATTTTGTTTGTTGATGGTCTGTTGCAACACCGTAGCGAATGAGACCGTAGGGGGCAGCAAGCTGATCAAAGACAGTGATGATGTCATCGGGACGCTTCCTGTTGAGTGCTTGCGCAAGAAAGCAGCCGCTTGGACCAGAGCCCACAACAGCGATTTGTAGTGGTTTATCCGTAGTCATGGAGCTTCCTTTCATCGGCGAAATGTGTGTTTACGCCTAGCTTTTCTAAATCATTCGTTACTAAATCATTATCGAAAAAGTCTTGTGGTGCAACTCACAGGATGAATATTACTTTTCTACTGCTGATAATAAATGTATTTAGGTATATTTTCTTGAAACCGGGCAGTCCCTGCGAGTGCATTGCTGCAGCGTCGGTCGATCGAGCACTCTGCAACTCATCAACATGTTAGTTGCCTCACAGAAGAATTTATGATTAGCTAAGTCACATTCAATGATAAATCATCTCAAAATGAATGTATTTCGGAGGAGTGGCATGACACAAGTTTCAGAAGAGGCCCTTGAGATGCCGTACTTCAATATTGCAGACCCGAGCTTCGCGATGCAGTCCGAGGAAGTTCGACGTGCTCGTGATGAGTCGTGGATCGCTCGGACGAACTACGGGTACGCTGTGCTTCGTCATGCTGAAGTGGGCTCCTTGCTTCGCAGTAAGTCTCTATCTCAGGGCAGTGCGCAATGGCCAGAACACCACGGCGTTCATAGCGGTTCATTCTACGCGTGGTGGAGCAAAAACCTTCTCGTATTGGAAGGCATGGAGCATACCCGTATTCGACGGTTGCTCAATCCCGCGTTTTCCCCAGCCCGAGCTCGCAAACTCAAGGCAAGTTTCCAAGACCTAGCTGATGAGTTGGTAAACGAAATCGCAGACAAGGAATCAATCGAATTCGTCAGTGATTTTGCTGCTCCATTCGCAACGCGAGCGCTGTGCATCATGTTGGGCTTGCCGGAAGAGCACTGGGAATTCATTGCTGATCGCGCCGACACCATTGGTCTCGCGCTCTCGGTCAATATCAAAGAAGAAATCGACAAAATTGATACTGCAGTGGATGAACTCTACGAATTTGTTGAAACATTGATTCAGGAGCGTCGGGAAAACCCAGTTGACGATGTGATTTCCACGCTCGTCACGCAGAGTAGCGACAGTGACAGTCTGTCGCCGGAAGAACTTCGAAACGCCATCGTGCTCATGTTGTTTGGTGGTATGGATACCACGCGCAACCAGCTTGGTCTGGCTATTCAGACGTTTATTCATAACCCAGAGCAGTGGGATCTGTTGGGAGAAAACCCCAAATTGGTGAACAGCGCGCTCGAAGAAGTTCTGCGCGTGAACCCGACAACTCGCTGGGTTACCCGCGAAGCAGTTGAAGATTTCGAGTTCCAGGGTGTTGAGTTCAAATCAGGGACCACAGTCCACTTGTTCACCGCTTCGTCAGGTACTGATGTGCAGGCTTTCCCTGATCCTGAGATCGACATCGAAGAGAAGGACCGAAAAGCGCACTTCACATTCGGTGGAGGAAAACACCAGTGCATCGGTCAACACATCGCAAAGGCCGACATGTCTGTAGCGCTAGCTACTCTTTCGGCG
Source organism: Yaniella halotolerans DSM 15476 (assembly GCF_000420805.1). GTDB lineage: Bacteria > Actinomycetota > Actinomycetes > Actinomycetales > Micrococcaceae > Yaniella > Yaniella halotolerans. The sequence goes on from NZ_ATVQ01000001.1 coordinate 1,314,331, forward strand.
GCAATTACTGACTTACAGCTGGACGGAGCGGACGAGTGGCTTCCCGACTCGGGGAACACCGGCCCAGTGAGGCTCCCAATTCGCTTTAAAAAGCGTAGCTAACCCATAACGTAAAGGATTTTTCCAAGGAGATTACCATGACCGCTCTACCTACAGTTTCTGCAATTAAAACTGCAGCGCCAAAGGATCTCTCGCTTGCCGAGCGACTAGAAAAGCGTTATGCAGACAAGGACGCGTTCGCGCGCCACCGCGAACACAACATGTCGAAAGAGGTCATTGCTGAACTCAGCGAGAAGATCAAAGCGGCTGGTACAGAATATATCTACTATCAGATCCCAACCATGCAGGGACGCGTAGTAGCAAAAGTTGTACCAGCACAGCACTTCGAGCGCTTCCTACGTAAAGGCATCGCCATGCACCGTCCTGCGATGGCTGATCTACAGACCACCCGCGAAGGGGAAATGGTTCACGGAGGCGTTGAGGCCAAAGAATTCTGGGCCTTGCCTGAAGCAGAGACGTTCACATCGATCCCGTGGGACACTACCGTTGCGACCATCTGGTGCCGCGCTTATGAACCACTGCACTTCGGTGACATCGGCGGTTCTGTACTGCCGACAGATGTTCGCTCACTCTTCAAAATCACACACGAAGAATTCACTGACCGAACCGGTCTGGAACTACGCTCCGGTCTAGAACCAGAGATGACCTGGGTTGGTTCGATGGCAGACGTGATCGTCAAAGACGGCGCTTCTCCTGCCTACCTGGTCGAAAACCTGGAACGTATGCGTCCCGTTTACAAGAAGATCATCAGTTACGCACAGGCCATGGGCTTCAACATGATCCAGGGTGACTACGAAGACGATGGTCAGATTGAGCTCAACTGGGATTTTGATCAGGCCAACCTCACCGCTGATCGCATGACCACCTATCGCCAAATCTGCCGACAGGTGGCGCGCGAGCTCGATATGCAAGCAAGCTTCATGCCGAAACCTTACAACGGGAAAATGGGCAATGGCTGTCACCACAACCTCAGCCTCTGGCGCGGAAATGAAAACGTTGTTGAAGACGGCCGCGTCGAACTGCACGCAACAGATATCGCTAAGAATGCTATCGCAGGCGTGCTTAAGCACACGCCTGGTGCGGCGCTCGTGATGAACTCGACCGTGAACTCGTATAAGCGATTCTGGGATGTTGGCCAGTATGTAACCATGGACCTCAGCTGGGGACTTGATGGTCGTGACGCGACCATGCGCATCTCCGCAAACGGCCGTATGGAATATCGTCAACCAGACGCTTCGGTAAACCCATACCTGTCTCATACCTATCTGCTGGCAGCCATGGACGACGGTATTACCAACAACCTGGATGCCGGCGAACCAATGGGCTCTGTCTCAGACTTTGCAGGGCTGACTGTTCCACGCACCATGGGCGAATCCATCGACGCATTCGAATCCGATAAATATCTTATGAACACCATTCCGCGTGAAGTCACCGAGGTATACCTCGACATCAAGAAAGACGAATGGGCTCGCTACTGCTCCACTCTGACTGAGTGGGAATTCACCCAGTACTGGGCCAGCATCCCATAAACAGCGGGTCAACGGACTTCAAGGAGACAATCTATGCTACGTATCGCTTGCATTGACAGCGAAGCCCTACCCTTATTCGATCTAAAAGATGATCAGGGCAACCGGGTAGGTTATGAACCAGAAGCAGCCCAAATCGTTTTCGACCATATCGGCGAAGAATTTGAGTGGGTCTACCTCAACTGGGAACAAATGCTCCCGGCTGTGAATTCAGGTGAAGTGGACGCCGTTTGGTGTGGCCAGGCCATTACTGAAGAGCGTGCTCGCCAGGTAGATTTCACTGACCCCTACGCGATCTTTGATGAAACCATCTTGGTGCGGTCTGGATCAGGCATTACGGAACCGGCGCAGTTACACGGCCTCAAGGTTGGTGCGATTGCAAATTCAGCCAACATGGCGCTGGCCGAAACTTTCGACGGCGCAGTCTTGGTGCCTTTCGAAGGTGAAGATGTCTTTGGCGCCATGATTGAAGCGACTCGCAACGGTGATATTGACGCGTTCGTTGATGATGACGTCGTGATGCTTCCGGTTGCCGAGCAAGATGAAGACCTAGAGGAAGCTTTCACCATTAAGACCCAAAATCGTTGGGCCATTGGTGTTACTCCGGGTAACGACAAACTCCGGGAAGCGATCAATCGTGGACTTGAAGCGTCGATTCAGGATGGTAGCTTGAAGCAGGCCTGGGAGAAGTGGATGCCAGCGCTCGAATTCCCACTTGAGGGTTCAAAGGTTGACGCCACATGACAGTTCCGAAGATTGCTGTCGCTGGGATGTGGGCCAATAGTGTGAGCGGTCTGCGTTTCTCAGGAAACTCAGTCGCGACGGCACTGCTGCAAAGTGTGGTCCGCGCCGGTGGGGAACCAGTGACCTTATTTGCTGAATCGCCTCTGAGTCCACTCGATCGCTTAGCGGACTTCGATGGTGTGCTGATCCCCGGTGGAAACGATATTAAACCTGCGATGTACGGCCAGGAAACTGGGCCCGATACCAAGGTGGCCGACTATGAGTATCAGGATGAATTCGAACGAAATATTTTGGACGCTGCGCTGAAACTCGGTCTACCAACGTTGGCCGTGTGCCGTGGCTTCCAGATGCTCAACGTCATGCATGGCGGAACGTTGATGCAGGACTTGCCGCCCGAACACGAGATACATCGCAATGATCTTCACGATGTGGACATTGCATCGGACTCGCGGCTCGCCTCGGTGCTCAATGAGCATGACCATATTCGTGTCTCGTCCTATCATCATCAGGCTGTAGACCAGATCGGCACAGGACTCCGGGCTGTTGCAACTGCACAGGATGGCATTGTTGAAGCGCTGGAACCCGTGGATTCGACCATCCCGGTGGTGGCTATTCAATGGCATCCAGAAGACAACGCTGCCACGGATATGCAACAGCAAGCACTCTTCGACTGGTTGGTAACTACTGCCAGCATGCAGTCTGACAGGGTGCAGGTATAAATTTTCTGAATGGATAAAGCGGTCTCGACTATTTTAACGAGACCGCTTTATCCATGACTACTTACTCAAGACTTTGCGATCTTATGTGTAGAAAGGCCACAAAATGTATCAGGTAAAGAACCCTGCCACCGGCGAGGTTGAAGCAACATATCCAGAGATGTCGGATGCTGAGGTTGCAGAAGCTGTTGAACAGGTTGACCAGGGATACCGTGAATGGAACCGTCGCCCGTTGAGCGAACGGCAGGCGATCGTTTGGAAAGCCGCCGATCTGTTCGATGAACGTAAAGAAGAGCTTGCCAAGATTATCGCTCGCGAAATGGGTAAACCCGTTGGGCAGGGTATCGGTGAGGCAGAGACATCCCGCGATATCTTCCGCTACTACGCCGACAACGCTGAGCAGCTCCTTGCGAATGAGGAACTCGACATTGAAGGCGGTCGAGCACTTCTTCAGAAGAAATCTATTGGGGCGCTAGTGGGCATTATGCCCTGGAACTTCCCGTACTACCAGGTAGCGCGTTTCGCCGCACCAAACCTCATCCTTGGCAATACGATGTTGCTGAAACACGCACGGAATTGTCCAGAGTCGGCTGCAGCAATTGAACAGCTCCTACGCGATGCGGGACTCCCAGAAAATGCTTACATTAATATGTATGCTTCTAGCGACCAGATTGCAGATGTCATCGCTGATCCGCGTATCTTCGGTGTCTCCTTGACCGGTAGTGAACGTGCTGGTGTGGCAGTCGGCAAAAACGCGGGGCAACACCTTAAACCGATGGTTCTTGAACTCGGTGGCTCCGATCCGCTGCTCGTATTGGACACGAACGATGTCCAGGCGGTCGCTACAAAAATTGCACAAACTCGTCTACGTAACGCTGGACAGGCATGTAATTCACCAAAACGTCTCATCGTGATGGATGAATACTACGATGAGTTCGTCGAAGTATTGGTCCGTGAATTCGAAAATGCTCAAGTAGGCGATCCGATGGATCCGAAGAGCGTTGTCGGACCCATTTCGTCCGCACAAGCACTCGAAGAATTGATCGAACAGGTGCAGGACACGGTGAAAGCTGGCGCCACCTTGCACACCGGAGGCGAACGGCTTTCCGACAAAGGGACATACTTCAGCCCTGCCGTCCTAACTGACGTCACTCCGGAAATGCGTGGTTACTACGAAGAGCTCTTTGGTCCAGTCGCGATTGTATACCGGGCCAAAACGGTGGATGACGCATTGCGCTTAGCCAATGACTCACCCTTCGGGCTAGGCTCAAGTATCTTCACGGAAGATCCAGAAGCAGCGCTAGAAGTCGCCGATCAAATCGAAACCGGCATGGTCTTCTTCAATGAAGCAGGCGGCTCGCAGCCAGACCTGCCCTTTGGGGGCGTCAAGCGATCTGGTATTGGGCGTGAACTTGGTCCATTGGGAATCGAAGAGTTCATGAACAAGAAAGTTGTCCGATTCTGAGTTGTAGGTGATGGAGGGATGGAGTTTTCTGAAAGATTGGCTCCATCCCTCTTACACAACACGAAGAGCATAGTGTGTTGGTTGGGCTAGCAATTGCCACTTGCTGTGAACAACTATGGTTGGGATCAACAAGCTTTCATCGAGTGCAAATGGTAGGAGATATTTTTGAACGTTGAAGTGCAGTCTCGGTACACTCTGGCTGATTACCAAATTGACGAAGACTATGTTCTTGACGAACGTCCTGCAATAGCTGTGGTAGTAGCCCTATGGTCACCGGATTTTGGCGATGCCGAAGTCCAAACAATGCATGATCTCACGCTGACTTCGGTGCAAGAAGTCAGAGATGCCGGCGGACGCCCAGTAGTTATAGATAGCTCTGATCCGGCTCAACAGCTATCGGGTACGACTGGGCATGACGATATTGATGCCTTCATATATCTCGGTGGGGCAGACGTTCACCCAGGCTTCTTCTCTGATGCCGATCTGAATGAAAAGATGGTCGGAGTCGACGCCAACGCGGATCAATTCTGTTTGCAATCATTGCAGCACGCTATCGAAGGCGATGCACCAGTTCTGGGAATTTGCCGAGGCTCACAACTGCTGAACGTCGCCTTGGGCGGCAGTATCATTCAACATATCGACGGTCACAGACCCGACGACGGTGAGGGTTTTGTTGACGAGAACCTCAGGCTCGAACCAAACTCGAAGATCTCCGGCATCCTAGGACGACACGACATCAGTGTCCGAGGCTCCCACCACCAGTCGATCGACGAAATCGGTGCGGGCTTAGCCGTCACTGCATACGCACCAGACGGCACGATTGAAGGCACCGAGCACCGCGAAAAAACCTGGGTGGTCGGGCTGCAGTGGCACCCCGAAGAGGCCAACGCCAATGCCGAAGACCGGCAGAAGATTTTTGGTGCGCTGGTGGCCCAGGCGGCGAAAGTACGCTAGACCACAGATGGCCGGGATGGCACAATTTATGGTGTGGACCTGGTTGAGTCGCTACGGCTCTTAGCAGAGCAAAACATCTCCGGGGTGGCCTTCTTGTTGGCCTACGGAGGGACTTGGCTCGTGTGCGGCGTGCTGTGGCAACGCATATCGATGCAGGTGGCGGCCTACGCAACCCTCTTTCAAGGACTGGTCGCTTTACCCATCGCGTTGGGAGCCTCGTATGTGATCGGTGCCCTCGGTTCAGAACGACCGGTGGGGTTTTAGCCGCCACCGGTCTCCTCTTTGTGGTGCTACACGGTGTGGCTTAGCTATCCGTACGGTAGTGGGCCAGTTTGTCCTCGTCGATCTCGGCACCAACGCCGGGAAGGTCGCGAACAGAAATGCGGCCGTCAACAATTTCAATGGGCTCGGCCAGTAGATCGTCGGACATATCTAAGAAGTTCGACAATTCACCGGCACGGGCGGAAGACGCACGATGCGCCGCACCGAAAGTCACGGTCGCAAGCGACCCAACCTGGGTGTCAATCTGGTTGCCCATGGTGACGTCGACTCCCAGGCCGGTGCACAAACCGAGGATTTCGGTGGCTTCGGTAAAGCCAGAACGCGCGGTCTTAATGCAGATCGCGTTGGCACCACCGGATAGCAGTTCACGAGAGGCATCGCCGGCGGTCGGTACGGATTCATCGGCGGTGATCGGGATGGGCGAGTGGTCAACCAGACGACGACGGCTCATGGCCTCTTTCGCGTCACAGGGCTCTTCAAGCATGGTCAACCCGTACTCCGCGGTCTGACGGAGGACCTCCATAGCCTCATTCGCCGTCCAGCCACGGTTGGCGTCCAAATAGATTTCGACGTCGTCGCCGAGCCCTTCGCGCAGTACACGAACCGCTTCAATATCCAACGAGAGTGGACGACGACCAACTTTCAATTTGAAGGTGGTGATGCCGTACTGTTCGCCGAAACGCTGTGCTTCCTCGAGCAGCTCGTCGGCGGGTTTGAAACCGAGCATATGGCTGACGCGCATGGAATCCGTGTAGCCGCCCAGCAGTTTGTGCACGGGCGTTTCGAGAGCCTTGCCCATCAGGTCCCACAGGGCGATATCGACGGCGCCTTTGGCCACTTGGTTGTGAATGGTGCGGTGCATGATCGCATGAACTTTTTCGCGGTCGAAGGGATCGAGCCCGATGAGTTCCGGTCCAAAAACATCCTCGATGATCACTTTGATCGAAGTCTGAGTTTCGCCGTAAGTGTATGGCCGTGGTGGTGCATCTGCGGTACCGGTGATTCCGGCGTCGGTGTGGATGCGCACGACAATGTGGTCGGCGGTTGTGACTTCACCGGAGGCAAATTTCAACGGATGCGTATAAGGAATGGCATACGGGATTGCTTCAACGGCAGTGATCTTCATGGTGTCTCCAAAGTACGTCGTCTTCAGGTTGGTACATTATCTCGATGTTCAAGGTCTTCAGCGGCCTCGCGGGCCAACGTCAAAAATGAGGCAAGCAGCGGGCTGTCGTTGCCTGTCCGCCATGCCGTGCTCAACCCCACCGTCACGGTGTCGGTGAGTGGTCGAATGACAATCGATGAGTTCAGCGGCAAGGAATGCGAGCCGGGCACGAAGGCGACGCCCAAGCCGGCTCCGACAAGGGCGATGAGCGTAGATGTTTCCGTGGCTTCTTGCACGATGCGGGGGCGAAACCCAGCCTGGCGGGTCAGTTCGGAGACCACCGAAGACACCGATGAGCCACGTGGGTAGCCGACGATGTTCTCGTTGGCGAGCTCGCTGATATCCAGTGGTTCGGTATTGTCGGCCAGCGGGTGTTGACGGTTTAAGGCCACCACGAGGCGGGAGTGTTGAATTTCTTCGAGGCTGAGCTCGGTTGATTGCACCGGTGGTCGCAAGATAGCGGCGTCGAGCCGGTTTTCGAGGAGCCCCTCTTCCATTTGCGGGGTGAGCATTTCGCCAGAGATCTGCAACCGCACCAGCGGGAAGCGCTCGCGGGCTACCCGGACAATTTCGGGCATCAGACGATAGGTGGCCGTTCCTGAAAAACCGACCCGCAGCACCCCTGCTGCACCGCGACCAATTTCCGCGACGTCTGTTTTGGTGGCTTCGACCTCAGCAAGAATCTGTCGGGCCCGTTTCATGAGCAGTGCGCCGGCGTCAGTGAGTTCGACTTTTCGGGTGGTGCGTTCCAGCAGGACAGTACCGAGTTCGGCCTCAAGTTGTTTGATCTGACTCGACAGCGGAGGCTGTGCCATGTGCAAGCGGTCGGCGGCACGGCCAAAGTGTTTTTCCTCTGCGACAGCAAGGAAATACCGCAGGTGACGTAATTCAACCATGGTGCCTCCTATGCTCTGAACGCTGTGGATGTCGACTGTGAGTGCGGCAACATCAGCGTACGTCGGTGGCACGGTACAAGTGAAAGACATGTTTTGTGTGCATTCATAGCCACAGCATATCAATGCCAAGTATTCATGTACTTCTGTATCTATATAAAAGCGTCTACAGTGAACACAGTCACCAGTAGAAGTGTCTGTCAGCATCATTTTTGGTATCGCGCTTGTTTTGAGGAGCAGAAGTATGGCTACCGCCCCACAGTCCGAGGTAGCGGCGCACCGTCCCGCTGGTTCAGAGGATGAACCTCAGGATGCGCTCGACCGCGCCACGAAACGCAATTGGTGGCTCGTTGGGCTCGGCCCCGTCGCTGGATTACTCCTGGCCCTGGTCTTGCCAGAGTCGCTGTCGTTCGAGGGTCGTGCTGTTGCGGGTTGCGCTCTGTGGATGGCGATCTGGTGGATGACCGAAGCCGCACCGATTCCGGTGACGTCTTTACTGCCGTTGGTCTTGTTCCCGTTATTTGGCATGGGAACCATGGAAGAGATTGCTGCACCATATGCCGGCACCGTGATTTTCCTGGTCATGGGCGGGGTCATTCTCGGTTTAGCAACGGAGAAGTCCAATCTGCACCTACGGGTGGCACTGCTGACGATCCGGCTGGTAGGGACCAAGCCTTCACAGATTGTGCTGGGCTTGATGATCGCTTCGGCGTTCATCTCCGCTTGGGTTTCGAACACGGCCACCGCGGTCATCATGGTTCCGATTGCCGTATCCATCCTGAACCTCGTACGATCGATCGACGAGACTGCCGCAGGCAAGAAATTTGCAGCATCACTGCTGCTGGGTGTCGCATACGGCGTGACGATCGGTTCGACCGCAACCCTCATTGGCCAGCCACCAATGGCGCTGATGAAGGGATACCTCATGGAATCCCACGGCTTCGATATGGCCTTTGGTACGTGGATGCTCATCGGAGTCCCTTGGGCTATCGTCATGCTGTTCATTGCCTGGTTCGTGCTGACAAAACTGGTGTACCGCCCAGAAATTAACGAACTCCCCGGTGGGAAAGAGCTGATTCGTGCCGAGCACGCCAAGCTAGGTCGCATGACCACCGCAGAGCGTCGTGTCGGTTGGATCTTTGCCGGTGCCATCTTCTTTTGGATCTTTGTGCCATTCATTGCACAAATTGGTTGGTTCGCCGAAAACATGCCCTTCCTTGGTGAAATCAACGACGCCCAGGTCGCCATGGCTGCCGCCGTCGCCTGCTTCATCGTGCCCTCCCAACGCGTTCGCGATGACCGCTCCGGGACACCACTGCTGCGCTGGTCCGCGGCAAAAGAGATTCCCTGGGGTCTGCTGTTGCTCTTTGGAGGCGGCCTGTCGCTGTCGGCCATGTTCACTCAAACCGGGTTCAGCGAATGGGTCGGCGAACAGGTGTCAGGTCTCAGCTCTATGCAATCCTGGCTGATCATCATCGCCGTCATCGTGGTCAGTCTCGTGCTCACTGAGCTTACGTCGAACACCGCCACGGCAGCGGCCTTCCTGCCAATCTTCGGTGCTGTCGCCATCGGCGTTGGTATCGATCCGTTGTTCATGACCATTGCCGTCACGCTGGCCGTGTGTTCGGCATACATGCTGCCGGTCGCCACTCCATCAAACGCCGTGGCTTTTGGCTCCGGAGAGATCACCATCAAACAGATGACGCGAGCCGGCGTCATCCTCAATATCGTTTCTATAGGCCTCATCATGCTGGTGATGTACACGCTCGTACCACTGATATTTGGCGTTAGCCTGTAAGGTATCCCGCACGTAGCTGCCGAATTGCACTGAAAGGACAAACATGCTGTTTCTAGCACGTATGGATGTAGTTTTTCCGGACTCCATGGATGCCGTCACCAAGGCGGATCTGCAGGCACAGGAGAAGGAGTACTCCGGCAACCTGCAGCGACAGGGCCTGATGAAAGGCATCTGGCGGGTCGTTGGCGAGTACGCCAACTATTCGATCTTTGATGTCGATGGCCACGACGAACTGCACGAGCTACTCTCGGGCTTCCCGATGTTCGCGCACATGAACGTGAAGGTGACGCCGCTGGCAAAACACCCGAATGCGACACTCGATGATTTCTTTGGTGCGTAGTACCTAGCAACGTTTATTGCCCCTAAGGGTTAGTCGCTAAGGGCCCAGGTGGTCATCCGTTTTCCGGATGCCCACCTGGGCCCGTAGTTTTGCCGAGGTAAATGCTCTCATCCGGGAAAACTCTGAACTCGTTCGACCGGTTTCGACCGTCGAAGACATTCGTGCTGCGAAACGGGAGGGGCGGACCGGCATAATCCTGGGTTTTCAGAACGCTCACGCTTTTGAAGACCAACTCGGCTACGTTGAAATCTTCAAAAAGCTTGGCGTTGGAATCGTCCAGCTCTGCTATAACACCCAGAATCTCGTTGGCACAGGCTGCTATGAACGTGATGGTGGACTATCCGGTTTCGGGCGAGAAGTGATCGCGGAGATGAACCGGGTTGGCATGCTTTGCGATCTCTCGCACGTTGGTGCGGTTACTTCCCAGGAAATCATCCAGGAGTCTTCCAAACCGGTGGCGTACTCACATTGCCTCCCATTCGGGCTCAAAGAGCATCCGCGGAACAAAACCGATGAAGAGCTGCGGTTTATCGCAGATCACGGAGGATTCGTTGGCGTCACGATGTTTACACCGTTTCTCGCGAAGGGGGTAAATGCGACCGTGGACGATTATGCGGAAGCAATCGAATACATCATGAATATCGTCGGCGAAGATGCCGTAGGTATCGGGACTGATTTTACCCAAGGTCAAGATGCAGCCTTTTTCGAATGGCTCACCCACGATAAAGGCTATGCCCGAAGGTTGACTGAATTTGGAAACATCATCAACCCCAAGGGGATCCGAACCATTGGTGAATTTCCTAACCTCACAGAAACCCTGCTGCAGCGAGGGCATCCCGAAGCGCGGGTTGAGAAGATCATGGGAGAAAACTGGATGCGAGTCCTTGGCGATGTCTGGGGAGCATCCGACTAATCTGGCAAGTTCTTTTCCTCGAGAGCATGTTTGTCGGCGATCACACCTTGCCGCTTGCATACGGAGTGAGTCACACTAACAAAGTGAGTGTTAAAAGACTGCGGGGCTGACGATTTCGATCGTCAGCCCCGCAGTTGCATCTAAACCGTTATTTGGCTGAGTCCTCTAGGACGCCGTTGAATACGAGTCCGGCGAGAACACGACCAGTCTCCTCGGCATTGACCGATTTATCGAGCTGATACCAGTCGGCCAGCGAGTTGATCGTTCCAAAGATAAGCCGAGCCATGGTCTGTGGATCGACGGTATCCCGGATAGTTTCCTCGGCCTGCGCGGTAGCGATGAGGCTAGCCAAACGATTCGTTAGATTACGACGTCGTTTCATCGCGTCGGTTTCGACCTCTGAGTTGCCACGCAAGCGCAGCAACAACGTAACCGATGGCTGTTTTTCGACGAGGACCCGAACAGCACCGATAATCAGTGCCTCAATCTTGCTGGTCGCGGGCCCGCTGGTGCTCTCGGCGGTGTCCATGACTTCTTCGAGCCCACCCAGCGCCTCAGTGAGGGCGCTCTGCAAGATTTCCTCTTTGGTCTTAACGTGGTGATAGATCGCCGACTTGGATATGCCCAGCTCGGTGGCCAGCATGCCCATGCTCGTGGCGTCGTAACCGTGACGATTGAAGACCTTGACGCATAGATCGACCAAGGTTTGGCGATCGTAACCGGGTCGTCCACGCCGCACGGCGGGCGCCGGTGTTGGGGTAGTTGTCATGAACACTCCTCGAACAAAACGCGTGAACACTCCACCTGAGGGTGGGGTCCTAAGTATAGATTGGTAGGTTATTCCGGGGTACCAACAGGAGGCGTTCTCCGCGACTGGCTGAGGACTCCGGAATGGGTTAGTCGTTTAACTCCCGTAGGTCATAGATGCGACGAAGCTTGCCTGACGAGCGAGCCAAAGTATGTGGCTCGACGATCTCAAGTTTGCACGAGCAGCCCACACGCGTCTTAATGCGTGCCTGGAGTTCTTTACCACCGGCTTCGGCATCTTGAAGTGTCGCGGTTTCACGACGCTCAATCTTGATGGTCAGCTCGTCCATGCGGTTTGGACGGGCGATTTCGAGTGTGAAGTGCGGTGACAGGGTGTCGATCTCCAGCGCGATTTCTTCGATCTGCGTTGGGAAAATGTTTACACCGCGCAAGATGATCATGTCATCGGAGCGACCGGTGACGCGTTTCATCCGGCGGTGCCCTGGACGAGCTGTGCCCGGTTCCAAGCTGGTGAGGTCGTGGGTGCGGAACCGGATGATTGGCAGGGCTTCACGCGTGAGGGTGGTGAAGACCAGTTCGCCGTGTTCGCCGTCTCCCAGCGCATTCTCGTTGATCGGATCGATGATTTCTGGGCGGAAGTGATCCTCCCAGATGTGGCAACCGTCCTGGGTTTCAACGGATTCACCAGCGACTCCGGGGCCCATGAGCTCGGACAGGCCGTAAATATCGCAGGCCTTGAGATCGAAGAGTTTCTCGATCTCTTGGCGCATGCCATCAGTCCATGGCTCAGCACCGAGAACCGCAACCTTTAGAGAGGTATCCTTCGGATCAATGCCGGCGTTGGCGAAGCCATCGGCCAACGCCAACAAGTAGGTTGGGGTACACATGATGACCTCTGGTTCGAAGTCGGTGATCATCTGCACCTGTTTTTCGGTTTGTCCGCCAGACATGGGAATGACGGCGCAGCCGAGACGTTCCGCGCCGTAGTGAGCGCCGAGCCCACCGGTGAAAAGGCCGTACCCGTAGGCGTTATGTACTTTGTAGCCTGGTTTGACGCCAGCGGCACGCATGCAGCGGGCGACGAGTGAGGCCCACATTTCGATGTCATTTTCGGTGTAGGCAACAGTGGTCGGCTGACCCGTGGTGCCTGATGAAGCGTGGATGCGGCGAATCTGGTCCATTGGAACCGCCAGAGCCTTGAATGGGTAAGCAGCCCGCAGGAATTCTTTATCGATGGTGGGGAACAGCTCGAGATCCGAAAGTTGTTTGAAATCTCGTGGGTGCACGCCGTGGCTGTCGTACAGCTCTTTATATGCGGGAACATTATTGTAGGCGTGGTGAAGGGTCCAGCGAAGGCGCTCGTACTGTAGCGCTTCGATTTCGTCACGACTGTACAGTTCCTCTGAATCAAGCTGGCTGCGATCTGCCGGGGGAGCAGGTGGCGTCCATGGTTGAGGAACGTCAGCGGAAGAAGGTGCGACACTGTGGCTAGTCATGGTGGATCCTTTAGGAGAAGCGGTTTTCGACAACTGTGTTTGTTATTTTTGTGGATTTGGGATGGTTCTGGCGCGTCCTCGAAATTCGGCGACAAGTTTGTTGTTCTCATCGGTAATCGTGATGTCGTAGATGCCAGATCGACCATAGGAGGCGCGGCGCTTGCCGATGGCGGTCAACTGCGCGCCGTTGGTAGGGGACGAGATGAAATCAATGTCAACATTTTGGGCCACGGTGATCGTTGAACCATCGCCGTCCGGATTGTTGCAAGACCAGGCGAAGATGGTGTCTGCGAACGCAAAAAGCATGCCCCCGTGAGCGATGTTGAAACCGTTGAGCATTTCTTCACGCAATTGCATGTGCCCTTTGGCGTATCCATCGGCGTATTCGGAGACCGTGATACCCATCCATTCGGCAGCCCGATCATGGCCCAGACGAGGGTGCTCGTTCGCGCCGAATGAGCCTGACGTGACGGTTTGACCGCTAGCTGTTGCGGTGTTCGTCGAACCGAGCGTTTGTGACATGGCGTATCTCCGAGTGTGATCTGTATAATTATCTACTGACCATTCATACGGTAATCTTGAATTGTGATGTGCGTCAAATCATTTCTCGAATACAGTGGAGGCGTGAGTTGCATAGCTCACGTCCAGCCAATATACTGAACGAACGTTCGGTATATATCCGTCAGTGCATAAACAGTTCTAGAAGTTGCTAAAACAATTCGTCGCGAGGTGTCTCACATGTCTACAACGTCACAACACTCCGATGCCGCAGTCGCGGATATCGAAGCAGAGCGGGCAGGTCAAGAGCGGTTTGATGAAATCATCGCCGCTGATTCTCGTATTGAGCCCCGCGACTGGATGCCAGCCGGGTACCGCAAGACCTTGGTCCGTCAGATCTCCCAACACGCGCACTCCGAGATTATCGGCATGCAGCCAGAAGCAAACTGGATCACTCGCGCGCCGTCGCTGAAGCGCAAAATGATCCTGATGGCTAAAGTGCAGGATGAAGCCGGTCACGGTCTCTATCTCTACTCAGCCGCAGAAACGCTCGGCACTTCGCGTGACGAAATGGTGGAACAGCTACTTTCGGGTAAGGCCAAGTACTCCTCCATCTTCAACTACCCGGCACGCAGCTGGGCTGATGTTGGTGCGATCGGTTGGCTTGTAGATGGCGCTGCCATCCAGAACCAGGTTCCGCTGTGCCGCGCTTCGTATGCACCATACGGTCGTGCGATGGTTCGCGTGTGTAAAGAAGAATCCTTCCACCAGCGCCAGGGTTGGGAAATCCTTTTGGAGCTCGCCAACGGAACGCCAGAGCAAAAACAGATGGCGCAGGATGCGGTAAACCGTTTCTACGGTCCAGCCCTGCAGATGTTTGGTCCACCGGATGATGATTCACCTAACTCTCAGCAGTCCATGGCCTGGAAGATCAAGCGTTTTTCCAACGACGAGCTGCGTCAGCGCTTCGTCGACATGATCGTTCCGCAGGCCGAAGCTCTCGGCTTGACCCTGCCGGATCCAGATCTGAAATGGAACGAAGAGCGCGGTCACTACGACTTCGGTGAACTCGACTGGGACGAGTTCATGTCCGTCATCAAAGGTAACGGCCCGTGCAACGTCCAGCGCATGCAGCACCGCCGCGAAGCACACGAAAATGGTGCCTGGGTTCGTGAAGCCGCTGCCGCCTACGCCGAAAAACAAGCTCGTCGTCAGCATGAAGCCGCTGATGCACACCTGATTGGAGCCTAACGAAATGACTGAAAGCCTCAACGCCTCCTGGCCACTGTGGGAAGTTTTTGTTCGCTCGTCCCGCGGGCTCTCCCACGTCCACGCCGGCTCGCTCCACGCACCGGATGCGACCATGGCGCTGCGCAATGCACGTGACCTCTACACCCGTCGCAATGAAGGCACCTCGGTGTGGGTCATGCCATCCGACAGCATTTCGAGCTCGGATCCAGATTCCAAGGGCGGATTCTTCGAATCGCCACAGGGTAAGAACTTCCGCCACGCCACCTATTACACGAAGTCTGAAGGAGTGAAGCACCTATGAGTTTCACATCAGGTGACTCCGCAACCAAGATCTCTGCGGGCAATGCGATCACTCCGGAAGACATCATCGCAGCCGGTGAAAAAGCACCAGAAGATGTCGCAACCTACGCGATGTATTTGGGCGACGACGCCCTGATGCTCGCGCAGCGGTTGGGCCACTGGATTTCCCGTGCACCAGAAATGGAAGAAGACGTTGCCCTGGCCAATATTGCCCAGGACCAACTCGGCCACGCCCGCTTCCTGCTGTCCTACGCAGGTTCTGCCTGGGCCAAAACCGAAGACGACCTGGCCTACTTCCGCGGTGAGGAAGAATTTCGTTCCTGCCGCCTGGTCGAACAGGCAAACGGCGACTTTGGCCAAACCATCGCCCGCCAGCTGATCTTCTCGCTCTACCAGTACGAGCTGTTCACCCGTCTGATGGACTCAGCCGATGAAACACTGGCCTCGGTTGCCGCCAAGGCCGTCAAAGAAGTGACCTACCACGTCGACCACGCAGCCCAGTGGACCATACGTCTCGGCGATGGTACCGAAGAGTCCCATCGTCGGATGCAGGAAGGCCTCTACTACATGTGGCCATACGTCGACGAACTCTTCAAAGACGACGATCTGCTGCGCGACCTCTCGGAACGCGGTATCGCCGTTCTTCCGTCAACGCTGCGTGCATCCTTCGACGCACGAATCGAACCAATCCTTGAACAAGCCACACTCACCGTGCCCGATGTACCAGGTGCATGGGGCGGTGACCGTTCGGGCAACTTCTCCGAGCATCGCGGCCATATCCTGGCTGAGATGCAGGTGCTAGCCCGTCAGTTCCCACAAGGAGTGACATGGTAATGACTACCTCCGCAACCCTTCGCCCAACAGACTCACAGACCGCAGAACTCTGGGACGCCGTCAAAATGGTGCCAGATCCTGAAGTCCCCGTGGTCACCATCGAGGACCTCGGCATTTTGCGCGACGTCGAACTGGTTCACGGCAAAGCGGTTGTGACGATCACACCAACCTATTCCGGCTGTCCAGCCATGGACACCATTTCGGCTGATGTGACGACTGCGCTGGCAGAGGCTGGGTACCACGACGCCGAGGTCAAACTCGTCTTGACCCCGGCCTGGACCACCGACTGGATGTCCGAAGACGGCAAGCGCAAACTGGAAGAATACGGCATTGCGCCACCCACCGGAAAATCCGCGGTCAACGACGGCCCGATCATGCTCCAGATGGCCGTCAAATGCCCACAGTGCCACTCATTAAACACTCGTGAAGTTACTCGATTCGGTTCAACCGCATGCAAAGCGCTCTACACCTGTAACGACTGCCTGGAACCTTTCGACTACTTTAAAGTCCACTAAGGAACTTGCACCATGACAGAAACCACCACCGCACCTGCAAAGAAGCGCGCACGGTTCAATGCTCTGAACGTTTCAGAGATCCGCAAGCTGACCGACGAGGCCATCGAAGTAGCCTTCGCGATCCCTGACGAACTGCTCGACGACTACAACTACGTCCCCGGTCAGTACGTGGCACTGCGGGCGGATATCGACGGCGAAGAAATCCGGCGTTCCTACTCGATCTGTGCCGAACCTGTCCCCGGAGAAATCCGCGTCGCCATCAAAAAAGACTTCGGCGGCCTGTTCTCGACCTGGGCGCACGAAGAACTCGCGGTCGGAGACACCATCAACGTGATGAACCCTCAGGGCTCATTTACCTCGCGTGTCCAAACCACCGCGCTCAACGATCCAGAAGCCATCGCCCAAGAGCACGACGGCGGACACTTTGTGGCTATCGCGGCCGGCTCCGGGATCACACCGATCATGTCGATCGTTGCCACCATTCTGAAATCCACACCGTCAGCAACCTTTGACCTGGTGTATGCAAACCGTTCCGCGATGGATGTCATGTTTGCCGAAGAACTCGGCGACCTCAAAGACAAATACCCGTCGCGACTGTCCATCCACCACGTGCTATCCCGCGAACAGCGCATCTCTCCGCTGATGTCAGGACGCATCGACGAGGACAAACTCTCCGAACTGCTCACGAACATCATCCCGGTCGAAAATGCCGTCGAATGGTTCCTCTGCGGACCATTCGAACTTGTCCAGATGACGCGCGACCAGCTCAAAGACCGCGGTGTTGCCGACGACGCGGTTCGTTTTGAACTGTTTACCACCGGTGACCCGAAAGAAGATCGTGGTCACCGTGGCCGTCCCGTCCAAGTGGATCCCAAGGGCGAAAACCGGACAATCGACTTCGCGCTGGATGGTCTCTCGTCAACGGTGGAAACACCAGTGTCAGCCAACGAATCTGTGCTCAACGCAGCCCTACGGGTCCGCCCGGACACCCCGTTCGCTTGCGCCGGCGGTGTGTGTGGCACCTGCCGCGCCAAGGTAGTCAGCGGCACGTTCGAGATGGACGAAAACTATGCGCTGGAAGCCGACGAAGTCGAGGCCGGTTACGTGCTGACCTGTCAGACCCGACCCACGTCAGACACTTTGACCGTTGACTACGACGCTTAGGAATCACATGATCACACTCGATATCAGCGACAACATCGCCGAAGTCACGCTTAACGCACCAGAAAAGATGAACGCCCTGGACGAGCGCGCGATCGCCGAACTCGGCCAGGCCTACACCGACGCCGCAGAAGCCGGCGTTCGCGCCCTGCTGCTTCGCGGTGAAGGTCGCGTATTCAGCGCCGGACGCGACATCTCCAACGTCGACCCAGCCGATGACGACGCCTACGATTACCTGGGCAACATCGTCACGCCGGTACTGCGCCAGATGGCCGAATTTCCGGCCCCAACCTTCGCCGCAGTACAGGGCGCCTGCCTGGGCGTAGGCCTCGGTCTGGCCATCGCCACCGACGTGGTCTACGTTGCCGACGACGCCAAGATCGGCTCACCATTTGCCAATCTGGGCGCCACCCTCGACTCGGGCGGCCACGCACTGTTCACCGAACGACTCGGCGCTCACCGCACCCTGGATCTGATCTACACCGCCGAGCTCATGAGTGGGAAAGACGCGGTAGCGCAGGGACTCTTTTCCCGCTCGGTGCCAAAAGACGAACTGCTGGACTTTACCCGTGAACGTGTTGCCAAAGCAGCCGAGGGAGCCACCGGTGCGTTTATGGCATCCCGTAAATTAGTCGCGGCGATCCGTGACGAACGTATTGGTTTGTGGGAGTCTATGGAACAGGAAAATCTGGCCCAGGGACAGCTATGTTCCACAGATGACTACGCCGAAGGTTTCGCTGCCTTCCAGGAAAAACGCAAACCAAACTTTACCGGCACACTGCTGGAAAACTAAGAGGAGCCACGTGGTAGCAGAAGCATTTTTGGTCTCGGGTAAACGGACCCCGGTTGGACGTCACAGTGGGGCCTTGAGCTCGCTGCGACCTGACGATATGGCGGCCACCGCTATCAAGGCCGTACTGGATGACAGTGGTCTTGACTCGGCTGTTGTCGACGAGGTGCTGTTGGGTAATGCCAATGGTGCAGGTGAAGAAAACCGCAACGTGGCCCGTATGGCCTGGCTGCTGGCTGGCGGGGACGAGTCCGTTCCGGCCATGACCGTCAACCGATTGTGTGCCTCGGGTATGTCGGCAATCGAAACCGCTTCGCGCATGGTCGCGACCGGAGATGCCGATATCGTGATCGCCGGTGGCGTGGAGTCCATGTCTCGTGCGCCGTGGGTATTGGAGAAACCAACCCGCGCCTTTGCACAACCGGGTAAAATTTTTGACTCGGCGCTCGGCTGGCGTTTCGTCAACCCACGGTTTGAGTACGGGGATCTGTCACGCGATGGCAAGATGACCTATTCGATGACTGAAACTGCGCAAGAAGTCGCCAACGTTGACGGTGTGACGCGTCAAGAGGCTGACGAGTTTGCTGCAGCCTCGCAGGCCAAGGCCGTTTCCGCGGTGGAAGCCGGGCACTTTGCGAACGAAATCGTGCCGGTTGAGATCAAAGACCGCAAGGGCAATGTCACCGTCGTTGACCAGGACGAAGGACCCCGCCCAGGAACCACCGCCGAGAAGTTGAGCGGTCTGCGTCCAGTCACCGGTTTGGGTGACGTTGTGACCGCCGGGAACTCTTCGAGCCTCAACGACGGTGCCTCGGCGATTATCGTGGCCTCGGCTGCTGCGATCGAAAAATATAACCTCACCCCTCGTGCTCGCATTGTCGCCGGTGGGTCAGCTGGTCTGGCCCCAGAAGTGATGGGTCTTGGACCGGTTCCGGCCACCGAAAAAGTCTTGGCGAAGGCCGGTTGGAGCGTCGATGATCTCGATGCCGCAGAACTCAATGAAGCCTTCGCCACCCAATCGATTGCCTCGATGCGTCGTCTAGGCATCAACCCGGAGATCGTCAATGCCTGGGGCGGTGCGATTGCGCTGGGTCACCCGTTGGGTTCATCGGGTTCACGCATCGTCATTACCTTGCTCTCACGACTCGAAGCCGAAGAGAAATCTCGCGGTCTGGCCACCATGTGTGTTGGGGTAGGCCAAGGCGCCGCAATGCTCATCGAACGCGTCTAACCACTTATCCACAGCTAGAGGAGCACCATGGCAAACACTCTTCCATCCACCGTTGGCGTCCTAGGTGGCGGACGCATGGGCGCCGGCGTTGCCCACGCCTTCCTGACCTCCGGAGCTCAGGTTGTCGTCGTTGAACAGCACGATGACGCCGCAGAAGCAGCACGTGAACGAGTCCTGCGCGACGTCGCCGGCTCCGTAGAACGCGGTAAAGTCTCGGGTACGACCGCCGAATACGAAGCGCAGCTTACGGTCACCACCGATCAGTCAGCCTTCGCCAATGCTGGTTTGGTGATCGAAGCTGTCCCGGAAGACTTCGATCTGAAAGTCTCCGCGCTGCAGGCGGTCGAAGGACACCTGGCCGAAGACGCATACCTGGCGACCAACACGTCGTCGATGTCGGTTGACGGTCTCGCCGAACAGCTGCAGCGCCCGCACAACTTTTGTGGCCTCCACTTCTTCAACCCGGTGCCAGCCTCAAAACTGGTCGAGGTCGTCATCGGCAAGCAGACCTCTGACGAGCTCAAAGCCCTCACCACACAGTGGACCGAGGGCATCGGCAAAACCCCGGTCACCGTCAACGACGCACCAGGCTTTGCCTCCTCACGTCTGGGCCTCGCGCTCGGATTAGAAGCCATTCGCATGGTCGAAGAAGGAGTCGCCTCAGCAGAGGACATCGATAACGCCATGGTGCTGGGATATAAACACCCGGTCGGACCACTGGCACTCACCGACATCGTTGGTATCGATGTTCGCCTCAATATCGCGGAGTACTTGGAAACCAAACTCGGCCCACGGTTTAGCCCGCCGCAACTCATGCGCGATATGGTCTCCCGGGGCGATCTGGGACGCAAATCTGGTAAAGGGTTCTACGACTATAACGACTAGGACAAGCTCGTCGGTAGAGACCGCGGGGCGTGATCCCAGCTGCAAGACCGGGATCACGTCCTGCGTTCATTTAACCCCATAAATACTGGCCCCTCACTAGTTGAAGATACACTTGAATTTTTGTACGATATGTCAAAATTCAACGGCTGGTCATAGATGTCAGGCAGCCAGAACACAGTGAGGCCCCGGTGTTCCAACTTCCGTACCGTAGTGTGTATACGCGATTTCTGGACCGCGTAGCTGCCCACCCCTCCAAACCTGTATTCGAATTGGCTGACGGTTCGAGCATCTCCTACGGCAAGCTATTAAAAACCACGCAAAGCATCGCGGCTGTTCTCCATGCAGCTGGAATTACGACAGGGGACCGGGTCGTTGTTCAGGTTGAAAAATCGCCGCAGGCCATTGCAGCGTACCTGGCAACATTGCAGGTGGGTGCGGTGTATGTCCCCTTGAACACCGCCTATACCGATGCTGAACTGCGGTATTTTCTTGACGACGCAGAGCCCGCCGTGCTGATCGTGGATCCCGGGCGCGCGGAACAAGCCCGCAAATTGGCACCCGAGAGCGCCGTTCTCACCCTGGATCGACACGGTAACGGCTCACTGTTGGAAACCAAGACAACGCGAACAACCGTTGAACCGGTCCACGGAGATCACGCAGCCGCTATCTTGTATACTTCCGGGACCACGGGCCGCTCCAAAGGTGCGGTTCTAACCCACGATAACCTCGCTAGCAACTGTTTGGCACTGCTCGAGGCCTGGGAGTTCACCGGTAACGACAGACTCATTCATGCCCTCCCGATCTTCCACATTCACGGACTCTTCGTGGCCGCCAACATGACCCTGGTAGCCGGTGCGACTATGGTGTGGATGGATGCCTTTGACGCTGAAGTGGTCATCGAACACTTTGCCAGTGCCACCGTACTCATGGGCGTACCGACGTTCTACACGCGCCTGCTGGCCTCACCGAACCTGAGCCGGGAAGCTGCCGCGACCATGCGTCTGTTCGTCTCGGGTTCGGCCCCGCTGTTGGCGGCCGATCACGCGGCATTCACGCAGCGCACCGGACACCATATTTTGGAACGCTACGGCATGACCGAAACCGGCATGAACACCACCAATCCGTATCATGGTCAGCGTCGCGCAGGCAGTGTCGGCTCTCCACTGCGCGGCGTCGAAGTCATCGTCGCTGATGCCGAGTCGGGTACAGAACTTCCAGCCGGAGAGATCGGATCCATTGAAGTACGCGGCCCGAACGTCTTTGACCGATACTGGCGCAATGCAGAGAAAACAGAACAAGAAATTCGTGACTCCGGGTTCTTCATTACCGGCGACCAGGGATATTATGACGACGACGGATACCTCTACATCTCCGGGCGTTCCAAAGACATGATCATCTCGGGTAGCTACAACGTTTATCCCAAAGAAATTGAACAGCTGCTTGACGAACACCCCACGGTCAAAGAATCTGCCGTCATCGGTGTGCCACATCCGGATCTGGGCGAGACCGTCGTCGCCGTCATCGTGCTTGCGGAAGGGCGAGATCTGGACACTGCCGCGCTGGAATCATCGCTTCGTGATGACTTGGCACGGTTCAAACAACCCAGGGCATATCGCGCCGTTGATGAGCTCCCGCGCAATGTGATGGGCAAGGTGCAAAAAGCACAGTTGCGAGACCACTTCTCTGAGTTGTTCAGGTCGTAGCGCCGGCATTTTGATACCTCTCGTCTCAACCTGGTTTGTGTTTGTGGGTAGCTTGGTTGAATGTTTGAGCTTTTGGGGTTTATGCTGGACCCTTCTGACTCCGCTGCCCAGTGCATCGATCGGCTGCAAGCCGTATCGGCGATGAAGGCCCAGCTTGCTGCAGTCGAAGTCGAGGAAATACCCGACCATAACCCAACGCACCGCGGCCTAAGCCAAGCACGCTTAGTCTGCCGCGCATGCAACATCGACAGTGGCCGCGACACTCAGGAGTTTGCGATCTCCAAACCGTGCGCCCTGAAGTGTCAGACCCACCGGCAAGTCCTGCTCGCCAACCGGTAACGGCAGGGTAAGCATGGGTGCTCCCAGCATCGTGCCCTGTGCGGTATTGCGCGTATACAACGGGAATATCGGAACGGTTTTACCCAGGTGCTCGACTACCCCCTCCGCACCTAACAATGGTGCGGGTGCAGGTGTAGCAGGGAATACCAGTGCATCAAGGGCCAGGTCGGTCAGGAGCTCGTCATAGCTGGAACGTGCCTGCAGAATGCTGCGTTGAGCAGCAGCATATGCATCAGCGCTCACCGGATCTGCCAGCTCAGCTTGCAATAAGCCCGCGACGTCAGCACTGCCAACATGTTTCGCTAGAAATTCAAACCCTTTGTGCGGTGTCATATCGAAGAGCTGAGCTGTAACCGAAGCCAAGATCCGACGACTTTCCCACAGCACCACAGGCTGTTCTGCCGAGGCCACCTGCTCGAGAAGTGGCCCAAAGTCCACCTCGACCAGCTCCACATGCCGTTCCAGCTTCTCCAGCGCAAGACGGACTGCATGCTCAGTCTGGGGGTCTAGCGACTCCAACAGTTGAGTTGGAACACCGAGCCGGACTTCATCGGCCGGTGGCACAGCAGATTGACCGGTGATGATCGTATCGGCCGACTGCAGCTGGGCCAGGGTTCTAGCGAATACCCCGGCGGTATCTCTAGTCCAAGACAAACCGGTAATCCCGGCACCAGGCCAACGCCCAGTCGATGGACGTAGACCATAAACGCCACAGTGGCTTGCCGGAATCGACACTGAACCACCGGTATCGGTGCCCAAAGCGATATCGACCGCGCCTTCCACAACTGCAACAGCGCTACCACCCGACGAGCCACCCGCAGAACGTGATGGATGACCAGGCAGCCGAACCGGACCGTAATCAGCATTTTCGGAAGTAATACCGAAGGCCAACTCGTGCATATTCGTCGTTCCCACCACGACATGACCGGCAGCTTTGAGCGCGGCGACAACCGGAGCGTCGACCTCAGGAACGTCACCTTCTAACGCTCTACTACCGGCCGAGCGGGTCAAACCCGCAACACCGATATTGGCCTTGACCGCCAGAGTCGGCGCGTCGTCGGGATGTTGAAGCTTTAGTTCATCCAGTTGCGAGCGTAGATGGTGTTCACTGGCGAGTTCAGTCCACACGCCGTCAGTGGGATTGGTGATCATATATTGCGAAGGCTGCATGCCTCGAGCATAGACGGCAGGCTTATTCGGTAAACAACGCTGCGGCGTTAATCGTGGTGTCGACAAGTCCGTATCCCAGGCCCATAATGACAATCAACGCCAGGATGACGGCGATGGTTTGGTAGGTGGTGCTGACCTCGGACCCGGTATCTGGTGTTTCATTTGGAGTATGCATCGGATGGAGCCTCCTGTTTTTCGGAGTATTCAACGGTGTGTTTTTCAGCCACGGGGCGCATCAGGATATTAGCGATCAGTCCGAGCGCGAGCAGACCGACCATGATGTACATCGATACGGTATAGAGTTCTGGGCCCTGATTGCCAGCTGCGGACTGGGACTCGACCACGCTGTTGACGATCAGTGGTCCTGCAATACCGGCGGCAGCCCACGCGGTCAGAATGCGACCGTGAATTGCGCCGACCTGATAGTAGCCAAACATATCGCGCAGGTAGGCGGGCATCGTGGCAAAACCGCCACCGTAGAAGGAGAGGATGAACATTGCCGAGACAATGAACAATGCAAGGGCGCTCCCACCGAAGAACGCGATGACGAGATACAGCAGCACCCCGACCCCTAGGTACAGCAGGTAGATGTTCTTTCGTCCGATATAGTCCGACGCTGTAGACCAGATGAATCGACCACCCATATTGGCCAGTGAGAGGATACCGACGAAACCGGCTGCCGCTGCGGCTGTCACACCGGGGAAGTAATCCTGAATCATTGGCGCAGCATTTTCGAGAATTCCAATTCCCGCTGTCACGTTGGTGAACAACATGATCCACAAGAACCAGAATTGCGGGGTTTTGAGTGCCTGGTTGGCTGAGACGTTCAGGTTGGTCTGCATGGGAGTAGCTTCGGTTTTGGAAGGATCCCAGCCCTGTGGTTTTCATTCTGGATGAGGCAACCGAATGACGTAGGCGCCGGCCGCAATAATGATGGCATAGCTCAAGGCGAGCACTACAAACGTTGGGACGAGGCCGGCCGCGAGGTTTTCGGTGTCGGTACCGCCACCGAACAGCACCATTAGGGCGTTGGACATGGGGCTTGCGATCAGCGCGCCACCGCCAAAGCCCATAATCGCCAAGCCGGTTGCTAATCCAGGGCGGTCGGGGAACCACTTCATGAGCGTGGACACCGGGGCAATGTAGCCGATGCCTAGACCGATACCGCCAATAAAGCCGTACCCGAAGTACACCAGCCACAACTGACCGGTTGCAATGCCCAAGGCGGCGACGAAGAAGCCGATAACCCATGCAGCACCGGCCACAACCATGGACTTTCGTGGGCCAGATTTTTCGACCCAGGTCCCGCCGAATGCGGCCGAGAGCCCGAGCATGGCGATGGCGACTGAAAAGATCCAGCCCACCGACACCTCGCCGACGTCGAAGCGCGACATCAACGGGATTTTGAAAACACTAAACGCATAGACCTGGCCGATGCACAGGTGGATTGCGAGGGCAGCTGCCGGAATGAGCCACCGATTGAAATGTTTCGGAGCGGTAATTGCTTCTTTATCTAAAACGTTGGCCATTGCTTCCTTCCTTGCGCAGCAACGCAAGTCCATGAGCCGTTCAATCTGCACGAGTGTACATACTTGAAAATCGTAGCGTCAATGCTTCGAACTGGATTTTGGCCGGTGAAGCTTATCCTTCGTGAAGTGTTTCACCGCGCGTGGCCAGGAGTTGTTCGATATGTTTACCGGCGCGCAACACGTCAGCATCCCGGCCGGGTTGCTGCTTCCTGGGTGGAGCCTCGGCGGTTTTCGTTGCTTGGCCGCGGGGGCATGCCCAGAGTTTTCACAGCGGGTTCCTCCGAGTTTCTGCGCTGAATTCAAGCTCATCAACAGGAAGGGTCTTTAGAGTGTTAATCACTCCTCTTCGAGGTGTGAGTGATGAGTGATGAGAGTGTGTTGCCCCGGGGTTCCAGTTCCCGGGGCAACATTCATTTCATGACGACGGCGAGACCTGCTCAGCGAGATTGATAAACTCTGACAGCGCTTCGGGATTCGCAATGGCATCCCGGTTGACTGCAGATCCGGCATCGTGCTGCGAGAAGAGTTGCTTGAGTGGCACTTCGATGCGTTTGCCGGTGTGCGTCAGTGGGATTTGCTGTACGGCAATGATCTCGTCGGGCACATGTCGCGCGGATGCCTTCGAACGAATCTCAGCCGTGATGCGCTCAGTGAGCTCAGGCGTCAGCTGTGCATCGTCTGCTAGTTGGACGAATAGTGGCATCCAGTACCCACCGTCGGGGCGTTCAACGCCGATGACCGTGGATTCAGCGATTTCTTGGATCGGTCCGAGTGCGGCGTAAATTTCTGCGGTGCCCAGGCGTACGCCCTGGCGGTTGAGCGTCGCATCGGACCGGCCTTTGACGATAAAACTGCCCCGATCGGTTTGAATAACCCAATCACCCTGAGCCCAAATTCCATACGGATGTTCTTTCGAGGCTGGGAATCGTCCGAAATAGGTTTCCTGATACCGCCGATTATCGCGATCGTTCCACAGGTAAATGGGCATAGACGGCATGGGCTGGGTGATGACGAGTTCGCCGACCTCGTTGAAGACCTCGGTGCCGTCGTCATCAAACGACCGGACATCCACGCCTAGGAGTGGGCTCTGAATTTCACCCAGGTGGATGGGTTCCAGCGGATTGGTCCCGATAAAGCCCGAACAGATATCAGTGCCTCCAGAATCTGATCCCAACCGGACATCCGGTTGCACATGTTCATGGACCCAGCGCCACGTTGATTCTGGGAGTGGGGCCGCAGTCGAGAGAATAGATTTCAAACCGATGAGGTTCCAACGCTCGGCCGGCGAGAGGCCGGAGCGTTCCACCATCGTCAGGTACGGGGCACCCACGGCAAACCGGGTGGTGTCCGTTTTGGCGATGATTTCAAAATGTCGGTCCGCAGCGTTGACCTTCGGCGAACCTCCGTAGACCACCACGGATGCACCACAGGTCAGGGCTTGGATCAGTGTATTCCACACCATCCATGATGTATTGGCACCGACGTAGTAGCGGTCGTGGATGGACAGATCTTGATTGAGAACCTTGCCCTTGAGTGACTCCAGCAGCATGCCGCCGTGACCATGCACAAGGCCTTTGGGCTTACCGGTGGTGCCGGAAGAAAAGAGGACCCACAAGGGGTGATCAAACCCGACGGCCACGTATTCAATGTTCCCATCCGTCGGGGCGGCACGGAAATCAGCTATCTCAAGCTGGTGTTCTACTCCGGGAAGCCCCGCTGTCAATTCAGCGTTGAATTCGGCGAGACCATACCATCGCCCATTGAACGTGTACCCGTCCGTAGTGATGAGGACTTTAGGCTCCAACTGCCGCAGACGTGACAGGGTTGCGGTCGGCGTAAGATCCGGCGAGTTGATTGTCCAGATAGCGCCGATGGTGGCTGTTGCCAGCATTCCGATAATGGCTTCAGCAATATTCGGTAAGACCGCGGCAACACGTTCACCAGGTTTCACACCGAATTCAAGAAGCTGCTCGGCCAGACCGTGGACACGGGTGCGCAATTGATTCCACGAAATGGATTCCATGGCGTCGTCTTCATTGATCGTGAGGACAGCCGTAGCATCTTGATCGACGGTGTCACGAGTGCGTTCGAGAATATTTTCTGCGTAGTTCAGCTGCGCATTGGGGTACCAGCGGGCCTGCGGCATGGTCGCATCGACGAGCGCAGCAGTCTCGAAGCCGATCCCCATGATGTCGAAGTATGTGCGAACTGCATCCCAGAACTCGGAGAGCTCCGTGATCGACCACTGGTGGATCCGGCGGTACAGGTCGTCTGGCACACCCGCGCCGTCGGAGAGATCCCCCAGATCGGCGCCACGGTGTTGGGCTGCCCAGATGGCAAAGCGAAACAGTTCGGTATCTTGTGGGTTCTTGGGACGCCAGGTTTCAGCTGGAGTCTTCGACTGCATCATCACTGATCCTTCTACGAGTGTTGTGCCCATCACATTACCGTTCAGCGCAGAAAACGTTTAGCTTTGGCAGCGGCCAAACTTTGCTAATTTGTACAGGAATAGAAGACCTGGTTGTCCTGCTGTCGTGGATATGAAAGCTATTGCATTTGAGACACCGGGTGGTCCGGACGTCCTAACAGTTCACGAGCTTCCCGCACCTACGGCAGGTCCCGGAGAAGTTCTGATTCGCGTTCAAGCTGCCGCGGTGAGTCCTACCGATACGATGCGCCGAGCCGGTGCTCGTACAAGTGATCAACCGGGCCCGTTTGTTCCGGGTATGGACGCGGCCGGTGTTATCGAGGCCATTGACGACAACACCGAGACCGGTCTGCAGGTCGGTGATGAGGTGATGGCCTTCCTGGTTCCCAACGGTTCGCATGGTGCGTATGTGGAACGTGTTACCGTATCAGCTGACTCGGTCGTGCCCATCCCCAAAGGCGCCTCACTGGTTGAAGCATCAACTCTGCCGATGAACGGGTTGACCGCCCGGTTGGCACTCGACACGTTGAACCTGCCGAAAGGCGCGGTGCTTGCCGTCACCGGTGCAGCCGGAACACTTGGCGGATACGTCATCCAACTGGCCAAAGCCGAGGGGCTGACGGTGGTGGCCGACGCGGCCGAAGACGACGAGGCGCTCGTCAAAAGCGCCGGTGCCGATGTGGTGCTGCCCCGCGGTGAAGAATATGCCCAACAGGTCCGGTCCAAGTGCCCAGACGGGGTGGACGGTATCGTCGATGCTGCAGTACAGGTCGATGAAATCGTGCCGGCAGCCAAAGACGGCGCCAGCATCATTACTATCCGTGGGGATAAAGGTGAACGCGAACGTGGTGTCACGCTTCGTTCCATTTGGGTGACCGACTACGACGGCAAGCAGGCCAAGCTCGATGCTCTACGTCAACAGGTTGAAGACGGCGTTCTGACCTTGCGGGTCGCCGATGTGCTCCCGAAAGAAAACGCTCCTGAGGCCCATCGTCGCATGGAAGCAGGCGGCATTCGCGGCCGGCTAGTCCTGGAGTTCGGAGATCTTCCGGAGTCGTGAAATGGGAGTATCTAGCGTTTTCACAGAAAACTCATGACTATTTCTGAGAGGAAATAAAGCTCACGGTCAGGACCGTTTCCTAGACTAATAAATACCTCTTCAAGGTGTGAGTGATGAGAGTGCGAGGCCCTGGGTTCCAGTCCCAGGGCCTCGTTTTCGTCTGGGACGCTTTCATCTGGACTTTAAAGATCACAGTTAGATAACAGTTTTTATTTCGAGTAAATCCTGAAAAAACTCGCTCCGTGGAGATTTTTCTACAGCGTTCGCAGGATATCCCCAAGTCATACCCGGACATTTCCGGAGCATCGGTTCTGAATTAGTTGCATCATCTGGAAGATCTTTACCTTAAGGTGACTTAGCCGAAGAAGCCGTGATCTTAAAGTGATATACCCCATTTTGGTGCGTGCTACATTCGTTGTTGTCACTGCTTGAGGTCACCGAAGAGGTTCTCGAAGAATCAGTGGCCCTGCGGTTGGTACATATCAAAGTATGCCGATCCTCTTAATCGAAAATGCGGAAACGCGAAACGAAAATATGGAGAGAGTCATGAAAAAAGGCATTCGCACCACTATGACAGCGACAGCTTCGGCGTCACTGCTGGCCTTAACTGGCTGTGCCGGTTTGATGGGCCCAAATGTCGAAGACGCACCCGCCCTGTCCGAAATCGAAGAGTCGATGTGGCAGTCAATGGAAGAAGCAGGCTCGGTCACGCTTGTTGCAGACATGGAAGCGTTCGCAGATGCGGAACCTCAAAGCGCTGCAGTGTTTGAACAAATGTTCGGCGATGACGGCAGCGAGATGCGGATTTATGGTGAACTCGACGGCTCCGCTACCGGCCTTGGATTTGGTGACTCAGACTTGATGCGTGTCTTTGGAGAAGACGAAGCGTATCTTTCTGCAGACGCAGTTTTTAGCGTCATTGAAGGCCAGAGCATGGGACTCACTGCTGAACAAGAGCAGGCAATGAGTGACATTGCTGGAGAGTTCTCAGATACCTGGGTGGACTACAGCAGCGAACTACAGAGCGGTAGCGAAGACGACGGCTTCGACATTGGCACACTATTCACTGACCTGCAGGAGAGCTGGGAAGGTGACGGAGATGATTCTGGCGATAGTCCAATTGCCCGTGACGAGATCTCCGATGAAGGCACCCATGAGGTGCGCAACGACAAGGATGTCTGGGTCTACACCGGCAACGAAGAAGGCCAAGAGCTCGTGCTCGAAGCGAACCATGACGCACCAAAGATCGTTGAAATCTCAGACGGTGAAGTGTCGATGGAATTCGTCGAGTGGGGCTCAACTGAATCTCCGCAGCGCCCCGAAGATTCTCAGATCGCTACCCAGCAAGACATGGAAGAGCGCATGGCTGAGCTGATGACGGGCGGCGGTAGCTCGATGCCTGAACCAGACGCCACACCGTCTGAACCTGCACCATCTGAGCCAGCTGAATCTCCTGCGTCTAGCCCTGCTACAAATTCGAACGCGGGTTCAGACCGAGTCACTGTCCCTGGTGTTGGTGGCGTAAACTGCGCCGGCCCAGTTCCAGGTGACCCAGGATTCACTGATCCAAACGGCAACTACACGGACGAAGAAATTCAAGCAGTCCAGGAGGCTTGTGACCGCTCCGGATCGGACAGCAGCACGGGTAGCTCCAGCACCGAAACCTCAGCGAATACCGTGGATGTACCCGGTCTTGGATCCTTCGACTGCAGTGGCGAAGTTCCAGGTGACCCAGGCGTCTCCACCCTGGATGATCCGTACACCTACGGCGATCTCATGAAAATCTACGACGCCTGTGACCGTCCAGGTGACCCAACGTCAGCTATTGAAAACGAAGAAGCTCGATAAGCTCCACACTCCACCCCACTGAAGCCCCGGCGTCTTGAACTCCGGGGCTTCAATCATGTCACGAGCGTGTGCCGATTATTCCGGCGCACCGTACCTGTTGTCCCAACCACCGCGGTGTTGGTGCGACTGTCCCGGGTTTCCCACGGCCACGTCATAAGAGCCCAAACAACGGCGATGATGACGGCTTCCCAAAGAATATAGACCGGCCATGGACCAAGTACGTCTAGGACTGAGGGGCCCGCGGGTGCATGACTTAAATATCCATAGTTTGCGCCGGTCAGCGTGTTGACGCTGAATGCGGTGCCAGCCCACAGCAAGGTCGCCGCGTAAGCGATGCCGTATCCTCGCCAGGTCGGACGGTAGCCGAGCCCCCACACAAAAATGATCGGCACAATGAGGGCCGCGATGTGGAGGAACCAGTACATCACGAACTCCAGCACCGGGTAATCGAAATAGTTGAGATCCGGGGTGATAATCGACTGCAGATTGAGGGTTAAACCCCAGAAGTATGAGATCGCGATGGCCCAGCCGGCACGCGTCAGCAGCGCGATAGCTGTAATGAGGCGTACGGCGTCAGAGAGCTGCAACGGTAGCGACTGATCGATATTCCAATTGCCGGGTAAGAAGCCCCACAGAATCCAGAGCACCGTTGTCATGAGCATGACCCAGCCGGAGATCCGTAGGGCCTGGTTCTCATAACGGGTTCCGCGGATGCGCCGTGCCACCAAGACAGCGACCACAGCTAAGACGACGGTGAAGATCAGCACGATGAGGTGCTCGCTGCCGTACGGGATCATGCGGTCAATCGGTTCAACTGAGCTGTGCACGATGTGCAGTCTAATTGGCTCCCTCAGGTAGCGGATAGCAATGAAGCACTCCCTATTGCGTCACATTGACGTGAGGGTCCTTTCGGGGACTATGGTGGGTGGCACACATAGACCCCGGGGTGCACTGAAACTGGTGCTGAGAGTGCGGAGATGCCGCAGACCCGAAATTCACCTGATCCAGATCATACTGGCGTAGGGAGAGGTCCGAAGTTCTTAAATCTAAGAACCCGGTGGTCGGAAGGGAGACCACCGTGAGTGGTCAAACATTATCGCCTGAAGAAATCGGGATTGGGATGCGCATTAGCGTCCACCCACACAGTGACGATTACGAGCGTATTATTCTCGATGCGCTAGACACCACAAAGAACCAGATAGATCTGGGTGGTTTAGAAATCTCCACCGGTGAAGTATCCACCTATGTCGGGGTGAAAACCGGTGCTGCCGCGCAACGGCTGGCGGAATACTCCACAACGCTGATCGCCTCGGCTTCACGTGCTTCAAATCGGCAGCATCTGACGAGTCATCTCTTGTTTTCTCGGGGTTGCCCGGGTGAAGCGACGTGCGAACTCATCCCCGGCGAGATACCGAGCGAGCAAACCGTGACACTAGAAAGAACCGGACTCGAAGCCGCTGCCGCATGGTCCTTATACCCATTGGCTGATGACGGTAGCGCGCACATGGATCCGATCTATGCGGCCATCGATCAGGCAAAAGCCTCCGGCGTGACCGTCACCAGCGAACACTATGCGACCATCCTGCGCGGTGACCTGGCCGATATCCTGGGCGTCGTGGTTAATGCGTGGGCCAAAGTCGGACAAGAGGTGCCCCACGTGGTGTCCCATGTGTCGGTATCGGTGGACTCCCCATCGGCACAGCGCGCAGGTGATGCAGCATGACCGGGTCACTCCAACACACCTCACCGAAAATCCGCAACCCTTATGACAGTCCCTGGCGGTGGCAGCTCAAAGACCTAGTGCTTGTGGTCGTCTTGGGCGTGGTATTTGGTTTCATCTATTGGGCCCTGGTGCAAGCTTGGAACGGGCTTGCCATTGTGATGGGGCCGGCAGGTGACCTGGCTCAGCACTTCTTACAGGGTGGTTGGCTACTCGTGGCGCCCTTGGCCGTGGCGATCACACGTAAAGCGGGGTCTGGCATCCTGGCAGAGATGCTGGCAGCCACCATCGAATTCGTATTTCTCGGTTCGCCGGTGGGCCCCACCTTGTTATTATCCGGTTTCCTCCAGGGGCTGGGGTCAGAACTGCCGTTTGCTATTGGTCGGTATAAACGGTTTGGCATCTCCCGGTATGCGATCAGCGGTTTTCTTGGCGCCTTCTTCATCTTCTGGTTCACCGCCATCAGATCCGGTTGGTTTGGGCAGGATATCCTGGTGCTGCGTCTGATCATTCACTGCAGTTCCGGCATTATTCTAGGCGGTATTCTCGCCTATTTCCTGGTCCGTGCCATCAAAGCTACCGGTGTCGTCGATAACTACGCCATTGGAAGGCATCGATGACCGAGCCACTAATCCAGCTGCGCGGATTCACAGCCGTGGATCCGCGCAGCGGCCGGGTGCTCTTAGAAGATATCAACCTGACCGTGTATCCCGGGGAACAGGTTTTGTTGCTGGGTGCATCCGGCGCCGGAAAATCTAGTCTGCTCGACGCTATCCGCGGTGTCATCCCGCACTCGGTGCCCTTAGAAGTTTCGGGGGAGTGCCTGGTCGCGGGATCACCGGTGCTGGCTACCTCAGTGGCTGAACTCAGTGCTGTCGTGGGCAACGTGCCACAAGATCCCCACGCCAGCATCACGTTACCTCTGGTCGAAGACGAAATTGCGTTGACCTTGGAAAATCATGGAGTCGACCCCTTGCAGATTGGGCAACGCATCGTTGAACTCCTCGAGTCTGTGGGTGCCGAGCACCTTTTGCGGCAACGTACACAAACCCTCTCCGGCGGTTGGGTACAACGGGTGGCGACCGTTGCAGCACTTGCAGCACACCCGCAGGTGGTACTTGCCGATGAACCGACGTCAATGCTCGACGGTGCAGGCGTCGCCTCGGTCATGCAAGTACTCACCGAGCTGGTGGGTACCAGTGGAGCTCTGATCCTGGTGGAGCATCGGCTGGATGAACTGGCAGATGGTCCGGGGCTGCCAGAACGGACTGTCGTCATAGACCAGGGAAAAATTCGAGCAGATGGTCCGACCAGACAGGTGTTGGTCGAGCACGCGCAACAGCTGGAGGCCGATGGTGTGTGGACCCCGGGCGGATGCCTACCGGAATTCGCACCACCTGCAGTGGCTGAAACCGAACCTTTGTTGAGCGCTCGCGGACTGACCGTTGGCCCAGTACCAGGTGCTCAGCCGGTTATTGCCAATGTCGGCTTGGATATTCGCCCCGGTGAACGCATTGTCGTCATGGGGGCCAACGGCACCGGAAAAACGACGCTACTTCTGGCGTTGGCCGGCCTCATCGAAGGGGAAGGTAGCCTGGTCGGCGACCAACCGGTGATGGTGTTTCAGAATCCGGAACACCAGTTCCTCACGCACTCCGTCGACGACGAACTGCGTTTTGGTCTGCTACCCAACCCGGCGACCGAAGCCTCGGTCCACCAGCTGAAGACAATATTTGGGCTCGAGCACCTGGGAGGGCTGAATCCGTTTCGACTGTCCGGTGGAGAAAAGCGGCGACTCTCGGTTGCTGCGGGATTGCTTGCCGCAAAACACGGTGAAGCACCGACGGTCTTGCTTGCCGATGAACCCACCTTTGGGCTTGACCGTGCAGCAACCACGACCGTGCTGAACGTGCTGGCCGATTATGCCGAGACCGGCGGTGCCGTTGTCATCATTACTCACGATCAGCGGCTAGCTCAGGCATGGGCGACTCGCATCCTCACCGTGGCGGAAGGGGCACTGGTATGACGACGTTGAGTATCGAACATCCCTCAACATTGGTCGAGCCCGGCGCGCTGGCCCGCTGGAATCCATCCGTCAAATTGATCAGCTTGTTCGTTATCTCGGTGGCACTGTTATTTGTGTGGGAACCGGTTAGACCCGCCATACTGTGGGTCGTCTTGGTGATCGTGGCTTTGACCGTCGGAAACGTTCCACCGAAGTGGCTTGTCATGGCGCATATCCCGTTCCTTGCATTTGGTTCTGGGTTGTTCTTGGTCAACGTGCTGACTCGACCCGAAGACGGGGTTTGGATTGGTGCGGCTTTGGCCGGAAGAACCCTGGTGATCGGGGTGGCCTCAATACTGTTTTTGACGTCGACGGACCCGGTTGAGCTGATGCGGTCCTTGAACCAGAACCTGAAACTACCAGCATCCATGACGTTTGCGATCCTCGCCGGTTACCAGCTGTTGCTCGGTCTACCACGTGAATGGCAGACCATTCGTGCGGCGCAATTGATGCGCGCCGGAGGCGCTCGCCGCTCGCGCAGCGGGAAACCAAAACTCACCTTCACAGAGGCAAGGCGACTGGTCTTCACCGTGTTGATCGTGACGCTGAGACGTTCAGAACGAATAGCTACGTCACTGGAATCCCGTGGCTTCGGATTGCATCCGCGGACGGTGTACCGGCCTATTCGACTGCGACCCTGTGATGTGATCCTTGGCGTGATGGTCAGTGCACTGTCGATCGCGTACTGCTGGCCATGGATGTAGGCACCAGCAGTATGTAGCAGTGGCGTTAGAACGCACCACAGATTCGTTCATAGGTGAGGTTGGCGGATTCCGCGCGTTCGACGCCGACCTGGTCGACCACTTCAGCGATGATTTGGTCGGGGCCGAACAGTACGTTGTCGTATTGGACCTGCAGGGCCGTCCAGTACAGTTCCGAGAGTGCGTCGGCACCTTCGGCCAGTTCAGGGTTTCGGGTGCTATCGCGAATGATGTCGAATCCGCCCGCAATGGCTTCTGCAGTTTGGAAGCGTTCCTCCGGGTCGCTCGGTGGATTGTTTTCAAACGCCTCAAGCTCGACTCGAAGAACCTCGAAGCGCAGACAACTTTCGCCGGTGGACTCACCAGGACCACACGCTGTGAGAAACAGCAGGCCGAAAACGACCGGTAGAGCCACGAGACGGAGAAGTTTTCGAAACATGAGACACCTCAGCGGTAGGAGAGGGTTGGCTGGCGTATCTCAGCGTAGAAGTCAGTGTTGGAGCCCAGGTGCCGTGTTCGATCAAGTGTGGATAACGTGATGTTGGGGTGGAAGAGTCTTGCTCCTCACACATTGCGCTGGTAGCTAGTAGAAAATCGGTAGTTTTCTGCTCACACCGTTAGAGTAATGACGATAAGGTCTCGCCGGATGGCGGGTTGTGACTGGTGTGAATGTGTGAGGACACTTTGGGTAAGACAAGACAGATCGTAGGGCCGGTGTTGATCTGGCTGCTGGTAGCAGCGGTCATCGGCGCACTCATCGAAGTTCCACCGTGGAGTGCAGAACTCTATGAAACCATGACCATCGAGTCATTGGGCGACACCGGCTATATCGCTTCTACCGTAGTGATGCTAGCTCTGGTCATTGTCTATCTCGGAACGCTCGTACGGACCTGGGTGACCAAAGACAACATCCCATTTGTTCGCTTGGTCTTCGGCGGCGTCGCGACGACGTTGGTGTACGTCATCAACGTCTTCCTGAAGGACGGCTACGGAAACGTGAGACCGTGCAATGTGTATGAGACCGTTAGTAACTGCCCGCCGCTTGAAGATTTCTCGTACCCCTCCAACCACACGGTGATAGCTTTCGGCCTGGCCATGGGGTTGGCGTTCGCCCTGCCGTGGATGGCATACCTGGCGTTCCCGCTAGCCATCCTTGAAGGTGTGTCCCGCGTTCTGGCAGGCCACCACTATCCGCACGATGTTCTTGTTGGCGCAGCCCTGGGAACACTCGGAGTCCTTGGTGCCCTGCTGATGTTTGTCAAAGTACAAAGCAGTATGGCAGCGAAGCTCTCAGTATCCCGCAGTAAGACACCGAGCAACAGCTAGGCTTCGGTCTGTGGGAAATCCGTACTGAGACTCACGGACTCCCAATCCATGAGATCGTCTAACTGTTGATTGAGGTCCACTTCAGCTAGCTGCAACGCCTCACGACCAAGAATCAACCGCATCGGTGGCTGCTCGGCTTCTGCCAGCGTCATAATGGCACGGGCCGCTTTTGCCGGATCGCCCGCCTGACGACCATCGATGGTGTCGTGCTCCTTGCGACGCTTCCCCGCGGTCTCTGCGTAGACCTCGAGCGGCTCGGCTGACTGGTGGAGAGAACGCCCAGCAAAGTCTGTCCGGAAGCCTCCGGGCTGCACAATGGCGACACGAATTCCCAGGGGCTCAACTTCTTGTCGCAGTGCTTCGGAGGTAGATTCCAGCGCTGCCTTGGTTGCTGCATAATACCCGGAACCGGGTGCGGTACGTTGACCAGCAATCGACGAGATATTGATGATCATGCCTCTGCTGCGGTGCCGCATACCCGGTAGGACGGCGTTGATCATGTTGACCGGGCCGTAGTAGTTGGTTTCGAACATCTGTTTGATCGCATCCGTCTCGCCTTCTTCCACCGCGGAACGGTACCCATAGCCGGCGTTGTTGACGAGCACATCGATGCCGTCGAAACGGTCCTGGGCGGCAGCGACAACCGTCTGAATTTGGTCAGCAAATCGGACGTCTAGCGGTAATGCCAGCGCCGTGTCCGGATACGCTTCGGCAAGATCAGTCAGGGCGTCGGCATCCCGTGCAGTAATAACAGCGTTGTGCCCGGTTTGCAGAACGTGTTCGGCCAATGCCCTTCCGAGACCGGTTGAGCAGCCCGTGATGAGCCATGTTGCCATAGTGGAACCCTCCCTTAGTGTTTGGTTGAAAGCGTGGTGTTGCGCGGTGCGAGGCGTGCAAATTGCGTGACGTGGTCTGGATTGAGCTCAGCGACATTGCTTGCACCGAGCAGGCCCATGGTGCGACGGATTTCGGAGTCCATGATCTCAATCATCTTGTCCACCCCTGCACGTCCACCGGCCATTAAACCGTACAACCAGGCACGCCCAACGAGCACGAAATCTGCTCCGAGGGCATGGGCTGCCACCACATCGGCGCCATTCGTGACACCGGTATCCAGCATGATGGTGGTGTGCTGCCCGACGGCACTGACGACCTCGGGCAACAGATGAAACGGCACTGGTGCACGATCCAGCTGACGACCACCGTGGTTCGACAGCACGATGCCGTCGACTCCCGCATCAACCATCCGCTGCGCATCCGCAACGGTTTGCACGCCCTTGACCACAATATTGCCTGGCCACAGTTCGCGGATGATCTTCAGATCGGCTTCGGAAATCGTTGGATCAAAAACCTGTCCGATGAGATCAGAAACCGTACCACCGGTATTGGCCAAGGACGCAAACTCTAATTGCGGGGTCGTCAAGAAGTTGATCCACCACTCGGGCCGCGGGATAGCATCCAGCACCGTCTTGGCGGTCAGTTGCGGAGGGATCGAGAAACCATTGCGGGTATCGCGCATCCGGTTGCCAGCAATCGGAGTGTCCACGGTGAAAAACAACGTATCGAATCCAGCAGACGCTGCGCGCTCAACCAGGCTGTACGACATTTCGCGATCTTTCATCACGTACAACTGGAACCAATTGCGACCCTGCGGATTGACAGACTTTACTTCTTCAATAGAAACGGTCCCCAGCGTCGATAACGTGAACGGGATCCCCGCTGCACCTGCCGCAGAGGCTCCGGCAACTTCGCCCTCGGTCTGCATCATGCGTGAGAAACCGGTCGGTGCAATGCCGAATGGCAGGGCGCTGGGAGCCCCGAGAATTTGGACGGACGTGTCAATCTCGGTGGCCGGTTTCAAAATCTCCGGGTGGAACTCGATGTCTTCGAACGCCTGACGAGCGCGAGCATAGGAAATCTCTCCCTCTGCAGACCCATCGGTGTAGTCGAATGGAGCTTTCGGCGTTCTGCGCTTGGCAATGCGACGCAGGTCATCGATGGTCAGTGCTTTATTGAGCCGGCGCTTCACCGAGTCGAGCTCAGGTTTCTTGAACTTCAACAATTCACGAAGTTCCTTCGGATTTGGCAACTGCCGCTTGATAGACATTCCGGTCCGCTCCTTTTGAAATCTGACGTTCGTTTAGCTTAAGACCACGGCGCCCGTTTTGAAAATTGGTGAAGCCCGTCACCGCACCACATACGTTCTGCAGTTAGCCTGGATGGAACTGACACAACACGAGTCACGGTGACGAAAGGCGTTTATGACGAACAAACAATTGATCAACCCGGATTTACCTCTGGTGCTCGGAGGAAACTCATTCGGCTGGACCTCGGACGAAAATGAATCGTTTGAAGTACTTGATGCGTTTATCGATGCCGGAGGAGCCCACGTCGATACAGCAGATCTCTACTCCGCATGGGTACCGGGCAACAAGGGTGGGGAATCAGAAACGGTGCTTGGCAACTATTTCAGCGCTCGCCGCAACCGGGACAAGGTTTTTCTCGCGACAAAAGTCGGTGCTTGGGAGCCGCAACTCGGTTTATCACAAGACAACGTCCGTGCCGCGCTGGATAGCTCCCTAGAACGTTTGCAAACCGATCGCGTTGATCTCTACTACGCACATCACGATGACGAAACGCAGACTGCCCAGCAGTTAGCCCGAACCTTCGACCGTCTGGTCCAAGACGGCAAAGTGGGCCACGTAGGTATGTCGAATCTCAGCCCGCAGCGCCAACACGCGTGGATTGCCGCAGCAAAAGCCGAAGGTCTCACCGTTCCCGCTGCCATCCAGCCCAACTATTCACTGGCCCACCGCGGCGAGGTCGAAGGCACTGAAGGCTATGGTCGGGTGGCTGAACAACACAACTTGGCTGTCTTCCCCTATTATGCTCTGGCCGCGGGTCTCTTAACCGGAAAATACCGCGCACTGGAAGACTTTCAAGGCGTAGACCGTGCAGGCATGCTGGCAAAATACGCCAATGAGGACGGGCTGGCGCTCGTAGGAACCCTGGTCAACGTTGCTGATGACGTTGATGCCGCACCGGCTTCGGTGGCCTTGGCCTGGTTGCGAGCTAAAGGTGTGACCGCGCCGATCGCCTCGGCACGTGTCGTTGATCAACTGGGGGCGCTGATCGCCGGGGCACAGCTTGAACTACACGAAGACCACATCGCCCAATTAGACAGGGCTTCGGAGCGCTCCCGCTAAGAAACAGCGAGCTCGAGCTGCCAGGCTTGGACCACATCGTGCGCCTAAGGTTTCCAGGACAGAATGCGGCTGGGATAATTTTTATAAACCCGCATCGTCGAAGGAGCATGGTTATGAAATACGGTGGAGCAGTTGCACTGATGGTCATTGGAGCCATTCTCTACTTTGCTGTGAACGTTGAAATTCAAGCAGTCAACATCGACATGATCGGGCTAATTCTCATGGTTGGTGGGGTCGCCTGGTTGATCATTACTGTCATCGTCGATGCCAGCACTCGACGCAAACGGGTCGTTCCAGCGGATGGTCGTCATGAAATCATCGAAGAGTAAGCAGGCGCGCCATGTGGTTAAAAGCGCTTACGAACGCGCACATATAAAGTGCCTTAGCTGGGCTGGTTAAGATACATTAGGGCAGAATAACTGCTCGGCATCACACCCGGTAACGTCTGAGGAACCACCATGTCTATCACGGCTCGACCACAAGCAAATATTGTGGGCTCCGGGCCAAATGGGCTTACCGCAGCAGCCATGCTGGCTAGGGCCGGCTGGCACGTACGCATCTTTGAACGCAATACCGCGATCGGTGGTGCCGCCGCATCTGCAGATGTTTTCGGGGATGGCTCGATTGTCGATTTGGGTGCGGCCTCCCACCCCTTTGGTGCAGCATCCCCGATCTTTCGATACCTTGGGCTCGAAGAGTATGGGTTGGAATGGTTGCATTCCGAGTATCCGATGGCCCACCCATTCGATGATGCACCCGCTGCGATTTTGCACCGCGACGTACGAAAGACGGCACGCAGTTTGGGCAACGATCAGATTGCGTGGCGGCTCATTCACCGCGGCATCGTCAACTCGATCGATGACTACATGGATGCGATTCTGCGGCCCCTGTTGCGGTTCCCTGATCATCCGGTCAAAATGGCACAATTCGGGCTGCTCTCAACGCCGCCATCCACCTGGTTTGTGCGAACAGCATTTCGTGAAGAACCCGCACGGGCGCTCTTCACCGGTTCTGCGGCTCATGCCAGTACACCGCTGGGGCATCCATTTACTTCAACATTTGGCGTACTGTTTTCTGCCCTCGGTATGACGCGTGGATGGCCAGTCGTCAAGGGTGGCACCGGGGCGCTCGTCAACGCGTTAGCCCAGGTGATTACAGCTCACGGCGGAGAAATTCACACCGGCCAAGAGGTCACCAATATCGATGATCTGCCGGCGGCGCGCGTCACGCTGTTGGACATCACGCCCTCACAAGCCCTGGTTATGCGCGGCAAACAGCTGAGCCAGCTTCCTGAATCGACGGTGCATAGACTCCAGCGCTGGCGTTATGGTCCAGGCGTGTACAAGGTCGATTGGCTGCTGGACGGTCCGGTACCGTGGGCCGATCAGCGCGTCGGCAAGGCCACCACCGTGCACCTTGGTGGTCAGGCTGCCGAAATCCGCCTGGCCGAAGCCCAAGTCAATGCCGGAAGGATCCCGGACCGCCCATTTGTGATGGTGGGACAGCCACAGGTCGCTGATCCGTGCCGTGCTCCGGAGGGTAAACATGTTTTGTGGACGTATACCCACGTCCCCAACGGGTACCGGCCGGCAGCTTCTGACCGCGAATACGTCGCCGATGCAATTCAGGGACAACTCGAACGGTTCGCACCCGGATTTGGTAGCACGATCTTGGATAAGAAAATTTGGGATCCAGCTGCTCTGGAACAGTGGAACCCGAACCTTGTCGGTGGCGACATTGCCGGTGGCTCAATGACGGGTTTTCAGTCGCTGCTGCGTGGCGGTCTCACGCTTGAGCCGTACCGAATGGGCGTGCCTGGCTTATATATGTGTTCGGCTGCGACTCCACCGGGTGCTGGTGTTCACGGAATGCCTGGGGCTTGGGCCGCACAGGCCGTCCTAGAAGACCAGCGCCACTGATCCGGCCTAGTACCACCACGTATCAAAGGGTGTAACTGGCATCCGACGTTTGTGTTTCGACCGCTGATAGGTGGATGCGAGTTTGGCGGCTGCCTCATCGTCGATATCCTTGCCCTCCAGGAAAGCATCGATATCGCCGTAGGAGATGCCCAGTTCATCCTCGTCGGTGCGACCGGGGTTATCGGTGAGGAGATCTGCGGTGGGGACCTTATCGACGAGCCGTGACTCAGCCCCAAGTCGGGTGCCCATATCGCGCACCTGGGTCTTGGTGAGCCCGGACAACGGCATGATGTCGGCTGACCCGTCACCGAATTTCGTGAAGAATCCGGTGAGTGATTCCGCTGCTTGGTCACTGCCGACCACCAGGGCGTTGTAATGCCCCGCAACCGCATACTGGGCGACCATTCGCATGCGGGCTTTGACGTTTCCGAGATTGTAATCGCTGGTGCGCTCGCCGAGGGCGTCGTTGAAGGCATCCGACAGAGCATCGGTGGCGGACCCGATTTGGAGGTTGATGGCACGGTCCGGTGCGATGAAATCCATGGCAGCTTGGGCATCATCGGCGTCAGCTTGGACGTGGTAGGGGAGTTGAACTCCGTAGAAGCGGCCTTCCCAATCCGGGTTGACTCGGCGATATTGTTCTACCGCCATTTGGCAGAGACGCCCAGCAACGGTGGAATCAACTCCACCCGAAATACCTAAAACCAGTCCGTTGGCTCGGGTGTGATGCAGATAGTCGACCATAAAATTTACCCGCCGGACGATCTCTGAGTCTAAGTCGATATCGGCTACGGCATTCAGGGTGTCAATGATCTCGCGTTGCATGTCGGCCTTTCGTCTTCGGGTGGGCTAGTTAGCGTATTCGTAGCGTTGGATGCTGTCCCAAACATCTAGGGCTGCCTGATATTTGCGGCGCATGATGTCGGCAGCTTGTTCTAGCATAGCCGGGGGCAGCCCGGTGTAGTTTTCGGGATCTTCCATCTCCATCTCGTCCTCGAGCCGGTAGATGCGTTGCAATACGTCGTGGCCTTCTTCGAGGAACCGTCCTGCGGTATCCGGCCAGGCGTACTTGCTGAGGGCACCGTAATCCAGTTCCACCAGGCCCTCCACACTGCCAACTCTGTGGAAGTTTCGAATCCAGTTCTGCATCGCGTGCAGATTTTTGTTGTACGGGTGCTTGGGACCTTCAGGCCCGTAATGATGCATCAGGATCGTCAGATGC
The DNA here is from genome assembly GCF_000420805.1 of Yaniella halotolerans DSM 15476. GTDB lineage: Bacteria > Actinomycetota > Actinomycetes > Actinomycetales > Micrococcaceae > Yaniella > Yaniella halotolerans. Next base: position 1,357,152 of record NZ_ATVQ01000001.1, read on the forward strand.
CCGAGGCGAGACATGATCGAGTTAGTTTCTCGAATCCGCCGGATCACGGTGGTGCCGTCGACGACATCCTCGGTGACTGTATTGAGGCCGTGTGGTTCGTCAGGACCGCCAAACATGGCGAGCCACTGTGGAGGTACCGACCATAAGTCCATAAAGAAGTTGGAGATGGGGCGGCTGATGAGTCCGGCATCGGCTTGGAGCTCGGAGATTTTTTCGAACGTATCGAGCTGGTGTTGTGGCACTAAGCGTTGATACAGCTCGTCGTCGAAGTATTTCCGGCGAATCGTCGTAGATTCAAACGCTGCGCGCGCGAGATACTCGACATGAAAAAATTGTTGGACTTGCCCGAAGGGATCCGTCATTTCAAGGACTCGGACGATGGGTGGATCCGATGTACCGGGAAATGTTGAGTCTGCTTCGGGCCGAAGCCGACGATTGAGTCGTTCGGCGGCTTCGGCTTCAATATCGGCACGCGAAAGCTTCGTGGCATCCTGGGCGAGGTTCTGGATCCGCTCTGGAAGTTTCTCCAGCGGTTGGTAAATACGCAGAAACGCCAGGTGCTTCATCGTGTGTCCTATCCCAGCTGGGCTACCACCGGCACGTGGTCAGAGGGGCCCTTGCCTTTGCGTTCTTCGCGGTCAATCCACGCATCCGTCACGTCGTTCGCTAGATGCGGTGAGGCGAGGATGAAATCGATCCGCATGCCCTCATTTTTCGGGAAACGCAGACGCTGATAGTCCCAGTAGGTATAAGTCTCTGGGCCTGGGTGACGGGGGCGGACAATGTCAACAAGACCGGCATCTTCGAACGCACGGAAGGCGGTACGTTCTGGCTCGGAGACGTGGGTCAGGCCTTCTTCGATGAACAGCTCCATGTCCCAGACGTCTTCGTCGTAGGGTGCCACATTCCAGTCTCCGGTCAGAGCGACCCTGGTGGTGTTAGTCATGTCGGAGGTGACATGGGTGTGCAGGGCGTTGAGGAACCGGAGCTTATACTCCATGTGCTCATCTTCTAAGGATCGACCGTTGGGGATATAGAGGCTGTGGAGCCGGAAGGGCTCGACGTCAGTTTTCTTGGTGCCAACGGTGGCAGAAATGGCACGGGCTTCAACCTGTGGATCGACTCCGTTTTTGCCGAACTCGGGCTGGCCCTCAAAACCATATTCCACATCTTCTAACCCAACGCGTGAAGCGATGGCCACCCCGTTCCACTGAGAGAACCCAAAGTGGGCTACTTGATAGCCGGCCATCTCGAAGAGACCCCAGGGAAAGTTTTCATCCCGGCATTTCGTTTCTTGAATGGTCAGAACATCGGCGTCAGTAGCGTCTAGCCAGTCTTCTACCCGATCAGCTCGGGCGCGCAACGAATTCACATTCCAAGTCGCAAATTTCATACTGACAAGCCTACCTGGCCGTCCGGGTTGCCTTGGCGAGGTGTGGAAAACTTACAGCAATACTGAAAGATCACAGGTTTCGTTCACGTAGTCGGCAGCCTCATCGATATCTTCGAGTTCCTCTTCTGACAACTCGGATACCGTTTCTTGAGCTTCGGTGGCTGCCGTTTCGTCGGTGCCGGTTAGGCCTTCTAACTGCAGAAATAAGGGTTGCAGTTTGGTGAGGGCCTCGCCGAGTTCGCCGTCGGTTGCCTCAGCCAGGTCGTTCAGCTCGGCGTAGGTCTCGGTGAGCACTTCGTTAGCGTCGTTTTCATCGGCCTCGACCACATCGGACTCGTAGGCTTGAAGTTGTGCACACGCCTCATCGGCTGCGGAATCACCGCAGCCGACAAGAAAAATCCCGCCAATGACGGGGAAGAGTAAGCGTCGAATTATTCGTCGCCGTCTTCTTCAGGTGCTGGAGCTTCTTCTTCAGGTGCTGGAGCTTCTTCTTCTGGCAGGCCCTGTTGAGGCATCTGCTGCTGTGGCATCTGGCCCTGACCCTGGCCCTGCATCTGCTGCTGAGCGAAGGACGAGCAGTAGCCGTTGATCGTGTCGAGGGCTTCGGTCAAGCTGGTGCCTTCGGCTTCGAATGAGTCGGGGTCGAAGTCTTGCATAGCCTGCATGCCCTCGTCGATGGTGTCGCCCATTTCATCGAGGTAGGCAGCGTGGACTTGTAAAGCGGTGCGCAGTGGAATGGTTTCGCCGGTGTCTGGATTGACCTGGTCATCAGAGCGGTCATATGAGTGGTTGCGAATGTCCAAGGCAGCTGATTCGATGGCCTGGGATGCGTTCCCTTCGCCACCCTGTTGCATAACCATACCTGCCTGCTGGATGCCTTCATTGGCCTTCGTCTCCGCACCCATGATCAGACCGCAGGTTTCTTCCTGGTCACGAGCCTGGCTGACCGAGTCATCAGCGCATGCGGTCAGCGTGAGACCGGCCGCAGCGGCAATGGCGGCGAATTTGCCCAAGGTTTTGATCGACATGAAGGTTCCTTTTCGTGACTGTCGTATAAAACTTCTCCTCCGTACTGTACCTGAGCGCGTCTCGGCGTTTGCGGATTGCAACCATGAGGGTCTGTGCATCGGGGCAACGTAGGATAGGGGTATGACCCAAGATCTGACTGCAGACCGTGCACGCCTGGCTGAACTCATTCGCGAACTTGCTGTGGTCCACGGCAAAGTGACGCTTTCCTCGGGCAAAGAAGCCGACTATTACATTGACCTACGTCGTATTACGCTCCACCATGAAGCCGCACCACTTGTGGGTCGGGTCATGCTGGGCCTGCTCGACGAAGCCGGTATCGATTTCGAAGCAGCTGGTGGCTTGACCATGGGCGCTGATCCGGTGGGTACCGCCGTGATGCATGCCGCTGGCGATCGCGCTATCGATGCTTTTGTGGTGCGTAAAACACAGAAAACTCACGGTCTTTCACGCCAGGTTGAAGGTCCCGGTGTCGACGGCCGCAAAGTGGTCATTCTTGAAGACACCTCAACCACCGGTGGCTCAGCGTTGACAGCCGTTGAAGGCGTTCGCAACGCCGGCGGTGATATCCAGGCGGTCGCTGTGATCGTGGATCGGGACACCGGTGCGGCTGAACACGTGGCAGAGCAAGCCGGTGTGCCATACCTCTACGCGTTTTCAAAGAACGATCTCGGTCTCGACTAACTTCGAGCCCCGATTCGTTCGCCAAAGTTTTCAACGAAAGGACCATTCATGGCTAAAACACCTCCTGAACCTACGGCAGGTTTGGTTGTCGCCGGCATGCTCGGCGGTTACCTGACCGGTCGCATAACAAAGCAACGTCCGCTCGCTGGCCTCGTGCTTGGCGCTTGCGGCATCGCTGCCGGTAAGCGGTGGCGTCGCTCATCTGGACCGGGCACCTCTGCTCTGCTGTCCACGATTTACGTCGGCGCATTTGGGCTTTCGCATCCGCTGGCGAAAAAATTGGGTGCTTGGCCAGCTGTTCTGGTGTCTACAGCTGTGACAGCAGGTGCAGCCCGGGTGTTGAACGACAAGCAATGACGACTGAGCACCGCGAACCCAGCTGGGAAGACCGCGAGGTTGGCGTCGGCCCCTGGGAGGGGGAGTGGCCCGTAGGCGACCAATGGGATGAGACCCTGTTGGCTGAAGGCGACCGTCGCAACGTCGCTGATCACTACCGGTATTGGACGGTCGAAGCGATCGTCGCAGATTTGGATACCCGGCGCCACCCACTGCACATCGCCATTGAAAACTGGCAGCACGACTTCAACATCGGCACCGTGGTACGGACCGCCAACGCGTTCAACGTGGCCGGTGTACACATCATCGGGCGTCGTCGCTGGAATCGGCGCGGCGCTATGGTGACCGATAAGTACATGCATGTCCACCACCATCCAACCGTCGAGGACTTTGTGACCTGGGCGGACGTGGAAAATCTGCCGGTGCTCGGGGTCGACTTATTCGACGATTCGGTGCCAATCGAGACCTTCGATTTCCCAGCTGCATGCGTCATGGTGTTCGGACAAGAAGGCCCCGGGCTCTCCGAAGAAATTCACGCGGCTGCCAAAGCCACATTATCGATCGTTCAGTACGGATCAACACGCTCTATTAACGCGGGCAGTGCCGCTGGTATTGCCATGCACGCCTGGGTCCGACAACACGGCGGTTGACTTCGCTAGACTAACCATAGTTCTAAGTTTCATATCCAAGGAGCTTTCATGGCATTTGCCACCCCAGACCAGTACGCCGAGATGATCGACGCCGCGAAAACCGGCGGGTACGCGTATCCTGCGATTAACGTCACCAGTTCTCAGACACTCAACGCCGCACTGCGCGGATTCGCAGAAGCAGAATCAGACGGCATCATTCAAGTTTCCAATGGCGGGGCAAAATACTTCTCCGGCTCCAATATTGAGGACATGGTGACCGGTTCACTGGCTTTTGCAGCCTTTGCTCGCGAAGTCGCCAAGAACTACGGTGTCCGCATCGCGCTGCATACCGACCACGCTATGCGCGACAAACTCGATAACTGGGTTATCCCGCTCATGGATGCCTCAGCCGCCGAGGTCAAGGCTGGACGCGATCCGATCTTCCAGTCACATATGTGGGACGGTTCAGCAGAAACTGTGCCGGAGAATCTCCGTATTGCCGAACAGCTGCTGGAACGCACCGCCTTCAATAAGCAGATTCTGGAAATTGAAGTTGGCGTCGTCGGCGGTGAAGAAGACGGCTACGCGGCTGAAATTGATGACAAGCTCTACTCAACCGTCGATGATGGTCTAGCCACTGTCAAAGCTCTGGGCACCGGCGAAAACGGCCGGTACATTACCGCGCTAACCTTCGGAAATGTGCACGGTGTGTACAAGCCAGGTGGCGTTGAGCTGCGTCCGGGACTCCTGAAAGAAATTCAGGACGCCGTTGGTGCTGAGATCGGCCAGGACCGTCCATTTGATCTAGTCTTCCACGGTGGTTCCGGATCCTCCGAGCAGGATATCTCGGATGCCGTGTCCTACGGTGTGATCAAGATGAACGTCGATACCGACACTCAGTATGCGTTTAGCCGGCCGGTTGCCACCCACATGTTTGAAAACTATGACGGTGTGCTGAAGATTGACGGCAACGTCGGTGACAAGTCCAAATACGATCCACGTGCGTGGGGTAAGGCCGCCGAAGCCAATATGGCCGCTCGTGTGGTTGAAGCCTGCCAGAACCTAGGCTCTGCCGGAAAATCGTTGAAATAATGGTTGCATCACAGTGGGTACAGATCAGCATCTACGTACCGATGAGCAATGCAGAAACCGTGCGTAACGCGCTAGCTGATGCGGGCGCCGGGCAACTGGGTAACTATCGTGGCGCATCATGGTCGACCACCGGAGTTGGACGTTTCACGCCGCTGCGCGGATCCAACCCGACGATCGGTGCCGAAGACGTACCGGCCGATGTTCCCGAACACAAAATCGAGGTACTGGCTCCGCGAGAGATCGCCCGATCTGTGGTCGAAGCAGCGATTGCAGCGCACCCATACGAAGAACCGGCCTACTACGTGACCGAAGTGTGGATGCTCGAAGACCTCTAGGTCAGGCATCCGGTACAGCTTTGTGCAGTTCGCTGGAGAGGTGTTGCTGCATCTGCTCACCTTCGGCCGCCATATCGTATTCGGTATAGACCGCACTGCGGTCCGTGTTGAACACATAATGGCGCATCGTTTGCTCCACGAACTTGGCCGTGCTGGTATTCGAAACCACCGAATAGCCGAGCACCATCGTCAGGCTCTGGTCGTCATTGACCGTCGCGGTGCCTTCTAGCAGCTCGGTCTGTCCGGTCGGTTGTGCGATCACAAACTCAATATGGCCGCCTTCCTGGGGCCGCAAATAACCAACCTCGGTGTGCATTGGAACGCCATCGTGGTTGGTTGTTTTTTGGACGTAGGTCAAAAACGGTTTGCCTTCGGTCGCAGTGAAGGTCAGCGTTTCGCGGTAATGAAAATCTTCAATCGTCGGGTAGTGTCCGTGGCCATGTCCGACCCACTCGCCGAGAAGAAATTCGTACGGGGCTACTAAATCATGCAAAGTCATACCCCCATTAAACGCCATGGGTCTGGGTCTTGCCCACAGTTGGGTAGTTGGCGGTGACCGTGGCGCACTATACTTAGCACACAAGGTATCGGGCCTTGTGATTCGGAAGGAATAACATGGAAAGTATCCCTTGGTTTGCCTGGATCGCCATCGTTGCCATCATCATGTGGGGGCTTGTGATGGTGGTAGGAAGCATTACTGGACGTTCGATGCCATCGTCTCGGGGTAGTGCCGATCGGACTGAGATTGACGAGCTGAAGCAGCGGGTCAACGAACTCGAAATGCAAATAGACCGTATGAATCGCTAGTTCACAGCACCTCTACGCGCTACGAAAACTGCGACCCGGCTACGGAAACTCTCACGGTGAGGCACTAGCGCGGCATTTCCATGTGGTGCAGTTCGGTTTGGGCGGTCTGGCCGCCCTCCCAAGAATTCGCCCCCGGATGGACATACGGGGTCGGGATGTCTGCCCGATTCTTCCGCTTGGTCGAGGTCGAAATACCCAGTCGGTCGTCTCGATCTTGAATCAAGTCTTCGCGAAGCTGCCCGTCTGCGGTGAAACCCATCATGAGCTGCGGGATTCCGTACGGGAAATCATCGCGATCATATTGCCACGTGTGGAAGGTTTTGCCGTGCGTCGTAACGAGATCTTCGAAGTAGGCATGCTCGGCGAGCTCTGGCACACCCGGGGCTATAAGGGAACCGGATTTCACTTCGTAGTGGTGGCTGTGCCAGAGATGCTTTTCCTCCTCGGGCAGTGCTTGAAAGCGATCTTCGCTAATGATGTATTCAATCCCGATGAGACGTGCATCCGGTTCATTGCTGTCGAAAATCACGCACTGATGTAGATCGTGGCGTAGGTGGATACAAAAATGTGTGGCCTCCACTTGGCGTCCCAGATCATCGGCGTAGAAATGAAAGCCATTGAGGTAAGTGCTCATGGCCTCGAGCGGATACTTCGGCTGCAGCAGATTTGAACTGATGTCTAACAATCGGTGTTTAAGCGGGTGGCCCTGGCTCATTTTTGCGGTGGTAACTACCTTGCGCCCCGCTATGATGCTGGCCGCAGTGGCTGCCCCGGCCGCGATGCCGATACTGATGCTCTTGAGGTAATTGTGTCCCATGCAGTAACTCTAGGGACTGTAGACAGCGAAGGAAACAGCACTTGGGCAAGAAGAAATTGCGCGGCGTCCCCCGGGTAGTGGTAGGACGCCGCGCAGTTCAGGCTAGAGCTGACCGAGACTATTCTTCGTCGGTGTCTCCGGCCGGAATGATTTCACCTTCGGGCCAGTTTTCTTTGATGTAGTCGGCTACCTCTTCGGAGTGCAGTAGTTCATCGAGTTTTTGGATTGCTTCGTTGTCGTCGTTGGAAGAGTTCCAGGCCAGGATGTTGGCGTAGGGAGAGTCTTCGGCTTCTTCTACAACAATCGCGTCGCTGACGTCGAGTCCGGCTTCCAAGAAATAGTTGCCGTTGATGATCGCGGCATCGATCGCTGAGTCGTCAACCACCTGTGCCAGGATCTCCGGTGGGTTCTCTTCGAACTCCAGGTTCATGGGGTTTTGTTCCTCGGTGAGGGTCAGGGCAGCTGATTCGCCGTCGATATCTTCGAGGAGACCGGCTTCTTCAAGCAGCATCAGGGCACGGGGCTGGTTACCCGCATCCGAGGTGATACCGATGGTGGCGCCTTCGCTGATGCTTTCAGCGTCGTCATGCTGGCTGGAGAACATGGCATACGGTTCGATGTGGACACCGTCGCCGTGCGAGATCTCATAGCCGTGGTCTTCGATCTGCTGTTCTAGAAACGGCACGTGTTGGAAGTAGTTGGCATCGAGATTGCCTTCGTCCATCTGACGGTTTGGCAGCTGGAAGTCGTCGAATTCCACGACCTCGATCTCCAGGTTCGCTTCCTCGCCGAGCTCTTCTGAAACAAATTCTAGGATCTGACCATGCGGGACAGGTGTTGCGCCAACGGTCAGGGTGGTGGTGCCGTCGTCACCGGCGGTGGGGCCTTCGGCAGTATCATCGGATCCGCCGCAAGCGGCAAGGACGAGTGCGGAGGCCGCAGCCAGGCCGGTGAAGGCCAGGCGCCGCGACGTGCGTGATGCGTTGTTCATGTTGTGCTCCTGAGGTATGTGGAATGTGCGCTGGGAAATCTTGCCGGGGCAGGTTAGCGGTGGTCGACAGCCGCCACAATTTTATCGCCGATCCACTGGATGAGTTGGACACCAATAACGATGACGACGATGGTGACGATCATGATCTGTGAGTCAAAGCGCTGATACCCGTAGTTATACGCCAGTCGTCCCAGACCGCCACCGCCAATAAGTCCCGCCATGGCTGAATACCCTATGAGTACCACAATGGTGTTGGTCGTTGCAGCAATGAGGCCTGGAAGTGCCTCCGGGAGGAAAACTTTCGTCACAATCTGACCGTTGGATAGGCCCATAACTTGTGCTGCGTCCACCGTTCCGGTTGGGACTTCGCGCAGTGAGGTCTCGACCAATCGAGCAAAAAACGGTGCCGTTGCGATGGTGAGCGAGACGGTTGCGGCGATCGGTCCGATCGAGGTGTTCACCAGCCACTGGGTGAACGGAATGAGGGCGACCATCAGGATCGCATAGGGGATCGAACGCGTGATATTCACGACGATCGAGGAGAGGAGACCGTAGAGCACTCGCATCGGGGTGAGACCGCCGGGGCGGGTCAGGTGCAAAATAATGCCGATCGCCCCGCCGATGAGCACCGTAGCGATCCCCGAGATTCCGACCATCACCACGGTTTCCCAAATGGCTTCGGGAAGCGCTGTTTCCAGGGCGCGGTTATTGAGCAGTTGCTCGAACCAATTCATGCTTGCACCCCTTCCTTGGCGCGCGTGCGGATGGAATACCCATTGCGGACCAGTGTTGCTTCAATCCCGGTGAGATTAATTTGGGTATCTGAGTCGATAGCCAAGAGGTAGTGGGCAAAGCGGGCGTCGCCGAGCGTTTCAATATTCGCCGCTGCAATATCGACGGTCACGGAGTGCTCCGCAGCAATCTTGGTTGCAATGGGGATATTGACGGCGTCTTGACTACCAACTACCTCGATGACCAGATCAGCGGAAGCTGCTTCGTGTGTTGGCAATGGGAGGAGCGCACGGGATAAGTCGGAATTCACGTTGGCGGCAACCTGGCTGAGTGGGCCGAAATCCAAAATTTTGCCGTTGTCGAGCAGCGAGACGGAATCACACAGCGTTTTCACGACGGACATTTCGTGGGTAATGACCACCACGGTGAGGTTTAGGCGGTCCGAGACCGCACGAATCAACTTCAGAATATCGTCGGTGGTTGCCGGGTCCAGTGCAGACGTTGGCTCATCACACAGGAGGACATCCGGATCAGCAGCCAGCGCACGAGCAATGCCGACGCGTTGGCGCTGTCCACCGGATAACTGGGCTGGGTACGTGTCTTCTAACCCACTGAGCCCTACTAAATCGAGTAGTTCTTTGGCCTTTGCTCGTCGATCTGCTTTCTTCTTCTTGCCGGACTCTAACGGCAGCGAGATATTATCTGCCACGGTGCGCGACGAGAGCAGATTGGCGTGTTGAAACACCATGCCGATGCGGCGACGAGCGTTGCGTAATTCGGTATCGCTTACGGCGGTCAGGTTTTGGCTCCCAACGACAACGCTACCGTTGGTTGGGCGATCCAACAGGGTGAGGCAGCGTACGAGCGTTGATTTGCCGGCACCGGAGCGGCCGATGATGCCGTGAATTTCGCCGTCGTCGATATCCAACGTGATGTTGTCTAAGGCCACGACATCCCTGGCGGGTTGCCGATACACCTTTGTAAGCTCTCGAACGGAAATCATGAGGTCCTTTAGGGAGATTGGTTGTTGAATAAGTATAAACACTGGCAGACTAAGGGGGCTTAGACATTGCCGTTTTGGCTTCGTGGAAGGAAATATAGTGTCGTCACTCATTGGTAAGAACTTGATGGAACCGGATCCAACGTTGCTGCCGGACGAACCAGAAGTGCATGCTCGCTACGACGCTGGTGATCTGCCCGAGGAAATTGCACAGCGTTTTCCTGCTTCATCATTGGCCTGGGCGCTTGCCGCTGAGGACGCCTGGGATGACGGCCGCACGCTGGAATCCTATGCTTATGCTCGTGTGGGATACCATCGTGGGCTTGATTCATTGCGCGGCGCAGGCTGGAAGGGTGCCGGCCCGGTTCCGTGGGAGCACGCGCCGAATCGCGGCTTCTTGCGGGCCTTGTACTCTCTGGGACGGGCTGCCGCTGCTATCGGTGAGACCGATGAGGTGGACCGCATTGCGAAGCTCTTGAATGATTCTGATGCCACCGCGGTCGATCAGATCGAAGCTGGCCACTAGGCCTGTTGTAAGTCTCCTGTACGGTCAGCGTGCTGGGGGACGTTTATTTAGTGACCGCTCGAGCGGGATGCGGCCGTCTTGCCACGGTGTCAGAATCCAGATGATCAAATAGAGCACAATCCCTACGACCGGCAGTAGGAATGACAAGAATACGAGCAGCCGGACCAGCCACACGTTCATGCCTGTTCGGTGAGCGATGCCGCCTGCTATGCCGCCCAGCAGTCGCTGGGGGCCACGACGAAATCGAAGGCTGCGGATAGCGCTGAATATGGAGTCCATGTTTTGGACCCTACGCTGATTCGTCAATGGCGACAAGCACGTATCAGGACGAGTGGATCGGCTCGATGGTGGCGATGAAATCGTAGAGGAGTTCCGCGGCCGGTTGGAGGTTGCGATACAACGCTTCGGCCTGCGGCGTCCCTTCGAACCAGGTGACTAGAAACTCAGTGCCTGCCGCGGCCGGCGTGAAGTGGACGTGGAACCCGTCCTCGACTAAGGGGGCGGCGATAGCACGGATAAATGCCTCGGAAGCGCCCGCGGAGGAGACCGTCAGGAAATCTTCAAGCGCATCGGTGTGCTCGGTAAACAGTGCTGCATTAGCACCACCCAACTCTGCGCCGATGTGTTGCAACATGAAAAAGTGCCGATCAAATGCTTGGCCGTTCACCGTCGCTTCAACCCCCTCGTCGTGCGCGTTTAACGCAGCGTGTAGCTGGTTGACGGTGGCTTTGTCGCGCACCAGATGTTGCACAAATGAGACGGCTTCAAGGGTGACTGGGCGAAGCGTGTCGGTTCGGCCGGCCCGGAAATGGCGCATATCGACGTCTTGACGGTGGGCTCGAACGGTACCGAAGGTGAGTTGCTGAGCGATCATCAAGATCAGATGCGTCAGTGCATCGTTTCGCATCTCATACGGTAGGTGACGGTCGCGGCGAACCAGCACACGCTCGGTCTTCAGGGTGTTGGCTTTGGTGTAATAATCTGTCAGGCCGTAGGCGTTGTCCCGCCAGGTCAACTCGGTAGCTTTCGGTAGGGTCGGCTCTGACTGGGTATCAAGCGTAGTTGTATCGACCTGTTGCATGCGTGTCACCGCCGTCGCCAGGGTTCCGGCTTCGAGCACCGAATGCTCGACATTGGCGGTCAGCATGTTGGTGTCCAGTGAGGCCTGGTAACTGATTGGTTTATAGACCCACGCGTTACCGGGGTGGAACGCCCATCGCAGCAGCGTCTGGGTGTCTTCTTCTCCGTTGGGATCCAAGGTGATGGTGAACAGCATGTTGACCAGCCGGTCAAAGGTGGAGCGGTGTGCTTCGTTGCGCCACGGGGCCTGCTCAGCAAGAATTGCTGAGCCCAATGTCGAGAACCCAGCAAAGCTGGACTGCGCCGGCTGGGTTTGGGACAACACATGTTCAATCGAAGACCGCAATTGGATGGCGTTTAGGAGCTTGCCCTCGGAACCGGTCAGCGGTACTTCCCACATGCGACCCAGGTGCAGCACACCGATGGTGCGGTAGGTTGCCCCGGCGCCAGCTCGCATCCACAGATCCTCGTCAGCCGCCGGGGTTCGAATGCCGCCGTTGAAACAAGCCCAACTATCCATGGACAACCGTCGACCGTCGGCGTCGAGCTCTTCGGGTGTAGCCCGTTTGGCCTGTTGGATATGGATGGCGCCGATGCGCTGGAGTAATTCCACGACGCGTCGGGAGCGCGTTGCATCGGTTGGAAGGTTCAACTGGTAGGTCACATTAGAAGACAACAAGAGGGGCTGGCGGTTGCGCAGTGCATGTTCCAACCACTGTTCGGCCATCCAATTCGAGCCACTGGCAGACAGGGCTTGGCCGTATTCTTCAAGAGTCTGTTGCAGCACCGGTGCTTGTCCAATGGCAAAGTCGGCAATCGCCTGATTCACATCGGCTTCCCCGCTCGCATCGAGAACCGCGGCGGCTGACTTGCGATAACGCTCCAGGGATTCATCAAGGCGGGGCACAGGCAGTACCGGTAGATCTGTGGTCAGATGATGCGGGTACGTTCGCACAACAGCTCCCTATAAAACATCGTGGACGACAGCCACAGTCTACTGGTGTCCTTTGCTTAGCTGCTTGAAATTGTGACCTCTTACATTCATCACCAAATCAGGACACAGTGCTTTCTTGGTGTCGTAAACCGTGATTGGTTCAACAGTGTTGTAGTCGCGACTGTGATGCTGTTCCACCATGTCTAACAGTGTTACTGTCGGGTAAGTCGGTTGAACCTATTGCTTCTAGGGCATATCAGGAGCAAAATGTTTACATCGTCAATTGGAGGTGCAATTATGGTCGTCCAAGCTAAACCTGCAACACCCCGCTTGCAACATGCTGCGGGAGACTACGACTTCTTTTTCGGTCTCAAACCAGCCAAGCACGTTGCCCGTGAGACATTCGATCTCTACACGGCTGACACCAAGGAGCGGCGCCCAGCCGTCATTTTTGTCCACGGTGGGCCAGTACCGGAGGGGCAAACTCCGAGTCCGCGGCAGTGGCCGACATTCATTGGATATAGCGATCTTGCGGCGGCTGCTGGCCTGGCGGGCGTGACCTTTGACCACCGGTTATATGAGATGGAACGCTACCCAGATTCTGCCGAGGACATCGCAGAAGTGGTGGAAAAGGTTCGTCGAGTCCCTCAGGTGGATCCTGATCGTATTGCCTTGTGGTTCTTCTCTGGTGGAGGTGCACTAGCTGCCGACTGGTTGCGTGAAGCCCCTTCTTGGCTGCGGGCTGTCGTATGGAGCTATCCGGTGCTCGCGCCACCGAGTGATTGGCCCGGTGACGTCGAACGTTTTGATTGCAGGCAAGTCATCGCTGGTGCGCCAGAGTTACCCAAATTGATGGTCCGGGTCGGCGAAGAATATTCAAGTTTTGCGAATACTCAAAACGCAGTCATTGAAGCTGCCAGAAACTTTGATAGTGCGCTCGAAGTCATCGATCTTCCTGATGCAGTGCACGGTTTCGAATCACTGAAGTATGACAAGCAAGCTCGAGAAGGTACCGACAGGGCGATGGCCTGGGTGGCGCACGCGCTAGCTCAAGATGCCTGAGGTGCTGAGAAGTTGGGCATGAAACAGCGGTGGCGGTGAACCAAAGAGGTTCACCGCCACCGTTGCGTTGAGAGTACTATTTAGTTGTTTTGTTCCTGCCATTTATCGGCACAGGCAATACCGGCATCTACCGGGTTATCTTCGTCTTGGTAGCTCTCATAGGCAGCGACGTATTCTTCGAGATATGCATCGGCATTATCAAAGTTGTAGTCGTCCATGATCTGCAACCAGGCTTCTTGAGCGCCGTCTTCGGCCTCTGCACGCCACTTGTCAGTTTCTTCTTCCGGCCAGGATTCGAAGTTCTCGACATCGGGGGAGTCCAGCATGCCCTGGCAAATATTTTCGAGCTCACCGTTGGATAGTTCGATGATGCGACCCTCGTTGAACTCTTGGGTCACGTCGTCGACAATCTCTTGGAGCTCGGGAGTCAACGAGTCATAGGTGCTCTTATTCCACCACATGCCGTAAGCGGTGTACTGTCCAACGCCGGTGTCGGCCCAGTACGGCAGTTGCTCGGTGACCTGGTAGTTCACGCCGAAGTCCAGGGAGGCTGCTACTGAGTCAATAACTCCACGCTGTAAGGATTCATAGGTTTCTGCAGCGGTGATTGCATTGACGTTCACACCGGCAGTTTCCAAGGTGCGCTGCGTAACCGGACCAGCCGCACGCGCCGAAAGTCCCTGCAGGGATTCATAGTCCTCAATCGGTTCTTTAGCACCGATCAGCAGGGCACCGACGGGCCAAGCACCGATGTACTCCAGGTTGCTCTGCTCCAACTGTGCCATTGCTGGTTCGTAGTTGGTGTGGAGGTCGTAGAGCGCTTCGACGGATGCCTGAATGTCGTTGTTCAAAAACGAGATGGACATGACCGACATCGTTGGGAGCAAGTGTGGCGTGTAGTCGGTAACGGTTACACCGATATCGGCACGACCGTCCCGAACACAGTCGGCAACTTCGTCCATGCTACAGACAGCTTCGAACGAGCTGCGGTCGAATTCGATGCGACCGTCCGAGGCTTCTTCAACGGCGTCATAGTACGCTTCGGCGACAACTGCATGCTGAGTGCCATCAAGTGCCCCGTTCGCCACGGTGAAGTAGTAGTTGTCAGCGCCTTCTACAATCCCTTCCTCACACGCGGTGAGGGTGAGGGCTGCTGCGGCAGTGATTGCTGCAACCTTGGCAAAGCGAGAAAAAAGTGTTGATTTCATGGGTTACAAGCCTTCCTACTGTTGCACCAAACTGGGCAAATACAAGATGAGGTCGGGTAGGAGGAAGAAGATCGCGATGAGTACGAGATCTATCAGGAAGAACGGCAGAATGCCCTTGAATACCGTTTCTGAGCGAACCCCCGTTGTCCCCGCCACGACGAAGGCATTGATGCCCACAGGTGGAGTGACCATTCCAATCTCAATCAGTTTGACGATGAGTATGCCCAGCCAGATTGGGTCAAACCCGAACTCAAGAGCGACCGGCAGTAGCAGAGGCACAGAAATCATCAGCAGTGATAGTGATTCCAGCACCATGCCAAGCGGGATCAGGCTCAACAAGAGGATGAGCATCGCCAGCTGCGGTGCGATGTTCCAAGACAGCACGGCCTCGGTGATCATATTTGGCACCCGAGCCGCAATGAAGAACGAGGACAGGATCCCGGACCCGATCACGATGAAGAACACCATTGCTGTGGTCGAAGCGGTGTTCTGTAACGCGTTGGTGATGCCGTCCCAAATGCCTTTGGCGCCCTCTTTGCGTAGTTCGAACAGCAAAATGAGTACAGCGGCGATCGCGCCGAAGGCTGCCGATTCTGTCGCGGTGAAGATACCCGAGTACATACCTCCCAACACAATGGCGAACAAGATAGCGATGTAGACCAGCCCGCGCCACGGGAGTTGGCCCAGTGGGGACTTCTCCAGTCGTGCAGCGTTGATCTCGGTTGCTTGGTCTAGGGCATCCTGAACGTTGTCTGCGTCGACGACCTTCTCCCGACGTCGCATGCGCCATCCGGAAAACATGATCAACAGTGAGTAGGCGATGGCAGACAGGATGCCGGGCACAATACCGGCGGCCAGCATTTCCGCAACGGAAACTTGAGCCAAGATGGCGTACAGCACCAGGAAGGTGGACGGCGGAATCATCGATCCCAACGTTCCTGCCACGGCAACCAGAGCAGTTGCCATGGAGGCAGGGTAACCAGCAGCGCGCATCTCTTTTACGGATAGGCGAGCCATGGTTGCGGCAGTACTAATCGATGAACCGGATACGGCCGAGAAGCCGGCAGATGCGGCAACGGTTGCGATACCGAGACCACCTGGGAGTCGACCTAAGACACGGTCGGCAATTTTGAAGACGTAGGCCGCAACGTTTGCCCGAACGGCAAACATGCCCATCAAAATGAACATCGGAATGATGGTTAATGAAAACGTCGCGGTTTCGGAGAACGGCACCGCCCCGAGTTCCAGGGTCGTGTGGTTGATTCCCCGTAGCGCAACCAGGCCGAGTGCGCCGGAAAGTCCTAGAGCTACTGCAACAGGTACCCGCAAGAGAAGCAGGACAAGCATGAGTAGTAGAACAATTGCGATGACACTACCAACAGTCATGATTTTCGTCCTCCTTCGATGGTTTCTGGAGTTTCGTTCTCCGTAGTTTCAGGCGTGGGTTCCTCTGCGAGTACTGCTTCGACTTCATCGGAGAATCCCATGGGTTCCTTATGCGTTAGGCAGCGGTACAGATTCACCAATGCCACCAGGAGCAAAGAAATGAAGCCCAGGGTCAGGATCCAACGCATGGGATACATTGGCCACTGGACCAAACCGAAGCGGATTTCGCCTGCCTGCGTGGCCTGTACTGAGTTCAGTATGTTGGCGTAGGAGAGCCAGGCTGTGTAGAAGGCCACGAGTGCCCAGATAAAAATATTGGTGATCTTCGCCCATTTAGTGCTAAAGCGGTCGGTGAGGAGCGTGACGGCAACGTGTTCGCCATTGACGCCGGCCCAGGCCAGCCCGAAGGCAACGGCCGTGACCATCGAAGTTTCGGCGATTTCGATCATGCCGGGCAGTGAGGCACCGGTGGCGTTGCGTACAAAGACGTCAATCGCGATCGCAATGACCATTACTACGATGGCAACCGCTGAAAGCACGGCAAGCAAACGGGCTATACCGCGAATCAGTTTTTCCATGATGAGTTTCCTTTTGTGCTCGAGGTCTTCGTGGGGCACCGGTTGTGAGTGTAAAAATGCGGTGCCGCACGCTGTGTGGTGAGCTACTGCACAGCGATAGTGAAGCTGGGAGAAATCATATACGAAGCTATGCAGTTGTGCAGCGTGAGTAGGGCTTCCAGGCGCCAGCCACGACCAAAAACCAGCGAAACGTGTGACAGCTCACACCAATCGTAAGAGGCGGGACGGGGGCGTGATGTCGAACTCGGTCGACTGCGATCTGCGACATGTTGCACTTTTACCCGATTGGCGCGCTTGAAATCTTCTGCATCCACACCTGCGAAGCTAGGCGTGTTTTCTCTCAGAGAAATTTGCGCAGCCCAGGACAGTACATAGTGTTGTGGCGAACAATGCGTGGTGTGGGTGTCGCTGCCGTGGCGATGAGGCGTGAAACATGGGCGACAGGCCAGGATGACGAGGAGCCTTCGCAATCTGCCGGCCGCACTGTGATTTGGTAAACTCTGGTTGTAACTGTTCTCGACCCAATTACCAACGTGCTGCGGGTGCGAGAACCTTTCTATGTTGCGGGACTGTTTGATGCAGTCCCCGTGGGAGAGATGAATTTTATGCCAGCAATCGCAATCGTGGGAGCCCAGTGGGGCGACGAAGGCAAGGGCAAAGCAACCGACTTGCTCGGCGGTCGCGTTGACTACGTCGTCAAGCCAAACGGCGGAAACAATGCCGGTCACACCGTCGTTGTAAACGGTGAAAAGTTTGAGTTGAAGCTTTTGCCGGCCGGAATCCTGTCGCCTCAGGCAATCTCTGTGATTGGTAACGGGGTGGTCATTAACCTCGAGGCCCTGTTTGAAGAAATTGATGGTCTTGAAACTCGCGGACATGACACCTCGCATCTGCGCATCTCTGCTGACGCTCACTTGGTGGCGCCTTATCACCAGACTTTAGACAAGGTCACCGAGCGTTTCTTGGGCAAGCGTGCCATCGGTACAACGGGGCGAGGCATCGGCCCGACCTACCAGGACAAGGTCGCTCGACTAGGCATTCGAGTTCAGGATCTCTACGACGAATCCATTCTGCGTCAGAAGATTGAGGGCGCGCTGCGTCAGAAGAATGAGCTCCTCGTGAAGCTCTACAACCGCCGTGCTTTCACCGTTGACGAGATCGTCGACTACTTCATGGACTATGCCGAGCGGCTGCGCCCGATGGTTGTTGACTCGGTTCGGATCCTCAACGAGGCGCTCGACGACGATAAAGTCGTCCTCATGGAGGGCGGCCAGGCCACCTTCCTCGACGTGGACCACGGAACCTACCCATTCGTCACGTCGTCCAACCCCACCGCCGGCGGTGCTTCGGTCGGTGCAGGTATTGGTCCAACCCGCTTCACTCGCACCATCGGTATTGTGAAGGCCTACACCACACGTGTTGGTGCCGGACCGTTCCCAACAGAACTGTTCGACGAGATGGGCGACCAGTTGCGCACCACCGGTGGCGAATTCGGCGTCAACACCGGACGTCCACGTCGTACCGGCTGGTATGACGCTGTGATGGCACGGCACGCTGCCATGATCAACGGGTTTACCGACTATTTCGTGACGAAACTCGATGTTCTGACTGGCATCAAAGAGATTCCCGTGTGCGTCGCCTACGACGTCGACGGCGTTCGCCACGACGTTATGCCGATGACTCAAACTGACTTCCACCACTCCAAGCCGATCTATGAATACTTCCCCGGCTGGGATGAAGATATTTCTGGGGCCCGCAGCATTGAAGATCTGCCGAAGAACGCCCAGGACTACATCACCGCACTGGAAAAACTTGCTGGTGTGCGCATTTCCGGTGTGGGCGTTGGCCCGGGCCGCGATGAAGTTATCCAAGTTCGCGATCTAATCTACGAAGACTAACGCTATGCAATATGTATCCACTCGCGGCGGCATGAAGCCGTCCAACTTCTCTGACGTCCTTCTTGAAGGACTCGCACCCGACGGCGGGCTGGTCGTCCCGCAGACCATCCCAACTGTGGACGTCGAAACGCTTGAGTCCTGGCGCGAACTGTCATATGCGGAGCTCGCCACCGAGGTCATCGGCCTGTACTGGACCGACATCCCGCGTGAAGACTTGGCCAAACTGTGCCAGGCAGCCTATGGGTCCCAGTTCAAAGCTGAAATGGTCGTCCCATTGACGCCGATCGATCAGATGTCAGCGCTCGTGGATCTCTCCCAGGGTCCCACACTGGCGTTCAAGGATATGGCGATGCAATTCCTCGGCGAAGCGCTGCCGTATGTGTTGCAACAGCGCGGCCAGACCCTGAATATTCTCGGGGCC
Organism: Yaniella halotolerans DSM 15476; assembly: GCF_000420805.1. Classification (GTDB taxonomy): domain Bacteria; phylum Actinomycetota; class Actinomycetes; order Actinomycetales; family Micrococcaceae; genus Yaniella; species Yaniella halotolerans. The sequence continues at coordinate 1,376,087 of NZ_ATVQ01000001.1, forward strand.
ACCTCGGGCGATACCGGATCCGCTGCTGAATATGCGTTCCGGTCCAAACCGAACATCGGTGTGTTCATGCTGTCACCAAAGGGGCGGATGTCTCGCTTCCAGCGCGCACAGATGTATACGCTCACCGATGACAACGTGCACAATGTTGTCATCGAAGGTGTCTTCGACGATGCACAGAACCTCGTTAAAGAACTCAACGGCGACCTCGAGTTCAAAGCGGCCAATTCGCTGGGCACCGTCAACTCAATCAACCTCGGCCGACTGATTGCCCAGTGTGTCTACTACTTCTGGGCCTGGCTGCGCGTCACCAACGGTATCCCAGCCGACCAGCGCGAAGGCTTTGGTGTTTCATTCGCCGTGCCGTCTGGCAACTTCGGCAATATTTTCTCCGGACAGTTAGCCCGCCAGATGGGGCTACCCATCGATACGCTGGTGCTGGCCACCAACGAGAACAACGTGTTGGACGAGTTCTTCCGCAGCGGGAAGTACGAGCCACGCTCGGCCGACAATACGCTAGCGACGTCGTCACCGTCGATGGACATTTCTAAGGCTTCCAACCTGGAGCGTTTCGTCTACTTGGTCATGGACCAGAATCAAGAGCAATTGGCGAAAGCTTGGGAGCAGCTCGACGCGACCGGAACGCTTGACCTGTCCGAACAGCAGCCACGCTTCGACCAAGAATTCGGCATGGTCTCAGGTACCTCAACACACGAGGACCGTGTTGCCACAATTCGCGCGGTGTATGAGAAGGCAGAAGTCGTGATCGACCCGCACACCGCGGATGGTGTGACCGTCGCAAGGGGGTACCAGAGACCCGGTCATCCCATGCTCGTGCTCGAAACGGCCAAGCCAGAGAAATTTGGCGACATCGTCAATGAAGCACTGGGCTTTGAACCGGAGTTACTGCCCGAATTCGCCCAACTTTTGGAATTAGAACAGCACACCGTAGAAATGGGCGCTGACGCCGAAGCGCTGCGCGATTACATCGCACAGCATCACGTGTAATTCAGATTCACAGGGTTTAGCCAGGCAACTCCCTGACGGGCTCAAGGTCCATATGTTTATCCTAGAAACACCTCAAGGTGTGAGTGATAAGTAAAGCCCCGACCGGTTCTCCGGTCGGGGCTTTACCCTTTCTGCAGCCCAGAAAAACTCTGAGGATTTATACAGGAACTTTCAAGCGTTTCTCAAAGATCATTTCTTAGACTAGGGAGCACCTCTTCAAGGTGTGAGTGATGAGTGATCAGGGCCCCGGTACAAAACCGGGGCCCTGAGTCGTTAGCACCTAGGCCAGTTGGCCGTCTCTTTGGCGGTCGGTAAGCTATGTTTCAGGGCCTTGAGGGTTCGGCCGTGACGAGGCACCGCAGGGAGATGGAGTGCCGTCCGGGATCAAAACGAAGCTTAGCTATTTGGGGCCTTCGACCCCGACGTGAGAATCAATGTGCAGGCAATCCCTAGCGCAGAAAAGCCTACGGTTACCCACCACGAGGAGTTCCACGAACCGGTCACCATCACCACCCATGCAAGCAATGAGGGCCCAAAGAAATTCCCGACATTGAATATCTGCTGCATGAGTCCTATCACTGCTGCGACGGAGCCTTCAGGTGGAGCAAGATCGACGGCAAGGCGACTCAGTAGTGCGGGCACCGTGCCACCGATCATTGAGAAGAAGATGGCACAGAGGAGCTGTCCTGCTAGCCCAAGCGCTGTGGGTTTCCAGTCAATCGAGAAAAATAATAGCGATGTGATGGCCATGATCATGAATGTAGCGACGACAATGTGTCGTATCTGGATGCCATTGCTCAGGAGTCGCCCGGCTATGAGCGCACCGATAACGTTAACGCCGCCGACCACGGCAGACAATAATGCTGCCTGGAGGGGAGCGATGTCGGCGGCAGCGAACACGGTTGGAAGGAAACTCATAACAGCCATCCACTGCAGAGTGTAGGAGGCAAATGTAAGGCCTGCTACCCATGGGCGCCAGGTCCTGACCGTCGTCACAATGCGGTGCCCCGAGTTTCTCATGAGATTTTCTGCAGGTTGATGCGGATCTGGATCAGTCGATCGCAACAGCGGGATGATCAGGAGCAGTGTGAGCACTGCTAGGACTACCCACAGAAGCCGCCAGCTGAGCACTTCCAATAACAGGCCACCTGCAGCAAAACCCACGATGGTGGCGGTGCCTTGAAATGCCCCCCAGGCTGAGAGCGCCACGTTCAGCTGGACGGGAGCGCAAACGCGACGAATGAGGGCGGGGGCGAGCACTGTACATAGCAAAAACCCAATACCCTCAATGCCGCGATACAGCATAAGGAGGCGGATCGATGTAGTGGTGGCACCAAGGAATGAGCCAGCGGCTAGAAGCAATAATCCCGCGACGATTAGACGGCGCAGGCCGGCCATTTCTCCGCCCCACGCGACTAGCAAGCCTCCGACCATGCTGGCGAATTGAATGATCCCCAGCAGCAGGCCCGACGTCAGGAGGCTCATGCCGAGCTCTGATTCGAGTGCTGGCAGCGCTACGGGCAGTTTCCAGATGTGGATCGCAGCCATGACACCCGCGGTGACAACGGTCAGCCAAGCGCTGTTCGAGTGAACCTGTCGCGTAGCCGCGTTATGGGAAACTGTAGTCGGTTGGACCAATGAAGCACTCCTCTGTCTCTGGGATGATTGTGCCGGGAAAGCTCCCTGCGCGACGACAGCTATCCGTCTAATGGAAAACTGGTAGACAACCACGTACAATCAAGTGCGCGCTAGAAGGAGTGTGCTATGGCGAATCCCCGTCCTCGTCATCCGCGACGCGAACCCCAAGATGGGGCGACTAAAAACGATACGGTAACGGCTCGGTCTCTGGCATTGCTGGGGGCGTTTGGTCCTGGTCGAACGCGATTGTCACTGAGCGAGATGGCTAGGCGAGCGAATCTGCCGGTTTCTACGGCGCACCGCTTGGTCACGGAGCTCGTGACATGGGGAGCCTTAGAACGAGTGAATAATGAGTACGTCATCGGTCAGCGACTGTGGAAGCTCGGGCTCTTAGCGCCCATTCGCCAAAATATGGCCGAAATTGCCGCGCCCTATATGCAGGACGTGTTGTTCGTGACGCATAACGTCGTGAATCTTTTTGTGTTGGAGGGCAGCCGCGTGCTCTTGCTGGAGCGAATTTCCGGGACGCGTGTCGGTGCGCCATTCCGTAAGGTAGGGGACCCTCTGCCGTTGCACGCGTCCGCGGCTGGCAAAGTTATGTTGGCTTTTGCTGGGCAGCAGCTCATGTCACAGGCTACCAAAGATATGGTGCGTCTGACCGAGCACACCTTGATGACGCCGCAAGATTTGCGGGTAGAGGTCGAGGCTGTGAAGAAAGCCGGATACGCATTGTCGAATCAAGAAGTCGGCATGGACAACTACGCGGTCGCCGTCCCAGTACTGGGCCCGATGGGTCAAGCTGTTGCAGCACTCGGCGTCGTGCACCAGGTGGCACCTTCGGTTGGTTCCGTTGTCCCCGTGCTGCGGATCGCAGCACGGGGGATAGCCAGAAGCTTGAGTACCGTGGAGAGCTTCTAGCTGGATCACATCAAGATATGATCCGAATCATAGAATTCTTTCCATTAGATGGAAAACAGTTCTTGCTGTGATGTGGAGTACTTCTAATGTTGACTCAAGTTCATTGCCCCGTCCGTCTGGGGCGGTCCCGATGAAAAGGAGAGCTAGAGCGTGACTATCACTGCACCATCCAAGGCCCCCGCCACGCTTGACACCGTGATTGAGTCGGCTGAAAAAGTTGCCGATGAAGTTCTCTCGCTGGAGTTGCGCAAAGTAGATGGTACTGATTTCCCTGCTTGGGAACCTGGAGCACACATCGACGTACACCTTGGCGACGACCTGATCCGTCAGTATTCGGTGTGTTCGACTCCTGACGATCTGTCGGTTTTGAAAATTGGTGTTCTGCGCACGCCAGACTCCCGTGGTGGCTCAGCGTACGTTCATGAGCATCTCACCCCAGGAACTGCGCTGACCATCTCAGCCCCACGCAATAACTTTCCGCTCCTGAAATCTCGCAAGTATCTCTTCATTGCCGGCGGTGTTGGCATTACGCCGATGATCCCGATGCTGGAACAAGCAGAAGCTGAAGGCAAGGAATGGGTCTTGCACTATGGAGGCCGCTCCCGAACCAGCATGGCGTTCGCTGATGAATTGCTGGCCAAATACGGCCCAGAGAAGATATTGCTGTATGCCAATGATGAAGATAACGGCCTGGACCTGAACGCCGTCCTCGCACTACCCCGTGCTCACATGCTCGTCTATGCATGTGGCCCGGGTGGCATGCTGACCGCTATTGAAGAACTTTGCATGGGTTGGCCCCCGGGCGTGCTGCACACCGAACGTTTCGTGGCGGCTGAACTTGGCGCAGCATCCAGCAGCGAGCCATTTGAAGTTGAGCTTGCTCAAACTGGTGGCAGCGTCAAAGTCCAGCCAAACCAGTCTATCGTGGACGCTGTTGAAGAGGCCGGTGCGCGTGTCCTGTCGAGCTGTCGCGCTGGACTGTGCGGCACATGTGAAACGCGCATTATCTCTGGTGAACCAGAACATCGCGATGCTGTCCTGACGCAGGAAGACAAAGATGCCGGTGAAGTCATGCTGGTCTGCGTTTCCCGTGCTGCTGCTGGTTGCAGTCGTTTAGTACTTGATTTGTGATTCACCGAGGAGCTTTTATGACTACCATTATAGAACCAACAGTTTTCACCGAAGACCCCTTCACTGAAGCAGCTATCGCTGACCCATATCCATTTCTTGAACGCTTGCGTGAAGCAGGTCCGGTCAGTTATTTAGAGGCCACCGGGACCTACGCGATTGTTGGCTACAAAGAAGTCTATGAAGTGCTCATGGACTTTGAGACTTACGTGTCATCCGGCGGTCTTGGCCCACGTGACATCCGCGAGGATGACGCGTGGCGTCCACCGAGCATTCTCGAATCTGACCCACCGATTCACACGGTTATGCGCCGCGCCCTGACTGGTGTGATTAACCCGGGCACCGTGCGCGCCTTGCGTGAACCATTCACACTTCCCGCCGTCGAGATTGTCAGCGAGCTGGCAAAGCTCGACAGTTTCGACGTCGTGACACAATTGGCGGAAAAATACCCAATTCGGGTGTTCCCTGATGCAGTTGGTCTGCCGGAAGAGGGGCGCGAACACCTGCTGCCGTACGGCAATATGGTGTTCAACGCTTTCGGTCCGGAGAACTACATTTACCAGCAGGCGTTTGCGAATGGCGATGAGCACTCGGCTGTCGTCATGAAACTCTGTGCCCGGGAATCCCTTGATGATGTCGGTTTCGGTTCAAAAATCTGGGATCGTGTCAAAGACGGTCTCATTACCGAAGAACAGGCAGCGCTGCTTGTTCGCGCTCTGCTGTCCGCAGGTGTTGACACCACAATCTTCGGTATTGGGAACACTCTGTCGGTCCTGGCGCGCTACCCAGAAGCTTGGCAGCGTCTACGGGAAAACCCGACCATGGCCAAATTTGCCATCGACGAAGCGCTCCGCGTTGAATCTCCGTTCCAGAAATTCCACCGCACCGTGGCAACAGACACAGTTCTAGGTAATGTCCACATTCCTGCTGGTTCGAAGATCCTTGTGTTTGTTGGTGCGGCTAACCGCGACCCGCAGAAATGGGGCGACGACGCCGCAGAGTTTAGTCTCGACCGCAGCTCATCCGGCCACGTAGCATTCGGCATGGGCTTGCACCAATGTGTCGGCCAGCCAATCGCACGGCTTGAGATGGAGATCGTCCTCCAGGAAATGCTCGAGAAATTCGAAACCCTCGAATTGGACGGAGCCCCGTCGCCGTTGATTCACAACGTATTGCGCGGCTTCGATTCCATCCCGGTAAAGGTTACCCCTAGCCGCTAAATTACCGTACGTCGCGGCAGGCCTCTCAGCTAGCAACCTCGGAGGCCTACTGTTCTGCGCCATTTTTAACAGCAGGTATTGTTTTTTTATCGCATTTGAAATGCTTCGTCCCGTTAGGAACAGCACATGGCACATCAAACCGCCACCCGATCCACCGCTCCGGTTCCCACGGCTTCAGATCTGACCACTTCCGGTCCAGCATCATGGAGTGCAAAACGCCGTAAACGCTATGGCTGGATGGTCACAGTCATGCTCCTGGTACTCATGATGATCAGTTGGGCTGATAAAGCGATCCTCGGGATCGTTGCGGTACCACTCATGGAAGACCTTGGTATCAACGAGGCTCAGTTTGGTTTGTTGGGCAGTGCGGTTTTCATACTCTTCGGTATTGCGCAACTTGTTGCCGCACCAATCGCAAACCGGGTCCAAGCCAAATGGATCCTGCTCATCCTGTGTCTGGTCTGGTCAATTGCACAAGTGCCCGTGATTTTATTCGCGTCACTGCCCGCGCTGTGGTTTAGCCGTTTGCTGTTGGGCGCTGGGGAAGGACCGCTGGCACCAATCACGATGCACGCGGTCTACAAATGGTTCCCAGCCCGTAAAGGTGCGACCCCAGCTGCGCTGGCCTCGGCAGGTGTCACACTTGGTATTGTCGCATTTGCTCCGGTACTGGCCTGGGTTACCGCATCGTTCGGCTGGAAAGCGGCATTTGTATTTGTTGCCATCATTGGCGTCATCTGGGCCGTGGCATGGTTGTTCATTGGGAAGGAAGGCCCATACACCTCTGTTAAAGCAGAGCGAGAAATTGAAGGCTACTCGGGCGAAGATGAGACTGATCCGTTAGCTGCTGCCAAGGTCGCAGCAGCCGATCAGAAGGTCAAGTACCGTCGTTCCCTATTGACGCCGAGTTGGATCCTGGCGGTCCTGTGTTCCTTCTTTGGGTATTGGACCTTTACGGTAGCAACCACCTGGTTGCCCGCATATTTTGAAAATGTCATGGGGGCTAGCACGCAGCAGTCTGGATCACTTATTGCGCTGCCCGCCATATGGGGTGCCGTCGCAACCGTAGGACTCAGCTGGCTCACCGAATTACTCGCCGCACGTGGCATGTCGAGCCGTTACTCTCGTGGGCTTGTTTTGAGCCTGGCGACGGTATTTTCTGGTGTGATGGTGCTCGCCGGAACACTGGCTGGTTCACCCGTGCTTGCGCTTATTTGTTTCACGTTCGGATTTGGTACGGCTCCAGCATTATTTGCGCTGACTTACCTGGTGTGTTCAGAGATGACCAGTATCGGACAACGCGGTGCCATGCTCCAAGTAACCAATGCCGTGGTCACGACCGGTGGACTACTCGCACCGGCGTTCGTCGGAACGCTTGTCAGCGCGGCGGTGACCCCAGCACTTGGGTATGAGCAGTCATTCATGCTGACCGGTGTGATCACGGGCGTGGTCGGGTTGATCGCCTGTCTGGCTATTAACCAGCAACGCGATCGAAAGAAGCTTGGACTCGATATCGCCTAGTTCGGCTCACGCCACGCACCACCAGTTCAACAGGCCGGGTTGGTGTCTGATTCTTCAGACGCCACCCGGCCTTAGGCCTTTCTTGGTGTGGTCCCACAGGTTGCCGTATCAAACAATGCGAGTAGCCGGCAGACCAATGTGGCAGCGATGTTCTCATCCGGTGAAGGTTTGTTGACCGGCGGCCCAGGAGAAACGATGTCTCCAGGCGCTGGTTCATTGCGTGCGGTCAAGCCGCCGAACTCCGGGTCGATGGGCTGTTTCGCGGTCCCACGCTAGCCCCTTTTTGAGACGCCACGAACTTCCGCGAAAGGGCAGCGTCATCACCAACACAGGTAGCCTGCGAGACTGAGCTAATGCACGCGATTTTTGGTTCGGCAAAACACAGCTCCAACTGAGCCGAGGCGGTTGGACGATGCACAGACCAGGCAGCAGCGTTTTTTGAAGATGTTTATAAGTTGGCTGCAGGGACAGAACGTGCCAAGACAACTGGCCGTGCCCTCGCGCGGATGCGCAGGGGCACGGCCAGTTAATGAGCGGTGTGCAAGGTAGTCGAGCTGGGTTACACGCCCGCGTACGAAGGTTCTGGAACCAGGGCGAAGCGCTGGCCACTGGTCGCGACATCCACCGTTCCGGTGTATGTGGAACGGGCTCCGGCGGCCCATTCTGCTGCGGTTGCGACGCCGGCAAGGTGCGACAGCACAAGGTGCTTGGCATTGGAAGCGGTCGCCACGCGCCCTGCCCCCGCGGCCGTCGTATGGGACTGACGCTGGTGATTCATGAACGCCTCGCTGAAGCCTTTGGCCGCAAAGAAGTCGAGATTCACGGCTTCGTGCACGAGAATGTCGGTGTCCTGCGCTAGACGGATCAGGGCGTCGCTTTCTGCGGTGTCACCGGAGAACGTGATTGAGCCAGCGGCGGTGTCAACCCGGAAGGCAAATGCCGGGTTCACCGGAGGATGGTCAACCAACGCAGCCGATATTTTGACCCGATCGTCTTCATAGACGGTGAACGGAGCCCGCGGCTCGGCCATGCCCGACTCGGGGACGGCAATTTCCACCGGACGAATGAGTTCGGACATGACCGGTCGGGCCTCGTCGGTTTCGCGGATGCGGAGATCATACGAAAACGCCTCGAGCGTGTGGCTGACGAGTCCCTCGGTCCCGGACAGCTGTTGGCCATCCGGGTGCCCGTCGTCTCGTCCCGGTCCGTAGATCGAGATGGGGTGATCAAATCCGTCAACCGGTGCGCCCCAGTTCCACATAAGGAATCCGGGCAACTCAGCTACATGATCAGAATGTAGATGGGTAATGAATCCGGCTTTGAAATCTTGACCGCGCAGACCGGCTTCGTGGGCGGAGCGAACACATCCGAGTCCGAAATCGATCATATAAAACTGATCGCCGACGACGACAGCGCTGGCCATACCGTTTTCTTTGCCGCGAATCGCGGGCCCTGCAGCAGTCCCCAACGTAATGAGTTCTGTTGAAAAAATATCAGACATGACAATGTTCCTATTGATCTGGTGAATATGCTGCTGGACTAGGAGCCAACGTAGGTGTTGATGGTGCGGGGTTCGAGGTACTCATTGAGTCCCCAGCGGCCGCGTTCGCGACCCAGGCCCGAGGTCTTCCACCCGCCGAAGGGCGCATCGAGTTCAACAACGGTGTGTTGGTTGATCCAGACAGTGCCTGATTCCAAACGGTTGGCGTATTGTTTGGCGCGATCCAGGTCTTGTGACCAGATCGAGGCGCCTAAGCCGTGCTGACCGGCATTGATTTGGTCGATCGTGGCGTCGAGGTCGTCGTAGGTGATAACTGGCAGTGCGCTGCCGAATTGCTCCTGATCCACCAGTGGCATACCCGATTGTGCATCCGCGATGATGGTCGGGTCCATGAAGTAGCCTGGGAGGTCCGAGGAGCTTGAACCACCGGTTATGAGGCGTGCGCCGGATGAGACGGCATTATCGACGAGTGAACGAACGATTGAACGTTGCGATTCATTGTGCATTGGTCCCATCGTGGTGCCTTCGGCAATACCGTGTCCCACGATGATGTTGTCGGCGTGTGCGGCTAATGCTTCGGAGAAGTCCTTGGCAATAGAGCGCGGCACGTAGACCCGTTTGACCGCCATGCAGACTTGTCCTGCGTTGCGGAATGCGCTGTTGACGATGTTGCGTGCGGTGGTCTCAAGGTTGGCGTCGTCCAACACGAGTGCTGCGTCGTTGCCGCCGAGTTCTAGTGTGACGCGCTTGACGGTTTCGGCGGCCTGCGCGGCCACTGCCGTTCCTACTTCTGTTGACCCTGTGAAGGAAATTTTCCGGATTTCTGGCAGAGTGCTCAGAGCGACATTGACGGTGCGGTTGCTGCTCGTGCGAACCTGCAGCACCCCGTCCGGGAGCACCTGGTTCAACAGTTCCACCAGTGCAATGGTGGACAGGGGAGTGGTCGGCGAAGGTTTAGCAATGACGGTACAGCCGGTCACCAGAGCAGGGGCGAGTTTCACCGACAATAATGAGATCGGGAAATTCCATGGGGTAATGGTTCCGACGATCCCTACCGGGCGGTGCTGGACTTCGAGCTCACGACCTTGACGCGGTGGTAGAACCTCAGTCTCATCCCAGGCCAAGTCGGCATAGTAGTCGAAGAGGTCAGCTGCAACGTTGAACTCACCGATTGCTTCTGCCAGCACCTTGCCCTGTTCCAGGGACAGGATTCGACCGAGACGACCTGCGTCACTGCGAACCAGCCCTGCGATCGTACGGAGAGCGGCCCGGCGTGCTTCGCGATCGGCGGCCCAGCCAGCACTACTGTCCTGGGCTCGACTGATTGCCTGACGGACGTCGTCTTCCGTATGTTGTGGTGCTTCATCGATGAATTCTAACGTCGCGGGATCGTAAACCGCGTATGTCGGTGCTGCCAACGCACTACCTCCACTACTGTCGTATGTTGACTCCAGTTTCACCGTCAAGGGACGAGGAATCGACAAGTTTTCCATTGGATAGAAAAACATGTGGTGAACTGGGCCACATCACGCAGAATGCAGGTATATCCTCAGCAAATGCCAACGTCACAGGAGTGCACATACTTATGAGCTCAACGAGCCCCAAGCTAGTCGTTACCGGAGTTGCCTCAGGTATTGGAAAAGAAACCGCGAATGAACTGCGCTCGCAGGGTTATGAGATTCTCGGGGTGGATCGCGCGGCGGTGGAAAACTTCGAGGGCACCTTTATCCAAGGCGATCTCTCGACCCAGGACGGTATCGATGGTGTTGTACAAAGCATTGCAGCGGCTGCGCCCGAAGGCATTCAGGGGCTAGCCAATATTGCTGGTGTTCCAGGGACCGCTCCGGCAGAGGTCGTTTTGAACATTAATGTCTTTGGTCTGCGTGACTTGACGTACGCATTGCGTCCGCTGCTGCAGCCCGGTTCGGCTGTCGTGAATTTGGCGTCGGCCGTTGCGTACCAGTGGCGTGCGAGCAAAGATCGTTTGGCAGGGTTCGCACTGGCCTCGGATCGCGAAGTCGCGCTCCAAACAGCACTAGCAGACCAAGACATTATGGAAAACTCGTATTTGTTCTCTAAACAGTGTGTGCAGTTGCTCAGTGAATATCTTGCAGCAGAATTTCTCGAGGACAAGATCCGTGTCAACTCGGTGAGTCCGGGACCGGTCGAGACCCCGATCCTCGAAGACTTCAAAAACGACCACGGTCGTGAAAAGGTCAATTCAGCAGCCCAGGTCGTCGGTCGCTTTGGTACCCCGGTAGATATTGCGCAGTGCGTAGCCTTTGCTTTCACTCCGGCCGCGGCCTGGATCAATGGAACCGACCTTCGCGCCGATGGCGGATTGACCGCCTACCGTGAAACAGCAGCGCTGCGCGAAGCCCATGTAACTCCCAGTCAGGTATAAATGCATCCCGCTGCGCGGAATCGCTAGCTCGCCTTGAACAGCGCGTGCTTACCGCAGCCAGAATCCTCACGAAAGTCAACCGGCCGCTGGGATCTACCCAGCGGCCGGTTGTGTAACGGGGAATTCTACGCGTCGAGGCGCTGGCGCTTCGACGAGATCTGACCGGTATTAAAACCAGCCAAGTTCAAACCCCCATGGAAGCGGGCGTGCTCAATTTTGACGCACCGATCCATCACAACGGTCATCCCGAGGTCTTCTGCAACCTTGGCTGCTTCATCCGACCAGATACCCAACTGCAACCAAAAGTATTTGGCGCCAATCGCAGCAGCCTCTTTGGCAATCTCAGGGGTGTCTTCGGCACGACGGAACACATCGACCATATCGATCTGCACCGGGATATCTTCCAGCGAGGCGTAGACCGGGTGTCCCAGAATTTCGCCACCTTTTTCAGCCAGGATCGGGTTGACGAAATATACGTCGTAGGTGGACGACGACAACAGGTAGGTCGCCACGAAATACGAGGCGCGCTTGAGCTTATCGGACGCACCAACAATGGCAATGGTTTTGACATTTTGCAGGATGTTCAAGCGCTCAACAGCGCCTGGACCAACCCACTTACGTTCAGATACGGCAGTCATTGATTCTCCTTAGGCGTCTTTCATTGTTGCGGTCAGCGCCTGGTCGAGGTCCCAAATAATATCGTCGACGTCTTCAATCCCAACTGAGATACGGACCAGATCATCGGGGATACCTGCGGCAACGAGCTGTTCTTCCGAAAGCTGCTGGTGGGTGGTGGAGCCCGGATGCAGCATCAGGGTTTTCGCATCACCAATATTTGCCAGGTGTGAAGCCAACTGTAGGTTGGCCATGAACTCGGCGGAAGCCTTTCGGCCGCCCTTTACTCCGAAGCTGAATACCGAACCCACACCGAGTGGCAGCAGTTCTTTACCGCGCTCGTAGTATGGGTTGTCTTCGAGCCCAGCAAAGTTCACGTACGCGATACGGTCATCTTCGGCCAACCACTTGGCGACTTTGTAAGCGTTGCTGAGGTGTTCATCCATGCGCTGTGGCAGCGTTTCCACACCGATCATCAGTTGGAAGGCTGCCTGTGCGGAGAGCGTTGGTCCAAAGTCGCGCAACTGTTCGTTACGCAGCTTGGTAAGGAAGCCAAATTCACCGAAGTTTCCGTACCACGACAGATTGTTATAGGACGGGACCGGTTCGGTCATCAGCGGGAAGTTGCCGTTATCCCATGGGAACTTGCCGGATTCAACAACCACACCGCCCATGGTTGTGCCGTGACCGCCCAAGAATTTGGTGGCCGAGTGGATCACAATGTCCGCGCCGTGTTCCAACGGACGGATGAGGTACGGCGGAGTCAACGTGGCATCAACAATCAGCGGGATACCATTGTCAGCAGCAAGCTTGCCCAAACCTTCTAGATCCACGATCACACCCGAAGGGTTCGCCACGATCTCGGTATAGATGGCCTTGGTGTTCGGCTGGATGGCTGCTTCGAAGGCTTCAACTTCGGTGGAGTCCACGAATGTGGTGTCCACACCAAAACGACGCAGCGAAACATCCAGCTGCGTGACCGTCCCACCGTAGAGTTTCGACGACGCGAGGATGTGGTCCCCCGAACCGGCCAGCGCTGCGATGGTTACAAACTCTGCGGCCTGACCGGAAGCAGTGGCAACCGCACCGATGCCACCTTCCAGTGAAGCGATGCGTTCTTCAAATGCTGCAACCGTAGGGTTTGAGATACGGGAATAGACGTTGCCGTACTTCTGCAGGGCAAAAAGATCCGCTGCATCTTGTTGTGTTTCAAACACATACGACGTCGTCTGATAAATCGGTACGGCACGTGAACCGTGAACAGCGTCAGGCACCGCCCCGGCGTGGAGGGCACGTGTGCGGAACCCAAATTCGTGATCTGCCATAACATCCTTTCTAAAAATTCGTCATGTTCCAGCATACCTGGCAGCACTCAGCGGGGATCCATATGGGCCAATTAGAGTAATGGTTAATGACCAAACGCGAATCCCCTGACCACCACACACCCCGGCGGCAGCCTACGAGCTCAGAGAATCCGCCGCAGACCCAGACCACCAATTTTTGGACCACGGGCAAGGGCGTGCTGACCATTGTGGCCATCGCCGTGGGGATCACCGCCGTCGTCATGACGTTTATCTTGTCCACATTGGACAACGACACTGAATTTGGTCGGGAAGGTGGCTACCTTGATGTGCCCACCGACTCGGTGTGTGATCTCGGCGGGGTAGCGCACTCAGGGTCCATCGGTGACACCCCGGATGCTAACTGGATTGAATTCCGCGGCGCATGGTTGCCTACCTCGGAGCGGTACGGCCCGGGAGAACTTGAGCCCGCAGGAAAATTCAGCTGTTTTGAACATTCACCGCGAGGCATGTTGTTTGCTGCTTCCGCGTATACGGGACAACTGACAAACCCTGACTACTGGGAAGGTGACCGCCAGTTTTTTGCCGGGGAGCATGCCGAGGAACATCAAGCCGAGGCCGAAGAACTCTTCACCACGGTATTCTCCGAAGCGGACTCAGCGCTGGGTGGCTTCCGGTTGGTGCGCTACGATGAAACGACCGCACAAATCGATATGGCGGTTACCTCCTTCGAAGGTGCTGAAACATCGCGCACCTCTGTCCTCTTGGACATGGTCTGGGTCGATGGCGATTGGTACATCGATGCCTCCGGAGACGATCTAGCCGTTACATTGGAACCGTTGACGGACCTTATCGGCTACCAGAACTGGTCGGCATAACGTATAGAATCTCGCTATGGCGTATCAGCGAAGCATCCCTCGAGTCTTTGGCGTCACTGCCGCGGCAACCCTGGCCGTCGTCCTTGCAGGGTGTTCAGACACCCCGATTCCGCATCAAGAATTCGTATCGCGCCCCGACCTGAAACCACCGGAGTTTCAAGTAACTCGCGGCGACGCCTGGGATGCCGAGGCTGCGGCCGACGACGAATACATTTTCCTCACCCCGAATTTCGATACCGATACGCCCGCGAGCGCGGCCATGATTGTCGATACCAACGGCGAGGTCGTGTGGATGGACCCATCCGGGCAACACGATGACGATGCCGGGCATTTTGATTTGCGCCCGCAAGAGTACCAGGGCGAACAGATCCTCACCTACTTTAAGGGGCCTGCCGCGGGTGGCTGGGGTTACGGCGATATCTACCTGATGGATGAGTCGTATCAGGTGTTTAACACGGTCACCACCGGTGGCTCTTTGCCGCCACATGAAACAGATTTCCACGATATGACCATCACCGAGGACGGCACGATGTTGTTGCTGGCTTATGTCGCGACCCAAACGGACCTGACCGAGGTCGGAGGACCTGAAGACGGCTGGGTTGAGGACGCGGTCATTCAGGAAGTTGATATGGAATCCGGGGATGTGGTGTTCCAGTGGAGCGCACTGGATCATATACCGGTGACCGATTCGATGTTGGACTATGAAGAAGAACATCAGGCGCAAGAAGACGACGAAGATGATGACGAAGCCGAACTCGGTACGCAGGGCCAGCCGTTTGATTACTTCCACATCAACTCAGCCACCTTGGACGATGACGGCTCGATCTTAGTGTCCGCACGTCATACTCACGCGGTCTATCAGCTGGACCCTGACAGTGGTGAAGTGCAGTGGATTCTGGGTGGTAGATCCAGTGACTTCGAGATGGCTGAGGATGCCGTATTCAAGTGGCAGCACTCGGCGGCACGGGACACCGACGGCACGATCACGCTGTTGGATAATCACACGAAAGAAGATGATGGTGACTCATCACGTGGGTTGCGACTCGACGTCGACGAAGATGAGATGACCGCTACGGTCGTGACTGAATATGCGCCACCAGAAGAACGCCCGGCAGGGTCAATGGCCAACACCCAACCGTTGGAGAACGGCAACATGATCGTGGGCTGGGGAGCGCAGCCGTATTATTCCGAATTCACCAATGAGGGTGAACTGCTCTACGACGTCTGTCACGGCGATGCCTGCCATGAGCCAAAATACGATGGCGGTGGTGGCAGCTACCGGGCGTATAAAGGCCCGTGGGAAGGGGATCCGAACACTGATCCGGACGTTGTGGTGCAAGACAGTGACAACGGACAGCGCAGAGCCTACATGTCGTGGAATGGGGCGACTGAAGTGGATCGCTGGCGGTTGCTCGCCGGGTCGGATGAAGACCACGTGACCCAGGAAAACAGCGTGCCCAAGACAGCATTCGAGACCTCGATCCCGGTGCTTGATGAGACGTCCGAATACCTGGCCATTGAAGCTCTGGATGCTGACGGCGAGGTACTTGCCACCGTGACACCGGAACTTGAAAACTCGTAAGACGAGTTCGGGGGACCCGCTGTAGCAGCGAGTCCCCCGAATGTCGGTGAGCGTCAGGTGTCTGACAGCTCAGCTATTTTCGACGGCGACCTTTGCCCCGGCGTCCTAGGGTCCAACGCGGTCCCGAGGATCCTTCGGTGGTATCGGACACCTCGGTCGTTTCTTGCTGCGTGATGGTGGCTGTACCACCACTTGGCCCACGGTTGAAGACGCCACGAGTGGCCTGCAGTCGGTAGTCGATTCGATGGTCGACTTGATCCCCGAATGCCGTATCGAAGTCTGCGGCCAGCCGATCGCTGAGCTGGTAATACTCCTCGGCAGATCGCTGCTGACTCAGCTGCAGATGATCCACCCGGAAGGCCCGCACAATGGCTACACACATTACGGCCAGCAGGATACTGAACGGCAATGCCGTAATCAGTGAGCCGGCCTGTAGTGCGGTGAGCCCACCGGCCAGCAGGAGCGCAGCCGCCAAAACGCCCTCGAGCACTGCGAAGAGTACACGGGACCAAATTGGCGGGTTCGGATGACCACCCGATGCGAGCATGTCTACCACAAGCGAGCCGGAGTCGGAGGAGGTGATGAAGAAGATCCCGATCACGACGATGGCGATGACGGAGAGCACTGATCCCAGCGGGAGGCCGCCGAGAATATCGAAGAGTGTCTCTTCTGCGATGAGACTGCCGTCGTCGCCGAGTATGGGACTCATGTCGGTATCGTTCAGAACGTATTTGAAGAGACTGGCCCCGCCCATGATGGAGAACCAGACAACCCCCACGGTGAACGGCACGAGCAGAACCGCGGTGATGAATTCGCGAACGGTGCGCCCGCGAGAAATACGAGCGATGAACACGCCAACGAATGGAGCCCAAGCGATCCACCAGCCCCAGTAGAACAGGGTCCATAGTGAGGACCAATCTTGGCCTTCTTGCCCGGTGTAAGCCTGGACGTCAAAGCTCATGCCTGCAACGTTGGAAAGGTAGGAGCCGAAGGATTCGACCAGGTTCTGCACCAGGAACAGCGTTGGCCCCAGCAGTAGCACAGCGATCAGCAGGAGGCCGGCCAAAGAGATGTTGAAGTTCGAGAGCCATTTAATACCTCGCCCCAGCCCTGAGACCACCGATGCGAGCGCCAAGATGGTGATGACGATGATGAGTACCATCAGCAACGTGGTACTGGTGGAGTCTTCTACGATGCCCATTGCCCCCAGGCCGGCGGCGATTTGCTGCGCGCCGAGACCGAGTGAGGTCGCAATACCAAAGAGCGTCCCGAAAATCGCCAGAATGTCGATCACATCGCCCATCCAGCCTTTGACGCGATGACCCAAGATCGGCTCAAACGCCCACCGAATAGAGACCGGGCGGCCGCGGCGGTGCACGGCGTAGGCGATGGCCAAACCAATGACGGCGTAGACAGCCCACGGGTGAAGACCCCAGTGCACGAATGTCTGCGCCATGGCGAGGTGTCCCATTTCGCGCGGGCCACCTTCTTCCCAGCCGGGGTTCGGGTTTGTTTCCGCGAAGATCAGCGGTTCGGCGGTGCCGTAGAAGATCAGGCCGACGCCCATGCCAGCACTGAACAGCATGGTGAACCATGACATCGTGCTGAATTCAGGTTTATCGTTGGGCCCGCCCAGTTTGATCTTGCCGTATTTCGAGAAGCTGATCACTAAGACGAACACAATGAATGCAGCGATCACCAGCATGTACCACCAGCCGAAGGTAGCGACGATCCAGTTCTGTGTCGATGAGAGCACGGTGTCAGCGGCCTCGGGGAAGAAAATACCGAAGACCGCGAAGGCGCCAACTACGATCAACGAGGGCCAAAAAACAGCCGGGGCGATCATACCCCGCCCAATGCGCACGCCTTGGGCCTTGAGCTTGCCCACGATGCGAGCATCGGAGTCTTCGTCGTGCAGTCGTTTCTCAGCCGGCAGATCCTCCATGCGCGCGTGTGTCTGCGCGACAGTTTCGGTCTGCTTATCAGCTTCAATGTGTTCGGGCTCCGGCGGTTGAGTGCCGGGGGTCCCCTCGGTTGAAGGCTCCGAATGTGAGGAACTCATGATACACCTACCTTTGTCATGGTTGGTTGCTGTGCCCCATTTCCCGTGGAGGAAATATGAGGCCACTGTTCAGTGCAGTGTCCTCATTCAAACAAAGTCATGCAAACTTTGACAGTGTTCACGCCACCCATCGCACAGATCGTTAGATCTTTTCGGTATGTGGCTTTGCCTTGAAGAAGAAGGAACCGACCACCGGGATCAGCATGAGGAGGGCACCCCAGATCAGAGCGTTGTGCATGCCGGTCATCTGGGCGGTGAGCGGTTCTTCACCTCGTCCAGCCCCCACGACTGCGGCAACAGACATCACGGTGATGTACAGTGCGGTACCGCCGGCTGCGGCGACTTGTTGCAGGGTCGAAAAAATTGCAGAACCGTGCTGATACAGCGAACCCGGCAAGGATGAGAGCGCGGAAGTCATGATCGGGCCCATCAGCATGCCGATTCCGACAGCCATCAAGATATTCCAGAGGATCACCGACCATAGTGAGCTGGTGGCATCCAGTGAGACCATGCCCCACATACCAGAGGCGCCAATGATTGATCCCGGGATCAACAAGGGACGTGCCCCAACGGCGTCGAAGATTCGTCCAACAAAGATGCCGAGAACGCCCATGAGTACGCCGGATGGCAGCATCACGAGGCCTGCGACCTGTGCATCAAAGTCCAAGACTTGCTGGATGTAAATGGGGAGAACGATGAACGTTCCGAACATGGCCATGTTCGAAGCAATCATCAGCACCATGCCAAACGTGTAGGTTGGCACAGCAAACACCTTCACGTTCAAGAAGGCATTTTCCCGCAGGGACAACTGACGCACGACGAACATGGTGAGTGAAACAGCGCCGATAATCAGGGGGATCCAGAAGGGGATCTGGGCTACGCCGCGGGCCGTTTCGCCCAGCGAGCTCAGACCGTAGATGAGGCCGGAAAAACCGAGTGCCGACAAGAGTACCGAGATGAAGTCGAGTTTCATGTATCGGGTTTCAGTGACGTTGGAGAGCATCAGCCGTCCGACGATCAGGACGATGATGGCAATAGGCAGCACCGACCAGAACATCCAACGCCAGTCCAGGTGTTCCAGGATGACCCCACCGGTGGTAGGGCCAAGTGCCGGGGCGGCGGAGATGACCATGCCGACAACGCCCATGGTGCGGCCGCGCTTTTCAAATGGCACCATGTTCATCACGGTCGTCATGAGGAGCGGCATCATGATGGCTGTACCGATGGCTTGGACCACGCGTCCCATCACCAATACCAGGAAGGTGGGTGCAAGGGCGGCCAACAGGGTGCCTGCGGTGAAGATCAGCATTGCCGCCATGTAGACATTCCGTAGGTGGAAGCGGGTCAGGATCCAGCCGGTGGTTGGTATGACCACGGCCATGGTGAGCATGAACGCGGTGGTGACCCACTGGACGGTGGCTTCGGTGATATTGAATTCGTCCATGAGCCGCGGCAAGGCCACCGACATGATGGTTTCGTTGAGAATGACCACGAATGCGGCGATCGAGAGGATACCGATCACGCGAAACGGGCTTGCGGGGGCTGTCGTTGTAGAGGACACTGCCGCACCGACCTTTCACACAGTACTTTGAAGAGATCACGACAAGACAGTCCCGAGGTCATCGGAGAGTGTTGTCGATACTGTGAAACCTGCCAGAAGCCGTGCAGGGCTCGTCATCGAATATGCCGAGTTTTCACCCCTAGATACAACACCAAAAGTGCTAATCCTGCAAGTCGCGTCCCGTGGTCTCAGGGGCCAAGAGGAACATGGCGATGACTGCGATGAATACGAGTCCGCCAGCGAAGGCGAACGCGCCGGCCAATGTCAGCGCCGGAACGAGATGTGTGACGAAGAGTAGTGGGCCGATACCGGCGGAAATCCTCGAAACGGCCGATGCCCAGCCGAAGCCGGAAGATCGCAGGTCGGTGGGGTACAGCTCCGAGGCAAAGGCATACATGACCGGGATGGCCACTTGGATGACCAGGCCGTAGATCAAGACCAGCGGCAGCACGGCGGGTGGTACATGCAGGAACACGGCCAGCAGGACTAGCAGAATCGAGCCGAGCACCGCTGAGACGGCCAACAGTGGTTTGCGGCCGGTTTTTTCGACGAGGAAGGTAGCCAACAGCGCCCCGACGAGTCCGATGGCCGACATCCCGCCGGTGGTCAAAAATGCTTGGGTTTGCTCGAAGCCGGCTTCCATCAAGAACGTTGGGAGCCACTGGAGCGAGACGTAGTAGACGAACATGACCGTTAAAAAGAGCAACCACACGGCAAGTGTCGTTCGCCAAGAGAAAGCCCAGACGCGGCGCAGTTGGTCAAAGACCGCGCCGGCCGACATTTTTGGCACGTCGTCCATGGTTTCGAGCCGGTATGGAACCGGTTTGGCCCCGGTAGCTTTCACTAGGTCATCAATGACCTTACGAGCCTCTTCGTGCCGATTCTTGCGGATGAGGAACATTGGTGACTCGGGGATCCACAAGCGCACGAAAATCAGCAGGATGGCCGGTAACACCATGGCTAATAACGGTGGGCGCCAGTCTGCCCACATGGTGATGAACCAGGCTGAGACGAAACCGGCTAGGGCAGAGCCGATGGGCCACCACGCGTCCATGGCGGTGAGGACGCGGCCGCGATGCTTTCGCGGGGTAAATTCTCCCACCAGGGCATAGTCGACCGGGATGGCACCACCGAGCCCAAAACCAGCGATGAAGCGCAGTACCGCAAACGTCACGATGTCGGTGGTGAAGACGCCGGCAACGGTAAAGAGCGCGAATACGGCCAATGTCGCGGTGAAGGCAGCCTTGCGACCGATCCGGTCGGCGATCGTGGCCCAAACAAACGCTCCCAGTGCCATCCCCAGGAGATTAGCGGTGCCGATCCAGGCGGCCTGTCCGGCGGTGAGGTCCCATTCTTTGGACAGCAAGGGAATGAGAACGCCGTTGAGTGAAACGTCCCAGGCATCGAACATGAAGCCGAGGCCGCCGATGATGAAAATGCGGCCTTGGACGTTCCATTTCCACGGCAAGGTCTGGACGACTTCGCTGCCTGAAGGTACATAAGGTGTTTGAGTCACACTCTCATGTTAATGCCGGTCGTGCCGAGGCGATACTAAACGAGGGTTGGGTTATTCAGCTGCTGCGGCTTCGAACGTGCTGACAGCACGTTCGGTGGCTTGCTCGTTGAACTCCGCCACGTCATCTTCGAGATCCTCGAGCATCACCTGTGGGGGATATGCAGCTGAATAGCGTACGTAGATGTCCTCGCCAACGACATCGATCATCCGTCCGGTGAGTTGTCCTGACACTTCGATCTGCCAGGTGTGTACATCGACCTGTTCTCCGGCGACTTCTTGTTGTGTGACCTCGTGATCGACCGTCGAATCGTCTTCTTCGATACAGGCTGTATCGGTGTTCTGATGGACTTCTTGGAGCTGCTTCGCGCTCGCACCATCGTTGGCGTAAAACGCGAAGATGGTTTCTCCGGTCGCATTTTCATCCAACAGGGCATCATCTTCAACGGTGGCTTGCACATTGGCTGGTTGAGCTTCGACAAGCAGACCGTACTGTGCTGCACCGGCCTCTTGGCACTGATCTGGTTCTTCGGTACCAGTGAGAGCGGATTCCATAGCGGTGATATCGGGCCATTGGTCTTCCAGAGTCATCGCATTGGATACTTCGAAGTCTTCTTCCAGTGTTTCGGCCAGCGCTGTTTCTTCAGCGGTTGCCGCAGGAGTTTCAGGGCTCGATAATGCATCATCAGCGGTACCACCGGGCTGATTCTCATAAGCGTCAGTCGAACAAGCTGCCAGACCGAGGCCGGCTGCCATGGCAATTGATGTGGCACGAAGGAGCAGGGAAGCTGAAGTGGTCATAGGTCCAGTCTAGACTTCTCAGCTCCTGAATGCCTGTGTGCCGCGACCACCGGTGGCATCTTCGAAGACTTCGACTCGGGCGTAGAATGCGACCATGATGACCACACAACAAGCATCTCTGGAGCTGACATTGTCGCAGCGGCGAGCTCGGCGTTATGCGGTTGCGGCCTTTTTGCTAGGAGTCTTGAGCTTAGCTATCTTTTTCCTAACCCAGGGGCCTACACCTGCGGGGTGGGGGCCAGTCCTGTTGTTGCTTGGTTTCCCGACCGTTTTCGGTGTGACCGGGATTATCTTTGGGATGTTATCGCGACGCTATGTGTGGGTCGTGCTCAATAGTCTGATCGTGATGTCATTTCCGTTGCTGATGTTCGTTGGCTCGCTCGTGGAGGCCATGACCTATCCCTAAACATCGGGCTACCACTCCAGTGATATGTCTAGATGAATGTCATACCAAGATGCTATTCTGAGTGCTGTCTCGCGATAGACTGGATACCGCAATGAGTCTAGGTTGGGAACAGGTTTATGGTGCACACAGCTTTGCCACCCGCGGCGGCAGTTCAGGGTCGTGAGTACGGCCCCGTGTCGGGGCGTAAAGCGTGAAGCGTTCTTGTCGCGGGAATGATCACCGGGACGTTGTGAATGGCAGGGGCCGACCACCCATTGTCGTGTGGTTTGCTTCGACTCTCCTAGGCATCGTCACCCTGGCCGGAGTCATTGTGGTCGGGGTGTCAACAGCTTCGGCAGATCTGCGGATGGAGGCCTCACCTATGCCACGGGATGCGTCGTTGTATAACGAATTCGAAGGGTCCGCGTACCACCTGTATGCCCGAGATATTGACTGGGACCAACCGGTCGGCGTCGTCTACTACTTTGCTGGCGATTACTTCCGAAAATCTGAAAGCGTGTTCCACCACCCGCGCGGTGCGACACTGCAGACCCTAGCAGCAGAAGCAGCCGCCCGAAATATGCTCCTCGTCGTGCCACTGAGCCCGGCGGAGCGAGGGTATGAGGGCTATACCTGGTGGGAAGACGGCGAGGACAACGCCGCCTGGTTCGGCGGGCTCCACGGACACATCACCGCACAGTATGATCTCGCATCAGAGCAGATTTGGTTCATGGGCTACTCGGGTGGTGCAGAGTTTATTGCCCAAGAAATCCTGGCCGATTTTCAAGAGTCCTATGGTCTTGGCGGTGCACTCATGATCGGTGGGGGAGGGCCACCCGATGCGGAAGTGAGCGTGCCGCGTGGAGTGCGCGATATCCTCGGGCTCACGTGGGTCGTTGGGGACGAGGACGTAGCAGGATCCACCAATCCGCCAGATTGGTCTGCTTTGGAAGCCGCACGGTTAGGAGAACAGTTCTATCGGCAACGCGGCTTTGAACGGACGACGCTGCAGGTCGTTGAGGACACCGATCACTTGGACTACGAACTCGATGAAGTGTTGGATGCTCACTTCGACCATTTTGGTGTGCCGCGAGTTGAGACGAACGCGGTAGTGACCGCTGTCGGATGGTCATCGCTGGGTCTAGCGATAACAGGTGGTATCGGTGGACTGTTCGCGTGGCGACGCAAACGCAAAGGGAACTAGGACAACGTTCGCCAAGCCAGTCCAAGATAATACGTCTGCCCTGCAATGGTTGACGGTGCCGACAACGTCGCCCACCCGTGAGGTTGGTCTGGATGGTGGTGGGTACCGACGGCGTCAACGGCAGGATCTCGTAACAACCCGGTGCCCCACGCCTTGAGCAGCGCCTCTTTCCGAGTCCAGGCTGCGGTGACCTCGTGGACGAAATGGTCTTCCCGCAGTGTCATCAGCGCCCCGCGGTCATCAGGGTGAAACAGCGTTACGAGATCCGTCGCTTGGTCGGGTGTTTGCAGCGCCTCAAGATCGACTCCAACCGGAGTCTGAGCGGTGGCCACGACGATGAACGGAGCACACCGGGACAGCGAGGTCCACAGTTGCGCTGAATTCGTGGTCGCATGCGAGTTGAGTTTTGCGCTCGCAGCACGGGCACAACGCGGATTGGCATGGCCTACGGCAGGATGAAGCACCACCTTGGAATGGTGTGCCTCAAGTTGCTCGGCGGCAGCACGTGCCAGAAAACTCTTCGCCCCCGTCGGATCGCTGTCATTGGGCTCGATCCATCCCAGGCCGGCGAGTTGTTCGGTGGTGGCACGGTGGACTCTCACATGCTGGGGGAGGCCAGGGGGCCTCCACCTCAGCGCATCAAGAGATATTGCGTCTGGATTGTGCCGGAGCACTTGACCAGACATAAGTGACAACCCACCGTCCTGTTTTAGCTGCGTGCTCGGGGATGTGCCGGCATGCAAGCCTGCGTGGCGAAGGTGGCTACGCGCGAGACGCAATACTCCAGTGGGCCGTGTGAAAACAGCCTGCGCCACAGCGTGGCGAAGGCGACCAGGACGATCACTTCGAACGTGAACAGGGCCCAGCCGGTGACGAGACTATCAAACAAGGTCAGGAGGAAGAGGTGTCCAACATAGATGGTGATTGGCATGGTGCCAACGTCGATGATCGGCCGTAGCAGTTGCGGAAGTTTCCGGATCAGTGCGATCAGCAGTCCAATGGCGGCCAACGAGAAGCCACAACTGGCGGCGATTGACCACGGAGTACTGGCCATCGGGGCTGCACTGAGTAACCAGCCTGGCGTAGTCGTTGGCAGTGCACCATCGGAACCGAAAACGAGGAAGCGGTCGATTTGTGTCTGAGACGCGTCGGCCATCGAACTTCTCATGGTGTTGTAGCCCTCTGGACTACGCACTAGAAACCACGATGTGAGTTTGGCTCCGAATCCAATAATGAGTCCCACGGTCAGTAACAGTAGTGGCGTACCAGGACGCAATAAGGTCAATCGCCCAATGGCCAACCCCAGGCAGAGGAAGGTAATCCAGGTCAGCGCAGGGAACGATCCTGTCAGTAAGACGGTGGAGACCACGCCGGCTGGATCTTGGAACACGTGTGAAAAGACCGGGTTGACGTAGTGTCCGGCGCCTTGAAGCTGATAATCGAATGCATAGCGAATAAGGGGTGTGAGCAGGATAAGGACCCCGGTCACCACCAACAGTTGGCGACCGCGTAACGCATATAACGGGAGGGCCAAGAGATACATCGCCCCGATGTAGACGAGGATATCGGATTCCGGCAGCTCGACCAGGGAGTTGACCACCAGACCGAGTCCCACGAGTAACACGGCCTGAAATCCAATGTTTAACAACGACCTGTCAAAGGCTCGGCCCACATAACGCGTATTGGCGCCGGTATCGAATGCCAAACCGATGCCGGCTATGACACAAAACAGAGCGGTTGCTGTTCCTGCAAAGAGCGTCCATGTCCAGGTTGCTTCACCGGTGGACGGGTCGAGACGGGGCAAGGTGTGTACCGCCACCATGGCTAGGAGAGCAAACCCTTTACCCGCGTGGACGCCGATGAACCGTTGTTCGAATAAGCGCCGACGTTTTTCTGCGGGTGTCGGTAGATATTCCGCAAAGGCCCCGTTGACCGATGGGCTGGCGGATTCCCCCGTCCAGCGGGGTCTGGGCGGTCGAGGACCGGGTGCTGGTGGAATATCCAGCGGTACGGTTGCGGGGGCGTGCTTCTCTATGGTCATAAAACTCTCCGTGTCAGTAGGTGTGTGAGGAGTTCTCGGCTAGTTCTGCAACACAGCCGGGCGGTCCGTGTGGATAAATTGAACGGGGTTGCCTTGCCAGTAGGTATTTGGTGGCAGGGTTTCGTCGCGTAGGACGAGTGAGTCGACACCCACAACGGCCTTGGTGCCGATCGTGGAACCGGGCAACATGAAACTCGAGGCGCCCAGGGTGCCGCCTGGTTCAATTCGTGTGCGGGATAATTCCATAACGCGGTCCTGGAAGAGGTGTGTTTGCAGCACGGTGCCGCGGTTGATGGTGGCTTGGTCGCCGATTTCGATGAGGTCGAATTCGGGCAGCCACCAGGTTTCACACCACACGTTGCGGCCGATCTTGCTACCCATCAGGCGGGCATAGACGTTGAAGAGTGGAGAACCGATGCTCACTCGAACCAGTGCGGGGACAGCTAAGGACTCTGAAAAGACATCGGCTAATTCGTTGCGCCACACGAAGGTGCTAAACAGCGGGTATTCGGTAGGACGGAAACGACCAACTAATAACCACTTCGCTGCGACGGCAATTAAGGAGGCAACAATTCCGGTGGCCAGGGTCAGCGGCATGGCAGCTGCAACCGTGATCCCAAGGACGGTCAGATGCGATTCGGTGGCCGCAAGCTGCGTCATGTACACGGCGTTCAAAGCGACAACCAGTCCCAATTCGATCCACACGGTGAGCATGAACGGCAGGAAGCGGAAGATCTCGACCGAACCCCGGGCCCACTTGATGCGCCGAGGTGGATGATAGGTGGCCTCTGCGTCGGCTTCTTGAATGGTGCGTGGGATGGACTGCGCTGGCCGGCCCAACCATGATGTACCGGTGGGAGCAAAGCGCGGTGTCGAGGACATGACGGCGATCAACGCCTCAGGAGGTAGGTCGGTATCGGGCCCAACAATGGCTGAGTTCCCAATAAATGTGCCCTCACCGATCACGGTGGTGCCGATATGAACCCAACCGCGACGGTGCCGTGTGCTGGTCACTAGTGCATGGTCGGCGATGAATGTGCGATCCTGCAACCAGGTGAGGTGCGGGACGGTTTCAATCGTGGAAATCTCGGTATCTTTGCCGACTTTGGCACCCAAGAGGCGTAGAAATGTCGGGGTCGCAAGTGAAGCGTAGAGCGGATAGACGGAAATCAGGGTGCGCTGCAACAGCGCTTGGGTCAACCAGACGGCCCACCCGGTCGCTGAAGCTTCCAGAAAGTAGCCGGGGACAATCCAGCCAGCCAAAATTCTGATCAGAATAATCACGAGCGCCAACCAGGTCAGCACCATCAGCACCGCAATAAGTGGCACCCACGCTGCGAGGATGAGTGCGACTTCTTCAAAACGCTGCAGCTCTAAGATAAAAGGAAACACGATTGCTGCGCCGGGAATGATCGCCAGCACAGGCAGCAGCGTCATGAGAGACAAGCCGGCACCATGTGCCAACACCTGGGTGGATTTACGCCAGCCCCGTAAGTCACGACGCAGGAGTCGGTGGTGGGGCCAAGATGCTCCAGCGTCCCCTTCATAGCGAATTGGCGACCCACCCCAGAGCTCGCCCTCTGGAATATCGCGGTTGACGTGGGAACCGGGCAGGATCTCGCTAAAAGCACCCACGGTTACACCGGGATCAACGATCGAACGTGTGCCGATGCGTGCCCCATCTTCTACGGTAATCGCGCCAACGTGGACGATCCCGCCTTCGATCCAATAGCCGTTTAGATCAGCTTCGAACTCAACGGTTGCTTGGGTACCTACCGTGACGAGTCCGCTGACCGGAGGCAGACTAGCAATATGTGTGCCGTGGCCCACCCGGTTGCCCATCATCCGATAAAACGTCCGAGCAAAAACGGTGCCGGCAACCGATTCTAAGCGCAGTGAATGCAGGAACCGTTCGGCGGCCCACAGCCGCACATGTGTCCATCCACCGCGCTGGTACGAACCGGGTTTAATGCCAATGGTGAGCAGGCGAGCGACCGCACTGGCTTGCAGCATTTTTCCGGGGGTAGAAAACATCAGCAGCCAGCCCAGCAGTACTGGAAGCAGCGGTACGGTGGGGACCCAGCCGGCATCGACGGTCCAACCCAGTAGCCACACCACGGCGATTAACGCGACAACATAGCGCAGTGCATTGACCCCGTAATTGGCGATAATAAAACCCAGTTGGAACACTTTGGGCCAAAAGGGTAGCGGATCCGGCATCGGTCGATCGGACTCGACGCTCTCTAAAGCATCCAAATATGCTGCCATTGAGGACAGTGTTGGGTGAGCGTAGAGTTCGCGAATTTCAGCGGTGGGATGCGAGGTGCGGATATTGGCCATCAAGCGAGCCACCTGCACTGATCCACCGCCGATCTCAAAAAAGTTCGTTTCCGACGACATTGGCAACGGCCCCAGTTGATCGACCCACAGGTCTTTCAACCAGGCTTCGGTGATTGAGAGATCAGAATGGTCATCCGTATCGTCGCTAGGCAGCGGCCACGGCAGGGCTTTGCGATCGACCTTCCCAGATGTTTTCATCGGGAGTTCGTCAACCACAGCCAACATTGGGACCACACCCCCGGGCAACCGTTGCGACATCAGGTGTCGAGCCTGGGCAACGTCGATGGTCTCGCCGGGCTGCTCGGTGAGGTAACCGACCAAAATTTCGGCGCCACCATTGGTTTTTTGCAGAACAGCGGCACCGGCACTCACCCCCGGCACCTCCATGAGGTATTCATCGACCTCACCAAGCTCAATGCGCTTGCCGCCGAGCTTGATCTGATCATCGGTGCGGCCAACGAAAATTAGTCCTGTTGGCTCAGCGACAACCATGTCACCGGTACGATAAGCACGTTCCCAGCCCAGCGATTCCAGCGGAGCGTATTGAACGGCGTCGCGTTCGGCATCGAGATAGCGTGCGACACCGACGCCACCGACCACGAGTTCACCGGTATCACCCCATTGCACGGGCTGCTCAGTGACCGGATCAACGACGGCCAAATGCCAGCCGGTAATCGGCCGGCCGATACGAACAGGGGGCTCTGGGGTCATGATGGCGCCCGATACGATGACCGTGGTCTCGGTAGGGCCGTAGGTATTCCAAATTTCGCGACCCGGTTTTTCAAGGCGAACGATCAAATCCAGGTGGATTGCTTCGCCTCCAAAAATCAGCAGGCGAACAGCATCCAAGGACTCTGGTGGCCAGAGGGATGCCAGCGTTGGCACCGTGGAGACCACGGTGATCGCCTGATCTACGATCCATTTTCCGAGATCGGGCCCGGAACGAACGACATCGCGTGGTGCTGCGACCAATGTGCCGCCGCGCCGCCATGCAAGCCACATCTCTTCGCAAGAAGCATCGAAGGCAACCGATAGGCCTGCCATGACGCGGTCTCCCGGATGGATCGGTTGCTGGCTGAGAAAAAGATCAGCCTCAACATCCACCAGCGCTGCGGCAGACCGATGCGTCACCGCAACGCCTTTGGGCTTGCCTGTCGACCCCGAAGTGAAGAGCACCCAGGCGTCGTCTTCCGGTGTTGGCGGTGGGTATCCACCACCGTGCGCCTGGCGTTGCAGAGCTGGTTCATACGGTGTGATGTCTAGGGATTCGCCGATGACGGCGGCGACGTCTGCTTCTGCAAACACTGTGACAGCTCGTTCGTCAGGGTCATCCCAATCTACGGGAACGTAGGCTGCCCCGGCTTGCATAATTGCAAGGATTGCCACGTAGAGATCCGTGGTTCCGGAGGGGACCCGGACGCCAACTCGATCGCCGCGACGCACACCGGCTTCGTTGAGTCCGTCGGCTACAGCAAGAACACGCTCGTTGAGCTGTGCGTAGGTTAATTCTTCTGAGTCGGATTCCAAGGCCGGAGTGTCTGGATACCGAGCTACTGTCGATTGAAATACTTCAACGAGAGTCCGCTGTGCAGGGGGTTCCTCGTGTCCGTATATTGCAAAAACCGGATGATCGAGTCGCTCATCCCGTTCTAGTTCTCTTCCGTCTGAGCGATCGGTGTGAGAAGTCGTAGCCGTCAAAATGTCTACCTCTAAATTCATTTGTATTCTGAAAACACTTGACTTTTTCAGTACTTTAAATCACTGTCCGTCTAGACATGCTTGATTCTTTCGTTTAGAAAGTCAATCAAGTTGCTCGGGTGACTCCTAAGTAATCGACGCTTTTATGGGTAGAGTGTGCAGCTAGGTATCCGTTTATTGTGGCGGAAAAAATACTTGAATGTCGCAAGTTCCTTGCAATAGTGCCGATTTCAACTAATGCAAATTTGAGGTAGTTGATGGCTGATGTGGGCCTTCTTAGGTGTGAGGTGCGTTACAGTCAAGCTTTTGCGGAATCTGGAGTGCTTCTGTTGCGTCTAGACACGTCAAGTTTGCTGCGCTTGTACATTAAAGCGTTCTTACACCTGCGGAGTATCGGTATTTGTTCAACAATATCCGGGTATTCGGAGCTGAAACTTGGCTGCGAAGATGCTGGGCAAAATGACGATGAGCCTCACAAAATCAAACTTGCCGTATCGACGCGACGTTACTGTTCAATATTCTGGTTGAGAGCCCAGATTCTGGAGGGCTGCAGCAGTCCTCGCAGGGGAGAGATATGACTACTAGCACCACAGGCCGCCGCGTCGTTGCCGTTGATATCACGCGCGCATTAGCCATCATTGGCATGATTGCAGTGCATTCGTTATACGCCTATAACGCGCAAGGCGGACCGAGCCTGAGCTATTCACTGGCTGCTGGAAAGTCTGCCGCTGCGTTCGCCGTCCTGGCAGGCGTGAGTATCTCGTTTATTGTTGGCCGGAAGCGACTTGCGGGTCCGGCGGCCCGAGGCAAGATCGCCTCACTTATGGCTCGTGCTGGAGTCATTGGCATCATTGGGCTGCTGCTGGGATATACCGATGGTGAGATAGCCGTGGTTATTCTGCCCTACTATGCAGCGATGTTTGCACTCGCGATTCCTCTAGCAGCGCTGTCTACCCGTGCGCTAGTGATAACCGGGCTGTCGATATTGTTCACTATGCCCGTGCTGAGTCAATTGCTGCGTCCCCACGTGCCCGATGGTCTGCCGCGCCAACTCGATTTCGTTTATCTTTTTACGGCCCCAGCGGAATTTGCCTCGGATGTTTTCTTGACCGGACAGTTTCCCGCGCTCGTGTGGATGTTTTATATCTGCGTCGGGCTCATAATCGGTCGGTGCCACCTGCGCTCGTTCAAGACTATCGTGAGCATGCTTGGGCTCGGTGCGGCAATGGTTGGTGTCGCGGCCTTCGCCTCCTGGTATATTTTGCAGCTAGCTGGCGTTGCAGGGCACCTGCGCACTACCGTCTCTGCTGAGCATGCCGCCACACTGTTGAGTTTTGGTGGTGATGGTTCGGTGCCAACCTCCAGTTGGTGGTGGCTTGCACTCAATACGCCTCATACCGGGACACCCCTAGATCTCCTCACCACGACGGGTTATACGATGCTTGTTTTGGGATTCCTGTTGGGGCTCGAGCGCATCCTGCCAGGACACATCCACCGAGTCTTCACTATGCTGTCCTTCCCATTAGCGGCTGCCGGGACGATGGCGCTGACCGTATACGTTGGTCACATCATCTTTATTAACTCGCCGTTGGACGCGGCTGGGGCGGTATCCACTTTCTGGTGGCAGCTCGTTGTCATCGGGGTGGTGTCTAGTGTTTGGAGCGTGTTGTTTGATCGGGGGCCGCTTGAAGGAATGGTCACTTCAGTAACGAAGTTCGTAGAGCGACGTACCAATCTGAGACATCAACGCGCCAAAGAAGCGGTGGGCCACCGATAATCCCGGCTTCGTCGCGGAGTCTTTTGCGTTTGGGAACCTTGGCCTTAGGCTAGCCTTAGTGAATAGCTAATGCTATTATGACCTATTTTCTGATTTCGGAGGAACTCTTTGTCAACCAACACTGCTCGCACCACGAAGAGTCGGCAGCGCCGTCCTCAAATGGTGATGGAAGTCGTGGCAGTTGAGGAACTGTCGCCTACATTCAAACGAATCACGTTCGGTGGAGCGGACTTTGATCTGTTTCAGGATTCCGCGGCCGTCGACAAATACGTCAAGCTGCTCTTGCCGCGTGACCCATCTTCGGGCCTCACCCCGCCTTTTGACATGGACGAGTTGCGCAAAACGTTACCGAAAGATGAGTTGCCGCTGCGTCGTACATACACGGTGCACTCGGTCGATCCAGCCTCAGAAACCTTGAAGATGGATTTCGTCATTCATGGTGCCGACGGGCTCGCAGGCCCGTGGGCAGAACGCGCCAAAGTCGGCGATCTCCTGCAATTTTCCGGGCCCGGGGGCAAATACCAGCCGGACCCTGAAGCAGACTGGCACCTGTTGGCTGGGGACGAAGCAGCTATTCCGGCGATCGGTGCGGTCCTAGCCGCTATGCCTGCAGACGCCGTTGGGCATGCGCTGATTGAAGTTGCCACACTTTCCGACGAATGGCAGCTTCCCGCTCCAGAAGGTGTCGAAATTACCTGGCTGCATCGCGGTGGTGAGTTCACGCCGGAGACCACCGTGCTGGAGCAGGCGGTGAAGGAGTTGCCGTGGCGAGAAGGCCGCGTTCAAGCGTTTGTCCACGGGGAGCGCGAAAGTATGAAAGTACTTCGAAAATACTTACATGATGAACGAGGTATTGATCGCGCGGATCTGTCGCTGTCTGCCTACTGGGCCTATGGTCGCAAAGAAGACGCATTCCAAGCCGAAAAGAGCCTGCCCGTCGGGCAAATTTATCCAGAAGCCGGCTTGCAGTACTAAGCAAGTGCCGGAATACAAGGAACCCACCGTCACATGCGATGGTGGGTTCCTTTGTATCTCAGCGCGTTGTAGTGAGTGCTACCGAGCTGTTGTATCAGCGGTTGCGTGAGCTACCGGTTTTGCTGGCTGCTTATTGTCCTCTTCCTTGGCCAAGCAGTCTGCCAGTGAGAGGGCGCCTGAATTCCAAGCTTCCCACTGTCCGCTCTGTTCGAATTCGTAGTCGATGCGGATGTCCTTGGTCTCTTTCAAGACAGCAGCTCCGACGAGCCCTACAGCTGCCATGACCAACAGGTAGATCACGATGGACCACGTAGTACCGAAGGAACTCATCAACAGCTCAGCGATGGTCGGAGCGAATGCGCCGCCGAAAATAGCGCCGAGTGCATAGGCGATCGAGACGCCAGAGTAGCGCACCGAAGCTGGGAAGAGTTCTGCGTACCAGACGGCTTGTGGGCCGTACGTCATGCCGAGGCCGATCGCGAGGAGCGAGGTACCGATCAGAACACCGGTGACTCCGAAATTCTTGATGAGTTCAAACAGGGGGATAATACCGGCGGCTTGCACAAACCAGCCGATCGTCATGATTTTACGACGGCCGATTTTATCCGAAACCCAGCCAGACACCAGTGTCGAGATCAGCCAAACAGCAGCAGCTACTAGGACCGCGAGTTGGACACCCACGGCGTCGTAACCGAGTCCACCCGCTGCGGTCGGTCGACTTGCGACTCCCTGGATATAACCGCCGGTGATCATGTAGCCTGAAGCGCCGTTTCCTGCCACGAGAAGGATGCCAAAGAAGACAATAATGCCGAATTTGGGGAAAAGTTTTGGTGGTTTGACCGAAGTTTTAGCGGCCTCTTGTGGGCTCGCTTTCTTGGCTGCGATCTCGTTGAATACTGGTGATTCTTCAACGGAGGACCGCACAAAGAGGCCGACGAGGACTAACACGATAGACAGCAAGAACGGCACGCGCCAGCCCCACTCGAGGAAAGCGTCGCCTGGAGCGATCCAGTTCATCAGAGCTAGGACCGCAGAAGCGAGCAGCATACCGGTCGGGACACCGATTTGAGGGAAAGCGCCGAAGAATCCGCGCTTGCCTACTGGGGCATATTCCACGGACATCAGTACAGCGCCGCCCCATTCACCACCGGCCGAGAAGCCCTGGAGGATGCGTAGGAACAACAGCAGGAATGGTGCCCAAAGTCCGATTTGGTCGTAGGTCGGTAGAAGGCCCATGGAGGTGGTTGCAACACCCATCATGACCAGTGTGATGACCAAGAGTGGTTTGCGTCCGAAGCGATCGCCGAGGCGTCCAGCGACGGCAGCTCCGAGCGGGCGGAACAGGAACGACAGGCCGATGGTAACCAGCGCGATGATGCGACTGTATTGTTCGCCGGCTGGTTCGAAAAACAGCTGGTCAAAGACGATATTGGCTGCCAGCGCGTAAATGAAGAAGTCGTACCATTCGATGACGGTCCCCATGAGGGTTCCAGCCAGGACGCGACGACGCTCTTTGGGGGTGATTTCTTTCGCTGGGCTTACCGACTGTTCAGCCGATCCACCTGCGCTGTTTGTGACCTGTGGACGCATAGATGTGTTTCACCTTTCATTGCAACATGTCTACTTTCGTCCTCTTTAAGGCCACGCGCAAATCATTGAATTCGATGTTATAGGTGCAGTTTCGTGAACAAGGGCACCGGCGCGTCAGAAAGCATCACAATTATGCACTCCAAAAAAGTGAAGCATCAAGTTTAATGGCTATACTTCTCTGCCAATTTAGTCACAGTGTTACTGCAAGTCGGTCACTTAAATTCGCAGCATCTGAAATCTTGCACTTATTCTCAGCTTCAGGGTCGTTGCTGCTAATAGCCTAAAGGTGATTATTCTAATGCTGCCTAGTGACGCCGGCCTCAAGAGCCAAATACTTGCCGGTCATAGAGTTCTGGTCTTGGCTCAACTGCGCTGGCGAAGCCGCCGCGACAACGTCTCCGCCGGCCGACCCTGCGCCTGGCCCCATATCGATCACGTGATCTGCCGAGGCGATGACGGATTGGTCATGTTCAACCACAATGACGGTGTGCCCGTGGACGACCAGTCGGTGCAGCTGAGCATTTAACAGTGCCACGTCTGCCGGGTGTAGCCCGGACGAGGGCTCGTCAAGTAGATACAGCGTGTGTTTGGTGGTGATGCGCTGCAGTTCGGTCGCGAGTTTGATGCGCTGCGCCTCCCCGCCTGAAAGTTCGGTGGCTCGTTGTCCAAGCGTGATGTAGCCCAGCCCGATCGCATCGAGTGCCTCAAGTGCGCGCAGGACCGCAGCCTCGTCGGCAAAGACCTGCTTTGCTTCGTGGACGGAGAGCTCAAGGATATCGGCGACCGTATAGCCATTCCAGGTAACCTCCAAGACCTCAGACTTGAAGCGTTGGCCGTGGCACGCCGGACACGTGGCATACGAGCCCGGCAAGAAGATGAGCTCGACTTCAATCTGTCCTAAGCCGAAACATTCGGGGCAACGTCCCTCGGCCACATTGAACGAAAACCGGCCGATGCCCCAGCCACGTTGCTGCGCCGCATCGGTGCCGGCAAAAATTCGACGGACCCGGTCAAACAGCCCGGTATACGTTGCCACCACCGAACGCGGAGTCCTGCCAATGGGGCGTTGCGTAATGTGGACGAGACGCTGAATGTGTTCCAGCCCGGTGACCTCACGAATTGTCACATCATCGGTATCGTCAGCCTCGTCACTGGTCGGTTCATCGGAGACCGTAGCGGAAACGCTGTTGCCCACCACGGTGCCAAGAACATGGGTCACCAGCGTGGATTTCCCAGAGCCAGAGACCCCGGAGACCGCGGTCAACTGTCCCAAGGGGAACTCAACATCGAGGTTTGTGATGGTTCGTGAATTCACGCCTTCGAGTTGCAGTGTGCCGGTGGCTTCACGACTCGGTGTGGACTTGAGCTGCAACGGCGGAGCGTTGATGAACCGGGCGGTAATCGATTCTTCAACGTCAGCCAGACCATAGATGGGTCCCGAATAGATGACCCGGCCACCACTGGTACCTGCTTTGGGGCCCACATCAATGACCCAGTCTGCTTTGGCCACCAGAGACATATCGTGCTCGACGAGCAGGACGGAATTTCCTTCGGCGATAAATCGCTCAAATAGTTTGGAGAGCATGTGCTTTTCTGCCGGGTGCAGACCGGCAGACGGCTCATCGAGCACGTAGGCCACGCCGAAGAGGCCTTCGCGCACCTGTGAAGCCAGGCGCAGGCGCTGCAGTTCTCCGGTCGATAACGTATTGGCCGCACGGTCCATTGAGAGATGGCCAAGGCCGAGACCGGTGACGGCTTCCAAAACCGATATGGCGGCAGGCAGCAGGATTCGTTCTGCCCCCTGCTCTGGTCCATCATCACGTGCGTCCAACTCAGAAAGGGCCCGGTGACGGTCCTGCAGAGCCTCCAGTAAGGCGTCCAAACTGAGGTGGGTGAGCTGCCAAATCGTTGAATTAAGGTAGCGAACCTGCAGCGCTGCAGCGTTCAACCGGTGCCCATCACAGGTTGGACAAGTTCTCGAGGTGAAAAAGCTCAAAGCCCGGGCGCGGTTTGTGTCGGATTTCGTGGTCGCGACGGTGCGGTGCAAGTAGCGGGCAACAGATTCCCATTGGCCCTCATAGGGTCCTTGTGTGCGCCAGGCTTCCCGCACTGGAACAACGGTAATAACGGGTGTTTCCTCTGTATAGAGGATCCATTCCCGGGTTGCTTTGTCTAGGTCGCGCCAGGGTGCAGCTGTGTTGACGCCTATGGTTTCGAGAATCTCCCGAAAGTTTTTGCCGAGCCATGCTCCGGGCCAGGCGGCGATGGCGCCGTCCAGGATGCTCAGGTTTGGGTCTGGGACCATGAGTTCTTCGGCGGGATCAAACTGCTTACCCACACCCTGGCAGTGCGGGCACATGCCCTCGGCGGTATACGGTGAAAAGTGGCCCGCGGTTAACCGCCCACCGGCAATACCGTGGGCGTCGTCTAAAATTTCTTCCGGGTGGTCGCCTGCGCGTGAGAACAGCAAGCGTATGGAATTCGACAGAGCGGTAATGGTACCAACATCTGAGCGGGCGCCACCAGCTGAGGTACGTTGCTCCAGGGCAACGGTAGGTGGCATACCATCGACGATTTCGACCTGGGGGTCGACGGCTGAGCCGATGAGTCGACGGGCGAACGGTGCGACTGATTCGAGATAGCGGCGCTGTGCTTCACCATGAATTGTGCCGAAGGCGAGCGAGGATTTTCCTGAACCCGAGACGCCGGTGAAAGCAACAACCGCCCCGCGTGGAAATTGCACTGAAATGTTCTTCAGATTGTGTAGTTTCGCATCGACGATGTGCACGAAATTGGCATCGCTGTGGTTTGGCATAGTCACCCTTCGAAAAACTCAGTGCATTCAACAGTAGTGTTTTAGTAGCGGAATACGCAGGTTCGGGAGACTGGTGAAGTAAGCGCCGTTAGTCGTCGGCGCTAGGATAAAGCACCGTGCCGTCCGATTGCGGTACCGCGCCGGCGCTTAGCTCCGCTGTCATCAGCTGGTCGGGGCCCATAATGTGCTCGACCCGGTAGTCAGCAGCTACAAGATAGTCGGCGATGAGGCGCCGGTGGCAGCGCCACCAGACGGCTTCAGAACACATGATTGCGGTGCGCTCTTGCGATGCGGTACTGGTCAGTTCTTCGAGCGCGCTCTGAAATTCTGCTGTCAGCGCGTGGTCGGCGTAGTTGTGGAAACTACGGTTTTGCCACCAGGCGTTCGTTTCAAATGCCACCGCTTTGCTCACTTTTCGTCGCCCCGTGAGACCCTGGTTACGGGTGAACTCGATCTGATGCTCGGAGAGCGCACCGGCCAAGGTATCCTCATTGAACTGCGGATACCGCTTCGATCCGGGCAACTTGCGCACATCAACGACGTGTTCGATAGCCTGCTCTGCGAGTAAGGCGATGAAATCAGTGAGCTCTCGGTTCGAATGTCCGACCGTGAAAATTGTGGTGTGACGCATCCTGGCTTAGGAGACCTTGCGCAGCGCGCTGCCTTTATGCGCGGCAATATGGTCGGTTTTATCACTTTTAATTTCGTACTGGGGTTCGTCAGCTGAAGCTCTCCGAGTATGGCCTTTATAGTCAAAGTCAGAGGTGTGTACCTTGGTGATCTGTCCGGAAACACGGCCTGCCTCAGAGTTCCACGACACATGGTCGCCTACGGCATATTGTGCAGACATGGTAGATCTCCCTTCGATCGGGTCTTGAACGGTTAAGCGGCACTTCGTACTTGGACGCGACCATCCACAACGTTGATATCCCAGGTCGGTTGATGCATTGCCGCCGGGCCGCGTTCTGGTGCCCCATCAGTGAGGCGGAAGCGGCTGTTATGCCATGGACACACAACACAGTCGCCTTCGATGCGTCCTTTATTCAAGGGCCCGCCAGCGTGTAGGCAGGTGGCAGACAGTGCCCTGAGTTGGCCCTTATGTTTTGTCAGCATGACCGGAACGTTTTGAGCGTCAAC
Organism: Yaniella halotolerans DSM 15476; assembly: GCF_000420805.1. GTDB lineage: Bacteria > Actinomycetota > Actinomycetes > Actinomycetales > Micrococcaceae > Yaniella > Yaniella halotolerans. The sequence continues at coordinate 1,413,697 of NZ_ATVQ01000001.1, forward strand.
GCGTAGGAGCTCTCCTTCGGTCACTTCGTCTTCGGCGGCGACATCGATCCACTTGGTGACGGTTTTTTGGAATGCGGTGTGATCAACTCCGACGCCCATTCCAAATGACAGGTGGCCACCGAGATAGCTAGCCCACATGGTTGCGGCTAAGCCAGCTAATGAGAGACTCGTGCCGGCGCGATGATGACCGCATTTTCGTGAAACCCACGAGGCGATCTGTAACGTCGTCCCAAGACTGTTGCCAAGCGCATGCGCAAGTCCGACGCGTTGTTCTTTGCCGTAACTTTCGGACCAGTCGGATGCACCTGATAGTGCCGTTGGCACGGAGGTCAGAATTCCCAGACCCACCAAGCGTTCGGATGCCTTTGGCATGCTACCTCGACTGGTCAGGTCCAGCGCGCTCGCCATTGCCCAGGCCCCGATGGGAAGATCGGTGAGCATCGGGTGCAATTGATGGCCCAGCCAAGTTCCAGACAGCGCATTTTTTACAGCATCGGGAGCTGTTATTTTCGAAATGACATCAGACAGTGGTTTTGAGATGGTGTCCAGATCCTTCGTCTGACCGATCTGGTCGACGACTTTCGAGAGACCAAACATGACAAGCACCTTTCTGCGGGCGAAAGTTCTTGTGCGCCAGCATAGTTGCCCAGTCGTGATTTCGATATGTATCAGTCGCGCGCAAATGGCTGATGCTAATGTCCCCAGGGTGGGCGCGGTGAGATGCGTTGAACAACTGGCCTGCGCGATTGCTGCAACCTGGTAAGACTGGGGCTATGGACGAAGAAACTCACGAGTGGATCCGAGAGTATATCGCCGCGGTGCCGGCAGGCAGCGTCGCCAGCTACGGTGACATCGCTGCGCTTGCCGGCGCCTCGAACCCACGCATTGTGGGCTGGGTGCTCAAAGAAGATGGTTTCGATCTTCCCTGGCACCGCATCCTGCGCGCCGATGGCACTGTTGCAGTGCACAAACAACAAGAACAGTTGGACCGTTTGCGCGCCGAAGGTGTACTTGCTAAAGACTCAAAAATCGATATGAAGGTCTATCGCTGGGACCCCGATTCCAGAACCAATTAGGCGTCGTCCTCTGGGAAAACCGAGAGTTTGGTGAATGGGAAAGTAAACGTCCACGTGGTGTCGGTGTGCTGGTCGAATGCTCCAACGTCGCCTTCGCCAAGATGGACCGTTTCACCTGACGGCAGTTCGATGTCCACGGCACCTTCAATCACGTAAATGATTTCTGCGCGTGCAAACGGATACGGTGCGACCTGCGGCATGGTGTCTTCGGTCCCCCGCCAGAATTGTGCCTTGCCGTCGCGAATCCAGGCGAATTCACCGGCAGAAAGGGAGGGGTCGGCAGGATGGGGAAAAGGCTGGAATTCTACGTCTGACAGACGGCCAATGTCATAGCTCAATGCAAGCTCCTCAGGTATCGAAACAACGTGATAGAGCTTGATTCTTGCCTATCAGTCACCGATGCTGCTGTGATTCCCGCGCATTCGTCTTGCACTTTTGTGCACGTCCTCCCCAGCTCTTTTTCGGTCTTGGACAGTTCATCCACCACGGCTTTGGCTACCCCGAACGTGTTCTGCACGAAACGACAAGAGGTGTGCTCGGTTCTCCAACCGCCAACCACGTTGATGCATCGCCGGTGCGCATTTTACCGAGGAAACCAGCGTCGGCAGAGTCGATAAATATATTGGAGTGTGGTGCTCTTTTGTAGTCGTGCTGTGTGGTGTGGTCGTCAAGGTTCTGCGCCGCGGTGCCAGATTTTTAACAGCGGAACGCAGGCCAAGATCATGCTGACGTGTTGCGGCTCCGTTGCGCGTTCCTGACCGTTTAGGCGGTTTTTCAGGCCTGGCGAGGCTTGGGCGCACGCATTTCTGTTGACATCAATCCAGGCTCGGAACATACTGATCAACGTGAAGCCAGTCACAAAATTTTGCTGAAATGCTTGCAAAGAGTAGTTCTCACCTGGGCTTTTCAGAATCATCAGACGCCCGGTTTCCGCACCCGACTGACTCCCTAGAAAGGACCTCACACCATGGTTAAGTACGACGCACAAGTAGCAGTTATCGGCCTCGGGGCAAACGGTGGACAAGCGCTGTACCAGTTGGCCAAACGCGGCATTAGCGCCATCGGGTTAGAGCAGTACTGGGCGCCAAACGAGCGCTCAGGTCACGCCGGTGAACATCGAGTGCTGCACCCGCTGCCATTCAGCCCAGAAGGATCGCCCGACCACGACATCCTCAAAGACATTATGCCAGCGTGGAAACAGTTCCAAAAAGAGACCAACTCGAACATCGTGCTGGAACACGGCGTGCTGCTTTTTGGCCACGAGGGTGACGAAGAATTTGAGGTCATCGCCCAAAACGCTCGCAACCGCGACGGGCACGACCGGAACGTATTGTCCGCAGACACGTTGCGCAAAGAGTATCCACTCTTCCGAACCCCAGATGACGGTCTGGGCGTGTTCGATGAACAAGGTGGCGCCGTTCGCTCGGAAATGGCGGTCTATTCGGCCGTCCACGGGGCGCAGAAACTCGGTGCCGAAGTCCACACTGATACGAAGGTGCATGGTTGGGCCATCGAGCAGGATCGTGTGCGGGTCTTCACCCGCGACCGCGAATTTGTCGTTGAGAAACTCGTGGTCTCGCCGGGCGCTTATGTCGCTGAACTGTTGCCACACCTGCCCATCCGAGCCCGCAGGCTGGTGATGGGCTGGTTTACTCCAAAACCAGATTATGTCGATGCATATTCTGATCCCAAACAACTACCGGCATTCCACGGCTCCATCCCGCATCGCCGCGGCGAAATGATCTACGGTGCCGGCTCACTTGATAAGCCGTATGTAAAAATCGGCGCAGACTTCAACTGGGGGTTGGCAGATGAGATCAATCAAACCGATTTCCACGTTGTGCCCGAAGACCTCGATGGCATCCGCATGATGGCTCGTGAGCGTTTCGTCGGCCTGGACGATGCGCCCCTGCGGTCTATCAAGCTCATGGATGGCTGGACCGTAGATTTTGAAGCACTCGTGGGCAATTATGGGCCCTCGGGCAGAGTCGTGCTTGCCACCGGATTCTCGGGATACGGGTTTACGGTCGCGCCGGTCATGGGCCAGATTGTCGCTGACCTGGTTGAAAAGGAAGAGACCAGCTACAACATTGAACACCTGAACCCCAACCGTTTCACCGAGCCGAATAACAGTCTGGCCGAATGGTGGGGCGTGACCGGAGGCTGGAACCGCTCCTGGTCGAAGCTCTAAAGAACGTCCACCGCAAAACGCCCAGGTTCCGGTCGCAGAATAGCTTGGGACCTGGGCGTTTTGGCACTCCGAGACAATTGCCATGCGCTAGCAGCCAAGCAGTTTTTAAGTGACATGAGGCACAATAGGGGATACTCGTCACCTTTAGGAGGCTTCCCATGGAACAGACAAAGCTTGAACGACGTCGATTATCGACTGCATCATTGGTGTTCATCATTATTGCGGCTTCAGCTCCGCTTACGGTGCTTGCAGGTGGGATTCCCACAAACTTCGCCGTTGCGGGGCTGCTTGGTGTTCCCCAAACTTATATCGTGCTCGGTCTGCTCCTGGTGTTATTTGCCGTCGGATATACGGCCATGAGTCGGGAGATCCAAAACGCCGGAGCGTTCTATGCCTATGTCACCGAAGGACTGGGGAATCGGCAGGGGATCGCAGCAGCTATTTTGGCACTGGTCTCCTACAACATGATGCAAATTGGCCTTTATGGTTTATTCGGTTTTGCTTCAGCGAACCTCATTGCAGAATTCACCGGGGTGGCACTGCCGTGGTGGCTCACCGCGGCACTTGGTTGGCTTGTTGTGGCCCTACTTGGCGTGCGCTCGGTGGATGTGTCCGCTAAGGTCCTGGGTGTCGTCGTCGTGCTGGAATTTCTCGTCGTCTTGGTCGTCGACGTCATGGCCCTGGGCATCGCACCAGAAGGCGTATCGTCGGCTGCCCTGCAGTCCAGTGAATTCTTTGTTCCCGGCATCGGAGTGCTGCTGGCCTTTGGTATTGCAGCCTTCATGGGATTCGAATCCGGGGCCATTTATTCCGAAGAAGTGGTCGATCCGCGCCGGACCGTCTCCAGGGCAACGTATATTGCGCTGACATTGATTGCCCTGTTCTACGCTTTTTCAGCTTGGGCCGTCAGCGTTGGCGTCGGACCCAGCAGTGTAGTTGAGGAATCGCAGACCTACGGACCCGATCTGATCTTCCAGTGGCTGGGTCAACAGTCACCGATGCTTGCGAATTTTGCCAACGTCCTGTTCGTAACTAGTTTGCTGGCTGTTCTCTTGGCCTTCCATAACGCCACGGCACGGTACTTCTTTGCTCTTGGTCGTTCGACAGTGCTTCCCGGCTTTTTGGGTCGTACCGCTAAGAACGGTGCACCCCGCAACGGCTCTCTGCTGCAGTCCGGGTTAGCCATTGTCGTGGTCGTTGGCTTCGCCATAGCCGGCATCAACCACGAACTTGGCGACTTGTTCCCGGTCATCACCCTGTTTACCTGGTTGACCAACGCGGCAGCGTTTGGACTGGTCTTCCTGCTGGCCATTACTTCGGTGGCTATCATCATGTGGTTCACACGAAACCCGAATGGACGCGGCGTCTGGACGCGGATTATTGCTCCTGGTCTTGCCACGGTTGGACTCACCGCCGTCTTCGTCATGATCTTGGCGAACTTTGGTTTGATGATCGATGCAGAAGAAGGCTCAGCACTGATTTACATCATGCCGGGCATAATCCTCGCCGGGGGCGTTATCGGCCTGATCTGGGGACAGATAATCCAGAATCGTCGCCCAGCGGACTTCGAGCGAATGCGTAACCAAGATCAACTCACTGACGCTGAAGAAGTCGCGATCGCCCGTGATGATGTCGATGAGGGAACTTCGGTCTAGCTGCCGAAAATAGTGCTGCGGTACCCCGAGGGTGTCTGACCGTAAGTCTGCTTAAACAGTTTGGAAACATGTGAAGCATCGGTGAGACCATACCGGGAGCTGATCGTTTGTACTGTTTCGTCTCGATGCGTAGGATCCGCAAGATCGTTGCGGATCCTACGCATTCTTTCGTTGCGAATATACGCGCTGATGGTTTCGTGCTCCTCGGCAAATTTTCCATGGAGTTGTCGAAGGGAGACATAGAAGTAGTCGGCGATATTCTGCGGGCACAGTTGGGGATCATGCAAGTGATCGTCAATAAAGGCAACAGCCTGATCGAATAACGAATTGTCTTGATTGCCTTCGTCGTCGCGGGAAGTCTCCAACAGTACGGTGACCAACATTTCCAACGCGGAACGCACCAGGCGCAGGGCGTGGGGACCCTGGAGCACACTGAAGTTTATGGCCAGTTGCTCAAACAGGGGTACCGCTACGCGTCCCAGACCGGTATGGGCATTGACTGGTAAGGCAGTGACTTGAGCAACTTGATGATGGACGAGATGCAAGAATTCCTGCGGGAATTGGATGATCAAACTGCGTTGATCATCCGTGTAATGCAAGGTGTAGGGACGCTGTGCCACATACAACGCAAGATCGCCAGGCTCTAAGGCGCAATACCGACCATCTTGGGTGAGGTGCGTGACGCCGGATAATTGCAGCGATAATTTGCATAACGGTTCTTCCGTTGATCCCGTCACAACTTTTTGTTGCTGTACCGTGTGGGGCCCGGTGGACATATCAAACAGCTGGACTTCACCAAGTGCAATGAAATCTTGTCCTGCGCGAAACGCACTTCGGTCCGGGGCGGTAAGTTGAATATTGGGAAAGAATGCTTGTGCTGACTGTGACCATGCCCAAAAATCCTGATCCCGCACCGGGCCTGAGCCTACATCGATGGCGATATCTTGGCGGTCAGTCATGGTCTACATCCTTGTAGTGCTCGCATCGGGTCTTGCTTAGTACCCCATGCTAACGATCACAGCCACAGAATACTATGAAATAAGCTTGCCCTCATCGTCAAGCAGACGATGAGGGCAGCAAAATTGAGCACAAAGTGGTGCAGTTTAGAGCGCAGTGACCTTCGGAAGTGCGACCTGCTTGAGGCCTTCAACACCGAATTCCAGACCCATACCGGATTTCTTGACGCCACCGAATGGGATACGAGGATCCACGGCACCGTGTTTGTTGATCCACGTGGTTCCAGCGATCAGTTGGTTCGCAACTTCGCGGGCCTTGGCTTCATCAGCCGACCATACGGATGAGCCCAGGCCAACTTCGAGCTCGTTGGCCCACTCGATTGCCTGGTCGAGTGAGTCGTATTTGATGATCGGTAGTGCTGGACCGAACTGCTCGATCTGCACCAACGGATTATCCTGTGCGATGTCGGAGACGATGGTCGCAGGGTAGAAATAGCCAGGCTGGTCCTTGTCCGGGTTGCCACCGGTCGCAATGGTTGCACCGGCTGTGCGTGCATCTTCGACCAGACCGGCAACGATGGACTGTTGGGCTTCGTTCTGGAGTGGTCCAAGCACGTTTTCCTCGGACATGCCCTGACCCATTGGAGTTTCAGCAGCAATCTTGGCCAGCGCGTCGACCACGTCGTCATAGATGGAGGACGGCACGTAGAGGCGCTTTAACGCTGCACAGGTTTGGCCGGTGTTTATGAAGGCACCCCAGAAGATGTCTTGAGCCATTTCGTCGACGTTGATGTCGTCGAGCACAATACCCGCGTCGTTGCCGCCCAATTCAAGGGTCACGCGTTTCATGTCGCCAGCAGCGCTGCGCATGATGGCCTGCCCGGTTTTGGTCGAACCGGTGAACATGATTTTGTCGATATCTTCGTGGCCCGAAACTGCCTGACCGATTTCTCCGCCCCCAGGCACTACCTGCAGGACATCTGCGGGCAGGACCTGATTGAGCACGCGCACCAGAGCCTGAACTGACAGCGGTGTGTGCTCCGATGGTTTCATAACGACGGTGTTGCCCATGCGGAGTGAAGGTGCGAGCTGCCAAATGGAAATCATCATTGGCCAGTTCCAGGGGCCGATTGCACCGACCACACCGATAGGAACATACGAAAGAACTGCTCGACCGGATTCGTCATCGACGAGGACTTCATCCTCGATTTCAAAATCGGCGTTGGCACGCAGCCAGGCTTCACAAGCGCCAGCTTCAAAGCGTGCGTTTGGTCCGTTGAGGGGCTTCCCAACTTCGCGGGCCAGGACCTCTGCCAGGGCTTCAGCGGACTCTTTGACGGCGTCGGCGGCTTTGTGCAGGTAGCCGGAACGTTCAGCATGGGTTAGTGCGCCCCAGGATTTCTGTGCTTCTTTGGCACGGGCAACTGCTGCATCGACGTCGTCGGTGGAGGAGTCTGCGGTGTTGCCAATGAATTCGCCGGTCGCTGGATCGTGGACTGCAATACCGTCCTCAACGGTCACTGCGGCGAGTAGATTTTCGTAGATTGTGAGATCTAAAGACATGAATCCCTCCGTGTAGTATTCGAATCCGAGTCCGAACTCGTGGTCATTTCTTGAGTCTATGCTGTCAAAGCAAGGCGTGTTTCATCTATGGTTTCGGCGCAGAGTTCTTGGACTTTTGCGCAGATTATCGTTCTTCTAACAACGGGTCATGCCCTGTCATCAAGCTATTGGGTACGTCTCAATTTTAGTCCTTCAACCGTATGAAGCCACCGTGATGAACCACAGCTATGCGATGCGCCGGTTTCATCAGCTGTTGTGGTCCGAGGTTTGTCTGGTGACAGGACCGGGCCCACCGGGGAGAGTTTTGGTGAAAATTCCGGCACCTACCAGTGCTACCGCAGCGATTGCCCAGATACCCGCTGCCAGCGTGAAGGCCGCGGTCACGGCAGAAATGAGCAGTGGGCCGCTGAGCATTCCAGCATCAGAGAGCAGCCTCCACAGGGCCAAGAACTTTGGTCGTCCTATTGCAGGGGAGTAATCGGCACCCAGCGTCATCACGATCCCGGCACCGAAACCATTGCCCAGACCAATCAAAAATGCGCCAACCATCAGCCATACGCTCGAGGTAGTGAACGGGATGACAGCGCAGCCGATGGCGAGCCCCGTCAGGCACGAGACTGCCACCACCCGGCGGCCCTTGCGATCCATTATCGACCCGGCTGGATAAAACATCAACATATCTATCGCACCGGAGACCCCGTAAATGAGTGAGGCTTGTGCGGGGCTGAGCCCTAGATACTCAGCCCACAACGGGATCACTGCGGTACGGGAGGCGCGCAGCGCTGCAAGACACAAGACCCCAAACCCCGAACTCAACAGCACCCGCCAGTGTTCTTTGGCCAGCGACCGCATCGTTGGACTACTCACAATGTCAATGGGGCCAGTTGTGGTGGGGGATTGCCGAGGGGCTCCGGGGTCGTCGAGCTCGTCAATAAAGCACGTGACGATGACCGCTACACCCATGCAGAAGGCACCGACCGCGAAGGCTCCCTGGATGCCCATGAAGGATTGCACACCTGCGCCCAGGAATGGGCCAAAGAATGCGCCGACGCGTTGCATCCCACCGAGCATGGACATGGCGCGGGCTCGGTGCGTTATCGGGATAGCGACCGCTAAATAGGATTGTCGTGCCAGATTGAAACCGGCAGCAGCCATGCCGATCAGCAAAGTACCGATCATATACCCGGCAAAATCAGCTGGCGAAGACAAAGGTAACCAACCGGCAATCATGGACCAGGCGAGGGTTACACCCAGGGTGCCCACCGAAGCCGAGACAATCATGGTCGTGCGTTCGCCTGCGCGAGAGGCCAGTTGTGCCGCTGGAGCATTCGCGAGTAACGAGCCGATACCAATCAGTGTGACGGTACTGGCCGCAACGGCGAGTGAGGCCCCGAAGCGAGTTGAAGCAGCCGCGATGGCCGGCATGATCGCACCCACCCCGATGGCATAGATCAGGGAGGGCGCATAAATCTGGAATGCATTGGCTAATGGCCCGGCCTGGCGGGACCGATCAGTCATGGCACCTGCTTCTGAAGAATTCTCGATGTTCTGGGCTAACGCGCATAGTCTATACCGACTTCAAAATACGGTGTATAGGTTCCTGACATAGAACCATGGAGTGCTCACGCTGCGACTGTTCGGACGCCTGAACTGAAAGGTTTGGAGAATACTCAGAATTTGCGCTCCCAGGTGGTTGATTTAGGTCACATCGCTCTCCTACACTGATCCATCAATAGTAGAAGCCTCATGATCATGAGTAATCACCGAGTAGCGCGAGGTGCTTCCGAATATGTCCATCTCTGTGTTCGCCTGGGAGCAGGAATAGCTATGCATGTTGCAGACCTGTTGAAAAGCGAAAACGTGCATATAACCATCGAAGAGCAGGTGGTCTCGCTTGATGAGGTTTTCCCTGAGTCTCATAAGTACGACCGTTTTGGTTTTATTGTGACTGAACCGTATGGCGGTCTTGGCGCGAGTTTGCTCATTCAGGCAGCAATTGTGCAGTTCTATGACATTTTGCCGGAACGTCGTGATGAGAATCCGATGTACCCAGAAATCTACATGTTCCATATCGGCGGCAAGTATGGTGACCACAGTTCCTTCGACTTCTGGCCGCCTCGGAAAGAAATTTTTCTCGACTCCGGTGCGCCAGCGGAAGTGATGAGCGCACTTGTTGATCGTGGGATCACTCGTCTGGCCATTCCAGATGGCTCTGAAGGTCGACCCGACCTGTTGCAGAACGGTGCCAGTACGTGGGCGGATCATTCGGCCGCGACAAACCTATTGTCCTCGTGCATAGCGTACGCCCCGTCGGGAACAACCCGTGACGCCGATATGACGATGGAATCCGACGATCATACGTTTGAGGCCAACGCCGAATGGACACTGGATACAGAGATTATTCTGGGCCGGTACCGACGAGACCCCGAAAGTATCTACCGTCCAGGGCCGACCGTAGCGTCTGACATTGACCGTTGGGTCGAAACGATGGAATCACGGGATGGTGAAGTCGACCAAGCGCTCGCCCAAAAACTCTTGGCACAGCGATGCCAGGCAGAAGGCGAGCGGATGGTGCGACGTGAAACGTTCCGCCGTATCGACCTGGACGAGACGTTCCGCTTGCTGGCTGGTCTCTAACGGTTCGCTAGAACGTCAGCGATTTTCGCCACGGCGGGCTCATTCTGCAATGAGGTGGTATCGCCGAGTGTGTCACCGGTATAGAGCTGGGTCAGTAGGCGACGCATGATCTTGCCGGACCTCGTTTTCGGCACATCCGGGACAAAGACCACATCATGGGGCTTTGCCACGGGGCCGATCTGCTTCGCAACCAACTGGGTGAGCTCAGCACGCGCAGCGTCATCGTGAAACTCGCCGCGGCACACCACAAACGCAATGGCACAGTGCCCGGTTTTTGGGTGGGGGACCGGCGTAACGCCAGCTTCAATGACGTTTGTATGGGAGACTAGTGCGGATTCGATCTCGATGGTCGACAAACGGTGGCCAGAAATATTGATCACGTCATCGATGCGACCCAGAATCCAGATGTCGTCGTCCTCATCGGTTTTGGCACCGTCACCAGCGAGGAACCAGCCACGACCGTCTTCAGCCCAGTGGTAGTCCTGCCAATAGGAAGTGTAGAACCGTTCAGGATTGCCCCACACCGTGCGTGCGGCGCCTGGCCCTGGGCGGGTCACCACGATGACTCCCTGGTCATTCGTTGAAGATGCATTGCCTGCTTCGTCGACGACCGCGACATTCACCCCGGGGAGTGGACGGGAACCGGAGCCGGGCTTGAACGTGGTATCCGTTTGGCGCGGGGAGATGATGGTTGAACCAGTTTCGGATTGCCACCACGTATCGACCATGGGTACCCCGGCAGGTGTGTCCCGACCAATGTGGGTGCGGGCCCAATTCCAGGCTTCTGGGTTCACTGCTTCACCGACGGTACCGATCAGCCGGATGGAGGAGAGGTCGTATTCGGCGGGCGGTCCATTTTCATGCCAGCCCATGAGTGACCGCAGCAGGGTGGGCGCGGTGTAGTAACTGGTTACACCATAGCGTTCAATGATTTCGAAGTGGCGTGACGTATGCGGTGCATTGGGTACACCCTCGTAGATGATTTGGGTGGCACCGTTGGACAGCGGCCCATAGATTTCATAGGTGTGTGCGGTAACCCAGGCGAGGTCTGCGGTGCACCAGTGCACGTCCTCGGCTCGTTTGGTGACATCTGGGTTGGAGAATAAGTAGTCGTAGGTGATCGACGCGTGTGCCAGATAGCCCGCGGAAGTATGGACTAACCCTTTGGGCTGTCCGGTGGTGCCGGAGGTGTACATGATGAACAGCGGGTGTTCGGCTTCGAAGGACTCCGGGGTGTGGTCAGTGGGCTGCTTGGACACGATATCGTCCCACCACACATCGCGGCCTTCGGTCCAGGGGATGTCGGTGTGGCCGGTCCGGTTGACTACCAGGACGTGTTCGATGTTGTTGTCGCCGGCAACGGCCTCATCTGCGGCAGTTTTCACGGGGACGGATTTGCCCCGGCGGAATTGGCCATCTGAGGTGACCAGAAGTTTTGCGCCGGTATCTTCGACCCGGAATTTTAGGGCATCAGCCGAGAAACCACCGAACACCAGCGAGTGGACGGCACCGATTCTGGCACAGGCCAGCGCGATGACTACGGTTTCAACGATGACGGGTAGATAGACGACGACACGATCTCCGGCTTTAATCCCGAGCTCGGTCAACGCATGAGCGGTTTGGGATACCTCGGCGAGGAGCTCCGCATAGGTGACGGCGCGTCGATCGCCTGGTTCCCCTTCGAAATACAGGGCGACTTTGTCGCGATGACCTGACGCAACGTGCCGGTCGAGACAGTTGGCCGCAACGTTGAGTTGTCCCCCGTCGTACCAGCGCGCGATGGGACCGGCGTTGGCGTTGGGATTTGGTCGGGTCCAGGAGTGGATCGTTTCAAACGGTTGGTCCCATTGCAGCCGGTTGCCGGCTGATTCCCAGTAGGCCAGGCGTTTCGCTTCATCAGCCTGCTGGCCGGTTGCGTCGGGACGATGGTGCGCCTGCTGTGGTGATCGACCGGGGTGTACATCCGGGTCAGCGGCATCAACAATGGCCTGCGGTAGGGGACCGGGAAGCCCATTGGGCAGCGGTTCGTAGTGGTCGTCGAACAGCTCATCGGTCAGACCGGCACGGAAGATCACGGTGCGGTCTGTGGTGTCGATTAGGGATTGAGACAAGGAGAATCAAAAACCTTTCCATCGGTTCTGGCGGTAGCACCTGCACACTGTGTGGTTGCTGCGGCATCAATGAGCCAGATCTCTTAGCCGCTCTGGATGGGTACAGGAATATACCTTAGGCAATAACCGTCCGGAACAAAAATTCTGCGGTCATAAATGCGGCCGATAGGTTAGTGCAGGAGCTTGGCTGGTTGGTAGACACCAGCAGCGTGCACCACGTCTTCGACTGTGTCACCGTGTCGTAGTACGGAGGTTTCAGTGAGCAGTCCATCGGCACGGATCCCATATACGGGCGCAGAAAATGTGCCATCGGTGCCGAACGCGGAGGCGCCCACATCGAGGATCGCCAGAATATCGCCTTCGTCGAGTTCAGGGAGTTGGAGGCGGTGGCCGATAATACCCGTTGGGCCGGCAATGTCGTAGTAAAATAGTTCCGAAGTGTCTTTTAGTTCACCGGCGTCATCGTAGGCTTCAATACGCAATCCCCGGTCCGGCGGCAGCGGGGTATCGGTGTGAATGACGGCGATCAGCTTGTTTTCTAGGTCTTTGACATACTCAACCCGGGCCATGATCATGCCGGCTTTAGCGGTGAGTGCCTCGGTCAATTCGGTGACGATGGTGTATTTACCGTCGAAGAGTTCGGGCACGGTGGCCTGGAGAACAAAACGGTGGTTGGCCATGGACGGTGCAACATCATCAGAGGCAAAGTTCACCGGTAGGCCACCGGTAATTTGAATGCGCTGGATGCGTTGGGAACCTGCAGCATGCTCAAGATCTTCGGCAAATCGGTAGATCGCGGCAACATGTTCGGCGGCGTCTTGCAGCGTGGCCGGCGGGGTCGCAAAATTGAGGTGGATCTGGTTGAGCCATGGACGATCAAGGTAGGCCTGCAGAATCTCTTGGTGATGGTCCCGTAGTCCAATACCGCGATGCGTGTGCGCAGGGTTCTCGTCATCGACCGGTGCCTGCGGCGTAACGCACAAACCGAGATAGGGCTGGATGTGTTCGGTCTGTTCGACGAGTTCATCGATGCGGTTGAGCTCTGCGAAGTTGTCTACGCTCAAACTCAGACCCGTTTCCATGAGCTGGCGCAAGATCGACCACGTGTTGATCGCGGCACTATGCGCCAGTTCGTGGGCCATGAAGCCGGTGTGTTTCGCGATATCGAGTTGGCTGGCCGATCCTGTGACAGCACCAAGACCGCGGGCCCGAAAATGCTCGAGGACACCTGGCAAACCCATCGAGTGCACCGAGACTGCATGCACAATCCACTCTGCAGGATATGCCTCACGCAGCTGCTCGATCAATTGGTCGAGAATATTAAAGTTCATTACACCGAGCACGGGTCGTGCGTCATTGAGCAGCGGAACTAATGCTTCAACCGAGGTGCTGCGTTGTGTTGCGATCTGGGTGCCTGAAATTGTCATGGCTCGATCCTACGTCGAGGGGTAGGACACGCTAAAACAGTCGAGCTTATTCGGCGCTCTCAGCCTCTTCAGCAAATTCGGGGGCGAAGAGCGTATCGAGTGCTTCATCTACGCTTTGTTGATCGTCGACTACGCCAGATGAAACGTAGGTGGGTGCAAGATTCGAGAGCACTTTTGCTTGTTCTTCCCCTGGGACCGGGCTGATATCGAAACCGGAGCGCTGTTCAATGATGGTTTTGGCGGATTCGAGGTCGATTTCGGCCTGGTCTGCGAGCAATTGCGCCGTTTCTTCAGGGTGTTCTAGTGCCCACTGACGGGCGCGTTCATAAGTCTCAACAACCGTTTGTGCCACGTCCGGGGATTCTTCCAGGAACGATTCGGTGGCATTGAGTACCGAGTAGGTGTTGAAGTCGGCGTTTCGATAGAGGAACTCGGTGTCTTCTTCGTATTCGGCCATCACAGGGTCGAGTCCGGCCCAAGCATCGACCGAATCATTGTCCAAGGCAGTGTACCCATCGCCGTGCTGGAGGTTATCGATGGTGATATCTTCTACGGTGAGTCCTGCTTCTTCAAGGGCCTGAGCCAGGAAGAAATACGGGTCGGTCCCATGGGTGGCGGCAACCGTTCGACCCTCGAGATCAGCAACGGATTCCACATCCGAATTTTGGGGGACCACCAGGGCGGTCCATTCAACATCGCCAAGCACACTAATGGTCTGGATTTCGGTGCCTGATGCACGAGCAAGGAGGGCCGCAGACCCTGCTGTCGAACCAACGTCAATTGCTTCGATGCGGAGATGCTCGTTGGCCCGATTTGAACCGGCCGAATATACCCATTCGACTTCGCCATCGAGTTCTTCTTCTAGCCAGCCCGCCTCTTTGACGACCAGCGATAACGGGTTGTAGGTCGAATAGTCGAGCGTTACAGATTCTGTTTCGTCAATTTCGGGGTCGTCACTCGAGCAGGCAGTAAGAGCCAACGCCCCGACCAATACTGCAGCGGTCAGGCTTTTTCGTGAGAAGGACATGGGTGATAACTCCGAAGTTACAAAGTGGCTGTACCCTAAGACCGGTCAGCGGCTGCTCTTGCAGCGAAGCATGACTCTGGATGGTTACAAGTCTCAAGTTTATGCACCGGCAGTTTTAAATGAAAGTTCGTTACGAAAATCTGCCCGATTCGGAAGCGGGTGTGAGCCGTCACCACACCCGCTCGAAGTGATTGCTGTTTGGTTAGCGTTGCGCTTTTTCGCGTCGTCGTTGCTCGACGGCGGCCAGGACTTCATCACCTGCATTTGGGCCCGGTGTGATGCCTGTTGGCACACGGAAGAAGAACAGGGCGCCGATGCTCCACCAGATCGCAAAGATCAACCACGGTTGCCAGCCAAGCGCTGATGGCATGCCGGGCAGATAGACGCTGAACAGGGCACCGGTTAGTACCAGTGCGGTCCAGCCGATCAACTCGCCACCACGACCACGCCCACCGATTCGTAGTGGACGGGACATCTCGGGGTCGCGACGACGCAGCACGAGGAAGATCACCGACACCATGAAGTAGGCGATGATGATCGATGGGGCACCAGAGTCCACGAGCCAAGTCAACATGTTTTCACCGAAGAACGGGGCAATCAGTGACAGGCCACCGATGAAATACAGGGCGTTTGCCGGGGTACGGTATTTGGGATGCAACTCGCCGAACCAGGCGGGCAGCATGCCGGTGCGGGCCATCGAATAGACCAATCGAGAAGCGCCTAGCAGCAGCGAGTTCCACGAGGTCAAAATGCCGGCGATCCCACCGGCGATGAGGATATTTGCCATAATTTGCGAGTTGAACAGGGTGCCGAAGGCATCGGCCACTGCAATATCGGTTTGTGCCAGTGCATCACTCTCCATCGCGGATGACGTCGTCAAGACCACCATGACGTACCAGGCGGTGGCCATCGCAACCGAGATGATTACGAGGCGACCGATTTTACGAGCCGGTACGTTGACCTCTTCGGCCGACTGCGGGATGACGTCGAAACCGATGAATAAGAACGGGATAGCAATGAGCACGGTGAAGAATCCTGCCGTGCCCGGAGTGAACAGTGGTTCCATGTTGGCGGCTTCGCCACGGGTTGCCGATCCAAAGATCATCAGCACACCGACCACCAGCAGAAAGATCACGGTGAAATTCTGTGCGATCGAGGCTTGTTTGACGCCGCGAACATTCAACCAGGTGATGACGAGCCCGCCGATCACGCCGATCAAAGCCCAGGTCAAATGCACGGTGTGCCCGGCGACTTCCCACATCGGGATCGCATTGATCTCGGGGAAAATATAGGCGACCGTGCGCGGAAACGCGACCGCTTCAAACGCCACAATGGTGACATAGCCGCCGACTAAAGCCCACGAGCCAATAAACGCAAAACGTGGTCCAAGCCCCCGTAACACATACTGGTGGACGCCTCCGGCCAGCGGCATGGCAGAGGTGAGCTCGGAGTATACGAGTCCAACTGCGGCCATGATCGCACCGCCGACCACGATGGCCGCCACGGCGCCCATGGTGCCCGCGCTTTCCAACCATCCACCGGTCAGGACCACCCAACCGAAGCCGATCATCGCGCCGAACCCAAGGGCGAGCGCGTCAATATTTGTCAGCGTCTTGGCCAGTTTGACCGGCTGCTGACTCGAATCCTTTGATGCCATTGTTTACCTTTCGACGACTGGGCTCACTTAGCATACGCCTGTGTCAACCGTGTCGAACGTAACGCTACGACATCAAAACTGGCAATGTCGCTCACACTTGTGTTTCAATAAGGAGTTGAAACCCCATCCAGAGCGGCTGAGAGATCTGGCTCGTTGATGCCGCAGCAACCACACAGTGTGCAGGTGCTACCGCCAGAACCGATGGAAGGAGAACTCATCGTGTCATCCAATCGTAAAATCCTCTTCAATGCGTTCGACATGAACTGTGTAGGCCACCAATCACCCGGTTTGTGGCGGCACCCTGAGGATCACTCACGGGACTACAACAAACTTTCATACTGGACCGACCTGGCTCAGACTTTGGAACGTGGCCTGTTCGATGGTCTCTTCATCGCTGATGTGCTTGGTCCATACGACGTCTACGGTGACAACGCCAACGCTGCACTCACCTCCGGGGCCCAGGTACCGGTCAATGACCCGTTCCTGCTGGTCTCCGCCATGGCAGCCGTAACTAAAAACCTCGGCTTCGGCGTGACCGCCGGAACCTCCTATGAGCATCCGTTCCCATTCTCCCGTCGTTTGGCTACCCTGGATCACCTGACCGAAGGCCGTGTTGGCTGGAACATTGTGACCGGTTATCTGCCATCGGCCGCCCGAAACATGGGCAGAGATGATCAGATGGAGCATGATCGCCGCTACGACCACGCCGATGAATACCTCCAAGTCATTTACAAATTGCTCGAAGGTTCGTGGGAAGACGACGCCGTACAGTTCAACCGTGAAACCGGCGTGTTTACGGATCCAGATAAAGTCCACAACATTGGGCACGAAGGCGAATTCTTCAAGGTGCCAGGTGCCGCTGTTACCGAGCCATCGGCCCAGCGCACCCCGGTTCTGTACCAAGCCGGTGCCTCTTCCCGAGGTCAAGCGTTTGCTGGCAAACATGCTGAAGCTACCTTTATCAATTCGCCCACTACCGAACTCCAGGCGGCATCTGTTGCCAAGACGCGTACAGCATTGGTTGAAGCCGGGCGCGATCCATACGACATCCGAGTCTTTGGAATGCAGACCATCATCACCGGCGCCACCGATGAGGAAGCTCAGGAGAAATACCGCGACCTTGCACAGTACGCCGACACTGAAGGCTCCCTGTCGTTGATGTCCGGTTGGATGGGTACCGACTTCGCCAAATACGATCTCGATGCTCCGATTGGTCATATTGACTCCAACGCCATTCAGTCTGCTGCCGAAACGTTCCGCAAGGCTTCGGGCGACGGCGAAGAATGGACTGTGCGTAAACTAGCCGAATGGGTCGGCGTCGGCGG
The DNA here is from genome assembly GCF_000420805.1 of Yaniella halotolerans DSM 15476. GTDB lineage: Bacteria > Actinomycetota > Actinomycetes > Actinomycetales > Micrococcaceae > Yaniella > Yaniella halotolerans. The sequence continues at coordinate 1,431,322 of NZ_ATVQ01000001.1, forward strand.
TTTCGGACCGATCATTATTGGCTCCGGTGCCACCGTTGCTGAAGAGCTCATCCGCATTCAAGACGAAACCGATCTCGACGGCTTCAACTTGGCTTACCACATCACGCCCGGAACCTTCGAAGACATCGTGGAATACGTTGTTCCAGAACTCCAGGCCCGCGGTCGCTATAAGACCGAGTACACCGAGGGTACACTGCGCCACAAGCTCTTTGGACGCGGTGATCACCTGCCAGAAAGCCATGTTGGAGCCAGCTTCAAGCAGGGGGTACCAGTCGCCTAGTAGGATATACACTCCTTGAAGAGACCGACCTGAACCTGCCATTACCGGTATGCAAGGGTCGGTCTTTTCGCGTCTGAAGGGATGCAATCTTGGGAGATCAACAGCTTGTCGTGTCAAGGAATGTAGTGTGCTGCTATGAGTAATTCATCTGAAACCCGTTGGTTGTCGAAAGACGAAGATTTCACCTGGCGAGCCATCTGGTCAATCATGACCTGGCTTCCAGTGAAACTCGAAGCCCAACTACGTGAAGACCATGGTCTGAGCCTTTCGGAATACTATGCCCTATCGCAAATCTCGGAAGCCCCAGACCGAGCAATCCGTTTGAGTGAGCTCGCAGGGATCACCAACATGACCCTGTCGCACTTGTCTCGAGTCATCTCGCGCATGATGAAAGCCGGTTGGGTGGAGCGTGTCACCGACCCCGAGGATGGCCGGTATACGCTCGGTAAACTCACCGATGCCGGGTGGGATAAAGTCACGGAAATGGCCCCTGGCCATGTCGAAGCCGTGCAGCAAGCGATCTTCGACCAACTTACGGATGAGCAGGTGCGAGCACTCGGAGAAGGTGCCGCACGAATTGCAGAAGCCGTGTCCCCACACGGCGAAGTGGCAGGACCACCTAAAGGTCACTGAACCAGAGCTGGTTTGTGCGATTATCGTTGTTGCCAGGCCTCGATGAGCAGGCGGTCCGAGGTCTGTTGAGCTTCGGGATCCCAGATATTGCCGGTCACCATGATTTCATCAGCCAGCGTGTACCGCAACACGAGTGCTAGCTGGGCAACGACGTCTTCTGGCGTCCCATAAATCGTCGAGGCAAGAGCGCGCTCGACGCGTTGCCGTTGTTGCGCAGAATCGTGTTCGGCGCTGATCGCAGCAGGATCTTCGAGCGGTTCAAAGACTCCGATGCTGCGTGAACGTGTCAGCGCCCACACTTCTGACAACACTAACTGCCGGGCAGCCTCACGGGAATCAGCGACCGCCACATTAATCGAAGCGATGACATGAGGTTGTTGCCCGCGAGGTGTGGCTTGGACGAACGCCTCACGGTAGTCAACTACCGTCTGGTTGATCTCACCTGAAGCACGAAGACCCCGCGAGACGGCGGGGCCGCCGAGGACCAGACCGATACCACGTGACGCAGCAAACTGTGCTGAGCCGCCACCCGTCAGAAGATAGATCGGCGTCTGTGAGCGGTCTTGCGGGTACGCGGTGATAGCACCGGTGGTGTCCAAGTACCCCAGGAGTTCATCGACGTCGTCGGCAAAATGTTCTTTGGCATCGGCTTGTTGCCGCAGTGCTGCACGGGCCGGTTTGGTGAAGCCCACAGATGCGCCAAGCCCAGCATCCACCCGGTTTGGGTAGAGGGCTTGGAGTGTTCCGAGCTGTTCAGCAATGATAAAGGGTTGGTGACTGGGCACCATGATCCCACCGGTGCCCACACGAATATGCGATGTCGCCTCGGCCAGATGGGCCAGGAGTACAGTTGGTGCAGACCCTGCGATGCCGGGGACTGAATGATGTTGGGCCACCCAGAAACGGTGGTAGCCCAACTGCTCAGCGTGCCGGGCCCGCGAGGTGACTTCCGCAAATATTTGCGGTGCACCAACAGTCTGGTCATGTTGTACTCGTGTGTTGGCCCGATCGAGGATGGATAACGGAACTGAGCTCATGGTCTATAGCTCAGCACCTTCGGTTATCGTGTGCAACGAAGTACGCGACCAGGGTTAATGTTGCTGTACGGCCAGGACGACAACGCCGGAAGAAAACATCTGTTCATTCACCTGGTCGAGGCTGGTGATTTCGTGGACCGGCAGACCGTAATAGCGCGCCAATTCAACGACGGGAGCTTCTTGCTGGAAGACCACCAACGCCCCGCGATCGAGATAATCAACGGCCGCACGGAAATCGGAGAGCGAATCCATCAGCCCCGACTGATGTGTCACCACCACGATCATCCGGTCGTCTCGAGCAATGGAAGCCCCCAGGCCTGCAACAACTGCGCCGCTTGGGAAGAACATATATCCCTGGTGGTCCAGGACGCGAAGGTAACTGGTCGCATAACCGGCTTGTGCAGATTGATCCACGATGACGGTGCGTTGTACGGGCAGCACCTGTTCGAGGCGATCCAAAAACGCCCGTGCATCCACGGTGTCTTCGCGCAGTTGATGCTCTGGAATAGGCCGAGAGTTCCAGTACTTCGTTGCTAATTGTTCGACGGTCTGTTCCGTACGGTAGCCGACTTTCGTGCCGCTGATGAGCCTGCTGGTCTCAACTTCAAGAGACGTGGCCACGGCTTGGGCATCGGCGATCAGAGACTGTGAAACCGGACTGAATCGACCGACGGCCCAGGGTGATGTGTCGACCTGGATGATCGCGGCATTTGGGTTGATGAGCTTTCCCTCGCGGGTCGTCCAATCGTCGAGCGCACATCCGAAGACAACGATGACGTCGGCACCACGAGCCAACTCAGCGGTGGTTGGCGTAGAAATTTTGCCTAACGTGCCAATGTTGAATTGTTGTTCTTCGAATAAGCCGTGCGCACCGGCTGAAGTTGCTAAGAGGGCGCCAGTGGTATCGGCGAGTGAAACGATGGCAGATTTCGCGCGGCGGGCACCTCGACCGGCAATGATTAACGGCCAGCGCGCTTGAGCCAACGACTTTGCGGCACGGACGACTTGGGACGTTTGCGGCACAGCTCCGGTGCGCGGGGCCTCGAAGGTCGGTTCTGCTTCGCCGGTGATCTCGGTATTCAAGTTTTCCGGATCAACCAACAAAACAGACGGCAGCTGTTTATTCAGTCCGTCAATCACATCCACCATGGCCTGCGATATATTTTCGGCTTCACCGGCAGGAATTGCAGCCGCCCCAACACCGGTCACGAGACTGGCCCAATTCGCGTTCACGCCGTTGAACGACTCGTCTGGCTCGATGAGGATGATGACCATCGATAACTTGTCGCGAACCGCCTGTCCGATCTTGTCCAGGGTGGTGAGAAAGTCGGCGGAAGCATCGAGGATCACGGCTGCCGGTGCGCCACCTGCATGGCGATAGCCGGCTGCAGCCATGACAGCGCCGTCGGCGGTACCGGTGCGTACGCTGTTAAAGGCAATCTCGGCGATGCCATCAGCAGTGGCGATATTGCCTTCTGCATGATCAAAAGCCTCGGTTAATGATGTATCCCAGAGTTGTTCTGGAATAAACACGGTTTCCACGCCGGTAGCGGCACAAAGTTGTGCTAACCGGGTCGAATACACCAATTGGGGCACGATACCTCCTCGAGAATTATCAACTCTAAGAATACGGTTAGAACCTTCGAAGGTAAATCACCGCCCTCGAGGTGATGTCTCTCACCTCATCCATGATACGTCGCTGACGAAGACTTGTTGCTGCAACAGGCCGTAGGGCCCCTATTCTGCTTGGCAAATAAGCTCGCGTAGTCACTGGGTCATGTTCATGATGATCTCGCCGACGGCATTGGCTCGGCGCGTCGGTTGGGCGTCAATCTGCCACGACAGCACAACCGGTTCTGCCTGCAGCGGGGGTTGTATTGCGCGATGAATCAGGGGCAGCCCCTCGTAGGAGACTTTGGTTCTAGTCTGTTGAAAAAATAATGAGTAGCCAAACCCTCGAGCGACCATCGAGCGAACCGTTTCATAACTGGTGGAGCGATGCATGACATTGGGGCGCAGGCCCCGCTCGTGAAGCAGCCGAAGCGTATTATCCCCGGCCGGTGGGAGATCCAAGAGGATGAGGGGCTCTGACTCGAGCTCTTCAAGTGAGACTTCTGACTGTGCGGCCATGGCGTGATGTTCGGGTAGAGCGACCTGCGGGGCGGTTTGAAAGAGCTCGTCACTCACCAGTCCCATCGGCAGGCCCACCCGGTAGGAAATCATCATATCCAGATGGCCATCCAGGACCTGCTGGGCCAGCATCTCGATCGGCCCCTCCTGAATATCAAGCTGAACCTCGGGAAGTTGCTGTGCCACTTGTGCCCAGAGCTCCGGAATGATCGTCGCGGCCAGGGTCGAGTAGCAGCCAACGCTCACGGAGCCGCGGGGCACATCTGAGGTGTTGCCGATATGGAGCGTCAGTTCTTCGGCCTGTTCTAGGAGAGCGGCAGCGCGAGTGACGAGATCCTGGCCCGCAGCCGTGGTCGTCAAGCCCTTTGCGCGACGTCGAATGACGAGTTGGGCATGAAAGCTGGTTTCGAGTTCGGTGACCGCGGAAGCTACCGCGTTAGGGGTCACATGCATGGCTTCGGCGGCTGCGGCAAATGAGCCCTCACGTGCTGCAGCGATAAACAGTTCCAGTTGCCGCAGGGTGGGATGAGGTTCGAGCGTATTCGACATAACGCAATTCTATTGCACATAAAACGCGATTCTCCTCAGTTGCACATCTTTATTGCGTACGTCACAGTAGTGGTGTGGGTAAACAGAAATTTTTCCAGGAACCAAGTACCGTCGCAGGCCTTGCCTGGGGGCTACACGCGCCATTCCGGGAGTACATACGCCGGATGTCTGACGGTGCGATGAGCGCTCTTGGTGACGCCGAAATGCGCTCGAGCGACGAAACCTATTTTCCGCTCGATCCTCAGAGCATACCGGGGCAGGCCCTGCGGTTCACCGGAACCCTCCAATTCACCGGCCACCACGGAATGCTCGCCGTCACCATCCAGGACCCGTGGATTGAGTTCCGCGAGGGGGCCGGTGTGCTCACGATCGTTGACCCATTCGACGGCGGCGCCCGCATGGACGTGGTTGCCATAGATTTTCAAGACGACAACACCGCAAGCACACGGTTGACCGAAGCCGGTACCGATCTGTTTATGGGGAACTACCCCGAAGAAATTGCACTTGATGACTTGCGCATTCTTTGGGCCGGAAAGGACTAGTGCCAGATGACAACGCCACATGATCAAGCCAAAGCAGCTCCCATTGCTGATTGGGTAACGATCCCTGAGCTGTACCGTGATCCATTCCCTGCATTTGAGCGGCTCCGCCAAGAGGGTGGCGTCCACTGGGTCCCCGCCATCGGTCGCTACCTGATCACGTCCTATGATGCCGTCCACGACACCGAACTCGACCAGGAAACTTTCTCGGCCAATGAACAGGGTTCACTGATGATTCGGGCAATGGGTCACTCCATGTTGCGCAAGGACGACCCCGATCACCGGGTTGAGCGACAGGCCTGGCAACCTGTGCTGCGCCCGTCGGTGGTCAAGAAAACTTGGGCGCCAATTTTCCATCGCAATGCCCAGCGCTACGTGGACGAACTCAAAGCGAAGGGCCCGGGTGCCGATCTGGTGTGGGATTTCGCTGCACCCTACGCGGCCGAAAACCTGCGAGCTGTCACAGGCCTGCACAACGTGACCCAGCACGATCTGCAGCGCTGGTCCCAGACCATGATCGATGCCACCGGCAACTATGCCGATGATCCGGTGGTCTGGGCTAAAGGCGAAGCCTCCTATAACGAAGTCGACGAGGCCCTAGATGAAATGCTGGCCTGGCATCGACGGAATCCAGATGACTCACTGCTTTCAGCTCTCGTTCAGCTACCTGATTACCAAATGCCGGTTGAGTCCATTCGTGCGAACCTGAAAATGACCATTGGTGGCGGTCTCAACGAACCACGCGATGCTATCGGTGTGGCCGCGTGGGCGCTCATGCAAAATCCAGACCAGCTGGCCATCGTGCAAAACGATCCCTCAAAGTGGGATGCGGTCTTTGATGAAGCGATCCGCTGGGTCGCCCCGATCGGGATGTACTCGCGTCAGACCACGCGTGATGTCGTATTGCAGGGAACATTTTTGCCTGCCGGGGCGAAACTGGGCATCTCCCTGCTGTCTGCAAATCGCGACACGAAGTATTGGAAGCAGCCAGAGCGCTTCGATCTGATGCGCACCGGTGAAGGGGCTCACCTAGCCTTTGGCAAGGGCGTCCACGTGTGTCTGGGAGCCTGGGTGGCGCGCGAGGAATTTACGGCGGCATTGCCTAAACTGTTCACTGAACTACCAGAACTGGGCCTCATTGAAGATCAGCCAGCAGAAGCCGGTGGTTGGGTGTTCCGAGGCATGGACCTGCTGCCGGCCCAATGGGAGGCCCCAGAGAGCGCGTCAACCTCAAAGAAGCAGAGCCCGCACGTTGCGATCGTTGGCTCAGGTCCCTCGGGCTGTTACACGGCTCAGGCGATTAAGCGCAACGTGCCAGACGCTCGCGTTACCATCTTCGACCGGTCGGCCACGCCCTATGGTCTGGTCCGCTCCGGTGTTGCCGCGGACCATCAGGGCACCAAGGATGTCGAAATTCAATTTGCCCAACTCTTCGAGCGTCAAGGCGTCGAGTTTATCGGCTCAACTACCGTGCATAACGGTGAACCGGCCACCGATGTTGCCATCCTCGGTCGGCCCTCCTACCATGCACCAGCAGTGTCCTCGGTGCACGCACCTGGCGCCGAGATCACCCTGGAGCAACTTCGCAGCACCCACGACGCAGTCGTTGTGGCGACCGGGCTGAGCGCCGATAAAACGCTTGCGATTTCGGGCGCTGATGTGGACTGCATCTATGGTGCGGGACGAATCGCTCGATTGCTCAACGCAGATGCTACCGAGCACGCGGACGAGCAGGCCATGCCTGATCTCGGATCCGATGTCACTGTTGTGGGCAACGGGAACGTTGCAATGGATATGATTCGTCTGCTGGCCTCGGATCATGCACAGCTTGTCACCTCAGATATTGACGAAGACACCCACGTGGCGTTGACACGCGACCTGAACACCCTCAATGTGATTGGTCGCTCAGCTGTTGCGGACGCGAAATTTGATACCGTCATGCTTCGTGAAATCCTCGAGCTGCCAGGCATCAACCACACTGTTCACGGTTTTTCACGTGATGCTCAACCCACCGACGACGCCCGTGCAACGCTGGTCCAACAGCTGGTAGACCAGCCGACCGATCGTCATGCCCGACTGCACATCAACTGGTACTTCGATCACACTCCACAACAGGTCAAAGCCAGTGGCAGCCGAGTCAGCGAACTCGTGGTCGCTTCCGGTGCGCTTGAGGTGAGCATCGCCTCCACCTCGCTTATTACCGCTATCGGGTTCGGTTCCGCTGGTGGGCAACTCGTCGAGGTCGATGAGCAGGCTGCGGCAACGGGCCGAATTGAACCGGGACTGTACGTTGCCGGGTGGTTGCGTCGCGGGCCGGTCGGCACTATTCCTACCCAGCGTACCGATGCACGTGAGCTGGCCGATATCATCGCCGCTGATTTGGTGCGCGGGGAGGTGCAGCGTCGTGCGGGGATGTCTGCGCTTCGCAGGGATCTGGCGCGGGCCACATCCTGGGATGGCTGGTTGCTGGTTGATGCACATGAAAAGGCCAACGCAGCAGAACCTCGCCCGCGAACCAAGCTCACCGATCCTCGCAAGATCCGGTTGCTGGCTGCCTCGGCTACCGATCTTCCACGGTCGGCAAATCAGAAAGCGGAAGTGGAGCTCAACAACGCACACTTGCCGAAACTCTTCATCGCCTATGCCACAGAATCGGGGAACGCAGAGCTTGTGGCCGAACAGCTCGTGTTCGATCTGGCAGACCACGCGAACGCCTCAACCTTAGATCTGGCAGCGCTGACACCAGACGAGTTGCAAACTGAAACGCCGATGCTGGTGGTGACGTCCAGCTACGACGAGGGTGAACTGCCAACAAGTATTCGACCACTGCATGCTCAGCTGCTGTCGCGGCACACGGATCTCACTTCCTTACGCTATGCAATCTTTGGGCTGGGGGATAATTCCTATGAATTCTTCTCGCGCGGTGCCGATATCCTGGACGAATCGCTGCAGGTATCGGGCGCTCGCAGAATTGGCGAGATCGGGCGACACGATGCAGGAGGAGGCACACTGGCCACCGACCAGGCAGCACGCTGGGTGGGCGCAGTGATTGAAGAGCTCATGGCGAGTAATGTTCGAGAAGTTGCTGCACAGTGAGTCTCTGATAAAAATACTGCACAAAAAACCTTGACTGTGATACCAGTCACACGCATAATGGTAGCTACGATGGAAACCATCTGGTAGACCACCGAACGTCGTGAAGACTTGCGGATCTACCGAAGACGCAGATGTGTTGTTCCTGTGTGGTTATAAGAGGCAGGAAATTCTTTTCCTGCGGTATCGCTGAGGTTCTGTGGTTGCGATACCGGGGCCCGGGGGATTCTGACCCCGGGCCTTACTCATGCTCCAAGTGCTTTCTTCTGGTCTTTTGCGGGGCATGGGATCGAGACGAGAAGTTGTTGACATGTGCTCGAGGGGAAACATAGAGTACATAGCACGAGATTCCACGTTAGTAAATACTTTTTCCGCATTACGAAATAAGGAGAGTTGCATGGTTCAGCTAGAGACTCGTCAGACAGCCCCCTCGTTCACATTGTCAGACGCCGATGGAAATACAGTGTCACTCGATGACTTCGCCGGCAAAAAAGTCATTGTGTATTTTTATCCGAAAGCTGCGACTCCTGGATGCACAACCGAAGCATGCGACTTCAGGGACAATGTCAATTCACTAGGCAGCGCCGGATACCAGGTCATCGGTATCTCCCCGGATGGGCCAGCAGACATTAAGACTTTTGCCGAACAGGAAAACCTGACCTTTCCGCTGTTGTCGGATCCGGATTCGGTCATCGCCAAAGCATATGGCAGCTACGGTGAAAAAACCATCAACGGCCAAACCTTTGAAGGCACCCTTCGTTCGACCTTTGTGATCGATGAGAACGGTGTAATCCAGCACGTTGAATACAATGTCAACGCCGAGGGCCATGTCGCACGACTGCGCGACACCCTCGGCGTCTAACCTCTCGGGGTAATAAGTGGGCTTCTAGCTCCGCAGGAATTGTCCGCGCGGAGTGTGGAAGTCCACTTTTTTACCTCGTAACCAGGTCGCTTCGACCTGTCCGGTGAGCTCTTTGCGGTCGTAGGGCGTGATGGGGTTGCGGTGGTGCAGGCTGCCGGCATCAACTGTCCAGGTTGCATCTGGATCAAAGATCACCAGATCAGCATCATAACCAACCGCTACCCGTCCTTTGTGCTCCACTTGTGCAATTTGTGCAGGCCTGTCGGCCATCCAGGAGGCTACGGTTGCCAAGTTAATGCCGCGTTGCCTGGCTTCTGTCCAAACCACCGAGAGTCCAAGTTGCAGCGAGGAGATGCCACCCCAGGCTGTATTGAAATTCCCGTTGCCGTGTTCTTTGAGTTCAAGAGTGGACGGCGAGTGGTCGGAAACAACAATATCGATCACCCCATCGAGCAACCCCTGCCACAGCCGTTCGCGGTTTGAGCTCTCACGGATTGGTGGGGCACATTTGAACGCTGTCTTACCGTCGTCGATGTTCTCGCTCAACAGTGTTAGATAGTGTGGGCAGGTCTCAACCGTCAGCGGCAGGCCTTCGGCCTTTGCCGACGCGATCTGGTCCAGGCAATCGGCGTTTGATAGATGCAGAATATGGGCTCGGGCGCCAGTAGCGCGCATCGCATCAATGACCGATTGGATGGCGACACTTTCGGCTTCACCTGGCCGAGAGGCGAGGAAGTCACTATATTTTGAACTTGGTTGTAAGCCTTCCGCTCGTACCTGCTCCAGGGTATGAGCATCTTCGGCATGCACAATCATCAGCCCATCAAATGTGGCGATCACCGCCATATCCTGTTGCATTTCTTCGGGCTCAAGTTTAGGGAACTCATCGACCCCCGAGTGTTCCAGAAAGCATTTGAAACCAAAGACACCGGCATCCTGCAGTGCTATCAGTTCGTCGGTATTACCTGGGATCGCACCGCCCCAAAAACCTGTGTCAATGTGAATCTGATCTTTAGCAGCGGCCCGCTTGAGGTCTAGCGCATCAACATTGACTGTCGAGGGAATCGAGTTCAACGGCATATCGATCAGCGTCGTCACTCCACCGGCCGCCGCGGCACGGGTAGCTGAGTCAAAGCCCTCCCATTCGGTGCGACCCGGCTCATTGACGTGTACATGGGTGTCCACCAAGCCGGGCAGCACGATTTGGTGTTCTGGAACGTGGATGAGCTGGTCTGCGGTCAGGCTGGTTCCCAACGGTTCCAGTGCCGCGATTTTTCCGTGACGGACACCCACTTCAAGTGGTTGGATACTGCCGTCATGTAGTACCTGCTGGGCCCGGAACACCACGTCAAAGGCAGGTTGTGTCATGCTTGATCCTTTCGTAGGCATCACGCTGGTTGTGCTAATAAAATATCACCGATTTGTTCCCCAACCTGGGTCAAGAGGCTCGGTGTTTGGCGCATTGACACATCGGGGTCAGGTTCTAACTCAGTCAGTGCGAAGACTCGCGTGATGCCGGCGGCTTCTGTCTCGGCGGTTGAGAGCAGGTTGCGTCCACAGACTGCATAGACCGGGATCCGTTGCTGACTGGCCAGTTGGGCGACCCCGGCAGGAGCTTTACCCTGAAGTGTTTGAGCATCGAGACTGCCCTCCCCGGTGATCACTAGGTCAGCGTCAGCTAGAGCATCAGCAAAACCGACCAGGTCTAAAATAACGTCGATCCCACTGCGCCTTTGGGCGCGGAGCACCGCCATCGCGCCGAAACCTGCTCCACCGGCTGCGCCGGCACCAGGTTGCGCAACGTGATCGGCAACAGATTGCCCGGCGTCTAGCCCGAAGTCGCGTTCTGTGGCTTCCGTCAGAAGTTGTGCATAGTGCCCCAGGGCTGCGTCAAGCATTACCACATCGTGCCCGGTGAGACCTTTTTGGGGGCCGAATACCGCAGCGGCGCCCTCGTGGCCCAGTAGTGGATTCTCTACGTCGCTGGCGAGCACAAGTTTGGTGTGCATCCAGCGGGGGTCAAGACCGGTAAGGTTCACTTGGTCCAGGTGTTGTAGGGCTGCGCCACCATCGGCTAGGTGTTTACCGTTCTGGTCGAGGAGTTCTACGCCTAGTGCGGCCAACATGCCTGCCCCGCCGTCGGTGCAGGCAGAACCTCCCAAGCCCAGCGTGATGCGGGTAGCGCCTGCATCCAGGGCAGCCTGGAGGAGTTCTCCGGTGCCCCTACTGGTTGCTGTGGCACCGGTCAGCCGGGAGGTTTCTAAAAGTTCAATGCCTGAGGCCTGAGCTAATTCAACCACCGCGTCGATGCCATCGGAGCTGGTATGCATGGCCCAGGCGGCGTCGATGGGTTCTCCAATCGGGCCGGTCACCCGGGTTATCTGGCGTTTGAAACCCGCCGAGATGGCGGCGTCGACGGTGCCTTCACCGCCATCAGCGACCGGTACACAACGTACCTCCGCCGGGGAGATCGTCGAGCGGAGACCCCTTTTGAGCGCTACGGCGACCTCCTCGGCGGTGGCAGACCCTTTGAACTTATCGGCAGCGATAACAATGACCGCCTGTGTGCTCATCGGGCTCACCGTTAATCCAGCAGCATGAGAGCAGTTGGGGCATCTGCTGCGGTAACGGCAAGATCTTCAAACTCGTTGATGCTATCCAGCGCGGTCCCCATGGCAATATTGGTTACGCGTTCGAGGATAACTTCCACGACAACCGGCACTTTGTACTGGTCCATCAAGGACCGGGCTTGAGCAAAGGTGGTGCCGAGCTGCGCTGGGTCTTCGACGCGCAATGCCTTACATCCCAAACCCTCGGCGACTTTGATGTGGTCCACCCCGTAGCCAGCAGTGCCGGATTCTTTAGCTTCTGGGCTGGCATTGATGTTTTCAAAAGCTAAGGAAACCTCGTAATCCATGTCGAAGGCGCGTTGCGACTGGCGGATCAACCCCAGATAGGAGTTATTGACCACGACGTGGAGATATGGCAAATTGTGCTGGGCTCCAACAGCAAGTTCTTCGACCATGAATTGGAAGTCATAGTCACCCGAGAGTGCGACCACGGTTGCATCCGGTTTCGCACGGGCCACGCCCAATGCGGCAGGCCCTGTCCAACCCAGTGGGCCTGCCTGTCCGGCATTGATCCAGGAACGTGGATTGTAGGCGTGCAGCATCTGGGCGCCGGCAATCTGGCTCAAGCCAATCGTCGTGACATAAGTGGTGTCGCGACCGAACGCTTGATTCATCTCCTGATAGACCCGTTGCGGTTTAATCGGCATCTGGTCGAAATGCGTTTTGCGTTGCAGCCCTGCCTTGCGTGCGGTGCAACTATTCGCCCAGTCCCTATAGCTGGGTATGGTGCCTGCGGCCTGGCGTTTCCGAGCGGCGGCCAGCAGGGCCTGCAGAGCAGCCTTGGCATCGGAAACCACACCGTAATCAGGAGCGAATACCCGCCCAATTTGGGTCGGTTCAATATCGACGTGAATGAATTTCCGACCCTTCCGATAAGTATTGAGGTCTCCGGTATGGCGATTCGCCCAGCGGTTGCCAATGCCCAGCACGATGTCGGCTTCTAAGAAGCTGGCATTGCCGTAACGGGTGTGGGTTTGAATGCCGACCATGCCCGACATCAACGGATGATCGTCCGGGATCGCACCCCAGCCCATGAGCGTTGGGGCAACGGGGATATCCAGCAGGTCAGCGAGTTCGACAAGCTCGGCTGCGCCGTCGGCGTTAATAATGCCACCGCCGGCGACGATCATCGGATGTTCATGGGCGAACAGCATATCTAGGATCTTATTGGCCTGAGCTTCGGTAGCTTCTGGTTTGAGCACCGGCAATGGTTCGTAGGTGTCAATATCGAAGTCGATCTCGGTCATCTGCACGTCGAGTGGCAGGTCAATAAGCACCGGGCCGGGGCGAGCGGATCGCATGAGCTGGAATGCCTTCTGGAAGGTGCCGGGCACCTGACCAGCTTCCAGAACCGTGGAGGCCATTTTGCAGAGCGGCTTGGCAATCTCATCAATATTGATGGCCTGGAAATCTTCTTTATGTAGAACCGCAACGGGGGCCTGGCCGGTGATGCACAGCAGGGGGATCGAATCGGCTGCTGCAGCATACATTCCGGTAATCATGTCGGTGCCCGCCGGCCCGGACGTGCCAATGCACACGCCGATATTGCCTGCGGCTGCACGGCTGTAACCGTCCGCCATATGCGAGGCACCTTCCACATGGCGTGCAAGCGTGTGCTTGATACCGCCGTGGGCTTTCATCGCTGAATATAGCGGGTTTATCGCGGCACCCGGCAGCCCGAAGGTTTCGGTGGCCCCTTCTTTTTCCAGAATCAATGCGATGGCATCAACTGCGCGCATGAGGGTCATATCGGTCTCCTTGACTCAAAAATTTTTTTGGAAGCGTATTAGTTGTCGGCTCGGCCGGACAGCTGTTCGACCAAACGGAATAGTCCGGAGTGGTCCAAGCCGCCGTCTCCGGTGCGTACCGTTGAGGCAACAAGTTGTGCAACAGCCGCACCGATCGGGATAACAACACCGGCCTCTCTGGCGGCGGCAGTGACAATGCCCATGTCTTTGTTGTGCAGTTCAAGACGGAAGCCGGGGGAAAATTCACGGTCCAGCATTTTCTGGCCCTTTTGATCGAGTACCTTGGAACCAGCTAACCCGCCACCCAGAACCTGCAGGGCTGAGGACGTGTCCACGTCGTAGGCCTCGAGGAAGACGATTGCTTCGGCCAATAATTGGATATTGCCAGCGACCATGAGCTGGTTGGCCGCTTTTACCGTTTGGCCCGAACCTGTGGGGCCAACCAACACGATGGTCTTGCCCATCGCATCGAGTACATCTTGTACAGCTTCGAAGTCTTCTGATTCACCGCCGACCATGATGGACAGCGCCGCATCGATGGCCCCTTGTTCACCACCAGAGACCGGGGCATCGAGGGGTTTGATCCCTGCGGCTCGAGCCTGTTGCGATAGTTCTGTGGTGACATCCGGGCGAATTGAAGAGTTGTCGATCCAGTAGGCACCCTGAGGGGCATTCGCAAAGACCCCATCTTCGCCGGTGACCACCTCAGTCACGTGTGGTGAGTCAGGCACCATAGTGATGATGACGTCCGCGCCTTTGACGGCTTCAGCGATGGTGCTGGCGGCTTGACCACCAGCAGTTGCTAGTTCTTCGGTCTTGCCAGGGGAGCGGTTATAACCGGTGACATTAAATCCGGCACTAATCAGGTTCTTCGCCATTGGCAAGCCCATGATCCCCAGTCCGATGAATGCGATGTTTTGTTTAGCCATTGGTTTGTAGTCCTTTCACGTTGCGTGTACAGGCAGTGACGCAGCCGAAATGGCTGGTTAGTTTGCCAGCCAGTCAAAAGCTGTGGCTTGATCTTGTTTGTATTCCAAGGCGACTTTGCCGGTGTAGCCAAGTTCGCGTGCTCGGCTGATCCAGTCGAAGAGCGGCAGTTCACCGGTTCCGGGAGCGCCACGGCCGGGATTGTCGGCAATTTGGATATGACCGAACTGGGTGGTGTGGTTCTCAATGACCTGAGCGACATCGTCACCGTTGACGGCCAGGTGGTAGAAGTCTGCTAGCAGCGCGATATTTTGTGCCGCACCTGCTTCTGACTCGCCTGCCCTGACTTGATCAATAATGGCCAGAGCATCTGCAACAGTTTTCAGAGGATATTCGGCAGCACCTGAAACTGGTTCGAGCAAGACGGTGCCATCTATCGTGCCAACGGTTTTTGCTGCATAAGCCAGATTCTTGACCGCCAAGATTTCTTGTTCTTCTTCGGTAAATTCCGGTTGGCGCAGGCCATACAGGGCGTTGAAGGCTTTGCAGCCAGTACGTTTACCGATCTCAGCGACAACCTCGACGTTTTCTTTGAATGCTGAGCATTCACCCTTGGTTGAGACTCGCCCACGATCACCCCCAGCCATGTTGCCTGCCCAGAAGTTCAGGCCCACGAGTTTGACCCCTGCAGAGTTTAGGGAATCGATGAATGCATCAATGTCGTGGTCAGAAGGAACGGGCGTGCCATCGAACGGCCACCAAAATTCAACTTCGGTAAAACCAGCAGCCGCTGCAGCAGCTGCACGTTCATTGACGGGAAGCTCGGTTAACAGAGTCGAGCAGTTCAACACGAAATCTTGTGCTGAGAATCGGCGACGCTGTTCTTGTGCGGATCCAACGGTATCGGTCATGAATACCTCCATGAATTTCATATTGTGGAAACTTATTTTTGTTTGGTGAAATTTATCGTATGAGGAAATGTGACTTGAGTCAAGTAGGTTGGGAGAGCGGCTAGCGGCCTCGTCGCAAAAGGGCAGGGTCGCGGCAAAAAGTGCCCGACTGAAAAGTTGCCTTGACGTTAGTCCTGTGATGTGCGTTACACTTGCAATATATTCTGGAATTCCAATTTCACAATGTGAAAATTTCATCCTATGTTTAGTACCAAAGAAACGAGGGATCGTGAAATCTCTTTTCGCTAAGCCTGCCTACGCAGCAAACCCAGATGCGCCAGAAAATGAACGATTGCCCAGCGGCCGCACTTTTGCTTATGGGCTTCAGCACGTTTTGACGATGTACGGCGGCATTCTTGCAGTGCCCCTCATTATTGGAAACGCCGCAGGACTCTCGCCTGATGACATTGCCAAATTGGTGACTGGAACTTTATTCGTTGGCGGTCTGGCCACCGTGTTGCAATCAGCGGGTCTGCCTTTTCTTGGTTCCCGATTACCGCTGGTCCAGGGTGTTTCCTTTGCAGCCGTTGCTACCATGTTGGCCATCCTCAACGGTGGCAACGGGCTCCAAGACGTATTCGGGGCGATTATCGCAGCCAGTGTGATCGGATTTTTGATCGCACCGTTCTTCGCGAAAATTGTGCGCTTCTTCCCGCCGGTGGTGACCGGTACGGTCATCACCGCCATCGGATTGACCTTATTTCCGGTTGCCGCAAACTGGGCTATGGGTGGTGATAGTGAAACCAGTGATTACGGCTCGATTATGAACATCAGCCTGGCGCTACTGACCTTCGCAATTATCATTGTCTTATCCAAGGTTGGCGTGGCTATACTGTCTCGCCTTGCTATCCTTTTGGGATTGGTCGTCGGCACCCTGGTCGCATGGTTTTTGGGTCAAGCCGACTTCTCTGAGGTGGGCGATGGACTGCCTATCGCATTCCCCGGTCTGCTGGAATTCGGAGTGCCTACCTTTGACATCGCCGCTATTCTCTCCATGGTCATTGTGATCTTAGTAATCAAGACCGAAACCACCGCCGACATCATCGCAGTTGGAGAGATCATCGACACCCCGGTTGACTCCAGACGCATCGCAGACGGTCTACGAGCCGACATGTTAGCTTCCGCCGCGGCACCGTTCTTCGGGTCCTTCACCCAGTCAGCGTTCGCCCAAAATGTGGGTCTTGTTGCATTGTCCGGTATTAAGTCCCGCTGGGTGGTCACCGCTGGTGGCGTGATCATGGTGGCACTGGGGCTGGTGCCATGGCTTGGCCAAGTTGTGGCAGCTATTCCCATGCCGATTCTTGGGGGTGCCGGCATCGTGCTGTTCGGTACCGTAGCCGCCTCCGGGATCCGCAGTCTGTCCACCGTTAAATACGACGGCAACATGAACTTGGTCATTGTGGCCTCGGCGTTGGCTTTCGGCATGATACCGGTGGTCAGTCCAGACTTCTATGCGGCCTTCCCATCCTGGTTTGAAACCATTTTCCACTCTGGTATTTCATCAGCTGCCATTGTTGCAGTGGTCCTGAACATCGTGTTCAATGAAATCGCCGCCAAGACCACCACCCAGGCCTCTGTCTTTGCTGCCAAACCGCTGCGATATCTCACCTCGAGTCATTTGGCAGATCTTCAAGATGGAGATGTCTTCGTTGACGGCAAACTAGTGGACTGCGACGGGGAAGAAGTGCCGGTTATTCCAGAGGAAAAACTGCCAGAGGTCAAAGAAAAGATTGAACGCGGTGAAGTGACTACCACGGCGGAAATTGCCCAAGTTTTGGAAAAGGACAAGACCCGGCCTGCCTCGAGTGAATCCTTCGTTCGAAAAACGGAGACTGACCAGTAACTCGTTAACCAGGTAACAAGGCGACAGCTCGATCAGCATCCGCTGGTTGAGCTGTCGCGTTGTTGTGACAGGGCAAAAGTGGCCCGTCATGGGACGAAGGTGTCTGCGCTGAGTTCATAGGATGCCATATCACAACAGCACCGGTAATTTTAGGAGCGAACAATCAAAACAGTGGCTGTAAGCAAGTGATTAACGCAGTGAATGTCCTCAATACTTGGGTGGATCTGTCCGGGCCGCTTTTAGCTCGGATCACGTGTTACCTATAGACGTCAAGAGCCTCAAGTGCCGCCCAAAACAAAGCTACGTCTGCTGTCTGATCAAGACGTAGTCCGCTCATTTCGGCCACCCGACGCATCCTATATACGAGTGTCTGTTTATGCACGTGAAGTTTGTCTGCTGCAACATTCCAAGAACGATTCTCTTCTAAAAACACACGTAAAGAGCGCACGTACTCACTGCCATGTTGCTTATCGTGTTGTAGAAGCTGGCTGAGTGTCTGTTCAATTAAGAGATCAGCGTCAGGTGCGCTATTGGGAACGATAGAGGCCTTGCGTTCACGGAAGTAAACCACCGACATCTGACGTTCCACAGCGCTCTGGTGAGCGAGCTGCGCTTGGCCTAATCCGGTCCGCACATCTTTCACGGAACGAATACTATTACTTACTCCAAGGTGCTGCACTCGCTTATTGACGATCTCTAGGGCTTCGGTGGTTGCTGAACAGAGAATGTGAGTGGTTTGACCCTGTGGGTATACAGCGCTGCGAAAGCCTGCATCTAAAAGTTCATGGAATAGCCGGATGCCATTGCTTATCCGGTTCCCGATGGCGATGTAATAACTCTGGTTTTCAAAATCTAGCATTGCCGACGTACGCTGTTCCACGTCTTTGGTCTCGACACCGTCTATGAAGCTACTTAACAAAGCCGCACTCTGGCGATAGGCTTTTTCTCGCTCAGTTTTCTTTTGTTGCAACTCTAGTGCTGCAATAAGTGAGATGTGCTGTCGAATCCCTTGTTCTAACGGATTGTGCTGTGGTTCCTGGGGCGTGAGACGGACGAGAGCCTGAGGAAAGCCCGGGATAGGTAATTCAAGAGCATCGGATGCAGCTTGCGCGGTATGTGATTTTTTATCGTCAATCGGTTCAGAGGCATCTTCTTGCTTGTAGTCGTTGATGATACTCACGTTGTATCCAATCGTCGCGCCTACCAGTTCAAGTCGATTCACGTCTTTGCTGTGATCAACGGTTGTCAGTAGGACAGCTTCATAGAGGCGGTTGGACCGCTGCAATCGTTCCCTCTCGTTACGTTGTTCGGAATCTGCGATAGCGCGACTTAAGACGATGAACGGTATCTCACGTTGAGTGAGAATTACGATAAAGGCGAGTTCATTTGCTCGGGTTAAAAATGCCTCGGTTAGTTTTGGCGCATTCATATTTTGCCCGATAGCTACTCCAACAATCCCATGAGCTGAACATTCTTCAACATAACGTCGCTGTCCTGCAGCATCAGCGGGTATTGCGAGCCCGGTTGTCATCACGAGATGAGTCGCGCCTAACCAGTTCCAGGGCTCAGGCTCTTCACAACTATGCGCCCAGGCGATGGGCTGATATTGGCCGCCGTGACCTGCGATTATTTTTGATCCGCATTCGGGTATCTCCGTGAGCAAATGAGCAGTCAGAGCCATATGTTCATACTTTCACATAAATTGGGAAAGAGTTGTTTGCCTAGTGGTGGCGTTGAGGTTGTCAGGATCCTACCACGCTGTATTGCTAATTCGATCTAGAGTCCCTGACAAATATGCCAATTTTGACCACTTAGATGTTGTGACGGGCTTTGCCAATGCGTGCAAATGAGCCTCGGTTCATACGATCGAATAAGGTCCCGTTTGAAAGTTCCATAACTTTCGCAAATAGTAATCCAGATCACTCTTCGGCAGACTGTTGTTCACGTCTTTCAGCCTCTTCACCGCAGTTCTCAACGCGACTCGGTATGGAGATGCTGAAATCTAAAGTGGCAACCGCTCTGAAGGGAAAAGAATGTTTCGAGTTGGAATTGACGTTGGTGGAACCTTTACCGACCTATTCGCATGGGATGAGTCCGCAGGTTCGGACCAACGGGTTAGAACCGCCAAGGTCTTAACTACGCCTGATGACCCTTCGCGCGGGGTGCTTCTAGCTTTAGCCAAAGCTGACATCGCGCCCGAGGAGATGAGTGTGCTCATTCACGGAACAACAATTGCGACAAACGCATTGTTGGAAAGAAGATTCGCTGAACCGATTCTTATTACTACCGAAGGGTTTCGCGACACGATCGAAATCGGTCGTCAACGACGTGAAAATCTCTATGATCCATACCAGCAAAAATCCGCGCCCCTCATTAGCCGGCATAATCGTCTCACTATAGATGAGAAAATGGGCGCGGACGGGCAAACAGTCATTCCATTGGACGTCGAAAGAGCACGCGAACTCGCCCAAATTATTCAGGAGCGCGACGTTAATAGCATTGCTATCGCGTTTATCAATAGCTATCAATCAGGCGAACATGAGCGGCAGATGCGCGACATTCTGTTGGAATCGAATCCGGACCTGAATATCGCACTCTCCAGCGAGACCAGCCCGAAGGTCCGTGAACTGGGTCGCTTTATGACCACGGCTATTCGAACCGCATTGTTGCCTGTAGTTGGCGATTATATGACGCGCTTAGAAGAAGAACTTATTCGCAAAGGTTCTACGGCTCCGCTCTATATTGTGAAGTCCAACGGCGGCATGATGACCTCGGCAATGGCCAAAGCTCGTCCAGAAGAACTTTTGGAATCGGGACCCGCCGGAGGCGTCGCGGCCGGAGCCTACATCTCTGAAGTCACTGACAACCCAAATATCATTGTCTCTGATGTGGGCGGGACCAGTTTTGAGGCATCTCTACTTGAGGACAGCCAAGGGTTAGTTACTGATGAATACGAACTCGAATGGGAAATGCCCATTATCACGCCAATGTTGGATATTCGTTCCATTGGTGCAGGCGGTGGCTCGATTGCCTGGATCGATGATGGAGGCTCATTGCGGGTCGGGCCGAAAAGTGCAGGGGCCTCCCCGGGGCCGGCGGCCTATGGTTTGGGCGGCAAACAGCCGACCGTAACGGATGCCAACGTGGTATTGGGGCGCATCAGTGCTGACCTTGGCGGGAAATTCGAACTTGATGTTGAAGCCGCACGAACAGCAATCAGCACACTGGCAACCAAACTGAATATCAGTATTGAAGATGCCGCTGAAGGTATCACCCAGATTGCCAGCGAGAGTATGGCTTCAGCGATCCGAATGGTTAGTAGTGACCGAGGACGTGATCCACGAGACCACACATATGTTGCATTTGGTGGTGCCGGTGGATTGCACGCTTACGAACTGTGCCGTTCAGCGGGTATTCCAAGGATTATCGTGCCACCCTACGCAGGTGTTGCATGTGCCTTTGGTGCGATCACTATGGATGTTCGTCACGACCTGGAGGCGACTTTCTATTCACCATTGTCCGATGTTTCTTTAGACAAGTTGAACGAAGAATTCGAAAAACTGGAAGCCGAAGGGCGTCGTCTGATGTCCGAGGAAAACGTGTCGGGTGACAAGATCGTGATGGAACGTTCCGCAGCAATGCGCTATATCGGCCAGTCATATGAAGTGACCACTCCGATATCGAGCGGCACTATTAGCGCTGAGGATCTTTCCAAGATTGAAGAGACCTTCTGGAGTGAACACCAAAAAGAATATGGCGTCCACTCGACAACGATTCCTGCGGCATTGGTCAATCTCCGCGTTACGGTCATCGGCGCGACTGAAAAACCATCAGAACAAGAAATTACGTCGGTCTTTGGTTCAGCACAAATTCAAGCACCATCGAATGGTAGGACCAGGCAGGTCTACTTTAACGGAGAATTTCATGACGTCCCCATTGTGAATTCTGCAGGAATGAATCACGGCGAAGCTTTTGAATGCCCGGTCATCCTCGAACAAAAAGACGGCGTTGTCGTTGTTCCACACGGTGGATCAGGATCCATCGATCAATTTGGCAATATCACTATTGATTTGGAGAAAGCCCTATGAGTACCCACGCAGTTATGCAGCGCACCCTTGATCCTGTCACGTTCGAAGTGCTTCGCAGATCTTTCGAATACACCTGTGAACGCATGAGTCAGGTCCTACAGAAGTCCTCATTCTCCCCGATTATTTACGATATGGTCGACTTCTCGAACGCCATTTTCGACACGGACGTAGAACTGATTGGACAAACCGCAAACTGTCCGGTGCACTTAGCAGCCATGCATTTCAGTGCCCGAGCCAGCTTGAAAAAGTATCCAATTGAAACTATGCAAGATGGCGATGTCATTATCCTCAATGATCCGTATGAAGGTGGAACCCATAACCCAGACGTCACCCTCACAGCCCCAATCTTCAACGATGGTGAATTGCTAGGATTTGCGGTCAGTCGCGCACACTGGACCGATGTCGGTGGTAACTTTGACACCCACAACGCGGGCGAAGGTATGCGGTTGCCTCCGATGAAACTGGTTGAGTCCGGCGAAATGAATAGCGACCTTATCGCCATTATTCGTAACAGCACCCGCACCCCACAATACATTGAAGGAGACATCCAGGCGCAGCTGGCAGCCCTATGGGCTGCGCGTGATGAACTACAGCGTCTTGCCCAAAAATATGGAAATGATGTACTGAAGCGCGGCATGCGTGAAGTATTGGACTACACCCAGGAAATGACAAAAGCAGCGATCCGTCGGATTCCTAATGGTGTTTATCACGGCCAAGACTACATTGACAGTGACGGAATCTCCGATGACCCGGTGTGGGTTCGGCTGCAGTTGACCATTGAGGACGACATAATTCGGGTGGATCTCTCAGAGTCTGATGACCAAGTGTTAGGTCCGATTAACTCTCCATATGCAAATACTGCCTCAGCGATTTATTATTCACTAAAGTTCTTCGTTAGTCCTGAATCTCCGGCTAATGCGGGCATGTACCGCCAGATCGAGATGAGTATCCGTGAAGGTTCCTGGCTGAACCCTGTGTGGCCAGCAGCGGTACTGGGCTGTACGACGGCGACCTCATCGAAGATTACCGGCGCTGTATGGAACGCCCTTGCGGAGGCTATTCCAGATCAGATCGTGGCATCAACCTATGCCGATGCGAACTGGTTTGTGGCAAGTGTTTCCGACCCAGTAACAAAACAGGTCGAAGTGTTCACGGACCTCCCTGCAGGAGGCTGGGGCGGAACACCTGCCGGTGATGGCATGCATGTAACTATGGATCCTTTGGGCAACTGCCAGAACCTGCCTGCCGAAACCGCTGAGTTGCTGTACCCGATTCGCTACAACTCGTTTGAAATGCGTACTGACTCTGCTGGTGCAGGAGAACACCGTGGCGGAGCAGGGGTCCGCGTAGAAATCGAATTCCTGGGACGCGGCGAGATCATCACCATGGAGTCATCTCGAACACGAGAAGGCTCACCGGGCGTTCGCGGTGGCGGACAAGGGGGCCGACAGATGCAACAGCGCCTACGTAACGACGGGGCTTTGGAGACCATTGGCGGTCTTGATAATGAAGGGAACTGGTTGCCGCAAATGCTTGGCGGCGTTGAATTTGCTCCTGGAGACTCGTTTGTCTTCAGTAGCGGTGGTGGCGGCGGCTGGGGCGATCCGAAGCAGCGGAAAGCAGAGTTAGTCGCTGCTGACGTTCGAAATGAGATCGTCTCGATCGATGCTGCTCGCGATATTTATGGCGTTGTAATTCGTGATGATTTCAGCGTTGATGAAACAGCTACGAAAGCACTACGTCAGTAAAAAGATCGCACCGGCGTTTCGTTCGTAACCGGTCAAATTGAGCCAGGGGAGGTTACCTCCCCTGGCTCGCCTCGGAGGATTGCATGTTTACACGCATTGGACAAGGCTCAACACTGTGGAAAGGGCAACATCTGCAGCTGCCTTGGGGACAACTCACTCATCACGGCTCCTCGTTGGCCCTTACAACCTCACGTGGACAGACCTCTGCAGAACTGGTTGAAGACCGTAGTCCGTTCTTGGAAGTGCATTGGACACCTACGTATTTCATAGCGGGCTCTGCTGGCGGTGAGGAACTCTTCTTCGGAATCCAAGAGGAGTCAGGTGTCCAACAGATCGCGTCGCTACCGCGATGGGATGTTCAAAAGAGCTTTACTCCAGGGACCCACACAGTGAGATTCTTCGATGTCGATCACGAATCCTGTGTGGTCTCAAATGAAGTCGGACTAGCCATGGTCACAGTCGACCGGAAGCTTGTCTGGCAGATCCACCATGGAGACACGACGCAAAGAGTGCTTTCCGTTGACGAAGAACATATCAATTTAATGGGCTTGAACACGGCAAAACGTATAAATACCGCAACCGGGGCAATACAAGAACAGCCTCTTGAACAGCAACAGCAACAGTAACTTAGTCGCGGCCATTTTATCCTTATCAAGTTCTACCGCGAATCTTCACGGAACGAAACGATAAAGAAAGCAGTAAAGAATTTTGGAACAACATAAGTCATTCGTCAACGGTGAAGTGTCTTTTTGGTTTCGCGACATCGGATACCCAGAGCATCGACCGGCATTGCCAGGTCCGCGTAATGCCGATGTTGCCATTGTGGGGGCAGGTTTAAGTGGGCTCTGGAGTGCCTACTATTTGAAGCAAGCACGCCCTGATTGGGACATATGTATCATAGAAAAAAATTTCGCTGGATTTGGCGCATCGGGCCGCAATGGTGGCTGGCTTAGTGGCGAACCAGCCGGAAAATTCCGGCATTATGCAAAAACTCATGGTACTCAAGCTGCAATAGCGCAACAGAAGTTAATGTTTGCCGCGATTGATGAGATCCTTGCTGTTGCACACAAACACGGCATTGACGCTGATATCGAAAAAGACGGTTTGATTCATGTTGCGCTGAACCCCGCACAAGTTTCCCGGCTGAAGGTTCAGCGAGAAACGTTGTTGGACCAAGGCTGGGAAGAAGACGACATGGTTTTGATGTCACAGTCTGAGCTCGGCGACCGTGTGAATATCGCCGGTGCTCTCGGCGGCTTTTGGACTCCGCATTGCGCGCGAGTGCATCCGGCAAAATTGGTTACCGGACTTGCACGAGTCGTTGAATCAATGGGTGTTCAAATTTATGAACAAACCGCAGTTGAAGCGATCGGCTCTGCCAGAGTTGAAACACAACAGGGAGACGTTACTGCGAGATATATTGTTTCTGCCCTTGAAGGATATTCCGACTCATTGAACGGAGAACAGCGCAGGCTACTGCCGCTCAATAGCAGCATGGTGGTAACAGAAATTTTGCCCGACAGTGTGTGGGAGGAAATCGGCTGGTCTGGGGCAGAGCTTGTAGGCGATGCTGCGCATAGTTTTGCTTACAGCCATCGCACACTTGACGGAAGAATAGCCCTTGGTGGTCGGGGCGTACCATATAATTTCCGCTCGGGATATAAGGCTGATGGAAAAACCGACATGGACACCGTCAAGGAGATTGCAGATAAACTCACTGCGATGTTTCCGGTGCTGAAAGACTACGGCTATGTCCATGGTTGGAGCGGCATCCTAGGAGTGCCTCGAGACTGGAGTGCTGCAGTCCAATTTGACGCGTCCACAGGCATTGGAAAACTTGGTGGGTACGTTGGGCATGGATTGACTGGCACAAACCTTGCTGCTCGAACACTGCGGGACTTGATCTTAAACGAAGACACGGAACTTGCGCGTTTGCCTTGGGTTGATCGCACAGCAAGGCGTTGGGAGCCTGAACCACTGCGGTGGTTGGGTGCTAATGCGATATACGCTGCGTATAACGTCGCAGATAAACGTGAGGATGCCAGCAACAGCACCAAGAGCTCGTCCATTGGTTTGCTAGCGAATCGCATTAGTGGCAGATGGTGAAGACATAGCTCGGATAAGTAGTGAGTAATTCGCATCGCACCCGGTCCAAGGTGTGAAAACCCTGACAAAAAAGATTGGCGGTGTTGTACTGACACTTTCAGTACAACACCGCCAAAGTTTTCTTACGAAGCCTTTAGAGCATGACCTGGCGGTTGACATCCTTATACAGTAAATATCGGAAATTCGATGGTCCACCGGCATAGCAAGCCTGCGGACAAAAGGCACGTAGCGCGAAATAGTCGCCGGCTTCGACCTCCACCCAGTCTGCATTGAGCCGGTAAACCGCCTTGCCCTCAAGTACGTAGATACCATGCTCCATGACATGGGTTTCAGCAAACGGGATCACCGCACCTGGTTCAAAGGTCACAACATTGACGTGCATGTCGTAGGCCAGGTCCGTAGTATCGAGTAACCGTGTGGTCCGCCAGGCATTATCGGTGCCTGGCATAGCGACTGGGTCAATCTCGTATTCATGGCCGAACACTGCTTGCGGGATGCGACCCTCGAGTGGCTCATAGCGTTTCCGAAACCAGTGGAACCGTGCAGGGCCTTCTCCGGTTCCATGGACTTGCCACGCGGCCCCGGGCGGCAGGAACGCAAACCCACCTGCTGAGAGTTCATGGGTCTGGCCCTCGTGTTGCACCGCGATGGAGCCATCCAAGACAAAGAGGAAGCCTTCGACTTCGGGCTGAGGCTCGGGCCGGCTGGAGCCACCGCCGGGTTGGACCTCGACAATGAGCTGAGCAAATGTAGTGGCTCCACCGGCCACCGGCCGGTTTAAGAACCATGCACGTGTGTCTGTCCAGTCGGGCAGCACGGAGGTAACAATATCACGCAGTACCCCCTTGGGGATCACGGTGTAGGCCTCGGTTACCACAGCCCTGTCGGTCAGTAGATCCGTCTGCGGTGGGTGACCACCCTGCGGTGCATAGTAGGGGGGAATTGAGGTCAAAGCGGTCTCCTTGAACTGTTGAGTAATCACGATGCGGACTCTGGTACCAGACCGGTTGAAGCCAAATGCTGTAGTGCAAGTCGGTCTAAGCCGATGCGGTGTTGCATCTGCGTAGGATCTGCAGCACCACACGCGATGCTGCGAAGAATGTATCGAGCTAGTGCTTTGGCTGTGGCGGGTTCGTCCATGATGCCGCTGTGTTCGGTTCGCATGTATCGCTCCAATCGGTCCACTGCTGAAGCCAGCGAACGGTTGAAGAAATCGAAAGTTGCCATAAACCGGGTTGGTAGTTGAGCAGGATGCATATCCCAGCCCTGGTAGATGCCTCGACGTAGGTGGCGTCCTACTAACCGGGCGTGGAGCTGCCAAGCATCACGGACCTGCTCAGGATCGCCTACGGGCAAGATATTGGTAGAGCCATCCGAGAAGTGCACCCCTGTTTCGGCAACCGCGGTCAGGACGACGTTCTTAGCAAAATCAGCGGCTGGGTGCTCCATGGATTGGTAGGCTGCGGCAATCCCCAGCGAGGCCGAATAGTCGTAGGTCCCGTAGTGCAACGAACTGATCCGACCTTGTCCGGCGTGGACTACGTCGGCCACTGTGGAACGCCCGTCGGCGCTGATAATCAGCTGCGGTGTTTCTACCTGCACCTCGTAACGCAGCACACCCTCTGCTAGGCCCAATCCGGATTCAAGCGCGGCAGTAACATCGTTCATCGCCTTGACCTGATCAACTGTTGTGACCTTCGGCAGAGTCAACATGGTTGAGGGAGGTAGCTCACCGGTGAGTTCTGTCAGAGTTGCCAGATACCGTTCTAAAGTGCGCAGTCCACGAACACGTAGATCAGCCTCTAGGCACTTGAAACGAATCCCAATAAATGGTGGTGCGGTACCTTCCTGCAATGCTTTGGCAACCTGTTGGGCCGCTGCAGTGGCGTGTTGATCTTCTTCGGCATCGTTGCGACGTCCATAGCCGTCTTCAAAATCGATGCGCAGATCCTCAACCGGCTCATTGGTGAGCTTGCGCTCAACGAGTGTAGCCAGCTGATCTCGATATTCCGGATCAGCCGTGCTATCCACCGCCAGCTCTGCGATCTGAGACATCCCACCCTGCTGTCGGACGGTATTCAACGCCTCTTGACCCCAATGTTGTGCGGTGTCGAAGCTGAACTGATCGGCAGGAACATAAGCGGTGTGCACAGCTTGGCGACGCCCATCGTCCCCCGGATAGGCACTTGCCAGCAGAGCATCTGTGGCAGCCAGGGTCTGATTCAGTTGGTGAAACATGTCATCGTTGAGAATCACTGGTCAATCACCTCGTAGGCAGGCAGGGTTAGGAAGTCGACAAAGTCCTCTTCACGTCCGCTGGTGATGCGAGCGATGATCTCCGCGGCAGGCTTGTAATAGCGGAGAAAAATGTCATCATCATCGACTTCGTCGCGCAGCCGTTGGACTTCTTCCTCAAGGATAGCTGTGACACGCGCCGCAGTCATCACCTCGCCGGTATCTGCCGCGGTCACGTTATTGGCGATCAGCTGCCAAACCTGCGAGCGGGAAATTTCAGCGGTGGCGGCATCTTCCATGAGACTTCGGATTGCCACGGCACCGTTACCCGACAGCCAGACTGCGGTATAAGCAACGGCAACATACAGGTTATTGCGTACGCCTTCTTCGGTTATTTGACCCGGTGCAGATTCGACGTCGAGGAGATCTGCGGCAGTAACGTTGACATCATCGCGTTGCCGGTCGACTTGGTTGTGCTTGCCGCCGAGCACCTTATCGAATTCCGCTACACAGATCGGCACCAGATCAGGGTGGGCGACCCAGGAACCGTCAAAGCCGTCTTCAGCTTCGCGCTGTTTATCAGCACGGACCTTGCCCATGGCAATTTCATTGGTCTCGGGTTGATGACGATTGGGAATGAAGGCGGCCATCCCGCCGATTGCAAAGGCACCGCGACGGTGACAGGTCTTAACTAATAGGTCGGTATAAGCACGCATCATCGGTGCGGTCATCGACACATCCGCGCGATCAGGCAGCACAAATTTCTTGCCGGCTTCACGGAAGGTTTTGATGATCGAGAATAAATAATCCCAACGCCCAGCGTTGAGACCCGCGGCATGGTCACGAAGTTCATAGAGGATCTCGTCCATCTGAAAAGCTGCGGGGATAGTTTCGATAAGTACAGTAGCCCGAACGATTCCGTGGTCTAGGCCGAGTTCGGCTTCGGAGAACGAAAAAATGTCGTCCCACAGACGGGCTTCTAAGTAGTGTTCTAGCTTTGGCAGATAGTAGAATGGTCCGTTGCCTTGTTCATGTAGTAGAGCAGCATTGTGGAAGAAGTGCAGTCCAAAGTCCACCAACGCACCAATGGAACGATCGCCGTCGATCTCGAGGTTCTTTTCGCTGAGGTGCCAGCCGCGCGGTCGTACGACGACGGTCGCCAATTCTTCGGCAGGGCGTAGCGAATAGGATTTACCTTCCGGCGATGTGAAGGACAGGTTGCCTCGAGTAGCGTCATACAGGTTGACCTGAGATTCAATCACGTTGTGCCAAAATGGTGCCGACGCGTCCTCCAGGTCGGCTAACCACACTTTGGCGCCGGAGTTCAGTGCGTTGATCGCCATCTTGGATGGGGCGACCGGACCGGTGATCTCCACGCGTCGATCGCGCAGTTTTTCAGGCGCCGGCGCCACAGTCCAATCAGATTCACGAATATGTTTGGTCTCTGGCAGAAAGTCCATGGTCCCAGCTTGTACAGCTGCCTGTCGAGCGGTGGCTCGTGCGTGGAGTAGGTCATTGCGCCGAGCTGCGAAGCGCCGGTGCAGTTTTTCTAAGAATGCGAGCGCCTCCGGGGTCAGGATGTCATCGGCGCGGTCCATCTCGGTACGGTCAGTCATAGTAATAGTCATTGCGGGGTCTCCTTTGGAATCTCAACAAGGGATAGAAGAATGTTCTGAAGAGTTAGCCATTTTGACGCGCGGTTTCGGTGATTGCCTCGGCAACTCGTGTGGCCACCTCGGGGTCGAACACCGAAGGAATGATGTAGCCGGGGTTCAGCTCGTCAGCCGAAATACAGGAAGCGATGGCTTGTGCTGCTACGACGAGCATCTCGTCGGTAATATCGCTGGATTGGGCGTCGAGCAGGCCGCGGAAAAATCCTGGGAATGCCAGCACATTGTTGATTTGGTTTGGGTAATCTGATCGACCGGTCGCCACAACGGCGGCATGCCGAGCTGCGATATCAGGATGGACTTCTGGGTCTGGATTCGACATCGCAAACACGATCGCATTGGCATTCATTGCTTTGATATCTTCTTCGTCTAGCAGATCAGGAGCCGACACTCCGATGAAGACATCCGCGCCAACTACCGCGTCCTTTAATGATCCGGCAAAGTTTTCCTGGTTGGTGTGTTCTGCCAACCACTGACGGTGCTGATCTTCGTGTGTTGAACCGTGTTCGATCACACCGTTGCGGCCTGCGGCCAGAATGTGCTGGGCACCAGAAGCGATCAGGAGTTTGATGATGGCGGTCCCTGCGGCACCAACGCCGGACACGACGATCCGAATATCCCCGATATCTTTGCCAACGACTTTCAACGCGTTGATCAACGCAGCCTGGGTCACGATCGCCGTACCATGCTGGTCGTCATGGAATACCGGGATATTGAGTTCTTCACGCAGACGAGCTTCGATTTCAAAACAGCGCGGTGCAGAGATGTCTTCGAGATTAATCCCCCCGTAGGCGGGGGCGAGTGCCTTGCAAATGGAAATAATTTCTTCGGTGTCGTTGGTATCAAGCGCCACTGGCCAGGCGTCAACGCCGGCGAATTGTTTGAAGAGCACTGCCTTGCCTTCCATGACCGGCATTGCTGCTTCGGGACCGATGTCGCCGAGCCCGAGGACTGCGCTCCCGTCGGTGACGACAGCGATGGTATTTCGTTTGATCGTCAGGTTGCGAGCATCAGCCTTGTTCTTTGCAATTGCTTGGCAAACACGTGCCACCCCCGGTGTGTAGGCGCGTGAGAGGTCGTCGCGGTTGCGCAATGGAACCTTCGGCGTCGTCTCGATCTTGCCACCGAGATGCATCAGGAACGTGCGGTCTGAGATGTTTCCGACTTCTACACCATCAAGGGCATCCACTGTGCTCCGAATCTCGTCGCCGTGAGCGCGATCCCGGATATTGCATGATACATCGACGGTCATGCCACTGTGAGAGGACCCCACAACATCCACGCCGGTGATCTGTGCGCCGGTGCTGGCCACAGCGTTCGTTACATCGGAGGTTGCGGTAAACGTTGCAGGAGTGGAAACTCG
This sequence comes from Yaniella halotolerans DSM 15476, assembly GCF_000420805.1. Classification (GTDB taxonomy): domain Bacteria; phylum Actinomycetota; class Actinomycetes; order Actinomycetales; family Micrococcaceae; genus Yaniella; species Yaniella halotolerans. The sequence goes on from NZ_ATVQ01000001.1 coordinate 1,461,753, forward strand.
AACGGTAATGGAGTAGCCAGGGCTTGGTGCAGACATGTAAGGCTCCTTTGAAAACATTGTTATTCCACTATGCGGAATCAAATCTTTACTCTGTGGAATACAGTATTGCGCATCACGTTTATTTCAGCAAGTGGAAATATGTTTTCATAGATTCGATGTAGCATAAGACTATTCCATTGTTGAAAGGGTTGATCATGGAGGACGTAGTGAGCAATGTCGACGGGCAGTCCACGAAGTCGACGCGGTCGGGGGTGCAGTCCGTTGTACGAGCATTTGCGCTACTGGATCTCATTGCAGATGCCGGTGGAAGGGCAACGCTCAGTGAACTTGCAGAGCGCGCTGATCTGCCGATGCCCACCATTCACCGGCTGCTCAGGACGCTGGTCGGCTTGGGTTGCGCGCGCCAAATGGAAGACCGCGGATACGCTCTAGGTCCCGCTTTAATGCGCCTCGGGGACCTTGCGGGTAGGCAGCTTGGGGATATCGTGCAACCTTACCTGCGGTCGCTGGTTCAGGATCTGGGGGAGACTGCCAATATTGCGGTACTCGACGGTGACATGATGGTGTACTCAGCGCAAGTACCATCGCAGCACTCCATGCGCATGTTCACAGAGGTGGGGCGCCGTGTCCACCCGTCGGCGACGGGGGTGGGCAAGGCGGTGCTGCCAAGTTTGAAGCAAGAACGCATTGCGCAAATCGTGCAATCTTCCGGCATGCCAGAGCTGACGCCAAAAACGATTACTGATTATGACGAACTCCTTGAAGAGCTTGACCGTATTCGAGAACGAGGCTATGCCATTGACGAGGAAGAGCAGGAGTTGGGTGTTCGCTGCTTTGCGGTCAATGTTCCAGGGGCTCCCACCCCGACTGCGGTCTCGGTGTCGGGTCCGAAGAGCCGTTTGGACGAGGAGTTTGCCAAGCGCGCTATCCCTCTGGTGCAGGGTGCCGCACAGCAGATTGGTGCGGAGTTGAATCGAGTCGAGTAGCTTGCTGCGTTGACTGCAATCTCAAACCCCGGACTTGCAAGAGTCCGGGGTTTTTGTGTTTGATTTGCAAATCTTGCCCAACCCCCTTGACATAGCTGACGTATTGGCGGACACTGTATTTCATGCAGTGAATAGTTTATTCCACTATATGAAAGTAGATTGAGATGACCACTGATCATAATAAATATGCGCCTGGCACATTTCAGAACCCCAGCTCCTGGGAGCCGGTCGGCGGCGACGATCCAGATTTCGCACCCGGGACTGAGTTTCCGCCCCTGCTGTGCAAGGTCCCCTGGTTAAAATCTGTGCTCCCTGCCTGCCGGTGAGGTAGGCGACCACCCGGGGCTGGATAGGCTTCGCCCAGGAATGGCGGGTAGATCGCCGAGAATAGGATGTAACGCATACCGTCTACAAAGACGGTATGCGTTTTTTGATTCTGTCGTAGTGCACTGGTCGCCAGATCAATTCCTTCCGGGGTGGGCGCGAGCCGAACGGGCCGTTGCGCATCGCAGTGTTTTATCCGCGAAACGTAACGGCCCGTTCTAAGGTTGAGGTGCGCTCGATATGTATGCAGCGCTTAGCAGAAGCCGGCTACGCCAACCCAGTCGCGTTCGTCCAATGCCGCGCTCTTGCGCGCTACGGTGGCTTCAATGAGACCGTATGGGCGATCTGCCGCGTAGAACACCTCGTTAGGGTTCTCGAGACCAAAACGATCCAGGTCGAAGAGGAAGTGGTGCTTATTTGGGCAGGAGAACTTGATCTCGTCGATCTGCGGAACCGCTGCGATAACTTTCTCCGCCATCTGGTACAGCGTGTGCTGCAGCGCGTAGGAGTAGTGATCGGTGAAGGTTTCCAGGATGATGTCCTTGACCTTTTGATATGTAGCTTCAAAGTCGACGTCGGTCGTGTTGTACCGCCAGCGGGTCGCGATATCCGTAGCTAGAACGCGATCTTCAGTTTCTTCCAGTGTGGTGTACCGATCCTTCGGGTACCCAACAAAGCCTGACTCTGTAGTCTTCAATACCGTCAGATCGTAGAATCCGGAGATCATGATATCTCGGTCACCATCGCGAACAAGCAGGGCTGTGCGAATTTCGGGGGCTGAGCGGTAGAACGCGTGGTCATGATCGTTGATCCGGGACCATCCGTATTCTTCTGCGGCCCAGCGGCCGCCAGTTACCCAATCGAAACTCGATGTGAAGTGATCGGCAAGACCAATGAGGAACTGCTCGGGTGAAGCAATGCCATTTTCTTTAGCTTTAGCGAATATCGTGTTTTTCTGTGTGTCCGTAGGAACGACGTTTTCGTTGTTTCCCTCGGTGTGTGCGGTTTGGAAGTCTCCGCGTAGTTGAGAGGTTACATTCAGGTCCCGGATGCTGTGCCGTTTCGTGTCACGGTACACTCGCATAACGCGATTTTCTGCTTTGCCGAACTGGTTGGCTGTCAAGCGCACAGTATCATTACTCACTGGGGTGTTCTCCATGGTTTGGCTGGTCATTGAATTGTCTCCTAATAACTGATTCCTTGGTCCTTGCGGCAACCGCTGACTGAGTTTTTCAACAGCTCCTGGGTCAGCTACCGCGATAGGTGGAATAGGCGAAAGGACTCAGCAGCAACGGGATGTGATAATGCTTCTGTCCGGGCTCAACAGTGAAATTCACGATGACCGAGGGATAGAACGTTTCGACATTACGGCTGCTGAAATATTCGCCGGTTCCAAAGGTGATCCGGTATACACCGGCCTCCAGGGTTTCTGGGCCCAATTCGGGCACACGGCCATCAGCATTAGTGACGGCTTGGGCAATCTCCGTATTATCATCGCGCTGTAGCGTAATGGTTACGCCGGGAGCAGGTGTACCGAGAGACGCGTCGAGTATGTGAGCGGTGACAAAGCTCATGAGAATAGTCCTTTCAAACGGAGAGTCGCGATTTGGCTTAACTGATCTGCTACTTCTTGGCTTTCTTGTTCCGGGGTATTGTTCATACGACGGCGCAATTCGGCAAGAATTTCATCCGAGCTCCGACCTGCTGCACGAATTAAGAAAACCTGGTCGAAGCGTTCCTCGTACTCAGCGTTTCCCTGGTCGAGTTGGGTCTGTATATCGGTGGTGATGCCGAGCTCGGCTTGTTCCTCTCGAGAGAGTCGAGCTTCGGTGTGACCGCCCCGGGCGCGTTCGCCGATCCGCGGGTGATGGAGCAGTGCTTGCTCGACTTCGTTCGGGGTCAGCTGTGCGCCGGCGTGATCGGCAGCTTGGAGGATCCTGTCGACGGAACCGTATGGTCGCCCTTCAGTGATGTCCTTGATCCAGCGGGGTACATCCAAGCATGGTCGAAGCGCCTGTTCGGCTTGCTCCCGGGAAAGGGCGTCGAATTCCTGCACGTTCACCTTGACTAAACCTCCACGATGCGAAATCTTACTTCCATGTAGTGTAATATAGTGAACTGTGTCACGTCTATAAAGTCAAGCCGGTTTCGCCGGTTTTTCGAATTTTTCGGCGATGCTGCTGACGATGGCGCGGGCGAAACTGCGTCGGTAGGCCCGGTGAGGGCTTTGGCGTGGATGACCTGTTGCATCGCGTCATGACAAGTTGATCACGAACTTTGCAAAACAACCACCTAAAGATTATGGGGAGTATGAGACACACAAAGATTGTCGCCACTTTTGGGCCGGCTACACAAGGAGATACAACAACTCGTGAACTCATCAAAGCCGGGGTGAACGTTGCGCGGCTGAATTTTAGTCATGGAGATCACCAGGTGCACACCGAGACGTATAAGACCGTACGGCACGTCGCATCAGATTTGTGCACTCCGGTGGCGGTTTTCGCGGACCTGCAGGGCCCGAAGATCCGGTTGGGCACGTTTGCTCATGGCCCGCATGTGTTAGAAGACGGCGATACCTTCATCATCACGGCACGAGATGTGGAGGGTACCAAGGATATCTGCTCCACGACTTTCAAAGGCCTACCGCAGGACGTGGCGGTGGGCGATCAGTTGCTCATTGATGATGGCAAAATCCAGTTACAGGCTATTGAAGTTACTGACACCGATGTGGTGACGACTGTCGTCATCGGCGGGGAAGTGTCCAATAACAAGGGCATCAACCTGCCTGGGGTCGCGGTGAATCTTCCATCGCTGACGGAAAAAGATGAAGAAGACTTGCGCTTTGCCTTGGATTTGGGGGTGGATATGATCGCGCTGTCATTTGTGCGCAGCGCTCAGGATATCGCGCCGGTGCATCGGATTATGGAAGAAGTTGGCCGTCGAATTCCTGTGATCGCTAAGCTGGAAAAACCCCAGGCAGTGGATAACCTACAAGAGATCATTGATGCTTTTGATGCCATCATGGTCGCTCGCGGCGACCTGGGCGTGGAGTTGCCCCTGCAGCAAGTTCCGGTGGTACAAAAACGGGCTATCGAGCTGGCGCGACGGTGGGCCAAGCCCGTCATTGTAGCTACCCAGGTGTTGGAATCGATGATTGAAAGCGCTCGTCCGACCCGAGCGGAGGCCTCTGACTGTGCTAACGCGGTCCTTGATGGGGCCGATGCGGTGATGCTGTCGGGGGAGACCTCGGTGGGTAAATACCCCGTGATGACTGTGCAGACGATGGCTGAAATTATCCGATCCACAGAGGACCACGGCCTGGACCGGATGCCCCCACTCGGTACTCGTCCTAGTACTCGCGGTGGGGCGATCACACGGGCTGCCGTGGACATCGCCGCAACCTTAGAGATACCATTTTTAGTTGCTTTCACCCAGTCCGGTGATTCTGCACGACGGTTGTCCAGACTGCGGGCTCCACAACCGATTTATGCCTTCACTCACTCGTTCACCACCAGCAATACGTTGTGTTTGTCCTGGGGTGTCATCCCTCGAGTGGTGCCTTTCAAAAAATCGACTGATCAAATGACCGAACAAATCGACCATGAATTGGTTAAAACCGGGGTGGCCGAAATCGATGACCTTGCGGTCATGGTCGCGGGGTCACCACCAGGGGTCCCCGGATCTACAAATATGCTCAAAATCCACCGTGTGGGATTTTCGACTGCTAGTACCGATCCAGCTCAGATCGACACCTATTTATAAGGTGACGAAATAACGCTGACTCTGACATATCGACCGATAAGATCCTGTCTGTCATTTTTCTTATCCTCGAGGTCGCGGATCATCCGGCGCCATGCCCATGCGGGTGTCGTGAATGCGGTGAATGATCTCAATCCCTAGTGCGCCCAGCGCTGCGATCCCGACTGCCGCGAGAATAATCGGTGCCGGAGGCAAGATGAAGTGGTGGTACCACTGCGACAGCGGGACCACCAGCGAGAGAACAAAAACGATATGCAGCACAAGCAGCATGCCGACTTTCTGCCAGTTGAGAGGCCGAGAGATGACATTGAGTAACCACAGGCCCGCCAGAGTGAGCGTAATAAACGTCGCTGTTTGGAGTTGCTCCATAACCAGACGAGCGCCGGGATCTTCCGAAGCGTAGGGCAAAACGCCATTGAAGTTCCCGGCCCAGGCGCGCGCGTACCAGTTGATGCCCCACAGGGCTGCCACCAGTACGATGCCGGTTGGCAGAGCGAATTTCAACGCCCTCGATAAGAAACCGGCCACATAGCGTCGTGGATTCGGCATCAACGCGAGGATAAACGAGGCCAGCCCAATGAACAAGAAGTCGGCTGTCGACATCTGGCGTGGCAGTGCTGGGTACTGCCACGCCAGAAGCGAGAACAGCAAGACAAACAAAAACGCATAGGTGGTCTTGGCCAGAAACAGGTGGGCCAGACGCTCCATGTTGGCGATGACCTTGCGTCCCTCAGCTAAAACACTGGGCAGTCGGGAGAATTTCGAATCGAGCAGCACCAGACGAGAGACCGCCTTGGTAGCTGCCGCAGCATCACCCATAGCGATACCTAGGTCAGCTGTTTTGACGGCCAGAGCGTCATTGACGCCGTCCCCGGTCATAGCCACCACGTGTTGCCCGTGTTGTAGCGCTTTGACCATCTGTTCTTTTTGATCCGGTGACACTCGCCCAAAGACCGAGTGTTTCTCCATGACCGCTGCCATGTCTTCGATGTTGTCTGGAAGATCGCGTGCATCGAATCCGGAACCCGGATGATCCCAGCCGATCTGTCGGGCAACGGCGGCTACCGTGTGTGGGGAATCGCCCGAAATGACCTTCAGTTCGACGCCCTGCTGCTGGAAATATTCGAGGGTCTCGCGGGCATCGGCGCGAACCTTTTCTTCGAAGGTCACTACGACGGCGGGAGAGAGGTCTCCCGGCAGGGCAGCATCGTCGCCAAACCAAGGGTGCTTGGCAGAAGCCGACTGTGATGGCGTGGACGAATGGGCCAACAGCATGGTGCGTTTGCCCGATGTCGCGAGTTGTTTGGCCGACTCGTGGAGTTCAGCCTTCCGAGCGGCATCTACATTGAGAACATCAATGAGTGCTTCTGGTGCGCCTAAAACCCAGGCCCCGGCGGCAGCTTGGGTGTCCTGAACACTACCGAAGGCAAAGGCAGACCACCGTCGTTCGGATGAAAACGCAATAGCATCCGTCTGTGACAGGGTTGGGGTGTTGGGGAACGGCTCACGCAGTGCGATCGCAGTGGTGTTGGCATTGGGATCGGCTCCGATGTGCCCGAGCACCAGCTCCCAGTCGTGGTCACTTGCTGTCAGCGGTTTGGCATTCGAGAACTGCATGACCCCTTCGGTTAGCGTTCCAGTTTTATCCAGACAAACGGTATCCACGCGTGCCAGAATTTCGACGGCCGGCTGCTCCTGGATCAGCACCTTTTTACTTCCCAACGTCAGGGCGGCCACCGCGAACGAAATGGTGGTCATTAGCGCCAGCCCCTGGGGGATCATCGTGGTAATCCCAGCAATGGTCGCAATCAAAGCGGTGTTGAATGTGCCCTCTTCCACGACCTGCTGCCAACCACCCAGCGCTTTGATCTGTCCCCAGGCCACAACGGCAATCAACGGCACCAGCGCAATGGTGATCCAGCTGGCGACCTTATCTAAGCCGCTGCGAAGTTCAGAATGTGCTTTGGTGAACTTCCGGGCGCGCTTGGTCAGACGGGCAGCGTGCGAGTCATGACCGACGCCGGTGATCCGGAAATACCCGTTGCCGGTGACCACCGAAGTACCAGAAAGCACCGTGGCCCCGGTTGGCTTATACACCGGGTCAGCTTCACCGGTAATCAGCGATTCATCAATGTCGAGACTTTCGGAGGCCAAGACCAGTCCGTCGGCGGGGACCTGGTCGCCCGATCGCAGATAGACAAGATCATCGAGCACGGCGTCTTCGATGGGAATCTCGATGTGCTGACCGTTGCGGCGCACCATGATGCCGTCTTGGTGGAGCAGCGCGATGCGGTCAAGTTTCAGCTTGGCCGAATATTCTTGGATGACACCGATTACCACGTTGGAGACACCGGCAATCGCAAACAACAAATCCAGCCAGCGGCCCATCACAATAATGCCGACGGCGCAGAGAAATATGACGAGGTTGAATAAGGTCAGCAGGTGCGTACGCAGGATCGTGGCCAACGACCGCGATGAGTCCTCGGGCTGAACATTGACGAGTCCGGAACCGGCGCGAGTATGGACTTGTTCGTCGCTAAGGCCGTGGTGCAGCAGGTCTGTATCGTCGAGAATGCCGGGATCGGTGACACCCCTTGCACGCAAGAGGCTCCGGCGATAGGTCACAGAGACATCCACCGTGGTGGAGTCTCGGGTTGTATCTGGCGCGCTATGACGCACCGGTGTCGAATCGGCCACGTACTACCTCAAATTGACCATCAGTTGTACCACTTCCAGTATCCTAGCCAGCTCGACGTTAACCTAACTCAGCACTGCGGTGGATTTTTCTTTCGTCACAACACGCATCTTGGTACAGTCATCCCTGTGGTGTGCGCCACGGATCGGAGTGCAAACGGCAATGGTGTGGATTGTCCTGACGATATCAGGCGTCTTGGAAGCAGTGTGGGCGACTGCGTTGGAAGCCTCCGAGAACTTTAAGCATCGAAAACCCACCGCACTGTTTTTGCTGTCCTTCACCGTCAGTCTCGCGATGTTGGGATATGCCCTCACCGAGCTACCCGCCGGCACGGCCTATGCCGTATGGGTGGGCATCGGGGCTGCACTGGTTGTAATCGTAGCGGTGGTTCGCGGCGAAGAACGTCTCTCCTTGGCCAAGTTTGGACTCCTGGTCACGTTGATTGGCTCCGTGATCGGCTTGCAGGTGATGAGCTAATGCCATGGATCGTGTTGCTGCTAAGCGCAGTACTGGAAGCGGTGTGGGCCACCGCACTGGGTGCCAGTGATGGACTGAGCAGACTGGGGCCGGCCGTCGTTTTCTTGGTCGCACTCGTCTTGAGCATGATTGGTCTCGGCTATGCGACCAAGACCATTCCCATGAGCACCGCTTATGCGGTGTGGACCGGAACCGGTGCTGCCCTGGCTGTCGCGTGGAGCATGGCCACCGGTGCGGAACCAGTGACAGTGCTTCGACTAGTTTTCGTGTTTGGCATTATCGCATCTGCGGTGGGGCTAAAACTCATTAAAGCCCCGGCACCGAATGACCAAGATGCACCAGAACCCGTTACAGCGGGCCAAGAAAATACCAGCCAGGGTTAAACAATACTGCGGCTGGAATGGTATTCCACCCAGCCGCAGTAGTTTTGAGCGTTAGTTGCCGAAACGTTGAGGCAGAGCGGAAGCCCAGCCCTCACGCAGCTCAGTGATGCTCGCGCTGAAGAGATCTTGGACCTCTAACGACTCAGAATCAGCGTCCACGACACCGATGCGCAGCGCAGGGTAACCGCGTGATTCTGCAATACCGCGGAACCGCACCTCTTCCGAGAGCGGCACCGCCACGATGGCACGTGCCTGAGATTCGGAGAACAGGGCGGTAAACGCATCAATATTGTCGCGCTCCGTCACGTATTCCAGATTGACCCGAACACCCACACCGGCTGGAAGCACCATATCGGCCAGTGCACCGGCCAATCCGCCCTCGGACAGATCGTGTGCCGCATCCAACATGTGGGTGCGAGAAGCATTGGCCAACAACCCTGCTAAACGAGCTTCCTGAGCTAAATCTACCTTCGGCGGCGTACCTCCGAGGTGACCGCGCAGGTGAGCAAACTGGGAACCATCGAGTTCATCGAAGGTCTCACCGAGCAGGTACAGTGCCGACCCGTTGAACGATGGGTGCAGCCATGACGGCACGGCGGTGGCCACGTCGTCATAGCGGCCCAGCGTCACGATCATTGGTGTCGGGTGAATCGGTGTATCCACGGTCTGGTTGTAGAGCGAAACGTTACCGCCGGTCACCGGGATGCCCAACTCCTGGCACGCATCAGCAATACCCCGAGTGGACTCAGCAAATTGCCACATCACGTCGGGGTTCTCGGGGGAACCGAAGTTCAGGCCATCCGAAATACCCAGGGGAGTGGCACCCGAGGTCGCCACATTGCGGTAGGACTCGGCCACAGCCAACTGGGCTCCCTGGTATGGGTCCAGGTAGACGTAACGCGAGTTGCAGTCGATGGCCAACCCGATACCCATCCCGGTTTCTTCGTCCACGCGAATTACCCCGGAATCATTGGGGGCGCCCTGGCGGGTGTTGCCACCCACTGAGGTATCGGTCTGCGATGAAATCCAGGACCGATCTGCCATATTGACCGAACTCATCAGTTCGACGACGGCGGCTTTCAGCTCGTCACCGGTGCTTGGCAGATTCGTGCCCGCAGCTGAACCACGGAAGGTATCGGCCTGCAGTGCATCTTGTGAAGCCGGACGAGCGTAAGGGCGCTCGTATACCGGACTGTCATCGGCCACGGTCACTGGATCAACATCGACGATGCGCTCGCCGTTCCAGTCGATGGTCAACCGACCCGAATCATTGACCTCACCCAACCACGAATACTCGACACCGTAGTTGTGCATAATGTGTTCGAATGCATCGGTGTTATCGGGGGTCACGACGGCCATCATGCGTTCTTGGGATTCGGCCATCAAAATGTCGCCGGCTGAGAGGCCCTCATCGCGCAACAGCACGTTGGTTAGCTCAATGTGCATGCCACCGTCGCCGCTGGCAGCCAGCTCACTGGTTGCACAGGCAATACCCGCAGCACCCAAATCCTGAATACCTTCGACCAACGATTTGGAAAACAGCTCGAGGGTGGCCTCGATGATCACATTTTCCTGCAGTGGATCGCCGGCCTGGACGACCGGCGTATTGGTAGCACCTTCGTCATCGAATGACGCCGAACTCATCGCGGCACCGCCGATGCCATCCCCACCGGTCCGGGCACCGAACAGTACAATCTTGTTGCCCGCACCTGAGGCTTGTGCCAGGCGGAGATCTTCGTGGCGAAGCACGCCAACGGCGCCGGCATTGACCAGTGGATTGCCCTGGAACACCGGATCGAAATCGGTTTCGCCGGCAATGTTTGGCACACCTAAAATATTGCCATAGTGTCCAACCCCGGCCACCGCACCCTTGACGATCCGAGCGGTATCTTCATGGTCTTCGTGGCCAACACGCAATGCGTCCAGCACAGCAACCGGGCGGGCGCCCATTGAAATGATGTCGCGTACTACGCCACCAATACCGGTTGCGGCCCCCTGAAAGGGTTCCAAATAGGACGGTGAGTTATGGGATTCAACCTTGAAGGTGACAGCCCAGCCGTCACCGAGATCGACCACGCCGGCGTTTTCGCCAAGCCCTACGAGCATATGCTTTTGCATCTCCTCGGTGGTCTTTTGGCCAAACTGCTTGAGATGCACCTTGGATGATTTATATGAGGTGTGCTCGGACCACATCGACGAGTACATCGCCAACTCGGCTTCGGTTGGACGACGTCCTACAATCCGACGAATCCGCTGGTACTCTTGCTCGTTGAGTCCCAGAGCCGCCCACGGCTGATCCTGGTCAGGGGTGCCGGCCGCGTAGTCGACCGTATCTAGTTGTTCGTTATTCACTGACGACTCCATTCTTAGCGGCAATAGCAGCGCGCACGACCGAAACAAATAGTCCCTGACCGTCGACACCCTGGCCCGGACCTTCTGCATGGTCGGTTCCAAAGCCGGCTTCAATCGCATATTCTGGGCTGGCCATCAGACCGAGCACCAGACCGTCGTCGGAGCTGATCCCGGCAATATTATTCACCGAACCAGCGGGAGATTCGGTAGCACGGATGACGACGTTGCCTTGCTCTTCGAGCGCTTCAAGTTCTTCTTCCGTTGCTGTGTATTGAGTGAAGGCCCCCTTGTGGACCAGACGAATGTGCTCGCCGGTATCGTAGGCCGCGGTCATGGCCGTTGTATTGTTTTCGACCACCAGATCAACTTCGGCGTGTTCAAAAACGGGGACGTCATTGGCAATGAAGCCACCCGGCAGCAGCCCGGATTCTGTGAGAACTTGGAAACCATTGCCCAGGCCGATCAGCGTGAGCTCTTGAGCCTTCACTGCATCTTCCAGGACACGCATAATCGGTTGGGTGGCAGCCAACGCTCCGGCGCGAAGGTAATCACCGTAGGAAAAGCCACCTGGAAGAATCACGAGCGGCAAGTCCGCTAGATCAGGAGCTACGGTGGTCTTCGGATGTAATTTCACCGGTGTTCCGCCGGCAAGTTCAACGGCGCGAAGCACCGACGGTGCATCCGTTGCTGCGTCGAACATGACGACGCCGATTTTTGGTGCGCTCATTTAGCTACCTCAACATTGGCAATATATTCAGTTGACGGGTTCGCCAATAATTCTGCGGCCAAAGCCTTGGCACGATCCAGAATATCCGCGGTGACTTCACCTTCAACGGTGAGCTCAAAACGTTTTCCTTGACGGACCTGTGAGAACTCGCGGAACCCTAATTCGGGAAGCCGAGCGTCGATCGCTTTTCCCTGTGGGTCAAGCACTGCGGGCTTCGGCATGACATCAACGACGATAGTGGGCATGATTGCTCCTGATCTGGAATCTACCAATTGGCTCCCTCGATTTTATCGAAAATCCTCGGGCCGGGAACCAATGGGTCGAAAGCATCAACGAGCCTGCAATATCAGGCCTGACTTTTCACATAACCGTGTTCATAAGCCCAGATCACCGCGTGAATGCGATCTTTTACTTCTAATTTCATCAGAATGTTTGAAACATGCGTTTTGACGGTTGCCGGGCCGACGAAGAGCTCTTCTGCGATCTCCGAATTGGATTGTCCTTGGACGAGCATTTTCAGGATTTCGTCTTCGCGTCGCGTCAGATCGACCTGCAGGTTGGGTTGCGGTTCGGGAACTTCGGCGACGGGCTGTTCAAACATTCGATCCAGTACCCGTCCGGTCACCTCAGGAGCCAGCAGAGAGTCACCGCTGGCTACCACGTTAATCGCATGTACCAGTTCTTCTGGGCCGGCTGTTTTGAGTAGAAAGCCTGAAGCGCCCGCGCGAAGGGTTTCGAAGAGAAAGTCATCACGATTAAACGTCGTCAGGATCAAAATGCCAGCTCGCACTTCGGAATTCACGAGCGCCCTGGTGGCTTCAATACCATCCATATCCGGCATTTGGACATCCATGCAGACCACATCGGGGTCTAATGTCTGAGCTTGTTCGAGCGCTTCGCGGCCGTTGGAGGCTTCCCCTACAACTTCAAGGCCGGGCTCAGTGGACAGAATGGTTGCCAGACCGGTGCGGAGCATTGGCTGATCATCAACGAGCAGGATTCGAGTCACTTGGTCGGACATCTTCAGCTTTCATTCGGCGCAGCGCACGGGACACAAACTACGACTTTCCAGCCGTAAGGGGTGCGTGGCCCATATTCTAACGTGCCGTCCACGGCTCGCACACGCTCTTTCATCCCCTGGATACCCGTACCTGTTCCGTTGGAATCTGGGTGATAGGCTTTTCCATCATCGATCACCGACAGTGTGACGGCCGAGCCATCGTAGTGCAGTTGAACCTGTACCGTAACATCCTCACCGGCATGCCTGCGGGCGTTCGACAGTGCTTCCTGTGCGACTCGGTACAAGGTCAGTTCGGTGGCAGCTGTGACTTCTGCCGGTTCGCCGAGTACCTGGAAGCTAGCGGACTGGCGGGCAGAGTTTGCTTGTTCAACGAGTTGAGGCAATTGACTCAGATCCGGCAGTGGTTCGCTTGAACCGTCTTGATCGCGCAGGGTATAGACCATCGTTTGAAGTTCTTGAACGGCCTGTGCTGACGAGGACTCGATGTGCTCGAGCTGTTCAATGACCGACGCCTGGTCTCGGCCGGCTTCGAGCAATCGACGTGCAGCTGATGCATGGACACCCATCACGGTGACGTGGTGTGCTGTGACATCGTGGAGTTCCCGGGCGATATGAATGCGCTCGGCATGGACAGCCGCGTCGGCGACTTTCTCGTTTGCCTCGGCTAATTCATCGTGTGCTTTTTGCAACTTCCAGCGTTGTTTGGCTCGATGCCAGGCTTGTCCGCCGAAGTAGCACGCCGAAAGATAAAACCCGAAGGACAGGATCACACTCGTGACTAGGAAGTATAAAATCTCGCTGGTATCGATGTCGCGCAGGGCTTCTTCGCTGACCTCCGCGGTTTCATCATCCAGCAGCACCAGCAACATCGAGCCGAGCAGTTGGAGGCTGACCACGGCGAACCGAACCCAGAAGGCTACGCGCCTATTCGACACCCATGCGCCGACCGAGTAGATGGTCATAAACCCAACGAACAGCAACGAATACAATTCCGAAGCCGCAGTCAATGAACCAACGAAGATTAGCGCGGTAAAAACCGTGACAATGATGACCGGATAACGCCGATATAGCACCAGCAACGCTGAGATGGCCAAGGAGAAGACCTGGGCAGTGACGATATCGACGTTGGTATCTTCTAAGATCGTGGTGAGCCGTAAAGCCTGCAAACTCAAGACCGAAACAAAGGCGACGACCACGGCAAGAATCGTGTCTGTCCGCAACCAGTTTTCTGGCAACTGACGGACAAATTCAGCACCGTTCGCGGATTTCGAACCGGTGCTGCGACTACTGGATTTCAACATGCAATGAGCCTCATAGTGTGGGAACGGCCTGAGTTGTGACTGTACTCCAGCCTAATCGTCACAGGGTCAGGGTTCATGCCGTATGCGAAAGAGCTTGGTCTGATGGCTGTGTCGGTTCTCCTCCGATATCAGCATGGGGATCAGCGCTCTGAGCACCTCGTGCCGATGCGCATATTCGCGCTGTTCCTGAAACACTTTCGAAAACCCGATAAACGAGAAGAACATACCGGCGTAGATGGCAACATAGACCAGGACGGTCCAATAGATCGTTTCGACGATGCCCCCGTGTGCTTGCAGAATGTCGCCGATGCCCGAAAGCGTTGTAGCAGTGCCACCAGCTAGATCTTGGAGTAGCAACAGGAACCGGGGTGAGGCAAAAAAGAACGACATGGTGACCGGAATGGACCAGTTGACGAGGCGACCAAATCCACTAAGGAAGCGCTCTTGCAGCGAGGATTTGATGAGCAACATGACAGCCGTTAACGCAAAGAAAGTGATCGTCGTAAAGAGTGTCAGGAAGAGCAAGAATCCAAGTTCACTGAAGATCGGAGTGTAGCCAGCATCGGTTTGGTGACCGGGCATCAGGAAATGCAGGAGGACCAGAGCCAGCAGGAATGACCCTAATGCGGCGGGCAGCATCCGTGCCAAAATCGCTATGCGGTGGCGAAATAACGCTGGTGCCGAGGTGGTTTGCCGTTCTGCAAAGATTCCCTCAAGCGCAAACCAGATTGTTCGTGGGGCTTTGTCGAGGTAGTTGGCGAGATCGATGATGGCGTTCAATGAATGCTCCACCGTATCGAAGCGCTGGGGTGAATATTCATGCTGCTGGTTGGTCTCGGTCGACGCGAGATCGTCTTGAGGTGCTATGCTTTCAGCTTCTTCAGCAGCGTCCAGCGCGGGAGGGGAGCCCGTGATTTCCGTATGTTCCGGGCTTCGCAGTTTTCGCATTCTCCGACCGACGGTAGAGTCGCGTCGAGAGCGAAATTTCTTTGGGAAAAGACGTTGTCGCCAGTCAGTTCGTGTTTGGCGAGTTTTCTCATGGTCATCCATGGTCTCGCTAATTTCGAAGCGGAGCTCACTTAATTCTCGATCTGACACCACGTCGTCGCGTGCCCACATTCGGTTCGTCATACCTGCATGTATATCAATTCTTGTTGCAGAATGCGCAGTTTATGAGAATGCAAACCATTCGCTGCTGTCCGTATGTCGTAAGCCTGTGCCAGCGTTTTCTAGGTTCGTCAGTTCTGGCAGTACCAATTTGCCATGGGTGTTCTGACGTGCAAGAGGTATGTTGAGCACGATGGCAATTTTAGATGAATGGTAATTTTAGATTTTCGGCCAATTTTGTCGATGCAATACTTTTTTCTGCTGCACTAGGCCGGATTGTATTTCTGACAGAGACAATGTTTCTCTTAGTATATGTAGCCGATTGGCGTATCTTTCACTTTTATTGAAATGAGGGAGAAATACTAGAAATTGCAAAATAGAACTGATGAATATAGCAGCAACACACAAAAGCAGTAAGAGTAAAATTCCCTCCGCCCAAGAGATCCATGCAACCAGGTTCTGATCGGCAAAGGTGGATAACGCAATAGTCAATATAACTGGTGCCGCCCACATCGCTGCCTGACATAGTAGGGCGATGATTTTCTGATGTTGTCTCGGACGGTTAAAGAAAAAGGGCAGGCTCAAGAATGTCCATGTGAGAACTATGAGTACCGAAAGGACAACGAAAACGCCAATGATGAGTGTGTTAGCTAGAAATTGCTCGTCGGCTGACCGGGTGTGCACTTCCCCTACGTTTAGGAGAAATCGCGTATAAAGAAAAACAAAAGTCAAGAGAAAGATGGAGAAGACTGCCCAGAACGCAACGAGGGACTTTCGTATTCGAGGAGCTTTTTGCCGGGTTTCGAGAACTTTCTCTAGTGCTAACCAAACATTTTTTAGCGATGTTTGATGTTCGCATGCCAATTCTTCCAGCGTATCTACAGTCGTACCGACACGGTCAAAATTCGATGGTGATAAGGAGCCTGAATGAATCGAGCTGCACACGTTACATTGTGCCTCATGACTGTCGCTGGTAAGCGGTGGCTCCTGAGTTATATCACCTTGCAAAAAAATAAAATCACGTCTCCGCTTCCATCGGGCCTTACTTTCATCTGCTCGCCGCGCCCTGAGCTGCTTCCGGTCGCTCGAGATTTGCCTCCAGGTTTTAAGAGCCTGTAACGGTCGCTTGAGCGATGTTAGTAGGCTCTTCCGACGTTCGAACTCTTCGATTTTAAAATCTAATTCAATGCTCAACTCCAGCAATTGGCCGGTCGAAGGATTAGAGTCTCTTTTCCAATGCTGCGCCATCATAGAGTCTTTATACCAAACTCGGCAGATAGCAGGGTTTGGCGTGACGAGGACAAATTTCATGACTCATACGGTAGCCTTAGAAGTTATTTGCTTGGGGCCGATTCGCTACGCAGCGTTCAAATGATTGAACTGTAGTCTTGCGGAAAGTAGCCCAAAGATCTGGTTGTTAGTTCTTCAGACCTGAAGACAAATAAAGTCTGATCACCGCATGCTTAGGCATGTTTGTCAGTTAGGCCGAGGTACTCGGCGATCACCGTTGCGTCGAGGGACGCTACTGCCTGTGGTGTGAGCTCTGGTTTCTTGGCGGCGTCGGGCAACCGGATAGCCTCCAGGGCTAACTGCACGGCGTCCCAATCGATGCCATTGAGAATCAGTTCAGGCTGGGCCCATGCCAGATTTGGGTACATGGTGATCCAGCCGGGCCCTGCGATGCCGTTGGACTGATTTTGGATGAAACGGAACGGTGCCGGATCGTCATCGTTTGCAGGCTGGACGAGGATCGGCGCTACGCCCGGCAGATGCAAGTTGTACCAGGCTTTATTGCCGCGGTCTTCTGACTCCTTGATGGTGTCGCCATTCGCAGCTTTGAGATATTTCAGGAACGCTGGGTCTTTATCTTCCAAACTGTAAGTATCGTAGCGCGAAAATACGACAACTCTTCGAGAGCCTTCCTTCGGAGTTCCCCATCGGTCGGCCTCGATGACATCGGTTGTGATCTCCTTTGGCGGTGGCAGCATGGGGTGCATGTGAAACGGTTGCAGGCCCAAGGCCCATGCGCGTTCTTCGTCCATGACAAAGAACTTTTCGCCAGGTGCCGTCCAGCCGCGACGAATCCGGAAGAAATCGTCCATCGTGTAGGTGGCTTGATCTGCGGCATCGCCTTGCTGATCTAGCTTGGCCCACGAGGTGTCTGGATCTAAGCGGGTATATGGCACTTCAACGATTGAGTCGGCACCAAAAAGTTCTCCGCCCGATGAGAATTTGAAGGTATCGGTCGGTTGGGCTTTTTGGTTCGTAAAGACGACGACGGACCAATCAGCGATTGCCTCGTCATGCCCAGTGGTACGGACGATCCCCTGATCATAGGTATGGATGCGGTGAATTCGGACCTGGCGTGCCAGATAGGAACGTAGCGCTTGGCCCGCGGTGCGCTGCAAAAATGCGGTCGGTAATAACCAGGCAGATACTGCACCGGGAGCTAAGAACTTGTGCGAGGCCAATAAGAAGTGGATGTATGCATCGGCTAGTCCGGTAGGTCGAATGCCGGTGGCTTCTTCTGCCCGATCTGCCGCCATGATTTTTTGGTCAGAGGTCATCCGGTGGTGCGCTGTTGTCGGTGGGCGCGATAGCACCAGGGTGGCCTTGGGCAGGTCAGCTGCTGATAGGCGCATGAAATTGAGATCATGAACGGTGAGTCCAGCCGGAGCCCAGAGATCATGTGCCAGGGCGGCGAATTGCTCATCGGCTTCGACCCCGTGTGCGGCACGAATTTCGAGGCCGCCGTCGTGGTCGGGGGCATCATGTAACAGCGCTGAGAAGAAGATGCCTGAGCCGATGCATGGTTCGAGGAAGCTGATTTCGCGTCCCGGATGATACCGCAGGGCCAATCCGGCGATATCGCTGGCGATGTCGAACGGGGTAGCGCCCTGTTGGGAAGCATGGTGTTGATCGTCGGAACGGAGTTTTTCGAGAAAGGCTTGACCGGTTTGTCGAACGGACTCAGTTCCGGTTATATCGAAGTCGAAACCTAACACGCTGCCTCCTTCCCGCCACTGCTACGGCAGAACTGCCGGTAGCTCTCAACCCTAATCTGTCAACTTGAACACGATGCTGATATTTGCGTTTGTGTAGTGAAATGAAAAGCCACCGTAGAAATCCAGCTGGATTCCTACAGTGGCTTTGATTGCACCGAGTGGAAGATGCTTAGCGGCCGGTACCGCCGTGCACAACAGCTTCCTCATCGGCGTCGAGACCGAATGCGTTGTGGATCTCCTGGACTGCTGCCGCGAGTTTGTCTTCAGCAGTTACAACTGAGATGCGAATCTCGGAGGTGGAGATCAGGTCGATGTTGGCACCGGCGCGGTGCAGAGCATCGAAGAAGGTTGCAGATACGCCTGGGTTTGAGCGCATGCCAGCACCGATCAGCGAGATCTTGCCGATGTTTCGCTGGTGGACGATGTCTTCGAACCCAATGCCAGCCTGTGCGTCGCGCAGAGCCGCGATGGCTGCTTTGGTCTGGTCCAGTGGCACGGTGAAGGAAATATCCGTGGCGCCGGCACCAGCACGGGATGGGTTTTGCACAATCATGTCAATGTTGGTGTTCGCCGAGGCGATAACCTGGAAGATTTCGGCGGCTTTGCCTGGAATGTCTGGCACACCGACGATGGTGACTTTTGCTTCGGAGGTGTCGTGTGCGAGACCGGAGACGATTGGCTGTTCCATGGGTTGGCCTTCTGGTAGTTGGACGATGTCATCTTCATCTGGGATAACCCAGGTGCCTTCGAGATCGGTGAAGGAAGAACGGACGTGGAGTTTGACGCCGAATCGACGCGCGTATTCCACAGCACGCAGGTGGAGGATTTTTGAACCGGATGCGGCCAGCTCGAGCATTTCCTCGGACGAAATTTCATCAATTTTGGCAGCCGAGGGGACGACACGTGGGTCGGCGGAGAAAATACCGTCGACGTCGGTGTAGATCTCACATGCATCGGCGTCTAGGGCAGCTGCTAGAGCAACTGCGGTGGTGTCGGAGCCGCCTCGACCCATGGTGGTGATGTCCTTGGATTCTGGGGACATGCCTTGGAATCCTGCGACGATTGCCACGTTGCCGGCGTCGATTGCTTCGCGAATACGGTTGGGGGAGACCCGGGTGATGCGAGCTTGGCCGTGGTACACATCGGTGAGCATTCCGGCCTGGGAACCGGTGAAAGATTGTGCTCGTGAACCGCTGGCATCGACCGCCATGGCTAATAACGACATGGAGATGCGTTCACCTGACGACAAGAGGATGTCCATTTCACGGGCTGGTGCGTCGTCGGTAATCTGGCCGGCCAGATCGAGTAAGTCATCGGTTGTGTCGCCCATTGCGGAGACAACGACAACAACTTGGTGGCCAGCGCGCTGGGTCGCGACCACACGGCGGGCGACGCGCTGAATTCCTGCAGCATCTGCCACAGAGGAGCCGCCGTATTTTTGGATGATCAGGCTCATAGGTACTCTCGGGTAGACAATTGGAATGCTGTTAAGTGTAGCGGCTTCCCTATAGGGTCTCGCCGAGTTTGCGCCGTCCCTCGAACGCGCGGCCTAGCGTGACCTCATCCGCGTATTCCAAATCCCCACCCACGGGTAGGCCTGACGCCAGCCGTGACAAGGTGATCCCGACCGGCGACAGCATGCGGGTCAGGTACGTTGCGGTGGCTTCGCCTTCAAGATTGGGGTTGGTCGCGAGAATGACTTCTGAGATGGATTCATCTTGGAGTCGGGTCAAGAGTTCTCGCACACGCAGTTGATCGGGGCCGATCCCACCGATGGGATTGATGGCACCGCCGAGCACGTGATAACGACCGTTGTATGTTCTGGTGCGTTCGATCGCGATGACGTCTTGTGATTCTTCAACAACGCACATCAGGCCGGTGTCGCGGTGCTCGTCTCGGCAGATAGCACAAACTTTATGTTCGGAGACGTTGAAGCAAATTTCGCACAGCCGGATTTTGGTTTTGACGTCGGTAATCGCATCGGCCAACGCGATCATATCGGATTCGGATGCTTCGAGGATATGAAAAGCGATGCGCTGGGCAGATTTCGGGCCGATGCCCGGGAGCCTGCCCAGCTCATCGATAAGACTTTGGACTGCACCGTCGTACACGTTGGTGCCTTTCTTTCGTTACGGTTTAAAGTTTGGGTGTGCCATCCGCGTTGCGTTCTTCGACGAGACGGGCGTTGAGGACATTCTCGACGACACTGCGCCCAGCGAGCCCGGAGTCTTCAATGATCTCGTCGTCTTCCGAGGCGTAGTCATCGTCGTCATCATCCGGGGTTTTTTCTTCTTGGGCCGGTGTCTCAGACTCGGAGCCGGAGGATGGTTGACCGCCGTATTGCGCCACCATGTCGGCAAAGCGCGAACCCGAGGTCGGTTTGGGACTGTCCTGTTGCGGCTTGTTACCACCGGAGCTTCCAGGAATGACATCGCCGAAACGTCGCTGAAACTCTTGTCGCAGTTCCGCTTCTGATTTGGCAAACGCAGGGATGGCCGGCTCATCGGTTGGCTCGTTGCGCGGGATGAATCCGGCATAGCCATCAGACGCGACGGGGTCGGGACCGGTCGCGATCTCAGGTTCGACAGAAGCTTGCGGTTCTACCGGGGCAGATTGCTGTGGCGCAGACTGCTGCGACGGTGGTTGCTCCATATCACGCGGAGGCTGCTGGCTTGCGGGATTGTCTTGCGGTGGGCTGTGCCACGGGTCTTCATCCGGCATCCAGTCATCGTCGTCAGGTGGACCCCAGTTTGGGTCTGGTGCTCCCCAGTCAGGCTCTGGTTGGCCCCATGCCTGATCGGGCTGCCCGGTGCCCCAACCAGCAACCCCGGTGGCCGGTGGTTGCGGGTGGTTCGGAGCGCCCTGCGGTGCGGACGGTTGCTGCGGTGCGGACTGTGGCGGCTGCTCCGGCTGTTGTGTGGGTCGTTGTGGTGGTTGCTGAGGAGGGGACTGTGGCGATGCCTGTGGGGTCGGGTTCGCCGTATGCTGCGGTGCTACCGGAGGGGTAGGTTGTGACGGGTTCTGTGGCTGCTGCTGTTCTGCAGCAGGCGGTTGCTCTGGCTGAGCCTGCGGGCGCTGTTGAGGTGGCTGAGGCTGTGGCCGAGCCGGGCGGCTAGGACCTTTTGGGGAACCACCATCCGAGGTGCCGGAGATGAGATCGAGTTCCGGTTGAATGCCCAACACGTGGTTGAACCCTGCTGCGAGTAGGTTGGCGCCTCCGCGCATTTGCACGGTATTTCGTGCGCCATCGTTATCGAAGCCAATGGTCAGCAATTTGCCATCAAAGCCCACGACCTGAGCATTGCCGTTGACCGTCATCCAGATCAGGCGAGACTCGTTCTTCAAGAACTCCAGGACTTCTGGCCACGCACGGCGCACCATTTCAACCTGTGACGGTTGCTGAGCGGGATGTTGCTCGGCAGGATGTTCCGGCGTTGACGGTGCGGCGGGCTGCTGTGGTTCAGGTTGCTGAGGCGGAGCCTGCTGCTCATGTTCTGGCTCAGCCTGTTGCGGAGTCTGAGGTGCTTGTGCAGGTTGTGCCGGTTGTTCGCGGGCTGGTTCGGGTTGTTGTGGCTCCAGCGTCGGTTCAGGCCGGGCCTGTGGTTCCTGGCGAGGTTCCTGACGTAGCGCAGGTTCCGGCTGGGCAACTGGACGCTGTGGTTCAGCAGGTGGCTGTTCCTCGTTTGCTGCTTCAGCCTGGCGTTCACGAAGTAGCGCTGCCCGAGCAGCTGCGGCCCCGGATAAACCAGTCTCTTCGACAGGGACTGCGGGCTCCGGTGCGGTTTGGCGCGGAGGTGGACTACCAGCAGGCGTTTCTGGCGCGCCACCGTATTCGAACCGCCGTTCGAGACGATCGATACGCGCGGCTAAGCCGCGCTCAGTTTCATCGGTAGCAGGCAACATGAGCCGTGCCATCAATAATTCCAGGTGAAGACGCGGGGATGTCGCACCGTTCATCTGCGTTAGGGCAGCGGCTGTGATGTCGGCGGCTCGCGATACCTCGGCGGCCCCAAGTTGCTGTGCTTGAGCTTCTAACCGACGCAGCTGATCTTCGGGCATGCCGTGCAGAATCCCCGAGGCTTGGTCCGGGGCCGCACGGACAATGACCACATCACGGAAACGCTCCAGGAGGTCTTGGACAAAACGTTCTGGATCTTGGCCAGACTGGACAACTTGGTCCACTACCCGGAACACAGTGGGGGAGTCCTCAGCGGCCAAGGCGTTGACGACGTCGTCTAGTAAATTTTCAGGCGTGAAGCCGAGTAGATTGACGGCCAGATCGTAGCTGACGCCTTCTTGCGTCGCCCCTGCGAGGAGCTGGTCCAATACCGACAGGGTGTCACGCACCGAACCGCCACCGGCACGAATGACCAGTGACAAAACACCCGGAGCGATAGGGATCTGCTCGTAGTTGGCCAGCGTTTCCAGATACTGCATTAACGGTTCTGGCGGGACCAGCCGGAACGGGTAGTGGTGGGTTCGCGAGCGAATGGTGCCGATAACCTTATCCGGCTCGGTTGTCGCAAAAATAAACTTGATGTGCTCGGGAGGTTCTTCAACGATCTTCAACAAGGCATTAAAGCCAGCCGGTGTCACCATGTGCGCTTCGTCAATGATGAAGACTTTGTACCGGTCGCGAGTCGGGGCAAACGTGGCGCGCTCGCGCAGATCGCGGGCGTCGTCCACACCACCGTGGGACGCGGCGTCAATTTCGATGACATCCAGTGAACCGGGCCCGCCGGTGGCTAAATCTGTGCACGAATCGCACTCACCACATGGTGTTGCCGTTGGCCCTTGGACGCAGTTTAGACAGCGCGCCAAAATGCGAGCCGACGTGGTCTTTCCGCAGCCGCGCGGACCGGAAAACAGGTAGGCGTGATTGATCCGGTGTTTGTCGATAGCATTGGCCAGCGGCACGGTCACGTGCTCTTGACCGATGACTTGTTCAAACGAATCCGGACGGTAACGGCGATATAAAGCGGTGGTCACTCTCAATACCCTAGCTTGCTGGCGTCATGGTGGTAACCAGTACGATTTGCTGGCAGAAATCTCAGTCTAGACTTTAATCCGGTGACCCACGAAAGGAAACTTATGCCCGAAACTGGTTCCACAGACCTCTCGATTTCAACGCGCGAACTGCTCGATGCGATCTTTGTCAATGCTCACACGACCAACACGTTTTCTGACGGGGCCGTTGATCCTGCACTGATTGCTCAGGCATATGAAGATGCTCGGTGGGCGCCAACCGCTATGAATTCGCAGCCTATGCGGTTGACCGTGGTGCACACCCCAGACGCAAAACAGCGGCTTGGTCCGCACATGAAACCCGGCAATCGTGACAAAACGTTGGCAGCCCCATTGACGATCATCGCCGCATGGGATCCGAATTGGCACGAGCATTTGCCTCATTTAGCTCCGCAGCGTCAGGGCGCCCGAGAAAAGCTGGAGCCGGATCTGGCCGTTCGAGAGAACATGGCAAAGGTTTCCAGCCACTTACAAATCGGGTATCTGCTTGTTGCACTCCGAGCGCATGGTCTACATGTTGGACCGATGACCGGTTTTAACGCCGCAGGCGTCGACGAGGAGTTCCATGCCGACAACGGGTGGAGAACCGCGGTCATCATCAATGTTGGCTGGGAGCCAAATGACGGTGATACTGATGCGGTACGTCCACGTGCCGGCCGGCTCTCCTTCGACGACGCCTGCCAGGTCGTGTAATTCGAGTGAATTAGGACGTGAGGGAGTCGACCCAGTCCTGGTTTTCTTCCATCCACTCGCGGATGACCTCTGGATAATCGTCCTGTTCTACTTCTTCTTCGAACAGTACGACTTCAAGGTCCTGCAGTCGTTCGGTCTCAATTTCGAAGTCGGACAGCCATTCGAAGACTTCAGGCTGATCGTCAGAGAAACCAGAGCGAGCATAAATGGTCATGTTTTCTTCTTGGCCAAGAGACTCTTCAGGGTCTTCCAGTGGTTTGATAGGGAAGCTGTTGAAGGCCCAGTGTGGCATCCACAGGGTGACAGCGATGTTTTCACCCGCTTCGGTTGCAGTGGAGACTTCCTGCAGCATCGCCGGTGTGGAAGAGGTGTTGAATTCCCAATCTTCCAGGCCGTAGTCGGGGATGACGTACTGCTCGGTGCGTTCAGTCAGGCCTGCGCCTGGCTCAATCCCGACAAGTTCGCTGTTGAAGAGGTCAGCGTTTTCGGCGAGTTCGTCGAGGGAGTCGACCGGAGCATCTTCGTTGACAGCAATTACCTGGTTGGCGTCGCTATTCCATACCCCAACTTGTTCTAGATCGTCGCCGTATTCTTCGAGGTATTCCTCGTGGGTAACCGGCTGCCAGATATTCATGTTGAAGTCCATGTCACCGGTAGTTAGTGCAGAGAAACTTGGTGCAAGGTCTAGATAGTTCTTGTTGACGTCGTAGCCTTCGTCTTCAAGAATGAGAGCCCAGAGTTCGGCAACGGCAATGCCTTCTTCCCAACCGTGATTGATCGCAATGTTGATGGTTCCGCCACCTTCGCCATCCCCGGTATCTGCGGTCTCAACGTCGTCGCCACAAGCGGTCAGTGCAAGACCAGATACGGCAGCGATGGCCGTGAGGCGCCCCAATAGTGGAAACTTTTTCTTCGCAAAAGTGCTCATCTTGATCCTCGGTGTAGAGTGTTAGGTTTTTCTACAGTAACACCAGTCACACGGCTTCCCAAGAGGCTAGGTGTGGTTTAGCCCCATCGGCCGTATAGGTTGGTCGTTAAGACACGATATTTATGCGGTGTGTGCCGATGCAGTGACAGTTGCCTGGTGCTTTGCGGTGATGATCAATCTACTCTTGCGGGGCTCCAGCTGTACTTGAGCCGCCTTAACCTAAGAACCCCTCACGCACCTGCCAGAGCCTACCGACCCTTGCTGCATTCCTGCCCTGGGGGAGTTGAGTAAGATGGCACCGCGTGAGGGGCCGGGATCCATATTACCAATTTGTGGTCAAAGAGCGAATTCGAGGCAAAAAGTTCACCAGTGGTGATCGATAGTCGTTATTCCACGCTCTTGGGAAACAGTCTTGCCGACCTGTAACTACGCCTGTCAAAGTGTCAGCTATGAGAATTGATATCTGGTCTGACATAGCGTGCCCGTGGTGCTACATCGGGCTTACTCGTTTCGAGAAAGCACTCGCGGATTTCCCGCACAAGGATTCTGTAGAAGTGCACTATCGCACCTTTCAGTTAGATCCCACCCTGCCGGAGCGCGACCCGCGCAGCGAGGTTCAGTACTTGGCCGAAACGAAAGGCATGCCTTCGAACCAGGTGCACCAAATGTTCGAGACCGTTGCCTCGCACGGCAAAGATGCTGGACTGGAGTTCCAGATGGACGACATTGTGGTCGCAAACTCTTGGACCGCTCACCGTTTGCTCCACCTCGCAAAATCGCTGGACGCTCAAGCTACGGAAACCAAGATCACGCCAAAGCTCAAGCGCGAACTCCTCGCTGGACACTTTAGCCACGGCCTGGATCTCTCTGATCACGACCAACTTGTCCAAGTTGCAATCTCGGTTGGCCTTGCCGAAGACCGAGTCCGAGAAGTGTTGAATTCAGATGAATTCAACGCTGAAGGCCAAGCAGATGTTGCGCAGGCCCGAGAGTTAGGCGTCTCTGCTGTGCCCACGTATGTTCTGGCTGAGGAATATGCGCTTCCCGGAGCACAGTCGGTCGAGACATTTAGTGCTGCACTGCAACAAGTTTGGGACGAGCTGAACTCTGCACCACTGCAAACCTTAGGTGCCGATGGGGAAACCTGCGATGTCGACGGTTGCGACTAGCAGCAAGCTCTCTCTTTTGCTTATTCGATAACGAATGAGCTATGCTAAAACCTGGTCTTTGCAAGGTTATGTATTTTGCAAAGCTCTGAGGAGGATTCGCATAGCGGCCTAGTGCGCACGCCTGGAACGCGTGTTGGGTGAAAGCCCTCAGGGGTTCAAATCCCCTATCCTCCGCCAAAACAACCCGCATGATCATTGGGATCGAGCGGGTTGTTTTTTGTTGTGCTGACATTTTGTCAGCACAATGACGGAAACCATTAGGGCTGTGCGTTATTGTACGCGGGAGCTAGGCGTTCGGCGTGCAAAGTCGGGTGCATGTTCTGGTCTGCGCCCATACAAGAGGAGTTTGGCGGGAATCTTGGCTACAACAGGAAGGTTCTCTAACACCGTGTGCATCGGGCGAGGAATTTCTAACCCTCGGCCCCGGAGGACCACCTGATGAATAAGTCGGTGCATGGCGCGTTGTAAGCGTTGTGTAAATGGGGTCAGGCCATAAAGATTGCGGCGGATTCACGCCGGTGCTGCACAGCAGCAAGATCCGAAGTGGCAACATTTCTAGCAAGTAAGGGATTTGCGAGTAGTCGCGCAGCGGCCACACCATCCTGGGCCGCTAGATTAACGCCCACCCCACCCACCGGTGACATCGCATGGGCGGCGTCGCCGATGCATAATAAACCGTCGCGGTACCATCGAGTGAGCCGATTCAACCTGATGTCCAGCAACTTGACCTCGTTCCAGGTCAGATCTACTGCGGCTGATGCCGATTGCACCGGCAGCGCTCGGGTGATGGCTGTGCGTAACGGATGGAGACCCTGGCCTCGGAGGAACTCGTCGGATCCCTTGCGAATAATATTCGCGATTTGTGCATATCCCTTGCGAGGGATGATGATGAACAGCTTGTGGCAGGCGGATATTGGCAGTATCGCTTCTCCCACCGGTTCGGAAGTATCCAGGCGAAACCACCACAGATCGAGGGGTACGTTGTAACTCTTCATTGGCAGATGTGCTTGTCGTCTCAATGCAGACCAGCGGCCGTCAGCTGCGATCGTTAGGTCAGCTTTGAGCTCCTGTCGGATTCCGGCATTGATATACGAGACTCCCACGACTTTTTGGTTTTGACAGATGAGGGCTGTGACTTCTGTTTCCATGAGAAGGTGGAAATTTGGTTCATCGGTTCCCGCTTCGGCCAGCAGGTTCAAAAACTCCCACTGCGGAGTGATTGCTACGTATGGATATTTCACCTTCAGCCCGCTGATGTTGACGACGCGTACCGGTGGGCCTTGTTCACCGTGCAGGGTGAGGCCGTGAATTTTCGTGTGTGTAAGGGAATTGAACTGCTCGATCAGTCCTAGTTCATCGAGCAGTTCGAGCGTCGTGGGATGTACTGTGTCGCCACGAAAATCGCGGAGGAAATCAGCGTGCTTTTCCAGTACGGTTACTTCGACTCCTGCACGGGCCAAAAGTAATCCGGCGATCATGCCAGCTGGTCCGCCGCCGACAACCACGCATGTGGTTCTTCTCGACATTTTGTCCCTCGCTCTTGGGGCTTGGTAGGTCCATTCATTGTGCGGCATATTTACCCTGAACGAAATAGCCCTATCTGCGCTCGACCACTATGGTAGAAGGGTGAAAGTCAAATAAAAGGGACAGCCTCACGTCTTCGAAAGGATCGATGTCAGGTCACTAATTGAGTAAAAGCCCTGGAGCATACTTCGCTGAAAGCGTAAAGGTCCCTCTTGTGTTTGACGCAATTTATTGAGATCTAGGGTAATGCACACCGTGTGCTAGGTGGCCCGTGTGGCACATGCCGTCTGTGCGGGCAGAGTGAAAAGTATTGCTACACAGCCGGTGGGGCACATGACAGTGAGTATATTATGGTGTAGATCACACAATGACAAACTTGTGTCGTGACACGCGAATCACGTTTCGGTACTTGTCAACTTAAACAATCACTGCCTGATAACAGTCTGAGTGGAGTCTGTAATTGTTCTGGCAATCTTGTTAGCGTTATAAATCTAGAGGTTGCGTTTGCTTCTTGTCGCCCTGTGATCCAGGGCTGATGAGTTGAGCGCGACCTATATTTGTTTCTGTTAGCAAGTTGTATAAAGGACGTGAGGAGGAGCTCACCCGCGAATTATTGGCGGTGGGTCAAAGCACCATGAGCGAACCAAACACAGGCCAACCCGTCGTCAGGGTTGAGAATGTCTATAAAATCTTTGGTCGACGTCCCAAAGCTGTCGCTGAGAAGATGCAGGCGGGTGCCACCCGAAAAGACGTAGAAAATCAAGGGACTGCAGCGGTTATCGACGCAACCTTCGACGTCTATCCCGGCGAAATCTTCGTTGTAATGGGACTGTCGGGGTCAGGGAAATCAACCTTGATTCGTACGTTGAATGCACTCCAGCCAGCAACCACAGGGACCGTCGAGGTACGAGGGCAAGACTTAGCGAAGCTTTCTCCAAAAGAACTTCGTGCATTGCGGTCCGAACATATCTCGATGGTGTTCCAGCACTTCGCCTTGTTCCCGCACTGGACTAACATTGAAAACGCGGCATACAGTCTGGAAACCCAGGGCGTAGCAAAACAAGAACGCTACGAAAAAGCCCGTGAAGTGTTAGCAGCTGTAGGACTCAAGGGTTGGGAAGACTCCTACCCTTCAGAGCTGTCGGGTGGTATGCGCCAGCGTGTGGGTCTGGCCCGCGCACTGGCAGCAGATACCGACGTCATGTTGATGGACGAAGCGTTCTCGGCGCTCGATCCGCTCATTCGTCGCGAGATGCAGGAAGAACTGAAACAAATTCAGGACCGGCTCGGACGAACGATTATTTTTATTACTCACGACCTCAACGAAGCGATGTTCTTGGGCGACCGTATTGCTGTTATGAAAGACGGCGAGATCGCGCAGATTGGTACTCCTGAACAGATTTTGTCCGAACCTGCTGACGACTACGTTGCATCGTTCACCTCAGACGTTGACCGCGCTCGGGTACTGACAGCAGAAAGCGTCATGGTTCCAGAAAACGAGCTGACGGAAGAAGACCGTGCATCGTTCGCCAGAAAATCGTTGTCCGTCAAATCTGATGCAACTATCCAACAGATTGTTCCCGTGGTGCTCGAAGCCCAGGGGCCAGTGGCAGTAGATAGTGCAACTGGCAGCGACCGTGTCGGCTACATCCGACTAGCGACGCTCCTCGAAGCGCTCACACCACAAGAATCCACCGTCGTCGATGGTGCAAAGGCGGCAAACTAAATGGAAATTCCAGTACCACGTATTCCATTAGGTGACTGGATCGAAGTCATCCTCGATTGGCTCCTTGCCACTCTTGGTGGATTCTTCACCGTTATTCGCAACTTTCTAGAGGACCTCTACGAGCTCTTGCTCTGGGTTTTGATGACACCAGAATGGTGGATCATCACTCTCGTACTTGCTGGACTTGGCTGGTGGCTACGGAGTTGGCAACTTGCCTTGGGTACCGTTATCGGGTTCATCCTCATTGTTGGTGTGAACCAATGGGAAAACGCTATGTCTACGCTTTCCCTGGTAACCATCGCTACCTTGATCGCAGTCGTTATTGCGATTCCGCTGGGTATTTTGGGCGCTAAGTCCTATACCGCTTCGAAAATCTTGCGTCCGATTATGGACTTCATGCAGACGATGCCTCCAATGGTTTACCTCATCCCGGCGCTCGTTATTTTCCGTGTCGGTGTTGTACCCGGCATGGTTGCTACCGTCATTTTTGCGATGGCTCCGGGCGTCCGCTTTACCGAACTCGGTATTCGCGGAGTTGACTCAGAGGTTGTCGAAGCCGGTAAAGCCTTCGGCTCTCCTCCTGGCAAGATCCTGCGTCAGATTCAGTTGCCGTTGGCTATGCCAACCATCATGGCCGGTGTAAACCAGGTCATTATGCTCTCGCTGTCCATGGTCGTGATCGCCGGTATGGTCGGCGCAGGCGGCCTCGGTGGTGAAGTTGTTGCATCGCTGAACCGAATTAACGCAGGCCTAGGTTTTGAATCCGGGCTGGCCGTCGTCATTTTGGCGATGTACCTTGATCGACTCACCTCGATTCAGGCAAAGACCTAACTCGCAGGTACCTAATGACTGAACAAATTCTCATACTCACAAAACCGAAGGGAAGATGTTAACCGTGAAATCACGATTCTTTAAACCAGCAGCAGCCTTGTCTGTAGCTGCTCTAGCACTGACCGCCTGTGGCGACGACGGGTCTGACGAGGGCGGCAACGGTGAAGCTTCCGGTGGCGAAATTACCATCGGTGTGTTCAACGGCTGGGAAGAGGGCGTCGCAGCCTCCGAGCTGTGGTCTTATATCCTCGAGGAAGAAGGCTACGACGTTACTCTCGAATACGCGGACCCAGCTCCAGTGTATTCGGGGGTATCGACCAACGACTACAACTTCACGCTCGATACCTGGTTGCCAGTCACCCACGCTGATTACGTTGAGGAATACAGTGGGGACATCACTGACCTTGGCGTATGGAACGATGAGTCTTCGTTGCACCTTGCAGTGAACGAGGACGCCCCAATTGATTCACTTGATGAACTCGCAGAAAATGCTGATGAGTTCAACAACGAAATCGTTGGTATCGACCCAGGCGCGGGCCTCACACAGACCACAGAGGAAGAAGTCATTCCAACCTATGGTCTGGAAGATATGGAGTACACCACTTCCAGCACGCCAGCAATGTTGCAGGAATTAGAAACAGCCACTGAGGCCGGCGATAACATCGTCGTCACGTTGTGGCGTCCACACTGGGCTTACGATGCCTACCCAATCAAGGACCTTGAGGACCCAGAGGGCGCACTTGGTGGCACCGAGAGCATTCACACCTATGCGAATGCCGAGTGGGCCGAAGATGAAGCCAACGCCGACGTCGTTGGCTGGCTCGAAAACTTCGAAATGGACTCCGAGACGCTGTACTCGCTTGAAAATGTGATGTTCAATGAGAACCCAGATACGGACGACTACCGTCCAATCATCGAGGAATGGGTTGCAGAGAACCAAGAATACGTTGATGGTCTGACAAACTAGTCAAACCTCAACTTGCTAACAGCCGCTGGCTTCCGCTCACAAGTGGAAGCCAGCGGTGCTTTAATGCACAAAAAACTGCAGCCCCTGCGCTTGTTATCTATGAACAACAAGCACTATGGCGGAGCAGTCGACCATAATGGAACTGTTGGCTACATCGAGAAAGGGACTCTTTGGCGGCTTCGCTTTCAACGCGGCAGCACCTGCTGGCAGTAGGACTGACTGCAAACGCAGGATTTGTTGATGGTCTTTTCTTCATCCATCTGGGCGGTTACTTCGTATCGTTTATGTCTGGGAACTCGACCCGGGCCGCGGCCGAGCTATCTCAAGGGAATCATCTGGCGTGGCTGGCCGCGTCATCACTCATTGTTGCCTTCATCGTCGGAGTCATGCTGGCATCCTTTGCCGTGCGGTTCGGGCCAAAACGTTTCCACCCACCAGCAGAGTCCTTGCTAACCGATCAGGTGACCCCGCATGGTTCAGCAGTATGGGTGGCCTATGCGCTGATGCTGCTAGGCGGCATCACTGCTGTGACCCCTCCACTAGACATCGCCGCATCATTCATCGTGGCCGCTGCAACGGGTGCTATCAACGGCACATTCACTCGGCGCGGTGAAGTCACTGTGGGGCTCACATATATGACTGGCACGCTCGTGAAAATGGGTCAGGCTCTTGCCTCTGCCATGGCTTTACAGTCGTCGGTCTATCTATTTCGGTTCTTGCGTTACCTTGTGCTCTGGGGAGCGATTGCGGTTGGCTCACTGATTGGTGGTTGGAGCTACCTGCAGTTTGGCATCGCCGCTATCTGGCTTACCGTCGCCGCTATGACCGTCTTGAGCATCGCGTTGACTTGGCGGGTGCGCCGCAGGAATGCATAAGCAGCGATCCGCGACAACATACTCCTTAAAGTGTTGTGGGGTCTCACCGGTAGCACGGTGAGACCCCACGAACTGTGAGCACAAGAGGAAGTGTTAGGCGCTAACCTTTGCGTTAACAGATAGGTAGCGGTCGTAGGCCGGCAATGTCAGGAAGTCCTCAAAATCTTCCGACAGTGCGGATTCGGCGAATAACTCTTTGGCATGATCTAAACGATCACCGTCGTACCGGGTAAGCGTGGCAAAGACCTCTTCGATCTTCTGGCCCACCCATTCGTTTGTGATGACTTTGGTGGAACCATCGTCACGACTAGCTTCGGACCCAGCGTTGATCCACTGCCAGATCTGAGAGCGGGAGATTTCTGCGGTGGCAGCATCTTCCATTAGCCCATTGATCGCTGCAGCGCCCGAGCCATTGAGCCAAGCATCCATGTAGCGGATGCCGACTTCAATATTGGTCTCCAGGCCAGCCTCGGTGATCGAACCGGTGGTGGCCTGCACATTGATGAGCGCGCTTGCAGAAGGTATGACGTCTTCTCGTTTATTTGTCCGGATCTGGTGTGGTGCGTCCAGGAGCAGTTCGTCAAATACTCCCATGCAAGTTGGCACCAGCCCTGGGTGGGCGACCCAGGAACCATCGAAACCGTCGTTGGCTTCACGGGTCTTGTCTTCACGAACCTTCCGCAAAGCTTCTTTAGTGCGTTCCGGATTCGACGACTCAGGAATGAAGGCAGCCATACCGCCGATTGCTGAGGCGCCGCGCTTGTGGCAGGTGCGAACCAGCAGGTCTGTGTAAGCACGCATCATCGGTTGGGTCATCGAAACTTCGGCACGATCTGGTAGCACGTATTCTGCTCCGGAGTCGCGGTAGGTTTTGATGATTGAGAAGATGTAGTCCCAGCGGCCGGCGTTCAAACCGGCAGCGTGGTCGCGAAGCTGGTACAGGATCTCTTCCATCTGGAATGCCGCGGTGATTGTTTCAATCAGCACAGTTGCACGGATGGTGCCCTGTGGGATGCCCAGGTAGTCCTGTGCTTTATTGAAAACACAGTTCCACCAGCGGGCTTCGAGATGGTGCTCGAGTTTTGGCAGGTAGTAGTAGGGGCCTCGACCGAGTTCGACGAGCTTCTCGGCGTTATGGAAGAAGTACAGGCCGAAGTCCATCAGCGAGCCGGAAAGCGGTTCGCCGTTAACCTCGATGTGGGATTCTTCCAGGTGCAGACCACGTGGACGAACGTTGATTGTGGGCATCTGCGCCAGGGCTGGCTTCTTCAAGCGGTAAGTCTTGCCCTGCTCCGACGTAAAGTCGATCTCTTGCCGAATTGCATCGTACAGGTTGACCTGACCGTTGATCATGTTGATCCAGTACGGCGATGACGCATCTTCGAAGTCGGCTAGCCAGCCTTTGGCCCCCGAATTCAACGCGTTAATAGTCATTTTCCGATCCACCGGCCCGGTAATCTCCACGCGACGGTCTTTGAGACCGGGGGCCAGGGGAGCGACCCGCCATGAATCATCTTCACGGATGGTGCGGGTGGACTTTTCAAAGTCCAGTTGCTCGCCGGCTGCAACCCGAGCCCGAGCGTCCTGACGTGCTGCAAGTAGATCGAGACGCTTGGTGTTTTGTTTGGTGTGCAGGTAGCCCAGAAAGTTGAGGGCTTCTTCGGTGAGAACTTCACGCTGCCGTGCATCGAGTTCACCGAACACGGTCACCGTGATGCCTTCAGGCGTTGTGTGCTGGATAGTTGATGATGCCATGGCGGGTGCTCCTATCTGGTGTAGCAGTTCAAACTAGAACTGCTGTGCTTCGGTCGAGTTGGCCCAAGCGGTGGTGGAAGATTCTGGATTTACTGTGGTTGAGATGCGGTCGAAGTAGCTAGTGCCCACTTCGCGCTGGTGACGTGTAGCCGTGAAGCCGTCCTTTTCTGCGGCGAACTCGGCCTGCTGCAGTTCAACGAAGGCTGACATCTGACGTTCGGCGTAGCCTTTGGCGAGGTTGAACATCGAGTAGTTCAGCGAGTGGAAGCCAGCCAGGGTAATGAACTGGAAGGTGTAACCCATGGCAGCCAGCTCGCGCTGGAACTTCGCGATGGTTGCGTCATCCAGGTTGGCTTTCCAGTTGAATGATGGTGAGCAGTTGTAGGCCAGCATCTGGTCTGGGAATTCAGCCTTGACAGCTTCGGCGAACTGGCGGGCCACGTCCAGATCCGGTGTGGAAGTTTCCATCCACAGCAGGTCGGAGTATGGAGCGTAGGCTTTGGCGCGTGCAATCGATGGTTCCAGACCATTCTTGATGTAGTAGAAGCCTTCGGAAGAACGCTCACCGGTCAAGAACTGGTGGTCACGTTCATCGATATCGGATTGCAGGAGGGTCGCTGCCTCAGCATCGGTTCGTGCAACGATGAGCGATGGGGTGCCGGCAACGTCTGCTGCAAGGCGTGCCGCGTTCAGCGTGCGAACGTGGTGGGAGGTTGGGATGAGGACCTTTCCTCCGAGGTGGCCACATTTCTTCTCGGATGCGACCTGATCTTCCCAGTGGACGCCCGCAGCACCGGCACCGATCATTGATTTCATCAATTCGTAGGCGTTCAGTGGCCCACCGAAGCCTGCTTCCGCGTCGGCGATGATTGGGACTAAGTAGTCTTCGACAGACTGGACACCTTCGGCCCATTCGATCTGGTCGGCACGCATCAGAGCGTTGTTGATACGGCGGACTACCTGCGGGACGGAGTTTGCGGGGTACAGGGACTGATCCGGATAGGTATGACCGGCGAGGTTTGCATCTGCGGCAACCTGCCAACCGGAGAGATAGATCGCACGCAGACCGGCTTTGACCTGCTGGACGGCTTGTCCGCCGGTCATGGCTCCTAGCGCATTGGTGAATTCGCCGGTTTGGTGTTCAGCAGTGAGCTGGTACCAGAGTTTTTCTGCACCGCGGCGGGCCAGGGTGTGTTCTTCTTGTACACGGCCACGCAGACGAACAACTTCCTCTGCGCTGTAGTCACGGGTGATATTCGACCAGCGAGGGTTGTTGTTCCAGTCTTGCTGAAGTTGATCTGCTGCTGCCTGAATTGCCTGTTCCATGTTTCTCCCTACATCACAGTTCAATTGGATTTTGCGAATTCGGACCTACCGAAAACTTGCTTGTTCTATGTGGTGTGGACCGCTGCGGTTGTGACCGTTGCGATCGCTGTAGGAACTACTCTGCCGTGGATTTCAACGTGACAATAGGTGCATCGTATGAAAATATCCCTAAAAATTTTTGTACAAGAAATTTTCTCGATTTCTGGAGAGTTTTTCATTTTTCTCGGCGGCACCTCTGGAAAAAGTGAAAAAATGGGGTAAATTAACAGTGAATAATCCAGTGATATCAGTTGTGTTTTTGTGTCTGAGGTGTTTTGAGTGCGATAACGCATAAAAAATCTTTTCAGGAGGTTGTGAACGCGCGTCTACTTTTTGCAATTTTGGGAGGGCTGTCTCTTAAAACTTTCGTGATCTCTCTGTTTCCCTGTGAAGAATTGCAAATATTTACTACACTGCTCTTATGGCCTCAACCACAAACTCAGAGTCGCAGAATTATCCTCACATTTCCGAGACGGTATCACCCTCCAAGATTGATCCAGTGATTCTTGGTCATCGGCTCCGCCATTTCCGCACTGCTGCGAACATGACCTTAGGTGAGCTAGCAAGCCAGTTAGGCGCCACTGCGTCGCACTTGTCGATGATTGAAAATGGGAAGCGAGAACCAAAAGTTTCTCTTTTGACCCGTGGGGCTGACATCCTCGGTGTGGAAGTGGGCGATTTCCTCCAGCCCGAAGCGCCCTCCGCGCGAGCAGCACTCGAAATCTCGGTAGAAAAAGCTCAACGCACTCGACACTGGCAGGCAATGGGGCTGCCGGCCCTTCGAATCTCTTCTGGAACCCCAACACCCGTACTTGAAGCAATTGATGGACTCACGCGTGAATTGCGTCGGCAGTCTGCGGAGCAAGCTGCGACTCCAGAAGAGGCCCGTCGAGCAAATGTCTCCATGCGCAAAGAACAGCGCGAGCGGAATAATTATTATGCTGACCTTGAGCGGCAGGCTCATGAGCTCCTGTCGGCGGTCGGGCATGATGAGGGCCCGCTGTCGTACCATGCCATTGCAGATATCGCCGATCACCTGAATTTTGAATTGCGATTCGTTTCATCGCTGCCGCACTCAACTCGGTCGGTGACAGACCTGAAGAATCGTGTCATCTTCCTTGCCGATGCGCGGAATCCTGACCACGATCCGCGGTCCGTTGCGCTGCAAGCGTTGGTTTCATATGTCCTGGGTCATGGGGAACCGGTGGACTACAAGGACTTCCTGCGACAGAGAGTTTCAACGAACTATGTCACTGCCGCGCTGATGATGCCAGAAAAATCTTTGGTTAAGCAGCTGAAGCAGCGCAAGAAGGACCGCGACATCGCCATTGAAGACATTCGAGATGCCTATTCGGTGTCCTACGAAGCAGCAGCGCACCGGTTTACGAATCTGGCCACGCACCACCTGGATATCGAATGTCACTTCCAGAAAGTCCACGAATCGGGTGTCCTACATAAAGCCTATGAAAATGACGGTGTGAACTTTCCGGTGGACTCCATCGGTGCGATCGAGGGACAAGCAGCCTGCCGGTACTGGACGTGCCGGGAGGTGTTTGGCACCAGTGATCGTTTTCGGCCTTTCAACCAATACACTGACACATCGGTTGGCACCTACTGGTGTACTGCAGTGGTCGAACCGTCACAGTCCGCATTGTTTTCGCTCTCGGTAGGGATCCCTTTTAATCACGCGAGGTGGTTCCGAGGTGCAGACACGGCTGAGCGCTCGCGCTCCAACTGCCCTGATCCGACGTGCTGCAGAACGCCATCGGCTGAACTCGAAGCGCAATGGGGTGGTCACGCCTGGCCTGCTGCACGGACAAACGCGCATATGCTTGCAGCCATGCCTCCCGGTGCTTTCCCCGGCGTCGACGATGTCGCAGTCTATGAGTTCTTAGCTGCACAACAACATTTCAGCCGCTAGGCCAATTTTCGGATCGGCAGCTTGGCTGTTTCAACATGCCGCTGTTAGAGTTATATAGCTAGACTGTTTGCGACAGCTGTGTCTTTTTTCGTTCTGAATCCCACAGCTTGTCACCCTGCCGAACGAAAGGTGCCCACCGCACATGCGTCTGACCCTTGGTAAATTTGTAGTTCACCCTCAGCACGGTCCTGCAGAGGTCGTTGAGCGTAAAACCAGGAAGGTCAAAGGTGAAGACGTCGAGTACGTGGTGCTGGAAGTAGAAGATCAGCGCCTGCAGATCGCCGTCCCCGAAGACAGCCTGTCTGAAATCGGTGTCCGTGACCTGGCCAGCCACACCCGGCTGCGGAAGCTCATGTCATTGTTGGCAAAAACCGGTGACAAACTCGAAAAGCAGTGGTCACGCCGGTTGAAGGCATTGCGCGAAAAACTCGCCACCGGTGACCTCGACAACGTGGCAGAAGTCGCCCGTGACCTCTACCGTCGTCAGCAAGAAAAAGATCTCTCCATGGCCGAGCGCAACCTGTACCAGGAAGCCAAAGACATGGTCGTCTCTGAGGTTGCCCTCGTGCTAGACGTGGATCACGAAGAAGCGGAGAAGACCATTGATGGTGCCATTGACGGTGTCCCACTGACTCGTCTCGGTCTGGATCGCGGCAAAGACAAAAAATAACTTACACTAGACAAAGGCGCCGCCCCGAAAATGTTCGGGGCGGCGCCTTTGTCTTACCTAGAGCCTAGAAAAACCAACCGAGCATCATCTTCGATCCGTGTCCTGGTCGTTGAACACGGAATAGGTGCGGCGAAGGACCTTGCCACCTTCGATCGTTTGCTGATTCTTCTCAGCTTGCTTTTCCACGGTAGCTACCGAGCGTGGGCGCATTTGGAGAGCTTCCTCAGCAGGAATGCCAGCAACGAGCTGGCGGGCCCGAAGAATTTCTACATCAATTTCAGCCCCCAGGAACAGCACGATGTTGAACACCCAGACGACGAACAGGATGGCCATAACCGTCCCGATCGCACCGTATGAGGAGTACGAAGCGAAATAGGTGAGATAAATGATCATGGCAATTCCAGCCACGATGATGCCCACAACCGCAAAAATCGAGCCGGCGGAAAAGAGGCGGAAGCGGCGTTCAACGTTTCCGGTGAAGTGGTAGAGCACGCCCGTGAGTAGCATGACGAGGATGAGCACGACCGGGTATTTTACCCAAGCCCAGATTGGTAGGAATGTTTCGGTCATGGCGTCTAGTGCGCCTTGTGCGCCCATGGCTTGGGCTATCGGTGCAAATACCGCGTCAATGATCGTGGTGTTCAATGCCAGCGAGATTAACACGGCGACCACAATGATGACGACGGTTAATGTTGTGAGCAACATGGTTAGAGTCAGGCGCACAAATGGACGACCTTCGACGACACCGTAGATGTGGTTCATATTGCGGGTAAAGGCTTTTACATATGCTGAAGCCGACC
The DNA here is from genome assembly GCF_000420805.1 of Yaniella halotolerans DSM 15476. Lineage (GTDB taxonomy): Bacteria > Actinomycetota > Actinomycetes > Actinomycetales > Micrococcaceae > Yaniella > Yaniella halotolerans. The sequence continues at coordinate 1,500,139 of NZ_ATVQ01000001.1, forward strand.
ACAGTGCCACGAGAATACCGACAATCAGAGCGATTACACCGCCGGATGCTGACTCGGTCATCGTATTGACGAGGTTCAACGCCATATCTTGGTACTCGGCCGGAACCGTCTGCTCAACTAAGTCTTGAGTGAAATTTTCAATGGCGCCCGCAGCTGAAGCTAAGATCAGGGTCAAAATAGAAAACACAGCCAGCAGTGTCGGGGCCAAGGAGAGCACCGCAAAATACGTGAGGATAGCTGCGCGGTCAGTTCCCTTATCCAACAAGAATTTCTGTACCGCACGCTTCAACGCATATCCGACCGCACTGGCCGGTAGCTTTTCGGCAGGCTCCCGTGTCGACGACTCGTTTATCGCCTGCTGCTCTGCCGTAATAGTACGTTCTAATCTAGGTTGAATGGTCACAACAAACTTCTTTCTACCGTCGTGCTGCGGACTCTTCCAGCTTAGAAACTCACTGTAAGCTTGTCAGCTATTCCTGTGCGGTGGAGCGCACACATTTATACTGGAACACATTTGTACCGTGAGTTTCTGCGGTCCATTGCCACTACGTACGGCGAACTAGGTCAGGAACACTGTCCACTGTAGAATCTGATGGAGCCAGCGACATGTTGGCTCATCCTCTGTTTCCTAGGTAGCAAGAAAAGTTATGCCAAAACCGTCTACTCGGCGCACGAGTCGCCTGACTACACCAGTCATGATTACCTTCGTGGTGGTTGCCGTCGTTATGCTGGCACTCACCATCACCTCGGTGGTAAAAGCCATGACCCGGGGAGACGACCCGGTGGTCGTCAGTTCGGTGTTGACCGGTCAATCTATGGAAGTTAACCGTACGACCGGACTGGACGTCATTCGCTTTCAGAATGTTCGAGCACCGTTGCCAAAGGAAGAAGATGTTCCTGAGACCCTTGATACGTGTATGGCACAACAAGCTACGGAGCATCTGCAGGGCCTAGCCGGCGAAGGTACATCACTTGATGTAGAGATCGAAGCCTACGCGAATGCTCCGAACGGTGAGTTGTGGGCTGACATCTATCACGCCGGGAACGACCTTGGCTTGGAAATGGTGAAATCGGGCTATGCAGTGGTGGATCCTGCTTCGGTTGACGATCCGGAAAAATTGGAAGAACTGCAGGACGCCCAGCAACAAGCCCGTGATGCTGAGCGCGGCATTTTTTCCAAGGACGCAGACTGCACCTTGCCATCCTATGTTGAGCCGGTACTAGCAAAGCTCGATGAGTTACCACCGACTCCACAGGCCAACGACGTAACTGAGCTGACGAAATATATTGGTGAACTAAATAACCTTCGCGCGGGGGCCCAGGAGGCTGTCGCCGTGCTGACAGCAATTCCTGACACCGAAAATGATGACTCCGTTGCCGCACTTGCGTGGGGCGATGCAAAGCAAGAGTACATCACGACCTTGGAGGGCGACCTCGAAGAGATTCGTGGACTCGTTGAAGATGCTCAAGACAAGCGGGCTGATCTTCAAGAGGCAGATACGTTGGAAAATTCGCCCTCACCGGATGCTCCGGCACCGGTTGAGGACCAGCCGGATGAGCAACAGCAACAAGATGAAGCCGAGGAACAAGAGGACCCCCAAGAACAGGAGGGTGACCAAGATACGGCTGCAGCAGAGCCGACTGCAGAACCTTCCGGCGAACCAGCTGTAGCTGAAACGGAACCTGAATCACAGCCAGTCGAAGTCGCGCAAACCTCCGAGGCCGAAAGTTCACCTGCTGAGCTCGGTGGCGCTACAGAGGTCGCTACTGACTGAACCCCGCGACATATTTTGCATTAGACTCTGCCCTTCCTGCGCCTCGCGCTGTGTGTTAGGTTTGAGCCCACAAGCCAAGGTGGGCCTCGTCCCTTCACGGCAACCAGGAGGCGCAGCGCATGACGCAAAACATTTTTGTCCTCGGGTTGGATGAACCCGGCTACGCTGAACTAGCCACTCTTCCAGATGCCGATCAATATAGCTTTCACGGAATTTTATCGCTCGAAGATCTCCAAAGTGGGGTCATCTCTTTTACTGATTTACTCGCACAAGCGCAAGAGCAATTAGACGCTTTCGACGGCCCAATTGATGCCATCGTAGGGTATTGGGATTTCCCGGTTTCTATGATGGTACCCATCCTCTGTGACCGCTACGGGCTCCCATCAAAGCCACTTGCCAGCGTCGTACGGTGTGAACACAAGTATTGGAGCCGGATCGAACAACAAAAAGTTATCGACGAGTACCCGGGTTTTGACCTCATTGATGTGCACGATCCCTCGGCCAAGTTGCCAGTGCACATGACATACCCGGCCTGGCTCAAACCCATAAAGTCTTTCTCCTCCGAGGGCGCCCACCGGGTGGATAATGAGAGCGAACTCCAAGAAGCGCTTGCAGAAGAACGTGATGCCCCGGAACGCATCGGCGGAGCTTTTGACGACGTTTTGGAAATGCTAGACCTGCCAGCCGAAATCGCCGACATCCCGGGTGGCGCATACATGGTCGAGGAAGCGGCACAGGGCCAGCAATACACGCTAGAAGGCTATTCTTGGGGCGACGAGGTCGAAATTATTGGGTTGGTCGACTCCTTCAACTACGACAATGCTCCGAGTTTTCTGAAATACCAGTACCCGTCAACACTGCCGGAACCGGTGCAGCAATATATTCACAATGTCAGCCGGCGCATCATCTCGGCGGTAGGACTCACCAACAGCACATTCAATATTGAATACTTTTGGGATGCATCAGCCGAGCGACTCAAACTGCTCGAGATCAATAGCCGCCATTCGCAGTCGCATGCCCAAATGTTCCACTGGGTAGATGGTCAACCAAACCACGCCGTCATGCTTGACCTCGCCCTCGGCCGCGAACCACAGATGCCAAGACGACACGGCAAACACGCGATTGCAGCAAAATGGATGCTACGGCATTTCCAAGACGGCGTTGTCCGGAGCGTTCCAACAGCAGACGAAGTCAAGGCTATTGAACAACACTACGACAATGTAGACATTGAAGTCGTGGTCGAAGAAGGCGCGCGCCTTTCTGATGCTGACACCGAGGACAGCTATAGCTTTACCCTGGCTGAGATTTTTATCGCGGGAGAGACTGAACAACAACTCCGTGAAATCTACGACGCGTGTTGTGACGCCTTAACGATCGAAATCGATGATGACGTGGAAGGAGCATGATGCGAACAGTTACCTCGTTGCCAACCTCAATCGAAGAGACCGAACACCTCTGGATCCCGATGAGCGATGGGACCAGACTGGCTGCGCGGCTGTGGAAACCCGTCTCGGCCGGAGAGGACCCTGTACCCGCGGTATTGGAAATGATCCCGTACCGTAAACGTGACCTCACTGCCGTCCGTGATTCGATTCACCACCCGTATATGGCCGGCCACGGATACGCCTGTTTACGCGTCGACCTGCGAGGTAGTGGCGACTCTGAAGGAGTGCTCACCGATGAATATTTAGAGCAAGAACTCGACGACGTCGAAGAAGTGCTCGCCTGGCTGATTGAACAACCCTGGTGTAACGGTCGCACCGGGATTATGGGTATCTCCTGGGGCGGTTTCAACGGGCTCCAAGTAGCTGCTCGTCGTCCCAAAGGGCTCGGTGCCGTGGTTACGGTTTGCTCGACCGATGACCGCTACTACGACGACGTGCATTACATGGGCGGTTGTCTTTTAACGGACAACCTGTCCTGGGCATCAACCATGTTTGCCTATAACGCGTCGCCACCCGATCCAGATCTCGTAGGGGAGCGCTGGCGCGAAATGTGGCAAGACCGCATCGAACACAGCGGCCTCTGGCTGGAGACCTGGTTGCAGCACCAGCGGAAAGACGCGTATTGGCGTCACGGATCCATCAACGAGGACTACTCCGATATCGAAGTCCCCGTTTTTGCCGTCAGCGGCTGGGCCGATGGGTATTCGAACGCCGTATTCCGTCTGCTGCGCGGACTTGAGGTCCCGACGCGCGGTTTGATCGGACCGTGGAGCCATAAGTATCCGCATCTGGGACAACCGGGACCGGCCATTGGCTTTCTTCAAGAAATGGTGGATTGGTGGGATCACTGGCTTAAAGACGACAAAGACAACGGAGCTATGGACGGCCCACAACTGTCCATCTGGATGCAAGATTCTGTCGCCCCGGCAACCACGTATGAGGATCGGCCCGGCCGTTGGGTTGGGGAGCCAAGCTGGCCAAGTTCCCGCATTGTTGAAGAACGCTACCCCTTGGGGCGGCATCGCATCTTCGAGTCTGAAGCAGCGCGTGACAAGTTTCCGAAAAGCCCCGAGCTTACTGTTCAGTCGCCACTGTCACTTGGACAGTACGGGGGCAAATGGTGCTCATATAATGCGCCGCCAGATATGCCCTATGACCAACGCGAGGAAGACGGCGGGGCAATGGTGTTCGATAGTGATCCCCTCGAAGAGCGCCTGGAATTATTGGGCGCTCCGACCGTCGAACTCAGCTTATCTGCCGATCAGCCGGTGGCCATGGTCGCGGTGCGGCTTTCCGATGTCGCACCAGACGATGCGGCAACACGGGTGAGTTATGGTGTGCTGAATCTGAACCACTTTGTGAGCGCAGATAATCCGCAACCCCTTGAACCCGGGCAAAAGCAGACCGTGACGGTTCAACTCAATGGTCTGGCGCAATCGTTTCCCGCCGGACATAGGCTTCGGGTGTCGATATCCACGTCCTATTGGCCGGTCGTGTGGCCTTCTCCTAAAAAGTTCCGGCTCACGGTTGATCCAAACGAAAGTAGTCTAGTCCTGCCGGTTCGGCCCACCTCGATCGATGACGACGCCGACCTGACCCCGACGTTCAGGCCGCCAGAGGGCGCCCCACCCCTTGAGACATTGCAGCTAGAACCAGGTGAGCACGACTGGAACATCAGTCGGAACCTGGCAGACTTGACGGGTAAATTGGAAGTGGTCAAAGATCTCGGTGTGGTTCGATTTGAAGATATCGACCTTGACCTGAAACGCAGGGCAGTCGAGCGGTACACCTTCGCAGATGGCGATATGAACTCGGTGCGCGGTGAAACCGTTTGGCATATGGGTTTTGAACGTGAAGGGTGGAATATTCAGACCCGAACCAAAACTGTGCTGACCTCGACCGTCGACGCGTTCCACATTTACGCTGAACTTGATGCCTACGAGAATGACAGCCGCGTGGCTTCGAAAACCTGGAACACCACGGTTGCACGTGATTTTATCTAATTGGAGACCTGCATGGAGATTCTTAGTAGCCGAACATTGCTGCGACCGAAACACCTTGAACGTACTCAAGCGTTCTATCGGGATACACTTGGCCTCGCGGTCTTTCGAATCTTTGGGCCGCCAGAGCGTCCGGGTATGGTGTTTTTCTGCGGCAACGGCTTGTTAGAAGTTTCCGGCCAGGCTGAAGAAACGATAGCCACCCCGCAACTCTCGCTATGGATGCAGGTTCGCGACGTTGAGGTTGAGTACGAGCGACTGGCAACACAAGGCGTGACCATGTTGCGCGAACCTCAAACGGAACACTGGGGTCTGATCGAAGCCTGGATCGCTGACCCTGACGGAGTACAGATCGTGCTGGTACAGATTCCGCACGACCATCCACTGCGTCAGGATCAGCGTTAGTCCTCGCCGAGTTACTCGGGTGAAACAACCTGCTGTGGTTTACGGCGTAGTCCACCCTGCCACATGATGTCATACGGGGTCTCAGCAGCAATGCGCTGATTGATGCCTGCGGTGACGAAGTCTTTGGCACGTTCGGCTGCCTCGAGTGCTGTGCGGCCCTTCGAGAGTTCGGCGGCAACGGCTGCAGCCAGGGAGCATCCGGCACCGGAAACAGCGTGGTTACCGATCTTTGGTACGCCAAGAACCTGCAGATCGGATCCGTCATAGAACACATCGACGGCTTCGGGCCCGGAAAGACGAATGCCACCTTTGGCGAGCACCGCCACACCTGAATCATCGTGGATTTTGCGTGCGGCATCCTTGAGCTCGGCAAGGGTTGTGATCGTCATACCCGAGAGCTGTTCTGCCTCAAAATGGTTCGGAGTGGTGACGGTTGCCAGCGGCAGGAGCTTGGTTTTGAGAGCGTGGTCGGTGTCTTGCGCTTCACCGGGTTCCTGACCCTTACAGATCAAGACCGGGTCCAAGACAATGTTCTTCCACTCTTGGGACTGCAGTGCCTTGGCAACAACGTCAATGGTTTCAACCGACCCCATCATGCCGAGCTTTACGGTATCGAGCTGACCGGCAAAATTCGCCTGGATAGCTTCTAGCTGCTGCTCTAATACCTCGGGTGCAATGCGCGTGAGTCGGTGGTTCCAATTGTCCTGCGGGTTGTACGCAACGATGCAGGTGAGTGCGGCAGTGCCGTAGGTACCGAGTTCTTGGAACGTGCGAAGGTCTGCTTGGGCACCGGCGCCGCCGGTTGCCTCGGACCCCGCGATGGTCATGGTGACGGCGGGTGAGTGAACGTTATACATGCCATCATCTTATATGGCCTAGGCCAATGAACGCATGTCTGCTAGGTCATATTTCGTCAGAGTTAGCGCTCGGCGAGACAATTTACTCGTCGGCGGGCTGTTCTGACGTTTCTGGTTCAACCACGTAGACGAATGAACTAGCAGCCCAGCGGCCCAGCGCCATCAGAATTGCAGCCGGGAAACCCACCAACGGAATTAACAGGGGGATCAGGCCTTCGCCACCAGCGGTCAGCACGGTCAGACCATAGAACATGCCGATAATAGCGTAAGCCAAGATGTGGATGGACTGGTTGAGCTGATGCCGCAGAAGCCAGTTCGCCAGCAACGCAAGCGGCAACCCCAGGATGAGCCCTGAGAGACCCACCAGCGTCAGGATTGGCGTCAAGTCGCCGACCGTATCTGAAATTGGTAGGAGATTGAGAATGACGACGATTGCAGCCATCACAATGTTGGGTACCAACCAGGCCACCAGGAAACCATAAATCGACATCGAAAGCCGGGCTCTTGGGCCGGTATTGCGGCGACGTTTGGGGGCGGAATCGTACTTCTCTGGAACGGGTGTGGTCACAACGAGCCTTAGAACGGGGTCACGCGGGTACTGACAGCGTTTAGTCTAGTGCTTTTTGAAAACAGAGGAGTAAGCTTGGTCGTTATGGCAACAACGACATCTGGCGCTCGGGCATGGACCGTGGTAGTGGCGACGGGCATCCTGGCGGCGATGCACGTTTGGAAACTGCCATCTGCCTTGGAATATATCCGGACTGATCTGGGCATCAGCCTGGTAGCAGCTGGAACTCTGGTGGGTGTCGTGCAGTTGGCCGGCGCATTGGGTGGGCTTGCCGCCTCGGTCGTTTCTGAACGTATCGGTGCGAAATATACCCTGGTGGTCGGCATGGCACTGGCTGGTCTTGCTTCGCTTGCCGGCGGGGTCAGCATAAACGCCGGTTGGCTAATGACTACCCGAGCAATTGAGGGCATCGGATTTATTCTCATTACTGTTGCGGCTCCTGCATTGGTCCGAGCGCTCGCCCCGGTACAAAGCGTTAACGCGGCAATGGGGTGGTGGGGTGCCTTTCAAGGCATCGCATTATTTCTCGGGGTGGGCATTTCAGCGGTCCTGCTCAATGCCACAGAGATCTCCTGGCAGATCTGGTGGATCATCATGGGTGGTGCCACCCTGGCCTTTATCCCGGTGATTCTACGAAAAGTGCCCGCTGACAGCCCGGGCGCTATCAACTTTAAGCGCATCGGCCGTTTGATCGGCAACTCGGTAAAAACGCCGTTGCCGTGGGCGTTGGGCATCATTTTCTCGTCGTACACTCTGCAGTGGGGTGCGATTCTGAGTTTCTTGCCCACCATCTTCGGAGCCGTGGACATGAGCTCCGCCGTCAACGTCGCCATCGTCGTCGGTCTTGCGACTGCCGTCGTCGGCGGACTCAACGGGGTAGCCAATATTCTCACCGGTGTGCTGTTGCAGCACGGACACCCACCACGCCGCTTGCTGGTAACCGGTTTGATCACCATGGCCGTCACCTCCACGCTCGTATTTGCCCCTGACTGGTCGAATGTGCCCGGTCACGTGGTGTGGCCGCTGCTTGCTGCCGCTGTTTTCTCATTCGCCGGTGCACTCGTGCCAACCACTGTGACCCGCCAAGCCGTGGACATCGCCCCGCCGGGTGGCTCAGCAGCAGCCGTGATTGGGTTGATGACCCAGCTCTATAACCTGGCAAATTTTTTGGGACCCATCATCCTGTCCGCAATTGCCGCTGCCGCGGGCAACTGGCAGATGTCCTGGACGATGACGGTCACAGCCTCTGCGGTGGGCATCACGACTGCGATGATCTTTGTGCCACGCGGTGTCGACCCATTCAAAACTTCCGGGCAGTCTTGATTACAATATCTGTGAACTATAACGCCGGCTGGGGCAGCAGCCGAGTACGGGGCCGTTGAGGCCGTGACACCGTCGCGAGACAACGTTTTTCTCTAAGGACGCTTCGTGCCCGAAACACAACATGCCAAAGGGCAGTTCCAAGGAACCTTCGCACCGATTAGTTCCCATATTTATCCTGTGCTCTTTGCCATCATGGCCGTGGTCTTTATCCTGTCGAATATAGGTGCAGCCAAGGGTGTACAAATTGGGCCGTTGCTCACCGACGGCGGATTCTTCTTATTCCCGGTGGCGTACATCGTCGGCGACATCATCTCCGAGGTCTACGGTTTCAAAGCCTCTCGACGGGTCATTTACACCACGTTTCTGATCGCAGCATTCGCATCGCTGACCTACTGGATTATCATTATCCTTCCGCCAGCCGAATTCTATGATGGCCAAGAAGCGCTGATCCGTACTCTCGGGCCAGTCCCGCTGATTGTGCTGGCATCGCTGGTTGGATTTTTCGTGGGGCAACTCTCCAACGCCTGGATCATGGTGGCCATGAAGCGTCGCAGTGGCGAACGATACCTCTTCGGGCGGATCGCAGCATCCACGGTGGTGGGTGAATTACTGGATACCATCGCGTTTTCCGCGATCGCGGCCACTGTCATCGGCATCGAGACCTTCGGCCAGTACGTCGTGTTCGTGCTCATCGGATGGGTCTGGAAATTCACCGTGGAGATCGTCTTGGCACCGGTCACCATGTGGACGATCCGTAAAATTAAGGTTGCTGAACCACACTACGGCACCGTCACCGGCGATTAATATGTCGTTGTGTTTCAAAGAACCTTGCCTTGTTCGCAAGAATCTGGTTATGTAAATCAACAGAATCACGAGTGCTGATCAATGAAGCCCTGGCTGATCAGCCAGCAACCCTCTTGTCATAGTGGGGTGCTCCAGATGATGATTCGGCTGAGTCCGAACGTTCTCAGCAAGTATGGCGCCGTGCGCGGACGATGTTCTGGCGACGCCACGATCATTTCAGGAGTCTGCATGAACCAGACGATTCTTTCCCTGTGGGAACAACTCACTCCGGTATTCGACGATATTTTGGCCACCGCACCAGCTCGAGATGCGGCAACTGATATCGACACCGCGGCGGTGCAACAGCTTGTCAACGCAGGCTTTACCCGTCTGCGGATACCAAAACAATTCGGTGGGTACGGTTTATCGTTACCCGAGGCCTATGAATTTTTCATCGCGCTGGCAACAGCCGACTCGAACCTGGCCCAAGCACTTCGCGCACACTGGAGCTTCGTTGAAGACGTGCTCAGCCGAACCGACGATCAGCACGACTTTACCGACCGCTGGCTCAGCCGTCTGGGCGCCGGGGCTGTCGTCGGTAACGCAATAACAGAGCGTGGCAATCAACAAGGCGAAAATATCACGCGTCTTGAACGCCGCGGCGGTCAGTGGGTGCTCAATGGCACCAAGTATTACTCGACAGGCACCGGCTACGCTGATTGGATCGCAGTGGCTGCGAGCGGCGAGATCGAAGAACCCGTCTCGCTGATGGTGGCGGCCGAGGCGCCCGGCGTTGAAATCGTAGATGATTGGGACGGTTTCGGGCAGCGACTCACCGCCTCTGGAACCACCCGCTTCACCGATGTCATCGTTGACGACGATGATGTGTTTCCTGTCGGATACGGTCTCGACTCGGGTGAACGGACCGCATACGGGCAGGCCTCCTGGCAGACCGTGCATTTGGCCACGCTGGTAGGTATTGCCCAGGCCGTCATACGCGACGGCGCGCACTACGTGCAATCCCGGACCCGCACCTTTAGCCACGGAGCCGCCGAAACCGTCCGCCAGGACCCACAAGTCCTCCAACTACTCGGTGAACTCGAGGCCAAGACAGCAGGTATTGCCACGATCTTCCATGCGATCCCGCCGGTATTAGCTGAACACTATGCAGCCGATGCACGTGGAGAGCTGCTGCCCGAAGCAGAGATTGATGCCCTGTACGCGCGGGTATACCAGGCCCAACAGGTTATCGCGCCGATCACGCTCGAGATAGCAACCAAGATCTTCGAAGTGGGTGGAGCATCGGCCACCTCACAGACAAGAGCGTTGGACCGACACTGGCGCAACGCGCGAGTGCTGGCCAGCCACAATCCGTTGATCTACCGCGCTCGCATCCTGGGCGACTTCCTGGTCAACGGCCGATCGCCGGACCGCAAGTACACGGTGGGTCAAGCAGTTACTTCGAGTAGTAGCGTCCCAGCATCTGCGCTTTGAACTCATAGAAGTCCCCGTCGATGATCGTCTGACGAATCGTATCTACTAACCGAATGGTGAACCGCAGATTGTGAATCGACAGCAGCGTGCCAGATAGGATTTCATCGGCCTTGATCAGGTGCCGGATGTAGGCCTTCGTATAGTTGGCGCACGTATAGCAGTCACAACCGTCTTGCAGCGGTGACAGGTCGGCGGCGAACTGTGCACGCGGTAAGTTGATGCGCCCGTATTCGGTATAAAACGCACCGGTGCGAGCAACACGGGTAGGGGAGACGGCGTCGAAAGTATCGGCGCCGGCCTCTACCGCGGCGAATAAATCATCCGGCTCGGAAATACCTAACAGGTGCCGAGGTTTCTCTTCGGGCAGTTCCTCTGCACACCACCCGACGATGGTGCCGAGGTTTTCTTTCTCGAACGCACCGCCGAGTCCATACCCGTCGAAACCGGCTTCGGTACCGTCGAAATCCGCGCTCATGGCACTCAGATCCTGGCACGCTTTGCGACGTAGATCCTCATACTGAGCGCCCTGAATCACACCGTAGAGCGCCTGATACGGGCGGTGGGCGCGAGTATGTGTGAGTTTTGCGTGCTCGTCGAGACTCCGCTGAGCCCAACCACGGGTGCGTTCCAACGATTCCACCTGGTAGCCACGTGAATTGTGCAGGGTAGTCAGCTCGTCGAAGGCCATCATGACGTCGGCGCCCAGCTGATGCTGAATATTCATGGAGATTTCAGGGGTAAACCGGTGCCGATCCCCATTGATGTGCGAGGTGAACCAAACCCCGTCGTCATCAACATTCGCCAGACGTTCTTTGCCCGGGGCAACCGCGTCGTCCGAGCCCACTTTGCCCTGTGCTTCCGGGCCGGTCATATCAATGACTTTCTTGAAACCAGACCCCAAGGACATGACTTGGAAGCCGCCGGAATCCGTGAAGGTCGGACCCGGCCAGTTCATGAATTTGCTCAGCCCGCCGTGCTGATCGAGCAACTCGGGTCCCGGCTGTAAGTACAGGTGATAGGCGTTGGAGAGCACAGCTTGAGCGCCCAGATCTTTGACCACTTCGGGCAACACCGCTTTGACGGTAGCTTTGGTGCCAACGGGAATATATGCGGGGGTCTGAATATCCCCGTGAGGTGTGTGAATAGTACCGGTGCGGCCGTGTGCACCTTCAAGTCGCGTGCCAAGGGTGAAAGAAAAATCGCTGGGTTTTGCCATGGGTTTCAGTCTAGTGGTTTAATCAGCAGCCCTTGGTCGTGCAGTACTTTTAGTACGTACGACCAATCGATGCGTTCTTGCTCGAGTCGTGTTCCTGGGTTGGCACGGAGATAATCGTAGGTTTCGGCTTCTTCGACGGTGAGCATATCGAGGTCACCGGTGAACCGTTTTGATTCATGAGCCCAGAGGTTTTGGAATCGTTGCAGTGTCGACAGGTCCATGAGTAAGGAAGTGGTTTCGATGCCCGACGCTCGCAAAGTGTGCAAAATCCGCAGACCGTGGGTGTCGACGTCACCCCAGTAATACACGTCTGCTGTGTTGAGCCAGGGGAGTTTTGCCAATTCGGGTACTGCGGTGCCGCGCCCAAAGATCGCAACGGTGTCGCGCATGGCGGGTAGGGCGAGGAGCGAGATTAAATTTTCGACGATGAGCACCCGTGATGGTGCCATATCGAACGCTGCAAGTTGGTCCAGTGGTGCAGAAATGTCCGAGAGTGGGCCGAGTTGCAGTGCCTGGTCCAGAACGCGAATCCGCCACAGGCTGGGTTTGGTTGCAAGCCCTAAATGTTCGCGACCTGTATTCGCAGCATGTAGTGCGGTCACGAGTCCACTCTTGGCGTCTAGCCATTTGGTATCGACGCCGCGAATAGGCAGTTGGCGGCTATAGAGGTTCGACTCCGGATGCTGGGCGAGCCATTCGACGACGCTCACGAGGCGTTGGAAGTCTATCTCGCTGAGCGCCAAGATCAGATCGACGTTGCGCGCTAGCACAGTGCCTACCTCGGAAGCTGAACGGTCGAAGGTCTCCAATAAACGAGTGAACCTTTGCAACAGCGTTGTCCACTGTTTGGCTTTGCCTATGACGTTGGCGAGTACTTCTGGGTCTGAGATTTCCAACCGCAGCGGTATGACTTGTCGTCCAAGTAACGACCACTGTCTGGATTCCCAGACCACGTGGTCGGCTGGCGTCTCGTGGGCACGCCACGAGTCGACCCAGGTGATCGCAGCCTGCTGCTCTTCCATGGCTTGCTTCTGCGTTGGTGGGTGGAGGGGAAAGCTGACAATCGCGGTCTCGGGTGTTGCATAGGCGAGGCTGTCTAGCGCCCAGCGGCCCACGTGGCGATGGTAGGTTTTCTTGAGCCTTTCAATCGCAGCAGCTGGTGTAACGCGCTTTACCATAGTCCCTCTGGTTCAGCTGGTTCAGGGCTCTTGACGGATTCGTCAATCTGGTCGACGCCGTTTTGCTTCGTGGTGCCGGATGTGGGAACATTGTCTGAATCGCCAGCATAAATTTCCATCGGCAGCTGGTCACGGTCGGACTCTTGCCCTGGTTCACCGGGTGCATCTGCGGTAACCAACGATACTCTGGATTTCCGAGAATCTTCGATGCTGATGACGGCGGTCCCGTCGATATAATCGTCCAGGGTTTCGAGCAGTTTGAGCGGCGTTGCGAGGACCATGTGGAAACCAAATTCCTGGAAAATATCCATTGCTAACCGAGTAAAACGACTGTCGGCCTTATCGAAGGCTTCATCCATCATGACCGTGGCGAAACCGGGTACATCAGCGTCAACTCCGGCCAACTGATACCGCAGCGCTGCAGCGAGGCAGAACGTCACCAGTTTCTGTTGCTGACCGCCCGATAGCCCATCGGACGAGTCGAAGGCATCGACTTCAGTGCCAGCACCATCAGTTTCTTTGGCGCGGAATCGCACATGATATCTGGTGTCCAGGACTTGCCGTCGCCAGGTGTGATCAGCCGGTTCGGACGAACCGATCTTCTGCATAATGGAATTCATGGTGTGAAAACGCGATTCTGCGGACGCCCGATCTTGTTCCGCCCATGAACCCGATGAAATTTCGTGCAGGTCGGATAAGAATTCTCGTGCCTTCTCATTCTGGTTATTCAACACCACAATATTCAGGTAGGTATTGGGATTGAACTCTGACCGTGACAGCGACGCATTGATCGGTGCGATGCGATCCTGGACGCGACCGAGATTGCCGCGAATTTCACTCGCGAGATTGGCAATGTTATTCCGAGACTGTGTCTGTAACAGCTCAAAAAATCTTTCTTCGAACCGAGAAGGCCCATCGGAAATGATCCGATCGAGTAAGTCTTTGTATCCAGCCCGATCATCGATGAACACCGACAGGTTGGCCGCAATGGCTTCCCACCGAGTGCGGAATTCTTGGGCTATACCCTGAAACTTGGATCCCGCGTCGGAAGCAATACGCTCTGCCTGATGCTGTTGTTTATGCAACTGATTCAAGACCTGACGGGAAACGCGGTCAAGTTTATCGTGTGCAATACGCCGTGTTTCTGACACCTCCAAAAACAGCGCATCGAGTTCGGCAGTCACGTCGTCTGCAACATCGGCTTTGTGAATTTGCTGATCTAATTCATCGAGTATCTCGGTGAGCCTCTGCAAGTGATTTTCAGATGCCATGCGAGCCTGCAGTTTTTCGTCATAGGTTTTCTCAGCAGCAGCTTTTCGCGAAGCTGCTTCGGTGACGCGGCGTTGAGCCTCGATGAGATCGGTATTGGACGACTGGAGTTCAACGAGCTTTGCTTGCAGCTCATCCCGCCGCATCTCGGTAGTCACCACATCAATAGCTTCCCACCGGATCGTTTCCAAATCCTCTAATAAATGCAAGCGTCGCTGCTCGTGGTTCTGACGTTGCACAATTTTGTCGAGACGTTGTTCCAACTGCCCATCTTCTGTGGTGAGCTGCTGCAGTTGATCAGAAAACCGGTCGTGCTTTTCGTTATTCGTAAAGCCCATGACCCAGTGCGTTGCGTCATTGATATTATGCCGGTCGTCTTTTTCGTAGCGATTCGCACCGCGTCGGACTTGGCCTGCGCGCGTGACGGCACGCTGGTAATTACCAAAGTCGCTGGCTTGCTCAACTGCCTGATAATCATAACGGTGTGTGAGCTCAGCATAAATCCACGGCTGCATGGCATGATCGGCGACGGTCACACGATTGACCACGGAATCCGGATAGTTCAATGCCCTGGGGCTTGGATCTGATGCCGGCACGACTTGAGAAACGACTCGAGTGCCGAGGTGCTGGCTATCGATGGCCGCTAACACCTTGTTGGCGTGTGCTTGTGGAATGAGCAATGTGGTGGCAAAAGGCCGGAGCACTCGTTCAATTGCCCCGGTCCAGTCCCGATATTCTTCACGAACTTCCATCAGCTCACCGGCAAATGGCAGGCTCATCTCGGGTAGTCCCGCGGCCGCTGCAATAATTTTGCGCGCCTGTTGCAGCCGAAGCGACATATTGGATGATGATTCTTGTAGCGAGCGCAGTTCGGCTTGGACGTTCTTACGTGCCTGTTCGTTCTGGCCTCGCTGTGTCCCAATGTCGAGCATCTGCCGTTGAAGTTCTTCGCGACGCTGGGTTGCGTTGGTAATATCATGGGCCGCTTGCGTCCGGAGTTCTTCAAAGTCACGTTGCGTATAGGGCAGTTCAATGCTGACCCGGAGCAGTCGTTGTTGTAAATCGTTGCGAGTTTGCTGTGTGGCGAGAACTAATTCCTGTTGTGCTGCGACACGAGATTCTAGTGTTTGTAGTGCCCCGCCACCGGCTTCTAAGAGTTGCTGAGTCGCCAAATTATGGTCGTCCATCGTGTCTGCCCGACGACGCTCAGCAATCTCAAACGCATCACGACGCTCGGTCACTTTCAGCCGAGCGTCTTCAATTTCCTTGGTCACGAGTGCATGTTTCGTTAAGGCGGTGTAGTCATCCAGCCCGGCCAGTAGGTATGCGGCATGTTCGCTGTCCGAGCGTGCCTTATCGTATGCCTCGGCGGGCTCGCGAAGTGCTTGCAGGACATCGCGTTGTTCACGAGCATCGACCACGGTGCTGTGCGCTTGCGACAGTTCTTGAAATTGTTCCCGAGCCGTCTCGGCCAACTGAAAGGTTTTGGGCTCATCCAACATGAACGAACGAAACAGCTCGTCCAGGTTGCCGAGAGATTTTGCGGACTGCGTCCGGTGCAGTAGCCGCAGTGCGTTTTCTCCGGAAATTTTGAGCATGCGCCGAAACCGGTTGGCAAATGTCGCATGGCGATCTGTAATGAGTTCGGCCTCGGGAATTTCGCGTTTGAGCTGGCGAACATTAATCCCAGAATCAATGAACTGCCCAAAGTCCGTGAGTTTTCGGTCGTCTCGCAGAATGATCGACTGTTCCTGGACGTCAGCGTTTTGCGTGGCTCCGCGACGCAGATAGTAGAGCTTGATCAACACGACCGGTTCCGGATCGATACCATTCGAGAAACTGAGCTTGACCCCGGAATACGTGGCTTGTTCACGAAGATATGTGCTGACTACTTCACCCGTTTCGACGTCGGTGGCTCGACGGTAGGCCCCGCGAACATAGGACACCAGACTGCGAGCGTGTGGCCCCCGGGAGACGCCCTCTTGTGCGGCAGCGTTGAAGCGAATCTGATTCCGCGGCACCAGCACCGAGGAGACGGCGTCCAAGAGCGAAGACTTTCCCGAGCCAGAAGGGCCGGTAATGAGAAATCCCTGGCGGGACAGCGGGATGTCCCAGTGGTTCTGGAACGTACCCCAGTTTAGGACTTCAATCTTGTCCATGCGCCATTGTCCAGGGTAGATGGTGGTTGGCGTTGTCATGACATATCCTCTTCCGCTGGCTGGTCACGCTCCTGCTCGAGGGGGAGCCTTTCGTGCAGCAGTCTGTCGTATTCACCACGAATGGCGGCTATCTCATCGGCACCAAAGATGACGGTCAACACCGGTGAAATCTCGAAGCGGCCTTTTGTCGTGGTCTCGTATAGAATGCCGAGTTCTTTGAACCGATTCCATGCTGCCCGCACGTGTTTTTTCAAATTGTGCTGGGTCCGTACCGCCGACACGATCAAAGACTGCGAGTTGCTCGATTGTTTCATCTTCATCAACGACGGCGCGACTCTGGTCCGCATCTTGCATCAATCGCTGGCGCAAATGCAACAGGAGAACGGTCTGAATATGTGTGAGGTTGGTAGCTCTGACAACCCGTGGGGCATCTGGTGCATCCACATTGCGGACGAAGGCGACCTCTTGTTCATGATCTACGACGAGCGTGAGGAACAATTCGGCCAAGCGTGAGCGGAGCATCGTTTCGTCAACGAGAATTCTGGACCATAGATTGCTGTGCCGTGCGGCAGAAATATAAGGGCCGCGAAGCAGCTGCAGCAGCGTCCGCCGTGAGGCTTCGTTCAGGGTCCCGGTGTCGTTGTCCCACAGCTGGTTGGCGTCGTCGGTGGTGTTATTTTGTGTGGTGAACGGGTCTGGCAGCGTATGATCGGTCACTGCGGAATCCTTTCCGTAAACAGAAACGTTTCAAGTTGGCCGGTGCGGTCGTTCCAAGCTACCTGTTCGGTATTGCCGACGAGCCACCGTCCGTGTTCCTGACCAAGTACGACGAGGCCGACAATCGAAGCGATGCCTTGTGTAGCAGGAAAGTGTTCGAGCACTTCGCCGATAGTGGCGGTGCCATGCTCAACGATCACCGCGTTGACGTTGACCTCGAGTTCCGACATATCGATGTCCATGGTGCGGGCAAGCTGTTGGATCGTCTCGAACGACACCGTCCCCGTCGTGTTTTCTTCGAGCACCGTTTCAACTCGGTAGTCTCCGGGATTTTTGAGTCGCAGAGATGAGATGGACGAAATCTGAGGCAGCCGTGAAAGCTGTAATTCGACATCGAACTGGTCGGTCGGACGCAATATTTCCGACACGCTCAGGGCATCTTTGAGTGCCGCCCGCAGTTCTCGGTTGAGCCGACGTTCTTCGGCCAGGCGTTGTGATTGTACAAACCGGCGTAGGCTTCGGCTAAACGAGGTCAGTACCTGGTGGACCTCGGTCGAGCGATCCTGCATGACCGGTAGCATGCGTCGCAGTGCCCGCATTTGTGACGGTGGGATCTGCTGGGCGAAGTTACGCTCGGTGATCGTCTGAATCGCATCTTCGAATTCGAGGCCGCGTTCAGGATCCAGCAGCAGTGCGTAGAACCCGTAGAAGGATCGTCCCGCGTCTGAATCCGCGAGCATATCAACTCCGCGGAAAATATTCTCGAGCACTTCGGACCGCGAGTCATCTGAATCAATGAGCTTTTCACGGAGGCCGTGATTGAGTCCTTCGACCTCTTGACGGACACGAGCAAAATCAGAAGGTACCTCGGTCACAAGGTTGAGGATCTCATCGATGCGTTCGGCGGCCTTCTCGCCGTCGAGCACATCGAGCTCGCCCTCCGAAAGCCGCTGAATCTTGTCTTCAATGCGAGCTTTTTCTGCTTCGAGGGTTGCCAGGCGGGAAGCGATGTCGGGGTCGGTTTCCATGACGAGCTGGGACATCAGATTCTGAATTGTGGCGAGACGTGATTCGGTCACGGTCCTGCGAGGGGTATGGAGTTCTTCGACGAATTGCATCGCGGCCAGTGCGCCGGGGGAGAGCTCGAAGGTTTCTTCTCGGGTATCGGTACTCGGCCGCCGGATCACAATTCCGGACCGCCGCCAATCAGATACATACTCCTGGGCGGTACGCGGAAGCTCAAATCCTGCGGAGCGAAGTTCTTCGAGATCTTCGGTGACCTGTTCGAAGAGTTCGGGTGCTGGAACTCTTCGGTGTTCACCGGCCAGCCGATGTTCAAGGATCGTCAGTACAATGTGCGCATTCTGGGATCGCAGGATTGCCCATGCTGCATGGGTTTCAGCAATTCTTTGATGAGCAAACGCGCGACGGACGAGACTCATATGTTCACTAGCATAATTGGCCAACGCTGCGTAGGGCTAGCGCTTCCGGGTCAGCTGTCGGATTGAAATATCAGTGTCCGCCAATTGTTCGGGGTCGACTGCAATACCACGGCTGATTATGCGGGTGGCCGCACGAATGATCATGCGCTCGTCGAGTGCGGCAGCACCAATCAACTGGTCGCCGTCGACAACAAAAATCGCGTTGTCCCCGCGGTGTACCAGGTGTTCGTGGGCCTGAGGGATCACCCGCCCAACGGCCTGGGCATCGTGGCCGAACTGATCCGACCACACCCACTGTGGCAGCGGCGCATCGGGTTCGGTGCCCATGATCGTGTGAACCACGCGTGCGGCAGAGGCGCGGCCGTGGTCCCAGTGGTCTTGGCGGGGCTGGTCGTGAATACGGCAGACATCGCCGATCGCATACACGCCCGCCAGATTGGTTCGGTAATGTTCGTCAACGACGACGCCGTCATCAATGGTCACCCCGGTGTTTTCAGCTACCTGCACCGCCGGTTCAACACCGACGGCGGCGATGACCAGATCGAAGCGGTCGAGCTCTTCATCCACGGTCAGACGACGCGGGACCACCTCAACCTGGTCGCTCATGGTCGCATAGAGTTGCTCGGCCAGCTCGCCAAAAATTTCGGTGGCCGGAACCTGCGGGGTATATACGGTGACCTGTGCGCCCAACTGTTTCGCCGAAGTGGCAAGTTCGGGCGCCAGCAATCCACCCCCAGCTATCGCTACCGAGACTCCCGGGCCAAGCACATCGCGTAGCGCATCGGCATCGGCAAGCGTCCGGAATGTGTAGACGGGCTCGGGCAGATCCAATGTTCTGGGTGTGGCACCGGTGGCAATCACAATGTGATCGGCTGCAAACCGTTGGTTGGCGGTCCACACGGCGCCGGATTCGAAACCTAGCGCGGTATCTTGCACCCAGGTTACGGCGTTGTCGGTGAACCAGGTGTCGGGCGCGAGGGCCAGGTCGACGTCGTCACCCACCAGATATTCGGTGGAAAGCGGCGGTCGGTCCAGTGCGGTCTCGTGCGGATCAATAATGGTCACCGAGCCGGTATAGCCGGCGTCGCGCAATCCTGCGGCAACAGAAAATCCGGCGACCGAACCGCCAAGAATAACCGTGTTAGGCATCGAATTTCGGAGTTAGCAGGACGCGACCGTCCACAACATCAACATCGTGGGTCGGGGCATCCACGGTTGCCGGCAGGTTCAGTACCTTGCCGTTCGCCAAGCAGAAGCTCGAGGCATGTTTGGGGCACTCAACGGTGCCGTCTTCAACCCAGCCCTCGGACAGCGAATAGTTGCCGTGGGTGCAGCGGTCGTTCAGCGCGTAGATACCCTCATCCGTGCGAAACACCGCGATCGGCTCGCCACCGGTCACATCGTGACCAACGTAGACGCCTTCCTCGATGGGAAATTCGTTTTCTGCGCCTATATCAATACTTGTCATATCAGCCTCCAAAATCAGCTTAGATTCCCCAGTTGGCCCAAGCCATCGCCTGTGTCACAAGTTGTGACCGGCCGCCTTCGAACTCGTCTTGCACGTCGGCGGAAAGGGCTTCATCCGGGGTCAGCCATGCTACCTGCAGGGCATCCTCGCGGGGCTCTGTGTCACCGCGGACCGGCACAACGTAGCACAGTGCTACCGCGTGCTGGCGTTCATCGGTGAGCCCTGATGTGGAACCATACGGGAAGTATTCGGCCACCGTAAAGGGTGTCAGCGTCATGGGTAACTGCGGCATCGCTAATGGGCCCAGATCTTTTTCCAGGTGCATCATCAGCGCATCGCGCACCGGCTGCATGTATTGCACGCGACCGGAGACGAATGAGTACCGGAACGTGCCGCTGGTATCTGCCCGGTATAACAGGCCAACCTCTACGACGCGACCGTGGGAATCGAGGCGGACAGGGAGAGCTTCAACATAGATCATCGGCAACCGCGCTCGGGCCGCGGCAAGTTCTGTTTCATGGAGCCACCCGGGATTCGGGTCAGGAGTTCGAACCGTCATGGGCCCCACTCTACAACTACAATTGCACCTATGCCTTCATACCGTGCGATCCTCTCCATCGGTGACGTCCATCCAGGTCATGGCCCCGAAGCGGTCATGGATGCTGCCGTCGCGGCCGTGTCGTCCATGGCGACCGTGGAGCAGACCGATATCCAAGTGTTGTCCAATGTTCCCCAAATAGTGGTGCGGTTTCATATTGGCGACGATGCAAATGCTCACGATGTCGCAGGGGTAATGCATGACGCCGTGGCCGAAGTCGCGACGACGGGCTCAGCGCGGTTGTTACTGAGACGTGGAGGGCGTTGGTTGCCAATTTAGTCTACAGCCTGGAGTTCGTGTGGCATCGCATACGTGACGCTGCACGGCTGATGCTTATCACCGTGTCCAGTGTTATACCTACCTGGTTTGTTGTGTTTGTGGAGAGCTTGGTTGAATGTTTGAGTTGTTGGGGTTGGGCTTATCGTGTCCTACCGGGTGTTTATGCTTGGTGTATGACGGATTCGAGACCATAACCCAACGCCTCGCTGCCTAACTAGCCGGTGGCCAGAATTATGTCGCAGAGTGCTGGTGACCGTTCGTTAGTCTTCCTCATCAGCGTAGACAAGATGCTCCATTGCCTGCTTTTCGGCCGTCGCAATTTGGTAGCGCCGGTTCTCAGTGGCCGCAATGATGACAAACAGGCCAAGCAGTGCCACACCGACCATGAGGAAGGATGAGTTCGAACCGAAGAGGCGACTACCAGCAATGGCGATCATGCCGAAGCCAAAACCAATAGCAATGGACATGCGGCCTCGGCCGGTCAGGGTCAACTGGGACAGAACTACTAACAACGCGACGATAGCGATGATTGCCCAGACAATTTCCGGAATCCAGAGAAAGTCCGAAATATTGTGTGAAGCAAGAGCCGTGAACACTGTGGTGGCAGAAAAAATCATCATCCAGCCGGTAAATAAACCGATCGGCATGTCCACCAGGAAGCGCTCTTGAACAGTTCGCTCCGTATATCGATTCAAGCTTCCTACAGCTCGCACCAGCAGTACTGCCGCGGCTATGGAGGCGATCGCCTCCAGACCCCAATCTTGGAAATGCGCTAACAGTTTGGCGCCAACCGACAAGAGCATTGCATTGGATACATACCAAGCGGTCGTCCTATTTCGGACAGCAGAGTATTGCGAGGGCGCCCACTGATAAGCGGTGTATAACAGCATGCCGGCCCAAAGAATCGGCCAGGCCGCAACATGCCAAAACGCCATCGACAACAACGACGTCGAACCTGAGTACAAGCCATCGTGGGCGTCAATTAACGATGACCACGGACCAATCCACCCGAGACTCACGAGTCCGACGACCACAAAAAGCGCCCAACTGATGGTCAGCGTAATACGGCGAAAGCCATCAAGCTGTTGCGGATCTGGATCATCCGTAATCGGTTTACGGAAGGGCAGCACGACCTCTGCCTCGTTCTCAACATTATCTTCGGTCTTGTCCACAGCAGGTGCGGGAGTTTGCGACTCAATGGAACGCGCTTTGTAAACGATGCGGTTCAACCGCTGCCATTCTGGCAAATTTTGCCGGGCGCGCTCAAAGAGCTCGTCATCCGACAAGTATTCATTGTCCTGCTGCAGCATCGGACGATTTTGTGGTGCAGGAACATCATCAGACTCTAACTCGCGAGCAGCCCGCAGTAATGCTTCGGTTTCGCGCTCTTGCTGACGGTGGCGCGCATCGATCGCATGCTGACGCTCCAGCTCGGCCATGCGTTCGGATTCGCGCTCCCGTTGCTCTTCTAATGCCAGACGTGCTTCTTCGACTTCAGCAGCCAAGTGCTTTGAGCGTTCTTCTGCCAGACGGGCCGCACGACGATCATCCTGCAACTTTTGCCAACGAGCCTGCAGTCGTTCCGGCGTATTGGCAATTGCTTGTTCGATATCTTCTTGAGAGGGCCCTTTGAATGAATCCAACCAAGCGTTGAACTTATCGCGCAGGGTCCACTTATCTTCTTTCGGGACCTTGGAAGTGTTCCGCCCCGTCGCAGGCACTTCGGTGAGCTCTTGAGCTTCGTCTTCCTCGGTCTCCGCAGCAGGGGTGACAGAGGATGATGAAGGCTGGTTGTCTTTCAGGCGTGCGAGCGCACTAGACCCGGTGGTCTCCTGCGTGGCGGCAGGTGTGGAGCCATTGGACTCACTTGATTCGACAGCTTCCTCGGGGCATTGGGTTTCTGTGCGGGGAGGCTGGTGCTGCTTGAGCCTTGACAAAGCGTTTGTCGACTCCGATGATTCCTCGGTCAAGTACACTCCTTTCACCGCATTAAGTTCCCTTTTAGACGAGTCTGCCTATTTTACTTCCGCATACGGCATTCCACGAACGGACACGCTCGAGGTTGCGGCGGGCATACACGACGTTCTAATTTACGGTGCGAACCTGAGCGACTGCTGGGATGTGAACAAACGTGGCTTCTGCGTCAGCGGGTCGGTGAAGACCAACTTGTCTGCCAATAACTGTAGCGGCTGAGCATAATCATCAGGGGCATGTTCTAGCAGGTCAGGGTAAAATCGATCATGCAAAATGGCGTGCCCCAGAGCTGCCAGGTGGATGCGCAACTGATGGGTCCGGCCGGTGCGCGGCTGCAGTGCAACGTGGGCGAGAGCGCCATCATCGGTGGCCCGATGCGACAAAAGTGTGATATCAGTTACCGCGTTCGGGCCCGTCGTTGGGGCATGACTGCGGCGACGCTTGCCGATCCGGGGGGCTTCGATGCGACCCGAATCTTTAACGGCGTAGCCCTCAACCGCAGCGGTGATAATGCCTTGTACTTTGATGATGCGATTACGAAAGGTCAGCGGAAAACGCTCAAGGTATAACTCGGTTGGGTTGGGGACATGCACGACGGCTTGATATTGACGGGTGACCTTGCGGTGTTCAAACAGCTGTTGATACGCGCCACGTGTTGCAGGGTTTGGCGAGAACAGCAAGACGCCTGCGGTCGCACGGTCGAGACGGTGTAACGGCACCAGGTCTGGAATGTTGAGTTGATTGCGGAGACGCACCAACGCAGTTTCTTGCAAAAATTGGCCACCCGGAGTGGTTGGTAGGAAGTGGGGTTTATCCGCGACGACCAAATCCTGGTCTTGATGCAAGACGTTGATATCAAATGGGATGGGCTGCTCATAGGGGACGGAGCGGTAGTACCAAATGAACTCGTGTGCGCTGGCGGGTGTGTGATGGTCAATCGGTGTACCATCTCCGGCCACGATCTCGCCGTCGTTGATGCGCTGGGCCACCGCATCGCGGCCCAGGTGCGGGAAGCGATGATGCAGATACTCGACGACGGTGGTTGCGACGTCGTCGGGTACGCGCAGTCGGGTGGGTCCGACGCCGTTGCGGACCGGAAGTGGGGGTGTGGCCATACTTCTAGTCTAGGCGCGGAAACGAATTGCGTTGGGCGTGGTGTAGAAGCCCGCTTCGACGAGGTGGGAGGCGAGTTCCGTTCTCGCTATCGGTTCACCATTGACGGTAGCGACGGCTAACTTGTCGGTGTGAGCACGACGCAAGATCTCGACGAGGGCCGTTGCTGCTGGACCGAGGTGCTGGGTGCCAAACTGCAGTAGCGTTTTGCCTCCGCGTTCCAAATACAGCACAAGCTCACCGTTGACCAACACCACATAGGCCCCGGCTTTTCTTCCGGGGCGGTGACCCTCGGTGGGCGGCCAATCCAGCGTGGCACCGTAGGGGTTGGCAGGATCGGTTGCGGCCAAACCAATGGCCTGTGGGTGTCGGGGCTGGTCGTCATAGGCTCGGAGGGCATCGATGGTTGCAGCGGTTGAGAACTGTGCGGCACCCAGCCCGTCGATGAAGTAGCCGCGGCGAATATGGCCGGCCTCTTCCATCTTGGATAGCAGCCGGTAGTAAGCGGAAAACCCGCCCGGTAGGGCCTCCGCGGTGACGGCGCCCCGGGTGATGACGCCGTAGCGGTCCAGCAGATATTCGGCCTGGGCGTGCAGTGCGGTCGTGTTTTCGTCGGTGCGTTCGGGTAACAGAGACCACCGGCCGACTGACGAGGGTGGATCGGGGTTGCGTGACGCCGGGGTTGTCGGGGCCAGACGGTTGAGTCGACGTAGGCGCGCTGCCCGCCGCGGGGAAGTACGCTGTGCCGGGGCTCGCCGGCTGGTTTTGGAGTAGGTGGCCCGCACCGCGGTGAAGGTGTCATTGGTAATCACCCCGGCCCAAAAGAGGTCCCATAGCGCTGCCAGAATGTCGTCACCGGAGTACTCAAGCTGGGCTAACAGTGCGGAGTAGAACCACCCGCCAGTGCCGGTCAGCGCTGTGACGATAGCTTCGTGGACGGCGAGTCGATCATCGGTGGGTCGAATCGGCAGGGTCAGGTCGACGGTGTCCACGTGGTGAAACGCTACTGTTTGATCCGCCGCTCCGACCATCACAAACTGTCCGGTTGCCAGCAGTTCATCGAGCATGGCCGGCTGGTAGTCGACCACGCGTGCGGGCAGGATTGCTGATTCCCACACTGCAGTGGGCGCTGCGAAACCGGTGAGTTGGTCCAGGATAATCGCCAGCCCATCGGCACCGCGTTCCTGCGGGCTCGGGACAATCTGGTGCTGCTGGAGCAGATAGCGCGCGTAGGCGTTATGTTCGACGGGTTCGACTTCGGCGCGCAATTGGGCCAGAGAGCGACGACGGATACGGGCGAGCACATCGACGTCGCACCATTCATCGGTGGCCACCGGTCCGTCGCCTGGTGGCGGCGTCGATAAGTAAGCCCCAAACGTTACTCGGTGCTGGGCGGCTAAGCGCTGGAGCACTTGATGGGCGATGACTTGGCCGATACCCAACCGTTCAGCGACCTGGGGTGCAGTAAACGGACCGTGCGTGCGAGCATAGCGGGCAATCAGATCACCTAGTGGATCATGCACCGAATCAGAAAAGGCTTGGGGTACACCGATGGGTAACGGGATGCCGAGGCCGTCGCGCAGCCTGGGGGCGTCTTCAATCGTCGCCCAATAGTGGTGGGTGCCCATGCGTACGTTGATGGCACGTTTAGCGGCGACGAGTTCCTCAACCCAGTGTTCTGCCGTCGTTGCGTTAACGGCTTCGTCGTCCAGATGTAGCCGCTCGGTGAGTTCTTGGGTGGTCAAAGGGCCCAGCAGACGCAAGAGATCCGCGGTGCCCTCAATCCCGGTGAGACGCCGGTTGCTGGAGGTGTGCTGCAGATCGGTCTGTACCTGTGCGATGACGTCGTCGTCGAGCAATTCGCGCAGCATGTCCTGGCCCAACAACTGCGAGAGCAAGCCCGGGTCCAAGGAGAGGGCAGCGGCACGGCGCTCGGCAAGTGGCGCATCTGTTTCGTACATGAACTGTGCGGTATAGCCGAAGAGCAGTGTTTGAGCGAAGGGGGAGGCCTGCGGGGTTTGGACCTCGACGACTCGAAGGATACGGGTGCGAATCTGGTCCAGGATTTCGGTGAGACCGTCGATGTCGTAAACATCCTGGAGCACTTCGCGGACGGTTTCCAAAATGATGGGAAAATGCGGGTACTTGGAGGCAACGGCGAGGAGTTGAGCCGAGCGTTGACGCTGTTGCCACAGGGGCGTGCGTTTGGCTGGATCGCGACGCGGGAGTAGCAGCGCTCGGGCGGCATTTTCGCGGAAGTGTGCGGCAAAGAGCGCCGAACTTCCCACGTGCTGACGCAGTTGGGCGCGTAGGTCCTCGGGTTCAAACCAGAAGATATCCGCAGTTGGAGGTTCGCCGTTGGTGGCCGGTACCCGCACGATGATCCCGTCGTCACCGGCCATCGCGTTGGCGTCGAAACCATAGGTGTCTTTGACGCGTTCGGAGATCGCCAGCGCCCAGGGTGCGTGAATGGCCTTGCCAAAGGGGGAGTGCAGAATGATCCGCCAGTCGCCGAGCTCGTCGCGGAATTTCTCGATCACCACGGTGGTGTCGGACGGCAGATGCCCGGTGGCTTCGCGCTGTTCGGTCAGGTAGTTCAAGAGATTATCGCGGGCATTGTCATCCAGCCCGGCGGCTTTCAACCTGGTCTCAATGTTGGGGTGGGCGAGCGCTTCGCGACGAAATGCTCCGGTAGCGCGACCGAGCTCCAGCGGGCGGCCAGGTTGGTCGCCGCGCCAGAAGGGCAGCCGTCCCGGGCGCCCGAAGGCCGGAGTGACCAGTACACGATCGTGGGTAATGTCTTCGATCTGCCAGGTAGTGGCTCCCAAAATAATGGTTTCGCCCACCCGCGATTCGTACACCATCTCCTCATCGAGTTCGCCCACGCGCTTGGCTGCATCGGTATCAGTAGCCAAATAGACGCCGAATAACCCACGGTCTGCAATCGTACCGCCCGAGGTGACCGCCAGACGTTGTGCTCCGGGCCGGGCGGTAATGGTCCCGGCTTCGCGATCCCACACGACCCGGGGTTTGAGCTGTGCGAATTCATCGGAAACGTACTTGCCGGCTAACATGTCCAGCACCGATGCGTAGACGTCCAGGGACAGGGTGGTAAACGGTGCGGCTCGGCGCACCACGTCGAGCCATGTCTGGTCGGTGAGTTCATCCATGGCGGCGGCCGCAATGGTGTGCTGTGCCAAAATATCCAGCGGATTGGCCGGAATCGACAGGGCCTCGATCTCACCGGACAGCATGCGTTCTGTCACGACTGCGGCGTCTACGACATCGGCGCGGTGCAGCGGGAAGAACCAGCCGATCGACACTTCGCCAACCTGGTGGCCTGCACGCCCCACCCGTTGGAGACCGGCAGCAACCGTGGGCGCTGATTGCAGGTGTATCACTGCATCCACGACACCCATGTCGATGCCCAGTTCCAATGACGATGTCGCAACCACGCACCGCAGTGTGCCCGATTTCAGGCCTTCTTCGACCTCGGCGCGAGCGGTTGCCGACATCGAGCCGTGGTGGGTGCGTGCAAATTCGAATTCCTCATCGTCCCAGAGTTCATTGAGAGATTCGGTGAGCCGTTCTGCGGAGCGTCGCGAATTCACAAATACGATCATTGATCGATACTGGGTGGCGATCTCCATAATGCGGGCTTCTACGTGCGGCCACATCGAGACGTTCTCTTCGGGGGAGGCACCAGCAGCGGGCTGGGTCATATCCGTCACCGGTACGGAGACGGTGATATCCCACCGCTTTTGCTCGGCCCCATCCACAACTTTGACGGGTTGGACGCCACCTAAAAATCGTGCGACCTCTTCGGGGGGACGAACCGTCGCCGATAGCCCAATGCGTTGTGCTGGCTGCTCTAACAGTGCGTCTAGGCGTTCCAACGAGAGCGCCAGGTGCGCACCGCGCTTGTTGCCGGCCAAGGCATGGACTTCGTCGACAATCACCGTTTCAACTCCGGTGAGTGTTTCCCGAGCCTTCGATGTAAGCATCAAATACAGCGATTCGGGTGTGGTGATTAAGATTTCCGGGGGATCGGTAATGAGGCGACGACGATCCCGCGGTGAGGTATCTCCGGAGCGTACCCCGGTGCGGATCTCGGGAACTTCGTGTCCCTGTGCCGCCGCCATCTGGGTGATACCCACCAGGGGTGCGGTGAGGTTGCGCTCCACATCAACGCCGAGTGCTTTCAACGGAGAAATGTACAGAACTTTAGTGCGGCGCTTGGTCTCGACCGGCTGGGTGATGAGCCGGTCAATCGCCGATAAAAAGGCCGCGAGTGTCTTGCCCGAACCGGTCGGCGCGATCACCAGAGCATGCTGGCCAGAAGCGATCGTATTCCATGCGCCCAACTGTGCTCGGGTCGGCGCATCAAAGGATCGCTCGAACCATGAGCGCGTGGCGTCAGAAAATGCGCTCGGCACCGAATCTGTCATAGGTCCAGACTACTGGTGATGATACGGTCGCCCGGCGGAAATCTCCTGCGCGCGATAAATTTGTTCGGTCACCATGAGCCGCACCAACTGATGCGGAAACACTAGATTCGACAGCGACCACACCGTATCGGCTCGCGCTCGCAGCTGATCATTGACGCCGTAGGCGCCGCCGATCACCACGGCGACGTTTCGTGAGGTGTCGAAGAGTTGCTGCAAGTGGGCCGCCAACTGCGGCGATGAAAAGTTTTTGCCCCGTTCGTCCAGCAGGATGACGTGGTCGCTGGGGCGAAGCTGTTTGGTGATGGCCGCAGATTCTTCATCCCGAGAGCGTTGTTCACCGGAGGTTGTGTGGGGAACAAGTTTGAAGATCACGTCATAAGGCTTTTTGAGGCGTTTGGTAAACCGGTCGATACCGTCGATGACCCAGGCTTCATGCCGTTTTCCCACGGTAATGACGCGTATGGACAAGGCTTGAACTCCCGGCTTGCTGTTGTGGACTCTTCTGCTCAACTGTAGCCTGGCGCCAGCCTCATTTCAGGCAGCACCTCCCCGCGTCGGGGTGTAGTTCGCTAGCACCGCTACTCGTCTGATGTATACAGAACTATACATATTATGGCGCAGATCTCACGGAACTGGCCAAGTCGCCCACCCTGTGTATACACTGAAGGTATGCGAGCCAGTGAACGAGCCTATGTGGCGCTGCGCCGGGACATTCTCAATTGGGATCTCCCACCCGGCTCAGTGCTTGCCGAGGTTGAGCTATCCGAACGCCTTGGCGTTTCGCGTACTCCTGTGCGCGAAGCCGTGGCGAAATTGGTGGCTGACGGTCTGGCGTATGCACAACGGGGGCGGGGGACTGTAGTCTCCGACGTTTCCCTAGAAGATTTAGAGGACATGTTTGTGCTGCGTCGAGTACTCGAAACTGAATCGGCTCGACTTGCCGCGATCAGCGATCAGGCCCACCGTTTTGCTCCACTGGCCGAAAGATTCCGATCGGTCGTCGAACATTCCGAAACACTCGAAGAGCCCGGTCCGTACTACCAGTTGGTCAACACCATGGATGAGCTCATCGATGAAGCGGCGGGCAATAATTACCTGTCCACCGCACTCACAAATTTGCGCGTGCACCTGGCACGCGTTCGCCGCATGGCCAAAGACGACCGTGACCGTCTGGCCGCGTCTGCGGTGGAGCACTCCAAGATTGCCGAGGCAATCGCAAAACAAGATCCACTGCTAGCCAGTGCAGCAACGACCATGCATCTGCAGGCGTCGCTGGATCATATCCTTACCCATGCAGAAACTCCGAAGGGACGTCATGATTAACCACGAAGTACGTGTTTACCCATCCGCGCAGCATCTTCCACACGAAGATCAGCTGGCCTACAAGATCGCCAAAGTTGCCACCGACGACGTCGCGGTCACCGATGACGTTAAAGACATGATCATTAACCGCATCATTGATAACGCCTCGGTCGCGGTTGCTTCACTGAACCGTGCCCCAATTGTCTCGGCGCGTGCCCAGGCTGCTACACATGCGCCATCTACCGGCGGCTCCGGTGCCTCAGTCTTCGGTATTGACGAGAAGGTCTCCCCGGAATGGGCAGCATGGGCAAATGGGGTGGCCGTTCGTGAGCTCGACTATCACGACACCTTCTTGGCCGCGGACTACTCCCACCCCGGCGATAACATTCCGGCCATCTTGGCGGCAGCCGAGCACGCCGAGAAATCCGGTCATGAGCTGATCCGGGGTATCGCCACCGGATATGAAATCCAGGTCAACCTCGTCAAAGCGATCTGCCTGCACGAGCACAAGATTGACCACATCGCACACTTGGGGCCATCGGCCGCCGCCGGTCTTGGAACCCTGCTCGGTGCCGATACTGAGACCATCTTCCAGGCCGTTGGGCAAGCCCTCCATACGTCAACGGCTACTCGTCAGTCACGGAAGGGCGAAATTTCCACGTGGAAGGCCCACGCACCAGCATTCGCCGGCAAGATGGCCTTGGAATCCATTGACCGTGCACTGCGCGGCCAGACCTCCCCGGTCCCTATTTATGAAGGTGAAGACGGCGTCATCGCGTGGATGCTCGATGGTCCGGATGCGAACTACACCGTGCCACTGCCAGCCGAGGGTGAAGCAAAGCGCGCCATCTTGGATACCTACACCAAGGAACACTCTGCCGAATACCAGGCTCAAGCATGGATCGACCTGGCCCGGAAGCTAAACCAGGAACACCCAGAAGCCACCGATCCCGCCAACGTGGAAGCCATTGTCATCAAGACCTCCCACCACACCCATTACGTGATCGGTACCGGAGCCAACGACCCAGAGAAAATGGACCCAACCGCGTCCCGCGAAACGCTGGATCACTCGATCATGTACATCTTTGCGGTCGCGCTACAAGACGGCGCATGGCACCACGTTGATTCATACGCACCAGAACGTGCTCAGCGTAAAGACACCGTGGAACTGTGGCACAAGGTCTCAACCGTTGAAGATCCTGAATGGACCCGCCGCTACCACTCGCTGGACCTTGACGAAAAAGCCTTTGGCGGCTCGGTAGAGATCACCATGAAAGATGGCACCGTCATCACCGATGACATTGCCGTCGCAGATGCCCACCCACTGGGCGCTCGTCCATTCGAACGCGAACAGTACATCAGCAAATTCCGCATGCTTGCTGAGGGCATCGTCGAAGAAGCCGAAATCACCCGCTTCCTGGACGCAGTCCAGCGCCTTGATGAACTCAAGCCAGGTGAACTCGATGCGCTCAACGTCGTCGCCAAGCCCGGCTACATCAACGCAGCGGAAGCACCGAAAGGACTCTTCTAATGCTGTATTCGAAAGTCAGTCCCGCCGACAAACGCGTCGCCTTACGCAACATGCTCACCCCCGGAGCTGCACGGCAGTTTCCCGGGGCGTTCAACCCGCTGTCCGCACGCCTGATCGAAGAAAAGAACTTCGACGGCGTGTACATCTCGGGTGCGGTGCTTGCCAATGATCTGGGTCTGCCAGACATCGGCTTGACCACCCTGCCCGAGGTTGCCAATCGTGCCGGCCAGATCGCGCGGATGACGGATCTACCATCGCTGGTCGATGCCGACACCGGTTTTGGTGAGCCCATGAACCTGGCGCGCACCATTCAAGAGCTCGAACATGCCGGCCTGGCCGGGATGCACATCGAGGACCAGGTGTTGCCGAAACGCTGTGGTCACCTGGACGGCAAGACTGTCGTCGACACCGCCACTATGACCCAACGGATTGCAGCCGCTGCCGATACGCGTATCGATGACAACTTTCTCATCATGGCGCGTACTGACATCCGCGGTATTGAGGGGCTGCCAGCCGCCATCGACCGGGCCAAGGCCATGGTCGATGCAGGTGCCGATGCGATCTTCCCGGAGGCGATGAAAGACCTGTCGGAGTTCGAGGCCATCACCAACGCCGTCGATGTTCCAGTCCTGGCCAACATGACAGAGTTCGGTAAATCCGAGCTCTTCACCCGCCAGCAACTGGCCGACGCCGGGGTCGCCATGGTGAT
This sequence comes from Yaniella halotolerans DSM 15476, assembly GCF_000420805.1. Taxonomy (GTDB): domain Bacteria; phylum Actinomycetota; class Actinomycetes; order Actinomycetales; family Micrococcaceae; genus Yaniella; species Yaniella halotolerans. The sequence goes on from NZ_ATVQ01000001.1 coordinate 1,532,192, forward strand.
TTACCCTGTGACCCTATTGCGTAGCGCCATGGGCGAGGCTGAACGCGTCCTTGATACGATTACCAAAGACGGCACACAGCAGGCGTCCGTGGACCAGATGCTGACCCGGTCCCGCCTGTATGAACTTGTAGCCTACGAAGACTACAACGCATTTGATTCCGGTATCTTCAACTTCGAAGTGCCGGGCCTAGATATCGATGCCAACGCCGAAAACCTCTGATTGGAGTATTTATGTCCGAAGAGATGAGAAAAGGCCTGGTCGGTGTTGTCGCCGATTCCACCGCCATCTCGAAAGTCAATCCAGACACTAACTCGCTGCTCTACCGCGGCTACCCCGTTCAGGACCTGGCGAGCCAGAAATCCTTCGAAGAAGTCGCCCTGCTGATGTGGAACGGCGAACTGCCATCCGAGGCAGAACTCGACGATTTCATTAAACTGGAGCGTGGCCATCGTGCGCTGGATCCAGCCGTCAAAGAGGCCATTGATCTGCTGCCAAAAGACGCCCACCCGATGGACGTTGCCCGCACCGCAGTCTCGGTCATCGGGGCACGTCATGACGATGCTGAAAACTCTGACCCCTCGGTCGAATTGCGCAAATCCAAAGAACTTTTTGCTGCGTTCCCGGCTGTTGTGGCCTACGACCAGCGCCGTCGTCGTGGCCTCGATGTTGTGGAACCACGCGATGACCTCGACTATTCGCAGAACTTCCTGTGGATGACCTTCGGTGAGGAATATCCGGCCGAGGTTGTTGACGCGTTCCGCGTGTCCATGGTGCTCTACGCCGAGCACTCCTTCAATGCCTCGACCTTCACCGCCCGCGTGATCACCTCGACTGAATCAGATCTGCACTCGGCTGTTACCGGTGCGATCGGTGCGCTCAAAGGAGCACTGCACGGTGGCGCCAATGAGGCCGTCATGCACACGTTCAACGAGATCGGAATTGACAAGAACGAATCTCGCGAAGACGCCGCAGCACGCGCCAAGGCATGGATGGAAGCTGCCCTGGCCGAAAAGCGTAAAGTTATGGGCTTTGGCCACCGCGTCTACAAGTCCGGTGACTCCCGCGTGCCGTCGATGAAAGAAGCCTTGGACAAGATGATCGAATACTACGATCGTGGCGAAATCCTGGGGCTCTACGACGGTCTCGAAAAGGCCATGGCCGAGGCTAAGGACATCCTGCCAAACTTGGATTATCCGGCAGGCCCTACCTATCACCTAATGGGCTTTGACACCGACATGTTCACCCCGCTGTTTATTGCCTCACGCATCACGGGTTGGACCGCTCATATTATTGAGCAGCGTGCGGATAACGCCCTGATCCGTCCACTGTCGCTCTACCACGGACCTGATCAGCGCGAACTCTAAGAACGCCTGAGACGCTTAGAAGGCCGCGAACTCCCAACAGGGTTCGCGGCTTTTAGCGTTCCACCATAAGGGGTCGACACCAAGCATCCGTGATGCGAGCATAGAGGTACCAAGATCCTGAGGCTCGCCGCAGTGAGGAGTTCATTATGCGCTACCTGTTGTCATGGCACATCCGGGAGGCCGAACTACACGATCGCACTCCCGCATGGCGCGAGGAGATCGTAGCGTTCCTCGCTCGATTCGAGGACGAGTTGTTCCTCAGTTCTGAACTCGACTGGGTTGAAGTACTCGACCCAGAGTCACAAGCGATCGTGGTTGGTCCCGGTGGGGACGTTCGTCCCGGTTATTACAATGAAGGCGGAAAACCCTCGGCACGAGTGTGGGCAATTCGCGTCGAAAATAAAGAGCGCGCCCGAGAGATCGCAGCAACCTTCGCGGGACAACTCGACACGTGGATCGAAGTCCGTGAATCCTTACCGGGGGCACAACGCCCCTAGGCAATACAAAAAGCCCTTACTCCGTTGATATATCAACGAGGTAAGGGCTTATTGATCAGCGGTAGCGGAGGGATTTGAACCCTCGGTACGGGGTTGCCGTACAAAGCATTTCGAGTGCTTCACCTTCGGCCGCTCGGACACGCTACCAAATACCCGAGCCACTATACCGGATGCCCTGATAATCCCCAAAATTAGCGTTTATCCGCAAAGAAGTTTCGCAACAACTGTGCACACTCTTTCGCCAAGACGCCACCAATGACCTCAACCTGGTGATTCAGCCGAGGTTCACGCAGGACATCCAGCACGGAACCTGCAGCCCCTGTCTTTGGTTCCCACGCCCCGAACACGACTCGCGGCATCCTCGCCAGCACCATCGCACCCGCGCACATCGAGCATGGCTCCAAGGTGACGACTAGGGTGCAATCGGCAAGTTCCCAGCCGGTCGTGCTAAGCGCTTCTGTGGCCTGAGTGAGGGCCACCATTTCAGCATGACGGGTCGGGTCCCCGGAAGCTTCGACTTCGTTGGCTGCTGCAGCAACTAACTCGCCGTCGGGCGCGAAAATTGCAGCTCCGATGGGCACATCATCGGTCGCGGCGGTCGTATGTGCCGCGGCAATGGCTCGGTGCATCCAAGCAGCCAGGTGCTCGGGTGGCGGAAGCGGTGTAGCAGTTGAGGTAGTCACACATTTACTGTAGGTGATCACGCTAAACTGACCCTATGCATGTTCATCTGATAGACCACCCTCTGCTGGCTCATAAACTGACGGTACTGCGAAGAAAAGAAACCCCGTCGATGATCTTTCGGCAGGTAACCGAAGAACTCGTCATGCTGCTTGCCTACGAAGCGACACGTGACTTGGACGTCGTCGACGTCGAGATCGAGACCCCGGTAACCGCGACGACCGGCACGCAGATCGCGAAACCTCGTCCGCTTGTGGTGCCTATCTTGCGTGCAGGACTGGGCATGCTTGATGGCATGGTTCGCATGGCCCCAACCGCCGAAGTTGGCTTCTTGGGCATGATCCGTGACGACGAAACGTTGAACATTGTTACGTATGCCGAACGCCTACCGAAAGACCTGACGGGACGCCACGTTTTCCTGCTGGACCCCATGCTGGCCACCGGCGGCACGTTGGCCGAGTCGATTCGTTTCCTATACGAACGCAATGCTCGTCAGGTGTCCGCAATCTGTCTGCTCGCCGCCCCGGAAGGCATCGAATACCTCCAAGATAACCTCGCCGATATTGACGTAAGTCTCTACGTTGCAGCAATCGATGAGCGACTGGACGAGAATGCTTATATCGTGCCGGGCCTCGGTGACGCAGGAGATCGCCTCTACGGCGTCGCAGAGTAGCGCTTATACATCTGTATTGGGTCGAAAACTCCTGAGAGTTCGAATGTTACAAGTGATTCTCATCACTTAATGAAGTCGAAAGTCCACATAATGAGACAAACATGGGGTCGGCGTTTGCGTTACGTGACCATTACGGGTCAATGTTGTGATAGCACATACCAGTTCGGGTCAGGTTAGTCCCGAGCGTCATCGGTGGTCATCGCCGTTTAGTTTGTTGAAGGAATAACTCTATGACAAGCGCACCCCAGCAAGGTTACGTTCACATTTCGGTACGTAACGCACAACGCCGAGCAGAGCGTGTCCGAGCTTATCGGGAGGCGGATGAGAATCGTCTCAGGGCGGTTCCTTCAGACGAGACCCCCGCACCAGAAAATGGTGTGGCTCCGGTGCATATGGAAACCGAAGCTCGTGGATTTGTGCTGTATGTGGGCATGGACGAACAGTCTGCCCTCGCCGCTGGTACGTCGTTGACCCGTTTAGCCAACGAACTGCGCCACTATGTTGAAACCTTAGTTCCTGGCGCAGATTCCTATGCGGCAGTCGCTATTGCCCCGGCCGACGTGGCGGGTGAAGATCTTGACGTCGTCCGTCAGGTCACCGCAGATCCCACCATCCAGCAGGCTATTTCGCCAGAACTTGCCTCAGCTCCAGCACCGGTCTCAACCCGGCAGCCGGGTGTGCTCATCGACCTTGCCCGTCGCGAAGTTTTGCTCGATGGCGAACCACTCAACCTGACATATAAAGAATTTGAGCTGTTGAACTACCTGGTCGAAAATGGCGGTCGTACAGTTAACCGGGAAGAGCTGCTCCAGACGCTGTGGGATGAAACCGAAGAAGTCCCCAACGAGCGCACCATCGACGTTCACATTCGTCGTCTACGCGCCAAGCTGGGACGTCTCTCCGGCACGGTCCGCACTGTTCGTGGTCAGGGCTACCGTTTCTACGAGCACCCAGAAGTTGTCGTCTGGGCCGCACCAGAGTACTCCATTTAGTCACCTGAAGCCTTCCAAGCAACCCCTGCATTAACTGCTGTGCAGGGCTAGACTCGTAGAGAGCTTTTGGAAGGAGCCGTCATGACGGATCGTGACCCACTGCAGTTTTTCCTCGATAAATCGAATCCTGACGCTTGGAAAGCCGTGATCCGATTATCGAGAGCAGTGAGTGACGACGCCCGTGCGGCAGGCCTATCAGACCAGCTGATCGAACTGGTCAATCTTCGCGTATCTCAGATGAATGGTTGCGCCTACTGTCTGGATCTGCATACTCGTTACGCCGTTGACGCCGGAGTATCGGCCCAACGACTCGGAGCCCTGGCCGCTTGGTGGGAAGCTGAGAACCTCTACACCGCCCAGGAACGTGCAGCACTGCACTTGGCTCAAGAAGTCACGAACGTGGACGACATTGATTCCGTGCAGGCCGCACAGCTGATCGCCTTTGGGCAATTGAACGAAGAACAATATGCTGCCGTTCAATGGGTGGCGATGACGATGAATCTTACGAACCGGATCTCAATTCTCTCGCACCACCCGGTACGCCCGAATAAGGCCTCGAAGCAAGCGCTGGGGGAGTCGTCATGACGAATCTTGACCCAAATCCAGAACTCATTGACTTTAACGCTCCAAATAATTCTGCAGGACTTAGCGCCGGTTTCGAAGAAAAACGCGGCACTGACTATATTGTCGAGGTGCTCGAACCACGTGGGGTACCGCTGGGCGGACCACGCGCGATGACAGTACAGCGCACCATTCCGCAGCGAGCTCGCTCACTGATCGGTGCGTGGTGTTTCCTCGACTATTTTGGGCCTGACGATGTTACGCAATCCGGCGGCATGCAAGTGCCACGCCACCCACACACTGGTTTAGCTACCGTCTCGTGGCTATTCGAAGGCCGGGTTGACCACGTCGACTCCGCTGGGAACTGGGCTTTAGTTCGTCCCGGTGAAGTCAATCTTATGAATGCCGGATACGGTATCACCCACTCCGAACATTCCAGCCACGACACCACAACGCTGCACGGTGTGCAGCTCTGGTACGCCTTTCCGGAGCAGCATCGTTTCGTGGAACCCCACCTTGACCAGCACCGAGCGGAAGTCGTTCGCGGTCCAGGTTGGGAGACGAAAATCGCTATTGGCTCCTTGCTGGGTGTCACTTCTCCAGTCGAAACGTACAGCCCACTTTCTGCAGCAGAAATATCGTTGGAGCCCAACACAACGCTGGAAATTGATGTGCCGGCTGAACACGAACACGGACTGCTGGCAGTGGAGTGCACCGCGAACTTCAACGGTGCGTTGATCGAACAGAATCACCTCGGATATTTAGGCACCGGGGTGACGAAACTGGAGCTCAGCTCCGGCGAAACGCCCATACGTGTCATGCTGATCGGTGGCGAGCCGCTGCATGAAGACATTGTGATGTGGTGGAATTTCGTGGGTCGTTCTCACGACGAAATCGCACGCTGGAGACAACGCTATCAAACAGAAATGGGCTTTGAAGCACCTGCCGAAGACTCTCCGCTGGCCGGGCATGAGCTCGAAGCACCCGTCGCTGGCCCGCTGTTGGATACGTTGATACCGAACGCCTATCCCGAAGGCACCCGCTTCCCACAGTACGGACAGTTCCCGCCCAACGAACCAGCGCCCCTACCGGCCCCAGGATTGCCGACGGTAGCGATGAAACCAAGAAAAAATCCACCAACGGTTGCCCGCCGCAAGGAGGACTAGATGACGAATCTATCGCCAGATCATCCACAATTTTTTCAACGCAATGGGTATATCGGCATGATCGTCGATGACTCGGATACCGTTGCAGGTCGCGAAATATATCGAGACCACGAAACAGCCGATGGCACAAAGCAGAGGATCTTTATCGAGACCGTGGTCGAAGAAGACTACCGCGGTGCCGGGCTTGCCGGAAAACTCGTACAATATGCGCTCGATAACGCACTGGACGAGGGTTACCGCATTGTTGCGATCTGCCCATACGTCAAAAGTTGGATCGAGAAAAACTCCGATAAACGCTACGCCGACGCCAGTGACACTGCGCGTCCCGAACACTTCAACTAAGGCAGACATGACTACACAATCACGCTGGTTCCGCGATGAAGAGTCCTTCGGTGTCACGAATGAGACCGGGGATGTCATCGGCCGCAACCTCTATCATGATGTCGAATCCGCCGACGGCACCAAACAACGCGTATTTCCAGGGGTCTTTGTCCATCCCGATTATCGAGGCGCAGGTTTGGCCGGGGAACTGACGAAACATTCTCTGGACCAATCAATCGCCGAAGGATATCGCATCGTGCCGGTTTGCCCCTACGTGGCACAATGGATGCGGGAATACGACGACGGATCCTATTTGAAATACCGTGATGAGCCGTCCTCGGAGCACTTGAATGTCGACTAACACAGATCAGAAACGTCTTATTGTCCTTCGACATGGCAAAGCCGCGTATCCGCCCGTGCCCGACCATGAACGACCACTGGCAGACCGCGGCAATACTGAAGCCCCTGCCGCCGGTCGTTGGCTGATTGAACAGGGCATATATCCTGACGCCATCGTCACTTCAGATGCCGTGCGTACACGACAAACCACCACGTGGGTGCTCAACGAACTCGGAGATACAGCCCCCACGCCTTACCTGGATTCTCGTCTCTACTTGAGCTCTGCAACCCAGGTGCTGTCGGTGATTAACGAAACCGAAGAACAAGTTCGGACGCTCATGGTTGTCGGCCACATGCCCTGGGTGCAAGAAATTGGGATGCGGTTAGCGTCGGTTGACTCTGATGAACAAGCAGTATTGGATATGGCTGAACGCTATCCGACACTAGGGCTGATGGTATTCAACGTTCCCGGTGAGTGGGCCAGCCTGGACGGTCGTGATGCTGACATGACGCATTTCGTCGTGCCACGCTAGACATCCTCTCGAACTCCAAGACGCAGAAGCACGACGCCGATCGCGGAGATGAGAGCGAAACACATCAAAGTTACTGCCAGCCACAGCGGCAGCGGCACAAACATTGTGATCATCATCGCGATGAGTGCTAGTGCGAGAAGGATGCGGGAGCAGGTCATTGTTCCTCAAGAATACTGATATGCGTTGAAGTCTAGCGAACTTCAGCAAACGTATTTGGGCTAACGAAAAGCCCTTGAGATATGATCTGCAATCAATCTCAAGGGCCGAGGATCCGCATGAAACTGCGAACGTTTTGAGCGCGCCCTAAGGGATTCGAACCCCTGACCTTCTGTTCCGTAGACAGACGCTCTATCCAGCTGAGCTAAGGGCGCCGGGCAACGAGAACTAACTATACTCGTACTTTTTGAAAATGCAAAACCAGTGCGGGTCCTGTTTTTGCAAAAACGAGCTGTGTGGAGGTGAAGTAACGTGTATAAACTCATTTTCGCAGGATTGGTGAGGTGCGAAAAGCCCGACAATAGCTCATTTTCCAGGGTTTCAGTATGAAAACCAGTGTCGTTCATCACTTTCTCCCGGTTAGGTAAAGTGAATCTTGTCTCTGAGCGAAGTTCTGGTGAATCAACTTGGGCGCGGTCAGCGGACAGGCTGCTAAAGTGTGCGACATAGACTCTCGTTCCGACCGGAACGGTTCGCAGCACGACGACGTGCTGGTATTGTCATGCTGCGGTTGGTAAGTCGATACGAAAAAGGATCCAAATGGTTGAAAACGCCGCCTCCGATCTGGCTGCACAGGTCGAGGACACCGCACCCACCAATTACGCACCGTTATTGGACTGGGTCAAAGAAATAGCGGAGCTGACCCAACCGGACTCGGTCTACTGGGTAGATGGTTCGCAGGAAGAAAACGATCGCATCGCCCAAGAAATGGTCGATGCCGGTTCATTGGTCCGACTCACGGACCCACAGTTTCCGAATTCTTATGCGGCCTTCTCCGATCCCGCCGATGTTGCGCGCGTCGAATCGCGGACATTTATCTGCTCTGAAAAAGAAGAAGATGCTGGTTTTACCAATAACTGGAAAGACCCAGCCGAGATGAAATCCATCCTCAACGATGCATTCGACGGCGCCATGCGTGGCCGCACAATGTACGTTGTCCCATTCGTCATGGGTCCACTGGATGCTAAAGATCCTAAGTTCGGTGTGGAAATCACCGACAGCCCCTACGTTGTCCTGTCCATGCGCGTCATGGCTCGTATCGGCACAGACGTTTTGAACAAGATTGCTGAAACTGAAGCATTCTTCGTTCCGGCCTTGCACTCCGTTGGTTCCCCACTGGAGCCAGGTCAAGAAGACGTTACCTGGCCATCAAGCGACACCAAGTGGATTGTCCACTTCCCGGAGGAGCGTTCAATTGTCTCCTACGGCTCCGGCTACGGCGGCAACGCACTGCTCGGCAAAAAGGCATATGCGCTGCGCATTGCTTCGGCTATGGCACGTGACGAAGGCTGGATGGCCGAGCACATGCTGATTCTGAAGCTCACCAGCCCAGAAAATGAGTCCTACACGATCACCGGCGCCTTCCCGTCAGCCACCGGTAAGACCAACCTCGCGCTGATTGATCCAACCTTGGAAGGCTGGACCGCTGAAACACTGGGCGATGACATCGCTTGGATCACGCCCGATGAGGATAAGAACCTGCGGGTCGTTAACCCAGAATACGGCTTCTTCGGTGTGGCCCCAGGTACTGGCTGGCACACCAACCCCAACGCGATGCGTGCCATCGCCAAGGGGAACACAATCTTCACTAACGTTGCGTTGACTCCAGAAGGTGGCGTTTGGTGGGAAGGCCTTACCAAAGAGAAGCCAGCCAAACTCACCGACTGGTTGGGTAACGAGTGGACGCCTGAGTCTATTACCCCGGCAGCGCACCCGAACTCACGGTTCTGCACGCCGATTGACCAGACCGACATGTTGGCTGAGGAGTACTTCAACCCAGAAGGCATCAAGCTTGACGCGGTCTTGTTCGGTGGTCGTCGTGACAACGCGATCCCGCTGGTGACTGAAGCCCGGTCATGGCAAGATGGAGTGTTCAAGGGTGCAACCCTGTCGTCTGCACGCACCGCTGCTGCAGAAGGCAAAGTTGGCGAAGTTCGTCGCGACCCAATGGCGATGCTGCCATTCATGGGATACGCAGCAGGCGACTACGTCCAAAATTGGTTGGATATGGAAGACAAGATCGGCGCTGACAATATGCCGCAAATCTTCTTGGTCAACTGGTTCCGCCGCAATGACGCCGGCAAGATCTCCTGGCCAGGCTTCGGCGAGAACGCTCGTGTCCTGAAATGGGTCGTTGAGCGTCTGCAAGGAAAGGGCAAAGGCACCGATACTCCTATCGGCGTCGTTCCTACCCAGGATGCGTTGGACTTGACCGGCTTGGAGATTTCTGAAGACAACCTCATCAACTCGATTAAATTCGACGCGGATGAATGGCACGACGAAATCCCGATGATAGAAGAATGGTTCGAAAAATTCGGCGATAAACTGCCAGCTGCTATGTCGGACGAACTTGACGGACTCAAGGATCGTCTAGGGCTGAACAGCTAGTTTTCCACAACACGTCAACCCGGGTCTGCAATAACAGGCCCGGGTTGACTACGTTAAAGGGTATGACACTACGCGCTGAGGCCACCCAGATTCTTTCCGAACTCGTCGGAAAGCCCGCAGCCTTCCACGAGGGACAGTATGAGGCCATCGAAGCGATCGTCAGTGGGCGGCGCGGATTGGTCGTGCAGCGCACCGGGTGGGGAAAATCTGCGGTCTACTTCGTCGCGACAGCACTCCTGAGACGTCGTGGTGGTGGACCCACGTTGATCATCTCTCCTCTGCTAGCTCTGATGGCAGATCAGGTTGCAGCAGCCCAGCGTGCCGGCATCGTGGCTGAATCAATTAACTCAACCAATGCGGCCGCCTGGAACGTGATTGCAGGGCAACTGGAACGCGACGAAATCGACGTCTTGCTGATCTCGCCGGAACGTCTCAACAATCCGATGTTTCGTCAGAGTCAGCTGCCCGATCTGATCGAACGACTGGGGCTCTTGGTCATCGATGAGGCCCATTGCATTTCGGACTGGGGTCACGATTTTCGCCCGGACTATCGCAGAATCGGCTCGGTGATCAGCCAGTTGGAAACACCAATCCTGGCGACAACAGCAACGGCGAACCAGCGTGTGGTCGACGATGTACTGGAACAACTTGGCAATGACGTCTTCCTAACTCGCGGCCCGCTAGCCCGCTCGTCGTTGCGACTCTCGGTGTTGCCCCAAGCCGACTCGCAAACCAGAATCGGTTGGCTGGTCGACCATCTGACGCACTTCGAATCCTCGGGCATTGTATATACGCTTACGGTCGCTGCTGCCCACGACGTCGCAGAAGCCCTCCAAGCAGCCGGGCATAATGTGGCCGCATATACGGGCGCGACCGCACCAGAAGAGCGCACCGAGCTAGAACAAGCATTGAAAGATAACCGAGTCAAAGCACTGATTGCCACGTCGGCTCTGGGCATGGGATTCGATAAGCCAGACCTTGGATTTGTCGTTCATTTTGGCGCACCGTCATCTCCGGTTTCCTACTACCAACATATCGGTCGTGCCGGACGTGGGACCGACCACGCCGAGGCGGTGCTCCTACCCGGTGTGGAAGACCAACGGATCTGGGAATACTTTGCGACAGCATCAATGCCAGACGAAGGGATCGCTAAGCAGGTTCTGGAAGCCACACAGCAGCCGCTTTCTATACCTGCACTGTCGGCCAGGGTAGACCTATCGCCGTCACGGCTGGAACTGTTGATTAAGATTCTCGCCGTTGATGACGCCATCGTTCGAGTTCAAGGCGGCTGGCAGGCCACCGGCACGCCCTGGCACTACGATGCCGAACGCTACGAGCATGTGGCAGCCCAACGTGTTGCCGAACAAAATCTGATGTTGGAATACCAGCGCACCGAGCAGTGTCGTATGCAGTATCTTTCACAGACATTAGATGACCCCTACGCCCAAGCGTGCGGCCGGTGCGATAACTGCGTGGGCGCCTGGCTTACACTTGAGATTTCTGCGGACGCCCGCAACTACGCGCAACAGGTCTTGGCACGGCCGGGGGTCGACATTGCGCCGCGAAAGATGTGGCCTACCGGTCTGGACAATCTTGGAATCAACCTCAAAGGAAAAATCAAACAGCAACATCTCCCGGGGCGGGCACTCGCCCGCCTGACAGATCTCGGCTGGGGCACCACGCTGCGTCAACTCCAAGATGCTGATGATCAGCCTGTTACCGATGCCATGGTGCAAGGCTTGGTCCAAGTCTTGGCGGACTGGGACTGGGCTCAGCGTCCCATTGCCGTCGTTGCGATGCCATCGCCAAACCGACCACAACTGGTGGGGTCCCTGGCACAGGCTATCGCAAGCATTGGCCAGTTACCGTACCTCGGTGAGTTGCAATGGAACGGTCCGGTCCATCCTCCGGCTGCCAACAGCGCGTTCCGCTTAGCTCAAGTGCATAATCGGTATAGCGTGCCTGCGCAACTCCAAGAGGCGTTGAACAGTGCACCACAAGGGCCACTGCTGCTCGTCGACGATATTGCCTCGACCAAGTGGTCCTTGACCGTAGCATCTGCGACGCTGCTGCGGGCTGGCGCCGACAGTGTCCTCCCACTGACGCTTGGCATCGCCTAAGCGCGGAGGATCCCCAGCACGGTGTCTCGGAGCCACACCATCGTAGATGGATCGGCAGCTTCAGCATTGAACCGCAGCAAGGGTTCGGTATTCGACGGGCGGAGATTAAACCACCAATCGCCATTGGTCGCTGCCATCGTCGTGCCGTCAATGGTCGAAATAGTGGTTTCAACACCGGGGTCGAATTCGGCGAGCACCTGAGCGATCGAACCGGCTTGGTCTGCGACTTGCGAGTTGATCTCCCCGGAAGCAACGTATGGGGTGTACTCGGCTGCCAAGGAGGAAGCGGTGGCGGTGGTTGATCCCAGCATCGCTAAGACGTGCATGGCCGCTAACATGCCGGTATCGGCATTGAAAAAGTCGCGGAAATAATAGTGCGCAGAGTGCTCGCCGCCAAACACCGCGGAATGCTCGGCCATGTAGGCCTTGATGAACGAGTGCCCTACACGAGTTTCAACCGCTCGACCACCTGCAGCCTCAACTGCTTCGGGCACAACCTTTGATGTGATGAGGTTGTAAATAATCACCGGGGTGGTCTCACCGGCATTTTGAGCTCGTGCGATCTCTCGTACCGCAACCATGGCCGTGATGGCCGATGGGGTTACCGGTTCGCCTCGCTCATCAATCACAAAACAGCGGTCTGCATCGCCGTCGAATGCTAAACCAAGATCCGCGCCATGCTCACGCACCGCGTTCTGCAGATCGACTAAGTTGGCCGGTTCAATAGGATTGGCCGGGTGGTTAGGGAAGGTCCCGTCTAATTCAAAATACAACGGGATGATGTCAATAGGTAGTGAGCTCAACACCTTATCGCCCAGAACCGCAGGGGTGGTGTACCCAGCCATGCCATTTCCTGCATCGACCACAACTTTTAGCGGACGAATGTTCGATAGATCTACGAGCGAGCGTAGATATTCTGCGTAGCCGGTGAGCGTATCGCGCTGCGAAACTTCGCCTGCTTCAGCTACGGATTCGACAAACCCGGCGTCCAAATAACTTTGCGCCTTGGCTTGGATCTCCGCCAAGCCAGTATCTGCTGAAATGGGGACGGCAGCAGCACGGGTCATTTTTATGCCGTTGTAGCCGGCGGGGTTATGCGAGGCAGTGAACACCACGCCCGGAGCGTTCAGTACACCCGAGGCGTGATACAACATATCGGTGGAGATCAATCCCAGCTGTTCAACATCTGCACCTGCGGCTGCGGCGCCGCGGGTAAATGCTGCCACATAGTCTTCCGATGAAGGGCGCATATCACCACCAACGAGTACCCGGTCAGCACCGGTCACCGCAACGAATGCGAATCCGACCGCTAACGCTACGTCAGCATTGATGGTTTCGTCTTCGATACCGCGGACGTCGTAGGCTTTAAAACTATCGGCTAAATTCATTTTGGGGAGATCAAAAGCAAGCTTCACGATTTCTGAGTCTAGCCTCAAACCACACCGGCACATAAAACCTCGTTGCGGCAGAAAGGCAGCCATGCACCAGTTCCAGTTTCCGGGGCCACAGACCGGAGAAACATGGCTGGGACACGTTCCCAAAACGGCGAGCTTCCGACGGTTGATGATCGGTCTATTCTTCGCCGGCGTCGCAACCTTTGCACAGCTCTATTCACCTCAGGGACTGCTGCCCCTGATCGCTGCAGACCTGCAAGCTAGCGCGGATCAAGCCGCGCTGCTGGTATCTGCTTCTACGATTGGTCTGGCAGCGGCTGTTATTCCGTGGTCATTTGTGGGTGACAGGCTCGGACGGAAACCAGCCATGACGATTTCTATTATTACCGCCTGTTTATTCGGTATTGGCGCCACACTTGCGCCGACCTTCGGCGTGATTCTGCTGTTTCGGGTGTTAGAAGGCATGGCACTGGGTGGTGTGCCAGCGCTGGCAATGGCCTATCTGAATGAGGAAGTCCACCCGCAAGCCACCGGTCAATCAGCCGGGACGTTCATCGCGGGGACGGTACTCGGCGGGCTCCTAGGTCGTGTCGTGGCAGCCCCCATAGGGGAGTGGTACCACTGGCGTATGGGCATGGGGGTAGTGTTGGCGCTTGCGGTGGCTTCGGCCGTCTGCTTTCTGCTCCTCACTCCAGCGGCGAGAAAATTTCAACCCACAAAGTCTTCCCCGCGTAAAGCCATCGCAGCGATTACCACCAATTTGCGCTCCGCGGTGCTCAACGTCATGTACCTGCAGGGCATGTTACTGATGGGCGGATTCGTGGCCGTCTACAATTTCTTGGGATTCCACCTCATAGAAGAGCCATTCAATTTGCCGGTCTCTGTGGTGTCGCTGCTCTTTTTGGCCTATCTCATGGGCACTTTCACGTCACCGTGGGCAGGTGCTCTGGCGACTAGATATCGGCCTTCTCGAGTGCTGATGGTACTGACTCTACTGATGATTACGGGAATCCTGCTCACACTCGTTCCCAACCTCTGGGTAGTATTGCTCGGGCTACTGGTATTTACCGGTGCATTTTTCGGAGCACATTCCGTCGCATCCGGTTGGGCCGGAGCTGCGGCAGAAGGCGGAAGAGCCCAGTCAACGTCGCTATACAACCTCTGTTACTACACCGGATCGTCAGTTTTTGGTTGGCTCGGCGGCATCTTTTTGATCCATTATGGATGGACTGGAACAGTGCTGATGACCGCCGGTTTGGCACTGTTGGCGCTGACTGCCACGGCGCTGTTATACGTTTTTGTTGTCCGACCGCGAATTAAAGCGGTCCGAGAGCCGAACTCGACACGCGCTTGACAACTTGACAGTACAATAGGCGGCATGGAATTCATTATCCCGCTCTTGCTGCTTGCGGTCTCGGCTTTATTGGTGTGGGGCATCATCGCCTTTCTCGGTCGCTCATCAGGCCTACAGAACACAACCGCAGGTTCACGCGGTAAGTCGCCGGCGCTCTTTGACCGTATGTCCGAAGAAGGCGCATCTGCTGCTGCCCGACGCCTAGACGAAGAGTCTCACAACAAGGTCTATCGTTACCTTGCTGTTGGACAGCTTGCCCAGGCGGCAGAGGTCTACCACAAAGCGACCGGAGTGGGACGGATTGAGGCGTTTGTCGATGTCCAAGCGCTGTATCAGTTCCCGCAAGAGCATGTGGAAGATGCCGAAGAATCGGTTCCACTGGAAGATGTGGCAGGCTCGGATCCGTTTGTCCCAGCGGATGAACAGGAAGTCACCGATCTCACGGTGCCTGATGAGTGGTTAGAGCTCAGTGAGCCGGCCAAGCAGCAAGGCTTCGAAGTGCAAATTAGTCGGGATTCCGAAACAATCTCTATGTCGTCGGAGGAATTGCCTCCGTGGATTCGCGATCAGATTGAGGCGATGGTCCGCGACGAGCGGCTTGATGATGCAGCAGAAACCCTGACCGAACATACGGTGTTGCAGCAGACCGAGGCGCAGGATCTCATTAAAATTATCGCGCAACAGATTCACGCTGCGGACGATGACAGCAAAGAGTAATGACGTTTGCCCAATGAAAAAGCTCCCTGTTTATACAGGGAGCTTTTCTATGGTCGCTTAGACGTCGTCCTCGGCAGCCGGTCCGCCTTCACCTTCCCAGCGGTCTATCTGCTTGGCTTTTGAACTGGAGTGTTTCAGCCGTACGCCATAGCCGCCGGCTTGCGAATCCGGTAAGAACAGTGCGCCGTGTTCGATGAGTACGGCTTTGATTGCTTGCTCCTGCTCTTCGGGTAACGAAATGACACCACGTTCAAACTTCCGAATCTCATCGCGTTCGATACCTGTTTCGTCAGCTATATACCACGTCGAGATGCCGACCAGGGCACGACCCGCCCTCGCCAGGTTGGAGTTGAATACGTCTTGAATAGTCATCACGACTCCCATCTATTGATCAATTTTGACCAAGATCTTTACTTCAGTTTCGCCCGCGTCGCGAAGCTTCCGCAAGCCTTGATCCACCACGTCATCCATGTCTATGACAGAACTAATAAATTGACGAACATTCAATTTTCCAGACAGAACAAGGTCAATGGCTTCGCCGTGCACATTAGCGTAGCCGATCGATGACCCCATCGTCCGTTCTTGCATTGTCAGTGCATCGGCAACTGCAAACATAATTGCTTCTGGATATACCGCAACGATCTCAACGTGTCCGGTTGGCCGGACCACCTCGAACATCTGATTGAAGACAACTTCGACGCCAGCACAGTCAAAAGCAAAGGCCGCGCCTACGCCATCGGTGGCATCCTGGACGACATTCAGCAGTGATTCCTTAGTGGGGTCAACAACGCGATCTGCGTAACCAGCATCTCTAGCAATCTGCTGACGAGCTGTAGATACTTCGGACAGAATCACATTGAGCCCCTTGGCTTTTAGCACGGCGGTCACTAACTGTCCGATCGGGCCCCCACCGCCGACCACGGCCGTCTCTCCCGCCAGGACGCCCGCCCGGTTGACGGCATTCAGCGCTACCGCCAAGGGTTCAATCAGGGCGCCTTCTTCGAGTGACATGTCACCGATTCCGTGTACCCAACGTTGTTCGACCACAATCGACTGGGCCATCCCGCCGCCCCGTCCAGAGATGCCGATGAAGCCCATGTCTTCACACAGGTTGTATTGTCCTTGTTGGCAAGCCCAGCAGGTGCCATCGACCATTAGAGGTTCTACGACCACGCGATCGCCAACCTTCACATGATCGACGTCGTGTGCGATTTCAGTAACGACGCCTGAGAATTCGTGACCGAACACCACGGGAAGGACTTCACCCGAAAGTGCATGCGGTTCATGTTCTGTAGGAGCTGGCGGGAACGGTCCGGAGAAAAACAGGGAGAGGTCAGACCCGCACAGGCCATTGAACGCCGGAGCAATTTTTACTGCGCCATCGACGAGTTCAGGTTCTGGAATATCTTCGATACGGACGTCTTCCGTTCCGTAGTATCTGACTGCTTTCAATGCAACCACCTCTCACAAAACGGTGGAATATGCTTCTGCTCCTAGTCTTTCACTAGGGCTGTTGTCCTTCAAGACTGCTGTTCTTCAGGCGGAATGTTGTGGCGCGGTGCAGGAAATTATTCGGGGGCTATTCTGCCGCTATGTATACATAACCACGTATGGTGCTGAAAAGAGGACATTATTCGTTGGCCAGAAGACGCTGGGAAATACTCCGTGAAGCGGCCCCTATCGGAGGCCGGAAAAACTAGGTGGCACTCAACTGTCGCCAAGGCGTTCGCCGAATAAAGTGCCTTAGCCGTCAAAGCCCTGCAAACTCAATGAGTCTGCAGGGCTGTATTGGCGGAGGCGGGGGGATTCGAACCCCCGGTCCGCGTTTAAACAGACCCTTCATTAGCAGTGAAGTCCAATCGGCCTCTCTGGCACGCCTCCGGGCTATTTGCGCATTTTCGTGTGCAAATAACCCCTTTACCATATCGGACGAAAACGGATAGAGCAAAACGAGCATGGCAGTGTCTGTGAATACCGCCCGCGAGTTTGTCATGTACATCACAGGCGACTAATGTGTGACCCACGCAATGTATACATAAATGGTTTTACTGGACAACATCGAGAAGTTTGCGAAGGAGCAGCATGGGTGAAGAAAAGTCGCAACAACCAGGTACTGCCTATCGTGCGGTACTGGAACAGTCCATCCAGCAACCGGCAGAGTTCTGGCTCGAACAAGCAGAGCTGCTCGATTGGCATACAGCACCCACTCGAGGACTCGACTATGACGGTGCCGAATCATGGAAATGGTACCCGGATGGTCGCCTCAACATCACCTATCAAGCCTTAGACCGCTGGGTGAAGAACGGTCGAGGTGACCAACCCGCACTTATCTGGGATTCAGCCATGACCGACCAGAAAATTACCTATACCTACGCTGAACTGCTGGATCAAGTTGCTCGGCTGGCTGCAGCACTGCGAGCCCAGGGTATCGAGCACGGAGATCGGGTACTGATCTATATGCCCATGATCCCAGAAGCATTGATCGCGATGTTGGCCGTTGCTCGACTCGGCGCCATCCATGTGGTGACCTTTGGTGGGTTTGCCCCCAAAGAAGTGGCTACTCGACTGGATGATGCCCAGGCCAAAGCTGTCATTGCGGCAAACGGCGGTATCGAGCCGTCTAGACCCATTCGCTATCTTCCAAACGTGGCTGAGGCTATTGAAATGGCTGAGCATAAGCCAGAGGTTGTGTTCATCAAACAGCGTCCAGAGATCGACGATAATATTGCTGATTTCGATCCGGCTTGGTTAGATTTTGACGAGCAATTGGCCGCGCAGCAGCCGGTTGATGCGGTCCCTGTGGCAGCAACCGCCCCGCTGTATTTGTTGCACACCTCGGGTACGACCTCGAAACCAAAGGCCGTCATTCGCGATCACGGTGGATATGCCGTGGCCTCTGCCTGGTCGGTTCCACACATCTATGATGTTGCAGCTGGGGAGACCATGTTTGTGGCTTCAGACGTCGGATGGGTCGTAGGCCATACCTACATTGTGTACGCGCCCCTGGTTGCCGGTGCCACAACCGTTGTCTATGAGGGCAAACCCGTGGGAACCCCGGACGCCGGCGCATTCTGGCGGGTCGCATCCGAACACCAAGCCAAAATGATCTTCTCAGCGCCCACAGCCTACCGTGCAATCCGGGCTGCGGATCCCCACGGGGAACAGTGGGAAAAATACGATATGTCTGCTCTGCGGAATGTATTTTCCGCCGGTGAACGGCTCGATGAAGACACGTATCACTGGTTGGCTGAGGTTACAGGTAAGCCGATTGTTGACCACTGGTGGCAGACCGAAACCGGTTGGCCGATTGTAGCGAACCTGCGAGGGTTGGATCCGATGCCGATGAAACCCGGTTCGTCGTCGGTCGCGGTGCCCGGCTACGACGTCGGTGTTGTCAATCCACTGGGTGAACCCGTTGGCCCGGGCAATGAGGGCAATATTGTGATCAAATTGCCGCTCCCACCAGGTGCCATGGTTGGGTTGTATGGTGAACCGGAGCGTTTCCACTCCTCGTACATGGCTGCCTTCCCTGGCTATTACGAAACCGGTGATACCGGATATATCGACGAGGACGGCTATGTCTTTGTCCTGGGACGCTCCGACGACGTCATCAATGTGGCAGGTCACCGATTGTCCACTGGCACACTGGAATCGGTCATTGCCGATCACCCGGTTGTTGCCGAAACTGCTGTGATCGGTGTGGCCGACGGTATTAAAGGCCAAAAACCGGTGGCCTATGTGGTCTTGACCGCCGGCGCCGATATTACGCCCGAACAGCTTTCCAAAGAGTTAGTGGCTAAAGTGCGTAAAGATTTCGGTGCGGTCGCGGCATTCCGTGACGTCGAAGTTGTCTCGGCGCTGCCAAAAACCCGGTCTGGCAAGATTCTGCGACGCACGATGCGGTCGATTGTCGAGGGCGAGGACTTTTCCGCGCCCGCGACCATCGATGATCCCGATGTACTGGAATCCTTTGCGGGACAAACCCGGCGCTGGGAGATCTAAAGGGCGTTGGACACCTCATCGGCCGCTGCTTGCAACGCGGGCAGTAGTTCGGTGAGGTCCCCTGGCGTATGCCGAGTGACCGCGATCGAGGTATTCATGGCGGCAACGGTTTCCCCAGCCCGGTTGCGAATCGGGACCGCCACGGAAGCTAATCCAACTTCAAGTTCTTCTGTGACCACGGCAAAGCCTTGAGCCCGAATTTCGGCAATTTCACGTCGGAGCCACGCCGGGTCCGTTATGGTGTAATCGGTGACCTCGGCCAGCTCCGCCTCGGCAAAATACGTTTCGAGCTCGGCATCGGATAAACCGGCCAGGAGCACGCGCCCCATCGACGTCGCATACGCGGGGAATCGCGTCCCGACCGTGATGTTGATCCGCATGATCGACGTGGTCTCTTTCCGAGCAATGTAGACGACGTCGGTGGTATCAAGCACGGACGCCGACGTGGATTGCCCCAGCTGTTTGGACAGGTTCGCTAAGACCGGATCGATCAGTTCGACTAGTGGCTGCGAAGACAAGTACGCAAACCCCAGATTCAGCACCTTGGGCGTCAGCTGAAAATTCTTCTCGTTAGCCCGCATGTAGCCCAGCGACACCAGGGTGTGGAGGAAGCGCCGCACGGTCGCTCGGGAGAGCCCGGTGGCTTCTGCGACCTCGGTGAGGGTCATCGTCGGCGTTTGCCCGAAGGCCTCGATCACTTCGAGGCCCCGGGCAAACGACTGGACGAAAAGGCCCGTATTATTTGCTGGTTGCATCTACGAATTCGATATCCGATTTCGAGGTCAGTTCCTCGAAGCTCAGGCCAAATAGTGCAAGCACTTCAACGGTGCCGGAGTCTGAAAGTTCGAAGATGCCATGATCGGTGTACACGCGGGAAACACAGCCCACACCGGTTAACGGATAGGTGGCTTCGGATACCAGCTTGATGTCACCGTCACGAGTGAACAGGTTCATCATCACAAAGACCCGTTTGGCGCCAATGGCCAAGTCCATGGCTCCACCGACCGCAGGGATCGCATCTTCGGCACCCGTGTGCCAGTTGGCCAGGTCGCCGGTTGCCGAAACTTGGAAGGCACCCAGTACACAGACGTCGAGGTGGCCGCCGCGCATAATGGCAAATGAGTCTGCTTGATGGAAAAACGCAGCCCCCGGGGTTTCAGTGACGGGGACCTTGCCGGCGTTGATCAGGTCAACATCGACCTCCGCTTCTTCAGCAGCTCGACCCATGCCCAGCATGCCGTTTTCGGTGTGCAGGGTGACATCGTGTTCTTCGGTCAGATAGTTGGACACCAGGGTTGGTTGTCCGATGCCGAGATTGACGAAGGAACCGGCTTCAATGTCATCGGCAACGAATTGTGCCAGGGTGTTACGGTCTACTTTTTCGCTACGTAGCATTACTTCGCTCCTTGGGCACGCTCGCGTGCTGCCAGTTCAGTGGACTGAGTTTCAATGGGAACCATCACATCGGTGTAAATCGACGGGGTCACAATGTTTTCTGGATCAAGGCTTCCGGTCGGCAGTATCTCTTCGACCTGCACAATGGTTTGCTTAGCCGCGGTGGCCATAACCGGACCGAAGTTGCGCGCCGTCTTGCGGTAGACCAGGTTGCCCTTTTCGTCAGCCTGGAACGCTTTGATCAGCGCTACATCGCCATGAATTGGGTACTCCAGCACATAGTTGCGACCATTGATCTCACGAACTTCTTTGCCCTCGGCTAATCGGGTGCCGTACCCGGTCGGAGTGAAGAACGCGCCAATGCCCGCACCAGCGGCCCGCAAACGTTCGGCGAGGTTGCCCTGCGGGACGAGCTCCAGTTCAATTTCGCCGGCGCGGTAGGCCTCATCGAAGTGCCAAGAATCCGATTGGCGAGGGAACGAACAGATAATTTTGTTCACGCGGCGCTCTTTGATCAACAAGGCCAGGCCGGCATCGGCTTGGCCAGCATTGTTGTTGACGACGGTCAGGTCTTTTGCCCCCGACTCCAACAGTGCCTCGATGAGTTCCATGGGCTGGCCGGCGTCGCCGAACCCACCCATGAGGACCGTTGAACCGTCAGAGATATTGGCGACCGCATCGGCTGCGGTATCTACAATCTTTGTCATATCGTTTCCTTTACTCAGTGGCGTCTTCGTTTTCAACCACCATGGCAACACCCTGGCCCACGCCAACACACAGCGCGGCCAGACCCCAACGGCGGTTCTCAGCTTTCAGGCGGCGTGCCAGGGTACCCAACACACGGGAACCGGAAGCACCCAGTGGATGGCCCAGCGCAATGGCGCCACCCCAGGCGTTCACGCGCTCATCGTCCAGCGCGATGCCCCAGGAATCCAGGTTGACCAGTACTTGTGCGGCGAAGGCCTCGTTGAGTTCGATGGCTCCGACTTGATCCCAGGTAATGCCCGCGCGTTCTAGCGCCAGGTTGGCGGCCGGGACCGGTGCTTCGCCAAAATACTGGGGTTCATTAGCCGCCACACCGCGGGAGACAACGCGAACCAGTGGGTCAGCGCCCAGAGTGGTAGCGGCCTGTTCGGAGCCCATCAGCACCACGCCGGCGCCATCGTTCATCGACGACGCATTGCCGGCGGTTACGGTACCGTTTTCTTTCCGGAACACGGTGCGTAGGCCCGACAGGGTGTCAACGGTGGTTTCTGGGCGAATGGTTTCGTCGCGGGTGACCTCGTCGACGGGAACGACCAGGTTGTCGTAGTGGCCGGCTTCCCATGCGGCATTGGCCCGCTGGTGTGACAGAGCAGCGTATTGGTCTTGGCGCTCGCGGGATACGTCGTATTTTTCAACGAGCTGCTCGGTGGCTTCACCGAGTGAAACGGTCCATTCGTTGGGCATATCGGGGTTGATCAGACGCCAGCCCAGAGTCGTGGAGACCATCTGACTGTTGCCGGCCGGGTAGGCACGTTCTGGTTTCGGCACGACATATGGGGCACGCGACATGGACTCGGTTCCACCGGTAATCACCAGGTGGTTATCGCCGGAACCGATCGAATAGCTGCCGTGGAAGGCAGCGTCTAAGGATGAGCCGCACAGGCGGTTGACGGTCACCCCCGGGATGGAAGTTGGTAGACCCGCCAACAGGGTAGCCATGCGGGCCACATTGCGGTTTTCTTCGCCGGCGCCGTTGGCGTTCCCAAAGACGACGTCGTCGATCGCCTTGCGATCCAGGTTCGGGTAACGCTCGAGGAGTTGGGTGATGACGGTTGCCGCGAGATCATCTGGGCGAACACCGGCGAGTCCGCCGCCGAGCCGACCAAAGGGGGTGCGTAATGCGTCGTAGATATATACCTGCTGCATGATTCCTTCCGAGCGTGAAGCAAAAACTCTATGTTCGCTGTGCGAACGATGGTTCACTGTGCGATACTTCGAGTCTAGCTGACGCGTCCGCTGGGCGAAAGGGGTTCGTCATAAATGCGTTTGAAGCGATAAAAAATCCGGTCCACTCAACAGACTGGACCGGATTTCATGTCAACGGGACTAGGCTTCTTCAGCCTCGTATTCCGACAGCGCCTGCTTGGCGACAGAGAATGCCACGTTGGCGGCTGGTACAGAACAGTAGATCGCTGTTTGCAGCAGAATCTCTTTGATTTCGTCAACGCTGAGTCCGTTGCGACGTGCAGCTTTGACATGCATGGCCAGTTCGTCCCAGTACTTGCCGGCCACCATGGCGGTCAGTGTGACGGCTGAGCGCATGCGACGGTCCAGACCGGGACGGGTCCAAATGGTACCCCACGCATAGCGGGTAATCATTTCCTGGAAATCCCGGGTGAAATCGTCGATATTAGCGTTGGCACGGTCCACGTGTGCATCGGATAGCACCTGGCGACGAACAGCCATGCCGGCGTCGTACACTTGCGTGGTTGTTTGTTCATCGGATGGTTGCTGAACCAGTTGGCCCGAGAAGAAGGCGTGCAGAATTTGTGCGGTACCTTCCGGATCTTCGGTTGGTGCCTGGTGCGCCACGTTTTCTAGTACAGCCATCTGACCGTGCTGAACAGTGCCGGCTACATTTTCCGCGTGCTCTGGTGGCGAGACCGGATCGACTTCCCCAACCAGCGCCAGCAGCGGCGTCTGAATCTGGGTCAGTTGGTCGGTCATGTCAAAGTGCGATAGTGCAATTGAAGCGTGCGCGTAGGAATGCCGGTCGGCATTTTGCAGCGAGTGCAATAGCGCGGTGGCTTCGGTTGGATTCGCATCGATGAAACCGTCGGCAAACCAGGTTTTTGCTGACCGCTCCACCATGGCCGGGGTCCCTGCGGTCGAGACGTATTCTGCGCGTTCCTGCCACGCTTCCGGCGTGCCGAATTTTGGTGAGGAGCACACCATGGCAACGCGTTCAAAGACATCGCCGTGATTCGCTGCGATGCGCTGCGCGACAGCCCCAGACAGCGAGACTCCGGCGAAAAATGCTTTTCGATCGGTACCGTCAATGGCTTCAGACGCCAGCCGTGCCGCAATATTGGCGAGATCATCAATTTCCCATTGGTCGGTGGAGGCTTCGGATCGTCCGTGACCCGGTAGGTCATAACCGATAATTTCATAGTCGTTGGCCAGCAGTTGTGCAGCTTTGCCCCACAGAGGTTCCACAGCAGTCCCAATGCCGGGCCCGAGAACCAGCAAGGGCTTGGCTGGGTTATGGTCGGTGAACTGAATACCGGCGATTTTTGGTTCGGTCATGAGCTCCACTTTCTATAACGCGAATATACTTCTGCCACGATACTCGCAGCACCTCCCCTGTATCCGGAAGGGTCTAACATCTTTTCAATAGCTTCCACGGTCACGATCCCGTCTGGCAACTGTTCTACCAGGGCCTGGGCGAGGTCATTGTCATTGGTCATAGCTGTAGTACTGATGGATTCGATGAGTTGCTTGCCATCACCGGGTGCAGCCGCACCGTGGGCCTCAACAATGGGGACCAACCACTGTGTTAGACGTCCGAGGAACACTGCCTTGCCGTGGATCGCAAGATTGTGCCGCATCGCATCGGAGTGGACCTGGAGTCCGTCGGTGAGTTCGACAAGAATCTCGCTGACCGCACCGGTCAGGCGCAGCAACCCGCGCAGCGCGGACCATTCGGTATGCCAGCCACCGTCTGCACGTTCTGCGGTATTCGATATGACTCCGGTTTGCAGGGTATTGAGGTGACCGCTGGCCTCTTGGGCCGCATGTTTGAGGCGAATTGACAGTACCGGGTTGTTCTTATGGGGCATGGCCGATGATCCGCCGCGGCCGGGTTTAGTCGGCTCAGCTAATTCGGCGTTCTCGGCTTGCACCGACGTCAGTACATCGTTGGCGAGTTTTGCTGCAGCAGCCGTTACCTGGAACGCCATCTGTCCCAGCTGGAGGATCGGTATGCGATTAGCGTGCCAGACCGGCGCTGAGACGAGGTCGAGCTCCTCGGCCAGCAGATCACGCTGATGGTTGACCAGGTCCATGGGATCGGACTCGGGCTGAGCTGCCTTAAAGTAATCCACCCACCACGTCGAGGTACCGACAGCGCCACCCCACTGAAGCGGAAGACTATCCACCACATTCTCAAAGTGTTGGCCTGCGCTGCCGAGTGCTTCGATCCACTGGGAAACGCGGTAACCGAACGTAATGGGCTGGGCATGTTGAGCCAGCGAGCGGCCGATCATCACGGTGTCAGCATGGTCTATGGCGAGCATTGAGAGCTGACGGACCGCGGTTTTGAGGTTTGTCAGCACGTGCTCACCGGCCCGAGTAGCCATCAACATTAAGGCGGTATCAATAATGTCCTGGGACGTCGCGCCTCGATGCACATATTGACCGGCCTGTGGAAGATTGGCAGCAACGTTATTCCGCAGCGCGTTTAACAACGGGATCAGGGCGTTGGCGCCATCGGGGGTCTGAGCTGCGATGGCTGTGAGATCGTAGTCGTCGATATGACTGACGGCCGCCACGGCATCTTCAATAGTTGCCGGCGCGGTGCCAAACCGAACCTGGGCGCGACACCAGGCGGCCTCAACATCAAGCATTGCCTGTCCGAAAGCGGTATCCGAAGTGAGCGCGGCAGCACGCGTACCGGCCCATGCGGGATTGAGCAAGCCGAAATCTTCCACGAGAGTGTTCCTTTGATCGGGGTCAGACATAACGATACCCGCCCGAATCAACGAGCGGGTATCGAAAGTAAAACCTACGGTTTCGGGTAATCCATACCGGGGTAACTGAAAAACACGGTTTCGTTGTTGCCCTGCAGGTGGATGTCGAACAGCAAGCGTTTACCGTCACGCTTGGCAATCAAGGTTTCTGCGCGATCGCCCAGTGCCGAGAGTGTCGCGTCGTTTGCCAAGCCCTTGTTCTCTGGAATATAGGCGCGGGTGTGCAGTTTATTCAACAGACCGCGGGCAAAGACGACGACGTGGATGAACGGGGCTTTGCCCTCATCGGTAGCGCCCGGCTGAACTGTGGTGAACCGGTAAGTGCCCACATTATCGGTGGTCGCACGGCCCCAGCCGGTGAACGCAAATGGGTCACGGATGAGTGAACCATCTTGGTTGGGGATGTTGCCATGTTCATCGGCCTGCCAGATTTCGATCATCGCATCCGGGATTGGAGTGCCTTCGCCGTCATAGACGGTACCGATCAGTTGGATCGCTCGGTCATCCCCCGGGGGGACCAGATTGTCGCCATTCTCAAATGGCAGGTGGACTTGTTCGGCAGCATTAAAGTAGCCGAAAAAGGGGCCAATAGTTTGGCCCGGTGTTGGGGTCAGATCATTAGTGGTCATGGTCTTCGTCCTCCATCGGGGTTTGCTGCGAGCCGGTCAAAACGATGTCCCAGCGGTACCCGGTGTTCCATTCGTGGCTGGTGATTGAGTGATCGTAGGTTGCAACCAGGCGGTCGCGTGCCTTTTGGTCGGTGATCGACTGGTAAATCGGATCCAGCGCAAACAGCGGATCGCCGGGGAAGTACATCTGGGTGATCATGCGCTGTGTGAAGTCCGTGCCGAAGAGTGAGAAGTGCACGTGTGCTGGACGCCAAGCGTTGTGGTGGTTTTTCCACGGGTATGGAGCCGGCTTGATGGTGGTGAACTCGTAGGTTCCGTCGTCACCGGTGATCGCGCGGCCGACACCTGAAAAGTTCGGATCGATCGGGGCCGGGTGCTGGTCACGTTTGTGAATATACCGACCTGCAGCGTTGGCCTGCCATACCTCAATGAGTTGGTTTCGTACCGGGCGGCCGTTGCCATCGAGTACGCGTCCACGAATGACGATGCGCTCGCCGATCGGTTCACCATTGTGTTGAATGGTGAGGTTCGATTCCAACTGGTGGACGTCTCGGTGGCCAAATGCGGGTGAGTATAACTCGATTGTTTCGGGGTCCGTGTGGTGCAGATCCTTTGTTGGGTGCCGCAGCAGCGATGACCGGTATGGCGGATAGTTCAGTCGCGGTTGGGTCTCTTCCCGCTTGGGATCGGCTTGCACGCTCTGCTCATAGGTGGTGCTAATGTCTTGGATTTCGGAGCTGAGGGTCTCCTGAGAGTCGGCTGTGGCCAACGGGTCGAGTTTTGGACTATTCGTAGAGGTCACTTCGCCATCCTTTCGTCGTGTCGGTCGGGTTATTCGTGCGGCCAGCCGCAGTATGATTCGGCAAGATATTGACGCCCGTATTTGGAGCCCACTACCGTGTGTAGCTCGCCAATGGCACGGCGGGTTTCAAAGGAACTTGCGTCTTTGCGGGTGTGGAGCATGCTGGTCATCCAGTATGAGAAGTTCTGGGCTTTCCAGACACGCTTGAGGGCTGTTTCAGAATAATTGTCGATGCCGGTGGAGTCGCCGGTCTTGAAGAATTGCTCGAGCGCCGCGAAGAGCACTTTTACATCGGCAAAAGCGAGGTTGAGGCCTTTCGCCCCGGTGGGTGGCACTGTATGCCCGGCATCCCCGGCCAAGAATAGATTGCCCCAGCGCATGGGTTCTGCCACGAAGGACCGAAATTTCAGCACAGTTTTTTCAAAGATTGGGCCTCGTTTGAGTTGGAAACCATCGGGGCCATCAACGCGGGCTTGCAGCTCGGCCCAAATTTCGTCCTCGGTCCAGTCATCTGGATTCTCGTCTGGATCACACTGGAAGTAATGGCGCTGTACCGTCTCGTTGCGCTGCGAAATGAGTGCGAAACCCCGAGGGGAGTTGGCATAAATGAGTTCTTCGGCGCTCGGGGGTGCTTCGGTTAGGATGCCGAACCATGCGAAGGGGTATTCAATCTTGTGCTCAACACGAGTTTCAGATGGGATAGCACGCCGGCAGAATGAGCGTGAACCGTCGGTGCCGACAATAAGTTCTGCTTCGATTACTCCGGGCTGACCATCAGCATCGGTGTAGTGAATTTTCGGGGTATCCGATTCGACGTCGCTCAGATCCGTTACGGTGTGTTCGTATCGAACATCGCCCTTGTCGCGTGTACGGGCTGCCGCAAGATCCACGAAGACTTCGTTTTGTGGGTACAGCCATACGGAGGCATCAATGAGTTCTTTGAAGTTGATGCGATGTGATTCACCATCAAACCGTAGATCAATACCCTCGTGCTCGTAGCCTATCTCTCGTACGCGAGAGTCGACGCCGTAGTCGGTCAACATTTGTACCGCACCGGTTTCAAGAATGCCTGCGCGATGGGTGTTCTTGATGGTTTCGTAGTCTCGGGATTCCAACACAATGTTGTCGATACCTGCACGTGACAGCAGATGCGATAACATCAGTCCGGCTGGGCCGCCGCCGACAATACCCACCTGGGTGGATTCTGCTTGAGTGCTCACGAAAACTCCTGTCGCGTCAATTACTAGATGGTGTCTCTAACAGTGTGTGGCATATGTCGTGTTCTGCGCCACTACATTCTCACTCAATGAGAATTACTCGACGTCGGGGAGTGGGTGCAGTGCGCGTGAGAGTCCGCGGGACGCGGCCATCAACACTGGTATGACTGCGCCGCGCTGCTCAAAATCTTCGGGGATGACCACCGAAATGGCGGCGATTGCGGTGCGATTCTTACCCCGCAACGTGTTGAAGACCGGCACCGCGGCGCCGGTGGTGCCGTCGTCGAGCATGCCATCCAGCATGGCGAAGCCTTCTTGGCGAATTTGCGCCAACGTCTTGGTGATGTGACCAGAGGATGGGTAGGTCATTTCAGCAGCCTTAGGGTGGGCCAGGAAATATTCGTCAATCACGTGGGGCGGTTGGAACGCCAACTGCACTAATCCCATTGACACAGTATGTATAGGCATCCGAGTGGCGACCGTTGCCTGGTTGACCACCGAGTTTCTGGACGACAGGCGCTCCACTACCAGAACCTCGTGGTCATCGAGCACCGATAGCTGTGTGTGCTGACGGAAAATAGCTTGGACGTCGTCGAGGAATGGCATCGCAGCCGTCCGTAGGCTGACCGCTGGCGAAGAACGGGCGGCTAATTCCCAGAGTCGCATGCCCAGTCCGATTGTGCCGTCTGGATAGCGCGTCAGGATATCTTCGTTCGAAAGTTTTGCGACTAGCCGGTAAGCCGTTGCTTGCGGGATATCTGCTAGGTGGGCCAGGTCAGTCACGCTGAGTTGGCGGCGGTTTGCGTCGAAAGCAGACAGGATGCGCAGCACGCGGTCCAATACGGTGTCACCGGATGATGTAGTCATGACTTCTCTAGTCTATCTCGGCAGTCGTGCAGCAGCGTTGGCGTTAGTGCGCGATGTGGGGAGGACGTAACGCCAAAGGGCGTGACTCGAAGAGGTTCTCGAGTCACGCCCTAGTGGCAAGTCGATTTTTCTACCTTTGATAGCGAGATGCAGCCGTTATTTTTGAACGCACTGGGTCGCTGGCTGGTTGCCCCTCGCTTTGAGGGGTCCTGGGTTCGCGTGCCATACGGACACCGAGAACGCTTAGTGCGGACAGGGCGGCAATCATCCACCAGCCGAGGTCAGAGCTGCCAAGTTCGGTTCCGAGCGTGTAAACATACGGGAACACCACAGCTCCGAGGTTTCCGAGGGTTAGGACAAGCCCTAGTGCAGTGGCGAAATCCTTGCTCGAGACTTGGTCGGGGTATTCCGAGGGGGAAACACTGGCAGGCGACAGATACATCATGCCAAAGAGTCCGATTGCGCTGAGGATGACCCACAGCATGATGCTGTTGGCTACTGGGATCAAAGCCAGTAAGGCGACGATGAGGGCTGCTGGAATCCAGAGGGTGGACAAGAACTTCTTTGCCCGATCAGCCCAAATACCGCCCAGGATCGAGCCGGGGATACCAATTAAGAGCATGACCAAGCCTAAGAGGCTAGCATTCGAGCCGCTAAAGCCATGTTCTGATTCTGCGTAGCCTGGAGCAAGCTGTGACACAGTAAAGAATGCGCCGTAGGCAGCGACACTTACTATTCCGATGCCCCACAGTGTCTTCGATTTGAGGAGTTTGACAGTAGCGGACCAGCTAAACTCGTCTCCTTCAAGCTCGTCCATTTGCCCCGGAATCTGAATTAATGCGGCACCAGCGAGAGCAATAATGAGTCCAAGGCCGGCGGCCATCCATAAACTGGCGCGCCAACCGTAGGCTTCCATTAGGAACGTTCAGACATACAAGCCGATGGCTGAGCCGCCGGTGAGCCCGAGGCCATTCAGGATGCCCGCTACGAGTTTCCCGTTTTCAGGTTTGGACCAATATGCGCCCAGCGGGAAGACAGACGCAACGATGAGAGACATGCCGACCCCGCCGACGAACCGCGCTGAGAGCATCAGTCCGTAACTGCTCGACAGCGCGATAAGTGCGCTCGATGCGGCAGTGATAAAACCGCCCCAGACGGCTACTTTCTTGAGGCCCCAAGCGGCTGCTGCGAAGCCAGCAGGTATGTGCGCAATGGCGTAGCCAAGGAACCAGAGTGAAACCATCAACCCGACTTGAGAATAACTGAGACCAAACTCGGTAGTTAGCGTCGGGTAAGCAGGCACGACCGCATACATCTGTAACCCGTACGAGAATGCCAGCAGCGTCGAAACTGTAATGACTATTCCGCCCGTTCGTTTTTTCGGGGGCGCCCCTATCAAATTTGGTGTTGTATCAGTCGTCAAAAAGTGATCCTCCAGGTATCGGTGTTGATGATGTTCTAGTTCAGCGGCGATATAGCCGCGATAAACCTCCACAAGTCCTCGTGCGGTCAAATCCAAGGTCTGCAGCGCAAAATAAAACGCATCACGGCAGTTGCGTGTTGATGCAGTCAAAAATCTCGTCAAGTGACGTGAAAATTGGCATCTCTCCCGCGTAGAAAGAGGGGTCTGGTGGCCGAATTCTCGTGTCTATCGCCGTCGTGCTCTGAGCCGGACGTGCTAGTGGCTTGACCCTATTTCAGCCTAACGAGCTTGGGGGATTTGTACAGTTGAACTGTCACGATGAGGTCGTTATAGCGCTACGACGACTCACATTTCTTGGGCTTGCTCGAGATCGTTAAACGCACGATTTGTAGAGGCAGTATCTGTTGTCATACCAAAAGGCTGGCGTACTGTTGCCCTTGTCGCTGTTGGCATTTCGGAGAATGCGGGCTGATTCGTCAGTTGGATTCCGCGTGTGATCGAAGCTCGGATAGTGCGTCAAGATGACACTTGACATGCGCCCACAATTATGCCTTCAAAGAACAATGCGTTACGGTCTGAGAATACAGGGTAAGCACGGATAGTTCCTTCTGCGACTAGGGGGCTTGGTTTCGTGTATTTATCGGGGACCTGACAAGTGAAAGGCCATCACTTTCTGTGGGCGAGGACCACTCTGGGTCGAGGTTCGATCCGACGTTCGTGCTTGGTTGTTGAGCAATTAACTGGAACATGCGAATGGTGCCACTGCCGAGAAGAGCAAATCGAGGGCTAGTGTTTGGTCGCCATTGTGGAGTCACGAGCAAATCTGATGTAAAACAGAAAAACTCGGGTGAGAACAGCAGTTTCTGCAAAGTTCTCACCCGAGTGATGTGGCGGATGGTGGGGGATTTGAACCCCCGGGACGGGGTTGCCGCCCTCTGGTTTTCAAGACCAGCTCCTTCGGCCGCTCGGACAACCATCCAGACGAGGATTTATTGTACCTGTTCTAGGGGTCAGGTACATAATCGTGAGTGTCTCAGCCGCTAGATGGTCACGTATTGACGTCTTTCAGGGCTACTGGCGAGGATGAAAAGCATGTCATTACCTTCACAAATGCAAGCAGTCCGCTTTATACCGCAGCCCGGAAGTGAGAAGGCTTCTAAAGCTGAGCCGGCCGATATTCATGTGGTGAGTCATGAGGTACCCAAGCCAGAGGCGGGAGAAGTCCTGATCAAGGTCGAGGCCGCCGGGGTTAACAATGCGGATCTGTTGCAGCGAGTGGGAGGCTATAACGTTCCGGAGGGTGCGACGGATATCCCTGGGTTGGAGATAGCTGGCACAGTCGCGGCACTCGGTGAGGGGGTAAGTAATTGGCACGTAGGTGACCGAGTCTGCGCACTGCTGGGTGGAGGTGGCTACGCTGAATATGTAGCTGTCGATGCACGCCAAGTGATTCCAGTCCCGGACCAGTTAGATCTTTATGAAGCCGCTGGCATTGTCGAAACAGCGGCAACAGTGTGGTTTAACGTCTTTATGACCGCGGCATTTCAGGCGGGGGATCACGTGCTCATTCACGGCGGCTCCGGCGGGATCGGCACCATGGCAATCCAGATGGTCAAAGCCATGGGTGGATATCCGATAGCTACGGCAGGTTCCGATGCCAAGGTCGAATACTCTCAATTCCTGGGCGCACAGGGCATCAACTATCGCACCGAGGACTTCGTCGAGCGGATTGAGGAGATCACCGATGGTCACGGCGCCGACATCATTCTGGACATAATCGCTGGCGAATATTCAGAAGAGAATATGCGTGCGTTAGCCCATGGTGGGCGTTGGGTGGTTATTGGCACGCAAGGTGGGATTAAGGGGCCTATTAACTTTCTACGCATGATGACTAAACAGGCTGTTCTGACCGGTAATCTCCTGCGCCCGCGTTCCGCTGAGGAGAAGGGTGAAATCCTGAGTGGACTGGTGGAGCATATCTGGCCACACTTTGTTGACGGGACGATCGACCCGCTGATCGCGCAGACTTTTCAGCTTAGCCAGACCGCAGAGGCGTACGAGCGTTTTTCCGAGTCTGACCGGGTTGGAAAAATTGTCCTGACGATGTGAGACACTAAGTGATGATGAAACCAGGTCCGTTTGCGCGCCGTCGCGAGGCAAAGAAACTCGATGCAGAGCTTGGCAACCTTTTGTGGCGCCAAGCCCATGATCGTTTTGCGCGGTCGCTCGACCGATATTGGCAAGTCGTTGAGTCCGAACGTACAAGTGCAGTTACCCAAGAGGAATATAACGGCTTGGTCAATGCTGGCAACGCTCTAGTCGACGCGCTGGCCACGGTACGTACAATTTGTGCTGCGGCACGTCAGCGTTATGGCGAGCAAGAGCTGAATGTTCCAGCTGGCGCTGACGAAGTGCATCGTATGATGTCGCGTGCGGCCAATGATCTAGCTGCCACGGCACAAGCTGTTGCCATGTACAAGCGTGGGCAAGCCAATGTGCTATCCGTTGGCAGACGTGCAGAAAAAGTACTGGAGTCAGTTACAGCTGCCAAGGACCTCATGAAACGATAATGCGGTTGGACGGTCAGTCGCATACAGTCCACGGGTGACCAGGGCTTTGAAGGGGTCTACAGTGGGACTATGTCCCCAGAATGTGACGAATCAGCAGCGGCTCAGCACGATCCTGAGCAAGACCGATTCGACTGGGCGCTGATAGTCCGTAACACGGTTCTAGTTGTCGTGTTGTTTATTTTCCTGTGGCTGCTGTTTAACGTTGAATTGCCATCGGCAGATCGACTGCGCGACATGATTGACTCCTGGGGCTGGGCAGCCTGGCTGGTGTTCATTGGAATTTACGCGTTGGTTGCGATGACGCCCATTCCCGTCACGGTTATGGCGGTGACCGCAGGTCTGTTATTCGGCGTTATTGACGGCACTGTGCTGTCGGTAATCGGTGTCCTTCTCGGCTGCTGGGGTGGTTACTGGTTGGCACGAGGCCTGGGCCGCCAAGTGACGGTCAAAATGCTTGGGACGCGAGCAAGAACAGTTGAGCGACATCTTGATCAAGCCGGATTAGAGGCCATTGTTGTCTTGCGTCTCTTACCGGGTTTTCCGTATTGGCCGGTGAACTACGGGAGCGGGGCTTTCGGTGTGGGCCAACGTGACTTTCTCATCGGAAGCGCACTTGCCGTGATACCGGGTCAACTTTCGTTGGTGGCCGTCGGTGCATTGATTTCGAATCCGAACATCTTCACCGGTACAACCGTTGCGGTCAGTTGGGCCATCGTGTTGGTGATGACTGTTTTGGCCTATTGGCGTTGGAAGGCGGCGCGTCCAAAGGGCGAATGATTCCACGCATAGAACACGGTGTCGCCTATCACTACGGGCATACCGCAAGTGAAGTTCGTATACGAAAAACTTGCACAGCGTGCAAGTTTTGGTTTAGGCTCGTCTTCTATGGTTTTTCAAGAAGATGCGTTCCTGGGGCGGCGTGAGCAAAAGAAGCTCGAAACACGACGAGCAATCAGAGATGCTGCATTAGACCTGGCGCTGGAAGACGGCTTGGAAAGCCTTACCGTTGAACTCATTGCGCACAACGCTGGTGTTTCACCAAGAACATTTTTCAATTACTTCGCCAGCAAAGAAGATGCGTTGGTGACGGAAGCTGCCGAAGGTGCGACACAGGTGCGAGCCCTGTTATTGGAACGGCCCGCTGAGGAATCCCCGATGCGAGCGTTGCATCACGCTATTATCACGAGCGATTATTACGGATCTATCCCGCCAGACCGTGATCGGCTTCTTGCCCGGCAGCGTCTAACTCAAGACCATCCCTCGTTGATGGCTCACCAGCTGGGAAAGATCGCTAATGCGGAACGCACATTTGCAGTAGCACTTGCTGAACGCATGGACACTGACATTGATCAAGATTTGGTGCCTGAGCTGTTAGCCGCGACGGCGGTGAGCATTATTCGTGTGGCAATGCGCCACTGGGTGGCCGAGGGCGACAGGCCGCTCTATGAACTGATCGATATGGCGTTCAAGCGTTTTGAAGACATGGACCTGTTTAGCGATGGGGCCGTTGGTGCTACTTCGTAGCACCGAGGACAGAGTTTTTCATGGCGGCAGAAGTGAAGGAGAGATGACAGCGAGTGGCAAGTGACATTACCGGTTCGATTCCGATCGTGGAAGGTCGGTACAACGAGGCCTATTATGAGCGGACAAAAGTAAAGAAAGACGATTCACCGCGCAGGAAGCCAATTAACCGCAACGTCGTGCTTGCGGTACTCGTTTCCGGCGCCTTCGTTGTCATTCTCAATCAGACCCTGATGAACACGGCACTTCCAGCACTCATGGAAGATTTTGGCATTACTGCGAATTCCGCGCAGTGGGTTACCACCATGTTTATGCTGGTCAACGGCATCATGATTCCGGTTACGGCGTTCTTGATCCAGAAATTTACGACGCGCAGTCTCTTTTTTGCTGCGATGGGGTTGTTCACCCTCGGGACAGTGCTTGCCACTCTGGCGCCGACCTATGCGGTTCTGCTTGCTGGCCGCTTTGTTCAGGCTGCCGGTGGCGGGATCATTATGCCGCTGATGCAGACCATCCTGTTCGCCATTTTCCCAAGAGACAAACGCGGCCAAGCCATGGGAACCTTCGGCCTGGTGATCTCCTTCGCTCCAGCGATCGGGCCAACGCTGTCCGGTTGGATCGTCGAGCATTTTCCGTGGCAAACGCTCTTTTTGATGATGCTGCCGATTGCCATTATCGACATGATCATCGCCTACTTTATTCTTCATAACGTCACCGAACGGACGAACCCACGCCTGGACTCGCTGTCGATCGTACTGTCCTCCCTAGCCTTCGGTGGAATGCTCTTCGGCTTTGGGAACGCAGGCAATACCGGTTGGTTGAGCTATGAAGTACTCGTGCCACTCAGCCTTGGCCTCGTGACCCTGGTCCTCTTTATTTGGCGTCAACTGATATTGGAAGAGCCAATGTTGGAACTACGCATTTTGAAGAACCCTATGTTTACCCTGAATACCGTGCTGGGCATGGCAGTATTTATCGCGATGATCGGTGGAATGCTCATGCTCCCGGTCTACATGCAAACAATGGCCGGCTATACCGCCACGGAATCTGGGCTGATGTTGTTACCCGGTGCCGCGATTATGGGCATTATGTCACCGGTAACGGGACGAGTCTTTGATCGCTACGGGGCCAAATGGCTAGCGATTGTCGGTTTTGGGCTGCTTGCTGTCGGAACCCTATTTTTGACGGCACTAACATCGACAACGTCATTTGCTTATCTTGCGGTCTTCAACTCAATTCGGATGTTCGGGACTGCCATGGTCATCATGCCGGTCACTACGGCTGCGCTCAACGAGCTGCCGCAGAGGCTCATCCCACACGGCAGCGCGCTGAACAACACGATGCGCCAGGTCGCAGCTTCGGTTGGAACCGCGGTCTTAGTAACAGTCATGACTGGAACCGCACTCGACCCCGCCACACATGGGACAGAAGGTCTGATTCACGGAGTCAATATTGCCTTCCTCGTAGCCGGGTTAGTCGCCGTGCTAGGCATCATAGGAGCGTTCTTCATTCGTGGATCGCGTCCGGTGCCGAGTGAAGAAACTGTAGCTGAGGTTTCAGAGGAAACCCCAGCAGAGTCCTAAGAAGAAAAAAGCCCCGGTTCGTGCAAAGTGCGCAGAACCGGGGCATTCCCTCTTCAAGTGGATGGAGCCGACTACCGGATTTGAACCGGTGACCTGCTCTTTACGAGGGAGCTGCTCTACCAGCTGAGCTAAGTCG
This sequence comes from Yaniella halotolerans DSM 15476, assembly GCF_000420805.1. Classification (GTDB taxonomy): domain Bacteria; phylum Actinomycetota; class Actinomycetes; order Actinomycetales; family Micrococcaceae; genus Yaniella; species Yaniella halotolerans. The sequence continues at coordinate 1,568,387 of NZ_ATVQ01000001.1, forward strand.
GCGCGAACGACATCGTATGCGATGTGGTCCGATAAGAGATCATAGCGAGTGTGACATGTATTGGTCAAAATTGTTCATGTTTACTCACATACCATGTCGTCATCTGGGAGCTCATCGTTCAGGATATAACCGTCGATCGCGTCGACGATACATTCATTTTCCTTGGAATATGCGCCATGGCCTTCGCCCTCAACGGTGATATGCACACTGTTGTCGAGTTCATCAGCCAGCTCGTGTGAAAAATGAATTGGTGTAGCCGGATCCGAGGTCAGGCCGGTGACCACGATGGTGTCAGAACCTTCAGCGTCGGTGTCTTCAACCGTATCGCTGGGATCTACCGGCCATCCATTACAACCTGCAGAATACGAAAGATATTTGCCAAAGATCGGGGCTTGTTCCGTAAGTTCTTCAGCTTCCTGTTCTGCTTGTTCGAAGGGTTTCTCTTCGCCCGTGTAGTCTAAACAGTTGATGGCATTAAACGCCGCGGTGTCGTTGCTATATTCTCCGGAGTCATCCCGCCCGTGGTACGTATCCGCGAAGTACAGGAACAGTGGGCGGTAGTCGGAGTTGGCGTAGTCATCCTCGAGTGCTTGTTCGAACGCCAGCGCCAACATCTCCCAGCTGTCTTGGGAATACAACGGCAGTACGATGCCGAAGAAAAGATCAGATACCGGTTGGGTGCGGCCCTCCGGGTACGTGAGCGGTTCTTCTTCAACCTGGGCGAGGAAATCAGTGACCGTGGTCATGACTGATTCTGCATCGCCATCCTGACCGATGTTGCAGTCTGAGCTGTCAGCACACCATTGCGCCCACGCTTGGAGGGACTGTTCAAAGCCCGCAGATTGGGCTTTGGAAACCTCAAACGTTTCGGCACTAGGCGGCAGAACAGAGTCCAACACAAATTTGCCGACCTGCTCCGGGAACAACTCGGCATATGTCGCACCGAGTTTCGTTCCGTACGAGATACCGAAATAGTCGAGCTGCGGTGCGCCCAGTGCGGAACGAATGACATCCATGTCCTTGGCCGCAGAAGCAGTGTCCACGAAGCCAACTATTTCCCCAGAACGCTCTAGGCACTGCTGGGCGTAGGCTTTGTTTTCTTCAACCGTCGCGTCCCAACCTTCCTGTGTCGAGGGGTCATGGACTATCTCGCGGGATGCATCAAATTCTTCATCAGTCTCACATTGAATGGGCTCCGAAACGCCAACACCGCGTGGATCAAACCCAATGGGAGAGGTGTTTTCTAAGAGGTCCTCAGAAAAAACAAAACCCAGGCTGTCTTGGACAAAGGCGATACCCGAGGAACCTGGCCCGCCGGGGTTCACCAACATAGGTGGCTGGTCTGCTGTTTCGGCATCCCTGGTCAGATGAATATCGATGCTCTCATCGTCCGGGTTCTCATAGTCCATCGGAACTTCAACAGAGCCGCATTCAAAATCGGCATTATCGTCGCACGTTTCCCACGCAATGGTCTGTTCGTAGAACGTCTCTAACCCATCTGGCGCCGACTGCGCTTGGTTGCTCGGCGATGGTTCAGGCTCTCCAGATGCGCAGGACGTGAGCGCCAGTGCTGCGACGGTCCCAGCGGCAGCCAAGATTCGGATAGTGGTAGGCATCAAGTTCCTTTGCGTGGTTATAAGGGAGCGTGTCGACGAGTTCGAGGAATAAAGGCCAGCAACATGGCTTCTAGAGCAAGCAACGGTGGGACATTGCCTGCCAGTCGTCGGCGTGCTGTATTGATAGCTTCGAGGCTGCTCAGACAGTGCTCTGCAGACACCTTGGCACTGTACTCCGTGAGGTGCGGCCGTAGATGTTCATTAATGAGTTGCGTGTCCTGGGATAAGTGCAGGACGAGGAGATCGCGGTAGACGCCGGATAAATCGATCATGGCTCGGTCCAGTGCATCGTGAATCGCGCGCCGGTTGCGAGCGGTTTGATTATCTTCCAACCGACGGAAGTGTACGCGCAGTTTAGGCGGAACGGTATCGTCCTCGGTTAGCCCAAGCGAGCGCAATAAGCTCGACCGCTCGGCCGCATTGCGATCCGATGAGGAAGCTTCGGCTTCATCTTGCACCAGCTTATGGAGATTATCGGCCGACTCCACTGCAGCCGACGCCGAACTCACGGTCATGGGGAGATTGACGATCATGTCGCGACGCTCACGAGCTTCGGGGGAGCGGGCCAACCAGCGGGCAACCCCGACGTGGGACTGCGAAGCGCGAGCACAGGTGTGTGCCAACTCAGCTTCGATACCGTCTCGGCCGACCAGCAGCTGCGCGACATCTTCGACTGCCGGAATGACTAAGTTGATGTGCCGGGTGCGGGAGCGGATCGTGACCAGCACGTCGGCGGGGGACGGGGCCGAAAGCATCCAGATGGTGCGTTCGGGTGGCTCCTCGATGGCTTTGAGTAGCACATTGGTGGCGCGTTCCGTCATGCGATCGGCATCTTCGATAATAATTATGCGCCAGCGTCCCGTTGAGGGGCGATCGTGGGCGTCTGAAACAAGCTCACGGACATCATCGATTGCGTACTGCACCTTTTCGGTGGTCACAATATTGACGTCGGCGTGAGTTCCAGCAGCAATGGTGACACACGCCTGGCAGGTGCCACACCCGCGCTGGGAGATTTCTTGTTGTTCGCACTGCAAGGTTTGCGCAAAGGCACGGGCTGCCATGGAACGTCCCGATCCTGGTGGACCAGTAAACAACCATGCATGGGTCGGGGAGGTCATCGTTTCCGGGTGCGAAAGCTGTTGGATGACCGCATGCTGGCCGGCCAAAGAATGCCAGACTGGATTCGCCATTACAGCTTCACTCCGTAGTTAGTTTCAAGATGGGTCAAAATCTGTGCGGTAATAGTTTTAGGAGCCTGGGCTGCAGGTATAAGCAGATGACGGTCTGGTGCTGCCTCGACCTGGGTTAGAAATGACGCACGCACCGCATCCTGAAAACCATCAGGGGCAGACTCCATTCGATCAATCATCTCACCGCGATCATCACGCCGCGCACCGGCAACTGATGCATCAAGGTCCAACACCACGGTGAGATCCGGGTGCAACCCACCGGTGGCGTAATCATTAATCTCGATGACAGCATCTTGACGAAGACCACGCCCAGCGCTTTGATACGCGATGGACGACCCCACGAAGCGATCTGAGACGACCACCTTGCCCGCGTTTAGGGCCGGCAGAATCGTTTTGGCCACGTGATCGGCACGCGCAGCCGCGAAGATCAGCGTTTCGGTCATGTCGTCAATATGGGTGGCAGGATCAAGCACCAGGGCGCGCAATGTTTCAGCAACATCTGATCCGCCTGGCTCGCGAGTGACCACGACATCATGCCCGATCTCACGCAAAGCGTTGGCTACCGCGGCCACCTGGGTCGACTTTCCCGTCCCATCGGCGCCTTCAAACACCACAAATAATCCCGTCACGACACAACCTTTCTCACCGTATGCTCCCATTAGCCTAGTGCCACCCACTAGACTCATCTTATGAATTTTCTGCGAATCGTTGTGATGATCGAATATGGGCTGCAGGCAGGCCTGGCATTGGTGGGCGCCGGCATGGTGATTTGGGCGATGGCCGATGCGGCTCGCCGTCCCGCCGGTGTCTTTGAAGCCCATACGAATCAGACCAAACCAACCTGGTTGCTCATCCTCGGGGGTGCACTGATCTTTGGGTTGGGTTCCGCAGCACTCACCATCTTCATGGGTGGCCGGATGGGGCTGTTCGGACTTGCAGCTATCGTGGCGGCGGGCGTCTACTTGGCGGGGCCGAAACGTCAATTCGAGCTGTGGGCCTAACGACCAGGTAAAGTTATCGTCATGTCTACATCATCGAAACTGGTCTTACTGCGCCACGGACAATCTACATGGAATGAACTCAATCAATTCACCGGTTGGGTCGATGTCCCGCTGACCGATAAGGGACGCACTGAAGCCGCTCACGCTGGTCAACTATTGAAAGACGAAAACCTACTGCCCGACGTCGTCTTCACCTCACTGCTGCGCCGCGCCATCAGCACCGCGAACCTAGCGTTGGAAACGGCAGACCGCCAATGGGTTCCAACGCATCGCAGCTGGCGCCTCAACGAACGCCATTACGGTGCGCTTCAGGGTATGAATAAGGCTGAAATTCGCGAGGAACACGGCGACGAAAAATTCATGACCTGGCGTCGTTCCTATGACACCCCACCGCCGGCGCTCTCCGACGATCACGAATTCTCGCAGTACCGCGATGAACGCTACGCCCAGCTTGGCGAAGACATTCCGCGTACTGAATGCCTCCAAGACGTCGTCACTCGGCTGGTGCCTTACTGGTACGACAACATCGTTCCACAGCTGGCCGCGGGCAAGACTGTCCTGGTTGTGGCACACGGTAATTCACTACGCGCACTTGTCAAACACCTTGAAGGTATCTCGGACGACGACATCGCCGAACTCAACCTACCCACGGGTGTTCCCTTCGCTTACGAACTCGGCGCAGATATGAAAGCAGCAGGACCAGCCCGGTTCCTTGACCCAGATGCAGCTGCTGCCGGTGCCGCAGCCGTTGCTGCGCAAGGCAAATAACTCCGGTTGTCGTGAAAACCCTGCATGATACTCGTCGTTGATAATCACGGGTTCACGACCCGAATCCTCACGCATCAGCTCGGGGCGGTGCGCCTTGTCACCGCCGCCGAGCTGCGTGTCGTCGACCTACATGACTACACGCACGTGGTCCTGGGCCACGGCACTGCCGCCGATGAACTACAGCCGCTCCACGAGGTGCCGCATCTTCCGGTGCTGGCCATTGGGGCAGGCTATCAGCAGCTTGCAGATTGCTATGGACATACCGCAACCACCAGCGCACAACCGGTCTATGGGCAGCCCGTGGAGCATCAGCACACCGGTTGCGAACTCTTTGCGGGTCTGCCGGATCCCGTCGAGCTCATTAGCTACCACGCGTGGCGTCTGCACAGGATGGACCCAGAACGCTTCACTATTCACGCAAGCGATGACAACGATGCTGTCCTAGCGTTTCGTGTAAACGGCACCAACCACTGGGGCCTCCACGGGGATCCGGCCGCTCTGCAATCACCGGCAGGGCACACCATCATCCAAAATTTCTTAGGCCTCGCATCCCACGACGCCACCGAGGCGGAACCCGCTGCCGTCAAAACCCCAGACCGTCGTCGCTATGAGGTCTATACCCGAACGCTCCGCGGCGAACTCGACACAGTCGCCACTTTTGCCGCACTGCAAGATGACACGTCGGCGGCTTTCTGGCTCGACTCCGCCTCGGCTGATCGGGGCCAAGGCCGCTTGACGGTGATGGGCACCAACGCTGGCGAACTGACACAAACACTTCGCTGGAACGTCAGGACGAACGAACTCGATGTGCTCACCGGGGACAGCTTGCAGCACCTGACCGCCGATGTCTTTGACTATCTTGAAGCACACCTGTGGGAACCGGCGACCGTACTCGACTTCGACGGATACACCGGTGGCTGGGTTGGGTATCTCGGCTACGAAGCAAAACAGGCCACCGTTGCAGGCCACCAGAATCGTTGGGAAGCACCGACCCCGGATGCCTACTGGATCCAACCGCAAGCCTTTCTCCGGTACGATCACCGCGACCAATCCACAACGCTGGTCGCGTATCAGGACCCGGCGCTGCTCGATACGCTGGAAGCCGCATTGGTTTTCGGGCCGCCTACCGAGCCCGAAGCGCTAGAGCGGACGGAAATCACAGGACAATGGCGGCTTTCCGCAACGGAGTATGAGGACCGTGTGGGCCGTATCCAAAAGTTACTCCATGCAGGAACAGCCGCCGGCGTCTGCCTGACCGATACTTTCAGCATGAGCACCCACGGAATTGATGGGTTGGCCCTATACCGCCGTTTGCGGTCGAAGAATCCCGCCCCGTATGCGGGTTACCTGCGTTTCAACACCTTCGGGGATAGCCTCGAAGTGCTCTCGGCTTCACCAGAAAAATATCTCAGCATCGATGCCGCCGGGACGGTTGAATCCAAACCGATCAAAGGAACCGTGGCGCGTAGCGCCGACCCCACAAGAGATGCTGAGATTGCGCAACGCATGGCCGCCGATGCAAAAATACAATCCGAAAACTTGATGATTACCGACCTGTTACGCGACGATCTTGCCGCCGTTACCGTTCCGGCAAGCGTACAGGTGCCGAAACTGATGGCCGTGGAATCGTTTGCGACGGTGCATCAACTGGTGACCACCGTGACCGGACAGCTACTCCCAGAGACTTCAGCAGTCGACGCGTTGAAAGCAGTATTTCCAGGCGGGTCCATGACCGGTGCGCCCAAGCACATCAGCTTGGAAACACTCGATGTGCTGGAAGCCGGGCCCCGAGGCATCTATTCCGGGGCCATGGGATGGATTGGACACCACAATACGGCTGAACTCAACGTAGTGATCCGGACAGTCGTCATCAACGGCGACGAGTTAAGCATCGGGGCTGGAGGTGCAGTCGTGGTGGACTCCGACCCTGTGGCGGAAGAACAAGAAAAACACTTGAAGGCTCGAGCCCTGATGGACAGTATCGCGGAGCAGCTTTGACCGAGTTTCCACAGTACTTTGGCTGGCAGGACAACGGTTTTGTGGCCATAACGCAGCCCAAAACCACTGAGATACTCGTGGCCGACTCCTGGCGGGTGCAGAACGGCGCCATCTGGGGGCTTGCAGACCACGTGCAACGGTTTATGGCAGGCATTGCACAGCAGAACCCGAATCCTGCGCTGCGGCAAGACATCACCGCGCAAAAACTCCAGGACGCGTTGCAACAGAAGCTGACGGACATCTCCACTGTCCATCCCGGGGTGGAGCTGTTTCCGCGGATCAGTATGGAAGCACACGAAGGGTCTTGGCGCATCGTGCTGCTGGTACGGCCCGCCCCAGAACCGCGTCAAACAACGAGTTTATGGATACCGGACTACACCGACCCGCGCACCAGGCCTACGGTCAAAGGACCGGATATTGGCCTGATGCGCGGACTGATGCACGAAGCACCAGCCGATGATGTCGTCTTGCATGACGGCACCAACGTCCATGAGACCACCACCGGCGCGCTGCTCGTCTGGCTCGCACCAGAGCACCTGGTGTTATGTCAGGCGACCAAGCAGCTTGCTTCGATTTCCGCGCAACGTATCGCCAACCACGCGCGGTCACACAATATTGAGGTGACCACCCGTTTGGTGACCATTCAAGAGCTGGCCTCCGGAGAATACCCGGTGTGGTTTTCGAATACACTGCACGGGATTTCCCCGGTGAGCACCGTCGGCAGTGCGACCGGAGAAACGCATGTTGAAACCCACCAAACTGCCGCACAGTGGCAAGCGGCCTGGTGGGGGATGTTCGCTGTATAACTACGGGACAGGAACTACGCGATAACGGGTGGCTCCCACTCGCCGGTGACCAGATACGCGATCTTGCGGCTAATCGATACCGCATGGTCACCAAACCGTTCAAGCCGCATGACCAGCAGTGTGAGATCCTGCGCTTGAGTTGCAGAGATATCCCAGGTGCCATCGGTTACCGAAGTCAGAACCTTTGAATGCAGAATATCGACGTCGTTGTTGAGCTTAACGATGGCCCGTCCGTGGGTCAGATCGTACTCCGTCATGAGCTGCTGCAAATGCTCACCGATCTGGACGACCAGCTCAGCCATTTCTTGCATCTCGGGCTGGCAGGGTTCTGGCACAAGCGGCTGAGGGTGACGCAGTCGAGTCAATGCGGCTGTATGTCGTGCCAGATCGCCCATGCGTTCCATCGACGACGACACCCGCAGTGCGGCGATCAACAGGCGAAGATCCGTGGCGACAGGGTTTTGGAGCAGCAGCAGTTCAATGGTTCGTTCATCGAGTGCATTTTGTAGGTAATCGATTCGAGCATCTTGGGTAATGACTGTTTCAGCCAAACCCAGATCCTGGGATTCCATGGCTACTCGCGCTTGCTTCATAGCTCGATTGACCAGGGTGGCCATTTCGACCAACTGGTCACCTACGGCCTCCATCTCGGCCATAAAGAGTTTTCGCATAAATTTAAATCCTCGTAGATACATTGAACGATTGCAGGCCAATTATCCTGCCCGACGGTGTCCACTGTCTCCAAGCAAAGTAAACGAGTGGTGAATTCTGCCGGACAAATACATGTATTAGCGCCTAAATGACGAAAAAGGGTCAACTCGATGTACAAAGTATGGGTACTCTGTGAATTGTGGAAAGTCTTGTTTCGGTAGCCGTCCTCTTTGGGCTGGCCGGTGTGATCGTCACGGTGGGCGCTATGGTCGCCTTCCGTCTCTCGTCGCGTTCAAGAATTGAACGACTAGCAGACCATGAGCAAACCATTCCCGAAGGTGCCCTAGATGTTTTGGCCGTTGTGGGCCAAGCCTACGTGATTGTTGACGTCGCAGATACGGTTGTTCGAGCAAACCCGACCGCTTACGCTTTTGGGCTCGTCAGAGGTAACCAGCTGGGGCATAAACAGCTCACGGAACTCACCTCCAGGGTGCGTACCGCCGGACAGCTCTACGACTATCGCTTCGAACTACCAGCGGTGGCCGCAGCCGAAGGGCACTGGCTCGTGCACCTGCGTGCAGCCGCTATCGGCGACCAATTCATCGTGATCATGGCTGAAGACCGGTCCCAACAACACCGGACAGAAGCCATCAGGCATGACTTCGTTGCCAACGTATCGCATGAATTGAAGACCCCGGTGGGCGCCATGAGCCTGCTAGCCGAAGCCATTGAGGACGCGGCCGACGATCCCGAGGCCGTCCGACATTTCGCTAACCGTTTATCGATCGAATCCGTACGGCTCTCGGCTCTGGTCCAAGATGTGATTTCGCTGTCGCGACTGCAGGGTCGTGACATTGTTGAGACCGCCGAGCCACTGGAAATCACCGGTTTGGTCTCCGAAGCTATCGACCGGGTGCGGACCGAAGCATCCTCGCGAGATATTGCCATCCACAATCGCCAACCGGAAGCCCTGTCGGTCTATGGCGACTACGACCAACTAATGACGGCGATCCGCAACCTCATTGACAACGCCGTGACGTATTCACCCGATGGCTCCACCGTGTGGGTTGAAGTGACCAAGGACGAAGACGTCGTACTGATCGCGGTGGGAGACCAGGGCGCAGGGATTGCTGATGACGACAGAGAACGCATCTTCGAGCGCTTCTATCGTGTCGACTCAGCCCGCTCACGCGCTACCGGTGGTACCGGTCTTGGCCTGAGCATCGTCAAACATACGGTCTCCAATCACGGCGGCGAAATCATGGTGGAATCAACCGTGGGAGAGGGCTCGACGTTTATCATCCGACTGCCGGAACTCGACCCCCAAGCGCACGAAGCAACCACTGAGGGCACCGAACCAAATACGAACAGTGTGAAACATGATTCACATAGACACACCTCTGTAGAAGGAAAAGGACAACACTGATGACTCGGATTCTTGTCGTTGAAGACGAACCGTCAATTTCTGACCCGCTCGCGTACTTGTTACAACGGGAAGGATATGAGGTTACCGTCGTTGATGATGGTCTAGAAGCCGTGGAAGAATTTGACCGCAACGGCGCTGATTTGGTGCTGCTGGACTTGATGCTCCCGGGGCAACCGGGAACAGATGTTATTCGAGAGATTCGGCAAGAATCTCAGGTGCCGGTCATCATGCTGACCGCCAAGGACGGTGAAGTCGATAAGGTGGTTGGTCTTGAACTCGGAGCAGACGACTACGTGACCAAACCATATTCTGCCCGTGAACTCATTGCCCGAATTCGTGCTGTGCTGCGACGCAATGCTGACGCCGATGAACTCATTCCCGATACCGTTGCGGCAGGACCGGTACGCATGGATGTGGAACGCCACGTCGTCACCGTTGATGGCACAGACATCACCATGCCGCTCAAAGAGTTCGACTTATTAGAAATGCTGTTACGAAACTCTGGACGCGTGATGACCCGCGGTCAGCTCATCGACCGAGTATGGGGTCCAGGGTATGTGGGAGACACGAAAACCTTAGATGTCCATATCAAGCGGTTGCGTTCCAAGATCGAACCCGACCCCTCGTCACCGCGTTATTTGATGACCGTCCGTGGGCTCGGATATAAATTCGAAGCATAGACATAGAGAAACAGCTGAGGGCCTGTCCGTTTTGGACAGGCCCTCAGCTGTTATTTGGGCGTAGTACTACTTACTCGTCTGAGTGGTACTGGCCCTGGAAGTCGTAGAGGTGCTCAATCTGTTCATCTTCGTCGAGGTCACCCGGGTACAGCTCACGGTATTCTTCCAGCGTTGGCGGCAAAACCGACACGTGGAATTCCTGGTCGTTACCGAAGGCAGTTGCAGTGCCTTCAGCGAGACCGCCTGGTTCGGTGCCGATACCGTTGATGGTAATATCTTCATCCTCAAGTTTGAGGATTTCACCGGCTTCTAGGGAGAATTCGAACGTTTCGTCGTTGATCTGCAGCTGCACATCCTGGCTGCTCTCCGACTGGTTGTCGATGCTGCCCATCAGTGTGCCGATGTCATCGGCTGATTCCGTGATCACACCGATGTTCAGGAAATCAACGTGCTCGCCGGGAGCATTGAAATCGTCGTCAGTGGAGGCCGTGTCACTGGTTTCTTCTGCGGTGATAGTGGTCTGAGTACCGTCGGAGGGTGCGTACTCGAACGTGGTTGCCTGCGGGTTCACTGCAGAGCAACCGGTGGTGCCAAGCAGGGCAGCCAATGCCAAGCCGGCAAATACGTTCCGGCGAGTTGTGTTGACCTTCACGATGGTTCTCCTCGTAAAAAATAAGGTGCGCTAGAGGTGATGTTCTACCTGCACTGGGCGCGTCGATCCCGAGGGTGCAAGAAGCTTTCTTCATGAGGTTATCGTATTTGACTAAATAGAGGCCACTTTACGACAAGATATCTCGCAGCGAGCACGCCCTGGAAGGGGCATCAGCTTCGACACACTATCGACGAATATCAGAAGTTGTCGTTGAGCGCTCGTCCTGAGCTAAAATTGGGCAACGTGGGACAACAATTTTATGATACTGCCGCCGGTGCGATCCGGGACTTCACACCAATCCACGAGGGCGAGGTCTCGGTCTACTACTGTGGCGCAACAGTGCAGGGTAGGCCGCACGTGGGACATATTCGTTCCGCTGTGGTGTTTGACATTCTCGTACGATGGCTCGAGTACGCGGGCTACAAGGTCACCCTGGTGCGCAACGTGACCGACATCGACGACAAGATCCTGTCGCGCTCAGACGAGTCCTTCGCGCCGGACTTCGCCGCTACCGACGACTATCCTGCACAAGAACAGTGGTGGGCACTCGCATATCGTTTCGAAAACGCCTTCGCGGCAGCCTATGCGGCACTCGGTGTCCGTCGTCCGACCTATGAGCCTCGCGCCACCGGCCATATTCCCGAAATGATCACGCTGATCCAGCGGCTGATCGACGCAGGCCACGCCTACCAGGCTCTCGACGGTTCTGCGGATGTCTATTTTGATGTCACTTCCTGGCCGGAATATGGGGCGCTCACGCACCAGTCGGTCGATATGATGCAGGATGCCGATGATGCTCCGGCACGCGGCAAGAAAGATCCGCGCGACTTCACCCTCTGGAAATCCCAACTTACGTCCGACCCCGCTGGCGCTGCGTGGGCTTCGCCATGGGGACACGGGCGTCCCGGCTGGCACATCGAGTGCTCCGCGATGGCCACCAAGTATCTTGGCACCCATTTCGACATCCACGGCGGCGGATTAGACCTACGGTTCCCGCATCATGAGAATGAGCTAGCGCAGTCCAGTGCGGCCGGCCATAATTTCGCAAATTTCTGGATGCACAACGGGTTGGTGACGGCCGAGGGCGAGAAAATGTCCAAGTCCGTGGGCAACACTGTCTCGCCCGAGCAAATGTTGGCGATGTCGCGGCCAGGCGCGGTCCGTTATTTCCTGGGCCAAGCGCACTATCGTTCTCAACTGGACTACCACCCCTCTGCGCTGGACGAGGCGCAAACTGCTTTGGAACGGATTGAATCATTCCAATCCCGGGCCGCCAAGATGTTTGACGACGCGATAGGGACCGACACGGTGCCCCCAGCGTTTGTAGCCGCTATGGAGGATGACCTCAATGTGCCTGAGGCCTTGGCTGCACTCCATGCGACCGTACGAGCCGGCAACTCAGCGCTTGATGCTCAAGAATTGGATCCAGTGAAACAGTACCTACGTGAAGTCAACACCATGGTGGAAGTCCTGGGTCTAAATTCAGCAAACGAACTCCCAGCAGCTGGTGACTCCGCCGCATCCCAGGCGTTGGCAGAGCTTGTGGAAGCTCAAATTGCAGCCCGAACCCAAGCTCGGGCTGCAAAAGACTGGGCAACAGCAGACGCCATACGCGATCAATTGACCGCTGCCGGCATCGTTGTCAAAGATGCCGCAAATGGTGCTACCTGGTCCATAACGGACTAACCGCAAAAGTTTTTACCAAAGAAAGGACGAGCATATGAGTCCTCGTCGTAGCGGACCTTCACGTAAGAAGGGCCCAACTAAAGGTTCCGGCGGCCAAGGTCGTCGGAAACTCTCCGGCAAAGGCCCGACCCCTAAAGCCTCGGACCGTACCTGGCACAAGAATTACCGTCCGCCGGTCAAACAGAAAAAACCGGCTCGAACCACTGACGCTGTTGCTGGCCGCAACCCGGTAGTCGAAGCGCTTGAGGCAGAGGTGCCAGCTTCTACCCTGTACATAGCTGTGGGCGTCGAAATGGACGACCGTATTCGAAACTCCGTCCGGATGGCGGCAGATCGCGGCATCCCTGTACTGGATGCCACTGAACCACAACTCGCCCGGATCACTGATAACGCACGGCACCAGGGTATCGCCCTGCAGGTTCCGCCGTACGAATACGAAAATGGTATCGATCTTGTTGTCGGACTGATGTCCGACTGGACCAACGGCTATCGCAAGAACCCCCCGCTGGTCGTTGCGCTGGATTCCATCACTGATCCTCATAACCTGGGCGCTATTCTGCGTTCGGCATCCGCGTTCCAAGCTGATGCCGTCATCATCCCCTCGCGCAGGGCAGTCGGTGTGAACGCGACGGTTTGGAAGACTTCGGCCGGAGCTGCAGCACGAGTGCCCGTGGGACAAGTGACCAATCTGAACAACGCGTTGACCGAATACAAAAAAGCCGGCCTGTTTACCATTGGGCTTGACGGTGATGGGGAGCAAACGCTGCATGATTTGCCATTAGCAACCGATCCGTTGTGTGTCGTGGTCGGTTCCGAAGGCGCTGGATTGTCCCGCTTGGTTTCTGAAAATATCGACCAATTGGTCTCTATTCCGATCTCTTCAGAGCTCGAATCACTCAACGCATCATTGGCCACGGGAATTACCCTCTACGAAATTTCCAGACTTCGGCATAAGATTGACTAAGCTGGTCTCAATGTAACGTAGGCCACAATCTATCACTCACACCTATTGAAGTTGGAGTCATAATGAAAACGAATACTCTGCTGAAAACCTCAGCTACCGCGGCAGCCCTGGGGTTGCTGCTCACAGCGTGTGGTTCAGACGAAGGTGGTGCAGAGGGAAATGGCGACGAGAGTTATAGCGTGGCTATCGCTCAGTATGTTGCCCACCCTTCCCTGGACGCAACGGCCCAGGGCATGAAAGACGTCTTCGAAGAAGCAGATGCCGACATCGAGGTTGAAGAGCAGAATGCTCAGGCGGACCAGGCAACCATGAATAACATCGTGGGCACCTACGGCGGCGACGATAATCTTGACGCAGTCCTACCAATCGCCACTCCAGTAGCTATTGCCGCAGCGACGTCCATCACCGAGACACCAATTATCTTCTCGGCCGTCACTGACCCGGTTGATGCCGGCCTTGTTCCTGATTGGGAAACACCAGGTGAAAATATTACCGGTGTGTCGGATATGAACCCGGTGGAAGATCAGCTCCAGTTGATCCTGGACGTGGTTGAAGACGCCGAAGTTATTGGTATTCCGTATTCTTCTGCCGAGTCAAACTCTGTTGTCCAAGTTGAAGCTGCCAAAGATGCTGCCGATGTTTTGGGCATAGAGATTGAAGAAGTTGCTGTCACGAACACCTCGGAAGTTGCCCAGGGTGTCGAATCCTTCTCGGATGTGGACGCGATCTACGTGCCAACCGATAACACGGTGGTTTCGGGTCTAGAGACGGTCATTTCCTACGGTATCGATAACCAAGTGCCAGTGTTTGCCGCAGAATCTGACTCGGTAGAACGTGGCACTGTTGGAACATACGGTCTCAACTACTATGAGCATGGTCGTCAAGCCGGTGAAATGGCTCTGTCGATCATTACCGGTGAAGCCGAGGTCGCTGACACCCCAACGGCATTGGCAGATGACGCCGCGATGGAATACACCTTCAACCTTGACGCTGCAGAACAAATGGGCGTTGAAGTTCCCGAGGACCTGAGTGCCGACGCCAACATCGTTGGTGAAGATGAGGACGCCCAAGAAGGCGAAGCAGACGAAGAAACCAGCGAATAATCCTCGCGGGCTTCATGACCTGTAAAACTCAAAACGGGCCTGGCTCAGCGGACGCTGGCCAGGCCCGTTGCTCTCTTGAAAGGTAAGTCCGTCTGCTATGACCGTGACAATAGAACTCGGTCTCATATACGCCATCATGGCTCTCGGCGTATATCTGACCTTCCGCATCTTAAACTTTCCTGACCTAACGGTCGATCAGTCATTCACGACTGGTGCGGCAACATCCGCAATTCTCATTGCCAATTATGACACCAATCCATTACTTGCTTTGGGTGCAGCATTTATCGCTGGGGCACTCGCGGGCATCATTACCGGATTGCTGCATGCTAAAGGTGGGATCAACCCCCTTCTCGCAGGTATCTTGACGATGCTTGCACTGTACTCAATCAATCTACGCATCATGGGGGACCGGGCTAACGTCCCGTTGCTCGGCACCGACACCATCTACACATGGTTTAGTGGTGCTGGGATTACCGGGTGGACACTCATCTTGGTCCTCGCGGTAATCGTATTGATCGTCAAACTCCTACTCGATTGGTTCCTCGGTACCGATATGGGCCTAGGTCTACAAGCGACCGGCGACAATGAAGAGATGGTCAGGTCATTTGGGGTTTCCACCGACGCCATGAAAATCGTAGGACTGTCCGTGTCCAACGGACTTGTAGGTTTAGCTGGAGCGTTCATCGCTCAAAAACAAGGCTCGTCGGACATCTCCATGGGTATCGGTTTGATCCTCATCGGGCTGGCTTCGGTCATTCTTGGACAAGCAATATTCAATAACCGCTTCGTTACTCGTTTCGCAGACACTCCTGTTGGCCGACTGCTTTTTGGAACACGAAACCGGGAAGTCCTCATGGCGACTACCGCCGTTATCCTCGGTTCCATCATCTATCGCGCTGCAGTCCAGGGCGCCCTTGCCGTTGGGTTTAACCCGAACGATATGCGGCTTATTTCAGCAATCATCGTGGTGGCTGCCTTGCTCATTCCGAGATGGAGGGTCCGTAGGAAACCTGCCAAGGCAGTTCAGACCCCCGCGTCCAACTCGGCGTATAAGGAGACCACTGATGTTAGAGCTTAAGAACGTACATAAGACTTTCTTTCCCAACTCGATCAATGAAAGAGTTGCACTATCCAACATCAATCTCGACCTCAACGACGGTGACTTCGTTACGGTGATTGGTTCAAATGGTGCGGGCAAGTCAACTGTGCTCAATACAGTTGCTGGAAAGATCAGTCCTGATACTGGAACTGTGAATATCGCGGGACGAAACGTCACGCGTCTCAAGGATTTCAAGCGGGCCAAGTATGTTGGTCGAGTTTTCCAGGATCCAATGGCAGGAACAGCACCTGATCTCACGATCGAACAAAACATGGCCCTGGCTGAACGACGCGGTATGAGCAGAGGTTTGGCCTTTGGAATCACGAAGGCGAAACGGCTCCGCTTCGCAGAGGAGCTCGAACTTCTCGAACTTGGTCTAGAAAAACGGCTGAGTGCAAAAGTCGGTTTGCTTTCGGGCGGTCAACGTCAGGCACTGTCGTTGCTGATGGCTACATTCTCCAAGCCAAAGATTCTCTTGCTCGATGAGCATACAGCTGCTCTGGATCCCGAGCGAGCACGGTTGGTTACTGACCTGACGGAAAAAGTTGTCGCAGAACAAAAGCTGACAACGTTGATGGTCACCCACAACATGGGACAAGCTCTAGAGGTGGGTAACCGTTTGATCATGATGCATGATGGTGAAATCATCCTTGATGTTTCGGGTGAAGAAAAATCATCCATGACTGTGGAAGATCTTCTAGCTCAATTTGCAAACATCAAAAACGCTACAGTTTCGGATCGCACACTCTTGCAATGATCCAATCCTGTCAAAGCGGGTGGAGTCTCTTCGGGGCTCCACCCGCTTTGTGGTTTAAGAATGACTGGCGCACAAAAATACAAGATTTCTAGAGACCTCGATCACAAATTTTCAGATATTGGTGAACCTCTGGTGACTTCTTGGTAAATAACCTATTTATTGCACACTAAACGGACATAAAAAGACATGCAATGAAAGCGCTTCCCCGGTTTTGCGTTCTGGTTTGGGGTGTGTATAGTTATCTCTCGTGCCCAGGGCGGATCGGAGACGTGAAGCGCTGTGACATGAAGGTTTTTGTTGAAAATTGTATAGCGGTCCTGAGAGTTCCGGGGTTGGGTTGACGGGTTGGTGTCACGTTGTGATATGCTGTTGATTCGGTCCGGTTGCTGAGCTGAGTCGTTGGTGATTTCAGGTTGGTGGTGGTTCTGGTTGGTGCTGGTGTTGCTGTTGTGGTAGCGTTGGTGTTTGCATGATTTGACTGGTGTTTGCTGGTTTGGTTGTGTGTGATCAGGGTCATGGTGTTCGGATTTGACTGTGCTGGTGGGTTGTCTGCTAGTGTTGGTTGCTGTTGCTTGTGAGCGGTTTGCTTGCTGGTAATGGTGTTTTTACTTTCCGTTCAAGCCGATTTGACTTTGTTTCCTGGTTTGGTTTAGTGTTGTGTCTGCACCGGTTTTGGTGTGGTTCATGATGTCTTGTGGATCGTTTGTTGTTTGCACTGTCTGATGGTGGCTTCACTGTTTGTGGGGTTATTGTTGGGTTGGTGTGGTTGTTTGAGAACTCAATAGTGTGCCAAGTTTGTTTGATGCCATTTATTTTTTGAATGGTTGCCATGATGGTCATACCTCCGTGTGATTGTTGTGGTGTTGCCAGGGATTGGGCTGTTTCCGGCCTGGTCTGTTTGATTGAATTGTTTCATAGTTTTTGTATGGAGAGTTTGATCCTGGCTCAGGATGAACGCTGGCGGCGTGCTTAACACATGCAAGTCGAACGCTGAAGCTCCCAGCTTGCTGGGGGTGGATGAGTGGCGAACGGGTGAGTATCACGTGAGTAACCTGCCCTTAACTCTGGGATAAGCCCGGGAAACTGGGTCTAATACCGGATAGGACTGATCATCGCATGGTGGTTGGTTGAAAGTTTTTGACGGTTTTGGATGGACTCGCGGCCTATCAGTTTGTTGGTGGGGTAATGGCCTACCAAGGCTTTGACGGGTAGCCGGCCTGAGAGGGTGACCGGCCACACTGGGACTGAGACACGGCCCAGACTCCTACGGGAGGCAGCAGTGGGGGATATTGCACAATGGGCGCAAGCCTGATGCAGCGACGCCGCGTGAGGGATGACGGCCTTCGGGTTGTAAACCTCTTTCAGTTGGGACGAAGCCCTTCGGGGTGACGGTACCTTCAGAAGAAGCACCGGCTAACTACGTGCCAGCAGCCGCGGTAATACGTAGGGTGCGAGCGTTATCCGGAATTATTGGGCGTAAAGAGCTCGTAGGCGGTTTGTCACGTCTGCTGTGAAAGCTCGGGGCTTAACCTCGAGTTTGCAGTGGGTACGGGCAGGCTAGAGTGCAGTAGGGGAGACTGGAATTCCTGGTGTAGCGGTGAAATGCGCAGATATCAGGAGGAACACCGATGGCGAAGGCAGGTCTCTGGGCTGTTACTGACGCTGAGGAGCGAAAGCATGGGGAGCGAACAGGATTAGATACCCTGGTAGTCCATGCCGTAAACGTTGGGCACTAGGTGTGGGGAACATTTCCACGTTTTCCGCGCCGTAGCTAACGCATTAAGTGCCCCGCCTGGGGAGTACGGCCGCAAGGCTAAAACTCAAAGGAATTGACGGGGGCCCGCACAAGCGGCGGAGCATGCGGATTAATTCGATGCAACGCGAAGAACCTTACCAAGGCTTGACATGCACTGGATCGCCCTAGAGATAGGGTTTCCCTTCGGGGCCGGTGTACAGGTGGTGCATGGTTGTCGTCAGCTCGTGTCGTGAGATGTTGGGTTAAGTCCCGCAACGAGCGGAACCCCTATTCTATGTTGCCAGCAATTCGGTTGGGGACTCATGGAAGACTGCCGGGGTCAACTCGGAGGAAGGTGGGGACGACGTCAAATCATCATGCCCCTTATGTCTTGGGCTTCACGCATGCTACAATGGCCGGCACAATGGGTTGCGAGACTGTGAGGTTGAGCTAATCCCATAAAACCGGTCTCAGTTCGGATTGGGGTCTGCAACTCGACCCCATGAAGTCGGAGTCGCTAGTAATCGCAGATCAGCAACGCTGCGGTGAATACGTTCCCGGGCCTTGTACACACCGCCCGTCAAGTCACGAAAGTTGGTAACACCCGAAGCCGGTGGCCTAACCCTTTGTGGGGAGGAGCCGTCGAAGGTGGGACCGGTGATTGGGACTAAGTCGTAACAAGGTAGCCGTACCGGAAGGTGCGGCTGGATCACCTCCTTTCTAAGGAGATAACACGTATCTCATAGATATATTGAGTTCACATGCTATTGGTACTGACCGTCGTTGTGATGGTTGGTGGTGTGTGAGCGTGGGTGGAACATCAAACTTATCATGCCCGTGTTGGGTGTGGTCTTGGTCTGTGATTGTGGTTGGTTGCTGGTAGTACTGACTGATCACCCCTGTGTGGGGTGGTTGGTATGTGGAGGCTGGTGCTAGTCATGGTCGTGGACGTAGGGATTTTGGCATACTGTTGGGTTTTGGAACAACCACGGTCATCACGTTTGTGTTGTGGTGGTGTTCTAGTGTAAACATTTTTCCTGCTGGCATTGGTGCTGGGACGTGTGTTCTGGTGGCTGGTGTTGGTGGGGTGTTGTTGTGGTAACTGTATAGTGGACGCGAGCATCTTTATATAAGAGTTCTTTACACCGGACCTGTTTGGGTTTGGTGTGATGGCTTGTGATTGTTTGTATCTGTGTGACAGCATCTTGCATCACAATTGTGGTGTGGGTGTTGTGTTTGCTCAATTTGTGGCTTATGCGGCTGGTCCCGTTTGCGGGGTTGGTTGGGTAAGTTTTGAAGGGCGCACGGTGGATGCCTTGGCAATAGGAGCCGATGAAGGACGTGGGAATCTGCGATAAGCCTGGTGGAGTTGATAACCGAGCGTTGATACCAGGATGTCCGAATGGGGAAACCCCGCATGCATGGCTTTGGTTGTGTGTGTGACCGCTGGTTGAATGTATAGGCCAGTTGGAGGGAAC
>NZ_ATVQ01000002.1 GCF_000420805.1 Yaniella halotolerans DSM 15476
CCACACCCCGGGTTTGTTGGGTGTGTGGTGGTAGCGTTACGGTGGTTATAGCGTGGGGGAAACGCCCGGTCCCATTCCGAACCCGGAAGCTAAGACTCACAGCGCCGATGGTACTGCAACCGGGAGGTTGTGGGAGAGTAGGTCACCGCCGGACACTTTTTCAAAAGGGGAGGCCCTTATCAAACACCCCGCTCGTTGGGCGGTGGTTTGGTAAGGGCCTCCACACATTTAACACACAAACACCAGAACCCACTCCATCATAGCCGAGCATTCATAAAGGTGCCTGTTATCCAGTCAATTCTGCATGGACATCAGCGGTTTTAAACTGCGATTAGTCGTGAGGGATAGGGGCGCTTCTTAGAACCGTCAAGGTGATGACGCTATCGGTGACTGCTGTGAGGGAGTGTCGTTCCGGTGGGATCGGGATCTGCTCACCTGCTTTGACTTCCCACTGGCGTCCGTCTCCTTGTATCTCCACTTTTCCCTGGAGAACGTGCAGAAACGCTTCTAGTGGACTCTCATGCTCTGCGAGCTCCGCATCTCTCAGGAGTGCAACCATAGTCTGTCGTAATCCGTCACCGTGATAGAGCGTCTTACCGGCTCGACGTGCATGCGCGTTGCGGGCAATGTCGAGGAGTTCCAACTGTTGATCTTGAATGCTTATGGCCCTGATTTCATCTTTATTCGGTTGCATCACTGGAGATTTATCTTTCTGACATTTGATAGTTGGTATCGACGAGTTCGGAGGGATCCCAGACGTAGTGCTCCTAGGGTTACTTGTGTGCAGCTTATCGAAATCCCAGCCTGAACCATAGGGGAGGATTGAAACAACGCAGCAACTCGTTGGTGGGCAACGAAGGTGCTTGTTTCCGTCATGGCCCGGCATTCAGTTCGTTCGCTGATGAGTCAGAGCGCTAGTCGGCTATTCTTGGTTGCGACGTTTGAGACTAGACTGGACGACCATGACAGAGAATTCAGTTTTTTCAAGTCCAATTCTTGGCCGTCAACTGTTTGGCCCGGGGCCATGCAACCCCTATCCCGAGGCGCAGCTGGCGTTGAGTCTGCCCTTGCTTGGTCACTTAGATCCAGCATTCATCTCTGCAATGGATGACACCAGTGAGATGCTCCGTCAGGTCTGGGGGACCCGAAACCAGCGGACATTACCGCTATCAGCCACCGGGTCTGCAGGTATGGAAGCCGCGTTCGTCAACACGGTTCGTCCGGGGGCCGTTGTCGTTGTTGCGGTTAACGGATTATTTGGCGAACGGATGGCCGAAGTAGCCTCGCGTCATGGTGCCGAAGTCGTCACTGTGGAGCACGAGTACGGCACACCAGTTGACGTCGAACGCGTTGTAACAGCTCACCCGAACCCTGACATAATCGCAGCTGTACACGCAGAAACTTCGACTGGTGTTGTATCGGACATCAAAGCTCTCGGTGAAAACAAAGGTGATGCGTTGTTACTTGCCGACTGCGTAACCTCTGTTGGTGGCATGGAAATAAAATTGGATGAATGGGGCGTAGACATCGCTTACGCCGGGTCCCAAAAATGTCTTGGCGTCGCCCCGGGCTTAGCACCATTCAGCATCTCTGAGCGTGCTTTCAAACGGCGCGTCGAGAGACCTGCAAACTGGTACCTGGATTTGAACCTGCTTGGCGGTTACGCCGGCGGGGAGCCAGGCGGCAAACGAACGTACCATCATACTGCGCCCACAGGCATGGTTGTTTCTTTACAGGCAGGCTTGCAACGGATTCTGTTGGAAGGGCTGGATAACGTCTATGCCCGTCACGCAGCGGCTGGCGAAGCCTTACAGGCCGGCTTAGAGGAGATGGGACTACGGTTGTTTGCTGAGGAAGGCGCCAGGCTAGCCCAGCTGACTACTGTGGAAGTCCCTGACGGCGTGGATTCTACAGCTGTACGCAAGTATTTATTGGATAAATACGACCTAGAGATCGGCGCTGGCACCGGCGCGTACGCTGCAAAGATTTGGCGGATCGGACTGATGGGCCACAACGCGACAACGGCGAACGCACACATGGTGCTTTCTGCATTGAAAGATGCCCTTGCGAACGCTGCGTAACGTGCCATCTTGGATTGCATAAAATATTTGGCGGGACCGGTACTGGTCCCGCCAAATTCATTACAGTGTGGTGAGTTAGAAGTCGATATCGTCGGGGGTCTTTGTGGCTGTTGGTTGCGTTATGCCGTTCTGCTCTGCAACGTTAGCGACCGCCTCGGCTACCGCGCCGGCTACCTTGTCGTTAAATACTGATGGAATAACGTAGCTCGGGTTGAGCTCTTCATCGCTGATCGTTGCGGAAATTGCATCTGCAGCAGCGACCAACATATCTTCGGTGATGTCAGAAGCTCCCGCGTCTAACAGCCCTCGGAAGAAGCCGGGGAACGCCAGGACATTGTTGATTTGATTCGGGAAATCTGAACGTCCGGTAGCAACAACTGCAGCGTGCTTTGAAGCTTCCGTCGGCAAGATCTCCGGATCCGGGTTGGCCATGGCGAATACTATAGAGCCATCATTCATGCTTGCGACATCGTCTCCATCCAGCAAGTTTGGAGCCGACACCCCGATGAAAACGTCCGCTCCAACCAGAGCTTGCTTCAATGTACCCGTAAAGCCTTCAGCGTTGGTATTGTCGGCCAGCCACTGGCGGTGCTCGTCACGTTGGGTGGTGTTCTGTTCGAGTACACCATCCCTTCCTGCAGCCAAGATATGTTTGGCGCCAGAAGCCTTCAACAAGCGGATGATGGCGTGACCGGCTGCCCCAACTCCTGATAAGACGATACGAACATCGGCAAGTTGTTTACCAACGACTTTCAACGCGTTGTTCAAAGCTGCCTGAGTGACGATAGCGGTACCGTGCTGATCATCGTGGAAAACCGGGATATCAAGTTCTTCGCGTAACCGTGCTTCAATTTCGAAGCAGCGCGGTGCTGAAATATCCTCAAGGTTGATGCCCCCGTAAGCGGGCGCAATCGCCTTGACAATATTGATGATCTCCTCGGTATCCGTAGTGTCCAGGGCGACGGGCCATGCGTCCACATTTGCGAATTGCTTGAACAGTACGGCTTTCCCCTCCATGACTGGCATGGCAGCTTCTGGGCCAATATCACCTAGACCCAGGACGGCGGTTCCATCCGTCACGACAGCAATCGTATTGTTCTTGATAGTCAGTTCGCGGGCGCGGTTCACGTCCTTTGCGATCGCGGTGCAAACTCGAGCTACCCCTGGAGTATAAGCCCTGGAGAGGTCATCGCGATTACGAACGTTCACCTTGGAAGTAGTCTGAAGTTTTCCACCCTGGTGCATATGGAAGGTGCGGTCGGAGAGGCTGAGGACTTCGAAGCCTTCGACAGCGTCAATTGATTCTTTGACCTTCCGGCTGTGTTCTTTGCCGCGAGTATTGCACGCCAGGTTGATGATGTTGTTATCGTGGCTGGCATCTACGATGTCCAGAGCAGTGATGGCTGCACCGGCTTCAGCGACGACTGCTGTGAGATCGCTAGTTGCGGTAAAAGTTGAGGGGGCATGAACTTTGACGATGATCGAATAGCCGGGGCTAGGTGTTGCCATGTTTAATTGGACTCCTTGGCAAAATATAAGACGGCGGATTACAGCATGAATGCCATGGTCGGATGTGTTTCGAACGAGTCGTATGCACTTCCTGACGATCATCGGGTGGATGATGACAGCACATGCAGCGGCACTGGCCTGGTGAGGCTCAAAGGCCACATGAATTGAGGTTGACAGAATAGCACGCTACATCGACAGCCAAGCTAAAATGTAGAGGTGTTGAGTAGTCTTGACCAGGAAAATTTGCGAAGCCCTGGCTTTAATGTGTGATCTGCATTACAGTTACTCTCATTGATGCTCCGATGATGCAGCATATGATTTGGCATCCATGGAACGGCCCGTAGCGACATAGCGGGCAATAACTGTGAATTCATTGTTGACGGTTTTCAAAAGTTCCAGAAATGAACCTTGCTGAAGGCATTTCAGATACCTGACCTTACGTTTAGTGTCGGGGATTCCACCAGGCCCAAAAATCGATGCAAAAGAATGCTCTCAATTTTCTTGAGGAGAATATCATGACTGCTGTTCCAAGGTTTTCATCAATTCCAACCACAGGGGCTGAGCGCCCGGCGATTGATTTTTCGGTCGGCGGCGCAGACCCCGACTTTGTAGCGCTAGAATCCTCGAAACCAGCTATTTGTGCAGTACCAATGCTGGGAAAAATGCTGTCGCAATGTAAATAACCTTGACGGCCTTGCCCGGTGAGCTAATAGGGATAAAATCCACGAAGGAAAACCTCTGAACAGTTGTAGGATGGTCACAAAGAAGTTATGTGCCTGCTACATGAATTTCAGGCACAACATTGACCCGAGGACATATTAGCTTTGACCGATACCAGTGCAAATCAGCCGAAGAGTCGCGACGATTCATCACGTTCCAACCGCCGAGGTGGGCCACGTGACCGCGATCAGCGTGAACAGGGTCGGGGTAGGAAGGGTGGAGATGATCAGCGTGGACGGCAAGGAAGCAGGGGCCGCGCTGCGCGTTCACCCCGAAGTGACGAGGCTGCAAACAAGCCCCAGCACAATCCGGCCGACTTGCGTTCAGCAAATCGCCCCGATCGCGGTCGTTCCCCGAACATTGATGATGATGTAACGGGTAAAGAATTAGACCGTAGCGTTCAGCGTGAATTGGGTACTTTAGACGAACAAAACCGTCCCTGGGTGCAAAAACATTTAGTCATGGCTCTACGGCTACTGGAAGAGGACGCTGAGCTGGCCTTTGACCACGCGTTAGCTGCCTCTCGCCGTGGAGGACGACTAGGAGTGGTTCGTGAAGCTGCGGGTATGACCGCCTATGCTGCTGGGAAGTACTCTGAAGCGTTGCGAGAATTCCGGACGTACCGTCGTATTTCGGGCGATAATGCTCACTTGCCAGAAATGGTTGATTCCGAGCGAGCACTGGGCCGTACTGACAAAGCGTTGCAATTGGTTCAGGAAGCCCCACTCGACAAGCTCCCCGCAATTTCGCGAGTTGAGTTGGCCATAGTCGTGTCCGGGATCCACTTAGATAATGATGATCCTCAAGCTGCCGTCGCGGCTCTTGAAATTCCGCAGTTGAACCCGCGTCGTGGTTTCTCCTACTCACCTCGACTTTTTAGTGCGTATGCTGAAGCACTGCAAGCTGCAGGTCGACAGGATGACGCCCAAAAATGGGCAAATCTGACTGCGCGAGCTGAGCGTGCACTTGGCCTCGACGTTGAACCTGAGCCCGAAATACTGGATCTCGGAGACGAAGAGTACGATGCCAATCCACCACGGGCCCGTGATATTCTGCCGCCAAACGATTCTTCGACGCAGAATGCGACCAAAGGTGGCGAAGAGTAGTCAGTGGCTACCTTTTTTGATGGATACGACGGCGTCTTATGCGACCTCGATGGTGTGGTCTATGCGGGGTCACATCGGATTCATACCGCAGTCACTACACTCAACGCGCTTATCGAACAAGGCGTACCAGTTGCTTTTATAACTAATAACGCTTCGAAATCCGCAGTCGAAGTAGCCGACCGATTGACGTCCATGGACCTGAATGCTGAGTCCCAGCAGGTCATGACGTCCGCTCAGGCCGTGGTTGACTTACTCGCCGTCAAATATCCCCGAGATTCTGGCCCTGTCCTTGTGACAGGTTCTCCACAGTTAGCTTCTCAGATTGAAGCCCAGGGCTATGTCGTAACTGATACGGCAACAGATCGACCGCAGGTGGTAGTCCAGGGCTTTAATCCTCGACTTGGCTGGCGCGATCTTGCTGAGGCAAGTTTTGCTATTCAGAACGGAGCCGGATGGTTAGCATCTAACCTAGACCTAACCATTCCACTCACCGAGGGGGTTGCTCCTGGGAACGGTTCCATGGTCAATGCCGTTGCGCAAGCCACGGGAACTCGTCCAGAAGTCGCGGCCGGAAAGCCAGCGCCCGTGATGTTCACGGCTATGGCTGAACGGTTTTCTATGACCAGGCCCTTAGTCTTGGGGGACCGGCTGGACACGGACATGTTGGGTGCTGTCAACGCAGGATTCCACGGAGCCCTGGTTGAGACCGGTATCCATCGCAGAGCCGATATCGCGAGCTTCCAGGACGTGGTTGTGCCTGATTGGGTGCTACCCAATCTTGGAGCCTTACTGAGAGAACCACTCGATGCATACCGGGGGAGAGATGGCTGATCCGCAGCACCGTACCGTTCAAATCCTTTCGCAGCTGGAAGGTGTTGACCAGCTGTCTCCATCAGATGAGATTGCTACATTCGAACAGGTGCTCTCTGCTCTCACAGAATTGCTTAATGCGCCTGAAGAACAAGGACCGGGGGTTGGCTAACGTGAAGCGTCTGGACCAAGTTTTAGTGGCTAGACAACTGGCGACTTCGCGAACGGCAGCGGCCCGGCATATCCAAGCTGGTGAAGTCAACGTTAATGGTGAGATTGTCACCAAGCCAGCATCAAAAATATCAGATCATGACGATGTGCGACTCAACATCGTTGGGCCTCAGTACGCCTCACGAGCAGGCCACAAATTGGCTGGAGCCTTGGATAGGTTCAGTTCCATAGCTGTTGTTGGGACACGGTGCCTCGATGCCGGAGCATCAACTGGGGGATTTACCGACGTGCTTCTGCAACGTGGTGCCCACGAAGTCGTTGCAGTGGATGTGGGTCATGATCAGATTGTGCAGCGACTTCGCGACGATCCGCGGGTCGACGTTCGCGAAGGCGTCAATGTTCGGTACTTGGCACCGGAACATATCGCTAAGCCAGTGGACGTCGTCGTTTCTGATTTGTCGTTCATTTCATTGAGGCTCGTCATTCGCTCACTAGTGGCTGTCTGCAAACCAGGTGCTCAGCTAGTGCTAATGATCAAGCCACAATTTGAGATTGGTAGAGAGCGCTTACCGAAAACCGGTGTGGTGGTGAACCCGCTGCAACGACGCGAAGCCGTCACGAACGTTATTGAAGAGGCGCTCAAACGTGGGTTGACCCCGCAGGCCGTAGCGACGAGTCCGTTACCGGGGCAGGATGGGAATAGAGAATATTTCTTTTGGGCTAGCCTTCGGGCTGATGGGGGATTGGGCTATGAAATGCCCGACGCCGCACAGTGGTTGGACACCCAACGTGTGGGGTGGGCGGATGAACCCCTAGTTAGTTATCCACACCGCGCCTGGCCTGATAACAAAATCGAATAGACAGACTAGATTGGACCAATAGGCAGACGTACAAGCAAAGGAGATCGATGAGCCGGCGAATACTAATTTTGGCTCACACCGGGCGCCAAGAAGCTATGCAATCTGCGTTGCACGCCATTGAGCTGCTGCGAGAAGCTGGACTGACCCCGGTGATGCTGCCCCACGACTCCGCTGTTGTATACGAGGCTATCCATAACGGGGTGTTATCCGCTAACGGGTTGACCGTGGAAAGTATCGATACGAAGTCATCACTTCAGGATGTCGAACTTGGCATGGTACTAGGCGGAGACGGCTCAGTATTGCGCGCCGCAGAGATGGTTCGAGAGTCCGACCTACCGCTCATGGCAGTCAACCTCGGACACGTTGGGTTTCTTGCTGAAGCAGAGCAAGCCGATCTGGGACGCGCCGTCACGTCAATCGTCAATAAGGACTATAAAGTCGAAGAACGCATGGCTATCGACGTTAAAGTATTGGTTGGCAAACATCTGGTCGCGCATACCTGGGCGCTCAATGAAGCTTCAGTCGAGAAGTCCAACCGCGAGCGCATGTTGGAAGTAGTTATGGGCGTTGACGATCGTCCAATTTCGTCCTTTGGCTGTGACGGCGTGGTGATGGCTACACCCACTGGTTCAACCGCGTACGCTTTTTCCGGTGGCGGACCGATTGTCTGGCCCGAAGTTCAGGCAATGCTGATGGTGCCTCTTTCAGCGCATGCCCTATTCGCCCGCCCCCTCGTCGTTTCACCAGAATCCGTGATCTCTGTTGACGTTCTGCAGCGGACTAATGAAGCCGGAGTTTTGTGGTGTGATGGTCGCCGTACCGTCGATCTTCCGGCTGGGGCTCGCATCGAAGTTACCCGTTCATCGAGCCCAGTAAAACTTGCACGCTTGGCTTTAACACCGTTTTCTGAACGCTTGGTGCGAAAGTTTGATTTGCCAACGCACGGTTGGCGCGGCAGCATTCCAGACAAGGACCGCGCTGCAATGGAAGATCGTAAACAGGACCGTCGTGACCGAGACAATTGGCACCAAACGCTGGCAGATTCTCACGGGATCCGCATAGTAGAGCCCCACCACACTGCTCCTAGGCCAGGGGTCGTTCCGCCAGTGACGACACCCATCCCTGTGATCACCAAGGCAGACGAACAAGAGATCGTGCAGCTTTCATCCCAACCGCCAACAGACGACCAGAATGAGGAACCGAGGAACGACTAAATGATAGAGCATCTGTCGATTAACTCCTTGGGCGTCATTGAAGAAACCGTCGTCGAACTTGATCCAGGACTTACTGTGGTGACCGGTGAAACCGGTGCAGGTAAGACCATGGTGGTGACTGCCCTAAATCTTCTGTTAGGCGCTCGTGCGGATGCGGGCGCGATCCGAGCTGGTGACGGAAAAGCTAGTGTAGAGGCCGGATTTATTCTGCCGCCAGATCACAAGTCCGCTACTGCAGCCGTGGACGCGGGTGCAGTCCTTGACGAAGATGCTGATTATCGGCACTTAGTGGTTACGCGCTCAATCACGGCATCTGGGACTGGAACGCGATCGCGTGCAACGGCTGGAGGCCGCGGGGTCCCGGTGGCGCTCCTGGGAGAGATCGGGGAGCATGCGGTTGCCATCCATGGCCAATCAGACCAGTTACGTTTGAAATCTCCCACGGCTCAACGACTTGCCTTAGACGCTTATGGTGGTAAGACGCTGTCCGCTGCCCTAAAAAACTATCGAAAAACCTACGATACCTTGCAGAGTGTCTCCAGCGAACTGCAAGAACTTCTGAACCAGGCTCAAGAACGCGCATTAGAGGCAGAAAACCTTCAGCGCAGTTTGGAAGAGATCGATGATGCAAACATAGAAGACCAAGAAGATACTGAACTCCAGGATCAGATCAAGCGATTGGAATCGGCCGAGGAGTTTCGTAGTGCCGCCCATATTTCGACGACTGCCTTATCTGGTGATGACAATGACCTTGACGCACCAAGCGCTGAATCACTGGTGGAATTGGCTCGGCAAGCGATCGACCAGACACCAGGTGAACTTGAGGAATTAGAGGGGATTCGCAATCGGCTGGCCACGGTAGGTATTGAACTCTCTGATATTACTGCTGAAATCTCGCAGTTCGCCTCGAGTCTCACAGAAGATGGTCCATACGCGTTGAATCAAGCCCAATCGAGACTTGCTGAGCTCAATCGCTTGAAGAAGCTCTATGGTCCTGATCTAGCTGACGTGTTGACCTGGGCCCAAGAACAACGTCCAAGGTTAGACGTACTGCACGGAGATACCGACCGAATCGAATATCTTACCGAAGAAGAACAGCATCTAACCGCAACTTTGAACGAGCAAGGTGCTGAACTCACGGCACTACGCCAGGAATATGGCGTCAAACTGGGCGCACAGGTAACCGAGGAACTTCACGGCCTCCTCATGCCGACCGCACAGTTGTCAGTGGCCGTAGACCCCTTAGATGCTCCCGGGCCACATGGCTTCGATTCGATCGCATTACTCCTGCAGCCTCATCCGGGTTCGGAACCCCGGCCTTTAGGCAAAGGTGCTTCGGGGGGTGAGCTCTCGCGCATCATGCTTGCTCTGGAAGTGGTCCTTGCAGATACTGATCCCGTCCCAACGTTTATTTTCGACGAAATTGATGCCGGAGTTGGTGGCGAAGCAGCCGTCCAGATCGGTAGACGGCTTGCGAGACTGGCTACAAGGGTGCAGGTAATCGTTGTGACGCACCTGCCCCAAGTCGCGGCTTATGCCAATAAACATTTGCGGGTCAATAAAGATCCAAACGTGGAAGCTGGCTTCACGACTTCCGACGTTAGTGAACTTGTCGGTGAGGAACGCATCTCAGAACTGGCGCGTATGTTGGCTGGCCACGCAAGTTCAAGCTCAGCTCGTGAACATGCACGCGAACTGTTGGAGGCCTCCCACGCATGAGTGAACGGCATCTTCAGGACACCGACCGGACGGTGGATATCCAGGAGCACCAAACGGTGTATCGCGGTGCAATATGGAACATTCAGCGAGATACTTTTACCATCGAGTCAACTGATGCTCCTATGACTCGAGAATATCTACGGCACCCAGGCGCGGTAGCAATAGTGGCAATTGACGAACAGCAACAGGTCGCCATGATCAACCAGTACCGGCATCCAGTGGGACAGGACTGCTGGGAAATACCCGCCGGATTGCTCGATGTCCGCGGAGAGAACCTTGTTGCTACAGCACAGCGTGAACTAGCGGAAGAAGCTGATTTATTCGCAGACACCTGGTCCGTCCTGGTAGATCACTATCCGTCTGGTGGGTCATCATCGGAAGCTATCAGAATTTTCTTGGCCCAAGATCTCCGAGGAGTGCCGAAAAGTCAGCTTCATATTCGCGAAGCAGAAGAGCAGCACCTCGTCCTGCGCTGGGTACCTATCGCCGAACTGCTCGATGCCGTCATGGCCGGTGACATTCGGAATACCAATGCGGTGGCGGGAATTCTGGCAGCCCACCTTGTTGTGCTTGGGGGACGCCAGGCTCGTTCCGTCGACGCTCCTTTTAGATGAGTCATGGTTTCACAAGAGACGGATATCCCAACGCCATTGCAAGACCAGATGTATGCCTATCTCAATCACCTCACGATTGAGCGCGGCCTCTCAAAGAACACCATGGCGGCCTATAAACGTGACCTTAAGCGCTATCTGAGCTACCTGGCACAAGAGCAAGTTTGCGACGTCTCGAACATAAGCGCGCACCACGTCGCTGGATTTCTCCAGGCGCTTAGCTCGGGGAGCCACCACATGGGCCAGCTGGCCGCTAGCTCCACCAATCGCATCCTCATTGCAGCTCGTGGCTGGCACCGGTTCATGTTTCTAGAGAAGACGACCGAAATAAACCCCGCAGCTGACATAAAACCTCCAAAGACGGGGTTATATCTGCCGGAGGCCTTATCGATAGATACCGTCACGCGGCTCCTTGAGGCCCCAGCTGCAGAAACCGTTCAAGGCCTACGAGACCGAGCACTTATGGAACTGCTATATGCCAGTGGCGCTCGCATTACCGAAGCCATTGAACTCGACGTCGATGATGTCATTAGCCTCGAACATGACGATGCAACCGTCGTCAGACTATTCGGTAAGGGGTCCAAAGAGCGGGTCGTTCCATTGGGAGCTTACGCTGTTGATGCGCTCCATGCTTACCTCATACGAGGCAGACCCCAGCTAGCCTCGAGAGGTAAAGGATCACCAGCGCTGTTCTTGAACCGCTTTGGAAACCGCATCTCCCGACAAACAGGTTGGAATATCCTTAAACAGGCCGCCGAGGTTGCCGAGATTAACCATGAAATTTCTCCGCACACTCTGCGCCACTCGTTTGCTACCCATTTACTTCAGGGCGGAGCGGATGTCAGAGTAGTCCAGGAACTCTTGGGGCATGCCTCAGTAACGACCACACAAATCTATACGCAGGTGACCGCTGATACACTTCGTGAAGTATTTGCCTCAGCACACCCCCGTGCGAATAGCGAATAAGACCTTCAGGTTTGACTTTAAGCTTTAAGGCTCGCCGAGAAAATGTGGCATTTGTTCGTGCAAATAGAGAATGCGCCATAGACTGGAACTGAATTGATAAAAGTCTATTTTCTAGCACACTAAGAGGATTGCACCCCCAATTTACGTAGCGGTCAGGAGTTTTAAACATCGTGAATGACGCCAGCCAACAACCACGTCCTGTGATGATGATCAACGGAGAACCCGTCATCGGTCCAACAGGGCGGCCAAAACACGAATTTCCCGTCCCTGCGGCGTTGGATTCTCACGGACCTGCCCGCATTATCGCTCTGGTTAATCAAAAAGGTGGCGTCGGTAAAACTACTTCCTCTGTTAATATCGGAGCTGCTCTAGCAGACTACGGGCGCAAAGTGTTGATGGTCGATTTTGACCCACAGGGTGCATTATCCGCAGGTTTCGGGACAAACCCGCATGAAATGGATGTCACCATTTACAACGTGTTGATGGAACGCGACGTGCATGTCTCTGAAGCCATCCTCAAGACCGACGACGCCAATATTGATCTCCTGCCAGCAAATATTGATCTGTCTGCCGCAGAAGTTCAACTGGTAAATGAAGTAGCCCGTGAGCAGGTTCTTGCACGTGCGCTGCGCCCAGTAATGAACGACTACGACGTCATCATCATCGATTGCCAACCATCGCTGGGTCTTCTGACCGTCAACGCGCTTGCCGCTGCGCATGGCGTCATCATCCCACTCACCGCGGAGTTTTTCGCACTACGTGCGGTTGCATTACTGGTTGAAACCATCGAGAAGGTTCAGGATCGCATTAACCCTGATCTTGTAGTCGACGGTGTCCTTGCCACGATGGTTGACGCGAGAACGCTACATTCCAAAGAGGTCATTGGACGTCTTGTAGAGGCTTTTGGTGACCAGGTCTTTGAAACGGTTATTAATCGTTCGATCAAATTTGCGGATGCCACGGTAGCTGCAGAACCTATTACTGCGTTTGCGCCCCGGCATGCCGGCGCTAAGAATTACCGTCAACTAGCTCGCGAACTCATTAGCCGCGGCGGAGCCCCGTGAGCCAACCTTCAACGCCAGCATTCGAGGAAGACTACTCAGAAGGACATGCTGGCTTTGAACTAGCGCTGACGAATTTTTCAGGTCCCTTCGACCTGTTGCTGTCGTTGATTGCCCGACGTCGCATGGATGTCACAGAGATTGCCTTAGCCGAGGTCACTGACGAGTTCTTGGCGTATATCACGACGTTGGATACCACTCAGGAAGTGTTAGAAAACTCAACGGCATTTATGGTGGTAGCGGCAACACTGCTCGAGCTCAAGACTGCGCGACTGCTTCCTACCAGTATCCGGGATGCCCAAGAAGAAATGGCATTACTTGAGGAACGGGATCTGCTGTTTGCGCGGTTGTTGCAATACCGTGCTTTTAAACAAGCAGCTGAAATGATCCGCGAACGTCTTGACACCCAAGGGTCCATGGTGGCTCGCGATGCCGGGCCAGAACCACAATATGCGAACTTACTGCCCACCCTCGTGTTTGATCTCACTTCAAACGATTTTGCTAACCTGGCGCAGGATGTATTTGAGAAGTTCGTTGAAGAACCTGAACGCGTAGGGACTCAACACCTACATGCGCCGGTGGTTTCCGCCACCGAACAAGTTGCACTCATGACTCGCAGGATTCAGGAAGCAGGCGTCCTAACATTCACCGAACTGGTAGCGGATGCCTCCACCACGATGGTGGTGGTCGTCCGTCTGTTAGGACTGTTGACCATGTACCGTGACGGACTCATTGAATGGCACCAAGCAGCAACCTTGGGGGAGATCACCGTGTATTGGCAAGAGGCTTCGTGACTCAAGAACGATATCAAAGCGAGCTTTTCGGTCAGCTGGAAGCACTGCTCATGGTGACTGATGAACCCATTACACTCGACCAATTGACCAAGGCCACCGGCGAAACACCGGAATTACTCGAATCCACGTTAAAGGCCATTCAGCGAGATTATGACGGCGATGCAACTGGTATTCGTCGCGGATTTCAACTCCGCCACGTGGCTGGGGGATGGCGGTTGTATACTCGAGCTGAACATGCCGAAGCGATTACGGCTTTCATGATCCAGGGCGCAACACAGAAACTGAGTCAGGCGGGGCTGGAAGCACTAGCTGTCATCGCGTATCTACAGCCGACCACCCGGTCACGTGTAGCTCAAATTCGCGGTGTGAACTCAGACTCAGTCATCAAGACCCTGCTCACCAGGGGGCTGATCGGCGAAAATGGAACTGAAGAACTTACCGGTGCCGTACGCTATAGTACAACGGACTATTTCCTCGAGCTCCTTGGGCTAAACTCGATAGAGGAACTACCAAAGATTTCCCCGTTACTCCCGGGGGTAGACGAAGCCACGAAAATGGCAGAAAGTCAGGAATAACTATGACATCCCGCAAGCCGAGAGGCTCCGGAAACCGCAGTCGCACACCAAAGTCTGGTCGTCGCGGTGGGCCGTTTTCCGGTGCCGATTACGACCGCAATCTTGGTCCAGTTGATCGCAGCCAATATCGTAAAAAGGGCCAAGGTCAAGGCAAGAAATCCCGGCAGCATGTGCCGCAAGGGGAGCGACTTCAGAAAGTCATCTCTGCTGCAGGCATCGCATCCCGCCGTGTTGCAGAGGACCTCATCACCGAAGGTCGTGTTGAAGTCAACGACGATATTGTTACAGCGTTAGGCACTCGAGTCGACCCTGATAGTGACATCATTTTCGTTGACGGCATCCGTGTGAATACGAAACCCGAAGCCGTTTACTACGCGTTTAATAAACCACGTGGGGTCATCTCGACAATGTCGGATCCTAAAGGTAGACCATCTATCGCAGATTTTGTTGATAGCACCGACACCCGCTTATTTCATGTTGGGCGTCTGGACAACGAAACCGAAGGTCTGCTGTTGTTGACCAATGACGGAGACCTCGCAAACCGCCTGTCACATCCCCGCTATGAGGTCCCCAAAACGTACTTGGTGCAGGTCAAGGGACCGATGCGTAAGGGCGTGGGCGAAGAACTTCGTGCCGGCATCGAACTAGAAGAGGACGGCCTCGTGTCCGTCGACTCATTCCGTCTCGTCGATTCAACGCCGGGTCATATTTTGTGCGAGGTCATCATTCACAGTGGCCAAAATCGTGTGGTTCGACGCCTCATGAAAGCGGTTGGGTACCCGGTACAACGCCTGGTGAGAATCGCCCATGGTCCAATTACTCTGGGAGATCAGCGCCAGGGCTCAATCCGGCAGCTAAATTCTCAAGAAGTTGGTCATCTGATGGCAACGGTGGGACTATGACCACACCTCGGTTCTCACGCACCGAAATTGTCGATACTGCCTCGTTGGCAGCAGCCACCGAAACGGTCTCGAAACAGCATTCGATTCACCAGCCGGCGTTGATTATTGGCACCGGCCTCTTGGGCGCCTCGATCGGTCTCGGTTTACGAAGCGCTGGAATTGAGGTCCTGCTGAGCGACCCCTCGCCTTCGGCACAGGCGGTTGCCGAAGACATTGGTGCCGGGCGAGGTCTCACTGACGGCGACGAACCGGGGACCGTTGTGGTAGCTGCACCCCCAGATGTCACAGGCGAAGAAGTTATCAAGGCTCTGCAGCGTTGGCCCGAAGCGGTGGTGCTTGATATCGCATCAGTCAAAGGCGCAATAGCAGAAGAGTTAGCTGAAGCCGTGGCGGCAGGGCGACTTCCTGAAGCCAATGCGAAACGCTATATCGGGACCCACCCTATGGCAGGCCGGGAACGATCGGGACCTGTCGCAGCGCGCGGTGAACTTTTCACTGCCGCCCCGTGGGTGCTTTGCCCGAGAGAGGAGACCCCGCAATCCATCGTCGATACAGCTTCTGACGTTGCACGTTTGTTGGGTGCCACGATTTACCACATGACAGTCGAAGAACATGATGCTGCTGTGGCACAAATTAGCCATCTACCGCAAATTGCAGCGTCGCTGTTGGCATCCCGGCTGCAGGATACGCCAGCCCATGCGCTCCAGCTGACCGGGAACGGTCTGCGCGACACGACGCGTATCGCTGCTTCAGACGGTGGGCTATGGGTGCAAATTTTGACGGCGAATGCCGGCCAGATCCTTCCACAGCTGCACGGCATGAAAGAGGACCTGGATCGTTTGATCCGGACCTTATCTGCGCCCTTCGAAACCGGGTCGCGCCTTGATGTTGCACGGCTGATGCATGAGGGGAACCGTGGGCAAGCAAGAATACCTGGAAAACATGGTGGACCCGCAGAGTCTTTTGCTCTGGTGACGGTCCTGGTCGACGATGCTCCTGGATCAATTGTCGCAGCTCTGCAAGCGGTAGCTGATGTTGGGGTGAACGTGGAAGACTTGCGAATGGAGCATTCATCTGGTTACCAGGTCGGTATGCTGGAGATTGCCGTCGTTCCTGGCCAAAAACAGCACTTGGTCGATTCATTGACCGATCTTGGATGGAAGGTACTCTAATGTCAGCACAACCTCGACTCGTCATCGCTATTGATGGCCCTTCAGGCACCGGAAAATCTACGATCGCTCGCTGGATCGCCCAGGAATTGAACCTCAGTTACCTAGATACGGGAGCGAACTACCGCGCTGCCACCCTGTGGTGCATGAAAAACGGCCTAGACCTTGCGCAACCTGACTCCGTGGATACTCAACAAATCACTGATCTCATTACGACCATGCCTTTGGCTCAAGATTTGAACCCGCATAATTTTTCGCTGGCATTAGACGGTCAAGACATTACTGAGGCGATTCGGTCCGATGAGGTCACCGCTAATGTATCGGTATTGTCAACACGACGTGAAGTTCGTGAACACCTCGTGGAGTTGCAACGCCAAGCGATCCAATCGCGACCACGCATCGTGGTTGAAGGTCGCGACATCACAACGGTTGTTGCACCAGACGCCGAAGCCCGAATCTTATTAACCGCCTCTCCTGAGGTCAGGATGGCGCGTCGTGGCCAACAATTGCGCGAAACCCAACAGGACCCAGGCAACGTGGAATCAGATGTCGTGGGACGCGATGCTAAAGATTCTGCACTTGTTGATTTCATGACCCCTGCCGAAGGCGTTGCCGAAATTGACTCCTCCAATCTTTCCCTTGAAGACACCGTGACCGTCGTATTGGCCGAAATTCAGCGTCAAGTAAATACGAGCGGATCCTAAGAAAGCATTATGACTGAAGAAGAATACATTCCATCGACTGCCGATACAGTTGATGAAGATCTGACACAAATGTCAGATGAAGACCATCAGGCTCGTACAGAAGCGTATTTGGCGGGCTTGCAGCAATATGATTTAGAAGACGACGACCATCTGGTCTTGTCGGGCTTCGACGCTGCTGAGGAATATGAAGAACGCTCATTCATTCCGCCCGTCGTTGCAATAGTGGGGCGTCCAAACGTAGGTAAATCCACCCTGGTGAACCGTATTATTGGTCGTCGTCAGGCAGTCGTGGAAGATGTGCCTGGAGTTACTCGCGACCGCGTCTTCTATGAAGCTGAATGGAACGGCAAACTCTTCACTGTTGCCGACACCGGCGGCTGGGAATACGGTGTGAAAGGTCTAGGCGCAAAAGTCGCGGATCAAGCAGAGCGTGCAGTTGATTTAGCGGACTACGTGATTTTCGTTGTTGACGCCACGGTGGGCATCACAGCCACGGACGAAGCGATCGTCACCATGCTGCGCAAAGCCAGCAAACCTATCCTCTTGGCTGCAAATAAAGTCGATGGCCTGTCACAGGAAGCTGATGCTTCCATGCTTTGGGGGCTTGGCTTCGGCTATCCGTACCCCGTCTCTGGCTTACACGGTCGAGGCACAGCTGACTTGCTTGACGTGCTGGTCGATGACCTACCCGAGGAGTCGGCCTATAAGGATGTTCTTACTGCACAGGGCCCACGTCGTGTTGCTATCGTTGGACGTCCGAATGTTGGCAAATCTTCGTTGCTTAACACCCTCGCTAATGAGTCGCGGGCTGTTGTGGATGATATTGCTGGTACCACCCGAGATCCCGTTGACGAATTAGTCGAGCTGGACGGTGAAGTTTGGGAATTTATCGATACGGCTGGTATTCGTCGACGTCAACACATGGCTTCGGGCTCGGACTATTATGCATCGTTGCGTACTCGTGCCGCGTTAGACCGCTCTGAAGTTGCGGTAGTGCTTTTGGAATCATCGCAGCCTCTTAGTGAGCAAGACGTGCGTATCATTCAGATGGTGTTGGACGCTGGACGTGCGATGATCCTGGCCTTCAACAAGTGGGATCTCATGAACGAAGATCGCCGAGATGACCTCGAACGTGAGATCGACCTAGATTTGCAACACGTCTCATGGGCACCACGGATCAATGTGTCAGCCAAAACTGGCTGGCATAAAAATCGGTTAGTACCCGCGCTAGAAACTGCTCTGGAGTCTTGGGAAAGTCGTATCCCAACTGGAAAACTCAATTCATTCATCGGAGAACTCGTTGCAGCTCATCCGCACCCTGTGCGAGGTGGCAAGCAGCCGAGAATCCTATTCGCCACGCAATCTTCTACTCGGCCGCCCAAATTCATTCTGTTTACCACTGGCTTCTTAGACCCAGGGTACCGTCGCTTTATTATCAATCGTTTGCGACAGTTCTTTGGTTTCGAAGGCAGCCCGATTGAGCTTGCGATGCGAGTACGGGAACGCCGACGCCGCTAAGCTTCAGATCCCTGAAGATGCCGTGGACTATAAGCTGAATAGGGCTTTAGTTTGCGGCATCATGGCTCTCCCGTCGAGCCCTTGGAGCTCCATGACGACTCCGACACTCACGACTTGAGCTCCGGCACGTTCAACCAACTCTGCTCCGGCTTTCAACGTGCCACCTGTGGCAAGAATGTCATCGAGGAGAAGCACGTGCATACCCGCCTGAAGCTCTGTGGAAACTTCCAGCACGTCCTGACCGTATTCCTTCTCGTAGGAGATTTGGTGAGCTGGTTTTGGTAATTTGCCCTGTTTCCGGATGGGGATCATTCCGGTTCCAGCCACCGCAGCAGCTGCACCAGCAAAGATGAATCCTCGAGCTTCGACACCGGCTACGACATCAAATGAGGTGTCGGCTTGTGCCACGAGAGCTTCTGCCACTGTCCGCATGGCTTGGCCGTCGGCCAATAGGGGAGTGATATCACGAAAGCTGACACCCTGTTGGGGGTAGTTTTCGATGGTACGGATCAAAGAGCGCGCATACGCGATGTGCTCGGTGTCAGAAGGAAAAGTAGTCATGGGTTGTAGTCTAAAACGTTTAGCGTCAGCCGAAGATACTCAACTCAATAGTGAATTCGGACTTTCACTTGGCATCGTGTATAGTAACCCGAGTATCCTAGCGCTTGCACTTAGGCGTTGGAACGGGCTGTGGCGCAGCTTGGTAGCGCACATCTCTGGGGGAGATGGGGTCGCAGGTTCAAATCCTGTCAGCCCGACCAGCACATCCTTGGACTTATAGTTCGGCCAAGGATGTTTTCTTTTTCATATCTTGCACAATCGCTTGCCCGTTGCGACGATAATTGGGTCTTGGCCAGCAACGTAATTCGGGGAAAGATCTCACTTCCAGCATACTGAAGTTGAAATTTCAAGGTGACAAGCTGATTCGATGCTATTTAGTTTTCCCCAAGCCGTGAATTCAAACCACCGATCAGCTAAACTATGTGAGTCAAGGCGACTCATGGAACCGAGTCGTCAGCAAAATTATGCACTGCAAGGAGCGCTCAAGCATGACAACAGATAACCCCGTTCCTGGTAATTCAGAAGATCATTCTGATGTTGAGCCAACAACCGTAGGGTTGCCAAAGCTTGAACCTCTTAAGGATCTTCACTTGCAGCCGGACGAACGTGCTGCTGTAGAAGCATTGCCCTTGGGTTCAGCTCTGCTTGTTGCACACGAAGGTCCTAACCGAGGCGCACGATTTTTGCTCGACCAAGACAAGGTTTCGGTTGGACGGCACCCGGATGCAGACATTTTCTTGGACGACGTCACCGTTTCCCGTCAACACGCGACCTTTGAACGTCATTCAGGAGGATTCAAAGTCGTGGACACTGGTTCGCTGAACGGTACATATATTAATAACGACCGGGTGGATTCTCTCGAACTGCATACGGGTATGGAACTTCAAATTGGAAAATTCCGGCTGTCCTATTATGCAGGAACACAGCAAACAAACGCTTAAGCTCTCGGTCGTTTTGTCGCTGCTCAGATAAGTGGCGACAAGGTGTATCTGGTCCTACTTGTCGTAAAGGTCTAAACCAATTGTCCGCTTCCCCAAAACCACGTCCTGTCACCTCTGATATAGCTAAACGTTCCCAAGCGCTTTTGACGATTGGCGAAGTGTTGGAGCGTATTAATACCGAGTTCCCTGAGGTGCGAGCTTCGAAAGTACGCTTTCTTGAGGAACGTGGGTTGCTAACACCTGCACGAACAGCGGCTGGATATCGGAAATACACCGAGGTGGACGTTGACAGGCTCCGGTTCATCTTGGCGCTCCAAAGAGACCAGTTTCTGCCGCTTAAAGTTATAAAAGATTACTTGGATGCGATCGACGCTGGAAAACGGCCAGATTCTTTACCTGGTGGTTTAAGACTCGAGCCTCGTTCTGTGTCGCAACAGCTTGCGCAAGAACTGACCGGACATATTCGGCCGATGTCTCGAGCTGAACTGCAAGGTATGTCTGGTGCTTCAGATGACCTCATGCGAACGCTTGAAGCCTATCGCCTTATTTGGGCCGACGAGACTGGACGTTACGATGACCACAGTCTCAAAGTGGCCCGGGCGGCTGTGACACTTACGGGGTTCGGATTTGAAGCACGGCATCTTCGACCATTCCGTATAGCGGCAGACCGTGAACTAGGAATGGTTGAACAAGCTACCTCAGGCATCGCCCAAAATAACGGCGGGGTCTCTAAAGAACGCGTGACGGAAGCTGCACGGGAAATAACCCAAGCTTGCTTGAGCTTGCATGCTGGGGTAGTGAGTGCTGAAATTGCAGATATGGAAGAATAGTCTCGTCTCGTTTTAGGCAGCACTCAGATAAGGAGCTTCGCCATGGCCGACATAGTAATGAAGGTCCTTGAAATTCGGATTGTCCTTCCCGGTAATCAACCCATTCTTCTACTTTTGCACCAAGACTCTCAGAGGTTATTGCGACTGTGGATAGGCCCGTCAGAAGGTACGGCTATAGGTCTGGCACAGCAAGGCGTTGACACCCCTCGTCCAACAACGCACCAGCTCCTGGTAGAGGCTCTTGAGCGCGCTGGGGACCCGATTGATGCAGTGCGAATCGCCAAAGTTGATGACGAGGTCTTCTACGCGGAACTCATGCTGGAATCTGGCACAACGGTGGATGCACGTGCATCAGACGCTGTTGCAGCCGCTCTCTTCGCAGACGTCTCCGTATATGCAAGTGAAGATGTTCTCGAGTCCGCAGGTATTGATTTGACCGAGGGCGACATTGCCGCGGAACTTAATATCGAGACTCCCGAGACACAGCCTGAAGAAACTGAAGAAAGCATTGACGATTTCCGTGAATTCTTAAAAGACCTGAATCCAGAAGATTTTCTGGAATCGGGCGGAGCACCACAAACGCCGCCCCTGTTCGAAGAAGAGGACCCTGAAAACGGCGTGGAAGACAACGATAATCCTGGTGAAACAGATAAATAGTTCCGACACGAATTGATTATTCGCTTGTGGTCTTTGACCGGGATCAATTCGCAGAATAGCGTGGACCACTATAAGTTCCACAGTATATGTGAGACCATTATTTGGAAGCCGAGCGTGATTCGGCGAAGGGTGATGTGCTTACAAAACTTCCCCGGGTGGAACAGATCAGCAGGAGGAACCCCTAGTGTCTCACACCAGTGATTCAGGGCAGGGCCAGAATATGGACTCTGGCAATCAGGGCGTACTGTTTAGCGACGACGCACCCTGGCTAAATAATGACCACGGTTACCGCGGTCCTACAGCTTCGAAAGCAGCTGGCATCACCTATCGTCAACTTGATTACTGGGCGCGTACTGGTCTTGTTGTCCCGTCATTACGTGGCGCTGAAGGGTCAGGTACACATCGGCTCTACTCATTTCGCGATGTTCTTGTGCTGAAGGTAGTGAAACGTCTGCTTGACACTGGCGTGTCCCTCCAGCAGATTCGGACCGCGGTTGAGCATCTCCGTGAGCGCGGCGTGGAGGATCTCGCGCAAATCACGTTGATGTCTGATGGCGCGTCCGTTTATGAATGTACCTCGGCTGATGAGGTCATCGATCTTGTCCAAGGCGGCCAGGGTGTATACGGTATCGCCGTGGGACGCGTATGGCGTGAAGTCGAAGGCACCTTGTCTGAACTTCCGGCAGAACGTCTTGCAGATGGACAGACAACGGAAGACGAGTTTCCTGGCGACGAACTCGCAGTACGGCGTGATGCTCGACGTAAGACAGCGTCTTAAAGTTGGTCTGAGCTTACTACTCACGAAGCATAGAAAACCCGGTTATGTATACATAACCGGGTTTATGTTATTCGCAACACATGCGTTGTTGTTTAAGGTTCTTAACCTCGACGAGCCCTCCGTGGCGCCTGCTTGGCGTCATACAAACGCTCGAGTAGCTGATCGAAGGTCCGAGCCGCAGTGTAGGCTGTGTCGCCAGGCCAGGCGTGTACCGGCCATGCCGCGCCTTGCATCTGTTGCCAATTGGAAGTTTCAGGCACCTGGGTTTCTAATAGGCGATTGCCGAACATCCTGCGCATCTCAGAGAGACGATATTTATGTTCAGTCGATGCGGCCCGAACTCTGTTCACGACAACTGCAGAGGTCTCTAGCTTCGGAGCGTATTCGCGCTGGAATAAATCCAAAGCGCGGAATGTGCGTTCGGTTCCAGCAACCGAGAAGAGACTTGGTTCAGCGACAAGAAGTACCGCGGTGGAGGCAGCCCAGGCCATTCGAGTGATGCCATTGAGCGCCGGGGGACAGTCAATGAGTACAAGGTCATATTCGTTTGCGGTTTCCAGCAGTGTCGAAAGTCGGTTTAATTCGCGGCGTCGCGTAGACACCTTTTCAAACATCGATGTCTTTGCCGAACCGCGAGCGACGTGCAAGATACCGGGACGGGTGCCTTCTTGGTGGGCAGCAGGAGCCCATCCTGCTGGTACGGCGTGCTCTGCAAGATTGTGGTGTTTTGGTTTCCGCAACATTGTTCCAATGTCGCGTCCGTTGTGGTCATGTTTGATACCTAGACCAGTTGTCGTGTCAGCGTGCGGGTCAAGATCAATGACCAAAGTAGAAATTCCGGCTGCCCAGGCAGCTGATGCCAAACCTAGCGTTATAGAAGTCTTGCCAACGCCGCCCTTGAGGCTCGAAATAGAGATAACCTGCACTACGATTGCACCTTAGTTATGAAATAGAAGATTTGGTCGATAACACATTCTAACAAGCGAATGGGCTGCTTTCGGTGTTCGTCCCTGTGACGTACATAATTTTTGCAATGACCTCCAGCGTGGGTAGTATCACATATGTTCAATGTATACACGAACGATATCGTGGGACATACCTGAGCGTCTGTTGCCAATCGTGACAGCAGCACCAACATCCATGGAGGTACCTTGGCTGATACTCAAGCTAACTCGGCCGAAAGCAACGGTGGGGGACGAATGTTTAAGAAAGTTCTGGTTGCAAACCGAGGCGAGATCGCTGTCCGTGCATTCCGCGCGTGTCACGAACTCAATGCAAAGACCGTAGCCGTATTCCCTTATGAAGACCGTAATTCGATTCACCGGCAAAAAGCCGATGAAGCGTACCGGATCGGCGAAGAAGGCCACCCTGTACGGGCGTATCTCGATGTGGATAGCATTGTCAACGTGGCCTTGGAAGCGGGCGTCGACGCCATCTACCCAGGTTATGGGTTCCTCTCTGAGAACGCAGAACTCGCAAGGAAAGCCGAAGCAAACGGTTTGACCTTTGTGGGCCCACCAGCAGATGTACTTGAACAAACGGGCAATAAGGTTGCGTCGCTGCGTGCAGCTGAAGCCGCTGGTGTGCCAGTTCTCAAATCCACAGCGCCGTCCTCTGATGCGGATGAACTCATCGCACAAGGCGAAGACATTGGATTTCCACTCTTCGTCAAGGCCGTTGCCGGCGGTGGCGGCCGTGGCATGCGACGTGTTGAGAAGGCACAAGACCTGGCTGAAGCGTTGAAGGCGGCTATGCATGAAGCAGACACAGCCTTTGGCGACCCAACAGCTTTCCTTGAGCAAGCAGTACTGCGTCCGCGGCACATTGAAGTTCAAATCCTGGCTGACAGCAACGGTGATGTCGTACACCTGTTCGAGCGTGACTGCTCAATGCAGAGACGACACCAGAAAGTCATCGAGATTGCACCTGCGCCCAACATTGATGACGAGCTGCGTCAGCGCCTCTACGATGATGCTGTGAAATTTGCTAAGGCAATGAACTACCGCAATGCCGGCACTGTGGAATTTTTGGTAGATACCGAAGGTGCGCGTGCCGGACAGCATGTATTCATTGAGATGAACCCGCGCATCCAAGTTGAACACACGATTACCGAAGAAATTACCGATGTGGATCTGGTAGGGGCACAGCTGCGCATTGCTGCGGGGGCAACCTTTGAAGACCTCGACATTCGTCAGGAGGACCTCTACGTACGCGGTTCAGCTATTCAGTGCCGTATTACGACAGAAGACCCGGCCAATGACTTCCGTCCCGATACTGGAAAAATTACCGCATACCGGTCTGCCGGAGGCTCAGGAATTCGACTGGATGGGGGAACGATCTACACGGGTGCGGAAATTTCTCCGCACTTCGACTCGATGTTGGTCAAGATGTCTGCCCGTGGTCGCGATTTCCTAACGGCACAGCGTCGGGCTCGTAGGGCGCTGGCTGAATTTAGGGTTCGTGGTGTTGCCACAAACATTCCATTTCTCCTCAACGTCTTTGACAACCAACAGTTCATTGACGGTGACGTTGCAACAGACTTCATCGATAAAAACCCTTACCTGACGCAGATTAACCGGTCTCAAGACCGGGGGTCCCGTGCACTCGCGTACCTGGCTGATGTCACGGTCAACCGTCCGTATGGTCCGCGAGTTGAAGGCATGGATCCACGGAAG
Organism: Yaniella halotolerans DSM 15476; assembly: GCF_000420805.1. GTDB lineage: Bacteria > Actinomycetota > Actinomycetes > Actinomycetales > Micrococcaceae > Yaniella > Yaniella halotolerans. Next base: position 24,933 of record NZ_ATVQ01000002.1, read on the forward strand.
AAGTTGCCCCATTTCCCCGGCGATAAGTCCGATGAACCCGACCGAAGCCCGTTTGATGGTCCGTCGAAGGTTGCCCCTCCTTCTGGATGGCGCGACCTGCTGCTTGAAAAAGGACCGGAAGGTTTTGCACAGACACTACGTGACTACGAGGGCCTAGGGGTCACGGATACGACGTTCCGCGATGCACACCAGTCCCTACTGGCGACTCGAATCCGCACACGAGATATGCTTGCTGCAGCTCCAGCGGTCTCGCACCTATTGCCCAACCTCGTATCTGCAGAGGTCTGGGGTGGGGCTACGTATGATGTTGCACTCAGGTTCTTGTCTGAAGATCCATGGGACCGTCTTGCTCGCTTTCGCGAGGAAATGCCGAACATCCCGCTGCAAATGTTGCTTCGCGGTCGCAATACTGTCGGGTACACGCCATACCCACAACGTGTAACTGAAGCATTTGTTGAGGAAGCGGCACAAACAGGTGTTGATATCTTCCGTATCTTTGATGCGCTGAATGATGTCAACCAGATCATTCCCGCTATTACTGCGGTCCGTGAAAACACCTCATCGGTTGCAGAAGCCGCGCTTTGCTACACCGGCAACTTGCTGGATCCGAAAGAGCAGCTGTACACGCTTGATTACTACCTTGGCTTAGCCGATCAGATGGTGAAGGCTGGTGCACATGTACTAGCGATCAAAGATATGGCCGGACTGCTTCGTCCCGCCGCGGCGACGAAGCTTGTTACTGCGCTGCGCGAAAACTTTGACCTGCCGGTTCATCTGCATACTCACGATACCTCCGGGGGCCAGCTCGCAACCTTGTTAGCTGCCTCCGAAGCAGGTGTAGACGCAGTTGACACCGCTATTGCGGCCATGGCCGGTACGACCTCGCAAGTCTCGATGTCAGCGTTGGTCGCTTCAACGGACAATACAGAACGCGAAACCGGTTTGGATCTGGAACATGTTGCTGAAATGGAGCCCTACTGGGAATCGGTACGTGAGATTTACTCACCTTTCGAATCGGGTCTCCCGGCACCAACCGGACGTATCTACTCCCACGAAATTCCAGGCGGGCAGCTGTCCAATCTACGGCAACAGGCTATTGCGCTAGGCCTTGGGGAACGGTTCGAAGATATTGAAAACATGTATGCGGCTGCCAATGACATTCTCGGCGACATCGTAAAAGTCACCCCGTCTTCCAAAGTGGTCGGCGATCTTGCATTGGCCCTGGTATCTGCGGATGCAGACCCGGCCGATTTCGAAGAGAACCCCGGAAACTACGACATTCCGGACTCTGTCATTGCATTCCTTTCGGGCCAACTTGGAGATCCTCCAGGTGGCTGGCCCGAACCATTCCGTACTAAAGCCCTAGAAGGCCGCAAGGCAACCGGAATTGAGCTTGAAGATATCTCGGCGGACGATGCAGCCAAACTCGATGAGCCTGGCGAAACACGTCGCCGAACGCTCAATCATCTGCTGTTCCCTGGGCCCACAGCAGAGTATGAGGAGCACGTACGCCAGTATGGCGATACATCGGTGCTGCATACCCGTGACTTCCTATATGGAATGGTTGAGGGGCACGAGCATGTCATCTCGCTTGGGAAAGGCGTCCGGTTGCTCACGACTCTTCAAGCTGTGTCAGAAGCCGATGATAAGGGCATGCGAACCGTCATGGTGACCCTCAACGGGCAACAACGCCAGGTAGATGTGCGTGACCGGTCTGTCGAATCCAGCGTTCATGAAGCTGAAAAGGCGGATGCTTCCAAACAGGGCCATGTGCCCGCTCCGTTTTCGGGGACTGTGTCCGTCACTGTCGAAGAAGGCGACACCGTAGCAGTCGGGGATACCGTGGCGACTATCGAGGCTATGAAGATGGAAGCCGGCATTACTGCGCCGGTAGCCGGTACAGTCTCGCGCGTGGTACTGCCGTCACCAACCCCAGTTGCAGGCAACGACCTCATAGTGGTGCTTGACCAAGCATAACGCTGGGTGTGAACCAGTACGTCATTACCGGATTCGGAACCATTACACTGATGGCATGAGCATCGAAAAATACGATCTGGCCATCATTGGTTCTGGGTCCGGTAATTCACTTATTACGCCCCATTGGGATGATAAAAAAGTCGCGATCATTGACTCTGGTGTCTTTGGCGGAACATGTTTAAACGTTGGTTGTATTCCAACCAAAATGTTCGCGTACCCGTCGCAGTTAGCGTCGAATCCTGCTGACGCTGCACGACTTGGCGTGGATATGGACTTCCGATCAGCAGATTGGCCAGCGATTCGCGATCGTATTTTCTCTCGAATCGATGCTATTTCAGACGGCGGTAAGCAGTACCGTGATGTCGAACTGGATCACACGACCCTCATCACCGAAGAAGTTCGTTTTTCAGGCCCGAAACAACTCACAACAACTTCTGGACGTGTTCTTGAAGCTGAGCAGATTGTAATTGCTGCAGGTTCTCGGCCGAGCTTGCCTGATGTACCTGGAACAACTCTCCCCGGCGTGCACACTTCTGACACCGTGATGCGACTGGAGGAGCTGCCTAAACGCATCATTATCGTTGGTGGAAAATATATCGGCTCCGAATTTGCTGCGATTTTCGCCGGGTTAGGGTCGGAGGTAATCCAAGTCAACCGTTCCGGGCAGCTTCTATCCAGCCACGACAAAACAGTTTCGGAACGATTCACCCGCGTCGCACAGGAACAATGGGAACTTGCGTTAAACCGCACGCTACACTCTGTTGAGACAGACGGTGACCAGCTGCGAATCAACGTCACTGCGACAGGACAGAATAGCGATGACATCGTCGAGTCTTTCACCGGCGATGTCGTGTTGTTGGCTACGGGTCGGGTTCCCAATACCGATCGACTGAATTTGGAAGCTGCTGATATCGATTTGGCCGGCGATGTAATTGCAAGGGATGAGTATCTCCGGGTATTATCGAATGATCATCCACTCGAGGACGTCTGGGCTATCGGGGATATCGCAAATCCACAGATGCTGAAGCACGTAGCGAACCATGAACAGCGGGTGGTCGCGCATAATTTGGAAAACCCGGCCGACATGAAATCAGATACGCTGGGGCCGGTACCTGCAGGGGTATTTACCCGCCCGCAGATTTCTAGTACAGGATTGACAGAAGACGAAGCACGTGCTCAATTCGGGCAGGATGCAATCTCCGTAAAAATTCAAGATTACGGGGACACAGCCTACGGCTGGGCCATGGAGGACTCACATGGGTTCGTGAAGCTCATCGCAAATAATTCAACTGGTTTGCTACTTGGTGCACACATTATGGGGCCAGAAGCTACGAACCTGCTCCAGCCGATTATTATGGCGATGTCGTTTGGCATCACCGCTCATCAAATGGCACGAGGTCAGTACTGGATTCACCCTGCCATGGCTGAGGTTGTGGAAAATGCCTTGTTAGGCCTGGAAGTGCCAGATGCCGGGTTGCTGTAGCGGAGTGCCGCGTATGTAAAAGCGTTCCGGACCGGGCAGCTCTGCCACGATCCGGAAGACTTTGTATAGGCGATACTATGCGGTCGGCTGGTAGATGTCGTCGATCAGATCAGCGTAGTCGCGCATAATAGTTTCGCGACGGATCTTGAGTGATGGCGTCATTTGACCGGATTCGATGGTGAAATCCTGATCAGTGATTCTGAATTCGCGGATCGATTCTGCGCGAGACACAGATTCATTGGCCTGATCGATGAGACCTTGAACGTGCTCACGAACCGCAGGGTGTTGAGCCATTTCAGACATCGTCATGGAGTCATCAAGCTGACGTTGCTGAAGCCAGGACGGGGCCGTCTCAGCGTCTAAGGTAATGATCGCAGCAATAAATTTTTGGTTATCGCCAACGACCATGACTTGGGAGATGAGTCCATCTGCGCGGATTTGATCTTCTAACTGTGCTGGTGCGACGTTTTTCCCACTGGCCGTGACAAGAATTTCCTTCTTCCGTCCAGTAATGGACAGGAACCCGTCATCGTCTAGCTGCCCTACGTCACCAGTATGGAACCAACCGTCAACAATCTCTTCGGCAGTTTTATCTGGCAGATTGTGGTATCCCTTGAAGACGGAGATACCTTGCGCCAGGATTTCGCCGTCATCGGCAATGCGGATACTATTCCCCGGAATGGGGAGGCCGACGGTACCTACTCGAGTCCGATCACCTGGACGATTGACTGTCACTGGAGCGGTGGTTTCAGTAAGACCATAGCCTTCTTTAATATCGATACCGACTCCTCGGAAGAAGTGGCTGAGATATTCGCCGAGTGGTCCACCTCCCGAGATCGCATCGGTGACGTTGCCACCCATGGCTGCCCGAATTTTTGTGTAGAGCAATTTATCAAAGACCCAGTGTTTCAGTCGGAGTCCAACTGGAATGTGGCCCGCTTCTTTCGCTTTCGAGTACTCGGCTGCAAGCGCAGCACCAGTCTTGAAGATTTTTCCTTTGCCACTTTGCTCGGCATTGAGCATGGCCGAGTTATAGACCTTCTCAAAAACCCGGGGGACCGCCAGGATGAAGTCCGGCTGATATGACTTCAGATCGGGGACCAGATCTTTCACGTCAGGTGTGTGGCCCACTTTTGCGCCCGCGGCTATAGCTTGAAACGAGATGAACCGAGCAAAGATGTGTGCCAACGGTATGAACATGATGGTCTTGCTTCCGCGGGGCAATACGGAGCCCATTTCCGAGGCCAACACGTTGAGCGATAGATTTACCAGGTTGCCGTGGGTAATCATGCACCCCTTGGGACGGCCGGTTGTTCCGGAGGTATACACGATCGTTGCCACGTCATCTAGATTGGCTGCGGAGCGACGTTTGTCCATCGCTTCGGCATCTGGGCCGAGTTCTGCTTGAGCACGCAGGTCGTCAAGACCGTTGTCCATGATCCAGATGCCGCGGAGATCGCCAAGTCCCTCGCGCTGGATGGCGGTTTGGACCGCACGCTTATGCTGGTCGGTTTCCACGATGGCCGCTTGTACGTCGGAGTCCTCTAAAATCCAGGCAATCTGTGTAGGGGACGATGTCTCATAGATGGGCACAGTGACGGCACCAGCGTATAAGATTGCCAAGTCCAACAGTGTCCACTCATACCGGGTAGGACTCATGATCGCGACGGAGTGGCCTTGTTCGACACCCATGGCCGCGAGTGCACGAGCTAGTGTCTGGACGTCTTCACGAAATTCGCGGACTGAAATATCTGTCCATTCACCGGCAGCTGTCTGACGTGCAAATAAGGCGAGATTTGGGTCGTCTGCGTAATGGTCCTCAATGAGGTCTGTAGCATTTGAGTTCGGTGGTGCTTCAACCAACGACGGAAGGGTGATCTCTCGCATGTGGCTCCTCTGTGGTGTAAGTGCTAGTGAGATGTGACTCACATTCTACCGGCTAGTATCTTGATTGACGAGTTATGATGCGGAGTCAGTCGGAATAGTACGGTATTAAACTTTTGCTCCACTGCCGTAGTCATCGTCGTCAAAACGGTCACGGTGTGCCCAGGTTTTGGGAAGGAGAAAGAACAGGCTAGTGACACCGGCTAAAAAGCCTAAAATTGAGGCCGCACTGAGCCACCAGGGGAGTTGCCAACCTGCCATACCTGCCATGATCCACAGCACCGTAGCACTGATAACTCCCAGCCACGACAGCACTGTTCGAGGAGCACTAGCTGAAACTGGTTTCGGATCAGGTGGCTGAAAGTCCAGGGGTTCTTCTTCAGCCAACGAATAGTCTCTCGGGCCCGGAGCACCCAACGTCGGGTGGGGAACATCGGCGTCCAAATCTTCGACGTTCCGATGTTGTCTGTCTTGGTGACTTTCGACTATAGGCTCGCCTGTCGCCTGCTCAGGACTTCCACCCAAGCGACGAACAAGGTCTTCCCATTCGGAATCGCGGTTTCTCTCGTCATGCGTCACGAAGCCCTCCAGATATTGAGGTAAGTTTCGCGACGCTATCTTGGTGGATCGTCTCGGCGTCATAGTCCAGTGTCGCAACATGGAAACTGTTTTCAAGTACGAGCTTGCGCAATATGCCAGCAGCGAGATGACGCTCTAAGATGCGTGCGGATGAACGTGGCACGATGCGGTCTACTCGCGAGAGATAAAGTGAGACCGGGGAATTGATCCGCGATAAATTCTTCCGGGTTGTTCGAAATAGCTGTGCCAACTGTTGTACTGCTGCTACAGGGGTTCGATCGTAAGCCTTTTCTGCTACACCTGGTCGGTTGATGTCACCGGCGAGCGGACCTACGGTGGGCACGATCCGATGTACTAGCGGTGACAGATATGCACCAAGTCGGTCACTTGCCTTGAAACTCAGTGCCGGATTCACGACAAAGGTTGCCTCAACTGGACGATGGGCTGCGGCATCAAGGGCAAGGGTGCCGCCCATTGATAGTCCGCCAACTGCGACGGCGTCGTATGGTCCAGCCAGAAGGCGATCGAGTTCACGTTGCACGTCGCTACGCCACTGGCCAGCTGTCGTCTGGGCTAGCTCAGCAAGGTTGGTGCCATGACCGCTGAGTAATGGGATTGATACAGCTGCACCGGCTTGTGCCAAGGCGCGGCCCCAAGGGAGCACCGAATCCGGTCCCGCAGTAAAACCGTGCAGCAAAAGAACTGCCCAACGGACTCCATCAGAATTGAGTGCCCCGCCCGGTTCCGGCTCAAGATAATTTGAGGAATGCTGTATATCCATTGCCACCAGCATAGTCACCTGTGCAACCAGTGAGGAGCCGCGGGCCAGATTTATCAGCGATTGCGCTGGCAATATCAATGTGTTGGCTTATAGCGTCATGAACTACCAACGGCCCGATTGGGAGCCGTATGCTTGGCTGCATGATGTTTGACACTGCGGAAAATTTTCAAGCGATAGAACCCTTCGGGACCAACCTTTCCCAAGGCGCTGCTGACTATCCAGGCTTGGACGCTTGGCGGGATCTTGAAGTAAAGCAGGCACCGCAGTGGTATGACGAGAAAGTCTTTGACGATACATTCAATGAGCTTTCGCACGTGCCGCCTTTGGTGTTCGCAGGTGAGGTTGATGTGCTGCGTGAACGGTTAGCTCAGGCTGCGTCTGGCAATGCTTTTGTCCTGCAGGGTGGTGACTGTGCAGAAACGTTTGCGGGTGCAACCGCAAACAAGATTTCCTCACGAATCCGCACGATCTTGCAGATGGCAGTCGTCCTGACTTATGGCGCTTCCATGCCCGTGGTCAAGATGGGACGTATGGCAGGACAATTCGCCAAACCCCGGTCATCCAATATGGAAACTCGCGGTGACATCACGTTGCCATCATTCCGTGGAGAAATTGTCAACGGGTTCGATTTCACTGAAGAGTCCCGCCGCCACGATCCACGTCGCATGATGCAGGCGTATCACACCTCGGCGTCGACATTGAACCTGATTCGTGCATTCACCACCGGTGGATTTGCAGACTTGCGGACCGTGCACTCCTGGAACAAGGGCTTTATGTCGAACCCAGCGTATGCCCGGTTTGATGAACTTGCCGCAGAAATCGACCGCGCAGTCCGCTTCATGGCTGCCGCTGGAGCAGATTTCGACGCGCTACGCACAGTGGAGTTCTTTTCTGCTCACGAAGCGCTTCTGCTTGACTATGAACGGGCACTGACTCGCGTGGACTCACGCACCGGGCTGCCTTATATTACGTCTTCACACTTTGTCTGGATCGGCGAACGAACCCGTCAGGCCGATGGCGCCCATGTGGACTACTTGTCCCGCATTCGTAATCCAATCGGTGTGAAATTGGGGCCAACAACGACCGTGGACCAGGCAATGGAACTGGTGGAAAAGCTTGACCCGAACCGCGAACCAGGTCGCCTGACTTTCATTGTGCGTATGGGCGCAGATACTATTCGCGAAAAGTTACCCACCATCATGGAAGGCGTCAAAGCCGCCGGTGCGACACCGCTTTGGATAAATGATCCGATGCATGGCAATACCATTACTGCGGCCAACGGTTACAAGACCCGTCGCCTTGAAGACATCATGAACGAGGTTCGTGGATTCTTCGAGGTGGCACAGGCAACTGGCACTCATCCCGGGGGCTTGCACATCGAGTTGACCGGTGACGATGTTGCGGAATGTCTAGGCGGATCTGTTGAAGTAGATGAATCCGCGTTTGATGAGCGTTATGAGACCCTGGTCGACCCGCGGTTGAACCATCAGCAGTCGTTAGAACTGGCGTTTTTAGTTGCGGAGGCATTATCTGCTCAAGCAAAGGCTGATGCTACGAGCTAACCGACAGCAACGATGTAAAAAATGTTTGACCCCGCAGTGTGAAATCTCAGCTGCGGGGTCAGTATTCGGCTGCTGAGAGCGTGTAACTTCGCGAGGACGGTAGCGTACAGATCTTCGTGCCGGTTACCCGCTCCACGGTGATGGAGAGCATGGCTTTAGGCTGCTACCCGAATAGCCAGCTCATGATCCAGGTTCCTGCCCAATGGCCGAGCAAGACAGTAGCTGCGGATGCCATAATGATCAGTAACGTCAGGATCGCAGCTCTCGAGGGTGCGATCGGTGCGAACGTCTGCGCGGGCTGATGTGGCTTCTTGTTGCCAAACGAACGGGCCTGGGGCTGCACCGATAGAGACGGTTCGGGTTCCCGTTGATAATGGTTGAAGTCACCAGCAGGTGCTGCCCCTGCGACCACCGAGGGCGGCAGAATTGACACGTTTGGCTGGGGAGGCGCCGGAGGTTGTGGGGGGCCGGTGACTTTCGTCGGATCGTCAACTTCGTCCGACTCAGGGCTGGCCTGATACGGACGCGTTGCAGCGTGGTTGAAAGGTTGTGTTGCGACATCGCTAAATGCGTCGGTAGCGGCTTCGTCAGCGGGGGAATGTTCCGCGAGTTGGTCCGCGGTATCTGGATTTTCAAGTAGATGCTGAATCAGGATAAGAACTTCAGTGGCATCTGCCGGACGATCCTCAGGCGACGGCTCGGTCATATGCAGGACAAGGTCGTCAACGGCAGGACTGACGCCTGATACGAGTGTCGACGGCGCCGGGACCCGAGAATTAGTATGCTGGACGGCGATAGCTACAGCAGATTCGCCTGTATAGGGTCGGCTACCGGTCAACATTTCGAATATAAGAATACCGAGGGCGTAGACGTCTGATCGTTCATCAGCCTGTTCTCCTGTCACAAGTTCGGGCGACATATACGACACTGTGCCCATCAGAGCCATACCCGTACCCGTATGATTTGAGGCAGCTCGTGCCAGACCGAAATCAGCAACCTTAATGTCACCGTCGTGAGATACAAGAACGTTCTCTGGCTTAATATCACGGTGAATGAGCCCGATGCGATGTGCGGCTGCAACACCCCGGATGACGGGGAGGGCAATGTTCCACATCTCTTCAACGGTCATGTCGTGGGCAGCACGCATGACTTCACGCAAAGTGTGACCTTCAATGAACTCCATCGCGAGAAATGCCACATTGCCATCGCCTGCTGGTCCAACCCCCTGATCGTAAACATTTATTACGTGGGGGTGATTGATTTTGGCCGTGTTCTTAGCCTCTGCTTCGAACTTTTCGATCACAGCCGGATCTTCGGTCATGTTCGGGCGCAGAACTTTTAGCGCGACCTCGCGGTCAAGTCGGGCGTCAACTGCACGATAAACAGTGGCCATGCCGCCGTGCGCGATCCGTTGCGTAATGGTGTAACGGTTGTCAACGGTAGTGCCAACGAGTGAGGGGCTTGCGGGTGTATTCACGACACATACGATACCCGGTCAGCCACGCTGACCGGGTATCGTTTCCATGTAAGTGGACGTGATTTTAGTATCGACTCTTTGCCGCGTTGATCTTTTTCACATAGTCCTTGGTATCGTCGTACATGCCGTACTTGGCGACGCCCCCCGCGCCCTGGTAGTAGCCTGCGATGCCGACGTCGCCAGGGTTGTTGCTCTGGAGATGCCGGATGATCGCCACACCAGCGGTGATATTGTCCTGTGGGTCCATGAGATTGAGATCCCGGCCAACCAACTGTGAAGCCCATTCGCCTGAACTCGGAATAACCTGCATGGTGCCGATCGCGTTGGCAGGTGATACCGCAGTGGCGTCGAAACCCGATTCGATCTGTGCATGCGCTAGGGCGAGTGATGGATCAACGCCCATCGAGCTCGCGGTTGAGCGTACCATTTCGCGAACCTGGCTGCGGGATGGCATCTGCGCATTGAGCAGCGCGCGCTTATTGTCGTTTGCATTTGCGACAACGTCTTGCGGGTAGGTTCTGTGGAGGAAAGTGTCTCCCACAAGTTGCTCAGCGTTACCGGATGAGGCAGTAGTGGTTGAGCTGGTGCCTGAGCCACTGAGCTTGAGTGTTTGGCCGGCACGGATGATATCTGTGGATTTCATACTGTTGGCGCTGAGCAATTGCTGCAAGCTCAGGCCGTTGCGTGAGGCAATACCGGATAGGGTGTCTCCGGACTTGACCTTGTAGCTCGATGAACTTGCTGAGTTCGAAGTGCTGGAGCTTGAGTTTGCTGATGAACTCGTTGCCCCTGAGAGTTTGAGCGACTGACCGGCATAAATGTTATCGCCACTTAGGTTGTTCGCACTGCGAAGGGTCGAAACACTGACGCCTTCCTTGGCCGCAATGCCAGAGAGTGTGTCACCGGATTTTACTTTATAAGTGCCACTCGAGGTGGATCCGGCGGAGCTGGCGGTGCTGACCGATGAGACTGCCGAGCTACTCGAGCTTGAGCTATTCGAACCTGAGAGCTTGAGAGTCTGCCCGGGGAAAATAACTGAGGAGAGGGACAGGTTATTAGCCTTCAAAACGGTTGAAAGGGTGACATTGTTTCGTGCGGCTATTCCTGAAAGCGTATCGCCGGCTTTAACTGTGTAGCTGGAGGAAGAAGTCGAGGAGGAATCTGTCGAGGTTGTCGAGGAGCTAGTCCCGGAGAGTTTCAGCTGTTGCCCCGGGTAGATGACTGTTGACGCAGAAATACCGTTGGCTTTCAAAAGCGTTGACAAACTGACGTTCTGGCTCGCAGCAATGCCGGAGAGTGTGTCGCCCGACTTGACCTTGTACGAACCGTTCGATGAGTTCGAGCTCGAGGTGTTTGACCCGGTTGACACCGAAGGCGAGGCCGAAGTGCCCGAAAGTTTCAAAGTTTGCCCCGGATAGATGATCGAGGACATCGACAGCCCGTTCGCACGGAGTAGTGATGACAGCCCCATGCCTTGCTTAGCGGCGATACCGGAAAGAGTGTCGCCAGCCTTAACAGTGTAGGAGTTTGATGAAGAGCTTGAGCCAGTCGAAGAAGAAGATGTAGTGGACTTGGATTCTCCGAGTTTGAGAACATCTCCAGGATAGATAACCGAGGACGCCTTGAGGCCATTCCACTTCAGCAGCTTCGAAAGAGATACTCCCTCAGCATGCGCAATATGGCCGAGGGTGTCACCTGCCTTCACCTTGTAGGTGGAGGGGGCCGTTCTGGCAGCCCGGAAGTTGGTTTGGGTGAATCGGGCTGGTAGTTGGACAGCTTGCTGATCAGCTGACAGGAGAGTGCTGTGCAGTTTGCTTTGCGCGGCGTTCACGTTGGTGGCAGTCGCTGGTTTCGGGCTCAGCGCCGTACCAGGTGCAGCAGCCACCGCAGGGGCAGCTGCTGCAGCAGAGCCCATCGCGAGTAGCGGCAGGGCCGATGTGGCAACCGCTGTTTTGTAGAACCGGGAAGCACCGGATGTACGGTCGATCATTAAACGTATCCTCTTGCGTCAGGCACCTGCGCCAGGGGAAGTTCCTTTGTGCAACGTGTGACAAAAGTAGCGTCGAGGTGTACGTGATGAAAATGTTACATACGAGAATATACATGACTATTGGTGCAAATGTTAATAGAAGCTTCAAGTTTATTCCCGGATCAGCTCGAAGATAGGTTATTCACGGGATCCAATCGCAAAATCTTGAATATCTGCGATACGGTAGAGATGTGAATCAAACACGTGATCTAGAAAATCTTGTTGGCAGCTGGCTAACGCTTCCAGACGTTGCAGAGCGCCTTGATGTAATTGTGACCCGAGTTCACAAGATGATTAAGGACAGACAACTTTTAGATATACGACTCGGCAACGATCGAATCCGCTATATCCCGGCTGCATTTCTCATGGAATCAGGCTTATTGAAGCCACTGCGTGGCACCATTACTGTGCTCGAGGACGCCGGCTTTGATGAGGAACAAATAGTCCGGTGGCTGTTTACGGAAGATGAGTCATTACCCGGACGCCCGATTGACGCTTTGCGAGCCGGACGAAAGACCGAAATCCGACGCCGCGCTCAAGCCATGGGTTGGTAGGCGCTTTAGTTTTGTCGGCCGATGAGTCCAGATACGAGGTCTTCTAGGCCGGTTTTCACAGCATCTGGGACAGCGAGTCGGTCTAGCGCACCTTGTGTTTCGAGACTGAGTCGTTCGATTTCAGCTTCGACGGTGGTGCGTGCCCCAGAGCGCTCCAGCAGTTCCTGAATTTCTTGGACGCTGTGGGCGCTGTCTGCTGGATGCATCAAAAAGTTGTTGAGCATTCGAGCTTCTCTTTCACCGAGACTGCTGAGCGCGTGGGCCACCAGTTCTGTCCGCTTACCTTCTACCAGGTCGTCCCCGGAAGGTTTGCCAGTCAGTTCCGGGTCCCCGAATACGCCGAGCAAATCATCGCCGAGTTGGAAGGCCATACCCACAGGGAGGGAAAAGTCACGGTAGGCCGACAGGGTTGTGTCGTCAGCACCTGCTAAGACACCTCCGAGTTCAAACGGCCAGACGGCAGAGTAGTGTGCAGATTTATACTGCAACACCTTTCTGGCGCGCTCCAAAGCGACTCCGGAGTCATCTGGGATGTCTGCTTCGGCTAATATGTCGAGATATTGGCCGGTCATGACTTCGAATCGCATGGCGTGGAACGCTTCACGGGCCGGAGCCGCGAATGCTGTGGCATCGGCAGTGGTGGAGAAGATTTCTTCGCTGAGGCCAAGTGCTAAGTCACCTGCAAGAATGCCAGCTGAAACTCCGAAATGCGTGCCGTCCTGGACCCACTGATTGTCGTCATGCAGATTCTGGAACCGCTTATGCACTGAGGCCTGTCCTCGTCGTGTGTCAGAGCGATCTAAAATGTCGTCGTGGATCAGAGCCGCAGCTTGGAAAAGCTCTAACGCAACACCAGCGTCGATAATTCTCGTGTCATCCGCATCGCCGCCAGCACCCTGCCAGCCCCACCATGCGAGAAGTGCGCGTAAGCGCTTACCTCCCTGTACCAGGTCAACGATCGATGTCACGAGCGGTTCGGCAGAATCTGAGATGGTGCGGGCTTGTTGTTGATATTCAGCTAACAATTCCTGCATCCGGCTATGTAATGTGTTCCGGAACCACATCGCATCGATCGTTGTCACTGTTTTGAATCTCCTGACTGACTGAAGCGAACGGCTTAAATCCTGACCCTTCAACCTTACTGGGAGAACCGCGTAGAATTGGTATATGGTCTCTACGGGTCGAAGCACAACTCCCCGCCCTGAGTGGGCTGATAGTTCGTGGGACTCGACCATCTTACATATTGATATGGATGCTTTCTTTCTGTCGGTGGAGCTATTGGACCATCCAGAACTTCGGGGCATACCTGCCGTGGTGGGCGGTAATTCAGGTCGCTCGGTTGTGACTTCGCCGTCATACGAAGCACGGAAGTACGGAATCCGCTCGGCAATGCCGATGTCCCAGGCCCTGGCTTTATATCCGCGCCTAACAATTATCGAACCCACTCGTGATAAGTATTCACACGCCTCTAAGAAAGTTATGGGAGTGCTACACGACATCACCCCAAGCGTTGAACAGCTTTCTATCGATGAGGCATTTATTGATGTCAGTGGAGCTCGGCGACGACTCGGTACCCCGGCACAAATCGCTGCACTTATTAAGCAGCGAGTGCGTGCTGTCACTGGGCTCCCATCGACCGTTGGCGTAGCCGCGAACAAATCCGTTGCCAAGATAGCTTCGGATCATTCAAAACCCGATGGTCTGGGGGTGGTTCCAATCGAGCTAACCCAAGAGTACTTGGCACCGCTGCCCGTCAACGTGATCTGGGGCGTTGGACCCAAGCTACATCAACGTCTGATGAATGCAGACATACATACAGTAGGCGAACTTGCCAAACAGGATCCGCGGCGAATGCAACGATGGTTAGGCGCAATTGGGCCGCAGCTAGTAGCACTTGCATCTGGCGAAGATCCGAGAACTGTTGAACCGCGTCACGACTCAAAATCCGTATCGGTTGAGCACACATTTGAACGAGATATCGTCGATAATCAGGTGCTGGAAAAATATCTGCTTGATCTATCCTATGAGTGTTCGCGTCGGATGCGCCAGGAGGGTCTCGTGGCTTGGGGCTTGAGCGTCAAAGTCAAAGATACTGAGCTTTCAACGCGTACAAAATCACTATCACTACAAAGTTCAGCTACTTCAGGTGCGGTGTTCTTTAAACAAGCAGTGCCGCTCTTGCAGATGCTAATGCAGCAGCGTTGGCATCCGGTACGTCTGCTCGGCGTAAGGGCTGATCGCTTGGCTGAGCCAGCGGTGCAGCACGAGGTACAAGAATCGCTTTTCGAAGATGACACTATTTTCGAACAGCCCGACGCAAGTCAAGACTGGATTTCGACTGACCAAATTTTAGATGATGTAGCTAAGAAATTTCCTAGTGCAGCAATAAAACCCGCCACATTACTACAACATGAAAGACAACAGCGCATGTCAGACGGATAGGTGGTGAGTCACACACGTCACGGTGTGACAATATCAGCAAATCGTCAGGCAAAAACTCTAGAATAGAGTCAAACTCAACCGGAGATTCTCAGGGATTTTCGGCAGATTATGTGGAGGCAACAGTGGGCTTATCCGATAGAGAGAAAGAGGCATTTGCTGAGATTGAATCTCAGCTGATTTCCGACGATCCCAAATTCGCGTCGCAGATGCAGATGGGCAAGAAAGATTCGGCTCGCCGATTCTCTACCCGGAACATTGTTTTAGGCGTGTTAATGGCAACCGCCGGCATCGCCGTCCTGCTGACGGGCGTAACGATCGATGCAATTTGGTTGGGTATCGTTGGCTTCATCATTATGGGTGGGGGTATTTATCTAGCATCCAAACGGACGACTAAACCACCGAGTAAATCCGGCGGACGTGGTGGCTCCGCCAGTAATTCATCAACTTCAAATCAAAGTTTTATAGAAGGGCTGGAATCTCGCTGGGACGAGCGGCGCCGTCATCAATGATGTTCGCCATACCACTGGCGCCTGCCCTTTCATGGAAACCCGCAGTATCTACTGCGGGTTTTCTGCTGTCTACATGACGGCAGCTCTGGCAGATCTATTTCTGATCATCTTCGCTAGCTGACTCACCTTGGGTGTTTGAGCTTGTATCAGATATGTTGTCCGCGTCATCTTGCTGGTCATGGGGTTTTTCCAGTTGTGGATGCTCTGTGGGGGAGGGAATCGGTACATCTGGAAAGGGGCGTGCTTGATCGTATATACGCGCATGTTCCCAATCTGCCAGTGGAGTCGTGCGCGAATCTTCAGGATCTGTGCGGAGTGCCTTTGGGACCAATGGCGACCGAAAGATCTGGGTTTCGGTTAGTGTATCCTTCGGCCCTTGTACGTTATACGGTGCACCCTTCATGCTTTCCGACGAGTCTGCCCCGCTGTGATCGACAGTTCGCTTCCGCCAGATCAGCAGTGCGACGAATACGATGACTAGCAACGTGATTAATGCCAGCACTACCCAAACGGTGGTCATAGTTGGACCGCTTGCGGCCACCGTAAATGTGCCACTGGAGTCTTCGACCGTGACGGTTTGGTCCGTCAAGTCTCCGGACATCGTTCCACCTGAATGCATAGTTGGCAGTACTACATGGAACGTTGCAGACTCTTCCACACCGCCTCTGGCGAGTCCCCATATAGCAGACAAATCGACGTCAAGGTTGTAGTCCGCCCATATGCCGACAAGTGGATCGTGCCGGAGCGTAATACTATCGCTAACGCCTTTTTCTTCGAGGTAAGTGTTGACCTGGCCGGCAAGCGCTTGAGCATCTTGTGCCTTAAACGAAGTGGTGTAGACGGTACTTCCATCTTGGCTAGAGGAACGAAAGGAACCGCTTCCTTGAGGAGGTTCGAAGCGCTCAGCTATGGCGTCCTCATGTTCTTCCGTCGTTTGATCAGTTAGAACGAATTCAAACGTCTGCTCCATACTTCCGTCGAAGTGTAAGTGCGTAGTGGAGGCCATGGAGTCCAAAGGCATACCCCGATTGAGCTCGAGCTGAAAATCGCCATCGCCCCGACGTTGGTCTACCAACTGCCAGTCGTCTGGATAGTCGGTTTCGCCGTCCAATTGTTGAATATTAGTCGGGTCACAGATGGTGTCGCAAGTCCAGTCTGAACCAGAGTATTCGATGATGGTGTCTGGAGCAGCTTCCCCCACAGTCTCAGTAGCGCTAAAGGTTGCTTGCTCGTTTGCCAGCAAAGTTTGTAAGCCTTCTTCTACGGCCTCGACAGATTCGAAATTGGCCGAAACTTGTCGCACTTCAGCATTGTCGGAATCATGGTTTTCTGTTGCTCCAGAGTCTTCAACGGCACCGGTAACTCCCTCTTGGGCATTGAGGTTTTGTACCCGGTCAGTGATGAATCTATTTTGTACCGCGGCGTTGTCGGGGGAGACCTGGTATGACATGGCGATCTCAAAATCTCCTGATCCGAGGATTGCCAGGTCCATGCCTAAATTATGGAACCGTCGATCATCTTGCAGACTGAAATTAATGCGGGGGAGAGAAGTGGAGGTCTCGATTTCATCGCCGTCATAGACAACGGAGGCGGTACCTCCGGAAGTCAGCACCGTGGTGCTTGCTGGCACAATGTCATCTTCGATCAGAGCGTTTGACGCCCAACCCATAAGGTCGTCGTTATAGAACGATTCTTCGAAGATAATCGACGTCACCAACTGCTGCTCGTCTATTTGCACGTCCATCTCACGGGCCTCATCGGGTACATCTGAGGCGTCGAGTAGGGCCTTGATTTTGTTTTCGTAGTCGCTGACATTATCGAAGTCCATTGTAAAAGTAGCGCTGTACCCAGCATCTTCCTGTTCAATGCCCTCGAAGGTCAGTACATCTGGAGTATGGTTTTTTAGTGCTTGGGCCGCGCCATCAACACCTCCGTCGAGGTTCTGAGCGTCTTCGTCGGCCATGGTCATTACGAATTGACGTTGCCCTGAATGATCCTCCTGCAGTTTGAGCTGCGTATTCACGTCGGCGCCACAAGCCGTGAGAACGAGGGTGCCGAAGAAAGCGAAAAATGTGAGGAGTCGCGCTCTGGTGTTTGGTGGGAGCGCGGGGTCGGGCTTTGGTGGCGGTAATTGTTCCAAGGTGTCGCTTTCAGTTGATTCAACGCCGTTTGGACATATCGACGCATGGCTGCTGCATCTATCTTAACGAGCCGAGGTCGTCGATGTGTCTGCACTGGCTATTTTGTTTTAGCGCGTTGGTCACTGCCAAAAGGTCGACGAGCAATGTTTTGTCATTCCCCACCTCGCTCCCTAAAGAGCCCCCACTTCTCTCCACTTGTTCAGGGAAGTGCGTATGCGGGTCAAAAATCCGACCGGAAATGGGCTTGTGGCCGAACTCTATTTACTTTTGTCACAGGCTTCACGCTGCGACGACACGCCCTCCAATTCCCTCCCCAAAGCGCTCCACTTCGGTCCATTCATCAGGAATTCTTTGAAATGCAGCGAATCTCATGCGCTTGGTGGGCGTGAGGGGGTGGATAAAAGGCAGCAATTCCCGCAAAATGGTACTTGAAATATTGATTGTGGGGGAAAGTGGGGTAAAGTGGAGGAATAAGAGGACGGTGGTCGCAGAGCATGAACGAAGTGGGATCAAACAACGTGGGGGGTCGTGCCAAATGTTTTTGGGTACATACACTCCACGCTTGGATGAGAAATCACGCCTGATCTTGCCCGCAAAGTTCAGGGATGAGCTGTCCGATGGCGTTGTGCTCACAAGAGGACAGGAGCGCTGTGTGTACGTGTTCTCAATGGAAGAGTTCCACAGGGTGCATGAACAGATGCGAGAAGCTCCGCTCTCTTCGCGCCAAGCTAGGGACTATATTCGTGTTTTCCTATCTGGAGCTTCAGATGAGAAACCGGATAAGCAAGGCAGGATTACCATTCCAGCCCCGCTGCGTGAGTATGCGGGGCTAGATCGTGACGTAGCAGTCATCGGTGCGGGGACCCGTGCAGAGATCTGGGATCAAACTGCTTGGAGCGATTACCTCAGCGAACAGGAGTCGGCATTCTCTGAAACTGATGAGGAAGTCATTCCAGGACTGTTCTAGCGAACGGCCCTCAAGGTAAATACAACTTCATTATGGTGGGGACTCTTATTTCAGACCTCTATCCGGACAGCTGGCCTGCCTTCCCCTGGGCCAGGTGCACGGATGGGGATCTGGACTAAGAGCCATCATTTTCTCAGCACTATCGGAGCAACGCAAAGGAGCATAATGGCAGCTAGTGACCGACATGGTCAGCACGATGCCCAAGAAGCTCCTAGCGCTGCCCGACGCCATGTGCCTGTAATGGCTGAGCGTGTCATCGATTTACTCGTACCAGGGGTCGAATCTGCGCGACAGCAGCATCGTCGACCAGTACTTGTCGATGCAACTCTGGGCATGGGTGGACATGCTGAGTTGATATTGAAGCGATTTGAAGATGCACTCGTCATCGGTATCGACCGTGACACCCAAGCCCTTGAACTTGCAGGGCAAAGACTTACAGCTTACGGCAACCGGTTTATCGCTTTCCACGGTACGTATGAGGAAATTCTCCCTGCATTAGCGACAGCAGAAACAGAAGCTGCTGACGGATACCTCTACGACCTGGGAGTCTCTTCATATCAACTCGATGAACGAGAACGTGGCTTCGCTTACTCGTATGACGCTCCGCTTGATATGCGGATGGATCCCACGGCCCGTTTCAGTGCTGCAGACGTGGTAAATGACTATGACCAGCGCCCACTAGAACAGCTGATTCGCCGTTTTGGTGAAGAAAAGTTTGCACGGCGTATTGCCACAGCCATCGTTAAAAGACGAGATCAGCGACGCTTTTCCCGCACAGGCGACCTCGTAGAGGTAATCCGCGCAGCAGTACCAGTAGCAGCTGGCCGCACCGGTGGGCACCCTGCAAAACGAACCTTTCAAGCGTTGCGCATAGAAGTCAACGAGGAACTCAATATTCTCCGAGACGCCTTGCCTGCTGCACTCAAAGGCTTGCATATCGGTGGCCGCATGGTCGTCATGAGTTATCACTCATTAGAGGACCGAATTACCAAAAAAGCTTTCCAGGAACTCGCGACTAGTCTTACACCGCCCAACTTTCCGGTTGAACTCGAGGAACACGCCCCCGTGGTCAAGATATTGACGCGGGGCACCGAAAAGCCCACTGAACAAGAAATTACTGAAAACCCTCGCGCTGCCTCCGCAAAAGTACGCGCAATTGAAAAGATTCGACCAAACAGGAGCAACGGATGACAACTTCCCCCTCGAACATCCGCGTATTGCACCCCGAATACTCCACGGATGCCACCGCGAGAATTCTTAACGATGATCAATTTCACGACCTAGAAACTCAGCCCGAGTCCATACCAAATGGTGGAGACGCAGACGCAAACACACGTCGGGAGCAGTTCAAGGTCATTTCTGGCCAGCTCAAGCGCACACCAATTGGGTACACGATATTTGTTATGACCATCCCAATTGTTGCGCTCCTAGTGGTCTTGGTCGTTAACATCGTGCTCTCGAACCGACAGTACGACCTGGTTGAGCTCAATAGCCAGCTGACGAACATCACACAGACAAACGAAGCGCTGGTACAAGATCTGGCCCAAAGCTCTGCACCTCAGTCGGTGGCGCAACAGGCTGCTGATCTTGGCATGGTCTTGCCGGGTACGTCGGCGTCAATCGATCTCGCGTCGGGGAAGATCACAGGTACTGCAACTGCTGCTGAAGCAGATAACACCCCAACGAGTTTCGTATCGGAACCTACTGTTCGAGCAGGTACCGGCGTACCTGCAGAAGTGGAAGCGCCGGCAGACACTGACACTGAGCCAGTGACGATGACAAACGAGGGAGTCCCGGGGCCCGAGTCTGACACAGTAAAAATCGTTGAACCGCAAATCTCCATGCCAGAGTCAGGTGTGACGAATTCAGCAACTGAGAATGGCGTGGCAGATGCGAATGGTGACTCACCGGTAGGTAGTCTTCAAGGACCCCAGGTTAGTCTTCCTACCGGCAACTAACGCCGGGTAACTGGTTGAATCTGTTGAAGGCAGGTGAGTCGTGTGCCCCAGGCACTAGGTGCTGGATCACAAAAATCCAGATTAAAGGTGACTATGTCGCTCTTAATGATATGCCTGCTGGTGCTGGGCGGTCGACTCCTGTTTATTCAAGGTATTGACGCAGAGGACCAAGCTCAGCAAGCGATGGACCGAAGGACAAGACCGGTCACGCTTGCACCTGAACGGGGTTCAATCTTAGATCGAGATGGCAAGATCCTCGCGGAGTCTGTCCAACGCTATGACCTTGTCGTTGACCAGCGCTTAGTGCAGGACTCCAGAGTTTGGGATCCTGAAGAATCGGGCTACGTGAATCTCGACATCGAAGAGCAGCTCCAACAACTCTCCGATGTGCTGGAGATCGACTATCCAGAGCTAGAAGAAATTATGGTGGGAGAACGGCCCTACCGTGTTGTGTCACGCAGAGTTACCCCGGAGGTCAAAGAAGAAGCCCTCGAACTCAACATTCCCGGCCTGATCTCCGAACCTGTGGCGGATCGGATCTACCCAAATGGGGCCGTAGCCGGGTCCGTTATTGGGTTTAACGGACACGACGGGAATGGTCTGGAAGGCATCGAACGCTCACAGGACAAACGCCTCAGTGGCCAGACAGGTGAGCGTATTTTTGAGATTTCTGCCGACGGTGTGCGCATTCCCAATGCATCGTTTTCTGAAACACCAGCAGTCGACGGTAATGATGTTAAGCTGACCATTGATCAAGACGTCTCCTGGTACGCACAGGAAGCCATCGCTGCCAAGGTTGATCAGTACAATGCGGAATGGGGCAACATTGTGGTGATGGACGCCAAAACCGGCGAGATACTGGCCCTATCGGACTCCGAAACAGTCGATCCGACAGATCCCACCGAGACGGACCCGCTCTTCTGGCGCCCCACTGCAATATCACAAGCGTTCGAGCCCGGCTCGACTGGTAAAGCAGTCACCTTCGCAGCCGCCCTGGATGCCGGAGCGGTCGAGCCTGAGGACAAGTGGACGGTACCAAATAGTCAGACCTTCAATAACGAAGAAATCAGTGACTCCATGCCGCATGACACCTTTGATATGACTACGGCAGGAATCTTCAGCCGGTCTTACAATACCGGCACAGTTCAAGTGGCCACGAAACTTAGTGCCCAAGAACGCTGGGAGTACATGAAAGACTTCGGCATTGGCGAGCCTATAGACATAGGAATGACGCGGGTCAATAAAGGGCTCTTTACCTCGTGGGAGAACTGGGATCGTCGCCAACACTTCACCACGACATTCGGTCAAGGGTATTCCCTAACTTCACTTCATACCACCCGAATCTTCCAAGCTCTTGCAAATGATGGCAAGATGATGCCGCCAAGGATCATTGATTCCTATATCGACGAAGACGGCGTCGAAACTCCATGGGAACCACCAACAGAACCCAAACAAGTTGTCTCCGAGGACACAGCAGATGAAATGTTGAAGCTTATGGAAGGCGTCGTAGAAGAAGGCACGGCTTATAACGCCCAAATAGACGGCTATCGGGTCGGCGGTAAGACAGGAACAGGGCAGGCAGCTGGAGCAGGAGGATATGACGGCCACACCACATCGTTTACGGGTGTCGTGCCCTTGGACGATCCACAATTCATCGTTTCAGTGGCAGTCCACCGGCCACAGGGCAACTGGGAAACCTGGCAAGTAACCGACACTGCGGCCGATATCATGAAATATCTGCTGAGTAAATACTCCGTTCCGCCGTCCGAGACCGGATCCCAAAGCTATGATGTATTTACCGAAGACCCACAGGAAAGGCCGTGGTAGCCCGGGTAATGGGGCCACCACAATGAGCATGCTGCGACCAAAAAATAAACTCAACGTAAAACTCGACGCAATCACAAAACATCTTAGGCAGTACAAGCCTTCAACATCGGGTCCCACCGATGTTTCGATAACTGGTATCTCCATGAATTCGAAAACCGTCCAAGACGGGGACCTGTATGCGGCAATTGCCGGTGCGAATCACCACGGCGCGGACTATCTTGACCAAGCATTGCAGACTGGGGCCGCTGCAGTATTGACGGATACTCGTGGCATGGAGCGCGTCCCTAGGAATTTTCCCGCAATCGTAGTGGAAGACGTACGCGGAGCACTCGCCGATGCCGCAGCGGCGATATACAACAATATCGCCGCCACAACTCCTCGAATGTATGGCGTAACCGGGACGAATGGGAAAACTACCACTACCTATTTCGTCAATGCGCTTTTAGCAGCACTAGGCGAAACTACCGGACTGATCGGGACAATCGAGACGCGTATCGCAGGTGAATCGGTAACCTCGCAATTTACGACGCCCGAGGCACCAGACCTGCATAGCCTCATTGCGCTTATGCGGGAATCATCCGTCAGCGCAGCAGCCATGGAAGTATCTTCACACTCCATGGCATATAAGCGAACCTTCGGAATACAGTACGAAGTGGTCGGATTTACCAACCTGACGCAGGACCATCTCGACCTCCACGGCACTATGGAGGACTATTTCGCAGCAAAAAGACTCCTCTTCAATGAGGACCACTCTAAAAAACAAGTCGTAACCGTCAACGGTGGGCCTGACCCTGCATGGGGCAGAGCGTTGTCCCAACAGATAGCCAATGCCGTGACCCTCGACCTTGGCCCGGCGGCAGCCATCGAAACCGAGGTGCCCGCCGCCACCTGGAAGGTTACTGAGCTTGAGACCGTAGGCATTGGTCATCGATTTACTCTGCAGCACGAATCCGGCTATGAAGTCACAACACGAGTCAATATGCCAGGCAAATTCAATGTGGCTAATGCGGCCCTGGCCGCTGTGATGGTCTATACCGGATATGAACGCCAAGGCTGGGACGACATTACCGCCATATTGAATGCCGAGAAGCACACGCCCTTCGAATCAGACGTGCCCGGACGCATGGAGGTTATTTCGCAAGAGCCAACAGTGATTGTCGACTTCGCTCATAACCCGGATGGCCTAACACAAGCCCTACAGGCTGTGAATCGTTCCCGGAACGACGACGGTCGAACGATCATTGTTTTTGGTGCCACAGGACAGCGAGATACTGCAAAGAGACCTCTGATGGGCAGTATCGCTGCAAAGTACGCTGACGTCGTGATAGTTACTGATGATGATCCACACTACGAAGAGCCCTCGGAGATTCGTAAACCTGTCGTCCAAGGGGCGAAGGCTCACATTGAAGCCACGAACTCCGACACTGAGATATTGGAAATAGCGCCACGTAACGAAGCTTTGGCATACGCAATTGGGATGGCTACGCCTCACGACACAATTTTGGCTGCCGGACGGGGGCATGAAACGCACCAAGACATTGCCGGGGAACCTTTCGAGATTGACGATCGCGAGGTTCTTCGCCGTAACCTCGTCGATTACGGATTCATCACAACTGGCGCAGCATCAGCGGAACTCACGGACTAACGCGGTAAGGTCAAATGCGAAATGATTGAACTCAATGCACTCCAGATAGCAGAAGCTACGGGCGGTCGACTCACAGCAAGCGTCGAAGAATCGACTCTAGTGACATCTGCTGATACCGATTCGCGCCAACTCGAACCGAATTCCTTGTACATCGCCAGACGCGGTGAAGTCACGGATGGTCACAATTTTATTGCTTCAGCCCGAGCAGCCGGAGCCCAGCTTATTCTGGCGGAACGAGAAACGACCGACCACGACGGTATCGTCGACCCAGCCGTCATCGTTGAAGACTCGACCGTAGCAATGGGCGATCTTGCCCGTTACATTGTCGAGAAGATTCGAGCACACTCAGAAACCACGGTGATTGGTATAACCGGATCCGTTGGCAAAACCACGACCAAAGATGCGCTTGCTACGCTGCTTTCATCCCAGGGAACCACAACGGCTCCGCGTGGCTCCTATAACGGTGAGACCGGTTTACCCCTGACGATATTCACCGCCGAACTAGAAACCCGGTACCTCATTGTTGAGATGGGTGCTGATCGACTCGGAAATATTCGAGACCTTACCAATATCGTGCGCCCAGATATCTCCGTGGTCCTCACCGTAGGAACGGCACATGCACAGTCCTTCGGTTCCTTGGAGAACATCGCCATAACAAAGGGTGAGATCGTAGAGGCGCTTAAGCCACACGGCATCGCGGTCCTGAACGCAGACGACGTCAAGGTTGCCGAAATGGCTTCCCGCGTGCCCAGCGGGGCGAAGACAATCTGGTTTTCTGCTGCTTCCATGCCACCGGAGCGCAACCATGTACTTTATGCGGCAAACGCAGCAACAACTGAGGATGAAAACCCACGTTTCAACCTCCAGTACCTCGCCGAAGATGCTACAGACAGCGACCGACAAGGGCGGGATGTCACCGCGAACATGATCGGTGAACATCACACAACAAACCTGCTCGCTGCAGCAGCGGCGGCATTGGCTGCCGGTCTCAGTCTTGAGACCATCGCTCAAGTCATGCCTGAAGTTGCACCTGTGTCAGCACACCGTATGGCACGTACCGACCGGGCTGACGGCATCACAATTATTGATGACGCCTATAACGCGAACCCAGAATCCATGCGTGCGGGACTCAAAACTCTAACTATGCTCGGGCGCAACACCGGACGTCGTACCTGGGCAATCTTGGGCCCGATGCTGGAACTCGGTGACCAACACGCCAAGGAACATATCCTGCTGGGGGAGATCGTCGTACGGTTGAATATTGCCCAACTTGTCGTGGTGGGATCCGACGCTCGAGCACTCTATACCGGTGCCGTTAATGAGGGGTCTTGGGGCGATGAGGTTGATCACGTGTTATCGAACGATGAGGCCTTCGAGCTGCTCGCAGAACGAGCTGAACCAGGCGACATCATTTTCGTCAAGGGTTCCAACGGCACCCGCCTTTGGGAACTCGCCGACCGACTGACCACTGAAAAACTGGTGGGCCGCAAGGAGATGCCGTAAGTGATTGGACTATTAATAGGCGCTGTACTTGGCGTCATCCTCACGGTTGTGGGAACCCCCTTGTTTATCCGCTTGCTCCATCGGCGTGGTTACGGCCAAATCATTCGTGACGACGGGCCCACCACGCATGCGACCAAACGCGGTACCCCCACCATGGGCGGGGTAGTGATCGTGATGAATTTCGTACTCGTATATTTCATCACGCACTGGATCATGTCACTGCTCGAGTTAGAGAATTCAGGAATCACCGTCTCGGCGTTGCTACTGCTGTTCCTTACCGCGGGTATGGGCATAATCGGTTTCCTTGACGATTACATCAAAATTTCGAATCAGCGTTCCCTCGGCCTGACGGCCACCGGCAAGATTATTGGGCAGGGCGCAGTCGGCATTACATTTGCCATCCTGGCCCTGAACTTCCCGAATAGTCAGGGATTCACTCCCGCGTCGACAGCCATATCTGTCTTTCGTGACACATCCTGGGACCTGGCCTTTTTCGGCGCGACAGCGGGTGCCATCCTATTCGTTATCTGGTCCAACTTGATCACAACAGCGACAACCAACGCAGTGAACCTCACCGATGGCCTCGATGGGCTCGCGACAGGAGCTGTCGCGATGGTCTCTGTTGGCTATGTCTTGATCACTCTCTTTCAAAGCAACCAAGCGTGCTCAGGCACAACGATTGCAGGGGGTTGTTATCAAGTACGCGACCCCATGGATCTTGCCCTCTTGGCATCGATTCTGGCCGGCGTATTACTGGGCTTTCTCTGGTGGAATACCGCACCAGCCAAAATTTTCATGGGGGATACCGGCTCATTGGCACTTGGTGGCGCACTGGCCGGATTCGCAATCTTTTCGAAAACACAAGTGCTACTCGTTGTACTTGCGGGACTCATGGTTGTGATTGCAGCGTCAGTCATTATTCAAGTTGGATATTTCAAAATTTCCGGCGGCAAGCGTGTCTTTCTGATGGCGCCTCTCCAGCACCACTTTGAGCTCAAAGGATGGGAAGAAGTCACTGTCGTGGTCCGTTTTTGGCTTATAGGATTAGGCTTCGTCGTGGCCGCACTAGCAATGTTTTACGCTGAATGGGTGATCCTCCGATGAACAGGACCTTAGACCATCTCACCACTTGGGATTCCAACTGGTCGGACCTCTCCGTGGTGGTCGCCGGGATCGGCGTCACCGGCTTCTCGGTCGCGGATACACTTGCAGAACTAGGCGCATCAGTTCTCGTCATCGATGGTAAAGACAACGCTGCGAACCAGAAAGCTGCCGAGACCCTGAAGATTGTCGGGGTTAAAGACGTACTGTTGGGTGAGGAAGCTGTTACTGGTTTGCCGGACGCCACGAGTATAGGTGGCACCATCGACCTCGTTATCACCTCGCCAGGCTGGCGGCCCGACAATGTCGTGCTGATCGAAGCCCAACAAGCTGGGATCCCTGTATGGGGCGATGTTGAATTTGCCTGGCGGGTTCGCCAGCGCGAAGGGAAACGCACAGCCCAATGGGTTACCTTGACCGGAACCAATGGTAAAACCACGGTCGCTACGATGGCGCAGTCCATGGCTCGTGCACAGGGTCTAGATGCCGTTGCCGTTGGTAATGTCGGGACGCCTATTTTGGATGCGATTCGTTACCCCGACGGTTTTGATCTGCTTATCGTAGAACTTTCCTCATTCCAGCTGCATTGGATTGAACGCATCGAACCGGAAGCTTCTGTGGTGCTCAACATTGCTGAGGACCATTTGGACTGGCACGGTGGTCTGGAAAACTACATGGCGGCTAAGGCAAAGGTGTATGAGAACACCCGCATTGCGGCCGTCTATAATGACGCCGAAGCTGAGACGATTCGGATGGTCGAGGAAGCGGATGTGATCGAAGGATGCCGAGCCATTGGCATCACTACAGATACTCCGCAGCGGTCCATGCTGGGCACCGTGGATGACCTGCTGGTTGATAGAGCATATCTCTTCAACCGCGGATCTCAGGCGCTTGAACTGGCCGAGTTTGGCGATATCGGAAGTCCTGCGCCCCAGCATATGGTCTTCAACGCACTAGCCGCTGCTGCCTTGGTACGAGCTGTGGGCGTAGAGCCTGCTGCAGTTCAAGCCGGCTTGCGCACCTACGAGCCGGAACCGCACCGGATCCAGCCCGTAGCGCATTTTCACGACATTTTGTGGGTAGATGATTCCAAGGGAACCAATCCGCATGCCACGGATGCAGCGTTGGCTACTTATAATCCAATCATCTGGATCGCAGGGGGACTGTCGAAAGGCGCTTCCTATGACGACCTAGTGAAAACACACAAAAATAACCTCAAAGCGGTGATTCTCATAGGTACGGATCATGCTGGGATCATTGCCGCGTTGCAGCGACACGCACCGACGGTACCTGTCCACACCGACTACTTGCGAGACACTACAGTGGAAGTTGGAAACGGGGCCGAAGTGATGCGAATAGTCGTGAACTTAGCCCACGACCTAGCAGAGCCATATGACACGGTGTTGCTCTCGCCGGCTGCTGCATCAATGGATCAGTTCGCCAACTATAAGGTTCGCGGCGATGCTTTCACAGACGCAATCGCCACGAAGCTATCCGACATCAACTATCCGGGACATGAAGACCGCTAACCAACAGGAGCACGACATGACCATAGGTCCGACACCTCGTGTAGCTCGTGCTTGGGATTGGCTCACCGGTGTGCATTCCCAAAAATCGGCCTACTGGCTGATCCTGGGACCCACCGTCGCGCTCACCTTTATCGGTGTCGTGATGGTGCTGTCCGCCTCATCGGTGGAGTTCATTGGCGGTTCAGGGTCGTTCTCCTCGCTGAGCTCACAGGGTTTGTACTCTGTCATTGGGCTAGTGCTGTTGTTCTGGATGGGAAAGTGGCGACGGCAAACATATCACAAGCTCGCGGTGATTATGCTGCTGATCAGTATTGTGCTGCTGGCTCTAGTCTTTACACCGCTAGGTGTAGAAGTCAACGGAAACCGAAACTGGCTGCGACTGGGCGGATTCTCATTCCAGCCTGCGGAGGCGGCCAAACTGGCCTTTAGCGTGTGGGCTGCATATGCGCTCAGTCAAAAGCTGAAGTATCAGACCTTCGGCAAAGACCTCTTGGTTCCGGTGGTATTCCCGTTCGGTATCGTGATCGTGGCTCTGATTATGGGTGGACGTGACCTCGGCACAGTCCTCATTATGCTCATGATCATGGCCACCATCCTCTACCTGGGTGGTATGCGAACCATCTACCTGGTTGGTACCGCTGTGCTTGGACTCATTAGTGTGGCTGTGCTCACCATGATGTCTGATAACCGTATGATGCGCATCCAAGCGTGGATGGGAAACTGCGACCACCCAGCAGACCCTTGTTACCAATACGAACAAGGTATTTTTGCTTTAGCTTCGGGCGGATGGTTCGGCCTCGGGCTCGGACAGTCCCGACAAAAATGGTCCTATATACCTGAAGCCGGAAACGACTTTATTTTCACGGTATTGGGTGAAGAACTCGGGCTACTCGGTGCACTCTTGGTGATTGGTCTATTCGTCACCCTCGGTATCGGCATGTTCCGCGTGGCCTATAACAGCACCGATAATTTTGTTCGTCTTTCCACCGGTGCCATTATGACGTGGTTATTAGGACAAGCTTTCATGAACATTGCCATGGTGACCGGCCTACTTCCCGTGATTGGTGTTCCACTTCCTTTCATATCTGCGGGAGGTTCGGCACTGCTTATGGCCATACTCGCGGTAGGTGTGGTGCTATCTTTTGCAAGGCATCAGGCACAAGAGATCCAAGATAAAACGTCAACGGCGCAACGGCAGCCAGTCACGAAAGAAAGCGTATAACTCATACAATGACTACGACTATGAACGTTGTCTTCACAGGTGGCGGTACAGCCGGCCACGTTTCTCCGATGCTCGCGATGGCTGACGCCCTGCTTCATCGTTACCAAGACACTGAAGTTGAGGTAGATGTCTTAATGGTCGGCACCGCAGAAGGAATGGAAGCCACTCTCATCCCAGATGCAGGCTATGAGTTTTCATCTGTCGATAAAGTGCCAATGCCCCGCAAGGTTTCGACAGATTTATTGAAGGTTCCATTTCGGCTCCGAAAAGCTATTAAGCAGGCACGGAAACTTCTCCGTGACCATGAAACCCAAGTCGTGGTGGGTGTGGGTGGATATGCTTCGACACCGGTGTATTTGGCCGCTCGTGCTGAAAAAGTCCCCGTCATCGTGCACGAAGGTAACGTACGACCCGGGCTGGCAAATAAACTCGGGGCTCGTTTCGCTAGCGTGGTCGCTTGTGCATTTGAAGGCACCGAGTTACCCGGCGCTATCCACGTTGGAATGCCCATGCGGACGGATATTACGGACCTTCCAATGGGCCCCACCATGCAGGCACAGGCCCGACAATCACTCGGACTGGATCCTGACAAAACAACCCTCGTGGTCACAGGCGGCTCATCAGGAGCCTTGAATTTGAATAGCGCAGTTGGTGGGGCGTTGGATGACCTCCTGGCTACCGACGCGCAAATACTGCATTTGACTGGACGCGACAAGGCCGTAACCGATACCTCAGGTGCCGTCGTCAACAAGGAAGGGTATGTGCAAGTTGAATATATTGACGGTCTTGCTCGCGTGTATCAATCAGCAGATCTGATTGTAGCTCGCGCAGGTGCCGGGACTGTCCATGAATTAGCGGCCATCGGTCTTCCCTCGGTTTTAGTCCCACTGCCAATCGGTAACGGAGAACAGGAGCTAAACGCGGCCGGCCTCAAAGAATCCGGGGCCGCTGTGGTGGTTGCTGATGAAGATTTCACATCCCAATGGGTGGCCACAAGGTTGCCCAATCTTCTGCTCGACCAGCCCCGTCTTGAGTACATGGCTCAGACTGCCAAAAATCTAGGCATTAACGATGCCGCAGAAACCATGGCCACTATTATTTCCGAAACGAAAGTCGCACGATGACCCACCACGACACCCCTCGTTTGCAAGACATTCGGCATGCCCATTTTCTCGGTATCGGAGGAGTTGGCGTATCCGGTGTCGCACGTATATTGCTCGCCCGTGGCATTACTGTGACCGGAACTGATGCCAAAGACTTGCCAGTTATGCAGCAACTCCGTGATCGTGGCGCTACCATCTACGTGGGCTATGACGCGGAGAACTTTCACCGGGCACAAGAACAATCCAACAGCTCCATCGACGTTGTTATTGCCTCCACTGTGGCTAATGCTGATAACCCGGAGCGGCAGGCGGCCGAAGCTGCCGGGGTGCCGATTTACCACCGTTCTGAAGGCCTTGCCGCGGCGATGGATGGCAAGAAGGTCCTTACGGTTGCCGGTACGCATGGAAAAACGACGACGTCATCAATGGCCGCAGTCGCGTTTAACCATGTCGGTGCACAACCTTCGTTCGCGGTAGGGGCTGCCATTGCTAATCTTGGGACCAATGCGGAGCATGGAGCAGGTGACTGGTTTATTGCAGAAGCCGATGAATCCGATGGTTCGCTTTTGAACTACATCCCAAATATTTCAATTATCACAAATATTGAAGCAGATCACCTCGACTACTATGGCACCGAAGCAGCCGTCCATCAAGTGTTTGCCGATTTTGCAACGCAGATCAAACCAGATGGGGCTCTTGTTGTTTGCGTGAACGACGAGGGCGCAGCTTCCTTGGCACAACGTCACCGCGACGGAGAAACTGCACAGAACCCAAGAGCGAAAGTATATACCTATGGGCTCGCTCCGAGTATGGACCCGAAAGAGGCTACCAACACATACGCGCCTGCGCTGGACCTAGCCATCACCGATATCCAACCGGATGTGACCGGTTCTGGCCAACAAGTCACCTATCAGTTCAGCGACGGAAGCTCTGAAACCGTTGCATTAGCGACTCCTGGCACACATAATGCCCTCAATGCGGCCGGTGTGCTCTTAGCATCCGTGTTGGCAGGTATACCGGCAGCAGATGCAGCCGCAGGTTTGGCATCATTTACCGGATCAGCCAGACGTTTCGAACACCACGGCACAGTGAACGACATTCGCGTCTACGATGACTATGCTCACCACCCCACGGAAGTTCACGCCGCGATCACCGCAGCCAACACGATGGCTGCTGGAAATAAGGTCCACGTAGTTTTTCAGCCACACCTATTTTCCCGGACGCAAGACTTTGCCCAAGAATTCGCTGCAGCCCTCTCACTGGCGTCAACTGTGCGTGTGCTGGATATTTACCGTGCTCGAGAAACACCCATCGAGGGCGTGAGCGCCGAACTTATCACATCCCAACTGGCACAAGAACTCACCACTCGATATCCTCAAGCAACGCAAGTGGCCAGCAGGGAAGCTGCCGTGAAATCGGTCGTGCAAGTTGCCACACCGGGAGACATTATCTTGACCCTGGGTGCCGGTGATGTAAATCAGCTTATTGAAGCCATTCTTGCCGGTCTCAACCAAACCAATAGCTAGCGCTCATGTCGAAAAACCCTCCCAACGATCCACAAAATAGCTCGCAAGATGCTGACAAAGTCGCTCAGAAGTTTCCCGGTTTGGCAGCTAAAAAACCGGCAAAATCTATTTCAGTAGAGCGACCCGTCCACGTTGATGAAAAAACGGTGACGGAAACGGGGATACCTCAGACAGAAGACAAAGCCGCAATGCCTAAGAGCGTCTTAGAGGAAAGTCCGCAGGCAGACACCGGCAAACAGGATGAAACAGTCTTGGAACTGCCACCCAGTCCTGAGCAACGCAAAGCTAAACGTCGTCGAACCATAGGGATTAGCGTCCTTGCAACCCTGGCGCTCCTTGGAGGCGGATGGGCGGTATTGTTCTTCTCTCCGATTCTGGCCATTGAAGATATCGAGCATGAAGGACTCGATCTGGTGACAGAATCCCAGGCAACCGAACGCACGACACAGCTCGAAGGGAAGCCGTTACCCCAAGTGGGGGAACGCGGTGTGAACGAACTCTTTGAAGATATTCCGGCTGTCAAAGACGTGGCGTTGCGCGCAGAACCACCTCATGGGCTCGTGGTCAATATCCATGAGCATCGACCTATTGCTATGGGACCGCGGGGCAAAGAATATGTTGTGTTCTCTAAAGACGGCACAGAACTGGCCGAAATCACATCGAAAAAAGCCCAAGAATTTGACCTTCCAGTGGTTGCGTCTGCAGCAGATGTAGCCGACGAAGATGTATTCAACACCATCACGGAAGTACTGGGCTCGCTGCCAGACGATCTGCGCGAGCAAGTACGGGCAGCTTCAGGATCTTCGATAGACTCAATTGAACTCGAGCTGACGTCTGGCAAAATGGTCATGTGGGGCAACAACGAAGAGGCCGAAAAGAAGGCCCAAGTTCTCGAAGCATTGCTTGGTCTCGAAGACGATGAAGCGGCTGAAATTTCAGAATATGATGTCTCTGCACCAGACTTTCCGGTCACTCGGTGACTTCATTCGCTTTTTATCTGGTGATCGGGCCGACACACGGTCAACGGTCATTGCCCAGCCGTTGGTGTGGGCATATTGTGTGCTAGAGAAGTAAACTTGGACGCAGCTTGAACTCCGTCCCACAAACGAACGCAGAATAGGGATCATATCGTGAGCTCACCCCAGAACTACCTGGCCGTCATCAAAGTTGTCGGTGTCGGCGGCGGCGGCGTGAACGCTGTTAACCGAATGATCGATGTCGGATTGCGCGGTGTTGAGTTCATTGCTATTAACACCGACGCCCAGGCACTACTCATGTCGTCTGCAGAAGTAAAACTCGACGTCGGCCGTGATCTAACCCGCGGTCTCGGTGCAGGTGCCGATCCAGAGGTTGGCCGTCAAGCCGCTGAGGATCATGTCGAAGAGATCGAAGCAGCGCTTAAAGGTGCTGACATGGTGTTCGTAACAGCAGGCGAAGGTGGCGGAACCGGAACCGGTGCTGCCCCCGTCGTGGCTCGTGTTGCACGGTCGCTCGGTGCCCTAACCATCGGTGTGGTCACGCGACCGTTTACCTTCGAAGGTCGTCGTAGAGCAACGAACGCTGAGACAGGTATCGACACTCTGCGTGACGAAGTCGATACGTTGATTGTTATTCCGAACGACCGACTGCTCTCGATTTCTGATCGATCTATTTCGATCATGGAAGCCTTCGAAGAAGCGGATAAGGTGCTCTTATCCGGTGTGCAAGGCATTACAGACCTCATTACCACTGCAGGGCTTATTAACCTCGACTTTGCAGACGTCAAGTCAGTTATGCAAGGTGCCGGTTCAGCTTTGATGGGACTTGGCGCGGCACAGGGTGAGAACCGAGCGGTAGAGGCAACTGAAGCAGCGATTGCTTCACCACTTCTAGAAGCCTCGATCGACGGTGCTCACGGGGTGCTCCTGTCAATTCAGGGCGGCACAGACATGGGGCTCTTCGAGATTAACGAGGCCGCCCGCATGGTACAAGAAGTTGCTCACCCAGAAGCCAACATTATTTTCGGTGCGGTCATTTCCGACAATCTCGGTGACGAAGTGCGTGTAACTGTTATCGCCGCCGGTTTCGACGATCCTGTTAATGCGTCACAAAATGCAGGAACGTCACAAGTAGCTGCACCAGTTGCACCAGTGGCCTCGATCAGCCCGGTGAGTGCACCGGAACCAAATATTCCTGAAGAGGCATCAGAGGACACCGAGGAAGCAACGGAAGATAAGCCAGAGCAAAACCGGGTCGAACCGTTGCCGACCGTTGTAGAGACATCAAATAAGGGTAATGACGACCTGGATGTGCCTGATTTCCTCAAGTAAGCTGCTGGTCCACCAGCACAGCACCGACTCCGGACACAATGTTGGATTCACATCTGTGGACGCCGGAAATATGTCGCTCACAGTGCTGGAACAGCATCATACCGCTGAAGATACGAGGAATAACCGTCGAGCTCTCGAATCAGCTCTGGGTATTGATCCAGGGACAACAAGGTTTGTTTCTCAGACTCATTCAGCGATTGTGCAATCCTCCGGGGATAGAGGATGGGGACAGGTCGACACCCTAGGTGAAGGCGATGCAATCATCTCGGAAGACGGCAGGGATCCCATCGCCATCTTGGTGGCCGATTGTCTGCCGATTGCTTTCACCACGAACTATGGACCGACTGCCATTGCGCACGCGGGTCGGGTGGGGTTGTTAGACGGCATCATTCAAAATACGGTCCGGTACCTCCGTTCCTTGGACACTCAAGGAGCCGGGACGATCTCGGCCACCATTGGTCCCGGTATTTGCGGCAAGTGTTACGAAGTCCCCGAGCATATGCGTGACCAGGCTGCCCAAGATCACCCGGCCATATTTTCACAGACGACGTGGGGAAGTGCTGCTCTAGATCTCCCCGCAGCGGCTGAGGCCATCCTGCAGGAGCAAGACGTCGAGGTGCGGCATGTGAACGAATGCACCTTCACAAATGAACGACTCTTTTCTCACCGACGTGCTCCAGGAATTGGCCGTCTGGCCGGAGTCGTGTTGCCGACACATAAAGCTTAGGAATGCTGCACGACACACCAACGATAGAGACGCATTTCCCTGGTTTTAGACCAGTTGTCTACTAAGGTCGAAGGTGTCCTAGGACATTCAAGGAGTTGAGGTGCGCATGGTTAGCGGATTAAGAAAAGCCATGATCCGTATGGGTCTGGCTGATAGTGATGAAGCATATGAGCAAGAGCTTATAGAAGAAGAACGTAAAGCAAGTCAGGCACCAGCCGAACCTGCCCCGAAGCCAGAGGTGCGCGAGGCAGCCGCTGAGCCGACACAACCCGTGGAAACACCGCAGGCAGGTCCACGTGCGGTTCCAGACCAAGACGATGACTACCGGGCACCGGTTACACCTATCAAACGTGTAGTCCAGTCCCGAGAGGAAAGCGCTGAAGTGCATAAACTGCGTACCATCCACCCGCGGTCCTATAATGACGCGAAACTCATCGGGGAAGCAATCCGCTCCGGGATTCCCGTCATCATAAACGTCACCGACATGTCGGAAGCAGAAGCGAAACGACTAGTGGACTTTTCAGCGGGTCTTGCCTTTGGTCTCCACGGAGCGATCGAGCGCGTAACGAATAAAGTGTTCCTGCTGACTCCGACCAACGTCGAAAACGTCATTGACGGGCATTCGGCTACCGCCCACGACGAAGATTTTTTCGACCAGGCGTAACTCGAACCGCAAAGCCACACTGAATCAAGGATATTGAGGACTCGTGCAAATAGTTTGGACCACGCTGTATCTGGTTGCGACCATTTACTTTTTCATCCTCGTGGTACGCGTCCTATATTCACTAGTCAACTCCTTTGCGCGCGACTGGCGACCACGTGGAATAAACCTCATCATTGCCGAGCTGGTAATGACAATAACTGATCCGCCACTACGCTTCTTCCGTCGGTTTATTCCACCGTTGCGCATAGGACAAGTGTCATTGGATCTATCATTTATCGTTGTGTTCTTCATCGTCATGATCATCCGCTTCGTGGCGTTACAGGCCGCAGCAAGCTGACCAACTAAAGTGATATTCTTGAAATTTTAGGATATTTCGTCATTATGGCGGCGTGGACTACTCGTTTACCAAGCCACGGTGATAATGTAATCCTCAGATGAATAAGTAGACTAGAGTTCCGACTTGAACTACTGATGAGAAAACTCAAGTTTTCTGAATATGTACATGACCAAGTAATTGGGGTGACCACATGGCTCTCACGCCGGAAGTTGTAGTCAATAAGAAGTTCCAAGTCACGAAATTTCGTGAAGGCTACGATCAAGACGAAGTAGACGATTTTCTCGACGAGATCGTTGAGGAACTGCGCCGTCTAAATCAAGAAAATGACGATCTACGGCGTCAGGTGACTGAGCTTGAAGCTCAAACCGGTGAAGAAGCACCAGTCCCGGCCCCTGTTCCTGCTGGCGACGGAGAAGACTCCACAACCACCTCGGCAGCAGACCTTCCTGTTGTTGAGCCAGAACAGGAAACTGAAACCGAAGCTCCTGCGACAGTAGAAGCAGAGCCTGAGCAGGTTCAGCAGCCAACCGCAACAGCGGCTGCTCCTGTTTCGTCCGGTCACGAAGATACCGCAGAGTCCGCAGCCGGCGTTTTGGCCATGGCGCAGCGCCTGCACGACGAATATGTCTCCGACGGTGAGCGTAAACGCGACGAGATCGTCTCTGAAGCAGAGCGCGAAGCAAACCGTCTCGTTACCGAGGCACAAGAAACTTCACGTAAAACCTTGGCTGACTTTGAAGAGCGCAAGACTGTGCTGGAACGCGAAGTCGAAGAACTCCGTGGTTTCGAACGCGACTACCGTTCACGGTTGCGTTCATTCATCGAAAACCAACTACAGGATCTGGACTCACAAGCTCGAGTCACAGACTAGTCTGGTACCCCGAGACGACTTCCGGGAGTTCTCCACCACGATTGATGGTCGGCTATTTTCAGAAAATAGCCGACCATCTTCATGTACAACAACTTTTACTCATAAGGAGCCAGCGTGGCCCGAGATGAACAACAGGCACCGCAGCGAGCGTGGTGGATCGCGCTGATCCCCCTGGTTGTCGCTTATGTAGCCGACCTCTGGTCGAAGGAAGCCGTGCTTGCCAATATGCAAGAAGGCGACCGCATAGCGGTGTTGGAACCTATCCTTACCTGGCACTTCATACGAAACCCCGGGGCTGCCTTTTCGATAGGCACTGAATACACCTGGTTGTTCACAATCATCCAAGCTGTAGGCCTCATTATCGTGCTCTACCTGATTGTGCGTAAAGCACGGACGCTCCCGTGGCTCCTAACCCTTGGTGCACTCGGCGGAGGCATCGCTGGCAATCTCACAGATCGACTTTTCAGAGAGCCTGGTTTCGGTACCGGGCACGTAATTGATTTTATAGCTGTCCCGAATTTTGCGATCTTCAATATCGCGGATTCGTTCATTGTCGTCTCCATCATCGTGGTTGTCCTACTGGTGATGATGGGTAAAACCATGGATGGTCGCCCAGAGGATAGCAACGACGCTGAACATGCCAAACGCTGAACCCAACACTCAGATTTTCGAAGCCACGAAGGCCGTACGGGCTGATGCGGCAGTGGCGCGAGCAGTGGATATCTCGCGCACCAAAGCAGCTGAGTGGATTCAGCGAGGGCTAGTGCGAGTGGGGGACCGGTTAGCCGTAAAATCTACCAAGCTTCGTCCCGGCGATATTGTAGTTGTGACGCTGCCTGATGATCCCAATCCGTTAGAGGTGAAAGCTGAAGCCGTGCAAGATCTCAACGTGATAGCTGATGAAGAAGACTACGTCGTAATCGATAAACCCGTCGGTGTGGCGGCGCACCCATCACAGGGATGGCGCGGCCCAACAGTTGTGGGCGGTTTAGCAGCCTTGGGAATTGGTATCTCCACGTCTGGACCACCCGAACGCAAAGGAATAGTTCAACGGTTAGACGTTGGCACTTCGGGGCTCATGGTGGTCGCCAAAACCGAAATTGCCTATAGTCGCTTGAAGGCTGCCTTTCGCGACCGCACCCCCCAGCGTAATTACCACGCCCTCATTCAGGGTCTCCCGGATCCTGTCGATGGAACCATCAACGCTCCAATTGATCGTCACCCGGGCTATGAGTGGCGTTTCGCTGTAGTAGAGGGTGGTCGGGAAGCAATTACGAAGTACGCCACCATTGAAGCTTTTGGGCCAGCCACGCTCGTTGACGTGCAACTACATACGGGTCGGACGCATCAGATTCGGGTCCATTTTTCCGCGCTCCAACATCCACTAGCTGGTGACCTAACTTACGGCGCTGATGCGGACCTTGCTGCTGATCTAGGACTTACGCGCCAATGGTTACACGCTGTTGGTCTTGGCTTTCAACATCCAGTCACTGGTCAGCATGTGAGTTACACCTCTGAGTATCCAGTCGACCTGTCATACGCGTTGGATCGTTTGCGATACTAGGGCTAGACTGACTGACGCTATTCAAAATCTTATCTGGAGGTCGACAGTTTCATGGCCCGTGGATCTAGCGCACAGCGCGATGGTTTCGTACACCTTCACACCCACACCGAATATTCAATGTTGGATGGGGCGGCGAAACTTGATGATCTCTTTGCCGAAGCGAGTCGACTAGGGCAAGAAGCCCTCGCCATTACAGACCATGGCTACCTCTTTGGTGCCTTTGATTTTTGGAATAAGGCACAGCAACATGGCATCAAACCCATCATCGGGCTAGAAGCCTATCTTGCCCCTGGACAGCAGCACCGCACGGATAAGACGAGAACTCGCTGGGGTGACCCAGACCAGCGTTCAGATGATGTCTCAGGTGGCGGTGCTTACACGCACATGACGTTGTTGTCTAAGAACAATACTGGAATGCACAACTTGTTCCGGATGGGATCGCACGCGTCGTTGGACGCGGTCTATGCTAAGTGGCCGCGTATCGACCGCGAGCTGCTCAATGATTACTCCGAGGGGATCATTGGTACTACGGGCTGTCCTTCTGGAGAAGTGCAAATTCGCTTGCGTCTTGGCCAATATCAGGAGGCATTGGACGCTGCTGCTGAATTTCGCGACATCTTCGGCAAAGAGAATTTTTACGTCGAAATCATGCAGCACGGTCTCGACTTAGAACGGCGCGTCTTCGGCGACCTTATTCAGATCTCGAAAGACCTAAACTTACCGCTGGTCTCGACCAACGACTTGCACTATACATACCAGCACGATGCTAAACACCATGAAGCCCTCTTGGCGCTGCAGTCTGGTTCCAAACTCAGTGAACCAACCTATGATGAAGGTGGCTCACGCTTCGCGTTTAGCGGTAATGACTTCTACTTGAAATCCGCGGCAGAAATGCGGGCATTGTTCTCAGAATTCCCAGAAGCAGCAGATAATACGTTGCTCATCGCAGAACAGTGTGAGGTGAGCTTCGATACCGAAGCGAACTATATGCCGCGTTTCCCGACCCCGCCCGGAGAAGACGAAACTAGCTGGCTGATCAAGGAAGTCAACAGGGGTCTCCACCTGAGGTACCCCAATGGGATTCCGACGCACGTGCAAAAACAGGCAGACTACGAACTTGATGTCATCATCAATATGGGTTTCCCTGGATACTTCCTCGTCGTTGCTGACTTCATTAACTGGGCAAAGGAACAAGGTATACGTGTCGGCCCCGGTCGTGGTTCCGGTGCCGGCTCCATGGTGGCCTATGCTCTGCGCATCACCGAATTAGACCCGCTTGAGCACGGTCTAATTTTTGAACGGTTCTTGAACCCTGACCGTGTTTCGATGCCGGACTTCGACGTGGACTTTGACGATCGCCGCCGTGGCGAAGTCATCGACTATGTCACCGAAAAATACGGTGACGAACGTGTGGCCATGATCGTCACATATGGAACCATTAAGACGAAACAAGCGCTCAAAGACTCCGCGCGAGTCATGGGTAAACCATTTTCCATGGGTGAGCTTCTCACCAAGGCGTTGCCCCCGGCCGTCATGGCAAAAGATATCCCATTGAGCGATATTGAGGATCCTGAGGCTCCTCGTTACTCAGAGGCAGGGGAGTTTCGCGAACTGCTGCAAGCAGAGCCCGAAACCCAAGAGGTATTCGAAACCGCCAAAGGTATCGAAGGCCTGATCCGCCAGTGGGGGGTTCACGCCGCCGGTGTGATTATGTCCTCCGATCCCATTATCGATGTCATTCCACTGATGCGACGGCTGGTTGACCGACAGGTCATTACCCAGTTCGATTATCCAACAGCTGAAGCTCTCGGACTGATCAAGATGGATTTCTTGGGGTTGCGTAACCTTACAGTGATTTCTGATGCGGTCGAAAACGTCGAGCTCAACCGCAATTTCACTCTGGACCTTGAATCACTTCAACTGGATGACAAAGCGTCGTACGAATTGCTGGCGCGAGGCGATACCCTCGGGGTCTTTCAGCTGGACGGCGGGCCGATGCGTTCGCTGCTGAAACTTATGCGACCCGACAACTATGAGGATATTTCCGCAACTCTAGCGCTATATCGACCCGGTCCAATGGGCGCCAACTCGCACAACAACTATGCGCTGCGTAAAAACGGACTGCAAGAAGTCACACCAATTCACCCTGAACTAGAAGAGCCGCTGAGGGAGATTCTCGGTGTCACGTACGGCCTGATTGTCTATCAGGAACAGGTTATGTCCATCGCACAAAAGGTGGCCGGATATTCGCTTGGACAAGCGGATATTCTGCGTCGTGCCATGGGTAAGAAAAAGAAATCCGAACTGGATAAACAGTATGTCAGTTTTCAACAGGGCATGTTGGGTAACGGGTATTCACAAGAAGCGATAACAGCCTTGTGGGATATCCTCCTGCCGTTCTCGGATTATGCGTTCAACAAGGCACACTCGGCAGCTTATGGGCTGGTCTCCTACTGGACCGCCTATCTGAAAGCCCACTATCCGGCAGAATACATGGCTGCCCTACTCACGTCGGTGTCCCATGATAAAGACAAGCTCGCGCTGTATCTAAACGAATGTCGACGCATGAACATCACCGTTCTGCCACCGGATATCAACGAATCAACGCAGAACTTTACACCCGTGGGGGAGGACATTCGCTTCGGCATGGGTGCTGTTCGAAACGTTGGTGCACACGTGGTGGCCGGTATGGTCAAAGCTCGCGAGGAACAGGGAGCTTTCACCTCGTTTCAAGACTTCTTCAAGAAGGTTCCGCAGGAAGTATGCAGTAAACGCACCGTTGAATCCATGATCAAAGCTGGTGGCTTTGACTCACTCGAGTACAGTCGCCGCGCCTTGCTTGCTGTTCACGAGGAAGCCGTTGATTCCTCTGTGGTGCAGAAGCGACAGGAAGCCAATAATCAGTTCGACTTCTTCTCATTATTAGAAGAGGACGACAACACCATTGATACCGGATTCGGCGTCACCGTACCGGATCTCCCCGAATGGGATAAGAAAACAAAGTTGGCTTTCGAACGTGAAATGATCGGACTCTATGTCTCTGATCACCCGCTGCAAGGACTCGAACAGGTCATAGAGCAGCACGCTGATCACACCGTGAGTCAAATTTTGGATGACGAAGGTCCGGCAGATGGGTCGTTTGTGACGATCTCGGGGTTGATCACTTCCCTGGAACGTCGCGTCGCGAAAACTTCTGGTAATCCTTATGCTCGTGCTGAAGTCGAAGACCTCGGAGCTTCTATCGACGTGATGTTCTTCGGCAGGGTCTATGAACCAATTTCCAGCGTCATCGCAGAAGACCTTGTGGTTTCGATTAAAGGTCGAGTCCAGCGACGTGATGATGGTTCAGTCGTGATCTCTGCTCAAGAGATGACAATTATTGATACCACGGATATGGGAGCTGGTGGCCCGTTGAATCTCACGATTCCATCTTTCAAAGCCACCGAACCACTCATCCGACAGCTAGGCGATGTGTTGCAAGCGCACTCTGGCACCACGGACGTGAATATCAAACTCGTTGGCAACCTGACGATGGAAATTATGCGGGTGGGTCCACAATATAAGGTCGCGCCGAACCCGGCGCTTTTTGGGGACTTGAAGGTACTGCTAGGACCGGCCTGCTTGGAGTAGCGCCAGCTCATCATGTGTCGTACGCCTCCTGAGACGAGTAGGCGTCACTATATGTAGTAGTAGTGTGGGTTGAATTGCAACTATATGTAGGACTACAATTCCTGATAGACCTATTCCGTAGAGAGGTTTCCTCCCCACCATGCACTGTCCGTTTTGTCGACACGAAGAATCCCGAGTCGTTGATTCCCGTTCACTTGATGACGGGTCGGCGATTCGACGTCGACGTGAGTGCCGTTCGTGTGACAAACGGTTCACGACAATGGAGACCACATCTCTCAGTGTCATCAAACGGTCTGGGGTAGCCGAAGCCTTTGACCGCGCCAAAGTTGTCAATGGTGTGCGCAAGGCATGTCAGGGCAGACCGGTCGATAACGATGACCTTGCGAAGCTGGCGCAGGAAGTAGAAGAAGCTATCCGCGCGACAGGACACGCAGAAATCGACGCTCATGATGTTGGCCTTGCCATCTTAGGCCCACTGCGCCGACTGGATAAGGTCGCGTATTTGCGATTCGCGTCGGTATATCAGGATTTCGATAATCTCGACGACTTTGAAAAAGCTATTGACGAACTTCGGGAGCGACCAGAGGTGCAAGAACCTCTGCAAGCAAAATTATTTACCCGCTAAAACTTCCGGTGGTGAACCTGGAAGGGGAAGCCAGGTTCACCACCGGTACACTTACTCAGCGACGGTGAGAATCTCTGCGCCGTCGTCCGTCACGACTATCGTGTGTTCGAACTGGGCGCTGCGTTGCTTATCTTTGGTGGTCACCGTCCACCCATCGTCCCAGAGGTCCCAGGCAATATCGCCGAGCGTGAGCATCGGTTCGATAGTGAAAACCATGCCCGGCTGCATCACGTCATTGTGACGGGGTGCCGTGTCGTAATGCGGAATGATCAATCCGGAGTGGAATTCCTTGCCCACGCCGTGGCCCACAAAATCCTCGACGACACCGTAGCCGAAGCGTTTCGCATAGGTTTCAATCACGCGACCGATCACATTAATTTCTCGGCCAGGCTTGACCGCCTTGATCGCGCGTTCCAGGGCCTTTTCAGTGCGTTCCACAAGCAGGCGCGATTCTTCATCGACGGTCCCTACTAAAAAGGTTTTGTTGTGGTCTCCGTGATGGCCGTCTTTATAGACTGTGATATCGATATTGATAATGTCGCCGTCTTCCAAGACGGTGTCATCCGGGATGCCATGGCATATCACTTCGTTTAGGGAAGTGGTCATGGACTTCGGGAACTCTTTGTAACCCAGGGTGGAGGGCCAAGCATCCTGGGCGATGATGAATTCGTGACCAATACGATCCAGTTCGGCTGTTGTAATGCCAGGCTGGATATACTGCTCCACCAGATTCATCGCCTCAGCCGCAAGACGGCCAGCGGACCGTATCTGTTCGATGCCAGCGGCATCATAAATATCACCGTGAAGACCTTCGATCGCCTCCTTCTTGCCGACGTAGTCTGGTCGGACGATATGGGTGGGCACCGGAAGCTGAGGCGCAATATACCCGGGGGCGAGTCGGCCTTTCGGTGCTTTTGACCCTACGTCTGGGCGCGGTGGTGAATCAACCGGCAAGTTGTGTGAGGCAGCCGAGCCAGGTTCAACTGGCTGGCGAGTATCGAGGTTCGGTGGTGTAAAGGTCATGGTTGTACTCTATCTGGACCGTGGGCCTATCTGGTATGAAAGAAGTATGACTGAGGAAAAACGCTATTGGTACAACGTCAAAACCGGCGAAGTTGAAGATGGTCCGCAATCGATGGGCAAAGACAGAATAGGTCCGTTTGCTACTCGCGACGAGGCCGCAAATGCGCTGGCAACTTATGAGCAACGCAATCGTGCTTGGGACGAAGAAGACGAAGACGACGATTGGGGATTGCTCTAGAAGCTATGACCCGCATCCGGGAAGTCAGCCTTCAAGACATCTTCTCGGTAACGTTTTGCAGCATCAGATAACGCCCCACCCACGTCGGCATACTGTTTGACGAACGATGGGACTCGGCCTTGGTTCATTCCGAAGGCGTCCTGCCAAACTAAAACCTGTCCGGTGGTACCGTGACCGGCACCAATCCCGATGGTTGGGATGGTCAGAGCTTCATCGACAGCTGTTGCAACGTCGGCTGGCACCATTTCCATCAGGAGCATCACGGCACCTGCGTCTTGCAATGTTAGAGCTTCCTGGACCATGTGGGCTGTTGCATCTTCTTGTCGTCCCTGGACTCGATACCCACCCAGGACATGCTCAGATTGGGGAGTGAAGCCAGTGTGAGCTACGACCGGGACTCCTGCGGCGGTAAGGGCTTGGATGTGGGGCACATATTCCACGCCACCTTCCATTTTAACGGCCGAGATCCCCGTTTCTTTCACTAGTCGAATACCTGAGG
Organism: Yaniella halotolerans DSM 15476; assembly: GCF_000420805.1. GTDB lineage: Bacteria > Actinomycetota > Actinomycetes > Actinomycetales > Micrococcaceae > Yaniella > Yaniella halotolerans. The sequence continues at coordinate 69,219 of NZ_ATVQ01000002.1, forward strand.
CTACAGCTTGTTCCACGGATTCTTCATAGGACCCAAATGGCAGGTCGGCCATGACCAGGGCGCGGTCGGTGCCAGCAACGACAGCCTTGGAAAACGTGATCATATCGTCCATGGTCACACCCAAGGTCGAGTTCTGCCCCTGGACAACGTTGCCCAGGGAGTCTCCGATGAGCAGCGTCTCAATGCCAGCGTCGTCGAAAATTGCAGCAGTCATCGCGTCGTAACACGTGAGCATGGCGAATTTGCCGCCGGCTTCCTTAATTTGTTGGAAATGCACGGTGCGGTATCGGGTCGGGGTCTTTTTCAAAACTGAATACGGAGTATCAACCATGCCAATAGTCTAACGTCACATTGCTATCCTGGTAGGAGACCCAACAAATTGTCAGGACGAAAGAGACCTCGATACCATGGATCGTCAGCAAGAATATGTTTTACGCACCCTAGAAGACCGAGATGTGCGGTTTATCCGGTTGTGGTTCACCGACGTCGTCGGAGCGCTGAAATCTGTGGCCTTGGCCCCGGCTGAAGTGGAATATGCCTTTTCAGAAGGGCTTGGTTTCGATGGATCGTCCATTGATGGATTCACCCGTATCTTCGAATCGGATATGCTCCTGCAGCCTGACCCCACGACCTTTCAGATTCTGCCGTGGCGAGGGGACGAGGAACAGACCTCCCGGATGTTTTGCGACGTGAAAATGCCTGACGGTGAACCCTCGATGGCTGATCCGCGTCACGTGTTACGCCGTACTCTTGACCATGCTGCTGATATGGGGTTCAGCTGCTACCTCCACCCGGAGATAGAGTTTTACCTGTTCAAGGCCGGTCTCAAAGACGATCAGGGGGCTCCCGTCCCGGTGGATCAAGCTGGATACTTCGATCATGTCCCAGGTGGGGTTGCCCAAGATTTTCGACGCGAGGCAGTATCCATGCTTGAGGCCGTCGGCATCTCCGTGGAATTCTCACATCATGAAGCTGGGTCGGGGCAAAACGAGATTGATTTGCGTGCGACCGATGCCATGTCTACCGCCGATAACATCATGACGGCGCGGACCGTGATTAAAGAAGTCGCAACGCTCCAGGATCTACACGCTACGTTTATGCCAAAACCCCTGGGCTCACAGCCGGGGTCAGCGTTACACACCCATTTCTCGCTATTTGAATCCGACTCGAATGCCTTCCATGAACCCGGTGCAGAATATCAACTGTCCACCACAGCACGGAGATTTATCGCCGGAATCCTCAAATATTCCCCGGAGATCACGGCCGTAACACATCAGTTCGTGAACTCCTATAAGCGCCTGTGGGGTGGCCGTGAAGCACCATCCTATGTTTCCTGGGGACATAACAACCGTTCAGCGTTGGTGCGGATCCCACTGCATAAACCCAATAAGGCCGGATCCGCACGCATTGAGTACCGCGGTATTGATGCGGCAGCCAACCCGTACCTGGCCTATGCCCTGCTGATTTCCGCCGGTCTGAAAGGCATTGAGGAAGAGTACGAACTAGCTGAAGCCGCTGACGATGACATCGGCGAGCTCACGGCGCGCGAACGCATCCTGATGGGACATGACTCTCTACCAACTACGTTGCACGGTGCACTTGGAGTCCTAGAAGAATCAGAATTCGTCGCTGATGTTTTGGGCGAAACGGTGTTCCAATCTGTCTTGCGCACGAAACGGGACGAATGGGACGAATACCGCGTCAACGTGTCACCCTTTGAAATTCGTCGCTACATGGATGCCATATGAGTGTGAGCCAACTTCGGTTGCTATCGACTGGACTACGCGATGGCACCCGAGCGGAATCGCTGCTGCAATCAGCTGAACTTGCAGATCAAAATCAAGAAAACCTACTCGAACAGTTGGCTGTTGCTCCAGACCCCGATCAGGCACTATTGCTGCTCATCCGGTTGCTGGAACGCGATGCCTCCATCGGAAAGCTCGTGGCAGATGGGCAGGCGAAGCCGCTCTTGCGCTTACTGGGCGCCTCAGAGGCGCTCGGCGAATTTTTAATTCGCCGACCGGAACATACCGATATTTTTCGTCAACCCAAGGTCGAGTCCACGCCTGCAAGCGGGGGACTGGTCGACGAGAGCGGGGCGCTGAAACCGGCTGATGTGCAGCTGCGAGCCGCCCTCTTGAAGGCTGTTGGTGCAGACCCAGAGGCCTCGCAACCCGTTGCGAGTGTGACTGGAAAAGACGCAGCCGTTGCCTTACGGACCGAGTATCGTCGTCAGCTGGTTGCCATCACGGTGCAAGATCTTATTTCAGCTGATCCTGTGATGCTACAGCCCGTGGTATCAGTGTGGCTGTCAGATTTGGCAACAGCAGCCCTTGAAAGCGCCCTGGCCGTATCGCGGGCCGAACTCCAAACACGCCACGAATATACCGAAGATGTTGAGCTCGCCGTGATGGCCATGGGTAAATGCGGAGCACGCGAATTGAATTACTTTTCAGACGTTGATGTCATCTTCGTGCACGACGTGGTGGACGGTTCCTCCCTGTCGCCAGAAGCAGCGGCAGATATCGCTGTGGATCTAGCAGCAGGGATCTCCACGGTGATCACCCAGCCCGCTCGAGAAGCAGGACTGTGGGAAGTTGATACCAACCTGCGGCCGGAAGGCCAGGATGGTGTTCTGTCTCGGACTATTGCCTCTCACCTGGAGTATTACCAGCGTTGGGCCCATACGTGGGAATTCCAGGCGTTGCTGAAAGCTCGTCCTGTCGCTGGTGCGATGTCGCTAGGACAGCGTTATCTCGATGTTCTAGGACCGATGGTCTGGCAGGCATCCACACGACCCGGCTTCGTCCGGCAAGTACAGCGCATGCGTAACCGGGTCATCGACCATATTGACCACCAGCAACGTCAACGCGAAATTAAACTTGGACCGGGTGGATTGCGCGACGTCGAGTTTCCTGCCCAGCTGTTGCAACTGGTGCACGGTAAAACTGATCCAGAATTGCGAGTGCGTGCCACCGAAGATGCGCTCAACGCATTGCAGGCGCACAGCTATATCGGGCCCAGCGATGCCCAGGTGATGGCGAGCAACTATCGGTTCTTGCGTCTCATTGAACATCGCGTCCAGTTGGTACAAATGCGACGTACCCACATGATGCCCGAGGACGAAGAAGAACTGCGCAGTCTCTCGCGCGGGGTACGTCCCATGGATGGCGGTTGGCCTAAAGACTATCAACAACTCGTCAAGGCTTGGCAGGCCACTGTACGTTCCAATCGCACCCTGTTTGAGCAGATTTTCTATCGGCCGTTGCTGCCTGCAACTGCGGCCCTATCGACTGATGACGCACGACTCACGCCTGAAGCCGCCACAGCACGCTTGGCAGCGCTTGGTTACCGGGACCCCACCGGCGCCGTTCGTCATATTGAGTCACTGACCTCAGGTGTCTCTAGACAAGCGAAACTCCAGCGTCAGATTTTGCCTGCCATGTTGGGCTGGCTGGCCTCAGGCCCGGATCCAGACAGCGGACTTTTGGGCTTCCGAAAACTCAGCGAATCGGTAGGTAGCTCGCACTGGTACCTCCATATGTTGCGTGATTCCTCGGCTGCTGGTGAGCGTTTGGCACACGTCTTGTCGTCATCGCGGTATATCGCAGACATGCTGGAACACGCCCCGCAGTCTGCAGCATGGATGGATCGAGACCAGGACTTGATGCCATTGAGTCTCGCTACACTGCAAACCGAAATAGCCGCTCTCTTACGTCGTCATCCACATCTGCCTGATGCTGCCCGCTACATTCGACTGGTGCGTCGCCGTGAAGGTTTACGGATAAGTCTTGCAGATGCCTGTGGCCTTATCGAACAACGGCAGGTTTCGGAGGCCCTAGCAGCCGCAGATCAGGCCTCGGTTGAAGCATTACTTGGGATCGTGCACGATCATGTGGAACAAAAGTGGGATGTAGAGGTAGCACCCGCGAATGTTGCGGTAATAGCTATGGGACGCCAAGGGGGATGTGAGGCCGGGTATGGCTCCGACGTTGACGTGATGTTTGTCCACCAGCCGGCACCCGGGGTGGCAGCAGCAGAAGCGACTCGATTTGCAGTCGAAGTGGCGAAAGCTTTGATCAGTTTCATGAAGATGCCGACTCGTCCGCCAATCGTATTGGAACCGGTATTAGAAATTGATGCCGATTTACGCCCCGAAGGCCGTCGAGGCCCACTGGTGCGCTCACTGGATTCATATAAGGCATACTTCGAGCAATGGGCTGATACGTGGGAGGTCCAGGCACTGCTCAAAGCACGGCCGCTGGCGGGGGCTACAGACTTGTTAGAGGAGTTTATGGGGTGGGCCGATTCAGTCCGCTATACCCATGGACTCAACACTGCCCAAGAACAGGCTATTCAACGTATGAAAGCTAGGGTCGAAGCCGAGCGCTTGCCGCGCGGCGCGGACCCGACACGACACATCAAACTGGGTCGTGGAGGGCTAACGGATGTCGAATGGCTGACCCAAACAATCCAATTGAAGTACACGCCTGACCACCCTGCATTACGAACAACCAATACGCTCGAAGCGCTCCAAGCTGCCAGAGAGGCACAACTACTCGAGGCCGAGGACGCAGATATCCTCATACAAGCCTGGAGCTTCGCCACCCGAATTCGCTCGGGAATTGTGATCTCCTCGGCCAAATCTTCTGACGTGCTGCCTACCAACCGGGAGCAACTTGAGGCCCTGGCACGCTGGACCGGTTACGACTCGGGGGAGGTTGGAGAGTTCGAGGATGACTACCTGCGAATTACCCGACATGCTAGAGCAGTATTCGAACGGGTGTTCTACGGAATGTCACCGAAACGTTCCTCAAGGTCCTACGAAAATTAGGCGAGATGTCGCGAGACGGAACACAGATCACAGCCCTCCAACGAGGGTTGCAGGGCCGTGATCTGCTGGTGTCTAACGGTTGATGATGTAATCGGAAATCAATTGCAGTGCACGTTTCCGATCTTCAAGTGGTCCAGCCATATTGGTGATAATGAGTTCGTCGGCATTGACGCGTGCCGCGAATTCGTCCAACCAGTCGCGCACGGTGTCTGGTGTACCCACCGCAGTCATTTCCAACATCTGGAGTACCTGTTGTCCCGGGGGCGAGTGGAGGAGTTGCTCGACGTCTTCGTCTGTCAGCTTTCGTCCACGTCCGAGCATGGTGCGGATGCGTGCGCGCTTAGCGCGGTCCCACATTTCTTGGGCACGTTCGTCGGTGTCAGCAATGACGACGTTGGCCGCTGCAATGAAATGCGGTTTCGGCAGGTCTTGTGATGGCGTGAATTCGGTGCGATACGTTGCTGCAGCTGATTCCAGCATTTGCGGCGCAAAGTGCGACGCGAAACTGTACGTCATGCCAAGTTGGGCGGCCAACTGCGCACCGAAATGTGAGGAACCGAGAATCACAAGCGGTACATTGGTACCTGATCCGGGGTATGCATTAATCCCAGGGATACGAGACGCGTCCTTGAGATAGCCTTGCAGCTCCAGCACATCGGAGGGGAACCGCTCAGAGGACTGGTTGGTGCGGCGCAGTGCCATCAGCGTTTTTTGATCGGTACCGGGGGCTCTCCCGAGTCCAAGATCAATACGATCGCCGTAGAGTTCTTTGAGTGTCCCGAATTGCTCAGCAATAACTAACGGTGCGTGGTTGGGGAGCATGATGCCTCCGGCACCCAAACGAATATTTTTTGTATGGGCACCCATATGTGCCAACAACACCGATGTGGCCGACGATGCAATCGTTTCCATATTGTGGTGCTCTGCGAACCAGAGACGATGGAACCCAAGTTCGTCGGCCAGTACGGCAAGTTCCGTGGATTCTTGCAAAGATTCAGCTATGGGTTGTCCATGACGGACGGTGGCCAAATCTAGGATGGACACGGGATAGGGAGCGGTCAAAGTACCTCCAAAAGTAGTGACGTCTAGAAGGTACAGCGCCCAGTGAGGCCCAGATTATTCCGCAAGCCCGTTCACCGTTACAGCCAACTGTAGGGCAGCTTCCGCGGCTTCTTGACCTTTGGACTCGGAGGAATCATCTAGTCCAGCACGGTCGAGTGCCTGGGCGTCATTATCCACGGTGAGAATACCGAAGCCAACCGGCTTGCCAGCGTCCAACTGCACGCGTGTAAGCCCAGAGGTCACCGCGTCTGCAACAAAATCAAAGTGAGGCGTATCGCCGCGGATGATGACACCGAGACACACAACGGCGTCGTATCCGTTGGCGAGGGCAGCTTGTGCGGCCAGTGGTATTTCGAAGGACCCGGCTACGGTGATCAACCTGCGGGTTGCACCGGACGCTTCGAGGGTGGCGGTGGCACCGTCGATGAGTCCGTTCATGACGGTGGTATGCCAAGAGCCAGCGATAATAGCAACGCGGTATCCTGTAGCGTCAACTGCTAATTGGGGTGCGCCGTGTTTGACCATGATGTTCCTATTCTGTTGGGATGATGTGATCGAGTTTTGTGGCTTTGGTGGTTAGATAGCCAGCATTTTCGGGGTGTCGTCCAACCACCAGCCCGATGCGTTCGGAGACGTTAATGCCGTTTGCTTGCAGCTGGTCGACCTTATCCGGGTTGTTCGTCAATAACTTGACGTTATTAATACCCAGGGTGTCCAGGATCTCGGCAGCCGCCGTGTAGCTGCGGGCGTCAACCGGTAGGCCCAGGTGTTCGTTCGCTTCGATCGTGTCCAAACCGGTGGACTGGAGCTGGTATGCCCGGATTTTGTTTCCCAGGCCGATGCCGCGTCCTTCATGACCGCGTAGGTAGATGAGAATGCCGCCGTGTGTACCGATATGTTCTAATGCTGAATCCAGTTGTGCCCCGCATTCGCATTTCAACGAACCGAAGGCTTCACCCGTGAGGCATTCAGAATGTACCCGGACTACGGTGGGCTCATCCGTGGCCAGCACGGTATCCGGACCGACAAGTGCCAGGTGTTCGACCCCGGCTTTGCGGTCGCGGTAGACCTTCATGGTCAATGGTCCGAATGTGGTGGGGACGAGTGCCTCGGCACGTTGCGATACGTGCCGGTGGATGATCTCGGATGGAGCGGTCTCGGGGTGGTTGGTGTTCAAGTAGTCGGCCAACGCTTCGATGGTGATGACCGGAATATTATGTTCTGCCCCGAGTTCGATGAGTCCGGGCAGACGCATCATATCGCCGTCGTCGGCAACGATTTCAGCAATAACACCGACCGGCGACAGCCCGGCCAGCCCCATAAGTTCGACAGCTGCTTCGGTGTGGCCAGGGCGCTGCCGGACACCACCGGACACGGCGCGTAACGGCAAAATATGCCCTGGACGGTTCAAATCAGACGGCGCAGTGTCGGGGGAGGCCAAGAGGTTTACAGTGTGCGAACGATCTGCTGCCGAGATACCTGTAGTGACACCTTCGGCGGCATCGACGGTCACCGTGTAGGCCGTCTGGCGCACATCTTGGTTCTGAGAGACCATCATGGGAAGTTCGAGCCCGTCGGCAACTTCGTCCGACATAGGCGCACATAACAGTCCCGAAGAATATTCGACCATGAAGGCAATCGATTCGGGGGTCGCAAGCTCGGCGGAGATGATCAGGTCACCTTCGTTTTCGCGGTCCTCATCGTCGGCGACGATAACCGGTTGACCTGCCGCAATCGCATCAATGGCTTGTTGAATGGTGGCGAGTTTCATTTTTCCTCTTTGGTGTTGAACTGGAGCATACGAGCGACATGGCGAGCGAGGAGGTCGGTTTCCAAATTGACCACATCGCCAACCTCAGCTGTACCCAGCGTGGTCGCTTCAAGTGTTTCGGGGATGAGAAAGATATCGAACCAGTGCTCTACTGCGTGAGGTTCGGAAACTTTGGCAACCGTCAGTGAGATACCGTTGACGGTGATGGATCCTTGGTCGATCAGATACGGTGCTAACCGCTCGGGCAAACTTATGCGGATGCGGGTCCATTGTGCCCCGGGCTCGATCTCGTTGATCGTGGCAGTCGCCTCCACATGCCCCTGGACGATGTGGCCTCCAAATCGATCGGTTGCTGCCATCGCCGGTTCGACATTGACTTCGTCGCCTGGATTCATGGCGCCCAGCGATGTTAGGCGCAGGGTTTGGACCATGACATCAGCCGTAAAATGCTGCTCGCTAAAATCTGTAACTGTAAGACAGACACCGTCGATTGCAATTGAATCGCCGCGGCGGACATCAGCGAGGACCGCTGGGGCCTGGATCGTCATTGCTAACGTGGCGGGGGAGGTTTGATCGACGGCAGTTATTTTGCCTCGGGTCTGGATAATGCCGGTAAACACTAGTGGTCCTTACGCAAAGTGGAAACGGTATCTGCATCGAGTTGATGCATACTGGAGAAAACTAATTTGTGGGCGTCGGTGAGGGTTTCTATCCCCAACTCACCGACTGCATGGTGCGGCCCGCCTAGCAGCAGCGGTGCGGTGTAGATCAACAGTTCATCGGCTAGATGCTGGCCGAGGACTGCTGTGGTGAATCGAGGACCGGCCTCCAGGAATACTCGCGGGGTCGCATCGATGTACTTGGAAAGACCCGCGAATTGATTTCTGAGGTCCTGTCCAGAAAATTGCGGGGCCCGAGCAAGGCCTCGTGAGATCAAGGCAGGATGCTGGTGGACCAGTGCATCGTCTGCGACAGTACCGGTCCCGAAGATGACCGGTAGTGGTTGGTCCTGCGGTGCGACTAACAGGTTTTGATGTTCATCCCGTGCGGTCAGAGCGGGATTATCGGCAGACACGGTAGCGGTGGTGGTCACGACGATATCGGCCAATGCGCGCTGTAAATGTACGTGACGTCGTGCCTTTGCGCCGGTGATCCACCGGCTGGAACCGTCAGCCGCGGCAAGCCGACCGTCCAACGACTGAGCCCATTTCGCGATGACTCGGCCACGGGTCTGTTCGGTGCGCTGGTGCCAGTCGCGCAACAGTGTAGCGGTCGCTTCTGATTCCACACCGCCGATCAGACGGTGACCACGGGCAAAAAGTTCGGTTGCACCACCCGATGAACGTTGGCCGACATCAGGTTGGCCATACACGATGGTCCCGATCCCTGCGGTATGCAAGGCCTCAACACATGGTGGCGTGGTGCCGGTGTGGTTGCATGGTTCCAGTGTGACGACTGCAGTCAGGCCCACCGGATTGAGTTGTGAATCCAGGTTCTTGAGGGCTGCTACTTCGGCGTGATCCGAACCGGCGCCGGCATGGTAACCTTCGGCAACAACTGAATTGGCCGCATCAACGATCACGCATCCGACTTGAGGATTAATATCATCGGACGGTCCGCGTTGTGCAAGCGTGATGGCACGCTGCATCGCAGACGAAAGCTGGGTGTGAGATAACATCCGGCGGCTAACTCCTTGATACAGGTGCGCCGGGAATGGCTGCTATTGCTGACAGCAGCGCGTTCCTCTCATCCGGACTAAGGCTTTATACCTATCACCGTCGGTATCAGAATTTCACTGATTCAACCCCGCGGGCGCGGGGGTCGCGGACTTTTACCGCCGGTTCGGATTCTCACCGACCCCGGAACACTTTCACTACTGTACACGGTCTGGGTCACATTCGGCACTCTGTAACTTCATGAAAGTTAACTATTGAGATTCTCAAGCAATGACGCTGTGTCGCTCGGTGTGAGGACGGTCGCTGGGTGTGGTCCTGCTGCCGATAGCCGAGAACGCAAACCTTCTTGGGCATCAGGATCGCTAGGTAATCCGCCGCCTGCAGCCAGCACTGCGTTACCCGAAGTCCGGTGTACCAGTGTGGACGCGTCGGCTAGCGTCCACACCCCATGAAGTTGGTGAGTCACGCTATCCATCGCCTGAGCTTGCGTAGTAAAAAACCGTAAGCCGGCTTCGTCCTCCCCAATATTCACTAGCAGCACGCCGTGGTGCGTCAAGAGACTCAGAAGTTCCCGATAAAAGCCTTCACCGGTGAGATGCTCAGCAGTGTCTCCACCGGTAAAAATATCAACCACGATGGCATCGAAGGATTGCGTTTTCATGGCTTGAACCTGGGCCCGGGCATCGCCAGTTACCACTTCCAGCTGCGTGCCTTCGGGTAACGGGAGTTCGGCGACTACGAGCGGAATGAGCTGTGGGTCGAGCTCGACGACGGTCTGATGGGAGCCCGGGCGGGTGGCCTGAACATACCGGGGGAGTGTGAGGGCGCCGGCGCCCAGATGTAGTACCTTGATGGCTCGGTTGGCTGGCCAACTGGTGTCGATAACATTGGCGATCCGGTGGAGGTATTCAAAACGAATCACCCTTGGATCGGCTAAGTCGACGTGAGATTGAATGTCGCCGTCGAGTTCTAAGATCCAACCGTCGTCAAATTCGGAGGGGACGATCTTGGCGTGCTTGGAAAAGGTAGTCATGATCTTCTAGCGTAAACGCAAAGTGTGGTCGCATAGAACAAAACCCGGCCCGCACGTGCCGAGTTGGCAGCTGCGGACCGGGATTGTTGGTGAGTGCGATAACCTGTTCGATCAGACTGAGTAGTACAGCTGAAACTCCATCGGTGAAACCATCGCCTGCATCGGTGCGATTTCAGTGTCACGCTTGAGCTGGATCCAGGTTTCTACGAGATCTTCGGTGAAAACATCGCCGGCAAGCAGGAACTCATGGTCCTCTTCCAAAGCGTCGATGGCTTCTTCCAGCGTCCGTGGTGCCTGCTGAATATTCTGGGATTCTTCTGGCGGGAGCTCGTAGAGATCCTTATCGATTGGCTCTGCGGGCTCAATACGATTGCGAATACCATCCAGTCCGGCCATCAGCTGGGCAGCAAACCCGAGATACGGGTTGCCTGATGGGTCCGGTGCGCGGAATTCCAAGCGCTTTGCCTTCGGATTCGATCCGGTTACTGGAATTCGGACTGCTGCTGAGCGGTTACCCTGGGAGTACAGCATGTTGACGGGGGCTTCGAAACCTTTGACGAGGCGCTTGTAGGAGTTCACCGTCGGGTTGGTAAACGCCAAGACCGCTGACGCGTGTTTCAGCAGCCCACCGATGTACCACCGTGCCGTATCGGAGAGGTTGGCGTAGCCGGTTTCGTCGTAAAACAGTGGCTCACCGTCCATCCACAGCGACTGGTGGCAGTGCATACCTGAACCGCCGTCGCCAAATACTGGTTTGGGCATAAAGGTTGCGGTCTTGCCGGCTTGTTCTGCAGCACCTTTGACGATGTATTTGAAAAGTTGGACATCGTCGGCTGCACGCATCAGTGTGTCGAAGCGATAGTTAATTTCGCCTTGACCACCTGCACCAACTTCGTGGTGTGAACGCTCGACTTCAAGTCCAACTTGCCCCAGAAGCAGTGAGATGTCATCGCGTAGGTCAGCGTGTTTATCAACCGGAGAAACCGGGAAGTAACCTTTCATGGTTCGGTTCCGGTGACCAAGGTTGCCACCCTCGATTTCTTTTCCGTCATTCCAGAAAGCTTCGTCAGAATCTACAGACGCAAAAGAGCGATTTGGCAGATGTGTCTCAAATCGTACGTCGTCGAAAATGTAGAACTCTGCTTCGGCTGCAAAGATGGCGGTGTCTGCGATACCGGTCGACGCCACATAATCTTCTGCACGTTGCGCGACGGATCGAGGGTCACGGACGTAAGCTTCGCCTGTGCGTGGTGACAGAATCGAAAATGACATGCACAGGGTTTTGTGTTTGCGGAAAGGGTCAACGAAAGCAGTGCCTACATCAGGGATCAGCTGCAAGTCCGAGTCGGCAATACCGGCGAAGCCAGGGATGGAAGAACCATCGAAGAGCTGCCCGATGGTGAAGAAGTCATCGTCTACGGATTCGGCAGGGACGTTGAAATGATGCTGGCCCCCGAGCATATCGGTGAACCGGATATCTACAAAGACGACGTCCTCGTCCTGTATATAGGATAAGACTTCTTCGGGTGAGGTGAACATTGTCACTCCATTCATTGCGTATAAGTTGGTACAAGCTTAACGACTAATCAGACCACATTGAAGTTCTGAGTCTTCAGAACGCGAGATTGCGGCGCAATACACATGCGTTAAACATGCAATGCGCATGCTTTGTAACAAAGCTATTAGGCTAGAGCTGATGAGTAACGGACAAAATTCTTCGCAAGAGCCACGCTGGGCTGGTCAATTCCTTGGACTCCCTGAATCAGGGCCGGCCTCGATGGCTTCGTATCCGCGTCGTCTCGGAGCGGTTTTCATCGACTGGTTCGTGGCGAGCGGCGTCGGCATGATCATAGCGCCAGGCAACCAGTGGGTCGTGCTGGCCACCTTCTTGTTCTTACATTTCGCCTTGTTGTGGCTGTTCGCTACGACACTGGGTAAACGAGTGTTTAGAATTCAGGTGGTGCAGCTTGGAGGATCCACAATCAAGCTATATCAAGCAGCCATACGAGCGGTTCTACTGATCCTGGTTCTGCCGGTTCTTATCATTGATCGTGATAGTCGTGGTCTGCACGACAAACTGGCCGGCACCGTAGAGATTCATATGTAATCACACGGCACCGGCCAGTTGAGTGACAGTGGCTTAAACGATTAGCGACCGCGCATAGCCTTGCGGTCTGGACGCATTCGGTTTGGGTCAATACCTTTCGGTATACCCAAGTTGTTGACCGGCATAGACGAGATACGCTGCTCAACAGCGCGAACTTCGTGACGGTTTAGGGTCTTCTTCATCCGCTTGATCGTGGACTTGACCTCATGCAACTCAACTTCGTTGGGGCCGTGGCCAACTTGAACCGTGCGGATCTCCACATTCGGCAAGAACCGCTCAAGGTGCTTGCGTTGTTTCTCCACTAGTTTCTTAGCACGGTTATAGTCGCCGTCGGCTACCAGGACAACACCGGCTTTTCCGACCGCACGGAAAACAGTCTCCTGGGTTCTTGGGTTAACTGCAACCGGGTCCTCTTCAACAACCCAACCGCGGCCCAACTGCGACAGCGTCGCGCCAGCAGCACCAGGCCGACCGTCAATCTGGGCAAATGCGGCTTTTTCAGCCTTCTTGTTCATAATGATGATCGCGGCGAGAAGGCCGAGAGGAATGAACATCAGTGTCCAGAGCACGGGAGAGCCCGTGAGTAGACCGATGATGAGACCGATCAAGAGGGCGGCGACAAACGCACCGACCATCCACCAGATAATTGATGGATCAAACTTCCGCGTCATTTTAAAGACGTCGGCAATTTGTTTGAAGAAGCCGCGCTTATTAGCCTTCTTGGCCTTCTTAGCCTCTTTCGCCTCAATTTTTTCAGTCTTACGACGAGCCTTCTGCTCAGCCTTAACGGTTTTGAGGTCCTTTTTGGGCGCTTGAGCTGCGCCGGAAGATTTTTGTTCAGCCATGATAAACCTATTCTAGCCCTAACCCCTGTGGACAACTTAATTTGACCTTTGCATTTTCGGGCATGATAGAGCCTACCTGTCCGAGGAGATAAACCGTGAATTCGCCCACAGATAGAACATCGGATCTACTCAGTACCCGAATAGCAACGAAATTCGCACCGCCACAGTTACTCGCACTCGACGACTGGCGAGTTATTCGGCACCTGGGTAGCGGTTCTACCGCGCATGTCTGGCTCTTGCACAACGCATCATGTTCACACTATGTTGCGTGCAAGACTCCTAAAACAGACGTGGATGCGACTACGCTTTCGCAGGAAGCGCAGTTGGCCGCGGGGTTGCACCATGAGAATCTGATTTCGCCAAGCGAACTAGCCCCAGCATTGAGTACGGCCCACGCTACGTTTTGGGAGTTTTTACCTGCCGGTTCACTAGCACATCTCGTGGCATCCGCGGGGTCTCTGAGTACTGCGCAGACTGTCACAGTCCTATCGGCCATGCTCCAGGTGGCTCAGTATCTTCAGGGGCTGCAAATCGTCCACGGTGACATCTCACCTCGAAACATACTCTTTGATCTGACGGGCAGACCGGTACTGATTGATTTGGGAGCTGTCAGGGCAACGGCCCACGCTTATACACAGACCGGCTCACCTGGTTTCACAGCACCCGAGCTTTTGGGCCCTTCCAATCAGGTCGAAGGGCTGGGCGCTGCGGCAGATGTCTATTCCCTTGGGGCTATTGGGTGGTTTTGTCTAACCGGTATGATTCCGGGGCCACCCCATGCAAGGGTGCCCTTGGTAACTATGAACCCAAACTTAGCTACTGACATCATTGAGCTCTTGGAAGCCTCACTATCGGCAGACCCTGCACGACGCCCCAGCTTGAATCAACTGATGGGTGCTGTCCCACACTGGGAGGAACCGGAGCCAGTTGACCTATTCCCGGCAGTGGGGGAAGAATACGAGCTGCTTTTGCCCACTAGAAAGCCTTTAACTCAGGGGACGCCGAAACGTCGCAAACGAAAACAGCGCCAACGGCAGCAGGCCAAAGCCCGCCCGCCAGCGAATGCCGTACGGTTAACGAGTCCTAAGCCTCGTCGATTAGTACTGGGATTAGGAGCGCTCATTTTAGCCGGGGGAGTGATAGTAACGAGTATCTACGCAACGCCCAATGTGGAGCAAGTTGCCTCAGACGTACGGAAAGAAGAGCAAGTCGAGGCCCCACACCAAGTGGATTTCCAGGCCGTCATTGATGCACTAGCTAAAGCCCGCAGTACTGCTTGGGCCAACGCAGATGCGTCCCTTAGCACTACCTACGCGGCACCTGATTCTGCAATCCAGAGTCAAGACCGCGATCTATTGGAGTCGCTCGCTGAAGCCGGTCATAGTCTCGACGGCATACGAATGCGAGCTACAGTCCTTGCGGCAGCGCAGACAGCTGATTACGCAAAAGTCACCGTGGACTGGCGGATGGATCGGTATACACAGCGAGATACTGCTGGGGATGTTATCGAAGAATTCGAACCACATTCCCAAAACATTGACTTGATTTTGCACGAGACAGCTGAGGGGTGGAAGATCACAGACGCAGCGCCATGACGTCACCCACCTTGCAGCAGTCATTAGCGGTCCTATGAATTAGCTGGGATTTGGTGCATCACTGCTATTTGGCAAAGAAAAAACCGCAGAGCGAACTCTGCGGTTTTTTGCAATGGAACCTCCACTACATATCGAAGCGCCATAGTGTTGCCACGAGGGCTGCGATGATGGCAGTGCCACCCGTAGCATGTGCCAGACCTGTAGAAATCTCGTGACCTCGGTTGATTTTACGACGGCCCAGGAGGGCGGTAGTAAAGACCATGAGGCCCAAGAGCAGTTTGATCGTCAGCTTGATACGTTGCGCCGGATCCCCAATACCGTTCATCTCCGTTAGCCCGAAGAGGACCGCTCCTGAGATGATCATGAAGATCGCACCGTACCACTGTGAGATAGTGACCGTTGGGTTCTTAAAGTTGGCTAACCAACCCCCAACAATCGCTGCCATCGACAGGATATGGACTGCGATGAAAATCGTAGTGACGATAGTCATTATTCTGCCGGGGTTCCTTTCAGAGGCCTAGCTCGCCACCGAATTCAGCTCTTTCGAGACGGTTCTTCAGCGTGGTCATAAATCGACCTGCGTCTGCTCCGTCTACGATGCGGTGATCATAGGTGAGTGACAGGTACATCATGTGACGGATAGCGATAGAATCATTGCCGTCGGCGTCTGCCATAACAACTGGGCGTTTGACGATGTTTCCTGGACCCAAGATCGCTACCTGTGGCTGGTTGATGACCGGCGTATCAAACAGTGCACCAAATGAGCCGAGGTTCGTGATTGAGAACGTGCCGCCGGACAATTCGTCAGGTTTGACCTGGTTGTCGCGGGTACGCAAGGCAACATCTGAGATCGAGCTGGCTATTCCAGCCAAATTCAAGTTACCTGCGTTTTTGATGACTGGCACGAGGAGACCGCGCTCAGTGTCTACTGCAATACCGATGTCTTCGGTGCTGTGGTAGGTGATCTCCTGGGTCTCAGTGTTGTACTGAGCATTCAGAGCCGGGTGGGCGCGGAGTGCTTCAGTTGTTGCCTGGGTAATGAAGGCAAGGAATGTGAGGTTAGCGCCGTTTTCAGCTTTGAACCGCTCCTTCACCTGATTACGGAGGTTAACGATTCGAGTCATATCGATTTCGTGAACCTGTGTCAGCTGGGCTGAGGTATCCAGTGATTCGACCATGCGATCAGCGATGACGCGACGGATGCGAGAAGCTTTTTCTGTCGTGCCACGCTTGGACGGATCGATCGAAGAGGTCGGATCCTTAGGCGCTGGGCGTGAAGCCTGCTGTGAAGCAGCTGCGGGAGCTGCTGTCTGATCGCCACGAGATTCGTACTCTTTTGCTGCTGCAGCGGCAAGTACGTCTTGCTTGCGGATCCGACCGCCAACACCTGTTCCGGTGACCTGGTCTAGATCGACATCCTGCTCACGTGCTAAACGACGCACTAGCGGAGTGACGTAGCCGTCACCGCGTGGCGTGTCGTCAGGAGAGCTTGGCGTCTCTTCTGCAGCTGGTGCAGGGGTAGGCGCAGGCTCAGGTTCTGGAGTTGGCGCAGGTTCAGGCTCGGGTGTTGGTTCTGGCTTCTCTGCGGCAGGCTCTGGTTCCGAAGTTTTCTGAGCCGGAGCAGCTGGTGGAGCTTCTTCTGCTGGCGCCGAGTCGGAAGAACCTACGAGAGCTAGGACTTGGCCAACCTCGATGTCTTCGTCTTCCTGAACTTTAATTTCCAGAACAGTACCGGCCACCGGGGATGGGATCTCGGTGTCGACTTTGTCGGTGGAGATTTCCACGATGGGTTCGTCGACTTCGATGGTGTCGCCGACTTCTTTTAGCCAGCGGGTAACGGTACCTTCAGTAACCGATTCGCCCAGTTCTGGCAGGGTGACTTCTTGAGCATCTGCTGACGCTGAAGCAGGTGCCTCTTCTTGGGCCACCGGAGCTGATGTCTCAGCGGATTCCTCCGTAGACTCTGCGGTCTCAGTAGGCTCCTCTTCGGCAGGCGCTTCTTCCGCGGCGGAGTCATCCGCTGGGCTGTCAGCTGCAGATTCACCTTCCTCACCAACAACGGCTAAGCCTTGGCCGACCTCGATGTCTTCGTCTTCCTGAACGAGAATTTCCAGGACTGTTCCAGCGACCGGGGATGGGATCTCGGTGTCGACTTTGTCGGTGGAGATTTCCACGATGGGTTCGTCGACTTCGATGGTGTCGCCGACTTCTTTTAGCCAACGGGTAACGGTACCTTCAGTAACCGATTCGCCCAGTTCTGGCAGAGTAATGGTTTCAGACATTACGTCCGGTTTCCTCTCTATTCCTCTTCGAATGCTCACACGTTCAGTGCTTTAAGCACAGGTGGCAAAACCACCATGGTGGACTAGGCGTGCAACGGGAATCCGTTGAGCATCATTGCTGCTTCACCCAGTGATTCGTTCTGTGTTGGGTGTGCGTGGATGAAGTGGGCGATATCTTCTGGGTATGCTTCCCAGTTGACGATCAGCTGTGCTTCACCAATTTGTTCTGAGATTCGGTCACCGATTGCGTGCACGCCGACGATTGGACCATGTTTTTGTCGAATCATCTTAACAATACCGCTTGTACCGATGATTGTTGATTTGCCGTTTCCGGCGAGGTTGTACTCGACGGTTTCAACGTTATCGGAACCGAATTCTTCCTGGGCGACAGGCTCTGTCATGCCGACCGAAATAATTTCTGGTGTAGTGAATGTCACGCCAGGGATATTGCGGTCTTCGACTTTCAGAGGGTTGTTGCCCATGATTTCTTCGATGACGAAGTGCCCGTGCTGGTAACCGCGATGGGCGAGCTGTTTACCTTTTACGATGTCGCCGATGGCGTAGATGTTGCCTACCCCTGTGTGCAAGCGATCATTCGTGGCAACGTGTGCACCATCCAGCGGGATGTTGACGTCTTCATAGCCCATGTTCTCGGTATTTGGCTTACGTCCTGTAGCAACCAAGCAGATATCGGCTTCGAACTCTTTGCCGTCAGCCAGGGTGACTTTGACGCCATCCGAGGTTTCTTCGACTTTCTCGAAGAATACGCCGAGGTTCGACTTGATGCCGGCCTTGCGGAAGTTACGTGTGAGCTGCTTGATAATGGCAGGATCTTCGTTCGGCACGAGTGTGTCAAGGCCTTCGATAATGGTGACATCCATGCCATAAGAGTTCCAGGCGGAGGCGAACTCTGAACCGATGACGCCGCCACCGAGCACAATTGCCGATTTCGGGGTGTAGTCCAACTGCAGTGCTTCGGTTGAGGTGAGGATCTTGTCGGAGATCGTGAGACCCATCGTGTTGGAAACAGAACCGGAGGCGAGGATGATGTGTTTACCGGTATACACGGTGCCATCAACATCGATCTGGTTTTCAGACACCAAGCGACCGTTGCCTGCAATGGTGGTTACCTTACGCATTTTCAGCAGGCCCTGAAGACCTTTGAACTTGCCGTCGACAATTTTATCTTTGTACTCCCGGACAGCGGCCATATCAATCGAGTCAAAAGTAGCTTTGACGCCGAATTTTTCGGAAGCGCGTGCTGAGTCGGCAACTTCTGCAGCGTGTAAATAGGCTTTGGTTGGGATGCAACCATAGTGGAGGCAAACGCCGCCGAGTTTGTCACGTTCAATAATTCCTACGGAGAGTCCGTGGTGTGATGCACGTATAGCTGCAGCATAACCGGCGGAGCCACCGCCGAGAATTAGTACGTCGAATTCTGTAGCGGTTTCAGTCACGATCGATGCTCCTCATCTTTGCGGAGGTTTGCCCCGCATTAGTCCTCGTAAATGGTTTCCAACCATGCGTCCTTATCCTGTACTGCTGGAATCGCCAGGCCAGTCGCTGGACACTTCCTATTAACTGTATAACTTCCTACGGCGGTTGTTCCATAACCTGTACCACGTTAACGCGCCCGGCCTCTGGCACCGCAGCAAGAAAGCGGACTTAAGTGATGTATGTTGCTAGAATTGGGCCGCCCTTCTCGGACGGCCCAATTTGTTATGTCATTGTCTAGCGATTGCCCCGGTTGCTCACAAACTCAATGAGCGTGCGCACCATTACTCCGGTAGCATCTTTTCCTGTGTAGCCACGTGGACCGGACTCGTTGAAGGCAGGGCCTGCGATGTCGAGATGTGCCCATGGTGTCTCACCTACGAAGTCTCGTAAGAACGCAGCCGCACCTTGCATGCCACCAAACCGCTCACCGGTATTTTTCATGTCTGCAACATTGGAATCGAAGCCACCGCGAGCTTCTTCCGGAATAGGTAATTCGACAACGATTTCACCCGTTGTCGAAGCGGCAGTAGTGAGCTCCTGTCGAACATCTTCACGTCCCATCAGCCCTGTTGTGCGAACACCAAGCGCAACCATTGCTGCACCAGTGAGGGTCGCGATATCAATGACGACGTCGGGGTTCTCTTCTGTAGCAGCGACCAGAGCATCGGCAAGCACAAGACGTCCTTCGGCGTCGGTATTCATCACCTCGACTGTCTTGCCGCCGCGTAGGGTAATGACATCTGAAGGCTTGATGCTAGTGGCCGAAGGCATATTCTCAGCCATTGCTAGCCAGCCTGTTACTTGGACGTCCAAGCCGAGCTCAGCGACAGCATGTACAACGGCACCGACCGTGGCCGCGCCTGCCATATCCATTTTCATGGTTTCCATGGAGCCCGCTGGTTTGAGTGATATACCTCCACTGTCAAAGGTAATTCCTTTACCAACCAGAGCGATGTGGCCCTTAGGGTTGTCGGGAGTGTAGTCGAGTTTTACCAACCGAGGTGGGTTAGCTGATCCTTGTCCAACGCCAAGTAAGCCCCCGAACCCGCCTTCTGCGAGCGCTTCTTCGTCATAAATGGTCGCTTTGATCTTGGAGCTTGCCACCAGGGCGTCAATTTCCTCAGCGAACGTGCCGGGGAACAGATGGGAAGGCGCGGTGTTCACGAGGTCTCGTGTCACGAAAGTAGCACGTGCTACGACAGCTGCGCGTTGCACTAGGTCATCCGCTTCGGCAATGCTGGTCACGAATTTTAGGGAGAGATGCTCGACGTCTTCTTCGGATTCTTCGGTTGCCTTGTAGCCGGAGAATGAATAGGTGCCTAGAGCCGCACCTTCTGCCACTGCCGTGAGGTGTGCAGCACTCTCTGCTGGCAACGCGAGGGTGACATCAGTGATAGGGGGCAATTTGGCAGTTGCGGCTCCAGCTGCACGGCGTAGAGCCTCTGCAGAAATATTGCCGGGCGTGGAATTATCTAACGTCGGACTGCCCTGGATGGGTGCATCAGTGGAACCGATGCCTGTCAGTACAACAAGCTTTGCTTCGAACTGTGTTGCTGTTCCGGGAACACGTGTGACTTCGTCAGCTTTGCCTTTAACACCGAGCGTTTCGAGTTGATCTTGCAGATCAGTAACAGCGGATTCATCAAGAGCAGGGGCTACGATTACGGGCCCGTTGTCCGTTGACTGAACGCCGAGCACGAGTGCATCGGTTGCTTCAAGAGTTTTGGTAGTTGTCAGTTTGGCGGTGAATTCCGCAATGAAATCAGTGGTAGCGGCATTTTGAGCCACGAAATCACGTCCTTTGAGTGTTTGGCGGAATAGAATTGATTGGCTTCTCCATCATAACGACGGTGGAGAACATCGGTGAAGGAATAAGCCAACCTGGCCGAGTGTTTTGTTAACGAAACGTCTTGTGCAGCTTGAATACAAGCTGAAAGTGAGGAGATTGCGTGCTCGATCCGATTGATCTGATTCGTATGTCTTCATCCGCCAAGCAGTTGTTCTTGGGGACGGCCTCATCTAAGCAAGCCTTTGCGCACGACTCTGCTCTTCATGGCCTAGACATGCTTGTTGTGTTCTCTGGATATCTTGATGCGGGCAGTGTTTCGACGCAACTAGAGAATGCGCTGTTGGAAAGGTTGGATCACCAGCTGCTAGCAACATTCGAAACCGATCAACTGCTTGACTACCGTTCCCGACGACCACAACTACGTTTTGATGGCCGGCAATTTTTCGATTACGAAGCGCCAGAACTCGAATTACATCTCGTCAGAGACCAGATGCAGAAGCCATTTCTCTTGCTGAGCGGCCCTGAGCCGGACTATCAGTGGGATCGCTTTGTTGCTGCCGTCATGATGCTTGTCGAGCAGTTTGACGTTCAATTGGTTAGCTTGGTGGATGCTATACCGTTGCCGGTTCCACATACCCGTCCGATAGGAGTGACCACGCACGGCAACGCCGAAGAGCTGTTAGAAGGTCTAGCTACCTGGTCTCCTAAGGGCCGTATTGCTGCGGGTGCAGCCCAGCTATTGGAATTGCGCATTGCTGAGGCCGGACGAAAAGTCAGCGGTTACACCCTCCATGTGCCGCACTATCTCGCTGATGCAACCTATCCTCAGGCTGCTGTCGCGGCGCTGGAATATGTAGGTGCGGCAATGGAACTGATGCTGCCCAGTGAGGAACTGCGGGAATCTGGTAGAGACGTAGAGCAGCAAATTTCCGAACAGGTGCAGAACCGACCCGAAATAGCTTCTATGTTGCACAGCTTAGAAGAACGCTTCGACGGCTACGCGGCAGAACATCAGACTCGCTCACTGCTACTTAATCGCGATCAGGATATGCCGAATGCTGATGAGATCGGCTCAGCTGTGGAGACATACCTGAGTGATCATGTGCAGCAAGATGATGCCGGACTGAACTCTGATGAGCTGGATGCTCTGGAATACACAGGTAAGGTCAGTAGAAAGAAGGCCCCAGAAGACCCCATGAGGCCCTCGCGTGCCGATGTGGAGCCTGGGTCGATCTGGTTTGTTGTGGATGAACCAGATGATGAAGACGGTGACGGCACGAATTCAGGCGAAAGATCCTGACGCTATCTGAGTCTTAGAACAGAAGCACCGTGGCTTCTATGTAGGCTTATCCACAATTGTCAAGTCCGGGCTCCGGGAAAGACAATTTTCTTTCATGCTGGATTCATGATGCATAAGAAACAGCCCTCAAATCCCAACGCTCGTAGAAATCCCGAAGCTCCTCAGCTCTATGTAACTCCAAGCAGTAAAAATGAGTTGGGTGGCGCTAATAATCGAATACAAGTCAGTTCCCCCGAAGAGGTTCTGGCATATATCCAGTGCACGCTTGGGTTTGCCCCCAAGGATTCACTGGTGCTCGTGGCATTTACGGAGAAACAACTCTCCACGGTAGTACGATGTGATTTGCCACAGCCTATTCGACAAATGCTGCGCTCTGACACTTCGGAATGTGTAACGTATATGGATTTCGGGTTGACAGAATCGCACAAACTCCAGTTAACAGAAGTTGGACGCCATCTTGGGCAGCTCATGGCCAGTGAATCGAGCACGACATCGTGCTTAGCGCTCTACCTTTGTGATGACGTCACGATCGCTGCGCAGCAAGTTTTATCTGTGACTGGTGCCGCGAATTCAATTATCGCTAGCCAATTCGGGTTACAGGGAATACCAATTGACCAGTCTTGGATCATGAATGACAGCAGGCTGTGGCACCTTCGGTGTGCGACAACTACTGAATGTTTCATTCAAGGTGAAATCGTTGGCAAGCCGGAAGACACCGCGATCTATCAAGCCCTCGATCCCGAGGGGCTGACAGCTCAGGAGCGGCTGCCGGCTTCCCGTAGTTTATTGTTTCCGCCCGCGCCCTTACCGCTTTCCGGGCATGTGCCGGACACACATCGGCTGTTCCGTGAAGAGCCGCATGTTGTATTAGATTGGCTTGTTTTATGGGACAACAATGTGACTACTGGTCCTCGAATGCTCGACTCTCTACAAGTCGCTACCTTCCTGGAATCCTTGGAACATGCACGCGTCCGAGAGGCAGTACTTGCTCTGGTCTGCTTCGATCTTAAGACTGCAGTCCAAGGTATGGCTGCCCTGGAAAAATTCCCCTTAAGTATCCTTGATGGCGTGGAGTTTGCTGCGAATGCTCTGGATGGATTAACCGTCAAGGATTGCATGAACGGAAGCTCTGCTCGAGCTCCGGATTGGACACGGATTCGGCAACTCGAGCGTTTATGTCACCAGCTTCTACCGCTTTCTGATACTCGGTCGGGTGGAGTTGTGGCGGGCATTCTCGTTTGGATTGAATGGGCGCGTGGAAGAGGAAGTATTGCCATGACCTACGTAAGGCAAGCGAGGAAACATTTTCCAACGGAACAGTCACTTGCCAACCTAGAAAAATTCCTAAATCAGGGGCGCGTGGCAGGTTGGGCCACCCGAAAGGCAAGTGCATGGAGTCCGCAACACGCCGCATGAATGGAGACACCTGTCATAGACGCAAAGAGCCCGGTCTTATGGCATAATGTTTTGGTCTAACGGCTGTGTGGAAAAACTTGTTACAAAGTTTTTTGTCATGATGGGAACAAAACCATCTACTAGCGCGTTACACCCAATAGAGACCCTGCATCCGTGGATCTTGCAACGGTCGGACACTCGGAAGTGTCCGACGGGACCAACGATTATCCAAACACGGACTTGACAGGGTCATAGGCGTGTTGATCGTGTGTGAGCTCGTTACTCATACGGCTGCCAATGAGGAAAGGACCTGAGTGACTACTACTCCTAAACAGGCGACTGCAGCAAAGGCAGCTGCTACCGAAAATGGTAAGAAGGCAACAATGGCTTCTCAAGAGTTTTCTGAAGACGAAGATGAAGACGAAATTGTCGACGATGTGGACTTAGACGTCAAAGACGAGGACGAAGACGTCGAAGTTGCTTCTGACAGTGCTCAGGAAGAACAAACCGTCGGAGAAGACAAAGTTGAAACCGAAATCAAAGAAACTGCAGGTCCCGAAAAGCCAGATATCGCCTCGGCTATACGCGCTGGTGGTTTCGTTGTATCGGAGACCGAAGAAGACGCACCGCAGCAGCGTGCGCTGAATGTTGTCGGGGCCACGGCTGACCCGGTCAAAGATTATCTCAAACAAATCGGTAAAGTAGCACTACTCAATGCAGCTGAGGAAGTCGACCTGGCTACTCGGATTGAAGCCGGTTTGTACGCTGAGCACAAGGTGCAAGAAGAAGAATATACCGACGTGCGGTTGCGACGCGACATGCAATTAGTTATTGCAGATGGCCGTCGTGCTAAGAACCACTTGCTTGAGGCAAACCTGCGCCTGGTCGTATCTTTGGCCAAGCGTTATACAGGTCGTGGCATGCTTTTCCTCGATCTGATTCAAGAAGGTAACCTCGGCCTAATCCGCGCAGTCGAGAAGTTCGACTATACCAAGGGCTTTAAGTTCTCGACTTATGCCACGTGGTGGATTCGCCAGGCGATCACTCGTGCGATGGCCGACCAGGCCCGTACTATTCGTATTCCGGTCCACATGGTTGAAGTGATTAATAAACTGGCGCGAGTCCAGCGTCAGATGCTGCAGGACCTTGGCCGTGAACCCACGCCTGAAGAGCTGGGCACTGAGCTTGATATGACTCCTGACAAGGTCATTGAGGTTCAAAAATACGGGCGGGAACCAATTTCACTTCACACACCGCTTGGTGAAGATGGTGACTCAGAGTTCGGTGACCTGATTGAAGACTCAGAGGCTGTTGTACCAGCTGACGCGGTGGGCTTCACCCTATTGCAAGAACAGTTGCATTCGGTACTCGACACGTTGTCCGAGCGAGAAGCAGGTGTAGTGGCAATGCGGTTTGGGTTAACTGATGGTCAGCCAAAGACCCTCGATGAAATTGGAAAAGTCTATGGCGTGACTCGTGAGCGGATTCGCCAGATTGAGTCCAAGACTATGTCGAAGTTGCGCCACCCTTCACGTTCACAGGTGTTGCGCGACTACCTCGAGTAAACCGAAGATTGTGCAAAGGAAAAGATGGAGCGGTTCAATGAACCGCTCCATCTTTCGTTTCGCTACAACATCCCTGCTCGGCTCCATGCAAAAATCCCCGGGGCGGGCCTCATCGTTTTGAGGCCCGCCCCGGGGATTATCTTGCTACGGCAGAGCAGCCCGACTAGCTAAAGCTGCAACAACCAGGGCCTACAAACTTGCTGCACGCTCCTGCTCAAGGCGGTCCGTTTCGTCTTGCCACACATCAGCCTGGGGACGAAGGTTCTCTTCAACCTGACGTGCGTGGTGGGCACAGAAGTACAGCTGACCACCCGAAGGTAGCACTGCACGAACGTAAGCTTGGGCTCCGCAACGGTCGCAACGATCGGCGGCATTGAGGGTAGGTTGCTCAAGACTAGTAGCCGTGGACATTGGGCCTCCTAATTTGTGGTCCAAACTCTGTAGGTTGGTCCTTCCATCCTGACAGGTTATTCGATTCCTGTGTAGAACAACGTACCAAACATAAGAATTATGCCTGAAAGTGCTTGCGTTGCCACCGGCGAACAAAGCGTACTCTCAACGTTGGAATACACGGTCATGTAAACATAACCAGTGGATCTATAGTGCCACTTGATTTATCTTTCTCAAAGACCTGACCAGCGCCATCCGCGGGAGGCGAAAGAAGTGCGAGAAACTTTCGGCTGGTAGTTCAAGAATGGCGAAAGTCCCAAAAATAATCCGGGAACGCATTATTCTTACATATATCCTCCGACAGCAAGCATGGTGGTAATCCGTGCAGTTTCGGATGGGTCGTTGCATGTTCGCTAAAGCATCTTTGAAAGGCTCAAACACTACGTGGTCAAACAATCCGAGTACAGTGCACGAAACCTCTCAGTCCTTGAAGGGCTAGAAGCCGTGCGTAAACGCCCGGGTATGTATATCGGGTCTACCGATTCCCGTGGGCTCATGCATTGTCTCTGGGAAATCATCGACAACTCGGTCGACGAGGCGCTTGGCGGTTATGGTCAGTCAATAGAGATAACGTTGTACGCGGATGGGTCGGTCGAAGTCTCCGATAATGGGCGCGGTATTCCAGTCGATATTGAGCCACGTACCGGGTTGTCGGGTGTTGAAGTCGTGTTCACCAAACTTCATGCCGGCGGTAAATTTAGTTCTGATTCTTATGCTGCGGCCGGCGGCCTGCACGGTGTAGGTGCTGCGGTTGTTAACGCATTATCTGCCCGTTTGGACGTCCAAGTAACCCGTGGCGGAAAAGTCAATCAACTGAGCTTTAAACGAGGCCAACCAGGGCAGTTCATGGATAAGGGAAAGCCCAGCGCTGATGGAGCTTTCGAAGCGGTCAAACCTGGCACAGAGGTTGCTGTTGTCGGGAAAGCGAAGCGCGGCACGACTGGAACCAAAGTGCGTTACTGGGCCGACACTCAAATTTTTACTCCCGACGCAAGCTTTTTGTATGAAGAACTGGAGCAACGTGCCCGGCAGACTGCTTTTCTCGTTCCAGGTCTGCGCATTACAGTACGTGATGAACGTCGACTTGCTGGCACAGCAGGAGAAAACGGTTCCCATGAAGAAGTGTTCCAGTATGACGGCGGCATATCTGAATTCGTAGACCACCTGTCCCAGCTCAACCCCGTTACAGACGTATGGCGTCTCCATGGTGAAGGAAATTTCAGTGAACGTGTTCCTGTCCTCGACAGTTCAGGGCAGGCACATATGCAAGATGTTGAGCGTTCTTGTGAAGTTGATGTGGCATTGCGGTGGGATGTCGGTTACGACACGAAAATACGGAGTTTTGTCAATATTATTGCTACCCCAAAGGGCGGTTCTCACAATACTGGATTCGACCAGGCGTTGACGAAGGTGTTCCGTAAAGCTGTCGAAGCAAACGCTCGTCGTTTGAAGGCTGGTAACGATCGTGTTGAAAAAGACGATATTCTGGCTGGCTTGACGGCAATAGTGACTGTTCGACTCGCTGAACCACAGTTTGAAGGACAAACGAAAGAGGTTCTCGGGACGCCTGCGGCACGGCAGATCGTTTCCAAGGTTGTTGCTGACCAGCTGACAGAGATCTTGCAATCGCGTAAACGTGCTGTAAAGCAGCAGGTGGATGGTCTATTAGAGAAGATCGTGGCCGAGATGAAGTCACGCATAATGGCGCGTACGGCCAAAGAAACCCAACGTCGAAAGACCGCTCTCGAGACGTCATCAATGCCAGCTAAGTTGGCTGACTGCAGGTCTACATCGGTTGAGAATACCGAACTCTTTATCGTCGAGGGGGATTCGGCACTAGGCACCGCGAAACTCGCGAGGTCTTCGGACTACCAGGCGTTGCTGCCTATTCGCGGGAAAATTTTGAATGTGCAGAAAGCCTCAGTAGGCGAAATGCTCAGCAACACCGAAGCATCCGCACTCATCCAAGTCGTTGGCGGGGGTTCGGGACGTAGCTTTGACATGGAAGCGGCCCGCTATGGCAAGGTCATCTTGATGACCGACGCTGACGTCGACGGAGCCCATATTCGGACCCTCCTGCTGACCCTGTTCTTCAGGTACATGCGGCCGATGGTGGAAGCGGGGCGAGTTTTCGCGGCGGTTCCGCCATTACATCGCGTGGAAGTCATAAACCCAGGTTCGAAAGCCAACGAAGTGATCTACACGTATTCCGAACAGGAATTACATGAAGTTCTAGGGCGCGTCGAGGCTGAGGGCCGCAGAATTAAAGAACCGATCCAACGGTATAAAGGCCTTGGCGAAATGGACGCGGATCAGTTGGCAGAGACCACGATGGATCCGGCACAGAGAACACTTCGGCGTGTGAACATTGAAGAAGTGGAAAAAGCCGAGGAAATCTTTGAACTGCTGATGGGCCGTCATGTCGCTCCTCGCCGGGATTTTATAATCTCCGGGGCAGAGGAACTAGACCGTCAGCAAATCGACGCTTAGTTACGATAATACTGTTGAGTCAGTCGGAAGCCCTCTTCCAAGGAGATGCGGGGCTTCCACTGCAAAACTTCTTGGGTCCGACGCTGATCGAACCAGTGCGCAGTCGACATCTGTTCGGCTAAGAAGCGGGTGATTGGCGGCTCGTCACCGCGTGCCTCGGCGTCCCAGAATGATTCAATGACGCTGCCTGCAGTCTTGGCTAACCCTGATGGAAGATCCAGGGTGGGTTCTTTTGCGCCACCGGCTACGGCGATACGTCGAATCATCTCGCCGATAGGACGAGGTTGCCCATTGGTCAAAACTAATGCCTCGCCGTGGGTGGTATCGACTGCGTCGATAGCCGTGACAATAGCTTCAACTGCATTGACTAAAAAGAGAGTGTCGACCAGAGCGGTTCCGCCGTCTAAGAGCGGTAGCCGATTTGCACGTGCACGGTCGATAATACGTTCCGTCAGTTGTGTATCACCGGGTCCCCACATTAAGTGAGGGCGGAGGACAAGCACTCGGAAGTTTGCTGAATCGGCAGCAAGCGCGAGCAGTTCACCGGCGGCTTTCGTCGCCGCATAGTTGCCACGTGCAGTGTTTGGGTCTGCAGGTTCCGCGGCGGCACCGATAATCGAGGCACCAGAATGTGCCACCGAGGGCGAAGAGATATG
The DNA here is from genome assembly GCF_000420805.1 of Yaniella halotolerans DSM 15476. Lineage (GTDB taxonomy): Bacteria > Actinomycetota > Actinomycetes > Actinomycetales > Micrococcaceae > Yaniella > Yaniella halotolerans. The sequence continues at coordinate 97,566 of NZ_ATVQ01000002.1, forward strand.
AATCCAACGTGAGACCCCAGCCTTTTGAGCGGCAGCCAACAAAGTACGCGTGCCTTCAACGTTGACGTGTTCGTATTCTTCTAAAGGCCCAGACACGGATACTTTCGCTGCAATATGAATGACGGTATCCACTCCTTGGACAGCGCGACGGGCTGCTTCGGGATCGGTTACCGACCCTTGGATCTCACGAACGCCATCGAGTCCGGAGGCGGACCGCTGGAGTACCGTCACGCGAGCACCTGCATCACGTAAAGCGTGTGCCACCCCGGAACCTAAAACACCCGAGGCCCCTGTCACCAGGACGTTGTACCCCGTGAGGTCTGCAGTAACATAGTGGAACTGGCTAGTCATCACAGTGTGCCTACCTTTCCTCCAGCCAGGACATCGGTTGCCCACTGAGCTAGCAGGGGACGGTTAATTTTCGAATTGTGTCGAATATCTACGGGCACTTTGTGAGTGACTAGGACAGCGGCGAGATCAACATCAGTAGCAGCTCTCACGTCATCAGTGAGAGCAGTTGGAGCTAAGCCGGGCTTGATAGACTGATCATGAGGTTCGATCACCGCCACGATTGCTTGTGTCCCCGCGGGACCTACGCCTACTATCGCTGCGCGGTTGATTTCGGATAGCCGTTGGATATCATCCTCGGGCCCTCCTGGACCGATGGCACCGGTTGCCGGTGTGACGATGTGCTGTGTACGCCCTTCGATCCAAAGTCGGCCGTCTTCATCAAAATGGCCGATATCGCCGGTTCGATGCCATTGCAAACCATCGACTGAGTCGACACGGGTCTGCCGGTTCGTGTTATAGAGCTTGTCGTAGCCAGCCAGCATGTGCGGTGTAGAAATGACTATTTCAGAAAGTTGATTGATCGCTTCATCGCCTTCGACGAGTTGGTCCGATGATCGTCCCAAGAAATCGAGGGGTGCCATCGCTACCCGAACAACGTCAAGGGGTTTGCCTACGCATACACCGCGATCAGTTCGGTCGGCGATAGCATGCTGCGTGTGATGATCGATATCTGAGACCAACAGTGATTCTGTCATCCCATATGGGGAATGGAATTCGGCGTTTGGTATCAGCTCTAATACCTCATCCATGAGGGGGACCGGTACGGGAGCGCCTGCAGATAGCAGCATGGAAATGTGTTTGAGTGCCTCGCGTTGTTGTGCGTTGAGCTCATGAGCCGTGTCCACTACATTGCTCAGCGCGGCAGGTGAAGCAAAGATCATGGTGGCATCACCAGCTATAGCAGCGTCAGCAAGAGCGGTGGCTGTCAGGGTCGCCGGTTTGGTAACTGACATATTTGGAGTCACTGAAGTGGCACCGATCGCTGGCCCGAGGAGTGCAAACGGCGCAAAACCTGCCAACAAACTGGACCCTGGTGCAACGTTGAGGGTGTGTTGGAGACGCTGCGTTAGTGCGGAGAGTTTTCGGTGGGTATATCGCACTCCCTTGGCCGGTCCTGTCGAACCAGAAGTGAAAAGGATGGCTGCGTCATCAGCAGGGTCAGGATCAGGATGTTGTGCGGTTGGCCGGTACTTTTGACCCGCGTAAGTTGACGCGAAACCGTACATCGAGCCACTGAGTCCAAGGATACTTCTGGCGAGGGGGTCCATGGTTTTTACACTGAGTCGTTTGCCCGGGAGGTTTTTGATCCGAGCCAGAGAAAGTCCTGGTGTTTGACCAATAATCCATTGCGGTGCAGCGGATTTGATAGCGCGTGTCATGCCGTCCACGCCAAGTCCAGCATCGGTGACGACTGCGACACCGCCGACGCGTAGCACAGCGTAGAGTGCCGCGGTGAGGTCCCTGCCAGGTTCGACCAGCATCGAGACTCGGTCGCCAGGACGCATCCCTGCTTCTCGCAGCCCCACGGCCATGGCATCAACCATGGAGGATAGCTTTGCCCAGGTGACTTCGAAGGGTCTGCTGTTGGCATCCTTGATCGTCATGTCGACCATGGCCTTCGTTGTGGACCCGGACCACTGATCAAGGTAAGACCAGAGCGGAGAGTATTCGCCAACGGCCTCCGAACCTCGCCCAGCTGCCGGATCAGGGGTAGGCCGGGTATCTCTGTCAAGTTGTTGGCGTATCCAACCGAGAAGAGGAATAGAAATGTCACGGTCTTCGGCAAGGAGGTGACCAGCGGTGTTATATCGGTGGATCTCGACGTTGTCGATACGCTGCAATAAATCGTGCTGATACCGATCGATAAATACCGGGTCTTTAGCGCCCCACAGTAGGAGAGCGGCTTTGTCGGTCAAGGCGAGTTGGTCGGCTACTGTTCGCAGCGCGGCACGGGAACGATGGCTGTCAGTGGCTGGAATGTCCGCCACAAAACCGCCGATCCCGCCACGCTCCGCACGGCTAGCGTATGGCGCCTTATATGCTGCTTTGACGGACCCAGACAGTGCTGGTTGTCCAAGCGCCAAGGTGGTATCGAGGAACGCTGGAGTGACGACTGTTGAGCCTGCTAAGACTGGGCCGGCTAAGGCAGCCCGTAAAGGTGCAGGAATTGGATCGGACTCATCATGCCACACGGCTGTGTTCAGCGAGATCATGCCGGTCGGCTCAATTTGAGAGCCGGCGGAACGGACCGCTGCGTTTGTTGCCCAGCCCAGAGAAATTATGCCGCCCCAGTCATGACCAAGACTAAAGACTGGAATGTTGCTGGAGGCGTCAACAAGCTCTTTGATGATTGCATCCAGATCGGAAATTCGCTGTTCTAAGGTCCGATACGACGTGGTGTTTGCAGTAGTGGAGGGGAAGCCTGGATGTCCGAGTCGTTCAGAGAAGCCCATGTCGAGCTGGTCTGGTGCGATGACTCGAATAATGGGTGCTTTACCGGCGCTTGGGCCGAGATCCACCTTGCCTTGTGCGGCATCAATGCTGGCCTGGGCAATATGACGCCATAAATATGACCAGGTCGGATTGCCGTGTACTGCGATCACGATGGCATCGACGTCGTTTGCACCGAAGCCAAGATCGGTCAAGGCTGGGCCGGTGTCAAGTACGTGAAACTCTCGGGCACCGTCACAAGTGTTGGCCTCGACGAGCCGAGACCACTGCGGGTCCCATCCCGGCAGCTGTTGCGGATCTAGTACTGCATGTGGGGTTTGTGCCGGTTTGGGGGAAATCATGGGGGAGAGGGTCACCACTCTATTTCTAGCATTGCAACGTTGAGACCGGAGCCTACACCCATCGTGAGGATCCGATCACCTGCTTCAAGAGAATCAAGTTCACGCGCGAGTGTGATGGGAAGGGCCGCTGGTCCAATATTACCGAGCGAAGGAAAAGTTGTGGGGATCTTTGTACGCTCGATCCCCGCAGATTTGATAATTGCATCGGTGTGCATCTGCGATACCTGGTGCGTGATATAACGGTCCATGTTTTGCCAGTTCCAGTCCGCAGGGGTGTCATTCCAGGCGTCCATGACAAGGGCTAGACCGTGTTCGAGTAGGGCACCTGAATCGGTAATCATGCCGTTATGACCACCCTGGCATAACTGATGGTGCTGGGTGCCTGCTCGAGTGACGCCACGAAGGATACGGTGGCCTTCCGGATGTCGATCCGCACGTCCCAGGACAGCTGCTGCAGCACCTGAACCAAGGGTGAGTGAAGCGAATTGCTCCATGAAATTATCACGAGTGGTCTTGTCGGAGTGTAGGTTTCTCAAGGTGGCTTCTTGAACCTGCTTGGCATCTTCTCCCGCTACAACGACGGCATAATCAATTTGCCCGGCGTCAATGAGGGTTGAAGCGAGGTCCATGCCATTGACGAACCCGAGGCAGGCGTTGGTGATGTCAAAGTTCGTAGCTTTGGGGGACAGGCCCATGGAATCATGAATCTGAACAGAAACGGCTGGTTCTAGCTCTGTTCGAGTAACCGAAGTGTTGATCAGCAAACCTACCGCGTCAGGAGTAATGCCTGCTTCGGCTAGCGCTTTGACCCCGGCTTGGGCTGCACCGGCAACATAATCTTGGGGACTTTCCCACATGCGTCGAGCCTGGACCCCGGCTACGCGTTCTAGCAGGCGTTTGGGAAGCCGAAGACGCTTGAGCACGGCCGCGAGACGGTCGTCGATCATGTCGGAAGTGACTTCTACCGGAGCGGTCACTTCTACCACAGAAAGTAATGCCGCATTGTGGTGAATTGAAACCGCATTAGAACTCACGTTGGATTGTCCATTCCTGTTTATTTCCGTTCAAAATTGGCAGCTAGGGCGCCAATTTTTTGACTTGTCATAACTTACCAGCCTAGCGCGGATTAATACGCCACGCGATTTCCGTGTGCGGCCTATCCTCGCAGCTTAGTTCCTCTTATCGGGAAGGTATTTTGGGGCTTACCTATAAGAGGCTGACGGCTGCAGGCACCGTTATCAGAAGGGCGGCCGAGATTATGACCAGGCTAACTCTACATGAGTCCAGTGGTGTATCTGGCGTTATGAGCCGCCTGAAACGTCGCGACGCAGCGGCAGTATGTTGCGTTTCTGTCCCTGGTAGCGGTTGCTGTGTAGTTGCCGCAGTATCGGCCAGAGTGCGCGCTAGAGCAGTTTTGAGATCATTGCGTTCGTGCTGAGATAGCGCGGCATCATCGGCCATTATCTCGGTGAGTTGGGTCACTTCATTGACGGCGGCACGGGTGGCTGGGAACCAGGGTACCGCCTTGTGCCACGCCTGAAACGCTAAACGCAGTAAGTCGTGGCGTTGGGTGAGATGCGCTGACTCGTGGGCTAGGACAGCAGCAAGTTGCCTAGGTGATAATTCGTCGAGCAAACCCCGCGAGACCACAGTGATGGGCTGGTTGATGGCCGGAAGGCAGTATGCCAAAGGGTGCTCTACGGGGAGTACACGGGTGCTTGTGGTCGGTCGTCTTGCATTATCGAGTTCATGATCGTGGTTGCCGAGCGACGCGGACAAGACTTCGACAAACTCACGGTGTTTTTTCCGCTGGCTAAATGTTGTGTAAGTCGTATGTAGGAGTACTAAGGTCAGGTGTCCGAATAGTATGCAGCCAAGAGTGATCGCAGCGAACCCAAACGGCTCCCAGCGGTCGTCGGCAAATACTGCCTCTATGCCGCCGCTTTGCAGTACGTGCCAGAGTTCAGTGCTGGCGCTGAGTATGCCGTTTCCAAAAGGCTGAAGGCCCCAGGTGAGTGGTGCAGTGACAAGTGCCAGGCCACCGCTGAGGCCTATGGCCTGCCAGAGTATGAGGGCTGCACCGGGGGCCCGCGACGGCCACTTGGCTTTTTGGAGCCACAGGGGGACCGGCCATGCGAGCAGGATAGCTAGGCATGCGAGAAGATAGGGTGTCAGCATGCGCCTCCAAGCAGGGTGTGGCTAGCTGTCGCGGGATTGGAGCAGATGGCGGACATGCTGGGCATCGGAAGGTTCAATGCCACCGATAAAACGAGCAAGCACGGCATGTTTGTCAACGGCTGAACCCAGCACGTCATTCAACAGCTGAACGGTGTGTTCCTCGCGGCTGGTCGCTGCGCTGAATTCGTGGGGACGACGCGACGAGTCTTTCGTAACAAATCCCTTTTTGCTGAGTCGACCGAGGACAGTAAGCACTGTCGTGATAGCTGGTTCGTTGTCTTGGCGTTGCGCGAGTGCCTCGCGCACCTCGTTCGCGGTGAGCGGCTCTGTGGAATCCCACAGCAAATTCATAATCGCCTGTTCCAGTTCGCCCAATGACGCCCCTTCATAACTTTCTGCACTAACCCTGGTGTGAGTGAGAGTTCTTCGGTTCAGTGCGGTTACCTTGAGACTCAACATACTAACGCAACAACATCGTAATTTCTACATTGCGTAGAAAATCTTGAGTTGGCTCGGAAATATCGATTTCTACATTGCGTAGAAGTGTGGTTATTATGACCCTAGAGGTTGGTTAGCAACCTGCCGCTGAGGCTTCAATTGGCTTTGTTGGCCTGTGAAGTACCACAACGGTATTCTCTAGAATTTCGAGCGTCGGCGTTCATGCCAGAGGGAGAGGGACCCACAATGGATCCTCTTGAGGTAGCGCGGTGGCAGTTTGGTATTACAACTGTTTACCATTTCCTGATGGTGCCACTGACCATCGGTTTGGGCATTGTCTTAGTTGCGATGCAAACCGCGTGGCACAGAACAGGTAAAGAACAGTACCTCCGGATGACAAAGTTCTGGGGCAAAATCTTCATGATCAACTTCATCATGGGGGTTGCCACGGGCCTGGTTCAAGAGTTCCAGTTTGGTATGGCCTGGAGTGAATACTCGCGCTTCGTCGGCGATGTATTCGGTGCCCCATTGGCGATGGAAGCTCTTATCGCTTTCTTCTTGGAATCAGTCTTTATCGGCATCTGGGTGTTCGGATGGGGCCGCGTACGGCCAAGAATTCACCTGACTGTGCTGTGGCTGGCAGTTGCCGGTTCTGTAGTTTCTGCATACTTCATCCTCGCTGCGAATGCTTTTATGCAGCATCCGGTTGGCATTGAGTATGTTGATGGCCGTGCCCAGATGGTTGATTTCTGGGCTGTCATGACCAACCCCACGCTCTTAATTCATTTCCCCCACACGATCTTCGGTGCGCTTGCGGTTGCCGGTTCAATGCTGCTTGGCATCGGCTGGTACCACCTGTGGAAACGTCGTAAAGAAGGCATCGATACCGTGGACGACAACGGCTATGTCGTTGTTGGAACGACAGGTTCCAAAGCTCGCGACGAGGTCGACTATAAGGGTTGGCGTTCGTCATTTCGCTGGGGCGGATGGATCGCAATTGTCGCATTCTTAGGTACGGCGTTTACCGGTCATACCCAGGCACAGATGATGATTCAACAGCAACCACTCAAGATGGCTGCCGCAGAGGCAGCGTGCCACGATGGTACGGGCTTTTCAGTGTTGTCGGTTGCTAGTCGCGATAGCGACGGTGCAACGACCTGCGACGATGTCGTTGGTGTATTTGAGATACCGGGGCTGTTATCTTTCTTGGCCCACAACGATTTCACCACTCCGGTAGAAGGCGTAAACTCACTGATCCCGAAGTACCAGGAAGCCTACGGTACCCATCTGCCAGATGATCCTCGATATGGCGAGCGCGCTGGTTCTGAAATTGAATATCTCCCTATTATGGAAGTCACCTACTGGGGCTTCCGCTTGATGATTACGTTCGGTGGTGTAGCCGCCGCTGCAGCCGCCTTTGGATTATGGATCGGACGAAAGGGCACAGTGCCACACGATACGACGCTCATGAACATGGCATGGTTATCGATCCTGGCTCCGTTTGCTGCCAACTCAGCCGGGTGGGTCTTTACCGAGATGGGACGCCAGCCCTTCACCGTCGCCCCGAATCCGGACCCAACCGGGGTGGACCAGGTCTGGCAATTCACGGCAGCCGCGGTATCGCCAGGGGTGACAGGGCAAGAGATTGTATTTTCTCTTATCGCCCTGACGTTAATTTATGCGCTGCTGTTAGTAGTTGAAGTCGTGTTGTTAGTTCGCTATACCAAGGGCGGTCACCCGGCAGGAATGCCTGAACTTCTCGCGGATGAACATAATGACGACGAGGATAAACCCTCGTCCGACGTGTTGGCCTTCGCATACTAGTGCAGCCCACAACAGGAGTAGAAAGGTAAATCACCATGGAAGTTCTTCCCACGTTGTGGTTCATCCTCATCGCTGTGCTGTGGATCGGGTATCTGGTCCTTGATGGTTTCGACCTAGGTATCGGCATGTTGATGAAGGTTTGGGCCAAAAACGAATCCCAGCGCCGGGTCTTGCTCAACTCAATCGGCCCCGTCTGGGACGGTAATGAAGTGTGGTTGGTGACGGCAGCAGGAGCAACTTTCGCAGCGTTTCCGCACTGGTATGCTTCGATGTTTGCCGGGTTATATATTCCATTGACCCTCGCCCTGCTTGCACTGATTCTGCGTGCGGTATCCATTGAATATCGCGGAAAATCTCACAGTCAGATTGCACGCAACCTCTGGACGTGGGCAATGGCAGGAGGCTCGTTTGTGGCGGCCTTTACGATCGGTGCAATGCTGGCACTGACGACCACAGGTCTTCCACTGAATGAATATGGTGATCGCGTCGGTGGCCCGTTTGCCTGGCTCAACGGTTGGGCTATCCTGGGTGGACTGGCGGTTGTTGGCATCTCACTTGCTCAAGGGTGGGCCTTCTTGACGTTGAAAACCCTCGGCGCACCACGTGCCGCAGGAAACCGACAGCTTCGACGCTACTTACCGTTGTATTTCTTACCCGCGGCTAGCTGGGCCATCATGGTGGTGATGCGATACCCAAAGGTCTCCGCATGGGCCATGTTGACCATTGCAGCCTTGGGATTAGCGGTGGCATGGTTGGCATCGGGCCGTCGAAAAGAAGGCTTGACCTTCACCGGCATGGTGGTATTCATTGTTTTTGGGGTCGGAGCAATATTTACTGCACTGTTCCCCAACGTCTTGCCATCAACGATCAACGAGGCCTATAACCTCACTGTCGCCACGGCCTCGTCCTCGGACTATACCCTGACGATCATGGCGATAGTCACCGCGGTCTTCTTCCCGCTGGTCTTAGCGTACAGCGTGTGGAGTTATTGGGTATTCCGCCAACGTCTTGGAGAACAACACATTCCTGAGTCCGTTGTGGTGACACCGGTTTGATACCGGAACTTCCCGCTTCCCGTGCAGGACGTCGAGCACTGGTTGGGCTCGGCGTCCTAGCCCTAGTCAAATTGGCCGGTTGGATCCTTATCGCTGTTTCACTAGCACGCGGTATCTCCCAGCTCGCGGCAGCTCTGCCGGCCTCCGATGCTGCACAACTGCTGCAACTTCTCTTCGATTCCCCGCGTACAGCACCCGGCCTCATTGACACCCTGGTCGAGTTCACAACCAGTCCTGAATTCATCGTCACGCTGGGGCTCGGCTTCGGTGGTGCGGTATTGCGTGGTCTGGCCGAGTGGGGCCAGCAGGTGTTGGCTACCCGAGCAGCACTCGGTGAAAAAGAGCATCTGCGAGACCAATTGGTCCGTCATCGGCTTGCCGCAGCAGGGGCCCATGCAGATCGTGCTGGTGAAGATAGTATTTTGGTCTCGCAGGGCCTCGACGGGCTTGACGATTACTACACTGACTTTTTGCCCTCACTGGTTTCGGCGATGGTCATCCCATTGGGCCTAGGTATCTGGATTTTGGTGCACGACTGGTTGAGTGCTGCAGTGTTGCTGCTGACGATACCGCTGATCCCAATGTTTATGATTCTGATCGGCCGATATACAGAACATCGCGTAGCTGAAGCTGCCACGGGGTTGAATAAACTCTCGCACCATCTATTGGAACTTGCACGAGGGTTACCGGTGCTGGTGGGCTTACGTCGTGCCGGAATGCAACGCCAAGCCCTGCAGCAGGTTTCTGAAACATATCAGCGAACCACCATGAACACGCTGAAGGCGGCATTCATGTCAGGACTTGCACTGGAGCTGTTGGCATCGTTATCCGTGGCGATTATTGCCGTGGTGATTGGCGTTCGCCTTGTGAACGGTTCCATGGAGCTTTATGCGGGTATTATGGTGTTGACACTGGCGGCCGAAGTCTACCTGCCGTTTCGGAATATCGGTTCAGCGTTCCATGCTTCAGAAGACGGCGTAGAAGCACTGAAGCGGGCCAAGGCACAGATCAACCAGCCGATCCCAGAGTCCATGGCAACCGTGCTCGATGCTGGCTCCAAAGCGCCGACAGCTATTGACCTGACACACGTCACCATCTCCTATAAGGCCCTCCAAGAAATCCCTCGTGAGACCTATGCGGGCCCAGAGTATCTAACCCCGCAACAATTCTCCGAAGCACAAAAAGCAGCTCGCGACGAGCCGGTCGATAACGACGACGCCTACCTGCCCCACTATGATGTCGAGGTACTAGACCCCGTCATCACCAACATGAATTTACACCTCGAGCCGGGACAGTACACGGTACTGGGAGGCGCATCCGGCACCGGAAAATCGACCCTGCTAGCGGCAATGACCGGACTGCTGACCTCAGCCGAAGCCACGTTCGACGGCTCGGTACATGGCTTGGTTTCCAAACCGACGGCATATCTTAGCCAGCACCCGGTATTTGTAGCACACACCGTAGACCAAGAATTAGCCATGGTCGGTCAAGCGACAGCGGCAGAACTTACCGGGGGACAGTCTACGCCGAACATTGCCGAGCTCACCGGTCTCGCACTCAAGCATGCTGACCTGCCGAATACACACGCGCGCCACATTGACAATCTCTCTCCGGGGGAGCGACGTCGTCTCGGCTTCGCCCGGGTACTCATGCGATTGCTGACGGCCAGCGCTGTTGGAGCAACTCAGCAGCCATGGTTGGTGGCACTGGACGAGCCAACGGCACACTTAGATCACACATCGGCAACTCTGATACGCGGTGAGCTCCGGGCTCTAGCCAATGGCAACCTGCCCAATGGTCAGCAACTCAACGTGATACTCCTGGTGGCATCACATGACCGTGTAGTACACGCAGCAGCAGACCAATTGTTTGGGAATGTTGTGGTGGTCGATGCTCCCATCACCGACGAAGAGACAGCTGAGCCTACCGAGTCGTCGTCTGGACAACAACAGCCCGCTACGGTCCACTCCACCCGGCAGGTACGCCTCCGTGACTGGTTGCGCTACCTGCCTTTGAACAGCGGTCAGTTTCTGGCCGGCATCGGTTGGGCTACCGCAGCGTTTCTGGCCGCGGCATTACTGTCGGCACTCTCAGGGTGGCTCATTGTCCAAGCGGCTTATGAACCACCGATCCTGTATTTGCTGGCCGTCATTGTTGGGGTCCGGTTCTTTGGCACCGGCCGTGCTGTCTTCCGTTATGCTGAGCGAGTCACCGTGCATGATGCTGTCTTGTCGTGGGCTAATCGTATTCGACTTCGTGTTTGGGATGCGTTGGGCTCACACGCCATAGAATGGAATCGTCTTACCCGGTCGGGTGGGGCACTATCGGTATTGATATCAGATGTTGACCAACTGCGCGACGCTGTTCCTCGCGTTATCGTCCCCATTCCAGCGGCTGTCATCACCTGGGCCCTAGCTACCGGCATCGTAGCCTACATGGCCCCGGACTCCTGGTGGCCTGCTGTGGTAGCCGGGGTGGCAGCATTCATCCTCGTCCCCGTCATTGTCCGGCTCGTCGACGCGCGTACAACCACTGCGCTCGCAGACCATCGCACAGGACTTGTGACCGTTACTTCGCGTTTATTCACCGCAGCAGGTGACATGGCGACTAATGGCATGACAGATCGTGCAGCCAGTGATTTCGCTGCCATGGACACACAAAATACCGCCCCGTTGAAACGCAATGCCTTGGCCGCAGGTTTCGGCGATGGCCTCACCTCGTTGATCGCCGGCTGGGCGGCTGTCCAGACACTCTGGGTCGCGATCTCTAACGGGATTTCAGCGCCCAACACCGCACTGGTCGTGATGCTCATGCTAGCCATGGCCGAACCGTTCGGACGATTCAGCGAAGCCACCACAGAAGCCCGCAAACTTCATCATCAACTTGGCAAACTGCTGCCGATGCTCGAACAACAGGATGACCGTAGTCAACAGTGGGTTTTGTTGGAACATACCAATGATGATGGCATAGCGCGTATCAAGCTTGATGAAATTACTGTGTCCTATGGCAGGGCCAGCTCTGAGGTCCTCGACGGGTTGTCCATGGAGGCAACCAAAGGGGATTTCGTGGTTGTTGTCGGTCCTTCAGGATCCGGTAAATCGACGCTTCTGGCGGTATTACAAGGGTTTTTGCAGCCCCAGGGCGGCGCCTATACGGTCACGGCCGCCGAGCCTACCGCACATGAGGCGTTGCAACATGTGGCTTGGTGCCCGCAAGAGGCTTATCTGTTTGACTCCACGCTGCGTTCCAACCTGGCATTATCCCGCGACCCGGCGCACCGACCCACCGACGCCGAACTGCACGATGTGCTGCAAACCGTCGGACTGGGTGACTGGATAGCTACGGCACCGCATGGGTTAGACACCCGACTGGGACCATCGGGTCACTTCATCTCGGGAGGACAACGCCAGCGTGTCGCTGTAGCCAGAGCGCTCCTGGCAGATGCCCATGTCGTGCTACTGGATGAACCTACGGCGCATTTGGGCGCAGATGAAGCAGCGGACCTCATCGACGACCTCAAGCGCGCTCTCGTCGACAAAATCACCATCATGGTGACGCATGATCAGCGATTCGCGACTGCGGGAAGACCAGTGCGCCTATAGGGCTATGCTTCAGACGAAACGTCTTCTCCTGAGGCAGGTGACGCGCCAGCGCCGATGACCCCAATCGCGGAATCCAACATAATGCCAGAAGCATCACGGTCTGAATATTCCTGTGGAAGCACCCGGGCGACTCCGCCAACCGTGGAGGCTAATGGATGGGGCCCAGCCCAGGCCAGCGCCAAGCCCAGTTCGCCGCGCAACATGCGGTGGGCACGGATTCCTTGAGTATTGCGGCCCTTGGGCGCAAACTCCACCAATTTTGTGAGCTTCGCCGTCGGCGCGGACTCGAGCATACCGTCGTCAGTGGCGGTAATCGTTACCACCGTGGCCTCATCCACTTGGGCGGCAGGCGCAACTGTGAAGGACAGTACCTGGTCGCCTTCAACGAGTTTCATACCGGCAATACCGCTACCCGCACGTCCTTGCGGACGCACCAACTCGGCGGCAAAGCGCAATAATTGCCCCGCATCGGAAATAAAGACCAGCTGATCGTCGTCATTGGCAGCAACCGAACCGCCCACGACTTTGTCATCACCTTTGAGCGTGATGGCCTCGAACTCATCTTGGTTCAGGGGCCAGTCGTCATGCCGAACCCGCTTCACCACACCATCACGAGTACCCACGGCCAACACCTGATTCAATGGCACGAGGGCTATAATCTTTTCGCCTCGCTGTAGTGTCACAAAATCAGTGGCTTTCACCCCATCAGCCAGCGTCGGCGTGGCAGTAGGTTGCTCTAATGCGGGCAGCTCAACAGTATTGAGACGAATCAAGCGTCCGGTATCCGTGAGGGCACCGACTTCACCCCGTGCTGTGGTTGCTACCACTGACGTGTAGACGTCGTGACGACGGCGACGGCCCTCGGCTGTTATCGGCGTGCGATCCTTTGTACGCAGCAGCCGACCGGAAGCAGACAGCACTGCCCAACAAGGATCATCTGGCACTAACAGGGCGGAGGCGGCAGCTGCTCGCTCAGTTTTGGATGATGATGCGGTGATTGCCGGTTCGAGTTCTTCGGACTTGACCAACTTGGTGCGGCGCTCATCACCAAACTGTTCAGCTACTGCAGCTAACTCATCGGAAACCGCCTCCCGGAGTTTCGCACGAGAATTCAGGATGGCTTCCAATTCTTCGATTGCGGCAATAAGGTCATCCCGCTCGGTCTCAAGATCTAAACGGGAGAACTTTGTCAGTTGCCGCAATCGGAGTTCCAAAATGTGGTTGGCCTGGACCTCGGTGAGATCAAAAACCAACATGAGACGTTCCCGGGCTGCAGCGGCGTCGTCGGAAGTACGAATGATTTCGATAACCTCGTCGATATCGACGAGTGCGAGCAAGAGACCTTCGACCAAGTGGAGACGGTCTTGCCGTTTGCCTAGGCGGCGGGCAGTACGACGACGTACCACGGTCAACCGGTGATCAATATAGACGGCCAGAAGATCCTTGAGTCCCAAAGTCTGCGGCTGGCCATCAACGAGGGCCACATTATTAATACTGAAGTTTTCTTCTAGCGGTGTGTGTTTGTAGAGCTGGGCCAGGACCGCCTGGGGGTTGAACCCAGATTTCAGCTCGATGACCAACTTCAGGCCGTTGTGACGGTCGGTGAGGTCCATGACATCGGCGATTCCGGTGACCTTTTTGTTGTTAACCGCATTTTTCAGTCGGTCGATGACTCGTTCTGGCCCAACACCGTAAGGCAGTTCGCTGACGACGAGGCCGGTGCGACGAGCTGACACCTGTTGAACATCAACGGTGGCTCGCATAGTGAACCGGCCACGTCCCGACTCGTAGGCCTCTTTGATGCCATCAAGACCAACGATGCGGGCTCCCGACGGCAGATCGGGGCCGGGGACGAACTTCATCAAAGCCTGAGTTTCAGCCTCGGGATCCTCCAGCAAATGACGCGCGGCCGCAATGACTTCACCCAGGTTGTGCGGTGCCATATTGGTGGCCATGCCAACCGCAATCCCAGCCGCACCGTTAACTAACAAGTTGGGGAACGCAGCGGGTAAGACTGACGGTTGCTGCATTTGATTGTCATAGTTCGGCTCGAAATCGACCGTGTCTTCGTTGAGATGAGCGGTCATCGCCACGGCAGCCTGAGACATGCGCGCTTCAGTGTAACGAGATGCAGCCGGTCCGTCGTCAACAGAACCGAAGTTACCGTGGCCATCAACCAGCGGTAAGCGGAGGTTGAAGTCTTGTGCGAGACGGACCATAGCGTCATAGATCGCCGAGTCGCCGTGCGGATGGAGTTTCCCCATCACCTCGCCCACTACACGGGCGGACTTCACGTGGCCTTTATCCGGGGAAAGCCCCATCTGGTCCATCATGTACAGGATCCGTCGCTGGACTGGTTTCAGGCCGTCCCGTGCATCCGGTAGCGCGCGGGTGTAAATCACCGAATAGGCATACTCCAAAAAGGAGTGTTCCATCTCGGAAGCGACATCAATGTCGACAATGTTCTGGTCTTCAAGCGGTACAAGTGCAGCACTAGCTTTCGCAGAAGACCTCTGGTTTGAACGTTTTGACATCTGACCTTTCCTGTCACGTGGTTCCCACGGCCTGAATGTGGATTAAGATAATTATATGGCTGAACAGAAAACCAAACGCCCATATCCGGCCCACTGGGAAGCCGATGTGCTGTTACGCGATGGTGCGACGGCTCGGCTGCGCCCGGTTTCTCCAAACGATGCCGATGCACTCCAAAAATTGCACGAGGGTCAATCCCAGGATTCTATCTACTTTCGCTATTTTACGTATAAGTCCCAGCTTTCGGCTAAAGAGTTGGAGCGTTTCACCGTAGTTGATTACGTAGACCGGGTCGCTTTCGTCATTCTTCTGGGCGATGAGCTCATGGGTATCGGCCGTTATGACCGTTTAGGCAACGCCACCGAAGCTGAGGTAGCGTTCAACATCGCTGACGCCCACCAAGGCCGCGGCCTAACATCAATTTTTATGGAACACCTGGCCGCTGCAGCCAAGGAAAATGGGATCCGCACCTTTACCGCCGAGGTCTTGCCCGAAAATCGCAGAATGTTGTCGGTGTTTCAGGCAGCCGGCTTCGAAACCTCCCGATCGTTTGAAGACGGCGTAGTTGTTGTTGAATTCCCGATTGACCCCACCGCGCGAGTCCGAGCTGTTATGGAATCTCGTGAGCACCGTGCTGAGGCTCGATCTGTGGCTGAATTGCTGCGCCCAGAATCCATTGCGGTTATTGGTGCGTCGCGGCAGTGGGGCTCGATTGGCTTTGCCCTCCTCGAGAATATTCTCGAAGGCGGTTACACCGGCCCGGTGTACGGGATCAATAAGGACGCCCTTGAGATTGCCGGGATGATCTCGCGTGCGTCCCTTGCCGAAGTACCCCAAGATATAGATCTTGCTGTTATCGCAGTGCCGTACGACCAAATACGGTCCGTTGTTCAGGACTGTGCAGCACACGGTGTCAAAGGCCTCATCATGGTCACCGAAGGCTTCAAGGGCGAAGAAGGTCTCGCTGAGCAGCGTCGGCTTGTGCAAGTCGCGCGCCGACACGGCATGCGGGTTATCGGACCGGCTTCAGCAGGTATTATCAACACCGATCCAGATATTAGCCTCAACGCCTCGGTCTCACCGACGATGCCACGGCACGGGTCGATCGGTTTGTTTTCACAGTCAGCACCCATCGGTGCCATGCTCTTTACTGCAGCACAACAGCGAGGGATCGGTGTTTCTTCGATGATCAATGCTGGCAACCGTGCCGATGTATCAGGCAACGATGCCATGCAATATCTGGAGGACGATCCCAATACCAGCGCTGTAGGGCTCTATCTGGAATCTTTTGGCAATCCACGTAAATTTTCACGAATTGTGCGCCGCTTGGCCCGCAAAAAACCTGTAGTCGTCTCCAGATCACATGGCATGGGTCGCCGCATCCCACCGGGGCACTCCACGAGAACCACCGAAGCACCGCGTGGGACGGTACCTTCGATGTTGCGACAAGCCGGCGCAATCGAGACAGATAGTTATACCGAGCTGATTGATATTTTACAGGTGTTGGCCTGCCAACCAGTACCGGCAGGACCACGGCTCACGGTCATTGGCAACGCTCCGGCTATTAACAGGCTCACCCTGGAAAATGCTCGAAGTGCTGGCCTCGAAGTTGTTGACGTCCAGGATGTTGACATCTTGGACGCTGAGCATACGGTAGACCAGGCTATTGAGACCTTAACGAAGACCATTAGGGACGCTCTCGACGCGGGGCAAACCGATGCAATCATCGTCTTAGTGCAACCCAGCATGTATCAGTCGGATGGTGACGCTCGACGGATCGCGCAAGCTATTACTGATGCCGGGGGAGACACAGATGTGAGCATCATGGCGTCGTTTACCGCGGTTCTCGAACAGAGTTTCAGTCCTACAACAATTATTGGTGAAGGGAAACTTCGAGAGCAATTGACCGTTGAACCCGATGACCAAACCAGTAGCCCAAGACAGTATGGGCTACCACTGTTCTCGTCCGCAGAACGAGCCGTTGCAGTGTTGTCTGAGTTGGTCCGGTACCGTGCCTGGCGGGATGCCGAGCAGGGGATTGCAGTGGAGTATGAAGATATCGACCGGTACAAAGCCGAAGAACTCGTGACTGCATGGACTGAAGAGGCATCAGGTACCGAACTGCTGAAGCTCTCCCGAGCTCAAACCGATGAGTTACTAGGCTGCTATGGGATCAGCGTTCTGCCATCCCGCCGGTTCCAAAGTACAGATCAAGCCTTAGAGTATGCTCAAGAATTCGGGTACCCCGTCGCGTTGAAAGCCGATAATTCAATCTTGCGTCACCGGCTTGATTTGGGTGGTGTACGACTAAATATTGAAAGTCCAGAAGCCCTACGAGCCAACATAGACTCGATGCGCGAAGTGTTGGCTCCGTATGGGGCCCCTTCTATTGAAGTTCAAGCGATGGCGCCCCCGGGCCAGGGTTGCATCGTCGCTGCTGTTGAGGACCCGCTCGTTGGTCCGGTGTTGTCTTTCGGCATCTCCGGTGACGCCGTAGAACTTTTGGATGACTGGGTGCATGTGGTGCCGCCTCTATCAGATCACGATTTAGATCGACTCCTCCGCACACCTCAGGCATCGGCTAAGCTCTTTGGTTACGGTGACATTCCTGCTGTCGACACCGAAGGCATAAAAGACCTCCTTGCCCGAGTTTCTCAGTTGAAGGATGATTTGCCCCAAGTCGCACGATTGCGGTTTAACCCGCTGCTAGCCGCGCCCGGTGCTGTCACCGTGCTGAAAGCAGAATTATATATTGCGAATGCTGCCATACGTACCGACTCAGCGCGCCGTGCGTTGTTGATTCACTAGGAATAAAGGACGAAACACATTAATATGCCAAACCCCGTACTGCCAGCCGAACTGGCACTCGATATTGAACGTGCAGGGTTTTACCCACAGCTAGTCGCCGATGTTATGGGACAACAGCTGGGTGCGCGTGAGATTTTGTCGCATTACGTGCACGTGGAAACACACTTCGGATACGACGATTTGCACCGTCATATTACTGTGCTGGTATTGGCTGCAGGTAATGTCTTGGCTGCCCTGCACCTCAATGATCTGCAAGATGAGCCGCAAAGTGCAGCGCGAGCTTCGGTAGCTACCGAAATCGTGCCATTGTCGAAAATTGATTCGTGTGTGGTCACCACCGGTTACGATGCTCCGCAACACTATGAGCCGGGCCAAGCTCCATCGGAAGTCACACTGGTACTGAGCTGGGCAGGTGGAGCACGAATGGAATTTCTGCCCAATCTCTGTGACGATCCTGAGTGTGAAGCCGACCATGGCTATCTCGCCACCCGTATCGCTGAAGACCTGGTTCTGCGCATTGCTGGCAAAGCCGATGGACAGCCCGCTGTCGACAAAGCCCTGGCGTTTAGTCGAGAGCTTCGCGATGCAATCTTAGAGAACGCATAGTAACGATGGCTTTACCTACCGGCTACTCGAAGCATCGCAACCTCACGCATGTATTTCCATCGCTAGCTGCTAGTCTCGGCGCAGACTTTAAGAATATTCTGCAGCTGCCAAGCTCTCGGTCGGCGATACTCTTGCTCGTCGATGGTCTGGGATTAGAGCAATTGGAACAGTTTGCCGCGCACGCACCATTTCTGCGAGGTAAGTTAAAGCAACAAACGAGGGCTCAATCTGAAATGTCGTCGGTGTATCCCTCGACCACTGCCGCCGGTTTGTCATCTTTAGGCACCGGTCTCGGGCCCGGGGAACACGGTCTCATTGGTTATGACGTCTATGACCCGCAGCGACAAGTGGTCGTGAATCAATTGGGTGGCTGGGACGAACGAACTGACCCAGTAGCGTGGCAACCCAATCCCACGATTTTCGAGACGCTTAATGCCCAACGTCAGGCGGGTGATCATGCGATCGAACCGATCACCGTATCACTGTCAGCTTTCGAAGAGTCTGCTCTGACACGAGCTGCGCTACGTGGGCCCCGATTTGTTGGCCAAAACGATCTGGCGAAGCGTTTTAACCAGGCAGCACATGAAGCGCAGCATCCGGGAGCATTAATTTACCTATATGTTAATGAGCTCGATAAAGCGGGACATGCAAGTGGTCCTGGTTCAGCACATTGGTTAGAAGTTCTGGAAGAGCTCGACTTCAATATGCGACGGTTGAGCCGAAAACTCGCTCCGGACACTCTCGCGGCCGTGACGGGTGATCACGGGATGATTGAGGTCAAGCCGGAAGATCGTATTGATTTTTCGGCTCACGGTGAGTTAATCGAACACATCGCACATACAGCAGGCGAACCCCGGATGGTGCAACTACATTTTGATTCGGATGCCAGCACAGAGCAAAGAGCAGTAACCAAGAATGCATGGCACCAATACTTTGGCGATCGTGCATGGATCGCGACCCGTGAAGAGGCAATTACAGCAGGTTGGTTTGGCAACGTCGCAGACCACGTACGACCACGCATCGGCAATCTCATCGTTACGGGCTACGAATCGATCGCATTATACGACGCGCGTCATGCTGCACCACACAGCTTTGCGATGGTAGGACACCACGGTGCCCCGACAACCGCTGAAGTTCGTGTTCCCTGGGTTGTCTTTAAGACCCCATAGCCGCGTTGAAGAATCTGGCGTGGTTAGGAATCTTTACGGGTACCAAAGATTATCTCGTCCCAGCTCGGCACAGTCGGGCGGCGCCGTGGACGACTCGGTTGTTCTGATTTCTTGAGAGCCTCAGCGGTCTCGTCCTCGGCCATGTCTTCAAATGCGTCAGTCTGGCCTTCTAGCTGTTGGTCTGCACCAACGTGGTCACGAGTTTCGTGCTGGCTGTCGTCCTCTCCTGCGATAACTTCCTGGCCATCCCATTCAGAGGGATCATCGGCATCAGTGTCAGACCAAGCCACTTCGTATTCGGTAGTCCATTCAGCTTCGTCCTCATCAGTAGCACCATCGTTTTGCGATACCACCAGCTTAGGCCGCAATGGAGTCGCAGGTTCTTCGTCACGGGTAATCATGGCGGCTAATTCATCGTCGGATTCTTCATCGACTCCCAAACGCTGGCCGCGCCGAGCATGAAGCACGTCTAAGAGCTCTTCATGTGTTTCATTACCGGTATAGGGGTGGGATTTCTGCGAGGTAGCATCCGACTCAAGGTCAAACGGGGTATCCGAGACGGTTGATAGGCGACTACGCGTGGAGGTGGAAGACACCGGGGAATCGGCAGGACCGAACTCGCTAAGCACCTGTGCCCAGCGGTTCGAGTTTTCCAAGTGCTGAGACTGCAGTTTATAGGACCACAATGCGGGCGGTGGATCACCAATTGCGGAGTCACCGAGACCTTCAACTGAAAAGTTGGCCGAAATCGTCCAGAGAGTCGAATCTGCTTGGCGCCAAGCGTCCCATTGGACCGTTTCTGGGTCGAGTCCCATGGCTTGAAGCCGGTGGTCTACCATTTCGCCGAGCAAAGCGGGTTCGTCGCCGAAAACCGCTTCATACGCATGATTGCCCAACTGTGGCGCGGCAACCTCGAGTTCTTGGGCTTGTCTTGCGATCCAGTCGCGTTCAGCGACGATAGGAGTGGCGTATACGCCCAGACGGTCTCGATCCATGTCGTACTGGGCAGCGAGCTCGTCGACCGTGAGTCCCGCACGAAGCATTGCCTGGATCTCGCGAGGGGAGAGCTCCGTTGCCGCTTCGTCCGCAGCGGCAGCTGACGGACGTCCTATGGGACGTGTTGCAGCGTTGCGTAACGCGTCATTGATCGGCAAATAGAACTCTTCGCCATCGGTATTGGACAAAACAAGCTCGTCGCCATTGTCGGCGACTCCCACTAAGCGAAGCCGACGAGCCGAATCGTGCGTGATAGATGAACCCATGCAAGGCCTCCGAACGTATACTACTTCTTTGTGAACTCTGCCATGAAAGCCTCGAGATTGCTTGGAATTTGCCCGGTGTGGCGCACTATTTCGCAGTCAGTTGAGACACATCTTGTACAGCAGAATATTTCGACTTGCAATGTTGGCGTCAATAAGGTTAGATCACCTCGAAAACGTTGAGTCAGAATCCGCCTAAGGTGAATCTGACTCACAGATGTCAAGTGACGTGATAAAACGTAGAGCACATCTGAACCACAGCATCAAAACATGATGTGACCACCTACCGAATGCGAGATTCATGGCTACGGATTACGACGCCCCCCGCAAGAACGACGACGAGCTTCGCGAGGACTCTATTGAGGAACTCAAAAACCGTCGAACTGATACTCAGTCGGCTGTTGTAGACGAGGACGAGGCGGAAGCTGCCGAGGGCTTTGAGCTGCCTGGCGCCGATCTTTCCGATGAGGAATTGCAAGTCACGGTTCTCCCTGCCCAGTCGGACGAGTTCACCTGTGCTTCTTGCTTCCTGGTACGGCACCGCTCCCAGGTTGCTCTAGAAGAAGACGGCATGCTCTACTGCACTGACTGCGAGGGCTAATTCATTGTCTATGCGCTCGGTCGCATAGTCGATCAAAGCAAACAACAAAGGGGCTCTACCGTGTACACACGGTCGCCCCTTTGCTTATGTTAAGCCGGTTAGTCGGCTGAACCCTATTTCTCTTGTTGTGTTCTATCTGAGGTTTGCTCGGCCTCTAACTGTTCACGCTCAGCATCGATCAGCCATTGCGGGATATCTTCTTCGTGATGCTTGTCGTGATCTTCTTGCGTGAACATCGCCCCGCCAAGAACATTTACGAGATCTTCGGGTCTATTTGTTGAAGTCAGCCAATACGGAGTGCGGTCTTGCTTGTCTTCAATTTGGATGCGCACGACTGGTTTCACCCAGCTGCGTAAGTGAAGGTAGGCCAAGCCATGGAGTTTAGGTCCCCGTTGCTGAAAAGCATCATCGCCACGGAAGCCGGTTACGGTCCCTACATATTCTCGCTCAATTGTTGCTCGACCAACTTGCACATGGGTTGTGCTTACGCTGATATCTGTTGTTGTCGATAGCAGTACAAAGGCCGCAATTGCTGCAACAACTATTCCGGAGCCAATGCCCCATCCGGTCCCAAAGGGGGCGAGGGTCAGCCAGCCAATCCCTCCGGCTAACAGCACCATCAACCACATTGGCCACGTGGGCCGCAACTTCTCGTGATACACGATCGGGGATCCACCCGGCCCATTTGGCTTCTCAGCATTTTCAATCATGCGTCCCAGTTTACAGCTCCAGTTGAAGGCGCCATCATATTGGGCAATAGTGGTTCGTGGTGACTAGACTATGACCCTGTACCACTGATATAAACCCCAGGAGCGTGCGCTACATGACAGCCACACCGTCAGACCACGGACACTCACGACGTCAGCTGAGTGTTGAGCTGAAAATGTTAGATGACGGTATTGCGGCACCTCGATACGCCCTGCCTGGCGATGCGGGCGCAGACCTCAGCACAACCATCGACGTTTCACTTGCTCCTGGGGAGCGTCAGCTCGTTCCTACGGGCATTGCGATGGCTATCCCAGAAGGGGTCGCTGGGTTTATCCATCCCCGTTCTGGACTGGCGGTGAGAGCAGGCCTCAGTGTCGTCAATGCTCCGGGCACAATAGATGCTGGGTATCGCGGCGAAATCAAGGTCCCGCTGATCAATCTTGATCCACGCGAGACGATTCACTTGGCACGCGGAGAAAGAATCGCGCAATTAGTCCTACAACCTGTCTACCAGGCTGAATTTACAGTCGTTGATGAACTGCCAGATTCCATCCGTAAGGATGCTGGTTTTGGTTCCACCGGAGGTTTTGTGCCAGGCCCTTAGCCTGCACTACGGTCCTACTGAGTCAAGAGGAGAATTTTTCACGATGCTTTTTGGACGCAACAGAAACGTTCAAGCTGAAACGGTCGTTCTGCCGGAGCATTTGCGGGGTCCAGAAGATGCGCCTGCCGCTGATGAGCGACCGTCAGGGCCTTTTGATATCTCTGAGGTCGAAACGCGTGACTTCAGTAAAGGATATATGGACCTCGGCGCAATAAAAGTGCCAATGCGCAAGAAGGTTTCTTACCGTCTGGAACAAGAGCAAACAAAACAAAAAGTTTTTGCTGTCTCAGCTGTATACGAAAACTCAACCCTTCAAATTCAGGCGTTCGCTGCACCGCATTCCGGCGGACAGTGGAATGAGATTCGCCAGGAGATGTTTGATCAAAACAAGTCGGCCAAAGGTGCCAAAGTCACCACTGAAGAAGGCGAATTCGGTAAAGAACTTCTGATCCGAATACCGGCAGAGCTACCTGACGGTCGTAAAGGTGAAAGAATTGCCCGATTCCTAGGCATTGACGGCCCTCGGTGGATGATCAGAGCGATGATCATGGGCAAAGCCGCACTCAACCAAGACCAAGCGGCCCTCCTGTATGACATATTGAAAAACACGGTGATCGATCGCGGGGACCAACCGCTGCCAGCGCGGCAAATGTTGGAATTGACACCACCAGAAAATGTTCAAGCCGCAATGCGCGAAGCAGCAGCCCGCCGCCGTCAAGAAGCCAAAGCGCAACAACAAACCAAGCAGAAATAGGAATCGGTTCGAGGCCCAATTCGTACTGACAAGCCGGAAACGAGCACAACATTGACGCATGCTGATCAGCAGCCAGACGACAAAGACCAACTCAAGAAAGTTGCTGAGCGTCTTGCCGGAAACACGTCGGTAACTTCCTCAGGAGGCTTGGACCTCATGGCTTCCGTTGGCGGTCTACGAGGGATCGCCGAGGCCATTGTCCCCGCTCTCGTGTTTCTGGTGACCTTCGTCGTCACTACAGATATCTGGACATCTGCAATCTGGGCCGTAGGCCTAGCAGCTCTGGCCAGTGTCCTCCGACTAATACAGCGCCAACCACTCACACAAGCTTTAGCCGGCGTCATCGGCGTTGCGGTTTCGGCAGCAGTTGCGTTGCTCCAGGGTGATGCACGTGGATACTACGTCATAGGCTTCTATGTTTCGGCAGCGTATGGTCTCGCGTTTGCAGTTTCCATGGCCTTCAAGTGGCCGATCATGGGGCTCATCTATGGCTGGATTCGCGGTGAAGGGCTGACGTGGCAAAAGGATCTTGTCCGACGCAAGAAGTATCAAATTGCCACCTTCCTCATGGTGCTGGTCTTTGCATCACGACTTATTGTCCAATTGCCAATGTACTGGGCAGATGATGTCGTAGCCCTGGGGACTGCTCGACTCGTGATGGGCGTACCACTATACGCACTCGTGCTCTGGTTTGGTTGGCTGGTATCTCGTCCGACAGCAGACAGTGGGCCTTATTCCTACACTCATCGAGACGATGGAGAGTCTGAACCAGGCCCGGGGGTGGAGCCACGAGTATGACCCTTCAAGACACAGTGATACATCACACACGGGTGGGGGATACTATGGTGGTCAAGACATTGATAACTGAATTAGACGTGAAAATCGGTTTGCCGAGATTCACCGCAACACAACACTCACACCACAATTTGAAGCAGGCCGATCAATGACAAGCACCGGTTCACAAACTGCCGCGCATCTGGCAGCACATGACAAAGATGCTGGCGAGATTCTTACCCTAGAAATAGGAGCCATGGCCCACGGGGGACATTGCGTCGCGCGCCATGACGGTCGTGTCATCTTCGTGCGACATGCAATTCCTGGCGAAATAGTCAACGCAGCTGTTACCTCTGGGGGAGAAGACGCACGGTTTTGGCGTGCCGATACTGTATCGGTTGTCCGTCCGTCTGAGTTTCGCCGATCCCATCAGTGGAAACTCGCAGATTCTATTCGCGCGCATGCTTCCGGACGCTACCCAGTTGGTGGAGCTGAGTATGGGCACATCACTTTGGAACACCAGCGTCGTCTCAAAGCACAGGTGTTCCGCGATACGATGACTCGCATTGGCAAGCTCAATGTTGAGGCTCAAGTCGTCGGTATAACTGAAGATGAGCCCACAGGCCTGCATTGGCGCACCCGCAACGCATTTGCCGTTACATCGACGGGTCGTCTGGCAATGAACGTGCACCGTTCCGCAACTGTAGTGCCGGTTCGCAATATTCCATTGGGGGTGCGTCAGCTAGATGCACTGCAACTCTGGGACATCGATTTTAGTGGTGCCGGTCGTGTCGAAGTAGCAACTCCAGCCCATGGAGAAGAAGTACTCGTCGTAATCTTCCCGCTGGAATCTGTAGTTGCTGATAAGAAACTTCTTGAACAGCATATTGCCCAGTGGCGTAAGCGAATGATTCACTTGCCGTCCAAAGTTTCAGTCGTCGTTGGATTGCGCTCGAAACAGTTTGGTCCCGTAGAGCTCGTGCGACTCCGCGGCCGGACATGGGTGAGGGAACTCGTTGAGACTGAAACCTATGGCGCCCACCAATTCCGCATCTCTGGCGACGGGTTCTGGCAAGTGCACCGGGACGCCCCTGAAACACTTGTCAATGCAGTTATGGCCGCTCTCGATACCCAGCCGGGGCAAGTTATTGCAGACCTCTACGGCGGCGCAGGACTGTTCTCCAAGTTCATTGCAGATGGTGTGGGAGAAAACGGCGTGGTGTTGTCCGTTGAAGCGTCACCAGGCGCCTCACGAGATGCACGAAAAAACTTGCATGACAAGAAACAAGCATTTGTGATCAACGGTCTCACAGATCGTATTATCGGGTCCTGGTTGCAACGTCCGGACGCGCCCATCGAAAAGGGAGGCCTAGGTGGTCGACAGGTCGACGCGGTCGTGCTGGATCCGCCTCGTTCGGGTGCCGGACGCGCGGCTATTACGCGAATCCATCAGTTAGATGCCGAGAAAATCGTGTACGTCTCATGCGACCCTGCATCGTTTGCTCGAGACACCAAATGGCTGGTCGAACACGGCTGGGAAATCGAGGAAAGTACCATTTACGACCTCTTCCCAGATACCTTCCACATGGAGACCGTGACCGTCTTCCGACCCTCCGCTGCTTTGAGACAATCACGCACTCACAGCTGAGGCGCGTTAGAATAAAAGCCACACCGCCTTCGCATGCGATGAACCGGGCTGGGCGGTTCGCACCGGCAATGCCCTGATGTGTCACCTGCATGCTTAGAGGGTCAGCGCTAACACAGGACAATTGAATCGCCCTGATACGGGCGGGAAAAGAGGAGTCCACTGTGACTACAGTAGATAGCTTCGGTTCCAAAGGCGTCTTGAACGTCGATGGTGCTGAGTACGAAATTTTTCGACTCAACAAGGTCGAGGGTTCGCAGAAACTTCCCTACTCACTGAAAATTCTGCTAGAAAACCTGCTTCGCACTGAAGACGGTAAGAATATCACCAAGGATCAGATTCAGGCCCTAGCCAGCTGGGATCCATCGGCTGACCCAAGCACCGAAATCCAGTTCACTCCGGCACGCGTCCTGATGCAGGACTTCACCGGTGTACCGTGTGTTGTTGACTTGGCAACCATGCGTGAAGCCATCACCGATCTCGGCGGTGACCCTGCACTGGTGAACCCGCTGGCACCGGCTGAACTGGTTATTGACCACTCGGTACAGATCGACCACTTCGGTACCCCAGACGCAGTTGAGCGCAACGTTGAAATTGAATACCAGCGTAACGGTGAGCGCTACCAGTTCCTCCGCTGGGGACAGACCGCATTTGACGATTTCAAAGTGGTTCCTCCTGGCATGGGTATTGTCCACCAGGTCAATATTGAATACCTGGCACGCACCGTGATGACCCGCGAAGTCAACGGTGTACTGCGCGCCTACCCAGATACCTGTGTTGGTACTGACTCCCACACCACCATGGTCAATGGTCTCGGCGTGCTTGGCTGGGGCGTCGGCGGTATTGAAGCCGAAGCAGCAATGCTTGGTCAACCCGTCTCGATGCTTGTACCACGCGTAGTCGGTTTCAAGCTCACTGGTGAAATTCCAGCCGGCGCGACCGCAACTGACGTTGTACTGACCATTACCGAAATGCTTCGCGAACACGGCGCCGTGGGCAAGTTTGTTGAATTCTACGGTGAAGGTGTTGGCTCAGTACCACTGGCTAACCGAGCAACCATCGGTAACATGTCGCCAGAGTTCGGCTCGACTGCAGCCATGTTCCCGATTGATGAAGTCACCCTGGACTACCTGCGTCTGACCGGTCGTTCCGAAGAGAACATTAAACTGGTTGAGGCCTACGCCAAGGAACAGGGCATGTGGCATGACCCATCCAACGAAGTTTCCTACTCCGAATACATGGAACTGGATCTATCGACGGTCGTTCCGTCGATCTCAGGACCACGTCGCCCACAGGATCGCATCATTCTCGACGATTCCAAGGAACAGTTCCGCAAGGATATCCATGACTTTGCAGACGCCGATGAGGTTGGCGTCGGACGTCCATCCCGGACCGCCGATGTGGCACTCAGCAATGGTGACGAATTTGAACTGGACCACGGTAAGGTAGCGATCGCATCGATCACCTCGTGCACCAACACCTCCAACCCATCGGTCATGATGGCTGCTGCTGTCCTGGCACGCAACGCCGTCGAGAAAGGTCTCACCTCGAAACCATGGGTGAAGACCTCCGTGGCACCTGGCTCACGCGTTGTGACCGAGTACTACGAAAAATCCGGTCTCATTCCACACCTGGAAGAACTTGGTTTCTCCATCGTTGGTTATGGTTGCACGACTTGTATCGGTAACTCTGGCCCACTTGCTCCAGAAATCTCCCAGGCGGTTAACGATAACGACCTGGCAGTGACCTCGGTGCTGTCTGGTAACCGTAACTTCGAAGGTCGAATCAACCCAGACGTCAAGATGAACTACTTGGCCTCACCACCTCTGGTCGTTGCATACGCACTCGCCGGCACCATGGACTTCGATTTTGAAAACGAACCACTGGGACAGGACAGCGAAGGTAACGACGTCTTCCTGTCTGAACTGTGGCCAGACCCAACCGAAGTTCAGCAGATCATTGATCGTTCGATCGATACTGATATGTTCAACGAAGAATATTCGACTATCTTCGACGGCGACCACCGCTGGCAAGAACTTGATACCCCAGAAGGCAAGACCTTCGAATGGGATCCAGAATCCACATACGTACGGAAACCTCCCTACTTCGAAGGTATGACTCTTGAACCAGAACCAGTCGAAGACGTTGCTGGCGCACGGGTCCTGCTGAAACTCGGTGATTCGGTAACTACTGACCACATCTCTCCTGCAGGTGCCTTCAAGTCCGATACTCCAGCTGGCCGGTACCTCATTGAGAACGGTGTAGCACGTAAGGACTTCAACTCCTACGGCTCGCGCCGTGGTAATCACGAAGTCATGATTCGCGGAACCTTCGCAAACATCCGTATCCGCAACCAGATGTTGGATGGCGTCGAAGGGGGCTTCACCCGTGACTTCACCCAAGAAGGTGGACCACAGGTCTACGTCTATGACGCCGCGATGAACTACCAGGAAACCAATACACCACTGGTTGTTCTTGGTGGCAAGGAGTACGGCTCCGGTTCGTCACGTGACTGGGCGGCTAAAGGTACAGCACTCTTGGGCGTGAAGGCAGTTATCACCGAATCATTTGAACGTATTCACCGTTCAAACTTGATCGGTATGGGGGTTCTACCGCTTGAATTCCCAGCGGGCGAATCAGCAGATTCACTCGGACTGACCGGTACTGAGACCTTCGATATCGCAGGTATCAGCGAACTTAACAACGGCACGACCCCCGAGACTGTCCATGTCACTGCAACCAGTGAAGATGGCAACAAGGTTGAATTCGACGTCAAGGTCCGTATTGACACTCCAGGTGAAGCCGATTACTACCGTAACGGTGGAATCCTGCAGTTCGTACTACGTCAGATGGCGACAAAGAACGACTAGTCTCCATGCGACGTACCGCACGTCAATAATCTGACACCTGGATGGCCCGAAACCCACACGTGGGTTTCGGGCCATCTGTTTTGTTTACTCCATCTGAGCTGAGGACTGTAGAATTTCAATAGAACCTTCAGCCCGAGACCCAAGGACGACAGTGACAATAGTTCGCATGTACCTTCAGAGCCCAGACTTCAAACGCCCGACGCACTACAGAGAAGCTTGGTGGGAAGAAGAAACCAAGGAGTTCGTACTTCATTACGGCAAAGTGGGGGAGATAGGTACCACGAAAGTTGAATCAGTTTCCAAGCCGAACGAAGCAGAAACCTTGCTATCGTCTTTCCTCGAGCAATGCCAAAACGACAGCTACGTTGATGTTGATCAGATCGTCCAAGAGAACTGTACGGTCACGATCAAACAAAAGGGTCAAGACCCAACTTCTGTGGAATTCACGAACGCGGAAAAGTTTCTCCAGGAATATACAGCGTTACTAGCTTGGCGTGGGATCGGAGCGGTTCAAGACTGGCAAGCAGTTCCAGGTCAAGGAAAATTTGTGTTCGAGGTTCGAAGTGTCCACCGCAATAAGGCCATGAAGTTAGCTTCGCAGGCAATACAAAAGACGGACATCCGTGCAGACCGTCTCAGCATGGAAGGGCGGTAACCATGCAGTTTCGACGTGTCGGTGACTCTGGTCTCGTCGTCTCGGCTATCGGTTTTGGCTGTAATAATCTTGGGCGTCCTAATTCTCCAACGCAGGACATAACAACGGCTGTAAGAGTTGTTCGGGCAGCGGTAGACGCAGGGATAACCTTTTTCGATACAGCAGATGCATATGGAAAAACCCCAGGCCAATCCGAGCAGTACCTTGGCGAAGCACTCAACACGGTGCGTGAGCAAGTGATCATCGGGACAAAGTTTGGCATGGACATGCGAGGCAGTAACGGTGTAGATTTTGGCGCTCGAGGATCGAGACAGTACATAGTCAAAGCTGTAGAAGCTTCTTTGCGCAGGCTGGACACCGAATACATAGATCTGCTGCAATACCATACCCCGGATCCACTTACCCCTATCGACGAGACCCTCGGTGCACTAGACCAACTGATTGCAGACGGTAAAGTGCGCTATATTGGACACTCGAATATGTCCGGGTGGCAAATCTCTCAAGCCCACTATGTAGCCAAAGAGTTGGGACGAGAACGCTTTATCTCGGCACAAAATCATTACAATCTTATGGATCGTCGTGCCGAACTTGAAGTGCTCCCGGCAGCAAAGACCTTTGGACTAGGTGTCTTTCCATACTTTCCGCTGAACAATGGTCTGCTCACTGGAAAATATCGTCAGGATGCAGCACCGGAAGGGTCGCGACTTTCCTATGTGCGCCAGCATATGGTCA
The DNA here is from genome assembly GCF_000420805.1 of Yaniella halotolerans DSM 15476. Lineage (GTDB taxonomy): Bacteria > Actinomycetota > Actinomycetes > Actinomycetales > Micrococcaceae > Yaniella > Yaniella halotolerans. The sequence goes on from NZ_ATVQ01000002.1 coordinate 127,523, forward strand.
CCGAGGCTAATTGGGAGCAGCTGACGCAGTACGCTAATTTTGCTAGAGAACGTGGAATTACCGAAGTTGAGGCATCATTTAGCTGGCTTTCGGCTCAGCAACCTGTGGCATCAGTTATTGCGGGGGCCACACGAGTGGAGCAAGTACAGCAAAATGCGAGTGCTCTAGACTATGAAATGACGTCCCACGATTTGGCTATCCTCGATGAGATGTTCCCGTCACCCGACCGAGTTGCCCTTTATTAGGGGCGTCGAACATGTTTCGTCAAACCCATTTGAAACTTCTTTGTACATGGCTCAGCCGAAAGTAGATAGAAATCATAAGTAGCATTATCGATATCGCGGTAACTCTGGGTGCAATCGCACTTGTTGTCTTTATGACGTGGTCGTTGTGGAGTCTGAGCCGCTCACCGTTGAACCCGACCCAACGCGTCTGGTGGATGCTAGCTGTCCTCATCTTGCCCGGGGTCGGAACCTTTGCATGGTGGTGGTGGATCAAATGTCATTACCCCCGTCGCAAAGCTCTTGATCCTGATTGGGATCCTTCAGTGAACAAGTATGCTCGCGGACACCAAAGGCGACCACGACCGAGCCGGGGCCGGTACAAACAGGTCGGCGACTCGTAGGCAGACTACTTTGGCTCTACCTCAACTAAGATCCAGCCGTCTTCTGTCGAAGCATTGTGTTTGGTCAGCGGTAATTGCGCAGGGCCGGCGATAGCCTCGCCAGTTGTCTTATCAAATTTTGAGGAATGACAAGGACATATAAAGGGGTCAGTTGTGTCTTCGCTTGCTCCAACTATGCAACCTTGATGCGTACATACGGCCGAATAAGCTCGGACGGTTTCGTCGGACTCCCGATATATGAGGATCTGGTCGCCGCCTACGGCTTGCTGTATGGCTTTGCCCACGGGGAGCTCATCCAATTTAAGAGCTTGAGTCCGGACGCCGCCCGAGAACGTTTCTTGCTCGGGACCACTGGAACACGCTCCCAGAGTTACGGCTGCCGTGGCAAGGCCGCTTGCTGCGAGAAAGGTTCGTCTTGAGGGGTTATGCTGACAACAACTCATGAGACCTGCGCTTATTCTTCTAAAGGGTCGGGATCAAGTAAGGCAACAGTGATGACAGCGGAGGTTGCCTCTATTTGCCATGGACGTGCTCCCAAATCGGTGAGCCGACGTTCGACTGATTCAGGCGTAATAGGTTCAGGAGGACGCCAGCAGATTTCCCGTAAGGTTTCGGGAAGTAGGAGATTCTCTAGTGGCATGTTCTGATCAGCAGCCACTCGTGCTAGACGATTGCGGCAGGTTTGGAGTCGGCGCGCTGCCAGAGGTTCCTTGTCACGCCACGCCTTGACGGCCGGTGGCGATTGGGAGGACGCCCTCATGGGAGGCACCTTGTCCGGATCCTGAGCAATCTTTATGCCGTCCTGGATCGCCTGTAACCAGCGCCTTGCGTCACGAGAGGCAGCCTTGCGACGCATCCGTGGAATTTTCATAAGCTGCGGAACAGTTCTTGGCTTTGCTTTTGCGACCGCTACCAGAGACCGGTCATTCAGGAGTTTTCCTGGTGGGAGATCTCGCGACCTGGCCAACTTCTCACGAGTTGTCCACAATGACTTTACGATCGCCAGAGTCCGACGATCAGTGATCTCATGGATTCCCGACGTGCGTCGCCACGGATCTTTACGTGGCGGTTTGTGCGGTCTAGTAAGGAGGGAGTTGAACTCTTCGTAAGCGATTTCTAGCTTATGAGCTGCTTCGAGTTCTTGGATGATTACTTCGCGAAGTTCGTGCAAGAGTTCTACATCGAGTGCCGCATAGTTTCGCATATCCTCTGGGAGAGGGCGGACTGACCAATCGGCAGCTGAGTGTTCTTTGGCCAAGGTGATATTGAGTTTGTGCTCAAGAAGCGCAGATAAACTCACTTTGTGGTAGCCGAGGAGACGCCCGGCTAACTCAGTATCAAAGAGGCGGTCGGGCCATAAACCGGCCTGTCGCAACGATGGAAGATCTTGGATGGCAGCGTGCAGAATCCATTCGACACCTTCGAGCGCTTCCTGAACCGGGCACAGACTGTCCAACGCTTCGGGATCCAGCAGCCATATTGAATCATCTTGACGTTTGAGCTGAATGAGGAAAGCGCGTTGTCCGTACCGGTAGCCACTTGCCCGTTCAGTATCAACTGCTACCGGGCCGGTCCCGGAGCGAAGTTTATTGGCAACGTGCGCAAGCTGGGTTTGGGTATCTACGATTGGGGGTATCCCACCGACTGGCTGTTCTATGAGGGTCGGTTCGTTGTTGTGATCTTGAGAATCTTGACGGGCGTGCTCGCGAAATTCCTCAAAACCATCTGCGGTGAGATGCCTGCTAGAAATCGTTACTTCCTTCGGATTGGATTCAGCGGGATTACGCCCTCTGAAACGGGTGGCAAACCGGCGAACGTGCACACCATATCGGTCCAAGCTGTTAAATGTCTATTTAGGTTATCACCGGCGGGTGTCCACGAGGCCCGGAGTTCAAGATCGGTGGTTTCGGTTTGCTGATCGAGTATGCCGAAGCCTTTAGAGAGAACTCTAGTGGCGGTGCCACCTGGTTGCCGGTACGTGGCTGAAGCTTCGTCGAGCGATTCTAGGATCCAGGTCCAAGCGACCTCCGTTAGGAGGGGATCTTCTCCAAGGTCAGTCTCTACACTCGTCCGAATGTAGGTGACGATACGAAAATTGCCATCCCAAACATCAGAATGTTGACTGTCGTATAGCAGGATAAAACGACCTACAGCATGCGCTTCGCCGTTCTCATCCGCGATCTCGGCGGCCATTGCGACTGCATACGGGGCCAGCTTGGAAGGAGCGGGGACTTCCACAATATCAACCTCGGCGCGCGTGTCTGCTTGCCGCAGCTCATCAAGGGCGACTCGAAAAGTCTGCGGTGCATCATGGAGTGCTTGCGCGTGGGATTCTTGTGGATTCACATTCCTAGGTTAAACCCGTACTTGAAGGATTCGGTGGCGGCGCGCCGCATGAAAACAATGACACGTTTATTCCGTCGATTTTGTCAAGTTCAAGCTGAGCGAATTGAGACAATAACGCAGGTCAGTTGGAGTGTCGAAGCCCTCGCCGGCAAATACGTGCCCGAGGTGCGATTCGCAGTTTGCGCAGAGAACTTCGACGCGAGTCATTCCCATGGAAGTGTCCTCGACGTAGGTGATTTTCTCGTTGTCTGTTGGCGCGTAAAACGAAGGCCAACCGCAACGTGCATCAAATTTTGTGTCGGACTGAAAGAGCTCTTCACCGCAAGCTCGGCAAGAATACGTTCCTACGTCTTCGGTGTCCCAATATTTTCCGGTATACGGTCGTTCAGTACCTGCTTGACGGAGCACATGGAAGGCTTCCGGGCTGAGGCGTTCTTGCCATTGCTTGTCGGAAAGCGACTGAGCTTCTTCACGAGACAATCGTGGGGTAGCATCGGCGGGAAGATCTGAGGGAGTAGTCATGAGAACAATCTATCGTGGAGAAAAGTGTGGTGGCTAGAGATTTGCCTGACTGCAAAACAGCCATATTTGGTGAGGTCTCTTGTGACAGAGATACTAGCGAAATATGTGCGTACGGGTGACAATGTAGTTATGGGTGAAAGCAACCTTTCTAACGTCGTTCGACTGCCTTCTTTTGGATCAAAGCAACAACCAGTAAAACGGACTGTACGCTGGTCGGCCGTGGGGGCAATTACCGGTGCTCTTGTGGGTACCGCACTTGCTATCATCCCTACATTGGCTTCCATCTTTGCTCGCACCGTCGTAACACCAGACCCGAAACCTACTGAAGACGTGCAGGTTTATAACTATCTCCCTACCCGTGGCGTATCTGGAGCGGGCTTAATTGAATTATCCGTTACGCCGCAGACCACTGTGCGCGGCCAGTACGCTTTGGTGTTTAATGAGGGCACCGGTGTCGCGCGTATTGGTGAAATCGTAGCTACAGAGCGAAAACGCGATACGATAACGCGAATTGTTGAAGAGGTATATAGCGGAGATCTCACCCAGGCAGTTCGTGGCAGATGGGCGGGGTTTGTGTGGCCAACTCCCAAAGAAGCCGGTTACGTGTATCGGAATGTTGAGATTCCAGTCGATGACGGTTTAGCCCCAGCTTGGCTTATCGAACCAAAGCGCTCAACGCAGCATTCCAACACTTGGCTGATCACTGTGCATGGACGCGGGTCCAAGCGTAATGAGGGGCTCCGTATGATGGGGGTTGCCCAACGGATGGGGATGCCTGGCTTAATGGTCTCGTATCGAAACGATGGTGACGCTCCCGATGCTAGAGACCGAAAATTCGGCCTAGGAGCTACAGAATGGCCAGATATTGAAGCGGCCATCCTGTATGCCCTCAACCATGGGGCCACCTCCGTCGTGCTGGGCGGTTTTTCGATGGGTGGGGCAGTCAGCCTGCAAGTCATGTACCGATCGGCATTATCCAGCTACATTCGTGGGCTTGTCCTGGTGGGGCCCGTCATTGACTGGTTGGATGTCCTGCGACATCAGGCCCGTATCAATAGACTGCCGCACATTGCTGGAAAGCTAGGAAGCTGGCTGATCGAGTCGCCCTGGGGGAAGACCATCACTGGCTTGGCCTCACCTGTGGACCTGCAACGCTTAGACTGGGTGACGCGGTCCGACGATATTACTCATCCGATCCTGATCTTGCACTCTGAAAACGATGACTTTGTGCCGATCGGTCCTTCAGAGCAACTCGCGGCAAAGAACCGCAAGTTGGTCAGTATGGTTCGTTTTCAAGAGGCCCGTCACACCCGGGAATGGAATGTGGACCCCGAGAGATTCGATTCCGCCATGCTTACCTGGTTGCATGTTTTGTTGACCGGCCCCCAGCACTCCCGATTAAGCCTGTCCAGCCCAAAGACTGCTGAATAGTCGGCTTGCATCTATAATGGGAGCAGTCAGTTTTCCCACATTGCCCGTGACTACACACGGGAGAGGAGTTCTATACAGTGGCAGGTCACTCAAAATGGCATACAACGCGACATAAGAAGGCAGCGTTGGACGCCAAGCGTGCCAAAATGTATGCCAACCACATTAAGGCGATTGAAGTTGCAGCACGTGCCGGCGGACCGGACCTTGACGGTAACCCAGGGCTAGAAGTCGCGGTTACAAAAGCGAAGAAGCAGTCGGTGCCCAATGACAATATTGATCGCGCCATTAAACGTGGTGCTGGACTCACCGGTGAAGTTATTGACTACGCCGAAATCATGTACGAAGTCCGCGGGCCCGAGGGGTCTGCGTTGTTAGTTGAATGTCTAACGGATAATCGCAACCGCGCGGCCTCGGAAGTGCGTGCGACCGTGACACGTAACGGTGGCTTTATGGCAGATCCAGGTTCCGTCGCTTTCATGTTCCAACGCAGGGGAGTCGTTCGCGTGCCTGCTGAAAATCACACCGAGGACGACATCATGATGGCCGTAATCGAAGCGGGCGCCGATGAGATCCTTCGTTCCGGCACAGCGTTTGAAATTGTCTCTGACCCTTCGGATATCCAGGCGGTAGCCAAGGCACTAGACGAGGCAGAAATTGCCTACGACTCTGATGATGTCGAGTTTTTCGCTGATATGAAAGTCGAACTGGATGCAAAATCAGCCCAGTCCTTCATAGAGCTTTGGGATGCAGTAGAGGAACTCGACGACGTGCAGAATGTCTACGCCAACGTCGAAATTACCGCCGAAGTTCTTGAAGAACTATCGGCGCAGGACGCTTAAGTGTTAGACGCCGGTCGCCGTTCCCAGCCGGTGAGCCAACTTCGAGTTTGCGCAGTCGACCCCGGACTAACCCGGTGTGGTATCGCAGTCGTCGATATTGCCGCCAACCGTAGAGCCCAACTTGTGGATGTTACTGTCGTTGGAAGCCCGGGGACTGACCCCATTGGTGAACGTTTATCGGTCATCGATACGACCATGGATAGTTGGCTGGACAAGTATCAACCCGATCATTTAGCGATCGAACGTATGTTTGCGCAAAATAACACGCCAACGATTATTGGTACCGCTCAAGCTTCGGGAGTGGCCATTGCCGCAGGCGCGAGGCGCAACGTACCAACGGCGCTGCTGACGCCTTCGGAGGTTAAGGCTGCTGTTACTGGTTCCGGCTCAGCAGATAAGAAGCAGGTTACTTCGATGGTCATGCGAATCTTAGGAATACACACCGCGCCGAAGCCTGCTGATGCTGCCGATGCCATCGCCATCGCCATCGCACATGCATGGCGAGGTGGTCTCTTCGGTAGGGGTCTAGATACCGGCAAGCTCACCAGCCGTAGCGCTGCTTCAAAATTTTCAAGTGCGCGGCCAGAAACGAATCTGACCCCAGCGCAGAAACTCTGGCTTGCCGCAGAACGGCGCGCTAGATAATAGAATTTAGTGGGCGTTGGGACGCCAACTTAGATTCACACTGATGTGATGGCTCTATTGCTATCAGAGGGAGAACGCATGATCTCGTCGCTAACCGGCGAAATTCAACACGTCACAGTCAATAGCGCTGTCATCGCTGTCGGCGGGGTCGGTTATCTTTTTTCGGCAAGCCCAAACACGCTCTCGATGTTACGCACCGGCCAAGAAGTCACCGTACAAACGCAATTACTGATCCGAGATGATAATCCGGTGTTGTACGGCTTCAGTACAGCCGATGAGCGTGAAATTTTTGAAGTGATGATGAGCGTTTCAGGCATCGGACCTCGCATCGCATTAGCCGTGCTCTCCGTATTTGATCCCGACGAGGTTCGCCAGCATATCGACCAACAGGACGATAAGGCCTTTACCAAAGTTCCCGGAATTGGTCCAAAATCGGCCCGACGTATCATCCTTGAACTCTCCGGAAAACTTGTTCCTCGTGAGGAAGCTGAGACCGGTACGAAATCGGCTCGCAGCGGAGAGCCGGTTTGGAAAGAGCAAGTTCATCAAGCATTGATCGGACTTGGTTGGAAGGAAAAAGATGCCACGAAAGGTATTGAACAAGCGCTCGAGGCTGATCCGGAACTTGCCGCGTCTGCAGATGTTTCGGCTGCATTGCGCGCTACACTCCGGAATCTCGGTGAAGGACAGGCAAGGCAGCGACTCTAATATATGACTGAATCCGCATTTCCCTCAAACTCCGATGAAGATCGCATTGTTGCAGGTAGCGCTGCGAATGAAGAACGAGAAGTTGAAGCGGCGCTGCGACCTAAAAATCTCGCAGACTTTGTTGGTCAGCACCGCGTTCGAAATCAGCTATCCCTAGTTTTGGAAGCGGCTAAGCTGCGTGGTGCAACTGCCGATCACGTTTTGTTGTCAGGCCCGCCTGGCCTAGGAAAAACCACGCTGTCGATGATCGTCGCAGAAGAAATGGGTGCTCCTCTACGTATCTCTTCTGGCCCGGCAATCCAGCATTCCGGTGACTTGGCAGCCATCTTGTCTTCCCTGACCGAGGGCGAAGTCCTCTTCCTTGATGAGATACATCGAATGTCACGTCCCGCGGAAGAAATGCTCTATATGGCGATGGAGGACTTTCGTGTCGATATCGTGGTCGGCAAGGGAGCGGGTGCGACCTCGATCCCACTGGAGCTTCCACCATTCACAATTGTCGGAGCCACCACCAGAGCGGGCCTTTTGCCGGGACCGCTCCGTGATCGGTTCGGTTTTACTGGGCATCTTGACTTCTATACAAACGAGGAACTTGAGCTTGTGCTGCGACGCTCTGCAGCCATGCTCGACATGCGGTTGAACAGTGCAGCGTTTACTGAGATTGCATCACGCTCACGGGGGACCCCGAGGATCGCAAATCGTCTGTTGCGACGTGTACGGGATTGGGCGTTAGTCAGTAAGCTCCACGACGTCGATGAACATGCTGCAGCAGCCGCGCTAGATATGTATGAAGTTGATTCACGGGGGCTAGACCGCTTAGACCGCGCCGTGCTCGATGCCCTGTGTACCAAATTCCATGGGGGACCGGTGGGCCTATCTACTCTGGCGATAGTGGTAGGGGAAGAAGTCGAGACAGTTGAAACTGTGGCGGAGCCATACCTGGTTCGTGAGGGTCTATTGGGCAGGACCCCGCGTGGTCGTATAGCGATGCCTGCAGCTTGGGAACATCTCGGTCTGACGCCACCGGATGATTCAACGACGAAAGGTTTATGGTCGTTAATGGTTGACGGATCCGGGGGCGAAGGCGACACCACGTCGAGACTTAAGGAACAGTCCACTGATGCGGTTCAGGGGCGCGTGGACGATATTTTGTTTACCGACGACGGCGATGACTAATTCACAGACGGTGATCTTATACGGGCTGAATCTTCACGGAATTCACGCTATTTCGGTGTGCACATTAGGATAGGCTGAGACATTATATGTAGATTGCCGGGCTCCCGGCTGATTTTCTCGTGGACACTGCCCAGTGTCCGAGTACGACAACAAGATAGATGGTAGACGTTTATGACTTACAATTCCGAAATGGCCACCGTTATTGCGCAGGCTGGGGGCGGTGAACAAGGCGGCTCCAGCATGTTCATGCTCATCATGTTGGCTGTATTGGGCCTATTGTTCTTTATGATGATTCGCCGCAGCCGTAAAGCCGTGAAAAAGCAGCAAGAGCAGCGTGCATCTATGGAACCGGGCATGGAGGTTATGACGACCTTCGGCCTGTACGGCACGGTCGTTGATGTGAACCATGACGACAATAAAGCCACGCTTGAACTGTCACCTGGCCAATACGCAACAATTCACCTGCAGGCTGTCGGTCAGGTTGTGGAAGAACCTACTGAGGATGAGCTCCCAGAATCTGATATCACGATTGATGATGTTCCTGATTATCCAGAGCAGTCCTCAACCGAAACGTTAGACAACGAATACGGATCAGAATACAAAAACGATCCACGCGATGACAGAGACCGCTAACTCACTCCGTATTCCATAACGAACAAGCATCGAAGGCCCCTGACCTATGGCGTCTAAGACCCCTCAATCCCGTGCCCGGCGATCCCTGGCGTGGCTAACTGCAATTCTTGTTGGCTTAGGAATCATCCTGGGCATCGGTATTGCAACCAATAACTCCAACGGTGTCCCCCTGTTGGCGCTTGACCTTGAGGGCGGTACCCAAATGGTATTATCCCCAGAAACATCGACCGGCGAAGCCGTCACTTCGGACCAGATGAGTCAGGCAGTCGAAATTATTCGGCAGCGTGTCGATGGTTCAGGAGTTTCAGAAGCCGAAATCAATACTCAGGGCGACAACAATGTCGTGGTATCGATGCCGGGTTCTCCAGATGAGCAAACACGCCAGCTGATTCAGGCCTCCGCTAACATGGAGTTTCGTTCGGTGATTACTTCGGGTCCATTTACCGCTGTCCCGGAAGAAGAACGCACTGACGTATCAGATGTCCCGGAACCTGATGCAGAGCCTGAACACGGTTCGGACCCCAACTGGATTACTCCAGAGCTGTACGAAGAATTCCAGAGCACCGATTGCACGGCATCCGATGCTAACCAGATCCGTGAGAACCTCCCCGCTGACGAAGCCATCGTTGCTTGTGACTTCGACACCGGTTCAAAATATATCTTGGGACCATTAGAAATTTCTGGTGATCAGATCGATTCGGCCGATCACGGAATGTCTCAGACACCGACTGGTGTTTCTGCTAGTTCATGGGTCGTCAATATTGCCTTCGAAGATGAAGGTGCTGAGAGTTTTCGCGAAGTTACCCAGCGTCTGACCGGTATGAACCCGCCGCAAAATCAGTTCGCTATTTTACTTGACGGTCAGATCGTCTCCGCCCCGGCTTCACAGGCAGTAATCACTGATGGCCGAGCCCAGATTTCTGGAGATTTCAACGAAGAAAGCGCAGCGCAACTTGCTGAACAGCTCGAATACGGTGCGCTGCCTATTTCCTTTGAAGTGGAATCAGAGCAACAGATTTCGGCGACTTTAGGCCAGGACCAATTATTCTGGGGTCTTGTTGCAGGTCTCATCGGACTCGGGTTGGTTGCGATTTATCAGTTCTTCCAATACCGCGCGTTGGGCTTGGTCACGTTGTCATCGATCGTGATTATGGGCTTATTGACATATCTGTCAATTGTTCTACTCGGTTGGTCAGACAACTACCGGCTCTCGTTGGCAGGCATCGCAGGGATCATCGTCTCGATCGGTCTTACTGCAGACTCCTTTATTGTCTACTTTGAACGCATCAAAGATGAGATGCGCAATGGTCGACCAATCGAATCAGCCGTGAACTATGGTTGGGATCGAGCGAAGCGAACAATTACTGTATCGAAGCTCGTAAACGTGCTGGCCGCGGTGGTCTTGTATTTTGTAGCCGTCGGGAACGTTCGCGGATTCGCTTTCACACTTGGGCTCACCTCTATAGCGGATCTTATTGTGGTGTTCTTGTTTACGCACCCGGTGATGAAGTTATTGGCAACGACCAAATTCTTCGCAGGTGGGCACCCGATGTCAGGCATGGACCCTTCGTTGCTTGGACAAAAGCCTCTTTACCAAGGTGCTGGACGTGTTCGTGAATTTCGCCCGGATGACGCCGTGGCACCAAAGCGTGGGAAAAAGAACACCAGATCGAGCAAGGAAGCTCAGAAGCGACAAACTATCGCTGAACGGCGTGCCGCCGAGAGAGCTGAAGTATTGCAAACGACCACATCATCGGACCAGAAGCCTGCGCGGGAGGACTCATGAGTCGCTTAGCAACTTGGGGTAATGAACTGTATGCGGGCAAGAAATCGTATCCGTTCGTACAAAAATGGAAGACTTGGTTCGCAGTAGCGCTGATCTTATTGGCTGTGGCTGCCGGTATCACTGCTTTGCGCGGTGGCTTCAACATGGGTATCGATTTCCGTGGTGGTTCGGAATTCACAGTCTCAGGCGTTGAGAATACGGATCCAGTTATCGGCGAAGAAGCAGTGACAGAAGTTATATCGGAAGCCGAGGCAACAGCAACGAACATTGCCGGTGGCACTATTCGAGTTCAGACAACAGAGCTCTCCGATGAACAAACTCTTGAAGTTGCGGAGAATCTACAACAGGGATACAACGTAACCGCTGAAGACGTGACGTCCAACTTCGTTGGCCCCACTTGGGGGCAAGCGGTCTCAGAGCAGATGTTTATAGGCCTGATCGTTTTTCTGGTCCTGGTCTCCCTGTACTTGGCTATTTACTTCCGAACATGGAAGATGTCTGCTGCCGCCATCGTTGGCCTGCTATATGTCGTGATGTTGACGGTGGGCATTTACGGTGCCGTTGGTTTCGAAGTTACCCCGCCTGCCATTATCGGCTTCCTGCTTATCTTGTCGTATTCGCTATATGACACGGTGGTGGTTTTCGACAAGATACGCGAGAACACCCAGAATCTAGCGGAGGACCGCCAGCGAACCTTTGACGAGCTTGTAAACTTAGCCGTCAATCAGACGTTGGTTCGGTCTATCACAACGTCTGTCGTAGGTATACTGCCCGTTGGTTCGATTTTGTTTATTGGTGCGGGCCTTCTCGGAGCGGGAACGCTGCGTGATATCTCTCTTTCCATCTTCGTTGGTATTATCGTGGGAACTGTCGCAACCCTGTTTATTCAAGCGCCACTGTATGCTCTCTTCCGCAAAAGCGAGGATGACCTTCAAGCGCGGGACGAGCGTATTTTGCGCCGCCGGGGAACTGACGCAGAGCAAGAGATTGAAAATGAGTCAACAGAGTCCGCTGCGTCGCAATAAGCAGCAGTAGTGGAATAAACGCGCTGTCCTGTAACCTTGAAATCAAGCTGCAGGACAGCGCTTTATTTTATAGAAGGGCCCAGTGGTAGCTGGGAAGTAGTGGAAACGTTATTGCACGAAGTAAGCTAAGTCTCTCAAGTACATCTTCAATACACACAAAGGGAGAAATCGTGGCTTCATCTCACGGCGGTCAGGCAGGCTCCGATGCCCTAGTGCCTGCACGTGGTTTTGGCCGGTTCTCTCGGTTGGCCGGTCGCGGTTACTCACCGTTATTGGAACCCCTGATCCGGACATTGAAAGTGCGTCAGCCGAAAGACGATATTGGTCCGATTATACGTGCTTTTAACGTGGCCAACTATCATCATCGGGAGCAATATCGGAAATCTGGCGATCCTTACATCACGCATCCGGTGGCAGTGGCCACGATCCTTGCGGAACTAGGACTCACTGGCGAGACACTCATTGCCGCACTTCTTCACGACACTGTCGAAGATACTGAATACACGCTAGAACAGCTTGATAAGGACTTTGGCCCCGATGTGACACTGCTAGTGGATGGGGTCACGAAACTTGACCGTGTGAAGTTTGGGGCTGCAGCCGAAGCTGAGACAGTCCGAAAAATGATCATCGCCATGGCCAAGGACGTTCGTGTCCTAATGATTAAACTTGCGGACCGTCTTCATAATGCTCGAACGTGGCGTTATGTTGCCCCCGAATCGTCTGCTCGCAAGGCCAAAGAGACTCTTGAAATATATGCCGCCCTCGCGCACAGGCTTGGTTTGAACACCATTAAGTGGGAGCTTGAAGATCTATCATTTGCAGCTCTTTCGCCAAAGGTCTATACAGAGATCGTTCGGTTAGTTGGAGAACGCACTCCTCAACGTCAGAAGATCGTAGCGAATTTGACAGAGCAGGTTGATAAGGAACTGCGGTCTTCAAAAATTCGTGCCACGGTTACTGGGCGACCGAAACATTATTACTCCATCTATCAAAAAATGCAGGAGCAGGACAAAGAATTTAACGAAATCTATGACCTGCTAGGAATCAGAGTATTAGTCGAGTCGGTACGTGACTGTTATGCCGTACTTGGAGCTCTGCATTCACGGTGGTCGCCGATACCAGGGCGATTCAAAGATTATATTGCAATGCCCAAATTCAATATGTACCAGTCACTTCATACGACGGTGATCGGGCCCGGTGGGAAGCGGATCGAGATTCAGATTCGCACTCATGAAATGCACCATCGAGCTGAATACGGTGTGGCGGCACACTGGGCTTATAAGCGTGCTGGAACTGCAGATGCAGAAACTCCTGGCTGGTTGAAGACCGTATTGGATTGGCAAGAAGATGCTGCTGATCCAAACGATTTTCTCGATTCATTGCGGACCGAGATCGGTTCGGCAGAGGTTTACGTATTTACCCCGAAAGGGGAGATCAAGGCGTTGCCGTCTGGATCTACACCAGTTGACTTTGCTTACAGTGTGCATACACAAGTTGGACACCGAACCGTTGGTGCACGGGTGAATGGTCGTCTCGTACCGCTGAATACAGTGCTGAACCACGGCGACTCCGTCGAAGTCTTTACCGATAAGGACGAGAGCGCCGGCCCCTCTCAAGACTGGCTAGGGTTTGTCCGTTCTGGTCGCGCCCGCAATAGGATCCGGCACTGGTTCTCTAAAGAGCGTCGGGATGAAGTCATTGAACGAGGAAAAGAGCTCCTGACAAAAGAAGCTCGCAAGCATACGCTTTCTCTTCAGCAGATGTTGAGTACCGATACGTTAACGAAAGTCGCTACCGGTCTGCACTACGAAGATATCCAAGGGCTCTATGCTGGCATCGGTGAGGGCTCTGTATCTCTGCAAAACGTTTTGCGGAGAATCGAAAACATTCTGGTACCAGAGCCCCACAAGGATGAACCTGAACCTGATACGGTATCGATCCCCACAATTCCTCAACCCTCTCGTCATGCAGATTCAGGGGTGGTGGTCCCTGGTGCAGGCGACGTACTTGCCAAACTTGCACGGTGTTGTGCTCCTGTACCACCAGATCATATCGTGGGGTTCGTTACGAGAGGATCGGGGATTTCCGTTCATCGAAACGACTGCCCCAACGTGGTCCACACCCCCGAAGCGGATCGTCTTATTGAGGTCGAATGGGCACCGACTTCGGAGGCAGCATTTACAGTAGATATTCTTGTCTTGGCCTTGGACCGAAAACAACTGCTTTCCGATTTGACCGTCGTACTAGCTGAGCATCATGTAAATATTCTTTCAGCAAATGTGAAGACTCGGCGTGATCGGGTGGCAGAAACAAGCTTCGTATTTGAGATGGGAGACACTGGTCATTTGCAGCACTTGATGAATACGGTGCGGCAAGTTGATGGTGTCTACGATGTCTACCGTCGATCAGACCGCAAAAAGAATCCTTCCGCCAACTAGTGGCTAACGGACATCTGCCAAATCTTTAGATGGCGTTAGAAGATGCTCTAGACGTTGCCTAGCTTGCTCCACACCGTATAGGTGACGCTTGTGGTGGAAACGTTGCTGAAGATTATCAAGATCTACCAGGTCAGCGAGTTCTTCCGCGCATTTGTAGTGACGAGCTGTGCGTCCACTACGCAAGAGATCCTCCAAAGTTAACTCCAAACTAGTGACAATGGTGCCTCCGATGACGAGGAGGTCTTGCTCTGCAATGTCGCTGCGTTGCATATAGTCGATGTGTCGAAATGCCGTTGGGATGATCTTTGTACGTGACCTAGTTTTTTGATACGTGGCAGTAGAGGCTTCAAACATTTCAGGTGCGAGTCCTCCAAGGTGAATCCAAGCGGCCGTGAGCATCGTAGCAGTCCAGTCTCTATCGATAAGCTGTTCACCTGCGTAACGCACAGCCTTGGCGCGTTGAGCTGCGGTATCGGGCGTTGTCGCATCAACATAGTACGGACCGAATTGAGGGCGTAGGAGCCCATGGTAAGCCATCGCCGAGAGTTCCGATGGTGAAAATGGATCGTCAGGGACATAGAGATCGTAGCGGTTCGTGATCGAATCTAGTGCAAGAAAAGCCATAGAACCATGATGACAAAGACCAGCCCCAGCCGAAGGTGTGTCGGCTGGGGCTGTGGATAACTAACTTGCAGAATCTATGCGTTCAATAGATGTACTATTCACTAGCTGCTTGAACAACTTGCAACCACTGGCGGCGCGCCTCAAGAGCTTCTTTGGCAGCATCGATCTTCTGCTGATCGCCTGCCTGTTCGGCATCCGCTAAATCTGTCTCTAATTGCGCGATGGCATCTTCTAGCTGCGCTTGCGCTGAGGTAGTCCGAGCCTTCGTTTCAGGATCGCTGCGACGCCAATGCTCTTCTTCTAGGTCTGTCAAAGCACGTTCAAATTTGCCGATCTCAGTTTCCATACGGCTCATGTCCTTGCGCGGGACCCGACCAGCTGCTTCCCAACGTGTGCGAAGATCTTTCATGACGCTACGTGCTGACTCGACGTCAGTAAACGGAAGGTGCTGCTGAGCGTCTTTAAGGATCTGCTCCTTGGTGGCGAGGTTAGCCTCATACTCTCGGTCAACCTCGGCGTTGGCCGCATCGCGGGCTTTGAAAAAGACATCTTGGGCACCACGGAAACGAGCCCATAGTGCATCGTCATCTTTTCGTGAGGCACGAGGGGATTGTTTCCACTCGTTCATCAGGTCCCGATACTTCAGCGTGGTTGGGCCCCATTCTGTGGAGTTCTGAAGAGCTTCCGCGCGGGTGATCAGCTCCTCTTTGACTTTCTTTGCTTCAGCATTCCGGGCGTCTAACTGTGAGAAAAATGCCCGACGATTTTTTTCGAAAGTATTTCGAGCGGATCGGAAACGTTTCCATAGAGCGTCTTCGGTCGCACGAGGTAGGCGCGGACCAGCTTTTTGAACGGTCTGCCATTGGTCAAAGAGCTCGCGCATCTTCGCAGTGGACTGTTTCCATTGCGTTTTTGCGGGATCTTGGGCTGAGATTTCCTCGGCCTGTGCAATGATTTCTTCGCGGGCGCTCTGCTGCTCAGCGAGTGCTTTGTCTCTCTGTGCTTGCTGCTGAGCCTGACGCTCAACGAGCGCGCTTCGCAGTGTCTCTGCCTGCTCGCGAAGTTTCGCCATATCGCCAACCATCTGACGTTGGTCTATGACCGCGTCAATCTGGGCGAGCGTCTTTTCTAGCTCCTTATTGGCCGCATCCGTCTCGAGACGCTGTTTGAGGAGCAATAGCTGCGTCATGACATCGTCATATTTGCGAACAAAGTAGGCGAGTGCATCATCTTTGGACGCCTCAGGGACTTGGCCCACCTCAACTTTGTCATTGCCATCAAGGAGAGTTACGACTCCCTCCTCGGAAATTTCCGTAAATTGCTGAGCTTCCGTAAGATTCGAAGTATATGCCGGAGCTGGTGCAACTGGGGCCGCTGGGGCTACCTTGGCCGGTGTTACAGAGCTTGGTTTGGGAGCCGCCGGTTTTGGGACGTCGGGCTGTTGACTAGGTGTCACCGCTAAAACTTTCTTCCTAGGTGGAGATCCCGTCAGCCATCGGAGGACTGTTCTGAGATGGTCACTGTTAGCTTACGGGAAACGCATACAATGGCAGAGTACTTTAAAAAGCAGGCACGAAAGTGCTCATTGCAGCGCAGACGTGCTTAACCCTTGGAGAATATACCGACATGTCCCGTAAGACTTCATTATCTGGATTTCACGAATGGTTGCCACAAGAGCGTCTCGTTGAACTCCATGTGCTCAATACACTTGCAGAAGTCTTCGAACTCCATGGATTTTCCAGTATCGAAACTCGCGCCGTCGAGTCGTTGGGGACGCTACTTCGTAAAGGCGAAATCGATAAAGAGGTGTACACCGTTTCGCGTATCCATGAAACGGATGCACCGGACCCCAATGATACTTCGCGCTTGGCATTGCACTTTGATCTGACAGTGCCATTTGCCCGTTACGTGACCGAAAACGCCGGTCATCTAACTTTCCCTTTCCGGCGGTATCAAATACAAAAAGTATGGCGTGGTGAACGTCCGCAAGAAGGTCGAGCCCGTGAGTTTACCCAGGCTGATATCGATGTGGTGGGTGACGGTGTACTTGATTTCCGACACGATATCGACGTTGCGCTGGTGATGTCTGAGGCACTGTCCAAATTGCCGATTGGGCAGTTCGTCATTCGAATCAATAACCGCAAGCTAGCTGAAGGTTTTTATCAGGGTATTGGACTAGATGACACCGCTGGAGTGTTACGTCATATCGATAAATTAGAAAAAATTGGGGCGCAGAAGGTCACTGATGAACTTCAGAAAGAACTCGGAGCGTCGGAGGAGCAGGCTAGTCTCGCCTTGGCACTGGCACAGATTCGTGCTGAAGACTCTTCGTTTGTTACCGAGGTCCGCGCGCTTGGTGTTCAAAACGCGTTGTTAGAAGAAGGGCTACAGGAACTAGCTGAAGTTATTGATGAACTTCACAAGCGTGCACCGGGCACCGCTGTAGCGGATCTCTCAATTGCCCGCGGGCTCGATTACTACACAGGTACGGTCTATGAGACACACCTAGTTGGACATGAGCAATTGGGGTCCATATGCTCCGGTGGCAGATACGACTCGCTAGCCACTAAAGGTAAACGTACCTTTCCAGGTGTAGGCCTTTCCATCGGTGTCACCAGATTGATCTCGCGCATGTTCTCGCAAAATATGGTCGAAACGACCCGGAAGGTGCCAACGGTCGTATATGTCGCGTTGACCTCTGACGATGATTGGTCTGCAGCACAAGATATTGCCCAAACCCTGCGCGCACGGGGGATTAATACCGAAGTCGCAACCAAAGCTGAGAAGTTTGGCAAGCAGATCCGCCATGCTGATCGCCGCGGTATCCCATACGTATGGTTCAGGACATACGACAACGAGGGACGAGCCAGTCACGAGATAAAAGACATCCGCTCCGGCGAGCAAGTTAGGACAGATCCGTCAACCTGGATGCCACCAGCAGATGATCTGCAGCCTGCCATCGTAGAGGTCGAACACAACGGCGAGTAGCCTTGCCGTCGGTAGACTGACTACGAACAATTTATAGTTTTTATTCAACACGTAGAACTCAAAAGGGGAAACACAACGTGCTTCGCACCCATAAACTCGGCGTGCTCAACGCCGAATACATCGGACAGACCGTCACCGTGGCAGGCTGGGTTGCTCGCCGCCGTGATCACGGTGGGGTAGCTTTTATCGACCTTCGTGATGCCTCCGGTGTTGCTCAGATCGTGGTTCATGACGAAAACCAATTCGATCATTTGCGAAATGAGTATGTCCTTCAGGTCATCGCAGAAGTCAAAGCACGCCCAGAAGGCAGCGAGAATACCAATATCGCCTCGGGTGCGGTTGAACTCTACGCTTCCGAAGTGACCGTGTTGAATACCTCAGCTCCGTTGCCATTCCAGATTGATGAGCACGTCGAGGTTGGCGAAGAAGTTCGCTTAGCCCACCGCTACCTGGACCTGCGCAGACCACAACCAGCTCGAATCATGCGATTGCGCTCTGAAGTTAACCGTGTTGCTCGCAACCTTTTGGCCGACCAAGAGTTCATCGAAGTTGAAACCCCAACTCTGACGCGCTCGACGCCCGAAGGCGCACGAGACTTCCTCGTTCCTGCACGACTTGATCCGGGTTCCTGGTATGCCCTCCCGCAGTCACCTCAACTGTTCAAGCAGTTACTTCAAGTCGGGGGGATCGAACGGTACTATCAAATCGCCCGTTGCTATCGCGACGAGGACTTCCGAGCCGATCGGCAGCCAGAATTCACTCAATTGGACATTGAAGCATCGTTTGTCGAGCAAGATGACATCATCGAACTCGCGGAACAGCTGCTAGTGGCCATCTGGAAACTCATAGGCGTAGAAGTTCAGACGCCAATCCCACGTATGACGTACCGCGAAGCCATGGAAAAATACGGTACCGACAAACCAGACCTTCGGTTTGGTTTAGAACTGACGGACATGACGGAGTACTTCAAAGACACTCCATTCCGGGTATTCCAAAATGAGTACGTTGGCGCGGTCGTGATGCCCGGTGGAGCATCGCAGCCTCGTCGTCAGCTTGATGCCTGGCAAGAATGGGCCAAACAGCGAGGCGCCCACGGACTTGCCTATGTGCTGGTCCAGGAGGATGGTGAACTGACCGGACCAGTCTCCCGAAACATCTCCGAAACAGAGCGTGAAAACTTGGCTGAAACCGTTGGGGCGAACCCCGGCGATGCGATCTTCTTTGGGGCTGGAAAACCGACTGATTCGCGCGCGTTGCTCGGCGCCGCGCGTGTTGAAATCGCGCACCGCGTTGGTCTGATCAAGCCGAATTCTGAAGTTCCCGCTGAAGAGCAGGATTGGGCATTTGTTTGGGTCGTTGATGCACCGATGTTTGAGTCAGCGGCAGCAGCCGAAGCTGAAGGCGATGTCGCCGTAGGCGATGGTGCGTGGACAGCAGTCCACCACGCTTTTACCTCACCGAAACCAGAATTCCTCGAGACGTTTGATGCGAATCCTGGGGACGCTTTGGCGTATGCCTACGATATTGTCGCCAACGGTAACGAAATTGGCGGCGGCTCGATTCGTATACACAACCAAGATGTCCAGAAGCGGGTCTTCAACATTATGGGCATCTCAGAAGAAGATGCTCAGGAGAAGTTCGGCTTCCTTCTCGACGCATTCCAGTATGGTGCGCCACCGCACGGCGGTATCGCGTTCGGTTGGGACCGTATCATCGCGCTCTTGGCCGGAACTGACTCGATTCGCGAAGTTATCGCATTTCCGAAAACGGGGAACGGTCATGATCCGCTAACTGCTGCGCCAACACCGATCACTGATGAACAGCGCTCTGAAACAGGCGTGGACTTTGTTCCTGAAGACGATGAGGAAGCCCAAAAGCAAGAGGGCTCAGGCGCTTAGCGCAACACTCGAATAAGAAAAAGTACCGGTCTTGATCACACGATGATCAGACCGGTACTTTTGCGTTCTGGGCCAGGGCTGTCCTTAGCCGCGACGAGGAGCAGCCAGGTCGTCCGAATCAATAACGAGGGTAAATGGACCACTGTTTACCAATCCGACGTCCATCATTGCACCAAACTGGCCGGTGTGAACCTCGACACCGTGTTCACGCACTCTGGTCACAAAATATTCATAGAGTGGCTCTGACTGTTCAGGTCGTGCTGCTTTTGACCAGGAGGGGCGCCGTCCCTTTCGCACGTCGGCATTCAACGTAAACTGCGAGACGACGAGGACGGGTGCATTGAGGTCTATTGCGGATTCTTCGTCTCCCAAAATGCGAAGGTTGACAATCTTGTCGACTAAAACATCAGCTTCCGCCTCGCTATCGTCAACGTGAACCCCCAAAAGGATCATCAACCCCGGGCGGGGGAGTTCACCGACTACCTGATCATCAACGGTCACACTGGCGGAAGAAGCTACTTGAATAACTGCGCGCATGGCCCCAAGTGTAGTCCTGGATATCCGTTCAAGTTCATAATCACTAGAGTAGGGGCGTGCACGATTTGTTCTCCTCGGCTCGTGATGACGACCAAGACGGCCCAGATACTTCCAGTAAAACATCGGCAGCAGCCCCGCTGGCGGTGCGAATGCGCCCGCGGAGTCTGGACGAAATAGTTGGCCAACGGCATTTACTAACACCCGGTTCACCGCTGCGTAAGTTGACTGAAGCGCATGGTCCATCTGGAGTAGGTCCCTCATCGATCATGCTGTACGGGCCTCCGGGTACTGGCAAGACCACTCTGGCACACGTTATTTCTCAAGCGCCTGATCGTAAGTTTGTGGAGCTATCTGCGATCTCTGCGGGTGTAAAAGACGTCCGCCGGGTGATGGAACAGGCCCTCGACAATAGAGATCTTTACGGCCGGACCACTATCTTATTCTTGGACGAAATACACCGATTCAACAAAGCTCAGCAGGATGCGCTCTTGCCCGGAGTAGAAAATCGCTGGGTCGTCCTCGTTGCCGCGACCACAGAAAATCCATCCTTTTCCGTCATATCTCCGCTCCTGTCCAGATCGATCATGCTGACGCTTGAACCATTGACCGATGACGATATCGGTGAGCTGATCGATCGTGCACTGTCAGATGAACGCGGCCTCAATCAAACCGTGGAGCTCGACGACGAGGCCAGGGACTACTTGATTCGGATGGCTCAGGGTGATGCACGGCGGGCCTTGACAACACTAGAAGCAGCCGCAGGCGTTGGGTTTGACCAGGCAGCAGGGGAGCAGCCGCCCGTGGTAACCGTGGAACATGCTGCTCAAGCGATGGACCAAGCTGTCTTGCGTTATGACAAAGATGGCGATCAGCACTACGACGTAATATCAGCCTTCATCAAGTCCATTCGAGGATCTGATGTTGACGCAGCGTTGCATTACCTGGCGCGAATGATTCATGCCGGTGAAGACGCACGATATATCGCACGACGCCTGATCGTCCACGCATCAGAAGATATTGGCATGGCTGACCCTACTGCTCTGCAAGCGGCGGTTGCTGCAGCACAAGCCGTTCAGTTGATCGGTATGCCCGAAGGCAGAATCCCGTTAGCTCAAGCCGTGGTCCATTTAGCCACTGCTCCGAAATCCAGTGGTGCCTATGACGGCATTAACAGTGCGTTAGCTGATGTCCAATCCGGCCGGGCTGGGGTGGTGCCCAAGCATTTACGGGATTCGCATTATGCAGGTGCGAAGGCTCTCGGCCACGGAGAGGGGTACAAATTCCCCCATTCCTATCCACATTCGATTGTCGCTCAGCAATATCTGCCAGATGAACTTCAAGACCGGCAGTATTATCATCCAACAACCAATGGTCGTGAGCACATGATCTCGGAACGCGTCGCCAGACTTCGTGCCGTTCTACGGAACGAACCGCCCCCACAGCAAAAGCCCGAGCAATCCCCAGATCAGACGACTGACGATTAGGTCGACACTTCGGCGTCTGCTAGGCTATCCCCTTGTCTGGCACGTTTCTGCCCAACGGTAGGAACGGTAGTTATGACGGTTGGCGGTATAACCCTCAGCTCTCTGGAAAACATTGACATCAGAGGCCAGGATTCATCTACATCATAGCTAGTCGGCTCTGTCGTGCAGATGATGCAAAAACCAATCAATACCGCATGACAAGAAAAGGAAGCCACAAACATGGCAAAAGGTCTACGTACCCGTCGCACCGTGCGCCACTCACGCGCGCTCGGCATTGCGCTCACCCCTAAAGCTGAAAAATACATGGAGCGCCGTCCGTACGGCCCAGGTCAGCACGGTCGCGCACGTCGCCGCGCCGATTCTGACTACTCGGTCCGTCTGAAGGAAAAGCAGCGTCTTCGCGCGATCTACAATATCCGTGAAGCCCAGATGCTGCGCTACTTCAACGAGGCCAACCGTCGTGCTGGTCTAACCGGTGAAATCCTAGTTGAGCTCCTGGAATCACGTCTCGACGCCCTCGTGCTGCGTGCAGGCTTTGCCCGCACCATTGCGCAAGCACGTCAGCTCGTTGTTCACCAGCACATCTTGGTGGATGGCCAGCGTGTTGACCGTCCATCATTCTTGGTTTCGGAAGGTCAGCTGATTCACGTTGCTGAACGCAGCGAAACCATGGTTCCGTTTCAGATTGCTGCAACCGGTGCACATCAGGAAGTCCTACCAGATGTGCCAGGCTACCTCGACGTAGAAATCGACAAGCTTCGCGCAACCCTGGTTCGTGAACCAAAACGCGCCGACATTCCTGTGTCGATCCAAGAAAACCTGGTTGTCGAGCACTACTCGCGCTAAACACCCAGTTCTACACTTTGAAACCGGCTCGGTGGATCTTGCTCTGGCAAGGCCCCGGGCCGGTGGTGTCTTGATTCCTAAAGTATCGACTTCAATAGCCCATCCTGATTATGGGTTGGTAGAGTAAGTACGGTTACGAAACAGAAAGGGTTGGCAGTTGTGAAACGAGTCTTACTTGTTGGCGTAGGTGCTGCAATCGGATGGTACGGGCACTCTAAGTTGTCCAAGGGGCGGGATGAAGCAGCGCTACGTGCTGAAGAAGCCCTACGTACATCACTCGCTCCAGAGAACCTCGGCCGTACCATCGGCGAGGGAGCCGCAAATATTATCGTGGAATCAACGCGAGGCTTCTTTTCTACGGTTCGAGAGCAGATTCCAGCGCTGAATCGTGGACAGCCCATCCCTCCGGTATTGGAGAACTACGAAACCGTGCAGCCCTTGCAGGGCGAAGTCACCGACCCAGCCGCAGATCGCACCGAATAACGTTTCGTTCTAAAAGATTTTGACCTTCAACCGGTGTGTCCACCGGTTTCTAAGATGTGATGGAAAACAGTTATGCAAACACATGAAATTGCCCGCCGTTGGAACGCCTTCTTTCAAAAGCACGACCACAGTGTAGTTCCATCGGCGTCGTTAGTTTCTCCGGACCCTTCGTTGCTGTTTACCGTCGCTGGTATGGTCCCCTTCATTCCGTACTTCCTAGGTCAGCAAACCCCGCCCTACCTCCGTGCTGTATCGGTGCAGAAATGTATTCGGACCGCTGACATTGAAGAGGTTGGTAAAACGGCTCGTCACGGTACGTTCTTTCAAATGGCCGGAAACTTCTCCTTCGGTGATTACTTCAAAGAAGGCGCGATCACCATGGCCTGGGAGCTGCTGACCACACCGCAGGAAGACGGTGGATACGGTCTCGACCCAGAACGGCTGTGGGCGACGGTTTATACCGAAGATGAAGAGGCCTATAGCATCTGGCGTGATGTTGTGAAGCTCCCAGCAGAGCGCATTCAACGCATCGGAAAAGAAGACAACTACTGGCACACCGGCCAGCCCGGTCCCGGTGGCCCGTGTTCTGAAATATTTTATGACCGTGGCCCCGAGTATGGTGTTGCCGGAGGACCGGCAGCAAATGACACCAGATACCTCGAGATCTGGAATCTTGTTTTCATGCAGTATCAGTTGGCTGATGTGCGTAGCCAAGCTGATTTCGACGTCGCGGGAGAACTTTCCAACAAAAACATCGACACCGGGCTTGGGCTAGAACGCTTGGCCATGGTTTTGCAAGGTGTTGAAAACATGTACGAGACGGACCAGGTCCGGCCGGTACTTGATCGCGCTGCCGAACTTGCCGGTGTTAAATACACCTCAAGCGAAGATACCCAGGATCCGAATTTCGCCAATGATATGCGGTTGCGGTATATCGCCGATCATATTCGTTCCGCATTGATGTTAATTAGCGACGGAGTTGTACCCGGCAACGAAGCCGGTGGCTACGTGCTGCGTCGCTTGATTCGTCGTGCAGTCCGTGCCATGCGCCTCATGGGCGTCACTGACGCGGTACTACCAGAACTCCTCCCGATCTCCCGAGATGCAATGCGCGGCACCTATCCGCAAGTCGCAGAAGATTTCGACCGTATTTCACGCATTGCTTATGCGGAAGAACGCGCTTTCTTGCGCACGATCGCTGCCGGCACGACGCGCCTGGAATCTTCAGTTGCCCAGGCGCGGTCAACCGGAACACAGCTATCGGGGAAAGCAGCCTTTGAGCTCCATGACACCTATGGCTTTCCAATTGACTTGACCCTCGAGATGGCAGAAGAAGCCGGCGTCTCAGTAGACCAAGGCAAGTTCACGGAACTGATGCAAGAACAACGTGAGCGTGCACGCAAGGATGCTAAAGCCAAGAAAACAGGTCACGCCGATACCAGCCTTTACTATCAGGCACATGCTGGCCAGGACACAGTATTTACCGGTTATACCGAGCACACAACGGAATCCCAGATCCGTTCTCTATTAGTCAATGGGGAAGCAGCCGGGTTTGCGGAACAGGGACAGCAGGTAGAAGTCGTCATGGACGCTTCACCTTTTTACGCTGAAGCTGGGGGACAAGCGGCCGATACCGGCCTCATCAGCGGTAACGGTTTCGTCATCGAAATTCAAGATGTGCAGTCGCCCATTAACGGCCTCTCGGTGCACCAGGGCATTATTCGCGAAGGTGAAGCGCCTGTTGGGGCTCAAGCCGTAGGAGCCATCGATTTACGGCGTCGACTGGACGCACAAAAGTCGCACTCGGCGACCCACATTATTCACGCTGCGTTGCACCAAATTCTCGGTGATGATGCCGTCCAGGCGGGATCTTTCAACAAAGAGGGCTATTTACGCTTCGACTTCCGCTGGCAAGACGCGATGTCCGACTCGGCACGTCAAGAGGTTGAAGAACTCGCAAATATTGCCATTCGCGACAATTTCTTTGTGAACACCATTGAAACCAGTTTGCAAGACGCCCAGGCTATGGGTGCCATGAGCCTGTTTGGGGAAAAATACGGTGACCGGGTTCGAGTTGTAGAAATTGACGGTGCTTGGTCACGTGAATTGTGCGGTGGTACCCACGTCACCAGTACCGCTGAAATTGGCACGCTTGCCTTACTCAACGAGCAGTCCGTTGGTTCCGGAAATCGTCGTGTAGAAGCGCTTGTCGGCTTGGACGCATTCGATCATTTTGCGGCCGAGCGTACTCTTGTGAATCAACTCTCGAGCATGCTCAAAGCACCGACTGCTGAGATTCCAGGTCGCGTTGAGCAGACACTACAGAAACTCCGTCAGGTCGAAAAAGAACTGGCTGATCTTCGTGCACAACAAATGCTCGCTCAGGCAGGTCAACTGGTCGACAAAGCTGAAACTGTCGGCAACGTGACACTTCTGACTCATAACATGGGTGATGTATCGAGTGCTGACGCCCTGCGCTCAACCGTACTTGATTTACGCGACCGCCTGACGAAAGCTGGCAATCAGAATATTGTTGTTGGCATGGTGGGAACATCAAATAATAGGCCACTCTTGGTGATCTCGGTGAATGAGGGCGCCCAGGCTGTTGGCCTTAAAGCCGGTAACCTCGTCAAGACCGCTTCGCAAATCCTAGGCGGTGGAGGTGGCGGAAAACCTGACCTTGCCCAAGGTGGGGGACAAGACGTCTCGAAACTCGATGACGCTCTGGCGAGCATCCGTCAAGAAGTCGAATCGGCATAATGAGTATGAAACGACGATACGGTAATTAGTACATTTCATGACCACATTGAACGCTCGCGAGACGCTGTATGGTTCTCGCCTCGGAGTAGATGTAGGCCGGGCCCGCGTGGGCTTGGCCGCAACGGACCCTGCTGGCATCTTAGCTACTCCAGTAGACACTTTGAAACGCGATACCCGTCACTTCAGTGACCTTCATCAGATTGTTGCTGAAGCAACTGAGCGAAATGCAGTTCGCGTCTACGTTGGTGACCCAATTAATATGCGCGGCAAAAAGACGGCCTCGACCGAGGACGCGCATCTATTTGCACGCCAGTTGGCTCAACTCCTGGCTGAGGAAGAGTTGGCAACTCAGGTGCGGTTAATTGATGAACGGTTGTCTACCGTGAGTGCATCTCAAAAACTGCACCAGGCGGGAGTGTCGTCACGAAACCAACGCTCAGTCATCGACCAACTTGCAGCAGTAGCGATTCTGGAACATGCCCTGACGCTAGAGAACAATACCGGTGCCGATACCGGAACCTTGGTCTCAGCGGAACAGGAGGACAATAGTGACGGATGAGCATCTGTCTGGTGAATCTCCTGAACCGCAATTCATGAGCCGTCGTGAGCGACGCGAATATGAACAGGCTCAGGAACGATCACGTCGGGCTCGAGGGGCCCGTAGCACTGTCGATGGACAGGATGCCTCAGAAGAGGATATTTTTGATTCGCGCGTCGACGACGGTTCTGACCAGCCAGAAACTCCTTCGCATCACGATGACGTACTACGTTCAGGCCGTTATGATACCGATCAAAACGAGGACCTAGGTGATCTCTACCCGCTGCCCGAAGACACTCGTGATTATCCAGACTTAGTCTCTGAGGTTGCCGCCTATTCACCAAAGGAAGTCACAGAAGACGAGACGGACGAGAGTCTTTTGGGGTACGTTCTGGTAGCAGATGGCAGTGAACCTGCGCCACAAGTTGATGACGAAGCTCTCCAAGCCCGTAAGATCCGCAAACGTCGTCGTACGCTCATTATGCTGAGCAGTTTTGGTATTTTTCTTGGACTCCTTGTTGTCGTTGGCCTTGGTGTGAGCCAGCTCGTTGGCTGGACAAACAACGACTATCCTGGCCCGGGTGGCAAGGAAGTGCAGTTTCAGGTCAATCCGGGCGAAGGTGCAATCGTCATCGGGAACCGGTTGGTGGAACAAGATATCGTCGCATCGACCAAAGCGTTTCGAGACGCCTTCGAAGCTGCTGATAGTGACGCGCAGATTCAACCAGGCGAGTACACACTTCGTGAAGAGATGCCAGCTCGCGATGCAGCTTCCATTCTGTTTGGAGAAGATGCGGAAAGTCAGCACTACGTCTACGTCAACTCAGGCCACCGTATCGATGATGTCTACGACAACATTGCTGAGCAAACTAGCTATACAGCCGAAGAGATCGAAGAGGCAGCCGAACCGACTGATTTCGGGCTTCCTGAGCATGCACCCTCCCTGGAAGGATATGTTGCTGTCGGTGAGTACCGTTTTCCAGTAGGTGCCGGCATTGATGAGATTCTGGAACAAATGATCGAACCGACCATGGAAGAGTTCGAGCGGCTCGAGATCGAAGACCCAGAAGAGCAATTCCGTATCGTCACAATCGCATCGATTTTAGAAGCCGAAGCTCGGACTGAAGATTTTGAAGAAGTCGCAGGCATCATTGAAAATCGCCTCGACCGTTCAAACTCCGAGACAGCCGGCTATCTACAAATTGACGCCACCGTCATCTACGGCATGGGTGTGCGCCAGTTGCAGTTCTCGTCAGAGGACCGACAAGATGAATCCAACCCGTACAACACGTACCAACATCCTGGTTTGCCGCCTGGCCCAATCGGCGCTCCATCCATCGCCGCACTCGATGCTGCAGCGGAGCCAAATGATTCCGATAACTACTACTGGATCACGACCAATATTGAAACCGGTGAAACCAAATTCTCCGCTACCTATGAGCAGCACAGGGAGTACCAACAAGAATATCGTGAGTATTGCGATGATAACCCTGAAATTTGTGGGCGTGGCTAAGTGGTAGAAGCACAAAAGACTCAAGGATGGTTTCAGGCGGCAGTACTTGGTTCGCCAATCCAGCATTCGAAATCTCCGATTATGCATCGCGCTGCCTACGACGTTTTGGGCGTACCGATCACCTATCAACGCTTCGAACTGACCGTCAGTGAAGTTGAAGACTTTATGTCTTCGTTGAGCCAACGCTATGGTTCAGTCCAGCAAATTGCAGGGTTTTCGGTGACCATGCCGTTAAAGGCGGCACTGGTACCGCACATGAACAACGTATCGAATCGTGTTGCCCGGTTAGGTGTGCTCAATACCGTGGTCTTCGACCGCAACGGCATCCCTTCGGGACATAATACTGACGTCGACGGGATTCGGCGTGCTCTCGCTTTGTCAGACTCCCGAGCAAACCTGGGTAGTTCGATGGGAATTCTTGGTGCTGGCGGTACTGCATCGGCTGCTATAGCTGCTGCAGCAGAAACCGGAATGGATGCCGTGGTGCTGTATGTCCGGAATCCGGAAAAAGCACAAGACTCGCTGGACGTAGCACACCATTACGGACTGTCGGCGCAGGTCAAAATGCTCACAGACCTTCCACGGTATGTTCAAGAACATCGTGCCGTGGTATCCACCCTTCCGGCGGGAGCTGCCGACTGGTTGGCTGCGCAACTACCCGAGTACGATCTGCCGCCATTGTTAGATGTTATTTATGAACCGTGGCCTACGGTTCTTGTCGAGCGTTGGAAAGCCTCTGGAGTCAGTGTTGCGTCTGGTTTAGACATGCTGCTTCATCAGGGCGTGGAACAGGTGAAACTGTTTACCCAGAAACTCGTGGATCCACGCACAACGATAGATTGGCAGCCAGTGACGTCACACATGGCTAGAGCACTTGGTCTACCCGGTCACTAGGAACGTTGTCGGTGGACAGAAATCGACATGAAGTAAGCGCTCACGCGCTGGACATGAAAGAATCGAGCGTATGATGCGTTGGTTAACTGCAGGAGAGTCCCATGGTTCTGGACTCGTAGGAATTATTGAAGGATTACCGGCCGGTATTGAAATTACTACCGCTGATATCCAAGAAGCATTGCTACGCCGCCGACTCGGATACGGTCGCGGAGCACGGATGAAATTCGAAAAAGATGAAGTCACGATCATCTCAGGTGTCCGTCACGGCGTCACGCTTGGCTCACCCGTTGCCATCCATATTGCGAATACCGAATGGCCGAAATGGGAAAAGGTTATGAACCCGGATCCCGTGCCCGCAGAGGAAATCGAAGGTCTTGCCCGCAATGCTGCTCTGACGCGTCCTCGGCCAGGCCACGCAGACATGGCCGGTATGCAAAAATTCGGCTTTGACGAGGCTCGTCCGCTGCTGGAAAGAGCTTCCGCCCGTGAGACTGCAACTCGTGTTGCACTTGGCCGCGTGGCACAGCACTTCCTTACACAGCTGGGGATCACAACAGTGTCACATACTGTGCAGATGGGTGAGGTGGCACTGTCCGACGGGTACGAATTCCCAACTGTTGGTGACGTCGAAGCACTCGACGCCGATCCGCTGCGCTGCATCGATCCGGAGGTTTCCGCTCGAATGGTCGACGCCGTCGATGCGACCAAGAAAGCTGGTGAAACACTCGGTGGAGTTACCGAGGTGCTTGTCCATAATGCACCGGTTGGTTTGGGCTCCCACATTCACTGGGATCGCAGACTGGACTCCAAGCTTGCTGGTGCTCTGATGGGTATCCAGGCTATGAAAGGCGTCGAGATCGGTGATGGCTTTGACACGGCGAGTCGAGTGGGTTCAGATGCCCATGACGCGATTACTCGGAATCCTGACGGCTCAGTAGCCAGGACAACTCAGCGTGCCGGTGGTATCGAAGCCGGGATGTCAACCGGTGAACCTATCCGTGTTCGTGTTGCTATGAAACCCATTGCTACTGTTCCACGGGCACTACAAACCGTTGATCTGGCAACCGGTCAGGCCACCAAAGCACATCATCAGCGTTCCGACGTAACCGCTGTCCCCGCTTCGGGAGTCGTCGCGGAGGCCATGGTGGCACTTGTGGTCGCAGAAGAAGTGTTGGAGAAATTCGGTGGTGATTCTGTTGACGAGACCTATCGGAATATGCAGGCCTTCATCGCAGCCCTGAAGCCTGTGCCAGAACCCGCAGAAAATGCAGTGGCTGACAACGATATGGGTGACCCACTCTAACCATGTCAGACCAGTCATCTCCGATCATTTTGATTGGTCCCATGGGGTCGGGCAAGTCCACCGTGGGACAACATATAGCTCAACACCTGAACGCATCGTATGCCGATACTGATGCGCTATTCGTGGAGCGTCACGGTGTGATAAGCACATATTTTTCGACTCACGGAGAGCCGGCCTTTCGCGATGCAGAGCAACACATCATTGCAGAGGCTATGCAGGCGCCTCAGCTGGGGGTCATTTCGCTAGGCGGCGGAGCAGTCCTTCGGAGTGCTAATCGCGAAATTATTCGTGACCGCGGCTATGTCATATTTTTGGATGTCAGTGAAGATCAGGCCTTGGAACGGCTCGGCGATGCCTCGGCACGCCCTGTGCTGGCGGGGGATCCAGCCCGTAACTGGTCGAGGATCCGTGCCGACCGACTCGACCTTTTTCGGATAACAGCCCACAATGTGATTGATACGACCGGATTAGACGTCGATGACGTGGCTACTAAGATTATCGACGGACACCAACAATTTTTGTCAAGGAAAACGATTACCCCTATGTCTGAAAACACGACAACTGATAGTACCGACCAGCCCACCGTGATCCCGGTCTCCGGCGGGGGAGAACATGAGGTCACCGGCGGCTATGACGTCGTCATTGGTCGTGGACTACTGTCGAAACTGCCTGCAATCCTGGGCCCACATCCATACCGCGTAGCGATCATTCTGCCTCGAGCCCTGCGTGCCACCGGTGACGTTGTGAAATCCGCCCTTGATGATGCTGGGTATGACGCCATCCTGGTAGAGATCCCAGACTCGGAAGAGGGCAAACATATTGAAGTCGCCTCGTTTTGCTGGCAAGTCCTTGGACAAAGCGACTTCACGCGCTCAGATGCAGTGGTATCAGTAGGCGGGGGAGCGGTCTCAGACCTGGCCGGATTCGTCGCAGCCACCTGGCTGCGCGGTGTACGCGTCGTGCATATGCCAACAACGCTACTTGGCATGGTGGATGCTGCAGTTGGTGGTAAAACCGGCATCAATACAGCTGAAGGCAAAAACCTTGTGGGCTCGTTCCACCCACCTGCAGGAGTTTTAGCTGATCTTGACACATTACTCACCCTGCCCAAAAACGAAATCATTTCAGGCCTGGCAGAGGTCGTAAAGTGTGGTTTCATCTCCGACGAACGCATCCTGGAACTCATCGAAGAAAACGAGAGCCAGGTCACCAACCCGCATTCACCCGTTCTGCGGGAACTGATTGAACGGGCCATACAAGTCAAAGCCGACGTCGTGACGAAGGACTTTAAGGAGTCCAATGAGCGGCACATGCTGAACTATGGACACACCCTTGGCCACGCAATTGAGTTGGCAGAACGCTACCAGTACCGCCATGGGGCTGCTGTGGCTGTCGGTATGGTGTTTGCGGCAGAACTCGCCCGTTCCGTCGGACGCCTTGATGACGCTACGGTCGAACGCCATAAGACTATTCTCGAAGGCATCGGCCTCCCAACCTCATATCACGGTGACCGCTGGGCAACACTGCTTGACGGTATCCGTCGTGACAAGAAAAACCGTGGCGAACAATTGCGCTTCATCTTGCTTGAAGCACAGGGATCGCCGATCATTTACGATGTGCCAGATGAGTCACTCCTGTTTGCGGCTTACCAAGAAATTGCCGACTAGAGGACGGCATATGTTCGCGGGTGGTCTACACTAGACCAAGGTCAAGTTATATGGCCGCGCCTGGAATCTGCCAGAATATGCACTTAACGAAAACTTCAACGGAGAATACGCCTTATGGTTATGCTCACCAGTAACGACATTAAAAATGGTTCGGTCGTCGTTGTCGACGGCCAACTGTGGCAGGTCCAAGAGTTCCAGCACGTCAAACCAGGTAAGGGTGGGGCATTCGTCCGCACCAAAATTAAAAACCTCACGTCCAATAAGATCGTAGATCGGACATGGAACGCCGGAGCAAAGCTTGAATTTGCTACCGTAGATCGCTCTGAGTACCAGTACTTATACCGTGATGGCGATGAGTTTGTCTTCATGGATCTCACGACCTTTGACCAGGTTATGGTCCCGGCCAACGTCGTAGGAGATGCAGCGAACTTCCTGCTCGAAAACGACAACGCGCAGATCGCGATTTCGGACGGTACGCCACTTTATCTTGAACTCCCACCATCGGTGGTCCTTGAAATCACATACACAGAACCAGGCCTTCAGGGCGATCGCTCTTCTGGCGGTACAAAACCAGCAACGCTGGAAACCGGGTACGAAATCCAAGTACCGCTGTTCATGGAAGTTGGAACCAAGGTTAAAGTAGACACCCGCAATGGTGAATACCAAGGCCGGGCGACAGAATAACGCTGGCACGGAGCAACACCACATTGTCTAAGAACTCAAAAGATCAGCCACGAAAGATCGGCTCCCGAGGTCGGGCACGTCGTCGTGCCCTCGAAATCCTCTTCGAAGCTGAACATCGCAGCGTCCCGCCACTTGAGGCGTTGCAACGTCGGCGCGATTACACTGAACAAACCATCAACCCTTACACCACAAGCATTCTTGATGGGGTCATCACGCATCAAGACCAGATTGATGAATTACTCGCCCAGTACGCTCATGGGTGGACTATGGAGCGTATGCTCCCCATGGACAAGTCGATCTTGCGCTTAGGTGCTTGGGAACTGCTGTTCAACGAGGATATGCCTGACGGTGCCGCCGTCAATGAAGCCGTGAACATGGCTCGTGAGTATTCCAACGATGATTCGCCAACCTATATCAACGGTGTACTCGGCAGACTCCAGGAATTGAAGCCGACGCTCTTTCTGTAACCGTCCGGTCATCGCTACCAGCCGGTGCTACAGTTACATTCAGTGAAACTGACGGGAACACCACATATCCCGCAGATCCTTTAATGCTCCGTCCAGTGAGGCGGGAAAGGAGATCGTCGTGGTGCAAGAACCCGTGCGTGAAGCACGTACCGTGATGTCCGAATCCGATATTCAACGGGTCCTGACTCGCATTGCCCATGAAATTTTAGAAGCCAACCGCGGTGTCGAAGACTTAATCTTGCTTGGGATCCCACGCCGTGGAGTTCCGCTGGCAAACCGTCTGGCCCAAAAACTTGCCGAGATTGAGCCTGAATATGTTGTTCAGGAACGCACCGGACAACTTGATATCACCCTGTATCGCGATGATCTGGCACGAGCGGAATCGCGTATCCCCGCTACAACGATGATCCCGCCCGCTGGTGTCGATAACACTGTCGTAGTGTTGGTCGATGACGTGCTATATTCCGGTCGCACGATTCGGGCCGCTCTCGATGCACTGGCCGACATTGGTCGTCCGCGAACAGTCCGGCTGGCCGTCCTCGTGGATCGAGGACACCGTCAGCTTCCGCTACGCGCAGATTATGTTGGTAAGAATCTACCAACAGCATCCACCGAACGCGTGATGGTTCAACTTGCAGAAATCGATGGCGCCGACGCTGACTACACCTCGGATCAAGTCCAGATCGTGGATGTGATGGACTAATGCGCCATCTTCTTGCAACACGGAATCTCTCATACGATAACGCCATGGCGATTCTGGACACGGCTCAGGAGATGGCCACTGTATCGGATCGGTCCATCAAAAAGTTACCGACCTTGCGCGGTCAGACAGTGGTGAATCTCTTCTTCGAAGACTCCACCAGAACCAGGACCTCATTTGAAGCTGCAGCCAAACGGCTATCGGCAGATGTCCTGAACTTTGCGGTCAAAACTTCGTCAGTCTCCAAAGGGGAGTCCCTGAAAGACACGGTTCAAACGCTTGAGGCTATCGGTGGGGACGCCATTGTTATGCGGCACTGGGCCTCTGGGGCTGCGCAACAACTGGCGAACTTTGGTTGGTCCTCATCGGCTGTGATCAACGCGGGAGATGGGACACACGAGCATCCCACACAAGCCCTCTTAGATGCCTTTACACTGCGTGACCGTATACACGGTCAACATGCATCCGGTAAGGACCTCGAAGGTCTCCACATAGTAGTCGTTGGCGACATCTTGCACTCGAGAGTAGCTCGCTCAAATGTATGGCTCTTGCATACTCTCGGGGCCAAAGTGACCCTTTCTGGGCCACCAACACTTATGCCCGTCGGCGTTACGACCTGGCCGGTGGAGATCAACTATGACCTGGACGCTCTGCTCGCCGAACAACCCGATGCGATCATGATGCTGCGGGTCCAGGCTGAACGCATGTCGGGGGACTTTTTCCCGTCCGCAGCCGAATACACACGAGGCTGGGGGCTCACCAATGACCGGTATAAGCGCATTGAAGGTTGCAACACACTGATCATGCACCCAGGACCGATGAACCGCGGGCTGGAGATTTCCGCTGCTGCAGCCGATTCAGCACAAAACACGGCGCTTGAACAAGTCGCCAACGGCGTATCCGTGCGTATGGCAGTCCTCTATCTGTTACTTGCGGGTCAACCAGGGCAATGAAAGGCCACATCATGAACATCACTTACCTCATCACCGGTGGCACTACTCCGGACGGAGTCCAGACTGACATCGCCCTTGACGCAGACGGTCTGATTGCGGAACTTGGTCAAGGACTCATGGCACAAGGCGCCGTGGTCATCGACGCGACAGATAAAATTGTGCTCCCGGGACTTGTAGATCTTCACACTCATCTGCGTGAGCCAGGCAATAATGACGCAGAAACTGTCGAAACCGGCACAAGAGCAGCAGCCAAGGGTGGCTTCACCGCCGTGCATGCCATGGCCAACTCGAATCCGGTAGCTGATACCGCAGGTGTCGTCGAACAGGTCTACAGCCTAGGAAAACAGGCCGGCTGGACGGACGTGCACCCGGTCGGAGCTGTGACCGTGGGTCTGGCGGGAGAACGTTTGGCTGAGCTCTCTGCCATGCATGATTCCGCGGCCAACGTGACGATGTTTTCCGACGACGGCATCTGCGTTTGGGACCCGGTGCTCATGCGACGAGCCCTGGAATATGTGAAATCTTTTGATGGCTTTATTGCCCAACACGCACAGGAACCCCGGTTAACAGAAGGCGCGCAGATGAACGAGTCGGCGTTATCTTCTGAACTCGGTTTGACGGGGTGGCCAGCGGTTGCTGAAGAATCGATTATTGCCCGCGATGTACTCCTCGCACAGCACGTGGACTCGCGTGTACATATCTGCCACGTCTCAACGGCCGGATCAGTTGAATTGATTCGTTGGGCAAAATCACAAGGCATCAACGTAACTGCAGAAGTCACACCGCACCACTTGCTCCTGACTGAAGACTACGTCAAAACATACGATCCGGTGTACAAAGTCAATCCACCGCTGCGAAAAGACTCTGATGTGCATGCCCTGCGGCAGGGCCTCGCTGACGGCACGATTGACACGGTGGGTACAGACCATGCCCCGCATACAGAAGAAACCAAACAGTGTGAATGGGTTGTTGCGGCCATGGGTATGACCGGATTGGAAACTGCACTACCTGTTATTCAGCACACCATGGTTGATACCGGTCTGCTGAGCTGGCATGACGTCGCCCGTGTGATGTCCGCCAACCCCGCGCGAATCTATCGTCACTCGGATCAAGGTCAGCTGACCAAGACCGGGGGACTAGTCCAGGGCGCAGTGGCCAATATAGCCGTCTACGATCCAACACATACATTTGTGGTCAACCCAGCCGAGCACGACTCAAAGTCAGCAAACTCACCCTATAAAAACATGGAATTGTCGGGTCAAGTTACTGACGTGTTCTATCGTGGACACCAGGTCGTAGCTGATGCGCGCATGACCACACCATTTCATCACAGCCGATAAGGAAAGACCCCACACGTGGACGAGACAACATTCACCGTAACGTTGAGTGCAATCCTCATCGCAGCGATCGTCATCGGTATTATCGTTGGTTTTAGAAACCGCACGAAACGGCAACAGTACATTGCTGTACCAGCTGCTGTGCCAGAATCCCTGCTGACGCAGCAACCCTTGGGCGCAGCTGAAGGAATATACGTCACCACTGTGCTTGGGCAGGAACTTCTTGAACGGGTGATGGCTCACGGCTTGGGAAACCGGAGCCAGGCTCAGGTTGAAGTTCATAATGCCGGAGTGGCCGTGATGCGCGCAGGCGAGCCAAACTTTTTTATTCCAACCGGTGACATTACCAAGGTTTCCACCATTTCCGGGATGGCCGGAAAGTTTGTCGAGAAAGATGGCATCTTGGCTATCACCTGGAACCTTGGTGATATTGACGTCACCACTGGTTTCCGCACCGAAACCATTGCGGAGCACCAAGAACTTCGCACACAACTTGAGATCCTCACCAACGGAAGGCAGACAGCATGAGCACATCAGCCAAACTTGTCCTGGCGGATGGCACCATCTACGCCGGGACCACCTATGCCGCAACCGGCAGCGTACTTGGCCAACTGGTTTTCGACACCTCCATGACCGGGTACCAGCACAGCCTGACCAACCCGTCGAATGCTGCCACCATCATGGTGTTCACCTTTCCACACATCGGGAATGTCGGTGTCAATACCAGCGATGCTGAATCCGAACACTACTGGCCCAGCGGCGTCGTCGTGCGTGATCCGGCCCGCGTGCGCTCAAATTGGCAGGCTGAACAAGGCCTTGACGAGGTCCTAACCGAAGCGGAAGTTGTGGGTATCGCTGGGGTCGACACCCGTGCTCTTACTCGACACATCGCAATGATGGGACAGGTAACCGCCGGAATTTTTTCTGGTGAAGCAGCAGCTCAATCTGATGCAGAGCTCATTGCTAAGGTGCGAGATTGGACTCCACCGACAGCAAGCTCGTTGGTGGAAACCGTTTCTACCTCCACAACCTATGTGGTCAAGGCCGAGAATCCTCAAGCTACCGTTGCACTCATCGACCTCGGTGTACGGCAAGCAACTATCAACCAGCTGGTAGAACGTGGCAATACTGTGCAGGTTATGCCGGCCGCTACAACAGCAGCTGATATTGCTGTAGCCGGTGTTGACGGAGTCGTGCTCTCTTCGGGACCGGGAAACCCCGCGGAATTATCGGACCATATCGATCTGGTAAAAGACTTGCTGAATGCAAAGACTCCTATTCTGGGGATTGGCTTGGGACACCAGCTGATCGGCTTGGCATTAGGCTTTGAAACATACTTGTTGCCACAAGCTCAAAGGGGCCCGAACCAGCCGGTCTACGACGTGGCATCGGGCCAGAGTGCCATCACCTCTCAAAACCATGCGTATGCACTGCAGGCTGAACTGGGGACTCAAATCGCCCCAATGGCTGACTACGGGGAGGCTACGGTCACCCAATACAGCCTCAATGACAATTCGGTCGAGGCTCTAGAACTGACTGACCTTCCGGTTGTCACCGTGCAGTACTACCCAGAAAATTCGGCGCTGGAAGTTGATGAACCGCATACGGTGTTTGACCGTTTCGCAACTCTGATGGCCACCGGCGAGTAAGACGAAGGAACTCTAGACCATGCCAAAACGCACAGATCTCTCATCCGTACTAGTCATCGGTTCAGGTCCGATTGTTATCGGCCAAGCGGCTGAATTCGACTACTCAGGAACCCAGGCCATCCGGGTGCTCAAAGAAGAAGGCATTCGAGTGGTGCTGGTTAACTCCAACCCGGCCACGATTATGACTGATCCAGAGATGGCCGATGCGACCTATGTTGAACCGATTACTGCCGACGTCGTCGAAAAGATCATTGCCGAAGAACGACCAGATGCCCTTTTGCCCACTCTGGGCGGCCAAACTGCTTTGAACACTGCGATCCAGTTGGATGAGCGCGGTGTCTTAGAACAATATGGTGTCGAACTTATCGGTGCCAATATTGCCGCAATTGAACTGGGCGAAGACCGCGAAGAATTCAAAGGTGTCGTCGAGCGTTGTGGCGCTGAATCGGCGCGTTCAGTCATCGTCAATACGATGGACGAAGCACTTGAAGCTGCACACGAACTCGGCTATCCGATGGTCGTGCGCCCTTCGTTTACGATGGGCGGTCTGGGCTCGGGTATGGCGTACGACGAAGCAGACCTCCACCGTATTGCCGGTGCCGGTCTACAGTACTCGCCAACTTCAGAGGTCTTGTTAGAAGAGTCGATTCTGGGTTGGAAAGAATATGAATTCGAAATGATGCGCGATAGCGCCGATAACGTTATCGCGCTGTGCTCGATCGAAAACTTTGACCCTGTCGGAGTTCACACCGGCGACGCCATCACCGTAGCCCCTGCTGTGACACTGACCGACCGCGAATACCAGAAGATGCGCGATATCTCGATCAAGATCATTCGTGAGGTCGGTGTGGCCACAGGTGGCTGTAATATACAGTTCGCAGTGAACCCCGCAGATGGCCGCATCATTGTTATTGAAATGAACCCGCGTGTATCACGTTCCTCTGCGCTGGCGTCGAAAGCCACCGGATACCCGATAGCAAAAATCGCTACCAAACTCTCACTGGGTTACACACTGGATGAGATTTCCAACGACGTTACGGGTACGACCACCGCGGCATTTGAACCTGCGCTCGATTACGTGGCGGTAAAAGTCCCACGTTTTGCTTTCGAGAAATTCCCAGCAGCAGATGCCACGCTGACCACCACAATGAAGGCTGTCGGCGAAGTGATGTCCATAGGACGGAATTTTGCTGAAGCACTCCAGAAAGCGCTACGTTCGCTCGAACAGGATAACGATGCTGAACTAGACTTCACCGTGCCAGACGCAGCGGAAGTCGCCGAACTACTGGAATCCTCCAAAACCGCGACGACATCGAGACTCGGTCAAGTGCAGCGAGCCCTGCTGGGCGGTGCCACTCCAGAGCAGATTTTTGCTACGACCCAGATTGACCCGTGGTTCATTGACCAGCTGATGTTGATCAACGAGGTCGCCACCGAGATTCGTGCCGCCAAAGAACTCACCCAGGACCTGCTTCGTTACGCCAAGCGTCATGGGTTCTCCGACCGTCAGATCGGCGAACTGCGTCACATGGATGAAGCCGTGGTGCGTGGTGTGCGCCATGCTCTTGGTGTTCGCCCCGTCTATAAATCGGTGGACACCGCAGCCGGCGAACATATTGCTCAAGCTCCTTACCACTACTCGTCTTATGACGGCCAGGAAAGTGAAGTTGCAGAACACCAACGCCGCACGGTCGTGATCCTGGGCTCCGGGCCAAACCGTATCGGTCAGGGTGTGGAGTTCGATTATTCATGCGTTCACGCAACCATGGCGATGCAACAGGCCGGCTACGACACCGTGCTGGTCAACTGCAACCCTGAAACTGTGTCGACAGACTCCGATATGTCAGACCGTCTATACTTCGAGCCACTGACCTTGGAAGACGTCCTAGAGATCATCCACGCTGAGGAACAAACCGGACCCGTCGAAGGTGTCTTTGTACAGTTGGGCGGCCAAACGCCATTGAAACTGGCCCAAGATCTTGCTGACGCCGGCGTGACCATTCTCGGGACGTCACCAGAGGCCATTGATTTGGCTGAGCACCGTGGACTATTTGCTCAGGTGCTGCAGCAAGCAGACCTCGCTGCGCCAAAGAATGGGACCGCCGTGTCCTTTGAAGACGCGAAAACCATTGCTGACGAAATCGGCTACCCCGTTCTGGTACGCCCTTCGTATGTACTGGGCGGTCGCGGTATGGAGATCGTCTACGGCGAAGAGCAGCTGTCGGACTACATCACAAACGCCACCGCCGAAATCACAGCAGAACATCCCGTGCTCGTCGACCGTTTCCTCGATGACGCGATCGAAATCGACGTTGATGCGCTGTATGACGGCCACGAACTGTTTATGGGTGGCATCATGGAACACATCGAAGAAGCCGGGATTCATTCCGGTGACTCCGCATGTGTGTTGCCCCCAACAACGTTGGCGCCAGACGTGCTAGCCCGGGTTCGTGAAGCAACAGAAGCCATCGCTAAAGGTGTCGGAGTGCGGGGGCTGATCAATATCCAGTTCGCGCTGACGGCAGATATTCTGTACGTGATCGAAGCGAACCCACGTGCGTCCCGAACCGTGCCATTTGTCTCCAAGGCCACCGGCGTTGCCCTCGCCAAGGCGGCTGCAAAAATTGGTGTTGGGTCTACGATCGCCGAACTTCGCGAGACCGGTGGCCTCCCTGCGACCCACGATGGTTGGTCGCTACCACTTGGTGCTCCCATCGCTGTCAAAGAAGCTGTACTCCCGTTCACCCGCTTCCGTACTCCAGAAGGTCGTGTGGTTGATTCTCTACTGGGACCGGAAATGCGTTCAACCGGTGAGGTCATGGGTATCGACAAATACTTCGACACCGCTTATGCCAAATCGCAGGACGCTGTTGGCGGAAAACTCCCAACGACCGGCCGGGTTTTCATCTCAGTGGCAAACCGCGATAAGCGCGGCATCGTTGCGCATGCTAAACGGTTGACTGAGTTGGGTTTTGAACTGGTTTCAACCGGTGGTACCGCCGACGTGCTAGCACGCAACGGGATCAGCACTGAAACCGTGGATAAAATTACTAGTGATGCAGATCAGCCTGGAGAAACCATTCTTGATCAGCTCGAGGACGGCAGAGTCGATCTGGTCGTCAACACGCCATCGGGCTCGGAAGCACGTGGAGACGGCTACGAGATCCGCGCCGCTGCAAATTCACTAGGTGTGCCGATTGTGACCACCCAGGCTGCTTTCGGCACCGCCTTGCAAGCTATACAAGCCCAGCGCGACTACTCCTGGGATGTCACCAGCCTGCAGGAACATGATCGTCGTCTTGCCGCAGTGATTGAAAACCAACGGTAGGATCCGCCATGTCACAGTCGTTTGGAGCACGTTTAGCTGAGGCGATGGACCGCCAGGGACCCCTGTGTTTGGGCATTGATCCCCATGCGGAGTTGTTGCAGACGTGGGGTCTTAATGATGATCCTGCCGGTCTTGAGACGTTTTCGAAAACTATTGTCCAAGCAGCAGCCGAGACTACCGGTGTTGCTGCGCTGAAACCCCAAGTAGCTTTGTATGAGCGATTTGGTTCAGCGGGTTTTGCCGTGCTGGAAGAGACGTTAGAGCTTGCACGACAAGCCAATATTGTCACTATCGCTGATGCAAAACGTGGTGATATTGGTTCGACTATGGCCGGCTATGCACAAGCTTGGCTTGCTGATGGCTCTGCCCTGGCTGCAGATGCCGTAACGTTGTCGGCCTACCTGGGGTATGAATCACTGCGGCCTGCACTCGACCTAGCACTTGCGAATAACCGCGGAGTTTTCGTGCTTGCTCTGACTTCGAATCCCGAAGGTGCAAGTGTTCAACATGCGGCAGAGAATGGCGAGTCCGTGGCAAAACGTATTGTTGAGGCGGTGGCACATGACAACGCCGATAGTGAAGAACTCGGATCGATTGGATTGGTTGTCGGTGCCACGGTGACCAGCGCTGCTGAACGATTGAATATCGACTTGGCGAGGGCAAATGCCCCTATCCTGGCACCTGGGTATGGCTCTCAAGGAGCACAGGCTGCGGAAATTCGGGCAGGATTCGGTCAGGCATGGGACAACGTCCTAGTCAACTCGTCTCGTGCGATTCTGCGACAGGGTCCAGAAATCTCTGCATTACACGCTGCAATTGAGCACTCCCGTAAAGACCTAAGTGTGAAGTAGACTACATTTCACTAGGCAATATGTAGGTCAATACACGGAGTAGTCACTCTCTATGCGGGAGTGACTATCCTTACCTTTTGTAGGGTAGGGTTGGGCGCGAAAGGCAGAACCAATGGTCCTTAAAGATCTGACACCCGCCGAACGACAAGCTGCGCGTCAAAAGGCGCTTGATGCCCGGACAGCGCGCGCTAAAGTGAAAACGGATTTTGCTAGTGGAGCGTTGTCCCTAGCAGCGGTTTTTGAGCAAAGTGACATCGATGATGCTGTCGCACGTATGCGTACCATTGACTTATTGACGTCCCTCAAAGGGATCGGTGAAATCCGCGCTCAAGGCATTATGGAGCAATGCGATATTTCACCAAATCGTCGTCTGCGAGGCTTGGGCCACCGGCAACGCAAAGCGTTAATCGAAGCGCTTGGCCGCTAGGCGAAATTATGCGCAAATGTATTCTCGCTTTTGGGGATCGACTAACATTGGGGTACCCTGCTCCATAGCGTAATTGCAGTCATGATGAACC
Organism: Yaniella halotolerans DSM 15476; assembly: GCF_000420805.1. Lineage (GTDB taxonomy): Bacteria > Actinomycetota > Actinomycetes > Actinomycetales > Micrococcaceae > Yaniella > Yaniella halotolerans. The sequence goes on from NZ_ATVQ01000002.1 coordinate 169,719, forward strand.
CAGTCAGCTGAGGATAATTTTGCCAGATCAGAAGCCACCGGTCATTCCCGGTCCACGAGAACTGACCCTGCGCCCTGAGCACGCTGGCAGTATTCCTGCCGTGACGGTCTTGGCTGGCCCCACTGCTGTTGGAAAAGGAACTGTAAGCCAGTATATTCGCGAGCACTACCCACAAGTCTCACTGTCGGTCTCCGCCACTACGCGCGAGCCCAGACCTGGTGAGGTAGATGGAATACATTACTCATTTCTCAGCCATCCCCAGTTCGACCACTTGATAGAACAGGGCAAAATGCTGGAATGGGCCGAAGTACATGGCTTAAACAAGTACGGCACGCGTCGGGACACGGTGGAGGCGGCGATACGAGATGGCCAGCACGTCCTGTTGGAGATCGATCTACAAGGCGCTCGGCAGGTTCGGCAGAGCATGCCGGAAGCAACATTCGTTTTCTTAGCACCGCCCAGCTGGGATGAACTTGTTCGACGACTTGTTGGGCGGGGGACAGAATCAACGCACGAGCAGCATCGAAGGCTAGAAACCGCTAGACTGGAACTGGCTGCAGAACCAGAGTTTGATGCCGTGATTGTCAACGATACAGTTGGACAAGCTGCTTCCAGACTGGTAGAAGTCATGCAGTTACCTGCACAGCAGTAGCCATGGCATAGAATATTACATCCACGATCCCCGGTCGCTACGGGGGACTAATTGGAGAGTCAGTGACTGAACAAAACACTCAAGGTATCGTCAACCCACCACTAGACGAATTGCTAGAAAAGGTTGATTCGAAATATGCGCTGGTGCTCTTCGCCGCACAGCGTGCACGCCAAATCAATGCCTACTACTCTCAGCTGCACGAAGGCCTCTTTGAGTACGTTGGGCCGCTCGTAGATACCGAACTTAATGAAAAAGCAATGTCGATCGCACTGCGTGAAGTGGATGCCGGCTTGCTCGAAATGAAGCCCGTCGAAGAAGTACAGGCTGCCGCTGCCGAGGAACTCGACGAAGAGTTCCCGACTTTTGAACTTCCATCAAATGATGATGATCCGTTTGCGCTGCCAGAAGAAGACGCTGCTGGCTCGACAGACGAATAAAGCTTAATTTAGCTCGATAGGGGACAACATGCGGATCGTCCTTGGTGTATCCGGCGGCATCGCCGCTTATAAAGCAGCTTTGCTGTTGCGTCTCATGACCGAAGAAGGACATGAGGTGCATGTAGTCCCCACCAATTCAGCACTAAATTTTGTTGGTAAAGCCACCTGGGAAGCTCTCTCAGGTCGGCCTGTTTACAACGACACGTTTGAGGCCGTTGAAGAAGTCAACCACGTTTTGCAGGGCCGTCTCGCAGATCTTGTGCTTCTTGCACCGGCAACAGCAAACTCGTTGGCGAAAGCTGCACACGGCTTGGCTGATGATCTGATCGGAAATATTTTACTGACGGCGACGGTGCCGGTGGTCATGGCACCAGCCATGCATACAGAAATGTGGGAGAACGCGGCGACCCAAGCCAATGTTGCCACTCTGCGTGCCCGTGGTATCCACATCATAGAACCGGCTACTGGCCGGCTGACCGGTAGCGATACCGGTAAAGGACGCTTTCCTGAACCGGAAGATATTTGGTCACAGACCAAAGACCTTCTAGACCGAGGTGCCGCGAAGCGACATCTCGAGGGGAAGAGCGTTGTCGTTAGTGCCGGAGGTACCCGTGAAGCCCTGGACCCCGTTCGATACCTCGGCAATCGCTCGTCCGGCAAACAAGGCGTCGCCTTGGCTCTGGCAGCCGCCAGAGCTGGTGCTGACGTAACGCTCATTGCTGGAGCCATGGATATTGCGGCACCGCAAGATCCAAATATCTCTGTGGTAGCTATTGAATCGACTCGTGATCTGCTGGATGCTGTACTGCACCACGCAGAAGGCAAGGACGGATTGATTATGGCAGCAGCCGTGGCCGATTTTCGTCCTGCAGCAGTAACCGACGAAAAGATGAAGAAACAAGACGGTAACACTGCGCCAACCATAGTGCTGGAACAAACTGAGGATGTTTTACGGACTACGGTCGAACAACGTGCAGCTGGACAGCAGTTGCCGCGCGTCATTGTTGGATTTGCGGCGGAGACTGGTGACGCAGACACCACCCCCTTGGAATACGGGCGTGCCAAGCTACAGCGTAAGGGATGCGAAATCCTCGTAGTCAACGAGGTTGGTGTTGGAAAAGTCTTTGGACAAGACGACAATGATGCAACCATCATCTTCGCTGATGGCAGCGATGATGTGCCGATTCAAGGCAGTAAAGACCGTGTAGCCGTGGAGATTATCAATCAACTCGCCGACGCGTTTGCCTGAAGTTTACGATCCATGAACCACGGTAGGCCCTTCGAGGCCTCAACAGGTAAACTCTCCTACTGTGACTGCTAAAAATACTTCTTCCTTGTACGAGCCCTACTCCGGCATCGGTGATGGCGAGCTCCGTCTGTTCACCTCTGAATCAGTGACCGCTGGTCACCCAGACAAGATCTGCGATCAAATTTCTGACGCCGTTCTTGATGCGATCATCGCAAAGGACTCCAACGCTAAAGTAGCTGTTGAGACGTTGGTGACCACCGGCTTGGTCCAAGTCGCTGGTGAAGTGAGCACGTCTGCGTATGTGGAAATACCCGAAATCGTACGTAAGACCATCCTAGATATTGGGTACGACTCTTCGGCCAATGGCTTTGACGGTGCAACGTGTGGCGTCAACGTGTCAATCGGCCAGCAGTCCACAGATATCTACGATGGTGTCTCTACCTCGCTAGAATCCCGTGACGGCTCTGTCGACGAAATCGACAAACAAGGTGCTGGGGACCAAGGCCTGATGTTTGGTTATGCCTCAAATGAGACACCGGCATTAATGCCAGCACCCATCTATCTCGCACATCGCCTGTCAGAGCGCCTCACCAATGTGCGTCAGCAACCCAAATCACCAATGCCTTACCTGCTGCCAGACGGCAAAACGCAAGTAACCATTGGATACGACGAGAACCATGTGCCACAAAGCGTGGAAACTGTCGTTGTATCGACACAGCACGTCGCTGAGGTTACACAGGAACAACTGCACGAAGATCTCCGAACACACGTTATTGAGCCCGTGCTGAAAAACTTTGGTTTGAAATACTCCAGTGCCGAGTTCATCATCAACCCTTCCGGCCCGTTTGTGATCGGTGGACCCGTAGGCGATGCCGGTCTAACAGGACGAAAAATCATTGTCGACACCTACGGTGGGATGGCCCGGCACGGCGGTGGTGCCTTCTCTGGAAAAGATCCGTCCAAAGTTGACCGTTCAGCGGCCTACGCCACCCGTTGGGTTGCTAAAAACATTGTGGCAGCTGGACTGGCTGAACGAGCAGAAGTACAAGTGGCATACGCGATCGGTAAAGCGCGTCCGGTCGGGTTGTATGTGGATACCTTCGGCACGGAGAAAACTAGTCACAAGGATATTGTGGCGGCAATCAACGAAGTTTTTGACCTGCGTCCTGCTGCAATTGTTCAGGATCTTCAACTGCTACGTCCCATTTATCAAGCAACAGCAGCGAACGGTCACTTTGGTCGGGAATTGCCTGACTTTACCTGGGAACGTACAGATAAGGTTGACGAGTTGCGGGCCGCTGTAGGCTGGTGACGTGCCCGAAACAGATGCTCTCTTCGACCTTCCAGAATCGCGTGCCAAACTACCGCCGGCACGGGATGGTTGGCCGGAACAACCGGTGGCCAAAATCCTATTGGAAACACCGGTGCCGCATCTGGATAGGCTCTTTGACTACCTTATTTCCAGGGAGCTAGACGAAGCTGCTCAACCCGGTGTCAGAGTCAAAGTACGGTTCGGACACCAGCAACTTTTTGGCTGGCTCATTCAACGCTCAGAGACCATAGACACAACATCCCGACTGACGACCATCCAAAAAGTGGTATCGGTTATGCCGGTCCTTGAACCCAACGTCTTAGCCCTGGCACAGCAGGTCGCACAACACTACGGATCAATTACCGCAGATGTGCTGCGAGCAGTTATCCCGCGGCGCATGGCTGGTGTCGAACGCGAAGTAGCCCAACAACGCGATGACGGAAGCACCCCTCAGCCACCGGCCATTGAACACCCTGGTGAGATACCTCTATCGGAAGGCTCGGGCCCAGAATTTCGTTGGGACCTAATTGAAGGTGCCGACCAGCTATTTAGCCCCGGCCACGCCGAGCACTATGCACTGAGCCTGCCGTCAGCGTTTGGCAGCTGGGACGCAATGGGGGTACTCGCAGACGCCGCACAACGGTTGGCCGCTACAGAACAAACGAGTCTGCTCATCGTGCCGGATCATAAACACCTCTCCCGGTTGCAACGCCAGCTCGAGGAACGAGTCGGGAAACACGGTTTCGGCCTGCTCAGTGGAGAACAAGGCAACACCGCCCGATACCGGACATTTCTCAAAATATTGACCGGACAGTATCGCATCGTCATTGGCACCCGATCAGCGATCTGGGCGCCCCTGGAACACATTGACCTGATTGCGGTATGGGAGCCCACCAGCGACCATCTCATCGAGCCACGCACCCCGTACTTTCATGTGCACTCTGTTGCTAGACTGCGGGCAGTACAGCACGGGGCCCGTTTATTACTTGCATCGACTTCTCGGGCCATCGAAGTGCAACAGCTGGTTGCGAATGCCGAAGTGACCCAGATCGGCGTCGACCGCAGTGTTCGCAACGCCTTAGCGCCACGCGTCGTAGCGACGTCCGACTCGTTTCATGCGGAACGCGATCCGCTTGCACAAATCGCCCGGATTCCACACAATGCCCACCGTGCCGCGCGTGAAGCCCTCGAAGGGAAACACGGTCCGCCCGGTCCCGTACTCGTTCAGGTTGCACGTGCGGGGTTCATCCCAGGCCTATTTTGCGCCCGCTGTGGTGAGTCTGCCCGCTGTCGACACTGTGTAGGGCCCCTGGGGTATACAGACCGCCTCGCCGTGCAAAAACACGAAGCTACATGTCGATGGTGCGGAATCAAAGAACGAAACTTCGCGTGCCCTCAATGCGCCTCGAGACAATTGCGTGCTGGAGCCAGGGGAGTGCACCGTACCGCCGATGAGCTGGGCAGAGCATTTCCGATGATTCCGATTATGTCGTCGTCAGCGGACCATTTACTAGTGACTATTGAAGATCGTCCTGCGCTGGTCATCGCGACTCCGGGTGCAGAACCTATCGCCCCTAACGGTTATGCCGCTGCATTACTGTTGGACGGCGACGCACAACTGCAACGTGAGGGTCTCAACGTACCCGAACAGGTTCTGGGGCATTGGATGCGTGCCGCAACACTTGTGCGGCCCGCTACCGACGGGGGAGTCGTAGTGGTCACGGCCGAATACGACGACGCAGTGGCATCCCTGGTGCAAATGAATCCGATCGCGTGGGCGACTCGACAATTAGCACAGCGCCAACAACTGGGTCTTCCGCCGGCTATGAGGGTTGCGGAACTGTTGGGACCCCTAGATGAGATCCAACGAATGATGCGACAAACCCCGCTGCCGTACCAATCAGAAGAGTCACCGTGGATCGGACCCGTCCTCGTAGACGACCGAACACATCGGGCTCTGCTCTTCTTCCCGCAGCATGTTGCTGATCAAGTGATTCCAACACTGAAAACCACCCGCGCCCAGCTGTCGGCACGAGGAGAATCTACGGCGGTGCGGCTGCGAATCGATCCGACGGATGTGCTCTAGAGACGCCACGTTATCAGCGCTGCAGCAGCGGCTGAACGTTCATAGTGCAACAGGTGACCGGTTCGTTGCAGTATATGTGTCTCGACGTCGTTATTGCTTCTGCCGATGTGGTCCGCGAGCGCAGCGATGTCTTCGGGTGAAGATAACTCGTCGCCGTCACCACCGATGATGGTGACGGGTAGCTTCAGTGCTGGCGCGACATCGGAGACCGTATGTTCTATCGAGGCGCGGTAGGCTTCCAGGAGTACTTTCGGAGAATCAAATGCTGAGAAATATGCTTGGTGTTGATCATGGGTGTAGGCCAAAATCCGCGGGTCATCAGTCTTGGTCATAAATGCGCCCGTGGCCCAAACAATCAAGCGGTTGCTCAAGAGCCGGCGACCTAGTGCTGTGGGCAGGGTGGCGGCCACCTGATAAAAACCGTTGGTGACGGCCGTGGCAGTCCGATCGGTGCAGGATTGCGCAGCCAGTGCTGGGCGAGCGATTGGATTCAGCAGCACGAGATGACGATACTTGAAAGCCTCTTGCTGCACTGCGTGAGCCGCAATGACGGAACCAAAGGAATGCCCTAACAGCGCAGGAGCGTCTAAGCGATCTGCAACCTGATTGACCACATGAGCCAGGTTTTCAACGGTGTGTTCGGCATCGGGCATGGCCGGTGATGCCCCGAAGCCGGGCAGATCTGGCACCCACGCGTCGTATTGCGATAAACCATCAACCACAAGTTCCAAACCGTGGTGATCACCGCGGAACCCGTGCATCGCTAAGAGCTGGCGACTACCTGGAGGTCCGGGATACTGAAAGACTGTTACCTCGAAGGGAGCCCCGCTGACCGGATCGGTAACTTCTAGCCCGAAGCGGTTCGGAGCTCGTTGCGAATTGCCGGTCAGTAATGCTCTGTCGCGAACCAGATGTTGTGGTCTCAACCGCGGCCAAATGCCAAATGTCATACGGGCCAGTCTATAAAAACTGGGCGCACCAGGGCAGCGAAGTGACCAATACGACACACGTGTGGTTAAGTAACGCCTATGGCCGCCAAATCATCTGCACAGATCATCATGTCGTTAGACCTCGGCACGACCTCGACCCGTGTTGCGCTCTACGACACCGAGGGGAACGCCGTGACCATCGTGGCGCGAGAACACCAACAATACTTTCCCCATCCCGGTTGGGTCGAACACGACGCAGCTGAAATCTGGGCAAACATCCGCGAGCTTGCTGCCTTGTCACTAGCTCGTGCCCAGCTCACTGCGGACGATATCGTCAGCATCGGCATTACAAATCAACGCGAGACCGTCGTGGCGTGGGACGCTGATACCTCACAGCCTGTGCACCGCGCTATTGTCTGGCAGGATGCCCGCACTGACACGGTGGTCGAACGGCTCATTGCAGCAGGACACAACGAGTTGGTGCAAAAAAGGACAGGTTTGAATCTGTCAGCGTATTTTTCTGCGCCGAAAATGGCCTGGATATTGCAGCATAGTGACCAGGCCGCCCGCCTTGCAGCTCGTGGCCGTTTGCGTTTCGGCACGATCGACGCCTGGATTATCTGGAACTTGACCGGCGGGACGGTGCACGCAACCGACATCACCAATGCATCACGGACTTCGTTGATGGACATTCAAAATGGACAGTGGGATCTAGCATTGGGTGAAGTCTTCGACTTGGACCCCAAGGTACTGGAGACGGCCCTGCCAAGAATTTACCCGTCAATACACAACTTCGGCACGGTAGTTAAAGGGTTACCTGTGGCGGGCATACCTATCACCGGTGTGTTGGGGGACCAACAAGCGGCGAGCTTTGGTCAGACCATCTTTGCGGCGGGCGAAGCCAAAAACACCTATGGCACCGGCTGTTTCTTGTTATATAACACCGGCACGGAACCAGTTGTTTCAACCAGCGGGCTACTGACCACCGTTGCCTACCAGTTGCCGGACGAACCACCCGTTTATGCGCTTGAAGGGTCCATTGCTCAAGCGGGTTCGGTGGTCCAGTGGTTACGTGACCAACTCGGCATCATTCGCAGTTCAAAAGACGTTGAAGCCCTTGCCAATAGCGTTACTGACCACGGAGGCGTGTATTTCGTCCCAGCATTTTCCGGACTGTTTGCACCGTGGTGGCGTCCTGATGCTTCCGGGACGATCATCGGACTGACCAGTTATGCCACATCGGGTCATATTGCCCGGGCTGCTTTGGATGCCACAGCCTATCAAACACTTGATGTAGTCAAAGCAGTAGAAGCCGATACCGGTGAGAAGCTGCAGCGTCTTAGCGTCGACGGGGGAATGACCATCAATGACCAGCTGATGCAGTTCCAGTCCGATATTTTGGACGTCGTCGTTGAACGCAGCGCAGATGTCGAAACAACCGCACGCGGGGCCGCTTATGCCGCGGGGCTCGGCATTGGAGTATGGCAGGAGATTTCACAACTTCGTGAACTGTGGCAATCAGGTGGGGTATGGTATCCGCAAATTGACCCGACGAGACGTGATCGACTTATCCGAGGCTGGCGTGCGGCAATTGAGCACACGATTGGCTGGCCGGTTGATGAGACCAGCTAGAATATTAGACTGACACTAGATCTGACCTTTTCGTAGAAATTGTAGACAGGACATCGTGACGAACACATCGAATCAGGCCGATACTGGGCGCGAAGAATACTCATTTTCTGCCATCGAGCAGCGCTGGGCCGGTTATTGGGAAAAGAACAAAGTATTTCAGCCGGCTGACGACGGTCAGCGACCGCGGAAATATGTGCTCGATATGTTCCCTTATCCTTCCGGGGACCTCCACATGGGGCACGCTGAAGCCTTTGCCATGGGCGATGTTGTTTCTCGCTACTGGATGCTGCGTGGCTACGACGTCTTGCACCCCATCGGCTGGGATTCTTTCGGTCTGCCAGCCGAGAATGCTGCGATCGCTCGGGATGCACATCCTGCCGAATGGACTTACAAGAATATTGCGACACAGCGAGCATCATTTGAACGCTACGCAATCTCCGTAGACTGGGACACAGTTCTGCACACTTCGGATCCAGAATATTATCGGTGGACCCAGTGGCTCTTTCTAAAATTCTACGAACGCGGTCTGACATACCGCAAAAACTCGCCGGTGAACTGGTGTCCTAAAGACCAAACCGTGCTGGCCAATGAGCAAGTAGTCGACGGAGCCTGCGAACGCTGTGGCACCGAGGTGACCAAGAAGGCCCTTGAGCAGTGGTACTTCAAGATTACTGACTACGCCGATCGGCTACTCGAGGACATGGACGCTCTGGAAGGTAAATGGCCAGATCGCGTGCTGAATATGCAGCGCAATTGGATCGGCAAATCCACCGGTGCAAGCGTCACCTTTGCTATTGAAGACGGCCCGGCGATTGAGGTCTACACGACCCGTCCGGACACCCTGTACGGCGCCACATTTATGGTCGTTGCTGCCGATGCAGAACTCGCCGAAGAACTCGTCACCCACGAGCACGCAGCAGCCCTCAAAGCCTACCGGGAAGAGCTGAGGCACGTCTCAGACATTGATCGTCAGTCAACAGACCGACCAAAAACCGGAGTGTTTTTGGGGCGGTATGGCATCAACCCTCTGTCGGGTGAGAGAGTCCCCATTTGGGCGTCAGATTATGTGCTATCTGATTACGGTACCGGTGCCATTATGGCCGTGCCCGCACACGACCAGCGAGATATGGACTTCGCTCGTGCCATGGGACTCCCTGTTCGAACGGTCGTAGATACCGGTGAAGACAACCCAGAAGAGACCGGTCAAGCTACAACCGGTACCGGTGCCAACATCAACTCCGGTGAGCTCGATGGCCTTACAGGGCAAGCCGCTATCGATAACGCCATCGCACTGCTAGAGGCCAAGGGCACCGGCTACAAATCCGTGAATTACCGGTTACGTGACTGGCTATTATCCCGGCAACGGTTCTGGGGTGCACCTATCCCTATCATTCACTGTGATACCTGCGGCGAAGTACCGGTGCCAGATGACCAACTGCCTGTCGAATTGCCGAAAAACCTGCACGGACAGCAACTTGCTCCCAAAGGTAAATCCCCTCTTGAAGCAGCTGAAGACTGGGTCAATGTTTCCTGCCCAACCTGTAATGGTCCGGCGCAGCGTGACACCGACACCATGGACACGTTTGTGGACTCGTCGTGGTACTACATGCGTTTCGTATCGGCAAATAATGCCGAAAAGATCTGGGACCGGGACAAACTCGACCGGTGGGGCCCAGTTGATCAGTACGTGGGTGGCGTCGAGCATGCAATTCTGCACCTGTTGTATTCACGCTTCTTCACCAAAGCGCTGTACGACATGGATATGGTGAATTTCACCGAACCCTTTACCCGACTGCTTAACCAGGGGCAGGTCCTCAACGGTGGCAAGGCCATGTCGAAATCTCTTGGAAACGGTGTAGCACTTGGTGAACAGCTCGATGCCTTCGGCGTCGATGCGATTCGTCTGACCATGGTATTTGCCTCGCCGCCCGAAGATGACGTCGACTGGGCCGATGTATCGCCCGCCGCGTCGCTCAGGTTTTTGGCTCGTGCCTGGCGGCTCGCCCAAGACGTACACTTCGCTGATTCTGCACCGGGAACAGATGCCAGCGGGGCAGCCACTGCACTTCGTCAGATCACCCACAAAGTAGTCCACGAAGCAGAATCACTGTTGGACGATCAGAAGTTCAACGTCGTCGTGGCCCGGACCATGGAGTTGGTTAACGCGACACGGAAAGAGGTCGACAAGGGCGAGGGTGCCGCCAGCCCGGCAGTCCGAGAAGCCGTTGAGGTTATTGCACAGTTGCTGTCTCTCGTGGCGCCATACACGGCCGAAGACATGTGGGCTCTTCTCGGCCACGAACCGTCAGTCTCCCGCTCAGCATGGCTGACTGTTGACGAGTCGCTGCTTGTTGAAGACAAGATCACTGTCATCGCCCAGGTCCAAGGCAAACTGCGAGACCGCTTCGAAGTACCCGCAGACATCTCAGACGAAGACCTTGAAGAAGTCGCACGAAACTCGCCAAACGTCCAACGGTCCATCGGCGACAAAGACATTCGAAAAGTCATTGTGGTCAAGGGCAAACTCGTCAACTTCGTAGTTGGCTAACCACAATATGTCGGATGTAGCAGCGTGGATCGCCAGACTCGCCGCCACGTCGCGTGATGTACGCGGCGAGGCGGTCGGCTGGGCGCGCTACATCAAACCAGCTCGTAAAGACCGGGTTGCCATTGTCACCGACACCTCGGCGGCCCTACCTGATGAGGTCTACAAGCTACCTAACGCGTCAGAACTCTTCATGATCCCGATCCCGGTCATGATCGGCGACCAAATTTATAATGAAGACGACGAAGTCCTACATCAGGATCTTTCCATTGCCCTGGCCTCGGGAACGACACTGCGGACCTCACGACCATCACCCGGGCAATTTTCGTCAACGTATAAGCGAGTGGCCGAACAAGGGTATTCCCGCATCTTGTCTATCCACCTGTCATCACGTCTATCAGGTACCACAGATGCTGCGCGTATCGCCGCCGAAAACTCGCCCATTCCGGTCACGGTCATCGACTCATATAACGCAGGCATGTCACTTGGTCACGCAGTCTTAGACGTGCTGATGCGGACCCGACTAGGACTCACGTCAGATTACCTGGCGAATATCGCCCAACGGCAAGCAGAAGTCGGCCAAACAATTTTTACGGTGCCCAACCTTGATGCTCTACGGAAGGGTGGCCGCATACCCGCCCTGCCTGGCCTACTTGGCCAGCTCCTTCAAGTCCGACCCGTGATGCATCTTAAAGACGGGGCAATCGAACTCCTCGACAGACCCAGAAGTCAGGCAAAAGCACTTGCAATGATCACCGAGATCGCCAACTCCGCCGAACAACCAGTGCGCTTAAGCGTCCAAACCTATGGCGATTTTGCTACAGCTCACGACCTAGCAGATGCGTTAGAAGAGCACTCAACGATGCCCGTACCGGTATTGCAACTGCCCGCTGTTTTAGCAGCCCACCTAGGATTAGGTGCACTGGGCGTCTCGATGAGCCCTGTGCTCGATTACACAGGATAAGCAGGCCATAATGCTCCGCGGCTGTTAACCTCAGTCATGCTGCCCAACGTATGAACGACGTGGATACGGGCTGGCTCGATAGCCGGTTTAACAGCCCAGGAGACGATCCGGTGCGAGGTGTATCCACAACACACGCCGAATAGAACCTTTTCCACAACCTGACTTGAAGCACAGCGTGCACGAGCGCGCATATTCCAAGCTGTAGGTATGGCTAAACATTTGGCGGAGCCCAGCGAACATCAGCCGCGGGCGCCACTCTGGCGCACTAAAGTCGCGCTGTCTGCGGTGTTGATGCTGGCCCTAGTCATTGGAACGATATTTGGATTTCGGTGGTTGATAACAGAACAGCCCGGCACCCAAGACACCACCCTGGCGGTGAACAACAACCAAGAAGACACACCCGGTTCTGCATCCCAGGAAGATCCAACAGCAGAGCAAGATGGTGAGGAGTCTGCTGCACCTGACGAACCCGGCGAGACCTTACTTATCGTCCACGTTGCCGGTGAGGTGCACGAACCTGGAATAGTAGAACTTACTGCACAGGATCGAGTCGTCGACGCAATCGAAGCAGCGGGTGGCCCAACGCAGCAGGCCCAGCTCGATGCGTTAAACTTGGCTGCCGTGGTTTCTGACGGGGACTATATCCTTGTCCCTGACCTCGAAGCGGAGGGGTCAAACCTTGGGGCCAACTCTGTGCCCTCAACGCCCGGGTCCGCTGGTACAGACAACGGCCCGGTGAATCTCAATACCGGTGACACTGCGGCCTTGGAAACACTACCAGGAGTAGGCCCGGCGACGGCCGCTGAGATTATTGCCCATCGGGAACAACACGGGGATTTCACTGATCTGGCCAGCCTGGAAGCAGTTTCCGGTATCGGCCCTGCAACGCTCGAGCGCCTGGATGGATTGGTGAGTTGGTGATGGAGCACGACCATATCAAGCCTGGTGACATCGCACCTCCCTTAGACATCAGACTCATTCCAGCTGCGATCTTGACCTTTTGCATTTGCTTTTATATACCCGAACTTCCAATGTTTTGGGTGCACTGGGTTCCGGCCATTTTAGTGTTGATGGGTGCGATAACGACGCTGGCATTGTTGTTTTTCAGATTTTCCAAAAAGCGGCGCCTGGTGAACTTCGCGCTCATTTTCGCGATCGCCTGCTGGATGGCAACCCCTGCCGCTTTTCTGGTGCAACAGCAGCGCATCGCTGCAGAAGATTCTGGGTGGTTGCAATTCGTTGAAGATCTAGGGACGGCCAAAATATCCGCAAAACTCAGCACAGATCCCGTTGAACGTCAGGGCCCATTTGGCACCAACTGGTTCGTAACGGCCAATGTTGAGCACTTCGGAAAAGACTTCCTGGCTACAGACCATCCGGCGAAGATAGTCGTTTCCGGCGATGAGACTTGGGCTGAACTCAGCGCGGAAGACGCAGTGTGTTTTATGGGGCGGGTCTCGGATAACGAATCTAGCGTCTTTGTGAGCTCAATTACTGAAGCCAGTCCAGGCACATGTTTGGAACCCGATAGCACCCAGATTCCGACGGGGCGGGACCAAATGCGAACGAGCTTGCGAAATCAAGCTGATGAAACATGGGGGTATGCCCCAGAGCTCTTGCCGGGACTGATCCTAGGGGACCGCTCGCAACAGTCTGAATCTCTAGATGAAGCCATGAAAATATCGGGACTCAGCCATCTTTCGGCCGTATCAGGAGCCCACACATCACTGATCGCTGCCGCAGCAACCCTACTATTTCGCAGTTTGCGCTTACCACGCCCAATCGTGATCATCGCCTTCTTTTGCACGCTACTGTTATTTGTCCAGATCGTTGGAATGCAACCCTCAATTATTCGAGCTGCAACTATGGGTGCAATCGGCGCCTGGGCATTATTTTTCGGACGAGGTGCGCAAGCGCTACCTATTCTTGCCCTCTCAACTATGCTGATCCTCACGATCTCACCACAGCTAGTACATGACGTGGGCTTTCAACTATCCGTCGCGGCTACTGCTGGAATTGTGTTGGGCGCACAGCCAGTCGAGCGGTGGTTATATGGTTACCTAAATAAGGCACTACCGGATTTCTGGGCGTCGATGCTCAGCTCGTCGTTAGCAATATCGACGACAGCCCAACTCGCGTGCCAACCTATATTGCTAACTTTTATTGATTACGTCAGCGCCTATTCTTTGCTGGCGAATCTGCTCGCCACGCCGTTGTTGCCACTGATTACGGTGCCCGGAACACTTGCAGCTGGAATCGCAATCGTGCTGCCGCAGGCTTCTCAAGTCATGTTGTATCTTGTGGCGTTCCCCGCTTCCGGCATCGGGTGGGTTGCAATGACTGTGACAGATCTACCCGGATCGAAATTGCCCTGGCCGGAAGGTATAGCCGGCGTTGCCCTCATCATCTTGCACTGGGCGGCTTGCGCCATTTTCATCGTGCGACTCTTACGTTCGCAACGTCGGCCAAAACCTCCGGTTAAACTCGATGACCGTGCGCCCGCCTGGCAACGCGCACTCTATGCGCTCTACCGCCAACACCGTGGTGCGATGAGTTTCGCACAGTCCACGGTCCTTGTGATTGCTGTCGTAGCACATGTAGCGGTGTTCTGGCCTGTTAACAGTGGGGGAGTCGATGATAACTGGGATATTGTTGGGTGCGATGTGGGTCAAGGAGATATGTTCCTGGTTCGAACAGGTGCTACATCGGCAATGGTTATCGACACGGGTCCAGACGAAGCGTTGGCACAGCGCTGTCTTGCCGAAGCGAACGTCGAATCGGTAGATGTTCTGGCGGTTACCCACCTCCATGCAGACCACGTCGGAGGTCTAGCAGGTGTCAAAGCAAAGATACAGCCAAATCAAGTGGTGTATTCCACGGGGACTGATCCTACATACGAGGCTGCTGCCGTTGGCCTAACTGATGACGCGCAACAGATTACGGAACCGGTTGTCCAAGTCATCGACGATGCGGTTGGCCAAGGCGAGCATCCCGTACAGGTTCGTTGGACGGTTTTAGCGGCTGACTCACAATCAGCTCAGGAGAATAATGCTTCGATGGTTCTTCTCGTGGAAATCTATCGATATGGAGGAGTCGTCAAAGCGCTTTTCACAGGTGATCTGGAGGAAGACGCGGCAGCTCGTCTAATAGCGCAGGACCTGGTGCCCGACGATATCGATATTTTGAAACTTTCTCATCACGGTGCACAAAATGGTGGTATAGAGCTGATAGAACATACCGCTCCAAAGATGGCACTGATTGGTGTTGGTGCAGAGAATAGTTACGGCCATCCCCATGATGACATTTTGTCTGCATTGGGACCGAACGTAGAAATTCGCCGAACCGACATGGACAGCACATTTTCAGTGACGTTCGAACAGAATCAAACCTACTTGGCACTGGACCGTTAGACTCGATTGCATGGCTTCCCCTCGTCGCTCGAAAAATTCTGGAGCATCCTGGCGCGATGTAACCGTTTCACCATTGATCTTGGTCCAAGGCGGTGAAGAATATATCCACACCAGGGTGACGGACTCGGTCAAAGCCCAGCTCAAAAAGGCCGAACCTGACACCGAAATTCATCATCTCTCCGCAGCAGAATACCAAGCGGGTGAGCTACAGGTCTTGGCCAGTCCCTCGCTATTTGGCGAGAAGAAACTGCTGGTCTTCGACGACATGCATAAGATGACCGACGCGTTTGTGGTGGACGGTCTGGAATACATTCAACACGAAAACCCAGATGTGACCTTTCTAGGTTTGCACGGTGGAGGCAATCGCGGCAAACGACTCTTAGATGCGCTCAAGAAAGCCGGCCAACACATTGAGGCAAAACCCATAAAATCGGACCGGGACCGGATCGAATTTCTGCAAGCAGAATTCCGCGAGGCACGTCGCAGAATCGATACCGATGCTCTCCGGGCATTGGCTGATGCAATTGGACAGAATCTCGGTGAACTTGCGGCTGCTGCCCATCAGCTCATCTCAGATACGCAAGGGACCATTACCGAAGACACGGTTGAACAGTACTATGGAGGCCGAGTTCAAGCCACCGCGTTCAAAGTGGCCGATAGCGCATTGGACGGTCAGCTTGGCCCTGCCACCGCCTTATTGCGCCATGCGTTAGCGACCGGAGTGCAACCTGTGGCAATCACGGCATCATTTGCGATGAAAGCTCGGCAGGTTGCACGAGTGGTGGACGCGAAACTGTCACAGGGACAACTTGCCTCTGCTTTAGGCATGGCTCCCTGGCAGGCCCAGCGCATCATGGCTACTGCCCGGAACTGGACACCCGTAAATATTGCCGGCGCTATTGAACTCATTGCACGAGCAGATGCCGAAGCCAAAGGCCAGGCGCGTGACGCTGCCTTTGCTGTTGAACGGATGGTGACGAAAGTAGCTGGTATGGCTGGGCGCCATTGATTATTGCTTAAATGTTTGAGGCCACTACGTGAACCGTAGTGGCCTCAAACAGGTATCAAAGTTCCGTTAGAACTTAGGCATCCATTGCGTTTACGCGAGCTGCAATACCGGATTTGCGGTTAGCAGCCTGGTTACGGTGGATAGCGCCCTTGCTGACGGCTTTGTCGAGCTTACGGTCAGCAATTGAAAGAGCCTTCACCGCAGCTTCTTTATCGCCAGCGCTAACCGCTTTATTTACTTTGCGAATTACAGTCTTGACTTCAGACTTAATTGCGGTGTTGCGTTCACGACGTTTCTCGTTCGTGATTGCGCGCTTCTTCGAAGATTTTAGATTAGCCAATGTATGGTCCTATCATTCTAAAAATTATGGGTCGGTGAGGGGTATTCTTGCCCAAGCGACTGAGCGGTGTGGGGGTACCTAGGTAAGCCTGGTCAAGAGTGCCCGTCGACCTGCGCGGACACACAGCCGTCAAGTCTATCAAACCCTGGGGCGATCGGCGAATCCGCAAACAAGCGCGAGTGTTGTTTGACCGGGAAGTTCGGAATCTCACGTATTGACGCGATATGTAGTCGCCCCACGTTGTGAAACGTGAAAGAATAGAGCAACGACAAAAGCTGCTGCAATGGCAGAGCTTTCATGATCTTACAAGTCTATGAAGATATCTAAGGATGGTGCACGTGTCGCCAGTGGCGTCCAATCCGCCTCAGCCAGGTTCTACTCATTCATCTGTGATTCGGAACTTTTGTATTGTCGCGCATATCGATCACGGCAAGTCGACGCTTGCTGACCGGATGCTACAAAGCACCAAGGTCGTCACACCTCGTGAGATGCAAAATCAATTCCTGGACAACATGGATATTGAGCGAGAGCGCGGGATCACCATCAAATCCCAAGCTGTGCGTATGCCATGGCAGGTCGGCAACGAGGACTACATTCTCAACATGATCGACACTCCTGGCCACGTGGACTTTGCCTATGAGGTTTCGCGTTCGTTGGCGGCCTGTGAAGGCGCCATCCTCCTGGTAGACGCAGCCCAAGGGATCGAAGCGCAAACACTGGCGAACCTGTACATGGCCATGGAGCACGATCTGGAAATTATTCCAGTCTTGAACAAGATCGATCTTCCAGCAGCCGAACCAGAGCGCTACGCACTGGAAATTTCCAATCTGATCGGCATCGATCCCGATGACGTGCTCAAAGTTTCAGGCAAGACTGGAGAAGGCGTCGAAGAGCTGTTGGACCGTGTCGTGCGAGACGTGCCAGCACCATCGGGTGACGCAGAGGCCCCTGCCCGCGCTATGATTTTTGACTCGATCTACGACACCTACCGCGGTGTAATTACGTATGTTCGTATGGTTGACGGCAAACTCGAGCCACGACAGGGTATTCAAATGATGGCTACCGGGTCGACATATGAGCTGCAGGAGTCCGGAATCTATTCGCCGGATGCTATCCCAAGCAAGGGCCTCGGCGTGGGCGAAGTTGGGTATCTGATCACCGGTGTCAAAGACGTTGCCGAGTCCAAGGTCGGTGATACCGTCACGTCAAAGAAGCAGCCCGCGGAAGCACCAATCGGCGGTTACCGAGAACCTCAGCCCATGGTTTTCTCCGGCCTGTATCCAATCGATGGTTCGGATTATCCTGCACTTCGTGAAGCGCTCGAGAAATTGCAGCTCAACGATGCTGCCCTCTCGTATGAACCTGAGACGTCGGTGGCACTTGGCTTCGGATTCCGTGTCGGATTCTTGGGCCTATTGCACCTCGAAATCGTCCGTGAGCGGCTTGAGCGCGAATATAATCTGGACCTGATTTCCACTGCACCGAACGTCATTTATAACGTCACGACTGAAGACGGGACCGTCGTTCGTGTCACGAATCCCTCAGAGTTTCCAGAAGGAAAAATCACCGAAGTAGACGAGCCTATGGCGATGGCAACAGTGATTGTGCCGTCAGAATTCATCGGTTCGGTAATGGAGTTGTCGCAGAATAAACGCGGCCAACTCAGCGGTATGGATTACTTGTCGGAAGAGCGCGTCGAAATTCGCTACTGGATCCCTCTGGCAGAGATCGTATTTGACTACTTTGATCTCTTGAAATCCCGTACTAAGGGCTATGCGTCACTGAACTGGCATCGTGACGGCTCACAAATTGCTGACCTGGTCAAAGTCGACATCCTGCTTCAGGGTGACGCAGTAGATGCATTCTCCGCCATTACACACCGTGACCACGCATATAGTTATGGTGTAAAAATGACTTCGAAACTGAAGGAACTGATCCCACGCCAGCAATTTGAGGTTCCCATCCAGGCGGCCATTGGCTCTCGGATCATCGCTAGAGAGAACATTCGGGCGATTCGTAAAGATGTGCTTTCGAAGTGTTACGGTGGCGACATTTCTCGTAAGCGCAAGTTGCTTGAGAAGCAGAAGGAAGGCAAAAAGCGGATGAAGATGGTGGGTACCGTTGAAGTTCCGCAAGAGGCCTTTATTGCAGCTCTGTCGACCGATACGGATACTTAAACGATCTTGAATACAACTGATTCGCCACCCAGCACGGGCATGCTCCCCGATTTTGTTGCGGCTGCGGTAAACGGCAGTGATCGGACATTTTCCCTGTATGTGCACGTGCCATTTTGCAGCAGCCGCTGCGGGTACTGTGACTTCAACACCTATATCTCCCCAGACCTTGGTCCTGGAGCATCACATGAAAGTTATGCTGACTCTGCCATCAAGGAACTCGAATTCGCGGCTGACGCGATGGAGAAATCAGGCGTTGCGGCAAAGCCGTTGCATTCGGTATTTTTTGGCGGTGGTACGCCGACTCTCCTGCAGGCCACTGATCTGACTCGCATCCTGCAACGCGCCGAGCAGTTGTTTGGGATCGAAGATGCCGCAGAAATTACGACCGAAGCGAACCCAGATTCGCTGAGTCTGGATGCCGTGCAGAGACTGGCAGATGGTGGATTTAACCGCATATCCATGGGGATGCAGTCCTCCGTCAGTCATGTACTGCAAGTGTTGGAACGGACACACAACCCAGACAATGTAGAGATAGCCGCCGGGTGGATCCGTGACTCCGGCCTCGAAATGTCCTTAGACCTCATTTTTGGCACGCCAGGGGAATCTATAGCGGACTGGAAGCGATCGCTGGATGCCGTCTTAACGTTGGAACCAGATCACGTCTCGGCTTACGGGCTGATTGTCGAAGACGGCACAAAACTCGCCGCTCAAATTCGACGCGGTGTCTATCCAAATACCGACCCGGATGATCAAGCTGACAAGTACCTCTTAACGGAGAGGCGCCTTGCGGCCGCCGGTTATCGATGGTATGAAATCTCAAATTGGGCTTACGACCCTCACGACGAGGGCATTCACCAATCCCAACATAATCTTGCTTACTGGCGTGACCAGGACTGGTGGGGGATTGGGCCAGGAGCTCATTCTCATATGGCGGGTTTACGATGGTGGAACGCCAAACATCCGGCCGCCTATGCGTCTCGTGTACTGGCGAATAAGTCACCCGCCATCGGCCATGAGATTCCAGACAGCGATGCAAGATTGCTCGAGAAAATCATGCTCGGGGTACGGCTAGCAGAAGGTCTTGATATCGAGGAACTAGCGGCCCAAAATAAAGAGGCTGCAGCGCTGGTGCAACGCGAAGCCAAAGTCTTAGGTGCTCAGGAACTGATTGAATCGTCAGCTTTAGAGAACGGCAAGATCGTGCCGACACTAAAAGGTCGCCTTTTAGACGATGCCATTACTCGCAGACTCGCCGGCTTCTAAACAGCAGCGCTAGCGAATGATACGTAAGTTAAAGGGGTACCGGTATGGTCGACCTTTATTGACCTCGATGCCTGCGATAACACCAGAGATGGTCATGAAGACCCATAGCAAGACTGCCACAACACCGAAGATCGCGCCCATAATCGGCAAGAACGCCAAAATGTTCATGGCCACGCCCACCACGGTTAACGGCAAGGTGAAGTTCAGCGCCTCTTTAGATTCTTGCTCAGAAAACGGTCCCCGTGACCGAAACACAATGAACACGACGAGCGACGGGACGAAGCCCAAAAATGCACCGAAATGAGCAACAGTAGCCCACTGTCGGTCCTCCGATGGCGTCAGCGGCCTGCGCGAGATGGTTTCGCTGCCTTGTCCTGAGGCGCCAGGGGTTTGTGCCACGTTATGCTCCCTTTACAGTCGATTCAGCCACATGAAATTTTGCTGAGACAGACAATACGTTAACAGTGTAGACCCGTTCTGCTGCTAAAGACGGTAGATCAGCGTGGTTCGGTAGAAATTCCGCTAATCGTGTACAGTCACGAAGTCGATCATGTGCTCGACGCGTCCCAAGAGTGCTGCCTCAAGGTCGGAGAAATTATTCACTCGTGACAGAAGTTTTTTCCACCCCAAACCGATATCTTTGGCACTCTGATTTGGCAGCCCGAGCCGAGCCAGCATTCCGGTCTTCCAGTCTTCAGAACGTGGGATCTGCGGCCAGGCTTTAATGCCGATAACCTCGGGTTTAATGGCTTGCCAGATGTCCACGTATGGGTGGCCGACAATCAAGACATTGTCTTGGGCGCCTGGCACCTTCATTGCGTCAGTGGCTATGCGTTCTTCTTTGGAACCTGACACGAGATGATCCAATAGTATGGCAAGTCGTCGGCTTTTCTGCGGCTTAAAGGCCGAGACGGCACCAGCAAGATCATCAATACCGTGCAAAGGCTCGACAACGATGCCTTCGACTCTCAGATCATCTCCCCAGATTTTCTCGACAAGCTCGGCATCGTGTATGCCTTCTACCCAAATGCGGGAAGCTTTCGCGACCTGTGCCGGTTGAGCACTGACCGTGCGGGATCCAGAAGCCGTACGTTGTTGAGTAGGTTTTTGCTGGCGTTGCGGGGGTAAAAGTTCAATAGCTCGCCCGTCAACCATGAAGCCCAACCCCAAGGGGAAGGATCGCGTAGCACCGTTGCGGCCCTCGAGGACCACCAGGTGTATGCCGCCAGATTTTTCGATGCGGGTCACGGCGCCGGTAAAACCTGAAGCAGCGTCTTCAATAACTAGGCCTCTACTCGCGGGAACTTTCTCCGGCCGTGTACTTGGCTTTGGTCCCGTGACGTTCCCCGGTCCCCACTGATCCCAATTCATCTTCTTCTCATGCCTTCCTGGTGCGGTCTCATCAGAGGCTACCAAAGGTGGATCAGTCGTCAGCGAAGAACCCGCTGCTAATTCTGTATCAATAAAGCCTGACCAGCTACGATTAGCACTAAGCTGGTGACAGTGCTAATTTTTTGTGGGGAGGGTAGATGACTGATCAACCACGTCGGATGAAAGTATTGCAAGCCATAGTCGAGGACTATGTTGCTTCTCGGGAACCCGTAGGTTCAAAAGCGCTCGTCGAGCGTCATAACCTCGGCGTCTCGTCAGCAACGGTGCGCAATGACATGTCAGACCTCGAAGACGACGGGCTTATCGCTGCCCCGCATACGTCCTCTGGGCGAATCCCCACCGATAAGGGCTATCGTTATTTCGTAGACCGAATCTCTGAGGTCCGCCCATTATCAACGGCAGAGCGACGGGCCGTGCAAACCCTGTTGGATAACTCTGATGACATGGACGACATCATGGGCTCCACCGTTCAAGTCTTATCGCAGCTGACCCGTCAGGTTGCCGTGATTCAGTATCCCCAACTGGACTCTTCGGTGATACGCCGCGTCGAATTTGTCGTGTTGTCTGAACATCGGCTCCTCGTGGTGCTGATTCTTTCTACCGGCCGTGTGGACCAACGTGTCGTACATATAAATGAGCCAGTTAAACAGCCCTCTCTCGATGTACTGGCACAACTCTTCATGCAGTACTTGGATAACGTGAGTCCATACAGCTTGCAGCAGGCATTTGCAGAGATGCAATCGGTTATTCCTCACGAGTATCAAGCTTTGGCAAAGTCGCTAAGTGACGCCTTGCATCTGTTGGCGGATGCGGGACACCAGGATCGTATTTTGTTAGCCGGAACAGCAAATTTGGCGCGCTCCCCGCAGGATTTTAGTCATTCAATAGGACCGATACTTGAGGCTTTAGAAGAACAAGTCGTGCTACTAAAATTACTCACTGAAATGGAGCAAGACGCGCACGGATTATCAGTACGCATCGGGGATGAAAACTTCGGTTCACTGGGGGATGCCTCAGTGGTAGCTGCTGGCTATGGGCCTGGCGCCGCCGCAAAAATTGGTGTTGTAGGTCCCACACGGATGGACTATCCCTCGACCATGTCTGCGGTACGCGCCATCGCTCGTTATCTGTCGAGGATTTTGACGAGCTAGCCTTAGCCAAGATAATGGACTTTGACCACAACACGGTTTCAAGCGCCGGATGCTTGAACTGAAAGGAATACGACCAACAAGTGGCACAAGATTACTATCAGATCCTGGGTGTCGAACGTGACGCCACAGCACAAGAGGTCAAAAAGGCCTACCGTAAAAAGGCCCGTGAACTTCACCCGGATCACAATCCTACTGACGAAGCGGCCGAAGAGTTCAAAACGGTCACCCATGCATACGAAGTTCTCTCAAATGCTGAGAAGCGTCGTAATTATGATGCAACCGGTCACGAAGATGGACGACGTGCCGGGTTCGGGGGCGCCGGCGGTGGCTTTGGCGGGTTCTCCGACATTTTCGAGACGTTCTTCGGCGGAGGTGGCGGAGGCGGTCCCATGTCCCGCGCCCGACGTGGCCAGGACGCGCTGATCGCTACGCACATTGATCTCGAGGACGCAGTGTTCGGAACCGAGCAAACGATCGATGTCGAGACTGCTGTTCGTTGTGATCGCTGTGACGGTGCGGCCATGGAACCGGGAACGCACCCAGAGACGTGCACGACATGTCGTGGTGCAGGACAAATTTCGCGTCCGGTTGACTCCATCCTGGGCCGTATGATGACGACTGAGGCGTGCCCAACATGCCGTGGCTTCGGTGATGTCATTACCGATCCTTGTGGCAAATGTTCCGGTCAGGGCCGTGTTCGTGAGCGGGTTTCCTTCACCGTCAAAATCCCAGCGGGTGTTCGTGACGGTACGCGCATTCAACTTGCCGGTCGAGGCGAAGCAGGTGTCGCAGGTGGACCAAACGGCGACCTATATCTAGAAATCCGAGTTCGCGACCATGATGTCTTCACCCGTGAAGGCGATAATCTCCATGCCACAATGGCCGTCCCCATGACTGCTGCGTCACTGGGCACGAAGATTAAAGTTGAGACCTTTGACGGCGAGGAAACATTCACCGTTGAACCCGGCACTCAGTCTGGCCATGTGATCACCATGAAGGGCTTGGGGGCACATCGTCTCCAGGGCACCGGGCGTGGCGACATGAAGATCATGCTGAACGTCACCACTCCAACCAAACTCGATGATGAACAACGTGAACTCATGGCTCAGCTTGCCGAACTTCGTGCAGAAGACGTAGCCAACGGCGAGATCGAATCCCGAGGTTTTTTCTCACGCCTAAAAACCGGATTCGACAACATGTTTTCGCACGATGAATCGTGACACATCCACTGTTCTATAGTCCCGAAGTGACGGGTGCGACCGCCCAACAAGCGGTGGCCTTGGACCCTGCTGCTTCGGGGCACGCGGTTCGTTCCCAGCGCCTGGACGTCGGGGATCAGGTACTGATCTCCGACGGGTTGGGTACCCTGGCTGAGGGAGTGCTGGAAGACGCAAATCCCCAGCACGCCACCATACGAATTCAAACGGTCACAGTGGCGCAGTCACACAAGATACAGGTAAATCTCGTGCAAGCCCTAGCCAAAGGCGATCGTGATTTATTAGCCGCAGAAATGGCGACTGAAATCGGTGTTGACAGCGTTATCCCGTGGCAAGCCCGGCGTTCCATTGTGCGGTTCCGCCCCGAGCGGCTGCAGAAAACTTTGGCTAAGTGGGAAGCTAAACTCAAAGCTGCCGCACAACAGGCACGTCGCCCCTACATCCCAACGTTGGGAGAACCGGTCGTTGCTGAAGACATCGCCGCTCTCCACTCGCCGCAGGATCGTAACTATGTGATTGTGCTGCACGAGGATGGCGACGAAAATCTGGCTCACGTCGTGGAATCACTACCAGATGTTAAAACGCTTCACCTTGTAGTGGGCCCTGAGGGCGGTGTTTCGCCAGAAGAGCTCGACGCCGTGATCGCTGCTGGCGGCTCCGCAGTCAGAATTGGTTCCAATGTGATGCGAGCATCCACGGCAGGACCTGTCGCTGTAGCGATACTCAATCAGCTCTTCAACCGGTGGTAATCAGGCAAGATGTGGGAATTCACCGGTGTGAGTGGAGAACCGTGGACCTGTTTGATCGCCAGGCACTAGACTGAGTCCTAAGGAACTAACGTAGTAATGGAGTCAACCTGACAGAACGCAGCGAAGCTAACCGTAAGAGTCGGCAAGTCATCACTTTCAACTCGCAGAGCGACATGGTGCAAACCTTCGGTCCCTCAGATATGTTGCTGCGCGTTGTCGAAGGGGTCTATCCCGGTCTGAAACTCTTAGTTCGTGATCAACAGCTGGAACTCGAAGGCCACCCAGATGACGTTTCTGAAACAGTCGAGATCATTAACGACCTTCGAGCTGTCGCGCGTGCCGGTACGACAATTGGCCCAGAAATAATCGAGGCCAGCATCTCAGGCGTACGAGCGTTTCAAGACAATACTTCGGGTAGTGGCCCAGCTGAGTTGATCGTTGCATCGCAGGGCAAGAAGATTCGACCTAAGACTGATAATCAGAAGGTCTACGTTAACGCGATCAATAATAATACGGTTGTTTTTGGTGTTGGTCCGGCAGGAACCGGCAAAACCTATTTGGCCATGGCCAAAGCCATTCAAGCCCTCCAGGCGCGCGAAGTGAACCGCATTATCCTTACTCGGCCAGCAGTTGAAGCAGGGGAGTCGTTGGGGTATCTACCGGGTTCTCTGAGCGAAAAAATCGACCCGTATCTGCGCCCACTGTATGATGCGCTGCACGAAATGATAGAACCGGATACCATCCCGCATCTCATTGAAGTCGGAACCATCGAGGTCGCGCCCTTGGCCTATATGCGTGGCCGCACACTCAACGATGCGTTTATTATTCTTGATGAAGCTCAGAACACTTCAGCCGAACAAATGAAAATGTTCCTGACCCGACTCGGGTTCAACTCCCACATGGTTATCACCGGCGACGCATCCCAAGTGGACCTGCCTCGCGGTACGGATTCTGGACTCGCCCAAGCGATCGAGTACCTCGACGGCATCGACGATATCGCTATCGTCAAACTAAGATCATCCGACGTTGTGCGCCACAACTTGGTCTCCAGAATTGTGGATGCATACGATCGACACCAACCAGAACCTACCCGTCCGCAGCGGGCAGGGAGAAACCGAAACCGATAGGTCAACGTGGCAATCGAAGTACTGAATGAAACAGACGACGACATTGATATTCAGCGAGTGGTGAGCCTCGGCAAACACCTGTTTCAAGGACTCCATATTCATCCCGAATCTGAAGTCGCAGTTGTCTTCGTTGATAACGAGGCAATGAGTTTCCTGCACCAGGAATGGATGGGGCTTGAGGGCCCAACGGATGTGATGAGTTTTCCGATGGATGAGTTACGTCCGGGCACTCACGAAGCTCCCGCAGAGGGCCTCTTGGGCGACATTGTCATCAGCCCCACCGTCGCTGCAGAGCACGCTTCGCAGGGCGGGCATACAGTGGCCGATGAAATCGCCTTACTCGTCGCCCACGGCTTACTACACCTGTTGGGTTTCGATCATCACGACGAAGACGAAAAGCAGAAGATGTTCGATACACAGGACCAACTACTTGAACAGTTCCTGGGCTATACGCCTCCACAACTAGCCGACCCTGGGAAGTAGTCAATATGGTCGCGCCCATTGTCCTAGTACTTTTATTTCTTGTTGCTTTGAGCCTCACTTGGATTCTGACGTTGGCAGAAACAGCTCTGGACTACCTTTCATTTCGTGATGCCGAAGCCATCGTAGTTCAACATCCATCCAATCCGGTCGTGCACATCATGGACCGGTTGGCAGAACATCAACTTGCCACCCGCTTCTGGAATACGGTCTTCCTCGCTTCCAGCGCTGTCCTCATGACGGTGTTTATTGACCATTTCGTGAGTAACGTATGGCTTGCTGCGGCCGGCGGCATAGCTGTCATGGCCGTCCTCACTCTAGCCATCTCGGCGCGAAGCCCGCGCAGAATTGGTGCCAAGCACTACGAGGTATCCGCACGCCTGACAGCATGGTTAGTTCGTCCGCTCGCTGCAGTGTTGGGCCCACTTCCAGGTTTGTTTATTGCCGAAACCGAAAATGAGCAAGACGACGAAAACGATGACGATGATCTGGAAGAACGACATTTTCGCGCATACGTCTCTCGGGCATCGGCGGCCGATGTTCTCGAGGACAACGAAGCAGAAATGATCCAATCAGTTTTTGACATGGACGACACACTGGTCCGTGCCATCATGGTGCCCCGCACCGACGTCGTCTGGTTAGATTCCGGTACCACGCTTGCTGAAGCCACCGATGTGTTCATACGGTCGGGGTATTCCCGGATACCCCTGATCGGAGACAGCCCAGATGACGTTCTAGGCATCATATTCCTCAAGGACATCATCCGGGCCATGCACATGCACAAGCTGAGCTCAAGTGATGCGGTCAACTTGATTGCACGGGAGATACGTGTCGTCCCAGAATCCAAGTCGGTCTGGGATTTACTACAAGAACTCCAAAGTGAGGCCATCCACGCGGCAGTGGTTGTCGACGAGTACGGTGGTACCGCAGGATTTGTGACCCTGGAAGATCTGATCGAGGAGCTCGTGGGCGATATCTCAGATGAGTACGATGACGCCGAAATCGCCGATGTTATCCCGCAACCCGATGGTGAGTACCTGGTGAAAGCGTCGATGTCAGTTTCAGATTTCTCGGAAGCTTTCGGCTTGCTATTGGACGACGATGAAGATGAGGACGTTGATACTGTAGGCGGTTTACTCGCGAAGAGTTTGGGTAAGATTCCTATTAAAGGATCAGTGACTGATGTCGAGAACCTCACGCTGACCGTTGAGACACTGACTGGACGACGAAACCGTGTCGATACTATACGCGTTACACGCCAAACAACCCTGCAGGAGCCCAAACTATGATCCCAACCGAATATCCAGAAAACTTTCGGTCTGGGTTTGTCAGCCTGGTCGGCCGGCCAAATGCCGGTAAATCGACACTGACAAATGCCATGGTTGGCACCAAAGTGGCCATTACTTCTTCTAAACCACAAACCACCAGGCGCGTGATTCGCGGTATCGTGTCTGCTGATGATCATCAGCTGATACTGGTCGATACCCCTGGCCTTCACCGTCCGCGCACGCTATTAGGCGAGCGGCTAAACGACCTCGTCGCCGAAACTTTGTCTGGGATGGACGCTGTGGCTATGTGCATTCCTGCGAATGAAAAAATTGGGCCAGGTGATCGATTCATTACCGAACAGCTCGCGAAACTACATAAAATTCCCGTTATTGCACTCGTAACAAAAGTGGATACCGTGACTAGGGGAGTCCTCGCTGATCAACTCATTGCCGTTCAACAACTGGGCGAGGAAGTACTCACGCCAGATGGCGGGGAAGGTTTTGCAGAAATTGTGCCCGTTTCGGTAAAGGGTGATGTGCAAGTCGACACTGTTGTGGATGTGTTGACCAAATATCTCCCGCAGTCGCCACCGTTGTACCCAGACGGCGTGATTACGGACGAACCTGACGATGTCATGGTGGCAGAACTCATCCGGGAAGCAGCATTAGAAGATGTCTTTGACGAGCTGCCACACTCTTTGGCCGTGGTCGTCAATGAAATGGCCGAACGCGAGGTTGAACCTGGCGAACCGGCCATCACAGATATTTATGCTGAGATCTATGTTGAACGCGATAGCCAAAAAGGCATCATCATCGGAAAGGGCGGGAGCCAGCTGCGGACAATTGGCCAGCGGTCGCGAAAAAGTATTCGACGCTTGCTCGGGACCCAGGTCCATCTCGACCTCGTCGTCAAAGTCGCCAAAGAATGGCAGCGTAATCCAAAACACATGAATCGGTTGGGTTTCTAACTTCACGGTGTTAGGCTAAGTGCATGCATCGCACTCAGGGCACCCCACGTCACGGTGACAACCGTGCAATTCTTGGTGCCCTTCCAGGCTTACTCCTACCGTGCCGTAGCGGGGCCTAGCATTCTCAAGCACATGCTTTGAAAATGCCACCTGGTAGGACCGGACCCCGTTACGGAGCCAACGACACGGTCTGCCACCGGTGAGACATGAGTTCTAAAACACCGGTATGTCACCATTGGTCCACTACACTCAACAACAGGACCAGGCAGTCAAAGATTGAGGAAAAGCTTTGCGCAAATTTCAGCAACCATCCGGTATGAACTTCAGCAAGTACGTGCCATTCGAGGAACAAATCGAAGTAAATCTGCCGGATCGCACTTGGCCCGACAAAATCATTACCCAAGCTCCACGTTGGTGTGCGGTAGATCTGCGCGACGGGAACCAAGCACTTGTGAACCCCATGGACTCGGTGCGCAAACTACGAATGTTTCAGCTCCTGGTCAATATGGGATACAAGGAGATTGAAGTCGGATTCCCCGCAGCCTCACAGACCGACTACGACTTCGTGCGGCAGCTGATCGAAGAAGACCACATTCCAGATGATGTACATATCCAAGTATTGACTCAGTCGCGTGAACACCTCATCGAACGCACCTATCAGGCACTCGAAGGTGCTCCGCGGGCCATTGTCCACCTCTATAACTCGACCTCAGTTTTGCAGCGTCGCGTCGTTTTCCGGGAAGAACAATCCGGAATCATTGATATCGCTACCCGCGGTGCAATGCTGTGCCGAAAGTACGAAGAGCAACTCACCGATACCGATGTTGTCTATCAGTACTCACCAGAATCCTTTACGGGAACAGAACTGGAATTCGCCGCGGAAATTTCAAACCGGGTTTCTGACGTGTTGGAAGCCTCAACTGATCGACAAATGATCCTGAACCTGCCGGCAACAGTCGAGATGTCGACACCAAACCGATATGCCGACCAGATTGAATGGATGCACCGCAATCTCGAAAACCGAGACTCGATCATTTTGTCGCTACACCCGCATAATGACCGAGGAAGCGGTGTCGCGGCAGCAGAGCTTGGCTATATGGCCGGTGCCGACCGCATCGAAGGTTGTCTCTTCGGCAACGGCGAGCGTACCGGTAACGTCGACCTGATCACGCTGGGTATGAACCTTTACACACAAGGTATTGACCCTGAAATTGACTTCTCCGATATGGACAAAATCCAAGAAGTCTACGAATATGCCACGCAGATGCAAGTACATGAACGTTCACCATGGTCAGGCGAACTGGTCTTCACCGCCTTCTCTGGTTCGCACCAGGATGCCATCAATAAAGGGTTCAACGATATGAATGACCGCGCTGCCGAAGCCGGCGTCACCACCGAGGACCTCGATTGGGGCGTCCCATATCTGCCAGTTGATCCCGAAGACATCGGCCGGAGCTATGAAGCGGTCATCCGTGTGAACTCCCAGTCTGGCAAGGGCGGAGTTGCTTACATGCTGAAAACGGATCACAAAATTGACCTGCCACGCCGCGCCCAAGTCGAATTCTCA
The DNA here is from genome assembly GCF_000420805.1 of Yaniella halotolerans DSM 15476. GTDB lineage: Bacteria > Actinomycetota > Actinomycetes > Actinomycetales > Micrococcaceae > Yaniella > Yaniella halotolerans. Next base: position 199,643 of record NZ_ATVQ01000002.1, read on the forward strand.
GCAGTCGTAAAAGACTACACGGACACCCATGGGGGAGAGATCACCTCGGAGACGCTGTGGAAAGTCTTCTCCGATGAATACCTGCCTACCGAAAATCCCGAAGATGGCTGGGGACGCTATCACCTGGTATCGTCGACATCCTCGACGACAGAGCAGGGTGAATTTTCCATGGAAGTCCAGATGGACCGCGATGGTGAAATTGTTACTCGTTCGACCACGGGAAATGGTCCGATCTCCGCACTAGTGGCAATGTACAACGAAGCCGGGATTGACGTCCGTGTTCTGGACTATGCCGAACATGCGCTTACTGAAGGTGGCGAAGCCATGGCCGCAGCCTACGTAGAAGCCGCGATTGGTGACCGCATCTTGTGGGGTGTTGGACTGGATTACAATACCTCCACTGCATCGCTACAGGCAGTCACGTCCGCAGTCAATCGGTACCTGCGTGATGAAGAGTCTGAAAAAGCCACTGAATAAGACACCGCGTAAAAGATCCCGTGGCTCCGGAACCTATATTGCCCAAAGTTACCGGACCCACGGGATTATTCTGCGCACGTATAAGTTAGCCGAAGCAGATCGCATCATTGTCGTACTGACCGCTGACCACGGTCAAATTCGCGCGGTGGCTAAGGGTGTTCGCCGGACAACGTCGAAGTTCGGTTCAACATTGGAGCCGTTTATGCACACCCGGTTACAGCTGGTTCCCAGACGCGGCATGGATGTCATTGCGCAAACCGAAACAATTCACTCCTACGGCATGATGCTCACGAATGATTACGATACGTTCGGTGCTGCGTCCGCCATGGTCGAAACTGCAGAACAATTGACACGCGATGACGATGGCGCAGATGGCGCCACCCAGTACCGACTGCTCCACGGGGCGATTGCCGCACTTGCTCGTCGTGCAGCTGCTCCTATGATGCTCTTGACTTCGTATTTGCTACGAGCATTGACAGTGGCAGGTTGGGCACCACGATTTAGCGAGTGTAGTCGGTGCGGTATCGAGGGAACACATAATTGGCTTTCGGAGCCTATGGGTGGTGTAGTTTGCGATGACTGTGCACCACCGCAGACCACCTATGTTCCCGATGGGGTGGTGTTGCTCTTACAAGCCCTTCTTGTGGGGGAATGGCCGACGGTTGACCAGGCACAATTCGCCGATACCCGGCAGGCAACCAGCTTCGTGGCAGAATATTTGCAGTACCATTTAGAAAAGAATTTGCAGTCACTATCCGTGATGGACCAGGGCTAAACACCGCAGGAGTCACATATATGCCATACGAAAATCCGGCCCCACATCCGGATGGTTTCGTCATGCCACTCATCGACCAGAAATTCATTCCACAACACGTAGGCATTGTGATGGACGGGAATGGTCGTTGGGCAAACCAGCGGGGGCTTCCACGGACAGAAGGCCACCGTGCTGGAGAACAAGCACTGCTCGATGTCATGGCCGGTGCAGTTGAGATGGGCATCAAATACGTTTCCGTCTATGCTTTTTCTACCGAGAATTGGAAACGCTCACCCGATGAGGTGGCGTTCCTTATGGGGTTCTCGAGAGATGTCTTGCGTCGGCAACGAGACACGCTGAATGATTGGGGAGTAAGGGTCCGCTGGAATGGGCGTACACCACGTTTGTGGAAATCTGTCATTAAGGAATTACAGACTGCGGAAGGGCTGACCAAGAATAATGACCGGACTAACCTGGTCATGTGTGTGAATTATGGCGGTCGCGCCGAAATCGCCGATGCAGTACAAGATATTGCTCAGCAGGTAGCGGATGGCAAGATGAAGCCTAAGGCGATCAGTGAAAAAACGGTGACACAGCATCTGCGTCAACCCGATGTCCCAGACGTTGACCTATTCTTACGGACTTCGGGTGAACAACGGTTATCGAATTTCTTACTGTGGCAATCAGCCTATGCTGAGTTGGTATTCTTAGATGTCCTGTGGCCGGATGTCAATCGGAAGACTCTTTGGGACGCCGTCGAAATTTACGCATCGCGGGACCGCCGATATGGTGGAGCGATTGATAAATCGGCTACGAACCGTTGAAATAGTTTAGCCACCTGAAGGTGGCGTCAAAAGCCTCGTCTCTGATTGGCCGTGGAGACGCATAGACATCGTGGAGAGCGTCCCGGATTTTGTGGACCATCACGCGGTTCCCCAATTGCACCGCCCGATGAGCTGTTGCGTGAACGTCCAACACAGAGTCAGCGTGCCGCATTTTGGTGGAATATTTGGCGCCGAAATGAGACTGCGTGGAGGTAAGCACCAATACCGGGACATCAATATCCAACCCTTTTCGAACGCGACTATGCCCCGCCAAAATTGCGGCCAGCCAGCCGCCTTGGATATCGAAGGAGTACCTGGGCCGCCACAGTGGATGTAAGACCCACTCGCCGTGCTCGTTGGCCGAAATAGAACGGTAAAAGAAGTCAAACTTCGGAAGCAACAATTTCCGTTCGGGAGCCGATCTCCAGATGGGATCTGCAACCGTATTGGCAAACCCGCGCAACCAGGCGTTTCCCTGCAAAGCCAACCAGGGCGCATTTAACACAAGGCCTCCGGTTTGTCCGGGGTGGTGCTCCGCCCAGAGTGCGGCGATAAGTCCACCGGTGGAATGAGCGATGATCGTCGGGAGGGTACCAGGATGGTCCAATTTGATCAGTGCCAGAGCTGCCCCAATTTCGTCATCGTACTGGGCAAGATCATCGATATATCCTGGAGACTGTTTTGGGCGCAGCGACCGACCATATTTGCGCAGGTCCAAGGCATAGAATGCATAACCGTGTTTTGAAGCAGCATCGGCGAGCTCAGTGTTATAAAAATAGTCTGACCACCCGTGGATATAGAGCACCGGCGTACCTTTTGACACGTCAAAACGAATCAGAGTGGCAGATACGGGCCCCTCGGAATCTACGCCTAGTGGGAGCGTCCTGCGGGAAAAGCCCGGTAGCACATCCGGTACCCACGTGTCTGGCGGGGTATCTTCGAGTAATCCATAATGCATTCTAGACCCCCCTCATCATGTGACAAAACGCGTGAATAGTTGCGAGTGCTGCTCACGATTATGGTTGACTACCACCTATGACCAACCTAATTGCTGCGCGTCTCGCGGGCCAGACGCCACTGTTGTATCCTCGAATTTTTGATGCGGTCTTCTCTAACATGGACGCCGAACGGGCCCATGACATCGGGTTTAAAGCTATCCGAACAGCTGAGAAAACCGGTGCATCGAGAATATTGCGCGCAACATTTCAACCGGCCAAGCAGCTTCGAACCAATGCGATGGGCATCAGCTTCCCTTCACCGTTTGGCTTGGCCGCCGGATTCGACAAGGCTGGTATAGGTACGAGCGCGTTAGCAGACCTAGGGTTCGGCCATATCGAGGTCGGCACCATTACCGGACAGCCGCAGCCCGGCAACCCCCAGCCGCGGTTATTCCGGATTCCGCAGGATCGTGCACTGATCAACCGCATGGGTTTCAATAACCACGGTGCCGCAGCCGTTGCACCCCGATTAGCGAAAACGCGCCACACGTTGACACGACGATTTGGTCAACACCGCCCCATTTTGGGCGTCAATATTGGAAAGACCAAGGTCGTTGAGCTCGACGACGCCATCGAGGACTACCTGGTTTCCACCCGTCTTTTGGCACATCACGCCGACTATCTGGTGGTCAATGTTTCTAGCCCGAATACGCCGGGCCTTCGACAATTGCAGGCCATTGATTCACTTGCACCGTTGTTGATTGCGGTGTCAAAAACCGCCGATGCCGTTACGGGGCGGCACGTGCCATTAGCAGTAAAAATTGCTCCGGATCTTGCTGATGAAGACGTCGTTGCGGTGGCTGATATGGTCACAGATCTTGGCTTGGATGCTGTTATTGCAACGAACACAACGATTTCTCGAGAGGGACTAACCGCAGCCCCAAGTGAGATCGATGCGATGGGTGCCGGAGGTGTTTCAGGAGCACCAGTCGCCAATCGATCCCTTGCCGTCTTAGAACTGCTTGCTCAGCATCTCACCAGGGCCAGCATTATATCGGTCGGTGGTGTGACGACGGGGGAAGATGTTATAGAACGGTTGGAAGCTGGTGCAACCCTGGTGCAGGGCTACACCGCCTTCCTGTATGAGGGACCGCTGTGGGCGGGGCGTATCAACGCCGCCCTCGAACAGCATTACTCAGGGAACTGACCGCGCTTTACCTGAGGTTTCGGAAGCCGCATGCGACGCATCTGCGTGGCCCGCATGGCGGCATACCACCGCGTACCAGGCTCCATCGCACCAAATTTCGCTTCCAACCGCTTCTTGACCTGAAAACCAACCCAGAAGCCTTCGAAAATTACCAAGAAGACAAAGGTCAACATGCCGATGGTCGAAAGGAGCTGCATCTCCGGTACGGGAACGAAGCTTAAGCCTAAAAAGACCAGCACACCGATAATTAGCCACTCACCGACACCCCAACGAGCGTCGACGTAATCACGAACATAGCGACGTTGGGGTCCCTTGTCTCGTGGTGGTAGATACTTTTCTTCCCCTGTATCGAGAGCACGGCGCATCCGGGCGCGTTCTTCGGCGACAGCGTGTTTATGCTGCTGTTTGGCAACCTTCCGGTCATCGGAAATAAGCGGACGCCGATTCGCGGCTTCCTGGTCGCGTCGTTTTGGGGTTGGACGCCCTTTCCCTTCGGACTGCCGGCCAATACCCTGGTCTTCTTCGGTCATTACTTCTCTTCTGTTAGAACGTGGTCGGATGATTGTTGCCTCTATTCTAGGACTTCTAATAGGGCTGTCACTCCGACTACTCTAAAGACCATGAATGCTTCACTGTCTGCGGAGAATTATCCCGATCCACACTCGTCAGAATTCGTCACAGCTGTCAGGAAGTGGGTTGATAACCATTTTGCAACCATCCAGGCTAATCTCACTGAACTCGTAACGCATCAATCACTAGCTTTTGACGGTTACGACCGCGAGGCGCTGCAGGCTTGCTCGGAAGCTGTTACAAACCTCTTTCGGGACGTCGGGTTACAAGAACTACACTGTCTGACAGAAGTTGATGACGATGGTAACACCTCCGGTCCAGCTGTGATCGGCCGGGTACCAGCTTCCGGCAACAAGCCAACCGTGTTGTTGTACGCTCACCAGGATGTTCAGCCAGTCGGTGATCTCAGCGCTTGGCACACGGATCCCTGGGTCGCGACCGAGCATCAAGGACGACTTTACGGTCGCGGAACAGCCGATGATAAAGCAGGGATTATTGTGCACCATGCGGCGCTCAAAGCCCTAAACGAGCTCCTTGGAAAAGACCATGGCCTAGGTGTCACGGTGTTTATCGAAGGTGAGGAAGAAATTGGCTCCCCATTTTTCGCTCAGTTCTTGCAGCATCACCGAGATCTCTTAGCTGCCGACACCATCTTGGTGGCTGATTCCTCCAACTGGTCGGTTGATGTTCCCGCATTGACGACCTCCCTGCGTGGGATGATGGACGGCGTCATCGAAGTCACGGTGGCTGATCATCCGGTGCATTCGGGACTATTTGGCGGGCCCATGCCTGATGCGATTATTGTTCTTTCCAGGATTATCGCGTCGTTGCACGATGCTAGTGGTGACGTGGCCGTTGAAGGGTTGAAGCAGACTCGGTGGGCAGACGTTACTTACGAAAACGAAGACTTTCGAACTCAAACCGGTGCTGTCGAAGGGCTCAAACTCGCGGGCACTGGAAGTCTTGCGGACCGTCTTTGGAATAAGGCTGCTCTCAACATTATCGGGATTGACGCCACACCGATTTCGGAGTCGGCTAACGCCATCGTGCCTACGGCCCGAGCACGCTTTTCAATGCGTTTGGGGCCCGGCATGGACCCGCATGAAGCCATGGAAGCAGTCATTCGTCACGTCAGTGCTCTCGAAGTCAGCGGCGCCAAGGTCCAGGTCCACCCCGGCGAGTTCGGACGTCCATTCGTGGTCGAACCGGAAGCTCCTGCAACAGACATGATGAAAAAAGCTCTCTCCGATGCATGGGGGACCGCTGCGATCGAAACCGGTTTAGGCGGTTCCATCCCATTCGTTGCTGATCTGGTGGATGCGTTCCCGGACGCAAGTATTTTGCTGACCGGGGTTGAAGACCCTTACACCAAAGCGCATTCGCCGAATGAATCGTTAGACTTGTCCGTATTACGCCATGCGATTGAAGCCGAGGTACTGGTACTTGCCAGAATGGCCGTTAGCAGGTGAAATAGAATCAGCCTCCGGCGTGTTCACTCTGTTGACCGCTGGTGTTAGATGTATCGAGGAGAAAAACGATGTCACAGACAGATAGTATCGCCGACCAGCTGCCCGAAGCAGCTCCAGCTGAAGGACTACCTTCCCACGAAGTCGCACTGTCGGATGTGGCCGCAGGAAAAGTCCGCGACTTGCTTGAGCAAGAAGGCCGTCCAGACCTCCGCCTAAGGATTGCTGTTCAGCCAGGTGGCTGTTCCGGTCTGATTTATCAGCTCTATTTCGATGAGCGTGTCCTAGATGGTGACGCCGTCAAGAGCTATGACGGCGTTGAAGTTATTATCGATAAAATGTCCGTCCCATATTTGTCTGGTGCGTCCATTGATTTCGAGGACTCCATCACAAAGGTTGGATTTACGATCGATAACCCGCAAGCGGCTGGTTCATGCGCCTGCGGGGACTCTTTCCACTAGATGTAAATCATAGAAAAATTTAGGCACTCGGCGAGTTGGCGTCACATACGACGCTGACTCGCCGTTTTGCTGTCATGGTCCACATTTCAGGATAAAAAAGCACTAAGCTAGTGTTCAGCCAAAGTTGTTTTGCTGTGCTTATTCTCAGAGCGTCATGAGAACAGTCTGTAGACTTCACGCAAAACACTCGCACTGGAAAAAGAAGAGGAAGGGCCGTCTGTGAGACTGCTAAAACAAGCCGGCAGCCGCGGCAAGAGACTCCTAAAGGGGGGAGTCATTGGCGCCACGGCATTGCTTGTTCTAACCGCGTGTTCGGAGCAAGCCAAACGAGGCTGGTATCCCGGGTCCAACGAGACCACGAACCACAACGAGCTGCTCACCAATCTTTGGGTAGGAACCTGGGTTGCTGCACTTGTAATTGGTGTCATTACGTGGATTCTGATGCTTTGGGTCATCGTGGCGTACCGCCGTCGTAAAGGCGATAAAGGTTACCCACGTCAGCTTGCCTACAATATGCCGATGGAAACTATGTTCACAGTGATCCCAATTATTTTGGTGTTGACACTGTGGGGCTTCACCGATCGCGTTGAGCGCGAGATCGGAACGCCAGTTGAAGACTCCCCGCTGACTGTTACCGTTCATGGTAAGCAATGGGCATGGGACTTTGACTACGAGTACACCACCGCAGATGGACAGACTGAAGAACGTCACCTTTATGGCATTCAGGGACAACTGACCGGTGAAGAGGGCGTAGAAGAGACGCTGCCAACCCTGTACCTTCCCGTCGATGTGCCAGTTGAATTCCAGCTGAAGTCACGTGACGTCATCCACTCGTTCTGGGTCCCAGCCTTCCTGCAGAAGCTGGATATGGTTCCAGGACAGACAAACCGTATGTACCTCACCCCGGGGGAGACCGGACACTTCCAAGGGAAGTGTGCCGAGCTCTGCGGTGAATACCACTCTGAAATGCTTTTCAACGTAGAAATCGTTGAAGAAGATGAATTCCTGAACGAAATTCGTCAGCTTCCAGAGGGACTCTCGGGCTCCGAGCTCAACCGTAACCCGAATGAAAACCCAGATGGTTGGCAGGACCAAGAGGTACCTTTGGGCGATCCACAACGGATCGAGGAGTAAAAGTACATGACTACTTACGAATACACACAAGACGACTCTCAGTCGCGTGTTCGACCACAGGTAGTACCGGTCTCAAAGGGCCGCGTTATCGTTAACTGGTTGACCTCGACTGACCATAAGACGCTCGGGTACATGTACCTGATCACGTCGTTCATTTTCTTCGGCCTCGCCGGCGTTATGGCGTTGCTGATTCGTGCTGAACTGTTCTCTCCAGGTATGCAGGTTCTGCAGACCAAAGAACAGTTCAACCAATTGTTCACCATGCACGGCACGTTGATGCTGCTCATGTTCGCTACACCGCTGTTTATTGGTTTTGCGAATGTGATTATGCCGCTACAAATCGGAGCGCCTGATGTGGCCTTCCCGCGTCTGAACGCTCTGGCGTTCTGGTTCTTCCTGTTCGGCTCAATGATCGCCGTTGCAGGATTCCTCACCCCACAGGGTGCAGCATCATTTGGTTGGTTCGCTTATGCGCCCCTATCCAATGCAACGTATTCGCCAGGCATCGGGGGAGATCTTTGGGTCTTCGGTCTTGGCCTTCAGGGCTTTGGTACGATTCTGGGTGGTGTCAACCTGATCACGACCATCATCTCGATGCGTGCACCAGGTATGACCATGTGGCGCATGCCGATTTTCACCTGGAACACACTGATCACAGGTATTCTCCTGCTGATGGCATTCCCTCCGCTTGCCTCGGCTTTGTTCGGACTCGGTCTTGACCGTCGCTTTGGTGGACATATCTTTGATCCAGAGAACGGTGGCGCTATTCTGTGGCAGCACCTATTCTGGTTCTTCGGTCACCCAGAGGTTTACGTCATTGCTCTGCCGTTCTTCGGTATCGTTTCCGAAATCATTCCGGTCTTCTCACGTAAACCAATCTTCGGTTATAAATCGTTGGTGTTTGCGACCGCAGCAATCGCCGCACTGTCGATGACTGTGTGGGCTCACCACATGTACGTCACCGGTTCCGTCCTGCTGCCGTTCTTCTCCCTGATGACCATGCTCATCGCTGTACCGACCGGTGTGAAGTTCGTCAACTGGATCGGTACGATGTGGCGCGGCTCCATTACCTTTGAGACTCCAATGCTTTGGAGCCTCGGGTTCATGGTGACCTTCCTATTCGGTGGTCTGACAGGAATTATTCTTGCTTCACCACCGCTGGACTTCCAGGTCTCGGACACGTACTTCGTCGTTGCACACTTCCACTACGTTGTCTTCGGTACCGTCGTCTTTGCTATGTTCGCTGGTTTCTACTTCTGGTGGCCAAAGTTCACCGGAAAGATGCTGAACGAAACCTGGGGCAAGATCCAGTTCTGGATGCTCTTCCTCGGTTTTCACGGTACTTTCCTGGTCCAGCACTGGCTCGGCGTCATGGGTATGCCACGTCGCTACGCGGACTACATGGTCGAAGACGGCTTCACTGTGATGAACCAATTCTCGACGGTCTCGTCGATGGTGCTCGGCGCCGCTATCATCCCGTTCCTCTGGAACGTGTACTACACAGCACGTTATGGCAAAAAGGTTACGGTCGACGATCCGTGGGGCTTTGGTGGCTCACTCGAGTGGGCAACCTCTTGTCCACCACCACGTCACAACTTCCACGCCCTGCCTAGAATTCGTTCGGAACGTCCCGCTCTGGATCTACACCATCCAGAACTCATTCCGCTCGAGCGTCGCGAGCAGATGACAACAAAGGCAGGTGTCTAGCGTGAAAATTAACGTCAAACTCTTTACCATTCTTGGACTGTTTTTCCTCGCAGCTGCAGTTGTTTATACCATCTGGACTCGTGGAACTGAATGGGTTGGTATTCCAGGTCTGTTTGCTCTAGCCGCAATGCAGTTCATGATTGCGTATTACCTGCGTCTGGTGGACAAGGAATATAAAACAGGTGTCGACGATCAAGACGACGGCGAAATTGAAGAATACGCCGGTGTCTACGCACGCTTTGCTCCGTGGAGCTGGTGGCCATTGGGCCTCGGTGCTGCAGTAGCCGTTGTGTTCCTCGGCGTCGCTATCGATTGGTGGATTTTCATCATCGGTATCTTCCTCGGGATGTTCTTCGTGACCGGTTGGGTCTTCGAATTTTCCAAGGGAGAACACAAGCACTAAGCAGTAGTGCCTATCCTCTGTACGTGAGGGCCTCAGCCATTTGGCCGGGGCCCTCTAGTATTTAACTTTCTATTCTTTCAAGCTGCGATCCGTCTCTGTGTTCGCTAGATTGAAGACGGATGGCGCACAGGACTAAAGGGGTGTAATAGATGCAGAACGGTAAAAGACCAGCAGAAAGACGACGGATTGGCCCCGCAATGCAATGGGCAAAGTCCCGGAGTGATTCGGAGCGTGCACATGAGCGGACACGCAGGCGTATCGATATTGATCTCGAGCTCGATGCTGAATGGGACAGTAGCCAACAGGACTCCGCAGGTGTCCTTCACGATTATTCGTCCGAACAGGAGAGCCGTCGAGTCCAGTCTTCCACCGAGTCGTTCGTCACTTCAGCAAATAATTCTTATCCCCAACCACAGTGGGAAGGTGAAGGACTACAGCCAAGGCATAACTCCGAACTGAACTTCGGTAATGCCTGGGACTATTATTCGGGTAATAGGAGCCAGGACGTCTACGAGAGTTCCTTCTCATATTCGCCCACACAATCCCAGGACTATGCATCCTATAATCAATCGAGTTACGAACGCCCCGCTCATACAAGATCTGATGCATCAGGTACCGGACTGCAAGGTCTAGGTTCAGAGAGCGGCAAAAAGAGTGACAAACCTGGTTTACGGCAGCTCCTGCCACCTATTGTAGTTGTTGCAATTATCATCATCGTAGCCTTCTTGTCTTCAACAGTCTGATCGGTTGGGGAGGAACACATACTGCTTTAGTCGTGCTCCCCGCCGTGAATATTCGGGGTGTTTAGAGCCACCTGTCGGTGGCAAACGGAGCCGGTGATGGTGCCGAGTAGAGCCAGCGATGGTGTTGTTGAGAGCCACTGGCAGTCGAGAGCATTCTTAAACCTCGTTCAGGGCTGTGTAGGTGCGCATGTTGTGACTGTCGGTTTGGACCCAGCTGGGGTTGTGCACGATGCGGTCCCTGGCATCTGCATGCACTCCTGGCCCGATGCGCTGATGCCACTCGTTCTTCGCGTACGGTGCAGAAGACCGTCGAAGCGGTATCGTAACAGTCTGGTTGAGCATCGACGCTCTGGTGATCGCCCCGTCCGGGAAGCACCATCTCATATACCTCGATTTCTGACAGGTCGGCTTTATCGTTCCAACGGATTTCGAATGGACCGGCGCAATCTCATGCAGCGCCGATATGACTGCGCGATATGCCGGATACCTCGGGGATTGTTCGAGCTGACAGCCCTTGCGCACGAAGTTCTAGGACCAGCTTCGCTCGAATGTTGCGTACCATTATGAGAACGTCCTCCCGGGACGTGGAATTGACACATGACGGCAGGAACCTAATCCTATGTGGCTCAGAAAGCCACCATTGATGGATCCGAACAAGCCCAACGCCCTCACAACACGGTGGCTCTCAATGGCACCATCACCGGCTCTAAAAACTGCGAATATTCACGCGAGCTTAAAGATCTGGCCAGGTGTCTGTTGTTACATACAAATTTGGAGCTATAGCGTTCAGTTCGAAGAATATTGGTGACCAAAATTTTTGGGCTTGCTCCAACGTTTGCACTGCTTTTTGACGATGTTGTAAATCGGTTTCGTACGGAGAGACGAACCTAATACGACATCTAGCAGCTTAGTAATCTACCTCTGTTGCCGGGAAAGCTGTGCATTGCACAGGTAGTAGTAGACGCGAACTGCAATCTTTTTAGAAGGCTTTGCTTCATAATCAGGGGAGTGCCTTGTACCCCTACGTTTATCTATGTGAAGAGACAGACTAAATTGCACAGATAGGGACATGTGTTTTGCACGGTCCCAGACAATCCTGAACCAGGTGTTTTCCCTGGTGAAGCGGGTGTTCCCGGGTTGTCTTCCAATCGAGATGGCCTTCCGAATGGATCTAGTCAATAAAGTAGCGGGGCCATTGATGAGAACCGAAAGGTCCATCATAGATATTCTAGAAGGATTTGGTTTTTATGGCTCCTACCGAGCCGCGATCAAGCATGTGAGATGCTCGCTCAATACCGTCAAGAAATTCGTGTTGGCCCGTGATGCGGGTGATCCGCTGCCTCAACGGGTGATCTAAGCCAAGCTGACGGATGGTTATCTAGTTACAATCGAGGAATTGGTGGATCGTTCCGAGAGCAATATTATGGCCAAGAAAATCCACGAATTACTCCAGGCTATGGGGGTTGGAGGATCAGAAAAAACGACGTCGCGGGCGGTTGTCAATTAGAAGTCGGGCATTAAAGCGGTAAGAATCCTGCCACTTCGGCGACAAAACCTGCCAAAGTGGCGATAAGGGGTTTATTTCATGAGAGCGTTTTTGACGCGGTAGGATTCGCCGCGGAATTGCAGCAGTCTGCCGTGGTGGACGATGCGATCAATATCGAGGCAGCCATGGTGGGATCTCCGAATACGGTGCCCCATCGGGCGAATTCCCGGTTGGTGGTCAACACCAGGCTGCGTTTCTCGTAGCCGTCAGAAATGACTTGGAATAGCAGTCTGGCGCCTGCATCATCTATCGGTAAATATCCAAATTCGTCAATTTATGCGGATATCTACATAACTCGATGATATTGAGTTGTTGCCAGTCTCGGACTAGGCCGCTGAAGCGTTCGACCGCTTCGTGGAAGCCTGTTAAGAACGCACCTCGATGGCGTCTGTCATCGATTCTACAGTCGGCATCCTTTGACACGCTGATGCCCAAAACCCTGGCTACGGCCAGCGTGGGTCGGCTACTACACCACGCACATCTAGCCAGGCCTACTCGACCAAGTCCAGACGCCGCTATCATCGACCACCAATCGGATCGAAGGCGGCGTCAACGCACCACTGCGTCGCATGCTCTCCCAACACCGCGCTATGCGTTTGTCGCGCAAGAAACGTGCTGTGGAATGGTGGCTACATCAACGCACCGAAGCCCCCCCCCGAACCCGTCCACACCTTCATCCTGCAGCATCACTATGACCCGGCAGCACGCATCACACCACCGATCCTTGAGGAGCCCATGGGACCAGCACTCTCTTATCGAGCATTCTCAAACGAAGAAGGCATGCATCCAACAAGGATGGAAAGGCCTCTAACCCATCAGACACACCAGGACCGGACACACATTTCTTGCCTATAACCCTGATTGGGTGAAGGTGCTTAAAATAGTCTGTCCGGTTGAAACAAATTCAACCGGACAGACCTATCGTCGATTTTCCTAGCTATTAGGAATTGTCACGCTTACCTTCGAGTTCTTGCACAGTCCTACCGACTGAGCCCTGCAGTTTACGTCGATCTTGATCGTGCTCTGCATGAGCTTCGGCGAGTTCTTGTGCGGTTACAGGCTCTACGCGATCTTCGTAGAATGCCCGTGAGCAAGCCGCTTTGAACTTGGACCATAGACCAACACGACCCTTATTGTTGGGCTGAGCTGGAATTGGTTGCTGAGTTTCATATGCAACGAGCTCGTACAAGCGGTAATCGTCTACCATCTCGTGACGCTCAAGAATGGCACCCTCTGGAGTCCATTCGATAATACCGGTTTCACGTCCGTGCAGAGCGATCTCGCGATCCTTACGCTGCAGCGCCAAGCAGATTCGCTTGGTGACAATGAACCCGATGATCGGACCAAAGATGAGCAGGAATCGCAAGGCATATGCGACATCGTTCAGCGATAACATGAAGTAAACAGCCATCAAGTCTGATGACGCAGCTGCCCACATGACACAGTAGAAGATAACTCCAGCTACACCAACCGCTGTCCGACCAGGTGCGTTCCGCGGACGATCCAAGATGTGGTGTTCACGATTATCACCAGTCATGCCTCGTTCGAGCCATGGCCACAGAACCATACCGACGATCAATACACCGGCAGGTATCAGCGGAATCAGTACACCGAGTGGCAGCGCGTTCCAACCCCACGGCATCGGAATATGCCAGAGCATTGAGAAGTCGCCAAGCATACCAGGCATCAGGCGAAGAATACCGTCGACCCAACCGATATACCAGTCAGGCTGTGTCCCAGCGGATACCGGTGAGGGGTCGTACGGTCCGTAGGTCCAGATTGGGTTGATCTGCAGGAAGCCTGAGATCAGCGCAATGATACCGAAGACAATGAAGAAGAATCCTCCGGCTTTCGCGGCATAAACGGGACCTACTGGATAGCCAACTACGTTGGTGTGTTTGCGGCCAGGTCCGGGGTACTGGGTGTGCTTGTGTACAACCACCATGAACAAGTGGATAGCGACCATCAGGATGATGAGAGCTGGCACTACCATGATGTGCAGAGAGTACAAGCGCGGGATGATCTGATCGCCGGGGAATTCTCCTCCAAAGAAGAAGAACGACATATATGTCCCGACGACAGGTAGTGCCTTCATGACGCCGTCAATAATACGCAGACCGTTACCGGACAGCACTTCGTCAGGAAGCGAGTAGCCGGTGAAACCAGCTGCTAGCGCCAAGATAAGGAGTACCGAGCCGACAACCCAGTTGAGTTCACGTGGACGACGGAATGCTCCGGTGAAGAATACACGAAGCATGTGTACCGAGGCAGCTGCAACGAAAATCAGAGCGCCCCAGTGGTGTACCTGCCGCATGAACAGTCCACCACGAATTTCAAATGAGATATCCAAGGCCGAAGCGTATGCTGCGGACATTTCGACACCGTAGAGAGGCTTGTATGCGCCATCATAGACCACGTGCGCCATGGAAGGGTCAAAGAAGAACGTCAAAAAGGCACCAGACAGAACCACGATGACGAAGGAGTAGAGTGCTACTTCGCCAAAGAGGAAGGTCCAATGGTCGGGAAAGAGTTTACGTCCAAACTCTTTGACCATTTTGGACGCGCCCATACGGGTGTCAACAAAATTGGCGATCTTGCCAGTTTTTGTGGAAGCTTGATAGTCCTGAATAACGGACATTATGCACCACGCTCCTCAGCTGGTCTTGGGTCGCGCTCCCAATAAACCGGGCCAACTGGTTCCTGGAAGTCGCTTTGTGCGACGAGATAACCGTCGTTGTCCACGGTGATAGGCAGCTGCGGCAGTGGGTGTGATGCCGGACCAAAAACAACCTTGCATTCCTGAGTCAGGTCATAGGTTGACTGGTGGCATGGGCACAGCAAATGGTGTGTGTGCTGTTCGTACAGCGCGATGGGGCAACCGACGTGTGTACAGATCTTGGAGTAGGCAACGATGCCATCAACATGCCAGTCCTCACGACCATCGCTAATTTGCATTTGCTCTGGGTTGAGACGCATCAGCAGAACTACAGCTTTAGCCTTTTGGTTCAGCTTGTCGTGCTCCATGTCGAGGAGACCATCTGGTACGACGTGTAGGGCCGAACCGATGGTGACGTCCTCGGCCTTAATTGGTGTTCCTGTGACGTCGCGAACCAATCGGGTACCGGTATCCCACATGGTATGACGCATACGCTCTACACCAAAGTTTTGGGCAGGATCCTCCGACTGGTTGCCGGTGTTGTCCAGGTCACGGAACATTGCGACGGCTGGGAGTGGCGCAATGGCCAAAGCACCGATGAGGGTGTTGCGCAGCAGGGGACGGCGTTTGATCTGTGACTCATCTGCGATGTCATTGATCATGTTGACCGCGTCAGAACGGTCTTCCTCGTTGGCAACTGATTCACGTTCTTCGACCCATTCATGGTCCGGCATCAAAGCGCGACCCCATTGGACGATCCCTACACCGATGCCGAGCATGGCAAATGCGGTACCAAGGCCCAACAGTGTATTTTGGAGGCGGATGATGCCCATGTCTGTTTCGTCCAGTGGAAGCTGTCCGACACCGAAGTAGCCAACGAAGAAGACGATGGTACCGATGATGGACAGAATGAACAGGAAAGAAACCTGGCGTTCAGCGCGCTTGGCGGCACGTGGATCCTCATCAGTGATACGTGGCCGGTGAGGTGGCAATCCTGGGTCTTCGATAGCGAAGTTACCCGAATCGTCACCAGCGCGCTCTACGGCGCCCGGTTTACCGGGATCTCCGTGGCGTTGCTCGCCCATAGATCTGATTCCTTTACTCGAGTGATGTTGGTGATGTTCTAATCGACGATAATTCGATAATCAGTTAGGAAGACCGGGTTGTCATCCAAACCATAAAACCGATAAGTAGTGCAAGGCCGCCGGTCCAAACAAAGAGACCTTCAGCTACCGGGCCCAATGACCCGAGGGATGCACCGCCAGGGTAGCCCTGGGTTTCAAATTCTTTGAGGTAAGCAATGACGTCGCGCTTGTCTTCTGGGGTCAGGTTCGAATCCGAGAAGACTGGCATGTTCTGTGGACCGGTAACCATTGCTTCGTAGATGTGTTCTTCTTCAACACCATGTAGCGTCGGAGCATATTTACCGCGGGTTAGTGCTCCACCACCGGCTGACGCAGAGTGGCACATCGCGCAGTTCACGCGGAATAACTCGCCACCTCGTGCCAGGTTTACGTCGGCATGATCGGCGTCCAGGTATTCATCTTCTGGAATGGATGGGCCGGCTCCCAGTGAGTGAACGTATGCAGCCATCTGCATAGTCTGCTCTTCGTTGAACTGGTTCTGTTTTTCCTGTCCCTGGGGCCCTGTCATCTGCAGTGGCATGCGTCCGGTACCAACCTGGAAATCAACCGAGGCGGCACCTACTCCGACGAGGGAGGGGCCGGCAGGTCCACCGGTAGCTCCAATGCCGTGACAGGACGCGCAGTTCGCGTTGAACAGGGTCTCACCATCGGAGATGTTGTCGGCGCTGGTGTAGTCAGCCTGAGAATATGCCGATGCGGAGTTGATGTTGGAGGCAAGCGAGTAGAGACCTCCGGTTAGCAACAGACCCAACAACAGCAGGGCCACACCGACCATGGGGTGGCGGCGGTTCTGTGAGAGTGCCTTCACTTTATGTGTTCCTTACGTGTTTTATAACCGGATGAGGTGTGACAAGTCCGTTCCGGTTACCTCGGGTGCGATTGATGTCGAGCCGGCGGACCGAACAAGTCACTGAATGACATAGATGATAAACCACAGTGCGACCCAAACGACGTCGACGAAGTGCCAATAGTACGAAATGACAATGGCAATCGTGGATTCATGGTTACCGAAGCGCTTTGCGAGGTAGGCGCGCCCAATTACGAACAGGAATGCGATGAGGCCACCGAGTACGTGGAGTGCGTGGAAACCTGTCGTGATATAGAAGGCGGAGCCGTAGGCGCCCGAAGCCACCGTGACGCCGTGGGATACCAGCATTGCGTATTCATAGGACTGCACGGACAGGAAGATCGAGCCCAGAATGAAGGAAACGATAAACCATTCCACGACACCCCAGTCCTTCAACTTGTTGCTTGTGCGACGAGGCCGAAGGTTGATGGCAGCGTGCGTACCCCACTGTGCGGTAAACGAGCTGATAACCAAGATGACGGTGTTGATTGTCGCCAAGACTGGGTCTAGTAATGCAGTGTTCTCTTCCCACAGTGTGGGGGAGGTAGAACGCAGCGTGAAGTACATAGCGAACAGGCCACCGAAAAACATTACTTCTGATGACAGCCAGACCATGGTGCCCACGGCACTCAGGTTGGGCCGACTTGGGAAGCCGGTGGGATTATGCGAGAGAGTCTGAGTTGATGTTGTCACCCCTTCATTATGGCCCGAAAACGATCAAGATTCACAATGAGACTTGCATGCTGCGTGTCTTTTTCCTGTGAGGTCAACGACACGACTGGCAGTGAACCCGCATATTTACCAGGAAGTACGCAGTTTTCGTTGCTCTGAGGGTCAGGATTTTTGAGCCTTTTTGACTTCCAGAAGGTGCTGAATTGTTAAGCTCCTGGGCACTTTCCAGTGCGAGTCATTCGAGCTGTGCGGGCCTTGCGGAGTTATGTGCAGTCAGTGCTGCGTGATAGGTAATAGGATGATGGTCAGTAAAGAGGAATCCGTCAGTCCTTAGGAAGCGTCGCACATGAATTGGCCCACCGTATTATCTGCAGTTTCAAGTCAACAGCATTTGACGCAGGAACAAGCCGCGTGGGCCATGCAGGAAATGATGTCGGGGATTGCCACCGATGCCCAAATCGCGGGGTTCCTCATGGCACTTTCCACGAAAGGGGAGACCGTTGAGGAACTGCTAGGGCTCGCCGATGCGATGCTCGACGAGGCAGTGTCAGTGGACCTGCCCTCGAACGTACTGGATATTGTGGGTACCGGTGGAGATCGTCTTGGCACAGTCAATCTCTCAACGATGTCATCTCTTGTTGCAGTCGGGGCAGGCGCTCGTATCGTAAAACACGGCAACCGCGGTTCGTCATCCACTGCAGGAGCGGCCGACGTTATCGAGGCCCTGGGTGTAGACCTCAACCTGACGCAGTCCCGTGCCAAGGAATCGCTGGACGAAGCGGGTATAACTTTCCTCTTTGCCCAGGAGTATCACCCCTCGATGCGCTATGTAGCGCCGGCACGTAAGCAGCTTGGTGTACCGACTGCATTCAACTACCTCGGTCCACTCTCCAATCCCGTCCGAGCACAAGCGCAAGCTCTTGGTTGCGCATCTGAGGTCATGGCTCCACTTCTAGCCGGGGTCTTGGCGGACAGGGATGTGCGTGGTTTGGTATTTCGCGGATCGGACGGTCGTGACAAGATCACAACCTCCGGATCCACAACAATTTTTGAGGTGCGCGACGGTCAGGTCGAACAGCACGAACTCAACCCGCAAGATTTTGGTATCAACATTGTTCCTGTTGAGGCGTTGGCAGGCCGTGATGGCACGCACAACGCCGGTATAGTCCGGGACATGTTGGCGGGCGCGCCTGGCCCAGTGCGTGACGCTGTCCTACTCAATACCGCTGCGGGGTTAACGGCCTACGACATGAGCGCAGATGGGCACCTATTTGATCGTCTCCGGGCAAATATGGAGCGAGCGGAAGAGTCAATCGACTCTGGTGCAGCGCAGCACGTCCTAAATAGTTGGGTCAACGTCTCTCGACCTCACGAGCAGTGAATCTCTAGACGCGAAAATGCTGCCTGCAAAAACAGCAGGCAGCATTTCGTCTATGAATACTCGCTTACACCTAGAAGCCCAGCGCAAACCCTTCTTCGAGGTCGTGCTGAGAATAGGCGCGGAATGCTAGATGTGTTTCAGTGTCTTTAATGCCCTCGACCTTCGAGAGTCGATCGGAAATGACATCTTCCAACTGGTCAAATTCACGAACCCGGACCATAGCAATGAGATCCCAAGCTCCGGTCACCGAGTACACCTGAGTTATGCCTTCCTTATCGGCTAGCTCAGTAGCAATTTCAGGGATACGGTTCGTATCTGTTCTGATCATGACGAATGCGGTTACCATGGTCCTCCTCAGGAAGTCTGTGGGTCTAGTTTAGGCGTTTTTACCTCGGCGGCTCACCAGTGTAGAAATGCTGCGTCGACCTATGAGGAGGACACCCAATACTCCAGCGGTGACAAGAACGAACGCGAACTCAGACGAGTCTCGGAACAGTATTGCCCGCAGGATCGGTCCAAGAATCACTGTGATAATCCATAAGGCAATTCCGGCAGGAAAAACATTATGGATGAGCCTCCCCGGTTTTATTGCAACAGATAAAAGGAGATACGGCAGCATAAACGGCAACGCTACACGGGCAATATTGAGAAAACCCAGGTCACCATCATGGGACGAAACACCTATTATGGCAAAAATAATAATAAGGACCGCATCGATGCCGAGCATCATGCTTACGGTGGACTTCGAAGCAACCGGGGGAGAGGATTGTGGGGTCGTGGCCATGCCAACAGTCTAGGACAGCTAATGGCACTCAGATAGTAGACGCGAGGCCCTGCCTAGCATCAATGCATGATACAAGGACGTAAGGTTGTTGACATGTTCCGCGTGACACTAACTGTGATGAAAAATATTTCCCAGGGCGATGCAGCTCAGATAATAGAGCAGCTCACAGATTCTTTGACCGTCCAACCGGAGACTGGGGGAGGACCGGTGGCGAGTTTTCAGAAGGTTGGTCAGCGCCAAGTTCAGGGCTGGCTCAGGTCCGCCGATGAGGTGGTTGGTTTTATACTTTCTGCGGCAAGATCGGGGTCATGGGGTGTGAATTTAACGGCCCTTCTCGACAAGGATCAGGTCCATGAGTTTGACTGGTCTCATGGCGAATCAGGCGATTTAATGGGGAAGCAGGTTCAGGAACTCGAGTCACTTGATGCGACAAGAGCGCCCGGGGGAGTGCAGGTGATGATGGCACAAGGCAATTCCCTTGTAGGAGCGGGCAGTGCTCCTGCTTTAGGTTTGATAGAAGCGGGAATGCAGCTTTTGTGCTCGATTGAGCGTCGTCGATCCGTTGAAGGGCAAGAAGCTGGCCTCATGATCAATGCTGGCTCATCCCAGAGGGCCGCGGCTGAGCATCTCAGCGTATCTCAGCAGGCTGTGTCTTCTCGTCTGCAGGCAGGATATTGGTATGAATCTCGTAGAGTTGCATACTGGCTGGCGCAACAGCTGTCTGAGCTTATGCAATCCTGATTCCATCGAGGGCAGTAGAAGTGCCGTCGTAAGTGGGCGAGCGATCCTGGATGCTCCTAAGCCAAGGACCAGGATTAATGGGTGTTGAAGTAAAATCGTGCGTTCCGATGTTGCCTCATGTTCACGGGTTGGGTCGTGAAGCCAGCTTTGCTGGGGATGAGTGAACCAAAAAGCATGCAATCAATCAACATGCCTTCCGGAAAATCCAGAAGGGGTAGCCTAAAACAGTCAACTTTACATAATGTAGATTATCGGCGTTTTAGACAGTTCGGAATTCTTCGTTAATTACTCCGAAATGATGGGTTGAGTATCTGTTGGAGTGATCTGAGTCGGTGTAAGTTCGAAGAGAGTTGCTGAGGCATCTTCCCAGCGCCCGACGAGACGACGAAGTTCTCCACCATCTTGGTCTAAGTGGTCCAATACATGATGAACTGATACGGTTCCCCAATCTTCTGGGAGTTCGCCTCGAATGTAGATACTGATGTCGGAATCTTCAGTACCTTGATATTGCCCGTCTTGGTTATAGAAATGAAAGTCTGCCTGTTGGATTTCACCAGCGAGTGCCTGATTGAGCATATGAATTCCGACTGGATCTGCCATCGCGTCATAAGCCCAACGGTCACCCAACACCGGGTGGTCCATTTTCACGATGAGGTATTCGTCTGCACCCTCCAGCGGCGCCGCCCTGTAGGTCATCGGTAGATGCAAGATTTTGTCTTCGCGCTTCAGAATGAAACCTTCGAAGCCCACTTCGCCACCTGTATCGTCAAAGCGATACGTGCCGATAAGTTCTGGTTCTCCAGAACCGCCCCAGAACTGTTTGTCTAACCATGCGGCTACAAACTCTTTTTTGGTGGGGCTGGTCTCTACTACATAAATTGTGGCCATGTAACTAGTCTACGCGGTGACCTGAAAAATCTCAGCTCGCCCATTTGGGCCCAGGACTTTAATCACATTAGTGTGCTACTCCCTGATGCATCGTAAAATCTTCACTGTGTGATGGGTCATTCTGCCGACATTGTTGAGCGTAACAAGTATCCTAAATATATGAACACACATATGGGAGGCCATGATGCTTGAATGGATCCTTGAGAATTTCTGGTCCTTTTGGCTGATCATGATGTTGCTGCTCATCAGTGTGCAAGTCATGACCGGTGAAATGACTTTTCTCCTCATTTCCGCAGGGGCTCTAACAGCAGTTGTAGCGGATGTTTTGGGCGCGCCAATTTATGTGCAGTTCATCATCGTCACGGTGATATCCATTGCTTCGTTGATCTGGCTACGGAGTTTTGACACCAAACGTCCTGAAAATGACAGCGGCCCCTCCCCCTGGAGCGTAAATCGATACGTCGGTAGCGTGGGTGACGTCACAGAAGAAGTCACCACGAGCCAGGGCAGAGTTCGTATCGGCAACGAGATCTGGTCTGCCCGGACTTACAGTTCAATCCCGATTCCTATGGATACACCGGTGGTTATCCAGCAAATTGAAGGAGCCATTGTTTGGGTTGCTCTCACCCCTGATTCGTCTGAACTATAGGCCGAAGAGATGTGGCGCTGTCTATTTGGGTAGCGACAGTTCATATAAAAGCGAGACCAACGATCAATAGAGGAAAACACTGTGGAGATTTTTCTAATTATCCTCTTCGTTGTGTTGGCTATCTTCGTGGTAGCCATCTTGGCGAAGTCATTCAAAATTGTGCCGCAGGGTCACTGTGGAATTATCCAACGACTTGGGAAATATCAGCGAACTCAAATGGCGGGGCTTACCATGATGGTGCCGTTTGTTGATGAAATGCTCCCGCTGATCGACATGCGTGAACAGGTGGTTACGTTTCCGCCGCAACCAGTCATTACCGAAGACAACCTCGTGGTGTCGATCGATACGGTGGTCTATTTTCAAATCAACGACCCTACAGCGGCGACCTATGGAATCGCTAACTATATTGCAGCCGTGGAAAACTTGACCACCACAACTATTCGTAACGTGGTTGGTTTTATGAACCTTGAAGAGACACTTACTTCGCGCGACGCTATCAATACACAGCTACGTGGGGTTCTCGACGAAGCCACATCAAAATGGGGTCTTCGTGTCTCCCGTGTTGAGATTAAAGCAATCGATCCCCCACGAACCATTCAGGATTCTATGGAAAAGCAGATGCGGGCTGAGCGTGATCGACGCGCTGCGATTTTGACCGCTGAAGGTCAGAAACAGTCGGAAATTTTAACCGCTGAAGGTCAACGTCAGTCAGCTATTCTCGAGGCTGAGGGTGACGCTCAGGCGGCGATTCTGCGCGCGAACGCTGAAGCAGAGGCCATTGTGACAGTCTTCGAAGCTATCCACGAGGGTAAGCCAAATGCTGATTTGTTGGCCTATCAGTACCTTCAGGTACTCCCCCAAATCGCAGAATCTGATTCGTCTAAGATGTGGATTATCCCTTCAGAAGTTACCGATGCACTGAACCGTTTTAGTGGCACATACGGTCCAGAGGCTGGACCGAGTGGTTCGACTTCGCCGGGCGGCGGCTCAGGTGATTCTGGACCATCGTCGGACGCACCGACTCCCCCGCCAGCACCAAAAAGTCGACGAGCAAAGCGTCCAACAACTGCAGCAGAGATTGCTGACGTTGCGCCGAAGGCTCCGAAATTAGAAGATACTTCTCTGGAAGACGCGTTGGCGGAACCTGAAATTGAAGAAGATATCTTTCGGGATGCACCAAACAAAGGAAACGCAGGGGAACAAAAATAGCTCGTAATGCGTTGTACATCGCGAAGCCTAGTTAGATAGACTATCTTGTCTGCAAAGTTGCTTGGAGGAAATTCTGAATGTCTGATCGTTCATTGCGCGGTATGCGTCTCGGTGCCCAGTCTATGGAAACCGAAGCAGGTGTCGAGCCTGCACCACGTCAACAAGTTGAGTACCGCTCAGAAGATGGCGAATCGGTTGTCGTAACCTTCGCTGCTGAAGCTGATGTACCCGATAGCTGGACCACCAAATCTGGAAAAGAAGCTCTTCGTGTAGACGGTGAGACACCGGTACTCGATGATGCCAAACCGCAGCGTACTCACTGGGACATGCTCCTAGAGCGTCGCAGCATTGATGAGCTAGAGGAAACTCTAGAAGGTCAGCTTAAGAAATTGCGAGTACGCCGTGGCGAGGACGTCGACGCCTAACACCGTAGTTTTATTTATCGAGAAAAGCGGGGCCCACAACCAAAGTTGTGGGCCCCGCTTTTCTCGTCTTATCTGCTAGCGTCCAAAACGTTGTTTGAGCTTTTGAACTCTTGCGGTAAGCCCCCATTGGGTTACGCTACTGAACGCTTCAGTAATGATGTTCCCCGACATCTTGGACTCACCAAATTCACGTTCCGTAAAGGTAATTGGCACTTCAACAATACGCTTGCCTAATTGCGCGGTCCTAAAGGACATGTCTACTTGGAAACCGTAGCCCTTGGACTGAACGGCATCCAGGTCCATAGCTTCGAGCGTAGTTGCACGGTATGCACGGAAGCCGGCGGTAATGTCAGTTAGGCGCAGTCCCAAGAGGATCTGCGGATACAGCGAGCCCCCAATAGACAAGAGCTTTCGGTACCATGGCCAATTGACCATTTTGCCACCGGGGACACGACGTGATCCGATCACGAGATCTGCCTCATCGATGGTCTGTAATAACCTTGGCAATTGTTCTGGTTGGTGCGAGCCATCAGCATCCATTTCAACCAATACGTCATATTCACGCTCTAACCCCCACCGGAACCCAGCGATATACGCGCCGCCAAGGCCGTCTTTGATCTGTCGGTGTAGAACGAAGACCTGATCGTCTTTTGCAGCTTGTGCATCCGCCCAGAGACCGGTGCCATCTGGTGAGTTATCGTCCACCACCAATACGTCGGATTCGGGCACGGCTGCGCGAAGTCGCTGCAGCGTCCCCGGCAATGATTCAGCTTCGTTGTATGTGGGAATAATCGTCAATACGCGCACAAGTGTCCTTTTCGTACAATGTCTATGATCACGGTTAATGAACCTGGACCAACCATCGATTCTAACTAGAGAGTCTGAGTGGAGTTAGACCATCTGACCGTTGCGGATGGAGAACTGGAATCGGGGTGGCTCGTCGGTCGAAGACAAAATTGGCAGTAGCGCTGTGCCTGCTCGCTTGTCTGTCGACCAGTGTGCAGCCCTCACATCAGGTGCCTGAACTCCAAGTTGATCTGCCTGCCAGACGTTCAAATTTGCGGGTGCCCCTACAGCAATCTGTCCAGCTGCCATATTTGCTTGTGCAATGCGGTTGGGCAGGACTCGTACAGCATCTCGAGACACGGTGTTAAATGCGGCGCGGGTAGATATTCGCTCGTCTGTATCTTCATTTTCAATCAAGGCCGTCACGAGCTCCCACATTGAACCGGACCACTCCCCCGTGCCCAAGGCAACATGGACGCCCGCTGAAATAAGGGACGCAGCAGGTGCGAGGATCTGCGGTGTGGATCCTACGTGTGCGGGAACTATGGTGATGGAAGCATGCAGTGTCACGAGCTTGCTGATCTGCTCCGGACTCATTGTGTGATTCGCTAGAATCCGATGTCGACTGCGCATAAGGGCAGCGTTGTTTTGTTGTGACAGAGCTTCCAGCACGTAGTCGAGATGATCTGAACTGTCGGATTGGATCATCAATTGTGTAGGTGGTTTGATGCTTCCCATGACCTCGGGCAACTGATCAAGCTGTGCTGAAGCAATAAATTGGCCGTCAGCATCACTAGGATCAGCATTAAGTGATGCATAATAAACGCGATTGTCACCGGGAATCATCGAACTGAACATGCTTCGCGTATCACCGGGTTTAATGTCAGTTTTCGAGAAACCATCGATAAAGGCTGGGGTTACCAGGGTTCCGCGCAGGTCCTTCGTATGTACCGGACCCGTGACAGTAGCTGCCACAAGCCGCTCCCCTGCTTCATCTGAGCCTAACCACGCCACGACGCCATTGTCGGCATTGAGGGCATTGGCATAAGGCTCTGAGATGGAATGGATGTAGCCGTTGGTTAACAGCAGGCTGGTAGTCACTGATTCAAATCCAGTCGTTCAATAGGGTTGTACTCGTCGATATCGTCGGTTGCATGCGGGAGTTTGACCGTTGAGGAATACGAAATAATTCCTCGGTTGACGAGGTCTCTGGCTCGTCGGCATCGGCGTGCTAAGTCTGGGTGAGTATCGTCGAGGGATGCGAGCTGCCCCAACAGATCCATGACCTGCCGTGCCCACCGAACGAAATCTCCCGCTGCCATGTCAGCCCCGGTTAATGACGCCAAAAGTTCGTGGCCGCGCGCCCAACGGACGATGGGCCAAACCAGACCGGGGTGCGGTTGAGCTGTAACCACCAAATCAGCTTGACGTTCCGTCTGCTGCAGGTTGTACCAGTGCTCATCAACGGTATCCAAAGCTTCTTGGAGCTTCTGTGTTGGCATAGCTGGCTGGAAGATCTGTTCTTCAGCAGACGATTCAAAGACCAGCAGAGCGGCAAAACCCGCTAGGTCTTCTGGCGCCATGTCGTCCATCAATCCTGATTGCAGGAGCAACGAGACCAGTAGGTCCCTATCACCGTAGATACGGCGCAAGGATTGCCCTGGTTCAGTGATGCGATCATTTTCAACATAGCCAAAGTCAGTCAGTAAATTGATGATCCGGTCGAATGTTCTAGCGATCGTGTTGGTTCGACCTTGGATTTTGGCAATATTCTTGTCAGCTTCGACTCGAAGCTTATTCCACCGGTTCGCCCAAACTTGATGTTGCTCACGGTCTGGGCAGCCATGACAGGGGTGAGCATGCAGTTCTGCGCGGAGTTCTTCTAACCGGTTGAGATCGTGTTCATCTTTATACCGGAAGCCAACGGGTGCCTTGCCATCAGAGATAGGAGGTAGCTGCTGGCTGATAGCTCCATGCATCCATCCTGCGATGTTCTTTCGATGCTTTGGAGACTTCGTCAGCAGCTTGCGTGGAAGCTCGACGCCGGCAAATGGTATAACCGGCTCTTCCATTTCATCCGTTGAGAGCCGTCGCAATTGTCCTTTGGAAGTAACGACTCCTACCCGTGGGTTGGTCGGATTACCAGCAGCTGAAACGACAACCGAAGTACCAAGATTTCTCGTGCCCTGCACATCGATAATGTCACCTTCAGCAAGCTTATTCAGCGACTCCATAATAGCGCGACGACGTACACGATTGCGTGATCGGGAGGCAGCTTTTTCGGCTTTTGAGACTTCCTGCCGCAGTCGTGCGTACTCTGTAAAATCCCCCAGGTGGCATTCCATAGCTTCTTCGTACCCGGTTAAGGAGCGTTCTTGGCGTTGAACTTCTTGAGCTACACCAACGACAGAACGATCAGCCTGAAACTGGGCGAACGAGGACTCAAGAATATTGCGGGAGCGTTCGCGGCCAAAACTGGCCAAGAGATTGACCGCCATGTTGTACGTGGGTTTGAACGAGGAATTTAGCGGATACGTACGGCGTGCTGCGAGCCCAGCTACGGCGGAAGGATCGAGACCCGGCTGCCACATCACCACGGCGTGTCCTTCGACGTCGATACCACGTCGTCCCGCACGTCCGGTGAGCTGAGTGTACTCCCCTGGTGTGATGTCCTTGTGCGATTCACCATCGAATTTCACGAGTCGTTCGATGACGACGGTACGTGCAGGCATGTTGATACCCAACGCAAGTGTCTCGGTAGCAAAAACTGCTTTGACAAGTCCGGTTGCAAAGAGTTCTTCGACAATTTCTTTGAACAGGGGTAGTAAGCCTGCGTGGTGGGAAGCGAAACCTCGACGTAGGCTGTCGCGGAAGTTCCAGAAACCTAAAGCGTCACGATCCTGTTCGGCTAAGACTGTTGCAGCGCGGTCTACTGTCTCTAAAATCTGGCGTTTTTCGCTATCGGTGGTGAGATCCAATCCGGCGTTCAAGCACTGCTCCACGGCAGCTTCGCAGCCGTTTCGGGAGAATATAAAACCGATGCACGGCAGCAGTCCCTCCCGGGATAAGGTCCGTATCATTTGAGGACGCGAGACCCGCATGTCTTTGCGCTGGGATTGTGGTCGATCGTTGGCGTTACGTGATGCTGAAAAATCGGATTGCCGACGGTTACCTTGTCGGCGACCACCCCGCGTACGTTGCCGGTTTCGCGAACGTGATCCCGGGCGGCCCCAGTCGTTGGACTGGGCGTCTCTACGGGCCAGTTCGGCGAGTTGGGCTAACTCAGGGTTTACTTGGCTTGTCGGTTGCTGATCCCCGGTCATTGAAAACAGATCGTAAAGGTCTCTTCCGACCATGACGTGTTGCCACAGCGGTACGGGACGATGCTCGGAGACTACTACGGTGGTAGAACCCCGCACAGTGTCTAACCAGGCGCCAAATTCTTCAGCGTTCGAGACAGTGGCTGATAGGGCCACGAGCTGTACTGATTCCGGCAGGTGAATGATGACTTCTTCCCACACGGCCCCACGGTGGCGGTCTGCCAGATAGTGGACTTCGTCCATCACCACATACCCCAGATTTTCCAAGGTATCGGATTCTGCGTACAACATATTGCGCAGGACCTCGGTGGTCATGACGACGATTTGGGCATGGGGGTTACGAGATGTATCGCCGGTCAGTAGGCCGACTTTTTCGCTCCCATAAGTGTCAACTAAATCAGTGTACTTCTGATTACTCAGGGCCTTGATAGGAGTAGTGTAGAAGGCTTTCTTGCCTTGAGCCAGCGCCAGGTGAATCGCAAACTCCGCCACAACTGTTTTGCCGGCGCCGGTCGGCGCCGCGACCAGAACTGCGTGCCCGTCTTCTAAATGCTCGGCTGCTTCGTATTGGAAACCGTCCATGGGGAACTTTAGGTCGGCTGAAAACTTGCCCAATTCGGTCTTGGCGAATTCTGCGCGCCTTCTTGAAGCAGCGTAGCGTTCCGATGGAGAGAGGTCTTGATGCTGATGATCAGGGGTATCGGCACACATATGGTGTAATGCTAGTCCTCACGAGTAATTTCAGACAGTGGCTGTGCCCCGCGCTGAATCTCTGCTTCGCCGACGGTACCATTCTTGGCCGCTTTCTTTGAGCGCCGACGATCAGTTAGTAACGCTATCCCGAGTGCCAGCGCGAAGAGTAGGGCAAGCGGCGCACCGAGATAGAACATGGTCATGACATCCGAGCCTGGGGCGCCCATTGCTGCGATGACAGCGATCAAAAACACTGAGATACGCCAGTGTTTTAGCATGGTCTTGCCTTCCAGAATTCCTGCCATGTTCAGTCCGACTAGTACCACGGGTATAACTAGGGCGACGCCAAATGCCAGGAGGAGTCGTGTGACGAAGGGGATGTAAACGGTCGCCATGACACGGTGGGCACTGCCGTCGGGAGTCAAGGAAGTAAAGAAGGCCATCGCCTGTGGAAGCGCGAACCACCCGAGGGCAATACCTCCAACGAACAAGGGGACAGCAGCTGCGATGAAGCCCATTGCATATCGGCGTTCATGCTTGCGCAAGCCAGGCACGATGAATGCCCAAATTTGGTACAACCACATCGGTGACGCAAGAATCAGGCCAATAAATAGAGCAACCTGCAACATGATGTCAAAAGGCTGCGCTACGGAGGAGAACATCACCTCGACCGGTGCGTCTTCAGTAGACAAGCTTGTAATTGGCTCAGTCAGTATGGTGAAGGCCGGCTGGTAGACGATAAAGCCGATAATCGTTCCCAACAGGATTGCAAGGCCCGCTTTAAAGAACCTAGTGCGCAATTCCCGCAGGTGCTGGCGAAGCGACATTTGTCCTTCGGGAGATCGTGAACGTTTTGTACGTCCTTTTTTCTTCGACGAAGAACGGTGATCAGTTGAAGTCATGGACTCGGCTACAGGTTAATTCGAACGCTGTTCTTCCGAGCCAGAATTCGCAGATTTTTCGCTTTGAGGGATTACGGTGCCTTCGACAGCAGATTCGTCTTCTTGCGCGTCGGATTCTTTAGAGGTTTTGGCGCTTTCAGAACCCTTACCGTCCGATTTCATTTCTTTGACTTCAGACTTGAGAATGCGCATCGACTGACCCATGTTCCGTGCCATTTTTGGCAACTTATTGGCGCCAAAGAGCAAGAATGCCAGCAGAACCAGCACCAGAAGAATGACTGGGTTCCTGAAGATGTTCATAGTCTACCTTTCTATGCAGCTGACTCTATTGTACAGCTGCCATTGAGCTTACCGGGTCGAGCCCTGATGAGTTGGCATAGTGCCGTTTGTCATCTCCCAGATAGCTTCGCGTACCTCTTGCGGTTGGACAACGATGATTTGTCCTGCGTGTGTTGCCAGTAAGTCTAACAACGGGGTCAGTGTTTGGAATGCCAGTTGGGCATAGGTAGAACCATCGTCAGCGATGGCTGTCGCAGTTGGGTGATAGGCGCTGATGACATCACGATACCGGTGGGTGGCATGGATGATAACTGTGACAGCTTCATCGGTCATCGTTGGCGCAACAGGGCTTTGCGGTAGACGGCGACGTGCAGGGTCAAAATATCGGTCTGTCATTGTGGCTGCACCGATTCGGTCCACACGGAATGTGCGGTGGTCTGCAGTTTCTTGGCACCAGGCATGTACGTACCCGTGGCCCGAAGCGTAGACCAATTGCAGGGGTTCTATGTCGCGAATGCTGATGCCACCCGATGATTCTGAGTAGTAGCTTATGCTGACAACCTGGTGCAGTCGAGCTGCATGATGGAGTACTTCGGTAACTTCGTCGTCCTCCCCTAGGCTCAGATCTGGATGAACAATATGCTCTTCAGTTCCTGCTGGCGGATCCACAAGATCGATGGCATCGCGAAGTTTGTTCCCAAGGGTTTGGGCAGCTGTCTGCTGTACAGGACTAATTCCCGGGATGGTTGGAACCGCTTTGAGCCCGGATATCAGGCCGAGAGCTTCTGGCGCAGAGAGTCGCCAGGGTTGTGCTAATAACTCAGCGTTGGAGATCTCAACTGGATCAGCGTGTGGATCGACCTCGAACTGTCCGCCAGCGAAATCCGTTTCTGGCATGCCCCAAAATTGCATGGCGGATAGATCTTCAGTTAACGTTGCATCGTCGATAGCGAAGCGCTGACATACCTGCTCGCGAGACATTGCTCCACCGTTTTGGTTCACCACGGCAACGATCCCGAGACGACGTGAAATCACGTCTTTATCTCCGGTTCTTCTACGGGTTCGAGCGACTTTGGTAAGTTCTGGTACCGACAATGCGGAAGCCCCGGTGTGGGCGTCGCGGACCATAGCGGTGCGGTCGTCGACAAGTTCAGCGAGCTCTGGGCTGCGCTGTAAATCAACGTGCGCACCGGTGGTCAATGCAGTGATGCTGGCAGCTACCTTCAACGGGTCGCGGTAAGTGAAGTGCAACAGCTCCCACCCTGATGACCGTTGCACAATATCAGCACGAACACGAAGACTGCTGCTGACGTTCTCAGCAATCCAAACATATGCCTCGGTGGCAGTTTGCTCGGTGTACAAGCGTGAGCGGATAGCGTCTATGCTGAACTGTTCCGGTCGTAACGATGCTTCTCGTTGTCCTGTGAGCGCGTCGTTGGGCAGCACGGTAATCGCGTTGGACTCAATACGGGAGAGCCGGAAGATTCGCTCGTCCCCGCGATCTAAGTCCCAGCCCACCACGTACCAGTGTTGGTGCACCATAAAGACTGCCCAGGGGCGCAACCGTCGGGTGGTAATCTCTTGGCGGCCCACGGTGCGGTAGCTGAAGCTGATGGGTGCTTGTTCACGGGTTGCCGCCACGATATCGGTCAATAACGATTGTCCCGTGGCAAGCTGGGCGCCAACGAACGGGCGACTCGTCGGTTGGCCTGCGGTCATACGAGCTAGTGCAGTATGGATAGCATCTTCTATCGGGGTCTTCATCCACAGGGCACGCGCCTGGTGTAGTGCCAGGATTTCCTCATCGGTCAATTCCAGATCGGGGAGGTAGAGCCGGTCGTGATCGATCGTGTAGACGCCGTCGGCGGTTATATGTTGATCGAATTCCACGGGCACCCCAATGGTGGTCAGCGCCTCTTTGTCTCGAGAAAATTGGCGCTGTTTGGCCGCCGTACTGGTGTTTTGGTGGTCATAGAGATAGGTGAATATGTCATTTTTGGTGCGTCCGTTTGCTCCGGCTTCTAGCAGAAGCCAGAGCAGCGAAACGATGCGTTCCGCGGAACGGGACACGGTTAGCGGACCTCGACCAGGTCAACTACGAAGATGAGCGTCTCATTTGGACCGATATCGTTACCGGCACCGTTTTCCCCGTAGGCCAGGTGCGGGGGGATTTCGAGACGACGACGGCCGCCGGATTTCATGCCCAGTAGTCCCTGGTCCCAACCAGTGATGACTTGCCCGATGCCTGCGGTGAAGTCCAGTGGTTCGCCGCGATTCCAAGAGGCGTCGAACTCAGCGCCGGTGGACCATGCTACGCCTACGTAGTGGCATGAGATGGGTGAGCCAGCAATGACTTCTGTGCCGGTCCCCTCGATGATGTCTTCAACCACCAGGTCTTCTGGCGGTGTATCACCAGGGAAATCGATTTCTGGGCGGGTGCGGTCCAGTTCGCGTTTGCCAAATGACATGTGGTCTCCTCGTTTCGGTTGTCGGTATGGGATTTATTCGGTAGCTTCAGGATTTTCAGCTGGCATAGGGTCAGCGGAGTGCAGAATGTCGACGACGAATACTAGGGTTTCATCTGCCAGCTCGTGATCTTCTTGCTCGCCATAGGCCAGTTGTGGTGGGACCGACATGATGACCTGGGATCCAACCTTTTGGCCCTCGAGGCCCTGTTGCCAACCTGAGATCAGTTGTTGCAGTTCAAATTGGGCAGGTGCGCCGGTGTTCTCTTCACCCCAAGACGAGTCGAATTCTTCGCCGTCGGACCAGGAGACACCTCGGTAGTGGATGGTCACATAGGACTCGGCTTGTACTTCTGGGCCGTCTCCTTGTTTCAGCACGTCGACAACCAAGTCTTCTGGTGGCGTGCCTTCAGGAGTTTCGATCGATGGTGCCTGGGTTTCTTCATCGAGGCTCACTGACGGCAGCGAATCATCCAGTTCGGCAGCATCGACCTCTTCGCCGGTGGCATGCATTGGAACAGTATCTTCAAGCGCAATAATGTTCAGGTAGGCGGGTGTACCTTCGCCCAAGGTGTCAGCGGGCAGGTAGAACGCAATATCAGAGCCGAGAGGGGCGCCCGTCATGGCTTCGTATGCTTGCGGATTGGTGGAAGCAAATTCATCGCTGAGCTGTAGTGTCGACCCACCCAGATCGAAGTCGTGACTCTGTACTTCTTGGTTGTTCATATCGATATTGGCGGTCAAAATTTGCATCAGGTCGCCTTCTTCAACGGGTTCGCCGTCCCCTTCATTGATGACCCACGCTGCTGGCTGATCAAGTTCGAGCTCGCCGTCAATTTCGACTTCTTCGGTGTCCTCGGAGATCTCATAGGAGATTTCAACGTCGGGATCTTCGACCTGCCCCGCATTGTCTTCGGTGTCCTCGCCGTCGTCAGACGCGCAGGCGGGCAGGGCCAGCGCCGCGGTGAGGAGAATACCCGCAGTGGTTGCGAGTTTGGGGCGGCTGTATTTCGTTGACATGTGGTTCCTTGTGGTTGGTTGTTACGCCGCACATAAGTTTAGCGGGATCAACAACGGTTAGAGATCAGCTGATGCGACTTTAGCAAACAGCTCATCGACGATTGAAATGTCGGTCTCAAACGCGTCGCGAATATACAGGGTCTGCATCGGATGATGGTTGAGTTTCATATGTGTCCAGTCCATGGAGTAGTCCATGCCAAGCGCCCGTGCGCTATGGATAAACCGGTGACGCAACAGCGCGCGTGTCGTAGCAGGTGGATTATTATGAGCTGCTTCAACCTGCGCATCAGTGAGCACTCGTGCAGCCGCTCCTCTGGCTTCTAAAAGATTGAACAAGCCTCGTTGCGGATCAATATCGTGGTACGACATATCCAGCTGGACCAGGCGTGCTGTGTCCCAGTCCAGGTTGTTCTTATGTGCGTAGGCGTTAAAGAACTTATATTTGATAGCCCAATCGATTTCCGTATCGATTGCCGAATAGTTTTGACTCCGAATCGCTTCGAGCGTGCGCTCCCAAAGATCCATGATCTGCTTGAGATATCCATGATGTTCGCCATTTTTGTTGAGGAATTCCTGTGCCATGTCCAAATAGTATTCTTGGATTTCTAGGGCGGTCATCGTTCGCCCACCGACAAGCTCCAGTGGTGCGTTGCCTGTGAGGTCGTGCGAAACATTGCGAATCGCTCTCACTGGATGAGCCAACTGCAGGTTTGAAAGTGGTTTGCCGGCTTCGATAATTCGCAACAACAGATCGGTGGCACCAAACCGCAGTAATTGGGTGGTTTCGGACATGTTGGAATCCCCGACTATGACATGTAGGCGCCGAAATTTTGACGAGTCGGCGTGCGGTTCATCCCTGGTATTGATCATGGGACGTGCACGCGTGGAGGACGAAGAGATAGCTTCGTACATGTAATCGGCACGCTGCGAGAAGGCAAAGTGCGGATCACTGCGGGTCGGGAACTGCTCGACCAGCGGGAGGACGTTTGGATCTTGGATCACCACCCCGCTACCACAGATCAGTTGGCGAGTTACCATGAACGGTAGGAGTGCTTCTGCCAAACGCCGGTACTGGGTCGTCCGCTCAATCATGTAGTTTTCGTGGCTGCCATATGAGTTGCCCAACGAGTCGGCATTGTTGCGGTACAGATACACCTGGCCATCGAAGCCGTCATCTGCCATGGCTTGCTGAGCTTTGGTCACTAACCGGTGCATGATCGCATCACCGGCGGCATCACTGGCGAGGAGTTCATCGAGTCGGGTGGTTTCAGCGGTTGCGTATTCTGGATGTGAACCTACATCGAGATACAGGCGAGAACCGTTGGATATGAACACGTTCGATGAGTTGCCCCAGTCCACGACTGGTTTAAACATGTAGCGTGCTACTTCATCCGGTGCTAACGGGCGTTTCGTGGGGTGTACCGTGTGGACACCGTATTCGGTTTCCACCCCCATGATGCGGGTATCCAAGTCCAGCTCCTAGAGTTTTCGGGGTAGTTACTGGCCGCCTTTTTGCACAAAGCCCTGGACAAATTCTTCTGCGTTGACTTCGAGCACGCCGTCGATCTCGTCTAGTAACGAGTCCAGATCAGCGCTCTGAGCACTGGCTGATCCCGGAGAAGGTGTGCCTTCAGGCAGAGGGTCCGGAATATGCTGGTCTTCTTCGTGGCGCTGGTGTGGGGGACGTTGTTGGTCTTGTGCCATCGTGAACTCCTAAATACCGGACTATTTGCGTCCGGTAACTCTATACGGTTGCAACTGTTTTAACAGCTGCGTTAGTTCTGTTTGATTTTCCGGGGTATCTTCCAGCGTGAGCTGTGGTTTGCCTGCAGCCAGGAGACCGTTGAAATCGTCGGCCGTTGCTGCGAGAGGCTCTAATAACTGGAAACGTTGCAGCGGACCTTGCCGGAAGGGACGCACCAAGACTGATTCCCAGGATACTCCTGCCAGGTGTGCGCCGAAACGATCGATGAGACGTCCACGGGTCCAGGCTCTGGTGGTGGTCGGGGGCATAGAGATCGCCTGTTGTATTTGCTCAACCGTGACGATAGTCCGCATCGCTCCGCGTGAAACGAGCGTATAGTACAGGCCTTTTTCTTCGCGTAGATCGGCCCACTGGAGATCAAGCATAGCTAGCTTGGCGTTGGACCAGTCTAGTGCGTGACGTTCGCGCATCCCGTTGAGCAGCTGATACTTCGCGACCCAATCAAGACGGTCAGCAAGTTGAGCTGGATCGTGCTCAAGAAGATCTAGGACTTCCGCCCAGGCATTGACGACGTCCAGGCTTTGTTGATCGTCGATTCCATAACGGTCGAGATAGGTTTGGGCGGCTTCTTGGTAGATACGCTGGACTTCAATGGCTGTCATCCAGCCGCGACCATTGACCAATACCTGGGTCTGTAAGGACGGATCGTGTGAAATATCCTGGAGTGCTTGAACGGGTTCGGCCAATTCCACCATTGGCAACTCCCCCAGTTCGATCAATGACAAGACTAACGATGTCATGCCAACACGCAGCCAGGTGGAGTACTGCGATAAATTGGCGTCGCCGATGATGACGTGTAGCCGACGATAGGACTCAGGCGTCGCATGCGGCTCGTCTCGCGTATTGACAATGGGCCGTCGGATAGTGGTTTCTAAACCGACTTCTTCCTCAAAGAAATCTGCACGCTGGGAGATTTGAAATCCAGTGCGGTCGTTGAGGCTGCCGATGCCGACTCTGCCCGCCCCGGTAATGATCTGTCGGGTTGCAAAAAACCCAATGAGATGGTCAGAAAGTTCGTCGAAATCTAAGTCGCGAGCTACCAGATAGTTTTCGTGTGCTCCGTAGGACACCGACTTGGAATCCGTATTGTTCTTATACAAGATCATCTCCGCGGCACCGTTAGCGTCTGCTATATGGTCGGCGGCTTGTTGCGCGATCCGGTCTCCTGCTTGATCCCATATCACCGCGTCGATTGGATTGGTGGTTTCAGGTGAGGAATATTCGGGGTGGGCATGGTCGACGTAAAACCGTGCTCCGTTGGGCAGGATCAAGTTGACCAGCATATGGATATCTTGGCCAGCGTTATTGGCGAGTGCTTGATCCGTGAGCTGAGATGGATGCGCAATAGAACGAGGCATCTGCCAGCCTCGAGCATCTGAAAGGGGCGACTCCTCGTTATAGTCCCACTCAGTACTGGCTACGTTGGTTCCTTCAGAGGTGAGTTTGTGCCCGTACGCGTTGATCAGCTCGAGCGACATGACCGAGTGCGAAGCCTGCGGATGTGCAGGAGCATGGATACCAAATTCAGTTTCGAGCCCAACCACTCGGTGCACACCGTAGCCGACGGTTGGACGGTCGGAGGGGAATTTATTGGCTAATGCTGTGGGAATCAACGACACGTGTGTCATCGAAAAATCACTGTCCATTCTGTAAGACACGCAAGGCAATTGCTTGAGCGCCTCGGTGACCTGCTAGTCGTAACCACTGTTGTGGGGCTGACGTATCCGGGAGGTCCAATTGCTGGGCCTTTTCTTCACTGCTGGCCTGAAGGAGGTGGCTCGTCTTGACCCCTTTAGCAGCGTGAGCGTCAGTGGTGCGTGCGTCCAGATAGTCTTTGATAGCAAGACGTTTAGCACGGTCGACGATATTGGCGATCGTCGCGCCGGAAACGAAGTCAGCAAAATATAGGACGACAACCGTTCCGTCTTGATACGTTACTTCTACGAATTCGTTGTCCCGGTCTCGAGCATAGAGCGACTCTACGGTCTGATCGATCATGTGCTCGACCGCGGCCTGTGCCCCACCGTGTTGCATAACTTCATTCGGATGTACCGGGATTTCTGGGGTCAGATAGATACCAAAAATCTCTTGGGCGCCGTTGGCATCAGGGCGATCCACTCGGATTTTTACGTCGAGTCGTCCTGGACGCAAAATTGCCGGATCAATCATATCTTCACGGTTTGAGGCTCCGATGACAATCACGTTCTGGAGGGACTCTACACCGTCGATTTCCGCGAGTAACTGTGGAACAATCGTGGTTTCAACGTCTGACGAAGTACCCGAGCCCCGAGTACGGAAGAGCGATTCCATTTCGTCAAAAAAGATGACAACCGGATAACCTGCGGAGGCCATTTCGCGTGCACGAGAAAATATGGTGCGGATATGTCGTTCGGTCTCGCCCACGTATTTGTTGAGGAGTTCGGGCCCTTTGATGTTTAAGAAATAGGAATGGTCGACTCCGTCAACACGTCCGGTGAGTGATTGGGCGACAGCTTTGGCGATCAGAGTCTTCCCTGTACCCGGTGGCCCGTAGAGCAGGATGCCTTTTGGCGGTTGTAAATGGTGCTCGTGGTAAAGCTCCGGGTAAAGAAACGGCAGTTCCACGGAATCACGTATTTGGCCTATTTGCTGACCAAGTCCGCCGATGTCGTCGAAGGTCGCATCTGGAACTTCTTCCAACATCACGTCTTGCACATCAGAAACATCCAGCACCTGGGTCGCGAAACCCGAACGGTAATCCACCAGCACAGCATCGCCCACGCGCAACCGTGCGTCGTGAAGTTCTGTAGCACGAGTGACAACGTGCTCGTCATCGCTCCGTCCAACGACGAGCAACCGGTTATCGTCAAAGAGCTCCTTGACGCGTCCGGTGTCTCCCGTGGGATTCGGACCGAGAACAGCCACGATGGAAAATGCTTCATCGAGGAGCACCTCGCTCCCGGCTGTGACAGCTTCGGAACTGAGCATCGGTGAGATGTGGGTTCGCATCTTGCGTCCCGAAAAGAGCACATCGGCTGACGGACGTGCCACTGATGGCAGCTCGAGGGCAGGGTCATGTTCCCGGCCTGCGTGTACTTCGAGCACCGTGGCAAAGTTAAACGGCGGCTGCGCATTGTCAGCGATAGAGTCTTTGAGATCTGTGATCTCTTCTCGCGTGAGGTTCAGGATATCGACCAT
Organism: Yaniella halotolerans DSM 15476; assembly: GCF_000420805.1. GTDB lineage: Bacteria > Actinomycetota > Actinomycetes > Actinomycetales > Micrococcaceae > Yaniella > Yaniella halotolerans. Next base: position 237,677 of record NZ_ATVQ01000002.1, read on the forward strand.
ACGGCGATTATTGCGGGAGGCGGCGTCGAGGTCTGCACGTAGTTGCCGGTTATTCTCAACCAGAGTGGCTAGTCTGCGCCGTGTTGAGTCATACTTCTGCTGCAGATCTGTATGTACTTCGGCAGAGACCGACTCCCGTGGTGTTTCGATCGGCGCGTTGTCAGACAAGCGAACCCTACCTCCAAAAGTTTACGGATACGTAGTCAACAGTCTACGTGGCTTGGAGATTTCCGTCTTGGTTCATTCGGAATTCTCGTCGTCTTGTTGCGAATTTTTAGCCGTCCGCACAGTATTAATCGATTCCCTGGATCGTTCAGCTTGTGCTTTGGACTGCCGGACTGCCTTCTTCGCGCGTTTCGTAGTGGGTTCCCGTTGACCATGTTGTTCGGGCCGCCATTGGTCGGAGGCCTCGGGTGTCCAAATATCCATGTCTTCTTGTTTGAACGTTTTGATGCGTCGGCGCAACTCTAGACCTTCTTGACCCAACGCCAATCTGCGAGTCATGATCAAGAAACCGGTATGACCAACCATGCGGTGCTGCGGTCGGACAGCTAACCCATCGAGGTGCCAACCCCTCAGCATGGTTTCAGAAGCTTCGGCAGCCGTAAATCTGCCGTCGTCTCGGATTGCTTCGTGGATACGGGAAAGTTGGGTGGCCGTCGCAACATAGTTCAACCACACGCCCCCTGGCGCCAACAGTTCGGCAACGGTATCCACGACCTCCCACGGTGCCAACATATCGAGGACGACGCGGTCGATCGAACCTGGCGCATGTTGTTGGAGAGCTTCCTCTTGAACGTCTCCGAGGGTGATGCTAAAAGCCGGATGGCGTTCCCCAAAAAACGTTGTCACATTTGATTCAGCAATTTCGGCGAAATCGGCTCGCCTCTCATACGAGAAGACTTTGCCCTGCTCCCCTACCGCTCGCAGTAGCGAAATGGATAACCCGCCTGATCCAACTCCGGCTTCAATGACCCTGGCACCTGGAAAAATATCTGCCATATGAATGATTTGTCCGGTGTCTTTGGGGTAAATCACCGTGGCTCCGCGGGGCATTGATAGTACGTAGTCCGATATCAGCGGTCGTAAGACCTGATATTCAAATCCGTGGGTATTTTCGATGACGACCCCTTCTGGACCGCCAATCAACTCATCATGATGCAGTACACCGTGCTGAGTATGGAATGACTCACCGGCTAAGAGGGTGATTGTATGGAGTTTGCCACGTTCATCCGTGAGCTGGACTCGTTCACCAGCCCGCAATGGGCCACGGCGACTCAGGGCGCCGGTTGGTGGATTGTGTTCACCCGAGGTGGTCATACAACAGTCCTTTCACAAACTGGTTCAGTCTTGGAGACGTCCGGCGAGAGATTCCGGATTAATGATGCCAAGTACTCTGTGGGGTACTTGTGAGTCGTCAATCACCGCGATGAGTTCGTTCGGGAACTCCATAAACGTAGTGAAGAGGGTTTCAACGGTGTCTGACTTATGTACCTGTGCTTGCGGATTTAAGGCACGTGCCACGGTATGCACCGGTAGATGCCATGCGCTGCGCGGGACAGAGGCTAGGGCGTGGGAGTCCACGAGGCCAACGGGCACTTCATGTCCGTTGTGCGTATCGAGTTCTAGAACAGCTATTGGTAGTTGTTGGTATTCGTGTCCGGGCCCCGACCCAGTAAGTAACGGTATTAACTTTGAGATGCTGGCGTCAGACAGAATTGTTTGGACCGGCGTCGTTAACTCTGTAATGGTTAGTTGCTCAGCTAAGAGTTGAGCCTGGGCTGCCTTAATGGCGGCAGACGCCGCCTGCCAAAGCATGGTGCTCAGAAGTACGACGATCACCAGTGTGAACGGTGAGATCTCTCCGGTTTGTATGAGGGGCACCAGTACCCCACCAACCAATAAGAACAGTACAATAATTCGTCCGGACCAACCTGCAGCACGCATGCCACGGGCACGTGATCCGGTGGCAGCCCAGACCGCTGATTCGACAACCCGTCCACCGTCGAGTGGATGACCGGGCAACAGATTGAAGACGCCAATCAAGAGGTTTGTCCAAACCGTGATGGTCAGGAGCACCTGAGCTGTACCGGCCGGATCTAACAGAACTTGCAGTATGAGCCAGGCAGCCGCCGCGATGATGAGATTGGAAATCGGCCCAACAATAGCGACGGTGAGTGAGCGCAACGGTGTTTGTGCTTTTCCGGTGGATGAATGCTCGTAGACTGTGGCACCACCCCAAAAATTGAGGGTGACCTCATTGACCTTCCACCGAAAACTACTTGCTGCAAGAGCATGAGCTAGCTCATGGATGAGCACTGTGCCGAACATGATGAGCACAAAGAACGCAGCGACGGCCCAGGTCCAAGCAGTCGAAGTTTGTGGCAGTGCCTGGGCAAATGTAGGTCGGAAGACCACCATGATCAATGCGGCAAAGAACCACCAGGACCAGCTGACATAAATTGGTATGCCAGCCAGCGAGGCAATCTGCAAGCCTTTTTTGGCGGTCATACTGAAGGAACCATCCTAAGAAGTGTCGCTAAACGAGGGGTATCCGTTAAAGAGTGCCATATTTTCCCAAACCACATGGTTTGGGAAGAGCACGGTGTCCAAATTGCGCTGTGGGCGTGGACCACAGCATCTAGGAGTTCATACTCTACGTGGTGTCAGCGAACACGGGTATCACGGCGGGAAACAGTTGGCTAAGCTGGAGTGTACTGATTGATTGAACGTATCGAATGGAATGTATGTCTGAATTTTCTGGCGTGGACCAGAGCTTCCTTGGCTGGTTGGCGACGCACACTCCCACCTTGTCTGGGCGAACGTCTCGCGCTGCACGGGTGATGGTTGCGGCTTTCGAGGGTTGGTCTGATGCTGGTGACGCTGCGACGGACGCGATCGAAGAAATCGCCCGACAAACGAACGCCGAACTCATGACCGAGCTGAACCAAGACGACTACTACGATTATCAAGTCACCCGACCGGTTGTGACGAGAAATGCAGATGGCACCAGTCAGATAGCCTGGCCGAGCACGAGGGTATTCCACTCCGTCGCGGGACAGACACAACCTGATCAGCCCGAGCTGTTCATGATTCTCGGTACAGAGCCCAGTCTGCGTTGGCGGTATTTCGTTAAGGAAATTCTCGACTACGCCGAAGAATGGGACATTGATGCCATTGTCATAACCGGAGCTCTACTGGCAGATGTGCCACACTCACGGCCCCTAACACCGTCAAAATCCTCCGCTCATAAGGAACTACGGGAGACTTTGAAAGGCTACGCACAGCCCACATATGAAGGTCCTACCGGTATTACCGGTGTGCTGACGACTGCCTCTGCATCTCGAGGATTCCCAACAGTATCGGCGTGGGTCACAGTGCCCCATTATGTTGCACAGGCACCGTCCCCCAAAGCCCAACTGGCCTTGGTTCGAGAACTCGAGGAGCTCCTGGGCCTGCGCTTGGATATGAATCTCTTATCTGACGATGCAGCGGCTTGGGAGCGGGGTGTCGATGAGCTTGCTGGCGAAGACCCAGACGTAGCGGCTTATATTGAACAGTTGGAAAAAGCTCGCGACACAGAACAACTGCCAGAGGCATCGGGTGAGCAGATTGCCAAAGATTTTGAACGCTACCTGAAACGCCGTAATGACGATGACGGTGGTACTGCCTCTCAAGGAGAAGGCACTCACTAAAAGACCTTTGCAAAAGCTGAGGGGCGCCCCTCGTCTTGAGTGAAAATTAGTACAGCTTGATGCCTAAGAGTGCATCGACAATAACTGCTACGTTAATAGACTGCAGATTGGAATCGCGCGGCACAGCTTGTTGGGTAGCCTGCGCCGCCCAGGCATCCACGGCTTCTAATGCACGTGGAGCATCGAGATCGTCTGACATGGCTGAAAAGATTTCTGTTGTGAGTGCTTCAGCCTGTCCCGGTTGCTCGAAGGCCATGGCTGTCTTCCATGATTCGAGTCGCTGATTTGCGGCGGTCAGAGCATGATCCGTGTAGGACCAATCACTGCGGTAGTGATTATCCAGAAGCAGTGTACGAATCGCCATCGGCGACTCGCCGCGAGCAACCAAATTGGACACCAATTCTAAGTTGCCCAGAGACTTGGACATTTTCACACCGTCGAGGCCAACCATGCCGGAGTGAACATAGTGCTTAGACATCGGGCTGTCTGTTACCGAAGTCGCATGTGCCGCAGAGAACTCGTGATGCGGGAACCGTAGATCTGAGCCACCGCCTTGCACCGTAAATGGCACCGGTAGCGTGTGGTGAGCGATCGCAGAGCATTCAACATGCCAACCTGGACGGCCGGCTCCCAACACGTCGTCGTGCCAGTAGGGCTCGCCTTCCCGACGAGCCGACCAGATCAACGGATCGAGAGGATTCTTCTTACCGGCACGGTCGGGATCGCCGCCCCGTTCGGGGAAAATCTCTTCCATTTCATCCTGCGAGTATGCACTGACTGAACCGAGACGCCAGTCTGAATGCTGTTCGGCGGCCTCGATAGAGAAATAGATGTCGCCTGCAGGGTTCTGGTCGTCGCCCTCAACGGTATAGGCCACGCCGGCATCCATCATTTGGCGTACAAGGGTGCGAATCCAATCAACCGTTTCTGCGACGCCTAGGTAATGTGACGGAGCCAAAACGTTAAGGTGCTGCATATCGGAACGGAACAAGTCGGTTTGTTCTTGACCGAGTTCCTGGTAGTCCACGCCAATTTCTCGAGCCCGTTCAAATAAGGGATCATCTACATCGGTGACATTTTGCGTATAAGTAACACGATATCCTGCAGCGATCCAATAACGGTAGAGCAAATCAAACGCTACGTAGGTGTTGGCGTGGCCCAGGTGCGTTGCATCGTAGGGCGTGATGCCGCAAACATACATCGTGGCGTGGTTATCGTGCACGCTCACCCGCTGTTTTTGCTGGGTGGCGGTGTCAAAGAGTTGCAGACCATCTTCCTGTTTCGGAATGGCAACCGGAAATGGAGTAATCCAAGATTTCATGAAAACTAGCGTGTTCCTTACGAATGACGTTTATCCGATGAGGGTTTTGCACTGGCGGCGGATCAGGCGTTAATGATCCCTAAGCCAAGCAGGACATACAATGCCGCACCCAGCAGGATGCGGTACCAAACAAAGATTTTGAACGAGTTGTTTGAAATAAATCTCATCAGCCATGCGATAATCGCATATCCGACGAAGAATGCGACGACTGTCGCTACCAGTGTCTCGAGCATGCCGTAGGTTGCTGCCGGATCTGGGCTAGCAATCGATTGCCCGAGCTTATAGAAGCCTGAGGCAAAGACCGCGGGAACCGCAAGCAGGAACGCATAGCGCGCTGCAGCCTGTCGGGTATATCCCAGAGCCAAACCCATCGTGATGGTCCCGCCAGAGCGTGACACACCAGGTATGAGCGCCATTGCCTGAGCGAACCCGTACAAGATACCGTCTCGCCAGGTCAGCTTCCTGATGGGCTTGATCTGTTTGCCCCACGTATCTGCCATGGCAAGGATCACGCCAAAAACAATCAGCATGGTTGCTACGAGCCAAAGTGAGCGGAACGTAGTGTCAATATATTCTTCGAATAATAGGCCGAGCACACCGATGGGAATCGAGCCGACAATAATGAGCCAGCCCATACGCACATCCGGATCCGAGTGGGCGACTTTCCCAGCTAATGCTCGACACCACTGAGTAATGATTCTTGTGATGTCTCGCCAGAAGTAAAGAAGTACAGCAAGCTCGGTACCAATTTGGGTGATGGCGGTAAACGCCGCACCAGGATCAGCTGCGCCGGGCAAGAATTCGCCGACGACGCGCAGGTGCGCCGACGATGAGATCGGCAAAAATTCTGTTAGGCCTTGCACCAGGCCTAGGATGATAACTTCAATCCAGTTCACTCGGACAACCCTACGACACTCAAATGGAAAAGTTTTGAAGCTACGACACGTTGACCTTAGTTAGTTATCTTCGCCGCTGTTATTGTCGTCGTCAATGTCGAAATCATCGAAGTCATCCTCGTCATCGTCGTAGTCATCGAAGTCGTCGTCCTCATCATCGTCGTCTTCGAAGACATCTAGCGGCGTGACCTCTCCCGTAGCGTCGTAGAGCGCATCTTCATAGCCCTCGAATGCGTCAGCCAGGGCGTAATAGGTGTGCTCCAATGTTGGATCATCTTCGCCACGTTTGTTCGTTGCGGCAGCAAAGTGTTCTTGGAGTGCGGAAACAAGTGCGTCTAGCGAGACGCGAGGATCGATGCTCATGGAGTCTAGATTATCGTGGATTATGCCGAGGGACTACACTTTATGCGTTTATGTGCTTGGCCTGCTGCGAAACAGTAAAATCGATACGTTCCGATTTCGAGGCCAGCTGACTACAGTAGATGTACTATTCCAAGGATAGCGCGCTAACCAGTAGGAGGACCAGCGAGTGCGAGAGACCCCGATTGCCAGCAGTGTCGATGCTCTAACCCGGAAGAACGCATGGGAATATTTGGTGATTACTGTTGCGCCGAATGATTCATTGGCGGCTGCTCGACAACGGCTAGTTGAACACGCAGAATACGGACAATGGGAGTTGCAAAGATCACTGCTGTACAGGGGTGGGACTCGACGTTTTTGGTTGCGACGCAAGGCCATAAAGGTCGAGTCCACCCTCGTTGTGGTGTGACTATTCGCTGATCGGCCCGAGGCCAAAGGTAGCAAATGTCGTGTGAGCCGATTCGTCGTCTGACGGGTGATACATCCCGGCCATGACGTCACGATAGAGTCGTGCAATTTCCTCAGAGCGGTGGAACCCCGCTCCTCCGGCGGCCTCGAACGCATAATCGACCTGTGCTTTGGCAATCCGAACGGCCGAAATCTTGTTGGCTACCAAGCGTGTGGACCACTCATCACCGTAGTCAGTGAGTTGCGTGATGGCTTCGGCTAGCCCGGTTATCTGTTGGTCCTGACTCATTTGACGCAAAATTGCTTCGCCGTGTTTATAGCGCAGGATCGGGTCCTGGGACAGCGCGGCGTCATTGACCTTCGATTTTCGGCTTTGCAGCTTTTCCGCGGCTATTTCCACCGCCCGGTCGCCAATCCCCGCATAGACGGCTGAAGTAAATGTCAAGAATGCGGCGAAAATACCAAACGTAAGCAAGTCTTGATTGGGGCCGGTTGGAATACGACGAATGATTCTATCGGCGGGAACTTTGGCGCCATTGAGATGTGTCACAAACGAATGTGTTGCTCGCATACCGAGCATGTCCCAGTGGGAACCATCAGACTCGGTATTGCCTTCTGAACGATCCAGGATCGCATAGATCAATTCAGCGCCATCTGGGGTCTTGCCGAAAATACCTAACCGTGTCCACGCGGGTGACAAAGTAGTAAAAATTTTCGTGCCGGTAAACTTGAACGAACCATCACCAACTTCCTCAGCGACGGTTTCCGCATCGAACAGCACAGCGTCGTTGCCTGCTTCAGAGATGCCAAACGCATAGGTCTCTCCTGCGCCAGTTTCCTCGAGGATGAAGTCGAGGTCATGATTGCCATTCGCCTGGAATATACTCGCTACGCCGGACCAAATCAGATGCATATTGACGGCTAAAGCGGTTGCCGGGGCATAGGCCGCAAGTTTTTTCTGGGCATCAACAACGGCGGCGAAACTCCAGCCCAATCCTCCGTCTTTTTCCGAGGAAAGTGCAGCTAGGTATCCCGTGCGACGAAGCACCTCGAGATCCTGATAAGGAAACTCATTGCGCTCGTCGTAACCAGCAGCACGTTCACGAATTCCAGTCAGAATTTCCTCAGTGAGGATCGTATCTATCTGCTGTTGATACCGCGAATAAGGGAAGGCCATCAATTTCCTTTCAGGAAGCATTCGTTGCTGGTTCTAGGATGCGCAACAACGCGCGCACCCCGAAATCCAGTGAGTTGATCGGCATACGTTCGTCGATGCCATGGAAGAGTTTGGGAAATTCCAAATCTGGTGGCAGCTGAAGTGGGATAAAGCCATAACCAGCAATACCCAGCCGTGCAAGTGGGTTGTTGTCCGTTCCACCAGACATCATAAACGGCAGGACCACGGCGCCTGGATCTTCTGTAGCAATGGCATCAATCATCGCTTCAACGAGGGGGCCCGAGTACGGTGCCTCGATAGCTTGCCGCCCATGTTCGTACGTCACTTCCACGTCGTCACCCGCTAGTTCGCGAATCGTTTCTAGTAGGTGCTCATCCTGACCGGGTAAGGGTCTTGCATCAAGCGTCGCTTCTGCCTTCCCCGGAATGACATTGTGCTTATAGCCGGAGGTCAGACCGGTTGGGTTCGACGAGTTACTGAGAGTGGAACCCACAAAGGTCACGGCTGATCCGATAGCTTCCAGTTGCGCGCTGGGATCACGCTCATCGAAGGCGACCCCCATGAGTTCGGAGACCTCCTCCATCAGCTGGCGTGTCGTGGCGGTGTAATGCAGTGGCCACTCGTGGTGACCAATGGACGAAATGGCATCTGCCATCTTTGTTACCGCGTTGTCCTTATGCTGCGACGAACCATGTCCTGGTGCTCCGGTAGCTGTGAGATTGAGCCAGGCAATGCCCTTTTCGGCTGTTTGTAGAAAATATGCTCGTTTGCCGGCAACCGTTGCGGTGAAGCCTCCGACTTCAGAAATGGCTTCGCTAGCGCCCGCAAAAAGGTCGGGCCGGTTTGCGACAAGCCATTCGGAACCGTACACGCCGCCTGCTTCTTCGTCACCGAAAAACGCAAGGATGATGTCGCGTCTTGGTTGTTGGCCTGTAGCGTGCAAGTGCTCCAGGGCGGTGAGCATGATCGCATCCATGCCCTTCATGTCGGCTGCGCCGCGACCGTAGATCATGTCATCAATAACCTCTGCGCCGAATGGATCCACTGACCATTCAGCGGCATCAGCGGGGACCACGTCGATATGACCGTGCAAAATTAAGGCGGGTGCGGCGGCGTCCCAACCTTTCATGCGTCCAACGACAGACGCGCGGCCGGGCTCTGACTCCACGATTTCCGGTTGCATGCCCATGGCGTCCATCAGTCTGGCGCAGTACGATGCAGCATCTGGCTCGCCCCGCGAGTCGTTGCCACCGTAATTTGTGGTGTCTATTTGAATCAGGTCGCGCGTGATCCTTGCTACTCGATCTCGAAAAATTCCTGGCGTAATCGCGCCATTATCAGTGTGTTCAGCCATAATGGCACTCTATCGAACACGACAACGACCGACCATGGTGCAACCACCGAATAATTTGTGTTATAGTTATCGCTGTTGCCTTCTCCAGCACCTGGAGGAATCACCACCAGCGCGGGTGGCGGAATTGGTAGACGCGCAGCGTTGAGGTCGCTGTGAGCTTTATCGCTCGTGGGGGTTCAAGTCCCCCTCCGCGCACGTTGTACGATTGAGAATCGGGACATGGGAAGCATACCGTGTCCCGATTTTTTCGTTTAACATCGACGTTAGTCCTATTCGGTACTAGGTGAGGATTTCTTGGGCGCACAATTAACGATCGTCATGATCTCCATGCACACCTCCCCGTTGGCGCAGCCCGGACAGGGCGACGCCGGAGGCTTGAACGTCTATCTCAAAAACCTCACCGACGCTTTAATTCAGGCTGGTTATCAGGTGCTGAGTTTCACGCGGAAAACAGCGGCAACAGACCAGACCGTTGTGCTCGATGAGGTCACCGGTTCGAAGGTTGTTCCGCTAAGCGTCGGCCCACTCGCCTTACCTAAAGAAGCTCTGGATCAGTTGACAGCACAATTTGCAGACGACCTTGTACGAGGCGTGGAGCAATATGCCAGACACTCTGTGGTCTTGCATTCGCATTATTGGCTGTCTGGAATGGTGGCGCACCAAGCTGCGCTGCATCTGAGCGCCCCCGTTGTACACACGATGCACACTTTAGGGGCTACGAAAAATAGCTCGTCTCCGGGGAGTGAGCCGCCATATCGTGTAGAACGTGAAGCTTTTATCTGCGCACAATCCCATGTAGTCACCGCAAACACGATGGTGGAAAAGCAGGAATTGGTACAACATACGGCGGTCATTCCGCAACGCGTGGAAGTTGTCCATCCTGGTGTAGACCACCACGTGTTCTGCCCGGACGGAGAATCTGAGTGGCCCGGAAGAATGACTCCCAACGTTCCGCGCATTCTTTTCGCAGGCCGCCAGCAGCGATATAAAGGCCCACATGTCCTGCTGCAAGCGCTAGCGATTTTACGAGATCGTGGCTTTCACACCCTGCCGGTGTTGCATTTTACCGGGGCTGTTTCCGGTTCGCCTGATTATGATTTACATGCCAAGGCACATTTACTTGGGGTTGCACAGTGGTGTTCGTTTTCGTCCCCGGTATCACCGGAAATGCTTGCCAGTTATATGCGAGCAGCCGATGTTGTAGCCATGCCTTCGGTTTCTGAGTCCTTCGGTCTCGTTGCTGTCGAAGCGCAAGCCTGCGGCACCGCGGTGTTAGCTCATAAGGTGGGCGGATTGAATACTGCCGTAGCGGATGGCGTCAGCGGGCATCTCGTGGATTCCCTCAATGCAACTGCCTGGGCGGACGCACTGCAGTCTCTGGTTGAGGATCCTGAGCGTTGGCGGGACTATGGCGCTGCCGGGCTTCAGCATGCAGCACAGTTCTCCTGGGCTGCCATGGCAGAACGAATGGCAGAAATTTATACGTCATGTGTCACCGCCGCTCCCCGGTCATAAACACGTTGGCCAGCCCCGAAATTTTTTCGGAGCCGGCCAGTGAGCTTCACAGGGTAGTTCGACTTAGTGCAGTCGAATTTCTGCAGTGAAGTGGAGCTTGTCTTTTCGAGCGTTCCAGCCTGTGATGAGCTCCAGGTCATCAGCCTGGTGATAGTTCACCGCAACCTTGGCTGGTAAACGCATCGGCGAGGCGAATTCGATCGCCCATGTATACGGTGCCGTGGTTTCGCGTCCTGCTAGCATCCGTCCCGCGGCGTACATACCGTGTGCAATAGCACCTGGCATGCCGAGAGCCTTGGCTGTGATATTGGACAGGTGAATCGGATTCCGATCGCCTGATACAGCGCCGTAGCGTCGACCGATATCTTTGGGCAGGTGCCACTGAGCAGTTATTGCTGGTGGTTGAAAGCGTTCCCTCTGCGGCCGTTGAGGTTGTTCTGCACCCGGTAGCTGGACTGACCGTGACAGATACAGTGCCATGGATTGCCACAGTAATTTGTCGGTCGTCGGGTCGAAAATCTGCACCCAGATTTCCACCGTTGTGCCTGCGTGATGTGGTGCCAGGTTTTGGGCCCAGGTTGCAATGCGCAGCGGTTGCCCAATGGGGATATCAGACATGTGCCAAACCTTGTGCTGTAGATGGACCATGCCTAAAAGCGGCAGCGGGAAGTCCCGTTCAGCCATCATTGCAGTGGAAAGGCTAAATGCCGTGATATGTGCGGTTAATGATGGTGCCGAGTTGTGACCAACGCTGCCGGAGGCACCCAGCAGAGAGTTGTAGTCGTCGACCAGCTGACGCGAGATTACATCAGTCGTTTGCCAGCACGTGCCCGGTAAGCTCACCGCAATAGGTTTTTTAGGACGTACGACACTGGCTGCAACTTTGCCATACGACGAAGTCAGCGAGGGCGTCTCCTGTACGGAGACGATCCGCAGTGATTCTGGTTTTGGGTCCGAGTCAATGATGTTTGGTGTTTCCATTATTGCCCCACCATCGACTGACCACATACGCGCAGGGTTGTGCCGTTGATTCCAGCTGAAGCATCTGCATGGAACAGTGCAATCGCTTCGGCAACATCCACTGGACGACCACCCTGTTGGAGAGAGTTCATTCGACGCGCCACTTCACGGGTTGCTGTTGGCATTGCATCGGTCATCGCTGTTTCGATGAATCCTGGTGCTACCGCGTTGATCGATCCGCCGGACTCCCCCAGCAGTTCAGCATAGGCCTGTGTCATACCTATGATCCCGGCTTTTGCCGCGGCATAGTTGGTTTGTCCGCGGTTGCCTGCAATCCCTGAAGTAGAAGACAGCGAAGTGATCCGTAAGCTGTCAGCCACAATCCCGTCTCCACGTGCTTGGAGTAGCTGCTCATTGATGCGCAGTGGCGCTGTGATATTGACGGCGATCAGCGAGTCCCAGCGACTGTCATCCATGTTGGCCAGGAGCTTGTCACGGGTGATACCGGCGTTATGCACGATACCGTCGAGTCGGCCGAAGCGCTCCCCTGCTTTTTGGAGTAACTGATCTCCGGCATCTTCGGCAGTAATGTCCATTTGGACAGCGATGCCGCCGACTCGGTTCATGACGTCAGACAAAGCATCCCCCGCTGATGGCATATCGACACCGATAACGGTCGCGCCGTCACGGGCTAATACTTCACTAATTGCGGCGCCGATGCCTCGAGCGGCACCGGTAACTACGATGACTTTGTCAGCCAGAGGCGCATCCCAGTTGGCCGGTACCTCGCCGGCGGAAGATGAGACCGTCAGGAATTGTCCGGCGACATAAGCAGACCGCCCAGATAGGAAAAACCGGAGGGCGGATTGGGCTGAGGCGGCGGTCATCTCGACATCATCGCCCAGCACAATCCCATTCGCTGTAGCGCCTCGGCGCATCTCTTTGGCCAGTGATCGGGTAAAACCTTCTACGCCCCGTCGTGCGGCGAGTGCTGTGGCATCGTTGGTAACGGAAGCTGCATTCGGATCACGGAAAATGGTCACGATTCGACCATTGGAGTCCAGTTGGCGCAGAGCTTGTCCCAGTTCCAGGACCGTGTCCGAGAGATCCTGTGGGTGCTGTACACCGTCGAGTGCCACGACAACGGCCGCGAAGTTCTGCTTGAGTCCGACATCTCGACGGACATCATATTCTTCCTTCCATAGTTGCTTGGCCACTGACTCGGCTGCTGCCGAGCTACCGAGTACTAGAACCGGACCGGTGACTAAAGGATCACCTTGAGTGTGCCTACGTAGTGGTACTGGTTGCGGTAATCCAGCGGTTTTTGCAATTTTTTTACCAAATGGCTGGTTGACGAACCGAGTGTAACCGTCTGTTTGTGACATAAAGTAATGTCGTCCTTTCAAAAATCCCAATTCGTCGTTTAGCGTCCGCGGAGCAGAGCAACTGCGCCTTGTCCCCCCGCAGCACATACAGAGATGAGTCCCAATGAATCGGGTCCTTTTTCGTGCAACATCTTGGACAGGCTAGCTACGATACGTGGGCCAGTGGCAGCAAAGGGATGTCCCGCAGCCAACGAAGAGCCTTTCACGTTCAGTTTTGTCGGATCAATCTGGCCAAGTGCTTTGTCGCGGCCAAGAACATTCTTGTTGTAATCTTCGTCAGCCAGGGCTTTCATAGTTGCAGCAACTGTGCCTGCGAAGGCTTCGTGGATTTCGAAGAAGTCAATATCGTCTAGCCCAAGACCGTGTCGATCAAGAATCCGAGGAATCGCATAGGTTGGAGCCATGAGCAGGCCATCTTCACCGTTCACGAAATCTACAGCAGCGACTTCGAAGTCCATGAACTCAGCCAAAATCGGTAGGTTGTTTGTCTCTGCCCATTCTTCAGAAGATAACAAGGCCGCTGCGGCGCCATCGGTCATCGGCGTCGAGTTGCCCGCTGTCATCGTTGCTTCTTCACCGAGCTGTTTTCCAAACGCGATTCGAAGCTTGCCAAGAGACTCAAGATCGGAGCCTGGTCGCATGTTGTTGTCACGGTCAAGGCCACGGAATGGTGTCATCAGATCATTGAAGAAACCTTCTTCGTAGGCTGCCGCCATATTATTGTGCGAGTTCATGGCGATTTCGTCTTGTTCTTGCCGGGTGACACCCCAGTCGTGAGTAGTTAATGCCTGGTGCTCTCCCATGGAAAGACCCGTGCGGACTTCTCCAGCTTGCGGGGCCAGCGGGGCGAAGTGCTTCGGGCGAAGTTTCATCGCAACTTTAATCTTGTCCTGCGTGGTGCGCGCACGATTCAACTGCATGAACAGTTCGCGGGCGTCACTATTAAAGGCCAAGGGGGCATCAGAGATGGTATCGACACCACCACCGATACCTGAATCAATTTGCCCGAGTCGAATTTTATTGGCCACACCGCCCACAGTCTCAATACCTGTGGCGCAGGCAGTCTGCACATCGTGGGCAGGTGTGTGAGCTGCTAGTGAGGTTCCCAGGACAGATTCCCGTGTCAGATTGAAATCTGCGGAGTGCTTCATAACAGCACCGGCAACGACTTCTCCCAACTGTTCACCTTGAAGGCCGAACCGAGCGATCAGTCCCTCTAGCGTGGACGTAAGCATGTCCTGGTTAGAAGCACCAGTGTAGGCGCCGTGCGCTCGTGCAAAAGGAATACGGTTACCGCCAAGCACTACTGCTGGACGGAGGGAGCCACCGGCAATTGCCGCGTTCGATGTAGAAGTCATTCAAATCTCTTTCGCATTGATTCTGCTGTGAATGTGTTTACCAACACTCACTTTACCTGATACTCTCAGTATCGTGAAGATCTCTGAAAGACCCACTCCAGACGGGCGCAATACGCGTTGGGCAGCACACCGTCGTCAACGGCGCAGTGAGCTTATTCGTGCAGCCCGTGCTGCCGTCCACACTATTGGTCCTGACGTTTCCATGGAAGAAATCGCTAGCCATGCGGGGACTTCTAAATCCGTGTTCTACCGTTACTTTGAAGATAAGAGGGGTTTGCAACACGCGGTTGCCCAGGGCTCTATAGACTTCATGGAAGCCGAGCTTAAAAAAGCGGGGAAATCTGCGACCAGTGCTCAGGATGGCCTCTTCACCATGGTGCTGTCATATCTGCGCCTCGCCGACTCGTCCCCCAACGTCTACAATTTTTCGATCGCCATCCCAACCGGCATGGCGATCATTACAGAAAACTTGGCGCGATTTTTACAACGCAGCGTAGAGAATGTTCTCCCCGAATACCAGGGCGAGAGTGGTAACAAAAACTTGGCCTACTACTGGGCCACGGCAGCCGTGGGTTTCGTCCGTGCTGCCGGTGAATCATGGATCGCTGATCCTCAACAACGTCAACAACTCAGTGCCGACGTATTAGCCCGGAGCATCTCTGACTGGTTGCTTACGGGTATCGATACCACAGGAACTACCAATACACCGCATGAGGAGCCCTAATGTCGTCCAAGCATAAGAACTTACAAATCAACAAAGACGAACTCCAAGAGCATCTTCTTGGCCCTTGGGCAGAAGACCGTCGACAACTCCGTAAGATCATGGAAGAACCGATTTTCCATTACCAATTCAACCTCACTAAAGAGGACCAACGTGAGTTGACCCTACGGCAAATTCAAGAACTGGCTGATCGAAAGCTTATTGGCAAAGCGTATCCAAAAGCTTTCGGCGGCAAAGAAAATCCTGGTGGCAATGTCGCAGGATTCGCCGAAATGTTCCACGCTAATCCATCCATGCAGATTAAAGGCGGAGTACAGTGGGGCCTCTTCGGTTCCGCTATTCTGACCCTCGGGAATGAAGAACAGCATCAGCGCTGGCTTCCGGGTGTCTTGAGTCTTGAACTCCCCGGAGTGTATGCAATGACCGAAATTGGTCACGGTTCGGACGTCGGTAACGTTGACACCACCGCTACCTTCATCCCTGAAGACGATGAGTTCGAAATTCACACGCCATTTCGAGCTGCTTGGAAAGAATTCCTTGGCAACGCTGCCAAAGACGGTAAAGCCGCTGTGGTGTTTGCCCAGTTAATCACGAAGAACGTCAATTACGGTGTGCACGCTTTCTTTGTGCCATTGCGCGATGATGACGGAAACTTTTTGCCCGGAGTCGGTGGCGAGGATGATGGATTCAAGGGCGGCTTGAACGGTATCGATAATGGTCGCTTGCACTTTACAAATGTGCGAATTCCAAGAACAAACTTGCTGAATAAATTGGGCGACGTCGATGAGAATGGTGATTACAGCACCTCGATCCCTTCATCAGGTCGCAGGTTTTTCACCATGTTGGGAGCTCTGGTCCAAGGCCGTGTCTCACTTGCTACGACTGCGGCAAATGCATCCGCACTGGCACTTACCGGGGCCATCACCTACGGAAATCAACGACGTCAGTTTAACGCAGCTTCAGATATTGAAGAACAGGTCTTGCTCGACTATGGCTTGCATCAACGTCGTTTGATTGACCGTTTGGCTCGGACATACGCCGATATCTTTACGACCAACGATTTGCTAGTGAAATTTCACGAAGTCTTCTCTGGCCAAGACGACACCGACGACAATCGCCAAGAACTTGAAACACTCGCTGCCGGAATCAAAGCCGTCACAACGTGGAACGCCATGGATACGTTCCAAGAATCAAGAGAAGCAACGGGTGGGGCAGGCTACATCGCCTCCAAGAACCGTTTCGGTGCTCTGCGCGACGACCTGGACATATACACCACCTTTGAAGGCGACAATAACGTATTGTTGCAACTCGTTGGACGTCGTCTCCTAGGCGATTATTCAAAGGAATTATCGAACCCTTCGTTTAAAGTTCTCAGCCGGTATGTAGCCGAGCGCGCAGAACAGACGCTGTACGAACGCTCCGGGCTGCGTCGTGTAGTACAGCAAGTAAGCGATATTGGATCAGACCGTCGGTCGGCGTCCTGGTTGAAAGATACCGATGTCCAGCGCAGTCTTTTTACTGACCGTGTGCGTACTCAGATTGCTGAAGTCGCTGAGGCACTGCGTCCTGTGGCGAAGAAATCCCAAGCAGAGCAAGCTAGAGTCTTCAACGAAAATCAATACGAACTCATTAAAGCTTCGAAATCTCATGCCCAGCTTCTCCAGTGGGAATCGTTTACCGATGCTCTCGACAAGATCAAAGATCCTGAAACACTCAAGGTCATGACATGGATGCGTGACTTGTTCGCCCTGTCCACGATTGAACAAGACCTGGGCTGGTTTATCGAATACGGGCGTATCTCTCAACAACGTGCTCGGACACTGCGCGAATATACCAATCGCTTGGCTGCCCGACTACGAGCACATGCTCAAGACCTCGTTGATGCCTTTGGGTATAACCAAAACCACCTGCGCATGGATATCACCTCTGGGATCGAACGTGAACGACAAGAGGAGGCCATGGAATATTATCGTCGCCTCCGTGCTTCGGGTGATGCTCCGATTCCGGAAAAAGTGTATCGAGCACGTCAAAAGTAAGCTGCCAAATTACAAGTTAGACCCTGCTGTGTCGCCATTCTCGTAGGGAGTGGCGACACAGTGCATTAATCCACTCCAAAAATCCAGAAAAACATGTCTCGTTATATGAGTGAGCTACACCAAATCCAGTGATTGAATGAGAGCCATGTCGAATACTGCACTGTTAGATGATGCTCGCTTGACCCGGGATGAAGCTCAGACTCGTTCTGTCCTCATTGAGATAGCAAGTTATCATCTTGAGTTGGACCTTCGCCAAGCAATGGATCTTGACCGGGCCACCTATCCGGTGACCACGACCCTGCATTTCACATCAACCTCCGCGGGTGCCGAAACATTCTTGAATTACCTGGGCGATACGGTCGAGTCGGTGGTTCTAAACGGAGAACACCTCGATGTTGACCAGGTAGCGGGCTCGGCACGGATCTTGCTTCCGGGCCTAGCAGAGAAAAATACCGTCGTGATCCGCTCACACAGTTTCTATTCACATTCAGGTGAAGGCCTGCACCGCTTCGTTGACCCCGTCGACGGACAAGTGTATTTATACTCCCAGTTCGAACCGGCAGATGCACGCAGGGTGTATCCCAATATGGAACAACCCGATCTCAAGGCTGTTTTTCACGTCACCATGATCGGTCCAGATACCTGGACGATTGCCTCTAATGGCGCTGAAAGCACTCGCGAACAGGTAGCCGAAGGTATCGTTAGGGTGCAATTTGCACCAACAAAACCTACCTCGACTTATCTAACAACATTCCTAGCCGGTCCATATGCCGAATTTGCCGACACCTGGGACGGGCACGAAGCTACCGGTGCTGAACCCATCGACCTGCGGATTTTTACCCGGCAGTCATTAGTTGAGCATGTTGACGTCGATACGCTCTTTGGCCAGACTCAACAGGGGCTCACATGGTTTCATGACCAGTTCCAGGTCGCCTATCCATGGGGCAAATATGATCAGGCGTTCGTCCCAGAATATAACCTCGGTGCGATGGAAAACCCGGGCCTTGTGACATTTAACGAAGCATATATTTTTACTTCCAGAGCCACGATATCGCAATATACCGGCAGAGCAACGACCATTATGCACGAAATGTGCCACATGTGGTTCGGCAACCTAGTCACCATGAAATGGTGGGATGATTTGTGGTTAAAGGAGTCCTTCGCGGACTTTTTCGGTTCAAAAGCTGTAGCTGACGCGACTACTCTGCCGGGTGCTTGGCAATCCTTCGCCCATCAGCGCAAGGCCTGGGCCTATCTCCAAGACTCCTACCCCACGACTCATCCCATTGTGGCTGACATTGTCGATCTCGAGGCCGCGCGTCAGAACTTCGATGGCATTACCTATGCGAAGGGCGCTGCTGTTATTAAACAGCTCTTCCACTATGTCGGTGAAGCCGCATTTCTCCAGGCATGTCGAATGTACTTTGAACGCTTCGCCTTCAGTACTGCTGAACTAGCGGATTTCTTAGAAATTCTGGAAGAAGTTTCAAAAAGAGATATGCGCGAGTGGTCATCTGCTTGGTTGGAGACATCCGGTCCCGCAACACTGCGACCCATCGTTGAACCAAATGGCACGGTCACACTACGTCAGGAATCCACCGATCCTATAACTGGCGAAACAGTGCTGAGACCGCATCACCTATTTGTATCGATTTTTGCTCTCAACGACGACAACCAATTGGTCAGTACTGACGAATCGGAAGTCGTCATACCAACCGGTGAATCATCAGTTGTTGTCGAAGGTTTAACGATTTCAACGGATCGACCTCGCGTGGTGTTGGTTAATCATCATGACCAAACATACGCCCAAGTGGCTTTTGACCAAGAGTCACTGGAGGCGGTAACCACTTATCCAGTTGTTGATCCAGATTCGACCGCGATTGCAACAGTTTGGTCCACACTGTGGACGATGGTTCGAAATGCCACACTTCCTGCAGTAGCCTTTGTACGAGCGGCAGCAAAACTTAGCAACTCTATTGACGATGTATCCATGCATGCCAGAGTGCTTCAGCAAGCCGTTGCTGCTATACAGGAGTTTGCTCCCGCGGGGCAGCGTAAACGGCTGACTAAAATACTCAGTACTGCCCTAATGGACGGTCTTGTACAGTTAGAACCTGCTTCAGATCGGCAGCGATCTGTTGCACGAGCTTTAGCCGTACTGAGTCAGGACACGGATTCACTGGCAGCCGAGATGACATTCTTACTTGCCGGTGATGAAACGTCTGAGCTCTCGCCCGGCCTGCAAATTGATGACGAAATGAAATGGTTGTTATTGATCAGCCTGGCGTCGCTTGAGCGGATAGATATTACCCGCTTGGATGATGAACTGGCTGCTTCGCACACCGCAACCAATGAATTGAATTACCGTACCGCTGTAGCAGCACTGCCCGACCAAGCACATCGAACAGCTCTGTGGATGGAAATCTATAATGGAACCGATACCGAGGGGACCCCGCTGAGTAATGCGCAAGTCACAGCTACTGCCCAGGGCTTGTCAGCATCACAACCCGGCTTCCTGAGCAAACACCTTCAGTCACTGTTGGAAGGTCTCATGTTTATCTGGGAATCCCGTTCCAATAACCTGGCGACCCGCACAATTAACGGCCTCTTCCCCCTGGTTCACAAGCCGATTAAAGGCGGTCCGGCTGTCCAAGAGAAACACCCGGTGGTCGTCAACATCGATGCCTGGCTCGGTCAATACACCGCCGCACCAGCAGCACTGCAGCGCATCGTCGTTGAACGTCGCACCGACATAGTCAACAGACTGGTTGCTCAGGCCACAAAGTTCTAGCACCTCGCCAAGTATCAGGGAACTCGGTGGATCCATTCACTTGTCATGAATTTTTCCTCTGCCAGAGCCTCTGCTCTGGTGAGCTCTTCAGAGGTGACTTCCCGGGTTTTCGCTGCATAACGTTCAGCGAAGGTCTTGATCATGACATCCCAAATATCTGAACGTGACATGCCGGTCTGTCTGCGTAGCGGATCAACGCGAGCTTGTGCAGAGGTAATTCCCTTGTCAGAGATCTTTTCACGCCCAATACGCAGTACATCTGTCATCTTTTGTGCGTCAATATCGTATGACATCGTTACGTGATGCAACATCGACCCAGCAGCTAGCCGCTTTTGCGCGGCCCCACCGATCTTCCCTTCAGGAGTAGCGATGTCATTGAGCGGCTCATAGAAGGCTTTGACCTGCATACGGGCCAATGCATCCATCACCCATGCGTCGAGAAATGGATATGAATCGGTAAAGCTCATGCCATCAACCATTGAGGTCGGAGTATAGAGCGAGTATGTGACTGCGTTGTCCGCTTCCATAAACATCGCGCCACCGCCAGATATCCGACGTACGACTTTAATGTTGTGTTCTGCCACGGCGTCGGGATCGACTTCATTGCTATAACTTTGGAACGAGCCAATAACGACCGAAGGATCAGAGATAGGCCAGCGCCATAAACGCATAGCGGGTTGAATTCGTCCGGCTGCTACATCCTCGGTCAGAATCTGATCGAGTGCCACTTGGGTGAAGATGGGTATTTCCGTTGGCAGGATGATTTCCCAATCGTGGTCCTGCCAACTGGTAGCGAAACCGGTTGCACGACGAACTGCAGTTGCTACCGCATGTGCATCGAAACCGAACATCACCACGGAATCATCAACGGTTGCTTCGATGGCGTCCGCGATGACTTTGTGGCTTGCATCGTATTTTAAGCCGACTAGTGATCCATTGATGTCGTCGAGGGCCTCATCGGGTTCCAAAAAGAAGTCGCCATTGATATTGGCTCGAGATATGACGCCATCCGTTACGTCGAGGTCGGCGATCACCAGTTTACCGCCGGGCACTTTGAATTCGCCGTGAAATTGTTTGCCTTGAAACCCTTGTGTCGCAGTCATATATCCAGCTTACTTGTACCGTTGAGTGGGTCGTAAATGTGTGTCATGATGCTGGGTGGCGTTGTGGTCTCGCGTTGTAGTAACGGTCACGTCAGGCACTCATAAAATTCGACTTCAGGCTACCCTATTTATTATGGGAAATTCACAGCAAGTTGTTGCAACTGGTTGGCATAAGATAGCGATCCGAGGCGGTTGGATCGCGACCTTTCTGCTCGCAGCATGGATTCTTGTGCCACGACTTATTATCGGCACCGCCGTTCCGATCGCACTGGTCATGACCATCCTGCTTCCGCTGATTCTCTTGGTAATCAGTTGTGCCGCACTTGGGGTTCCGGCGAAGCGCGGACAGAGCCCGAGTAAGCGAACAGTTGCGTGGTTATGGTTTTCTTTTCTCAATGCTTTTATTGTTGGACTCTTTTTTCCAGATGACACGATATTTTCTGCGACGTCGCACGAGCAGGCTACCGCACTGATAGCCGTGCTTTTTGGACCTGGTTGGGAAGGTGCTGGTTCAGCCATTGCAAACCCAGCGGCGATCATCATGATCATTTCTGGCATAATTGCGGCGGTATTTGCTGTGCTCGACTCCCGAGAAGGTGGGCCCATACGAACTGAAGATGAAGACCACTACCAGGGTCATGGTTACTTCGCGATTCTGGGTGAGGACGAATACTATCAGCGAGAGAAATAGTTTTTTAGGTCCCGAGACCAGACCACTTCGAAAGATCCGTCAAGCCGCCCTGGCCATCGGACCACACGCGGGTGCCCATCGGGTTGCCATTCGGGCAGCAACATCGATCGGTGTCCCGCTCATCATCCTATATTGCATGGGACGAATGGATCTGTCAGTCTACGCTGCCTTTGGCGCACTATCATCGCTCTACGGTCGATTTCATTACTATGGTGACCGAGTCCGTATGCAACTTGGCGCCGGTGTTATTTTTGTAAGTGTCTTGCTGATTGGCACGCTGTTGGCCGTCTTAGATACAGATACAAGTGTGCGGATCATGACAATCGCTCTTGTCGCGACGCTCGTGACCGGCATCGTTGGTGGTTACAAGTGGCATCCAGATGGTGCAACTTTTGCTGTCTTTGTGGCAGGTGCAGTGGCAACCATGCCGGGTGACTGGATAAACCTGGCACAAATATTGGTGGTGACGAGCGCGGCCGCATTATTTAGCGTCTTGCTCACTGCTGCCTTAGGCCTGTTGCGCACGCGAAGTTGGACTAAAGTCTTTCGACCTATACGCCCAGCAGTATTTCAGGCGGACTGGTCAGTAGCAGTCACAGTGGGCGTAGGTGCTCTTTTAGCCGGTTTGATAGGGCAAACCTTTGACGATGACCATTGGTATTGGGCGATGGTTGCCGCCAGTGTCGTGTTGGCCGGTGCCGCCACAACGTCTCGGCTCACCCGCAGCATTCAACGCTTCATCGGAACGACCTTGGGTGTGCTGATGGCCGGAGTGTTGTTGTGGTTTGAGATGCCAACCCTGGCTGTGATAAGCGCGGTGATCGTCTTGCAAGCAGCGGCAGAATTACTCATTGGTCGCAACTATGGTGTGGCGATGTTAGCAGTAACACCTTTGGCTTTATTGATGGTCAGTTTAGCTAATCCAATTGACCCCGAAATTTTGGTGGCTGACCGGGTGTTTGAGACCTTTATCGGTTCGCTTGTGGGTACTGGTATCGCCCTGGTATCGGCAAAACTCCGAACGGACGAACGGCCTAGCTAGGTATATAGGAAATTGGCTTTAACACAAGCAGCGTCGCGCCCGTGGGCGCGACGCTATTGTAAAGCTGAGATAGAAAACCGTAGTGGTTACTTTTTGCCACCAAAGCCTTTGAAACGAGCGTTGAAGCGCTCGACGCGGCCGGCAGTATCCAGAATACGCTGCTTACCGGTGTAGAACGGGTGGGAGGCAGCTGAGATTTCAACATCGATTACCGGGTAGGTGTTGCCGTCATCCCACTCAGCGGTACGATCAGAAGTTGCGGTGGTGCGTGTCAGGACACGTTCGCCTGACGCTAGGTCATTGAAGATTACGTAGTTGTAATCAGGGTGAATATCTTTTTGCATGTCTAGTTCCTTCGTTGGTGCCACTGGATTTTGCCAGCCGCACGAAGACAGAGTTAATAAAATCGGTCAACTGACCAAGGGTACATATTACAGGTTTAAGGCGGAACTAGCATCTTTTACCAGCAGCGTGTTCATGCGGTCTGATGCTGAAGGGTATCCGCTCGGTTTTTAGCTGCTCAACAAGCGTAGGATCATCACCGTTAGGCCGACCAAGCCGACCACAACGATGACGCCGCGTAAGACATTTGGTTTGATACGTCGGCCTATTTTTGCGCCAACTGATCCGCCGACTAGTGATGAGACAGCAATTAGCAGCACCGCCGTCCAGTCGATTCTGTCGAACGCAAAAAGCAGATACCCAGCAGCGGCGATGAGATTGACCGCTAGTGAGAGCCAGGTTTTGATGGCGTTTGCGTGAACCAGTGTTCCAGACGTCAAGAAGACCCCGAGGATGCCCATCAATAAGACCCCCTGGGCTGCGACAAAGTAGCCTCCATAGATACCGGTGAGAAAGATCAGGATAAATAGTGCTGGTGTAACCCTTCCAGTTGGCAGTGGCGCAATTTCAGGGGTGATGGGCTCATCCCCACAGGCTGCACGACGTCGTCGAACCCAGGCATTTAATCGAGGTTGGAAAACGACAAACAGTATTGCGAAAATAATCAGGACCGGCGCAACAAAGTCGAATACCGTGGCAGGCAAGGACATGAGTAAACTCGCGCCGATAAGTCCGCCCGCGAGAGATCCCCAAGTGAGCGTTTTTGCAATACTGTCGGCTTCACGAAGTTCTCGTCGATAACCCCACGTGCCAGAGAATCCAGCGGCAACTAAGCCCATTGCATTCGACATTTGGGCTGTTACGGGTGGGAAGCCAACGGCGACCAGCACTGGAAACGTCACAAGCGTGCCCGATCCAACAACGGAGTTTATGGTACCGGCCCAGAAGCCGGCCAACAAGACCAGTAGTAGCTGCCACCATTCCAAGCCCAAGAAGAGTTCCATGGGTCTCCTCGGAAGGTTTAGGTACGAGCAAACGCTGTAAAGCGGCCGTCAACATTGCGGGAGACGTTCAAAGGCAATCGGAAAGCTTCCGACAGCGTCTCTTCGGTTAAAGCTGTTTCTATCGGGCCGGCCGAAATGATTTGTCCTTCACGTAGCAGCAAGGCGTGAGTGAAATTCGGCGGGACTTCTTCAACGTGGTGGGTCACCAGGATCTGTGTTGGTGAGAGTGGGTCGGCAGCGAGTTGTGACAGCGAGCGTACAAGCGTTTCTCGACCGGCGAGGTCGAGACCTGCGCCGGGTTCATCCAAAATGAGGAGTTCAGGGTCTGTCATCATGGCTCGAGCGATGAGCGCACGTTTGCGCTCCCCTTCTGACAGGGTACGGAAACGCCGGTCGGCGTATTTTGCAATCCCCCACCTCGACAAAAGTTGTTCGGCGCGCTGCAAATCTTCCGGTTCATACACTTCTTGCCAGCGGCCGGTTACACCGTAGGCAGCGGTGACAACCAGGTTGCGGACGGTTTCATTGCCGGGGATCTGTTCTGCCAACAAAGTGGACGACAAGCCGATGGAGGGACGTAGATCAAAAACGTCGACTGCCCCCAATACTTCACCTAAGATCGAAACATTGCCCATGGTTGGGTGAGCGCGCGCAGCCGCTATATTGATCATGGTGGATTTACCAGCCCCATTTGGACCCATAACAATCCACCGTTGGCCTTCCTCGACCAACAACGAAACATCATCCAACAGCACATTATTACCACGCCGATACGTGACGTGAGACATGTGCACGACAGAGTCGTCTATAGGGATAAATTCTTGTGGTGACATGATGGGACGTTGCGCGGTTGTTGCAGAGTAGGTCAGATCGGATGAGCTCATATGAACCAGACTAGGCTAGATACAAGAGGATTTGGTGAAAGGAACCGGTATGCCGAGAAATACTGCCAACATGAAGATTGGTGACCGCGTGGTGGTCTATAACAATGCGGGCCACCCGCGTTTAGACGGGGTACCAACGTATGCAGAAGCACTCAATGGAGTCGGCTTTACCGGTCATCGTTGGATTTCTGCTGCCGATCGCCTGAAAGATCTGCCGCAGGACTGGTATCCGGCAATTATGCAGAAAAAACAGGTCGAGATGTTGCACCAACAGGCACCTCTTGTATTGTTTGACGTGGACTCTACCCTCATCCATGAGGAAGTTATCGAGTTACTTGCTGCGCATGCTGGCAAAGAACGTGAGGTTGCTGAAGTCACTGAACGGGCTATGCGCGGGGAAATCGATTTCGCTGAGTCCTTGCACTACCGTGTAGCAACGTTAGAGGGCTTGCCGGTGGAAGTTCTCGACGAAGTGGCGGCAGCAGCGACAATTCATGAGGGCGCCTACGAACTTGTACAAGCTGTTCACCGCACTGGCGGCTACGTGTATGCAGTTTCTGGTGGCTTCACCCACGCATTAGAACCACTAGCAACACAGCTTGGACTGGATGGTTTTGCTGCAAACACATTGGAAACGGCTGACAACAAATTGACGGGGAAAGTGACCGGTCAGGTAATCGACCGTGCAGCAAAGGCTTCGATGCTACGTCGTTGGTCAGCCGACCATAATGTTCCGTTAGAAGCGACCGTTGCCGTTGGTGATGGAGCGAATGATCTCGACATGCTTGAGCTTGCCGGTTATGGCGTTGGGTTTTGTCCGAAACCCATCGTTCGAGAACATGCAGATCTTATCGTCGAGGTCCCCACACACGATGTGCTACGCGCTGTGCTTGGACTCTGACATCCGTTTTGCGAAAAAATGAGCATTCCCACTGCTGGCTCGTGACAGCCGAGTGCAGACAGATTCGGCGCCGGACATATTGCCCGGCGCCGAATCTCAGGAGTAGCAGGAGTTATTTCCCTTCGATTTGTTCGAAATAATCTTTGGCTCCGCCAACATATTCCGTGTGACCGATTGCTAGATCGTCGCGACCAACCAAGGCAGCAATTTCTTCAGCGAACTCTTCTACGGTAAAGAGTTTTCCCGCTGCCTGTCGTCGTGACTCGATTGCATCTGGGTTGAGACGGTTGAGCAACGTGGCGGTGATGGTCCCTTCGATCATGTCTGCTGTGACGACCACAAAACCGATGCCCTTTTCTTTCAACATTGGGATGTGTTCGCGAAGTGCGATCTCACCGGCACGCTTTGATTTTGCTACGGGTTCGTATTCCGGCATGGTCGACACTTCGTCGATGAAATGTGCTTGGTGACTAGTGACAAACACGACTTGTGAGCCCGGTTCCATGACTTCAGCTGCAGCCTTCAGCATCGAGACTTGGGCGTCTCTGTTGAGTCGCATGGCATAATCTGATCCGAGGTCGGATTCCATGCCCCCAGATGCGTTGAGGATTAACGTATTGAGGCCGCCAAAGTTATCGGTAGCACCCTCGATCATGGACTTGCGTCCTTCGTCAGTGGTGATGTCGGCACCTACAGCAACAGCCTTGCCACCGGCTTCTTCGATCTGTTTGACAACTTTATTGGCACGGGGCGCTTTTTGGCGATAGTTGATGACGACGCCGGCGCCGCGTTTGGCCAGTAGTTGTGCGGTTGCGGCACCTACACCACGTGATGATCCGGTAACAATGATGCCGGTGTTTGCTAAATCTTGAGTCTGTGTCATATCTCTTTAGTGTCCCATTCCTAGACCGCCGTCAACGGGGATGACCGCGCCTGAAATATAGCTTGCTTCGTCCGAGGCCAACCAGCGAACTACGTTGGCAACTTCTTCTGGCTCTGCAAAACGACCGGCAGGGATGGCTTGCTTGTACTGTTTCTGCAGGCCTTCGTCGAGCTCTTGTGTCATTTCTGTATCAATGTAGCCCGGTGCTACGACATTAGCTGTGATGTTGCGGGAAGCTAGCTCACGAGTCAAGGAACGTGCCATGCCTACAAGGCCGGCCTTTGAGGCGGCATAGTTAATTTGGCCGGGTGATCCGTAGAGTCCAACGACTGACGAAATAAAGATGACCCGTCCCTTCTTGAGGCGGACCATGCCGCGGGTTGCACGCTTGAGGGTACGGAAAGAACCGGTCAGGTTCGTATTCACGACGTCGTCAAAATCATCTTCCGACATGCGAAGCAGTAGCTGATCCTTATTCATACCAGCGTTATTGACGAGGATTTCGACAGGACCATGTGCCTCTTCAACTTCGGTGAAGGCCTGGTCGATGGATTCCATATCGGTCACGTCGGCTTTGACGGTCAGCACTCCGTCGGGGCCCTCCCCTGAACGCGATGTGATTGCCACCTGGTCGCCGTTTGCCTGAAACGCTTGGGCGATGGCTAAACCAATCCCCCGGTTTCCTCCGGTTACCAATACACTTCGGCCTTGCGCCACAATTACTCCTCAAGATTGATAAAGACGTTTTGCCTCTACTCTAGGCCGGAAAGTGAGAGAATAGATGTTGCAACCCCAAAAACAACGAAAAAATCTGTGCCCTCAACAGACACGGTGCGAAAGGAGACTGTTTTGGAAAAGCCATCAAACACCTCCAACGCGAACTCCCGGCGAAATGCTGCACGGCGTCAGTCTAAAAAAGATAACGATCAGGTCTATCTCATAACTGGGGCTTCCGAGTCCGTCGTGGCTGATGCCAAGCGCAAGAACCGTACCTACGCCATCACCATAGGTGTGCGTATTATCTCATTATTTGTCGTGTTAGCGACAGATGGGTGGGTACAAATTGCCGTTTTTGTGACCGGCATGTTGGCACCGTGGCTCGGGGTACAGATTGCAAATAATATCCGGCAAGTTGATGGTCGATCGATAGAGGCGGTCCCTCCACAACGCGAAGCTTTGGAAGCTGCGAGAAAGCAGACAGATGATGGTGACGACACCGTAATCGTTGGTGATTTCGTAGTTGATGACCCGGACGCAAGCACGTCCTCGCCTTCCGCGGAATATGATGCCTCAAAGGCTGGTGTAGACCACAATAAGAAGGACAATGATGACACAGGGTCCTGATCTTCTCGGCAATCTTATGCAGACTGGTTCTGCATCGACCGAACCACAGGCGGCAGAATTGCAGTGCTCTCGCAAAGGGTGCAGTGCTCAGGCCGTCTGGCAGTTAGTGTGGAATAATCCCAAGGTCCACACTCCAGAACGTCGAAAAATTTGGTTAGCTTGCGACGAGCACCGGCAATTCTTAGCTGATTTTTTATCGTCCAGGTCATTCCTCCAAGAAATTCAACCGCTAACTAGGTGACATCTTCCATGACTAACGAACACCCCGCATCTTCGACGAAGCCGAAGTTGAATTTTCGGTTTTTGCTGTCTGGTGCATGGATCGGTGGATTTGTCTTTTGTATTATCTTTGCGATCGCTACGGTGTTCCTAGGCAACTGGCAGATGGACCGACGCATGGACAAACTTGATGAGATCAACACCATCGTCGATAACTATGACAAGCAGCCAGTATCGTACGCTGAGGCTTCGCACGTGTTCAGTGATTTTGACGAACAACAAAAGTGGACTCCCATTACAGTCCGGGGCGAATATTTGGACGAGGACACCCTGGTCGCACGCAACAGGCCGCGCGCCGGTCGACCAGGTTTCGAGGTTCTTGTACCGTTTAGAACGGATTCAGGCGACCGTATTCTGGTAGACCGTGGGTGGTTGCCGTTGGGAGTAGATGCGTCTGCCCCGGATTCTGTTCCAGCTCCTCCCGAAGGACAGACGGAAATTATTATTCGAGCCATGCCTGGTGAAGTGTCAGTAGATCGCGGTGCCCCGGAGGGGCAGGTAGCTTCCATTAATTTGGCAAGTATTCGTGATCAATTGGGATATGACATAGCTGATGAAGCGTATGGGCTGATGGCCGCTGAATCTCCTGCTCCTGCCGAGTCGCCACAGCAGATGCCAGAACCTCAACGAGATGAGGGGCCGCACTTATCGTATTCGATGCAATGGTTTACGTTTGGTTTGATGTCATTCGTCGTGTGGGGCTGGTTAGCATACCAGAAAGCTGTACGAAATCGTGAAGACGAGATGTATGGCGAACGTGAGGAAGATGGCTTTATCTCTGCGCACCGCGTTGAACGTGTTAAACCGGTGAAGCGCCGCAAGGGACAAATGACGGATGAGGAGATTGAAGACGCCATGCTGAATGGTTAGGAATATTTCCCAACCAAACACAAGGCATTTAGGCAAGTTCTACTAACTCGAGATACTCGTCAGACCATATATCTTCGTCAGCATCCGGCAAGATCAGGACTCGATCTGGGTCAAGTGCTTGCACCGCACCCGCATCGTGCGTCACCAAGATGATTGCGCCGACGTAACTGCGAATGGCACCCAGAATCTCCTCACGCGAAGCCGGATCCAGGTTGTTCGTCGGTTCGTCGAGTAACAAAACATTTGCCCCGGACACCACCAGTGTGGCTAACGCTAAGCGAGTTTTCTCTCCCCCAGACAGCACCCCGGCCGGCTTATATACGTCGTCGCCAGAGAAAAGGAAAGAACCCAGAACCGTTCTGGCTGTTGTGTCATCCAGGTCGGGCGCTGCTGACTTCATATTGTCGAGCACCGACTGGTTGATATCCAGTGTTTCGTGTTCCTGGGCATAGTACCCCAATTTGAGGCCGTATCCCGGATTGACCTCGCCAGAGTCTGGTTCATCGTGCCCCGCTAAGATCCGCAGTAGTGTGGTTTTTCCGGCACCGTTAAAACCAAGAATGACTACTCTTGAACCTTGGTCAATAGCTAGGTCCACTCCGGTGAAGACTTCGGTTGAACCGTAAGATTTTGACAGTCCAGATGCCGTCAGCGGTACCTTGCCACATGGCGCGGGCGTCGGGAAACGCAAATTGGCTACCTTTTCTTCGACGCGCTCCTCGGAAAGACCCGCTAGGAGACGGTCGGCGCGCTTGGCCATATTCTGTGCGGCGACAGCTTTGGTTGCTTTCGCTCGCATTTTATCGGCTTGCAAATGTAATGCGGCGGCTTTCTTTTCTGCTGAGGCGCGTTCGCGGCGTCGGCGTCGTTCATCAACCTCGCGCTGTTTCAGATAGGCCCGGTAGCCCATGGAATAGATATCAATGACCTGGCGTGTGGCGTCCAAGAAAAAGACAATGTTCACCACTTCGTCAATCAGGTCCAAGTCGTGCGAGATGATCATCAGACCACCTTCATACGTCTTGAGATATTCACGCAGCCAGATGATGGAATCTGCATCCAAGTGGTTTGTTGGCTCGTCTAAAATCATCGTGTCGGGTTTTTCGAACAGAATCCGAGCCAGTTCCACGCGGCGACGCTGTCCACCAGACAGCGTGTCGAGGGGACGATCCATGATCGAGGTTTCCAAACCAAGATTTGAAGCGATTGAGGCCGCCTCGGACTGAGCAGCGTATCCCCCAGCAGCTATGAACTCTGCTTCGGCGGCAGGATACCGGCGCATCCCGCGTTCCATAAGTTTCGGATCGCTAGAACTCATTTCTTCCTCGGCACGACGCATGCGGCGTGTCAGTTCTGCCAGTTCGCGTGCTGAAAGAATGCGGTCGCGAACGGATTGGCTGAGGTCCCCCGTGCGTGGGTCCTGAGGCAGATACCCCACTGTGCCAGAGCGCATAACCGTGCCGCTTGCGGGGATAAACTCATCCATGAGCACTTTTGTCAGTGTGGTTTTGCCAGCCCCGTTTCGTCCCACGAGTCCGATTCGATCGCCGGGATTAATGTGAAACGTGACGTCAGACAGGAGTGTCTTGGAGCCAACCACAACAGACAGCTGCTGTGCTGAAATCATGTATGTACAACCTCAAAAGAATAAGACGGGTGGGCCACCGGCTACTTTAGGTGACGGCAGGGGTATTTAGCGATTTTGTTCACTCATTGGTGGTGTATGCAGAATCCATGCCCGCTTGAATCAGACGGGCTAGTTCTTCGTGGGGTGTTGCACCTCGTTGTTGGGCACGTTTGACGATCGTGTCCGCTAGGTCCTTGTCCAGTTGCGTATGCACTGTGACGGTGTCCCTGGGCTTAGCTGAAGATTCTGGCATAGTGATCGACTCGACAGTATCTGGTTCTGTGTTGTCTAGGTTGAACCCCGGCCCCGCTGCCACCGTCGTCCCACTCTGGAATGCTTTGGCGGCAGCGTTTGCTCGGGAGTCTGCTGCTTCGTTCAAAGGGTGGCCGGAATGACCTCGAACCCATTCAAACGTGATGGTCCGTCCGGCTGCCTTTGCAGTGGTCATCAGCTCGTCGAGTCGGATCATAAGGTCCTGGTTATTCACCGGTTTACCGTCAGATTTCTTCCATCCCTTCCGTTTCCACCCGGGCATCCATTTCGTAATCGAATTGATGGCGTACTGTGAGTCGGCGAGAATACTGACGTCGTGCGTGGTGTCCTTGGTCGCCTCGAGGAATTCGAGAATAGCAGAGAGTTCGCCACGGTTATTGGTGGAGTTTTCCCACCCGCCCGCGGCCCAGTTGGAGTCGTCGATGTACCAGGCCCAGCCTGCGGGGCCTGGATTGCCGAGCGCCGAGCCGTCTACTCCAACTGTGAGCATGCTTGTTCCTCCAAATGTGGTGATGGGTCGTTTCTAGTGTAGGGGGTTAAACAATGGACCGGCCGCAAACCAAAGGTGGTTTGCGGCCGGTCCATTTAAACCGTTGAGTTTAGATGTTGAACCCAAGGGCGCGCATTTGTTCGCGTCCGTCCTCGGTAATCTTTTCGGGACCCCAAGGTGGCATCCAAACCCAATTGAGGCGCCATTCATCGACCATGGTTTCAACCGCACGGCCAACTTGGTCCTCAATCACGTCGGTGAGAGGGCAGGCAGCTGTCGTGAGTGTCATGTCTACGATGAGTGCGCCGTCCTCGGCATAGTTCAAACCGTAGAGGAGGCCGAGGTCAACGATGTTAATGCCCAGTTCAGGGTCGATAACATCTTTGAGGGCTTCCTCAATGTCTTCAAGCGGTGTTTGTGCAACAGTGTCGGTCATGGGTACCTCCTGATCCGTCTGCTTGGCACGTTATCAGAAAAAGACTTAGGCAGGTGCTTGGGTCTTCTCGTAGTTGACATAGCCTTCGTCTTCGAGACGGTCGGCTAGTTCTTCTCCACCCGAGTCGACGATCTTTCCGTCGACGAATACATGCACGTAGTCTGGCTTGATGTAGCGCAGGATGCGTGTGTAGTGGGTGATAAGCATGGAGCCCATATCATTGGTTTCCTGTGCTCGGTTAACTCCCGCGGATACGACGCGAAGCGCGTCAATATCAAGGCCGGAGTCAGTTTCGTCCAGGATGGCGAATTTTGGTTTGAAGAGTTCGAGCTGCAGGATCTCTGCGCGCTTCTTCTCACCACCGGAGAAGCCTTCATTCACGTTACGAGTGGCGAATGACGACTCCATTTCGAGGTTGTCCATGGCCGAGCGAACATCTTTGGTCCAGGTACGAATTGCTGGAGATTCGCCGTCTAGCGCGGTTTTTGCGGTCCGCAGGAAGTTAGACATGGAAACGCCTGGTACTTCTACCGGGTACTGCATGGCGAGGAAGAGGCCTGCCTGTGCACGTTCGTCAACTTCCATGTCGAGGACGTCTTCACCGTCAAGCAGGATTTCACCGCCGGTGACATTATATGACGGGTGGCCTGCGATAGCCTGGGCCAGTGTAGATTTGCCGGAGCCGTTTGGTCCCATGATGGCATGTGTTTCGCCGGACTTGATGGTCAGACTGACACCTTTGAGGATCTCTTTGTCGCCCTGTTCGGTCTCAATGCTGACGTGTAGATCTTTGATCTCAAGTGTTGACATTGTTGTTTAAGTCTCCTTGTTGCCCGCGTGGAACGGGACTTTAAGTTATGGCTACAGCTGGGGTTTAGAGCTCGAGGTCGGCGATTTCTTCTTCCATGACCTCGGTCACGGCGGCTTCGACGTCCTCGATGCCGATCTTCTGGATGATTTCGTTGAGGAAACCACGAACGATCAGCTTGCGGGCGAGCGGCTCTGGGATGCCCCGAGCCATGAGATAGAACAGTTGTTGTTCATCAAAGCGTCCCACGGAGGAAGCATGTCCTCCTGAATCAATGATTCCGGTTTCGATTTCGAGGTTCGGAATCGAATCGGCCTGGGCGCCTTCGGACAACAAGAGGTTCTCATTCTTCTCGAATGAGTTTGTGCCAGACGTGTTGCCACGGATGAGGACATCTCCAACCCAGACCGAACGAGCACCCTTGCCCTGGAGCGCGCCTTTGTAGAGCGCGTCGGAGGTGCAGTTATTGGTCGAGTGGTCGATGAAGATGCGGTGTTCCATGTGCTGTCCGGCGTCTGCGAAGTACAGGCCGTACATGTTGGTGGTGGCGCCTTCCCCAGCGAACCGAGTGATCGGTGTGAGACGAACGAGCGAACCGCCGTAGGTAATGACTACATGCTTAAACGTGGAGTCTTTACCAAGCGAGGCTTGCTGTGAACCAACGTGGATGGTCTCGTCGTCCCATGCCTGGAGCGAGGTGACATTGGCTGTCGCGCCCTCTCCGACGGCGAATTCGACGTTTTGGGAGACAACGGCTTTACCTGTCTGGTTAATGACCAGGTTGACCCTGCTGTTGGCCCCAACGGCAACATGAATGTGCTGCGCGGCAGGGTCCGTTGAATTGCCTTCTACCGAAATGGTGATGGGCTCTTCGATGTTGACGTTGTCCGCAACGGTCACAACTGTTGCTTCGCTGAATGAGTTCCAGGCGATAGCTGATGTGCGGTCGTCTGGAACCATGAAGGAACCAAGACGCTGGTCGTCACGTGCAACGGTTTCGATCGAAACACCGTCGTGTTCGGTCACGCTTACCGCTGGGGCTGCACCGGTGAGGAGTTTTTCGTCCCCTTCAGGGAGGTGCAGGTTCGCCAGCCGGTGGAGCGGCGTGAAGCGCCAGTCTTCTTCTTCACCTGTTAGGACTGGAAAGTCGGCGAGATTGAAGCTCGTCTTGCGATCAGCGCGTGAGGTGCCATACTTGGTCTCTTCATCTTCGACAGGCTGATTTTCGGCCTGCTGAACGACGAGTGTTTCGCCCTCTTCACCCATACCTGGGATGAGTAGGTCTGGTCCCTCGTCGAGTGTAGTTGCGTCAGTGTTGGCCACGCTTAGCCCACCGATCCTTCCATTTGCAGTTCAATAAGTTTGTTCAGTTCCAGAGCGTATTCCATTGGCAGGTGACGTGAAATTGGTTCAACGAACCCGCGCACGATCATTGCCATAGCTTCTTCTTCTGAAAGACCGCGGCTCATGAGGTAGAAAAGCTGCATTTCCGAAACCTTGGACACAGTCGCTTCGTGACCCAGCGTGACATCGTCTTCGCGAATATCAATGTATGGGTAGGTATCGGTACGCGAGATGGTGTCTACCAGGAGGGCGTCACACTCGGTGTTGTTCGTTGAGCCCTTGGCCCCTTCGGTGATTTGGACCAGTCCACGGTATGCGGAGCGGCCACCACCACGGGCTACGGACTTGGAAATAATGTTTGACTTAGTGTTCGGAGCCAGGTGAACCATCTTGGAACCGGTATCCTGGTACTGACCCTTGCCGGCGAAGGCCATGGTCAAGGTTTCACCCTGGGAGTGTTCACCAGTCAGATATACAGCTGGGTACTTCATGGTGACTTTTGAGCCGATGTTGCCATCAACCCACTCCATGGTTCCACCTTCTTCAACGACGGCACGCTTGGTGACGAGGTTGTAGACGTTCGTTGACCAGTTCTGGATGGTGGTGTACCGAACGCGAGCATCTTTTTTCACGATGATCTCAACAACGGCAGAGTGCAGTGAGTCGGTTTGGTAGATCGGTGCTGTACAACCCTCTACGTAGTGCACGTAGGAACCTTCATCAGCAATGATCAGGGTGCGCTCAAACTGGCCCATGTTTTCCGTGTTAATACGGAAGTATGCCTGCAGTGGGATTTCGACGTGTACGCCCTTTGGAACGTAGACGTACGATCCACCTGACCATACTGCGGTATTCAGAGCTGAGAATTTGTTGTCACCGACAGGGATGACGGAACCAAAGTACTCACGGAACATTTCTTCGTGTTCCTTGAGTCCGGTATCGGTGTCCAAAAAGATGACACCCTGACGTTCCAGTTCATCGTTGATCTGGTGGTATACAACCTCAGATTCATACTGTGCAGCAACACCTGCAACGAGGCGTTCACGCTCAGCCTCTGGAATGCCAAGACGCTCGTAGGTTTCGAGGATGTCCTCCGGCAGGTCTTCCCAGCTGGTCGCTTGACGCTCGGTTGAGCGAACGAAGTACTTGATGCGATCGAAATGGATACCGGAAAGGTCTGCACCCCAGGTCGGCATCGGTTTACGATCGAAGTACCGCAGACCCTTGAGGCGAGTCTTCAGCATCCACTCCGGCTCTTCTTTCAGCGTCGAGATGTTGCGTACAACGTCTTCATTAATACCGCGTTGTGCGTTCTCGCCGGCTTCGTCCGGGTCATGCCAGCCGAATTCGTATGCACCGATGCCTTCCAGTTCTGGGTTTGCATCCAGAACATCTTGGATCACACCGGGATCGGCGGTTTCTTGACTGATTTGATCCGTCATTATCAACCTCTTTTATAAACGGGGCGTGGTTTGTGCCCATCGAGCTCCAGCGTGCTGGAGTCTCTCGATGAATATTTTGTTTGTAGTTCGCTAGTTCTTAGATCCGCTTGCTGCTATGAGTGATGCGTGCGCAGCCCGTCCCAATGGTACGTGTGTGTTGCACACGTGGCCACCGGTGGGCATCGTCGATAGTCGTCGGACGTCTACTTGTAGTAAACGCGCAAATAGGTCAGTTTCTTCCTCACAGAATTGCGGAAACTCTCCGGCAAGTTCTTGAATCGGGCAGTGGCCCTGGCAAATCTGAGCTGCGCGAAGTGTCGTTACTTTAGCCGCGCGACCAGCCCGACGGGTCGTTGCGGCAAAACCTAGATCGGCAAGTACAGCCGTCAAGGTCTGAATCCGGTCATTCAGCATGGCATCTTGTGGCAGCTGTTGATAAAAGCGTGTTTCGATGTCTGCGAAGTATTTGCGGGCGAACCCCCGCAGTGCTTCCTGACCACCCAGTTCTACGAGTGTAGACATTGCTTCGGAAGCAACGCCCAAATAATCGTCGCCAAGTTCCACCTGTCCCTGATGGGTCACGACGTAGCGTCGAGATGGACGACCTGCCCCACGCTGCGACCCCGAGACAGCTTTGACCTCTACCAGACCCTCTTCTTCTAGAGTGTCGAGGTGGCGACGTACGGCAGCTGCGGTCAAGTCAAGTTCTTTGCCAATGGTCGCTGCGCTCACCGGTCCCTGGGACAGGACGGCATGCATGACCTTTTCGCGGGTCGTATGCGATGATCCGTTACCGGCCGTTGGGCCGTCCGATGGGGCGTCTGCGAAATTAGTAACCATTGTATGTCCTAATTATAGACGAGATCTTGGGTTTGGCCACCCGGCGAGTTGTATTACTGGTCATAGTCGCTGTGATTTTGCTGACGGCCAATGTCAGCCGTCGCGGTATGGTCAGTGCACCGGTGATCTGTGGATAGACTAAGGGCCGTGTTTACAGTCATTATTTGCTCGAGCTTTGTGAGTTCATAGTTCATGCTGTCGTTAACGAATGTTCATCGCGATGTCCCAACACGTAGCGGTCGCTTTCAGATCCTCAAAGGCGTGAGCTTCGAAGCCAAGGTTGGTGAGGTTACCGCGCTATTAGGGCCTAATGGCGCTGGTAAAACAACCACCCTGTCAATTGCGCAAGGCATTGATAAGGCAAGCTCCGGAACCGTAAGACTCTTGGGTGCTAACCCATACCGAGCGGGCGCGGGTCTACGGAGCCAAGTCGGGGTCATGCTGCAAGAAGGCGGTCTGCCCATGGCCGTCACAGGTGAGCGACTCCTCCATCATTTGACCAGGCTGTATCAAGCCCCGGCCGACATTGAGGCTTTGATGGATCGTTTGCAGATCCATGAGTTCAAGAATCGCCAGATTCGGAGACTCTCGGGAGGCCAGCGGCAGCGGCTAGGAATGGCCGCAGCACTTGTTGGCCGGCCCCGCGTTGTCTTCCTCGATGAACCGTCAGCTGGTCTGGACCCTGCATCACGCCTCATTGTCTTTGAACTTATCGAAGAGCTCAAGGCGTCTGGCGTGTGCATCATATTGACGACGCACCTCCTGGAGGACGCGCAACGCCTGGCCGATCATGTTGTCCT
Organism: Yaniella halotolerans DSM 15476; assembly: GCF_000420805.1. Taxonomy (GTDB): domain Bacteria; phylum Actinomycetota; class Actinomycetes; order Actinomycetales; family Micrococcaceae; genus Yaniella; species Yaniella halotolerans. Next base: position 275,057 of record NZ_ATVQ01000002.1, read on the forward strand.
CATCCGTGAAGGCCTTGTTGAGGCGGCGGGTAGCGTTGAAGAATTGACTGCCACAGAGCTTCGTCCACCATTGACATTCCGAACGTCACGGTCACTTACCGAAGAACAGCGGGCCGATTTTCCCGCGCACCTGACACTGTTGCAGGGTTCTTCCTCTGCGAAGTTTGGCGTCTGGCGCGTCACCGGCGTACAAGGACCGGCTGACCTCCATGCTGTGACTGGTTGGTGGTTACGCCACGATTTAATGCCCACCGACATGGGATTGTCCGGAAAATCCCTCGAGGACGTATTTTGGGAGCTTACGACACATGACAAGGCTTGATCTCACTCCGGTCGAAGCACCGCATTCCTCTTCCCTGCTTTCCAAGGTTATAGCGCAAGGACGGTACGAAACACGTATCACCATGACGAATGGTGAACAGCTACTCGTATCAATCATCCTTCCTCTCCTGGCGCTAACCGGACTGTTCGTCACTGGGCTCTTCGACACCGCTGATGGACCTTCAACCATCGATATAGCGACACCCGGGGTCTTAGCGCTATCGGTGTTATCCTCCGGCCTGACCGGCCAGGGGATTGCCACGGGATTTGATCGTAGATATGGCGTCCTACAATACTTGGCGACTACTCCCCTAGGGCCTATCGGCTTGCTGATGGGCAAAGTGCTCGCTGTGCTGATGGTACAAGTGACGCAGGTGGTAGTGCTTGGCGGCGCTGCAGTGTTAATGGGCTGGAGCCCTCATCTTGCTGGACTGGGGATCGCGGCATTGTTCATCGTGCTCGGAGCAATGGCCTTTACTGGTCTGGGGTTGTTTATCGCCGGCACAGTTCGACCGGAAGCAACTCTCGCGCTGACCAACCTTCTATGGGTCATTCTCGGCGCAGTAGGAGGCGTCGTCTTTCCAGTAGCTGATTTCGCGGGCAGCGTTGTTATTGAGTTTCTACCCTCTGCTGCCCTTGGAAATGGGCTGAGATCTGCGCTGATAGATGGAAGTTTTGACGCCACCGCATTTGTCATCTTGACTCTTTGGGGAATCATTTTAAGCGTGGGCACTATACGCTGGTTTAAGTGGCGTTAACACAACACCGCGTCATGGATGCTCACTCGGCACCTGACAATTCAAATAGAGGATACTTTCATGACAACTGCAGGCGACCAGGCGACTCGTCGGTGGTCCGATGCTCTGATGCCTCGCACCTTCACGCTGTGGACCATGGTGCTGGCTGTAGCTTCCGTCGTATCGCAAGCCGGGATCATCGTAACGGGTGGGGCAGTTCGGCTAACTGCCTCTGGACTGGGCTGCTCTGAATGGCCCCGCTGTACACCTGAGTCGTATGTGACGACCCCGGAGATGGGCATTAACGGTGCTATCGAATTTGGTAACCGTCTCTTGACGTTTGTTCTCGCTGCGATCGCGGTCCTGATGATTTTAGCGCTTTGGCGGCTTCGCAAGACACATGGCAAGCTCTTTGGAATGTCTCTAGTGCTCGCGCTGGTCATTCCGGCACAGGCCCTTATCGGTGGTATCACCGTTTGGACAGACCTCAACCCATGGGTTGTCATGCTGCATTTCCTAGTTTCAGCCTTGATGGTTTCGATCGCCACACTCCTTGCGTATCGGGTCGGTGTTGAACGTCGTGCACGCCTAACGAACACCCATGATCGCAAGATCCAAGATGGTGTCACGACGCCGTTGACACGGATTTCTTCGATCACCATCTACATCGCCGGTTGGTTCACATTAGTTATGGGGACCATTGTTACTGGCTCCGGTCCGCATGGCGGAGATCCAGCTGCACCTCGGCACGAGTTTGATCAACTGCTGGTCACCCGTATGCACGCCGCACCGGTATATCTCATGGTTGCGCTGACGGTGGTTCTGTTGGTCGTGATGTATCGGCTCCAAACATCGGTGCGTCAGCGTCGTGCAGTATGGTCTTTGGCGGCAGTGTTGGTTTTCCAAGCCGTCGTTGGTTTCTACCAGCATTTCAATGATTTACCAATTGGCGTTGTATGGATGCACATGTTTGGTATTGGACTCGTCACGTGGGCCATGACCGTCGTGCTGGACGTGTTCAATTCCAAGTATGAATCTATGCCAACCCAGTACGAAGTAGCTCAAAAAGAGGAACCAGAAACGCTCATCCACGCCTAAGTACTATTTGGGCAAACAAGAACCGCCATCCTGAAGAAGATTCAAGATGGCGGTTCTTTTGTGCTTAGAAACAAGGCAGAAATCTTACTGCCCTAGTCCGTCGGACGGTGCCGAGTCATCGTCAGCGTCTTCAACAGGCTCCTCTTGTTGATTGGCGTCCGTGACGACTTCCTCATACCAAAGATCGGAAATACGTCCGGTGTCATCGACCTGTACATGTAGATCTAACGGAGCAGAGGTGAGGTCTGGAGCCAACCGGGTGACGCCGTAGTTCTCTTCTGGTTCCGTATATTCAGCTGGAACGAAAGGCAAAGACGGTCGGAGTTCGGAATTGATCGTCCCTACCAGAGAATCGACGGGGATTTCTTCACTCATCTCAGGTGAAACGAGTGGATACCAGTCTTGTTTATTGATCGATCGAGTGCCATTGATTTCGTTGACGATCCACTCGGACATGTTGCCAACTTCGGTATCTGGGAAACTGATTTCCTCAACGTGGGTTGGCGCAGACCCGCGGTCAGGCAGTGTGTCAGCGATCTCCGGGTCGGCAACACAGCCTGTGAGAGACAGCGTGACAGCGGTGAAGGTCGTGAGAAGTATGGTGCGTGTTTTTGAAAGTTGCATAGTTAGGGCGCAGTAACCATTTCACCCATCAGCGGTGAGCCGACGAATGGATCCACGGCTAGCGCAACAAAGATCAGGGTGAGATAGGTAATCGAAAGGTGAAAGACTCGCATTGCTTTCTTATCGGTGAAATCCGGACGTTGCGAGTCGCGGTAAAGCTTGTGTGCCTCATAAATGAACCAACCGCCCGAAACGGCTGCGGTGGCGGTGTAAACAACGCCAGCCCATCCCATCGGAACAAGCAGTAGTGAGAAAATCACCGTCGCCCAGGTATAGAGAACGACCTGTGACGAGACCCGACGAGATGTGGCAATCGCACCCAACATGGGGACGTCGACTTCTTGATAATCCTCTTTATACTTCAAGGACAGTGGCCAGTAGTGCGGTGGAGTCCACAGGAAGATAACCACAAACAGAACTACAGCGGGCCATTCGATGGTGCCTCGAACGGCAGCCCAAGCGATCAACACTGGGAAGGCCCCAGCGAGTCCTCCCCAGATAATATTTTGCTGGGTACGACGTTTTAGGATCAAGGAGTAAATGACCACATAAAAGAAGATGGCGGCAATGCCAAAGGCTGTTGCAAGCCAGTTGGTGCCGAGTGCCAAGAGACCGATCGAGGCAACCGTCAGGACCCATGAGAAGATCAAAGCTTCCCGGGGTGTAACTTCTCCGGTAACCAACGGACGGTTTTTGGTCCGCTCCATGTACTGATCGATATCACGGTCGATGTAACAGTTAAACGAGCTCGAAGCCCCTGCGGCAAGCGCTCCGCCGAGCATGGTGGCAAACACGGTCCAAAGTTCGGGCCAACCACGTTCTGCAAGAATCATGGTTGGAAGCGTGGTGACCAACAACAATTCCATGACACGCGGCTTGGTGAGCGAAATATACGCTTTTGCCTTGCGTCGAAATCCGATCTTCTGTCGAGTCGACTCCGGTGCAATGGCGGGCGTAGTACCCTGAGTGGCGGCGGACTCTAACGATGTTGACATCAATACTCTCGAGTTCTAAGTAACAAGTAAGTAAATCTTTGGAAACCGAATCGTGTCGGCACTCCTCTATCTAGTGTAGCTGTTGTGTATTGCCCTGCGTGCAAATCTTGGCGTATGGAAGCGTTTGCCCGGTAAGCTTAGAATGAGTCTCTGCAACATCACGGTAAAGAACTCAAACTTAGTTACCTTCAGGAAGGCAATTCGTGGCCCCCACTGTTTCAAACCCAGCCGATTCGACTTTCGCACTCAACCGCCACCTTCCAGCGCGTCAGTATGTTTATTCTGACAAGGATCAACGCGTAGTCGATACGCTACGAGTCTTAGCTGCCGATGCCGTCGAAAAAGTTGGTTCAGGACACCCCGGCACTGCTTTTTCGCTTTCGCCTGTTGCGTGGCAACTCTTTCAGAATGTCATGCATTTTGATCCGGCTGATCAGCACTGGCAGGGGCGCGACCGTTTCGTCCTCTCCCCCGGCCATACGTCGTTGACCCTATACCTCCAACTCTTTGCTGCGGGAGCTGGCTTAGAGATGGAAGACCTTCAGGCGCTACGAACCTGGGGTTCGAAAACACCGGGACACCCTGAGTACGGCGATACTGATCATGTGGAGATCACAACTGGTCCTCTAGGACAGGGACTAGCCTCAGCAGTAGGGTTTGCATACGACCAGCGCAGAATTCGTGGTTTGATGGACCCCGACGCACCCGCAGGGACCTCTCCATTTGATCATCATGTTTATGTGATCGCATCGGACGGGGACTTGCAGGAAGGTGTTACCTCCGAAGCTTCGTCCCTGGCCGGCACCCAGGAACTTGGCAACCTTATTGTCATATGGGACGACAACAAGATCTCTATTGAAGATGACACTGACATTGCTTTCAACGAAAACGTTGAGCAGCGGTATGAAGCTTACGGTTGGCATGTCCAACGGATTGACTGGCTTCAGACCGGCGACTATGTCGAAGACACCGAGGCTCTCTATGAAGCGATCGCTAATGCGAAACACGAAACTGATAAGCCTTCCCTGATTTCCTTGCGTACTATTATCGGCTGGCCATCACCAAAGAAGCAGAATACCGGTGGCATTCATGGTGCAAAACTGGGCACCGAGGAACTTGCGGGGCTGAAAGAAGTCCTGGGCTTTAATACCGAGGAACACTTTGTCATGGACGAAGCGCTACTAGCCCACTCCCGCAGCGTTGGAGAGCGTTCCGCTGAGTACCGCAAAACTTGGGAAGAGGCCTATCAGTCCTGGCGTGCTGATAACCCAGACCGGGCGAAACTTTATGATCGTCTCGTTGCACAGGAACTGCCAGAAAACTTTGATGATGCCTTCCCTACCTTCGAGCCAGCAGACGGCACTATGGCAACCCGTGCAGCTTCCGGCAAGGTCCTCAGCGGTCTTGCAGAGGTCATGCCAGAGCTCTGGGGTGGCTCCGCTGACCTCGCTGGTTCAAATAATACGACCATGGCGGGCGAACCATCCTTCTTGCCGGTTGATCGTCAAACCACAACGTGGTCGGGTCATCCATACGGCCGGACCTTGCATTTTGGTATTCGCGAACACGCCTCGGGATCTATCGTTAATGGCATCACCCTGGGTGGGATGACGCGTGGCTATGCTGGAACCTTCCTCATCTTCTCGGACTACATGCGTCCTGCGGTGCGACTCTCTGCACTGATGGGTGTCCCCTCGATCTTCGTGTGGACGCATGACTCTATCGGTCTCGGTGAAGACGGTCCGACACACCAACCCGTGGAGCACCTGGCAGCCTTGCGTGCGATTCCAAATTTGGATGTCGTTCGTCCGGCTGATGCCAATGAGGTTTCGGTTGCGTGGAAGACGATCTTGTCACAGCGCGAACGTCCGTCCGGACTGATCCTGTCCCGTCAGGGGCTGCCGGTCTTTGACCGGAGTCAGGAAGCTTTCCACTCTGCAGATGGTGTTGCCCGTGGAGCGTATACGCTCGTCGAAGCCACCAATGAATCAGGCGAGACTGCACCAGACGTCGTACTCATCGGTACCGGATCCGAAGTACAGCTTGCTGTCGAAGCCCGTGAAACCCTGCAAAGTCAAGGCATTGCCACTCGCGTAGTTTCTGCGCCGTCATTGGAGTGGTTCGATGCCCAGGATGCTTCCTACCGCACAGCGGTACTTCCGACAGACACTCTGACAGTCTCCGTTGAAGCTGGTGTGGAGCAGGGATGGCAGAAGTACACCAGTGGCGACGGTCATTCAGTATCACTTGAACACTTCGGTGCATCTGCTGACTATCAAACCTTGTTCACGCAGTTCGGCATCACCGCTGACGCACTCGTGGCAAAAGTCCAAAGCCTCTACAACGCCTAAGGATTGTTTGTGACACAAAACCAATACACTCAAGCGCTGCATGACGCTGGTGTCTCCCTCTGGCTAGACGATCTCTCGCGGGACCGCATCGATTCGGGTGACCTCCAAAACCTTATCGACACGAAGACAATCACCGGGGTGACGACCAATCCGGCGATTTTTGGTAAAGCACTCACTACCGGCGAGGCCTACACCGAACAGTTGTCGAAACTTGCGGCATCGGGTGCGGATGCGCAAACCGCAGTCGTCGAAATGACGACCGATGATGTCCGAGCAGCCTGCGACATTATGTCGCCTATTTACCAGAAGAGTAATGGCTACGACGGCCGCGTATCAATCGAGGTGGATCCTCGTCTTGCCAGAGACACCGACCAGTCCATCGCACAAGCCATCGAGCTAGCAAAGACCGTTAATCGTGAAAATGTCATGATCAAGATTCCTGGGACCGTGGAGGGGCTCCCGGCGATCTCGAAGGTTCTGGCTGAAGGCATCAGCGTAAATGTCACGTTGATCTTCTCGCTCTCGCGCTATCGAGAAGTGGTCAACTCGTGGCTGAGCGGTTTAGAAGGTGCACGCGCCAAGGGTTATGACCTGGCAAAAATTCACTCGGTGGCAAGTTTCTTTGTCTCACGAGTTGATAGTGAAATTGACGCACAACTCGAGGCACTGAAGCTTCCTGCACAAGATGTCATGCAATTGCGTGGCAGAGCTGGAATCGGCAATGCCCGCCTCGCCTACCGAATCTTCGAGCAGATGCAAGACACTGAACGGTGGCGTCTTCTGGAATCAGCAGGTGCGCGACTGCAGCGCCCGTTATGGGCATCGACTGGCACGAAAAACCCAGAGTACTCTGACGTGCGGTATGTCAACGGTCTAGTGGGCGACTATACGGTGAACACGTTGCCGGAAGATACGTTGAACGCCGTTGCTGACCACGGGGAAATCACGGAACGTCGTATCCCAGACAACTACGCTATGGACGACGATCACCTCGATGACTTAGCACGGGCTGGCATTGATTATCACCAGGTGGTAACCAAGCTTGAAGACGAGGGGCTCGAAAAGTTTGTCGATGCATGGAACGCACTGCTAGAGAAGATCCAGCAGCAGCTCGACGCGCAAGCCTGATCTAAAATTCGGCGCCTCGCGCCAAAGAATAATGCTCATTAAACGGTCGGGCCGCCGCATCAAGAAAAGATGCGGCGGCCCGACCGTGAGTTTAAAGCAGCTAGTGCTTTAGAGAGCCAGTTCCTGGCCAGGGAAGATCAGTGTTGGATCGGAGATCTGATCGGTGTTCAGCTCGAAGAGTGCTCTCCAGCCCCCGTCAACGCCCTGTTCAGTGGCGATCTTGTTGAGGGTGTCACCTGACTGGACAGTGTAGGTTTCACCGGAAGCAGCTGCCTTCGGTGCAGGCTGAGCTGCCTGCTGTTCAACTGGCTGTTCCTGGACAGGAGCCTGCTGCTGAGGCTGTTCCTGCGCAGGAGCCTGTGCCTGCTGTTCTTGAGCAGGTGCCTGTTCTTGCTGCTCCATAGGCTGTCCGGTTGGTTCAGCCTGGCCCGAAGCACCGATCTGCTGCGAGCAGGATGGCCAAGCGCCCCAGCCTTGGTTGTCTAGGACGTTTTCAGCCACGGCGATCTGCTCTTCACGGCTTGCGTCAGCTGCACTGCCGGAGCCACCGTGTGCTTGCCATGTCTGTGGGTTGAACTGTAGGCCGCCTTCGTAGCCGTTACCGGTGTTGATGCTCCAGTCACCGCCGGATTCACATTCGGCTAGCTGATCCCAAGTTGAATCAGGTGCCGCATTTGCTGGTGCAGCAAAGCCGAAGAGTGGAACGGAGATCGCAGCAGCTGCGATAAGAGTCTTGGTTGCGAGTTTGCCGCGTGACGGTTTGGTCATGGCGTGGCGTGCTTCATGCTTCAAGTTTAGTCAGTCCTTTCCTTCGCAAACTTTGCGATAGGGATTCGTTTCCAGGTCACGGCATCCCGTGAGAGTTCATTGAGTTTTCATTTCATTGGCGGATGCCAGCAGGTACGAAATGACCTGAGTTCGCCACAATACATGTTCATGGTTCGTTATCAAAACGTTATAGACCATCTGGTGGGTGCCCGTCGTCACGTTTTCGGTTTCATGGAAATGGGGCCTCGATAAAATGCCAAGTCACAGCGGGGTATTATCGCTTGAATGTAGGACCTTTTAATGGCCTGTGAATCGTCTCAGAAAACGCCTAGTGTCCGATACTGGCGTATTTCGTTATGGTTTCGATGCCAAAAGCGCGGTGTAAACGGCGTAGGAGAAGCGTGATATTTCCGAGTTTCGGGAAATAAATAACCGGTAGAGCGTGATTCGCTCTACCGGTTTCAACCACAGGGTGGAAGCTTGTTATGTTAGAAATCTCCAGAGAAACGCGACATGAGACCTAAGACGACGATGATGCCGCCCCATAGCAGCGCTAGGGTGACGGTGAGGCGATTTAGGTTTCGTTCTGCGACGCCTGACGAACTCAGGCCACTAGTCACACCGCCGCCGAACATGTCGGACATGCCGCCGCCGCGGCCCTTGTGCAGCAGGATGGCAAAGACCAACGAAACTGACACGATCACGAGAATGATCTGGAGCACAAGTTCAAAATTCAACGGGTATTTTCCATTCTTCGTTGTCTAGTCGGTCAACAGGTGGTGTTCGAACCTGACAATACTAGCAAATTGTTCATCGTCGAGGCTTGCCCCACCGACCAAGACACCATCAATGTCGCGTTCACGCATGATGGTAGCTACATTGTCAGCTTTGACAGATCCACCATACAACACCCTGGTGGTCTGAGCTGTTTCAGTGTCGTAGAGAGCAGCGATTTCTCGGCGGAGGGCTGACGACATTTCTTGAGCATCATCGGGGCCGGCTACTTCTCCCGTGCCGATGGCCCAGACCGGTTCATAGGCCACCACGAGATTGGCCACTTCTTGGGCCGATAGCCCCGCTAGAGCTGCGCGCAGCTGGTTCATCGTGAAGTCGATGTGCTCCCCTGCAGTTCTTGTTTCAAGTCCTTCGCCGACACAGAGTATAGGCGTGAGTTCATGGCGTACTGCTGCCTTGAGCTTGGCATTGACGGTGTCGTCGGTTTCGCCATGAATGGTCCGCCGTTCTGAGTGGCCAATCAGCACGTAAATGCATCCGAGTTTGCGTAAGAAATCCCCGGAGACATCGCCGGTGTAAGCACCAGAGTCGTGCTGTGATAGGTCTTGACCACCGTAGGTCAGGTCAAGTTTATCCGCCATGATCAGCGTTTGAACGCTACGTAGATCAGTAAATGGTGGGAAAATTGCGACTTGTACTTTGTCGAAGTCGTGATCGTGGTCAGCGAGCGTCCACGAAAGTTTTTGCACCAGCGAGACGGCTTGGAAGTGATCCATATGCATCTTCCAGTTGCCGGCGATGAGTGGGGTGCGGTCGTAGACTCCGTCGGTCTTTGCGGTCAATGAAACTCCTGTCGTGTGTGAATCGATGCGGTTATTCAGTTGGGGTTAGCGAGCCAAGGCACCGATTCCTGGCAGGTCTTTGCCCTCTAGATATTCCAGGGAAGCGCCCCCACCCGTGGAGATGTGGCCGTAGTCTTCATCAGCAAAGCCGAGAACTCGTACAGCCGCTGCTGAGTCTCCCCCGCCGACTACCGAAAGGCCTTTGACATTCGTAAGCGCTTGGGCCACGGCGCGTGTTCCACCGGCAAAGTTTTCCATTTCAAAGACGCCCATCGGTCCGTTCCAAAAGACCGTGGACGATGCTTCAATATGTTGTGCGTAGATTTTTGCGCTTTCCGGTCCGATGTCCAAACCGAGAGCATCTGAACCGCCGGGTCCGGTCGTCATGGCGTCAACATCAACCACAGCGTGTGCTGCATCGGCGCTGAACGCTTCGGCAACAACAACGTCCGTCGGAACGACGATTTTTGCAGCTCCTGCTCCGGAACGACGCAGGTAATCTTGCACAATGGGAATTTGATCTTCTTCAAGCAACGAGGATGCTACATCGTGGCCCAGAGCTTTTAGGAAAGTGAAGGCCATTCCCCCACCGATCAACAACGTGTCGGCGCGATCGAGAAGGTTATCTATCACGGCCAGTTTGTCCGAGACCTTGGAACCACCAAGCACGACTGTGTACGGTCGGGCTGGTTCCGCGATGAGGCGGTCCAAGACATCCAGTTCTGTGGCCACCAGCGCACCCTGATAGCTAGGCAGCAGGGTGGCGATGTCGTAAACAGAGGTGTGTTTGCGGTGAACTGCGCCAAATGCGTCATTGACATATGCCCCGTCAGGCCCCGCTAGTGCAGCAAATTCCTTGGCGAGTGCGGCTCGTTCACTGTCATCTTTGGATGTTTCACGGGCGTCAAAGCGAACATTTTCGACCAGCAGTATCTGGCCATCTTTGAGTTGTGAAGCTTGGGTTTGGGCTGATGTGCCGGTGACATCTTTTGCGAGCATGACGTCCGAATCGGTCAATTCCGTCATGCGTTGCGCAACCGGTGCAAGAGAGTATTGTGGATCAACGGTCCCGTTGGGGCGACCAAGGTGTGCCAGAACAATGACCTTTGCGCCTGCCTGGGCGAGATCGGTGATGACCGGTAATGAGGCGCGGATTCTACCGTCGTCGGTGACTTTTCCATTGTCGAGGGGGACATTGAGATCGGATCGGACAATCACGGTGCGTCCGGCAGCAGAAGGTAGGAGGTCACGAATTGTTTGGGCCGTCATCAAAATACTCTTCGGGTCTCGACAATATGGTCTGGCCAGCAGTTGCGGGCCGTTAACATCTTAGCCGTGTACGGAAAAGTTTTTGCTTTAAAACACAAGGGATCTTTTGTCGTGTGACAAAAGATCCCTTGAATATGAAATTCGTCGCTACCGGTCAGACCGGCAGGTGTTCACGTTATGGCTTGACGAGGCCAGCAGCGTTGGCCCGAGCTGCTTCAAAACGTGACTGAACGTCTGCCCAGTTAACGATGTTCCAGATGGCTTTGACGTAGTCTGGCTTGACGTTCTGGTAGTCGAGGTAGAAGGCGTGCTCCCACATGTCCAGCATGAACAGTGGCGTAGTAGCTACTGGGACGCCATTCTGCTGGTCGTAGAACTGCTCGATGACAAGGTTGCCACCGATTGGTTCGTAGGCGAGGATAGCCCAGCCGGAGCCCTGGATACCCAGTGCTGCTGCGGTGAACTGAGCTTTGAAGTTGTCGAATGACCCAAAGAACTCGTCGATCGCTGCAGCGAGTTCACCGGTTGGCTTGTCGCCACCTTCTGGGGAGAGGTTGTTCCAGAAGATTGAGTGGTTGGTATGGCCACCCAGGTTGAAGGCCAGATCCTTGGTCAACTGGTTGATGTTCGAGAAATCGCCAGCTTCACGTGCAGCTTCGAGTTTCTCAAGAGCAGTGTTGGCACCATTGACGTAGGTGTTGTGGTGCTTGGAGTGGTGAAGCTCCATGATGCGACCGGAAATGTGTGGTTCCAGGGCACCGTAGTCGTAGGACAGTTCTGGCAGAGTGTATTTCGCCACGTATTCCTCCTAGTAAGTTCGGATAATGATCCGAGTGATTTGCTGATATCTATACATCAGCGAGATTGTTGGTCCACGAAATTTGCGCGAACCACTACCTTCTATAATAGGCCGCGCCCCCCGGGGTTCGGTCAAGGCCTGAGAGCTCGTCGGTCTGCGAACAGTAGTGTGATCCTAGTTGCTCTCACGGAATTCAGCGGGAACGGCATCGTGTGTGTTTGGCAGGCTCAGTTCCTGAGCGCGCTTATCAGCCATAGCTAGCAGACGACGGATACGGCCTGCGATAGCGTCTTTGGTCATAGGCGGTTCGGCCATGCGTCCGAGTTTGTCCAGGGAGGCATGCTGGTGTTCAACACGTAGCTTGCCCGCGTACTCGAGATGGTCTGGTATTTCATCCCCCAGAATCTCCAGTGCACGTGTGACGCGGGCGCTGGCAGCAACGGCCGCTTGGGCTGAGCGACGGAGATTTGCGTCATCAAAATTTGCGAGTCGATTCGACGAGGAACGAACCTCTTTGGTGGTTTGACGCTTCAACCAAGTCTCAACTGTCTGTTGGGCGCCCATGGCGGTCAATAGCGTCGTAATGGTTTCGGCATCACGAATGATGACCCGATCAGCCTGACGTACCTCTCGGGCTTTAGCCGTTACGCCGAGCCGACGGGCCGCTCCAACAAGTGCTAATGCGGCTTCGGGACCCGGGGCTACCACTTCTAGCGCAGAAGAGCGGCCCGGCTCAGTGAGGATGCCTTGGGAAAGAAAAGCCCCGCGCCATGCCGCAGCAGCGTCCGCGACACTGCCGTTTACGACTGCTGGTGGCATACCCCGTACAGGACGCCCTCGGGGGTCCATGAGTCCGGTTTTGCGGGCCAGCTGTGCGCCGCCTTCCATGATGCGCAATACATAGCGGGCACCACGACGTGAGCTTGACCCTTGCAGCGTAATGAGGTCGCATTCTGTACCAAAGGTGTCGTGCAGGGTGCTGCGTAACCGGCGTGCTGCGCCCTCATGGTCGAGCTCTGTTTCAATGATCAGACGACCGGGGAGCAGTTGTAGGCCCCCACCGAATCGCAAAATACCGACAACTTCCGCTAAACGTTCAGACAGTCGCGTAACAGGTACGCGTGCGAGTTCTTCTTTAGCGGTTGCGGTGAGTGCCATGTGGTGTTCACTATTCTTTCTTCGCGCGAGCGCGAACGGTCTATTTTCCTCGAGTTATGACGGAATCTTATCGAATGCCTCAGAAAAGGCTACTGCAAGACGTAATGGATCATGTACGCTATCGCGATGCTCGTCCTTTACCTTACTAAACACGACGGTTGCGCCCAGTTTTTCGGCTGCTTCGCTGAATTCAGCAGCATGCTCTTCGGTGACTACAGTTGGGTCCGCAATGATCACGTCGATTCGGAACTCAGGTGCATAGTAGTGCAGTACGGAAAGGTGTTCAGCTGCAGTCATCCCCTGTGTTTCGGTCGTTGACGGCTGCAGATTCATGACGAGACACCGTTTGGCCGTGGACTGCGTCAGAGCAGTACGTTGTTCTTCCAATAATAGGTGCGGCAGCACTGAGGTGTACCAGGAGCCCGGACCTAAAATGATCCAGTCGGTCAGCTCTATCGCATCTAATGCCTGCGGCGTGGCTGGCGCGTTTGGTGGTGAAAGCTCGATGTGGCTTACCCTCCCAGCGCCCGCGATCTTGGCGAGCTTGGCCTGACCGGTTACCGACCGGCGAGTGAGTTGACCCTCTTCATCAGCCAAGACAGTCCCCGAGATAGTCATCGGCGTGGTGGACATGGGTAAAACAACACCGCGTGCACCCAAGAGTGCACCGGCCCATGTCAGACCATCAACGGGATCGCCGAGCAGCTCCCAGAGCGCCACAATCAAGAGATTCCCGAGGGCGTGGTTGTCTAAGGTGCCCGGATCGCCATTCAGGCCAGAGGTTTTGAACCGGTGCTGCATGGTGTCGCGCCAGGTTCGACCCCAATCGGTATCATCACACAGTGCAGCCAGTGCCATGCGGAGGTCGCCGGGTGGGATGACATCCATTTCTTGACGGATGACGCCGGAAGAACCACCGTCGTCGGCAACGGTTACGATCGCGGTAATTTCACCGGAAATCAATCGCAGGGCTGATAATGTGGCGTAAAGTCCGTGGCCACCGCCTAAGGCAGTGACTTTGAGGTTTGGAGAATAGTGCCCGATCGTGGCACGTTCAGGACGCTGTACAGGTGCTAACGGCAATTGACCGGTAAAGTGCATACTCATTCGCGCCCCATGTCACGGTGAGAGATTTTGACCTTAACTCCGGAATATGTGGCGAGTCGCTTGGCGATCTCTTCAGCGATAGCTACCGAACGGTGTTTCCCGCCGGTGCAACCGAAGGCCAACGTTGCATAGTGCTTATTTTCCGAGCGGTACCCTTCGATCACAGGTTCCATCATGGCTACATAGCTGTCCATGAAAGATGCGACGCCTTTGCGCTCCAGCACATAGTTCGAGATCTCTTGATCTTGACCGGTAAATGGTCGGAGTTCCGGCACCCAATGCGGATTGGGGATGAAACGTACATCAGCAATATAGTTTGAGTCTTGCGGCACACCGTATTTAAAACCGAAAGACATAACGTTCAGTCGAATGACGATCGGGCCAGATTCGGTAAACAGCTCTGTTGTTGACGTGGTGAGATCGTGGACGTTGAGGTCCGACGTGTCGATCATCATCTCAGCTTGATCTCGCAGGGCAGCCATGAGCTCACGTTCAGCAGCGATGCCCTCAAGGATTGAACCGTCGCCTTGCAATGGGTGTGGACGACGAAGCGTTTCAAACCGGCGCACCAGAACTTCATCGGCAGCGTCAAGGAAAAGGACACGGAGCTCAGCACCATCGGTACGCAGCTGATTCATGGCTTCTTGCAGCGCTTGGAAGAACTCCTTGGACCGTACATCCACCACCAACGCGAGCTTTAACGGGGTGTCGGGATTTTTACCGATCAACTGTGCCATCGTGGAAAACAATTGCGGTGGAAGATTATCGACGACATACCAGCCGAGGTCTTCCAAAGAGTGGGCCGCGGTGGTGCGTCCTGCACCCGACATGCCGGTGATAATTAGGACTTCAGCGGTATCTGGTTTTACCGGTTGCAGTTCAGAGCTCATGATCGTAGCTTACCCTGTTCTTTCGACGCTGATTGGTCGGCCAAAGTATCGAAAATGGCCTGTGCGAGTTTGGGACCGACACCTGAAACAACCTGCAATTCCGCTACGGATGCTTGCCGGACTTTCTTGAGTGATCCAAAGTGTTTCAGGAGGTCTTTGCGACGTTTTTCACCGAGTCCTGGTACCTCATCCAGCACCGACGCGATCATTGAACTGGATCGTTTTGATCGGTGTGCCTGAATAGCAAAACGGTGTGACTCATCGCGGAGACGCTGTAGGAGATAGAGACCCTGTGAACTCCGCGGCAGGATCATGGGGAAGTCATCCCCCGGAATCCAAAGTTCCTCTAGACGTTTCGCAAGGCCAACCACCGGAACATCATCAATGCCTAAGTTCAATAGGGCTTGCTGAGCAGCATTAACTTGCGCCAGTCCCCCATCAACGACAACCAGTGAGGGCGGATACGAGAACTTCTTGCGTTCTTCGCTATGTTCCTCTTGAGTCGAGAGTTCCCCGGAGTGCATTTCGGGTGCTTCGGCTTGTTCTTTTAGGAAGTTCTTGAATCTGCGGCTCAGCACGTCGTCCATTGCGGCAGTGTCGTCACGTGCAGCATCTCCGGTGACATTAAATTTCCGGTAGTCACGCTTCTTGGGTAAGCCATCTTCGAAGACGACCATGGAACCCACCACGTTGGTGCCCTGTACATGAGATATGTCATAAGCTTCGATACGTAGCAGGGGCTGATCGAATTCGAGCGCTTCTTGGAGCTCCCGCAGGGCCGCTGATCGTGCCGTGATATCTCCGGAGCGACGCGACTTGTGCAACCGCAACGCCCCGTCGGCATTCTCTTTAACGGTTTCCAGAAGTTGGCTCTTCGTGCCGCGTTGTGGGACGCGTAGGTCTACTTTGGCACCGCGTCGTTGGGCCATCCAAGTTTCAATCTGTTCTGGATTCTCAGGTAACACAGGCACCAAGATTTCGCGGGGAATGCGTTCAGTATCTTCCATGTCGCCGTAGATTTGCAGCAGCAGTTGTTCGACGAGCTGCGGTTCGGTGGTATCCTCGACCTTTTCAACGACCCAACCTCGTTGACCACGAATCCTGCCATCTCGAACGTGAAATACCTGAAATGCGGCTTCTAATTCGTCTTCAGCAAAGGCAAAAATATCAGCCTCGGTGGTCTCGGGGAGTACGACAGCGTTCCGTTCGAAAACTTTCTTCAAAGCTTCGATATCGTCACGGTACCGTGCAGCATCTTCGTATCGTAGCTCCGCAACAGCGGATTGCATCTGCTGTTCAAGTTCCCGGAGGTATGGTCTCACATCGCCGTTCATGAACGCGACGAAGTCTTCGGCCAGTGCGTAGTGGTCTTCCTCAGATATCCGGTTGACACAGGGTGCAGCACACTTGTCGATGTACCCCATCAAGCATGGTCGGTCTGCGAGCTGGGCGCGACGAAAGACCCCGGCTGAGCACGTTCGTACAGGAAAAACACGCAGCATGCGGTCAACTGTTTCGCGGATTGCCTTGGCCGGGTGAAATGGGCCAAAGTACTTTACGCCCTTTCGGCGGTCACCTCGCATGACCATAACCCGTGGAAATTTTTCGTTCATGGTGACAGCTAGGTACGGATACGACTTATCGTCCCGGTACATGATGTTGTACCGGGGCGTGAATTCTTTAATCCAGGTGTATTCCAGCTGAATTGCCTCTTGTTCAGAAGCAACGGTGGTCCATTCCACGGCTGCGGCCGCGTGCACCATAGTGCGTGTCTTCGGCGGTAGCGTGTTGGGATTAACGAAGTAGGAGCTCAGACGAGAGCGGACGTTATTGGCCTTCCCCACGTAAATAATGCGGCCGTATGGATCCTTAAAACGGTAGACACCCGGATCCGTGGGAATGTCTGAGGTTTTTGGCCGGTAGGAGGCTGGATCAGCCAAAGGTTTCGGGTCTCCTTGCGTAGTTAGGAGGCCGTTTCGTCTGGCCTCTTATTGTATTCGTCGACGCGTTCCTGGCCGGTCAGCTCGGCAATCCTTGCCATAATATGATCGGTGGTTTTACGTCGTATTTGGAGTCCGTGCTTGGGTCCAAGATGTTCGACTTCTATGGGTTTTCCGACTCGGATTTCGAATTTTCGAGGGAGAATCACGTTTTTACCTGGAGGCTGTAGCTTGTCGGTGCCAATCAAACCTACTGGGATCACTGGGACACCGGTTGTTAGGGCAAGCCATCCGACACCGGTTCGCCCTCGGTAGAGGCGACCATCTCTGGATCTGGTGCCTTCTGGGTAAATCCCAACGCCGTCACCATTTCCAACGAACTCGACGAGTTGCTTCAGCGCTGTCACCGATGCGGAGTGGTCACCACGCTCGACAGGGATGGAGCCTACTGAGTCGAAGAAGCCTCGCATAATTTTGCCTTTAAGGCCCTTCTGGGTCCAGTAATCTGCCTTGGCAAAGAAGCGTACCTGACGGGGCAAAAGGGACTGGATAATCACGGAATCCAGGAACGACAAGTGGTTGCTCGCGACGATAAACCCGCCAGATGCTGGGACGTGTTCAAAACCTGATGTTTCCGGGCGCGCCCCGACACGGAGTAGTGTGCGCACGCTGGTGCGCACAATCCCAGTTTCGCCGATTGCCATTATGACCCTCCCTGCCCAGTGTAGGGCAGTGTTAGTGCGTGTGGACTCATTGATTCTACAACGTTATGTATGCAATACATCCGCTAAGAATCTACCGGTGTGACTCTGGTGAACTTTGGCAACCTGTTCAGGTGTTCCGGTCGCGACAATCTCACCGCCGCCAGAGCCTCCTTCTGGTCCAAGATCAATGACCCAGTCGGCTGACTTGATGACGTCTAGGTTGTGCTCGATGGTGATGACGGTGTTGCCCTTTTCTACCAAGCGGTTCAACACCACGAGCAGTTTGCGGATGTCTTCGAAATGCAGGCCGGTGGTGGGTTCGTCAAGCACATAGACAGATTTACCAGTGGCTCGACGTTGAAGTTCGGTAGCAAGTTTGACGCGCTGGGCTTCCCCGCCCGACAACGTGGTGGCAGGTTGTCCGAGTCGTACATAGCCGAGTCCGACGTCGACGAGAGTGTTCAGGTGACGGGCGATCCGCTGATATGGAGCGAAGAATTCGGCTGCTTCTTCAATGGGCATGTTCAGGACTTCCGAGATATTCTTGCCCTTGTATTCCACTTCGAGAGTTTCTCGGTTGTACCGGGCCCCATGGCAAACCTCACATTGGACATACACATCGGGCAGGAAGTTCATTTCGATCTTCAAGGTACCGTCGCCCGAGCAGGCTTCACAGCGTCCACCTTTAACATTGAACGAGAACCGGCCGGGTTTATACCCGCGGACTTTCGCTTCTTGGGTATCAGCAAACAGGTTGCGCACGTGGTCGAAGACGCCCGTATAGGTAGCAGCATTGGAACGTGGCGTGCGGCCAATCGGCGACTGATCAACATGTACGACTTTATCGAGTTGCTCCAGACCATTCACACGACGGTGTCGTCCGGGAACGTGTCGAGCCCCGTTGAGTTCGTTGGCTAGGACCTTATACAAAATCTCATTGACCAGGGTCGATTTCCCTGATCCTGAAACTCCGGTAATGGCCGTGAAAACGCCCAACGGGAATTTTGCAGATACGTTTTGGAGGTTGTTTTCACGAGCTCCAACAACTTCGATCTGGCGATCTTTATCTACTGGACGTCGAGTCGTCGGAATGACAATTTCTTTGCGACCCGCAAGGTAGTCGCCGGTCAGCGAAGCAGTATTGTCTTTGAGGCCTTCCAGTGAGCCAGAGTGCACGATGTGGCCACCCTTTTCGCCAGCCTCTGGACCGATATCTACGATCCAGTCGGCTTCACCGATGGTTTCTTCATCGTGTTCAACGACGATCAGCGTGTTGCCGAGATCGCGTAAGCGCAACAGCGTTTCAATGAGGCGACGATTATCTCGTTGATGCAGCCCGATCGAGGGTTCATCCAATACATACAGCACTCCGACAAGACCCGATCCGATTTGGGTTGCCAGTCGAATACGCTGCGCTTCCCCACCCGACAGGGTACCGGCTGGACGCTCCAAGTTGAGATAGTCTAGACCGACGTCAAGCAAGAATTTCAAACGAGCATTAATCTCAATGAGGACTTGATCAGCGATCTTGGCGTCTCGTTCTGAGAGCTGGAGTTGGTCCATAAATTCGATCGAGTCTTCCATGGGCATATGCGACACTTCAGCAATCGACTTACCGCCCACAAGCACAGACAGTGATGTGGGGTTCAGCCGCGCTCCCCCACACGCCGGGCAGGCGACTTCACGCATATAGGACTGGAATCGATCACGTGCTTGGTCAGACTCTGCTTCATCGTATTTGCGCTTGACGTAATCGATGACGCCTTCAAAGCCGGTGGTGTAGCGACGTTCGCGTCCCCAGCGGTTGCGGTAAGAGACTTTTACTTTGAAATCTTTACCGTGCAGGAGTGCTTTTTTCGCCGCCTTGGAGAGCTCTTTAAACGGCGTATCCATCGAGAAACCGACTTCGTCGGCAAGCCCCGAGATTAAACGCTGCCAGTATTCTCGCGTGCGTTTACCGATATCCCACGGTGAAATTGCGCCTTCGGCAAGCGTCAGATCTGGGTCAGGAATGATCAGTTCTTCATCAACTTGTAGCTGGGAACCGATTCCGGTGCAGGTCGAGCACGCGCCGAAGGGGTTATTGAAGGAAAAGGACCGCGGTTCAATCTCATCAATATTGAGAATGTGTCCGTTAGGACATGAGAGTTTCTCAGAAAATGACCGGAACTTTGCCCGTCCTTCGTCGTCGACGGCTTCCCAGTCCCCCGTATTGCGTTTATCAGGGCTGATCTGCGCGTCAATATCCACGAAGTCCACTACAACGACGCCCTCTGCGAGTTGCAATGATGTTTCAACGGAGTCAGTCAGTCGCTGGCGAATCCCGTCACGAATGACCAACCTGTCAACGACCACCGCGATATTGTGCTTGACCTGTTTTTCGAGTGTTGGTGGATCAGCAAGCTGAATTTGTTCCCCGTCAACAATGGCTCTGGAGAACCCTTGGGCCGAGAGGTTGGCAAAGAGATCAACGAACTCGCCCTTACGGCCTCGTACTACCGGGGCAAGTACTTGGAAGCGAGTGCGCTCTTCTAGGTCCAGTAATTGGTCGACGATATGTTGAGGTGTCTGCTGGGAAGCGGGTTCACCACATTCTGGACAGTGTGGGACACCGATTCGGGCCCAGAGGAGCCTCATGTAGTCGTGAATCTCGGTGATCGTACCGACTGTTGAACGCGGGTTCTTCGACGTCGACTTCTGATCAATCGAGACTGCAGGTGAGAGCCCTTCGATGAAATCAACCGACGGCTTATCGACACGGCCCAGGAACATTCGAGCGTATGACGACAGCGACTCAATATAGCGCCGCTGACCTTCGGCAAATATGGTGTCGAACGCCAGTGAGGACTTACCTGAACCAGACAAACCCGTGAAGACAATAAACGCGTCACGTGGAATGTTGAGATTCACATTCTTTAGGTTGTGTTCACGAGCCCCCTGGACCACAATCCGGTCGGGTTCGTGCTCGCCCTCTATAGCGTTAGCTTGTTCCCGTTGCGATACCAGACTGTTGGAGTGTTGCTGGCTGGATGCGCCGTCAACGTTATGTGTGGTGGTCAAGTACGTGATCCCTCGAGTCCTGAAAGACAGTAGAAAACTAGACTTCCAGGATAGAACACTTCTTGGCATAACACGGATTGTGGCCGACCCGCACGTCCGACTCTTCGCGCAAAGCTAAGCTTTTCTAGGGAGGGACCCCATTCGCAACGACGCGCGTGAAGGTGTAAATTAGCGGTCATGTCCAAAACGTCTCCAACTATCGGCTCCATCAAGCTCCTGCATGACCTGCCTCAGGTCACGATCCGAACGCGTTCGGTTTCTGAGATGGACAATAACGTGTACCTGATTACCTCAAAAACCACCGGGTCCCAGGTGTTGATCGATGCAGCAGATGAACCAGATGCGATCATGGAGCTGTTGGCGTCTGCGGCAGACGACACGCCGTGTGACCTCGATTTGGTTTCTTTGATCACCACGCACGAGCACTGGGATCATATTCGAGCATTAGCCGAAATCGTGGATCGAACGAAAGTGCCAACTTCAGCTGGGGAGCCGGACGCCGACGCAATCGAAGAAGCCACCGGGGTTACCGCCAAAGTGCATCTGAAGCACGGTGACAAGGCTCAGTTCCCTGGAATCGAATTAGACGTGATTGGACTGCGCGGCCATACCCCGGGATCAGTCGCCCTGGTATATGTGCCAAATGGTGATGAGCCGACCATTATTTTCTCCGGCGATTCGTTGTTTCCAGGAGGCGTCGGCAATACGTGGAATGACCCGAAGCGTTTTACTTCCCTGATCAACGATGTGTCACAACGTATTTTCGAGAAATACGATGACGATACCGTTGTGCTGCCCGGACATGGCGGTTCTACGGTGCTCGGTGTTGAACGACCACATGTCGAAGAGTGGCGCGAACGCGGTTGGTAACAGCCCACCTCGCCCACGTCCCCATCCGCTGAGATCCCTCCCCGAGGTTGTCGCTCAACCGTGGTGCCGAACTAAATAAAGTAGTCCAGTTCCTTATGACCGACCACAAAAATGCGTCGGAAGGGATAAACAGTGACCTCCTGGCCGTCCGGACCGACATATGGCGGATAGGCGTCTAGCATTTCGGCTTTATAGCGGGCCACAAAAGAGTCGTGCAGAGTAGTGCCGTGTTCTGCATCATGCTCAGTCAGTTTTTGTAACACCGGACGCAAAGCAGCACCTTTGACCCAGTCGAACACGGGATCCGGGCCGGTGAGTACTTGATGATACGTCGATTCCCAGACATTGGGGCGGAAGCTGTGTTCTAGCAGCATGTGAGTATAGTCTTCGACCGAGTGCACCGTCTCTCCGGTATATGCTGCATCAGCAGCAACCGAAAACTTCTCTTCACCGGCAAGTTCTCCGATGAACTGATGCGATCGTGCCACGCTGTTCCCTGGGACTTGCATGGCAAACCACGCGCCAGGTTTCAGCGATTTTAACCACTCGCTGATGATGTCTATATGGTTGGGAATCCACTGGAACATTGCATTTGAAACGATGGCATCAGTCTCAGCAGGGGGTTCCCACGTGGCCGCATTCTGTTGAGCAAACGACACATTTGCATACTGATCGTCATCAGCCTGAGTTACCAGGCGCCGAGCATCGTCGATCATCTCTGCTGAAGCGTCGAAGCCTGTAATACTGGCTTCCGGCCACCGGTGGGCTAGGGTGACCGTCATGTTTCCAGGACCACAACCGATGTCGTAGACCTGCTTGGGGGCATCAACCTGGACCGCGTTTGTTAGGTCGACGAAAGGTCGAGCGCGGTGGCCGGCAAAATGGGCATATTGGGCTGGATCCCATACGAAGTTTCTCATGGTCTTAGCCTAAACCGGTGGAGTCCAGGTGCCATGTTGCGGCGTTATGAATCGCAATGTTTGGCATATGCTGCCGACCGTGGGGGGCGTACTAGGATGTATTAGGTGCAACTAACTGATTACATTCCTGATCCTGACCGCGGCGAAGAGATTGAACCGGTACTGCTCTATGATCGATTCGTTGAGTGGACCCGCGAACGTGGCATTCAACTGTATCCGGCCCAGGACGAGGCCGTCACTGAACTAGTAGACGGTAAAAATGTCATCATGGCGACTCCCACGGGTTCGGGGAAATCGATGGTGGCGCTCGCGGCACATTTTTATGCTTTGGCCCAGGGCCAGACCACGTATTACACGGCTCCGATCAAAGCTTTAGTTTCGGAGAAGTTCTTTGATTTGATTGAGATCTTTGGGGCCGAGAACGTCGGAATGGTCACGGGAGATTCAGCGATCAACCCGGATGCTCCGATCATTTGTTGCACCGCAGAGATTCTCGCGATTCATGCGCTGCGTGAGGGCTCTGGGCTCGATGTTGGCCCCGTGGTTATGGATGAATTCCACTTCTACGCGGACCCACAGCGAGGTTGGGCTTGGCAAGTACCCCTCTTAGAGTTACCACAGGCCCAGTTTGTGCTGATGTCGGCAACTCTGGGTGATACCTCCCAATTTGAAACATCGATTACCAAACGGACGGGTCGCGAGACGGTGACAGTCTCCTCTGCCACCCGTCCGATCCCGTTGCACTTTGAATATTCGGAAATTCCGGTGCAACAGCAGATCGAAGCACTAGTCGAATCACAGCTTTCACCGATCTATATCGTGCACTTCTCACAGCTCGACGCTGTGGAACAGGCTTCGAACCTGTCATCAATATCGGTCACTACGCGAGAAGAAAAGAATCGCATCGCTGAGATTCTTGAGGGCTTCCGCTTTACGTCTGGGTTTGGAAAGACTCTGAATCGATTGATTCGCCAAGGGATCGGTGTCCACCATGCAGGGATGCTGCCAAAATATCGCCGGCTCGTCGAACGCCTCGCCCAGGATGGGTTGCTAAAGGTTATTTCGGGGACCGATACGCTCGGAGTGGGTATCAATGTGCCGATCCGAACAGTTTTGCTCACCGGTTTGTCCAAATTTGATGGCACCCGGCAGCGTCACCTCAACGCCCGTGAATTTCATCAGATTGCGGGTCGCGCTGGTCGCGCCGGCTTC
Source organism: Yaniella halotolerans DSM 15476 (assembly GCF_000420805.1). GTDB lineage: Bacteria > Actinomycetota > Actinomycetes > Actinomycetales > Micrococcaceae > Yaniella > Yaniella halotolerans. The sequence goes on from NZ_ATVQ01000002.1 coordinate 298,585, forward strand.
GATACGGCCGGGACCGTGGTGGTTCAAGCTCCAGAGCACGTCATCGAGAATGCGTTAGCAGATCAGAAGGCCGCGGAGAAATTCTCAAGTATCAAAAATGAAGACGAGCGTGCCCGTCGGATAGCGCAGTCCACCAAATCTCAACCTAAGAAATCCCCGCCGAAGGGGTTTGTCTCTTGGTCCCGGACGACCTTCGATAAGTTGGTAGTGGGTCAACCAGAACCCATGGTTTCGCGGATGCGCATTACGCATTCGATCCTGCTCAACATCTTGGCTCGACCGGGCAATCCCATCACCTCAGTACGCCGGATGATCCAACGTTCAGCCGAAACCAAGGCTGCTAAAGCTCAACTCCAACGCAGGGCTATCGGTATTCTGCGCGAATTATTGGTGACCGACGTTGTAGTAGTCAACGACACCCCAGATGAGTGGGGCAACCGGTTAGTGCTCACCGTTGAACTACAAGCCGATTTTGCTTTGAACCAACCGCTGTCACCGTTTGCTTTGGCAGCTTTTGAGTTGATGGAAACAGGGTCCCCTACGTATGCGGTGGATATGGTGTCCATTATTGAAGCGACGCTTGATGGTCCACGGCAAATTCTCACCGCCCAGTTGCGAAAAATTCGCGACGAAGAAATGGGACGTATGCGCGCCGAGGGCGCCGAATACAATGAGCGAATGAAAGTGCTAGACGAACTCACCTATCCCCAACCCCTAGCTGAGTTACTGAACCAGCAATTTGAAATTTATCGGCAGGGTGCACCGTGGCTGGCTGAATTTGAATTGCAGCCCAAGTCCGTTGTGCGAGATATGTATGAACGCGCAATGGGCTTCGGTGACTACGTGAACTACTACGGTATCGCACGTTCCGAAGGGGTGCTGTTGCGCTATCTCACGGACGCTGCCAAGGCGTTACGTCAGACCATTCCGCAGGAAACGCGCACCGAAGAACTCGATTTGCTACAGCAATGGTTGGAGACCATCATCGTGACCACCGACTCTTCACTACTTGAAGAGTGGGAAAATATGATGACGGATGATGTCGATAAACTGATCGCTGATCACGAGTCACTGGCCCCGCCCGAACCACCAAAACTCACCGACAAAGAATCGGTATTTGTCGTCATGGTACGTAACGCGATGTTCCACAGGGTTCAATTATTCGGCGACGAACGCGATGAACGCCTCGAAGCCTTAGATCATCTTGCCGACGGGGCCGTCCCCTTCACATCAGATAATTGGGCGGACGCACTCGATGACTTCTTCAATCAGTACGAAGATCTCGATGACTCACCGGCCGCTCGCGTCCCTGCGTTTTTCCGGATGAACACCAATCCGGAACTTTCCAGTGGCGAAATGGCCGATGTTGGGGCAACAGAGAAAGACTACTGGTTGGTGACTCAGGTGCTTGTGGATCCGGAGGGCAACCACGACTTTGCCATCAATGCTGTCGTTCATCTGGAAGCCTCCAATGAGCAAGGCTCCCCTGCTGTGACGACCCTATCCGTTGGAAAACCGGTTCTATAGGAGAAGCTACGGTTATGACAGAAACTCCCACAACTGGACAAATTATCGGCCAGGTGCGCGAAGCAACCCCCGAAGATGTACCAGCTATTTTGGACCTGATTCATCAGCTGGCTGTTTACGAACTTGAACCGGATGCCGTGCAGAACACTCCAGAGATGCTGCACGACCATTTGTTCGGTGATACTCCCCGAGTCTTTTGCCATGTGGTCGACGACGTCGTCGACGGTACACCGCAGGTTGTTGGCATGGCGATTTGGTTCGAGACGTACTCAACGTGGGAGGGCGTCCACGGTATCTGGTTAGAGGACCTGTTCGTGATCCCTGCGATGCGAGGACGCAGACACGGTAAACGGTTGCTCCTCCACCTGGCGGACATTGCGGTTGAGCGTGGATACAGCAGATACGAATGGACCGTCCTGGACTGGAATACTCCTTCAATCGAATTCTATGAATCACTCGGTGCAGTCCCCATGAGTGAGTGGACTACATATCGTCTTGAAGGTGCTCGCCTGCACGCTGCGACGCAACGTTAAGCGGGTTTGGGGGCCCTCGCCAAGTTCGCAGCTACCTGCCACACTTGAATGCACACACACGTTGCAAGGAGTTCCTATGCCTACCGCTGACCACACGCCTGGCACAGTTTCCTGGATGCATGATGGTACCGGAATCAGAGATCATACATTTACCGTGCCGCTGGATCATGCCCAGCCGGACGGTGAGAGTCTGTCGGTTTTTGCACGCGAATTTCGGGCTGCTGATGGCGAGCACAAACCGTGGCTGCTGTATTTACAGGGCGGTCCAGGTGGGAAGGGTTCACGTCCAGCCCGTGTGAGTGGGTGGCTGGCTGAAGCTCTGAAACATTACCGGGTGTTGATGTTGGATCAGCGCGGTACCGGCCTGTCAACACCAATCACTCGGCAATCACTTGCACAACGTGGGGCGCCGGGAGCTCAGGCGCAGTATCTTCGAAAGTTCCGCGCTCCCGATATTGTGGCCGATGCTGAGGCCATCAGACTTTCTTTGGGGTCAGATCCTTGGGTAACGCTTGGACAATCATTCGGTGGGTTCTGCACCCTGACATACTTGTCGTTTGCTCCTGAGGGTCTAGCGGGATCAATGATCACAGGAGGTATTCCACCATTGGACGGTCCCGCCGATCAGGTGTATCACGCTACGTATCAGCGGATGCGTGCCCGAAATCGTGAATATTTTCGCCGCTTTCCAAAAGATCAGGAAACCTTAGCGAGTATTTATCGACGTGTTCGTCGCGGTGATGTGTATCTGCTAGATGGTTCCCCCTTAACCGTGGGGCGCGTTCAAGCTTTGGGAATGTATCTGGGCGGTAATACACGGATCGACGCACTGCACTATATCTTTGAGGAAGCCTTTATCCCGGGGACATCAACCCTTTCGGATACTTTTCTTGAGGCTGTTTACCAGCAGGTATCGCGGGCCACGAATCCGTTGTACTTGGTTATGCATGAGTCGATTTATGCGCAGCCTGGTGCGCAGCCAACGAACTGGGCTGCCCAGCGCGTGCTGGCTGATTACCCAGACTTCAATCCGAAGAAGTCAGACACTCCCCTGCTTACCGGTGAAATGTGTTTTGACTGGTATACAGAACTCGATCCCGTTTTGCAGCCTATTGCACGAGTGACCGAAATGCTCGCGACCTACTCGAACTGGGGTCCGCTGTATGACGTAGACCAGCTACACAAGAACACAGTTCCAGTTGCTGCTCTGGTGTATACCGATGACGTCTTCGTGGAGCGGGATCTTTCAGTGGTTTCTGCCGAGCAAGTTGCCAATTTGCAGGTTTGGGAATCAGATCAATGGCACCATGATGGTATTGGTGAAGCTGGTGCGGAGATCTTTCATCGTCTCCACAGCATGATTGGCGCTGACTAACTTCTGGTCGCATCAATCCTCACAGTATCAGAGGAGCACAGGACCCTAGCCCCGTATGGTCTTGCCTTGGCTGGGGTAATAGTCGGTTGTTGGTTTGTATGAGGTGGAGGTTTCGCCTCGGGCGGTCTCGTCGGGTTAATTGCCAAAACGTGTGCTTTTTAAACGCCTTGTCGCGCATAGTCATGCGGCAAAACGCCGATCGTCATAGGCGGCAGTCTATGTGAGTGACGCTTGCTGGAAGAAAACTCAAATGTGATGTATGTGGTCAACCGATGCGTGCTAACGGCAAAACACCCAAAGGCACCCAACGATTTCGGTGCAAAGATCCAGCCTGTGGCGCATCGGCCAGCCGGTCCAACACCCGCAACGATGTGGCTAGGCGCCACGAACTGAGCTGGTTTCTCGACTGGTTATTCACCGGAATCATGCCAACTCACATCAGTCAACGCAGCTTCTACCGCCGCACCGCCTGGTGCTGGAAGATCACTCCACCAATACCTGCACCTACCGGTGAGATTCACCGGTATCTGATGCTGGATGGCACCTATTTCAACGACTACTGCGTCCTGGTGGCCTACAACGGCACCCACGTGGTGGGCTGGCAGTTCTGTGACCGTGAAAAGAATGCCTCCTGGACTGCGCTGATCCAACCATTAGTTCCACCAGATATTGCGGTGGTTGATGGCAACGGGCCCCTGGAACGAGTCATCTGCAGCCTGTGGCCCGATACAAACCTGCAGCGGTGTTATTTCCATATCCGCCAACGTATCCACACGCATCTGACGCGCAATCCAGGCACCCAACCCGGCCGTGAATTGCTGGCACTGATCAAGACGTTGAATACGATCACCACACCCGACCAGGCGGCGGCATTCCAGGCAGAATTCGCCTCCTGGGCCTCGCGGTGGGACAGCGTGCTCAAGGAGCGCACCTACGCCAATCAGCAGCGCTCTGAGCGGCCATCGTACGTGAAGTTAGGCCAGCAATGGTGGTACACCCACCTACGACTACGCAGAGCCTACAAGCTGATCAACGGGCTGATCACCGGCGACAAGCTGTTCACCTGGATGACCCAGAGCCAACCCGATGAAGCGCTGCCCAAGACCACCAACCCGCTCGAAGGCGGCGTCAATACCGCGGCTAAAGAACTGTTACGAAAACACCGGGGTATGACCCCAAAACATGCAATGAAAGCCATTGGCTGGTTGCTGTACTTCAAAACCGAAAATCCAGCCGACCCATGGACCCTGGTCCATCCAGAACATTGGGAAACCACCGCAAAAACCACGGCTAAACAGATGCCACCAGAGCGTATCGGACCAGCTCTCTATGACACCGCATTCAGTGCCCAAGATGGCAACGGAATCCAACAAGGATGGGGCGGACGATCACGCTGACACGCTGTTAAAAAGCACACGTTTTGGCAAATAAGCCGTCTCGTCTGCCACGTCTCGTGACCAACACTCGTCTCTGGTTAAAGCATTGTTCGCCAGAGTAAAGGCTCTCTGGCGAACAATTTGCAGCTACGAGGGTCTAGTCGTTGGCTTTGGTTTCGTGCGATTCTTCAGAGGATTTCCCGTTCGTGTCGGGAGCTAAGACTGGACCATCGGTGGTGACGATCTTTTGCGAGGTCACCGCTGGTATGCCACGCTGGTTCGCGTCCTCGAGTCGTGTTTCGTGGGCGACTCGGATAATGGCGGACCACTGGTCTTTATGCTTAATGAGCTCTTCAAGATAGCGATGCTCGGTAGCTTCTGCTTGTTGTGTCCAGTAGTCCATCTTTTCCGCCGCTTCCTTGCGTTTCTCCGCTGACGTGTCCTCGGGTAGCTGCGAGTAGCGGTGTGCAAATTTTTCTGCGTTTTGGAGTGCACGGAGTGCTTTACCACGGGGACTAACGAGCGACCAGACGATGGTGACGATCAGGATTCCAACGATGACAAGCAAGGACATACCGGTGGATGGCTCTGCAACTGGAACATCCTGACCGTCATAGATGAACGGTAGGTTGTTCTGACTTAGCGCGTGCAGCATGAGCTTGACACCGATAAAGCCCAGGATAGCCGCCAGGCCGTACCCGAGATAGACGAGGCGGTCCAACAGGCCATCGATGAGGAAGTACAGCTGACGTAGACCTAACAGTGCAAACGCGTTGGCCGTAAAGACAATATATGGCTCTTGCGTTAGTCCATAAATGGCAGGGATGGAGTCGATGGCAAAGATAATGTCGGTGGCACCGATAGCAACCATGACGAGCAACATAGGCGTGACGAGACGTTTGCCGTCAACTTTGGTGACGAGCTTGTCACCGTCGTATTGCTCCGATACCGGTAGGATTTTCCGAGCGAATCGAACCATGAAGTTGTCGGCTTCGGAACCCGCTTCATCTGCCGAGGAGAATTCAGATTTCAGCTGCTGCCCGGCAAGGATCAACAAGAAAATACCGAAAATGTAGAATGCGTCGGTCCACACTTCCAAAATGGCAGCACCGGCGAGGATAAAGACCGTACGGCTGATGAGTGCAAAGGCAATACCAAATAGCAGTACTTTTTGCTGATACTGTCGCGGCACGTTGAAGCTCGTCAAAATGATCATAAAGACGAACAGGTTATCTACCGATAATGCCTTCTCAGTAATGAACCCCGCATAATATTCAATTGCGTGGTCGGTGTCTCCGAAGGCAAAGAACACTAAACCAAAGGCGAGGGCGATTCCAACATAAATTGCTGACCAGAGGGCTGCTTCTTTGAGTGTAGGTATGTGAGCTTTTCTTACGTGGAAGAAATAGTCGAACAGAATAAGAGCCAGGATCACAGCAATTGTGATGCCCCAGGTTAAACCGGTGATCTCCATATGAAGGGAGTCCTTCCTAATTTTAGGTAACTTCTAGCCCACAAGTCTCTCCCCCGACGTTGACAACGGGGTCCACATCCGGCCGGACAGCGATGTCCGACGTGTTGACGTCTGCGGAACTTTTGGGATACTCCCTTGTTCGGCATCGACTATATCAGCAATGCGCCACCGACAAAGAACACTCCGCCGGGCGTGGGGGCGGCGATCAGGCTCGTTAAGCGTGGCCCTCGCGTTGCATGTCGCGGAGTTCCTTCTTCAGCTCGTGAACTTCATCACGCAACCGTGCAGCGAGTTCGAAGTTGAGATCGATTGCAGCCTGGTGCATTTGATCTGACATCTGCTGAATCAGATCGGTGAGATCATTTGCCGGTACGGCAGCCAGTTTGGCAACCTTGCCGTCTGCTGTTGCCACGCTGGCTTGCTGTTGCTCCTCGGTAATGGTGGCGGTGTAACCGCGATTGCCCATGCCATAGTCGAAGCCAGTTTTAATGCCCGCCATCCCAGACATGAGGTCCTGAGTATCTGCATCTTCACGAGCGAGCTGATCCGTTATATCGGCAATCTTCTTCCGCAATGGTTGCGGGTCGATGCCATGCTTCTTATTGTGCGCGATTTGTATTTCACGACGCCGGTTGGTCTCGTCAATAGCAAATTCCATGGATGCCGTGATCTTATCCGCATACATGTGGACTTCGCCCGACACGTTACGGGCGGCACGGCCAATCGTTTGGATAAGCGACCGGTTTGAGCGTAGGAAGCCCTCTTTATCGGCGTCTAGAATCGAGACGAGCGATACTTCGGGCAAGTCCAACCCTTCACGGAGCAGGTTAATACCGACCAGAACATCAAAGACGCCCTTGCGCAGCTCAGTCATCAGTTCGACACGACGCAACGTATCGACGTCTGAGTGGAGGTATTGGACTTTGACGCCGTGTTCGACCAGGTATTCGGTGAGATCCTCTGCCATACGTTTGGTCAACGTCGTAACCAACACGCGCTCATCTCGTTCGACCCGCAACCTGATCTCGTCCATGAGATCGTCGATTTGTCCTTGCGTTTCTTTTACTACGATCTGGGGGTCGATGAGACCGGTTGGGCGAATAATTTGTTCCACTACCCCATCGGCTTGTGACAGCTCATACGGCCCTGGAGTTGCTGACATGTATACGGTCTGACCGATGCGTTCCAGAAATTCGTCCCATTTCAACGGCCGGTTATCCAGAGCTGAGGGAAGGCGGAAACCATGATCCACCAGTGTCCGCTTCCGGGAGGCGTCGCCCTCATACATCCCACCTATCTGCGGGACCGTGACGTGAGATTCGTCAACCACCAGTAGGAAGTCATCTGGGAAGTAGTCGAGCAGGGTGTGTGGTGCAGAACCTTGCGTCCGCCCATCAATGTGACGTGAATAGTTTTCGATGCCGTTGCAGTAGCCCATTTGCTGCATCATTTCTAGGTCATATGTGGTCCGCATACGTAGGCGTTGGGCTTCTAAGAGTTTGTCCTGGGATTCAAGTTCTTCGAGCCGCACCCGCAGCTCATCCTCGATGTCACGTATAGCTCGCGCCATTCGATCATCACCGGCAACATAGTGCGATGCAGGGAAGATGTACATTTCTTCCTCTTCTCGCACGATGTGTCCGGTGAGTGGGTGCAGAGTTTGAATCGAGTCAATTTCGTCACCGAAGAATTCAATGCGGACGGCTAATTCTTCGTACATCGGGATAATTTCGACGGTATCGCCGCGCACACGGAAAGTGCCTCGGTGAAAGTCAGCGTCATTGCGGACGTACTGCATCTGCACAAATTGGCGCAGTAGGTCATCGCGATCTAAGAGATCACCGTTTTTCACAGTCACCATTTGCGCGATATATTCTTCCGGCGTACCCAGCCCGAAGATTGACGAGACGGTGGCAACAACCAGGGTGTCTCGACGGGTCAGCAGTGCGTTGGTCGCCGAGTGGCGAAGGCGTTCGACTTCTTCGTTGATGGAAGAGTCTTTTTCAATGAACGTATCGGATTGCGGTACGTATGCTTCCGGCTGGTAATAGTCATAGTAGGACACGAAGTATTCAACGGCGTTGTTCGGTAACAAATCCCGGAACTCGTTGGCCAGTTGCGCTGCGAGGGTCTTATTTTGCACCAGCACAAGCGTGGGACGCTGTAAACGTTCCACTAACCAGGCAGCCGTCGCCGATTTACCGGTACCGGTGGCCCCCATCAGCACCACGTCTTTTTCGCCGCCCTCAACTCGTTCCGCGAGTTCGGCAATTGCCTGGGGTTGGTCCCCTGCCGGTTCGTAAGGTGCCTCTACTTTGAAGGGTGCGACAACACGGTTGATCTCTCGGGCCATACTCATGCCCCACATGTTACGCCTGTCAGATTAGAGTAACCACCCGTTCGCCCCCTGGCTAAGGCGCTAGCTAAAGAGCATGAGTACGTAGACCACAAAGATCATCAGATGCGGCAGCGCGTGCATCACGGTAAGTTTCGGGGCCAAGAAATTTGTGATGGTGGCCATCATGGTCACGGCCAAGAGTACGATGTTGACCGTCGACTCAGCCAGGACGACGGTTTGTCCGGTGGCTAGTCCAATCAACAACACCGCGGGAATCGTGAATGACACGGTAGACACGAGCGCACCGTGGCAAAGATTGATCACGCGTTGCATTTCCCCTGCCAACCCAGCTCGCAGGGCAGTAATGGTTTCGGGCAGGAATACTATGGCGGCGATAAGGACGCCGGCGAGTTCAATGGGTAGATTCGTGCGGCCTAGACCGTCATCCAGCAGGGCGGCCATGTGTTGAGCGAGAATAATGACCGGGATGACTGTGACAACCAGCAGCAGGATACGCAGCAGAATCTCTGTGCGATGTGCTTGGAAAATTTCACCAATGGGTTGGCGCGGTACTTCCGCCACGGCTCCTGTACTCGTCGTTCCGTCACCGCGCGCTGCTGCAATGCTGATCGGGTCGGTTTCGGCAAAGTCGTCTGGTTGGTGAAACATTTGGCGGTACAAGAAATACGCATACGTGAGCAGAGTGCCGACCGCGATTGTGACAGCCACTGCCGGCGGATAGGTGCCCTGGTGGTCCAGGTGAGCGGGTATGACGAATGCTAATGCCAACAGAATGATGAGCATCGCCGAGTAGCTGGCCGTTCCCGTGTGGTTGTGTCCCAGTGAACCGTGCTTGCGCGTCGCAATGAACACGGCGATACCGATCACCAAGTTCATGATGATCATCGAGACCGCCATGACTGAGTCTCGGCCGATCGTGGTGTGGTCTCCGGGGCCAAGCATAACCGCAGAAATGAGGATGACCTCAATAAGCACAATGGAGATGGTCAGTACCAGCGAGCCATAAGGATCCCCCATGCGACGTGCCAGTTGTTCTGCTTGAGTGACCACACCGAAGGAGCACACCATGATGATGGCTACGACACCGGCCAGGACCACGACGAGCGTTGTGCCGGGTACCGGTGGCGTCAGCAGGTGCTGGGTTGTCGTCATGACGATGACTGCCACCCAACCGATAACAACGCGAGCTAACGCGTTCGGGGTAAACACCTGGGACCGTTTAGTGATCATTGGTCCTCGGTAAGCTCGGTCCAGACCGCAGCAACCTGATCCTCGGTGCTGTCCAACGGGCCCGAATTATCAATGATCCAGTCTGCAACGTCGCGGCGTTGCTCGTCAGTAGCTTGTGCCGAAATGCGGGCCTGAGCATCTTCGACTTCCATGCCTCGAGCCTCGACCAAACGTTGTAGACGGGTGTCATGGTCGGTGTCGACAACGATGACACCATCGAATTGGTCTGCCTGTCCGGTTTCGACCAGCAGAGGTATGTCTTGAATAATGACGGCATGGTCCGGGTCGGCGGCCAAGGCTTCTTCACGCAGCCGGGCTGATTCCGACCGTACGGCCGGATGCACAATACCGTTGAGTCGCTCACGTGCCTCGTTGTCGTTAAACACGATGTTGGCCAGCGCTGCACGGTCGAGCCGGCCCGCGGCATCGAGGAGATGTTCTCCAAAGGTGTCGACAACTTCATCCAGCACTTCTTGGCCTGGTTCCATGAGGGCCCGTGAAATAGCGTCGGCGTCGATGATGGTCGCGCCGCGTTCGGCGAAGAACGTGGCAACGGTAGATTTTCCCGATCCGATGCCGCCGGTCAGGGCGAGATGACGCATGAATTCTCCTGGGTAGACTGATGGACATGCAACATGCCGATTCTGCTCGTAATAGACGTTATACCGTGGTGGCTCACCGTGATCTAGTGAAGGTCACCTTAGATATCCGCCGTTCTGAGTTTATCGGTATGATCCGCCGCGTCGACTCTGAAGACGAAGCTCGCGCATGGATTGATGAGGTGCGAGGTGAGCATCATGCGGCCACACACGTTGTGCCAGCGTTTGTGCTTGGTGCAGATCGGGACGTCCAGCGCTCCTCTGATGACGGTGAACCAGCGGGGACAGCCGGGATGCCTATGATCCAGGCTTTGACCAATTACCGCGCGGTGCATAACGGTGAGGAATTCTCGGATGTGTCAGATATTTGTGCCATCGTCGTTCGCTATTTTGGCGGGGTAAAGCTCGGTGCAGGGGGTCTCGTCCGGGCCTACTCGGATACCGCGGTGGCCGCATTGGAACAAACACCTCTGATTGTCCGCAAACGCATGCTGTTGGTGACCATTGATGCCCCACACGCCGATGTCGGACGGGTGGAAAATGAGCTTCGCTCAGCCCAGTATGAGGTACTGGGCACCGAATACGACGGCCACGCCGCAACGGTAACGATCGGGTTGGACGACACCAATAATGCTCTGGTCGATTTTAACGGCCACTTGGCATCAATGACCGCCGGCGAGTCCGAAGCCGTGGCAATCGGTACTCGGTGGCAGGATGTGACCTGATGAGCGATGAACGGTTTGCGCCAGACAATGTCGATCGTATGTTGCTCCGTGTACTCGAAGAGACGTTTGCCAAGGAGCCGTGGCGAAAGCATGCACCCGTTGTAGTCATCAACGATGCGACAGGTGCCTTGAGCTCTTGGGCTGTTGAACACGACCTTGATGTGCGTTTTGTCCAGGATTCAGCGGCGTTGAGTACCGTCCAAGCCCCCGTGACCGGTCCAGTTGTTCACCTGCCAACCGAAGATGTCCTGAAGGACGTCGCAACGGTGCTCTACAGACTCGCACGCCCGTTGGAAGCGTTGGAAGAACTGGCCTGGCAAGTTGCTGCTTGGGCAGATCCGCAGGTGCTCCTGCTGGCAGGGCAGTTACAGCGTCATCTGAATTTTTCCATGAACACTGTGCTGGCCAATGTCTTTACGGATGTCTCGGCATCGCGAGGCTATTACAAGGCGAGAGCCTTGCGTGCTGCGTCGCCCAAAGCGTTAACCGGTCATGCACCCCCGCGTATCCCTCGGAAAAACAGTGTTACGGTTGGTTCTGAATCGCTGGAACTCCGCGCCTACGGACTCACCTTCGGCGCAGCGAAATTGGACCCGGGAACCCGGCTATTGCTCGAGGCTCTGACTATGGGTGGACTGGATTCATTTGTACCGGGTAGTACTGCCGTGGATTTGGGCTGCGGCAACGGTACCATCGCCGCCGTTCTCGCGAAAACAACGCAGAGTGTGGCGATTATTGCGAGCGATGATTCTGCTTCAGCGGTACGGTCCACGGAGGCAACCCTGGCGGCGAATAATCTTGGCGGTGTCGAGTTGATGCATCAGTCAGGACTCGGCACCCTCGAGGATGCCTCGGTAAACACGATCGTGCTGAATCCGCCGTTTCATAAGGGTACGGAAATTACCGGCGATATTGCGCACTTCTTGTTTGCCGAAGCCGGTCGTGTGTTGAAACCCCACGGTATTTTATGGACGGTGTTCAACGTATCGCGAAGATATCAAAAGGCTCTGGTCAAACTGGTGGGGCCGACGGAACAGATTGCGCGCGATTCGCGTTTCATTGTTACTCGATCACAGAAAGCATAGGTATATGTCCAACCTTTACGTTAAAGTCTGCGGCATCATGCATGTTGAGCAGTTGGATTGGGCCATCGAGCTTGGTTATGATGCTATAGGATTGATGCAGGCTCCGAAATCATCACGACTGGTGGATGTCGAAACCGCTCGTCATCTTGCGGCACATGCGGCGGGCCGGATAGAGACATTCGCCGTGGGAATGACTCTAGACGAGGTCGAACCGATCCGGGATGCTGTTGATACGATCCAGCTCTACGAATACGCCGATGTGCCTTCACTAGCGTTGGCTTCGGACACTCCTCCACCGACCACGGATGGTCTCGCCTACTGGTTTTATGATGCGTCACACGGGACCGGAACATTTTCGGATATTCCGGAGTGGGTTCGCGATGTTGATGCTCGAGTTGTTCTGGCCGGTGGGTTGAATCCTGGCAATGTTGCCGAGGTAGTTGCTCGGTATCGTCCTGACGGGGTGGATGTTTCTTCCGGCGTCGAGGCGTCGGCAGGTGTGAAGGATTATGCCCTCATGAAGGCCTTCATCGAAGCCGTTCGAACCGTCGCATAATTCCTTAGAGTTCTGTTAAAGACCGAAGGCCGCTACTCGCAGTGAGTAGCGGCCTTCGGTTATGTTTCTGTCGAAAGGGCTAACGGGTTAGTTACCGGTCAGTTTCTCGCGGAGTGCAGCAAGTGCTTCGTCGGAAGCCAAGGTGCCGGCGTCTTCGACTGGGGTTTCTTCGTCCTCAGAGGAGTATGAAGCAGAACCGCTAGCAGCTTCTGCTGGAGCGGAGGCTGCTGCTTCTTCTGCCTCTGACAAGTGACGGGAAACTTGTTCCTTGTGAGCTTCCCAGCGTGCCTGAGCGTCAGCGTACTGCTGCTCCCATGCGGCGCGTGCTTCTTCGAAGCCTTCAATCCACTCGTTGGTTTCAGGATCGAAGCCTTCTGGGTATTTGTAGTTGCCGTCTTCGTCGTAGTCGGCAGCCATACCGTATAGGGCTGGGTCGAATTCCGTGCCTTCTGGGTCGACGCCTTCGTTGGCCTGCTTGAGCGACAGGGAGATGCGACGACGATCGAGATCGATGTCGATGACCTTGACGTACAAGATTTCGTTGACCGATACGACCTGTTCGGCGGTATCGATGTGGCGGTTGGCCAGTTCAGAGATGTGAACCAGACCTTCGATGCCATCTTCAACGCGGACGAATGCACCGAATGGTACAAGCTTAGTGACCTTGCCCGGTACGATCTGGCCCAGGGCGTGGGTCCGGGCAAAGACCTGCCATGGGTCTTCCTGAGTAGCCTTCAGTGACAGGGATACGCGTTCGCGATCCATATCGACGTCGAGAACCTCTACGGTGACTTCCTGACCAACTTCGACAACCTCTGATGGGTGGTCGATGTGCTTCCAAGAGAGTTCGGAAACGTGGACCAGACCGTCGACGCCGCCCAGGTCCACGAAGGCACCAAAGTTGACGATCGAGGAAACGGTACCGGTACGAACCTGGCTCTTCTGCAGTGCCTGCAGGAAGTTCGAACGGGTTTCGGACTGGGTCTGCTCCAACCATGCACGGCGTGACAGCACAACGTTGTTGCGGTTCTTGTCCAGTTCGATGATCTTGGCTTCGAGTTCTTGCCCGACGTATGGTGCCAGGTCGCGAACACGGCGCATTTCGACCAGGGATGCGGGCAGGAAGCCACGCAGGCCGATGTCCAGGATGAGACCACCCTTGACCACTTCGATGACGGTACCGGTAACGACACCGTCTTCTTCCTTGATCTTTTCGATGTCGCCCCAAGCGCGCTCGTACTGTGCGCGCTTCTTGGAGAGAATCAGGCGGCCTTCTTTATCTTCCTTGGTCAGAACCAGGGCTTCAACCGAATCGCCAACTTCAACAACGTCATCTGGGTCGACGTCATTTTTGATGGAGAGTTCGCGTGAAGGGATGACACCTTCTGTCTTGTAGCCGATGTCGAGCAGCACTTCGTCTCGATCGACTTTGACGACGGTGCCTGCAACCAGGTCGCCATCGTTGAAATATTTGATGGTCTCATCGACAGCAGCCATGAATTCTTCAGCTGAGCCGATGTCGTTTACAGCGACCTGAGGGGCGTTGCTAGTAGTGGTCATGTAGTAGGGACTCCGATATGGATTAATATGATTGATAAACTTACTTGGTTTTTATAACGCAGCAAACAGCGCTGCATCACAATAATTTTGCGCCAAAATAGGCACCGTTTAATATAGTACGGTATTCGTCCTGTCAAAATCAACGTAAGACGAACGCGATTTACGGCGTTTCGATGGCGGAATCATGCGACTTCCGAGCTCTTTTGCTGACAGTCTTTTTGTCAGCGTCAGGTGCTATTCCCTTAATGCGCAGCCTCATGCCAGGAATAGCCTTTGCCAACCTGGACGTCTAGAGGAACAGTGAGTGTTGCTGCGGCCGACATTTCTTCAACCAGGAGCTGTTCTGCAGCATCGATTTCGGAGTCAACGACTTCTAGGATCAATTCGTCATGGACTTGCAAGATCATGCGTGACTTTAGACCATCAGTTTCAATTCGCTTCTGCACCCCAAGCATTGCTTTTTTGATTAGGTCTGCAGCAGAGCCCTGAATGGGTGCGTTTAACGCGGCCCGTTCTGCCATCTCACGAAGTTGGCGGTTATCGGACTGGAGATCCGGTAGATACCGACGACGTCCCAACATGGTTTGGGTGTACCCATCCTTGCGAGCCTGACGAACAACGTTGCGCAGATACCGTTGGACCGCACCGAAACGATCAAAATATGTGGTCATCAATTCTCGGGCTTCATCAACAGATATACGCAGCTGTCGTGAGAGCCCGAAGGAACTTAGTCCATAGGCGAGACCATAGGACATAGCTTTGACCTTGTCACGCATGGAAGTTGTAACGTCATCGGGTTCAACTTCGAACACTTGAGAGCCTACGAAGCGGTGCAAGTCTTCTCCGTCACGATAGGCTTGAATCAGCCCTTCGTCTTCGGACATATGCGCCATGATGCGCATTTCAATCTGCGAGTAGTCTGCTGTCAACAATGTGGTGGATTCGTCCGAATAAGGATTCGAGCCAGCCACGAAGATGTCCCGAATCTGACGGCCCGCAGGGGTGCGAACAGGAATATTCTGGAGGTTCGGATTCAAGGACGACAGTCGACCAGTAGCTGCTGCTGTCTGCGAAAAGCGCGTATGAATCCGGTTGTCTTCGGCAATGGAGTCCAAGAGTCCCTGGACCGTCTGACGTAGCTTTGTCGCGTCCCGGTAAGACATGAGATTGTGCAAAAAGGGATGGTCGGTTTTTTCTAAGAGATCCGCTAACGAATCGGCATCAGTAGAATACCCGGTTTTAGTTTTTCGAGTCTTCGGCATGTCCAACGTGTCAAACAGCACCGCCTGAAGCTGTTTTGGTGAAGCAAGATTGACTTCTTGACCACCAATCGCGGCAAACGCAGATTCTTGAGCCTTCTCTACTTCGTTGGTGAACCCTTCCAAGAGGCTGTCAAGACGCTGACGGTCAGTGCCGATACCGGTCAATTCCACTTCGGCCAGGACGACCGACAGTGGGATTTCAAGATCATGGAGCAAACCAACGGCATCGCGCTGCTGGAGTTCTTCGTCCATGGCTTCGTTCAGACGGTGAATCATCCAGGCGTTCCGAGCGTATTGCGCCAGTTGAGCAGCGTTATCGTCGGTAAAGCCTTCGAGTTCCAATTGCCCTTGATTTTCAGTTGGAGCTACAGCCTCCAAGCGGGTCTTGAGATAGGTCTGAACGAGATCAGCTAACTCATAACCGCGACGATCGGGCTGCAGAATGTAAGCAGACAGTAAGACGTCATCGGCTACCGACACCAATGAAGTGTTCACATCTGGCAGCGGCTCTAGCACGGCTTGTGTTGGAGACGTTGCCAATGCTTTCAGCGTGGCTTTGAGATCATAGACGACCTTGGAATACTGCTGATCACCTAAGAACTGTGTAACTGCCGATCCCAGAGCGGCGTTGGCGTCATCGAGATCAATGACGGCTGTGGCATCCGACGTGGCAAAACCGACCGCACGAATCTCACCGTAGTCTCCTGGTGCAGGAATCTTCCGGCGAGTAATCGTCGCTGGTGGATTGATATGAAAGAAGACCGAGACCCGCTGATCAACGTATGCCAAGAAGTTTTGCCATTCCTCAACGTCTTTAATGACAGCTGTTTCTGGCATTTCTTCCGGTGGATCAGGTTCTTCAGAAGAGCCGAGGTGTTGTTCGAACGTGGTGAAAACTCGATTGCGAATGTTGTCGAATTCCAGAGCATCGAACAGCTCAGAAACCATATTGCGGTCGGGGTTGACCAAGACGGCTTCATCAAGCGTGATGGGAAGTTCGAGATTCGTCACCAGAGCGTTCAATTCCCGGTTGCGTTGAACCTGATCGAGGTTTTCACGCAGTGCTTCGCCCTTTTTGCCACCAATATCATCAATGTTGTCCAAGATGCCTTTGAGGCTGCCGTATTTTTTCAACCAGCGTGCAGCGAAGCCGGGGCCGACGCCGGGAACACCCGGCAAGTTATCCGCGCTCTCCCCCACCAATGCAGCGAGTTCTGGATACTGCAATGGTGTGACACCGTACCGCTCGACAATGGCATCTGCATCAAACGGCGGAAGCTCCGAAACCCCGCGCATCGGGTACAACACGGTGACCTTGTCATTGATCAGTTGGAAGGTATCTCGATCACCAGAAACGATGCGGGCATCCCAGCCAGCTTCGGCGGCAGATGTCGACATCGTGGCCACGATATCGTCTGCTTCGTAGCCATCAACTTCAATGGAGGGGATCTGCAAAGCGTCCATGACCTGTTTGATCAAGTCGATTTGTCCGTAGAACTCCTCGGGCGTTTTATCGCGTCCGGCCTTGTACTCCGGATATTGTTCCGAACGGAATGTTGGAGTTTCTAAGTCGAAAGCTACAGCCACGTGCGTAGGTTTTTGCTCTCGGATCATCGCCAGCAGCATTGATAAGAAACCGTAAACGGCGTTCGTGTGTTGGCCGGTAGCGGTCTGAAAGTTTTCGGCTGGCAACGCGAAGAATGCGCGGTAAGCCATGGAGTGGCCATCGATGACCATCAGGGTGTTTGAGTTATCTGAAGCAGTAAGTTTGGAAGCAGTCACGATCTCTAGTCTAACGAGCTGAATGGCCATCAACCCATTTCTCCACAAGTCGGCGGCCCAGTGTGATTAATATTGTGGCGGTTCCTGTGCCCGGTTCTTCCCGAGCTCTTGAGCGATGTCGCCGTCTTCGTCAATGTCGCTGGTGTCTTCGACCTCTGCTTGATCTTCCGCGAGCTGATCGAAATACCCCGGCTGCATCTTGACACCCGTGAGGTAGGCGGAGCGTGCAATTGACATGGTCCCGATGGACGAGGTGGACAGCTGGAGGAAGATAATAATCAGTAGCTGCACGGCGTTCTGCCACGACGGCACGGTCAAAAATACACCGATGACGATCAAGGAAATTCCCGGACCCGCTGCCGTTCCCACGGCCGAGATGCGCTGGTAGGTATCGCGAAACTTGAAGAGGCCACCGGCGGCAACAACGAAGACCAGGACGCCTAACAAAATGATGAAGTTGGCAGCAACGGTATGCAACGAGTTGATGTCCATTAGCGACGCCCCCTGGTGAGTGCTCGTGCTAACGCTACAGAGGAAATGAAGCCAACCACTGACGCGACGAGAATCAAGTCGAAAAAGTACTCTCCGGCCAGCAATACACCGATGATGGCCAGCATGCCGATAAACGAGAACATCAGTAAGTCGGCCGAGACAGACCGGTCTGCATCGTTGGAAGCGCTAATCATCCGATACGCTATGGCGATCATACAAATCGCTAGAATGGTTAGCGCGATATACAACCCAAAATTTAGGGCGGTCATGATGCTGCCCTCCTGGGAAGATGGCGGTCCGTTTGGTCAAAGTCTTGCGGGGTAAATCCGTTGCGCCGCATGGCTGATAGAAGGTGATTTTGCATGTCGATAGACCCATCAGCCACACTCGCGGGATCGCCGTCATACAGGGAATGAACGTAGATCCACCGGGCACCTTCGTCGTCAACGTCCGTTCCCAGGGTCAACGTGCCGGGTGTGATGGTTATTAGCGCCGCGAGCATGGTAACTTCCGCATCGGTGCGGCAGTCAGTCAACACTCGAGCAATGCCGGGTTTGGCTCTGATCCCCGGGGTGGTCAGGTCCTTCAAAACCGACCACGAGGAGGTGATAATTTGCCCGATAAACCAGATAATGAGCCAAATCCAGCGTGGGAGCCAAGTCAGAATATTCATGGTTGCAGCACCGCCTGCACGTATTCAGTCGCATCGTAGAGGCCTTCGGCGGCAATGCCCGACAGCGATAGGAGGAACTGGCCACCGAGACCGAAAGCCACTGTAATGAGTGACAGTGTGACGGCGGGGGCGGCCAAAGCAAAGTTAATACGACGCGCTGGAACAGTAGCTTCATCGGCTTCGACGATAGTCTGCGTGCCCGTCAGTGTGGTCACCTGAGCTCGTGTCGCTTCGGTAGCCAATTCGGGGGTATAGGACACTTCTTGAGCGTATGGATCCCGAGTCTGCGAAGTGATAATGGTGCCCGACTTGGTTGCTGGACCGCCGGAGCCTTTCTCCCAGAACATGCCGGTCCAAATTTTCAGCATGGACAGCAACGTGATCAGCGAAACAAACAACATAACGACAACCGCGGCAATCTCTCCGGCCTCGACTGCGCCGACGATGAGCATGAACTTGGCGACGAATCCTGAGAAAGGTGGTATTCCAGCCAGTGACAGCGCGGCGATCATAAAGGCAACCGCAATCACGGGCTCGGTGCGTGAAATACCGCCCAGTGCACCAATGACTCCGGTGCCGTACCGTACTTCGACTGCACCGGTGGCCATGAACAATGCAGCCTTCACGATCATGTGGTGGAGCAGATAGAAAATACCCGCGGTAAGACCCAGTTCTGTAAATAGCGCCACACCCAGCAAGATATAGCCAATCTGAGAGACCATATGGAAGGTCAGAATGGTACGTGTGGTCTTCTCCCCCACGGCACCAAACACGCCGATGAGCATGGTCAGGCTGAACAACACCACGCCGATCCAAAGGAAGCGCGTGTCGCCATCGTAGACGACAGCATAAATCCGGTAAATCGCATAAATGGCGACTTTGGTGTGGAGCCCGGAAAACAAGGCAGTGACGGCGGGCGAGGTTGCTGGATAAGCCCTCGCTAACCAACCGTGGACGGGCACGACCGAGGCCTTAATGCACAGTGCAAATATGGTGACTGCACCGGCCAATGCCACGGTGGAGTCGTGTTTTGCTTGTTCTGCCAATACACCAATGTTGACTGATCCTGCAGTGCCGTAGAGGAAGCCGACACCGGCCATGTACAACGTGGAGGTGAACAGATTCAACGTGACGTAGAGTCTTGCGCCGTGTGTGCGTCGCACCGGGAGTTTTCGGTTGGCGCTGAGCACGTATAGACCATAACTGGGCAGTAACATCACTTCGAGGAACACGAATAAGTTGAATAGGTCCGCAGTGAGCAGTGCACCGTTGACCCCCGTACTGAGCACCAAAACTAATGGTGCGAAGTATTTGGAATTTGCCGCCTGTGAGGCGTGTGCAAACCAGATACTCACCACGGTGAGAAGCAGAGTCACAGACAACATTAGGGCGGTAAACATATCCGCCACGAATGGGATGGCAATACCAGCTGGCCAGTGTCCAACTTGGTGCCCGATCGCTCCGCCGTCGGTTGTCCAAAAGTGATAGACAATGTACATTGCGCCAGCAAGCATTGTCAGCATGGTCAGCATGGTGACAACGGCATGGAGGCGAAGCCGGTGCCCAGTGCAGATCAAAATACCTGCAACAAGAAGGGGAAGCCCGACAAACAGTGGCAGTAATATGCCGATAGTGCTAGCGCTCATTATTTCCCCTCACCATTCGTACGGAATGATTTATGTGGAGTACCGTCAGATTCCGATTCGGCTGCGACGTCCAATTTCTCGACTTTCTCAGCGGTTTCGTCACTATCTTCGCCTGTTACTGAGAGCACCAGCATAAAGATCGTGATGGAAAATGCGATGACGATCGCGGTGAGGATAAAGGCCTGTGGCAGTGGGTCGGCCATGGCAGTCGGGTCAGTAGACGTGTAAAAGGCCTCACTGCGTCGATCGGTCCCACCTGCTGCGAACAATATGAGGTTGGCAGCGTGGCCTAAGAGCACGAAGCCTAAGATGACCCGTAACATCTCACGTTTGGTGAAGAGATAGACCGCTCCGGCAGTCAACAGTCCGATGGTTAAAGCCAGCGTCACTTGACAGTCTCCTGTGTCTTCTCGGGTTGTTTGGTGCTCGGGCTGGAAATGGAAGGCTGTTCCATAACGACATCGAGCCCACGCTTCGTGCCCATCATATTGAGCGCACCAAGGATCACGCCGAGTACGGCGAAGTAGACACCAAAATCAAAAATCAGGGAGCTATACAAGGTGTAACCGAAGATGTCCCAAGTCAGCGGGGCAAAGTAGGAACCTTCGAAGAGGCCTATAAATCCAACGGCCGCACCTAAAACGACACCTGTGCCGATGAGTCCCATGTACGGCCAGCGAATCGAACGTGTTTCATTCGTGGGGGCTGCCAAGTAGAGCAGTGCGAATGCAGCACCCGCCAGCAGGGCAGAGACGAATCCGCCTCCTGGCTCATTGTGTCCCCGCAGGAGTAGAACAATACTGATAATCACCAGGATTGGTGTCATCACTTTCGAGAACGCGCGCAGGAACGTGGTGTTGGTCTGAGGATCAGAAATCGGCGAAGTAGAAATGACGTTCACCGGACGAATTGGATTGGGTTTGCGCGAGGCCAAGAGGGCAGCGATTGCCACACCGGCCATGCCAAGTACGGTGAGCTCCCCTAGAGTATCCAGAGCTCGGAATTCGACCAGGATGACATTCACCAGGTTATTACCACCGGTAACTTCAGCACCGTGTTCTGTGAGATACTTCGCCGGATCTGACATATCTCGACGACCTGTGAGCGCCCAGGTTCCGGCAAATGCTGCAATACCCGCTGCGACGGCCGATATCAGGCCGACTTTGGAAAGTTTTTCTTGTTTTCCAAAGGACTTCGGGAGTCGGTGTAACAGTAAGACCATCACAACGACCGTCAAAATTTCTACCAAAAGCTGGGTTAGTGCGACATCTACAGCTCCTAGAGCAAGGAACCATAGTGTCACTGAAAAACCGACGGCCCCGAGGACCACAATGGCCGCTACGCGGGTTTTGGCCCGTACCGTAGCAATGACGCCAACAGCCACGATGATCACCAACAGCCAATCGGTCCAGCGTGTCAGATCGGCTTGTTGACTGGGGAGTTCGTCAACCGTGAACCAACCAGTGATCGCAATACTGATCAGCAGCAGCGACGGGACGACCAAGTGGCGCCCAGGGTTCAGACCGGACGTCCAAGAACTGACAATCGCACCCAGTTGGATGGTGCGTTGGCGAAGATCTTCCACCACGCCAAGTCCTGACAGCGACAGGGGCCGAGGCACCAAGAAGGCTTCAAGCCGTGGTAACTGCCAGACAGCAACGGCACCGATCACCATGACTGCTATTGAAAGGGCGAAAGCGGGCGTGAAACCGTGCCAGAGCGAAAGTTCTACGGTCTGTGGGCTGCCAATCGCACCGGTAGCTGCTGAAGATACGGTTCCGGCAAGGACAAACGGAACGATTCCCAAGATCAGGGTAAGTGAGGCGTTGACTGCTGGATAGCCCCAAAAACTCAGTGGCGCTTCATGTACGGGTTTCAGGTTGGCGGTCGTTCCGCGAGGCGTATTGATCCAGTTCAGCGGGGACCGATAGTGCCCCATCGCTCCCAGAGCGAACCGACCGGAGTAGGCGAAAGTACCGATGGCAGTTAGGACGGCAAGCCCGGTCAGCACCCATGGCAGCAGGCCCGGCAGATCTGCTCCGAGGAACGCTTCAAAGAGATGTTCCTTGGAGATGAACCCAAGCATCGGTGGAATGCCCGCCATTGAAGCCGATCCGATCAGGACTACGGTGATAGTGGCCGGCATGGCCATCTTGCGCACGGTGAGCATGCGCATATCTCGTGTACCGGCTTCGTGATCAATCACCCCGACGGCCAGGAAGAGTGCAGATTTGAACAGGGCATGCGCAATGGTGTGCAAGACGGCTGCCGTCAGGGCGGCTGGAGACCCAATGCCAATCAGTGCGACCAAATAGCCAAGCTGCGACATAGTGGAGTACGCCAGGAGTTCCTTGAGATCGTAACGGCGCAATGCGGCAACCGCACCGAGTAGAGCCGTTATGAGCCCAGAACTGACCAACAGGGTCAGCCAAAGCGTATTACCGGCTAAAACCGGTGAGAAGAGTAAGAGCAAATAGATGCCGGCTTTGACCATTGCGGCAGCGTGCAGGTAGGCAGAGACCGGTGAAATAGCAACCATTGAATCAGGCAGCCAGGATTGGAATGGAAACTGAGCCGATTTCGTGAAAGCCGCCAGTACCAGGGTGATGATAAGCCACGTGACAATTGTGGGATCTTTCCAGAGGTCAGCCAGCAGCACTTCGGTCACGACGGTACTTCCCGCGGAAGCGATCATGATAGCCACTGCTGCGAGGAGGGCTAGTCCTCCTGTCACAGTTACCAGCAGTGTTCTGACGGCAGGTTTTCTAGCATGTGATCCGGAACGTGCGATCAAAAAGAAAGACGCAAGCGTCGTGGCTTCCCATGCCACATAGAGCACCATCAAATCATTGGCCAACACCAGAATCAGCATGGCTAACGCAAACGTTGACATTGACAGATAGAAACTGATGATCTTTGTGCGCGCCAGATACTTTGCGGAGTAGAACAGCACACCAGCACCGATCACAAGGACCAAGAGGCTGAAGAGCAAAGATAGGCCGGTGAGTCGTAAATGGAAGCCAACGTTAAAGAAATCTGGAATCCACGGGTAATACTCAACTATTTCGCCATTGGAGGCTGCGAATGCTTGGACCAGCAGCACTGCGGCAGCGATGAGTGGAATCCACAAGAACCAACCGGCCTTGCGACCGAAATAATGTGAAAGTGGAGCCGAGAGTACCACTGCGATCAGTACTAGTAAGACCGCCCATAAGAGCACGATGCTTCACCCTCTTCGCAAGTACCGGCGGTCAGGTTGTGAGTGGGTCACCGGTTCGAATATCAACGTCAAGTCATAGGACTCAGAAGTGTGGCGCGCAATGGTCTTGCGCACCACACAATACTTGCATAGCTAACTTGCTGGATCAAATGTGTTGCACACGATATACACCGACGCGGTTGCAGGAGTTGCGAAGGGCGACCCGTGTGGATGATGAAGGCTGTTAAAGCACTTCGTCCCGCATATTGATGCGGGACGTGATGGCTTTTAAATTATATTTTGTACCCGAAGTGGGACTCGAACCCACACATCTTTCGATATTGCATTTTGAGTGCAACGCGTCTACCAATTCCGCCATTCGGGCCGGGCACCTGACCTATTTTACACAAGTTTTTCGAATAACCAAAAGGTACTCACAAGAGTTTTGTCGTAGTATATGAGACTGACAAACACGCTACCACGACGATATGAGGTCACTATGACTGATACCGAAGCAACACATCCTGTACGTATTGTGGTAGCCGAAGATGAAACGATTATTCGGTTAGATATCGTGGAAACATTGCGCGGCCAGGGATACGACGTTGTTGCTGAGGCCGACAACGGCCAGCGGGCCATCGAATTGGTCGAGGAGCATGCCCCAGATCTTGTGCTGATGGATATTTCTATGCCGGTCATGGACGGTATTTCTGCTACCCGCCACATTTCCGAGCGGTCGTTAGCCCCCGTCGTGATTTTGACGGCCTTTTCACAGCGAGATCTGATTGATCAAGCGACTGATGCCGGGGCAATGAGCTACATTGTCAAACCATTTAGTGAGACTGATCTGGTGCCGGCTATTGAGCTGGCCAAGGCCCGTTTCGAACAACTCATAACGCTAGAAGCTGAGATTTCGGATCTGACAACACGTTTTGAGACACGAAAGCTCGTGGACCAGGCGAAGAGTCTGCTTATGGAGAAGCTCGAAATTACTGAGCCCGAGGCATTTCGCTGGATTCAGAAGACCTCAATGGATCGGCGGCTGATGATGAAAGACGTTGCCCAAACTGTCATCGAGCAGTTGGGCAACCCGTCATAAGCACCCTACATGGGTGACCAGCCGGAAACGTTATCCCAGCGATGTGCTGGCGGGGCTACTGCGGTGTCAACCAGGGCGGGATCGATTTCCGCTTTGGTCGATCCCATTCGATGTACTTTGAGCATATTTGTTGAGCCCGGTACTCCTGGTGGGGACCCAGCGACCATCACCACGAGGTCATCGATCTTTGCCAGGTCAGCCTTGACGAGTTCGTAATCTATTTGCTCGGTCATTTTGTCCGTTGAGTCCATGAACGGAACCAGTTTTGGTGTCACACCCCATGACAGACACAGCACATTATTTGTGGTGAAGGAATGGGTAAACGCATAAATTGGTTGCGGGGCACGTAGCCGTGACAAACGTCGGGCTGAGTCACCGGATTGGGTGAAACTCACCAAGAACGGGATTTCTAGCGAAGCCGCAATGTCGACAGCCGCACGAGTTACCGCTCCCCCGCGGGTGCCAGGACGTGTACCGAGTGGAGGCATCCGATGCAGGCTGTGGTCTTCAGTCGATGCGATGATCTTCGCCATTGTTTGCACGGTGAGCACTGGATATTTCCCGACGGAGGTTTCGCCTGAGAGCATGACTGCATCTGCACCGTCGAGGACGGCGTTGGCGCAGTCAGAGGTTTCTGCCCGGGTAGGTCGCGCATTCTCGATCATGGATTCCAGGACTTGTGTAGCAACGATGACCGGCTTGGCCCAGCGCCGTGCTAAATCGATCGCATTTTTCTGCACGACGGGGACATCCTCTAGGGGCAGTTCCACACCGAGGTCGCCGCGAGCCACCATGATGGCGTCGAAAGCATCAATGATTTCCTGGAGGTTCTCAACTGCCTGAGGTTTTTCCAGTTTGGCGATGACCGGAATCCGACGACCCTCTTGCTCCATAATCGCATGGACCGGTTCGATGTCCTTGGCACTGCGCACAAAGGACAGCGCAATCATATCGACGCCGAGCTTCAGCGCGAATCGAAGGTCCTCTTCATCTTTTTCGGTGAGCGCAGGGATGCTAACGGCAACTCCGGGGAGGTTGATTCCCTTATTATTAGAGACCTCGCCACCAATCACCACGTTGGTCACAACCTCGGTTTCACTGACTTCGATAGCCTGCAGGGCGATCTTGCCGTCGTCAATGAGAAGCTGATCCCCAACTGCTACGTCCTGTGGCAGACCTTTGAAGGTGGTGGAGCAAATATCCTGGGTTCCCTCGATATCACGCGTGGTGATAGTGAACGTATCCCCGTCTTCAAGCAAATACGGCCCATCAGCGAATCTACCGAGTCGGATTTTGGGGCCTTGCAGGTCTGCGAAAATAGCGACCGAATGATCAAGATCGGAGGCAGCTTTGCGAATGGTGTTGTAGGTGTTCGCATGGACCTCATGCTCACCGTGGCTGAAGTTCATCCGGGCGACATTAACCCCGGCCTTTAGCAGCTCGCTTGTTGTCTTATATCCCTGTGTAGCAGGGCCAAATGTTGCGACGATCTTCGCGTGTCTCATAGTCCAAGTCTATGGCCGAAGATTGTGAAAGTTAATGATTGGCCTTTGATCTGTCACATGACTTAGGTCATGTTCTGGGATTTGAAGTACCTTCATCGTCGCTTGTCGCGGTATCATTGTTCACGTCGGGGGCGCTGTCGATGGACGCGTCCTGGGCGTCTTCGTCTCTTGCATGATCGTCTCGGAAAATTTTATCCGCTTCAGCCCGCTCTTCTGGAGTCTTGGGACGGGTAACGATGGCGTACGTCAACAGAATCACCGCGATAAGGAACATCAGCACGGAGGTCCAAGTGTTGGTGCGGGCCTCGATCCCCAGAATTGACCATTCCTGCGCCGTGTCGAGTCGAATGGATTCGATTGGGATACGGCCCAGGGTGTACCAAACAATGTAGGACCAGAGCATCATGCCGTTTCGCAGTTTGAAGCGCCGGTCAATCAGCAGCAGGAACACAACACCGAGCAGGTTCCAGATCGATTCGTAGAGAAACGTCGGATGAAACAGGGCGTCGGCCGGCACGTCAGCTGGATAGTTGTAGTGGTCTGCTTCAACTTCGAGCCCCCATGGCAATGTGGTGGGCTCGCCAAAGAGTTCTTGATTGAAGTAGTTGCCCCAGCGTCCTACGGCTTGTGCCAAAAGAATCCCCGGCGCGATTGCATCCGCCATTGCAGGCATACGCAACCCGTATCGGCGACATGCGAACCACACGCCCAGGGCACCACCACCAATAGCGCCCCAGATAGCGATGCCGCCTTCCCAGATGGCAAAGATTTTAGACAGGTCGCCGGTGCCATCGTAATTGGGCCCGAAGTATTGATCAGGCACGGTAAGCACGTGATAGAGGCGCGCTCCGATAATGCCAAAGACGACGGCCCAGAGGCCGACATCATACATTTGTTCGGACTTGCCCCCGCGGGCGGCCCAGCGTTTACCGCCGAGCCAGAAAGCGAGGACACCGCCGAGGATAATGCACAACGCGTAAAGGTGAATCTTGACGGGACCGAGTTCGAAACCATCCAACGGTGGTGGCGGAATTGATGCGATCAAGGTTGCGAACTGCATTGGTTGGGCCTGTCCTCGTGTTGTGCGCTACTTCTTGGATGCTCCGGTGACAAGATTTCGGGTAATTTCCCCGACTGCTTGTGGACCATTATCACGCAGTGCTGCTACCAGGGCGGTACCAACGATAGCACCGTCGGCATAGCTACCAATTTCAGCGACGTGTTGTGGTTCAGAAATACCCAGCCCAACACAGACGCGCGGTGCTCCAGCCTCATGTGCACGGCGGACAACGCGTTCAGCGGCATTCGATACTTCGCCGCGAGCACCGGTAATTCCCATCACGGAGACGGCGTACACGAAGCCCCTGCTGGAGTCCACGGTAAGTTTTACACGTTCGTCAGGAGATGACGGTGCGGTGAGGAAGATTCGGTCCAGTTCATATTTATCTGAGGCTTCAAACCATTCGCTGGCTTCTTCGGGTACAAGGTCTGGTGTGACGAGTCCAGCGCCCCCAGCTTCTGCGAAGCGTCGGGAGAATTCGTCGACGCCCATGCGATCGACGAGATTCCAGTAGGTCATAATGACGACGGCGGCATCGGTTCGCGACGTGACTTCCTTGACGATGTGGAAGACGTCGGCGACGCGGAAGCCGTTTTCAAGTGCCTCCGCGGTGGCAAGTTGGATGACTTCCCCGTCCATCACCGGGTCGGAATACGGAAGACCGATCTCGATAATGTCGGCACCATTATTGCCGAGTTGCACAGCGGCTTCGATGGAGTCTTCGATTGTCGGATAACCGGCCGGCAGGTAGCCGATAAATGCGGTGCGACCGTCGGCACGGGCCTGTTCAATTTTCTCAGCAGTCAGTGAGCGAATGGTGTCTGTCATCTTGTTACTCTCCGGCTTCCGTTTGATCCTCTGGGACCATACCGAACCACGTGGCAGCGGTACTCACGTCCTTATCGCCGCGACCTGACAGGTTCACGATGATCACTTTTTGCTCGTCTTGCGGTGTGCTCTTGTCAACGACACCGTCTGCAACCCACTTGGCAGCCAACCGGAGTGCTCCGGCTAATGCATGTGCGGATTCGATAGCGGGCATGATGCCTTCGGTCCGCGTCAGGAGCTTGAATGCGTCCATGGCTTCAGAGTCACTGACCGGCTGGTAGATGGCTCGGCCCGTATCATGCAGGAACGCATGCTGAGGTCCAACTCCTGGATAGTCGAGACCGGCTGATACCGAATGAGAGTCGATAGTTTGGCCATCTTCGTCTTGCATCAGGTACGTGCGAGCTCCGTGAAGCACTCCGACGCGTCCCAGTGCGATGGGCGCTGCGTGTTTGCCCGTTTCGACACCCGCGCCGCCGGCTTCCATGCCGTAGAGTTCAACATCTTTGTCATCGAGGAAACCGTGAAATAGGCCGATGGCGTTCGAGCCACCACCTACGCACGCAATGACCGCGTCTGGCAGTTTGCCGGTCTGTTCAAGAGACTGCTCACGGGCTTCGTCTCCAATGACCTGGTGGAAGTAACGGACCATTTCAGGGAAAGGGGCCGGTCCGGTTACGGTGCCCAGGAGGTAGTGGGTGGTATCCACGGAGGCCACCCAGTCTCGTAGGGCTTCGTTGATGGCGTCTTTAAGTGTGCGTGCACCAATGGTGACAGCTTTAACCTCGGCACCAAGCATTTCCATCCGTGCCACGTTGAGCGCTTGTCGTTTGGTGTCGGCCTCACCCATGTACACAGTACATTCCATGCCAAACAGTGCTGCTGCAGTTGCAGTGGCCACACCGTGTTGGCCAGCTCCAGTCTCGGCGATCAGGCGAGTTTTGCCCATGCGTTTCGCTAGCAACGCTTGACCGATGACGTTATTAATCTTGTGTGAACCTGTGTGGTTCAGGTCTTCGCGTTTCAAAAAGATTCGAACGCCAGGGTGATCCTGTGCGAAGCGAGGAACTTCGGACAGCAGTGACGGGCGGTTGATGTAGTTGGCGTTGAGGTCATTGAGCTCTGCAGTAAACTCTGGATCTTTGACAGCATGCCGGAAAGTTTCCTCAACTTCTTGCAGTGCAGCCATCAACGATTCAGGCATCCACTGACCGCCGTAGCGGCCAAAGTATGGACCCTGCAGCTGCTGGAAGTCGCCGTCATGTTCGTATGAACCGGGTGCTGGTCTTTCGATTGGAGTGCTCATATGTTTCTTTCCAAATACGACAACCGCCCCGGCACATATGTCCGGGGCAGCACGGTGTGTGGTTTATGATCTGCTGGCTTGACGGAAATCCGTGATCGCTTGAGTTGGTTCGCCGTGACGGACCAGTGCCTCCCCTACCAAGACTGCGTCTGCACCTTGTGCCGCATACATGGCAACGTCACTGGCTTCTTTGACGCCGGACTCTGCAATTCGTATGACGCTATCTGGTAGCCGGTCGGCCAGGGTGCCGTAATGCGAGGTATCAACTTCCAGTGTCTTCAGGTTCCGAACGTTAACTCCGACGATAGACGCATCAACTGCAGCGGCTCGCTCAATCTCTTCAACGGTATGTGTCTCGACAAGAGCATGCATGCCAAGCTCATGAGTCAACGCGAGATAATCACGCAGTTGGGCATCATCAAGCGCGGCCACAATCAAGAGGACTATGTCAGCATCGTGGGCACGAGTTTCATAGATTTGATATTCATCGACCGTGAAATCTTTGCGCAGCAGGGGGATATCCACGCGTGCTCGAACCGCATCGAAGTCCGCTAAAGAGCCGTTGAATCTCCGCTGTTCCGTCAACACGGAAATGGCGGATGCTCCCCCGGTCGCGTATTGCGCAGCAAGATCTGCTGGAGAACCGATATTCGCTAACGGACCTGCTGAGGGCGACGCACGTTTGACCTCGGCAATGATGCCAACACCATCGGGGTTATCGCGACCGCCGACGAGGGCAGCATGCGCATCCCGTGCCGGTGAAACATCGGCAGCAAGCTGTTGCATGCGCGACAGCGGTGTTATGGCTTTGCGGGCGTCCATATCTTCGATGACACCAGCGATGATGTCATCAAGGACCGTACCGGTAATCGGGTTTGGTGTCATTAGCCCTTGTAATCTCCGTTGGCGCCCTTGCCTGCCAGACGCATAAAGAAGGCAACTGGCAAACCGAGTACGGCGATTCCGATCCCGATCCACATGACAACCCAGCCTGATGCAAGTGCGCTAATGCCTGCAATGACAAGCCCGACGAGCACCAACATCACGAGGGCCCATGCAGCCGGCGAGTTACCATGGCTTGGTGATTCATCGTGAGTTGGGTCATTCAAGATGCGACCGTACTCATCAACTTTTAATTCTTCAGTCATATTCGCCATTTGGGTGATGCCTTTCTTTCCGCCAGAACATTTTCCGGCAGCCTCAAGTTGCTGACGATGATATGTGTCCCATTGTGCCATTTTTTCGTAGTGACCACTGTAGAACACGAACTACTACGGGATTTTAGGTTGGATCTTCGCCGCGGGACAATTCATCCCAAGTATCGATTTCATCAAGCGGTCCATCGTGATTGGCTTGTGTTGGCTGGTTCACGTCGTACTTTTTGGTTTTTCCAAGTGACCAGCGGGAGCCCTGTGTCAACGCAATGATGCCTCCGACCAGGACAATGACGGCGCCCAGCACTGTCAGCCAGGGCAGCAGCGATACCTCGATATTCTCGACAGCATTTGTTGTGGCTGTGGTTCCGGTAGATTCCGAGATCTTCTGGGCTGCAGCATTGAATGGGTTGACCAGTACATTGATGGTTGTTGCGCCGATCGCTAATGCTCCGAGGATGGCTACACAGCCGATAATCCATCGCCCAATGTTGCGTGCGATGGACAGAGCCGCACCGGCGGCAATAGTTACCAACGACATTGCGGTAATCACGGGCGAGGCTTCTTGACCGGATAAAGTCATTTGCGTGAGGTGTGTTGCCTCGAATCCAGCGGCCGTCACCCAGGTTTGAGTGGAGCCGATCAATGCTAGTGCGCCTCCAATCAACAACACCAGCACGGTCATACCGCGGTTGAGACCTTTGGAGGACTGAGGGTTATCAATAGGGAGCGGAGTGGTCATCTAGTTCTGTTTTCCAGCCTTGATGTCTTGGAGTTCTTGGGCTGCCAAGACTGCACGAATTGCGGCAGTAGCTTTGGTCAGCGTTTCATGCGCTTCAGTGGCGGGAACGGATTCGGCCACAATGCCTGCGCCTGCCTGTAGATAGGCTACTTGATCTTTGATGACGGCGGTTCGAATCGTGATGGCCATGTCCATGTTGCCGGCAAGATCGAAGTAGCCGACAGTACCGCCGAATGGGCCTCGTGCCTGTGGTTCCCATTCGTCGAGGAGTTCGAGCGCCCGGTGTTTCGGTGAGCCCGAGAGTGTTCCCGCCGGGAAGTTTGCCCGTAAAACGTCCAGGGCGGTGGTGTTTGCACCAATATCGCCCTCCACCGTAGAAACCAGGTGCAGAATATGTGAGAACTGCTGGACGATCATGAAGTCGGAAACCTCTACAGTACCGGGTGCACACACTGCAGAGAGTTCGGCTTTGGCCAGTTCGACTAACTGGACGTGTTCATCCCGTTCTTTCGGATCTCCGAGCAACTCCTCGCTAATCGACCGGATCGTGTGCGAGGGGTCTTTCGGCTTAGAACCACCGATGGGGTGGGTCAGGACGCGCTTATCTTTGACGGAGACCAAGGTCTCTGGTGACGCTCCGACAAGATGGTAAGTGCCGTCTCGATCCGGGTATTCAAAGGTATACAGAAACATGTATGGGCTGGGATTGATGGCACGCAATACGCGGTAGGTATCGAAGGCAGTTGCCGTGGTTTCTGTGGTGAAGCGACGGGAGATGACAAGCTGCGAAACTTCTCCCTCACGTATTGACTGCTGGGTCTTCCGCACCGCATTGAGAAAATCCTTTTCATGCCAGGAATGCCCAATTTTCGTGGAGAAGTCTTGGTCCAACCATCCTGCAGGTGCAAACGAAACGGGGTCGGCCACCGGTTCGGCAAGGCGTTGAACCATACTCTCGAGTCGTGCTACTGCGCGATCGTATGCGCCGTCGACCCCCGTGGACTCGCCATCAAAGTTAATGGCATTGGCAACAAGGGTCACGGTGCCGTCCCAGGAGTCATGAATAGCGAGATCGGTGACGAGGTTCATGGCCATCGACGGCAGATTGAGATCGTCTTTGGGCCCCTCCCCGAGTTCCACCCATGCACGGACCGTGTCCCAGCCCAAGAATCCTACGAAACCTGAAACTAAATGTGGCAGCGCATCCGAGATATCAGCCCGAGCATCGGTCGCCAAAAAATTGAGCGACTCTTCGAGTACCTCCAAGGGAGTGCCCGAGGATGGTACCCCGGCTGGCACTCGACCCTGCCACACTGCCTGACCATCCTGTTCAGTTAAAGTGGCAGCTGTCCCAGCTCCGATAAAGGAATATCGAGACCACTTACCGTCTTGTCCGGCAGACTCCAACAGGAACGTGCCGGGAGCATCATTTGCTAGCCGTCGATAAATTCCGACGGGGGTCAAACCATCCGGTAGCAGCGTGGTGGTTACCGGAATGACCTTATGGTCGGCTTTTGCGAGTTCGTGGAACGCTTCGCGGGTGGGAAACACTGGGCCAATATCACGCATTATGTTCTTTCATGTGGTCAAAAATCTATTCGGTGCCAGTAACGGTCAGTGTTCGACCGGTAAAGCATGTGGGGGTACCTGTGTGACAGGCCGGACCCTGCTGGTTGACGACCACCAGTACGGTGTCATTATCGCAGTCGAGAGCGACTGATACCACGTGTTGTGTGTGGCCGGAGGTATCACCTTTGCGCCAGTATTCTGCGCGTGAACGTGACCAATACCAGGCTCTGCCAGTGGTCAATGTCTTATGGAGGGCTTGATCGTTCATCCAGCCCAGCATGAGAACCTCATGACTTTGAGCGTCTTGGACGATCGCGGGGATTAATCCGTCGGCGTTTCGTTTCAGTTGCGCGGCAATCTTGGGGTCAAGATCGGATTCAGGCAGAGAAACTTCAGAATTGTTCATGATGGATCTAGTGTAGGACGGCTTGTCTGCTGTTGCCACTGATCAACACGTGATAATTTCACATATGTGACAAACATTTCTGCGGGGCCCCATTCTCAAGACGGCGACGACTTTGTTGCCGCATCTCGTGCTGCCTTTGTGGCAGCGCTATATGCGGCCGGTCCAAATGAGCCCACTCTTGTGGATCAGTGGCAGACGCAGCACCTTGCGGCTTCAGTTTATCTTCGAGAAAACCCGCACCAAGTCACAAGCCGAGCATCTGGAACTTCCAGCGCAACAATGAATACGGCTATCGAAAAACTGGCCGAGGAATCGTCTTCTCGCAAGGCGTTCTATAATCTCGTGCGCAAAATTGGTGATGGCGCCGAGTCACAATCAGCCGGACAACGTCCCTCGCTGTTCAAGCGTATTCGAAATTCTATGAAGCAGCGTCGGCACGAAACAGAGAGTTTGCTCCTAGAATTCTTTGTGCATACAGAAGATATTCGGCGCGCTCAGAGTCGCTGGGCTCCACGAAAGCTCTCTGATACCTACGCCAGTGCACTCTTTGAACAGTTGCGTGAACAAGCTCGAAAGTACTACGGCAATGCAAAAACTGGCTATGTTTTGGTGCGCACCAACGGGGAACGAATTGTGGCCAAACGTGGCACGACCTTGACCTACGTGACCGGCCCGGCCGGAGAGTTAGTTCTTCATGCTCTCGGCCGTCCGGACCACGCACTGGTCTTAATCGATCGTCCTTAAAACGGTCGAGTCGTTAGCGACGTACGGTAAATCCAGCTGCTTCAATAGCGTCTTTAACTTGACCAATCATATCGTCTGGTCCGTAGTGAAACAGTGATGCTGCCAATACAGCTTGCGCACCTGCTTCGATGGCGGGTGGGAAGTGTGATGGTTCACCAGCACCCCCCGAGGCAATCAGTGGCACTGACACAGCAGCTCGAACAGCTTTAATCATGTCAACATCGAAGCCATCGCGGGTTCCGTCCGCGTCGATGGAGTTGATGAGAATTTCGCCAACACCACGCTCTTCTGCCTCTTGAACCCAGGCAATAGCGTCCATTCCGGTACCCTCTTTGCCGCCCTTGATCATGACTTCATAGCCGGATGGCATAGCGGGATTTGCTTGTGCATCGAGCGACAGGACAAGGACCTGGGCTCCCCATGTATTGGAGATTTCATTGAGTAGATCAGGATTAGAAACTGCTGCCGAACTGATCGAGACTTTGTCAGCACCATTGCGAAGCAGTTGGTCAACGTGTTCGACGCTACGAATCCCGCCACCAACGGTGAGTGGGATAAACACTTCTTTAGCGGTGCTGTTGACGAGTTCGTATGTTGTGTCGCGTTGTTCGGTTGTTGCGGTGACGTCGAGGAAGGTGATCTCATCGGCACCGGCGTTATTATAACGGTGGGCAAGTTCTGCAGGGTCTCCGGCATCTCGAAGATTTTCGAAATTTACGCCCTTGACGACTCGGCCGTTATTGACATCCAGGCATGGGATGACGCGAATTACAGTGCTCATGATTTTCCTCGCGGTTGTTGGGTTATAGGCGGATAGCGTGAATCGCTGAGGCCAAAATTGCTTTGGCCCCCATTTCATAGAGTTCGTCCATGATGCGGTTCATGTCTTTTTTCTTGGCCATGGAACGGACCGCGACCCACTTTTCGTCGGCCAGCGATGCGATCGTCGGTGATTCCAGTCCCGGAGTCACTTTTAATGCAGCTTCCATGTGTTCTTTTGGTACGTCATAATCAACCATGACGTATTCGCGAGCGACCAGTACACCACGGAGCCGCTGGATGAGTTTGTCCAGCGCGGCTGGATGTTGTCCTGTTTGGCCGATCAAAATCGCTTCAGAATGCAGAATCGGGTCGCCAAGAATTTCCATACCGGCGGCTTTGAGCGTTGAGCCGGTCTCGACAACATCGGCTATAGCGTCAGCAACACCGAGCGAGACCGAGGATTCGACCGCGCCGTCCAGGTGGACAATACGTTCAGGCTGAATATCAGAGGACTTCATGAAGTCCGATAGCAGACCGTCGTAGGACGTTGCGATCCGCTTTCCTGCAAGTTCATTAACAGAGGTAAATTTTCCGGCCGGGGCGGCAAAACGGAAGGTGGAACGGGCAAAGCCCAGTCCCATGACTTCTTCGGCTGCATTCCCGACTTGAGCGTCCAGGAAGAGGTCTCGACCGGTGAGCCCAGCGTCGAGCGTCCCCTTGGCGACATAGATAGCGATATCTCGTGGACGCAAGTAGAAAAACTCAACATCATTCTCGGGGTCTACGAGCACTAGCTCTTTAGAATCACGACGCTGCCGGTAACCAGCTTCACTGAGCGTTTCACGAGCTGCATCGGACAAGGAGCCCTTGTTGGGCACAGCAATGCGCAACATTTTGCGTTTGATTCTCCTAGTTAGAGGTATTTGTAGACATCTTCCAGTGAGATACCTTTGGCAAGCATCATGACTTGGAGGTGATAGAGCAGTTGGGAGATCTCCTCGGCTGCTTCATCATTGGTTTCATAACGTGCGGCCATCCACACTTCTGCTGCTTCTTCGACAACTTTCTTACCGATCGCATGGACCCCGGCATCCAGTTGTTGTACGGTCCCAGAGCCTTCTGGGCGGGTGCGAGCTTTTTCAGCTAGTTCAGCAAAGAGTTCTTCGAAGGTTTTCACAGTACTAGCGTAGTTGTTCAAAACCAGGTTCGTGTACAACGATGCACTTCATGACACGGTTTTTTATTTACCGATGT
This sequence comes from Yaniella halotolerans DSM 15476, assembly GCF_000420805.1. Taxonomy (GTDB): domain Bacteria; phylum Actinomycetota; class Actinomycetes; order Actinomycetales; family Micrococcaceae; genus Yaniella; species Yaniella halotolerans. The sequence continues at coordinate 334,467 of NZ_ATVQ01000002.1, forward strand.
GAATCCGTGGCCGAGTCTTGCAGTGTGGGGTCGAGCATGAGCGTTTCGACTGCGGGTTTTTCTTTGGCCCTAGCGCGTGCCCAGACGAAGAATCCGACGAGCGTGAAGACGCCATAAAACACATACATAAATGCTGAGGCGTAGTAACCAGCGGAGAAAAGGAGCGGCACACCAACGATATCGACGACGACCCAGATGAGCCAGAACTCTACCCATCCCTTCGCCATACCGTAGGTCGCTAATAGTGAGCCGACAAATGTCCAGGCGTCTGCCCAGACGGGTTCAAATGAGCCGAGTATGCGGAACAATGGGGTCAGTGCCAGCGTTCCCACGACGAGAATCACGATTAACCAGGTGCGGACAGGCCAGGAAGTCCAGGTCGGCACGATCGCAGTGGCTTCACCGCTTGAGGAGCGCTCTGTTTGAGATTTTCGCCACTGCACCCAGCCATAAATAGACACCACGATGAACATAATTTGTCGACCGGCTTGTCCCAGCAGGCTGGGTACATCTGCACCACCGAATAAGCTGCCTAAGAATACCGTCAGCAGGGTGAGGTTGCCGATGATACCGACCGGCCACGCCCAAACCTTGCGTTGCATCCCACCAAGCGCTGAGGCTAAGCCAAATACATTGCCGAACACTTCTCGCATCAGCAGCCCGCCGCCTGCAATCGGGATGGTCCAATTGAACAGGTCAATGAGCCACTGCATGGTGATGAGTCCCCTTTTTAACGTTGTGAGTTACGTGCTAGAGTTCGCAAATTGTCGATGGCTTTGTTCGGGTCATCGGCGGAGTACACGGCCGAACCTGCGACAAATACATCAGCCCCGGCTTCCGCGGCTCGTTCAATAGTATCCGGCGCCACTCCTCCGTCAATTTGAAGCGCGATAGGGACCCCAGAATCTTCAATAGCTTGTCGTGCGCGCCGGATTTTTGGCAACACGACATCCAAGAAGGACTGCCCGCCGAAACCTGGTTCGACCGTCATCAATAACACCATGTCGAGTTCGGTCAGCATATCCATATACGGCTCGATCGGCGTTGCTGGTTTCAGCGCCATGGAGGCCTTGGAGCCTCGAGCACGCAATTCGCGAGCGAGTCGGATCGGAGCTCCGGAGGCTTCCACGTGAAAGGTGACGGATTCAGCACCGAGGTCGGCGTAGTCAGGCGCCCACCGGTCGGCGTCCTCGATCATGAGATGGATATCCAGTGGCTTGTGTGTCGCTGCCCGTATTGCTTTCACGACTGGTAGACCCATGGTCAGGTTCGGCACGAAATGATTGTCCATGACGTCCACATGAATGGCGTCCGAGTTTCCGATTCGTTCAATTTCATCAGCGAGGTAAGCGAAGTCTGCGGACAGAATGGAGGGATTAATTTGCATCAGAATCGTGTTCCTTCGATACGTAGACGGCGTAACGGTTAGTGGGTCAGCACAGCGAAAAACATGGCGTCGGTTTTATGCAGGTCGGGCCAAAGCTGCGTCATATTTGATTCCGCTTCACCTGACGTCACGGACTCACGAGCTAGGACCGATCCCCCTTCACCTTCCAGCGCGGAATGCTGCAGGGTTGATGCCGAGTCAAGGAGCCGGACATCGGGGTTTCGTTTAATGACATCCGTGACCTGCAGTGCTGTTTCGGCGATATGTGGCGAGCACGTAACGTAGGCAAGCAGCCCTCCTGGCTTTAACATCTTGACCGCAGCATCCAAGAGTTGGGCTTGCAGTTTCGTCAGTGTGGCGAGATCTTGTGGGGTGCGGCGCCAACGTGACTCTGGACGACGGCGAAGAGCACCGAGACCTGTACACGGGGCATCAAGCAAGATGCGATCGAAACGGTGGGCGTTGTCAGGATCCTCGCCCATTTGTACTCCATCTGCAACAGAAGTCGTCCAGGCGTCCTCGTCAACAACACGAAGTGCTTGCTGGACCAGCTTGGTTCGATGCTCGGAAACATCATTCGCCACGAGTGTTGCACCCTGAGAGGCGGCCAGCGACGCCAAAACAGCTGCCTTGCCGCCGGGGCCCGCAGACATATCAAGCCAGGTTTCACCGGACTGAACCGGCCGTGCACGAACGAGTGCCCGTGCCGTCAGCTGTGAGCCGATATCCTGCACGCGGACCGTGCCCTCAGCCACACCGGGAATTCGACCGGCGTCACCACCAGCAAACACCGCGGCCTCCGGTGCGAGGGTCGATGCGGTTGCACCATAGTCGATGACCGGTCCAAGCTCCCCGATACCAGGCAACGCAATGAGGTTGAGCTCTGGGGCAATATTATTTGCCGCAAGTACCTGCGGCAAGTCTGCAGGATTCCGCCCGTGATAGGCCATGGATTGTTTAATGGCCCGCAAAATCCAGGTGGGATGGGCATACCGGACCGATAAATCCTTGTCGGTGTCTCCGGGGGCCAGCGTATCGAACCATTCCTCAATGCTCTTCTGGCTAACTTTGCGCAAGACTGCATTCACAAGTCCCGACGGTCCTGCCCCAATTTCCGACCGCACTAGGGCCACGGTGGTATCCAGCGCAGCGTGGGCGGGGACTCGCATATTGAGGAGCTGATGTGTGCCGAGGCGCAGGGCGTCCAAAACCGGTTTATCTAGCTTGATAACAGGACGGTCAACGCACTCCGCCAAGATCGCATCGTATGTTCCGGTGTTGCGAAGCGTGCCGTAGGTCAATTCCGTAGCGAAAGCCGCATCCTGGCGGTCAAGTTTGTTTCTGCGAATGCGAGTCGGCAGGACCAGGTTGGCATATGCATCGTCATTGCTTACGGCTTGTAAAATTTGAAACGCTGTCAACCGTGAAGGATCAGCCCTTCTCGCACGTTGCGCCGGCGCTTTTTCTGAGAACTGCCGTTGGCGCCCCTGTTGTCCGCGATTGCGTTGGCGGCCTTTCGTGTTGCGTCGGCTTTGTGAAGTGTTGTCTGCCAAAATTCTTATCCTTCGTCCACGTCAAACTCAGTGGGGTGCGTTGCAGAGGTGTGAAGTCCAATGGTTGGATCGACTCCATTGGCCCAGTCACTTGCCACCATCATTTTTTTGCCGGATGGTTGCACTTTGGTGAGCTCGACAGCTCCATCATGGCACACCAACAGCACGCGATGCGGCTCGATGATGAATTCTCCCGGAGCCTTTCCTTGATCCGGCATGTCACTAACCGGTGCTGCACCACCAATTTTAAATCGCTGGGCTTTGGTGCTGTCACCATTCAGGGTGGCCCACGCTCCCGGTGCAGGTGAAGCGCCGTTGATGAGCCCCCGCACTACGGCTGAGGGCTGATACGCATCGATTTGCACGTCACGACTGGTGATTTTCGGTGCCCAACTGACCTCTCCTTGCTGTGGTGTAGCGACCGCAGACCCAGCAGCAATATCGAAGAGCGTGTCTGATAGTAATGTTCCACCAGAGATTGCGAGATCAGCGAGCACTTCTCCAGCTGTCTCCTCCGGTTGCAATGCTCGCGTTACCGTAGCGAATACTGGTCCGGTGTCGAGTCCTGCTTCCAGCTGGAAAACAGCAGCTCCAGTGACGGATTCTTGATTGATGATGGCCCACTGCACCGGAGCCGCTCCTCGATATGCCGGCAGCAAGGAGAAATGTAGGTTGACCCACCCGTTGGGCAACATATCCAAGACCCCCTGGGGCAGGAGGCCTCCATAGGCGACTACTGCGCCGAGGTCAGGTTGCAGTTCTTGGATTTCTGCAATCGCTGCCTGGCCAGTATCACCGAAGAACCTGTCAGCCTTGATTACCGGCAACCCTAATTCTGTGGCACGCTCAGCCACCGGCGACGGAGTCAGGACCCGCTTTCTACCTACTTTGGCATCGGTGCGAGTCAACACACCGACCACGTCATGGCCTGCTTGGATAAGTGCATTCAGTGATGCAACGGCTGGCTCAGGTGTTCCTGCAAAAAGAATTCTCATAGGTGTCCTGTCCCCGCGGCAGACCCGAATGCTGAACCTGCCCTGAAAATTGAGCTCGTGTCAGCTGCACGTTCTGCATTAACCCGCCGTGTGGTTTCGGCAAAATCAGCGGAGGCCATGGCACGACGAGCCCGCCGGAATTGTTCGTCCTCTAAGCGATCCACAAATAGGTAGCCGTCTAAATGGTCCACTTCATGCTGCAACATGCGGGCGAAGAGTCCCTCACCTTCATATTCGACGTCTTGGCCGTTGACGTCGAGTCCAGAAACCTTTGCATATTGGGTGCGAGCAGGAGTGAAATACAATTCGGGTACTGAAAGGCAACCTTCTCTGGTGTCTTGGACAGGATCACCCCATGCCTCAAGTACGGGGTTGATGACATGACCACGGCGTTCATCGAGATGAAAAACAAATATTGCTTGCCCAATGCCTACCTGGGGGGCGGCCAAACCGACACCAGAGACGGCATCCATGGTTTCGTGCATCGAGTCGATGAGCCGTTGGAGTCCTGTCGAGCCAAAGCGGGTTTCTGCAACCTGGGACGTCTTACTGCGCAGGACAGGATCCGGCAACGTCCGAATAGTTAAAACACTCACGGGGTAAGACTACCCAAATATGTGCCCCTGTACCGGCGGTGGGTGACCGGCACGAACCGATTATTGCGACAAGCTCACTGGTGGACCAATTGGTTGTAGTGGGTTTGGGGCTGAATCGACAGCTTGCTGATATTCCCAGACTTGGCGTAATGCCCAGAACTTCTGCCAGTGCTGCGGCAACGATTGTGGATTGGCCTGGTATGCCGCTACTTCGGTTTCCCCTACAGCGACGCCAAGCAGCATGACGTCTTCGCCATAAGCCCACTCTTCCCAAGTTCCAGCCTCGGCATCGACAAGGGATTCTTCGGCTTTGTAGCCCGCAGCTAACTGCATGACTACGTTGGGACTGAGACCTTTAACACGCCCCGAGCGATCCGTGCCGCGGGTTTTGTAATCAATCAGACAGACGCGTCCACCAATTTCTGCGACCAGATCAAGCGTCCCCGCATATCCGACTGTGTGATTCCACACAGTAATCTCAGCGGCTAGAGGTTTGATCTGAAAATTTTCCCACCATTCATCGAACCGATCGGCGAAGCGTGACTCGTGATGTTCTGCGAGAACCTCTCGAGCTTCGGCAAGAGCGTGGGGCTCCCCAAGCGCTCGCAGCGCGACCTGCTCGGCATAGTTGTGCACGCGGTCCCCTCGGGCGGCGGCGTCATCGCGATAGCGCACAGCCGCATCATTGGACTGCCGGGCGAGCGTTTTGAGTTTGGCGGGTGATCCAACCGATTCTGCCAACCGAGTGTCCGTGATTAATTGGGTTGTCGCCATATGGCACGCCCACCCACTGAGGTCCATATGCTGTTGTCCGATCACGGTGGTGATTGACGGAACCGCCGGCAAGCCACTCAGGGACCTGGAGTACATTCTGCCGGCGTTTGTTTGGTGTGCAAGCTGTGGTTGAGTCATGGTTCCATTATCGGCCATGGCATGGACAACCTAAGGGTTTCTGTCATGAATAAAACACGCCGGAGAGTCTGATTTGCGCTTTTGAATTTTGATTGGGTATAGTTTCAATCTGTTGGACGCACAGTGAACAACTTATACTGCAGTTCACAAGCGTTTCGCGGATGTAGCTCAGCTGGCTAGAGCACCACCTTGCCAAGGTGGGGGTCGCGGGTTCGAATCCCGTCATCCGCTCGCAACACCCTCAGGGTGGGGTGGCCGAGTGGTGAGGCAGCGGCCTGCAAAGCCGCGTACGCGGGTTCGATTCCCGTCCCCACCTCGATCGGATTTCCAAGGTAGCAGCAAAGCTGGTACCGTAGGAATCTGCAAGACTTGAGTTCCAGATAATGGAGCACAAGCGCGATTGGCGCAGTTGGTTAGCGCGCTTCCCCGACACGGAAGAGGTCACTGGTTCGAGTCCAGTATCGCGCACAGAATTACGTAGGTAATTCACGCGGATGTAGCTCAGCTGGCTAGAGCACCACCTTGCCAAGGTGGGGGTCGCGGGTTCGAATCCCGTCATCCGCTCTGCGGTTGCTCAGAGGCCACGATGACTTTTATCGGGGCCTCTTTTGCATTTAACCGCACTTTCCATTCATTTAAACGGGCTAGGGCCCAGTAGCGGGCATCGCAATAATCGGAGTCGGAGTGTGGTCTAAACCCTAGACCGCCTTTTCACCCAATTGACCTTCACGGGCCAGAGCCGTCATGCGGGACACCGTGCGGAAGTACTTCTTCATATAGCCGCCTGCCATCATGTCTTCAGTAAACAACTGTTCGAATGGCACACCGGAAGCAACAACAGGGACATCTTTGTCATAGAGACGGTCAGCCAATACGACAAACCGTAAAGCCATGGCTTGTTCCGTAATGGTTGTGACGTTACTTAGCACCAGCACATCGACGTCTCGTACCAGTTCGCGATACCGCGAGGGGTGGACACGTGACAGGTTCTGAGTCAATGAGGACCAATCATCAACGGCATAAACCTGTTCTTCAGGAAAGTTCGCTTTCGCCGTGTCGAGTTCGGTTCCTACCGTGACCGGCTCTGGTGCGGCTTCAAGTCCACGGTGCCGATAGTCTTCGCCATCTATACGAATAGTTTCAAACTGATCTGCCAGGACTTGGATCTCTCGCTTAAAGTCTTGGGCCGCGAACCGCCCCTCCCCCAGGGAGCCAGGCAAGGTGTTTGAGGTAGCGGCCAATTTGACGCCTGCATCAGAGAGTTCTCGCATCAAACGGGACATCAAAACGGTGTCACCCGGATCATCTAGTTCAAACTCGTCAATACATACCAGTGAGTATTCCTTCAGGACTTCCACGGTGGTGGTGAAACTCAACGCTCCCACGAGATTCGTGTACTCCACGAATGTCCCAAAAGCTTTCTTCCCGGGAGCTGCATGCCACAGCGAAGCCAAGAGGTGCGTTTTACCGACACCGAAACCGCCATCAAGATACACGCCATGAGGGTGTTTCGACTTATTCTTGGTTGCCTTACGAGAAAACAGCGACAGCAGGCCACCTGACGATTTGCGCGCCCCGATCGTTGCTGCAAAATCACGAAGTCGCTCAACGGCACCAGCCTGTGAAGGGTGCGCAGAATCAGGGATATACGTGTCAAACGATACTTCGCCAAAACGATATGACGGATGGAATCCTGCCAGGAGTTCTTCGGGAGAAACCTTAGGGTTTCGTTCCGATAGAGCTACGATCTCTGTCACGTTATGTCCAATCTCTTCTGACGCTTGGCGCAGTACCTACTCACCCGTAAGGGGTGGCCAACCATTACATACTAGGACGCATGCATATAGCCAGGGCACTGTTACTTTGTCAATAGGCCAAACAAGTAGTTGTGTGACGCTACTCGTAGCAAATAACACACATGCTTGTATGCTTAATAGTCGAACGCGCCACATCTTGACGGCCAATCACGATTGAAAGGGAATCCCCCAGATGAGTACACAAGTACCCGTGGAAACCTCGGACTACGCTCACCCAGAAAAACTCGTCTCAACCGAGTGGGTTCAAGAACACAAAGACGATCCCAATGTCGTCGTTCTTGAGTCCAATGAAGATACCCTGCTGTATTCAACCGGACACATCCCCGGTGCTGTAAAGATCGACTGGCATACAGAACTCAATGACCCAGTGACTCGCGACTTTATTGACCCAGAAGGCTTCGCGAAGATGGCTGCTTCCAAAGGGATTAGCCGCGACACGACGGTTGTCTTCTACGGAGACAAATCAAATTGGTGGGCCGCCTATGCGCTCTGGGTATTTACACTCTACGGTCATGAGGACGTTCGCCTGATGAACGGTGGACGTGATAAATGGATCGCTGAAGGCCGCGAAATTACCCGTGAGACGCCTTCGGTCAAAGAAGCAGACTACCCTGTTGTGCAACGCGACGATCAAACAGAGCGTGCTAACAAAGCGCAGGTACTGGAAAATATTGGCAAACTGCCACTGATCGATGTGCGGTCAGTTGCCGAGTACACCGGTGAGACGACACACATGGCCGGCTACCCACAAGAAGGCACGCTACGCGGTGGGCACGTGCCAACCGCTGAGTCAGTGCCATGGGCTACAGCTGCCAACGAAGATGGCACCTTCAAATCTCGTGAGGAGCTGACCAAGCTCTACACCGATGACGCTGGTTTGGGAACATCTGACCAGGTCATCGCATACTGCCGCATTGGCGAGCGTTCCGCGCATACGTGGTTCGTTTTGAAACATCTTTTGGGCTACGAATCGGTACGTAACTACGACGGATCGTGGACCGAATGGGGTAACAGCGTCGGTGTTCCAATTGTTGTTGGAGCCGAACCTGGCCAGGCGCCCAAATAAAACGCGATTTTGTACGGTTCAAGCCGGTGTTGGGAATACCTGACACCGGCTTGGTGTATTAATGGTCAAGCGCGTTAGAATAGACGTCGGATCAAACCTTAGAAAGGATCCCATTGGCTGTCCAAACACCACCGGTTCTGCAAGAAATCATCGATGATTTCCAAGACATGCATGAACCAGATCGTCTCGAACTGCTCTTAGAATTTTCCGATAATCTTCCGGAACCCCCAGAGCGCTACGCAGGTCACGAAGAGGAAATGGAACAAGTCGTCGAGTGTCAGACTCCACTGTTCCTCGCGTTGGAATACACCGATGAACAAGATCCCGAAGTGACGATCATCGTTTCAGCTCCGCCGGAAGCCCCAACTACTCGTGGGTTTGCTGGTGTTCTCCTTGAGGGACTCTCCGGGCACAACGCTTCAACCATCCTGTCGGTTCCAGATGACGTCCCGAACCAATTGGGCCTCACAAACGCCCTAACACCGCTGCGCCTGCGCGGCATGTCAGCTTTGCTTGGACGCATTAAACGCAACATCACCGAACATCTCAACGCATGAGTACCTCATCAGCCGCAACACCAGCTGTCCGGACAGTTCTTGAAGCCGACCTCTGGCATCAGGTGTTTGAGTACGAGCATAACGATGATGACGTACGTGGGTTCGGCGCCGAAGCCGCAGATAAATTGGGTGCCGATCCCCAACGTATTCTGAAAACCCTGGTGGTGAGAACTTCTGACGGCCGACTGGCCAACGCTGTTCTTGCTGTTGCGGATATGTTGAATCTCAAACGTGTTGCTAAAGCACTGAAAGTCAAAAGCGTTAAAATGGCAGAACCCGCCCAAGTTCAGCAAAAGACCGGATACGTTCTAGGTGGTGTCTCACCACTGGGGCAAAAAACGTCGTTGCCCATGGTCGTGGACAGTGCGGTCAAACGATTTGACACGGTTATCGTTTCCGGCGGTCAACGTGGGATGTCTTTAGAACTCAAGACCCAGGATTTTCTGGAGCTTTCAAACGCTACTGTAGTGACAATTCGGCGGTGACTCAGCCGCCCAGCCCTGTGGCCTGACCTCGTGTCGCAGTGAGTGCTTCAACGATTGCATTCTCAACGGCCTGTAGCGCCTCGGCCATGTCAGGTTCCAGCTCTTCGGCCCCACGTCGGAAGGCTCCAAGACGTTCCTTCATCGTCTTGGAGCGAATGCCCGGAAACACACTTGTGAGCATGTTGGTCGAATAGAGGAGTTGAATCAGCGGCCAGCTTGTCGCATCCAATGAAGTGTCACGACCCATCAACGTACCTCTCATACGTACATAGATATCCATGCGGTCATAGGCATCACCTAGCACGTATCGGGTACGGGGCCAGAGCCCCAGCAGCCGTTTTTCTGTGACCATCAGCTGGCCATTATGCTCCAAGATTTTGATAATGGTGTCCATGAGGCCTGGACGTGAAAACCTATTGATCCACTGCTCGGCATCCTGCGGTTCCGGGGAATCTCGAATAATTTGCAGAACTGCATCCAACGGAGCTTCGAGTTTTAGGTTCTTGGTGTCATCAACCGTCACGAGGTCTTGAGTTACGTGAATGCTACCGCGTCTTGCAAGATCAGTGAGGACTGCACCAGCTAAGCCAACTCGGATGGTGTGCGACTGACTTAGTAACCTTCCAGACTGGTCTAAACACGTCAGCAGATAATATTCGGCGAGATTGAGTGCTCGCATATTTGCTTCTTCAGGAGTCGGTGTCATGATCCTATTGTCCTAGCTAGCGTTACTCTGCTTGACGATTTTGGTGAGCTAGAAATCGGTCTGTTGCGGCTTCCCAGGCTTCTGCAATCAGTGGCCGCATCGAGCCAATGGTGCCGGTGACATTCTTGGTTTGGGCAATGATCGGCAGAAAGTTCCCGTCGCCGCCCCAGCGTGGCACAATGTGCTGATGTAAATGCGCTGCAATACCTGCTCCCCCAACTTTTCCCTGATTCATCCCAAGATTGAATCCGGCAGCGTGAGAGACATCCCGAAGTACTTCCATACCAATTTGGGATAACTGCGCAAATTCTGCTGTTTCTTCAACAGTCAGGTCCGTATAGTCCGGGACGTGGCGGTATGGGCATACTAAAAGATGCCCTGGATTGTAGGGATAAAGATTCATGACCACGTAGCAAGATTTTCCTCTGGCTACGATCAGCGAAGTCTCGTCATCCTTTTGTGGTGCAGAACAGAACGGACAGGACGCCTCATCGGTGACTTGGCTTTGTCCTTTGGAGACGTAAGCCATCCGGTGAGGCGTCCATAGCCGATCAAAAGCATCTGGCGCACCGGCTAATGCAAAATCATCAGTGATGGCTGCATCGTCTTCTGCATTGCGGTTTGCCATAACGTTTATACCTGCTGACGTTCTTCTACTGCGCTCACAATCCGATCAATGGCTTCATCAACCGGGATACCGTTATCCTGCGATCCGTCACGGTACCGGAAGGATACCGCATTTGCTTCGGCGTCTTCACCGCCGGCAATGAGAACAAACGGCACTTTTTGCTTGGAAGCAGTACGAATCTTCTTTGGGAAGCGGTCGGTTGAGTTGTCCACGTGGGCGCGGATGCCGCGAGCTTTCAACTTATCGACGATGTCATACATGTAGTCGTTGAAAGCGTCAGCTACTGGGATAGCGATGACCTGCTCTGGGGCTAACCATGCGGGGAATGCGCCAGCGTAGTGTTCGGTGAGAACTCCCATGAACCGTTCGATGGATCCAAAGAGCGCACGGTGGATCATGACTGGCCGCTGACGGCTACCGTCTGCAGCTTGGTATTGCAGGTCGAAACGTTCTGGCAGGTTGAAGTCCAATTGGATCGTAGACATTTGCCAGGTACGCCCCAGTGCGTCACGTGCTTGAACCGAAATCTTCGGACCGTAAAACGCGGCTCCCCCAAGATCATCAACGAGCTCGAGACCTGATGCGGCGCCAACCTCTGCTAAGACTTGAGTGGCGTTTTCCCAGACCTCATCACTGCCAACGTATTTTTCAGGGTCTTTGGTAGAGAGCTCCAAATAAAAATCATCGAGACCGTAGTCCTTGAGCAGGTCTAGCACGAAGTTGAGCGTGGTGGTGAGCTCTGCTTTCATTTGGTCTTCGGTGCAGTAAATATGGGCATCGTCCTGCGTCATACCGCGAACACGAGTCAGGCCATGCACCACACCGGATTTTTCGTAACGGTAGACGGAACCAAACTCAAACATCCGTAGTGGAAGTTCACGGTAGGAGCGTCCGCGCGATGCAAAAATTAGGTTGTGCATCGGGCAGTTCATGGGTTTCAAGTAGTAGTCAACTCCGGCACGAGTCACTTCACCGGTTTCTTCGTCACGAACTTCATCGACGTGCATCGGTGGGAACATGGTGTCGGAGTACCACTCGAGGTGACCCGAGGTTTCGTACAGATTTTGTTTGGTGATGTGTGGGGTGTAGACGAACTCGTAGCCGGCTTCTTCGTGGCGTTTGCGCGAGTAGTCTTCCATTTCCTTACGCAGGATGCCGCCTTTGGGATGAAAGACCGGCAGACCTGAGCCCAGTTCGTCAGGAAACGAGAACAGGTCGAGTTCTGCACCAAGTTTGCGGTGATCGCGGCGTTCAGCTTCGGCGATCCGCTGCTGGTAGGCTACTAGGTCATCTTTTGATGCCCAGGCGGTACCGTAAATGCGTTGCAATTGCGGATTGGTTTCCTGTCCCAACCAGTATGCGCCGGCGGCACGAGTGAGCGCGAAACCATTAGCAATAAGTTTGGTGGTGGGAATGTGGGGACCACGACACAGGTCCTTCCAGACTACTTCACCTTTACGGTCGAGGTTGTCATAGATGGTGATTTCTCCAGCACCAATTTCTACGGAGGCACCGTCAGTTTCGTCGTCGTGTTGACGGTCCATGAGTTGCAATTTGTAGGGCTCGTCGGCTAATTCTTCACGAGCTTGGCTTTCTTCAACGGCACGCCGGGCGAAGGTCTGGTTAGCTTTGACGATGCGCATCATGCGTTTTTGAATCTGCTTGAGATCTTCGGGCGTGAATGGTTCATCGACGTCGAAGTCGTAGTAGAAGCCGTCCTGAACGTACGGTCCGATTCCGAGTTTGGCGTCTGGATACATTTCCTGAACAGCCTGTGCCAGAACGTGAGCTGTTGAGTGTCGCAGTACTTCCAGCCCGGCCTGATCTGTGATGTCTACGCGTTCAACTGTTGCGCCTTCGGGGATGACACGAAAAAGATCTTGAAGATTGCCATCTACTAGCATCACTACCGTAGTTTTTTCGTCACCAAACAGGTCATGTCCTGTTGTACCTTCAGCAACCTGGATTGCCTCTTGGTCTACGGTAATGGATATTTCTTTAGGTTCGGCCACGTGCCAGTTCCTCCTTGGATTAAGCTTTGTATCCGGTGGCATACTGGACCACCGATAAGCCATCCGCCATTGTATCTGCTTGACTGACGGTTTGCAGGTTCACCATGATTCCTGATGCTCAGCAAGTTGGATATCAATAACGACACGAACTGGATCTTCAAGAATGGCAACGGCGTATGGCCGTTCTTCATCCAAGCCGAGAACGTACGTGCTGGTTTCTTGCACCGGCACAAAGCTGACCACGGTCCCGGTTGCTTCAGTGTCGAGATCGGTGATTTGTGTGTTGTGCTCGAGCATTTGATCTTCATCGATCTCGTCTCTCGTAGCCGTGTTTGAAACCAACACTTCCAGATGGGCCTGATCACCGGTCACTACGGGAAGTCCAGGAGCGGGATTTACCGGATCGTCGGTGTACTGGGCCGTATACGTCGGAGGCCCGCTACCGGCATGTTCGATGATGATCCGTTCAAAGCCTTCTTGATGAGTTGAACGGATCTCTGTGGGGTAGATTCCTTGGGTCTCGTCTAGAAAGAGCTGCCAATCGGATGCTTGTCGGTCGGTAGAAAATTCTCCGACGGGTTGTGTGTCGGTCTCCTCGATCTGACGCGTTGTTTCTTCATCGTTGCCGCAGCCGGCCAGGAGGATTCCTGTGGTCATAAGAGTGGGGATCGAAAGTGTTCGCGAAGTGAGGTGTCGCATGAAGTGACTCGTTATTCTTGATCATCCAGTTGTATATCAATCACAATTCGAACCGGGTCTTCCAAGAGTGTGATGGCATATGGGCGTTGCTCATCGAGCCCAATGATGTAGTTGCTTGTTGCTTCCCACGGAGCAAAACTCACCACGGTTCCAGTCGCTTCTGTTTCCAGGTCTGTGATTTGCGTGCCGTGTTCCAACATTTCTGTGTCATCGGTATTGCGAAGATCATCGTCATCTAGCATCTCGGGTGGTGTAGTACCTGAAACAATCACTTCAAGATACGCAGCGTCACCGGTATCGACTGGTTGACCTCTTCCTGGTTCAACAGGTTCATCCGTGTATTGAGCCATGTAGCTAGGGGCTCCGCTTCCACTGTGTTGAATGACTATTCGTTCAAAGCCATCGAAAACAGCTGAACGGACTTCTGTCGGATAAATTCCATAGGTCTCGCCAAAAGCCGGCCAGTCTTCAGATTCATAGAGCTCGGTAGAGAACTCACCGACGGGCTCAGTCGAAACTTCTCCGGAAGCGTCTTCGTCTGGCTCGGTTTCATCTTCAATGTCATCTTCGGGGCCGAGGGTGACTTCTTCTCCGGCCGGTGGGGGCGGAGGGCGCTCTTCGTCTGCAACCTCATCATCTTGGCCACAACCGGCGATAAAGAGCCCCGCGACAAGGACGGTGGCTAATGAAAGTCTGGTATTTCTGGTGGGAGATGAAGTGTTCATAAGCTATCCGTATTCAGTGGACATTTTATGTGGCCTATAAAGTTGTATGTTTAACGGTACCGCACAGGCGTTCGAACGTCTTGGGATAATGCTCGCTGCATCTGAGTGTGCTGACGTAATTGACTTTGATGCACCACGGTTGGGGCCGGCATCTGGGATGTCTTGGCAAACCACTGTGCCCATTGATCGCGCTGGGTATCCCAGTAGTCAGGATCCGGTAGTGAAGCGGGATCGTGCATATCCCACGCGCGGATTGCTTGCAATGTAATGCCGCGTGTTCCGGTGCGACGGGTTATACCTTCGATCAGCATCAGACGTGTAGAAAACAAAATGTCCCCGGAGGCGTGTTGAGCTTGTGCAAAAAATGAGGTGTCGACGACGCCGGTCCCATCGTCGACCGAGATAAAGACGACGCGATCGCCAGAGCGCATAGGGGGTGTTTGGGTGGCCACCCGGACTCCAGCCACCAAAACTCGAGTGTGGTTACGCAACTTGAGTAACCGGTCGGCTGGGGTCGCGCCTAAAGCTTCTAAATATGGTTGATGCGATTGCATCAAATGTCCTGTCGTGTCGATCGCGGTTAAATCAAGTTCGGTCCGGATTTGTTGTTGAGCAGTGGGTTCTGGGAAGAGGGCTGGTAGCGTCGCAATTTCGGTGTCACCAAGAGCAAATGCTTGCTGGCCTTCAACCTGTGGCCGTCCTGTACGCAAGGTTCTTCCGGTCCGATCTCGTTTGGTAGCTGAATGCAAAAATTCAAGGTGGTGGACCAGGTCTGTGCGGCTGACTCCTGTTGGGGGCAACATGTTGTCGATGGCGCCGAGTTGAGCAAGATGTTCAAAACTTTTTTTACTCAGTCGTGCTCGGTCACGAAGATCGGCAAGACTGTCGAATGGTTGGCCACGTTCTAAACGTCGGATTTCGTTTTTGGTCAGGCCTAAAACAGTATTGAAGGACAGCCTGATCCCCCACCGTCCTTCGGGAGTTTCTTGCGTTTTTGGCACCCATTCAAGGTGCATTTCGGTGGTGGATTTATTGACGTCGACGGGCAGGATTTCAATGCCTATTCGACGGGCTTCAGCGACCATGAGGCGCTGGGGGTACATACCGGGGTCGTGTTCTAGTACAGCTGCCATAAAGGCTGCGGGGTAGTGAGTTTTGAGCCAGGCAGATTCAAAGGTAGGAATCGCAAAGGCCGCACCGTGGGCTTTGCAAAAACCGAAAGATCCAAAAGATGCAACGGTCTGCCACACTTCATCAATGACATCGATATCCCAATTATTCTCCATCGCTTTGGCTCGGAAATAGGTTTCAACTTCTGTCTGTTCTTCCGTACCGAGACGTCTACGGAACTCATCAGCTGCGGCCAGTCCGCACCCGGTCATTGCATCAAAGGTGCGAAGGAGTTGCTCATGAAAGACGGTGACCCCGTGGGTTTCTTGCAAAATGGGTTTGAGACGCGGGTGCGGGTAGTGCGCCGGGGCCAATTGTTGGCGAAAATCCAAAAATGGCCGGACCATATCGGATTTCATGGGCCCGGGACGAAATAGTGAAATATCAATGATGAGATCATTAATGGATTCGGGTTCTAGTTTGCCAATAAGTTCTCGCTGACCGGGAGATTCAATTTGAAAACACCCCAGTGTGTGAGTCGTTTTGATCATTTCGTAGGTTTGAGCATCATCGTGCGGGATGTGTTCAAGATTGATCGTTTCACCAGTAGTTCGAGCGACCTCATTAATGGCATACGCGATAGTGGATTGCATGCGGACGCCCAACACGTCGAGTTTGAGCATGCCCATGGGATCCATATCGTGTTTGTCGAACTGACTCATAGCAAGTCCCATACCGGAGGCTTCTACCGGGGTACGATCCAGCAAGGTGTGGTCTCCAAGAATGACACCACAGGGGTGCATAGAAATGTGGCGAGGTAATCGGTCAAGTCGTTCCGTCAGATCCACAAGTAGGTCAAGTTGCTGGTTACCAGATTTTCGACTGTTTTGTACTTGTTCAGCGAAGGTTTGCAGCTCTGGCATATGCCCCATGGCTTGGCGAAAATCAGCGGCAGAGAACCGCCAGAGCTTTTTTGCTAACTGATCAACCCGATCACGTTCCAACCCCAAAGCCCGGCCTGCGTCTCTGACTGCACCACGAATTCGATACCCGTTCTGCATACTCATCAACGTGGTACGTTCGCTACCAAACCGTTCAAAGATTGCGTGATAAATCTCATGGCGTCGAGCGGATTCTACGTCAATGTCGATATCTGGGAGGGTCGAACGGTCTTGAGATAAGAAGCGTTCAAAGATCAACTCGTGTTTTATCGGATCAACATGAGAAATTCGTAAAGCATAGTTGACCAGTGATGAAGCCCCCGATCCCCTGGCTGAGACGCGAACATTGCGCTCCTCGATCATCTCTACGACTTCGGCAACCGTCAGAAAATAACTTGAGAACCCCAGGTTGTGGATGATGTCGAGTTCATGATCAAGCCGATTGAGGATCCGCTCATAAGCTTCACCAACCGGATCTAAGTGTGCGAACCGTTGGGCAAGACCATTTCTGGCTCGTTGCGACAAGACCGCATTAGGGTCTCCCTCAATACCAATGACATCAAATTCTGGAACACGGGGCTGGCCCCACCCCAAATCATTTTTAGGATGCAGAGCACAAGCCTCGGCCAGCCGTTGGGTGTTATCCAGTAATTCGTATGCAACAGCTGCGCCTGCTCCGGCATCACGAACGATCTCATGAGCGAGCTCGTGCATAGCCGCACCGGATTTTAACCACCCTTGGCCGTTAGGCTGCAGATCGGTCAGGGTGTCCAAACTGCTGAGAGCACGTGCTGCATCGATTACATCGGCGGTTGCTGCTCCGTCTGGAGTCGCATACCGGACCGCGTTGGTGAGAATTGCGGGCAGTTTCAGTTCGGTGCTGGCCCGCAGCATGCGTACCGCCTGGGAGGTAGACAGTCTCGCTGTAGGCAAAGCCATATGCGAAACGATCTCGACTCGAGCACTGTCCGTAGGCAGAGCTTTTTTCCAAAGCTTCAGACGTGAACGCCCCTGCAAGTATTTGCGCTGCGACATAAAAACGCCCACATCGGTTTCAGGTCCCAACAAGACGTAAAGGTCTGGACCACCTTGTGCTGCTGCAGCCAGTTGGGAGACGTATACAAATGGAGTCTCGGTGTGGTCAAGCTGACGATGTGCCAGGGAGATGAGTCGCACCAAGGACTGGTAACCAGCACAGAGGTTGTCCGCTGCACCATAACCCGCGGTAGTAGCACTGGCGGCAAGTATGGTGACACGCCCAGCAGGCAACACTTTGCCATCCACGGTGGTTGACGGGTCCCAAGCCACCGCGAGATTAACGCCGACAACCGGGAGGATGTTGTGCGCCATGCAGGCTTTGAGATGCTTCGCCATCCCATATAGTCCATCCCGATCCGTGTAGCCCAGAATGTGGGCACCCTCGGCTGCCGCAACCGCTACCAACTCTTCTGGCCAAGAAACGCCATAGTGCGCTGAGTAAGCGGTTGTGACATTGAGATGGGCAAACGTGGAAGCCATGGTTAGGCGGTTTCCTCCAGGTGCAGCGCATCGTGGATCTGTACCAACCGCCAACGGCCAGATTCAATGTGATGGGAAATATCTAACGTCAGCATCGGTGCATTCTTGGCTCGCGTCAACCCAACTTGCACACGCCACACCTGATAGTCGACCAGGCCCGGACCGTGACCAATTTCTGCTCGATGTGCTTCCGCCCACCAGCGCCGACGAACATACCACCGCTGAGGTTCGGCTTTAACCGTGTAGGAGCGGCCTCCGTACAGCAACCGCAGCGGGATGCCAGCCGTGGTGCAGGTGACGTGTATAGATTGTGTCAGTGTGCCCATCAAAAACTCCTTTTCATCACTGAAAGAACCCCCTGTTCTTTTCGTGTCATCAGCCTAGAAATCGTCATGGACACGATAAGCACAGGCTGTCATGGGCACCTGCCGCGACCCTCATCAGGGCCATGGTCAACTCTGCCTTCTAAGGTCAACTCGACTAAAACAACAGATCCTAAAGCAGAGAATCTTGACCTGGCTCAAATGGTTCAATGAGTTCTGGACCGTTATTGGCTACTGAACCAACAGCCGGTGCGACCGGATACATTTCCCAGGTAGAAGCGACGTCATAAGCTTCAGCAACGACGGCGTCAACCAAGTGCGCTGCTTCGTCTTTGGTCACCTCACCTGCGGACAGCCACTCGTCCATCATTGATGAGCTCATTGGCAGCGGCAGCCGGTGATGCAACCCAGAGAGGTCATCCAGGATTGCGGGTTGCGCGCCTGCATCGGGGGATGCACCGGTCAACATGGTGGCAGACAACACCCATGCTGCATCATCTTTGGCAATCGGGTCCTTCCACCATTCATATAATCCGGCGAAGAAGATTGGAGAGCCGTCTTTGGGACGAACGTAATACGGTTGCTTGCGTTCGCCTTTGGTCTGTGGCGCCAGCCATTCGTAATAGCCATCCACCGGAATCGCTGCCCGCCGGGATTTCACTGCGGAACGAAACGAGGGTTTTTCAACAACTGTTTCAGCCCGAGCGTTGAAGGTGCGCTGGCCAAACGAAAGGTCTTTTGCCCACGATGGCACAAGCCCCCAACGCGCTAAATACAGATTGCGTTCCCATGTCGTCGTCGGATCACGCGGCTGCTGGTAGTGCTCAACCACCACCGGGATATTTTTGGTTGGCGCGACATTATAATCCGGTTGGAGCTCTTCGAAATTTGCGTTATCCGCACCCGAAGCTGCCATGAGATCGCCAAGTGCTCTGGCTATTACGTAACGTCCGCACATAATTCAAGTATGCCAGCATGTTGCCAACCATGGTCAAGGGGACCCAAGATATGGTCAGATAGTGTCTGACTGCCCACAGATCCTGTGAGCAAACCTATGACTTTGAAGGAGAACCAAACCTCATGGCGCATAAAGTCCAAGCCGCTGTTGTGCGGTCGAAAAACGCCCCGGTAACCATCGAGACGATCATCGTGCCAAATCCTGGTCCCGGTGAAGTGGTTGTGGATGTTTCCACCTGCGGTGTTTGCCACACGGACTATTCTTATATCGAAGGTGGCGTAGGCGATAACTACCCATACTTGCTTGGCCACGAGTCCACCGCCGTCGTATCGGAAATCGGCGAAGGCGTCACCAACGTCAAAGTTGGCGACAAAGTGATTTTGAACTGGCGCGCCGTCTGCGGCGAATGCCGCGCCTGTAAGAAAGGCCAGCTGCAGTATTGCTTTGACACGCATAACGCCCAGCAGAAGATGACGTTGGAAGACGGCACCGAGCTAGAAGCTGCCCTGGGTATCGGCTCCTTCGCCGAAAAAACCTTGGTCGCTGCAGGCCAGTGCACCAAGATTGACGCCAAGCTCGAAGACCAGCAAGACGCTGCTGTTGGCCTGCTGGGCTGCGGTATCGTAGCCGGTATTGGTGCAACAATAAACACCGGTGAACTCCAGCGTGGCGAAACCATGGCCGTGATCGGCTGTGGTGGTGTCGGCATGGCGGCCATCCAAGGCGCCCAGCTGGCTGGAGCCACCACAATCATCGCCGTCGATATTGACGACGCCAAACTCGAACAAGCCAAAACCCTTGGCGCAACCCACACGATCAATTCCAAAAACCAGGATCCAGTGGAAACCATTCGTGAATACACCGATGGTTTCGGCGCAGATCTAGTAGTTGAAGCCGTTGGTCACCCAGAAACTTATAAGCAGGCCTTCTACGCCCGTGACCTTGCCGGTCGCGTCGTGCTCGTCGGGGTGCCACACCCAGATATGAAACTGGAACTGCCCTTCCAGGATGTCTTTAGCCGCGGCGGCTCACTGAAATCCGCCTGGTACGGTGACACCCTGCCATCACGCGACTTCCCCATGTTGGTAGAACAGTACCTGCTAGGTAGGCTGGATCTGGATGCATTCGTCACCGAACGCATCAGCCTGAACAATATTAACGAAGCTTTCGACAAAATGAATGCCGGCAAAGTCCTGCGTTCAGTGGTGGAGATGTAAATTGGCTCAGATTGAAAATATTGTAACTTCCGGAACCTTCTCACTTGACGGTGAAACCCACAACGTAGACAACAACGTCTACATTGTTGGCGACGATCAGAATGTGATCGTGATTGACCCAGCCCACGATGTAGAAAAAGTGCGTGAGGCAATCGGCGGTCGCAACGTATCAGCTATCCTGCTGACCCACGGTCATGATGACCATATCTCCGAGGTCATCAAACTCCGTGAACTCGTCGATGCACCGGTTCTGATCCACAAGGAGGATCAGATGCTGTGGGATGCTACCCATCCAAATGAAAAACCAGACGGCCACATCAACGACGGCGATACATTTACTATCGCTGATGTAACGCTGACTGCTCTTCACACACCGGGCCACTCCCCTGGCTGTGTGGTCTTCCACGCACCAGACCTCGAGGGCGGGGTGTTGTTCTCGGGCGACACCATGTTCAATGGTGGTCCCGGCGCTACCGGTCGTTCGTACTCAGATTTCGATGTCATCATCGAATCAATCAAGAACAAGATCTTCCCACTGCCAGAGCACACCAAAGTGCTCACTGGCCACGGTGACTCCACAGTGATTGGTGATGAAAAACCACACCTGGACGAATGGATCAAGCGCGGCCACTAAAAACGCCGCATAACGAGTTCGGCTCCGCAATCCTGCCGGGTTGCGGGGCCGAACTGTTCCTACCGGATCGTTCTAAGCTAGCCGAACAGTCTGTGACTGCTCGCAGCGACCAAGTATGCCGTCAGCATCATAGAGGATTGCCGAAGTGATTCCTCCGCCAGTTGCGCCAATATTTGCTGAAGTAGCAAAGCCCAACCATGCCCCAACTGGTTCGCGCAAGAAGTGAATTGTCAGATCAACATTGGCAAAAAAGACGTTGTCTGTGCTTGGCTCAGCAATCGGTGCCACCCCGTTTGCTGTGTCGGTGAGTCCAATCAATTTGACGAATGGTGACGGGGTTTCGCCTTCAATCACATCAATGTCGGTAGTGATCCAAACACGCCCGTGACCCGGGGTGTGATCGGCAAATTTTCGAGCCTCGATAGATTTGATGAATCCCCCTGGCCAACGCTTCGACATCTCGTCCCATGGTTCTGCTTGATCAACCGGTGGCAAGGTTGGGTCGTTGAGCTTCGCGATCTGGCTGGTATCCGATGCGATAACCTTCCACGTGCGACCGACAAGTACCGCACGGCCTTGTGCATAAACCGTGGATTGGATCAGTTCAATCGTTCGTCCCGGGCGCACAGTTTCGGTGACGACTTTGACTTCGCCGGCATGCAGTTTGCCCAAAATGTCAAAGCTGATACGTGTGGTGATGAAATCTTCACGCGGTTGATAGGCCTCTAGTTCAGCAGCTACGAGTCCCGAGACCGGTGCCATATGCAATTCGTCATCCTGCCATGCGCCACCTGCGTGTGCTGTGGAAACAAAATACGAGGTTCGCACGTCCTCGGACATTTCGATGGACTTTACCCGTCGAAAGTACGCAGAATCTTCTATTTTAGTTGGTTCCTGTGATGAGGTCATGAGCCTATCTTGCCAGATAGTTGCCGGTCTTGTGAGTTATCGCACGGCTGTGTTTCATGCCCGGTCAGCGAAGGCTGGAAAACTCAGAAGTTCAAGGGGCTCAGCGAGCCCCACTCAGCGAGCCGAGGTAGATCATTGCTGGCTTAACCGGTCACAGTTGCTGCAACGTTACCTTGAGCAGCTGCCCAACTCCCAAAATCACCGTTGAGTTCTACGATATTAAATCCCTTGCGACGTAAGGCAGAGGCCCCAATTGCGGCCCGACGCCCAGAAGCGCAATAGACAACGACCGGGCGTTGCCTTGGCAGTTGGTCAGAGTTCCACACCACGCGGCTCGTAGCCAATCGGTGTGCACCCGGGATATGCCCAGCAGCGTATTCATCAGCACCGCGGACGTCCAAGACGAAGTGCTCCTCGAGGGTATCGAGTTCATCGACATCCACTGTGGGCACTCCATCACTGAGAAGTCCATCCAGGCTGGTGGTATAACCTGTCAGGGCATCGACGCCAACGCGGATGAAGTGATCACGATATTGCCTGGCTTGCTCTGCATCTGAGGCGAGCACGATCAGATGACGATGTTCTGTCTCTGGGTCATATGCCCAGGCGATGTGAGTTGCCGCTTTGGTTGCATCTGGGATCGACAACGCTCCACCAACGGCTGCTTCATACCGTTGCCTGTGCGGACGAGTATCGACCAGGATTTTTTCGTTGGCTTCAACCAGTGGTTTGAGTTCTGCCGGCGTGTAGCGCACCAATTCTGGCAAGTCACCAAGAATAGCTGGTCCCTGTCGGTTTTGAGCTTTCATACGGCTAAAATAGGAATGCGCATCTTGCTGATTATTTAGCAGCTCGGCAACGAAACCGTCTTTGTCATTGGCGTCCAGATACGGTGCCCACCAAGAGAAGTTGCGTTCGTAACCCACGGTGGTTGTTGGCACAGCGCCCAGTGCGCGGCCACATGCTGATCCCGAGCCGTGGGCAGGTAGCACCTGAACATAGTCCGGCAGCGTCAGGAAGTGATCGCGCAAGGAGTCAAAGAGCTGTTGGGCTCCTTCAAAACGAGTGTCGACTCCCCCGGCTGCCTCGTCCAGCAGATCAGGACGACCCAGATCGCTGACGAAAACGAAATCACCACTGAGCATAAAGCCAGGCTCGGAAGTTTGCGCACCATCAGTCACGAGAAATGACATGTGCTCTGGGGTGTGCCCGGGGGTATGGACTGCTTTCAGCGTGATGTTTCCCAGGGTAATCTCGTGGCTGTGTTTCATGCGTACGGCATCGGCAAAACCGTCGCCGTAGGTCCAGTCTGGGCCGCCCTCATCGGACACGTAGGCTTGGGC
Source organism: Yaniella halotolerans DSM 15476 (assembly GCF_000420805.1). GTDB lineage: Bacteria > Actinomycetota > Actinomycetes > Actinomycetales > Micrococcaceae > Yaniella > Yaniella halotolerans. The sequence continues at coordinate 357,558 of NZ_ATVQ01000002.1, forward strand.
CCCAGTGGCCTTAGCTAATTCGAGCGTGCCTGAAAGATAGTCGGCGTGGATATGTGTTTCCGCAACACCAACGATTTCCATCCCTTCGCGCTCAGCGAGATCGAGATAGACCTGAATGTCGCGACGCGGATCAATGACAATGGCGGTGTTGTCGACCTGGCAGCCGATGAAGTAGCTTCCTTGGGCCAGATCTGGATCATAAATATGTTCAAGTAGCATGTTGAGTCCTTAAGGGAAGTTTGGCTGAAATTGTGGCTTATCGGCCGAACAACCGGGCTAAGAATCCCGGGTTTGCTGCTTTAGCGGCAGCAATTTCTTGCTGTGTATGTTGGCCGTTGCACCACTGGGCCGCAGGAACAGTGGCTTTGACTTCGTTGACGTGCTGGCCGCAGCCAGCCCAAGTGGTTTTTTCGCAGACGTCGCATTTGACCGGTCGGCACATAGTGATATTCCTCGCTGGTATTACCGCATATTACTTGTATACCCCTGGGGGTATAATTCAGACAATACCCTAGGGGGTATAATGAAGGCAATTCAAGATTCAGATGTGGAGTGTCATATGGTGCAATCAACCGGTTTAGAAAACGACCCGGAAGCGAAAAAGAAGATTATCAATCGCCTGCGTCGGGCGCACGGTCAATTAGCTGCGGTCATGAACGCGGTCGAAGATGACGCCCACTGTGCGCAGATTGTCCAGCAACTGTCCGCAGTGTCCAAGGCTGTAGATCGGGCGGGCTTTTTAGTCATCTCGTCTGCACTACAGGAGTGCTTGTCTGAAGACGACATTCATGAAGACGACGTTGCACAGTTAGAAAAACTGTTCATGTCCTTCGCATAACGTTTGGCAGCGGCGACGTCGGGGGCTGCCACCTGGTTGGGCCCCGAGGTCTCATGCCGGCCGGGTCTGCGGGGCTTTTCAGACGCAAAACAGCCCGCGACCGAGCACGTGACTGCTCGATGCGGGCTGTTTTTGCGGCAATGGCTGTGGGGTGAGTTAGAAGTCCCAGTCGTCGTCTTGGGTTTCTTCCTTGGCACCGATAACGTACGAAGATCCGGAACCGGAGAAGAAGTCGTGGTTCTCATCCGAGTTCGGGCTCAACGCCGAAAGGATCGCCGGGTTCACATCGGTGAGCGAATCCGGGAACATTGGCTCATATCCCATGTTCATCAGTGCCTTATTGGCGTTGTAGTGCAAGAATTTCTTGACGTCTTCAGACAGACCCAGTGGATCGTAAATATCGTGGGTGTATGCCACCTCGTTATCGTAGAGATCCTGCAGCATATCGTAGGTAAACTCTTTGAGTTCTGCCGCGCGTTCTGGCGTCTCGTTTTCCATGTTGCGCTGATACTTGTAACCGATGTAGTAGCCGTGGATCGCTTCGTCACGGATAATCAATCGGATCAAGTCAGCGGTGTTGGTCAGACGTGCCTGTGAGGACAGGTACATTGGCCAGTAAAAGCCCGAGTAGAAGAGGAAGGATTCCAGCATGACGGACGCGATCTTGCGTTTCTGCGGGTCATCGCCTTCATAATGTTTGATAATCTCGTGGGCCTTGTACTGCAAGGTTGGCTCTTCGCGTGTCCAACGGAAGATATTATCGATAGCTTCGGTCGAGGCGAGGGTCGAGAAGATTGACGAGTATGACTTTGCGTGAACTGCTTCCATGAACACGATGTTGGACAGCACGGCTTCTTCGTGCAACGTCAACGAGTCTGGAATGAGTTTTAGTGCGCCAATAGTGCCCTGAATGGTATCGAGCAGGGTCAGGCCGGCAAAGACCTTCATCGAGACTTCGCGTTCGTCCTCGGTGAGGTTGGCCCACGATTGCAGGTCATTCGAAAGCGGGACTTTTTCTGGAAGCCAGAAGTTTGTGGTGAGACGGTTCCAGACTTCAAGGTCCTTATCGTCTTCGATGTGGTTCCAGTTGATTGCCTGGTAGGTGGGGATGCGCTGCGCTACTTCTTCAGGAGTCATGCAACTTCTTTCTACGGTTAAAACTTGTGCGCTTGTGCTCACATGAGAAAGTGTGCCGTCTGAATGATATTCATACGGCACACCCTCATGTTAGTGCTTTACAGCATGCAGGAGACGCAGCCTTCAATTTCGGTACCTTCGAGTGCCAACTGGCGAACACGAACGTAGTAGAGCGTCTTGATGCCCTGGGTCCAGGCGTAAATCTGGGCCTTGTTGACGTCACGGGTGGTCGCGGTGTCCTTGAAGAACAAGGTCAACGACAAGCCCTGATCGACGTGCTGGGTGGCCTGCGCATAGGTATCGACAATCTTCTTGTACCCAATTTCGTAGGCATCTTCGAAGTACTCGAGGTTATCGTTGGTCAAGTACGGCGCCGGGTAGTAGACACGACCCAGACGACCTTCTTTACGAATCTCAACCTTGGATGCCACAGGGTGGATCGACGAGGTCGAGTTGTTGATGTATGAAATCGAGCCGGTCGGTGGTACCGCCTGCAGGTTCTGGTTGTAGATACCGTGCTTCATGATCGAAGCTTTCAGTTCTTTCCAGTCCTGCTGGGTTGGAATGTGTACATCAGCATCGATGAAGAGCTGCGCTACCTTATCGGTGGCTGGCTTCCATTCCTGATCAGTGTACTTGTCGAAGAATTCACCTGATGCATACTTGGAGTCTTCAAATCCACCGAAGACTTCCTCACGTTCGATCGCGATCTTATTGGACGCGCGCAGTGCGTGATACACCACCGTGTAGAAGTACATGTTGGTGAAGTCCAGGCCTTCTTCAGAACCGTAGTGGACCTGTTCACGTGCCAGATAGCCGTGCAAGTTCATCTGTCCAAGTCCAATTGCGTGTGACTGGGAGTTGCCTTTTGCAATGGATGGGACTGATGAAATATCTGACAGGTCTGATACTGCAGTCAGGGCCCGCACTGCTGTTTCGATAGAACCGCCGAAGTCTTCGGAATCCATCGTCTTGGCAATGTTCATCGAGCCCAGGTTGCACGAGATGTCTTTTCCAACATGCTCGTAGGACAGGTCTGCGCTGTAGGTGGATGGATCTGAGACCTGCAGGATTTCCGAACACAGGTTCGACATCGAGATGCGACCCTTGATCGGGTTGGCATCGTTAACATGGTCCTCGAAGACCATGTATGGGTAGCCAGATTCAAACTGCAGTTCTGCCACGGTCTGGAAGAAATCACGTGGTGCGATTTTGGTCTTCTTAATACGAGGATCGTCGACCATTTCGTAGTACTTCTCGGAGACAGAGATCTCGCTGAACGGTATACCGTAGACAGCTTCAACGTCGTAAGGGCTGAACAAGTACATCGGCTCGTTCTTTTTTGCCAGTTCGAAGGTGATGTCTGGAACAACCACACCGAGTGACAAGGTTTTAATGCGGATCTTTTCGTCAGCATTTTCACGCTTGGTGTCCAAGAACGTGGTGATGTCTGGGTGGTGTGCGTTCAGATAAACAGCACCCGCACCTTGACGTGCACCAAGCTGGTTGGCGTATGAGAAGGAGTCTTCAAGAAGCTTCATCACCGGGACTACTCCGGAAGACTGGTTTTCAATCTTCTTGATCGGAGCGCCCTGTTCGCGCAGGTTTGTCAGGTTCAGCGCTACACCGCCGCCGCGCTTGGACAGCTGCAATGAGGAGTTGATACCTCGAGCGATGGATTCCATGTTGTCTTCCACGCGCAGCAAGAAGCAGGAGACCAATTCGCCACGCTGGCTCTTGCCAGCGTTGAGGAAGGTTGGGGTAGCTGGCTGGAAGCGACCCAGGATAATTTCATCAACCAGACGGCTGGCCATGTCCTGGTCACCGCGTGCCAAGTATAGGGCGTTCATGACAACGCGATCTTCATAGCGCTCGAGGAAGCGCTCACCGTCGAAGGTTTTGAGCGCATAAGAAGTGTAGAACTTGAAGGCGCCCAAAAATGAGGTGAAACGGAATTTGTGTGCGTAGGCCTGATCGTAAAGATCGAAAACGAACTGCTCTGGGTACTGCGCGAAGGTGGCAGGCTCGTAGTAATCATTTTCGATCAGGTAATCAATTTGTTCTTTCTTGCTATGGAAGAACACGGTGTTCTTATTAACGTGTTGCAAGAAATACTGCCGTGCAGCTGCGTGGTCAGCTTCGAACTGGATCTCGCCATCAGGACCGTAGAGATTCAAAATGGCGTTCAGTTCGTGGTATCCCAAATTTTGCCAAGCATCAGGGAGTTTTTTAGCTGACTGAATCAATTCTTGTTCAGTGAGTGTTGTTGCCAAAATGCATCCAATCCTTCACGAACCTTGGTCACATCGGTTGGAGTGCCCATCAGTTCGAATCTATACATAAGCGGTACGTTCGTCTTTGCCGAGATAATGTCGCCGGCAAGACAATAGGCGTCGTAAAAGTTTGTGTTACCAGCAGCGATGACGCCTTGAATCAGCTCTCTGTTGTTTTTTACATTCAGGAATTTTATAACCTGTTTGGGAACAACCCCGGGGCCCTTGCCCGCACCGTATGTTGGCAGCATTAACACAAATGGCTCGCGTGCATAGAGGGTTGGTTCACGAGTAATCAGCGGCAAACGTGACACGTACTCGTCTTTAAAATCCAATTTCTCTACAAAACGGTGAGTGTAACCAGATACCGAGGAAAAATAGATCAGCTTCGCGTTGGTCTCCACCAGGTCTTGCGACTCTGGGGATTTTACGAATGATCTATCCTGAACCTGGGTAGTCATTTTACCCCTGCTTTCAAAAACTTCTGTTGCAACTCGTCCTAGGCAACGGTCGATGCCGCGGAGCTAGCGTTCTCCAACTCGGCGATCTTATCCGGGCGGAAACCTGACCAGTGATCAGCTTCAGTCATGACGACCGGTGCCTGCATGTAGCCAAGAGCACGAACGCGCTCCAGAGCATCCATATCTTGCGACATATCGATAACGTCGTATTCGATGCCTTTTTTGTCCAGGGCACGCACGGTTGCGTTGCACTGTACACATGCTGGTTTGCTGTAAACGGTCACAGTCATGATCTATCTCCCTTTGATCGCTGTTTCTAAGCCGGCCAACTCCGCAGACTTCGTGAATTCGAAGTTTCAACGGTGTTCTCTTGATGAATTCTTGGTGAAGTCCTCATCGGCTTCAACCACAGAGTTAATACTACATCTAGGGATCACGAACGCCAAGCATAACTAGATGTAGTGATTACATAAGTGTCATTCACCCACAGGGTTCTCCACAACTTATCCACCAACGTTCCACGGGATTGAAATTCGCCGCATCGGCATCATGGTGCGGGTCTACTACAACAGATAAAAAGTTCTCCACATTCCCTCAGGCGCCGAAGATTTGCCCAATCCACAGAAAAAGAATTTTTTAAGCGGCGTGTTGTACCCCAACCACCACCATTGATTGTGCCGCCGCCCACCCGTAACCCCTATACATTGTGGTCGCTTGGTGGTTCAGAACACCACTACTTCCTGACGCGCAGCTTTCGTTGGAGCGCCAACCCACCGAGGATGGCTATCGCAACCAGACTGATACTCACCGCAGCTACGACACCGGAGTTTTCTTGTGCCCAATCCACAAAGTCATTCTGACTGACGCGTTCAGCCAAAGTTTTGGCTGGCAGCGCCCCCACATGGCCACATTGATCCTCTGATAGCACCGAATAGGCAACATCGTGCTCTGCTGCACTGACTGTTATCAAGTTTTCGCCACCGTGATAGAACGTCAGTTGTCGACCAGCCGACCAGTCATGACCGCCAGAACGGTGCGCCTCTTCAACGGAAACAACGTGGTCGACGGTAAACGGTTCCGCATCTGCGTCTTGTTGCCGGTCATAGTCCATAGCATCGCCGGTATATGGGTCGCTTATACCGCCTACGAGCAGGGTGCAACCATCGTCGGCAAGCTGTTGTTCACCAGCTTGGGTATCACGAATCAGCGTATCTTGTACGGCAGTACACCCGGAGGACCGGTAATACCCTGGTGCTTCATCCGGATCGGGAGTCCATGCCTCTGGTGCAAAGGTTTCCATAGACACTTCTTCGGAGATGGGGATGTGCCCGAGCAGTTCGAGCGCGGACACGACCGGAACGGCAGCATGTGCCGGGGTCGTCGATAGCGCTAGTCCCGCAAGCAGTGCGGTAGTTGTGAAGAGTTTTTGGGTGGCGCTCACATAGTCGAAAGCCTTCGAGAATATATTTCTTGATGATGTTACGGCCCCATCATCGCGCGTTCAATAACTAGGTTCCCTCGAACGTTCATGGAACAATGGTGTCTCGTGGAAGCTGAGTATATGACCCCAGAAAGATCGTTTCGCCCTGATATTGGTTTCGACTCGCAAAAGTACATTCAGTTGCAGTCCCAATTCATCTCTCAGCGGCGCCAAGACATCGGCCACAAGCTGTACTTGGAGATGGGTGGCAAACTCTTCGATGACCTCCACGCCTCACGTGTCCTGCCGGGTTTTACCCCCAATAACAAAATCTTGATGCTCCAGCAGCTCAAAGATGAGCTCGAGATCATGATGGTGCTCAATGCAAAAGACCTCGAGTACGAAAAGATTCGAGCCGATTTGGGCATCACCTACCAAGACGAAGCGATGCGGCTGATCGATATTTTTCGTGACGAGGGATTCATGGTCGAACATCTCGTGATCACCCAGTTGTCCGCAGAGTATTCCAATGCACTGGCCTTTAGCGATCGGATGCAGCGTGCTGGTCTCAAGGTGACGCACCAATACCCCACCAGCGGTTATCCGACCGATACTGCGAAAATCATCTCGGAAGAGGGCTTTGGCCAAAACGAATATGCTGAAACCACTCGTTCGCTGGTGGTCGTGACCGGACCTGGTCCAGGCTCTGGAAAACTCTCGGCTTCGCTGTCACAGATCTATCACGACTTTCAACACGATATTCGTTCTGGGTACGCGAAATTCGAAACGTTTCCCATTTGGAATCTGCCCTTGCAGCACCCTGTCAATCAGGCCTACGAGGCCGCAACCGCAGATCTCGACGACAACAATATTATTGACCCATATCATCTAGCCGCTTACCAATCGCAGGCAGTGAGCTATAACCGAGATGTTGAAGCATTCCCTTTGCTCAAGGCCATGCTGGAACAACTTTATGGCGAATCGCCCTATCAATCCCCCACCGATATGGGAGTCAATATGGTGGGACACTGCATTAGCGATGACGCAGTGTGCGCCGAAGCGGCTAAACAGGAAATCATTCGCCGCTGGTATAAGGCCAGGGTAGAAGAGCGTCGGATGGATACCACCGATCACACGGTTTCCACACGGCTTGAACTCATCATGACCCGGGTCGGGATTTCACGCGATGACCGAGCGGTGGTTGCTCCAGCGGCTGCTGTTGCACAGCGCACCGGACAGCCCGCGAGTGCCGTGCAACTTGGGGATGGCACAATCATCACCGGTAAGACTTCTGACCTCTTGGGCTGCTCAGCCGCCATGCTGCTCAACGCTTTGAAATACTTGGCGGGAATCGACGACGACGTCCACCTGCTCCGTCCACAGGCCATTGAACCGATTCAAACCTTGAAAACTCGTCACCTGGGCTCTGTCAATCCACGATTGCACACCGATGAAGTGCTAATAGCCCTCTCGGTTTCTGCAGCTGAGTCAGAAGATGCCCGCAAGGCCATCGATATGCTCCAGCTTTTGCGCGGCAGCGATGTGCACACCACCACGATTCTCGGCTCGGTCGATGAATCGATCTTTCGCCAGCTGGGAATGTTGATCACAGCAGAACCGGAGTACTGGCGAAAATCACTGTTTCACCGCAGCTAACAACCGCACTCAATAGCGTAATTCGTCTTCTGCGCCTTCAAACCGCCAAATCACATCAGTACGATAAACAGGATAGTTTTCGTAGTGTTGCATCCCAGCGGTCTGGTAGGAGGCCTGGTTCATGATAGCGGCCATGTCACGTTTATGGCGGATTATCGCGCCAATTCGTGGTCGGTTATATATGGGACTACTCGTCACCATTGGAGCTTCAGTCGTTGGGTTGCTGATCCCCCAGGTACTCGAGGTGTTAGTCAATAACCTCAACTCCTCCCCCACAGCGGCTACCGTCTGGATCGCCGGCGGTGTGGTGATTGCCCTCGGTCTAATCGAAGCCGTGCTGCTCTGGCTCCGAAGAGTGTTTGCCATCGGACCATCAACCAATACCGAACGTGAAATGCGAGTCCGGTTTTATAACTGGATCTTAGATATGCCGGTGGCTTTCCACAACGACTGGGGTTCTGGCCAGCTGCTCTCACGTGCCCAACAAGATGTCACGCAGATACGTCGCTGGATTGCTTTTGGCATGATCATGATGATGTCATCCGCGGCCACGGTCTTAGTCGGTATCTACATGATGTCGCGCTCATCGCTGCTCTTAGCCGGTATCTTTCTAGTCGTGGTCCTGCCGATTGTCTGGTTGACCTACCGATTTCAGCAAGAATTTTCTGTCCTCACACGTCGATCACAGGATCTCAACGGGGAAATTTCTACCACGATGGAGCAATCCGTCCAGGGTATTCGCGTACTCAAGGCCTTCGGTCGAAGCAAACACGCACTCGAGAATTTTCAAGTCAACGCCGGTGCACTACGGGACAACGAAATCCGGAAAGCAACAACGACAGCACGCTTTGACATGTTCATGATGGCTCTGCCCGAAAGTGTCTTGGGTATCTCATTACTACTGGGGCTCTTCCAAGTGAACTCAGGCGCGATGAATGTAGGACAGCTAGCCAGTTTCTTTGCCACGGCCACCCTGGTGGTCGGCCCAACTCGGATGTTGGGCATGCTATTTGGTCAAGCCGTCAATGCCACCACAGCACTTGAACGCTACTTCGAAGTGATGGATTCCGAAAATACTATCGTCTCTCCTAAGACTCCGGTTACCGTGGACTTTGCTAGCGCTACCGGTGAACTGGTCATGGAGGATGTTCGCTTCCAATTCCCCGATGCGGCTGCTGACCAGCCCGATATATTCCAGGGTGTAGATCTCCATATCCATCCTGGTGAAACAATGGCTTTGGTAGGTGTGACCGGCAATGGAAAATCAACACTGCTCCAACTGGTGCCACGCATCTTTGATATCACGGGTGGGCGCATCACCATCGATGGAGTCTCAGTCCACGATATGGACCTCGATGATCTGCGCAGACTCACCGCTTTTGCGTTTGAAGATACCACCTTGTTCTCCTCGTCGGTACGGGACAACGTGCTGCTGGGTGTCGATCCCGAGCTTCCCGATACTGTCCAGGATGACATCGCGTGGGAAGCACTCCACGCTGCTGATGCAGCTTTCGTAGCCGACCTAGTACACGGCATCAACACGCGCATCGGCGAAGAAGGCTTCTCACTTTCCGGTGGTCAACGCCAACGCATTGCTCTAGCCCGAGCCATTGCTGCCCGTCCATCCTTACTCCTGCTGGATGACCCGCTGTCAGCTCTCGATACCAAGACAGAAGAACGAGTCATCGCTCAGCTCAAATCGGTGCTTCACGACACCACCACCTTCATCATTGCCCATCGCTCCTCCACCGTTGCGCTGGCTGACCGTGTGGCCTTACTCGACGACGGCCAAATTGTCGCTGTCGGAACCCACCACGAATTACTGCGTTCTTCATCGCGCTACCGCTACATTATGGCAAGCCAGTCTTCAGGTAGTCAGGAGGTGAATCAATGAGTGGTCCCGGAAGAGCCCGCGGCGGGTCAGCGCACTATGCCCAGATGACCAAGGAAGAACGTCGGGCCTCACTACGCCTGCTTGGAACGTTGTTAAGACCGTATACCTGGCAACTCGTGGGACTCTCGGTGATTGTCGTTTTGGCCCAGTTGGCTTCTGTTGCCGGGCCGGCCATTATCGCCTGGGGCATTGACAACGGTATTCCCGCATTGCTCGAGGGCAATGCCACCCCAGCCATGGCGGCATCCGTGGCGCATATCGCAGCTGCTCTCATCGGCGGCGGGCTGATGTACGTGTTTATTCGGTGGAATATGACCATCGGCCAGAATATGTTGTACGGTCTGCGCAAGCGGCTCTTCTTACACAGTCAACGTCTGGACATGAAATTCCATGAGACCTACGCTTCAGGACGGACTGTAGCCCGGCAAACCTCCGATATGGATGCTCTGGCGAACTTGCTGAACTCCGGGTTAGACATCATGGTCGGTTCAGTATTGCAAATGGTATTTACCCTGGTTCTGATCGTGACCATGGATATTCCCTCGGGCCTCGTCATGATGGGCCTGTTGATTCCTGCAACCATGCTCACCGTATGGTTCCAGAAACGCTCCTCGGTCATCTATCGCCAGATTCAGACGAACTCCGCTCGTCTCATATCGCATTTTGTCGAGACCGTCAGCGGGATCCGTGCGGTCAAGTCCTACCGCAGGCAACGCGCGAACGGCGAACGGTACGAGCAGTTAGCCGAAGATCATCGCCAGTCCGCGCTACAGTCGATTCGGCTCTTCGGGATTTACCAACCCACGCTGCGCTGGTTATCGTCTATCACGGTTGCTGCAGTGCTCATGGTCGGTGGTTTCCGTGTGCTGGATGATGCGCTGCAGGTTGGCGTGCTCGTGGCCTTGGTCCTATACGCTCGTCGGTTCTTCCAGCCCATCGATGAAATCGCCAACTTCTATAACACCTTCCAGTCTGCGGTCGCAGCACTGGAAAAGATTTCCGGTCTGATGGCCGAAAAATCGTCGGTAACCGATCCTGACGATCCCGTTGAACTTACGGATGTACAGGGCGAGATTGTTTTCAATGATGTGTCATTTCGTTATGACGAGGAACTTCCCCTGGCACTGCAACAGACCTCACTGCAGGTACCTGCTGGACAAACCGTTGCCATTGTCGGTTCTACCGGTGCCGGAAAATCCACCATCGCTAAACTGATGGCCCGGTTCTATGATGTCACCGAGGGTTCGATCACTCTGGACGGTGTCAACCTCAAAGACTTGGATATGGAAACCTTGACCGACAACATCGTGATGGTCACCCAGGAGTCCTACTTGTTTTCCGGTTCCGTAGCCAACAACATTGCCTTGGGAAACCCGGAGGCGAGTCGTGAAGAGATTGAAGCGGCAGCGGCCATCATTGGCGCAGATTCTTTCATCCAGCGTTTGCCCGAGGGGTTCGACACTGATGTTCGAGCTCGAGGCGGACGAATGTCTGCTGGACAGCGTCAACTCGTGTCTTTTGCAAGGGCGTTTCTGGCGGATCCTAATGTGCTCATTTTAGACGAGGCGACGTCGTCCCTGGATGCGCCGACTGAGGTGATGGTGCAAGAAGGCCTTCAAGAGCTGCTGGGCAGACGGACCTCGTTTATTATTGCTCACCGCTTATCCACGGTGATGATTGCCGATAGAGTATTGGTTGTTGAAGGTGGCCGAATTATTGAAGACGGCACACCCGATGAGCTCATCAACGCTGGAGGTCAGTTTTCGCAACTGCATAAAGCGTGGCAAGACACACTGACTGAATAATCTGTAACGCTACCCGCACTACTGAACAGAGGATCCTCATATGCCAGGCAAAGTCAAAGCAGCCCTACTCGGTGCGGCAGTTGGCGCCGTCGTCGTGCTCATCATCGAACTGGTCGCGGTGTTTTTGAACGATGAAGCATTCTTCGCCACCGAACGGTCCTGGCTTATCCTTGCTGTCGGTATCGCGGCTTTCGCATGGTTCCAGGTACGCGCCTATGATCAGAAAAAGGGCATCTATGCTGATGACGAGTCGTGACCAAACTTGATCTCACCAAGGGAATATTCGGGTAGGTCATTGAGCGTCCCGAACCGATGGGCCGTCATGGTCACTGCTTGTTCACGAAGGAATGGCAGCATTTCGAGTCGGCCAGCCGAGGTGACCGGCTGCTCATAAATTGCCGTTTCGGGACTGTGGGAAATTGTCGAAATAGTTGCCTGCGTTTCAGCCGTGCCAATAAGTCGAATACGAGCAGTACCTTCGGCTGGATCAGTAGCTGCTAGACGTCTGGCGCGCTGCACCCATTCCTCGGTATCTTCAAAAACGACCGCAGCGTCGAGTTGTGCCAACACTTGCGCGACGCCTTCGGCCACTTCAGGGGGCAGCGATACCGTATTGGCTGGAACCACTCCGGTACCTTGGCCGGAGGTTACAGCCTGTTGGACTCGTGACCCTGCACTGGCAACCCGTAGCATGCGTGCCACTGCCTCTGACGAGGTATCGGTAAGGCGAATCGTTACAGCCACGGGACGATACCGGAGCGCGTTGACTTCAACCTGTATATTCGAGATATCCCGTTGGCCGGTGAAGGTTTCGACGTCAATGGCATCGTGAGCTACAGCGTTTGCTAACCAGGCCGCGTCATCGTCACGGAGGTATTGTGCCGCAGCGTCGGTTACCTCATCGACGATCGGATCGGTCGTTTCTGGAACAGTATCGGGTGCATCGGTCCAGTCGGTGAGCCCAACCAGGTAGTTTGGGCCACCTGCTTTGGCACCTGGTCCAATGGATGAGCGTTTCCATCCGCCAAACGGTTGTCGTCGGACAATTGCCCCGGTGATACCGCGGTTGATATAGAGGTTTCCGGCGGTGATGTGCTCACTCCACGTGGCGATTTCTTCGGGGTCTAATGAGTGGATGCCCGAGGTGAGTCCATACGGTACGGCGTTGACGTATTCAATGGCATCTTGGAGCGTGGCTGCGGACATGACGCCAAGGATGGGGCCGAAATATTCGGTCAGATGATATTCCGAATCGGGTTTAATACCGGAGCGCACCCCAGGTGAGAAAAGCCGACCGGTGTCATCAAGCTGACGAGGTTGCAGGTGCCAGCGTTGGCCGGGTTCCAGTTGGGTTAGACCCCGGCGAAGCTTCTCACCAGGTTTTTCAATAAGCGGCCCCATTTGTGCCTGCGGGTTGTCTGGATGGTCGACAACCAAAGAGCTGATGGCGTCTAAGAGTTGCCGGTGAAAACGCTGGCTGGTTGTAGTCTGACCGACTAAAATCACCAACGAGGCAGCAGAACATTTCTGGCCAGCATGACCGAACGCTGAATTCACCACATCGGCGACGGCAAGATCCAGGTCCGCCGAAGGTGTGACAATCAGTGCGTTCTTGCCCGAGGTTTCACCCAGCAGGGGCATATCGGGACGCAGGTCTTTAAATAATTTGGCGGTCTCATACCCGCCGGTCAAGATCACGCGTTCGACTCGTGGATCGGTTACCAAGCTGGTGCCGATGGTCGATTCTTCAGCGACCACAAACGCTACGATCTCGCGGGGTAGGTCGAATTCATCGAGGGCCGCCCATATCGCCTGCACGATCACTGCCGCGGTCCGTTGTGCCTGTGGTGCGGGTTTGAAGATGACCGGCGAGCCTGCGGCCAGCGCAGCGGTGACTGATCCGGTCGGAATGGCCATCGGGAAATTCCATGGCGGGGTGGCCACGGTTAGCTTTACGGGGTGTGGCGTTGCTCCTGACACGTCACCTAACCGCAGGCACTGTTCGCCGTAATAGCGGGCGAAGTCGATACCTTCTGACACTTCTGGGTCGGACTGATCGATGGTCTTTCCGGTTTCGGAGCCCATAACTTCAATGAGATCACCTCGTGCCTGCGCGAGATGGTCCCCGATGCGGATCAGCACCTGACTGCGACTTGTCAGCGGCAGCTCACGCCAGACTGCGCCGGCCTGCATAGCCGAGGTGATCACAGTTTCGAGCTGCTCTTGGGTTGTGACCGTAGAGTTGTGCACCAATTCATCTCCCAGCGTGGAATGGCGCATACGCTCAAGAATCTGCCGGCCCCAGGCCCGGTTAGCAGCCAGGTCAGGATCCGAGTCTGCCGCATTTGCGAAGACTACAGGTGAGGCAGTGTTGAAGTCTTCGGTTTGGCGGTTCTGGGTTCGTCGAGGCTGCGGCGTCACATCGACGTCGTGTTCCAGCTGTGCCAGTGAGGCCAAGAACCTGTCTGCTTCTCGAGCAAAAAAGTGTTCGTCGTCGAGTTCAAAGACCGCCGACATGAAGTTCTCTTGTGAGGCGCCTTCTTCAAGGCGCCTCACAAGATAAGAAATGGCAACATCGAATTCGTCTGGGTGTACGACCGGTGTGTAGAGCAGCAGCCGTCCTACATCGGCTCGCACGGCTTCAGCTTGAGCCGTAGCCATGCCCAACAGCATTTCGAAATCGACCGGACCATCAACGTCAATTCCCCTGTGCTGCATGAGCAAATATGCCAGTGCTATATCGAAAAGGTTTTGTCCTGCCACGCCGATCTGTACGTTTTGTAAATGTTCTGGGGTCAGTGCCAGGTTTAAGAGGCGCTTGTAATTGGTGTCGGTGTCCTGTTTCGTTGGCCAGACGGTCTGAGGCCAGTGGTGCATGGCTGCTTGCACCTGTTCCATGGGCAGGTTGGCCCCTTTGACGACACGCACCTTGATGGGCGCTCCCCCAGCGGCCACCCGTTCCGCTGCAAATTCTTGGAGCTCAACCATCGCTTGGTATGCATCTGGCAGGTAGGCCTGGAGGACGATACCTGAGGCATAATCTCGAAACTCCGGTTCTGATATCAATCTGCGATACACATCCAAGGTCAGGTCAAGGTCCTTGTACTCCTCCATGTCGAGATTGATGAAGGTCACTGGGTCGGCATGCAGTGCTGCCCGATACACCGGGCGGAGCTTTTCCACGATATCTTCAACAGCCTCATCATGCGCCCAGTGATTATGCGGGGCAACAGTGGCCGAAACTTTAATCGACACATAATCCACGTCGTCGCGTTCAATCAATGCCAGGGTTGCGGCGATACGGCGGTCAGCCTCCCCCTGTCCCAGAATGGCTTCACCCAACAGGTTGATGTTGAGCTTCACCCCCTCGGTGCGAAGCTTGTTAATTGCTTTCCCAAGATGGGGGTCTCGTGAATCAATAATCAGGTGCCCAACCATCGAGCGAAGCGCTGCTTGGGCTGCCGGAACCACAACACCGGGCAAGACTCTGGCGAGTTTTCCACCGGCGCGAACTGCTGCTTGTAGGTACCAGGGCAAAAATTCCGGTACGTCTTCGGCGATGTGGGCAAGTGCATCCGCGGCGGCCGCATTGTCCTCTGGACGCACGACGCGGTCAACGAATCCAACGGTGAAATCCAGTCCAGCTGGATCTTTGAGCACCCCGGCTAGCCGTTGAGCCGATGCGTCCGGTTTGATCTGTGCCGCGGCTTCTAACCAGGTCCGTACCTGAGCAATCGCGGCATCACCCAGCTGCCACGGCATGATGTCAGAATGCTGATGTTGTGCTGACTGCATGATGTTCCTCATCCACGAAGCGTCTCGGATAGTGACACACAGCATACGCTGACCGGTAGATTCGGGTATAGCGAATAATTTCGAATAGCACCGTTCATAAAACCCGAAGGATCATTGTGTTAGATCTCCACCGTTTGAGGCTGTTACGGGAGCTGGCGATTCGTGGGACCATCACTGAAGTGGCTACCGCACTGAATTTCGCGCCTTCTACAGTCTCGGCTCAGCTCTCGAGGCTTGAACAAGAGGCCGGTAGGACACTTCTGGTGTCTTCCGGTCGAAAAGTTATGCTCACCACCGCAGCCCTGGGATTGGTGGAGCACACCAATGACATGCTGGCGATCATGGAAGAAGCCACTGCACAGCTGGTTGACGCAGACTCTATTGTGGCCGGGACCGTGCGCCTGTCGATGTTTCAGACATCTGCTTTGGCCGTGTTACCGGGAACGCTTCGGCTACTGGCAACATCGCATCCCGGTATCCGTTTAGAGGTTGCACAGCGTGAACCAGAACAAGCCCTGCACGATACGTGGGCTGGAGACTTCGACATCGTTGTTGCCGAACAATACCCCGGTCATGCGGTACCTCAGCTGCCAGATATGCTCACGACCCCGCTGGTCAACGATCCGCTTCGCTTAGCCATCCCTGCGAATCTGGCCCATGACGTCAAGCAGCTTACTGACGCCGCAGGTTTCCCCTGGATCATGGAGCCTACCCCGGCCGCATCACGCCATTGGGCATTACAGCAATGCAGAGTCGCCGGATTTGAACCAGATATACGGTACTCTTCAGCCGACTTGCAAGCGCATGTCCAACTCATCGAAGCAGGACAGGCGGTAGCGATTCTGCCCGGCATGTTGGGTGGCTATCGGCCACCGCAGGTTACCTGGGTACAACTCGATACAGCACCACAACGACACATCTTTTTGGCTATGCGTCGAGCATCGGCGGGGCATCCAGCGGTTGCCGCAGTGGCCTCTGCAATACAACGACATGCCCAAGATGCGACGCAAAGCTAAACCATCCAGGGTATATTCAGGAACTTGTGAATTCATGTGTCTTTGCAACGCAACATTGATTTGGTGATTTGTGTGACAGTGGCGAATAATTGTTTGCTATGAGTGAAGAACATGTCTATCAATTCGCCGCCATCATTCTCTACCTGTTGCTCATGATCGGCATTGGCTTCTATGCCTATCGCCGGACAAACACAGGTCGAGAATTCCTCTTGGCTGGCCGAGACCTGTCCCCCCGAGTTGCAGCCTTATCTGCCGGTGCCTCCGATATGTCTGGTTGGCTCATGATGGGCCTGCCAGGTGCCCTGTATGCCACCGGTCTGATCGAAGCATGGATTGCGATCGGTCTGATCCTCGGTACGTGGTTGAACTGGAAAATCGTTGCACCACGTTTACGCGTCTATTCAGAGATCACCGAAGATGCGATCACTATGCCCGCGTTTTTCGAACAACGCTTCCGAGATCGCACGAGACTGCTGCGCTCCGTCTCAGCGGTGATCATTTTGCTGTTCTTCATTTTCTATGTCGCCTCGATGATGGTCGCTTCCGGGGCTTTCTTCCAGTCTGCGTTCGGCTGGCCCTATATGACGGGTCTGTTCGTAGTAGCCGGTTTCACTCTGCTGTACACAGTGTTCGGTGGATTCCTTGGCGTATCACTCACCGACGTCGCCCAGGGTCTCCTCATGCTCGTTGCACTGATTGCTGTGCCTATTATCGCTACGGTCCAGCTCGGTGGGCCCGGCGAAGTCGTCAGTTTGATCAGCGAATCCGATGTGCAGGCTGGTCTTGAGCACTTGTCGTTTACCGGCGGTGGCATGAGCACCGCGTCGATCCTGATCATTATTTCCGGGCTGGCCTGGGGCCTCGGCTATTTCGGTCAGCCACACATTCTGGCACGTCACTTCGCCATCCGAAGCCATAAGGAAGCAACAACCGCACGCCGTATTGGTACCGGTTGGGTCGGTTTCTCCATGCTCGGGGCGGTGTTGACGGGACTGATTGGCGTCGCGTGGTTCCAACGTGAAGGTGGAACGCTCGACGACCCGGAAACAGTCTTCCTCGTGCTGTCGCAAATTCTGTTCCACCCATTCATCGCCGGCATCATCCTGGCTGCTGTTCTTGCGGCGATTATGTCGACCATGTCGTCTCAGCTCATTGTTTCCTCGTCGGCGCTAGTCGAAGACATTTACGGGCTGTTCAAACGCAACCCGAACGAACGCACGCAACTGTGGCTGGGCCGTGGTTCCGTCGTGCTGGTCTCCGTTATTGCAATCCTGATTGCCCAAGATCCTGAAGCCACCGTGTTGGATCTCGTTGGCTTCGCCTGGGCAGGTTTCGGTGCAGCCTTCGGTCCGATGATCCTGATGGCACTGTACTGGCGCCGAGTCACTGCGATGGGAGCGCTGACCGGTATGGTTGCCGGTGCCGCCGTTGCCTACATCTGGGGTACAGTCCCAGCGATCAAGGAAGCCCTCAACCTCTACGAAATTGTGCCGGGTGTGCTGGCGAACTTCGCGGTTGCCATCGTGGTTTCCTTGCTGACCGCTAAGCCCGCTCCAGAAATCGACGAAGAATTCAATAGAATGCAAAAAACGATCTCGGCGAAATAGTTTCAGCTACGTCGTACAACGGTTGGCAACACCTTCTGTGTGGGTTGCCAACCGTTGTGTTTAACGGCCCTACGATAGAGCCATGGGTATTTCTCGTTCACAAACGATCTTTGTCGCGCTTGCTCCCGGACAGGTCTGGGATCTCATCAGTGACCCCGGTGCGTGGCTGCAGTGGAATGATCAGCTTCAGCAGTTCGCGCCCGTTGAAATGGCCAGTGACAGGCTCCAGGTCGGCGACACCGTCAAGGTGGTACCTAAAGCACTCATTCGCGGATTTATCCATGCGGCAACTGCGCCCCCGGCAACCATCGTGCTCGCCAGACCACAACGCGAAATCGTCTGGCGGCAAGATCAGCCCGGCGGTTATACCCAACAAAGCTGGCAGATCGAGCCCGCGTCCGAAGGTGGCACGTATCTGACCCGGCGCACCCTCGTGGTTGGGCCACTTGCAGCACCGTTGGCTACGGCACTGGCAGCACCCCTGACACAGGATCTTGGTGCCGTGGGCGCACGCATGTTTCAGATGGCCTGTGCAGGACCCAACATTGATCAGCCGGTGAATGTTGTAGTCGGGGGCTCAGGCTATCTTGGCTCGCGACTCGTGACTCGCTTGTTGGCAGCAGGACAGCGCGCCGTCGTACTGACCCGATCCCCCCGCTCCGGAGCACCATACCCACAAGCTGGCTGGGACCATGACAATCTCGGCCAGCTGGACGACCATCTGATGGATCCCGCAGGCTTCAACATCATCAACCTGGCCGGTCGGCCCTTAGGCCCAGAGTTCACTCCCACAGAGGTGGCACGGCAAGAGATCTCACGCGTGGAGACGACCGCAACGCTACGCAGCGCGGTATCGGCTGCTCGGGCACGCGGCGGAGTCCTGCATCGCTGGCTCCAGGGCAGTGCCGTGCCCTTATGGTCTGCGGACTCAACCAAAGAATTCACCGAAACGACGTCCCCCACGGCGGATGAAGATGGACCGGATGGTATGGGGCAACTCGTGGCCGATTGGGAAGCATCCGCCCCGGATGATGCGATCATCTTGCGAACCGGTGTCGTGCTTGGTCAGCAGGCACAAATCTCCATGGGACTGATCGCTATGGCACTGACCAAAACACGCCCGCGAATCGATGGCTACCTACCGTGGATACACGAAGACGACTGGGTTGGTATCGTGCAGCATCTGCTGAGCACTCCCAATCCACCCTCCACGGTGGTCGCGGTCGCGCCACAACAGACTCGCCTCTCAGAAGCCATTCATGCGCTCGCCCCGTCAACGGGACCACGCCACTTCCCAATTCCTGCCAAGCTGCTCTCCTGGGGGATGAAATGTATCCGGATGGAACCAGGCCTTCTGCTGGGCAGTACCAAAGCGCGCTCTACTGTGCTTATGGAATCAGGTTATACCTACCGCTTCCCCACCATTGCTGCAGCGGCCGATGCGGTGACGTTCTAGTTCGAGGTCTCCGACTGTGGAATGTCGTACGTGAGAAAGACAACGCCGCCATCAAACTGTTCAACACGATGCAGGTGAAGGTCTAGCCTGTGTTGTGGCCAGAAGGCCAGACCGGTTCCTACCGTCACCGGGCATAACAAGATCATCAACCGATCCACGAGTCCGTGGCGCAAAGCTTCAGCGGCCAGGGTCGGTCCGTCAATGGTGAGATCGTGGTCGGATGAACATTTCAGTGCTCTGATATGTTGCGGGTCGAATACCCGCAACAAAAAGCTTGGTCTTGAACTATGTGTTCAAGACCAAGCTGTTGGAATGCTTATGGTCGCACAGCTGCTGAAGCTTCGTGCTTCGTTGCCGAAGCGTGTTCCTGTTTCGCTAGCGGGGTGGGGTGCTTGTCATTGCGCATAAGCCGCATGGCGTTGACAATCACCACGAGCACTGAGCCCTCGTGTACCAACATGCCCAACGACATCGTCACGCCGCCAGCAAAGACGCCGGCTAGTAACACCACGACGGTGGCTAACGCAATGACGATGTTTTGCTTCATCACCCGGGTGGTCCGCTTGGCTAAGCTGATGGACTCTGGCAATTTCATGAGGTTGTCACCCATCAGGGCAATATCAGCCGTCTCAATGGCGACTCCTGAACCTGCGGCTCCCATGGCCACACCAATATCGGCTGTTGCTAATGCTGGCGCATCGTTCACCCCGTCCCCGACCATGGCCACGGTGTGCCCCTCGCGCTGCAGTTTGGTCACAGCATCGAGCTTGTCTTCCGGTAGCAGTGACGCGTGAATTTCGTCGATCCCGGTGGCTTGACCGATGGATTCAGCTACCAGTCGGGTGTCCCCGGTGAGCATGACGACCTTAGTCACACCGGCTTCGTGCAGGCGGGCCACCATATCCGGAGCATCCGTGCGAATAGTGTCTGCAACAGCGAGAACACCCAGCACGGTCTGGTCCGTGGCAACGATCATCGGTGTTTTACCGGCTGCCGCAAACGTCTGAGCCGATTCGGTAGCATCCTGGCTTTCGGCCACTTCATACTGCGCCAATAGGGCTGGGTTACCGATCAGGATTTGTTGTTCTTCAACGTCGGCGACAATACCTTTACCAACAACGGGTGTAATCTTTTGCGGAAAACCATCCGGTGAAGCCCCTCGTGCTTGTGCGGCATCCAGAATAGGACGGGCTAGCGGGTGTTCGGAACCGGCTTCTGCAGTCGCAGCAATGGCTAACACATCATCTTCTGTCATGCCTTCAGCAACCACGAACACGTCGGTCAGCTCGGGGCGCCCTTCGGTGAGAGTGCCCGTCTTATCGACGGCTACGGCCGAAATTCTGCCCGAGGTTTCCAGGTACTCACCACCCTTGATCAGGATCCCGTTGCGTGCGGCACGTCCAATACCAGCCACAATGGCAACCGGTATCGAAATCACCAGCGCACCAGGGCAACCGATCACCAACAACGTCAGAGCAAGGACCACATCCTGGGTGATCAACCCGGCAAGCAAGGCCAACATCATGACCGCCGGGGTATACCAGGTAGAGAAACGGTCGATGAAAGCCTGGGTTTTTGCTTTGGCATCTTGTGCTTCTTCCACACGGTGAATGATGCGCGCCAGGGTGGTGTCGGCACCGATGCCGGTGGCTTTGACCTGCAAGAATCCGCCGCGTGAAATTGTGCCGGCAAAGACTTGATCGGTTGTCGTCTTCTCTACCGGGATGGATTCACCGGTAATTGAGGCTTCATCGATGGACCCGGTACCATCCGACACCACGCCATCGACCGGTACTTTGGCACCGTTTTTTACCAGGACTATCTCGCCCTGTGAGACCTCGTGAGCTGGAACCTCGTGTTGAGCTCCGTCGCGCATCACAATCGCCGTATCTGGTGCGACGGCCACCAACTCAGCTAGCGCTGATCGGGTTTTATTCATCGTGCCGGCTTCCAATGCGTGACCAATGGAGAACAGGAACGTGACGGCAGCGGCCTCCCAGAAGTTTCCAATGATCACCGCACCGATGGCGGCTACCGACACTAAGAGGTCAATACTAATCATCTTGGTGGTGAGTGCTCGGACAGCCTGTATGACGATGTTGTATCCCGCCACCACAGCCGCCGCCAACATCAAGAGATTGGCGAGTGTGAAGACATCGGTACCATCATGAGCGTGGACGCCGGCATCGACCCACCAGCGCGACACTAACTCTGGGTTGAGTGTCCCGTCCCGGATATTGTTGACGGCAGATGACACCAGGATCAGAAGGCCTGAAATCACCGGTACCGCCCAATTACCGCGGATCCACTTCTCGAACTTACTCACTGTGCTCATTTCTGTAGTGATGTACTCGACTCTGCGAAGCTATGGTGGCCCGAATCGTTCGGGCCACCATGATGTGCGTGATGCTTAGAAGATTGAAGGTTTGGCTGTGTAGCCGGCCTGCGCTACGGCCTGCACAAGATCGTCAACCGTTGCTCGCGTCTCATCGTGATCAACTTCAATGCGGGAGCTTGCGAAGTGCACTTTCACGTTGTCGACGCCTTGCATCTTGCCAACCCGCTTTTCAATCTTGGTAACGCATGAGGGGCAAGAAAAGCCTTCTGCACGAAGGAGTGTATGAGTGATGTTCTGGGCGGTCATCCGGTTCCCTTTCCTTGTGATCTACTGTCCTCGTATCGTGAGGAGTTATCTTTAGATTAGGGGGAACCGGAGGTGTTCTCCTTGACGTTGGTCAAGTCCCGGTAGCTGCCTTCCGGTACCATGTGAAGGCATGCGTGAATTGCCTATCCGAGACATCACCGAACACGATGATAACTGCGTACGACGGGTGCCCATCTTTTCCGGGCTAACAACAGAACAGCAGGATCTCGTAGCGACTCTGGCACGTCCACAGCTCGTATCTGCTGGTGAGCTCATCCATGGGCCTGGTCAACGGACTGGCAAAATGTTCGTTGTACACACTGGAGAAATCAAACTTAGTCGTACGCTGCCTAGTGGCAGAAAGCATCTGCTGCGCGTTGCCCGTCCCGGTGACACACTCGGTGAGCATGCTTTTCTTACAGGTAGCGCCACGTTGGAAGAGGCCGAAGCGCGCTCGCAGACGAGGCTCTGCATCTTTGCGCACGAGGACCTGACGCACCTGATCGACCAGTATCCGAATATTGCGCATCGGATGCTGCGGACCCTGGGTGACCGGCTAGCCCATACCGAGCATCGGCTGACGTTGAGTAGCCAAAGCGTGGATCTGCGCATCGCTGACTATCTCTTGCAACAACCGTTGGTCCGAAATGCTCAGACACCTGACGGCGTGATGCGCGCCCGCTTGCCCATGAGTAAAAAAGACATTGCGTCCTTGCTGGGTACGACGCCAGAATCGTTAAGCCGCGCTCTGGCACGGTTGCGAAAAAAGGGCCTCGTAGCCGTCGATGAGGATGTGGTATCACTTCTACAACCCGATGCGTTAGAGGAACTGATCACCGCGGAATGAGGTTGTCTAGCGATATGCCCGGTGATATTGCGCTGGCACCGGTGGAGCGTCATGCCGCAGTATTTGGGCCGAATAAATTGGAAAATCGGTGTTCCGCAGTGATTCTCGGCCAACCAGCACCACATCGGCCTGTTCGGTCACCAGGATGTGCTCGGCTTGGAAGGGTTCGGTGATCAACCCAACGGCAGCAGTCGGTACTCCAGTGCGGCGGCGAATCGCTTCAGCAAACGCCACTTGGTAGCCCGGACCTGCCGGAATCTTCGCCGGCAGATTCGAACCGCTGGAAACATCAATGAGGTCAACACCGTGCTCGTGCAGCCACTGCACCACTTGTACGGTGTCGTCGATTGTCAGACCGTCTTCGTGCCAATCCACAGCCGAAAGGCGAACCAGCAATGGGACTTGGTCGGAGATTTCGGCACGTACTGCATCAACCACGTCAAGCAGCAACCGCGCTCGGTTCTCCAATGAACCCCCATAGGAGTCATCCCGATCATTGCTGAGCGGGGACAAGAACTGGTGGAGCAGATAACCATGTGCGCCATGGATCTCTAACAGGTCAAAGCCGGCGTCGATTGCTCGTCGTGCCGACGCGACGAATGCGGCAACCACGTTATCGATCCCAGCTTGGTCGAGTGCTTCTGGAGTAGCGAGCCCCGGGAATTCTTTGGCCGACGGCGCGACGGTGGTCCACCCGCCCTCGTCTTCGGGCACGCTGCCCTCGTTGTCGTAGTCGAAGGGGCGATAAGTACTCCCTTTACGCCCGGCATGTGCCAACTGGATCCCAGCTAGGGTTCCTTGCGAGTGCATGAACTCTACAATCGGTGCCAAAGAATCGCGTTGGCTATCGTTCCACAGGCCGAGGTCCTGCGGAGAAATACGGCCTTCCGGAGTCACCGACGTTGCTTCAACAATGACAGCCCCTGCTCCCCCGCGGGCTAAGCTCCCGAGATGCACCATATGCCAGTCGGTTGCCATGCCGTCGGCGTTTTCCGCACTGTACTGGCACATGGGCGGAACCCACACGCGGTTTCGGGCGGTGACGCCACGCAAGGTGATCGGTTCGAAGAGCAAACGAGACAAGCTGATATTCCTAACGTTGCCGGAAGAGCCAAAATGGCTTTCTATTTCCATTTCGGATGTTATCAGGTCGTATGGTGCTGGGGTTCACACGTCTCAGTACTACCGTCAGCATGTCTATCTGGTTCTGGCCTCACGAGAACACCACGAGCAAGTAGAGCACGAAAACCATCAGGTGCGCTGCACCATGCAGGGCGGTAGCTCTTTTGCCGAGCATCGACGCCGTAGTAATACATAACGTAACGGCTAGTAGCAACAGATTCTCAGGGCTTTCGGCTAACACCACAGGTTGAGCCGTTACCAGCCCAATGATGAGGACTGCCGGTATGGTGAGTCCCACTGTTGAGACGAGCGCGCCATGGCACAGATTACTAACACGTTGCATCTCTCCCAGATAAGCGGCTCGAATCGCGGTGATGGTTTCTGGCAGAAACACAATTGCGGCGATCAAGATACCTGAAAGTGCTATTGGAGCTCCGAGGTGTTCAAGGGCTTGGTCTAAGAGCGCGGCCATCTCGTGTGACAGCAAGACGATGGGGACGACAGTGAAGACCAAGACCGTTGTCCGGGTTAAAATTTCACCTCGATGTTGGGCTAGGACCGCGGACAGGCTTTGCTGTGGTTGTGCGGAAACAGCCTTTGTTGAATCCGCTGAGGTAACTTCCTGAAAATCACTGCGCTGTTGTCCCAGCTGACGATAGAGAAAATAGCCATACATGATCAGCGTGAGGCCTACGACAACGATAGCCGGAAGTGGAGCATACATACCGGAAGCACCGAGGAAATGCGGCAGAGCAAATGCCACGACCAATAAGACAGCCAGGATGGATAGGTAGGCAGACACTCCGACGCTGTTCGATTGCAGGTTGGCATGCCGAGTGGCGCCGACCAGGATCGCAATACCAATGACGAAATTCAGAATAATCATGGAAACTGCCATGACTGAATCTCGAGCAATCGTGAGATGTTCTCCCGGACCAAGCATGACCGCCGATATGAGAATGACCTCGATAATGACGATGGATAATGTCAGTACGAGCGTCCCGTAGGGATCGCCCAGCCGCTGTGCCAAATATTCGGCCTGCCGTACGACGCCGAACGCACAGCTGAGGACAACAGCAATGATCACGCCCAAAATTATGAAGAGCCCAGGTGTTGTCAGCGGACCGCCTAAAGCTGGACCGGTCTGAACGAGTATGAGAACGCTGCCCCATCCAAGCAGCAGCTGCAACGTGGCGGTTGGGGTCAGTGCAGTGCGTATCGATGAGAACATGAGATCGGCCGTCCTGTGGGCCGTCCCAGCTTGTGTTTTCACGATCGGGTCGTCCCGAACGCACTTCTTGCCACTATGGTAACTGTTTCAGGATTCGATGAGGTAACTGCGAATTTCTTTAATCTTCGCAGCTTTGCCATGCCCCGCAAACAGGATCACGTGGTTAAAACATACAGCGCGAGACTGCGCATATGTTGCCACACCATCGGCACCGCAGTCCGTCCCGTGCGTGATAACAGTATGCAGTTTCAGTTCTTGCGTGCTGTCTTGGTTCATCAACCATGCTCGAGTCTCGGCTTGTCCCGACAGCACGTTCGATCCGACGATTTCCCAGCGAACATCGTCTTTAAGCATTCCGAGCGTCTCGTCAACGGCTCCAGAATACAAAGCGATGAGGAAGTCTCGTATGACCACTTTTCTTGGAGCATTGCCACAGTGCTCGGGTATGTCGATAACCGATAGGGAGCTAGAACTCGAGGACATAGAGACACACTCCTGGTAATAGAGGTCTATCGGTGGACGTCATTAGGTTTTTCGATTCGCTAATTTGTCGCGGAGGCGATCAACCATGCCAACCCCTGCACCAACGGTTTTGTGATAGAGCTCCGAGTTCGGGGCATTGGGATGTGGACGTGTCGGGGCCGTTCGTTTGGCCTGTTCTACCTTCTCCCCCATCTCACGAAGTTGGGCAGCAGGAATATGCTCGCGAAGCTTCAGGAACTGTTCATCTTCCTCATCACTGATGTGGTGGCGAAGATGTGCTTCGAGTTCTTCGAGAATTTGCATGAACCGCCCGTCATCGGCCGGAACGTCTTCTAGGCGTTTCATAACCTCGTCGAGTTCGTTATGCTCCTCGATATCGTGTTCAACTTCTTCGGCACCATTTGGCAGGTGTTGTCTCATCGCTGGGTAGACCTGCATCTCTTCGGCAACGGAATGGCGCACAATTTCAGCGATGACTGTGTCTGCGGTATCGCGACGATGTTCTGCGTTGGTTGCCTGTTTTGTTTCGTCGAGAAGATCCAACATGGCTTGATGGTCGGCTGTCAGTACGTCTACAACGTCTCGTTCTTGCGTCGTGGAATTCTCTGTCGTCATGATCGACCTTTCATTGGAGGTACATTCCCACGCTAGTTTGCGCCATGCGAAGAGGTCTATAGGCCACCGCGAGCGACGTTTAAGTTTGGATCGAGTATGTACCGGCATAGAGTGGAAACGATGAACGACGTAAATCATGAGTCCCGGAGCGGCTCTGAGGCGTTTGACCTCAGGACGGTGGCTGCCGGGCTTCCTGCAGCGCAGCTGATTTCCGACCTGTTGGAGGATCACCGGCCCACCGATGCCCCGTTGCGCGCTGTTGTTGTGGCGCCCCCTGGCACCGGCAAAACCACCGTCGTCCCGCCGACTCTGGCGAACCGATTGCAGCTGCTGGGCCGCAATGGCAGGATCGTCGTCACCCAACCACGCCGGATGGCGGCACGCGCTGCGGCGCGGAGGTTAGCGCATCTGACCGGTACTAAAGTTGGTGAACAAGTCGGCTATACGGTTCGTGGCGACCGAAAAACCTCGGCTGCTACCGCGGTCGAATTTGTGACGACGGGTGTGCTGCTGCGACGGCTCATCGGTAATCCTGACGCACCAGATATCGCGGCGGTCGTCTTGGACGAAGTGCACGAACGTCAACTGGATACAGATCTCACGTTTGCGATGGTGCAGCAGCTGGGCGAACTGCGTGGCGCAGCGGATCCGCTCGATATCGTCGTCATGTCAGCCACCCTGGAGGCAGACTTTTGGACAGCGCTATTATCCACAGATACTGCAAATCCGGCTCGAGTGCTCAAGGTCGAGGCCCTCTCCTATCCGCTGACGGAACAGTGGGCACCATTACCCGGTACACAACGAGCCCTGGATGCTCGTGGGGTCACCAACCAATTCCTCAGCCACGTTACAGACACCGTGCTCACGACCGTCAAGAACGTACCTGACGGCGATGTGTTGGTATTTCTCCCCGGGGCTCGAGAGATTGATCGGGTGGCACAGCAGCTGACCGGTTCAACATCATGTGATGTGTTGGCCTTGCTGGGATCTACTGCAGCCGGTGAACAAGATCGGATCTTGACTCCGCCGGCTGCCGGCGGGAACAGGCGCATTGTGTTGGCGACGAATGTTGCCGAATCTGCCCTGACGGTTTCTGGGGTGCGGATTGTCGTTGATGCAGGGTTGGACCGCCAGCCTCGTTTGGATGCTGGCCGCGGGGTGGCAGGACTCGTGACGGTTGGTGCTGCCAAATCAGCCATGATCCAGCGCGCCGGCCGTGCCGCACGTGAAGCCCCGGGACTGGTGGTGCGGTGCATGTCTGAGGCAGAATTCGCTGCTCGCCCAGCCCACCGGCCTGCTGAAGTTCGGACCGCAGATCTCACCCAGGCGGTGCTGGATCTGGCATCTTGGGGTGCAGCGGATGGTTCCGGGCTGCGACTGCCCGAGCCATTGCCAACACGGGCTTTCAACGCCGCGGTAACCAGCCTGACGCAATTGGGCGCCCTGGAACGTGCTGAGCACGATGGGCAACTGCGCATTACCGAATTGGGCCGGAAGCTGGCTATCCTGCCGGTGGATCCCCGGCTAGGACGGGCGCTCTATGATGGTGCCGAGTTCGTCGGTGCGAGATTAGCCGCCGAGGTGATTGCCGCGCTCTCGTCTGACGAACGGGCCGAAAAAGCTGATCTGGGCAAGCTGATGGGGCGGTTACGGTCTACACGTCCCAAGCGTTGGACCGATGATGCTGCACGTTTATTGCGCGCCGTATCCCAGGGCGAGGGCTCCCCTCGTGCCGGGCATGGTTCGGCTGGACCATACGACCTAGGACTCGTCACGGCGCTGGCATATCCCCAACAAATTGCTCGGCGACGGACACCCGGCGGTGGGCAAAACGAAGACGCCGAGTATCTCCTGGCTTCTGGAACGGCAGCCTCGCTCCCCCGGGGTTCGTCACTGCAGGGTGCTGATTGGCTGGCCGTCGCTGATATCACGCTACACGGAGAACGAGCCATCATTCGTACCGCCGCCGAGCTGGATCAAGACTACGCGGAGTTGGCGGCAGGCCCCTTATTCGTCGAGCAGACGCAAGCACGCTTTGTTGACGGGAAAGTTTCAGCGCGTGCAGTGGTCCGATTGGGTGCCATCCAGCTGTCATCGACGCCGATCAAACCAACGCCAGAACACACGCGCGATGCGGTAGCCGCTGATATCCGCAGCCCCGGCGTTCTGGCTTTCTTCAAGGTGAGTGCGACGTCCAAACAGCATGCTGCGTTTAACAGTCTGCGCTCTCGGATGGGGATGCTCCATCGTGTCTATGGTGCCCCTTGGCCGGATGTCTCGGAGACAGCACTGACCGATCGGCTCTTCGAATGGCTCGCCCCGGAGCTTGAACAGTTAGCCTCCGGAACACGAGTCGAGCGTATTGACCTCACGTCTGCCTTGCGGCGCCTCCTACCGTGGCCCGATGCCGCGCGGATGGAGGAACTGGCTCCGGAGCGGATTAGCGTGCCATCTGGTGCCACGGTGCGGTTGGATTGGCCTGCACCGGAGGATCATACCGACGACGAGATCGCCCCACCGGTGTTGGCGGTGAAGCTTCAGGAGTGCTTTGGCTGGACGGGTAGTCCCACCGTGGCCGAGGGGCGCGTGCCGATCGTGCTGCATCTCTTATCGCCGGCTCGCCGACCGCTGGCGGTGACCTCCGATCTGGCGAGCTTTTGGCGCAACATTTACCCACAGGTTCGAGCCGAGAACCGCGGCCGGTACATCAAACATCCCTGGCCCGAGGATCCGCTCACCGCCGTCGCGACCGCCAAAACCAACCGTGCCCTACGTGGCAGTCAAGCCCAGCAAAAGTAGCCTTCACCGGTTAGGAATCTGACGGGATCATCTCTTCAAGTTCGGTCAAGAACTCTTGTACCACCGGTCCGTTTGTTTGTGCGCCGGCTAAGCCCTCGTGGAAGAACAAGGAGACGGCCAGATCACCGTGGGTCGCCATGATCCAGGTGTGCGCCAGGTCCTCACCATCGGATTCGAACTCCGCGGTACCCGTCTTCGCCAAGACCGGTGCCCCCGGTACATCTTGCAGGATCGGAACCGTTCCAGTTTCTACGGGGCCGGCCATGAGCTCGCGCAACTGTTCGGCTTCGTCCTCGGTCAGCGGCGTATCTCCCGGCAGATTCTCGTTCTGGGAGGGATCCACCGAAGGATCACTGATGAGCACGGGGCTGACAGTTTCTCCGGCCGATACCGAGGCGGCAACGGTGGCCATACCCAGCGGTGACGCTTGGACGACGCCCTGTCCGAATAATCCGGCGGCGTGTTCAGTACCTTCAACATCGGTGGGAACTGAGCCCAAGAAGGCACCGTCATAGCCGACAACTGGGTCCTCAACGAGTCCCAGTGCAACGGCTGCATCGTGTTGTTGCTGCGGGGAAATATCCTCATACTGGCCAACGAAACTTGTGTTGCATGACTGGGCAATGGCATCGGCCAGGCTGATCTCACCGACGTGTTCAGAAGGATAACCGTCAAAATTCGAAATCTCGGTGCCGCCGACATTAATGGTCTCGGGACACTCGACCTTCGAGTCGGGATCCATGCCGTTACGCAACATCGACAGCGCCGTGACAACTTTGAAGGTTGACCCTGGTGCATAAGAACCCTGCATCGCCAAGGGCCAGCTCGTATCTTCGGGTCCTTCTGCTGCGGCAAGAATGTGCCCGTCGGACGGTCTGACGGCAACGAGGCCTGCCAAGACATCGGAGTCACCGATCATATCTTCGGCAAGCTCTTGGACCCGGGTGTCTAAGGTCGTGGTAACCGCGGTACCATCAGTAGCTTCTCGGCTGAATTCCTCCGGATCACTGGTCGGTAGGTTCTCGCTTGGAACATCGGAGTTATCCACGGTGATTTCCAAACCGCTCACACCAGCCAGCTCATCATTATAGGTTTGTTGCAGTCCGGATAGACCGGTCGGCATACCAGCGGTAATCTCGCCATCAGATGCTTCAATCTGTTCGGCATTCGGCAAGCCGTAGGACCCTAGGATAGAGCGAGCAAAGGTCGCCGTTGGCCCCAGAACCATGGTGTCTTCGCGAGCGACGGCGCCGGAAATCCCGCTGATTTCATCGAATGGGATCTCGGTTTCTTCATCGTCACGCAGCACAATGAATTCAACCCAGGCACGCTCTCCGGCAGCAAGCACGCGATCAACAAATGTCTCTGGGTCGAGATCTAGTGCTTCGGCTAGTGCCGTCGCTGAATCCGTTGCTGCTTCCGTTACTTCATCATCGCTTGGCTCCGCCCCACCGGCGGTAAGTGCATCGAGTAGGTGGGTTTTATCGATGCCGATCCGTTGGACGGGCCGTTCGGTTGCCAATGGTTGATCTTGGGTATCAAGTATCTCCCCGCGGTCAGCCGGTGTTTCCGAAACCTCAACGCGTCCGCCCCCTGCAAGTCCCGAGACCAGCGTCTCCGGCGTTAATTGCGGTTCCCATACCTCCGACTCTTCGTTCCAGACCAGGGTGGCCTGGGTTGAGTAAGTCCAGGTCGCTTCAGAAGTGTCCTCAGCATCTTCTGGTGCCTCTGATGTCTCATCGGCGGTATCAGCATCCGCGCCACCAGAAAGGTCCCAGGTCACCGTGTAAGCTGCAGTAGCGGTCGGTTCCTCGGTCTCCTCTTCGACCACAGATTCTAAGCTGACGGTCACAGGATAATCAGCCAGGGCTGCCGTCGACTCGGTTAATACTTCTGGATCCGTCGACCCCTCGGCCAGACTGGCATCCCCGAATGCTTCCAACTGTTCAGAGCCGAGCTGCTCTGCGAACAGTTCAGCGGCCTGCGTCGGATCATCGACTGATCCGCACGCACTAAGCCCAAGTGTTCCGACCACGACCAAGGCGGCAAATCCAGTAATTCTGTGTCGTCGGTGCGATGGTTTCGTCTGGTGTGAGACTGACGGAGATATCATGCACTGAAGTCTACTGACGTTTAAAGCGGGTGTAAGCCTAGTGAAGTCCGCTTTAAGCTACGTACGGCCTCCTGGCCCTTATCGATTAGGCAGCAGCGACTCGATGATCGGTGCATGCTGCGCGTTGCATCATGCTTAGACGCCATGAACTGCATCGGCCGTGCCAGGGCACCTCCAGCACCCCAGCGCCCATAGGCACAACGGCTCACTCTTGCGTTGCTGTCGTGGTTCTCACGTGTGCTCGTTGGCCGTGACGCCCGAAAAGACTGAGATATTCGACGGGGCCACTACTGGTCGCACCGAACCAATGCGGTGTTCGGGTGTCGAACTCCGCTGCCTCACCTGCTTGCAACAACAGATCCTGGTCCCCCAGCACCAGCCTTAGTGTTCCGTTGAGCACATAGGCCCAGTCGTGTCCCTCGTGTGATCGCAACTCGGGAATCACGTCGTCGCTACCGGCGGGCAGCACAAACTTATAGGCCTGGATCCCACCAGGGCGTCGGGTGAGTGGAATGACCACAGACCCATCGCCAACCGCCATGGGCCGCAAATCAACCCGGGGGTCTGCTGTCCGTGGGGCGTCGACCAGTGAATCAATAGTCACCCCGTAATAGCGAGCTAACGGTAGAAGCTGTTCAAGCGTTGGTCTCCGAAGCCCTGCCTCCAGTCGAGACAGTGTACTGCTCGAGATATCAGTCTCCACCGCCAGCTGCGTCAAGGTGAGATCTCGGTGCAGTCGAAGATGCTTCAGCCGGGGGCCAACGGTATCCAGGGTGTCATCAATTGATTCGCTCATGAACCATATATTGCCATTTGGCAACACACATTGCAATTTAGCATCCTGGCTGTCAGTCTTATACCTGATACCAACTCGAGAGGAGAATATTCATGACTTCAGAACACGTTGAGAGCACATGGGATGTCGCAATTATTGGCGGGGGTTCTGCGGGTTTAAGTGCCGCGCTAACGCTCGCTCGGTCTCGTCGCAGCGTGCTGGTTATCGATGGTGGCGTACCGCGGAATGCTCCAGCGTCTGCAGTCCACGGTCTGCTGGGTCTTGAAGGTACCAATCCCTTAGACCTGTTGAGCAAGGGACGGGCAGAGGTAACCAGTTATGGTGCTGAAGTCGTGCATTCAGCGCTGATCGATGCGATGGGTAGTTCCGAGGAAGGTTTCGTGCTGCAGTTGGAAGAGGGTTCTACCCACCGTGCAGGTCAGCTCATCCTCGCGACCGGAGTGCAGGATGACTTCCCGGATATCCCTGGCCTTGCCGAGCGCTGGGGCCGCGACGTTGTGCACTGCCCTTACTGCCACGGCTGGGAGATTCGCGATCAACAAATCGGCGTGCTTGCTACCGGCCCAATGTCGGCAATGCAAGCCATGCTCTTCTATCAGTGGAGTGCAAACCTGACGTTCTTCGTCAATAACGTCGAAATTCCTGCTGATCAGCTTGATACACTGCGTGATCTGAACGTCACGATTGTGTCGGGATCCGTCGAGGACATCGAGGTCGCCAATGATCAGCTCACCGGTGTCACCATAGATGATGGTACGAGCGTCGCCTTGGATGCGCTGGCGGTACCGACCCAGGTTAAAGCCCGCCTTGAGGGACTGGCCAGTCTTGCCTTGGATACAACTGAGAACGCGATGGGCGTGGCTGTACGAGTTGATGACGCGGGCAGAACCTCAGTGCCGGGTGTATGGGCAACGGGCAACGTCATGGGCCCTTGGATGCAGGTGAGTGAAGCTGCCGCCCACGGTGCACGTGTGGCCATGACTCTCAATGCCGAAATGGCACTGGCACGCGCTGGGCTCACCATGCCGAAACCTTCAACAGAGAAAGGGTCCTG
Organism: Yaniella halotolerans DSM 15476; assembly: GCF_000420805.1. GTDB lineage: Bacteria > Actinomycetota > Actinomycetes > Actinomycetales > Micrococcaceae > Yaniella > Yaniella halotolerans. The sequence continues at coordinate 390,620 of NZ_ATVQ01000002.1, forward strand.
ATGCCGCAATTTGATAAAACCTACTGGGAAGACCACTGGACTCCCAAAGCTTCGGCACAAGACCGGCACATGCCTGTCAACCCCTATCTGGCGAGTGAGACCAGGCACCTGAATCCTGGCACAGCGCTTGATGCTGGCTGCGGGACAGGTACCGAGGCTTTGTGGCTGGCGGAACACGGTTGGCAGGTGACCGGCGCTGATATTTCGGCAACCGCACTCGACAAAGCAGCAAAACGAGCGGCGGAAGCCGGGCAGGCGGACAGCGTCGAATGGATCGAGACGGATGTAGCGCGTTGGGAGCCACACCGGACGTGGGATTTAGTAACGACTCACTATGCACATCCGGATACCGGCCAACTTCCTTTCTATGAACTCCTAGGATCATGGGTGGCGGAAAACGGATCCTTACTCATTGTTGGGCATCATCACGGTACGCATCACCAACACGATCATCCGGAGGAAGCTACCGTTACCCTGGAAGCGATTGCTGAGCTATTTCATGCACCTTCCTGGAGTATCGACGCAAGCTATGAAAACACCCGGACCATCGACAGGGGTCACCACGGTGCAGGCCAGTTGCATGATGTGGTCGTCCGCGTCCAGCGACTTCAGGGCTGACGGGCATAAAAAATCCCGCTGGATCTGTGTGATCTAGCGGGTTAGTGAGTGGAGCTTAGGGGATTCGAACCCCTGACCTCTTCCGTGCCACGGAAGCGCGCTACCAACTGCGCCAAAGCCCCTTATCAAGTTATTTTCTCGTCACCGCTCCGGGCAACATCAATTAGTATACATACCTTTTAGGTGAAAACAAATTTGAGATGTCGCTTTGGAGCGGTGACTTTAAACACTGGTTTGCGTTAAGGTAAATGTCCCGAAGGCACCGGTGTTTGATTGCAACACGTGGGCCCGACAATTTTCGAGTCGAGGCACCGTGGCATAGTCTTCATCATCGCGTCCGGTAAGCAAGTGCGCGGCGGCACGCAGCGTGTTGCCGTGAGAAATAACCAGGATGACATCGGCGTCTCCTAGAGCAGCAATGACCGCGTTTGCAGTCCGGGTACCTGACTGCCGAGGGGTTTCGCCTCCTACCGGTCCTGCGTCGAGGCCGGGCAAACGAAATGCGGCATGCTGGTCTGGCCACTGTTCAGCAATATCTGTGAATACTAGCCCTTCCCAGGCTCCGCCGTCGGTCTCTTTGATATCGTCGACGGCCGCGAGTTCGAGATCTCGGCCTCGCAGCATGATGCGACCGGTCTCATCGGCACGTGCCAAAGGCGACACAATCGCGATGTCGAATTCGGTGTGACTCCACCGGCGAGCTGCTTGTTTTGCTTGGGTTCGGCCAGCATCGTTGAGCAGGATGTCGGTTTGTCCCTGGTAGCGACCTTGCGCATTCCAATCTGTTTCACCGTGGCGGAGAAACACGAGTGTCTTCATTTGTAACGTCTCACCAGTTCATTCTTTAGGGTGTGATTATTCGGTTTCTGACAGTTCAATCTGTGGGGCGTCTGACCAAAGCCGATCAAGCGCATAATTTTCGCGTTCTTCATCGTGTTGAACGTGAATAACGAAATGGCCGTAGTCCAGTAGCACCCACCGGCTTTCGGATTCGCCTTCCCGTCGGGTTGGTTTCAGCTCGAGTTGTTCACGAAGGTCGTCTTCGATCTCGTCGATGATCGATTTCACTTGTCGTTCGCTAGGTGCAGAGGCAAAGAAAAAGGCGTCGGTAATACCGAGGCGTTCTGCTACATCTACTGCGGAAATATTCTCGGCCTGCATGGTTGCTGCGGCTTTCGCAGCGATCGTGAGAGCGTTGAGTGTGGGTTCGGGTACGACCACGGAACTCCTTTAGTTCATCGAGTAAACAGAATAAGTGCAATGATTAGTGCGATAACGCCAATCGCAAACACAGCGATCGAGATGGCCAAAATCCGGCGCTCAGGAGCTTCCGATTCTTTCGGATCCAAGGTATCGAGTCCATGTGCTGAGTTTGCATCGAGGGGTTGTTCCGGTCCGGTAACCGGCATTGCGTTGGTCTCGGGCTCAGCTTTAAAGTGCTCTGCGAAATCTGGCTTGGTGTCCTTAGTGGTGGGCCCCTCTGATGCTTCCTTGTCAGAGACTTCAAAGGGACCGGTCATCATGGGTCCGCTACTGGCACGACGTGCCCGCCGCGTTGCTGTTTCGTCTTCCTGTGCCGGTTGATCTTCCGAGTGCAGTTCCTCTTGAGGCTCTTGGTTATCTACCGAAACAGTGGCGACTGCATCAGGTTCAGACTGAGCTGTTGCCTCACCGTCTTGAGTGTCTTCGTCTTCGACAATCTCAATGGCTGAGGTTTCCAGTTCTTGCAGCTCTTGGGATTTTTCGGCGAGCTCTTTCTGCCGACGAAGCAATAAAGGGTCGATAACGTTTGGATTTTGCTCGCCCAGTTGAATAATTTCCTGGGTCAGCCGTTCCGTTTCATCACGCAATTCTGCGCGACGAATTTCTACCGTATCCAGCCCTGACATATCCGTGATTTCAACAGCAGATTCGCCGTACCGATCCCACGTGGAGAGCACCACAGTATCTTCCGCATTATCAGCAGCTGCTTCGTCATCTTGCGGTTCTTGAGCACCTGTTGGGTCTTGTCCGACCGCAGGCAGCGGCGGTGGTGGCGCTTGCGGCGAAGTTGCGCGCCGCACCGGCTTGGCAGGAGCACGCTGTTGTTCTTCCTGCTGAGCCTTGAGTGTCGCAATATCGTCTTGGCGTTCGACTGCGGCACGACGTGCATGTTCGCGTGCCTCACGACGGGAGCGCGGTTTCGGTTCCTGCTCCGGCTCATCCCGGCGTTTAGTGATGAGCGGCAGCATCCCCGTGGAGGTCACTTGAGAATCTGCGCGTCGCCGACGACGCGGTGGGACGGCTTCCTCGATAGGTGCATCGGCATCCGTCGGGGCATCCACCGGAGAATTCGCTGCCCGTCGACCTGCCGAGCCGTCATCTTGCTGATCAAGTTGAGCAGGTTCCAGCGGAACATCGGTCACATCACTTGCCGGCACGGGCTCGACTGTGGCCAGTGTTTCTTGGGCTCGTTGCTCCTCGCCTGCTGCACGCTGCTGGCGATCTTCAACTTCTTCTGCCCAGCGCTGGGCTTCTTCATCACGCAGTTGGGCGCGTTGTTCGCGTTCGCGTTGCAGCCGCAGTTCTCGGCGGGAAGGATAAGGATTACTCATCGTCTTCCTCCGGTCGATTGTTCAGTGATGATGGCACGTAGGGGGCAATATTATGACGTGAACGCTGTCCGTTGTTGTCGACATACAACCCGTATTTGCCAATATATTGGACGACACCGTCGGGTACCAGGTACCACACGGGTTTACCCGCGGCTACGCGATCACGGCAGTCGGTCGATGAGATCGCCATGGCTGGAATTTCCATCAGGGAAACCTCATCGGAGAGTCCAAAGTCTGTCAGTTCGTGGCCCGGCCGGGAAACACCGACGAAGTGTGCTTTGCCCCATAGAAGCTCGACGTCTTTCCACGTCATGATTTGTTCCATGGCGTCGGCCCCGGTGATGAAGAATAAATCTGCATCGGGGCGCAAGGATTGCACATCGTCCAAGGTATCGGACGTATATGTTTGGCCTGGTCGATCGATGTCTACCCGGGATACTGAAAACCGTGGGTTTGATGCGGTTGCGACCACGGTCATCAAATAGCGGTGCTCTGCCGGGGAAACTTCCTTATCGGATTTTTGCCAGGGTTGCCCAGTGGGGACAAAGACGACTTCGTCAAGGTCAAACTCTGCCGCGACTTCACTGGCCGCGACCAAGTGGCCGTGATGGATGGGGTCGAAGGTGCCACCCATAATGCCGAGCCGCGGCCGGCGACACGGTGGAGTGTGCGGAGTTTGGGTCACAGGCAACTTAACGATGTGCGGAGGTTGAGCCCTGTTGTGGCTGTTCAACGTCGGTTGATGCTGGAGCTTCGCGACGCAGTGCTACTGAGCGTAGCGACATGATAGCCAACAGCAGAAACATCAGCGCAGCGAAAATCGCGATACCGTATACCAGTGGGTCAAACGGCAGTTCTGTAACGGCGGCTTCTTCCGCTGCTGCTTGGAACAGTTGCATGGGTTTATTACTCCTGTACGTACGAGTGTTACTAGAGAACGAGCTTACCGAATTTTTCGGCTCTGATGGTAACGGTGTCGGGACCTAGTCACGGATCTGACCGTCACCGCGCAGAATCCATTTTGTCGAGGTGAGTTCCTCGAGCCCCATCGGTCCGCGAGCGTGCAGTTTCTGGGTAGAAATCCCGATTTCTGCCCCGAGGCCGAACTGACCGCCATCGGTAAATCGGGATGACGCGTTGACCATTACGACGGCCGCGTCGACATCTGCGACGTAGCGTTCGGCGTTGGACAGGTTTTCTGTGACGATCACTTCAGTGTGGCCCGTCGAGTAGGTTTCCACGTGTTCGAGTGCCTGATCGATATCGTCGACGATTTTGACCGACATCTGCATGTCCAGGTATTCGGTTGACCAGTCTTCCGCGGTTGCAGCAACAGCGTCAGCAATCCATGTAGCAGCGGTTTGGTCCACGTGGAGCACCACGCCGGCGTGCTGCAAGCTGTTGAGCACGCTGACTCCCGTTTCTTTTGCGTCCTTATGGATGAGGACGGTTTCGGCTGCGTTACAGACTGAAGGACGGTGTGTCTTTGAGTTGAAGACAATATCCACGGCCTTTTGTGGATTCGCCGAAGCATCCACGAACACGTGGCCAACTCCAGCACCTGTTTCGATGACCGGTACGGCAGCATTATCAACGACAGCGCGGATCAGACCGGGACCACCGCGTGGAATGAGTACGTCGACTCCCCCACGGTAGGTTATCAAAGCGTTGGCACCCTCGCGCCCCCACTGGTCGATACCCTGGATGAGGTCTGCTGGCAGTCCACGAGATTCAAGGGCTTTTCGTAGCACCGAGATCGTCACACCATTGGTAGTTTCGGCGGCCGAACCACCACGGAGAATAACGGCGTTACCGGATTTAATACCGATACCGGCGATATCGACGGTGACGTTTGGACGTGCTTCATAGATTGCACCAACGACGCCGAGCGGCACGCGAACCTGCTGCATGCGAATACCGTTTGGCAGGTTATTGCCTCGCATGACGTTGCCGATGGGATCGGGCAGGGCTGCGAGATCACCCAGGGCTGAGACTAAGCCGTCGATTCGTTCGTCAGTCAGCTGGAGACGGTCTAGCAGTGCCTCAGCGGTGTGTTGTTCTCTACCGCGCTGTAGATCAGTCGCATTGGCTTCCAGGATTGCAGCACGGTTGGCATCAATGGCTTCGGCCATAGCGGCTAGGGCGGCATCTTTATCGGCTCGAGAGGCAGAGGCCAGGCTCTTTTGAGCAGTGCGTGCAGCCTTGGTGACCGCGGCGATCTGGGCGGTTACGGAATCAGAATCTAGTTGAGCAGTCATGATCGTATTGTAATCCTTGTTCTACTGGGTCAGCGTTGTCTGCTTCACAATGACGGTGTCATCGGTGTGCATGACGACGCGATCGTATTCGGGCCCCAATTCGGTGCGCAGTTGGCGGGTCGATTTCCCAACCATGGCTGGTAATTCGTTCACCGAGTAGTTGGTGAGACCTCGGGCGACGACGGAACCTGCGGCGTTGACGACTTCCACGACGTCTCCTGCTTCAAATGTGCCGGAAACCCCGATGAGGCCGGCTGGCAGAAGTGAGCGGTGCCGAACGGTGATGGCTTCAACAGCACCGTCATCAATCATAATCCGACCTCGGGAGACTGCCATGTGTTCCAGCCACGCATTGCGCGCAGATTTGCGTTCCCCTCGAGAGTCGAACCAGGTACCAATGTCTTGACCATCGATGGCCGCCTGGGCGTTCTCGGCCGAGGTGAGGAAAGTTGGAATGCCGGCATCGGTGGCAATTGAGGCCGCTTGGAGTTTTGTGACCATACCGCCGGTACCGATTTCTGATTCAGCATCTCCGATGGAGACGTGTGACAGGTTGGCATCGGCGGAGACGTTGGCGATGCGGCGCGCTCCGGTCCGGGTTGGTGGCCCGTCGTAGAGCGCGTCAACGTCGGATAAGAGGAACAGCGCATCGGCTTTGACCACGGATGCTGCTAACGCTGCCAATCGGTCATTATCGCCAAAGCGGATCTCGTGGGTGGCCACCGCATCGTTTTCATTGACCACCGGCACCACGCCCAGGTTCAACAACCGGTTGAGAGAACGAAACGCATTGTTGTACTGGGTACGCCGCATGAGGTCTTCTGCGGTCAGCAGTACTTGAGCCACATTGATGGAGTGTTTCCAAAAGGACTCGGAGTACTGTGCCATCAGCCGGCTCTGGCCTACTGCGGCGGCGGCCTGTTGGGTTGCTAGATCACGGGGTCGTTTGTCAAGACCCAGCGGTTTAAATCCTGCAGCAATGGCCCCCGATGACACCACAATGACTTGGGCGCCACCGTGGTAGAGCTGGCTGACCACACGTGTCAGGGTGTCAATAGCGGATACTGAGACGCTGCCTTGGCCGTCAGTTAGCGACGACGAGCCAACTTTGACGACCATGCGACGTGCCGCACGCAGTTTCGTGCGGTCGGTAACCGGGTTTGGCATTGCCAGGTTGGGGGTGGACACGAAAATTCTTTCTTACTCGTTGTCGGAATCGTAACTGGTCCACAGCCCGGAGCGACGTTCTTCTTCCATCTCAGCCTGGGTTGCGGCGCGAGCGGCTTTACGCTCGGCATATTCTTCTCGTTTTTCTCGGCGGGTTGGTCGCGCCCGTTCCTCGAATCGTGCGTCTTCTCCACGAGGACCGGTTAAGTGTTCGGCACCAGTGGTCATGGTTGGTTCCCAATCAAAGACCACCCCGAGTTCATCATCACCGATCACGACGGCATCACCGGGTAGTGCCCCGGCGTCGAAGAGCGATTTTTCAATTCCGAGGCGTTCCAACCGGTCTGCCAGATAGCCGACCGCTTCGTCGTTATTAAAGTTGGTTTGTGCAACCCAACGTTCAGGTTTATCGCCACGAATCCGGAAGAGCGGTTTGAGGCTACGTTCTTCTTTGGTAAGGGTGAACTCTTGTGGACGGTGCCCACGACGGCGATGTTTAGGTTCGATGGTAATCGTCTCGGGTACAGCTTCGAGAGCTTGTGCAGCTTCAGCATGTGACGCTCGGGCTTCATTCACGAGTTCCGCCATGGCAAATTTCAACTGGTCGAGGCCTTTACGGCTCACCGCGGAGATCTCAAAGACCCTGAGACCCCGGGATTCTAGTTCAGCCCGGGTCATATCAGCCATGGCTTGGCCGTCTGGTAGGTCCACCTTGTTAATGACCACCAGCTGTGGTCGTTCATCGAGTGGGATTAACTGTTCGCCGGATTCCGTCAGGATGGGTTCGACCGCGTAGGCCGCTAGTTCTCTTTCAAGTGCTTCATAGTCCGAGATGGGGTCTCGGTCAGATTCCAGTGTCCCGGCGTCCAGAATGTGCACGAGGGCATGGGTGCGTTCCACGTGCCGCAGGAACTCTAGGCCTAGACCTTTGCCCTGTGATGCGCCAGGAATCAAGCCCGGTACGTCAGCTACAGTGAACCGGGTTCCTCCAGCGTCCACGACACCCAGGTTGGGCACCAGTGTGGTGAAGGGGTAGTCGGCAATCTTTGGCCGTGCTGCAGAGATGGCGGCAATGAGCGAGGATTTTCCTGCGGAGGGGAAACCTACCAGGGCAATATCTGCCACAGTTTTCAGTTCTAAAACCACACTGCGTTCTTCCCCAGGGATTCCCAGCAGCGCAAAGCCTGGAGCTTTGCGTTTTGGTGACGCTAGTGAGGCGTTGCCTGCTCCCCCGGTACCTCCGTGGGCAAGAATGAGTTCTTCGTGCGGGGTGACGAGGTCGTGCAGGATATTACCGTCGGTATCTTTGATGACGGTACCTACGGGAACGCGCAGGTGTAGCGTCTCACCGTTTTTGCCGTGTTCCATGTCGCCGCGACCTGGTTCACCGTTGGTGGCCTTCCGGTGCGGTTGATGGTGAAAGTCCAGCAGTGTGGTGACGTCTGGGTCGGCAACAACCACGACGTTGCCGCCGTGTCCACCGTTGCCGCCGTTCGGGCCACCGAGGGGTTTGAACTTTTCGCGAAGCACGGAGGTCTCCCCGTGTCCACCGTCGCCTCCGGTGGCATGCACGGTCACATGATCAATGAATTGTGACATGGAGTTCCTCCAGGAATTTTAGTTGTAAAAACTCAAAGCGGGGACGGACCGGGGTGGTCCGCCCCCGCTGGAGCGTTAGAAAAACGAAAGCTCTTTAGGCTTCAGCTGGGACGATGTCCACAACTTTGCGTCCGCGACGGCTACCGAATGCTACCGAGCCGGCTTCGAGTGCGAACAGAGTGTGGTCTTTGCCAACACCGACGTTGCGACCGGGGTGGTATTTGGTTCCACGCTGACGAACCAGAATTTCACCAGCGTTGACGTCTTGGCCGCCGAAACGCTTCACACCGAGAAACTTGGCGTTGGAGTCACGACCGTTACGTGTGGAGCTAGCACCTTTTTTTGTTGCCATGAGTTAAATCCTTTACGAGTTCTTCCGATTCAAAGCTTACTTGATATCGGTGATCTTCACGCGGGTCTGGTTCTGACGGTGACCCTGACGCTTTTTGTAACCGGTCTTGTTTTTGTATTTCTGGATAACAATTTTCTTTCCGCGGTTGTGCTCTAGCACCTCTGCGGAAACAGTGACTTTTTCCAGCTCTTTTTTATCTGAGGTAATCTTATCGCCATCAACCAGCATGAGGGCAGGTAGTTCGATGGAACTGCCAACATCTGCTGGGAGGCGATCTAGGACTACCAAGTCTCCTGTAGAGACTTTTTCCTGGCGTCCGCCAGCGCGTACAATCGCGTATGCCATTTGGACTCACTTCTCTCGACGTTAATCAAAAAATTTTGTTCAGCTGTATAACACCTGAGGGTATTGGCTAACGAGACAAGTTGCCGGATTGGAACGCCAACTGCCAGGCTTCACAGCACCAAACAAGCAGTTTAGCGCTTTTTGTCTCGTTCTCCAAATTGTTCATCAGCGTGGCGAACCTGGTGACGAAATTTCGTCGGCTGCCACACCGACCCCCAAAATCGCAGAGGATTTCACGGGTTTATCCTGCTTTTTTACCTGATCTGCGGCACTTGCGGCAAAGCTTTTACCTTGCTGCTGTGTCTCAACTGAGGCTTGCTGGATATCTGTAGCACCGGTGGGTGAAGTCGCAGCGCGACGACGTTTCGGTGCTGCTTCTTTGGTCTGCTGTGTACCAGCATCCGAAGTGTTTGGTGCCTTGACTGGCTCGGTGTCCACAACTGGCTTGACGTTAGCCTGCTTCGATTCACCTGTTCGCTGTTGTGCTTGGCTGACCTGTTGCGGCGCGGAGGCCCGACGACGCTTTCGGCCGCCTCGTGGTGACGACTCTTGGACAGGCTGCTGCTCTTTTTCTCCAGCCTCTTGCTGCTTGGATTCTTGTTGCTGAGCATCCTGTTGCTGCTCTGAGGATGAGTCTCCACGTCGATTGCGACGGCGATTATTTCGTTGACGCTGACGGGAAGAATTCCCGTTGGACTCTTTCGACTCATCGTCGTTTGTCGACTGTTTGTCCGAAGATTGTTCGTCGTGTCCATTCGTCGCGGCAGCAATTGAAGCCATCGCGTTGCGGGTCTGCTCAGCTTTCTCGGCTGGCTGGGCATCGTCTGCAGACTGCTCGGAGGTCTGAGTGTCGTTGTGCTGTCCCTGAGACTGCTGGTCTTTGTTATTGCGACGACGGTTACGGCGGGAACCGGCATCTCCACCACGACGACGCTGTGAGGAATCATAGGGTTTGCCGCGTTCAACCGGTTCGTCGTGAACCACGATCCCACGGCCGGCACAGTGTTCACAGGTATGTGAGAACACTTCAACCAAGCCGGTGCCCATACGCTTACGGGTCATCTGCACTAATCCGAGTGAGGTCACCTCGGCGACCTGGTGACGTGAACGATCTCGTCCTAAACATTCCACGAGACGGCGTACCACGAGATCCCGGTTGGATTCGAGCACCATATCGATGAAGTCCACCACGATAATGCCGCCAATATCGCGCAGTCGCAATTGGCGTACGATTTCTTCAGCTGCTTCGAGGTTATTCTTGGTGACGGTTTCTTCCAGGTTTCCGCCTGAACCGGTGAATTTCCCGGTGTTCACGTCGACAACGGTCATGGCCTCTGTACGGTCAAAGACGAGGGAACCACCGGAGGGCAGGTTGACCTTGCGCTCGAGTGCCTTATGTAGCTGTTCATCGAGGCGATGATGGCCGAAGAGATCCATGTCGTTATAGGCTTTTGGATCCCACTTTTCTAACCGGTCGAGCAAGTCTGGTGCTACGTAGGTGACATAGGCTTCGATCTTGTCCCAAACGTCGTCGCCTTCAACGATCATCTTAGTGAAGTCTTCATTGAACACGTCTCGAACGACCTTAATGGTGAGGTCTGGTTCAGAGTGCAGCGGTTCAGGGGCCACAATCTTATTGGACTTCGAAAGCTCTTCGATTTCTTCCCACTGCACACGCAAGCGGTTGATGTCGTTGAGTAGCTCGTCTTCAGCGATGCCCTCGGCTGCTGTCCGAACGATTACACCCGTCTTATCGGGCAAGTGTTCTTTCAGAATCGATTTGAGACGGTTGCGTTCCGTATCCGGGAGTTTACGAGAAATACCCGTCATAGTACCGCCCGGTACATACACGAGGTAGCGGCCTGGCAACGAGACCTGCGCGGTGAGGCGAGCACCTTTATGACCTACCGGGTCTTTGGTGACCTGCACAAGCACTGAGTCGCCTGATTTCAGTGCGTTCTCGATTTTCTTGGCCTTGCCGTCTAACTGGGCGGTATCCCAATTGACTTCACCGGCATACAGCACGGCGTTTCGACCGCGGCCGATATCAACGAAGGCAGCTTCCATAGATGGCAGAACGTTTTGCACCTTTCCGAGGTACACGTTGCCGATCAGGGAATCCTGTTGGGTGTTGGATACGAAGTGTTCGGCCAGTACGCCGTCTTCTAACACCGCAATTTGAATGCGGTTATCGTGCTGGCGCACCATCATTTTGCGCTCGACGGATTCGCGGCGCGCTAAGAATTCTGCTTCTGATACGACGGCGTTCTTGCGACGACCACGACGTGATGTGCGACGACGTTGACGCTTTGCTTCAAGACGGGTGGAACCACGCAGCGACGTAACTTCGTCCGGACCGCTGGTTGAGGCCTGACGTGGCGCCCGCACCCGAGTGACGGTATCTTCCGGGTCGCCGTCGCCTCCCCCGTCCATCTCTAGGTCAACATTGCCACGACGCCGCCTACGACGACGGTGTGAAACAGTGGTCTGATCGTCATCCTGTTCGGCAGTGTTCTGCCCCCCGTCACGCTGTCCGCGACGTGAGTGTTGTTTGGCGTTGTCCTCTTGAGCGCCTTGGGCGCCGTCTTGCTCTTCGTCCTGGGGCTCGTTCTGATCGGTCGTGTCGTCGCGTTTATTATTGCGTGACGAGGACTGTCGCTGGTTGTTCCGCTTCGAGTTGCGCTGGTTCCGCTGCCCGCGACCGCCATTGGTATTGCCGTGGTCATCGTCTTCATGATCGTGACGCTCAGGTTTGCGTCGACGAACTGGCATCTGCGAGTAATCTGGCGCTTGAAAGACCAGCGCGGTGGGATCATCGGGCATCGGTGTGCCGGTGTTCCAAGACTCTTGAACAGAGTCAGACTGTACTTGCGTGTTATCGGCAGCTGGCATGCTGCGCCTCCCGGGCCTAAGCGCGATCCGCACTCATCGCGGTTAGACCAAATTCGGTTGTGCGTACGCCAGTATGGCTTGCACGCACTTCGAAAAAGCCTAATATGAACCGGCTGTGCCGGAGCCAGCAGAAGCGTTCAAGACAATTCAATAAAACTTCAGGTGCTTACCGTCGGGGGATTCGACATCTTGTTGACGATGGAATCGACCTTCGCAATCGGCAAACCATAAAGCTTCCGCAGGACCAAACGGGTGTGCGTGCCCGTAGAGGTCTCCCCTATTGTGACACACTTTTGGCTAAAAGCGGTTATTTGCTGCTCGCACTCAGCTAACGGCCCTATACTGAGCCGCGTGAATACCGCACCGAAACTTCCTAACGACGGCGATGCACTCCCCTGGTATGCCAGAAGTTATGGCACCGCCATAGTCCTTCTGGTATCCGGAATTATCGGCATGATCGCCACCCTTGTCCTCACATATGAGCGAGTCCAATTGTGGATGGATCCCGGCTACGTTACCTCGTGCGATGTTAACGTCTGGGTCTCGTGTGGCACCGTCATGGAGTCTTGGCAGGCGTCCCTTTTCGGATTTTCGAACCAGTTTATTGGCATCATTGGTTTCGCGATCCTCATAACCATCGGCATGGCTATCCTCGCGGGGGCCCGATTTACGGCGTGGTGGTGGCATGCCACCTCGATTGGTCTGGTCATGGCTATGATTTTTTGCTTGTGGCTATGGACCCAAGCCGTCTACGTGATCAATACCCTGTGCTTGTACTGCATGATCGTCTGGGTGGTTACCATCCCCGCTGCCATCCTTATACTGGCGCGAAATGTCTCGCACGATTTGATCAAAGTCACACCACGGACGAAGATGATATTGACGACGGCCGCCTGGCCAACGATCATCCTTTGCTACGTGGTGATCGGTGCATCGATTTTGCTGCGCTTCGGCGAAGCAATGTTTTAGGAAACTTGTGGACGAAAAGAAATTCAATAGCATGGCCCGCCCCGAACTAACGCACCCGTATGTGGCATCGAAGCAGGCCGCATCCGTGATCATGGTGCGACAAGCCTCCGGCGGGGAACTCGAAGTCTATGTGCAACATCGCGCAACCACCATGGACTTCGCAGCCGGTGCCGTTGTTTTTCCGGGCGGACGCACTGATGCCGAGGACGCACTGTTCACATTCGAAGATGATGTGCACTCGGTCGTGCTTGACCACGTTCATGGCTGGCAACGAACCTCTTTGGGCTCGGATAATCGCGATACTGCGTTCTCGAATTCTTCGATGATGCTGCGAACAGGCCTGCGTGAAGTTGAGGAAGAGACCGGTGTAGGGCTTCATCCGCATCTGCTGCGCCCCTGGGGCAACCTCATTACTCCGGTGGGCTACCCCAAACGTTTCGATACGTTCTTTTTCCTCGCCACACCGGATGAGGATGTTCTCCCGGAAAACATCACAACCGAGGCTGTCCATGCAGATTGGCACAGCATCGAATCCCTGCTGGAGGACGCTGAGCAGGGACGCATTGCGCTGATGCGCCCCACGAAGTTCTTGTTGCTCGACATCTTTGAGCAAAAAACGATTGACGACCTGCTGGGTCGCGACCCAATCGTCCAGCCCATTCGCGGCATCTAAGCACTCGCGAAACCATCAAAGATTTGCTTGAGGTCTAGAACTTAGTCGAACCAGATGTCCATCTCACGCTCAGCCGACAACGTTGAGTCAGAGGCATGGATGAGGTTCTTTTGCACGCCTTCGCCCCAGTCGCGTCCAAAGTCACCGCGAATAGTGCCTGGCTCTGCGAGGGTTGGATCCGAAATGCCAGCGAGTGACCGAATGCCTTCGATGACGCGTTCACCCTCCACAATGGCAGCGACGACGGGCCCTTCAGCCATAAAGTTTACAAGTGGCTCAAAGAACTCTTTGCCTTCGTGCTCTTCATAGTGTTCGGCGAGCATTTGGTGGGAAGCCTGGAGCATATTGAGCTCGACAATTTGGTACCCCTTACGCTCGATGCGTGCCAGAATTTCGCCGGTGAGTCCGCGCTCTACGGCGTCAGGTTTGACGAGTACAAGTGTGCGTTCAGGCTGGCTCATGACTACCTCATTCATCAGATGCGTTGGCTAGTGCGGTACGCGCTATCATACTTGATCATACCTAAAGCTCTTCTGATTCCGAGCCATGTTCTCGTTCCCAGGCCAGTTGTTCTTGCTCACGCTGACGCTTCTCGCGATCGATCTGGCGTCCTTTGACGACTGCGTACCACCAGGCGCCGGCGAAGAGCACTCCGACCACGAAGCCCCAGGGTTCTAAGAACCCTGACACGATCAGCAGTAGCTGGATGATCCATCCGATGGCTATGCCCAGGGGTTTCGTCACCAGTCGTGCCGTACCCCCGGCAATGATGGCGAGGACCAGACAGCCCACCAGCATCCAGAGGCCGCCGTTGTTCTGGTGTAGTCCGTATAACATCAGCCCAAAGAAGGCGATGACGAATGCTTCACCATAGAGCACAGTGGAGGTAAACAGCACCAGGATGGAGCGTTCTTTCTTCTGTTGTCCGGGCTGCCATTCGCGCTGCGATTTTGTTTCGCGCTGCGGACGCCATGATTCTTGGCCCTGTGATTCGTCAGACACCGTCATCCTCCTGATTGTCTTCATCGAAGAACTCGCTGAAATCGTCGTGCTCCGCAACGTCGACACCGGCGTCAGTGCCTTCCGTTTCGGCACCTAACAGTTCACGCACCTGGCCCACCAAGGTGATGGAACCGGTCACGAGTACGCCCGCTCCCCCGGTGCCTGCGGTGAGGGTTTTTCCGGCGTCTTGGACTCTTGCGTCGATGTCGCGTACACCGCGGACGGCCCAGGCGATGGCGTCAATCGGAGATTCGGTGGTGAAAATCTGGTCTTCATCCCAACCGGCATCCAGTGCGATCTCGGTGAGATCTTCTGCGCTGATGGCTCGCGGTGAGTTGGACTGCGTGATGGCCAAGTGCTCGGTCTCGTCACCAAAGTGATCGAAGAGTGTGGTGAGAATACCCAGGGCATCTTTATCATCGAGAATGCCGACGACGAGGCCTAGCGCCGAGAAATTAAAGGTTTCTAGCATGGTTGCTGCTGTGACGTCAACACCATGGGGGTTATGTGCGGCGTCGATGACCAGCGACGGGTTCGATTTCAACAGTTCCAGTCGTCCTGGACTGGTGACTTGTGCCAGCCCGTCCTGGAGTACTTGCTGGTTCAATGCCTGTTCACCGGCACCCAAGAATGCCTCCAGCGTGGCGATGGCGACCGCCAGGTTTTGCACCTGGTGTGCCCCGTGCAACGGGAGGAATAACTCGTTGTAGTCGGCTGAGATCCCCTGAATGGAGACCTGCTGTCCACCAACCGCTACGGAACGCTCCGTCACACCAAATTCCACGTTCTCGAATTTGAAGTTCGCCCGTTTGGTGCGAGCAGCTTCGAGCAGCACCTGTGCGGCTTCCGGGTCTTGGGCGGCAGAGATGAGATACCCGTCGTCTTTGATGATCCCAGATTTTTCCACCGCGATGGCCCCGGGGGTGTCCCCCAGGAGATCGGCGTGGTCGACCGAAATGGGGGTGACCACTGATACCTGAGCATCGGCGACATTCGTAGCATCGGTGATGCCGCCCAGGCCAACCTCCAGCACCATGACATCCACGGGAGCATCGGCAAAAATGGCAAAGCCCAGGGCGGTTACGGTTTCAAAATAGGTGAGCTTTTGCTCGCCAGCCTCGTCGAGTTGTGCATCGATGATGTCGATCAACGGTGCAATCTCGTTCCAGATCCGCACGAATGTGTCGTCGGCTACCGGTTGGCCATCCAACGTAATCCGTTCGGTGACCTTGGACAGATGCGGTGACGTATAGCGGCCGGTCCGCAGGCCGTGTGCGATCAGTACTTGCTCGATGATTCGGGCCGTCGTCGTTTTACCGTTTGTGCCGGTCAAATGGATGACGGGGGCGCTGGCCTGGGGGTCGCCCAGCAGGGACATGATGTCACGCATGGGTTGCATGCGGGGCTCCATCTTGTTTTCCGGAGCCCGCGATAACAGGTGTTCATAGACCTGTTCTGCGGTTTCAAACATTAGGCGTCCGCTTTCTTGACGGTAACTTCTACGGCTTTTGTGGCGTCATCGGCGAACGATTCGCGAGGATCTGGCGTATCTGTTGCTTCAAACGTCACCTGCAGTGAGAGTGTTTCATTACTGATCAGTGTCTCGTGGGGACGGATCGCTTCGATCACGACTTCAGAACCGGTAATAGAAGTATGGATCCGGTCGGACACGTCGAGGGCAGCATCACGGCGTGCCGATTGCACAGCACGGATCACGTCACGAGCCGCGCCTTCGGCAGCTAGTGTCTCATCGACTGCAGTGTTCAGCAGCACGAAGCCTGCCGGGATGACGGCAACGGCCGATTCTGGGTTGTCAGGATCGTCTTCAACCACGGTTGACAGGGTGTACTCTGCAGATTCCAGCGCAATACCACCGGCAACCACCGTACCGTCGTCGGCAACCGACCAGTCGTTGGTTTTAGACGCCTTGATCACGGTTTGTACGGCCTTGCCCAAACGTGGTCCTGCTGCCCGGGCGTTGACTGTGAGTTGCTGGGAAATACCGAAATCTTCTGCCGAGGTATTCGCGACATCGACAAGCTTGATGTTTTTCACGTTCAGCTCATCGGAGAGGATGTCGGTGAATGCCTGGGTGAAGCGTTCTACGTTCGGGACGACCACGGTCAGTTCTGCCAGCGGGAGACGGACGCGACGGTTGGCTCCCTTGCGCAATGAGGACGCCGAGGAGGCAATCGTTCGTACCAGTTCCATAGTGTCTTGCAGGGTTATGGCTTCGTCACCGGATGGGAAGAGATCCGCATCCGGGTAGTCGGTGAGATGTACTGAGCGGCCACCGGTCAGACCGCGCCAGATTTCTTCGGCGACCAGGGGCATCAGTGGGGCGGCTGCACGGGAGAAGGCTTCCAGCACTGTGTAGAGGGTGTCCAATGCCTGGGTGTCTTCGGCGAAGAAGCGCTGACGTGAGCGTCGAATGTACCAGTTGGTCATGGTGTCCATATAGGTACGGATCGTGTCGGCGGCGCCGGAGACGTTGTAGTCATCCAGTGCGGCTTTGACATCGCGCAGCATCGTGCCGGTGGCGGCCAGAATGTACTGGTCCAATGGGTCGGTGGATTCATAACGCAATTGCGCTTGGTAACCACCCGGACGGTTGCCACCGTCGGTCGCGGAGTTGGCATAGAGGCTAAAAAAGTGCCACACGTTCCAGGCCGGCAGGATGGCCTGGCGGGCGGCTTCGCGAATGCCTTCTTCGGTGACGATCAAATTGCCGCCGCGAAGAATAGGTGATGCCATGAGGAACCAGCGCATGGCATCGGAGCCGTCGCGGTCTAGCACCTCATTGACATCGGGGTAGTTCTGCAACGACTTGGACATCTTGTTGCCGTCTGAGCCCAGCACGATGCCGTGAGAAATCACGTTCTTGAATGCTGGACGGTTAAACAGTGCGGTACCTAGCACGTGCATTGTGTAGAACCAGCCGCGAGTTTGGCCGATGTATTCCACGATGAAATCAGCGGGGTTGTGGGTATCGAACCACTCTTTGTTCTGCATTGGGTAATGCACCTGGGCATACGGCATTGAACCCGAGTCGAACCAGACGTCCAGAACATCTTCCACACGGCGCATCATGGATTTGCCGGTTGGGTCATCCGGGTTGGGTCTGACCAGCTCATCGATCCAGGGACGGTGCAGGTCAACTTCGCCGTCGGCATTGCGTGGCAATTGACCGAAGGCTTCTTGAATTTCGTCAAGCGATCCGTAGACCTCAAGGCGTGGGTAGTTCGGGTCATCGGATTCCCACACTGGAATGGGCGAACCCCAGTAGCGGTTTCGGGAGATCGACCAGTCGCGGGCATTTTCTAACCATTTCCCGAACTGCCCATGCTTCACATTGCCCGGGATCCAGTTGATCTCTTCGTTGTGGCGCAGCATGTCGTCTTTGAATTCAGAGACTTTGACGTACCAGGAGGTAATGGCGCGGTAGATCAGGGGTGTACGGCAACGCCAGCAGTGCGGGTAGGAGTGCTCATAGGACTGTTCGGTCAACAGTGATCCCTGGGCACGCAGTGCTCGGATGATGGTGCGGTTGGCATCAAACACTTGGACGCCGGCGATGTCCTTGAGCGCTCCGCCACCGACGGTCTCATCACCGAACAGCGGGAGGAATTTCGCGCCTTCGTCCACGGACAACACCACGGGGATACCGTGGGCGTCGTTGACTCGCTGGTCTTCTTCACCATAGGCAGGTGCCTGGTGGACGAGGCCGGTTCCATCTTCGGTTGAGACATAGTCATCGGCCAGGATGCGGAACGCGTTCTGGGTGCCATACGTTTCAGCATCGACGAAGTAGGTAAACAGTGGCTCATATACGAGACCTGCCAGCTGGGCACCGGTGTATGTCGCGGTAATTGCGGCAACTGCAGCCTCGGCGTCCTCATACCCGAGTACTTTGGCATGGGCGCCAACCCGGTCGGTAGCCAATAGGACCTGCTGTGCGCTGAAGGTATCCACTTCGGCTTTAACAACCGGTACAACCGCGTATTCGATCTCTGGACCTGCAGCGACGGAGAAGTTCGTTGGAAGTGTCCACGGCGTGGTGGTCCATGCCAGAACACCAACGCCTTTGAGTGCTTCGGCGATGTCCTTGGTAGCTCCATCGGCAGGAATCAGGGCTGGATCCTCGGGCAATCCCGTGATCGTAAATTGTACGGTGACCGATGGGTCCTGACGCATCTTGTAGACGTCGTCGTCCATGCGCAGTTCGTGATTCGACAGCGGGGTTTCGTCATTCCAGCAGTAGGGCAAAACCCGGAAACCACGGTAGGTTAGGTCGCGTTCGTGCAAGGTTTTGAACGCCCAGATGACCGATTCCATGAAGGAGGGGTTCAGGGTCTTATAGTCATTTTCGAAATCGGCCCAGCGCGCCATGCGGTTAATGTATTGTTCCCACTCCTTGGTGTATTCCAATACCGAGGCGCGGCAGGCATCGTTGAATTTATCGATGCCCATTTCTTCAATTTCAGCTTTGTCCGTCATGCCCAGCTGTTTCATGGCTTCTAGCTCGGCAGGCAAACCGTGGGTGTCCCAGCCGAAGCGGCGCTCGACACGGCGACCCTGCTGGGTTTGATAGCGTGCCACAAGGTCTTTGACGTAACTGGTCAGCAAGTGGCCGTAGTGTGGCAGGCCGTTGGCAAACGGTGGGCCATCATAGAACACGAATTCGTTGTTCTCGCCGCCCACCTCTGCCGGACGGTTCTCAATCGATGCTTTGAAGGTGCCATCTTCATCCCAGTATTTGAGAATCGATTCTTCGATCGTAGGCAGATTGGGTGTAGATGGGGTAGCGCCAGATTCGACCCACCCTTGTTGGGAACTCGCCAGAGGGTACACAGTTACCTTCCTTGCATCGACTTCGTCATTCGGTCTGCAAGGACGCCTTTGGCGCGGTACCACCCTGCTTATCTTGGGCTCCAAGATCGCTTATTGCAGCTGTATCGGGCTGACCCGTTCGGTTCTACTAGGCTGGCGCCGTTCTTCCGAAGCACTCCCCGGTGATGGCCGGATCATTACGCAATCGCAACTATCCTACAACAATCTTTGGTCAGTACTACACCGGGTGGCGTACAGGACCGCTGTGTGAAAAGCTACTTGTTTCCAGACGGACTCGACCCACCAGACCGTATAGCGTTTTTTCCTTATGGGCAGATCAGCTTGCTGATGATTTGGAAGATAGTGACCTGTTGATCCTGGTTCAACTCCATGATGTACCCGCACAACAGACGAGTTCTCTTGGCGTAGATATGGAGTATGTGGTGACCTAGCAGTTCACCTGGACAACGTGGCCCAAGGCAGACTGCGCGAGGCGCGCGTCAGTACTATTTTGTAGTGATCTTTTATTCCGTGTCACGGATGAGTTTATGCTGTGCGGCTTGCTTCACTGGGCGCATCACAATTTCATCGAGGTTAATGTGATGCGGCAGATTCACCGCATAGGCACACACATCAGCGACGTCATCGGCGGTCAAGGGTTTTGAAACACCGGCGTATACATCTGCGGCTTTGGACTCGTCGCCGCGCATCCGGTTGTAGGCAAACTCTTCTGTTTTCACTAACCCCGGTAGCACTTCGACCACACGGATGTTGTGCTCGGCCTCTTCTAGACGGAGAGCTCCTGTCAGTGCGTGCTGACCGTATTTTGCAGCGTTATATCCAGCACCGCCCTCGTATGTGACGACGCCAGCTGTGGACGTCAGGTTCAAAATGGTGCCCTCTCCGTGCGCTCGGAGCATCGGGAGGAACTTCCGGATAATTCGTAATGATCCCAAGACGTTGGTTTCGATCATCCATTGCCAATCCTCAAGTTTGGCTTCGGCTATCGGCTCTGTGCCGAGTGCACCACCGGCAATATTTAGAACGGTGTCGATGCCTCCTGCCGCCTCGATAGTCGTGAATAACGTGTGGATCGAAGCCTCGTCGGTTACATCCGTGGCGACCGGTACCAGCTTGCCAGCAAGCTGTCCGCTCTCTGCGGCCAGCGACTCTAAGTGCTCTTGGCGTCGTCCGGCAGCAAAGACCATCCATCCGTCAGACACCAGCTTTTTGGCGGTCGCACGACCAATCCCCGAGGTCGCACCGGTAACAAGGGCAGAACGCTGTGAATCACTCATGACGTCAACACTAAAACACCGCCTTCTAAATATCGATCTCTAAGGTGTTGTCAGAGGCCAGAAGTGACCTACGAATGTGAAACAATGGTGGCCATGGCTGAAAATGAGACGGGCACAGACACGCCCAAAACGGTAAATGTTCCTGACCGAGTTGGACTCGAAGGACTCGAAGATAAATTCAACGCCCGGTGGGCTGAAAACCGAGTGTACGCATTCGACGCACACACTACTCGCGACGAAGTGTTTTCGATCGACACTCCCCCACCCACGGCATCTGGCTCACTGCACGTGGGCCACGTCTTTTCTTATACGCAAACCGATGTCATTGCACGGTTTATGCGGATGTGCGGCAAGAACGTTTTTTACCCCATGGGCTGGGATGATAACGGGCTGCCGACCGAACGTCGCGTGCAGAACTTCTTCGGAGTGCGCACCGACACCAGCGTGCCCTACGATCCGAACTATCAGCCACCAGAAAAGCCCGCCAAAAATCGCCGGGATTGGGATGTGGTTTCGCGACAGAATTTCATCGAGCTGTGCTTGGCGCAGTCCCGAGACGATGAAGTTATCTATGAACAACTGTTCACTCAGTTGGGCCTATCGGTGGATTGGGATCTTTCCTACCGGACCATTGATGAGCATTCTCGTGAAGTTTCTCAGCGCGCCTTCTTGCAGAACCTGGCTGACGGCCACGCCTACAACGCTGAAGCCCCGACGATGTGGGATGTCAGTTTCCAGACGGCTGTCGCACAAGCCGAACTTGAAGATAAAGAAGTGCCGGGAGCGTACTACCGGTATGCGTTCTATACCGATGACGGTGCAGAAATCTTCATCGAAACCACGCGTCCAGAACTGCTGCCCGCATGTTCAGGTTTGGTCGCACACCCGGAGGATGACCGTTATAAGCATCTCTTCGGCAAGACCGTAACCTCGCCACTTTTCGACGTTGAAGTCGAGGTCTACCCGCACGAGCTGGCACAACCAGATAAGGGTGCCGGTATCGCGATGGTGTGTACCTTCGGTGACCAGAACGACATCACCTGGTGGCGCGAACTGCAATTACCGACGCGCACGCTCATTGGTCGTGACGGACGTTTTGCTCGCGAGACGCCCGAATGGATCACTTCCGAACGCGGTGCGACCAACTATGCAGCTGTCGCTGGCAAAACGGTCTTCTCCGCACAAAAAGCTGTCATCGAGATGCTGGAAGAGGCCGACTTACTCGATGGTAAACCTGAAAAGATCACCCACGCGGTGAACTTCTTCGAAAAGGGCGATAAGCCTCTTGAGATCGTGACTTCCCGTCAGTGGTACCTGCGTAACGGCGGTCGTGATGCGGAGCTACGGCAGAAACTCACGGAACGTGGCAACGAACTGCAGTGGCATCCAAGCTTTATGCAGTCACGCTATACCAACTGGGTTGAGAATCTCACCGGCGACTGGCTGGTTTCGCGTCAGCGCGTTTTCGGTGTGGCTATTCCATTGTGGTACCGCCTTGATGACCAGGGCAACACCGACTATGACACCCCAATTATTCCGTCCGACGCGCAGCTGCCGGTAGATCCCGTCGATGATGTGCCGGAGGGCTTCAGTGCCGACCAACGTGATGTCCCAGGCGGCTTTACCGGGGATCCAGATGTCCTGGACACCTGGGCGACGTCGTCGTTGACCCCGCAGATCATTGGCCAGTGGTCCAAGGACGACGACTACTTCGCTAATGTGTTCCCGTTCGACCTTCGACCACAGGGACACGACATCATCCGGACCTGGTTGTTCTCCACAGTGGTGCGCGCTGATCAATTGCAAAGCACCGTCCCGTGGAAGAACACCGCCCTGTCGGGTTGGGTTCTTGATCCGCAGCGCCAAAAAATGTCCAAGTCCAAGGGCAACGTTGTGGTGCCGTCGGACATCTTGGATCAGTTCGGTTCGGATGCTGTGCGTTATTGGGCAGCTTCTGCACGCCTAGGTGCTGATACAGCCTATGAAGTCAACCAAATGAAGATTGGTCGTCGTCTAGCCATCAAACTTCTGAACGCTTCGAAGTTTGCGCTGAATCTTGGTGCCACGGAGGACAAGATTGTAACGAGTGCGGCTGACGCTAAGGTCATTAGCCATCCGCTTGATCAGTCATTGTTGGCGCAATTGCACGAGGCAATCGTGCCAGCGACTCGTTCGTTTGAGAAATATGATTACGCTCGAACCTTGAACCTCGTCGAAACCTTCTTCTGGCACTTCACGGATGACTACATTGAGCTCATCAAGGACCGGGCCTACGGTTCCCGTGGTGAAGCCGAACAGGCATCTGTGGTGGCTACGTTGGCTACGGCACTGGACGCATTGCTGCGGTTATTGGCTCCGTTCCTGCCATTTGCTACCGACGAAGTATGGTCCTGGTGGCGTAACGGATCGGTGCATGAGCAAGCTTGGCCGGGCCTTGAAAGCGAACTCGGTGGCATTGCTCAAGCAGCTGCCTGTGGCGATGTAGATGTCCTGACGACCGTTACACGGGCAATCTCGCGCATCCGTAAAGCGAAGTCTGATGCCAAGGTCAAACAACGTACCGAGGTCATTACAGCCACGATTACGGCGACAGAGCCTAGGATCAATGAGATGAAAGCTGGCTTGGATGACCTGCGTGCTGCAGGCAATGTCAGTGAGCTCAATCTGGAACAGGGTGAGTCGGTCACCACGGACGACGATGAAGTAGTCGATCTGCGTTTGACTGAGGTTACGTTAGCTGACGCTGAGTAGTCTCACCTAGATACAGTTCTGCCCCAGTGGTTCGAAAACCATTGGGGCAGAACTATGTCGTATTATTGATCAGCTAAAATCCAGATCGCTGTTGCGTGCACGCTTGAGCTCATAGAAGTATGGGTACTCGACCAGTGCGGCAAAACCGTCCCAGATTTTACCGGCCTGTTCGCCACGTGGGATCCGGGTCATGACCGGACCGAAGAACGCGGAGTCACCGATTGCAATAATTGGGGTACCAACGTCATTGCCGACCAGCGACAGCGCTGCCTGGGTGGAATCCCGAAGACCTTGATCGTAGGTTTCCTTTTTGGATTCTTCGATGATTTCTGCTGCGTCATCAACACCGATTTCTTCGAGTGCCTCAGATAGCGCTGCCTCATACTCGTCGAGGCCGTAGCCTTGATTGTGGATGCGGGTACCGGCTGCAGTATAGAACTCGGAGACTTTTTCAACACCGTGACGTTCACGAACTGCTAGCGATGCACGGGCACCTTGCCACTTTTTGTGGGTCTCTGGGTTGTTGGGGTCATCCTTGCCTTCGTTGAGTACCCCCAACGAAATGACATTGAAGTCCACCTTAATATCGCGGACCTCTTCTACTTCACGGATCCAACGAGAGGTGATCCAGGCGAATGGGCAGGCTGGATCGAACCAAAATTTTACAGTTTGTGACAATGCATCTCCTTAGGCGGATTTATTGCGACGTTTTCGTTCTACTTCGCGCGGGACCATGACGGGCTGTCCTTTACCGTCAACGGTGCCACTGGTAATAGTTACTTCAGCGACGTCGTCGCGCGATGGTAAGTCGAACATGATTGGTTGCAGTACATCTTCGATGATAGACCGCAAGCCACGAGCACCGGTCCCCCGCTCTTCTGCTTTCGAAACAATCGCTTTGAGCGCGTCTTCTTCAAAGTGCAGTTGAACACCATCGAGTGCGAACATCTTCTGGTATTGCTTGATCAGCGCGTTGCGGGGCTCGGTGAGCACCTTGATCAAGGAAGCTTCGTCCAAGTGATCCACTGCAGTGATAACCGGGAGACGACCAACGAATTCTGGGATCAGCCCGAATTTCACCAGGTCATCCGGGCGTACATCTGCAAACGACGGGTTCTCATTCACGCCGGCAACTTTCAGCGGAGCACCAAAGCCGATGGCTTTATGTCCGGCGCGTGCTTCGATGATGTCTTCAAGTCCGGCAAAGGCCCCTGCCACGATGAAGAGAATATTGGATGTGTCGAGCTGTAAAAATTCTTGGTGAGGGTGTTTGCGACCACCTTGTGGGGGCACTGAGGCAACACTGCCTTCAAGAATTTTCAGCAGTGATTGCTGTACACCTTCGCCAGAGACGTCACGAGTAATCGATGGGTTCTCAGATTTCCGTGAGATTTTGTCAATCTCGTCGATATAGATAATACCTTGTTCAGCTTTCGCCACGTCGTTGTCTGCGGCTTGGATCAGCTTCAGCAAGATGTTTTCTACATCTTCGCCAACGTAGCCGGCTTCGGTCAGCGAGGTTGCATCGGCGACAATGAAGGGGACATCAAGTTTCCGGGCCAGGGTCTGTGCCAGATAGGTCTTACCTGAGCCTGTAGGTCCAACAAGCATAATGTTGGATTTGCCGATTTCAACATCTTCGAGGTGGCTAAAGTCGACTTCGGTGCCGAAGGATTCGCGCATAGAAGCTTTGATATTGTCTTGCGCGTGAACACGCTTGTAGTGGTTATACACCGCTACGGACAAGGCTGCTTTGGAACGGTCCTGACCAATCACATATTCGTCAAGGTGAGCATAGATTTCTTGGGGTGTAGGAAGGGTGAAGTCTTCACTTTCGGTGACTTCCGCCAATTCCTCTTCAATGATTTCGTTGCACAGCTCGATGCACTCATCACAAATGTAGACCCCTGGGCCTGCAATGAGTTTTCGTACCTGCTTCTGTGTTTTCCCACAGAAAGAACACTTCAGCAGATCTGCCGATTCTCCGATTCGAGCCATTTCATCTCCTTATGCGCCTTACTGGTCAAGCATAATTGGTTGGGCGCCTATTCCCGGGGAGGTTGCGCCAGGCGTGGATAAGTTTATTTGCCGATGTCACCCTGTGCATTCGGCTTAATGCACTGATGGCGCCCCGCAGGGCAGCGGGACGCCATCAGGCTCAGAGGCTTACATTATTCAGCATCTTTTTTGCGTGATTCGAGTACCTCATCGACCAAGCCATATTCTTTGGCTCCGGCAGCGGATAGGAACTTGTCGCGATCGATATCTTCGCGAACTTGTTCTGCTGTTCGGTTGGAGTGGTTCGCCAGGGTCTCTTCCATCCAGGTACGGATACGTAGCAGTTCATCTGCGTGAATCTGCAGATCAGTTGCTGTCCCACGGTCGCCGCCCATTGAAGGCTGGTGGATCAGAATACGGGCGTTCGGCAGCGCCAAGCGCTTGCCTGGTGTACCAGCGGCAAGCAGCACAGCGGCAGCCGATGCGGCCTGCCCCAGTGCTACCGTCTGGATTTCAGGACGAATGAACTGCATGGTGTCATAGATAGCGGTCATCGCGGTGAATGATCCACCGGGTGAGTTGATGTAGAGCGTAATGTCGCGGTCCGAGTCCATGGCTTCCAGCACAAGTAGCTGAGCCATAACATCATCAGCGGACGCGTCATCGACCTGGGTACCCAGGAAGATAATGCGGTCTTCGAACAAGCGCGCGTATGGGTCCTGACGTTTGAAGCCGTATGGAGTGCGCTCTTCAAACTGTGGCAGGATGTAGCGGTTAGAGGGCATCGGAGTGGCCGGAGTACCCTGTGGCATTTCGTGGTTCATGAAAGTCTCCTGAAGGAAAATCGTATAAGTATTCGCGACTGGGCTACCGGCGATTATTTATTGCCAATTCCGCCGCCACCGACCATTGAGGCGGTACCGGAGGCGATGTGATCGAAGAAGCCGTATTCTAGTCCATCTTCAGCGGTAAACCATTTGTCGCGGGCGTTATCTTCCAGGATGGTTTCTAGACTCTGACCGGTTTGTTCTGCGGTGAGTTCAGACATGACCTGCTTCATGTGCATGATCAGCTGTGCCTGAATACGAATATCAGACTCGGTACCACCAATACCACCGGATGGCTGGTGCATCAGGATACGGGCGTGCGGGGTGGCATAGCGCTTACCAGGCGTTCCGGACGACAAGAGGAACTGTCCCATAGAAGCAGCTAGGCCGGTTGCTACGGTTACCACGTCGTTTGGAATCAACTGCATGGTGTCATAGATAGCCATTCCCGCAGTCACTGACCCACCGGGTGAGTTGATGTAGAGGAAGATGTCTGCCTCTGGGTCTTCGGCGCTCAATAGCAGCATCTGCGATGCAATGGCGTTCGCGTTGTCGTCACGAACTTCTGACCCGAGCCAGATAATGCGCTCCTTGAGCAAACGGTTGTAGATGTAGTCTTCACGGTTGGCCGGATCTACCGATGCCATGCGTGGCGCGTTGGACGATTCAGTCACGACGTCCTACCTTCCTTCACTGGCGTGCATATGGTTTTGCAAACTTGTTTCTGTTGAAAGACATTACTTGCGAAA
The DNA here is from genome assembly GCF_000420805.1 of Yaniella halotolerans DSM 15476. GTDB lineage: Bacteria > Actinomycetota > Actinomycetes > Actinomycetales > Micrococcaceae > Yaniella > Yaniella halotolerans. Next base: position 417,542 of record NZ_ATVQ01000002.1, read on the forward strand.
ACACAACTTGAGCAGGGTTGACTCACTGTTTTCGCTGAAAGCCGTTATCTGTACTTAAACAGCCAAGGTCCACCCCTTATTATAGGAGCGGACCTTGGTGTTTGATCAGAACTTAGCTGTTGTCTTCGTCAACGTTTTCTTCTGACGCAGTCTCTTCTTCACCTTCAGGTGTCAAAAAGAATGAGAGATCAACTTCATTGCCATTAGTGTCGACAACTTTGGCAACCTCTAGAACTGCAGCAAGTGCTTTACGGCGACGTACTTCGCCCATGATCATTGGGACTTGTCCGGCCTGATCCAGCATTTGTGCGAACTGGTTTGGCTCCATGCCGTATTGCGACGCCGAGCTCACGATGTATTCGATCAGTTCGGATTGATCGACCTGAACTTCTTCTGCGTCAGCGATGGTGTCCAGAACGACTTCGTTTACGAAGGCTTCGCGGAAGTTCTGTGTGACTTCTTCACGGTGCTCTTCAGTGTCGTGGTCGTCACCTTCGGCGTGACCCTGCGAAGTAAAGTGCTGCTCTACCTGTTCGGTGAGCATGTTCTCCGGAACGTCAACTTCAACAAGCTTGAGCAATTCTTCCAAGGCCTTTTCGCGGGCCTCGACACCCTGATTGGTCTTGGATTCTTCTGTTGCCTGGTTCTTCAGGTCTTCTTTGAGCTCTTCGATGGTGTCGAACTCGGAGGCCAGCTGTGCGAAGTCATCATCTGCTTCTGGCAGTTCACGTTCTTTGACGGAATCCAGAACAACCTTGACCGTAGCGGTTTCACCTGAGTGCTCGCCGCCTGCCAGTGTGGTTTCGAAGACGGCATCTTCGCCGGCTGAAAGACCTTCCAGGGCTTCGTCCATGCCATCGAGCATTGAACCGGAGCCGATTTCGTAGGAGAGGCCTTCTGCGCTATCGACTTCTTCATCGTCGATGGTGGCGGTCAGGCCGATCGTCACGTTGTCGCCTTTTTCTGCTGGACGGTCAACGTCAACCAGGGTGGCGAAGCGTTCGCGCAGGTCGTCAAGAACTTTTGCTTCTTGCTCTTCAGTGACAGTGATGGGCTCTACGGTGACTTCGAGACCCTTGTAATCTGGAACGTCAATCGTTGGGCGCACGTCAAACTCAGTGTTGAACTTCAGCGGAGCTTCGTCGTCACCCTCGTTGCCTGGAACAGAAGTGACATCAACTTCTGGGCGAGTGAGTGGGGTGAGTTCTTTCTCGCGCAGTGCTTCCTGGAAGAAAGCATCAAGGTTGTCATTGACAGCGTTCTCAATAACGAAGCCGCGGCCGACGCGCTGGTCGATCAGTTTTGCTGGAACTTTGCCCTTACGGAAGCCAGGGACCTGAATCTGATCTGCCAGTGATTTATACGTAGCATCGATACGCGGTTTGAGTTCATCAAAAGGAACCTCAACCTCAAGCTTGACCCGTGTTGGGGCGAGGTTTTCAACGGTGGATTGGACCACGTAGGACTCCTGGGTTCTAATCGGAATATTTTATGGTTTCGGTACTGGCCGAATCACATACTATGCTTCCGACAGCACCATGCAGTCGGGACGACAGGATTTGAACCTGCGACCTCACGCTCCCAAAGCGCGCGCTCTACCAAGCTGAGCTACGTCCCGCGATCAGGTCAATGACCTGCTGGATTATCCGCCATTGAAGTCTTACCCTGTAGCGGCTCGCACCATGGCGCCGAGAGATAACTATATGACAAAGAAATCCGAAAGTCCAAATCGAAGTGAGGATTTTCTGACCCGTGGGAAAATTTTGGCGTCATTGCAGGCTTCTGCAGCATAAAAGTGATCTTCTGCATACCCTGCAGCTAGCCGTTTCTACTGAGGCGAGGTGTCGTTGCTGTTCCCAGGCTCCCCGGTATCAGCGGCAGCTCCAAGAGTCGGTCCAGGACAGCTAAAGATTCCAGAAATGAAAGAAGCTCCGATTCTCATAACAGAATCGGAGCTTGGAGCGGATGACGAGAATCGAACTCGCACTATCTGCTTGGAAGGCAGAGGCTCTACCATTGAGCTACATCCGCGTGCCGTTGAGCAACGAAGACTACGATATCCCATAAGTTTCGAACGTGCAAAATCGGCTGGTCCACCTGTGACGTTTCGCGTTTCATCTCTGGCATCGAGAAAAGTGTCTGGCGAAGTAGAAATGGACCTTGTGCAGCGTTCATTTTCGGGGCTTGATCGCATAGGATAAAGTCCACGGTCTTACGCAGCGAACTGGGTCTTGCAACGCAAACCAAAAGAAGCCAGCCGAGTGTACAACATTGTTGTCTCAAGGAGCGACGCCAAGCGTGGGTCTACCGTTCAAATGAAATTAAAGGAAAAGAAGCACAATGTTTGAAGCCAAAACACTCGACCATCGAAACGTGGGTCAGACGTTGATCTACCGTGATGGCAAATCCGTGGCCGTCATTCAGGCCATCCATCACTATCCTGAAAAAGGCAGCGTGGACGTTGTGACCCCTGAAGAAGTCGTGACATATCGCGAGTCTGACTGGGTCAACACCACACTGTCACCCGAGCTCAATATGATCCGTGTGGTCTATAAGTCTTGGATCGAGCGCGAAGCCACATTGACCGAATCCGATCTCAACGACCTGTTCACAAAATTTTCTGGGGACCACGGAAACGGCTTCTAGCGTTCACTGGTGGGATTCGCCGGGGCGGACCAAGCCAGTTTCATAAGCGGTAACGACGATCTGGACCCGGTCTCGTAAATCCAGTTTGTTCAGGATTCGAGAAACATGCGTCTTCACTGTCTGCTCAGCGAGAAAGAGCATCGCAGCAATTTCTGTGTTGGAGTGTCCACGAGCCACCAGGCGCGCAACTTCAAGTTCACGCTCGGTGAGCAGTTTTTCAACGGTGCTGTCTGTTCGGGGCACAACCGGACGCGAGGCGTAGTCAGAGATGAGTGTTCTGGTGATTTGCGGTGACAGCAACGCATCTCCGGCTGCTACAACCCGCACCGCGTACACGAGTTCTTCGGGAGCTGCGTCCTTCAATAAGAACCCACTGGCCCCGGCTCGAAGTGCTGAGAAGACATATTCATCGGCGTCGAAGGTCGTCAGCATAAGAATTTTCGGCACCTCGCCGGCCTCAGCCAATACATGTCGGGTGGCATCAAGCCCATTGACCTTCGGCATCCGGATATCCATAAGCACGACATCGGGTTTGGTGCGTTTAACGACGTCTACAATCCCCTCACCGTCATCGGCCGTACCAACGACGTCAATGCCGGGTTGTGCATCCAACAGGGCTGCGAAACCCGCACGGATCATTGCTTGGTCATCGACGATGAGTACTCGCACATCGGATCCCGAATCAGATGCGTCAGATTCGGCAACAGGTGAAGATTCAGACACGTCTTAAACCTACAGCACCACAACATGCATGTTGTGTGACCTTCACTCTGCAGTGTGATGTCTTGAGCACAGTATTGGCCTTAGAGTGACCAACATGAACACAGCCGCCAAACAGTCCGACTCGGATCAGTCCACAGCTAGCTATCGATTCGGCAAGAACGTGGCGTACGTGCTCGCGGGATTTCCGATTGCGATCATGAGTTTTCCGGTCTTGGTAATTATGACCACGGTTTCTCTTGCAACACTGGTGGTCTGGCTGGGCGCGCTACTGCTGCCGCTCACCCTGCTATTTGGCTCATACCTTGCGGCACTTTCAAAACACCGCTTAGGACTCCTGGGGGTCAGCGTTGAACCCGTCACCTATCGTGGCTATGCCTCCGGAGTGTTCGGCAAACTTCGAACCATCTCGGATCCCCGGCGCTGGCTCGATCTAGCATTTGAAGGCATACTTGCCTTTCCGCTTCGATTGACGACTTTTGTCGTCATGTTCAATTGGGCCGTGATTGGACTGGGTGGAGTCACCTATTTCTTCTGGTCCATATATGTGCCCGGTGAACGCTGGGTCCTATTGCTCTTACACAACCTCCAGCCAACACTTCTTCCCGACAGCTCATGGGTCCGGTACCTGCTCGATGCGGGAACGTTCTTTGTAGTAGGCTTCGTATTTCTGGCGACGTTACCACCGGTGGTGGCTGCGTTAGCCAAGCTGGATGCAACACTCACAGTTGCACTGTTGGGAACCGGCACTCACGACAACGCATCCGATACAACAGATCTGTCCCCCGAACGGTCTTTCAGCATCACCGCCTGGTCTCGTGCCGGAGCCGGAGTAGCTGCGATTACCCTGTTGGCAGTCGGTTGGCCGGTATTGACCGTGTTGTATTCTGTGGGCGTTCTCGAGGCAATGTTCTGGGTGACAGTGCATTGCGCGATGATTTTATGCTGCCTCCGATGGGCCTGGGCTGGGATGGGCATATCTCTGCTTGCATCGGGATTCCTGATGGTTCTGACCGCTGACGCAGGTGTCTCGGTTTGGCCCTGGCCGGTGACAGTGCTGCTGACCCAATGTGCGGTATTCATCGTCGTGGGCTTCGTAAAGCCCTGGTTTTATGCACTATCAGGTTGGTCGGCATCGGTGCTGATGACGCTCGGAGTGTTGTTTGCACATGCTGCAGACTTGCCGGCTGGGGCGTTAGGCAACAGCATCGTTTTCGTTTCGGTAAGTGCAGGTACGGTCGCGTCAGCAACCCTGGGCCGAATGTGGATACGCAATGCCGGTCGGTTGCAGGCCGCAGAACGAACCAGCGCACTGCAGGATCGCCGAAGCAAAGAACTCGCCGAGCGCAACAGGATTGCTCGTGAGCTGCATGACGTCGTCGCCCACAGCATGTCAGTCATCAGTGTTCAAGCGGCCACTGCACGGTATCGTAACCCGGATATTGGGGACACTGCGCAGCGAGAGTTCGAAGAAATTGCTAGCTCGTCACGACAGGCTCTGGGGGAAATGCGAATGCTGCTCAGTATCTTGCGCAATGATGACGAAGCACCAACCACACCAACTCCTGGGTTCCAAGACGTTGACGCACTCATAGAGGCCACTCGCGCATCTGGGACTGTCATCCACTATCAGGGTCTAGATGAAACCCGCGACGGCATGCTGGGTGACGTCGCCCCTGCCACTTCCCTAGCTGCGTATCGTACTGTTCAAGAGGCTTTGAGTAACGCGTTGCGCCATGCTCCCGGGACCGAGGTCAAAGTCGAACTCAGCATCGATGACTCCGATGATGGCATCCACCAGTTACACATAGCTGTGATCAATGGGCCTCCGGAGCATCCCAGCGTTTCAGTGCCAGGTTCTGGTCTTGGACTCACAGGCATTCACGAACGCACCGCTGCCGTTGGCGGAACATCTGAAACCCGTCCCACATCCGCCGGTGGTTTCGCCGTCTATGCAAGCTTGCCGCTACACAGCCACCCCCTACCCCGGTAGGGGGTGTGATTGGCTCTGGTGGGTGATGTAATAGTGTCGGGTTTTGCATACCGTGAAGACTATGCCATCTCCCCAAGAAACTTCACAGCTCGAGTCTGCGCCGGCTACGACGGGCCGAAGAACAGTAAAACAACCCGGTGAGAACCCACAGGTCAGTGACTTTTTTGAACTTTCTCGAAAAGTCAAAGATGCCGGTCTCATGGAACGGCGGGTTGGCCGCTACATCGCCCGAATGATTTTCTTGGGACTGGCACTGGCCGGCGCATTTACGCTGCTATTCACCCTGGGTGACACATACTGGCAGCTCGCTGTGGCAGCGCTTTTTGGCGTGCTCTTTACCCAGGCAGGTTTTCTAACCCACGATGCAGCACACCAACAAATTTTCTCCTCGGGCAAGCGCAATGCGTGGTTCTCACGTATCACCGGCAACCTGATCGTGGGGTTGAGCTACGGCTGGTGGACCCGCAAGCACGGAAGACATCACGCCAACCCGAATACCGTTGGCAAAGACGGCGATATCTCAACCGGTGCGCTGGTATTCATTCCTGAAGAGGCTGATCGCACCGGATTCATGGGGTGGATCACGCGTCGTCAGGGGTGGCTGTTCTTCCCGCTGTTATGTCTCTTTGCCTTTGCGCTGCACTATAACTCTGTAAAATCGGTGCTGCAGAACCGTAAGCTAAAACATCGCCGCATCGAATTGGCGCTGCTGGTATGGCGCTTCATCAGCTTCCCGTTGCTCGTACTGGTTGTGTTGGGCCCGGGGTTGGGTTCAGCGTTCATGGGCGTACAACTCCTGGTGTTTGGCGCGTACATGGGTGGCAGTTTCGCGCCCAACCACAAAGGCATGCCACTGATTCCACATGATTCAAAAATAGATTTCTTATCCCGTCAGGTACTCACTTCACGCAATATCCGCGGCGGCAAGATTGTCGACTGGGCCATGGGTGGACTGAACTACCAAATTGAGCACCATCTCTTTCCGCGGATGCCCAGTGCACATCTGCCCCTGGTCCAGCCTTTGGTTCGTCAGCACTGTGCTGAGCGCGGTATCCCTTACACCGAAGCCGGTCTCATCGAGTCTTATGCGATCGTCGTGAAATATCTGAACCGGGTGGGTCTAGGCTACGCGGATCCCATGGAATGTCCGCTGGTTTCCCAATACCGTCCCCGTTAAAGTTGCGTGCTCGAATCTGGCTGAACTGGGGAATTGGCGGTCATGTGCTGCCCGTTTTCCGGTACAGCATCAACCCCCGCCACCTGGTCATCAAGCGTGATATTGGCAAATGTCATCGGCACCCCTATGCCACGAAATAATGATGCTCGATCCATGAGGTGGCAGTGCACATGCGGTTCACTGCTGTTGTCGGAGTTACCGCAGCGGCCGATGAGCTGACCGGCACGAACGGTCTGCCCCGGCTGCAGAGTAGTTGAATTTTGTTGCAGGTGCGCAATCACCGCGTAGACACCGTCGTGGCTACGAATCACCACGTGATTGCCAAGAATAAAGCCGGGCCCGCCCAATTCCCGAAAAGCTCCTTCGAGCATCATATAGATGACGGCAAGCATCCTGGATCGAGACCGGTGGTCACGATGCCATGATGACGCACGAACAACGGTTCCGCTGACCATGGAGTAGACGGGCTGCCCAAAGGCAGGATAGTGCCGGGGTGGCCGCATGGCTGGTCCAGTACCGAATATAGGGCGCGCCTCTCCGGGAGGTTCATACACCAGATCGATTGCATATGTTTGGCCGTACGCCCGTATCCCGTGACTCGGAACTTTCGTGGCGGGACTATTCAGCGCCAACCAACGTCCCTGCACCGGTGCGCAAATCACCACGGAGTCTTGTGTCCTCAGGAATCGTGGACCGAGCAGTGACAGGACGACACCCAGCACCATTCCGACCAATGCCCAACGCGCGATCCACACCATCGCTCCGGCAACGGTCTGCGGTAGCCACGAGTCAAAGAGCGCGAACGTGACGAGCACTACGACCGTGGTCGCAAGGAGTATCCCGCGAACACGATACAGCAGCAAGAATGCTTGTTACACGACGCAGCCGGACCCTCGATGCGACCGTTAATTGATAGCTCCGGCGGGAACCGCAGCGACGTCGTCGTTGGTATCTTCAAACCGGGCAGCCACCGATTCGGCTTCCTGGCGGGCCGGGGTATCAGCATTTTCTACCAGATGATCAAACTGTGCAGGAATCTGGCGCTCCAAATAGCGCATGGCCTCAACGTAGAGTTTGCCCGAACGGTAGGACGAACGCACCAGAGGACCGGACATTACGGCAGCTGCCCCGTGTTCATAGGCGAAGTCGCGCAACCGCAGGAACTCTGCAGGTTTGACCCAGCGGTCTACGGGGTGATGCAGCGGTGATGGACGCAGGTACTGGGTAATGGTGATGATGTGGGTACCGGCGTTGATGAGGTCGATAATGGTGTCCTCAATTTCTTCGGTGGTCTCCCCCATCCCAAGGATCAAGTTGGATTTGGTGACCAGTCCTGCGTCGCGCGCCGATGTGATGGCTGCCAGCGATTTTTCGTAGCGGAAGGCCGGGCGAATGATTTTCATCAACCGTGGCACTGTTTCGATGTTGTGTGCGAAGACTTCAGGTTTTGCATCGAAGATCTTCTGGAGCGCTGATTCGCCACCGCGGAAGTCATCGACCAAGAGTTCGACGCCTGTCTGCGGTGTGCGCTCGTGGATCGCACGGGCGGTTTCGGCATAAAGCCAGGATGCGCCATCTTCCAAATCGTCGCGAGCTACACCGGTCACCGTAACGTAGCGCAGGCCCAGTTCGTCTACAGATTCAGCAACGCGGTACGGCTCTTCGGTGTCATATTCTTCTGGCTTACCAGTGGCGATATCGCAGAAGCCGCAGCGACGAGTACATACCGCGCCGCCGATAAGGAACGAGGCCTCCCGGTCTTCCCAGCACTCATAAATATTTGGACAATTAGCCTCAGCACACACGGTGTTCAGGGAGGTATTGGCTACCTGGCTACGCAAGTTCTGGTACTCGGGACCGACCGTCGCTCGGGTTTTGAGCCATTCCGGGCGGGGTTCCCGAGGCACTTCAGCATTGCGTGCCTCAATCCGAAGCAGCTTTCGACCTTCAGCCTGCGGGATGGTAGACATTAACCTCTCCTTTAATTGATTCTGGGGCAAGTAGCGGTACCAGACGATGTTCCAGCGCGTCCGTGAGTACCTCGGCAACATCCTGCAGTGACGTCTTGACGCCTTCTTCCGCCATGGAGGTTACGGTTGCATCGGTAATGCCACACGGGATAACCCCGGCGAATGCTGACGCTGGATCTGTATTGATATTCAAGGAAATGCCGTGCAACGTGGCATCCTGAGAAATTTTGAGGCCGATCGCCGAGATTTTACGGTTTTCAATCCACACGCCGGCGCGCCCTTCGATGCGATCCACGGCGAGACCAAAGTGCTGTTGCAGCGTATCGATGACAGCACCTTCGACGGCGCGAATGTATTTGATGACATCAACCGGAGCGGCGAGTTTCACCAACGGATAGCAGACCAGCTGACCGGGGCCGTGCCAGGTAACTGATCCGGCGCGATCCGTCTCGATGATCGGGATGGAATCGTCGATGATGTCGTGTGGCTGTGTGTGCCGACCGGCCGTATAGCTTGCTTCTGCCTCAAAAATGAGAAACGAATTCGGGTGCTCACCGTTGGCAATTCTGGCGTGCAGTTCGCGCTGCAACGTGTCCATCGCCCCGTAGGTTTTCAGACCGGTATCAAGTAAATTTATGACATGCACGATGTCCACTAAACCACATTTCGGCAGGATCGTGAACGATTGAAGTTTCGTTTCCTACTGCTGACACGTTGTACACCAGTACAGTTTCCGGGCTTCCAACTCCTCCACAATGATCCCGTCATCACCGCAGACCAGACAGGGTTTGCCTTGACGTTGATACACGTAGTTGGCGTGTTCGGGCCAGGCATCATGCAGCTCTACACCGGGACGATGTTTCGCGTCGGTGGTGATAATGCGACCGGTTTCGACACCGATCTCCAACAGGCGAACCTGATCCTGCCAAACGGCCTCGTGGGTCTCGTGGGTCAGGGTGTTGGTTGGTGTATGCGGGTTCAGGTTCAGCCGGAACAGCCCTTCGGCCCGAAAAATATTGCCGATGCCACCAATGACCTTCTGGTCCATCAGCACGGCCCCAATGCGGCGCCTGGTTTTGGCGGCGACATCGTAAAATCGTTGCGGATCTGCATCGTGACGCAACGGGTCCGGACCGATGGCATCGATCACGTCTTGGGCTTCTGCGATCGTGAGCGTCCGGCAAATTGCCGGGCCCACCAAGTCTGCCCAGGAATGCTCCCCGATTATCCGCACCCTTGTGGTGGGGCGCGGTTCGGTTAGCTCTACGGCGCCGCCCGTATGGTCTTCCTGCTCCCCGATCTTGCGCGGCGCCCCGATCGACGAATGCTGCTGGCCTCCGAAGGTCCAGGCACCATACATGCCCAGATGCACGTTGAGCACGAGCTCGTTATCAAAATACAAAAACCAGTGCTTTCCATAGGCTTCAGAAGCAACGGCGCGGCGACCGTTGAGCAATTCGGCACCCTCAACGAAACGGCCCTGTGGCGAGGCCAACCGCAGTTGCTGGGTGACAAAGACGTCGTCGAAATGCCGGGCGATACGGTGAATGGAGTGACCTTCAGGCATTAAGGTTTGGCAATCCCCTCGGTGCCCAAGTCGAATCCGGCGATGGCTCCGCTGGTTTCAAACTCACCGATCTGCCCGATGCGGCGGGCGTGACGATCTTCCCCGGACCACTGGGCCGTCAGGAAGGTTTTGATGATCTCGAGTGCTTCGGCTGGCTCGTGCTGGCGTCCGCCCACGGCTACCACCTGAGCATTGTTATGTTCACGTGCCAGTTGTGCCGTGGAGATGTTCCAGGCCAGTGCCGCACGAATACCCGCTACCTTATTGGCAGCCATTTGTTCTCCGTTACCCGATCCGCCGAGCACTATTCCCAGCGAATCTTTGCCGGCTGAGCGTTCTGCGGCGACTGCTTTGGCCGCGTTGATGCAGAATGACGGATAGTCGTCCAGCGCATCGTATTGTTGTGGGCCGTGGTCGATCATGTCGTAACCGGCGGCAGTCAGGTTCTCAATCAAGTACTGGGCCAGTTCCAGACCGGCATGGTCGGTAGCAATGTGAACGCGCACGTGGGCTCCTCAAATTGGAAAATCGTGACTCCAGCATAGTCCGGCTTTAACACTTGTGTGGATTGGTGAAACAATGGTGACACTGATTCGAAAGGAACGTCAGCGTGTCGGATATTTCCCAAACCATCACCCGCGACCAGGCTCAACTTCGGGCCGCTCAACTCGAGGTACACCACTACCGGTTGGAGCTCGATGTCACCGACGACGCCGAATTTCGGGTCAACGCCGTCATCACGTTCTCCGCCTCGCGCGGGGCAATCGGGAACACCTGTTTCATTGATCTGCTCGGGCACAAGGTGTTCTCAGCCACGTTAAACGGGACGGATGTCTCCTACGACGGGGCACGTTTGACGCTTGAAAACCTGCAAGAGGACAACGAACTGGTGGTCTCTTCGTCGTCCCTGTATTCGTCCACCGGTGAGGGTCTACACCGTTACGTCGACCCGTTCGATGAGGCCGAATACCTGTACTCGCAGTGCGAGCCTGCCGATGCCCGCCGAATATTCCCGGTCTTCGAACAGCCAGATCTCAAAGCAACCTTCGAGCTGCATGTCGCGGCCCCGGCCCACTGGTCGGTCCTCTCCAATGAGCCCGGCGATTTTAGGTTGGACGGCGATGTCGCCCACTGGAGTTTCGACACGACTCCGGTCATGTCCTCATATCTTTTCGCGCTGATTGCCGGCGAATATACGCAGGTCGCACAAGGCTCCTGGGATACCGATTCAGCCAGCGTGCCCCTAAGCATCTGGGCCAGGAAATCCATGGCCGTCCACGTGGATGCAGAAGAAATGTTGGACATAACGCGCGCCGGATTCGAGTTCTATGAAGAACAGTTTGGCGTGGCCTACCCGTTCACCAAATACGATCAAATTTTTGTGCCCGAGTTCAACGCCGGAGCCATGGAGAATATCGGAGCGGTGACCATTACCGAGTCGTACATTTTCCGCTCGGCAGTCCCGCAGGCTATGGTGCAGCGTCGAGCTATCACGATTCTGCACGAGCTGGCGCACATGTGGTTTGGCAACCTCGTCACGATGCGCTGGTGGGACGATCTCTGGCTCAACGAGTCCTTCGCCGAATTTGTATCGCATCTGGCCGCGATGCACGCCGGTTACTCCGATGCATGGACCACCTTTAACTCCACGGAGAAGACGTGGGCCTACCGCCAGGATCAGTTGGCCACTACCCACCCGGTGATCGCCGATATGGTCGACCTCGACGCCGTGGCCGTGAACTTTGACGGCATTACGTATGCCAAGGGTGCATCGGTCTTGCGCCAGCTGGTCGCATGGGTCGGCACCGAGCACTTCATGGCCGGTGTACGTACCTATTTCGCGGAGCACGCCTGGTCCAATACCGAATTCTCTGATCTGTTGCGTCACCTGGAAGCTGCTTCCGGCCGTGAGCTGGCCGGCTGGTCCGATGAGTGGTTACATTCCACTGGGGTCAATACGTTGACCTGGGAACGCCATGACGACAACCTGGTGATCACCCAGTCCCAACCTGTGCGGCAGCATCGCGTGGGCATCGGGTTCTACGATGTGATCGAGCAGCGCCTCACGCAAGTCGGGCTCACGGAAATTGATCTCAAATCAGAAGCGACCACGATCGAGGCACAAGCTACGCCTTTGATCGTGGTCAATGATGGCGACCTGACGTACGCAAAGCTGCGTCCGGATAGTACTTCGCTCGAGACACTGACGGAGCATCTGGGTGATGTCGACGATTCACTGACCCGTTCCCTGTTGTGGGGCGCTGCCTGGGATCAGACTCGAGACGGTCAAGCCTCGGCTTCATGGTTCTTGGAACTGTTGCTGCGACACATCGGCGTCGAAACCGATTCATCGGTGGTCTTTTCGTTGCTGAGACAAGCTGCGACGGCCCTGGATAATTTCGTGCCCGCATCGCACGGTTCCAGTTACCGCGAACAATTTGCTAGCGGTGTCTGGGAACTTGCTCAGGAGGCCGAGTCTGGATCCGATATCCAGTTGCAACTCGTGCAGGCCTATGTTCGACACGCCCGCCACGCCACGATCGTGGCACAGCTGGCTGAGAAGCGTGGGCTTGAAGGTTTCTCTGTTTCCACCGATATGTCATGGTCCGCACTGCAGCGGCTAGTTGCACTTGGTGAAGTTGGTGAGACAGAGATTGATGATGCCCTGGCCGAGGATGAGTCCTCGACCGGTCATCTGGCCGCAGTTCAAGCCCGTGCCATGATCCCTACCAGTTACGCTAAAGCCGAAGCATGGGATCGCATTACGACCGGGGAGCTCACCAATCTCGAATTACGGCACATGGTGATGGGTTTCAGTGATGTTCACGAGGCGCAGTTGCTCGAACCGTATGTCAATAGATATTTCGATCAGATCAACCAGTTGTGGGCAGACAGTAGTTTCGAAACTGCGGAAACACTCGCCTTAGGATTGTTCCCAATGTGGGCAATTACTGAGCAAACCGCAAACCGCACCCTGCAGGTTGCCGAAACGACGTCCTACACAGGTCTTGATCGTATTCTCACTGAGTTGCACGACGATGTTCGCCGTGCCCTGACTGCGCAAGCGGCCTTCTAGGACTATTCTGCCGGAGCGTGGCATCCCCAGGCATCTGCGTTTTCGAGACAGGTTTGGTCAACGTTTCGGGTCACCGCACTAAAGATTCTGATTTCGATTGGGTCGGCTTGCTGGGTAACCGGCGCGCTGACTTCTTGCACCTCGCCGCCGTCTACTTGGAATGTGCCTTCGAATATCGTGGTGAGTTCGACGGTGTGAACACCGGGTTCGCTGAACTGGTGGCTTGTATCAGTTTCGGTGTTGAAAATATCAACCGGATAGCCGGGCAGCTCGGTCACGAGGGTATTGCCGTCACCATAGTCCCACCGGTATTCAACCGGTGTAGCGGTAATAGTGACTTCCTGGTCGAACATGGTTTGTGTGATGGTTTGCGGTTCGTGGTGACTCGCATAGAAATTGGTATGGGTGTTCTTTAGACCAAACGGACCCCGGTCCATCAGAATTTGGGGTGAACTTGGGATAAGTTCCAACAGGTCGGACGTGGTGATCGTGATGGTGACTGGTTCACTGACAACTTGGGTTTGAGGCGCTGGTGCCGGGCCCGGTGCCGCAGGTGCGGCTGGTGTTGTAGTCGGGCAAAAGTCGTCTGCTCCCCCAAAGAGTTGAGTCACAAGGCACGTACCTCGAGCAACTGTACTGACCGGCGGAAATGCTGAAGTCGGTCTCGAGACGCTATTGCTGGAGGTGCTTCCGCCTCCGCCACTCGAATTACCTGTTGCCGGCGCTGGTGCAGGAGCAGCAGGTCGACGTACTGTCCTCGGTCGTTCGTTAGTAGACGTTATATTCTTGAATATATCGACCCCTAGTGCGTCCTGACTAGACCGATCTTCAATATCTATTGAGCTGTATGCTGGACCAGCAAGAATAAGACAAAGTATTAAGCTGCATACCGAGATCCAGGAGGCTTTGCAGACCAATAGAACACTAGTTCTCGGCTTATGTACCACTGCTCTCACTATCCGGTCCTGTCCATTCAACCAACCAACGTTGGGCTGTACCGTTGTAACTTAGATCAGCAATCCATTCCGCCGAATTTTCTTCAACACTTTCTTCAACATCTTTCTCTGAATCAGAGTAAAGCTCTGCAGCAGGTTGGGTAATTTCAAAAGTTAGTGCAGTCCATTCTTGACCTTCATCATCGGTATGTGTGGAAACATCGCTGACATCAATTACCACCGAATCCTCAACAACGGCCCAATCCCCGTTTTCATAGCGCTCACGCCAACCCTCCATATACAAATCACAAAATTCGCAAACGTCGTGCGAGACCAGAGCTATAGGATCAGTCTCTCCTGTGAGCCGAGCGTAGTCGATGGCTTCCCAAAAATATTTGAGGGTTGCTTCGGCCCCTTCTTCCGTTTTTTCTGTAGCGACAGCGGGAAGTTTGGGCTCTGGAACATTCTGCGCGGGCCCATCAGCTGACGCCGGAATATACTCAGCGGTTCCAGCTTCAGAAGCGTCAACCGTCTCTTCAAGTTCCGCATCCTCATCGTTTGAACAGCCAGTGAGAACCGCGGCAAGGGACAGCGCGGCCAAAACGGCGACGAGACGACTCGGGACAGACTGCTTTAGAAGACGTGGCATTAAGGCACTTTCGAGTAAGTGAGAAATGATGTTTTATAACAAAGTAATCCCTCGTCGGGATGTAATCCAGATCTCACAGCCAGGTTGTGGAGAATTCGTTTACGTTTTACTTACGGGACCACTTATCCACAAATACCTACGATCGTGCCGCGGTATACCTCAAAACTTCCGCGATCGGTTGCACCTCAAGCACTCACTACAGTGCACTAGAGACTGTTCGCGGCGTCATCAGGAACGTCTATAACATCTGCGTCAGTCTCAGTTGCAGGTGGGACGATGCGTTCCTCCCCCGCGTAGATGACACACCGATGGCCACGGGTAAAACCAACCAGCGTCATGTCAGATTCTTTGGCAAGCTCCACCGCCAATGATGATGGGGCTGACACCGCCACGAGCATGGGAACCCCGGCCATGGCTGCCTTTTGGACCAGTTCAAAGCTTGCGCGGGATGAGGTAACCAATACCTTGTCGCTTAATGGCAGGAGTCCTTCCATGAGGGCCCATCCAAGCACCTTGTCCACGGCATTGTGTCGTCCGACGTCTTCACGTACCACCAGCATCTTGCCAGTTTTAACGTCGTAAAGGCCGGCACCATGGAGGCCGCCGGTTTTGGCGAAAACTTTTTGATCCTCACTCAGCTGATTAGGAAGCCCCATGACTGTGAGCTCATCAAGCGTGAAATCAGAGCGCTCGTCAATGGGATAGCAACCATTCTGGTGCACCTCGTCCAGAGACTGCCGACCACATAGGCCGCATGAGGAATTGACGACCAGCTGACGCTGCACGGTGGCGGTCGGAGGCAGAACGTGTGGCGCCAGCGTTATGTCGACGACGTTGTCCGAAGTGTTTTGCAATGCGGATTCGGTTCCTGAAAACGCGCCGAGTCCTAAGGGCGGTGCCAGATCGCTTGTGAGACTGTTGCCGTCGGGGTGATCCTGTGGCTGTGCCTGGGTGTGCGGGTTGAGACCTTTCGGCCCTTGGTCCTTTTGACAGTAACGGACCCTAAAAACGTCGTCGGCAGAGTTGATGATCCCTTCGGACAAGGCGAAGCCCACGGCCAAGGAGAAGTCGTGCACGGGTGTGCGCATGGTGACTGCTAAGCGTGTGCCATTCACGCGGATCTCGAGGGGTTCCTCAACGGCGAGGGTATCGGCACGGTGGGTTCGCCCCGTGTCGGCATGCACGCGGGCAACACGGACTCGAGCTTGTGAAGAACGCATAACTCCATCGTAGCCGTGCAGCTCCCTTAATGGCAGGGTGTTGTTAGGCTTGAAGCATGACACCTGACCCAAGTTTTGTACGCGCTCGAACGGCCCGGCACCGGCGCCTGGCTGAAATTGGTGACGGCGGTGCTGACCGGCTTGCTGGCGCGCGTGTTGCCGTTGTAGGAGCCGGCGGTTTGGGTTCCACGGTGATCCCCTATTTGGCGGCGGCCGGGGTGGGTCGGATCGATGTTTTTGATGATGACGTCGTCGAGCTGTCGAACCTCAACCGTCAGATTTTGCACTCGGCCGAGTCGATTGGCCAGCCGAAAGTTGCCTCGGCGATTGCTGCCGGTGAGCGCATCGCCCCCGAGGTCGAGGTGGTCGGGCATCAGCTCCGGTTGGGCGACAACTTTGTCGACGTCGTTGGTGCAGTCCAGCCGGATATCGTGGTCGATGGGTCCGATTCTTTTGATACAAGGTTTATTGTCGATGCGGGCGCGGCACAACTCGGCGTGCCGGTGGTGTTCGGGGCACTAATGCAGTGGTCGGCCCAAATTACCGTGTTCGATGCGGCCGGTGCCTATGGGCCAGCGGTGCGGTTGACCGATATTTTCCCAGATACTCCCGAAGTACGGGCCACCCCGGGCTGTGCTGAGATGGGCATCCTGGGGTCGGTGGCGGGCATGGTCGGCACTATCTTGGCCACCGAAACCATCAAACTGCTTGTGGGCGCCGGTCGGAATCTGGTGGGTCGCATGCTGGTGGTCGATGCCCTGGATATGCAGGTCACAGAAATTCCCTTGGCTCATGCAGCAGATGAAGCTGCGGTGCAGGTGATGGCGGTATCAACCAATGTGTTAGACCAAGACGATCCACCGGTAGTGATTGATGTGCGCCGTGCCGAAGAAATTGCCGAGCAGCCTGCTCCCATGCCCGTCGTCCACGTTCCCTTCGACCAATTGGGCGACATCCACGACACGGTTGAACCGGGCAGTAGCATTGTGACGCTATGCCGCACCGGACCACGCTCAGTGCGGGCAGCGCAAACCTTGGCTGCGGCCGGTTACCAAGTTGTGGGGTATCTTGATGGTGGAGTCGAGGCACTGCAAAGTGAGGCGAGTGTGCAATGATCACCCAACAAGAACACCTGGCGCGGATTCTGGAATTGACGGCGCCGTTACCCGTTGAAGAAGTGCCGCTCGCCGAAGCACTTGGCCACACGTTAGCATCCAATGTGACGTCGAGTATGGATCTTCCGCCCTGGGATGCAGCAGCGATGGACGGCTACGCGGTTGCACTAGAAGGTTTCACGGTCGGAACGCTACCGGTCACCAAGAGTATTCCTGCCGGCCACACGACACCGGAACGGATCCAGCCCGGGGAGGCTGCCGCGATCATGACTGGCGCTCCGGTACCGGCCGGTGCCGATACGATCGTGCCGCTGGAAGTGTTCCACGAGCCCAGTCAGCAGATTCCTGATTCAATTACGTTCGAAGACATTCCGAAACCTGACCAACACATTCGACGTCGTGCCGAAGACACCTTCGCCGGTTCGATCGTGGCAGCTGCTGGCACAGTGTTGCAGCCCCAGCACATCGGGGCGATTGCTGCCACCGGCAACGGTTCGGTATATACGGCCCGTCGCCCACGGGTCGCCATTATCTCCACCGGTGATGAGCTCGTCCCGCCGGGCACCCCGCCTGACTACGGGCAAATCCCAGATTCCAATGCCCCACTGGTCGCTGCTACGCTCAGCAAACTCGGGGCGCATCCAACCCATCAGTTACGCATTCGCGATTCGGCGGCGAGCCTGGAGCATACGATCTCACAGCTAGAGTACTCCGTCGATGCGATCATTTTGACCGGTGGCGCCTCGGTAGGTGCCCACGATATTTCCAAATACGTGCTCTCGTCGTGGCAACACGAGGATCCGACACAGGCCATCAGGTTCACGACGGTGAATATTCGGCCCGGTAAACCCCAAGGATTTGGGTTATCGCCGGCGGGCACACCGGTGTGGTCATTACCGGGCAATCCGGTGGCCGTATTGGTGTCGCTGCGATTGTTTGTGGCCCCGGGGTTAGCGAAAATGCAACGCCGAGCACCACATCGGCGAAAGCTGCACGTCTACACCACTCGCGCCTTATCCACCCCGAAAAAGGTCAACTACTATATGCTGGCGACTCTCGACGGAGATCAGGTGACTCCGCTACCGTCGAATTCCCATCTGGCCGTGAAAATGGCGCAAACCACCGGCCTCATCCAGGTGCCCGCCGAAGTCGAGCACATCGAAGCAGACCAGATTGTCGATTACTTACCCCTATGATTACCGTTCGTCTTTTTGCCGCGGCCGCTGATGTCGTCGGCACCAAACAACTCAAGATTCAAGCCGAAACCGTTGCCGATGTGATCGAGCAACTCTCGGATGCCCAAACCACCACCCGCGTCATCGCGCGATGCTCGTTTTTGGTGAACGGCACCAAAGCGGAACCGGAAACGGCGCTGGATGACGACGCTACCGTAGACGTACTACCGCCGTTTGCCGGGGGTTAAATTCCCACCCAGTGGCTACCCTCGGCACCGAACTGGCGTTTCCAAATGGGTACCCGGGCCTTAATTTTTTCCACGACATCACTACACACGCTGAAAGCTTCCTGACGATGCGCGGCAGACACAGCGACCACCAGCGCGGTATCTCCAATAGCTAGGGAACCAATCCGGTGGGCTGCGACCACCCGAACGGGTAACGGCTCGACATCCAGCGCATTATGCACCGCAACGTTCGCTTCGGCCACGACGTCTCGCAAATAACCAGTGGCATCCGGGTGGGCAGAATATTCCAGCCCGGTCACCGTGCCTTCCGCTTCAGGATCATGGTCTCGAACGACACCTTGAAATACGACTGTTGCACCGGCGTCCGGGGCCGCAACCGCAGCCTCCAGTGCACCGGCATCCAACGGGGCTTCGGTTACCACGGACAGTTCAACCAAATTCATGGTTCCACTCTAGATGTTCGCTGCTCGGGGCAATACGCTGTGGCCAGGTGTGACTGAACTAGACTGGCTACCGTGCAACATGAGTTTTCGTTACGTGCCGAATGGAATACCACCCAGGCCAGCCCACATCCACAACGCGGCTTCTCCCGCGACGTCGTCATCCAGGCTGAGGGGCCGGGCGAACTGCACGGCTCCGCGGCCAAACCTTTTCACGGGGATCCGGATCGCTGGAATCCGGAGCAGCTGTTGCTGGCCGCGCTAGCCGAATGCCATATTTTGTCGTATCTCTATGTGGCCGGTGAAGCCGAGATTTCGGTCGAGAAAGTCTCGGTGCGCGGTGAACTTACGCTGCAAGCAGGTGCCGACGGCGGCCAAATCACCGGTGCCACCCTGTACCCGGAAGTCTGGGTGGCCGATGCAATGTTGTTGCCCCGGGCTCGCGAACTGCATGAGGAAGCACACCGTCAGTGCTTCATTGCTCGCAGTGTGAACTTCCCGATCACACTGGAAGTCCCACATCAGCATCAGATGCCGGAGTTGCCACAATTTTCTTCCCGACTCGGCGCCCCGATTGCCGTGCTGAAACCACGCCAGTCGAAAAAACCCTCGCAGGTTTCAGGCAATGATGACGCCCGACTCGCTGCCCTTCGTGCGGAGCAAGAAGCCGAACGTCGGCGCCGTGATGCAACCGAAGATCCCAACGCCTCAGCACAGCAAACGCGCGAAGCCGCCGTCAAGGCACAGCGCACGAATGCCCCGGCCGAGCAGACCTCGTTTTACGATCAGGTGGGCGGGGAGCCGACCTTCACAAAATTGGTGCATGAGTTTTATCAGCAGGTCGAAGCCGATCCGGAGTTCAAGGCCATGTATCCGGAAGATGATCTGGGTCCGGCCGAGGAGCGATTGCGTCTGTTTTTGATCCAGTACTGGGGTGGACCCTCGGATTACTCCCAACTACGTGGCCATCCGCGGTTGCGTGCACGCCACATGCCGTTCCACATCGATGCCAAAGCACGCGAAACCTGGTTGCGGTTCATGCGCAATGCCATGGATACGTTGGACCTAGCACCGCTGCACTATGACACCATGTGGGATTACTTTCAGCGCGCCGCACGCGCCATGCAAAATCAGGCTTAGACCATCACGGCGGGGCGGACCAGCACGTGTCCCCCGGCCGATGAGAGGCGAATCCAATTTTGCGACGTTGACACGGTGGTTTCACCCCGCGGCGCAAGAAACCCGAGGCTGTGTGCGCCCAACGTGGCGCCCGTGGGAAATTCCACGCGCTCCGGGTCGCCAATAGTCTCGGCCCACACGTCTGCACGGACCTTTGCCAGCACCGGGCCACCGGCGTTTTCAGGCAGCATCTCCCCTACGCGGCTAATACCGTCACGCGCAATTTTGCGGATCTCGAAGTCATCCACCACGGCCTTGGCCATCCAACCGGAACGTGGCGCGTTCATCGCCGACCACATCACGTTGATTTCTCGGGGTGGCAGCACAAACTGTGTCGAGTCTTGCGAGATCATCCGGTTCGTTCTCTCGGTAATGGCATCCATTTCAAACACCGAGTCCATGCTGAAACGCTCGGCGCCGCTAAAATCTAGTGCAAGCGTTCGCATGCCCACCACCATGGGCACCTTATCGCCCAGGCCCCCGGGGTGCATCACGGACACCGAGACCGCCAGGACATCACCGGCAACCTGGAATCGTACGCCGGTAGTATCCAAGGGTTTTGCCCGGGTCACAAAGCTTTGCAAATCTTTAACGGCGTTCAGCGTGGCAAACGGCAAGACATATTCCATGTCTCCAATTATGCCTACGCCGCCCGGCACGGGCATCAGGGCTGCCGGGAATTGAGCTGACAGCACTAGAGTATGACCAGGCGATTCAACCGAAAGGCAACTATGGCAAACACTTCCTATCCTGATGATCCAACCGATATTCTGCGCGACGTGCTCCAGCTGGAACGCGTGGACGCCGATGAGGACTCGAGCTTGTTCAAGGGTTTCACCCCTACCCAAACCCGTGGACAGGTATTTGGTGGGCAGGTCATGGCGCAGTCTTTGGTCGCGGCCAGTCACTCTGTTGAGCCGGATCGGTTGCTGCACTCCATGCACTGCTATTTCATCCGGCCAGGTGATGCCTCGGTGCCACTGAACATCAAGGTCGATCACCACCGCGACGGACGGTCCTTCTCGGTCCGCCACGTTGAAGTGACTCAGCATAATAAAGTCATCCTGTCGCTGACCTGCTCATTCCAGCTGGAGGCAGACGGCGTCGCACACCAAGAGCCGATGCCCGAAGGCATCCCCATGCCAGATGATCTCCCACCGATTTCCTCGCTGGTTGGCATGATCGATGACCCGGCCGCCCAGGATCTGGCATATAACCGTCCCTTTGATATTCGGTACGCCTACGAGCCCATTTTCTTGCGCCCGGGATCCGAGAAGGTCAACCGCAATATCGTGTGGATGAAAACGTTCACACCGGTGGAGGTGTCACGCAATGTTGCTGGTGCAGCGCTCGCCTATGTCTCCGACTACACCCTGTTGGAGTCAATTTTGCGCAACCACGGGGTCTCCTGGATCGAGCCCAAGAAGTCGATCGCCTCGCTGGACCACGCCATGTGGTTCCACCGCCCATTCAACCTCGACGAATGGCTGCTGTTTGTCCAAGAGTCGCCCTCGGCACAATCCGCTCGGGGTCTTGGTATGGGCCGAATTTACACAATCACTGGAGATCTGGTGGCAACCGTCGCCCAGGAGGGCATGATTCGGCTGCCGCAGTTCGATCAGTAACCGCCGGTTCACCGGCGGTCCACACCACTATGGGTACGATGCCACTATGTCTGACACCATCACTGATCACACCGCCGAAAATCCCGCGCCCCGAGTTAAGCGATCACATGTTGCCGCGTGGGCGATGTGGGACTGGGGGTCAGCTGCGTTTAACGCGGTGATGATCACCTTCGTGTTCGGCACGTATCTCGCCTCCGACGCGTTCGGTGCTGATGATCGTGGGACATCATGGTTAGCCGCCGGCAACGCCGTCGCCGGGGTCATCATCGCTTTGACTGCACCGGTGATAGGCCAACGGGCTGACCGTGACGGCCGTCGCTCATTGTGGCTGGGCGTCAATACCGCCCTGGTGATCCTCACAACCGCCGCGTGCTTCTTTGTAGAACCCGAAGAGTCGTTCCTCCTGCTTGGTGTCATCCTCCTGTCAGCTGGGAACGTGTTCTTCGAGTTCGCCGAAGTGCAATACAACGCGATGATGGTCAAAATCTCTACGCCCTCGACCATCGGGCGTATTTCTGGTCTGGGCTGGGGTGCCGGCTATCTTGGCGGTATCTTTTTACTGTTACTGGTGTATGTCGGATTTATCGGCGGCGACGCTCACTGGTTTGGGATAACAGACGACGATGCCATGAACATTCGAGTAGTTGCGCTCTTTGCGGCACTGTGGTTTTTAGTTTTTGCTCTGCCGGTGGTCATCGTGATGCGCCGGCGGAAGGACCCCGCAGAGCCCGAGGAGCCCCGGGTAAGCCGTGTCAGCATCGCGCAATCCTACCGCCAGCTCTTGGGCACCATTGCGAATCTGTGGAAGCACGAACGCAATACGTTCTGGTTCTTGGTATCCTCTGCGGTCTTTCGTGACGGTGTTGGTGCAGTCTTTGCATACGGTGCGATACTGGGGACGACCGTCTATGGGGTGGATCCGGGTGACATCTTATTTTTCGGAATTGGGGCAAACGTCGTGGCAGCAGCAGGAGCATTTCTCGGCGGGCTCTTTGACGATAAATTCGGTCCGAAACGCATTATCGTGGTGTCGCTGTTAGGGCTGCTGGTTTCTGCGACCATTGTCTTCGTCCAAGACGGCACACTCGCGTTTTGGATTTGGGGATTATTCTTGTGCTTCTTCGTCGGCCCGGTCCAGTCCTCCTCGCGCGCATTCCTCGGACGGCTCACTAATCAGGAAACCGCCGGAGAAATCTATGGACTCTATGCAACCACCGGGCGGTCCGTGTCGTTTCTCACCCCAGCGCTCATTGCCCTATTCGTCGGTTTCAGCGGCGAGTCGAGGATGATGGTTCCCGCGATTATTCTCGTCTTGATTGCCGGGCTCATCCTGCTGTGGCCGGTCTCTGACCCCAAGACCTCTACGAAAGAACACGTGAGAATGTAGCCCGTCTACACGAGCATAGTTAAAGCATTCTGCCTCGCATCCGCTATGGGATACGAGGCAGAATCTTGAAACGACGAGGACTAGTTGCGTGTTAGACGGCGGTGTGTTGCGCGTCCTTCACGAATAGCGTCTGGGCCGAGACGCTCAACCTTATTTTCTTCGTAGGATTCGAAGTTCCCTTCGAACCAGTACCAGTTGGCTGGGTTTTCTTCGGTGCCTTCCCACGCAAGGATGTGGGTGGCAACGCGGTCCAGGAACCAGCGGTCGTGCGAGATAACCACGGCACAGCCTGGGAATTCCAGCAGCGCGTTTTCCAGTGAGGTCAGGGTTTCAACGTCGAGGTCGTTAGTCGGCTCGTCCAGCAGCAGCAGGTTGCCGCCCTCTTTCAGGGTCAACGCGAGGTTGAGACGGTTGCGCTCACCACCCGAGAGGACACCGGCTTTCTTCTGCTGATCTGGGCCTTTGAAACCAAAGGCTGAGACATATGCACGTGACGGCATTTCGACGTTGCCGACTTGGATGTAGTCCAGGCCTTCAGAGACCACTTGCCACAGCGATTCTTCTGGGTCGATGTTGGAACGGTTCTGGTCAACATAAGAAATCTTGACTGATTCGCCGACTTTCAGGTCACCTGAGTCGACTTCTTCCAACCCGACAATCGATTTGAACAACGTGGTTTTACCCACACCGTTCGGTCCAACGATACCGACGATACCGTTTGGTGGTAGCGAGAAGCTGAGGTTATCGATGAGGGTACGACCGTCAAAGCCTTTAGAAATATTCTCGGCCTCGATGACCTGGCTACCCAGACGTGGTCCTGGTGGGATCTGGATTTCTTCAAAGTCTAGTACGCGAGTCTTCTCGGCCTCATTGGCCATCTCTTCATAGCGTTCCAGACGCGCCTTCTGCTTGGTCTGTCGACCCTTGGCGTTGGTCCGGATCCACTCGAGTTCGTCTTTCAAGCGGCGGTTGAGTTTCGCGTCTTTCTTGCCCTGAACGTCGAGGCGTTCCTGTTTCTTCTCCAGGTAGGTCGTGTAGTTACCTTCATACGGGTAGAGACGACCGCGGTCGACTTCAGCAATCCATTCGGCAACGTGGTCCAAGAAGTACCGGTCGTGAGTAATCGCGATGACGGCACCGGGGTACGAAGCTAGGTGACCTTCCAGCCAGGCTACTGATTCAGCATCCAGGTGGTTGGTCGGCTCGTCGAGCAGCAACAGGTCTGGTTTTTCTAACAGCAGTTTCACAAGCGCAACGCGACGGCGTTCACCACCGGAGAGGTGAGTTACTGGCTCATCGCCGTCTGGCAGCTGGAGGGCTTCCATAGCCTGACCGATCTGAGAGTCAATGTCCCAGCCCTCAGCGTTATCGATGGCTTCTTGCAGCTTACCCATTTCTTCCATCAGGGCATCAAAGTCTGCATCTGGTTCGGCCATCTCGGCAGAGATCTCGTTAAAACGCTGGAGCTGTTGGTAGACCTCACCAACACCTTCCTGGACGTTTTCTAGAACGGTCTTATCTTCGGTTAGAGGTGGTTCCTGTAGGAGGATACCCACCGAGTAACCGGGTGACAGCCAAGCATCACCGTTGGAAGGCTCATCGAGGCCCGCCATGATTTTGAGGATTGTAGATTTACCAGCACCGTTGGGTCCGACCATACCGATCTTGGCACCGGGGAAAAAGGACATGGTTACGTCGTCAAGAATGACCTTATCGCCAACTTTTTTGCGGGCTTTGATCATTTGATAAATAAATTCGGCCATATCCTCTACAGTAGTCGGTTGCAGCAGCAGAACGTAATTCTTATCCTGCTGCCGCAACGCGTCCAGTTTTCAGCGAACATCAGGCCGTCATTGGTTCGGGTGCTTCCCATTCAGGATCAACCAGTGGCCCATCGCCGTGCGTTTCTTCCATACGTTGATGAGCTTTGGTGTATCGGGTGAAATCGGTGAATCCCATCATCAGATCATGCCCGGCCGTGTCGGCAACGATTTCTGCGGTGGTCCCACGTTTTGCTTCATCTTTGGAAACCCACTGTTTGATGGCGACCCGTCCGGTAACGGTGACCGGATCGCCCAAGGTGAACGAGCGGAAGATATTTTCTGCCAGACGACGGAAAGCAGTCACCGTGTACCAAGACGTATTGCCGTCCTCCCATTGTTGAGTTTGACGGTTCATGATTCTTTCGGTCGCGGCGAGTCGGAATTCCACGATCACCGTGCCAGAATCTGTCACGACGCGGCGGGGTGCTGTAGCAACATTGCCTCGAGCAGTCAGTTGAGTTTTCATGGTCGTATCCTTTCGTTGACGAAGTATTCGAATACGCTTCGAATAGGTCTCAGTCAACGCAATGACGACCCATATTCGACCGGCTCGTCGTAGGATTGTGGATAAGGCGTGTGCCCATTTGGCGGTGTGGACAACATTTTGGGTAGACTATCGCCTGTTGCCTCAGTAGCTCAGCCGGATAGAGCAACGGCCTTCTAATCCGTAGGTCGGGGGTTCGAGTCCCTCCTGGGGCGCAAAAAACCGGCACCTGATACAAGTTCAGGTGCCGGTTTTTCTTTGTTCTAGAACGCTTAGTTTCCCTGTGCCACAGCTTCGGCTACCGGGGTGTCGCCGTCGTGGAATGACAGCATTGCGCCAATTGCTGCTGGCTCTTCCAGTGCGGCTGCGATGAGGGCAGCAACGTTTCCCCGCGAGGTGGATGGCACATCGACATCACGGTTAGCACCGGAGTTATCAACGGTGACGTGCCCGGTCGGCTCATCGAGTGTCAGTGCCGAGGGGCCAACGATCGTCCAGTCCAGCTTAGAGTTGCGAAGGTGCTCGTCAGCCTGGGACTTAGCGTTGTAGTAGGCGTACATGTCGTCTTCTGGTTCGATGCCGGGGACTTCGCCGTCCTCAAGCATCGAGTTGAAGTACGAGACCATGACGAATCGTGCCACACCGGCCTGCTGTGCGGCATCTATGGTACGGATCGCGGCGTCGCGGTCGATCCCCCATGTGTGGCGTGGTCCGCTACCGCCTGCACCCGCGGCCCAGATAACTGCATCGCTGCCGGCAAAGAGGTCGGCGAGGGCGTCGGTGTCGAGCTGTTCGACGTCGGCGACAACCGGGGTTGCACCGGCCGACTCGATCTCAGCAGATTGTTCTGGATTGCGGATCACCGAGGCGACCGAATATCCCGCATTAAGCAACAGCGGTGTGGTGCGCAGGGCCACTTTTCCGTGGCCGCCAATAAGGGTAATTACTGACATGTGCTTCCCTTCAGATTGATGTGTTAACTACTCTAAGGGTCTACCGTCTTCTTGGTTTGCGGAAACGCTCTCCGCGTTAAGGGATCAAAGAACACCAACACCAGCACTCCTATGAGTCCAACGGCAGCCGTAAGAATGCGTAGCGGCAGGATCGGAATCCACTGGGACACGGCCAGTTGATCGACGACCCCCGCCACCACGAGTACCGTGACCAGTAAATACAGCAGTGACGATGCCCAGCCGCGCCACACGCCAACGATGGCGAAGAGTGGCAAAAGCCACAACACGTACCAGGGTTGAAACACAGGTGCGACCAGAACCGCGGTGGTCAGGGCCAAGGCTGCTGCAAGTACGGGACGCATTGGCCGAGGCCGCAGTGCGAGCCAGGCGGTGACAACGACAATGGCCAGGGTGCCAATGGAATAAAAGGTTTGGGCTATCGGGTCGATACCAGTCCCAAAGAGTGCATCGGCTACCCAGCCGAGCCCAAGCCCGATCAGCCCAAAGGGTGCATATGGGAAGGCGGCTTCACCAGAGGTGAACATCGCTTCGATCCAACCGAACCACAACCCGGTAACGGCTCCAAAGACGACCAGCACGGTGCCGACGACGAGCACAGATTTTGCCCAGACCACAAAACGGGCCCGGTACGACGTGCGGCGCCCCGGCCGCCAGATGATGAGCAGTCCGGCGAAGGGCAACACGAGCACGGTCAGGGGTTTGATGGCGATGGACCCGGCGAGCAGGACGAAGCCGAACACAATGCGACGTCGTCGGATGTTTGGTCGCCACCCGTGGTTGATGAAGTACAACCCGGTGAGTAGCAGCCCCAGCATCAAGGTGTCGTTGTGGGCGCCTGCGATCATGTAGAGCGCAAACAGTGGGTTGGCGATGAAGATCCACTGTGCCCAGTCGCCGCGGGCGCCAAAGCGGCGTGCTAGGCGCGGCACAGCCCACATACATAGACCCATGCCGCTAAGAAACATCAGTCGAAAGACGAGGATGGCCCATTCGGGACCGCCATCGGTGATGAACCAGACGAACTGTGAGACGAGCAAAAACGCTGGACCGTAGGGTGATGGGGATTGTGCCCACAGGGAGTCGGCACCGATCATGAACCACCCGGGCAACGAGGAAACCCCCTCGCCGTAGGGATCGAGGCCGGAGTGGAGCAGTCGGCCCTGGGCTAGGTAGGAGAACACGTCCCGGGACATAATGGGAAACGCGAAGACCAGCGGTGTGACCCACCACCAGATCGCCTGGTTGATGATGGAGAGTTTGTGGTCGTTGAGCCGGTGTTTGCGTGCGGATTCTTTGACCGATCCGACATTGGGCCCTCCGGAGCCGGTGGTAAAGGGCAGCTGGAGGGCTTGGCCGAGTCGCAGCCAGGAACGGACCAGTACTAGCCCACCGATGACCAGGGCAACGGCGCTGATCGTGACCCCGGGAGTCCACACGCGCATCGGGTTCAGGATGGTCGTGCCGGCGAACCAAGAGTTTTGGGCTTGCGGCAGCCAACCCACGCCCCAGGAGGCGACCATGATGATGATGGAAGCGACCACGCCGATGCGAATATGGTGGCCGGGATCCGTGTCGATCCGTGATGGAACAAACGACTTGGTCATCACGGCTCCGATGAGGTTTTGCGTTTGGTCTTCCACCGTCCGTACGTCTGTTGTGCCGCCTGCCAGGACTGGCGCAGATGCCATTCGTTTTTAAACATCGGCGACGTCCAGGGGTCGAAGTAGAGCACCCACACGGCAAGCGCGATGGACAGCCCCCAGGACAGCATTTGCATGAGCCCGCCGATTTCTAAGAACTGCCAGATATACAGTTGGTCCCCGGCACCGTAGGCGGTGAAGAACACCGCGGTGAAGATCACCCAGCGCAGTTGCCAGTTGGAGCGGATGCCCAGCATCACAAACAGCGGCAAGAGCCAGAGTAGATACCACGGGTGGATCACCGGCGAGAGCACAACCAGTGCGGCAAACGCCCAGGTGGCTCGACCTAAAACGTGGTCAGTTTTCCGCCAGAACATCAAGAACAACACGATGACAACGGACAGCAGTCGCCCGGCCAAACGCACGGCGCCCATGACGGACTCACCGTCGCCCAGGCCCAGCTCGACCACGGCCACACGTGCCAATTCACCCAGTGCGCCGACCGGTGACCAGAAGCTCCAGATCGAGCCGGTGCCAGCGATGACCCGAACCCAGTCCAGGCCGTAACCGTTGAGCCAACCGACCCCGAGCATGATGACGACCGTTAGGCCGAGCGTGATGAACCAGTACCAGAAGATTTTTGGCCATGAAGCTTTTCTCCCAGCCCACCACAGGCCGATAAATGGCAGCAACACAATCGAAATAACCTTCATGCCGATCGAGACACTCATCAAGAGTACGGCCAGCACACCGTGGCCCCGCCACACCGCATAGATAGCAGCCACCATGAACCCAACCATCAATGAGTCGTTATGCCCGGAGGCTACAAACGAGATGATAAACAGGGGGTTTGCCGCGGAGATCCATTGAGCACGGGCCGGGTCCCAACCTTGCATCTGGGCAAGCTTGGGAACGAAGTACATGATCAGCGCAACACCAACCAGGGACGCAAGGCGGAACAGGAAGATCGCCAAATCCGGTTGGTCTACACCGGTGGTACCAACGACTGCACCTTCGATCCATAAGAACATAGGTCCGTAAGGAGTGGCGTCTTCAGCCCACATGGTGTCCGTGCCCAGTTGAAACCAGTTCGGCAAATTCGAAATGCCAGACTCATACGGATTTTGGCCGGCTAACACCTGACGACCTTGATTCAGATACGCCAACATGTCCCGGGAAAAGATCGTGAGCGCGAAGAGTTGTGGCAAACTCCACAGGGCAACCGTCCAGTTAATGATGCGCATGCCGCCGGGGGCGAATTCGTATTTTCCACGGTATTGTTGCGTTGGGCGACGTAGTACTCGGCCAAGCCGTAACCAGCCCCAGATCATGCCCCAGGCGCCGACGGTCAACAGCACCGTGCCAAGTGTTACGCCCCATTCAGTGGTGCGAAATGGAGCCAACCATTGGGCCGAGTTAATGCCGGAGTTTGGTGCGACCCATCCAACTGACCAGGAGCCTACGGTGAGAATCACCGAGCCCAGCAGCCCGACCGCTATGGCGGGCCAGGCGTGCCGTGTTGTGCCGCGTCGGGCAACTTCCAGAGTGGCCATCAACAACTTTCAATTGGACAGTTTAATATCATTGACGTTGGGCATAAATGTATCACCGGACATCGGTAGGCTGAATATCGACACCTTAGGTAGGAGAAATATCTTGAACAACGAAACAACGCCCCAGCCATTTGAGCCAGCTTCAGCAGCATCAAACGATCAGGACCGCAATATGGTCTGGCTCGATGCGGAAATGACCGGTCTCTATCCCGGTGTTGACGCACTGGTTGAGGTCGCCATCATTATTACCGATGCCGATCTGAATGTCTTGGACGACGGTATCGACATTATTATCAAACCACCTGCAGCAGCTATCGAACAGATGGACCCCGTAGTTGTCGAGATGCACCGCAACAATGGGCTCTCAGATCAGTGGCACAACGGGATCGCCGCAGCTGAGGCGGAAAAACAGTTACTGGACTACGTGAAGAAGTTCTGCCCCAAACCACGCACTGCGCTGTTAGCGGGGAACACAGTTGGTCAGGACCAACGTTTCCTGTTTGCTGAGATGCCAGAGTTGGCCGCACACCTGCACTACCGCATAGTAGATGTGTCATCCATCAAAGAATTAGCGAAACGCTGGTACCCGAACGCTTATGCGAAATCGCCGGAGAAACTCGGCAACCACCGGGCGCTGGGCGACATTACTGATTCCATCAACGAGCTGCGCTACTACCGCGAAGCAATCATGGTCATTCCCCCTGGACCGAAGGTCGAAGACGCGCGCAAAGTGCGCGACAATCTCGTGCTGTACAAGGAGCCAACCTTGGCTCAGGACCAGGATTAGTCAAAACAAAAAATCTGAGCTATAGTGAGACGCGTTGCCTGATGGCAATCACTTTCGAGATATAGCTCGATATGGTGGGTATAGCTCAGTCGGTAGAGCGTCTGGTTGTGGTCCAGAAGGTCGCGGGTTCAAGCCCCGTTACTCACCCGGATGAGATCGGCATGAATGTGAAAATGTTCATGCCGATCTTTTGTATTTGTCAGGTTCTACGCTGTGCCTCGCTGAGTCCTAGCGGAGCGTACACACAAGCAAGAGAAATCCTGAGGCTCACCGGAAGACCGGCGAACCCCAGGACTGGAGAGAGTCAGTATTCTGCTCTTGCTTAGGCTGCACTCTTATTGCGGGTCAGCAATCCCCAAATGACCAAGAGGATCAGCGCACCGCCAATTGCCAGCAGCCACGTGGAGATCGACCAGAACTCGTCGACTCCCACACCGAAAATAGCTGAGCCGAGCCAGCCTCCTAGGACAGCGCCGAGCACTCCAAGCAGCAACGTGGCTAACAGGCCTCCGCCTTGCTTTCCAGGTTTGACAGCTTTTGCAATTGCACCTGCAATCAAGCCGAGAACAATCCAACCGATGAATCCCATGACGCCTCCTTAGAACTAAACTAAATTTTGCGTCACATCAGAACACTGATGCTTAGTTGATATTTTATCGACGTGATCACCATAAAACACCATCTCACCCACGATTTTCTAGGCTACCCTTGCGAATGAAATTCTGTGGCGGCCGACGCACGAGCAATTCACGGTGGACTATCGTCAAACCTTCACAGTGACACTGGCATTGACCCTGTGACCTACCATGGTGAGATACATCATAAGCATGCTCATGCATTGTCTGGAGGTACACCGGTGTCGGAGCGTTTTGAGGCGCAGCAGCAGGTCACGTTCGGGTTAGCCGAATTAGCTGAACGGTCCGGTGTAGCTGTCCGCAACATTCGCTTCTACACGACCGAGGGCCTACTTCCAGCACCGGGGAAACAAGGCCGTGCGGCTGTCTATACTTCCCAGCACTTGGTCACGCTGGAACTTATTCGTGAGTTGCAGGGCCATGGCTTTGGACTCGCCGCCATCAAAGAGCATTTGAACCGCATCCCCGTCGATGCCTCCGATACCTCGATCGCCATGCATTCCACTATGTTGGCGCCTTGGCTAGCTGATCGACCCACGACGATGACACGCGCCGAACTCGCTGCCCGGACGAACCGTCCACTCAGCGACGATGATCTGACCATGTTAGAACACCTAGGTGTCATTCAACGGCTGCCAGACGAAGCAAAACCACCGCAGTATGCCGTCGCCACCGCATTGCTCTCCATCGGGGTCGACCTGATTGATTTCGGCCTGACGCCTGCTACCTCAGCTGAGATTACTAAAGCCATTGAAACAGCCGGCCAGCGTCTCACGGCAGACCTCGAAGAAACGTATACCCGGATGCTCAAGCCGAAACTGTCGGACCAAAACATGACCGATAGTGACGTTGAACGCTTTGTCTCACTGTTCAAGCCCGTCTCCATCGCCGCTTTGGCCCGAAGCTATGAGCAGGCTCTGGGTGCATTACGTCAGCGGGAGTCCATAGCAGCGCAGTCCCGACGACAAGAACGCTCGCAAACACAACATCCAGATCTTAACTCGCCACACAGCAATCCCACGTGAAGGAGCCCCATGTCCATCGAACTGTCTGTCGCCTACGGTGTTGGTACCGCAACATTCAATCGTCCAGAAGCCATGAACTCGATGACCGCCAAGGTCCTGACCGAATGGCAGTCTGGTATCCGCGAACTCTCCGATAACCCAGAGGTCAAAGTTATTGTGGTCACGGGTAAAGGACGTGCTTTCAGCGCTGGACTTGATCTAAAACAGCGTTTCGACGGCGCTGATGATATGCCGTGGAGTAACGAAACGAACCCGGCGTCGCGTCTGTCAAAGGCACTACGCTATGGAACCGATTTCATCCGGACCCTGGCGGGTGTCCCCCAGCCTACGATTGCAGCGGTCAATGGGCATACGGTGGGTGCCGGCATGTCGTTTGCCGCGGCCTGCGACATCCGTTTGGCTTCTCCCGAAGCCGTCTTTTCGGCACCATTTATTAAACTCGGCATCTCCGGGGGTGACCTTGGGCTGTCGTGGTTCCTCCCACGGATCATCGGGCTGACTCGAGCCACTCATATGATTCTCAATGCCGAACAGTACGACGCCGATAAGGCCCTGGAAATCGGGTTAGTGTCTTCGATTGAAGACGACGTGGTTGCCGCAGCACAGGTCATGGGCGAGCACATCGGCAGCTTCGAGACGTATGCGGTCACCGCTTCGAAACGGTTACTGGCCGCCGCTGCCACCACCTCGCTAGATTCACATTTGGACTCCGAACTCACAGCCCAAACGCTAGGGTTCTTCACGGACACCGCCCAGAACCTGGGGCGGCACTAGGCGGGTCCGCAGGGCCCTGGCTAAATGCCAGCGCCTTGTGAGCGCTTGGTGATTTCCTCTTCTAGCGCGGTGCCTTCGACGTCGACGTTGGGTAGAATGCGGTCGATCCACTTGGGAAGCCACCATGCTGCAGGACCCAACAGGTGCAGTACCGAGGGCACCAGCAGCAACCGGACGACGAACGCGTCGAGCAGCACACCAACGGCAAGTGCCAACCCGATGGATGTGATCATCACATCGTCGGTGAAAATGAACCCGGCGAAGACCGAGATCATGATGAGCGCGGCGGCAGTCACAACGGCACGGCCGGCAACTAGACCTTTTCGTACCGCAACCTGTGGTTTTGAACCCTGTGCGTAGGCTTCGCGCATGCCGGTGGCAGTGAACAGCTGATAGTCCATACCCAGCCCGAACAGGATTCCCATCACAAGGATCGGCAGGAAGGTCAAGATCGGACCGGTGCCGGTGATGCTGAAGAGGTCCCCGAACCAGCCCCACTGGAAGATAGCGACAATGATGCCCATGGTCGCGGCAAACGAGCCGACGAACCCGAGGGTGGCCACCAGAGGAAGCAAGAGCGACCGGAACACCATGATCATCAGCAACAGCGACAACCCAATCACGACCGCAAGATAGACGGGTAGCGCATCCGCGACCACATCCGAAATATCAATGCTTGCCGCTGCCGCACCGGCAACTGACAATTCCACGTCGGCGACGTCGGTGTCTGCCAGTACCCCACCAGCACGTAACTCATGGACCAGATTCTCGGTGGACGCCGCGGCCGGGCCCTCGGTTGGAATGATCGCTAAGGCAATCACGCTGTGATCGTCGTTCATACCCGTTGGGACGGCGGTCTCGACATCGTCACGTTCGGCCAACTGTTCAGCCACGGCAATTTGCTGATCCGTTGCCTCCCCCTGAGACAGATCGGAGTCTGGCAGGTCCGCCAGCACCAACAGTGGACTGTTCATGCCTTCACCAAATGATGCTTCGGTTTCTTGATAGGCCTGGTAGCTGGTGGAATCGGCTGGCTCCTGTGACGCGTCCGGGAGGCCGAGTCGCATGGATCCAACGGGCAGTGCCAAAAACACCAATGCAACGACCGCGCCGACCGTGGCAAGTACTGATTTGCCGGTACCCAAACCGGTGGTGATTTTGTCACCGTTGTGCTGGTTCGGGCGTGCTTTGGCTCGGCCTGCTGAACGACGTTCCTTCTTCGACAAGATCGCATACCCGGTGACAGACAGCAGCGCGGGGGTCATGGTCACAGCCATGAGTGCTGCCACCAGTACACAGAATGCCGCAACCGTTCCCATCATGCCCAGGAATCCGACGCCGGTAACATTGAGCGCCAGCAGTGCGATGACCACGGTGGCTCCGGCAAAGACGACGGCGTTGCCCGAAGTGCCATTCGCCAATGCAATCGAGTCTCGAACCCCCATGCCGCCTTTGAGCTGCTGGCGGTGCCGGTGCAGAATAAAGAGTGAGTAATCAATCCCTACTGCCAGGCCAAGCATGAGTCCCAGGATCGGGGTAATCGACATCATCTCGATGACGCCGGACAGCGACATGGCACCGGCAACACCGATCCCCACACCGATCAGAGCGTTGACAAGCGGAAGACCGGCACCGATGAAGGTCCCGAGCATGACCAACAGGACGACCGCAGCGACAATGAGCCCGATGACCTCTGCCATTGAGAACATGGCGGGCATTTCGAAGCTGAGATCTTGTGTCGGTAAGACTTCGACGCCGTCGATGTCTGCGGCAAGGAGTGTTTCCGATACAGCGGTGACTGCATCCATATCAAGGCCCTGGACTGACTGTGGGAAGTTGACCACCATCAGGGCTGCGGAGCCATCGTCGGAGACCGTTTCCATCCCCTCGGACAGGTCCAGCATTGCTTGACCACGATCCAGTTCAACCTGTCCATCTTCGATTTCTGCACGTGAGGTGTCCAGCTCCTCTTGAGCTGCGTCGAGTTCAGCGCGTCCTGCATCCAGTTGTTCTTGCTGAGCATTCAGCTGCGGTTGCACAGCCTGCGCCATCCCTGATTGTTCAGCTTGTTCAGCTGCCGCATCAAGCTCATCCTGGCCAGCATCAAGCTCTTGTCGTGCCGCGTCAAATTCTTCTTGGCCAGACTCCAGTTGCTCCATGCCATCGGCAAGATCGTCCCGCCCGGATTCCAGCTCCGAACGGTTCGTCTCGACTTCGTCGGCGGCTGCAAATGGATCCGTCACTGAGGTCACGATGTCGTGTGATTCAACCTCGGTCCCCAGCTCACCAATCGCCTCTTGCTGCTCGCTCGTGAAGCTTTCACCGTCCTCGGTGCGAATGACGACGTTGGCACTACCGCCTGAACCGTCATCGAGTTCTTCGGTCATCCGATCGGCAACCTCGGTGGTCTCCAGGTCTGGCATGCTGATCTGGTTAGACAGTTGGCCGCCGAAGGTCAGGAATGCGCCTGCGGCCACCCCCAGTATTACAAGCCAGGCGATGATAACGGTTTTAGCGCGACGTGCGCTGAACATACCAAGCCGGTAGAGCAGTTTTGCCATGGATGGACTCCTGAACACAGAGCGGGGTTTATACCCTCCCTACGATAAACGGAACGCTGCGTCTCGCAAAACTGAGATGGTGGTTTTCTGGGGAATTGTGCTCAAGACCACACTAGAAAATCCGCGACAGAACTTAGCGCCCTACCCCATTGACGACGACGTCGACCAACGCATCGAACCATTCAGGCTCGGGAGTCACTCCGGAAATCAGTCGCAAAATAATCGGATACACCAGTGCACCAAGGGCTGCTGATACATCGGCGTCCGAGCGCAGACCCCCACGTCGGGCCTCTGCTATCAGGCGCTTATACGGCATGGCGGTCAGTTCAAGCTCGTTCTGGGTGAGGTAGTCCTCGAGGTTGACCTCTTCAATAATGGCCGCTGATACCAACGCCCGTGCAAGCGATACACTTTGGGCATCGAATAGATTCGTCCGAAGCACCTGGACCCATCGGCTAAGGTCTTCTCGAAGATCTCCGGTGTCGTCGACTTCGCCAATGTGCATTTTGACGTGGCCGGTCAAAATAGCTTCTAACAGTACGGCAGCCTTGGTGGACCACCAACGATAGATGGTCTGTTTACCAACGCCGGCTTCAGCAGCAATACCTTCGATCGTCAGGGTTTCATAGTCCTGGTGCTGTTCATCAAGCAGTCGCGCTACAGCATTGAGCACGGCTTGATGTGACGTCGCGCTGCGTGGTCGCCCCCGCGGTGCTTTTTCCGGTGCCGGTTCTACAGCGTCCATCCTATTTCTTGCCTCCCTGCAACATGGTGATACTGGGACTATAACGCTAACTGTGTTCCGCTCGCGCATTGGTGTCACATCTAGAGATTCGGTAATGTCGGTACATGATGCCAAGCATGTATCTATGTTTGAGGCAATGAGCCCGGCAGGAAACCCCAGCCCTGTAATTTAAGGAGACATCCGTGTCGATCGTGGTTATTAACGCTCTGAGCGTTCCAGAAGGTCAAGGTAGCGAACTCGAAGCACGCTTTGCAGCCCGCAAGCATGCAGTCGACCAGGCACCAGGTTTCGAGGGCTTTAATCTGTTGCGCCCAACCGGTGACAACACCCAGTACTTTGTATACACCCAGTGGGCGTCACGCCAAGACTACGAAAACTGGCGCGACTCTCGCGATAGCGCTGCAGCACATGCAGACCAGGACGGCAAACCACGCAAGCCAGTAGCCAGCGATGCTGAACTGCTCGAATTCGACATCGTGGAGCTGTAAGTGACCGCAGAAGGAAAGATCCTACCAATCGTCATCCATGGCGATCCGGTACTGCATAACCGCGCTTCCGAAGTTGAAGAAATCAACGACGACATTCGTCAATTAGTTGCCGATATGCACGTTACCCAGGAGGCTGCCCGCGGCGTTGGTCTCGCCGCACCCCAGGTCGGAGCTGGATTGCGTATTTTCACGTGGGAGTTCGAACACACCGGAGATGCTCCCACCAAGGGCGAAGTACTCAATCCCGTACTGACCCTGTTGGGGAAGGTTTCGCAGGAAGATCCAGATCCGGATAGCGAAACGGAGGGTTGTCTCTCAGTACCTGCTCTTGGTTACCCGTTGAAGCGTTCCGCTCACGTTCGTCTCCAGGGTTTTGACGTCGACGGCAAGCTCATTGATTTTGAAGCCCACGATTGGTTTGCACGGATCCTGCAGCACGAGTTTGATCACCTCAACGCCACCCTGTACGTCAATCGGCTCAATCCGCGCTGGTCAAAGCGTTGGAAAAAGGAACTCCGAAAGCAGGGTTGGACCACAGCGGGCAATACGTGGATGCCCGGTGATGACGAAGATCCATTTGGCCACGACGCTGAAGCTGCCAACGAAGCAGAAGAAAGCTAAGCCGCTTTTCCTTCCGCACGCAGAAAGCCGCTGCAACATTCACCCTGTTGCAGCGGCTTTTTGCTTGCCTGGACACCGTGGCTCCAGTGCTTCAACGCTATGTGAGGTCGCCCTGTTCGCAGCGACCTCACATCGTAGGGCTCTCGGCCTATGTCCTAGTGAGTAGCCTTAGTTCTTGGGGAATACCGGCAGGTTTTCACCGGCCATGGTTTCTACCGCACGGATGACCTGTGTGGAGTAACCGTATTCGTTGTCGTACCAGACGTAGAGGACCAGGCTGGAACCGTTGGAGCCTTCGTTGACGATGGTTGCAAGACCGTCGACCACGCCGGCGCGGTTGGAGCCCACGAAGTCATTGGAAACTGCATCGTGTGAGTAGATGTAGTCGATCTGCTTGCTCAGTGGGCCGGTCAGGGATTCCTGGCGCAGACGGGTGTTGACTTCGTCGCGTGAGGTTGTGCTTTCCAGTTCCAGGTTGAGAATCGCCATGGAGACGTTCGGGGTTGGAACGCGGATGGCGTTACCCGAGAGTTTTCCGGACAGTTCTGGCAGCGCCTTGGCGACCGCAGTTGCCGCACCGGTTTCGGTGAGCACCATGTTCAGCCCAGCTGCACGACCACGACGGGAACCCTTGTGGAAGTTATCGATCAGGTTCTGGTCGTTGGTGTACGCGTGAACAGTTTCAACGTGACCGTGGTGAATGCCGTACTCATCGTTGAGGACCTTCAATACCGGAGTAATAGCGTTGGTGGTACAGGAAGCAGCCGAGATGATGGTGTCTTCCGGGGTGATGTCATCAGTGTTGACACCGAAGACAATATTCTTCAGATCGCCCTTACCAGGTGCGGTCAGAATGACCTTGGAAGTGCCCTTCGCTTTCAAGTGCTGGCCCAGGCCTTCTTCATCGCGCCACACACCGGTGTTGTCGACCACGATGGCGTTGTTGATGCCGTACTCGGTGTAGTCGAGTGAAGCTGGGTCAGAAGCGTAGATGACCTGAATCTTGGTGCCATTGGCCGTGATGGTGTTGGCATCTTCATCGACTTCGATGGTGCCGTTGAAGGCACCGTGTACTGAGTCGCGACGCAGCAGGGAGGCACGCTTGATGATGTCGTCGTCAGAGTTGCGACGAACAACGATCGCACGCAGACGAAGTTTGGTACCGCCACCAGCGTGGTCGAGAAGGATGCGGGCCAGCAGACGGCCAATGCGTCCGAAACCGTAGAGCACCACATCGGTGGTGTCGCCGAGGCCTTCGCCATTCTTGTCAGCGATATCGGCGAGTTCATTGCGCACGAAGTCTTTCGCGTCGCCGCCTGCTTCACGGAACTTCTTGACCATGCGAGCCAGGTCCACCGAGCCAGCACCAAGGTTGAGCTCTGACATTGCCTGAACAATCGCAAACGAATCTTCGACTGGAAGAATTGATTCATCAACCTGGCGAGCAAAGCGGTGTGCTTTCAAGATGTCGACTACCGACTGATGAACGAGGCTCCGACCATAAATGGAGGTCACGATGTTGTTATTGCGGTACAACGAACCAATGAGCGGAACCATTTGCTCAGCCAACTGCTCACGTTCACTCCATTGTTGTAGAGTCTCCTGCGTGCTGGCGGTGATATCTGCCACGATGTGGTCCTTTTCTTCATAGTGTGCGATTGGCGGACGGCCAACCTATTTGAAAACATTCTCATCTTAGCGTTTCAGGGCAAAGGATACCGATAAACGTAGCGTTCATAAAGTCATGGCGCTAGTGGCGAAGTAAGGGCAGCTCGCCCTCGGTGGTATATGCGGGCTCATCAGGACATTCGGAGAGCACGTCAACGATCGCACCGTACTCGGGCTCGGTAACCCAAAGATCATATTTTGCCTTTACCGCTGTCTGCATAGCCACAAATTCACAACGGAAATCCTTGTTGGGAGGCAACCATGTCGCAGCGTCAGCATCCGACTTCTGGCTATTCGCAGGTCCGTCGACGGCCAGCAGGTTGACTGGATCATTAGCGAAACGTGCACGTTCTTCTGCCGATAATTGCTGGGCGCCCTTTTGCCAGGCGTCAGATAGCGCGACAATGTGGTCGATTTGCACGTCCATCGACGTTTCTGCACCTCGGGTGAAATCAATGGTCTTTCCTGTAAACGGGTCTTGGAGCACGCCGGTGAGCACTTTGCAGCCATCTTCGGCGTGTACGACGCTCTCTAAATCTCGGTTCAAGACGTCGTTACGCCCGTCGCAGCCATTACCGTCAGGGTCTAACCAGCCGTCGCCAAATTCATCACGGCTGTATCCGGTTTTCGGGGCACGTCCCTTAACCTCCAGCGTTTCTAGTTGTTCTAGCGCCGTACCTTCTGCGGGCACGTAATCTTTTTCGGTTGGAAGGACGAATGTGGCGATGAGATAAACGCCGACAACAACAATGGCTATCGGCAGCGGCAGCTTGGCGAGCTGCGACTTTTTCCGGCGACGCTGAGACACTATTGCACTTTCAAGACGTGTGGTGTGGGGACGGGATGGAGTGCTATAAGCCGGATTCTGTGGCCATTCGGAATACTCCGATTGGCTGATGATCATCTATCTGGTGACTGCGTTGCCGCAGTACTCAAGCGATCAACCCGAACACTGGGCGGGCAGCCTCATAACGTGTTCTGCTTGATCTTGCACCGGATGGGGTTTACCGAGCCGGGCGCGTCACCGCGCCCGCTGGTGGTCTCTTACTCCACCCTTTCACCCTTACCTCCTGGGAGGCGGTCTACTTTCTGTGGCACTAGCCTGCGGATTGCTCCGAGTGGGCGTTACCCACCATCATGCCCTGTGGTGTCCGGACTTTCCTCGACGTATTGTCGCGATCACCCGCAACTCCATCCCGAAAATCTCACTTTACCGAACATTGTCCGATGAACGTAATTCGAACAACTACAC
This sequence comes from Yaniella halotolerans DSM 15476, assembly GCF_000420805.1. Taxonomy (GTDB): domain Bacteria; phylum Actinomycetota; class Actinomycetes; order Actinomycetales; family Micrococcaceae; genus Yaniella; species Yaniella halotolerans. The sequence goes on from NZ_ATVQ01000002.1 coordinate 457,694, forward strand.
TCAAACTTATGTTAATTTTGCTGCCCCCTTCTGAAGGTAAAACCGCACCTGAGCACGGCGATCAGCTCGCGTTTGATGATTTGATCTTTCCAGAACTGTCTGGAGAACGCCGGACGCTTATTCAGGAGCTAGAAGTTGTTTCCAGTTTGGGCAACGCACACGAACTTTTGACAGTCGGCAAGTCTCTTCACGAAGAAATCGCAGCAAATCAGCACCTGCTTGAGGCCCCGACTGCCCCAGCGTGGCAGGTATATACGGGGGTACTCTTTGATGCCCTAGATTACGGCGCACTCGAGCATGTTGACGACGATCTCACCCTCGTATTTTCGGCCCTGTTTGGTGTGACCCGACTATCGGACAATATTCCAAGTTACCGCTATCCTGCTACAGCTAAGCTGCCGGGTGTTGGGAATGTGGGCACCTGGTGGCGTGCGCGCCTCACCGATCAACTGGCGGACTACGGCAGTGGTCCGATTATTGATTGTCGCTCAACAACTTACCGCTCGTTTTGGAAAACTCCCCCGTTTCGCACGGTCACTATTGATGTGTTTCAACGTGTCGATGGCGAATTGAAAGTTGTGTCCCACTGGGCCAAGCAGGCGCGCGGCTATGTTGCCAGACATCTACTGCAACACCACGCCCAGGAACCTCTGGGATCGGTTCAACAGGTCGCAGAGGCAGTCAGCGAGCTCTACGAGGTTGAACTCGTGTCGCCAACTGAGAAAAAGGCGGGCTCGCTACGGATCGTCCTAAACTAGCTCGGTTCGGGCCAAGATCGCACCGGTATCTGGGCAGTAAGCCAGTTGATCAGCAGGAAGTTTTTTAATCTCAGCGAGCTCGGCAGGGGCAATCGGAAGACCGGCGCCAGACAGGCCCTTCGGTGTCAGTTCAACAACGCCGATCCCGTGATTGGCATCGCGAAGCTGTTCATACTCAGCCACCAGGTCCGTCGGCAGGGTCTCAGCTAGGGCGGCCCGTTCAACCGTGAGTTCTTTGCCCTGTTTCGAGAGCTGTTGCCCCTGCTCGTTAATCGTTGCAATCCGGACATTGACGGCTTGTTCGGCTTCGGCGATCGCAGCCTGGGCGTTGGCTAAGTCTGTCTGTGAAGTTTCCAGCGTCTGCATCGCTTCAACTTGTGTTTCTTCAAGCTGATCAATGCGGACCGTCAGTTCCGCAATGTCCATGGTGACTGCCTGAACATCGCGAGGCGAGACCTTGTCTGCATCCAGTCGAGATTGGTGACTGTTTCTGCGTTTGGTGGTTTCTTCAACTGCCTGCTCTGCTTGCTGGGAAGCGGCCTGATGTTCTTCAACGCGAGCTTGAACAGTTTTAGCATGGTCTACTGCCATGGCTCCCGTTTTACGCAGCTCGGCCAACTGAGCATCATCTCGCAGTTCGCTCAGCTGAGTTCGCAACCGGGTCAGCTGGCTATCGAGTGACTGCAGATCAAGAAGTTGACGTTGCTGCTGTGTGGTCGCGGTGATACTCATGTTTCAACTATTCCGTTTCGTTGTCGATCTGCTTGGTCTCGTCGCCCGAGGTCAAGATGAAGTCCCACGGGTCGGTATTAATGGCTGATACAGCTGTGGTCACGGTGAGACCTTCATCTGAAAGAGCACGCTCCAAAGCTTTCGCTCCGGCTGGTAGCCACAACCATTCCGAAGCGAAGTGCGACACATCTATCAAATAGGGTCGGTCTGCTTCCGCCATGGCTTGCTCTCTGGCTTCTGAGGCTGGATGGTGACGGAGGTCAGCTGTGATATAAACATCGGCTTCGTGCCGACGCACATCGTCGAACAGACTATCGCCGGCTCCCCCGGTAATCGCCACCTTAGAGACGATCCCGTCTGGATCACCGGCCACGCGGACACCCCCGGCGACGGCAGGCAGGGACCCATATACCCGCGTTGCAAAATCTTCGAGGCGTAGAGCTGTAGGGAGTGTCCCTACTCTGCCGATGCCTTCTTCGGTCAAGCCCTCCTCTGCGGCCGCCAATGGCTCCACGTTTTCCAAGCCCAAGATTTCTGCTAGTACATCAGAGACACCGCCGACCGCCGAGTCCGCATTGGTATGAGCGGTAATGAGCGCGCAGGAATTCTCGACAAGTGTGTGCAGCACTTTGCCTTTAAACGTTGTCGCCGCCATTGAAGTAACCGGTCGCAAGAATAGGGGGTGGTGTGTCACCACCAGATCGGCCCCATGGGCTACTGCTTCGTCAGCGACTGCCTGGACTGGGTCGACAGCCCAGTGAATGCGTTGGATCGTTTGTTCGGGTCGGCCGGCAACGATGCCGGAAGCATCCCACCCCTGCTGCAAGCTGACCGGCCACAGTGCTTCCATTGCTTGGATGACCTGGGAAAGCGTTGGATGAACGACAGAATGTTCTGATGCTTGCGATGATGCCATGTTGTCTATTGTGCCTGCTGTTGACAATGAAATCACTGTTTAACCTGCCAGTGGTCTTGGACAACCGCTCGCGGAATGAAGACGTCTCAGCACACCGTGGCGACACTATGCCGCGTGCGGTCAAGACAAGTCTGCGAGAAATGGAGCAAAATCAACCCCACACGAAGATCACAGAACAATAACAGGAAATTGTCAGACTTTTCCCGAATCGCCACCATGCTGCGGACCATCCCCAAATTTACGCCAGACTCGGGCGAAAAACGCGCTCACGGAAGTTGCGAAATGATAACAGGAGTGCCACGGTTAATAACGTTCTGATAACGATACGTCTTGAAGAAGATGTCCGTGGTCCAGACAAGCAATATTTTCTGCCATCTTACTGAGAGTAACAACATGACCTTCACCACTCGCCGAGCCCGCATTGAAGCCGAAAACGCTGAACTGCTAGCCCTGCGTTCCCGTCGGAACAAGAAGTTCTCCATGGGCATCGCTACTCTGGCAACCGCCGCTAGCGCTTCCTTCATCGGTATGGCGCCGGCTAATGCAGCCATGGACGATGCACCAGCTCCTGCCACTTCATCGAGCTCCAGCGATACTACTTCGAACAGCTCATCAGGCTCCTACACTGTACAGACCGGTGACACCCTGGCTTCGATTGCCAGCTCCCAGGGCGTGGCACTCGATGCGCTGTTAAATGCCAATGGCTTGAGCACCTCTAGCGTTATCTACCCCGGTGATGTTCTGCAGCTGTCCGGCAATGCCTCCTCCGCTGAGTCTTCCGGGCAGAGCGCAGATGCTGGCGTTGGCCTAACCTCGGGTGAAACCTCTACCGCGAGCGCAGACAGCGACATCAGCACGGTGAGCACTGCATCAACCGGCTCTGGTTCAGCTACCGGTACGACGGCTGCCACAAGCGCCGCGGTCGATATCGTAAATTCGGGTGCCACCTACCAGTATGGTGCTAACGGTCCAAGCGCATACGACTGCTCCGGATTTACGAAAGCCGCTTTCGCTGAGGCAGGTGTGGAACTTCCACGTACCTCGAGTGCTCAGTTCAGCGGAGCAAGCTCGCATGACAGCCTCGACAATGTTCAAGAAGGTGACCTCATCTTCTGGTCAAATAACGGTTCTGCCTCCGGCATTTATCACGTAGCCGTATACGTTGGCGACGGTCAGATCGCTCAGGCACGTAACCCACAGGCCGGTATCAGCATTGATTCCCTGTCAACATACACGCAGTACAACCCACCAATGAATACGGTGGCACGCTACTAAGCAAACTCCCGTTTTCCGTCACTTCGCGGTGGTACCGATTCTGGTACCACCGCGAAGTTGGTTAACCGCCTTGACTCTTCGCGTTGTTGGTCTCCTACACAAGTTTGATATACCTGGACTATGACAACACAGATTCCTGCACTACTGACCCATGCCCCAAGCACTGCATTTGAGCGCGGCACGATCACCCGGCGCGCTGTTGGTCACGATGACGTACTGATTGAAATCGCCTATGCCGGTATCTGTCACTCGGATATTCACAACGCCCGGGACGAGTGGGCCCCTGGCATGTATCCGATGGTCCCTGGTCACGAAATTGCCGGTATTGTCACCGAGGCTGGCCCCAGTGTCACCAAATTCGCGGTAGGTGACCGAGTGGGTGTCGGCTGTTTTGTGGACTCCTGCGGTCAGTGCGGTCCGTGTCAGGCAGGAGAAGAGCAGTTCTGTGAGCAGGGTGCTGTAATGACCTATAACAGTAAGGATTATGAGAGCGAGGTCACCTACGGCGGCTATTCGACCCATATCGTGGTCAAACAGGACTACGTGCTGCGTATTCCGGAGGGCATTGCCTTTGAGACGGCCGCTCCCCTGCTGTGTGCTGGTATCACCACGTATTCACCACTGCGGCATTACAATACCGGCCCGGGGATGAATGTGGCGGTGATCGGCATGGGTGGACTTGGGCATATGGCTGTCCAGTATGCGCATGCGATGGGCGCCCACGTCACGGTGATATCGCAGACCCGGTCAAAAGAAGACGATGGTCGTCGATTCGGAGCCAGCGACTATCGCGCTACCGGTGAAGAAGGCACGCTCAAGGCCTTGCGCGGCACGTTTGATCTCATCATCAATACGGTCTCAGCAGACATCGATGTTGATGCGCTGCTGAAAACCCTCAAACTCGACGGCACGATGGTATTCGTTGGCCTACCTGAGAATGCTCAGACGTTCAGTGTCTTCTCGCTGACGTCGCAGCGACGATCACTGACCGGTTCCAATATTGGTGGTATCGAAGAGACCCAGGAGATGTTGGATTTCTCCGCTGAACATGGCATCACTTCGCAAGTGGAAGTTATTAGCGCAGATGACGTAGATGAAGCCTACGAACGCGTTGTGCGCTCAGATGTGCGGTATCGATTCGTGATTGATGCGAAGACTATCTAGTCGACCAGTCGTCTGCCCTACACAGCATCAATAGTCGTTCCTCGACCATGCTTTGCCCCGGAGCTCGTGCGATGCTTATAGCGCGGGTGCACCAGGCCAAGCCTGAGGCAGGCAGCAGAAAAGGGGCTTGAGCAAAACAATCTCTGCTCAAGCCCCCTTTTTGCGTCCGGGCTTATTCGTTCCAGTAAACAGCCGAGCGTTTCTGCATAGATTCTCGATACTGCTCAGTAGTTTTCGGGAATAGTTCTGCCGTTCCCCAGTCTAGGATCACGCCATATTGACGTACCGCATCGTGCACGTCGATTTTGCCTTCTAGGTACCATTGCGCGACCTGTTCCGGTGCTTCTTGCAACCACTTCTGACGATTGTGACGGATATCGTCACGCGCTTCCTGAGTCGCTGCGTGATCAACTTCGTATTGATCAAGCTCAGCGTCAATTTCATGAATGACTACGCCGTAATCTTTACGGGCTCGCTCCAACGAAACATAGCCGTCGATAACGTCTTCTAAGACTGCCTCAATATCCCGTTCCATCGGATCGCCGAAGCCGCCACCGCCAGCTGAAGGCCTAGTAAAGGTGTCGCCGGGCACGATAGGGACATTTGAGAAGGTAGCTCCCAGGTATCTTTCGTTGTCAGTGCCCCTGTTCAGCCAGACACCGTGAGGAATCGACGGTAGCCCTCCGTTAATGCCCCAGGTCACTGATCGCCCTCGGTCGCAGCAGTAGCTCATCACGGTACTCGTCGCATCGGTTAGCGTCCCACCCTTTTGAACACCAAAACCGCCTCGATGTTTGCCTGGCCCTGCTGAGTCAACTGCAATATTATGAGAGGTCGTCAATACTGGGTTCAGACGCTCTTGGCCTTCCACTGGCTGTACAGCTAAGCCCGTACCAAATACGGGTGATGTGGCTGACGATCCATCTTTTGTCGCACGACCGCCCCAGCCGCCGGCCATCCAGTCGTACCACATGAAATAGTCATGAGCGTCGCTTCTGGCATCATGGCCTCCCACAAGCAAGTACTCGAGGTTGAATGCGCAGGCCATAGCACGCTCTGGCATAATCGCACTCCAGAGCTCAAAGATGCCGTTCATGATCTTTTCATACGGTCCCGAACAGAATCCGGTTACAGCATGGGGCCAACCTGCGTTGACAACAGTCCCTTCCTCACCAATCTCTGCTGTGACAGCGGCATAGAAGCCCGAATTGAGAGGAACATCGGGGAAGAAGCTCTTGGTACCAGCGTAGATAGCCGAATGTGTTGTTCCATATCCCGAATTCAGGAAAGTTGCGACAACAGGCGAAGAACCGGATAAATCGTAATGGATTCCGTCGTCATCTATTCGCATCTTGATGTGAATAGGAACCAAGCCTTCACCTTTTGCCGGATCCTCATCCAGATAGTCAACCGTCCGCCATTCACCGTGGGGAAGATCTGCTATCCGTTCCAGAACGGTTCGTTGCACATAATCCTGTGTTTCTTGCATAGCCTGCAAGACAGTGGATTTGCCATATTTTTCTACTAGTCGAAGCACTTCCCGCTCACATACTGCTGTAGCACCGGCCTGGGCACGTAAGTCCCCTAGAGCCTGATCAGGGGCTCTGGTATTCGACACGAGCAACTGAGCAACATCATGGAGAAATTCACCTTTCCTCCAAACTCGAAGCGGTGTGATTCGCAGGCCCTCCGAGAAGTGTTCGGTTGCACTCACATCAAAGGACCCCGAAACATTTCCGCCTATATCCGCCCAATGACCCTTGTTTTGGGCATACCCAACAATTTCATCGCCTACGAATATCGGCCGAATGAAACTCACATCGTTCATGTGTGTCCCGCCGCGATAAGGATCGTTAATCGCGAAGACATCCCCGGGGTTTATATCGTCGCCGAATTGTTCTAAGACGGCTTTACATTGAAAATGTAGCGTACCGACATGGACAGCAATGTCACCACTGCCTTGCATAACGGTATTTCCCTGAGCGTCGCAGAGCGCAGAAGAAAAATCACGAGAATAAATGACAAAGGAGTAACAAGTCCTCAGGATCTGTTCACTCATAAGGTCGACACTCGTAGCAAACGCATTTTTCAGCACCTCGAAGGTCACTGGGTGCAATGTATTTTCCTGTTGGTTTGTAGCTTCGTTCAATGCCGTAGTCATCATTACGCTCCTATTGAAAGATTAATTCTGATATTGAGCCACTCATCGATTTCCGCAACATCTTCGGGAGGGACAACGATCGTGCTATCAAGCTGTTCAATAATCGCGGGCCCGACGATTTTCATCCCGAATCCAAGATCGGCCCTGTCATAGACGGGGGTGTCGTGCCACGAGCCGCCGAAATAAACTGACCTGCTTGCCACAGGTTGTGGTGTGGCATCTTGCTTTTCGGCGGGTTTGAAACTCGGTTTAGGAGTTTTTCCTAGCGCACGGACCTCGATCCGATATATTTCCACTGGTTTGTCATCTTGCCGGAGCGCGAATTGGCGTTCATGCTCACTGTGGAAACTCTCGATAGCCTCGCTTAGAGCATCTGGACCGCCCCCCATGCGAACTTCCAAAGAACGCCATTGGCCCTGATACCGCATTGACATACTTCGTTCGATAATGGAGTCGTTTTCAGAGACGCCTTCTTTCCACAGACGCTCAGCCGCAGTCTTCTCAAGAGTTCGGAACTGCAGATCTAGTTCATGTTCATCAACTTGCGTCGTATCTGCTGTGAACATGCCCGAAAGATCATGTTGTATATCGACAAGAAGGCAGCCCATTGCAGAAGTCACACCAGGATTCGGCGGAACCAACACTGTTGGAATGTCAAGTTCCCGGGCCACTTCGGCACCATGAAGGGCTCCTGCACCGCCGAAAGCAACAAGCGCGAAATCTCGCGGGTCAAGCCCTCGTCGGATGGAGACGAGACGGACTGCATCAGCCATGTTCGCATTAGCAATGTCGAGAATTGATTCGGCGGCTGCGGGAACTTCTAAACCAAGCGATTTGGCAACACCGTCTTCGATCGCAGTTTTAGACAGTTCCCTCTTGAGGTGCAGCTCCCCACCGGCAAGCTCATCCCCCAAACGACCAAGCAGCAGGTTTGCATCAGTGTTTGTTGGTTGTGTCCCGCCTCGGTCATAACATGCTGGCCCGGGGTCGGCTCCGGCTGACTGTGGTCCGTTTCGAAGCGAACCTGCTATATCGATATGCGCTAAGGAGCCACCACCAGCGCCAATACTCAGGACTTCGATACTTGGAAAGAGGATTGGGTGCCCGTATTCAACTTCCCAACGGTTTGTTGTGTGTAGCTCACCATTAGTCACCAGGGAAATATCAGTCGAGGTTCCACCCATGTCCAGGCCTATAGCATTGGGAAAGCCGCTCTGTTCAGCAACGTGGCGAGCAGCAATCGCACCGGCAGCGATTCCTGAAGCCGCAAGACGGATTGGAAATTCCTTCACAAGAGAGGGGGTCATAGAGCCTCCGCCTGAATGCAGGAGCAGCAAGTCGCTTTGGTAACCTCCTTTCACGAGTTCAGCCTCGAGATTTCCGACGTATCCTGACACCAGTGGACCGAGCAATGCGTTCGCAATCGCCGTGTTGAAGCGATCATGTTCAAAGATCTCGGGAAGAATATCTGCCGACGTAGTAATACTCGCTTCTGGCATCTCGCGTTGCAAAATTTCTTTCATCCGTTTTTCGTTTTCCGGATTAATGAAGGAATTAATAAAGCACACGGCCACAGTCGTGACGCCACGCTTCATGAGGATTCGGGCTAAGTCCACTGCCTCGTCTTCGGGAACAGCTTTGACAATTTTTCCCGAATAATCAGTGCGTTCAGGAATCTCGAACCGATCGCGCCGACGCAGGTAGGGACCTGACACATCTTTGTAAGCATCCCAAAGATCGTCTTTTGTCCCATCACGAATTTCAATAGTGTCCCGGAAGCCTTCGGTCGTCACCATTGCAGCAGTCGGAAAATTTCTGGTGATGAGAGCATTTGTTGCAACGGTTGTGCCGTGCGACAAGAGCTCAACTCTTCTCAAATCAATGTCGCCACGCTCGATGCCGTTTAGGACCGCAGCCATCGGATCGTGCGGTGTCGAAGGGACCTTCGTAACCGACATTGAATGGTCATTGTTGTTAAAAATACAAACATCAGTGAAGGTTCCGCCCACGTCCACTGCTACACGAAGATCTTGCATAACACTCCTTGATTTGTGATGTGAGTCATATCGTAAACCTCGGTGACATAATGTCTCAATGGAGCAAACAAAAATATTCATTCTCTAATTTGTGAAATGTCCAAACATTGGTCACTACCGACTTTTGGTTTTAACTGGGTACGGAGGACCCGTCGTATTCATGTCGACGCGCTAGTGGAAAACGAAAGAGACGCTATGAACAACGCCGAAATTCTGCGGGATTTACTGTATGCAGCCAACTCAGACAATCCTTTTGACGGCTTGGTACGGCAAATGGCACGACAATGCGCAGGTTCTGCGGTGATTTTTGATACGGATCACGCCGTTATTTCTTCAGCAGGTAGTGCGCCAAAAATACTTATCAGGGACAATCTCGTCGAAATTGAAGAGTCACCAACACCTGTTCCCATTGGTCGATGGTTGGTGTTGGCCGGACGCGTTGGCGTTCGATCACAGAACTACTTCGTCGCGCTCGCCAACCAGGACCGGGAGCACTTGGAGAACATCTCGGCAGCGATCTTTGAAGCTTTAGCGACTATACTTGGAACAGTTGCCTCCATCGATGGCACTTCTCTTGCACAACGCGCGGTAAGTTCTGTAAAAACGCTCCAAGATCTAGAGATCGGAATTCTAGTCAGCCAAGAACCCAGCTATTGGCGTCGTCTTGAGCAATTTGGATATGCGCCTTTTAGCAACCTCCAGATCATAATTTGCGAAGCGTCAAAGTCTCATGAAGCTCGTGAGAGATCGGTCAAGAACGCGTTGAAAGCAATTCGCCGATACACCGATGACAGACCAATCCTCGTTGCTGAATCGAAGCTGGACAGTTGGCAATTTTTAGTACCGGAGGGTCCCCTGGTCGCCGAGTTAGCCAAAATGCTCGAAGACTTCTTTATTACCGCAATATCCGAGCCATTTGTCAGCTTGTCCATGTACCCAGATATGTACCGAGCTACAAAAATCGCTCTCAGACACGCAAAAAATAATGCGCGACGAGGGACATATCCCAAGGCAAATCTGGTGTATGCCGGGGCCATGAACCCCGTCGATTGGATGGTTTCTGTCTCAGTTGACCGTCTCGATAGGAACGTTCTGATGCGGTATGGCGAGACGCTCAGAAACGATACCGAGCTGCTCGAGTCGCTCGTAGAATTTTTGTCTTTTGACCTGGACATAAAGAATGCTGCCCGCTCGTTAAACGTGCACCCAAATACTCTTCGATACCGGATGCAAAAGGTTGAGCGAAGCCTTGGTAGCTCCTTGTCAGACCCCTGGGTTATCGCGAACTTATGCTTAGGCTTTTATGATGAATTGCGGTCACGACAACAAGAGCTTAGTGGGTAATTACTACGTGGCCCAGGCGGCACGTGTGGAATCTCATCCGGCATAGACAAGCATGGATAACCATATGCTTACCAACAATCTGTCTTCACTATATCTGGGAATAATTCACTTCGTATGTGTACTGTATTTGATATGAGCGAAGCAGAACTTTCACAAGAAAACGGCGATCTCAAAACACTCATTGTTGGCGGTGGTTGCTTCTGGTGTCAGGACGCGGTTTATCGTCAAACCAAAGGTGTCGTCGCCTCAGAATGCGGTTACATTGGTGGTCACGTCGATCATCCAACATACGAGCAAATTACCACCGGGCAGACAGGTCACGCTGAAGCAGTGAAAGTGACCTTTGATCAGGACATCATCGATGCCGACACCATTTTAGATATGCTCTTTGCCTCCCACGATCCGACTTCGTTGAATCGCCAGGGTGCAGATGTCGGCCCCCAATATCGTTCTGCACTATTCCCACAGTCAGATGAAGATCGGCAGCTATTTGCAGATGCTATCGAACGGCACCAGCAATTCTGGTCTGAGCCGATCGTGACCACGATCGAAGAAAACCAACCGTGGTGGCCCGCAGAGCAAGAGCATCAAAACTTTTACCAGCGGAACCCAAGTTGGGGATATTGCCAGGTTGTCATCAACCCTAAACTGGCCAACGTTCGCAAACATTACTCTGCATGGCTACGATAATGACGATTTACTACGCGACCTTCTATTATTAAACGCAAGAACACTTTTTAACGCTTGCACCCGTAAAGGATGATGCCCATATGGCAAAGATGCTCGATAACATCACTCAGGCAGTCGGTGAGACTCCCCTCGTTCGACTCAACCGCCTCACGGAAGGTCTCCCAGGTGACGTTGCCGTCAAGATTGAGTTCTACAACCCGGCGAACTCTGTCAAAGACCGTATCGGGGTAGCAATCGTTGACGCTGCCGAAAAATCCGGCAAGCTCCGTCCGGGCGGTACCATTGTTGAAGGTACTTCCGGTAACACCGGTATCGCTCTGGCCATGGTGGGTGCTGCACGCGGCTACCGCGTGGTTCTCACGATGCCGGAAACCATGTCGAACGAACGCCGTGTGATGCTGCGGGCATACGGTGCCGAAATCGTTCTGACTCCGGGTGCCGATGGCATGCGCGGTGCCGTCGAGAAGGCAGCCCAGATCGTTGAGGAGACCGAGAACTCGATTTTGGCGCAACAGTTTGCCAACGAGGCCAACGTTGAAATTCACTACAACACCACCGGCCCCGAGATTTGGGACGCTTCCGAGGGCAAAGTCGATGTTCTGGTATCCGGTATCGGTACCGGCGGGACGTTGACCGGTGCGGGGCGTTACCTGAAAGAACAGAACTCGGACATCAAAATTGTCGCGGTAGAGCCTGCCGACTCACCAATTCTCTCCGGCGGTAAACCAGGACCCCACAAGATTCAGGGTATCGGCGCGAACTTCGTCCCAGAAGTCTTGGACACTGAACTGTACTCCTCCGTATATGCGGCCACACTGGAAGAATCGGTGCAGAACTCTCGCTTGCTGGGTGCAAAAGAAGGCATTCTCGGCGGCATCTCATCGGGTGCAGCCATTGCTGCAGCGCTTGATGAAGCACAGAAGGAAGAAAACGACGGCAAACTCATCGTCGCGGTCATTCCCGACTTCGGTGAACGCTACATTTCCACTGTGCTCTACGAAGACATTCGCGGCTAAATAATACGCTATTTATCCGTTCTGCCTTCGGCACATACAACTGCCGAAGGCAGAACCTTTTAAGCCTTACTTCGCGGGGATGCCTCAACATAGAATAATTATGCCATCACCCGTGTTGGGCCTAGTAGCACTAGTAGCAACAGTTTTTCTCGAAAGGTATACATTGGGATTCTTAAGCCGCTTCCGCGAGGACGTTCAGGCCGCCAAAGACCGTGACCCCGCCGCACGCAGTACATTCGAGGTCGTTGCGGGTTATCCGGGTCTTCACGCAATTTGGATGCACCGCCTGGCACACAAAATGTGGCACACAGAGCAGCTCAAGACTCCCGCACGCCTTCTGTCGCAGCTCAACCGAGCTCTTACTGGTATCGAAATTCATCCCGGTGCAGAGATCGGCCGACGCTTCTTCATCGACCACGGTATGGGTGTAGTCGTCGGGGAAACCACCGAAATTGGTGACGACGTGATGCTGTACCACGGTGTGACCCTTGGCGGGCAGTCACTTGAGAAGAAAAAGCGCCACCCAACCCTGGAAGATGAGGTTGTTGTTGGGGCGGGAGCAAAGATACTAGGACCGGTTGTGATTGGTGCGCGCACGGCGGTTGGAGCAAACGCGGTGGTTGTTAAAGACACTCCGGAAGACTCCATTGCAACAGGAATCCCTGCGAAAACACGTCACCGGCGTGCCGAAGAGGCCAAGCCTGCGGTAGACCCAGCGGAATACGTTGATCCTGCAATGTGGATCTAAGATCTACGGTATAAAAACTGACCCGTGGGGTTGAGCTTTCTTTTCCAGGTAGCTCCACCCCACGGGTCAGTTTTTGTTAAGCGCCTTTAGTCGCCTACTGCGTCGCGCCCGCGCATGACTAGCAGTGGATCTGGGACACCCACGACATCATGATCTTTGCCTTCGTAATCAAATTGGCTCAAGAAATAGCGCATGGCGTTAAGCCGACCACGCTTCTTATCGTTCGATTTCACGGTGATCCATGGTGCATGATCCGTATCGGTGTGTAGGAACATCAGTTCTTTGGCTTCGGTATAAGCCTCCCACCGATCTAACGCTTCGAGGTCAACAGGCGACAGTTTCCAGCGGCGAACCGGATCCAGCTGCCGAATTGCGAAACGAGTCCGCTGTTCGGTCTGCGTCACGGAGAACCAGAACTTGATGAGCGCAAAACCGTCGTCGACCAGCAGCTTCTCCAAAACCGGTGCCTGGTTCATAAACGTGTGATATTGATCTTCGTTGCTGAAGCCCATCACCCGTTCTACTCCGGCACGGTTGTACCAGGAGCGGTCAAAGAGCACGATCTCTCCTGCCGTTGGGAAGTGATTAATGTATCGCTGAAAGTACCACTGTCCTGTTTCGCGCTCCGTGGGCTTATTCAACGCGACAGTACGCGCAGTACGTGGGTTCATGTACTCCGTGAACCGCTGAATAGTACCGCCTTTGCCTGCAGCGTCCCGGCCTTCGAACACGACGATAATCTTTTGGCCAGTATCTTCAGCCCAATACTGGAGCTTTAGTAGTTCAATCTGGAGATAGTATTTTTCGAGCTCGTATTCTTCACGCGACAAACGCTCAGAGTACGGATAATTTTCCCGCCAGGTTTCAACCGCTTTGCCCAGCGGATCAATCAGGTCTGGGTCCGGTGTATGACCGTCTGTCACTTGATAGCCACCGTCGCGAAGGGTGTCGATGAACTCGCGGAGATTCTGACGAGGCTGGTCAGGGATGAGTTCTTCGAACACGGGATACTCCTTCTTTGCGAACACATAAAACATCTACTAGGTATTGTGCACGACCCGGCCACAAATTACATGCGTAGACTGGCTATTTTAACCACTGGACGGTGAACAACAGGTAAATACAAGAAGGAATCTATCGGATATTCGCCTACGGCACTTTTCAAATTTTACTAACCTGCGCGTCATCCTAAACTCAAACACAACACAAGGTGTGGATGAGACACTTGAACGATCTCAGCTTGCGTCTACTCGACAAATTTAAGGGAAGATTCTGCGCGTAACTCTTGCTGCAGGCTATTTGTGAGCGATTCGGAATAGGTAGCGGTCATATGATGCTGGTCGCGCCACACAAGCACATCACCGATTACGGCAGAGCACGAATCCGAGGAACAGAACATATCGGATAGATCCACCGTATCCGTAGCACTGGTCTCAGCCGCCTGCTGCATGTCTCCATAGGCACTGGCCTCGAGCGCAGCTGAGCGGTTCTCAGAACATTCGGTGAGTTCATCCGGATGTTTTGCGACGCATTCCGGAACATCGAAGTCCAGGCGCGGTGTATCAAGGATAGCGGTCACGCCCATACCTTCATCCTGGAGCTTGGTCCACGCGTCTGCCAGGCCCTCAGGTATTTCCCCGGTATTCACGTCTTTTGGCACATCGGTACTCTCTGCCGCAGGATACGAGGCCGCACTGACAACGACATGGTCTGGGGCATCAGCGCCAACTAGTTCTTTCATAACTTGCTGGTTCCAGTCATAGCAGCTCTCGTAGAAACTACCCTGGTAATTCACAGCCACTGAGTTGAGGGCACAAGCACTCTTGGTGTAGGTTTCCAGCCGCCAGTCATGCTCTTCGGCAATCTTTTCCAATGCGGGCACCCAGTGTGTGGCATGGGAATCGCCTACGACCGCCACAACGTAGTCTGAGTCTTCATTCCCATACACGCATGACTTCACACCGGATTCAACCTGATCCACATGACAACCATCCTCATATGCAACTGCAAGGTCTTCTTGTGCTTCAGTCACATCGGGATTGATGCTTTCGGCTTTTTTCACAGGTTCCACCGCATCCGGCTCTTGTTCGACAACCTCAGCACCTTGTGGTTCGCCTCCTGCCGTGGTCGAGGTATTTTGTTGGGCCAGTACATAAGATGAGACCAGAACGATCAGACCGCAGGCAGCAGTAGTCACCATCAAACCCCCTCCGGCGCGGAGAGCACGCACGGACTTTTCCTTCAACCGCTGCCAGTCCCGGAAAGGCTGCTCAACATACTGGTAGCTCAACCACGAAGGAACGACCGCTAAGACGACCACTACGAGTCCTGCCCATACCGGCAAGGTGGCATCGAAGAAATATGTCGCAAAGACAATTAGCGGCCAGTGCCATAGGTACAGCGAGTATGACAGATCACCAACCCAACGCATGGGTCGAACGTTCAGCACAACGGCGAAGCCTTCTGTGGCTCGGCCAGACATACCTCCGATAATGACGCCAGCAGCACCAAGTGTCGGCAGCAGTGCGGCATACCCTGGGAAAGATGTGGCATCTGTGAAGAAAACTCCCGCGGCCAGAATCGCCACGAGTCCCCCACCTTGGAGAATATAGCCAAGCTTCTGGGGAATCTTTTCAAGGTGCACCACAAAGATGGCAATGGCCGCACCGATCGCCATCTCCCAAAGCCTTGTGGTTGTGACGAAGTATGCTGGCGCAGGGTTCGTCTGCGTGTAGTAAATCGACCAGATACCTGATGGGATGATGACCAGGCCAACACCGATCTGTAAAAAGCGATGAATTCTTGCACTCTGCGCATCAGGATCAGCCCGATGCTTTGAACCGAGTTGCGCTAACCATAACAGGCCCATGATCAGTGCGGGCCAGACGATATAGAACTGTTCTTCTACCGCCAGCGTCCAAAAGTGTTGCAGCGGACTTGCTGCGGAACCGGCATCAAGATAGTCGGTACCATCTGCAAAAACCCAGTTCACAACGTACAGCGCGCTGCCCACGATCTCGGTGCCAATACTTTCCCATCGTGTTCGAGGCAATAACACCAGGGTGAAGATAGCAACGAAGACCAGGACAATTGTTGCCGCGGGCAAGATTCGTCGGATGCGCCGTGCATAGAAATCAGCGAGATCAATTCGGCCCTTTTCTAGGGACTGGCGAACCAACATACCGGTTATGAGGAAACCTGAGATTACGAAGAAGACGTCGACGCCGACATAACCACCGGGTAGCCAGGTCACGCCTGCGTGGTACAGCAGGACAAGACCTACTGCGATGGCACGTAAACCCTGGATGTCCGGCCTAAACCCCGAACCTGCCTTCACGGCTGGTTCCTTCGGCGGCTTTACCGTTGCTGACGTCATTGTTGGGCGGACTCCACAGGATCGTAGGGTGCTTAGATCTTCCCAACAACGGTAGTACGCAATGCTGAAAGAAACCTCGACGGATCTCGGATTCTTATACGACGAGGTCTAACCCTTAGATATGTATGGCAGTTCTATTGTTCAAAACAGCACACCATACTGGCAGGGGCAGCTGACATGGCAATAAGCTGCCCCAGGCAGCCGAAAGCCGCACATGAAGAACAGTGGTCTGGGCGTTTCAAGCTCATACGGTGACCAAACACTCTAGAGATACCTTGGAAAACTCTCTCATCACTGAACAACGCAACTGGCTTACAACAGCTATGGTAGCTGCTGTAAGCCAGTGACGTGGCGAAACATTCGATTTAGAGATCTACTTCGCGACTTTCGCCTGGTCGAGCAGCCTCGTTATCGCCCTTCAATCCTTTCACCAGTTCAACAGCCATAGCGGGCAGTCCTGGTGAGTCCCAATACTGACCAGTTTCGGGGGTCACTTTCAGCAGAACAACTTCTGGATCTTCCGGCTTAGCATCGCCAAAGAATGCCTCGGTGGTTTTCGACCAGAATTCTTTTTTACGGTCTATATCCTGGACAGCCGTGGCAACCCCAGAAATCGAAGCCCAGAACCCTTTCTCTGCAACACTTACGTTGACTTGTTGGCCTCCGGCGACTTCTTGCATAGCCGGAGTGTTAACGCGGGTCATGAACCATATCGTGTGGTCGTCGTCAATTGCCTGGATTACCATTGGGCGACTCACCAGGCTGCCGTCATCCTCTGTCGTGGTGAACATACAGATATTGGCGTCTTGAGTTTTCTGTAATAAGTTTTCTACCGGATCTTTCGAACTCACATTACCTCCTTGTAGACAATAGTGGGACATAGTTGATGCACTAAGCCTCCACCTAGCCCAACTTAACACGCGTGATTGCAAAGCTGTACTGTCTGGCATCGAAGGAAAGTGGACTTTGAGAACATCTTGAGCAAACAACCAGCCTAGACTCATGGAACAGCTGGTTGGGACATACTTTCTGTCACTTTTGAAACTTGGTCTACCAGACGCCACCACCAAATATCTTTTCAATCGAGGTATAGCTGGAAGAACACCATGGCCTACTGCACGTTGCGATGACATGTGCGGAGTGCCTCATGTCAAGGTGAGCGCGAACGCTAAGTGGTGCCTCATAGATCGTGAGCGCCAAGGCTCAAGTGAGCGGGTTGTTGTGCCTCACAGTATTTGAGCGCGAAATGGCCGGGTCAGGCGGTTTTGGTTTTGACCCCAGTTTTCTGGCGGGCGGTGCGGGCGTGTTGTTTGTCTTCGATGTTGGCGACCATGGCCAGGGTTTTATCTTTAGCCCGGCTCATCAACCGGTCCTGGTAGGTCAAGATCTGCCGGGTCAGTTGAGCGGGGTTGAGACTGCGATATAGGGCCTCTAACTCATCAAGCTGGGGCTGTGACAGGATCCCGGAAGCCTTGA
>NZ_ATVQ01000003.1 GCF_000420805.1 Yaniella halotolerans DSM 15476
CATCATCCGCCACACCCGGACCAGCTGCTTTTTCGCATTCTGAGAGTACTTGGTGGGTTTGTGATTGCGCCGGTCGATGCGCACCACGTTTTTGACCCCAAGGGTCTTGGAAGTCAGATACCGCCGAGCTGTGGACCGACCGGCCCCGGTCGAGGCACAGAACTGATCGATAATCTCTGATTTCTCTGCTTTGGTTCCGGTGCGGTAATCGGTGCGCAATTGCTTGGTGACTTCTATGCGTGTAGCCATCGAGGTTCTTTCCTTCTTCATAACTTCAGGCTAGAGTCTCGCGCTCACGGTCTGTGAGGCACGACACGAGCTAGACGCTCAATATGAATAAGGTACGTCGCCGTTTTGCGATGCTGCCGGTTCCGTAGTATCGTAGGTAGCTGTTGTGCGTGTCCTCCCGGATCGCAAGCGCAGCATGGCCCGACGCAGTTGCATCGTCGTAGGGTCGTTGCAGCACCGGGAACGAACGGACCCGGCATCACGCCAGTCCTCACCTGGTGTACCGGATGCACCGTTAACTTAACAGCGATTTCGCGTCGTTGGTTCTCACGACCACACGTAGCTTCGCTAACCGAACACCGACATACGAAGGCTAATACATAGTGCGTACGTTTACACCAACGCCAGACGACGTTGATCGTCAATGGCACGTCATTGACGCCACCGATGTGGTGCTTGGACGTCTTGCCAGCCAGGTGGCAACGCTGCTGCGCGGCAAGCACAAGCCCACTTTTGCACCTCACATGGACATGGGCGATTTCGTCATCATTGTCAATGCTGAAAAAGTCGCTTTGACTGGCGCCAAGCTCGAAAAGAAGCAAGCTTACCGTCACTCCGGTTACCCGGGTGGCCTCACCTCAACGTCTTATGCTGAACTGCTGGAAAAAAACCCAGTTCACGCTGTTGAGAAGGCAATCAAAGGCATGCTGCCATCAAACCGCCTCTCAGACCAGATGATTAAGAAACTCAAGGTCTACGAAGGCACCGAACACCCACATGCTGCACAGCAGCCAAAAGAATTCGTTATCGATCAGGTTGCCCAGTAGGGTCACACTCTAAGTTCAAGGAGAACCCATGACTGAAAACGTCAATGAGATCGCTGAGGACCAGGAGCTGACCAGCTACACCTCGGAATCTGCCAATACCCCCGTCACCGAAGAAGTGACCGAACGACCACCACTGACCCAGTCCGGTCAGGCTGTTGGTCGTCGTAAGCGCGCCATCGCCCGTGTCCGCCTGATCCCAGGTACCGGTTCATGGAAAATCAATGGTCGCGACCTCGACACTTACTTCCCGAACAAACTGCACCAGCAGGAAGTCAACGACCCATTCCGTATCCTCGAGCTGTCCGGCGCATACGACGTCGTTGCACTCGTACACGGTGGTGGGCCATCCGGCCAAGCCGGTGCTGTCCGCCTCGGCGTTGCACGCGCGCTCAACGAGATTGACCGCGAAAATAACCGTGGCCCGCTGAAAAAAGCAGGCTACCTGACTCGCGATGCTCGCGCAGTAGAGCGGAAGAAAGCCGGTCTCAAGAAGGCCCGCAAGGCTCCGCAGTACTCGAAGCGTTAATTCGCCCACAGTTCTCAAAACATCCGTCAACGCTATGTTGGCGGATGTTTTGTTTAACCACAAATTTCTTAGAACGCTCCGACATCTCAGCGAGAATCGACCATGTCACCAAGCCGCCCATCACGATACGATCGGAAGGAGAACAGAACCTTATTCGGTCAAGGGGCGTGACACGAAGATGATGAGCCAAACTGATGGCCAACTCCACATGGCAGTCGACACCGGTGGAACGTTCACCGATGTGGCCGTGCGCGGTGACGACGGCCAAATGGCCGTGTGGAAACTTCCTTCAACACCGTCTGCTCCAGATGACGCGGTGATAGCAGGTGTTCAAGGAGCCCTTGAACGTGTGGGTCGTTCACCGGAAGAACTCACCCGATTTGTCCACGGCAGTACAGTCGCCACCAATACGGTGATCACCCGTGACGGCGCCCGCGTCGGCATGATCACCACCCAGGGATTTCGTGATGTGCTGGCCATCGCCCATCAGTCTCGACCCGCGATCTATGATCAACACAAGCGTCGACCTGAGCCGCTCATTGTTCAAGAAGCCATCGTTGAGGCAACACAACGCATGGATGCTGGGGGAACAGTACTGGTAGAACTCGACGAAGCTGCCCTAGCCGAAACACTCAAACCGTTGGCAGCCATGGAACTCGACGTCATCGTGGTCTCGTTTCTCAACGCCTATGTCAATCCCAAACACGAACAACGCGCTGCAACCATCGTTCAAGACGCCGGTGTAGCCCCGCAGGTCGTCGCAGCCACAAGCATCTGCGCTGAAATGCGCGAATACGAGCGCAGTTCAACGGCAGCCATCAACGCGTATGTTTCCCCCAAAATTACCGGGTACATCCAACGGCTCGAGCAAGGACTGACCAAGACTGGGATGAAAACTGGGTGGCGGATGATGCAGTCATCCGGTGGGTTGCTTAGCCCCAGCGATGCCGCAGAACATCCGGCACGCACGGTCCTGTCTGGACTGGCGGGGGGAGTGGTTGGTGCCGCGAATTGGTCCAAACATCTGGGGCTACGGCGAACCGTTTCCTTCGACATTGGTGGCACGTCCACCGATATCGCTCTGATTCGCGACGGGGTCCCCGATGAAACCCTAGCGTCCGAGATCGCTGGGTTGCCCCTCCAGCTTCCAGCAGTCGATGTCCACACCATTGGAGCCGGAGGTGGGTCGATTGCCTGGTTGGATTCGGGAGGCGGTCTACGGGTGGGACCGCACTCATCAGGCGCCGAACCAGGACCCATTAGCTATCAGCGCGGCGGCCAAGAACCAACCGTCACAGATGCTCACGTAGTTTTGGGCCGACTCGGCGATGAATTGCTTGGCGGAGAATTCCAACTCGACGCCGCTGCAGCACGCGAAGCGATGGCCACGTGGGGCGAAACTATCGGGCTGAGTGCCGAAGACACGGCTGAAGGCATCTTGCGCGTCATCACCGCAACGATGTCCCGCGGGATCCGGAAAGTCTCGGTCGAGCGAGGCATCGACCTACGCTCCTGTGACTTGATGGCCTTCGGAGGTGCTGGACCGCTACACGCGGCAGATCTAGCGAGAGAACTGGGTATGCAATCTGCGGTTATTCCACCCCGACCAGGTATCGCATCGGCGGTCGGCATGCTTGATGCACCCATCCGCCACGACTATGCCACCAGCGTCGAAGCAAAGACGAGCTCAACCCTGGCAGAACTGCAAGACGTCTTCGACACCATGCGTGAACGTGCAGCAGACCAGCTCGACGATCCAACCGCTGAAACCAACTACGAATTGCTGGTTGATGCCCGATACATTGGTCAATCATATGAGCTCACGGTCGCCTACGACCCCGAGTGGGAACGCCAGCAAACACTGTTTGAAGAAGCCCACGAACAAAACTACGGGTTCGCCGATCCAGATGCTTTGATGGAAATCGTGGTGGCCCGACTGGTGGTGACCCAGCAGCTCGAGCACGGTGCTTTAGAATCTGTGGCCTCCATCGATGCTGAGGTGACACCCACGAGCCACCGGGATGTGTATATTGACGGAGCCTGGCGGGAAGTGCCGATATATGATCGCACCACATTCGGTGCAAAGACTGTGATCGAGGGGCCCGCGGTGATTGAACAGTTCGATTCAACCATTTATGTTCGTCCCGACCAGATAGCTGAAAATGACACTTACGACTTCCTGCACATACGCCAGGCAACGGAACAGGAGTGACTATGCGTGATGCAACACTGAACCCGGTCGAACTAGAAATCGCGCGAAACCGCCTGGAATCAATCTCCGAAGAAGTCGGCACCGCACTCATACAAACCAGTTACTCACCCAATATTAAAGACCGGCGAGACTGTTCGGCGGGCATCTATGGCCCGGACGGCATGCTCATCTCCCAAGCAGAACACATTCCGCTGCACCTGGGGCTCATGCCCACATTGATCAAAAACGCTCTGGCCTCCTACGGCACTGAACATTTGGTAGACGGCGACGTCCTGGTGACCAACAACCCCTACCTCGGCGGGTCACATCTGCCCGATATGTGCGTCATTACCCCCGTGTTCTGGCAGGACACACTCGTTGCAGTGGTCGCAAATATGGCCCACCATGTCGATGTCGGCGGTATCACGCCGGGCTCCATGGCGACCCATGCCACCGAAATCTTCCAAGAAGGCATCCGCATTCCACCGGTGAAGCTGTTTGCAGCAGGCGAGTTGCGTCATGAGCTCTTGGCCGTTCTCTTGACTAATATTCGCACCCACGATAAAACTCGCGGTGACATCATGGCACAGGTCGCAGCCAACCGGTTGGGAGAACGCCGGCTCCACGAACTGTTGGAAGAGTGGGGCAACCAGCGCTTTGGGGTGTCAGCCACAGCACTGGTGGAGTACGCTGCTCGTCGCACCCGCTCAGCCATCGAGCAGCTACCCGACGGGACCGGAATATTCACCGATTATCTGGAGCACGACGGGAACCAAGAAAATCCGTTGGCTATCACAGCAAGAGTCCAAGTCGAAGGCGACCACCTGACCGTAGACTTTTCCGAGACCACCGACCAGGTAGCCGGAGCCGTCAACTGTTCCTGGGCGGTGACCGAAGGATGCGTCGCCTACGTCATCAAACTTC
The DNA here is from genome assembly GCF_000420805.1 of Yaniella halotolerans DSM 15476. Lineage (GTDB taxonomy): Bacteria > Actinomycetota > Actinomycetes > Actinomycetales > Micrococcaceae > Yaniella > Yaniella halotolerans. The sequence goes on from NZ_ATVQ01000003.1 coordinate 4,697, forward strand.
TGACCGACTCATCTTTGCCATCCAATGCAGGACTCATGGAACCCATCGACGTCACAACTCGGGAAGGCTCCCTGGTGGCTGCCACGTTCCCGGCACCTGTATCCAACGGCAATATTCAAACGTCACAGCGGATCGTAGACGCCCTGCTCGGTGCGTTTCACCAATTCGCCCCCGAGTACGTGCCGGCGGCATCTTCTGGCTCGATGTCCATCATGACCATCGGCGGATTTGACCAGGACACCGGCCAATATTTCTCCTATGTTGAGACCTATGGTGGAGGCCAGGGAGCCATGCCTGATCAAGCAGGTGCCTCTGCGATCCACACGCACATGACCAATACACGCAATACCCCGTGCGAAGTGATCGAACGGGAATATCCATTACGGGTCGAGGCCTATCGCATCGTCGAAAACACCGGCGGAGCCGGACACTACCCCGGAGGTGATGGACTCCTGCGTCGTCTTACCCTGACCCGCGGCACCGCTCAGGTGGTGGCCGGCACCTCGCGCGTTACCACCGCCCCGTGGGGGTTAGAAGGCGGCAGCGACGGCCGACCCGGCAAGGTGATACGACATGGTAACGATGGCGACGAACTTCGTGAATCCATGACCCGTTTCGAGGTTTCTGCAGGCGAGGGGATCACGATTCAAACCGCCGGTGGCGGGGGCTACGGTCAAGGTCAATAACCTGGTCACAACACGATGAAAGGTGACACATGTCTGCCGCAACAACTATCGCGGAAGTTCAACAGGTATATGCTAGCGGACGCACCCGAAGTGTCGCATGGCGTCTGAGCCAACTAGCTGCACTTCAACAACTCCTCGAGGATAATGGCCCGACGCTGGAAGCGGCTCTGGCTCAAGATCTAGGGAAAAATGGGTTCGAAGCCTGGGTCTCTGAAATTGGACAGGTTCTCACCGAAATCCGTTGGCTTCGAAAACACACCGCCCCGTGGGCAAAACCTCAACGAGTTCGCACCCCGCTCGCGCTGTGGCCGGCCAAGTCGATGATCGAACATGAACCACGCGGAACAGTCTTGATCATTGCACCCTGGAATTACCCGGTCATGTTGGGGCTCTCACCGCTGGCGGGTGCGGTAGCAGCCGGTAATGCCGTGGTGCTCAAACCATCCGAGGTTGGCAGTGCCGTAGAAACCGTGCTGCAGGAATTAATCCCCTATTACCTGGACCCCCATGCGATCCGTGTGGTGACCGGCGGGCCCGATGTTGTACACGAGATGATTGATGCTCGACCCGATTACGTATTTTTCACCGGGTCACCGAAAGTGGGCTCAATCATCGCCACGGCCTGTGCAGAACGCCTGATCGAATACACCCTGGAACTTGGCGGACAATCACCGGCTTATGTGCACCACGATGCAGATCTGGCCACGGCCGCCTCTCGTCTGGTGTGGAGCAAATACCTCAACGCAGGACAAACCTGCGTGGCCCCGAACCACATCTATGCCCACGAATCGATAGCCGAGGATCTTGTCACGGCGATGATCAAAGAAGTGCGTCGCCAATTTGGCAAAGACCACGCGCGGGATCCAAGCTATCCGCGCATGATTACTGCAGACCACACTAAATCTCTGGTAGAACTTCTTGCTGAGACCGCAGGTGACGTGGTCTACGGCGGGAACTGCACACCATCCAAGCGCTATTTCGACCCCACAATCGTCACCAATGTGAACGAAGACGACGCGTTAATGTCTCGTGAGCTCTTTGGCCCCGTCCTACCGGTCATTACCGTCAACGATGCTGACGATGCTCTCGATCGGATAGCCAAACGTGAGAACCCGTTGGCTTTCTACCTCTTCACCCAATCAGAAGCACTCAAAGACCATGTTCTGCCACGGATCGTTGCCGGGGGAATAGGCATCAACGTGCCGCTAATGCACTTGGCAACACCCCATATGCCATTTGGCGGTGTGGGGAGCTCTGGTCACGGCAGGTATCACGGGATCTGGTCCCTGCGCACGTTCAGCCATGAACGCGCCGTATTAGATAAACCGGTTAAACCAGACACCCTGAAACTCGTGAAGCATCCGGCACCATTCTGGGCACATTGGGCGGTGCGCAAGCTCCTCACCGGTGGATATAATCCGGGCCGGGATCTAGCACGTGCCCGCAGTTACCGAAATCAGCCCTTGGACTAGCTCATGAAGAAGGGCCCGCTGGGTGGCCATTGCAATCACAGGGGCATCCCGTCTGATCCTAGGAAAAGAAAAATCCTCCAGTAATGCCCAGAAACCGCTAAAATATAGAGAATCTAGTCGCTGTGACAGGAAGGAGACTGAGCCACGATGGGCCATACCGACTCCGTGATCCATCACGAATTCGAAATGCCTGCCCGTGATTTTTCGTCTTCTCTTGTCTGTCGAGGCCGAAACAGCATGCTTGACCCTGGTCTCAACCAACGATCAACATCGAGCATGCCTCGAGACAATACGGCAGGTATGCAAGGTCTTGCCATACTGTGGAATGGCCACGTCGTGAGTGCCGCGACCAGAACCGCTCACATGTGGGCCGATATTCCTGTCGAACGCCGACAAAGTTTACGGCAGAAGCTTTCCAATTATCCAAAAATATGCAGTCCGACTCCTGTGCGTCACAACGCCGTGCAGATCTGCAGGTCACAAAGAATTGAAAACAATGTCTAAATTATTTGGTACCGACGGTGTTCGAGGCGTAGCCAACGAGAAAATCACCGTTGAACTTGCAACGAAACTCTCTCAGGCAGCGGCCGAAGTCCTCGGCCATGAAGACTCTGCCAACCGCCGTCCGAAAGCCGTCGTTGCTCGAGACCCACGAATCTCGTCGGAATTTATTAACGCTGCCGTGTCAGCGGGCTTGGCCTCCTCGGGGGTCGATGTTTTCGACGCTGGAGTGCTACCAACGCCTGCAGCTGCCTTTCTCGTGGATGATATCAACGCCGACTTCGGCGTGATGATTTCGGCGTCGCACAACCCGGCACCAGATAATGGCATCAAATTCTTATCCCGCGGCGGTGAGAAGCTCACCGACGCACAAGAAGACCGCATTTTGGAACAGCTGGAGCACGAGCCTCGCCGACCGATCGGAGCAGAGGTTGGTCGCGTACGTCGCTTCTCGGATGCAGAAGACCGTTATGCACTGCACCTGCTGAAGACGATGCCGAATCGGCTAGAAGGCATGAAGATCGTTATCGATGCCGCACACGGTGCTGGTTCCGGGGTGGCACCAGAGGTGTTCACGCAAGCCGGTGCCGAAGTAGTAGTGATCGGTGCCGACCCGGATGGCTTGAACATCAACCACAATTACGGTTCAACCCACATGGAGAATCTCCAGGCCGCCGTGCTCGAGCACGGCGCGGATCTCGGTGTCGCACTCGACGGCGACGCCGATCGTTTCCTTGCAGTCGATCACAAGGGAACCATCGTTGACGGTGACCAGATCATGGCAATGATGGCTGTTGCGCTTAAGGATCAGGGGGCGCTGAAGGACGATACCCTCGTGGTGACGGTGATGAGTAACCTCGGTCTGAAATTGGCGATGCAGCAACACGATATCAACGTGGTCGAGACGAAAGTGGGCGACCGCTACGTCCTAGAAGCAATGGCTGCCAATCAGGCTTCGTTAGGCGGTGAGCAGTCAGGGCATATTATCTTCTCACAATGGGCTACCACCGGAGACGGGATCCTGACCGGCCTGCAGCTCGCGGCCCGCATGAACGCCACCAAGAAGAAGTTGGCCGATCTGGCGACCGTTATGACACGTTTGCCGCAGGTCTTGATTAATGTGAAAGACGTAGACAAAGCTGCGGTCGATAGCCACTCGGTCGTGAAACAAGAAGTGGTCGCCGTTGAATCCCAACTCGGAGAAACAGGACGGGTCTTGTTGCGACAGTCAGGTACCGAGCCAGTCGTTCGTGTCATGGTTGAAGCCGCTGATAAAGCCACCGCGCAGCAACAAGCACAGTACTTAGCTGATGTGGTATCCGAGAACCTGCCACTGTGACACAGCAAAATTCTGAAGAGCCATTCGAGACAGACCGGCACAAACACGGTTACTTCGAGCGGGACGTCGACGACTTCCATCGCGAAGCAAACGTTCTCGCGGGGCACGACCCGCAGAGCGTTTCGGCTGACCCACCCGAGAATCTGCGGTTCCGCCGTCTTGTAGTCTTTGCGACCCTGACGATCATGGGGCTGTGCGCAGCCGCGATAGCACTTGGACTCATGGCTCTGCCAGAGTGTGAGAATCCGCAATACAACTGGATGCCTTGTATTCCGAATCTCTAAGTCGTTGAAAAGATAGAAAGCCGCCGAACATCAGTGTTCGGCGGCCTTTGCCATAAAAGTTGTAGGTGCGGGGTTTAGTGTTTCGGACCGGAAACTAGAGCGTTACGGATCTCAGTCAGCAGAACAACTTCTTCAGTTGCCTCTTCTTCCTCAGCATGCTTCCCACGCATTTCAATGAGCTTATTCATTGGCATCACGATAGCGAAGTAGACGGCTGCGGCAATCAGTAAGAAATTCACGATTGCGGTAAGGAGGACGCCGAATGCGATTTCGTTTCCGTTGAGGGTGACTTTGGCGAACTCATCGAAATTTGGTGAACCGACGAGAGCCGAGATTAACGGCATGAGCACCGAGTCGGTTAGCGCTGTGACGACCTGGGTGAATGCGGCACCAATAATGACTGCGACGGCAAGATCCATGACGTTGCCCTGTGTGAGGAAATCTCTAAAACCTTTGAACATGGATCATAGTATAAGGCGGAAGAGTACTGCCCCCTCCTGAGGTGCACGTCACGTCAAGGTCTAATCTTTGTAGTCAGGCGCGGGTTCAAGCCCAAATTCTTCCTCCGCGACGCCAGAACTTTCGAAAATTTGCGTCGCATATTGTTCACCGAAATAGCGGAGATGCCATGGTTCATATTGGAAGCCGGTGATGTCTTGCGCGCCGTCGGGATAGCGGACGACGAATCCATACTCGTGTGCGTGTTCTGCAAGCCACTGACCGGCCGCTGTTTCTCCAAAACTCGTTTGTAGCGTGTGCTCTCCGTCCAGAGCGTCAATGTCCAGTGCTAAGCCGGTTTGGTGTTCTGAATGGCCCGGCCGTGCGGACATACCGTTCGTATTCTCAGCACCATATTGTTCGAGATAGCGGTCATACAACTCTTGTTGGTAGTCATACGAACGGAACGATGAAACAGCCTGGAGCTCAATATCATCGTCTTTGGCCGCGACGAACATTGCTTCAGCTGCTTCGGCAGCTTCCTCACGCAGTTGTTGAGTTGCCTCGGTGAAATCTGAGGACAGCTCGACAAGGTCGTCGGGCGTATAGTCAGCCGGTAACGGTCGAAGTTTATTGACGATCACCGTGACTGAGTCAGAAGACTCCAAGTCCTCGGGTACCGTCTCTTCTGGATCTGGGGTGCTGTCATGATCTCTGGAATCTGCAGTATCTTCGGCAGTTTCCGAAGGCTCGGCATTGTCAGAGCCTGAGGAATCTGGAAGCGCGACCTTAACCTGTGGGATTTCTGTGGTTATGCGAGCCGTAGGTTCTTCGGAAGGCTCGGCGGGAGGTTTTTCTTCGTCGGTTTCATGAGCGTTTGCTGCTGTGTCCTGATTTTCAGACCCTGTGAGCTCATCTGTGGCACTTGAAGCCGGGGCCAGGGCAGATCCGTGGGTCTCCCACTTTCCTCTTTCGGGCATAACCGATTCTGGGCCAGCTGTATCCACGTCGGTGGTAGCTTGCAGCGTGGTCTGTTCGCGCTGCCGCATAAACTCCTCATGGTTCATAAGAGAATAGGTGGTGACTTCGCGCCCCATCGTCTCTGCAATAACTACGGGAGATGCATAAAGTGCTCCGGCGAGGCACGCCAAGGTGACCGTCGTGGCGGTAAAAGTCACCCTAGAGGTGCGCAACATTGCTAGATCTTCCTCATCAACACGCGTTTGACATGGTGGTCTGCGTTCTTGGTCAATACTAGCTTAGCCCTGCCCCGAGTAGGTAGGACGTTTTGCACAAGGTTGGGCCCGTTGATGCGATCCCAGATGTCGGTGGCTGTTTTAACAGCCTCATCATCGGTCAGCCCTGAGTACCGGTGGAAATAGGAATTTGGATCTGCGAAGGCACCGGAGCGCATTTCCATAAACCGGTTGACATACCAGTTGCGAACCGCGTGGTGGCTGGCATCGACATAGATCGAATAGTCAAAGAAATCGGAAACTGACAACCCTGATGTGCCATCGGAACGCGGTCGCGGTGGAGCAAGTACATTGAGCCCTTCAACGATGAGCACATCAGGCCGGCGCACCACAATTTGTTGGTTGGGCACAATGTCATATGTTAAGTGCGAATACATCGGCGCTCGAACTTCCGGGACGCCGGCTTTGACATCGGAAACGAAGCGCAGCAGCCGACGCCGGTCGAAAGATTCCGGAAACCCTTTTCGTTCCATGAGGCCGCGGCGCCGTAGTTCGGCATTGGGATACAGGAAGCCATCGGTGGTCACCAGTTCGACGCGTGGAGTATTAGGCCATCGACGCAGCATCTCCTGCAGCACACGAGCAATTGTGGATTTTCCGACGGCGACCGACCCGGCCACCCCAATCACAAACGGTGTACGACGGGTGGTCTCGCCTAGAAACTCGTTCGATGCTTCCCGAAGGCGGGCAGAACCGTCCACATAAATGCTCAACAACCGCGAAAGTGGAAGGTAGACTTCGGCGACCTCGGTCAAGGACAATCGATCTCCGAGGCCGCGGAGCCGTTCAACATCGGATTGGTCAAATGGTTGCTCGAGCTGATGCGCTAGCCTAGACCATGTGGAGCGGTCGAGTTCGATGAACGGTGAATATGTTTGTTGTGGTTCGAACGGTGGTGAACCCACAAACGAGATGGGCTCGGTTACAGGACTCACCGGAGTATCCGGAGAATCTGAGGAACCCTGTGGAGGGTATGGCGCATCGTTGATGTGGTAATTCACCTATTCATTATCGCTCACGGGCCGGCGAAGTGAGCAATTATTGATAATCCACTTCACTACCGGCTTGTTCCATTGCCACCCACGACATCGCAGGAGGACCGTTGGCTAGTGCCGATGACCAGGTCAAATCACCGGCCAACAGCACCGGGCTCATGCAGGCTTTCTTGGCCTACTCCCTTTGGGGCGCACTCCCCATAGTATTTGCTCTGTACATGACGCCCAACCCCGTCGATCTTCTGTCGTGGCGCATTGTGATGGCGCTTGGTGTAACGCTGGTTGCGGTCGCAATCGTCCGGGGCGGTTGGCAACGCTTGGGCAAGGTGCTGAAAAATCGGCGCGACCATTTGCTGCTGATCTTAGCGGGCCATCTGATTGCGGTGAACTGGGGACTCTATATTTATGCTGTTGCCAGCCATCGAGTCCTTGAAGCCTCGTTGGGATATTTCATCAATCCGTTGATGACCATTGTGCTCGGCGTCGTCCTCCTAGGGGAGCGCTTGCGTCTTTTGCAATGGATCGCCGTGGGCATTTCATTGATAGCCGTCATCGTTCTGACTTTCGACTATGGAAATCTGCCGTGGGTATCACTTGGTCTAGCGAGTTCGTTCGCCTTCTACGGTTTAGTGAAAAACAAGCTGGGGCCCACGGTGGATTCCTTGACCGGCCTAACGGTGGAGACCATGTGGTTATCGATCCCCTCGACGGTGTGGATTGTGTTGGCGTCTTTGGGCATCTTTGCTACCGCAGGTGGGATCGGGGTCTTCGAATCCTTTGACGCCATTCGTGCATACTCCTTACCGGTCGTCGGAATCATTACGGTGGTCCCATTGGTGCTCTTCGCAGGAGCTGCCGCACGTTTACCCCTGTCAACCGTCGGAATGTTCCAATACATTGCTCCGATCGCCCAGTTCCTCTTCGGGTATTTCGTTTTCGAAGAAGTGATGTCGACCGGGCGCTGGGTTGGGTTCATTCTCGTGTGGCTTGCCGTGCTGATATTGATCAGCGATGTCCTTCGCCAAATCCGACAAAATCCGAAGTTACGTATCAAAACATCACAACAGTCACGTGAAGAAAAGGTAGACTACCAAGCATGATCATTGGCATTGGTGTGGACATGGTTGATATTGCGCGCTTCGAGCGGCAGTTAGAGCGGACTCCAAAACTCCGTGACCGGTTGTTTACCCCCGCAGAGCGAGAGCTCAGTCTCCAATCATTGGCTGCACGTTTTGCAGCGAAAGAAGCAGTCGCCAAAGCCCTCTCTGCACCGGCCGGCATGAACTGGCAGCACTGCCAAATTGGTCGCGAACCTTCGGGTGAACCCTACGTGGTGCTCACCGGCACGGTGGCTGATATCGCTGAGGCCAAAGGCGTACGGCGCTGGCACCTCTCGCTATCCCACGACGGTGGATGGGCCACAGCAATGGTTGTCGCAGAGGGCTAATGCAACCCGTTTTTACCGGAACCCAGATACGCGGCGCTGAAGCGCCCTGGCTGGAGGCCGGTCACGGCCCCACGTTGATGCGCCAGGCAGCCTGGGGTCTAGCACACCATATTCGTCAACTGCTACACCGCCGTGGCGCCGTGTACGGCAGCCGAGCAATTGGACTCATTGGCAAAGGCAATAACGGCGGCGATGCGCTGTTGGCGCTCAGTTTTCTTGCCGACCGCGGGGTGTCGATCGCCGCGGTAGCCATCAACACCACGCACGATCAGTTCCACCCGGAAGCACTGGCCGCTTTTCAGCGTGCCGGTGGACGAATAGTTTCGACGATCGGTCCCACCGTTGATGTCGTGCTTGATGGAGTATTTGGCACTGGATTTCGAGGGAGCTTCGATCTTCCGTGCTATCTCCACGACCATAACTTAGCTATCCCCGATACGGCAGCCGTTGTTGCCTGTGATATTTCTTCGGGACTCATGGCAGATACCGGAAACATTCCGGGTAACGTGCTGCGCGCTGATGTGACCGTGACCTTCGGTGCGTCCAAACTCGGTTTACTCATCGGTGACGGCGGCCAACACAGCGGCGAGGTCGCTGTGGTCGACATTGGATTGGGCTCAGAACTCGACGGGGTTCAAGACCCCTGGTGGATCGCAGACGAGTCAGACATTCGGGCTGGCTACGGCACCCCTCGATGGGATGTACATAAGTATTCTCGGGGCGTGTTGTCAGTGGTGGCAGGATCCCCGCAGTATCCCGGAGCGGCCGTTTTGGTCGTCAATGCCGTCGCGGCCACCGGGGTCGGGTATATGAGTTTGGTCGCGCAGCGGCCCCGCGACAACAAGGTGGCTGATCAGGTTTTGGCAGCACACCCGCAAGCCGTGGTCGAAGCTGAGGTCGCCCCGAAGGCTAGCGCTGTGGTGATCGGACCAGGACTCGGGAGCACCGCGGATGACCAGGAACGATTTAGCGAAGCACTCCAGGCGGCCCAACGCCAACAGCTCCCGGTGCTTGTGGACGCGTCGGGTCTCGACCTGTTGGATGAAGAAAACCTGGCAGAAACCTACACCGCGATGGTACTGACCCCGCATATCGGTGAAATGCAGCGTCTGGTCAAACGTCTGGCGCCAGAACTACAGGAAGCGACTCCCGTAGAACAGGCCAGCGCATTTGCACGGCGCTTCGGAGTATGGATTGTACTGAAGTCGGCTGATACCTATGTTGTGTCACCCGGGACTCTTCGAAGCGTGCACCCCGCCAAGACCTCAGAACTTGCAACGGCCGGAACCGGCGACACACTAGCCGGGATCTTGGGGGCCGGTATCGCTGCGCTAGACCCTGCACGCAAGGACTTCCATCACGAGCTGTTCACCGTGTTAGCCGCCGGAGTACGACTGCACTCTCTGGCCGGTGAGCTTGCCGCGGCAGACGGCGGCATCGTGGTCTCGAGTTTGCAAGACGACATTCGTGCGGCCAAGCGCTACGCCATGGCGTCGTCGTAGGAACTGTGTCGATCTGCAGAAACACGAATGGTCTGGAATAATGGGCGGCATCATGGCTACAAGTTGGACTGCAACACCGGAACGCTGGGTGACGATTGATCACTCCGCGCTAGCGCATAATATCGATACGATTGCTCGCTGGGTCAAACCGGCCCAAGTGATGGCAGTGGTGAAAGCTGATGGATATGGCCACGGGGCCGTCGAAGTCGCCCAGACCGCAGTGGCAGCCGGTGCAACTTGGCTTGGCACCGCACACGTTCGTGAAGCCCTGGCCCTGCGTGAAGCCGGTATCACCGCGCCACTAGTTGCCTGGTTGCACACCATCAACACCCCGTTTGAAGCCGCCGTAGCCCAAAATATTGACCTCGGCGTATCTGGTCCAGAAATCGAATCCGTGGCCGATGCCGCGCGAGCCAGCGATCTGCCAGCACGTATTCACTTGAAAATCGATACCGGGCTATCCCGCAACGGTGCCGTACCGGAGGAATGGGATGCACTGTGCCGTCGGGCTTCGGAACTCCAACAATCCGGTATCGTCCGCGTCGTCGGGGTCTTTACCCACTTTGCCGTCGCCGATGACCCAGTGGGCGAATCAGATGTCGACGAACAACTGCGGGTGTACCACGAAGCCGTGGAAACCGCCCGGAAACATGGACTCACCGTCGATGTCCGCCACGTCGCCAATTCCCCGGCGCTGCTCTCACGCCCCGACACCCACCTCGATATGGTGCGTGCCGGTGTGGCCATTTATGGGCTGAGTCCCTTCGCGGATCGCACCGCAGAAGATCTCGGACTGCGTCCCGTTATGAGCTTTGGCACCACAGTGGCACACAACAAACCCGCAGATGAAGGCACCGGAGTGTCCTACGGGTACTCCTACCGCGTGCAGAAACCCACCAGACTCGCGCTGATCCCGTGTGGCTATGCCGATGGCGTGCCCCGCATAGCTGAAGGCGCGCCCGTCTGGATTGATGGTCAGCGCTATCGTGTCACCGGTCGGATCGCCATGGATCAGTTTGTCGTCGACCTTCATACCGACCGTGAAGACGACGCAACCGCGCCCGTGGGGACGACCGTTGAACTCTTTGGCGCAAAATCCGGCATAGCATCCGACGCCTGGGCGCAGGCCTGTGGCAGCATCAACTACGAAATCGTCACCCGCATCGGTGCCCGCGTGCCACGAGTCCACCAGCAATGGGTGTGACCATGAATTACAGCGCACAACTGCCAGACCTAGCCGCCACCGAGAATTTCGCGCTCGCAGTCGCCAACCAACTCCAGGCCGGAGACGTCATCATTCTGACCGGTGAACTGGGAGCCGGAAAAACGACGTTCACCCAGGGACTGGCACGCGGATTGGGCATCACCGCGGCCATTACCTCACCAACATTCGTGTTAGCACGGCACCACACCCACCCAGCAGATGGGCTCAACCTCGTCCACGTGGATGCCTACCGGATGAGTGGTGAAGATGAGCTTGCCAGTCTTGACCTGGAAACCGCACTAGAAGACTCCGTGGTCGTGGTCGAATGGGGCCGAGGCACAGCCGAAGCGCTCACCGATGCCTACCTGGACATTGAACTGCAGCGCCCCGGAGCCGTCACCGACGAACTCGTCACCGATTTCTCCGATGACGATGTGGAGGAATCCCGCACCGTTCTGGTCACCGGATACGGGCCACGCTGGGAAGGAAGCAGCCTCGCATGAGCAAAACCTATCTCGCCCTTGATACTTCGGCGACAGCCTCAGCAGCCGTGGTCCGGGACGACGACGTGATCGCCCATCGTTGCACCTCGTCACAACGCAACCACTCCGAAGTCCTCGCCGGCTTCATTACCGAGGCGCTGACCGAAGCCACTATTGATCCCAGTACTGCTGAAGGCCTCGACGGCATTTTTGTGGGAGTCGGACCTGGACCATTTACCGGCCTACGCGCGGGCATTATCACCGCCCAAACACTGGCACACACCTGGCAATTGCCTGTCTATGGGGTGCTGAGCCTGGATGGTTTAGCCCACCGGGTTGCAGCCGATGCCTTCCGGGTTGGAGCCGAAGAGTTCGTCGTCGCCACCGACGCCCGGCGCAAAGAAGTCTATTGGGCCCACTATGACAACATCGGGGGTCAACCCCAGCGACTCCACGGCCCCTTCGTCAACGCAGCACCTGATGTGACCGAGCTGCCGGTATTCGGTGCCGGAGCTGGACTCTACCCCCAGGAACTCTTCGGAATCGCCGGATTCACCGACGCGGTACCCGATGCCAGCGACATCGCGGCTTACGGCACCATCGCACTGCGCCGCGGCCGTGGACTGCAACCGGTCGAACCACAATATTTACGCGGCCACGACGCCAAGATCCCCAAACAGCTGCGCTCATGACCCAGTCAACACACGTACCACTACCGGCCGGCTACGTCATGCGGACCTGGGCCGAAGAAGACGTTGAGGCGGTGTCGCAGCTCGATGCCCTGGTATTCGGTCCAGACAGCTGGTCACATGAGATCTTCCGTCACGAATACCGCGCCTCAACGGAACAGAACCCGCATAGCTTCTACCAGGTCATCACCTATGGCGGCGTCGTGATTGGATTCGCCGGTCTGCTGTACGGGCCGCCCTTTGCCGATGTCACCACCATCGGGGTCCATCCCGATCACACCGCCCAAAAACTGGGTGCCGCCCTGTTGGTATGGCTCATGGACACTGCGCAGGAACTTGGAGCAATGGATATTCTGTTGGAGGTGCGCGCCGACAACACCCGTGCACAACGTCTGTATACCGACAACGGTTTCGAACACATCCACACCAGACCCAAGTATTATCCTGGCGGTATAGATGCCTGGGTCATGCGGAAAAGACTGCGTCAACGCGGTCCCTCGAGCGCCGTGGCGCTAACGGATAAGGAGTAATGTGAAACATCCCACCGTGCTAGGGATTGAAACCTCCTGCGACGAAACCGGCATCGGAATCGTTGCAGGCACCAACCTGCTAGCTCACCAGGTGGCCTCGTCGATGGATGAACACGTGGCCTTTGGCGGCGTGATCCCTGAAATCGCTGCTCGCGCCCACGTCACCGAATTCCTACCGGTGCTCGAGGCCGCGTTAGAAGAAGCCAACATCACGCTCGACGACATCGACGCCATCGCTGTGACTGCAGGACCGGGACTGGCCGGTGCGCTCATGGTCGGCGTGTCCGGTGCAAAAGCACTGGCGCTAGCCACCGGCAAACCGCTCTACGGTATCAATCACCTGATCGCCCACATCGGGGTCGGCTACCTCGATGCTTCGGGAGCTGACCTGACGAGGGTCAACCAACTGGGTGCCCTGTTAGTTTCGGGTGGACACTCCGAGATGCTGAAGATCAACTCCCTGACCTCAGATGTTGAACTACTCGGCGGAACCATTGACGACGCCGCTGGTGAAGCGTATGACAAAGTCGCCCGGCTCATCGGAGCCGGCTATCCTGGCGGGCCTGTTATCGACAAGATGGCTAGCCAAGGTGACGGACGGGCGTTCAAATTCCCACGTGGCCTGAGCGCACCAAAGAACATGGGCACCCGCGATGCACCAGGAAAAGACCGCTACAATTGGTCCTTCTCTGGCCTAAAAACTGCAGTGTCTCGTGCCGTAGAACAATTCAAAATCCGCGACATGGAGATTCCTGCCAACGACATTGCAGCGTCCTTCCAAGAAGCCGTCGCCGACGTCATCACCAAAAAAGCGGTGCTGGCAGCCACCGAACACGACATCGACCACATACTGCTCGGCGGGGGAGTAGCTGCTAACTCACGACTCCGTAACCTGCTAACCGAGCGCACTCAAGCCGCAGGCATCGGTCTGACCATCCCACCGATCAACCTGTGTACCGATAACGGGGCGATGGTCGCAGCCCTGGGCGCACAACTGGTCGCAGACGGAATTGTCCCATCAGATCTAGGATTCTCAGCTGACCCGACACAGCAAGTCAGCATCATTTCTGTCTAGCTTCAGGGGCTGAATGATTGCCGAGTTCAGCAAATACCTGGTACACCTCATAGAGATAACATCTCTGTGAGAGATATGCCTCTTCGAAAGGTGTACATATGTCACCGTCAACCGTCGGGCTCGCCATCTTGCTGCTCGGAGTGCTGGCCTTAGTCGGCATCATGATTCGGGTGCGCAGCCGTACTGCACAGAAACTCTTTTTACCGGTATCAATCATCGCCGGGTTTATCGCACTCGTCCTGGGGCCACAGGTCATCGGCCGTATCGGCGAAGGACTTGGCTGGGACGCACTGGCCGAGGGCGGTATCTTTTCATCTGGCGTACTTGAAGTCTGGGGCGAGCTGCCAGGCTTGCTCATCAGCGTGGTCTTTGCGGCCCTCTTTCTGGGCACGCGACTGCCGTCACCGAAACGGGCGGTCAAGCTCTTGGGCCCACAGCTTTCGCTCGGCGTCACGTTTGCCGCCGGCCAATACGTGATTGGTATCGCGCTCGCAGTTGCGATACTCGTGCCATTATTCAACGTGAGCCCGATGTTCGGTGCGCTGATCGAAATCGGCTTTGAAGGTGGTCACGGGACGGCCGCGGGCATGGCACCGGTCATGACGGAACTGGGCTTCGAAGAAGGCGGCGACCTTGCCCTAGCGATGGCGACCGTCGGGATCTTATCCGGCGTCATCATCGGGGTGATCGCCGTGAACTGGGCTGCCCGCCGCGGACACTCCGAAACTCTAGATGTCTCAGCCAATAAAGACCCTGAGATCGCTCGCGGCATTTACTCTCGCGAACAGCCCTCCGGTGGCTTGCTCACGGTGCGCACCGAATCTCTTGATACGTTGACCCTGCATATCGGTATTATCGCGATTGCGGTGCTGATCGGCCAGGGACTGCTCTCAGGTCTTCAGGCAATAGAACAATGGTTGTGGGCGGATAGCATTGAAATCTTCACCTACGTTCCACTGTTCCCGTTAGCCATGCTCGGCGGCGTTATTATTCAACTCTTTGCTGATCAGGCCGGGCTGGGCAACATGATTGACCGCGGTACGATGGAGCGTATCCAGGGGCTGGCTCTTGATACACTCATCATCGCAGCGCTCGCGACCCTGTCACTCGATGCCATCGCCGACAACATCGGACCGTTCGTCATTCTGGCGGTTGCCGGCGTGCTCTGGAACGTATTCGTCCTGTTCTTCCTGGCGCCACGCTTTATTCAAAGTTTTTGGTTGGAACGTGGCATTGCCGATTTCGGGCAGTCCATGGGTGTGACGGCTACAGGGCTATTGTTGCTGCGCATGGCTGATCCGCATCAGAAGAGCCCCGCCTACGAAGCGTTCGGCTATAAACAGTTACTGTTTGAACCGTTCTTTGGTGGGGGTCTCGTTACGGCAGCATCGATTCCGCTGATCGTGCAGTTGGGCCCCTACCCGCTGTTGATCATTATGGCGGTCTTGCTCATTGCTTCGTTGCTCAGCGGACTGTTCTACTTCGGGAAGCGAGCAACCTTTACGGTGGACCACGGGTCGTGATCGCTCACATCAGTCCGGCGGGCGGTCAGCGCCAAGTGCGAATAGAAGTCGTGGTTTCCGCCGCAGAGTCCAGGACCAACGAGGCAAGTTTGGCCTGCTCAACACGCATTCCGAACGTCGATTCCACCCTGGTTCTCTGCCGCGCGGCTGCGGTGTCACTACTGATCATGTCCTCGACCCAACCGAGTTCCCGCGAACAGCCAAGTTCAGCCGCAACAGGTTCTAAACGATTGAGCACATGCTTGAGATGGTCGGTTACCAACAGCTCGGTGCCCTGCGAGTCGATAATCACGATGGCGTCCAGCCCGTACCGTGCTGCGCGCCATTTATTTTCCTGAACGTACCAGGGCGGCAGAATTTCGATCTGGTGAAGCGCATCGGCATCGGCGCCGACAGCTTCGTGGACCAGGCACTGCGTTAACGCGGTGATGGCCCCGACCTGTTGCAGCGTTGACACACCGTCACACACCCGCTGCTCGACCGTGCCAAACCTCGGCACCGGGCGAATATCCCAGCGAACTTCGGTCACGTCATCCGCCACGCCGACGCGCAAGAGGTCGGCTACAACTCGCTCGTAGTCAGACCATCCGTGATACTGAAACGGCAAGCCTGAGGTCGGCAGCTGTTGGAAAAGCAAAGTTCGTTGCGAAACATACCCGGTATCGTAGCCACCCCAGAATGGGCTGGAAGCACTGAGCGCCAGCAGGTGAGGGTAGTACTGAATCAGTTGATTGACCGCAGGCATGGCTTTGGCAACATCATTGAGGCCGACATGCGTGTGCACCCCGTAGATCAGCATTTGCTGACCCCAATATTGTGTCCGATCGAGCATCTTCTGGTATCGCCACCCCGACGAGATCTGCTCGTCCAAGGCATTGGCGAATGGGTGGGTGCCCTGTGAGAAAAGCGTGAGATGTTCTTCGGCGGCAACATCCAGAAGGTGGCGGCCGGCAGTGGCTAACTGGTCGAGTCCTTCAGAGACCGTTTGGCATACACCGCTCACAAGCTCAACGGTGTTCAGCATGAATTCGCCGACGACTTGGAATGGCTCGTCGTCGGGTGTTTCAAGTTTGCCAAGAATATCGTCGCTGACATTGCGTAACTCACCGGTGACGGGATCAACGAGCCCGAGTTCCCATTCGACACCGATGGTCGATTGGGCAGACTTCGCAAATTCTAAGTGCACGCCATTGCCTCCATGCATAGGGTCCCCATTATGGTACCGGCCGACGATCCATGCGCATGTTCTGCGCTATTTTGAGTCCAAAATGGTCAAATTTTTCCAAGCTGTGAGCTAAAGAACTTTCGAATTCACTTGCTTCGAATGCCTTGAGTTCTGACTAGAAACATTCCAGATTTCAAGAAACCTGCAGGGATTGATGGAAATAGTCCATAAATTGTTCTGTGCCGAGGGTGGAGGAACGGGACTGTCTATCAGGAAACCCTATGGTTTTCGATTGAAATTCCCTGAATAGTGGCAACTTAAAGCACGCTGGACGTTCGCTGAAAAAATAGTGACCTGAATAACCGCATTGGTTCTTGCGGTAATTCAAGAAGGCTTACTAAACTGTCATCTGTTAGCTTAGGCATGCCTAAGTAAGTAAGAATGTTATTCTGTTATTTATTCTGTCATTTGGAGACGAAACGTGAAAAAACTCGGAATCACTCGCACAAGTCTTGCGGCACTTATCGCTGTTGGCGCCCTCGGGCTGAATGCTTGTGGATCATCAGACGCCGATACGTCAGAAGCCGGTGCCGAAAACGGCGAGACCATCGAGGTCACGGACATGGCCGACGAAACCCACACTATTCCTGCGGAACCTGAATCCGTTATTGCCACCGATAACCGTATTTTCCGTACCCTGGCGCAATGGGATGTTGAGCTTTCTGCAGCGCCAGTCGACCTCATGCCTGAAGACCTGGAAGTTCTTGAGAAGTACACGAATAACGATGACATTCTCAATATGGGCAATCACCGTGAGCCAGATATGGAAATGGTGACCGCTGCAGAACCAGATTTGATTTTGAACGGCCAGCGGTTCAGTCAGCACGGTGAAGACCTCGCCAACGCTGCGACCGGAGACGTGCCGATCGTTAATACCGATATCGAAACTGAAACCGGTGAACTCGACCAGGAATTCCGTGATCAGACGACCCTGCTCGGTGAAGTCTTCGGCAAACAGGATGAAGCCGATCAGCTCATCGCCGACTTCGATGAAGCGTTAGAGCGCGCCCAGGAAGCGTACGATTCCGAGATGACAGTGACCGGTCTGGTCACCTCAGGCGGCGACATTAACTACGCCGCACCAACAACCGGCCGTGCCGTTGGCCCACTCTATGACATCCTAGATATGACACCAGCTCTAGACGACGAGGGTTCAACAGATGATACCGGTGACGACATCTCGGTCGAGGCTATCGCATCAGCCAACCCTGACTTCCTGATCGTGCTGGACCGTGACGCTGCCGTAGGCGACGGTTCATCGGCCGGTGCAAAAGAACTTATTGAAGACTCTGAAGCACTACAAGATGTTCCAGCGGTGAAAAACGATAATATTTACTACATGCCAGCCGACTTCTACGTCGCTGAAGACATCCAGAACCACACGACGATCCTCAACGACCTCGCAGATCACTGGTCGGAGTAATCTAAAGGCCTTGCGTGACTAAACTTTCTCAATCCCGCCCTGCTGGGCTCGATACATCTGCCGGTGCATCGAAAACAACTGGACTGTGGTCACGTACTTGGCCGCTATTGATCGGGCTGATGGTCACCATCAGCCTGGTCATAGCATCACTTTTTATCGGAGTGTATGATCTGAACTCCGAAGGCGGCAGTGAGATGTTCTGGATCACTCGCGTGCCGCGTACCGTTGCGCTGATTCTCTCCGGGGCCTCCATGGCCGTTGTTGGACTCATCATGCAATTGATGACGCAAAACCGGTTCGTGGAGCCCTCGACGACCGGCACCATCGAATGGGCCGGGCTGGGGCTGATTCTGACGTATATCATCGTCCCACAGCCATCGCTGACCTTACGGATGCTTGTGGCCATCGTGTTCTCGCTGATCGGGACACTGATCTTCTTTGGGTTCTTGCAACGTGTGGCGTTGAAGTCCTCACTCGTCGTCCCCATTGTGGGGCTGATGTTGGGCGCAGTCGTCGGCGCTGTCTCGACGTTTGTTGCCTTGCAGACCGATATGCTGCAGAACCTGGGCATATGGTTCGCCGGATCATTTACCGGCGTGACCAAAGGTCGCTACGAGTTACTGTGGATCGTCGCGCTCATGACGATCATCGTCTATTTCATCGCTGATCGGTTTACCGTGGCTGGCCTCGGACAAGAAATCGCGACCTCGGTAGGCCTGAACTATCGAGCGGTTGTGCTGACCGGTATTTTGATCGTAGCCGTTGTGACCGGCGTGGTTTCCGTTGTTGTTGGCTCACTGCCGTTTCTGGGATTAGTGGTGCCCAATATTGTCTCAATGTTCCGCGGTGACAACCTGAGATCGAATTTGCCCTGGGTTATGCTGGTCGGCATTGTTGTCATCACGTTGACAGATATTATTGGTCGAACCGTCATCATGCCCTTTGAGATCCCGGTCTCCATGATCCTGGGTGTCTTAGGGGCTACCGTCTTTGTGTACCTGATCGTGAAGCGAGGTCGCCGTGGCTAACGCCAGCAATGCTGCAGCGGTCACGACTTCAACCTTCGTGACTCCAGCACACCGTCGTCGGTGGCTGATCTCACTGGTCGTGTTGGCACTCGCTGCCCTCGGTCTGACCGCGGGGATCCTCACCTACGACAATCCGATGCCGTTTGGCAGCGATGGCTTCTGGAAGATCGCCCAATCACGCATCACCACCGTCCTAGTCATCGCAGTGGTTGCGGCTGCACACTCATTCGCCACCGTTGCGTTCCACACGGTCACCTTCAACAGGATTGTGACTCCATCAATTCTGGGCTTTGAAGCCCTGTACGGGCTGATCAATACTGCCGCTGTATTCTTCCTCGGGGCGGTGGGGGCAACCGCGACGCGCGGGATTGCGTCGTATCTCTTCCAGGTCGTGGTGATGGTGGCCTTTGCGACACTGTTGTACTCCTGGCTGCTCAGTTCCAGGTTCACGAACGTCCACACCATGCTGCTGGTCGGTGTCGTGATCGGAGCGGGACTCGCCTCACTCACCACGTTTATGCAGCGCATGCTGGACCCCAACGAATTCGACGTGCTGACCGCACGATTGATGGGTAATATTTCGAATGCCAGCACACAGTATCTGCCCTACGCCATTCCGATTGTTGCCGTCGTCGCGTTCTGGATTCTGGCCCGGGCTCGCCGGATGGATACCTTGGCGCTGGGCTCATCAGTCGCAACGAGCCTCGGGCTGAACCATCGTCGCGAAACCATCAAAGTACTCATCGCCGTTTCGATTCTGATGGCGATGACGACGTCATTGGTCGGGCCCATGACCTTCCTAGGCTTCCTGGTAGCAACCCTGGCATATTCGATAGCAGACACCTACAGTCACCGGGCGATCCTACCCATTGCGTTCTTATTGGGCTTCGTTCTGCTGACCGGCGCATATTTCGTCCTGCGGCATATTTTTTACGCTCAGGGTGCGGTTACCATCATCGTCGAGCTCATCGGTGGGCTAGTATTTCTTATCGTCATCATGCGGAAGGGGCGGTTATGATAACCCTCGAAAATGTCACGAAAACGTACTCGGGCGAAACCACGATCGGTCCCATCGACGTCAAAATTCCTTCCGGTGGTATCACCTCGCTGGTTGGCCCCAACGGTGCCGGAAAATCCACTGTTTTGACCATGATGGGGCGACTCATGGGTGCCGACACCGGCAAAATCACCGTTGGTGGTTTGGATGTGGCTACATCCAAATCCAATGACATCGCCAAAAAGTTGGCGATTCTACGCCAAGAAAACCACTTTGTGACTCGACTAACGGTCCGTCAGCTCGTCGGTTTTGGTCGCTATCCGCACTCTGCCGGTCGACTCAATGTTGAAGACGAACAGCACATCAATTCGTCACTAGAATTTTTGAACCTTACCGCGCTCCAAGACCGTTACCTGGACGAACTGTCGGGCGGGCAGCGGCAGCGCGCATACGTTGCCATGGTTCTGGCCCAAGACACCGAATACGTGTTTTTAGACGAGCCACTCAATAACCTCGATATGAGCCACTCGGTACAAATGATGCGGCAGCTCCGTAAAGCCGCCGACGAGTTGGGGCGCACCGTTATCATGGTGATGCACGATATCAACTTTGCATCCCGGTACTCGGATCACATCCTGGCGATGAACGAGGGCCAAGTAACACACTTCGACTCGTGTGCCGACACCATGAAGTCATCTGTGCTGTCTGAAATTTTTGGTACCTCGGTGCGGATTATCGACGATGTCGATGGTCCACTGGCCGTGTACTTCTAACACTCAGCGGGTTGCCGCACGAGCACAGCCTCCTAAGCGTTAGATAGGTTGGACCACGATTGCGAAGCGTTCATCGCCGATGCGCGTCAGGACTAGGGTGAGGTGCTCGCCCGAAGCGGGCTTTTTCGAGTTCTGTCCCTGCATCAGTGTGCGTCGCAATTCTTCCGGAGAGACATCCACGCCACGTTTTTTGATGTCTAAGCGGGTCACACCGTGTTCTTTGACGTACCGACGCAAAGTCTTGATCTTATAGGGGAGGACTTCAAGAATGCGATACCCGGTGGCAAACGGTGTCTCCACGTAGGCATCGGAACAGAAGTACGCGATGTGTTCGTCTAACTGTCGGGCAGCAGCAGCGTCGGTCGAATCGTCGTCCATAAAGTGCTCGACCATGAGGTCCGTGATCAAACCTGCACGAATGACCGAGCCATCAGGCTCATACAGGTATCCTGTCGCGCCTTCAACACCGGTGACGGGGACATCAGGCGAGGTCCCGAAGTCGGTGGGCGACGTCAGCTCCGAGGCGCCGGAAGCACCGATCACTAACGCAGCACGCCGGACATCAGGGCGCTGAACCATATTGAACCACAGCACCGCCTCAACCACGCTGCCGTGTAAGGACACCCACTGAGCCTCGGCGTTGTCAGGGATGACATCGTGTGCCAGCGCCGGACCGAGTTTTACCCCAACCGCGTGACCGGCATCGGCGAGTGATTCCACAAAGGACAGCGGGGGAGAGAAGGCTTCGGGATCAAAAATACGGACCGTGCCGTGCGAACGTGTCTTGCGACGTGCCGGATCCAACCAGAAACCGCGGGTCGTATACTCATCTGCCGGGTGGTCATCCACCCAATCCATGGCATCGGCGACTTCCACCTTGGCATGCGGGAACGCCATCAGGTTGATGGTTGTGGCTGCCGCGGTCGTCTCGTCCATCTCGATAGCTGTCACTGGGATGTCCAAGCCGGCAATTGCTAGGGCATCAGCACCCAAACCTGAGCCAAGATCCACGACTTCATCGACCCCGGCCCGAGCAAATCGGCGGGCGTGGTGGGCAGCAACTTGTAGGGAAGTGGCCTGCTGGAGTCCGGCATCAGTAAAAATCATCTGATCAACAAACGGCCCAAATTTCGCCTCTGCCTGGGTGCGAAGTTTTAGCTGCGTGAGCACAGAATTCACGACCCTGGGTGCATACCCATCGGCTCGGAGCCGCTCAGCAAGTTTGAGGGTATCCATCGTGGCGTAGTCGCCGTCGCGCCATAGTTGATTGAGGAGTTTGAAGCCTTCCGGGGTCAGGACACCGGCAAGTTCAGCAGCAGTTGATTCAGACACAACTCCCAGCGTACCCGGTCGATGTGTTCGCGTGGTCGTTGTGCCAGTCCTGTCGAGGCGTTTTTCAAGCGTCGTAAATTTAGCACTCTATTTGACCAAGTGCTAACGGGGTAATACAGTTGGAATTAGCACACGCGCGATGCGAGTGCTAAAGCCTTTAGGTTCCAGCCATCCGGCACCCGCGACGACGGTTGGCTTGCCCGGCAAATGAACATTATTTACCTTTTACAGTATAAGTAGGAGAAGATTCATGGCTGTTTCCATCAAGCCGCTTGAGGACCGTATCGTTGTAGAACCACTGGCCGCTGAGCAGACCACTGCTTCCGGTCTGGTCATCCCAGATACCGCTCAGGAAAAACCACAAGAAGGAAAAGTCGTTGCAGTCGGTCCAGGCCGCGTAGCTGATAACGGCGAACGCGTAGCTGTTGACGTTGCCGAAGGCGACGTTGTGCTGTTCTCCAAATACGGTGGCACCGAAGTCAAATACGCCGGCCAGGAATTCCTCGTCCTGTCCGCTCGTGACGTGCTCGCCGTTATCGAAAAATAAGCCTGACGCTACTCGCATATTTTTCGAAACGACTTACTAAGGAGAACAGTTGGCTAAGCAGTTGCTTTTCAACGACGATGCCCGTCGAGCACTACAAGCCGGTGTCGATAAACTCGCTGACACCGTAAAAGTCACCCTCGGTCCGAAAGGCCGCAACGTCGTACTCGACAAAGCATGGGGTGCACCAAACATCACGAACGACGGTGTGACCATCGCTCGTGAGGTAGAACTAGAAGACCCATACGAAAACATGGGTGCCCAGCTGGCAAAAGAAGTTGCCACCAAAACTCAGGATATCGCCGGTGACGGTACCACCACCGCAACCATTCTTGCCCAGGCTCTGGTCAATGAAGGCATGCGTCTGGTCGCCGCCGGTGCAGCTCCAGGTGAAGTACGCAAAGGTGTAGAAGCCGCAGTAGAAGTACTGCAGCAGCGCCTGCTGGAAAACGCCGTTGAGGTATCCGGCGACAACGTCTCACACGTTGCTGCCATCTCCTCCGGTGAAGACGAAATCGGTGAACTGCTGGCCAAGGCCTTCGACACCGTTGGCGTTAACGGCGTCATCACCGTTGAAGAATCCTCCACCACAGACACCGAACTGGAAATCACCGAAGGTATGGAATTCGACAAGGGCTACCTGTCGCCATACATGGTTACCGACGCCGAGCGTCAGGAAGCCGTGCTGGAAGATCCATACATTCTGCTGACCCAGTCGAAGATCTCCAACGTGCAGGAATTCCTGCCATTGCTGGAACAGGTGCTGCAGGAAAAGAAACCACTGTTCATCATCGCCGAAGATGTTGACGGTGAAGCCCTGTCCACCCTGGTGGTCAACAAACTGCGCGGTACCTTGAACGCTGTTGCCGTCAAAGCCCCTGGCTTCGGCGACCGCCGCAAGGCCATGCTGCAGGACATCGCAACCCTGACCGGTGCCCAGGTCGTCTCAGAAGACCTCGGTATGAAGCTGGATCAGGTTGGTACCGAAGTTCTGGGTAGCGCACGTCGTATTACCGTCACCAAGGAAGTCACCACCATCGTGGATGGCGCCGGTGACGCTCAGGACGTGTCAGACCGCGTTGGCCAGATCAAATCCGAAATCGAGGCAACCGAGTCGGACTGGGACCGCGAAAAACTGCAGGAACGTCTGGCCAAACTGGCCGGTGGCGTTTCCGTCATCAAGGTTGGTGCCGCAACCGAGGTTGAGCTCAAAGAGCGTAAGGGCCGCATCGAAGATGCCGTCGCTTCAACCCGTGCAGCACTTGAAGAAGGCATCGTTGCCGGTGGCGGTACCGCACTGATCAACGCTGCTGCTGCACTTGATGACGCCGCAGAGCTCAAAGATCTGCCAGCTGACCAGCTGTCAGGTGTCAATGTTGTGCGCCGCGCTATCGTTCAGCCAACCCGCTGGATTGCCCTCAACGCAGGCGAAGACGGCTCCGTTGTCGTCTCCCGTGTTGCCGAAATGAAGCCAAATGAAGGCTACAACGCTGCCTCCGGTGAATACGGCAACCTGGTAGACGCCGGCATTATTGACCCGGTCAAGGTCACCCGCTCCGCGCTGGCGAACGCTTCGTCGATCGCCGGTATGGTGCTGACCACCGAAACACTGGTCGCTGACAAAGTTGAAGAAGACGAAGACTAACGAACTGTTCTTCTGAAACCTTCAAACAGAACCTCTGCCCACTCGCTGGGCAGAGGTTCTGTTGGTTAACAGCATCAGGGGTGGACAACTCACAGCAGTACGACAATGCTGGAAAGTGGTTGGTCGCAGCAGCGGCTAGCAAATGCAAAGAAGCTGAGCTTCTATCTAAGGAGGAGCACATGAAAACTCCCGAAAACATTGCATACACTGCCAAAGCAGAAATCACAGGTGGTCGCGATGGCCGTGGTACCACCGACGACGAAATGATTGATGTCAACCTACGCACCCCGAAAGAACAGGGCGGACCAGGAGGCGGCGCAAATCCAGAACAGCTGTTTGCTGTCGGCTACGGCGCCTGCTTTCAAAGCGCACTGGGCTTAGCCGGTAAAGAACTGGACGTTGATACGACGGACTCCGTCGTGAACGCAGAGGTCGGTATTGGCAAAGAAGGCGAAAGTTTCGGCCTGTCCATCAAACTGCAGGTCAATATTCCCAAGACTGATAAAGCAACGGCCCAACAGGTCGTGGATCGCACCCACCAGCTCTGCCCATATTCCAAAGCCATCAGTGGCAATATTCCCGTCGAAGTCGTGGCCGTGTGAAATAGCCCGTGTCCGATGAATAAGCGTGAACCCCGGCAGTGTGATCAGCCGGGGTTTTCACGTAGAAATCAGGCCGAGGCGTAAAGTATGAGGCCGCATGGTCCAAAAGTTCTCAAAAAATTTTGCACGGGCTATACTGTGAGCCGACACATAATTGAATGCGGCCGTACATAGCAGGCGGGAGAGCCCAGTAAATGGGCACCGACGGTGCAACTTCCTCCCCAGGAATCTCTCAGGTACCCTTACCGTCTACTACAGGCCAATCTGGAAAGCAGTCGTCGCATAGACGGCTCACCGACGGGGCAACCAGCTACTGGAAAACTCTCAGGTCGATAACAGATGGGGAGGGGTCCACGGATAACGCTGTATCCATACTTAGGAGATCCCATGGCTGTCTATGATCTAGCCAACTTTGCTCATCGTCACCTCGGACCGCGCGAATCCGGCATTGCAGAAATGCTGGAAACACTCGGCTATGAGGACCTAGATGCGCTCACCACCGCGGCAATGCCAGAAAATATTGCCCAAGATGAACCACTTGTTCTACCCGATGCGCTCACCGAAACCCAGGCCCAAGCCCGACTCCGTGAACTAGCAGCAAAAAACACTGTCAAGAAAACCATGATCGGTCAGGGCTTCTACGACACGATCACCCCCGCCGTCATCCGCCGCAACGTCTTTGAAAACCCAGGCTGGTACACCGCTTACACGCCCTATCAGCCGGAAATCTCCCAGGGCCGTCTTGAAGCCCTGCTGAACTACCAGACCATGGTGTCAGACCTGACCGGCTTAGAAATTGCCAACGCTTCGATGTTGGACGAATCCTCGGCCGCAGCAGAAGCCGTACTCATGATGCGCCGCGCCAACCGCAAGCACTCAGATGCGCCCGTGGTTATCGACAAAAATATCTTCCCACAGACCCTGTCAGTCATCCTGGGACGCACCCGTTCGCTCGGTGTTGAAACCCACCTTGTCGATCTCGCTACCGAAGGCCTACCAGAAGGCGATCTGTGCGGTGTGCTGGTCCAGCAGCCGGGCAACGACGGCGCGATCGTTGACCACCAGACCATTTTCGACGAGGCCAAAGAACGTGGCGCCATGATCAGTGTGATCGCCGATCTGCTGTCCCTGACGCTGATCACACCCCCTGGTGAACAAGGGGCTGACATTGCGGTGGGCACGACCCAGCGTTTTGGTGTGCCACTGTTCTACGGTGGACCACACGCCGCCTACATGGCCACCAAAGAACGCTTCGTCCGCCAAATGCCAGGCCGCCTGGTTGGTGTTTCCCAAGATGCTTCCGGAACACCGGCATACCGGCTGGCACTGCAGACACGCGAACAACACATTCGCCGTGAAAAAGCCACCTCGAACATCTGTACCGCACAAGCACTTCTGGCCGTGATGGCCGGCATGTACGGCGTCTACCACGGCCCCGAAGGCGTTACTGAAATTGCCCAGCGCACCCACTCCATGGCAAGCCGTCTGGCAGCATCGCTGCGCTCGGGTGGCTTTGAACTGGCCTCCGAACACTTCTTCGACACCCTTGTGGTGACCGTTGATGACGTCGCCGCAACCATGACCAAGGCCGATGACGCAGGCTACAACCTGCGTCGCTTCTCGGATACCCAGGTCGGTATCTCCATGGATGAGACCACCACCGACGCGGATCTGAAAGCCCTGGCTTCGGTCTTTGGTGTTGAACTTGCGGCCTCATCAGAGTCAGCCATTGATTCGGCGTTGGTTCGTGAATCGGAATTCATGACGCACGAGATTTTCCAGAAGATCCGTTCCGAATCCACCATGATGCGTTATTGCCGTCGTCTGGCAGACCGCGATCTCGCGTTAGACCGCACCATGATCCCACTGGGGTCGTGCACGATGAAACTCAACGCAGCCGCCGAAATGGAAGCCACCGCCTGGCCGGAATTTGCTGGCATCCACCCCTATGTTCCCACCGAACAGGCCGCAGGGTGGATCGAGCTGATCGAAGATCTGGAATCCAAACTCGAAGCGATCACCGGCTACGCGGCGGTGTCACTCCAACCAAATGCGGGTTCACAGGGTGAATACGCCGGACTGCAGGCGATCCGCCAGTACCTGAACTCCAAGGGCGAGACGCAGCGCGATATCTGCATCATCCCGGCATCCGCTCACGGTACCAACGCCGCGTCGGCAGTCCTGGCTGGTCTACAAGTCAGCGTTGTCAAAACCGCTGACGATGGTTCGATTGATTCCGATCACCTGGATGAGGTCCTAGAAAAATACGGTGATCGCATCGCCGCGATCATGATTACCTACCCATCGACCGCCGGTATCTACGACACAGACGTTGTCGAGATCTGCGAAAAGATTCACAACGCAGGCGGACAGGTCTACATCGACGGCGCAAACCTCAACGCCCTGGTCGGCCTGGCCCAGCCGGGTAAATTTGGTGGCGATGTGTCCCACCTGAACCTGCACAAAACCTTTGCCATCCCACACGGTGGTGGTGGCCCCGGTGTAGGACCAGTCTGCGTGGCCGAACATCTCAAACCACACCTGCCGGCGAACCCCAACGGCCCACTGCCAGAAGACTCCACACCGGTTGCCTCAACTCTGTACGGTTCAGCAGGCGTGTTGCCCATCACCTGGGCATACGTCTCGATGATGGGTGCGCCAGCACTCAAAGAAGCAACCCAAGTTGCCGTGCTCTCGGCAAACTACCTGGCACACCGCCTCAAGGAGCACTACCCGCTGCTCTACACCGGTCTCAACGGGCTCGTGGCACACGAATGCATTTTGGATTTGCGTGAGCTCACCAAGCAAACCGGTGTCACAGCCGAAGACGTGGCCAAACGTCTCATGGACTTCGGATTCCACGCACCAACCATGGCCTTCCCGGTACCGGGCACCCTCATGGTTGAACCAACCGAATCCGAAGACCTGGAAGAAATCGAACGGTTCATCACCGCGATGGTCACCATTCGTGAAGAAATCGACGAAATCGCCAACGACAAGGTGTCCTTGGAAGCCTCTGTGCTGCGCAACGCTCCGCATACGGTAGCCGATGTCGTGTCATCAGACTGGGACCGCGCATACTCCGTTGAACAAGCGGCCTTCCCGGTTCCAGAACTGCGGGTGGATAAATACTTCACCCCGGTCTCGCGCATTGATCAGGCTGGTGGCGACCGCAACCTGATCTGCTCTTGCCCACCACCTGAAGCGTTCGAAATCGACTAGGAGCCTGCACATGACTTTGAAAACTACCGCATTGTTTGAGGCTCACGACGCGCTAGGCGCAAGCTTCACCGATTTCAACGGCTGGAACATGCCGCTGAAATACTCCTCAGAAATCACCGAGCACAAGGCCGTTCGCGAAGCCGTGGGGATCTTCGACCTGTCACACATGGGCGAAATCTTTGTTACCGGCGCCGACGCCGTCAAAGGGCTTAACACCGCCCTGGCCGGGGATTTCTCCAAGATGACCATTGGCCGGGCAAAATATACGGTCATGCTCACCGAACAGGGCACGATCCTCGATGACCTGATCGTCTACCGGCTAGGGGAGGACCGCTACCTGTTGGTCCCCAATGCCGGGAACGCCGAAGCCGTCGCCGAGGCCGTGACCGAGCGGTTGGCCGGCTTGGACGCGACCATCGACGATGCCACGGACCGGCTGTCACTGCTGGGCATCCAGGGGCCACAGGCACAAGACGTGGTCGCAGCCCTGGGTGCAGAATTTGCCGAAGCAGCCTCGTCATTGAAAAACTATCGCGTCACCCAACTGACGGTGGACGGTAGCGAATGGATCGTGGCCCGCACGGGGTACACGGGTGAAGATGGATTTGAAATCATCACCCCCAACGACCAGGTGAATCATTTATGGAACCGCATCTTCGCAGCCGATACCGGAGTCGAGGTCACCGCGTGTGGCTTGGCCAGCCGTGACTCGCTGCGACTGGAAGCCGGGATGCCACTGTACGGCAACGAACTCTCGCGCGAACGTACACCGTTTGAAGCCGGTATGGGACGGATCGTGTCCTTCGACAAACCAGAAAACTTTGTCGGACGCGCAGCGCTGGAACCACACCGCGAAACAGCCCCCGCACAAGTTTTGGTCGGCCTGACCAGCGACCAACGTCGCGCCGGACGCAGTGGCGCAACGATCGTCCTTGATGGTCAAACCATAGGCGTCGTGACCTCCGGGATCCCATCGCCCACAATGTCCCAACCGGTAGCACTGGGCTACATCGATGCCGAACACGCGGCAGTCGATACCGCCGTGGACGTCGAGATTCGCGGCAAAGCACTACCGTTTGTCATCACCAAACCCCCGTTCTACACTCGCTAACCCAAACGAAGGACCCATCATGACAGTAGTTAAACCCGCACTGCGCTACTCCGCTGAACACGAATGGCTCAACGACGAGGACCCGGTACGCATCGGCATTACCGACTACGCTGCCGATCAACTCGGTGACGTCGTGTTCGCTGAACTCCCAGAAGTTGGCGACACCGTAACCGCCGGCGAAGTCTGTGGCGAACTGGAATCCACCAAATCGGTGTCCGAACTCTACTCGCCAGTGACCGGAACGATCGTAGAATCCAATGAAGATGTCATCCAGAATCCGGAACGCATCAACGAAGACCCATACGGTGCCGGCTGGCTGTTCACCGTCGAGGTTTCAGAAGAAGGCCCCTTGCTAACCCCGGAGGAATACGCCGAGCAAACCGAGGGCACCGTCGAGTAAAGAGCAGCGTGTTTGGCCCGGAAGTGTTCACGGTCTGCGATGAAACGTCACCATGAGTGACGTTCGGAATATTCAGGGTCGTACAGCCCTTATCATGGGAACCAAAGGATTTCTTGAAAGGGTATGATCCAGTGACCGACCACACTTCCGGGCCATCATCTGAACCTGTCGCAAAAGCCCACAACCCCTTCGGGTTCGTGGGTCTTACCTATGATGACGTACTGCTGTTGCCGAACGCGACCGACGTCATTCCAGCCGATGCCGATGTCTCTACCCAGCTGACCAAACGCATCCGCATTAATACCCCCGTCATCTCCGCGGCCATGGACACCGTGACTGAGGCACCACTGGCCATCGCCATGGCACGCTACGGCGGACTCGGCGTGATCCACCGCAACCTGTCGATTGAAGACCAAGCCTCCGAGGTCGATAAAGTCAAACGCAACGAATCCGGCATGATCACCGACCCGGTCACCATCTCCCCGGAAGCCACGCTGGCCGAATGGGATGATCTATGTGGTCGCTACCGCATCTCCGGACTGCCGGTCGTGGACGAACATCAGGTTCTGCTGGGCATTATCACCAACCGTGACACCCGCTTCGTTCCGGGTGCAGAATACGCGACCACCAAGGTGCACGAGATCATGACCAAGATGCCGTTGGTCACGGCACCCGTTGATGTTGCACGCGACGAAGTCGTACGCCTACTCCAAGAACACCGCATCGAAAAACTGCCCCTGGTCGGCAAAGACAACACGCTCGAAGGCCTCATCACGGTCAAGGACTTCGACAAAGCCCAAGAATTTCCCTATGCCGCCAAAGATGATGACGGTCGCCTGCGAGTCGGCGGTGCCGTCGGATTCTTCGGTGACGGTTTCGAGCGCGCCATGAGCCTCGTCGACGCCGGAGTGGATCTGCTCGTGGTCGACACCGCCAATGGACACACCCAGGGTGTACTGGACATGGTCGCCAAACTCAAAGACGATCCAGCAGCCAAACACGTCGACGTTATCGGCGGACAAGCCGCAACCTACCAGGGCGCAAAAGCCCTCGTCGATGCTGGCGTCGACGCCGTCAAGGTTGGCGTTGGTCCGGGCTCGATCTGTACCACCCGCGTGGTTGCCGGTGTGGGCGTGCCACAAATTACGGCCATTTATGAATCAGCCAAAGCTGCGATTCCGGCCGGTGTGCCAATCATCGCAGACGGTGGTCTGCAGCACTCCGGTGATATTGGCAAGGCCATCGTGGCCGGCGCCAATTCCGTAATGCTGGGCTCCCTGCTCGCCGGCACCGCAGAATCACCCGGAGACCTCGTCTTCTATAACGGTAAACAGTTCAAGTCCTACCGCGGCATGGGCTCACTGGGCGCGATGCAAACTCGCGACGGTTCACGTTCCTATTCCAAGGACCGCTACTTCCAGGCCGATGTGCCCGATGATGAAAAACTCATCCCGGAAGGTATCGAAGGGCAAGTCCCATTCCGCGGACCACTCGGTGCAGTACTTCATCAACTCGAAGGTGGCCTGCGGCAGACCATGTTCTACACGGGTTCGGAAAACATCGATCAGCTCCAGCGCGACGGACGTTTCGTACGCGTTACAGCAGCCGGTCTCAAAGAATCCCACCCGCATGACATTATGATGACGGTGGAGGCACCAAACTACCGCGCCTAATAGAGTGACGGTAGAATCCCAAGCGCTAAACCCATCCACAATCGGATAGAAACTGGATATACGTGAGCTACGAAGTTGAAATTGGTCTCGGTAAACGCGGCAGGAAATCCATGCCCTTGGATGCCATATCCATCGTGCCAACCCGCCGAACACGCGACCCGGAAGACGTCTCGCTCGACTGGCAGATCGATGCGTTCAAATTCTCCATGCCCGTCATCGGTGCACCAATGGACTCAGTGATGTCACCGGCCACCGCAATCCAGCTGGGACAGCTCGGCGGTATGGGCGTACTCAACCTTGAGGGCCTCTGGACCCGGTACGCCGACCCACAGCCGGTACTGGACGAAATTGCTGCCCTACAGGCCCAGCAGTTCTCCCCAGAAAACACGGCACGGCTCCAGGAGCTCTACTCGGCACCGATCCAAGCAGACCTCATTTCAGCTCGTCTGGAAGAGATCCGCGAAGCCGGAGTGGTCGTCGCAGGAGCCCTGACACCACAGCGCACCCAAGAGTTCTACAAGACCGTTGTGGATGCCGGAGTCGACATGTTTGTCATCCGCGGGACCACCGTCTCGGCACAGCACGTGTCCGAAACCAAAGAACCATTGGACCTCAAAAAGTTCATCTACGAACTCGATGTCCCGGTCATCGTCGGGGGCGTGGCAGGCTACACTCCGGCCCTGCACCTGATGCGCACCGGCGCTGCCGGCGTACTGGTCGGTTTCGGGGGCGGCGCCTCCTCGACCACCCGTCGAGCCTTAGGGATTCGCGTACCAATGGCCACGGCTATCTCCGATATTGCGGAAGCTCGCCGCGACTACATGGATGAATCCGGCGGCCGCTATGTCCACGTCATCGCCGACGGTGGAATGGGTACTTCCGGCGACATCGTCAAGGCCATCGGCATGGGTGCTGACGCCGTCATGCTCGGCACCACGCTGGCTCGGGCAACCGAAGCACCGGGCAAGGGCTGGCACTGGGGACTGGAAGCAGCACACCAAGATTTCCCACGCGGCGACCGGACCCACGTTGGTACCGTCGCACCACTGGAAGAGCTGCTTGTGGGCGCTACCAACCACACCAACGGCACCGCAAACCTCATGGGTGCCCTGCGCCGCGCCATGGCCTCCACGGGCTACACTGATCTGAAAGATTTCCAAAAAGTCGAAGTTCAGATCTCACCGACCTACACCGGGTGATCCCCACTTGCTACGCACAGCTCTAAAACCACGGTGGATCGGCTTCCTGATTCTCACCCTCGCGGTAGCGTCGCTCTTTGTGCTGCTCACCCAGTGGCAGTTCGCACAATCCACCGCCGTTCAGCCCCGCACACACGCCGAAACTGAAACACCGGTTGCACTTACCGAACACTTCGAACCCGGTGTGGCGATGATGAGCGATCAAGCCGACCAAATGGTGCACTTCACCGGGACCATCGACCCGGAGCACACCGTGCAGGTCGAATCTCGGGTCGATGAAGGCAACGTTGGTCTCTGGCTCGTGTCCAGTGCGGACGTTGAAGGCGCACCCGAAAACAACAACATTCCGATTGCTTGGGGCTGGATTCCCGAAGAAATTGAAGCTGACACCTCCGAAATCACAGCGCTATTTGAAGAGTCCACCGGATTGTCGATGGACGAGCCCATGCAGATCTACGGTCGTCTGATTCCAGGCGAAGGGCCAACCCCCAATACGAACCACTTCATCGAGCCCAAACGCACCCAGATGCTGTCCACCGCAGAATTGGTGAACCTGTGGAACCAGCCGCTGTACGCCGGCTATGTCGTCGCCGAAACCTTTACCGTGGACGGCACCGAGCATGTTGTGTCTGGTGAAGGCATCGAAGATGTTGGCGTCGCTCCAC
This sequence comes from Yaniella halotolerans DSM 15476, assembly GCF_000420805.1. Taxonomy (GTDB): domain Bacteria; phylum Actinomycetota; class Actinomycetes; order Actinomycetales; family Micrococcaceae; genus Yaniella; species Yaniella halotolerans. Next base: position 37,959 of record NZ_ATVQ01000003.1, read on the forward strand.
AACCCGAAGAACGCGAAGTGGCCTGGCTCAACATCTTCTACGCCGTCGAATGGTTCATCTTCGCCGTCTTCTCGTTGTATTTGTGGTGGCGCTTCGTCCGCGATGACTACCTGAAAGATCAACGCGAAGCCGAACTTGACCAGCTCTGGGAACAGCACTGGCGAGCGCAAGAACTGCAACGCCTGCGTGAACAAGCACGCCAAGAAAAAGCAGCTGCTGCCCAGGCCTACCGCGCATACTACGGGCAAGACCCCGCTGAGTAAGAAAGACAAACAAAACACTATGACAGACAAGTCGAACCCACCGGTAGACCCATCCACCCTGCCGGATCCAGAAGACATTACCGAAGACGATATCGGCCAGGCACCGCCGCGTCCCGAGGCCAAAAAGAAGCGTCGCTTCGGAGGCACCCACCGTCAGATCCGCGGCGCCCAGAAGCTCTATACCTTCACGGCCTGGTTGACCGGTATCTTCCTGTTGCTGCTCGTGCTGCAGATGATCGTCAAATACGGTTTCGGCTATGAACTCTTCGCCGGGGGCACCGCTGAAGACGGTACAGAATTCATCCTTGGTCTCTACCATCAGGATGCCGTCTTAGAAGGCGTCAATATCTCGCTGATCATCCTCATCGTCCACGGCTGGCTCTACGTCGCCTACCTGCTGGGTTGCTTCAGACTCTGGGCCATGATGCGCTGGGGTGGCCTCCGCTTGCTCTCCATGGCCGGTGGCGGTGTTGTCCCATTCCTGTCCTTCTTCGTTGAAAAACGCGTCAATAAAGGAGTCGAACGCGAATTGTCCGCACACCCCGAAGCGACCATGCGCTACTAGCGCGCACTGCGCAGCCAACTCCATGAATCCACTAGACTGAATGCTGTGATGACTACACCCCAAAACGCCACCGTTTCTGCTCAAGACACCGTCATCGTTGTGGACTACGGTTCAGACGACGCCCAACTCCTCGCTCGCCGCATTCGCGAAGCAAAAGTCTATTCGGAAGTGCACTCCTACACCTCCGGAGCCGACGCCATTCTCGGTGCACAGCCTGCAGCCCTGGTGCTTGCGGCTCGTTCCACGGTCACCGAAGACCTCCCGGAGATTGACCCGAAACTCTTGAACGCCGGGATTCCTGTACTGGCCATTGGTGGCGGCTTCCTGGCCATGACCCAAGCACTGGGTGGCACCGTGACACTCGATGCAGTCTCCAAAGAAGTCCTGTCCCTCGATACCGTCGACGATAATTCCACGTTGTTTTCCGGCCAGCCGGCGACACAAGACGTGGCTACCAACCACGCTCACGTTATCACCGAGCCAAGCCAAGGTTTCGTGGTAACCGCCTCGCACGCTGCCATGCCGGTCGCAGCAGCCGAGCATCCGGAACAGCAGCTCTATGGCGTGCTGTGGAATCCCGGAGCACAGGATTCCACCCACGGTCAAGCCACCATCAAGAACTTCCTGTTCATCGCCGCAGACCTGTCACCGCACTGGTCCGTCGAACAGGTCATCGAACAACAGGTTGCAAAGATTCGCGAGCAAATCGGTGACAAGCGTGCACTGGTAGGACTCTCGGGTGGGGTTGACTCAGCCGTGGCAGCAGCCCTGGTACAGCGTGCCGTGGGCGATCAGCTGACCGCGGTGTATGTGAACCACGGACTGATGCGCAAAGACGAGTCGGTAGAAATCGAACAGGCATTTGGGGCCTCCACCGGCGGCGCCAAATTGATCATGGTGGATGCCGAGGAAGAATTCTTATCCGCACTGGACGGGGTGTCTGACCCGGAGGCTAAACGCAAGATCATCGGCGAACACTTCATTCGTACCTTCGAACGTGCACAAGCTGAAATCGTTGCGAAATCAGCCAATGATCCCAACGCGACCGATGTGCAGTTCTTGGTGCAAGGCACCGTCTATCCGGATGTCATCGAATCCGGTGACGCCGATGGTTCCAAAGTCATCAAATCCCACCACAACGTGGGCGGCTTACCCGAGGACATCGAATTTGAACTCGTGGAACCGTTGCGCCAGCTTTTCAAAGATGAAGTTCGGACCGTGGGCACAAAGCTTGGTCTGCCAGATGAGATCGTGTGGCGTCAACCATTCCCCGGACCCGGTCTTGGTATTCGTATCGTCGGTGCCGTCTCTAAAGAACGACTAGATCTGTTGCGCGAAGCTGACGCAATTGTGCGAGAAGAACTCACCGCATCAGGCCTTGACCGTGAGATCTGGCAATCACCCGTCGTCTTGCTTGCCGATGTACGCTCGGTCGGTGTTAACGACGGTGGACGTACCTACGGTCACCCCGTTGTATTGCGTCCAGTCCTATCCGAAGATGCCATGACCGCACGATTTGCGCGTATTCCATATGACATCCTGGATCGTATTTCACAGCGCATCACCGAAGAGGTGGACGGAATCAACCGCGTGGTGCTGGACATTACCGGCAAACCACCGGGAACTATCGAGTGGGAATAAGTTTCCGGCTCCCGGGGCCGGTTTATGTGGTGTGGCAACGCGAAACTCAGCCGTATTGGTACTAGAGTCAGGTAGGTGCAACCTGTATCAACCACAGGAAGGATGAGCGTGAGCCGCGATAAACAAGACGTCGACTACGACGATACAACGCTGTCTGCCGAAGACGTTGACACGAGTATCGAAGTGGCTGCAACCGAAGCCCCGATTGTCGAGGAGGCTGACGTCGCGGAAGACGATGGCGCAGTGGATCCTGTGGAGGTTGCTGATTACGACTTTTCCCGGTGGTTAGCTGAGATCGCGACCGGAACCGAATCCGACACCATGTTGCGGTATGCGCCCACCCGGTCGAATTCGATTGACGTCACGCACTCCCAGCCCAGTGGGCTCACGCAATTCTTATCCGCACGTCGGACCCGGTTGACCACACTGTTGCGCGATCAACCCGAAATGCAGCGCAGTATTGACACGGCCGAGGCCATTGATACCAAAGTTCAAGAGTTGCTGGCAGACCGTGGCATTAACGTCGGCTATCTTGCAGCCGGACTGGCCACCTGGCGTGCTACCGAAGATGGCGTCAACCAGCAAATGTCGGCCCCCGTGCTTCTGGCGCCCATTCGGTTGGCTGCTCGACCTAATCGCGACGACTACGATATCCAGATCACCGGCCCAGCACGTCTCAACCCGGCACTGGTGCGCTTCTTTGAAGACAACTACGGGATCGTCTTAGATCCACAAACCCACGAAGAAGCCGCCTACACCACAGCTAAACTCGAACCGCTGCCCACGCTTGATCTGCTGCGCACCCAGTCATCAAAAGTACGCGGCCTGGTAGTCGAGCACCGGCTACTCATTTCCACGTTTGCAGACCTGTCGGATACTGCTTCGCGAGAAGTCGTCAACACCGACCATGACGTCATTACCGCCCTGTATGAAGTCGGTGCCGGAACCGATGAAGCAGGATATGAAGACGAAGCCCCCGAACTTACCTTTGAGCCGCTACCACTGGATCAACGCGATCCGGCAGATGAAGTGCTCGTCGTCGACCTCGATGCGTCCCAACAACGCGCGGTCGACCACATTGTAGCCGGTGAATCATTGGTCGTCTCAGCGCCGCCGGGCACCGGTCAAACGCAAACCGCAGTGGCGGCTGCAGCAGGCTTAGCCAAAGAAGGTAAACGCGTGTTGGTCATCGCGGAAAACACCTCGACCCTGGCAGAATTTTCGAACCGGTTAGCTGGGCTCCAACTGGACCCCATGGTCTTTAGCGTGCAAGCAGACACCGATTCAACGCAAGTCACCAACCAACTGGTGCGCTCCCTGCTATCCGCCGAGCGGGCCAAGGAACCAGCGGTCCGCCGGATTCATGAAACACTGCGCGATGCGCGCCGCCAACTCGTAGAACACGGTGAATCCCTGCACGAGGTTCGCGAGCGTTGGCAGTGCTCACCGATCCAGGCCATGAATGAACTGGTCACCCTCATGAACGCCGACCCGGCACCATCGACGTCGGTGCGGCTGAAACGCTCGGTGTTGGATAGCACCGTAGACCGCGAACAAGTTGCCGAACAGCTGCGGTATGCCGCAGAGCTGGGAGCATTTGAAGCTTCCTCAACCGAATCACCTTGGTATGGCGCCCGACTACGTAACGTGCACGAGGCCGAGGAAGCGCTCGAACTGGCACAGTCTGTCCACGACCAGCTCTCCGATGTCGCACCACGCTTTGAAGCAGCCACCGCGCAGGCTCAGCTGTCGATCGCAGCCAACATCACCGAATGGATGGAACAGGTCGAACTGCTGCGCGAAGTTCGCGACACCCTGGACCAATTTACCCCGGATATCTTTGACCGCCCGGTCACCGACCTCATTGCCGCCACCGCCACCGGGTCATGGCGCAAACGCAACGGCATCGATATGTCTGCCATGACTCGCACCCGCCTACGGTGGCTTGCTCGCGAATATATCCGCCCGGGTGTCGATGTGCCGAACCTGCACGAAGCACTGGTCAAAGTACAAGACCAACTGACCTTGTGGAACCAGTGGGCCTCATCCAAGCGCAACCCGGTCATCCCAACCGGTGTTGAGTCCCTGGCCGCAGATACCAGCCAGCTCTATGAAAACCTCAACCGGCTCCAAGACATGCTGGCGCCAGCCGAGTCAGAAGCAGACCGGTTGACCCGACTTGATGCCGGTGACCTCCACGATGTGTTGTCCAAGCTGGTTCAAGACTCCCATACGCTTCATACCCTGCCCGAGCGGACGATCGTCATTGACCAGCTCACCGAACAGGGTCTTGAGGAACTGCTGGATGATTTCCAGGCCCGCGGTGTCTCATCTGACCAGGTGACCTTAGAACTCGAGGTGTCCTGGTGGCAATCAGCCCTAGAAGCCATGGTGTCGGCCGATGAACACCTGGCTGCCACCACGGGTGAACAGTTAGCCCGGTTAGAAGAAGAATTCCGGATCGCCGATACGGCCCACCGTGAATCTGGACCATCGCGAATCCGCCACAGCCTGGCGACCAGCTGGGAGAAAGCGACTCGAGACTATCCGGACGCCGCCGACTCTCTGCGTCGCCTCCTGCGCACCGGCGGGGCCAATGTGGAAACCATTCTGAGCATCAACCCCAACTTGCTCCAGCCACTCGTGCCTATCCTGACCACGTCGCCGCTCACCCTGGCGGAGCTGCCACCATCGGTTACCTTCGACACCGTGTTAGTCCTCGACTCCGAAACCATCGGATTGGCCACCGGTCTTGGCGCGATCTCGCGTGCCGACCAGGTCGTTGCTTTTGGGGACGCAGTCTCGGGCCGACCCGTCGGATTCCAGGTCTCAATCGACCCCACCGCGCGTCCATCCCACCCTCGACAGGCCGAATCTGTCCACCGTGCTCTGACCCGTGTGCTGCCGGTGGTCCCGTTGCATTTCTTGCACCGCGGCATCAACCGGTATCTGGCGCGAACCCTGGGTGAGCAGTTGTATGACGGTCGACTTGACCGGGCACCAACACCACAAGAAGTTGCCACCAGCTCGCAAACCGGCATGTCGGTCGAATACCTCACCGAATCAGGTAGCCCGGGCATGGGCGACGACGGTGTGGAATCCACAACCGCCGAAGTCACCCGCACCGTTGATGCGGTCTTTGAACACTTCCGGGATCATCCGGAACGTTCCCTGGCCGTCATCGCCGCCAATGGGGCTCACGCGCGTCGCATCGCCGAATCCATCCGGTACAACCTGCCAAATCATCGGTGGGCAGCCAAGTTCTTTAGTGCTGAGACCTCGCCCAGTGGTGAAGCCTTCGTGGTCGCGCCAATGGAGCGTGCACACGGCATCGTGGCCGACCATGTGATCTTCACACTCGGTTATGGTCGCACAGCCAACGGCAAAGTCATTCACCACTTCGGGCCGCTCTCCGAGCAGCACGGCGTGGAATACTATGCCACCAGCTTCACGCGAGCCCGTCAGCACATTCAGGTGTTTACCGCAATCCACCCGCATGAGGTCAACTTCGATAACCTCATGTCGGGTGCGTATTACTTCTGGGATTTGCTGGTCAATTTGCCAACCGACCCAGCGCAGCCCGGGGACCCAACGGCCGGTGAAGCCCTCGATCATCTCACCGATGACTTCGTGCAACACCTTGCCGAACGTGGAGCAGCCTACAACTTCGACACCCACGAATTCACGGACCTGTTGCTCTACACACCGAGCAAACACCGGCCAACATTCCACTCGGAGACCTACCAGCCAATTGCCGTTGCCTATGATGGCTCACCGCGACACGATCAAGCATCCGTGCGTAGTCGAACACGCACCATCCCGGCACAACTGGAACATCTCGGCTGGCAGAACGAAACCCTGTGGGCGATTGATGTGTTTACCGACCCGATCAGTATTACCGATACTTTCGCCGACAAGCTGCAGCTCGACCCACGTGCAGCATCCACAAGCGATACGCAGGCTGAACCGGACTCCGATGCAACCGCTGACAGTGATCCTGAAGCCTAACCCCCATGGGTAAACGCGCTGAGCAACCCGAGAGCGGTAACAAGCGTCAGGACGGTGGCAAAAAGCGACGGGGGAGTCGACGAGTCACCGTTGCCGGTACCGGCCCCCAGTCTGCCACCGGGCCCGAACCGCGCATCGAATCCATCGAGCCACAGCCCAAGCCGTCGAAGGACCGCCAGCTGACGGAACGAGAACGCTGGATGCTAGAGCAGCGGCCTCCGCACTATTAAACCCAGACGATACCGTTTGCTGCGGTGGCGACCGCCTGAACCGGTAGATCGTGGTCTTCGATGGGGAAAGCTTCCGCGTCTGCTGCAAAGAACTCGTGATCAAAGAGCGGTGTCACCAACAACGGGACATCATCGGCAATTTTTGGCAAGGCCTCCAGGAGCCGGTCGTAATAGCCACCGCCCTTACCCAACCGATACCCGGCGGTGTCAGCAGCTAGTGCCGGAACGAAGATCACGTCGGCATCAGCCACCACCTCGGGACCAAAACGCTCACCGGTGGGCTCCTGTATCGGACCTAGCTTCGACTGCTCCATCGGAACCTGTGGGTACCACTGCGTCCACGACATCGAACGATCAGCATTCGAAATCGGCACCCAAATCTCCACGCCATCCGCATGCAGCGCATGCATCACCGGATCGGTATCTGGTTCCGTGCCAAACTTAATCGTCAACGCAACCTTCTTGGCAAACCGACTGGCGGCGTCGAGCCCGCGATACCAGTCCAAGAGCTGTTCAGAGAGACTTTCGGATTGGCGCTGACGCTCCTCAGGTCCAAGTTCCTTGCGTTGGCTAAAGAACTGACGACGGAGCTCATCCTTGGTTTCAAGAGACATAATCTTATTGTGACACCGGGGACACAACATGCAAACAGACGATGCGCGCCCAACGACATACAATGACCCCATGAAACAATTTTCTGCGCTGCCTACGAGCTGGCCCGTCACGCTGGAACACCACCGCGTGATGCTGGCGCCGCTTCGTTACCCCCATCGCAGACAGTGGTATGAAGTGCGCAACCGCAACGCAGCCTGGCTGACCCCGTGGGAGGCCACCGATCCACTACGGAATCCTCCCAGCATGACATACGGGGCAATGGTCAGGGCGCACAACCGCGATGGTGCCGCAGGAGTCTCATTCCCGTGGGCCATTTTCTTCCAAGACGGCCCAGCCGCCCGCCCCGAGCTCGTCGGTCAAATGATTGCCGCCCCGGTGCTGTGGGGATCCATGCGCTCCACCACCTTCGGCTACTGGGTCGACAAAGAACAGGCCGGAAAAAACATTGTGCCAACCGCTGTGGCACTGGCGGCCGACTACTTGCTGAGCCACGTGGGATTACACCGGATCGAAATCAACATCGTCCCCGAAAACGCGCCGTCGATACGCGTCGTTGAAAAACTCGGCTTTCGCTCCGAAGGCATCAGGAAAGACTACATACATATCAACGGTCAATGGCGTGATCATGCATCATACGCGCTCACCGTCCAGGAAATCCCACCCGGTGGACTCCTCACACGTCTTCCATAGAGCATCCTCATAGCTGAAACCTGGCAACACACGACCAGAAAGCCGCCAACTTCGGGTTGACCCGGTATATCGTAAAGATCGTGGACAACCGTATCCGAGAGCTTGAAGAGACCTTAGCCGCTACGCTCGGATTCCTGCCCGAAATCGATATCGCAACGTCTGTTGTCGTTGCTGTCGTTGTTGTAGTCGGCTTAGTGATCCTTGCACGTCGACCGGATGTCACACAACGGGCTCGAAAGAGTCGCGAATCCCGCCAACGAAGGAAAGCCATGCAATCTTCCCCCTCTTCGACCACCTCCGGTGGCACTGGATTCTCAATTCGCTGGGGCCGGCTCGCAATCTTCGGCATCGGTGTCATCGCACTGCTGGTTGCCGTCATTTGCTTTATCGCCGGTCTCTTTGGTGCAGCTACGTGGGTCACCGCTGGCATCAGCGTGCTGATCACCGCCGCAAGCTATGGCGCACTCCGTGGCCTGGCCATCATGGATTCTAAAAAGCGTGCCCGCGAACGCGAGAAACTCAGCCGCTCCGAAGGTCTCGATGCAACCATCGCGCAATACACCACAGAGGCCAGCCAACAGGACACCTACGTCAACACCAATGACGAAGTATTTGACGTCGCTGATGCCCCGGCCAAAGAGCATGACGAGCCTGTTGCAGAACCGGTAGCGCAAGAAGAGGCTGCCGCAGAGGCACCAGCACCGGTGCCCGCACGGCAACCGGTCCCGCGCCCAATGTACCTGGATACTCCGGAAGTGCAGCGTGAAGCACCAGAACCATTGGAAACCCCGCAGGACCCAACACCATCGCGCCAGGTACACCTAAGCGAAGGGGTCTCCAGCCAGTACCAGGAAAAGATCCAGCAGAAAGCCAACACGCGACTCGACCTCGACAAGGTACTGAACCGTCGCCGCGCCATGTGAGGTCAGACAACCATGAGTGCCGGTAGCTTCGGTCCCTTCCTGGAGACAGAACTCACCGGACTCCTTGCGGACGGGGTGACAGATCCCCGATATCGCATCGCAAGTGCCACACTGCACGACGTCCAATTCCGTGCCGGGCACTACTATGGCATCGCCGAAGCCGTGGTCCACCATGAAGGGGGAGTAGGCCAAACATACTTCGGCATGACCACCGCGCAAGTCCCACCCACAGCGCAGGGACAAACAACCAACCACCTGGGCTATCAGGTATTTATTTGGCAACATCCGCAGGATCCGATGCTTCCAGGACTCGGGCTGGCCGCAACCCCGGCGCAGGTCCAACAGTATTTCGCACAAGAGCGAGAACTCACTTCGCTGCAGACCGTCATCTACCGGCCAATGAACCGAGCGGTATTCAAAGCACACCTGGCCCCACGCCAGCCAGCAGGATTGGGCGAGACCATCTACTTGAAGGTCCTCCGCCCAAACACCGCAGCAGCGTTGTATAACATCCACGTGAAGCTATCTGCAGCCGGTGTCCCCGTGGTCGCACCCATCGCAGAACCTGTCGCCGATGTCCTGGCGCTGGCCGGTGGACAAGGCATGCCGCTAGGTGAACTCGTACGCATCGAAGGCGTGCACAACCATTTCGATCCACGCCGACTCATCGGCATCCTCGACCGTTTTCCTCGCCAAGTCATGGACTATCCGCATCGACCATCATGGGCTGACCGGCACCAAGAATTCATATACTCGGCGCGCCAAGCCATGCCCGCTGACGACGCTCGCGTCGCACATCTTGGCTACCAGCTCGAGCACGCGCACGAGGGACTAGAACTTGGTCCACTCGTTCCAACCCACGGTGACCTCTACGAAGCCCACATTCTGGTACACCAGGGGACCGGCCGCATTCAGCAGCTCTTAGACGTCGATGGTGCGGGCCCAGGTTTCCGCGTGGACGACTACGCCTGTCTCATCGGTCATCTTGCCGTGCTCGGGTATAACGAGCAACAGCGGTGGGGTTGGCAAACCGCCATGCGATTCTTCAATCAGTTGGCGCCATATACCAATCCGTATGCGCTTGCTGTTCGGTCAGCTGCGATGGTTGTGAGCCTCATTCCAAGTCATCAACCCGATGCGCAGTCCCAATTACGCGGCAGAGCTTATCTGCAGATTGCCGAAACGCTGCTGGCCATGGCTCCGTCGTCTTTCCCCGGTGTTTGATCTCGGGTCTTGTATTCCGTAACAGTGATTGTCAGGCTTGGCATATGACCAAACAGTATTTTGTAGCAGGCTGAGGTGTTGCAGCACTTTTGCTCGCGGGGTGCTCAGGTTCAGAAGATCCAGAACTTGCGATCATGAACGATAGCCAGGAGCGTGAAATACCTGAGCGGGTAAAAGACGTGGGCGAGGACATGCAAATGCAGAATCATACCTTCGTTGGTGAAGGTGAAGACTTCAGCGTCTTTGCGGCACGCGATGGCCAAGACGCCTGGTGTATTTTGCTCTACAACGAACCGTCACCCAATAATCCAGATGATTGGTCAGTGTCATCGTCCTGCGGTACATCAGGGGATCTTGCCAACGGCAAAGGGTGGGTGCAAGGCGGCTCATCGCGTACCCACACAGCCCAATTGCTGCCAGATAACTATTCCGGAGAAATTGCTGAAGACCTCGAGCGGGTCAACGACAATCTGGCGGCCAAATAACCCGGGCACCGCAACACGTGAATCGACTTAGTCGTCGAAGAGGTGCTCCGCGGTGAACTCGTGCTCCTTCTCCAGTGGTTTCTCAACCTGAATACGTTCGGCTTGTTGTTTCGCCCGTTCAGATTCTTGTTGATCACCTTGACCACGCAATGCCGTGGAGAGGCCCAACAGAGCAGCACGCCGTAGCGGCGGTTGAATGCCTTCTGCATCGGCGATCGTGGAAAACAGCGTTGTGGCCTCTAACCATTTGCTGTTTTCAATCAGGAATTTTCCGGCTAAGAGTTCGCAGCCGTGGCCCATGGAAAGTTCGGCTTCGTCCTCAAACATATCCGCTGCGGTCAACGCGGTGGCAACAGCCTTATTTGTTTTGCCAAACAGCGCATAGGCACGGGCTTTCTGACGGGTCAGTTCGGCAGCAACATAACGGATCTCATCTTTACCAGCCAGCTTGATCGCCTGGTCGTAGAGGTCCAAGCCTTCGGGCTTCGATTGATCACATAAGAGCTTCGCCAACTCACGCAGCCCCTGTGTTTCAACTGCTGGATCTTCTGACGTTTTTGCCATTTCTACGGCCTGCCGCATGAGCTGTTCAGCTTCAGAAAATACTGTCTCGTCTTCTGCCTCGGCAAGTTTCATGCCTGCCCCCAGGCTGGTGCGGGCGGCCTCGCGGACGGCATCGACTTTCAGGAAGGCTTCAATGGAATCACGCCAGTGGGTGATGGCTTCCTTGAACCGCTCTTGGCGGCATACCGCATTTCCTAAATCAATGAGGGCATGGGCTAAAACTTGATGGTTGCCGGTGAGCTTTTCACGGGTGACCAACCCGGTGAGAACTTCTTCGGCTTCGGCGACTTCGCCTGCATCTAGCAGTTGATGTCCTAGTGCTGCGACCAAACCTGAGGTTTCTTCGACCTCGCCTTGTTCTGCCTGGTCGACAGCGACTTTCCAGGCAAGCACTGAGAGCTGATGCTGATCAGCACGGCGGGCCACAGACGCAACCAGGGACGCTGCTGAGGCAGCACCCGGTCGGATCTGTAGTCGCGCGTAAAGCTCTAATGCGCGGATCCCAAAGTTGGCAGCCTCAGCCATCTCGTTGCGGTGGTGGGCAATCACCGCTTGCATCATCCACATCGCGGCGCGAACGGCCCGGTTACAACCCGATTCTAAGATTTGGGTGGAAAGTGTATCTGCTTCATCCACTTGCTCGTTCATGAATTTCAGATGCGCCAAGAACATCTCGGTGTTGACCAGTGAACCGGCAGAGAGTCGTAATCCTGCTTCGTGGCGACGACGCTGCATCGCAACAGCTTCTTCAATCAGTTCGAGGGCTTCCTCAGCACGCATTTGACTCATCTGGTGGACAGCTAACCCGATCAGGACATCAGCCAGGACGGAGTCTTCGGTGTCGAGTGCACGTTCTTGGTCAGCCACACCGCCGAGCACGGTCGAAGCGAAGGCGTCGGCTTCGGCAAATAAAATCGAACCCAGTTGGTCTTCCATGTCTGCCTGGTGGGTTTGACCCAGGGCGCGTAAGAGCTCGGTCCGCTTGTCAATCGCGTGCTGCATGGCGGTTTCATCACCGAGTTTATGATGTACCGATGCCAGTAAGCGGTAAAGCCCAAGTTTGACGTCGGGCTTTGTGCCAGAGCTCGCCAGACCGTGTTTGGCACAATCGAGTGCCCACTCCAGATCATCGGCATACGCCGATTCATGCGCGAGATCCAACCAACCACGAGCCGTATGCGCGGTCTCCTGCTGAAAGTTTTGGGTTGCTGGTCCATTGCTTAGGAGCGAACGCAATTTTAGTTCGAGAATGGACGGGAGAGCAGAGTGGCTGTCAGATCCTTCAAATTCAGCCGACGACGTCGAGAATTCCATGACTTATAGTCTAGTGATCCCCGGCAGGTGGTGACGACCACTAGACTAGGAAAATATGGAATTTCAGTGGCGACCGGCGTCTTATGCGCTAATTACGAAACAAGATGAAGTTTTGCTGAGTCTATGGGAGAGCTCGATTGGCTCGTTTTGGACGTTACCCGGCGGGGGTATCGAGTTCGAGGAGCAACCCCAAGAAGCATGCATCCGTGAAGTATGGGAAGAAACCGGCTACAACGTCGCTTTAACAGGCTATTTGTCTACCTCCACACACGTGATCCCGACGGAAAAACGCGTGCCTGGACAACACCTTCCACTCCAAATTTTGCGCATTTTATACACCGCCGATATCGTCTCCGGAACGCTTCGTCCAGAGGTTGGTGGCTCGTCTACAGACGCCGCGTGGATTCCAATAAGCCAGTTGCATAATCGTGCACAAACCAAGGGACACAGTGTGTCTGGATGGGTCGAAGAAGCCTTGAGTATGCCCGTCGCCTCGATTGATTTGACCTAGGAAACGGTGACCCCTCGGTGAAGTTCTCTGCAAAATTCTGTGGCATGCTCGCGGCTGCCAGCATCATGTTGGTCGGGTGCTCAGACACCCAGGAAGCTGATGTCGAACAACTGACCATTGTCACCACCTCGTCGGTGCTTGATCAGGCCACCTCTTTGGCGGTATCAGAATACGTTGAGGACCGGGGTACCACGGTAGAAATCCAAGACCATGCCGACTCGGCTGAAGTCTTTGCCGCATTGGAGACGCAGACAGCCGATGATCACGCTGTCATAGGAATCGTCACTGCACAACAGGAACCAGGCAGCGATGACCAAGAGCTTCAACTTCCGAATGATCTGGAGCTCGTTTCTCAGGCGCCTGCAGACTTGGGCTTGGTGGCTGCGGCTTCAACGATCACCTCGGAGCAATTTAGCCGGGACCTGCAGGAAAGCACCGAGGACGACGAGGGAGAAGAACTCTTAGCCGCCTGCCAGGACCTGACATGGATCCATGCCGAATCCCTTGCAGATGAAATCGAGCCCATGAACGCAGAACTTGCCCAGCAAGGGTGTGAGCCGGAATTTGAAATCACCTCGGGTGACGAGACCGAAGCCTATGACGAGCTCACCGACAGGTTAAAAACCGAACCGGATGTGATCGCCATGCTTTATAGTCTCGACCCCGTTATCGACGATCAAGGACTGGCTACCCTCGATGTTGCAACAGATACCTGGCCGCGTAGCGCCGTGGCCGCAGTCGCACCGGATAATGAGCAAGCGATATTACACCGGGACGTCATCGCGGTGCTGGAAGAACTTGATGGCGAATCAGCCACCGAACTCTTGCGAGGTTTTCACAATTCGCGTCTCTCCGTTTCTGATTTGGACTACGAGGTTGACCAGGCCATTCGGCACTGGCTTGCCGGACAGGATCTGATCGATAGCGACACAGTTACTGACAATTCGGCTGACACTGTGCAGTAGTAATCTACAATCAACCTAAACTCGACAGTTTCAGGAGGACCCGTGACCCGCGCCTACCGCGACATTCGTCAATCATCCAAACTACTTAATGTCCGCTACGATGTGCGCGGTCCAATCCTGGAAGAAGCCCAACGTCTTGAAGCCGCAGGTCAGCGCATTATGCGCCTGAATATCGGTAATCCTGCCCCATTTGGTTTCGAAGCACCAGACGAGATCCTCAAAGATATGATCTCCAATCTGCCAGATGCCCAGGGCTATTCCGACTCCAAGGGCATTACCTCTGCACGCCGCGCGGTTTCGCAATACTACGAAACCGAAGGCATCATGGACATCCGCAGCGATGACATTTTCATCGGCAATGGGGTTTCTGAGATGATCTCCATGGTCCTCCAGGCACTGCTCGATGACGGTGATCAGGTGCTGATCCCGTCACCGGACTACCCGCTCTGGACCGGAGCGACCACGCTATCTGGTGGTAGTGCCGTGCACTACCGGTGCGTGGAGGAAGAAGGCTGGGCCCCGGATCTGGAGCACCTGGAAGCTCAGGTGACGGACCGGACCAAAGCCATCGTCATCATTAACCCCAACAACCCAACCGGGGCCGTGTACTCACGGGAAACTCTTGAAAAGATTTTCGAAGTGGCTCGGAAAAATGGTCTGGTGGTGTTATCGGATGAGATCTACGAAAAGATCCTCTATGAAGATGCCGAACACATCCATGCTGCTTCAATTGCTGATGACGTTTTAGTGTTGACGTTCTCCGGCCTGTCGAAAGCCTACCGGGTTGCTGGTTACCGTGCCGGTTGGGTTGCTGTCTCGGGTGCGAAACACCGTGCTGCTGATTTTCTGGAGGGGCTCACGCTGTTGGCCAATATGCGGATGTGCGCGAATGTGCCGGCACAACACGTGATCCAGACGGCGCTGGGTGGCTATCAGTCCATTGATGATTTGATCTTGCCGGGCGGACGCCTGCTGGAACAGCGCAACGTGGCCACCTCGCTCTTGCGAGAGATTCCCGGTGTATCAGTACAGGAAGCTAAGGGGGCGCTGTATTTGTTCCCGAAATTGGATCCTGAGATGTATCCGATTGCCGACGACGAAGCGTTCGTCATTGAGCTGTTGCGACAACAGCAAATCCTGGTCTCCCACGGTCGAGCGTTCAACTACCATGGAACCGATCACTTCCGGATGGTGACCTTGCCGTCGGTTCGCGAACTGACGATTGGCATCGAGCGCATCGCAGAATTCCTGGCCGACTACCGGTACCGGCACGCCTAAACGGCACGTGAAGTTAGGCATCTGGTTGCTCTGGCTGTTGGGTCTGAGCACGGACTTCTTCGAGACGTGCCCGTGCGCCGTCCAGCCAGGACTCGCAGCGCCGGGCAAGGGCTTCGCCGCGTTCCCATAGGGCCAACGATTCTTCGAGCCCGGCACCGCCTGCTTCAAGCCGTTCTACGGTTTGGATCAGTTCTGTGCGTGCTTGTTCATAGCTCATCGAGTGCACGTCAGAAACATCGGCGGATGAGAAGCCTTCGACGGCGGGTTGTTCGGCGGGGTTTTCAGTCACGGTGTTGCTCCTGTGTCGTTTCGGTCACCGATGTGGTGGTTGCGCTCAGGCGTCCTGCTGACACCAAAATATCAAGTTCATCGCCCACCGACACTGCGGCTGCATCGCGGAGGACGGTGTTGTCGTGCTGCACGACGGCGTAGCCACGGTCCAGAGTTTTTTGTGGGGACAGCGCACGGACCCGAGCCTTGAGTTGGCCGATCTGATCGGTGCTGCGGTCCAATTGGTGAGCAAACGTTGCCCGGGTGCGCGCCAGGATTTGCTGAATTTCTTCGGCGCGAGTCGTGATCATCGTGGCCGGTTGGGCCATGACTGGTCGTGAGCGAAGTTGGGCAATCTGTTGTTCTTGCACATCGACGAGCCGCTGGACGGCCTGGGCCATGCGAACCCGGACATCGGCGATACCGGCGAGTTCTACAGCGGCATCGGGCACGATAGTTTTTGCTGCATCAGTGGGGGTGGATGCCCGGAAGTCTGCCACATCATCCAACACGGGTCGATCTTGTTCGTGGCCAATGGCAGAGACCACCGGCGTCGTCATATCGGCCACTGCTCGGATGAGGAGCTCTTCGGAGAAGGGCAAAACGACTTCTTCCAGCGCGCCACCACCTCGTGCCACCACGATGACGTCAACGGTTGGATCCTGATCAAGCGCGCGCAGTGCAGCCGTTACCTCGGTACCCACCTGGGGGCCCTGCATGGCTGCGTGGATCACTTCGAATTGGGCTGAGGGCCACCGAAGCCACACATTGCGTTGGACGTCGTGCATCGCATCGGAATTTCGTCCGGTGATGAGGCCAATTTTTTGTGGCAGGACGGGTAATGGTTTCTTGAGTTCGGGGGCAAAGAGCCCTTCTTCGGCGAGGGCGCGACGGAGTCGTTCGACGCGGGCGAGTAGTTCACCGATTCCGACGGGGCGCATCTCATTGACCACCATGGTCAGTCGCCCGGTTTTGGTGTAGAAGTTGGGCTTGACCAGGGCCACGACGCGTGCACCTTCGGCGATGGCGGCATCAAAGTTTCGGGCAGTGCGTGACCAGGCTACGACGGGCAGTGACATTTCAACGTCAAGGTCGCGCATGGTCATCCAGGCGTGACCGCGGGAGAGTCGGTGCTCGATGAGCTGACCTTCGATCCAGGTGGGGGAGACGCGCTCAATGTAGTGTTTGAGGTTGTCTGATAGCCGGGATAGGGGCCACGGATTATCTGGTGTGGTGTCCGCGGCTTGTTGCGGTTGATCGGGTCCATTCCCGGTAGGAATGTGTTCAGTCATCAATTCCACCTAAACTAGTTCTTTAATACCCTGATGATTTCACAACTTGACCAATTTTGGAGAAAGTAGGATTCACGGATGCGTAACTTTTTGGCTGTCGTGCTGGCCTTGGTTGCTGGAATCACTGCTTCGGTGGGATTGGTCGCGTGGAAGCTTGATGGCGTGATTAATGAACCGGAGCCGGTCCAAACAATGTTTGGTTCTGGTGAGTCGGCAGAGCCACTGAAATCTGCTGTTCCGGACGCGTTAGGAAACATG
The DNA here is from genome assembly GCF_000420805.1 of Yaniella halotolerans DSM 15476. Taxonomy (GTDB): domain Bacteria; phylum Actinomycetota; class Actinomycetes; order Actinomycetales; family Micrococcaceae; genus Yaniella; species Yaniella halotolerans. The sequence continues at coordinate 55,055 of NZ_ATVQ01000003.1, forward strand.
GCATCGGAGTCCATTGAGAACGGTGCTGTCGGAGATGCCGTGAGTGCGGCGGTGTCGAGTGCGGTTGGTGACCTGACGGCGCACGAGGACTTCGACGAGGCGTGGTCGGAAAGCTTGGAGCAGACGCGTGCTGGATGGTCGCAGAGCATTGATTCGTTGCGTGAACGGATGGAGAACGGTGAATCGATTGCCCAGAATTCGACGGACGCGCAACTGCAGCTGCAGCTGGATCCGGTAGCTGAGGTAGGCATTTCGATGATCGATGATGCGGTGGCCGGGATTCCGGGTGTCAGCGGTGGGCTTGGTCTTGAGCCGGAGCTGCGCATTGACGTGGCGATTCCACCGGTGACCATGTTGACTGCAGAGCAGACGGTTTTGACGGAAGAATTGATTACGCTGTGGCCGGTCGTGTTGGTGATTGCTGGCATTGTGTTGTTGATGGCTTTGCTGGTTGCTACTCATGGCAGTCGTTGGATTGTGTGGTTGATCTCCGGGCTGCTGACCGCCATTACCGGGGTCGCGCTGAAACTGGGGCTCGCATGGATGCAAAATCAAGTCCTCGAATCGGCGGAAAACACGCCTCAGCTGTCCTTGGCACGTTCGTTCTTGCGGGCGTTTCAGGAGTGGGCTGATCCGCAGCTGATTGTGCTGATGGCCATTGGCTTTGGCTGTGCACTGCTTGGCATTCTTGGTGGATTCATTTCTGCGAACCGTCAACGAGCACGGTATTAGGAACGGTATCGTACCGCTTGCTGGCCATCCGGGGAATTCACGTGCGTTTCGGGTCCTCCAGGGACAACGTCGGTGTTGTGTGCCGCAACAGCCTTCCAGTGTGTGCCGTGATCGTCGGATAATCGGGTCACAACAAAACTAAAAACGGTGCGTCGATCGTCGGCAAGCTGGCCATCAGGTGTGTTTTGGCCTGTCACGATGACTCGACCGTGGACCACTGCATGATCTTCACCCAGCATCCGTACTTCTGTGCGGCCAACGGTCATTGTTGAGTCGCCAAAAATACGTTCAAATCCAAACGCGTGTGCTTTACGGATTTGCGCCTTATTGGACCACCACAATCCCGTGACATTGACGAAGTGTGCATCGTCGACAAAGAGTTCGGCAAGAGCATCGGCATCATGAGCGTTCCAGGCTTGTTGGAAGCCTGTGAGAATCGATTTCGGTGATTGTCGATTCACAGTCTGCTACCTTTCATCCGTGGTGTGTTCGGTTGCGTCGATATTGGCCTGAAGTTCCGGGGCTGTGACATCACGTGTAGTCTGCTGAACCGCATCGGGTAAATCGATGGAGTCCAGTGAGGCATCGAGTTCTTCGAGTCTGCGTGCCGATGGCATGACGCGTCCCTCGAGGGTGGCCATCATGGAGTTGAACCGAGAGACGGTGGTGTTAATGGATTTGCCCAGCGAGTCGAGGCGGCGACCCATGAGACCGAGGCGTTCATAGAGTTCGCGTGCCGAGGCGAAAACAGTGCGCGCGTTATCGACCAGATTTTCTTGTTGCCAGGCATAGGCGACGGACTTCAACGTGGCAAGTAGTGAGACGGGGGAGACCAGGGCTACACCCTGGCTGAAGGAGTAGTCGAGTAATTGCGGATCAGCTTCAAGTGCCGCTGATAAGTGGGATTCAGCCGGCAGGAACAACAACACCAGGTCCGGGGTGTTGTCGAGTGCAGCCCAGTACTTTTTGGTGCCCAGGTCTTTGACGTGCATGCGGACCGCGCGGGCGTGCGCGGCTTCTAATTCTGCGCGACGACGTTGTTCCTCTTCGGAGCCGTCTGTCGGCACTTCGCCTGCTTGCAGGATGGCCGACATCGGTGCTTTGGCATCGACCACCAGCGACTTCTCGCCGGGTAGATGCACCAACATATCCGGACGGAAGATTTCACCATCACGTTCAGCCGTATCGCTGGAGAAACTGACTTGCTCCTCAAAATCTGTATGGCGCAGCATGCCGGCAGCTTCCACTATGCGCCGCAGTTGGACTTCACCCCAGTGGCCACGCGCTGATGAAGAGCGCAGGCTGGCAACCAGTTTATGCGTGTTCTCGAGCAGTGCTGCATCAGTGGCGTGCGCCGTCCGCAGTTGCTGGGACAGCTGCCCGTACTGCTGACCTCGATCGCGTTCTAGTTGCGAGACTTGGCCTCCCAAATGCTCCAACTGCTTGGAAAGCGGCCCAAGCATCTGGACGATCTGTTGCTGCGATTGGAATTGGTCGCGATCTTCGTGGCGTTGACGTTCCAACAGCTCGGCACGTGTCTGCGCTGTCGCTAATTGCTCACGCAGGTCGGCATCATCGGTTGAGGTAGCGCGGTTTGTAGCAAGGCGTGACCCGACAAAAATACCAGCGGCAAAGCAGACGAGGGCGATCAGAAGGCACAGCACAATCGCAGTTGAAATCTCCATACCCACAACCCTGGCACACCCCAGGGACACGATAAGCCTGGCGCGCTGCGAGTGGCGCCACACCAGACCTCAAAGTACCCGGTACGGACAGTATCGAGAAACTCTGGCAGAATGTAGCGTAGACCACGTCCACGATTGAATGGAGTAATGGTGTCCAACTCGACTCTGCATGAAAAAACCGTCCTCATTTCCGGTGGAAGCCGCGGTATCGGCTTAGCAATCGCCAAGCGACTGGCAGAAGACGGCGCCAACGTCGTCCTGCTGGCCAAGACGGCAGAACCACATCCAAAACTGCCCGGAACGGTATACACCGCCGCTGAAGAAATTCGCGAAGCCGGTGGCAAGGCCCTGCCAGTCGTCGGAGATGTACGCGAGGAAGCTGACGTTCAGGCTGCCGTGGACGCTGCGGTACAAGAGTTTGGCGGCATCGACATCGTCATCAATAACGCTTCAGCGATCAATCTGGAACCAGCAGACCAGATCGATATGAAACGCTACGATCTGATGCACGACATCAACGTACGGGGCACATTCTTGCTCACCAGAACCGCCCTACCGCACTTGAAAAAATCTGCGGACCCACGCATTCTGAGTCTGTCACCACCGTTGAACATGAGCCAAAAGTGGCTCGGAGCAGCACCGTCCTACATGATGGCCAAATACAGCATGAGTCTTGCAGCCCTGGGCATCGGAGCACAGTATCAGATTCCAGCGACCTGCTTGTGGCCCAAAACCACCATCCAGACCGCCGCGGTGCAGTACGCACTTGGCGGTAGCGAAATGTATGAGCGCTCGCGGACTCCAGAAGTCTACTCAGACTCCGCACATGCTGTCCTGACGGCAGAGCCGACAACATATGCTGGTCGCACCATGCTGTGTGAAGATGTACTGGAAGATGCAGGCGTGACTGACTTTGCCAAATACTCGCCGGGCATTGATCCCAATGAGTTAGAAAAAGACATCTTCGTCGACTAGTAAAAACCACTAGGGTGAGGTCCGGGGCAGTTGCCTCGGACCACCTGTGTTTAACCAGCAGAGAAGGAACGACGATGCGAGAACTCACACTTGCCACCTTGGCGCCAACAGTGGAGAGCAACGCGACCGTTATCGTCGACTTCTGGGCACCCTGGTGCACCACGTGTATGCGATTCAGCCCGATCTTTTCGGACGTCGCCGAACAATTCGACGACGTGGTGTTCGCAACGGTGAATACCGATGAAGAACAAGAACTCGCCGGGATTATGGGCGTGCGCTCACTGCCTACACTGATCGCTTTCCGCAACGGGAAGCATGTGTTCGCGAAGTCGGGAGTTACCACCAGGCGCCAGCTCGGTGAGATTATCGATGAGATTCGACTACTGACTCCTGAGCAAGACTAACTCCGATCCACCAACCGAGTTATCCACAATCTGGCTGACACGATCACCTGTGGACTGTGCATCTTGCAAACTCTTGGTATCCAAACAATCTCGGATACAACAGGAGTTGCCATGACCACCGCACAACTACTCAACCTCACGCCGAGAGCGTTCAACCGCCGTGAGAAAACTATTCTTCGACAAGATGTAAAACGCTTCCAGAAAATCGGTCGGGACCACGGGGTGAGCACTTTTGAAGACTATGCCTATTTCGTCATCGACCGGATAAAACGCGATGAATCCGGGAAGCTCACGGACAAATCATTCGCACTGTTCCGTGGTCTGACTGGCTACTTCGGCGAAGAGCTCATGAACGAGACTACCCTTGCACGACTGGCTACTGACCTCACCGTGACGGAAGACCCCGACGCCGAGGCGGTAGAACAGTACTGGAGTGCCGTACCCGGACGGCTACTCGTCGACCGGTTCGCCGGCCAGACCGTGATGATCGCCGACATTATTTACACTCGCGTTTTTGTCGCTGATCGGTTTCCGATGCCCCTTGATGAAATCTTTGACCAGATTATCGATTGGAATCAGGGCTATCTGATCCGAGATGAGGTCGAAACGCCCTGGGTGATCGGCAACGACATCGAACCAGAAGATTACCTGGCTGCCTAGCGGACGCTCGTAGCGCGAAAGGAAACCGCATGGAAGAGACAGCAGAGTACATCCGGCAGTTGGAATGTCACGAACTCGAACATCGTCACCAAGCAGACGCCCGTCTTGCACCATATGCCAACACCGATGATCCGGAAGAACTCGATGCGCTGTGTGTAAAAGTTGGGACGCTTTGGCACCAACGAGACACCGAAGCTGCCATGGTGTTGTGGGAAGAACTGATAGTCGATCTGACCATCTGTCTCGGAGATATCCTGCTGCGATACCTGCTAGGAAACTGGATCATTCAAGGTCTCCAGGTAGCTGAGGATGAACCTACGTGCGAGTCATGGGTGCTCATGCTGCACGCAGAAGAGGCACATTTCTCACTCAACGTTGAAGCCTATGTCACCGCGCGGTTCTACGGTCAAAACGACCAAACGTTTGGCGAATTCGTCGAATCGTGCATCTGCCGCCTCCAACATATCCCGGGCGCTTACCTGGGCGGGTACGGTCCGATGAGCCACGACCACTAGCTTCGTACTTACTTGTTGGCATAACCACAGCCGAAGATAGCTGAATCAACGCAAAATTCGCGACATTATGCCAGACTGCTGTTTAACTGATCTCGTTAACAGTGTCGCAGCAAAGGAGCGTTGATGGCTGATCACCATACTCATCACAACCATGGTGGGCAGACCGCCACTGAACACGAGCATGAAGGTCACGGTCAGCACGACCATCATGGGAATCACGACCACGGTGACCACGTAGGGCAGTTCCGTAGGCTGTTCTGGATTAACCTCGTCATCGCCATCCCGGTCGTGATCTTCTCGCCGATGTTCGCCAGTCTGCTTGGCTATACCGTTCCAGACTGGTCGCTGTGGATCTCACCGCTACTGGGCACCGTCATGTATGCCTGGGGCGGCTGGCCATTTTTGACCGGCGCCAAGGAAGAGATCAAAGCCCGACAACCGGGCATGATGTTGCTGATCAGCCTAGGTATTACCGTTGCCTTCTTCGCTTCCTGGGCGGCAACACTTGGCATCATCGAACCAGAACTCGAATTCTGGTGGGAACTGGCTTTACTGGTCGTGATCATGCTGTTGGGGCACTGGATCGAAATGCGTTCCCTGGAACAGACCACCTCCGCTCTCGACTCACTTGCAGCGTTGCTCCCTGATGAAGCCGAGCGCATTGAAGGGGACGACATCATCACGGTTGACCCCTCCGAGCTGCAGGTTGGCGATGTGGTGGTGGTTCGCCCCGGTGGCAGTGTCCCAGCAGACGGTGAGATCGTTGATGGTAGGGCGGCCATGGATGAATCGATGCTCACCGGCGAATCACACTCGGTCATCCGCGGAGAAGGCGAAATCGTGATTGCGGGAACGGTAGCCACCGATTCAGGTTTGAGAATACAAATCAACGCGATCGGTGATGACACCGCCCTGGCGGGGATCAACCGTCTGGTTGCTGAAGCCCAAGGATCCTCATCTCGTGCGCAGCGCATTGCAGATCGTGCAGCAGCTTTGCTCTTTTGGTTTGCACTGGGTGCTGCGGCAATCACCGCCATCGTATGGTTTGCTATCGGTGAGCCCGACGCCGCAGTCGTCCGTATTGTCACGGTGTTGGTCATTGCCTGTCCACACGCCCTTGGGCTTGCTATCCCGTTGGTCGTCTCCATTGCCACCGAACGGGCAGCACGCGGGGGAGTGCTCATCAAGGATCGTTTGGCGTTGGAATCCATGCGCCACGTTGATGCTGTGCTGTTTGATAAAACCGGCACCCTGACCAAGGGCGATCCGGTTGTTAATGCCGTTGAAATCACGGGTGATTTCGAGGAAGACACTGTACTGGCCCTGGCCGCAGCGGCAGAAGCAGATAGTGAACACCCGCTAGCAAAAGCCATCGTCAGTGCGGTCAAGCAACGAGGCCTGGCCGTACCAGCAGCCACGGGGTTTGCTTCATCACCCGCGGTTGGAGTGACAGCCACGGTCGATGGACACCAAATACGAGTAGGTGGACCCGCACTGCTGGAAGAAACCCACCAACCAGAAATCGAGGCCGCCGATAACTGGCGAACCGAGGGTGCGATCATCTTGCATGTGTTGCGTAACGGCACCATGATCGGTGGGCTGAAACTGGCGGATGAAATTCGCCCGGAATCCTACGATGCAGTCACAGCACTGCACCGTCTCGGTGCTGAAGTTGTGATGATCACCGGGGATGCAGAAGCCGTAGCCCATGCTGTTGGACACGAACTTGGTATCGACCGGATTTTTGCCAGTGTACGCCCGGAAGATAAATCTGCAAAAGTCTCCCAGCTGCAAGATGAAGGCAAACGGGTGGCCATGGTTGGTGACGGTGTCAACGACGCTCCAGCTCTTGCCCAAGCAGACGTTGGTATCGCGATCGGGGCAGGCACCGACGTAGCGATCGCTTCCGCAGGCGTCATCCTCGCCAGCTCGGATCCTCGCTCCGTCATCTCTGTCATTGACCTGTCCCGAGCAGCGTATGCAAAGATGAAACAGAACCTGTGGTGGGCTGCGGCGTACAACATCCTGGCTGTGCCGTTGGCCGCTGGTATTTTGGCCCCCATTGGATTTGTTCTACCAATGTCAGTTGGAGCGGTGTTGATGTCGCTTTCCACGATTGTGGTGGCACTGAATGCACAGCTGCTACGTCGGATTGACCTCAGACCTGAAGCCAGCACGCAAGCAGTCCTCCAGAATGCCTAAGGGCAACGTCCTAGAGTTCGGGTTCAATCAGTCGGATGGCCGGGTTTTGGGCCGCTAATTCAGCCACGGTTTGAAGAATCATGTTTTGCATCGCGCCGGCCGCTCGGCTCAGCTGCACGTCTTTGCGATGTGCAAGGGCGATCGTCCGGGTCAGTGAAGGCTCGATGAGCCGACGCGACTCCAAACCAGGTCGGTCTAACAAAACGGTTGCCGGAACCACGGCCACACCCAGCCCTCGCTCAACAAAGCGCAGCACAGCATCCATTTCAGCGCCTTCCAGAACGACATTGGGTGCTAGGTCGTGTGCACGATACGCCCCCATCGTGGCGGCACGAAGGTCGTAGCTTTCCGAAAAGACGATTTGCGGCATATCTGCCAGTCCACGCAGCGAGAGCTCTGCCTCATGGCCTACAAAATGTTGTGGATCTGCTGAAACGACTACAAGTTCTTCGACGAATAACGGCGTGTGTTCAAGACTCTCTGCAGAGGCGGGATCGTGCTCCGAGGCAACGATCAAAGCAAGATCCAACGTTCCGCCGACCAGCTCGTTCAGTAAATGATGCGACCCAGACTCTCGCAGGTGCAGATCAACACCCGGGTAATCCCGGTGATACGGGCCGACAACCTCGGCGACCACGGAAACGCACATACTTGGCGGTGCTCCGAGCCGGACTCTGCCGCGGCGCAGCCCAGCCATTTCGTGCATTTGGAATCGGATATGTTCTGCATCGGCCAGCATGCGAGAGGCTACCGGCAGTAGTGTTTCACCGGCGGCAGTCAGTGTGATATTGCCCCTAGCGCGGTTGAAGAGTTCGGAGCCAAGCTCGGTTTCCAAACCCGAAATGTGCCGGCTCAACGTCGGTTGAGCGACGTGGAGTTTGGCTGCAGCCTTGGTGAAATGACCGGTTTCCGCCACGGCCAGGAAACTTCGCAGCTGTTCAAGATTCATGTCAATAGCATATATGCATCGAAACGAGTCGGATAATTCATTGGACTGATCGTCAGTGGGGTTCTTACCGTGGGAGCATGTTGAAGAACAAAACCCAAGAACAGCAAATTTCTACCAGCGTGTTAGTGATCGGTACTGGAGGTTCAGGCCTTCGGGCCGCGATCGAATTGGCCGAACTTGGCGTCGATGTCCTAGCGGTTGGAAAGCGTCCACGTCATGACGCACACACCTCGCTGGCCGCAGGTGGCATCAACGCAGCGCTGGCAACCATGGATGAAGAGGACTCGTGGCAGCAGCATGCAGCAGACACGATCAAAGAAAGCTATCACTTAGCGGACCCACAAACCGTGGAGATCGTGGCGAAAGGCGCAGAGCAAGGCATCGCAGACCTGGAACGCTACGGTATGGGCTTTGCCCGCGAAGACGATGGCCGCATTTCTCAGCGCTTCTTTGGCGCCCATACGTTCCGGCGCACTGCATTCGCTGGCGACTACACCGGCCTGGAAATCCAGCGCAGCCTGGTCAAGCGCAGCGAGCAACTTGAGATCGCCATACTCGACACCGTCTACATCACCGACATCCTGACCGAAGGCAATACCGTCTTCGGTGCCTATGGTTTCGACGTCAACGACGGCAGACGATACCTCATCCACGCCGACGCCGTGATACTGGCGGCCGGAGGACACAACCGCATCTGGCGCCGTACCTCCTCTCGCCGCGACGAGAACACCGGTGATTCATTCCGTCTGGCAGTCGAAGCCGGTGCTCGGCTTCGCGACCCAGAACTGGTGCAGTTCCACCCATCAGGGATCATTGAGCCAGAAAATGCGGCCGGAACCCTCATCTCAGAAGCAGCTCGCGGCGAAGGCGGCATTCTACGCAACGCATTGGGGGAGCGGTTCATGGAACGCTACGACCCAGAGCGCATGGAACTCTCCACTCGAGACCGCGTGGCGCTCGCAGCCTATACCGAGATTCAAGAAGGTCGGGGTACTGAAAACGGGGGAGTCTGGCTCGACCTATCGCACTTACCTCGAGAAGTGATCCTGCAACGACTGCCACGTGTGTACCAAACCATGATGGAAGTACAGATGCTCGATGTGACCCGGGAACCCATCGAGATCGCACCGACCGCACACTACTCCATGGGCGGTGTCTGGGTGCGACCAGAAGACCACTCAACAGATGTAGCTGGTCTCTATGCAATAGGGGAAGCCTCCAGTGGACTGCACGGAGCGAATCGTTTGGGTGGCAACTCCCTGATCGAATTGCTGGTTTTCGGACGCATCGTGGGACAGGCTGCGGCAAACTACTCAGCCAATCTGCAGGCACACACCCGGTCGGCCGAGGTGGTTGCGAAAGCTCGCGGTGAAGTCGATCGACTGCTTGCTGCCGACGGAACAGAAAATGTCCGCGCACTGCAGCGTGCCATACGCGACATGATGACCGAATACGCCGGTGTGGTGCGAACCGAAGCGGGGCTGACCGCTGGACTAAAACAGCTGGAAGAAATTGAAGCGCGCATGGCCAACGTCGGAATTCACCCAGATATCGCCGGGTTCCAGGATCTTGCCCACGCGTATGATCTGAAATCCTCAGTCCTTTCCGCACGCGCCACCCTGGAAGCAGCACTCGAGCGCAGAGAGACGCGTGGTTGCCACAACCGCAGCGACTATCCAGAGATGGACCCGGATATGCAGGTCAACCTCGTGTGGTCACCTACCGACGGCGTCACTCGAGAAGAAATTGCACCGGTACCGGAGGACATTAGCTCCCTGATCCGCGAAGTCAGCACCGAGGGCAAACTCGTTGAATAAATAACGTGGTCTGGTCGATGGTTCGCTGGCACAGCGAACCATCGACCGGCCAGCATTCCGCTGTCAATTTCAAAAACCGGTATACGTGAGCGAGGGACATTTTCGACAAGGTAGAGTAGGCGCCGTGTCTTTATCAATTGGTTTTGTCGGACTGCCCAACGTAGGCAAGTCAACGCTCTTTAACGCCCTTACCCGCCAGACGGTTCTTGCCGCGAACTACCCGTTCGCAACCATCGACCCCAACGTTGGAATAGTCGATCTCAAGGACCAGCGCCTGGACCAGCTCGCAGGAATCTTTGGCTCCCAAAAAATCCTGCCCGCCACCGTATCGTTCGTCGATATCGCCGGCATTGTCAAAGGTGCTTCCGAAGGTGAAGGCCTAGGAAACCAGTTCCTCGCCAACATTCGCGAATCCTCTGCCATCGCCCAGGTCGTTCGCGTATTCGAAGACTCCGACGTTATCCACGTCGACGGCAAAATCGACCCCAGCTCGGATATGGAAACGATCAACACCGAGCTGATTCTCGCGGACATGCAGACCTTAGAACGTGCCATCCCACGCGTTGAAAAAGAAGTCAAAGGCAAAAAACAGGATAAAGCAGTCCTGGATGCCATGGTTGCAGCGCAAGCCGTTCTTGAACGCGGCGACACCATCTTCTCTTCCATCGACTCCGACAAACTGGACATGGAACACCTGCAGGAACTCAACCTGCTCACCGCAAAACCATTCATCTACGTCTTCAACTCTGATGACGACATTCTGGGCGACGAAGCCAAGCAGCAAGAGCTTGCCGACCTAGTGGCACCTGCACGTGCAGTCTTCCTCGATGCCCAGTTCGAATCCGAACTCGTGGAAATGTCAGAAGAAGAAGCCCAAGAAATGCTCGAGATGGCCGGCCGCGAAGAATCCGGAATGGACCAACTCGCTCGCGTTGGTTTCGAAACCCTTGGCCTACAGACCTACCTGACCGCAGGGCCAAAAGAAGCACGCGCTTGGACCATCAATAAGGGTGACACTGCTCCAGAAGCTGCCGGTGTTATCCACACTGACTTCCAGCGTGGTTTTATTCGCGCCGAGATTGTCTCATTCGCAGATCTGCTCGATGCTGGTTCAATGGCCGAAGCCAAGGCAAAAGGCAGAGTCCGTCTTGAAGGTAAGGAATACCTCATGCAGGATGGCGACGTCGTGGAATTTAGATTTAACGTCTAACGTTATTGACGCGACGCGCCAAGCGGCTCGATCCTCGACTGCGACGGAGAGCGCTCTCCAAATTGCTCTTGTTGCATGGTGCAACTGAACTTGATGAGCTTCGAGTCCCACCGGTGAATCAGCTGGAGGCTCCTCGAGGTGATCGCGCTGGTCAACACAGCATAAGGATTAACGACCAGTGGCGAATCTGTTTTGTTTGGACGCCAGCCGGTCCTGGTGACGTAGAGATCACCGACTACCATTGGGAGGCGACATGAGTGACAAAATTCCACCCATCTATCCCGGCGAGATTTTAATGGAAGAGTTTTTGGAACCGATGGGGATTACGCAGCACAAGCTATCGGTGTCCATTGGTGTTCCGCCACGCCGGATCAATGAAATTGTGCACGGTAAGCGTCGGATTTCGGCAGATACCGCGCTGAGGCTGGGCCGCTACTTCGGGATGACAGCGCAGTTCTGGATTAACTTGCAGTCGCACTACGATCTCGAAGTCGAACGGGAAGCGATCAGTGATCAGCTTGACGAAATCACCCCACTACGGGTGGCGTAATCAATAACGATTTCATGGAGCCCTGCGGTCATAATGTTGCGCTAAGGTGCGCTCGGGTTTCGTTTTAGAACAGTGGCCAAGGCACCGCAGGCATATGACCGCTTGGTGCGGGGAACTGCCCGGTGTCGGCTAATTCAGAACAACGGGTGACTAACGCAGATAGTTCCTCTTCACTGAGAAAATTGGCTAACTCTTGGCCCAGCTCGCCAGATAATGCATCGTTGAGTTGGTCGACTGCCTGCAACTCGTCTTCACTCAGTGGCTCCTCAATCCACCCCCAGAGCACGGTGCGGAGCTTATGCTCTGCATGAAAACACAGTCCATGGTCCACACCGTACCGGTGCCCGTCGGGCATGGGGAGGATATGGTCGCCTTTCCGATCGGCGTTGTTGACCAGCACGTCAAATATGGCCATGCGACGAAGTTCTGGGGTGTCTTCGTGCAGCAGCGTGACCTGTTCACCGTCGCCATCCTGACCGTGCAGCACGGTTTTCCACCCCGTAGCTGGCAGGTCGTCGGTTGGCATCAGGTCTACCGCATGCTGTTCGAGATCTGCTGTTTGCCACAGCTGTACCATTCCTTCACCGAAGCGACCATCGCGCAACCAGGTGCGCGGCACTACATCCCAGCCGAGGGCCTCGGATACGAGAAAGGCCGCCACCTCCCGGTGGGCTAAGGTACCGTGCGGAAAGTCCCATAGTGGCTTTTCGCCTGCGATAGGTTTGTACACGACACTGACATCGCCGATTGTCCCGAAAAATGTTGCATTGGACGCCGTTGTGATGCGGCCGGCGAGTTCCAGCTCGGCGGTGAGCAGTTCTTGGTCGGGCATTACTGTTCGGGTCCGGCGCAGGTGTGCCCGTCAGGATCCATGGGGTGACCACAGCTGGAGCAGATCGGACGTCCAGCGGCCACGATTTCATGGGTGCGTTTAGCAAAAGCTCGCGCCATACCGACTGGCATCCGCACTCGGAGAACCTCATCAGCATTTGGTTCTTGCTGGGGCAGGCCCTCTTCGGTATCAGCGTCGCGGAAAGCGTGGGCCTCCAGCACAACCTGTGCCACGGTGGGGTCCCAACCAAGGTTCATGGAGCCAACCTGGAAGAGTTCCACGACCCCTTCCAGCGGTTCATTGTCGACTATTTCCACAGGGGTATGCGATGGGACGCTGTGTGGATTGCCTTCGAGTGTGCTGAGCTCATCTAGCATCTCGTCGAACATTTCTGCTACGAGTGCCGCATGCTGTTTTTCTAGAGCGATGCTGGCCAACTCTGCTCCGGAACGCGCCTGCAAATAGAAGGCTCGTTCGCCGGGCTTACCGATGGTGCCGATGACAACACGATCGGGCCAATTGAACTCGTGGGTTGTAGTGGGCATTTTAATATCCTAGACCGGTTGCGTTCATGATGTTTGGTGGCCTGCTCCGCCGCCTACTGGGGCCTCGGAACTCAGTAAGCCGGGAGCGAGCCAAGAAAGATCCCCGGCTTCGGTATTGATCGCGTACACCCGCGGACCATTCGTACCGTAATGCACAATCGAAGCGGAAGCTGGGCCTACACTCAGGCGTTGAAAAAGGTCGAGGTGCATTCCTAAGGCATCGGCCAGGATGGACTTGATAATGTCTCCATGGCTGACTGCTGCCCACACCGCGCCTTGTCCGTGCTCAACCTCGAAAGCTGCATCGTGACGGCGAATAGCCGACACTGCCCGGGCCTGCATTCCTGCCATGGTTTCCCCGCCTGGAAACGTCACCCCCGACGGGTGTGATTGAACCTGCGACCAGAGGTCCTCTTTGGTTAGCTCGGCGAGGGTGCGACCTTGCCAGGACCCATAATCACACTCGTTCAAATCCGAGTCCGTCGGCAGGTCGTGTGCTTGTGCCTGGCGTTGCAGCACGGCCTGGGCAGTCTGAATACATCGTTCCAGTGGACTGGAAACAACGCCGACGAGGGGTATCGGAGCTAAACGATCTGCGGTGTCCGCTGCCTGGTCATGTCCGGTCTCATCGAGTTTGACCCCGGGGGACCGACCCGCCAGCACTCCGGCGGCGTTAGCTGTGGTGCGACCGTGCCGCACAAGAATAACTGTGGCCATAGAGCCCAGCCTAACCACCAGTGCCGTGACAAGGCGACTCCTAAGCCGCTAGATTAGGCCTTTCGTGGATTCGGGATTGAGGACGGCGCTTACGTGTCAGCTGACTACGCTGAGCGAACCGTTGTGGGTCTGGTTGAAGCCTGGAATACTTTGGCTATGGCTAGCTATGAACGTCAAGAAGCGATCGCGATACATGCCTCCCCAGAAGCGGTTTACGACCTGATTTCAGATGTGACCAGAACCGGCGAGTGGAGCCCAATCTGCAAAAGCTGTTGGTGGCACGACGGAGACTCCGCACAAGTTGGTGCACACTTTACCGGACGAAATGAGCGTGACGGTCATACCTGGGAAACGGTCAGTGAAGTCGTCGTGGCAGAACGAGGCCGAGAATTCGCCTGGGTGGTCGGGGAGGGCTATGTGCGCTGGTCGTACACCATGGCTCCGCTCGACGAGGGGACTGAACTGACAGAGTTTTGGGAGTTCCTGCCCGCTGGGATCGAGATGTTCCATGAAAAATACGGCGATAAAGCCCCTGGTCTGATCGAAGCACGCATTGAAGACGCACACCAGGGGATACCGGCTACCTTGGCCGCAATCAAACGGATTGCCGAAAAATAAGCTCTGACGACGTCAACGATAAATATACCCATCTGTCCTACACGAAACCGCTAGATTAGACTCACTGTCTACTACTGAACGGGTATTATGTCTCGCTCCATCACTCACAAAATAGTCCTAGCCTCGGCAATGATCACTGGTTTGGTCTTGTCAGGGTGCTCCTCTGACGAAGAAGTGTCACCCGAGATAACCCCAATTGCCAGTGACGCCGCAACGGGACCGGCAAACGGCGTCCAAGGCCCCGACTCGTCAGAAGCCCAGGAGGCACCAGCGACCGACGGCAACGATTCTCAGCAGCCGGGTATGGAAGATGCCTTGGCCGAGCGGGACCAGTTTATGGAGGATCAACAGCTTCCACTGGACGGTTCGCAGCTGTCAGCGGTCACACCAGAACAGCAGCAATTTATTGAAGAGCAGCGCACCCACGTCGAGCAACAAGGCGGGGTTTGGTCCCCAGAGGCCGAAAGTCTAACGCTTGCCTTGACCGCTGATGCGTGTGAAACAGCAATCCTGAACAATCACGATACGGATGCTTCAACTGTCCAAATGCACATCGATACGTCACCGCTGTTTATGAACCAGATTCCGGAAAGTCTTCCAGAGGCCGAACGAGAGCAGGCACAGATGAGCATGGCAGACATTATGGTGTACGGCATGCAGCATATGTGTCCCGAAGATTTTCAACAGTGGAGTGATGCTGTGCAGGAACTGCATCCTGAGTACTACGGTTCACAGCAGTAACGTACCCTCGGGGCTTCTCGAGTATGGTGAATACGACGTTTGATTTGCCCATACCCGTTAGAGGAGGTTGTCGTCATGACTTTTCATGTTTATCTTTCCGGTGAGATCCATACCGATTGGCGCGAGGAAATTCAGCGCGGTGCTGAGGCTGAGGGCTTGGATATAGTCTTTACCGCGCCAGTGACTGACCACCCTGCTAGCGATGCAGCGGGTGATCACCTCGGTAAGCCAGAGAACAACTTCTGGCGGGACCACCAGTCGGCAAAGGTCAATGCGATTCGCACACGCACGTTGATCGAGCAGAGCGATATGGTCGTGGTGCGTTTCGGCGACCAGTATAAGCAGTGGAATGCCGCTTTTGACGCCGGCTACGCCGCAGCACTAGGTAAGCCCTACGTGACACTGCACGATGAGGATATTGTTCATCCGCTCAAGGAAGTCGATGCCGAGGCGCAGGCCTGGTGCACAACCACCGATCAAGTGGTAGAGACTCTGCGGTACGTGCTCAAAGCCTAAGAGAGGTTCGCGTAAGCATATTCGTTGAACAGGGCTTGCCATGATGACGTGAGACTGTTTGGCTGGACCATGAAGTCCAACATCAAGGACTCAAGGAGGTCTGTATGACTGAAAACCTAAACGGACACACTATTGCATTCGTCGCTACCAACGGCGTTGAGCAAGTGGAACTTACCTCACCATGGGACGCTGTGAAAAATGCCGGAGCTACTCCGGTGTTGGTCTCAGATAAGCAAGACAGTATCACCGCTATGCAGGGCGACTGGGAGCACGGAGATACTTTCACAGTGGATCGCAACATTAGCGAAGCAAAAGCTGAAGACTTTGACTCTGTCGTGCTGCCTGGTGGCACTCTGAACGCTGATACGTTGCGTACCAACGAAGACGTACTCAACTTTGTGCGTGGGTTCTTCTCGGCGAAGAAACCGGTCGCGTCGATCTGTCACGGCCCATGGCTGCTAATCAACGCCGGCGTCGTCGAAGGCCGGAAGGTCACGAGTGTCGATAAGATTTCCATCGACTTGAAGAACGCCGGAGCCAACTGGGTGGACCAAGAAGTCGTCGTAGACAACGGTTTGACTACTTCACGGAACCCAGGCGATCTTGATGCGTTCAACGCCAAGCTCATTGAAGAGGCTGCGGAAGGTAAGCACCGTCAACAGACTACATAATCGTTCCCTGCGCTGAGGGGCTGATCTCAAGGGCCCGCTACCGACTGATCGGTGGCGGGTCTTTCGCATGCCGGTGTTAGATCCCAAAGTATGTACGTGTAAAAATGAACGTATGGATTTAAGTTACTTTTGGACCGGCTGGGAAGCGATATGGCATACCCTACTGATCGGCACGGTCGGCTATCTAACCCTGGTCATACTGCTGCGAGGGACGGGCCCGCGCACGATGGCCAAGATGACCCCGTTGGACTTCGTCATCGCAGTCAGCCTCGGCTCGGTCTTCGGTCGTGTTGTCACAGCGGTCGACGTGGGCCTCGCGCAGGCGGTCGTGGCATTGGTGTTGCTGGTTATCATCCAGTGGGTGCTCGCTGCCTTACGTGCGCGGTGGAAGTTCATGCGTCGACTCCTCGACTCGCCCCCGGTTTTGCTCTATTACGACGGCGAGCTGCAACAGAAAGCTTTGCGTCGGCACCGACTCACCGACATCGACGTTCACACCGCTGCCCGTCAATCCGGTCAAGGGTCACTCGCCGATGTGCAGGCCGTGATCCTGCAGGCAGACGGAACACTTGGGGTCATCGGGTCAGACTCGATGGGGGACGGATCCAGTGTGCTGCCGTTCATTGAGCGTGAGTGACTAGAAAATTTTGAATTGGACCTCTAGGGCCCGCTACCGATTGACCGGTGGCGGGCCTTTCGCATGGCAGGAAGACCTCACGAGCTATAGATGGATAGCAGCCTGATTGTTACGATGACAGCCATGTGGCAGACATCGGATAGCAAAGCGTTTTCGCTCGCAAAAAGTCAGGCACAAAAATCTTTCGACGAGGGTGGCCTGCCCATCGGATCCACGCTCGTTGATGGTAGCGGCGAGATCATCGGGGCCGGGCATAATCAGCGGGTCCAGTTAGCAGATCCGACAGCGCACGGTGAGATTTCTTGCCTCCGGAATGCTGGGCTCCGCGGTAACTACCAAGACTGCACCATCTTTACGACACTCGCGCCATGCTCAATGTGTACGGGGGCGATACTGCTTTTCAAAATTCCACGCGTGGTTGTTGGCGAAGCGACTGCCTTCAGAGGAGACTTGGACAGGCTTCGTGAGGCAGGCGTTGAAGTCCTCGTCGTCGATGATGCGGAGTGTATAGAACTGATGCAGCGCTTCATGGCCGTGAATGAGGAAACTTGGAAAGAAGATATCGGCGAAGGATACTTACCCCGATAAAACCGAACACTAGAAGTCGGACGCAATAGCTTCTTCTCCGCGAGAGTAGTTCAGGAAGGAGGCTACCGTGATCGACATCCTGAATCGTCTCGTGAGTGAGATTGAACAACATATCGGAGAACATCTTGACGTCGATGCCTTAGCGGCAGCATTAGGAACGACTGGTTTTCATGCCCGGCGCATGTTCTCGTCTCTTGCGGGGATGCCTGTATCTGAATACGTTCGCCGCCGTCGCATGACGGTTGCAGCTGCTGATGTTGTGGGCGACCAGGATTTCCTAACCATTGCCGTTCGGTATGGCTATGGGTCAACTGAAGCGTTTGGTCGAGCGTTCCGCGCTGTACACGGCGCGAGCCACGGCGATGTTCGCAGAGACGGTGGTCCCCTTCGGAACTATCCGCAACTCAGGTTTCACCTGACAGTCGAAGGGAGTGCCCCAATGGACGCAAGAATCATCCAACAACCCGCTTTCCGCCTGATCGGCCATGGAGTACGCGTGCCGCTGCTCTACGAAGGCATAAATCCATACATTCAAAAGCATGTAGCTTCAGTGTCGGTTGCCGAGCATGAACGACTCGAACAGCTCAGCGACATAGAACCCACTGGCTTATTGCAGGTAAGCCACGATGTCGACCCCGACTATACGGAGGGCTCCAAGCTAACGTATCTGCACGGTGCTGCGGTAAGCGCCAACACACATGTGCCCGACGACCTCGACGTGATCGAAGTCGACGAAGGGTCATGGGTGGTCTCTAGGACGTCTGGAGAACACCCCGCGGCGCTGCAGGCTGCATACGCTGCATCCGCCACGGAGTGGTTCCCCTCGAACCCCTGGCGGTTGGGGCCAGGACCATCCATTGTGTCGGTGCTCGATCATTCCGAAGACTTCAGCACAGCCACGTGTGATCTCTGGTTCCCGATCGAACGCGCTTGACGAGTAAGTACGGACCGGGTGGCGAAAATTCGCTCCCCGGTCCGCTCTAGTTTCTGGTGGAGAAACGTAGTCGAGTGGAGATTTAACGGATACCGTTGTCAGCGTAAGAACAGATATTTGCCTCAGACAGAGTGAAGGGCACAACGCGATGGCATCACCTGAAAACATTCTGTTGCACCTTCCCGACGAGGAAGAACAGCAGGTGCGCGAGATATTCTCCAGGCTCGAGGAACGCGGCTTTCCGAGACAACACCAGACCCCGCATATCACCATCACCTTTTCACCCTCCATGTCAGAAGATGTTGTGGATCGTGCTGCAGAGTTGCTACCAGCGGTCATCCCTGCCAGTTTTCACAGGGTAGGCACCGTCGTCTTCGGTACGAAGCGAAAACAGACCGTTGCGTGGCTTCTGGAAACTACAGATGCTCTTGAGATTGCAGCTCGCGAGATTAGCGCGTTGAACCCGGACGGTCGGGGCCCGCGATGGAATCCGCATTTGACAGTTGGATTGCGGCTACCGCGCGAGATGGTGCCAGATTACCTGCGGGCGCTCGATGAGGTAACGCCGCCGCGTTTCAAAGAACTCACAGCCGTGCGGGCGGCTTTCTGGCGACCCGCTGTTCAACACATGACTGTCCTCGCAGGGTCGAAAACCCGCGTCTAAGGAGATGATATGGGCCAGATCGTACACGACACCATCATCTTGGAACGAGCAATCAATGCTCCGGTGGCTGCGGTGTGGAATGCCTATGCTGATCCAATAGCGCATGCTCAATGGAGCGTACCGGTGGGTGAAGCCATGGTATTTGACCAGACAGACTTCCGTGAAGGAGGTCAGGATCACTATCGCTGTGGGCCACCGGAATCGCTTGGTTTTCACGCGGTTGTGCAATACAACAAGGTCACTCCACATAACTTCATCGTCTACACAGAAACAGTCACAACTGGTGCTGAACTCTTGGCTACGGGTCTTGTGACCTGGGCGTTCGAGCCCAGTGGCAACACTGCGCACGTGATGATCACGAACCAACTTGTTTCATACGTCGGGCCTGGCATGGTCGAGGGAAACCGTAGTGGCCACACCAAAGCATTAGAACAACTACAAGGGTCTCTGGCGTAAGCCACGACGATTCCCTGTGGCGGTGGTCAGTGGCAAAGTCAGAATCGTAGTGACAAAGCCCACCCGGTAATTTCGTGCTCAGTGGACGAATTCGACACGGTGTAGAAAACTTCGAGTAGGCTGAAAATATGGACTTTCTTTATGCTCTTTTCTTATTCTTGCACTTTGTAGGTGCAGCAGCCCTACTTGGTGGCTGGTTGGCAAACTTTAGGACCCCAACGGTCGGTTATTGGCAGCATCTTGGTGCTTGGCTTCAACTCATCAGCGGTCTGATGCTAGTTGGCCTTGCTGAGATGACTGCTGGTGATGACGGTGCCGGTCTGAACCATATGAAGATCGGTATCAAACTCGTGATTCTGATCGCTATCCTTGTCGCCGCAATTATCGGCCGTCGCAAGGTAAAACGTGGTGAAGAAGTATCGACCGGTATCGCACACGCGGTCGGTGGACTGACGCTGATCAACGTAGCAATCGCTGTTTTCTGGTAAACCTACACTTCACGTAAAAACCGCAAGGCCTCGGTAGTTCATGACGAACCACCGAGGCGTTGTGCTTTAACAGCTCTCACCTTGAACGACACGTTTGTCTGGGGGTAATACAAGGAAAATTGTTGTGGTTCCAGCACGTCGGACCTGTGCTCTACGACAGGCCGATTGCTACCGTGACAGTCTGATAGAAGCGGTAGGGAACATCGTGGAAATTGGGAGTCTTGATGTATTTGAATTGGTGGTTTTACATCTCAGTGTTGTACCAACTATTGCTGGTGGTCGGTGGACTCATATTGCTGCTCACCCTGATATCAATTGCGAGGTCGCTACGAACAATTGCCGAAAACTCCGGGCCTAAGCCGTATAAGCGTGGCGGGGGAGTGCTGGACCAGGACGGTTATGAGCCAGGAGAACAACAGAGCTAGTCTGGTCAAGGCCCACCAGTGGCCAGGCCGAGCTCAACGCTAAACCGACTTCCAGATGTCATCTCCACGAGCAACGACGTCGTAGCCGCCGTCAGCAAAAATAACCTGGCCTGTCATGCTGGCGTTCGCATTTGCAATTAAGCCATCAAGCACGTCACCGGTCCGGTCGTTAATATCTTGTGCTACTCGGGCAACCATTTCCAGACTGCCCAAATCTCCGGTGGTATCCCCTTCATGTAGGTCCACACGAATGACGTCATCACCTTGTGCTTCGCATAATTCGGCAGTTGCTTTGCCGATCCCTGATGCAGCTCCGGTAACCACGATGGTGCGTGTCATACGTGCGGTACTCCCAAGTTTGTGAAACCATCCAAGCGCCTTTCGCGCACCATAGCAAAGCACGGGTGACCGGCTGGTTCTGTCCACCCTCGCACCGCAGTACGCGTTAAAACTCTCGACTTCTTCTTAGCAACTGTTGACCGCATCGCGGCGGGTGTAGTGGAGTCAAGACAAGGTTGGGGAAGGAACCATTTGCGATGACTGATATAGCGCCCACCATCTTGGACCGCGTCGAGCACATCACGGCGCGCCTGACAGAACTGCTGGACGGTGATGTTGATGCATCATCGTTGACTCGGTCGATGTACTCGACCGATGCCTCAAACTATCGGGTCGTGCCCGATATCGTCGTGCTACCGAAAAACTCTGACGACGTTGTGACTGCACTCGATATTGCCCGCGAATATTCGCTGACCGTTACCGCTCGCGGTGGAGGCACTTCGATGGCGGGTAACGCTATTGGCCCGGGCTTGGTCCTGGACTTCTCCAAGTACATGAACAACGTGCTGCACATTGATCCTGAAAACCACACAGCAACCGTACAACCGGGTGTCGTGCTCTCGGACCTACAACACCAGCTCGCCCCGTATGGACTACGGTTTGGGCCCGATCCTTCCAGTGCGAACCGCTGCACGATCGCCGGGATGATCGGCAATAATGCCTGCGGGCCCCATGGGCTGTCGTACGGGTGCACCGCCGATAACATCGTCACGCTTAAACTGCTCACCGGTCGTGGCGAGATCCTGGAGGTTGGCGTTGGCCCCAATGGCCTTGATGCTGTGCCCGGTCTGGATGAGCTGGTCATGGGAGAGCTAGCGGTATTGCGCACCGAATTCGGCCGCTTCAACCGCCAGATCTCCGGTTATTCCATGGAACACCTTTTGCCCGAAAACAACCGAAATCTCGCGGCTGCCATTGCCGGAACAGAAGGCACCGTGGGCATTATTCTAGAAGCCACCGTGCGCGTGGTCCCGCGGTCCGCAGCTCCGGCACTGGCCGTGCTGGGTTATGCCGATATGGCAACTGCAGCTGACGACGTCGTCAACCTCCTCCCACACAAACCCCTGGCGTTGGAAGGCTTAGACGCTGCCATGGTCGATGTGATTCGTCGGACCAAGGGCGACGCGGCGACGCCCGGGCTGCCCGAAGGTGGCGGCTGGTTGATGATCGAAGTTGATGGGCCCGATACTGAGGAAGCACTACGCAATGCTCAAGCATTGATTGCCGATGCAACGGCGGTTGATACGGTGGTTCACTCAGCCGGGCCAGAAGCCATTCGACTCTGGCAGATTCGGGCCGACGGTGCCGGTCTGGCCAGTCGTACCCCGGCCGGTGAAGCAGCCTGGCCGGGTTGGGAAGATTCAGCCGTGCCACCAGAACACCTGGGCGCGTACCTACGGAAACTAGAAGCGCTGATGCATGCACACCAGCTATCCGGGCTGGCCTACGGACACTTCGGCGACGGTTGTATTCATCTGCGGATTGATTTTCCACTGGCTACCGTTCCCGAAGGCCTGCGCCTGTTCATGGAAGAAGCCGCCGAGCTCGCGACTAGCTACGGTGGTTCCCTGTCCGGTGAGCACGGCGATGGTCGCGCTCGTTCCGAGCTGCTACATACTATGTATAGCGACGAAGCACTCGATGTGATGGCTCGCTTCAAAGGCCTTCTGGACCCAGACGATCTGTTGAACCCCGGCGTGGTGGTGCGGCCCAAACCGCTTGATGCTGATCTGCGCCGTCCTGCTGCCGCGACCATGATGGCGACAGATGGTTTTGCGTTTGCCTCCGACGACGGAAACTTCACCAACGCCATGCACCGGTGCGTAGGCATCGGGAAATGTCGTGCCGATGGCCGAGAACAAGGCGCATTTATGTGCCCGTCGTATATCGCCACTGGGGACGAGAAAAATTCCACCCGCGGCCGAGCACGTGCACTACAGGAGATGCTCAATGGTGGAGTGGTCTCGGACGGCTGGGATTCCCCCGAAGTACACGAAGCTCTGGACTTATGCCTGAGTTGTAAAGCCTGCGCCAGTGATTGCCCAACGGGCGTTGATATGGCCACCTATAAATCCGAAACCCTGCACCGCACCTACCAGGGGAGACTACGGCCACGCGCGCACTACACCCTTGGACGACTGCCACAGTGGCTACGTTTGGTCGGTCCGTTTGGTCGCATCGTCAACGCACTGGGCAAGATCACGCCACTGCGTAAAGCCATGCTGTTTGCCATGGGTGCCGATGGTCGACGTTCACTACCTGAGCTAGCTGCCAAACCGTTTCGACGTCTGCGCAAGAATGTGCACACCACAGCAAAACCAGAAGCTACAAAGGTAGTGCTCTGGGTTGATTCGTTTACCGACGGTTTGGCACCAGAGATCGCATTGGACGCCATCACTGTTTTGGAAGCAGCCGGTTGTGAGGTCACGATCGCGGAGCCTGGTGTCTGCTGCGGCCTCACGCTAGTCAGCACCGGCCAGCTCACAGCCGCCAAACGAGAACTCACCAATACCGTCGAGATCTTGCACCCCTATGTTGCGGCCGGTTATACGGTGGTCGGGCTAGAGCCTAGTTGTACTGCGACGCTTCGATCAGATCTGGTCGAACTCCTGCCACAAGAACCTGGTGCCCACGAAGTATCCCAACAGGTCAAAACTATTGCCGAACTCTTGACCACGCTGGACTGGCAGCCACCTCGGTTGGATCGAAAACTCCTGATCCAACCGCACTGCCATCAATATGCGATTATGGGCTTCGAAACAGACCAAAAACTATTGGAGACTCTTGGTTGTGACGTCGAAATCTCTGCCGGCTGCTGCGGCCTGGCAGGCAATTTCGGCATGGAACGCGGTCATTATGAGGTCTCAGTAAAAATCGCGGAAGAAGGCATCCTCAACAACATTAACAGATCACCCGACCGTGAAGTACTAGCGGATGGATTCTCCTGCCGCACCCAAATCACCGACCTAGACGGGACGAGTAGCAAACACCTGGTGCAACTTATCGCAGAACACCTGCGGTAAGTTAGGCGGCATAGACGCACACTTCGGTACAAAGAAAATGCTTCCGTCAAGAACAGGTTCGAAGCCCCATGACAAAACCGCACTTGCCTGCGTATTTTTCTGAGTCATTCCCCGGTAAAGCTGGTTGGCCGCTCGGTCTTGCCCACCGCGGGGCCGACATCCAACGCGAAAATACGATGGCGGCAGTGCGTGACGCCGTTGAACTAGGTTTTAGCTATATCGAAATCGACGTTCAGACCAGCGCCGACGGCAAAGTCGTGGTCTTTCACGATGATCAACTCGACCGCATCACCAGTGGAAACGGAAAAATTTGCGAGTACACCTGGGACGAACTGTCGCAACTCAAAGTGCTTGGACCCAAGCCACATGACGAGCAGGCAGGGGAGCGGCTCGTACTCCTTGAAGAAATGCTTGAGACGTTTCCGACGACTCGGTTCAACGTGGATCTCAAAGACCTGGCCTCGGCGGCTCCCACAGCCGTGATTCTGCGCCGTACCGGAGCCTGGGACCGTGTGCTCATTGCTTCATTTCGGGATTCGCATCGCCGAGAGTTCTTCAACCACATACATGCCGACGATCCCGAAGTAGCCTCCTCCGGCGGGGTTGAAACAGTCGCAAAATTATTGGCGGCACATCATCTTGGAATACTGACTACCGCCGTCCGGTTGCTCCGCAATGATCTACCACTGCATGCCATTCAGGTACCCATTCGGCAAGGGCCGATTCGGGTCGTGACCAAACGGTTCGTGGCTGCGTGCCATAGGGCGGGGATTGCTGTTCATGTTTGGGTCGTGAATGATCAAAGTCAGATGAGGCGTTTATTAGAAATCGGTGTCGATGGACTCGTGACAGATAACCGCGCCGGTCTTGCTGAAGTGCTTGGGGACCGTGATCAATGGCCGCAGGAATCCTATGACGACCCTCGTGGTAATTAGCTGAATATGCCATCCTGGGGTTATGACACAACTTCTGGTGATTCATCATGCTCCGACCGAGAGCGTCCAGCAACTGCTGGACGCCGCCATCCGGGGAGCAAATCATCCTGATATTGAAGGTGTTGAGGTTACTGCAGTGCCGGCACTGGCATGGGCCAGGGGAGAGGCAGACGAAACCACTATCCAGCAGGCTGCGGGCTACTTATTCATTACGACTGCCAACTTTGGCTACATGAGTGGCGCTCTCAAACACGTCTTCGACAGCAGCTTCCTGAAGATCGGTGGTTCATTGGACGAATCCGGAGGTGCAAGTGGCAGTGGTGCCACCACGCACCGTCGCCCGTATGGTCTGATTGTCCACGGGCGGTACGACACCACTGGCGCGGTGCGTTCGATAGAGGCAATCGTTGGTGCCTTGGACTGGCAGCTTGGTGCCGAAACCTTGGAATCGATGGGGGACGTTACCGAAGAGCATCTTGCCGCTGCTGAGGATCTCGGGGCTACATTGGCGATCCAACTTACAGACTGGTAGATGCAAAAATCCCCCACGTGCGCATGGAAAAGCGTGGGGGATGCAATGACTTCACGGCGATGGTTCTATGAAGGATCCTCGGGGGAAAGCTCGTGAGTGTAGGTGTTATCGATTGAAATGAGCGCGTAATCTCCAGTGTCGTTGGAGATGGCCAGCATCTGGGCGGCACCCTTCGCCTTTACATCCTCGAGCAGTCGGGAGTAGCGCGCGTCTGCGTCCTCAAAATTCGCAAAAGTTTTGTGATACGTATAATTCGATTTCGTGTCTGTGAAATGTAATGTAGCCATATCGTCATAATATACAATGCGGCCGACATGTCTTACCAGTTGAGCATAATTCTTGTGGTAGGAGTCACCCGAAGGCGAGTCGGGCTTCGACGACGCTGAGGCTAGTTCCGCCTGGCCACATATCTAGCCGTGACATATCGAGTTCGATCGCCAGCTGCTCCAATTGAAGTTCAAGTTCAGCGAGCTGTTGCCGTGTTTCTTGTGTGTTTTCGAATCGACGAGAAGTCTCGACAACGGTCATACCGAGAAAGAGCAAGGTCTGTACTGCAGCCCAGACGGCAAGAGCGATCGCCCAGAACAGCGCTTTAGGATCGTGGGTTGCGATCTGCTGATGGTTGTACTCCATATGCTGGGCGAGATCTTGCAACTCATAGGACAGGTAATCCACCGTGAGTGTTGAATCGTCAGCCGCACCGACGACCCGTGGCTTAGTGAACGTGAAGTAGTACGTGCCGAGGCGAGAGTCGATGCCCCAGCTAATTTCCCCGGTCATGATTCCAGCTTCACCTTTGAGCCTGAGCCTAGGGTGTTTGCAAAATTTCCTTCCCGTTTACTCGTTTTGACTCGGGCTGGCAAGGCATCAGACCTGCCGGCGTCATCTTCATGATGGTGTGTCAGTAAAAAGCTCGGGCCCCGATGAAAAATCATCGGGGCCCGAGCTTTTAGATATGGAGCGTTAGCGCGCTAGTGCGGCTTAGTAGCGTCCGTATCCAATGACGTTGTTGTACTGGTTGTACGTCGCCATGTTGTTAGTGGTCACGCCAGCGCTTGGGTTACGTGCGTGAGCAATCTGGCCACCGCCAACGTAGACAGCTACGTGGGTAACGCTACCGCTGCCGTAGAAGACCAGGTCGCCGGCTTGCAGCTGACCTGCAGAGATTTTCTGTGCAGAAGCGTACTGGGCTGCCGAGGTACGTGGAAGGCTCTTGCCGTCCTGCGCCAAGGCAGTCTGGGAGAAGCTTGAGCAGTCATACACGTTACCGGCACCATTTGCGCCGAGACGGTAGGATGCCTGGCCGCTGTTTGCCATGTTGGCCGCCCAGGAAGCACCTGAAGTCGAAGCGCTAGCAGTGCTGGTTGACTGGCTGACGCGTTCGCTGTTGCTTGAGTCAACGCTGGTGTTGTTGGACGAGCTGCTCGAAGAGGTGTTGCTCGACGAGGATGAGCTCGAGTTGTTAGAGGAGCTTGAGCTCGACGAAGTGGTCGACGGTGCTGC
Organism: Yaniella halotolerans DSM 15476; assembly: GCF_000420805.1. Lineage (GTDB taxonomy): Bacteria > Actinomycetota > Actinomycetes > Actinomycetales > Micrococcaceae > Yaniella > Yaniella halotolerans. The sequence goes on from NZ_ATVQ01000003.1 coordinate 81,918, forward strand.
AGCTGAGCTGTTGGATGAGCTCGAGCTGGAGGAACCTGCACCAGGAATGGTCAGTTGGTCGCCTGGGTAGATCATGTGCGATGACAGACCGTTTTCGCTCATCAGCGCGGAAACGGAGGTTCCGTGTTGAGCTGCGATCTGGCCCAGGGTATCGCCGGATACAACGGTGTGTGTACCGCTTGAGCTGGAGGTCGTGGTAGCTGAGCTATCGGAGTCACCTGGGAATGACAGGTTCTGGCCCGGGTAGATCAGGTGTGATGAGAGGCCGTTCGCTTCCATGAGGCCGGAAACGGTGACGCCGCTGTTCTGAGCAGCGATGCCGCTGAGGGTGTCTCCGCTTTCAACGGTGTGGTTTGCGTGAGCTGGTGCAATACCGGCTACCGAAACGCCTGCGAAAGTCGCGAAGCTGGCAACGCCAAGTTTCATGGAGCGCATGCGGCGACCGCGCTGCTGGAGTTTCTCGGCTGCGATCCGTTCGCGGCGAGTAGCGTAAATCATAAATAATCCTTCGGAAATGAGTGATCTATTCAAATGTCTAAAATCGTCAATCTCGTCGGGCGCACCAACAGTGACGTTGTCTTTTTCGGCGTATCGACGGAGCACACTCACCCTTGCGTCGTTACCGAACCGTGACTCAGTTTATCGTTTCGTTATCAAAAGGCAATTCATCGTGACCTTTTCGTGTCGAATGTTCCGCTCGGGAGGTCGATGAAGGCTTCAATTTTTCTGTGCCGCGCAAGTCCTCGACTGGTCTTGTTGTGAGGTGGGCCATTCTTGTGGAGGCAATGCTGGAGCATGCCTTGGAGAAGAATTCGTCCAGGTGACGTCCGATTTTCTTGTTGAGCTAGAGGCGTTCCGAGGCTCGTTGACAGTGAAGCTGGTGTGATCGAGATGTGTTTTTGTGCAGACTCGAACGAAGGTCGAAATTTGAAAATAATAATTCACTGTCGGCTAAATTTTCCGTTGCGAAGCGTGGCCCGGGCTGTCCTGTTCTGCCAGCATCGTTGTAATCTGTGCCGCATGGAACAAGACGACCTGCCAAAGCTGGCAGAGGCATGTAGGGAATTCGTTGATTTGCGATGGCCTGCCGGTGGCGGTGGGGGAGCAGCGATGCTATTTGGTGATGGCACAACACTTTGTGGCACGAGTCCCGACGTATTGAATGCATCTGTCGAGATGTGCCACGAGGTTGAACCGTTCGCGGCGGCGTTTCGACTACAGCAGCCTGTTCTGGCTTCCATTTGCTTGCATAAAGAATCCGCCGGACGCTTTCTTGTGTTTAGCCCGTGCGGGGTGTGCCGAGAGCGGCTGGCAATTCATGGTCCCCAAGTTCAGGTTGCAGTTGCTTCGCCCGATGACGTGACCGTTCCGGTTTGAAAACCTTGGGGGAACTCCTTCCTGATTACTGGCTCTGTGCAGTACCCGGCGAACTCCCCTCGGGCTGGGGCGACAAACCTCGAAGTTGAGGCACACAACATTGCTTGTTTGAGGCGTGGTGCTTCGCTGATGTGACGTCGCTATCCGGCTATGTAAACCTTGGTGGCCGCCTTCGTGGGGATTCAATGAACAGCAATCGAACTTCCCTTGGTTGCAGGTTCTGCAAGTAAATTTGCGATTACCGTGAGCCTCATGCTCATCACAGACCTGATCAAAGACCGCGTCCATCGGTTGTCCCAAAACTGACCTTCGTTTCGTGCGTGGGTTTTGGGTGAAGAAACACAATGATTACCGTAGCGAAGCATAGTACTCAGCCAGTGTTCGCTGCCCGTGGGCGGTGCCGGTTGAATCGGATGTAGCGCTGCCTGCGCCCTGTCGCGTCGAACGCCAATTGGACCACTTGACGGTAGGTCAATACTTCTGGGCCGCCAACGTCCCACGTGCCGGTGTCGTCAGAAGGTTTGGCGAGACAGAAGTCTGCGAGGTCGGCGCCGTGGATGGGGGAGAGTCGTACGTCTCCAGCCCCCAGGCCGAATGCGATACCTCGACGGGCGAGGTTGAAGACTTCGGTGAGGTCTGAAAAATACGCGGATGGGTTGATGATGTGCCAGCGCAGCGGTGACCGGCTCAAGATTTCCATGAAAGCATGTTTTGCTCGAGACACCGTGGAAGTACCCTCGGCAGCATGCATCACTCTGATATACATGAATGATTTCACGCGCTGTTTTTCGGCAAATTTCAGGTAGTGAAGGTTCAATGCAAAGTCGACCGTCCACGGATCAGATTTCTGCCGGGTGCCAGCGCTCGCTGTTGATCGCGGACCACGGCACGGATGCGATAGCCGGCATTGTGGAGCCGCTGCACGAGGTATCTACCGGCGTAGCCTGTCGCTCCGAGAACCAGGACGCATTGCTGCCTAGCCATACGGGTAGTTCCTTGGTTGCCGTCGAGCATTGGATCGCGTGTGACGTCGGACTTGTCTGATAATAAGAACGATCGAACCCGGCCCAAAGAACAGTAAGCCAAGCCCGCCGGCGATAATGGGCGCTAGTGGGCCGCGATGTCCCCAGGCCGCAGGCGCCAGCACGCCAGATAACAGCATGAACAGACTAAAGACGGTAAATACGAGGCACAGAATGATGCCGACGATCATCGAGCCTTCCGAACCGTCTGCCTGGCTCCGCTTGAGTATTCCCCCTAGCACGATTGCCGCACCAAATGTGATGCTGGTCAGAGCCATCCAGCCGTTGCCGATGAACAAAATGAACACACCACATGCGGCGAATACCATCCCGAGGATGATCATGAGGACGGAGTCTCGACGTTCTTTGCGAAGGTTTTTCTGCATATCGGCGTACAGTTCAGGATTCGAGTTCAGAAAGTACTCAAACTCCGGGTTAGGGCGCTGTTGTGTCATAGGATCTCGTCCCCTCCAGCCTTGCCTGGGCGTGTTTGATCGGCACGGGACCTTTGGACGAGTTTCACGATGAGCACGATGAGACCCGGGCCGAAGAAGGCTAAACCGAGTGAACCTGCAATGACCGCATAGAGCGGACCTCGTTGCCCATCGAAGTCTTCTGGCGAGACCACCGCGCCAATGATCATGAGTGCACTGAGCACCACGAATAACAGGCAACCAATCACAGCAACTTTGAGTGAACCGTCGGAGCCATGTGCCTGACTCCAGCTGAGCACCCCGCCCAGAACCACGGCTAGGCCGAACACGATGCTGGTCAGGCCCAACCACAGACTGTCTGTGAACCAGATGAACACGCCAGTGATGGTAAAGAGGGTGCCGATGATGAACATGGCGGTCGATCTTCGACGCTCTGTGCGTCTATATCGTGCTGCGGAGTCCCAGTGTTTTGGCTTCATAGGAGCACTGTATACCTCTTCGAAGGCGGTCACGTTGAGCGTATATTGATGGTCTCACCGTTGGCCGGCAGGTGGCTTTGAAAGCTGATGGGCACGGCTGCTGCATTGACGAGGTCGGCCCCGTCCAGCGCGTGAAGATGTAGGTGAGGTTCGGTGCTATTGCCAGAATTGCCGCACCTACCAATGATCTCACCGTGCCGTACTCGTTGGCCGGGTTCTACCGTGATGCTGTGCTGCTGCAGGTGGCACAGGGCGACGATTGCTGTTTGCTTGTTGCGGTCAGTGGTTTCAATCAGCACATGATTCCCAACGATGGTATGTATCCCGCGTGCTAATCGGCGTCGTTGGGTGAGTGCGTACCTCACAGAAGGTATACCTCGATACGCCTTGTGATCGATCTCAGAATGGTGCGCGCGGAGCACGGTGCCATCCACCGGCGCAGTGATGAGTCGACCAAAGCCAGCAAAGCGCGTTGGTGGTTCTGGCCGAAAGAATGATGAAACGGTAAAAGGTGCGGAGCTGTCCCGCTCATCGACCGGCACGAAATCTATGGCGTAGGACAGTCCAAACATCGGTGTGCCATGACTTGGTACCCGATCGGCTGGACTATTGCGTACCTGCCACCGGCCCGTGAAGGGATAGTGAAGCCTCAGTGTGCCCTGCATGTTGGCCATTGTGCCACTGCTGCGACACGTTCGGTAGGGTCCAAGAGGAACTGTCCACCAGAATCGCCCGATAGTGGAGCGCATCTGACGTTGGCATCTGGATCTAGACTAGTGAGCGGAACCATTCCGTAGGAAAGATAGGACTATGCGGACATCACGCACTCCCGGTCGCAAGCATGCCGTCTCCGAACATGCTACGCCCGTCAACAGGGCCCTGCGAGCATTCCTGGGATTCTTCGCTGCACCGCGGGTCAATATTCGTAGGGATTATCAAAAAATCAGGCGTCGTCAACGCAAGTTGGTCGCACCCTTGGGCCTCCCTGCACAAGCGACAGACTACACAGTCGAGTCCTCGCACGGTGATCATCTCATTCCCGTTCGGATGTTCCGTCCCAAAGAACATCTTCGGGATGAAGTACTCGTGTTTTTCCACGGGGGTGGATGGGTCACTGGCGGGGTTGAGAGCTACACACCAACCTGTAGCCGAATGGCTGACCTGACCGGATGCACCGTCATCTCGGTCGAGTATCGGCTCGCTCCAGAACACCCGTTTCCTGCGGGATTGTCCGACTGCTATGACGTGGCACGAACCGTGATGGACCAACCGGAACTCGTGGGTGCTGCCACTGCAGACGACATCGTACTGATCGGGGATTCTTCCGGTGGAAACCTGGCTGCGGCCGTTTCGCTGTTGCGACGCGAACGTGGCGAGCGCAGGGTGACACGACAGATCTTGCTGTATCCGGTCACACATTGGAACCACAACTCGCTGACTTCTCCCTTCGACTCGGTGCGCGAACACGGCGAAGACTATCGACTCACCAACGCCGAGGTACAGGACTATATGGCCCTGTATGTTCCGAAGCCGGGGCAGCGCAGGGATAAGCTCGTTGCTCCGCTGACGGCACAGGACCTTTCGAATCAACCGGACACCCTGGTGTTGTCGGCAGAATTGGACCTCTTGCGTGATGAAGGTGAAGAATATGGTTTCGCGCTGCAACGGGCTAGTAATACGGTGCGAGTCCATCGCGTGGCAGAAGCCTTACACGGGTTCATTGCACTGCCCTGGATGGCGCGCTCCGTTCGAGACGCCTATGAAAAGATCAATGAATTTCTCGATGCAGACCGATCAAGTGAGCAGCGTGATTTTGAGGAGACGACATGACGCGGCGCAACTGGGTTCGGCTCGATAACGCTTCCAATATTTTTCTGGCAGCACGCAGTGAGACTGACTCCAAGGTCTTCCGCATCAGCGCCGAGATGGACCATGAGATTGATCCGGAGCTCTTACAGACAGCACTGGATACCACCTATGACCGGTACTCGTTGTACCATGCGGTGTTGCGCCGAGCCATCTTTTGGTACTACCTGCAGGACAGCGACCTGCGGCCCGAAGTCACTACGGATAACCAGTACACGTGCGCTGAGATTTATGATGCGCGGCGCCCCGGCTTGCTCTTTCGCGTCGTCTACCACCACCGGCGCATCAACCTTGAAGTCTTCCACGCTCTTTCGGATGGAACAGGTGCGCTATGGTTCCTCACCGATTTGGTAGCCGAATATACTCGGTTGCGATATCGCCAGCAGGATCTCCCCGAGAACACCGATACAGCACAACTGACCGCCCAACCGGGTGGGGGTGCCGAAGACACCCAGGCCCGCGAGCTGACCACCGATAGTTTCCGGCACTACTTCCGAGGCAAACAACGCCCAACGGAGCACCCGAAAACCTCGTCGCCGAGCATGTCACCGACCAAGACGGCCTACCGCGTCAAAGGGACCAGGACACCCGATAGCCGCACACGTGCGGTGGAGCTGACGATGCCCGTCAAAGATGTACTTGCCTTGGCTCGGGCCGAAGAGATCTCGTTGACGATGTATCTGACCGCCCTATTTTTTGAATCCATCCGGTGTGCGGCAGATGGCCTGGGCAAGTCCCGTACCTTGGCGGCAACCGTGCCGGTGAACCTGCGGCAGTTCTTCCCATCGGTTTCACCACGGAATTTCTTTGCGACCGTTCGGGTAGAACACACCTACGGCAACGGCCCCGATGATATCGGTACGGTCGGCAGAGCCTTGGACAGACAGTTTCGCCCGAAAGCTACCCCCGAGGCGCTTGAGAAAAAGGTGCGTCGCTACGCGAAGTTTGAACGATCGCCGATGCTGCGGATTGTGCCCCGGCCCATCAAGGACGTGGTTCTGCGCGTGATCAACTGGGTCAATAATCGTGGCCTGAGTGTTTCGGTTTCCAACCTTGGACGCGTGATCTTGCCCGAACCGGTTGAATCACATGTGGGACGGATGGGTTTCCACGTCTCAGCGGTGCGACCACAGATGTGCGCGATGTCCCACGCCGGGCTGTTGACCGTCAGTTTTACCTCGCCCTTCGTCGAAACCGACCACATCAGAGAATTCGTTCGGATGCTCACTTCCCAGGGCGTGGATGTATCAGTCGCGGCCACCCGCGTGACCGAAGCTGAATTCGCTGAGGACTCCGAAATATGAAGCACTGTACACAATGCACAGCGCAGATCGAAGGCGACTGGCAACACTGCCCGCTATGCGAGACCCCGACACCGGGTGAGCCCTCGCACAGTCCGTTTCCTGCCATACCGCTGAACTATTCTCGTCGTCGTGTGGTGCGGATCCTGTTCTTCAGTTCTATCGCCGTAATCCTGGGGTCATTTGCTGCGCAACTGCTACTGGAACGCGGTAGCGCGAGTATCGGCTCGCTGCGGTCCGTGTGGCTCGGCGTCATTACAATGTGGCTTCTCGTCGTTATGGCAGCGCGAAACCAGCGCAATATCGCCAAAAATACGGTCACGCTGGTGCTCCTGGTGGGGTTGATCTGTGTGTACTGGGACTATCTCACCGGCTGGCACGGCTGGGCTTTAAGCTATGCGGTGCCGATCGTCTGTGGCACTTCGATCCTCGCGTTGCTGATCACCGTCCGAGTGCTACGCACAGAGGTGGGGGAGCACATCGTCTATAGCGGGCTCACGGTGCTGCTGGGCTTAGCACCCATTGGCTTCTTGGTGTTTGGGTGGGTCACCACACCGATCCCGTCGGCCATATGTGGTGCGATCAGTATTATCGCCTTGGTGATGCTGCAGGTGTTCCGTGGTGCTGATGTTCGCCACGAACTGGCAAAGCGCCTCGATCTCTAAGGGGCAACATTGGAACACAAAGGCGCAGTATCGGAAACGGATATCGCCTACTTCACCGGGCCTATCGCCGGTTCATTCACCTGAGCGCTCGCATTGGGGAAAACCCAAACGGCCTATGATGGCTGTACCAGGCGTCAGATACGAGTGAAAGAATCCATGGCTGAACATTTACCTGCTTGTCCCGAATGCGACGAAACCTACACCTATGAAAATGGTGCACTCTTCGTCTGCCCAATCTGCGGTCATGAATGGTCGACCGTCTCAGAAACCGAGCCCAGCGTCGAGCAACAGCCCGTTATACGAGATGCAGTGGGCAATGAACTCAACGATGGCGATGACGTCACCATCGTCAAAGATTTGAAGGTCAAAGGTGCCGGAGGCGTCGTGAAAGTCGGAACAAAGGTTCGCGATATCCGCTTGAGCGAATTTGTCGTCGATGAACACGATATCGATGCTCGCGTGCCGGGCTTTGGTCACATGCAGTTGAAATCCAGTGTGGTGAAGAAGGCTACCTGACCAGCTGAAGGGCCCGCCAAGGGCGAACCTCTAGAATTCAACGACGTCCCCGAGCCAACCGCTAGCAAAGGCGAAGTCGTCGTTGATGTCCAAGCCTCTGGCGTATGCCACACAGATGTGTCCGCGCTGGAGGATCCAGGCTGGATGGCGTTATTCCAACAGGGTCTACCACGCACCATGGGTCATGAATCAGCCGACGTGAGCAGCGCCTTGGCGAAGGGATGGATCACTGGAACGTTGGCGACCGTGTTGGCCTGTCACCCATGATCCGATCATCGTCAACCAGCTGACCATCAAGGGCTCACAGTCCGGGACGAAAGAAGACCTAGCTGAAAGTTATGAGCTCCTGCGTTCCGGCAAACTCAACCCGCCGTTGAATCACTTCACCCACGCTGCGATTCCAGAAGCTATCGATAAGCTCCGCAAGGGTGGAGTCATCGGTCGTTTTATCGCTGAACACAACGACTAAGTTTCCTTGTTGGTCGGTGGGCTAGTCAGAACTCGGGCGCTTGCGGTTCTGTTTTACTTCGGACCGGATCCGCTTTGCTTTGAGCCGCCGACGCTGCGAGCCTCGGGTGGGTTTGGTCCGTTTGCGTGGCCGCTGCGGAATAACCGCATCACGCAGCAGTGTGCTCAGGCGCTCGCGGGCAGCTTTGCGGTTGCGCCACTGCGAGCGGTGCTCAGCCGCATCAATGATCAAGACCGTGCCGGCCAACCGTGTGTGCAGCTCCCGGAGGGCACGTTGCCGTTGTTTGTCATCCAATGCCGTGGTCGTGGCGATATCCAAACTTAGCTGAACCCTTGAGTTAGTCGTGTTGACACCCTGACCGCCAGGGCCTGAAGCATGGCTGAATTGCTCGCCCAGTTCGGCAGCGGGGACAACAAGTCCCTGTGGGGCGCCTGGCCCCGAGGGGATATGCAGATCAGGCATTAGGAAAACGTATTCGGGTTTGCACCCTGGCGGCCCGATTCGCCCTTATCCAGAGCGCTGATGGCTGCGATCTCGGTAGCTGAGAGTCGGAGATCCAGCGATTCGAAGTTTGCCACGATTCGTTCTGGTGTCTCGGATTTCGGGATAACCACTAGCCCCAGGGCCAGGTGCCAGGCGATGATCACCTGAGCCGGGGTTGCGCCGTGGGCTGTGGCGATGTCCGCGATGACCGGATCAGTGAGTTCGCCGCCGCCTTGACCCAGGGGAGACCACGACTCGGTCACGATGGCCTTGGATGCGTGATATTCACGCAGTTGTTGCTGCCCAAAATAGGGGTGCAGCTCGATCTGATTGATCACCGGAATGATGCCTGTTGCAGCCTCCAGTTCTTCAAGGTCTTCGACTCGGAAATTTGAGACGCCGATTGACCGGATCCGACCTTGCTTGTGTAACTCAATGAATGCCTTCCACGTCTCGACACGCAAGGTTTTGGAAGGGACGGGGAAGTGGATGAGGAACAGATCGAGGACGTCCAGCCCGAGATTTTCCATGGTCGCGTCGAAGGCTTTGAGCGTGGCGTCATAGCCGTGGTCATCGTTCCAGAGTTTTGACGTGATGAAGACGTCGTCACGGTCCAGTCCTGAGGCACGAAGTGCTGCGCCAACTCCGGACTCATTACCGTAGATGTGCGCCGTATCGATGTGCCGGTAGCCAGCTGCCAGTGCCTGACCCACAACATCTTCGGTGACATCATTTTCAACCTGCCATACGCCATAGCCCAGCTGTGGGATCTGGTGGCCATCGTAAAAAGCAATCATCGGTGATGTCGTCATGGTGCTCCTACCCATTGGTTCTCAAAATTCTTCTAGGACACAGTCCAACACTTCTGGAGGTATAGGAAAAGTCTGGACCGGCCCCTGCGGGCGTAGATGACCAACAGCACCGTTACTGTTGTCCGAACATGCTCCCGCTGTTTGGCAGACTGATCCACGTGCGCGTCAAGCCGCCACCTCTAGTCATCGGGGGTGTAGTTAGTCGCGGCCGAAGCGCTGGTAGGCGGCCTGCCGGCCTGTTTCCAACGCGGCACCTATCAGAGTCCAGGAATCTCCGGCAGCGCGTGCTTGGTCCACTGCTTTTTGGAGGTCGGCTTTGGCCTGCTCGAGGTTGGCTCGAGCGGCGCGGATGTTGCGAAAGTGTGTCGCGTCTTGGGCCGGGGTGACTGCTGGGTCAAGATCCTCCATGCTGTAAATGTAACCTTTACGACCCGTGGGGGCAATGCTCACATCCAAGTGGCCCCGTCTTCGAGATACTCCCGCAGGCGCTCATCAACCTGGGCCGCGATCAAACCGGTGGGAACCACATTGATGTGGTGTTTATAGGCCGCGAATATCACCAGAATCATGCCGTCGCTTCATTCGTCTGTCCTTGTCTCCAATATCGGCGTTACGAGTTGCGTGACGCTGATTCCTTGTCTGCGGGCTTCGGCTTCGAGCGCCGCGGCGGTTGCAGCGTCAAGGCGATACGGATCGGACGTCTGAGCCGCGGTGTACGGCGATGTGCGGTGTTGGTTGGTTTTTCGTCGCAGGAAACCAAGGATCGGTGTGATGATTGCGGTGACTACCGAAAGAATGAGAGCGATGCCCAGCGCTCTGCTGAAATATTCATGGGTTACGGCGGTGATGCTCCAAATCGAGAGCAGCACCAGGGCGGTCGTGATGGCCACAAATACCAGTGTCGCGCCCAAGAGTGGACGGATGACGGTGTCCCGGTAGCTGGTGGCGGCCAACAATAATGCGACAAACGTGCATGCTGCCGTAAGGGTGATGCCCGTGAACAGGATTTCGACTGCGGTGGTGGGCATGCTGGGTTCGGACCAGATGAACCACAGTGATCCCACCATGCTGAGCGCGCTGATTACAACACCGGTGATACCCAGCGGGCGCTCGGGCTTGTTGAAGAGTGCGCCGCAACAGAGCATCGCCAAGCTGAAGGAACCGACGATGAGTGTGGATGCTACGACCTGGGAGCCGACGATGGCGTCTGCATCTGCGCCGAGCAGGACTGCGATCCCATAGAGCGCTGAGAGGGAAAAGGATACGATAATGGTCCAGAGGAACACCTGCTGAAGTGTTTGCCGCGGACCCTGCCGAATAGTCATACTGTTGAGTTTTATCATGAATGCAGGCCTCGGCTGTGACCTAATCGCTGAGGTTTCGATCGGCCCAGAGATGCATGGCGTCGTTCTACAGCACTTGTGACTCCAGGCGCGCATAGCTGAGTTCCATCCCATCGACCATGCCGGTGGCCACAACGATATCGCGCAACTCTTGGCTTGGATAGGTAATCACCACGATCAGGAGCGTGCCATCTGTGATCTCCGTGAGATGCATGGCATTGACGGTGCCTGGACCCTCCATACCAATCATGTTCTCGGTTGCCACTTCACGATAGGGCGCATCGGACTCGAGGATTTCACCGGTGAAACCGAACCGATCCTCACCCGCATCCGATTCCCACTCATAACGGTATGTATCACCGGGCTGGTGGCCGATCTCGCATACGGGCATACGCCAACCATCGGGCCCCAACAGCCACTGCTGCATGATTTCTGGCTCGTGATACGCCTGCCAAATGTGCTCGGGGCTTGCCTGCAGCACACGGCTCACCCGGATCGTGACATCGTCGGTAACAACCTCGTCGATCTGCCCCATCGCTTCGCGAGTGCCTTCGAGCATGCCCATTTCTACGAGTTGCTCCAAGGCCTCTGCTGATGGAAAATGTGTGGTCGTCGTGAGTCGGGACCCGGAGTCTGACGGGCTGAATTCGAAGACCACGCGCATGCCCGGCAGCTCGGTATTAGGTGTGCCATCCTCATGAGTGAATCCATCACGCACTTCAAAACGATGTGGCGGGTCAGTGCTGATGAACTCCCAGAAACCGCCGGATCGCTCACCGTCCGGGCTGGTCATGTGATACTCAGAACGACCCCCTGGACGAACATCATGCCGAGTGAATGTTGCCGGCCAGCTTGGCGGGCCCCAAAATCGTTCAAGCTGCCGGGGATCCATATACGCCTGCCATAGGCGAGTTACCGGAACAGGAAAATCGGCAAGGATCGTTACGGTGAGCGCTTCGCGATGTATCTCAAGCGATGTGATGGCCATGACGGGGCCTTTCGTACGGAGTGTTTGCAAAATACGCTGACCGAACGAGCCGCGTCAAGCACGATTGGCAGGCCTGCGTGTGGCTAAGGGCGCGGTGGGCAAAATTGTTCACCAAGTCCACCCGATAGGATGAAGCGTCATGGAGCACAAACATTCGGGACCGTTTCATCAAGCACTGCGAGAGTTTGCCTTCGACCAGGGCTCGCTACGAGCGCTTGAAGCCCTTGACTGTCGGGCCACACCGGCATTTGCAGTCGCATATGGCGCAACCTCAAAGAAGCAGGCGGGCACGCAACGTGTTGCCGGTGACGTTGATCGGTTGGAAGAGCTCCAGACCTTGCTGTTTGCGAATGCTGAGGCAGCTGGCTCACGACGCTCGGTCTTATTGATCGTCCAGGGTATGGATACCAGCGGTAAAGGTGGTGTGACCAAACACGTCGTTGGTTCGATGAACCCGCAGGGCATCCACCAGGTGGGGTTCAAGAAACCAACGCCCGAAGAACTCCAGCACGACTTTCTCTGGCGCATCAGGCACCACACTCCCAAACACGGAGAGATCGCGGTGTTTGACCGCTCGCACTACGAGGATGTCCTGGTGCATCGGGTCGAAGGCCTCACACCACCGGCTCGCCTGCAGCGTCGGTACGGCGCCATTCGGCAGTTTGAACAAGACCTCGTGGGCAACGGGACTGTGATTCTGAAAGTCATGTTGCACATCAGTCGCGAGGAACAGTATCAGCGGCTTTCGGAACGACTCGATGATCCAACCAAGCACTGGAAATTCACCCCGGCCGACGTCGACGCCCGGGAGCGATGGGACGCATATATGGAAGCCCACCGAATAGCCATCGAAGAGACCGATACCGAAGACGCCCCGTGGTTTGTGATCCCCGCTGACCGAAAATGGTACGCGCGATTGGCAGTGCAACAATTACTCATTGAAACGCTGGCGTCTTTGGACCTGACCTATCCACCAGCAACCTTCGATATCGCTGAACAACGACGACGACTCGACGCCAGCCGATAACTTCGTTGCAGTGCTGTTTTAGTGCTCGCAATGCCTGGGTCAAACGTGCACAATAGTGCTATGCGTTCTGAGAGTCACTGGCCCGGTGGACCACCGCCGCCTCCGCCCCCAATAGCAGCTAAGCACCGCAATGCTCCGCTTGGCGAGTGGAAGAAGGATTTGAAAGACAGGTTGATCGGTGCAGGGGTCGCCTCTGTTGTCGTTACCGTTCTGATGTTGCTCGCAGGGACTGGATTACTGCGAACTCGAGCCGGTAGTACCGGAACTGTTGTCGATCCAGATGCTGCGTGGGCCGGCATTCTGGTCGTGGCTGCACCGCTCATCTGGGCATTTGGGCAAGTCAAGTTCGCTCGTGCTGATAAAGGATTTCGTACTCACGGTTTAGCGAGTTTGATGCTGGTCAGTACCGGGTTGGCAACTCTGCTCCAGATCCTCTTGATGCTGACGTGGCCACTCGTAGCTGATGACAGTCTCGCCGGAGATGTCGTGCTAGCGCAGTATCACACCGATCTCTTAGCGTTTGGCTTGGTAGCAGTCTTCGTGATTGCGTTGTATGCATGGACTACCGTGGCGACGCTGGGCTTTGCTGGCAAGGGGGCCGCGACCAGTGCTCTGGGCACTGCCGGTTGGCTCATCATTGCTGGAGTCGGTGCGTGGCAGGGGATCGTCATGTTCGAAAATCCCGCCACGATTGGTAGTTTCTGGGCCTGGGCCGGGATTGCCTTGCTGGGCATAGTGCTGGTGCCAAGCATAGCCGCGGCGCGCAAAACCTAATGTCCTCGCAATGCCTGGGCCAAACGTGCACAATAGTGCCATGCGAACCGAGAAACACTGGTCAAACGGCCCGCCACCACCGCCACCTGCAGAAGCCGCGAAAGATAAAACTCAGCCGCTTGGCGGATGGGGAACAGACCTGCAAAAACGGTTCACCGGAGCTGTTCTTGTTGCGGTGATCATCACCGGTCTGATGCTGATCGCAGGTACTGGATTTCTTCGAAACCGACCCATTAGTGACACCGGGGTCGTCGAGGCAGATACCTTATGGGCTGCGATGCTTTTGGGAAGCGCACCGATCATCTGGGGTATTGAACAACTCAAATTGGGCCGTGACGACAACGGGTTTCGAACCCGTGGTCTACCCAGCCTGCTGTTGGTCAGTACTGTGCTGGCAGCAGTATTCCAGGCGCTTTTGATGCTAACATGGCCACTGGTGGCAGATGAGAGCGTCCCACGGCAGGGCGCGTTGGCCCAGTATCACAACGATCCCATAGCTTTTGGCCTGGTAGCCGTCTTCGTGATTGCGCTGTATGCCTGGACCACCGTTGCGAGCCTAGGATTCATCGGGAAATGGCTCCCAACCAGTGCTATCGGTAGCGTCGGTTGGATCATCATAGCTGGGGTCGGCATATGGCAGGCGTTCGTCATTTTTGAAAATCCCGCCACGGTTGGCAGTTTCTGGCTCTGGGCAGGTATAGCACTGTTGGGCTTGGTCCTCATACCGGTCATTGCCGCCGTGCGCGTCCAGGATCGTCGCCCTCAGAATATGTTTTCGTAGCGTTGTTTTCTCCTGCTCGACAGAAATTCAAGCTGACGAGATGTTTCATTGGCCATTGCGTCACCTCGGGTTCATATATCTCAAGGAAGCTCAGTGTTGGTCCGCGTCGACCGCTCACACTTAGATTGCTTTGAGGGGGACATCCGTCATGTCACGAAAGTTACTCACCTTGTCAGCTGTAGCTGTAGCCACAGCACTTGCCTTGACCGCCTGCGGCGATGCAGACTCCGCCGACGCAAGTGACGAAACCGTAGCATCCGGTGATGCCGGAGTTTGTGCAGAATTTGAACCGCTGCGTTTCTCGGACACCGGCGTCGAAGGTCTAGAAACCCTCGTCTTAGAATTCGAAGACTTCCGTGTTGCTCTCGAAGAAACAACCGGCCTAGACGTCGAATTTGAACCCATGGCTTCCCGCACAGCTGCTGCGACCGCCCTAGAGTACGACGACCTGGATGTCCTGCTCACAGGCCCCGCCGAATACGTGGTGCTCAAAGAAGAAGCCGATGCGATTCCACTAACCGGAGTTACTCGCGATAACTACAAGGCCGCCATTTTCAAACGTGCCGACTCGGACCTTGAATCAGTCGAAGACCTTGAAGGCACCCAGATGATTACCAAGGAAGTCGGCTCCACTTCTGGTCACCTTGGGCCACTGGAAATGCTGGACTCAGCTGGGCTTGACCCCAACGCCGGTGATGTCGAAGTCCTCCCGCTGTCCGATACGCACATCGAAGCTTTTGCCACCGGTGATGGGGATGCGCTCGGTACCGGTATTTCTGACCTAGAGGCGCTGGAAGAAGCCATGGGTGAGGAAGAAGTGGAAATCCTGGCAGAAGGCCCCGATCTTCCCAACGACCTGTTCATCGCTCGCACTGGCCTGGGCGAAGAATGTGCCAGCTACCTCCAAGATAGCCTGAACGAAAACCAGGACGTGTTACTCGAGGCGATCGTACAGACCGGTGAGAACGACAAGTACATTGACTCAGAATTCGTTGATGCAGAAGACGCTGACTACGACCCAACCCGTCGCGCATTTGAAGCAGCAGGATTTGATCAGTACGCTGACCTGCCGGACGAGGACGAACAGTAATGCCACAGTCTGACACCACAGGGTCCCAGGTGATCCGGGTCGCCGGGCTGAACAAGGTGTACAGCACCGGCACCCAGGCACTAAAGGACATCAACTTTACGGCCACGGCGGGGGAGACCGTCGTGCTATTAGGCGCCAACGGATCTGGAAAATCAACCCTGCAGAAGTGCTTCAACCGGCTCGTCGAACCAACCAGCGGCACCGTTAAAGTCCTCGACACCGACGTCACGTCCGCGAATAAACAGCAGCTCAAAACACTGCGACGCCAAGTCGGGATGGTGCACCAACGCATCAACCTGGTTCGAGAACTCTCGGTTCTGACAAATGTCGTTCACGGTGCCCTAGGACGGGCCCCCAGCCCACGAAATTGGCTTGGCGCCACGGCAAAACCAGAACAACGCGATGAAGCCATGGAGGCTCTGCACCGCGTTGGGCTGGCACACACCGCAGGGAAACGTGCCGAACAGCTATCCGGTGGCCAACAGCAACGCGTCGCTATCGCGCGCATGTTGATGCAACGGCCCAAGATTGTACTGGCCGACGAACCGGTCGCAGCACTGGATCCACATGCTGGACGAGCTGTCATGGACATGCTGTGGGAAATTACCGAGGAGCAGAACCTCACACTGGTGTGCACGCTGCACCAGCTGGAGTTGGCCCGAGCCTACGGTAGCCGGATTGTCGCGTTGCGCGAGGGGCACCTCGATATCGATACCCATATTTCACAACTGGCCGATCGTCAGCTCGAGGGTCTCTATACCAGTAACAGCACAGAGCAGGTTGTGCTGGAAGGAGCCGGCCGATGAACCCCCTCGACGCCACAACAACGGCAGGCTCTGACATTGACCAGACTGCAGATGAGCTGCCGCCGCGCTTCACGTTTCCTAAATGGACGTCTGTGGCAATCGGACTGTTCCTTCTCGCGTTAGCCATCAACGGTCTCATTCGGATGGACATCTCCTGGGAACGCATGGCCGAAGGCCCAGCAAATATTTGGGACTTCGTCACCGGTGCCTTCCCACCGAATCTGGAACGTGCACCAAACCTGGCAGAGGCCATGCTCGAGACATTAGAGATGGCTCTCATCGGCACGGCCATTGGCGTGGTGCTCAGCGTGCCAGCTGCGGTGCTGGCCGCACAAAATACGACCCCGTTCGGGCCGGTCGGTGTGGCAATGCGGTTCATGCTTACAGTGCTGCGTTCCATCCCGGAGCTGGTGTGGGCACTGATTTTTGTGATGGCCGTCGGTCTCGGTCCGCTCGCAGGGATTTTCGCGATCGCCGTGGACGTGGTCGGATTTGCTGGACGCTTCTTCGCCGAACGGATTGAAGAAGTCGAACGTGGTCCGATTGACGCACTGCGATCAACCGGCGCGACCGGAATCGCTGTGGTCGCGAGCGCCGTCATGCCGGCTTCCTTCGCATCATTTACTGCCACCAGCCTCTACTGCTTAGAAAAGGCCATCCGCGGCGCC
Source organism: Yaniella halotolerans DSM 15476 (assembly GCF_000420805.1). Classification (GTDB taxonomy): domain Bacteria; phylum Actinomycetota; class Actinomycetes; order Actinomycetales; family Micrococcaceae; genus Yaniella; species Yaniella halotolerans. The sequence continues at coordinate 98,819 of NZ_ATVQ01000003.1, forward strand.
ACGATCTTGGGCATGGTTGGAGCTGGCGGTATCGGTATGGAACTCACCCCGGCCTTTACGTTGCGGCAGTTTGACACAGCCCTGACGATCATCTTGATGATCCTGGTGGTCGTGTTCCTGGCAGAACAGCTCAGTTCCTTGGTCCGCCGAAAAATGCTGGGCTCAGACCAACTCCAGCGCGCTGTATAACAGCCCGCCCGCCCCAACCGATCCAGCACACGCTTGTTCGGTTGGGGTGGGCGGCTTTTTCTAGTCGATGTCACAAACTTTGACTAGCCGCGGCAGGTAACACGGTCTTAGGCTGGGACATGAAACTCTTGAAGGAGGCTCTTATGTCGAACGTTAAAGCACTCGCCGCAACGCTGACCGAACAACATGAATCAGGTCAGGTGCTCATCTTGCCGACGGTTTGGGACACCTGGAGTGCCGATGTCGCAGCTGAGGCCGGTTTTCAAGCACTGACGGTTGGAAGTCACCCGGTGGCCGATGCCCTTGGGAGCGCTGACGGTGAGCACATGGACTTCGTGCACTACCTTGAGGTCATCAAACGGATTACCGAAACCGTCGATGTGCCGGTGAGCGCCGATGTTGAGTCGGGCTACGGTTTGGAACCAGCAGAGCTCATCCAACGGCTGCTGGAAGCCGGGGCGGTCGGAGCAAATATTGAAGACGTCGTGCACAGCGAAAACAGCCGTGTTCGTGATCGTGCTGAACACGCCGATTATATCGCTGCAGCACGTCAAGTGGCTGATGAAGCCGAAATCTCTTTTGTGATTAACGGACGAACCGACGCGATCAAACTGGGGACTGAAGTCTTTCCTGATCCGCTAGCCGAAGCCGCTGAACGCGTGGCGCTTATGGAAGAAGCTGGAGCACGCGCGGTGTATCCGGTTGGCGTCTCCTCTGCAGCAGAAATTACCCGGCTGGTGCAGGCCGTTTCTGTACCAGTCAATCTCACTGCCCATCCGGTCGAAGGCCACGCCGCCGGCGATGTAGCAACGCTCAAAGAACTGGGCGCACGTCGTATTACTTTCGGACCACTGTGGCAGAAATGGCTCGGTGAAGTCTCGGCCCAACAACTTTCAACATGGATCCCCTAAAAACATGGATCCCCTAAAGCAGTAACTGTTTACAGGTGCCAGGGCGGTGGTTCCGCACTAGGTGGACCAATGGCATAATGAGCGTCACGAACTTGCGATCAGCAGACCGAACAGAATTTTTCAGGAGGTTCACATGCTGAACTGGCTATTGAGACTACGTCGGATGCGTGGTGATGCTCGGGCTGCTCGTCGAGGACCCAAAGCGCTAGGAAAGCGTGCTGGCCGACGAGGAATCCTTCGTATGGTTCGTAGATTATTGCGTTAATCTAATAAACGGCGACACGCCGATTTTGTTGACACACCCAGATCGTTGCAAGCATGCGGAAAATAGCCCCATCAGCGTAAAATGGGCGCAGAAAATTACCATCTGCGCGATTACGGATGTATGTTATTTAGATGAATTCCGTTCGAAATCGGCCTTACACGTTCATCATCAGTGTGGCCATAATCACCATGGTTGCAGCTATCCTAGCATCCTTGCATACTGGGGTACCGCTGCGCGACCCGGAGGGCTTCCTGGGCCCTGCGTATATTCGACTTCCCCTTATTGCAGCATTACTCTTCGCCGTTGGGCTCATTCCCGCAGCGATCCGACGATCCGGCTGGCGAAACATTCCGCAAGGGATGCTCGACGTTGTGAAGCACGAGTGGACATGGAAGCGTGTCCTGTATATTTGCACGGGTTTCTTAGCGTTCTATCTCTGCTACGTCGGCTACCGCAACCTCAAGAGCGTGTTGCCCATTTACACCGACGGGGTGCTCTACGACTCCCAGCTTGCTGAGCTTGATAAATGGATGTTCGGAGGCACCAACCCAGCCTTCGTCATGCAAGACTTTTTCGGCATCGGACTCAGCGCCGAATTCCTCTCCATTATTTATCTGGCCTACATGCCACTGATCCCGCTGTCGATCGGGGTGGTGCTGGTGCTATGCCGCAATCTGGCCATTGGAGCATGGTACGTCACCGCGATTAGTTTGAACTGGGTTGTCGGCACGATCAGCTATTACGCCTTCCCAGCGGTCGGCCCGGTCTATTATCAGGACCAGTACTACCAAGTACTGCCCGAGACAGGTACGAGCGCGCTACAAGCCGCGCTCTGGGATAATCGATTGGAATTCTTGGCAGATCCCCTCGCGGGAGAAACGATTCACGGTGTCGCAGCCTTTGCTTCCCTGCACTGCTCCGTTACCTTTGCAATCGCTCTCTTCGCGCATAAGACAACCGCGAGCAAGATCCTCCGCTGGGCGGGCTGGATCTTCTTCGGCGCCACATTTATTGCCACCGTCTACTTTGGCTGGCACTACTTGATCGACAGCATCGTCGGCGTTGCCATGGGGTGGCTCTGTGTTGCGATAGGACAGCGCGTTACCAGGGCGAGGAGCATTCAGGAACAAGCCTTCAGGCCCGCGGTAATTGAAGCTGAAGACGTCGTACCGAGTCGAGAGACCGCAGCGGTATGATCGTCACGTTCTAAAGAATATTGCTGCAAACGCCAGTGTTCGGCCCGTAAATTCGGGCCGAACACTGGCGTTTTTAGTGTCTGGCTAGAACGTCACAATAGGTTTGATCGTCTTGCCTGAGGCGGAGTCTTCAAAAGCCTGATTGATCTGGTCGAGCGGATACGTCGTGACTAATTTCTCGATGGGGAACTTCCCCTGACGCCAAAGGTGTACCAGCTTCGGAATGAAATCCTGCGGTACAGCATCGCCTTCGATAATCGTTTGGAACGACCAGCCTTTGAGCAAGGATGCTCCGACTTCGAAACTGACCTCATCGCCTAAGTTTGGTGCGCCCACCAGGCCAACGCGACCATTGATGCCAACTGCATCTGCTGCTTGACGCGTAACGGCTGTAACACCGGTCGTATCAAGCGCGACATTGACCCCTTCGCCGTTGGTAATTTCTGAAAGGCGCTCTGCAAGATCTTCGTTGCCAGAGTTGACGGTGTGTGTCGCACCGTACTCTAGAGATGCCTCGAGACGGGAATCGACAAGATCAATCGCGATAATCGTGGTCGCCCCTATTGCCGCGGCTGCCATGATCGCAGACGAACCAACAGCTCCGGTGCCAAAGATTGCAACGGATTCGCCTGCCCCAACGTTTAGCGAGTTGATAACGGAACCGGCGCCGGTCATGAGACCGCAGCCGAGTGGACCAAGGAGTTCAAGCGGCACATCGTCACCAACTGGTACGACTGATCGAACTGACACATTCGCATAACTTGCAAACGATGACTGGCCAAAGAAATGCGAAGATACGGCTGATCCGTTCTCTGACAGCGCCGTGGTGTTATCCGGTCTCGTTCCGCCGAAATTGTAGTCGTAGAAATTCTTGCAGTAGGCGGGCCGCCCGTTGAGGCATGTGGCACACTCACCACAAGAATTGAAGCCAAGAACGACCCGATCCCCAGGTTGTACAGAGGTAACAGCCTCTCCAACGGCTTCAATGACTCCGGCACCTTCATGGCCGAGCACCGCGGGAAGTGGCGTGGGGTATACCTGATCTCGGGTAATAGCGTCTGTGTGGCATACTCCTGTCGCGGTGAGTTTGACCCGTACTTCGTTTGAGGCCGGGTCATCGAGTTGTAGTGTCGCGATTTCGAAAGCTTCGCCTTTATTTCGGGTAATTGCTGCCGTGATGTCCACAGTAACCTCCGTGAGCTTTGGGATGCATGTGGCGGTGTCCACGATGAACACCGCCACATTTACCGTACGCGCGTTTCGGCAAACCCGTCCATAGGCTAGAAGCTGGCGCTGGGCCAGCATTGTCGTAGAAGGTCTTTAGCGCGAGACCTGGCTAGCCAATTCGGCAACGAGGTCACCGTGCGCCTGCGGATCGACAGTGACACGCTCTGCGCCCAACCAGTGAGCCATTACCGCGAGTTCTGAAGCCAGTTCTTGGAGAATCATGCTACGTTCTGGCCACGTCGCGAGCGCCTCCTCGTTTGGGCCCGGAGTCTCGGCGAAGGCTGTCCGGACGACTAGTGCACCGCGGTGACGGTCATGCTTGAGATCTAGGCGAGCAACAAGATGTTCACCCAGAAGAAATGGCAGAACGTAATAGCCGTGGGTCCGCTTATGGGCCGGCGTATAGATACCAAGACGATAGTGCATGCCAAAGAGTTCCAGGAGACGACGTCGCTCGAACACAAGGGGATCGAACGGCGCCAGAAGCGCTCGCGCAGACGTCTGGCGAGGAACACGCGCTTTGGCATGCAGCCAGGTTGGTCGTTCCCAGCCGGTTACTGAGACCGGTAGGAGATCGCCCGCCGACTCGAGTTGTTCAACGGCCCGGCGAGCATCACGCTGATCCAGTCGAAAGTAGTCGGCAAAACACCGGATGGTCCCAATGCCGTGGGCACGCGAAGCGATTCGGACCAACTCCACAAGGGAGTCATCCTTAGAGACCGGGCCTTGTGTCCGCACGGTTGGCGGCAGCACGCGCTCTGTCAGATCGTAGACTCGTTCGAACTGTCCGCTCCTGCGAGCCGGTGTCAGTTCGCCTGCATCGAAGAGGATTTCCAAAGCAACTTTGGCGGGACTCCACGCCCAGCCCCATCGGCTGTTATCGCGCTGTGTATAGCGTGGGTCGATGCGCTCTGTGATCTCTCGACTCGTCAGTGGCCCGTGGTCTGTGACAATTTGTCGGATCAGAGCAAAGAGATCAGGGTGCTCCGCTTCCAGTGCTGCTGGATTCATACCTGGCCACCGACGACGTTTCCACGTGAGCAGAGGAAATGTACTGGCTGGCACGTAGGTGGCTTCGTGCGCCCAGGTTTCTAAGATGCGTCTCGGGGCACGCCCGGTGGCTCGATCCAGCAGGGCAGTGTCATAAGGCCCTAAGCGAGCAAAGAGCGGCAACAAATGCGCACGCGCAAGCACATTCACCGAATCAATCTGCAGCAGCCCAATCTGTTTGATGGTGGCCGTGATATCTCGCATGCTCACGGTTTCTGGTTCTCTGCGATCCAATCCTTGGGCAGCGATTGCGACGCGGCGAGCCTGAGCCAGGCTAAGAGTGCGAACCACGGTGTCTAGCTTCTTGAAGCTTCTGCTTGCCACCGTGCGATGATTTCGTCGACGGTAGCAAGCGTTGCTTGCCGGTCGGCTTCCAGCTGGTTGATTTGGGTCCGGTGGTAATCATCGCGAGTATCAGCCACGGCATCGGTGACGATGGTGGCTCGAATATTATGCGCAAACGCATCGCGCGTCGTTTGTGCCACACACCCGTGGGTAGAGACGCCGGCCAGGATGATCCTGCCGATGCGTTTGTTGACGAAGCGCATGTTCAAATCAGTGCCGAAGAAAGCGCTGTCACGAGTTTTTTCAACCTTGGTGGTGTCAGTCGTCTTAAGCCCCGGCACAATCTGAGTTCCTTCATCGCCTTGAAAGAGGAATCCTGTACCCGCCTCCAACATGTTGAGGGTCCAGGTGGACTCATCGCGACTGTGCTCGGTGGTAATCATATAAATTGGCAAGCCCGCTGCGTGTGCCGCATCAATCAAGCGGTTGGCGGCGTCAACAATTTCGGTTTGACGCTCAGCTAACCCTTCCTCATCAAAGAAGGCGTTTTGTAGGTCTACGAGTACCAGCGCGTCACGTGTATGTGTCATGTTGCTAGCCTAAAACCCAGCACCGAGATTGTCAGGAGTGCAGCCTCGCTCGTCAAACTTTTCAGCCAGCAGTTGCAAATTTGAAATACATGGCAAGGAACGAGCTTTTCTATGACGTTTCGGAACGTTGCAGTCTGCAGAGTCGATAGAGTAACTCTCTGGAAAGCACCCCGCTACAAGGAGTAACTCTTTATGAAAATCGGTATTCTCAACGGTTCACTTCGTGCCGAACGCGCGACCGAACCCGTCGCAAAATTCGTACACGAAATTGCTGCACAGCGCGACGGTTTCTTCGAATACGAATACGTTGACCTCGTTGATTACAACGTGCCGTTGCTGACCAGCCCGGTGCATCCGATGGTTGCCAATAAGAGCCACAAGGATGCAAATGTCCAGCGCTGGTCGGATAAAATCGATAGCTTCGATGCCTTCGTTTTTGTTACTCCTGAATATAACCATGGCGTTCCCGGCGGCTTTAAGAACGCCGTGGATTCGCTTGGCCCAGAATGGGTTGGCAAGCCAGTGGCGTTTGTTGGACACGGTTCTGTTGGTGGCGTGCGTGCCATTGAACAGTGGCGTCAGATTGTCGCAAACTTCTCGATGCCGGTGGTGAGGGCAGAGTTGAACTTCAACATGTTCTTCGACTGGCAGGACGGTGCGTTTTCACCGGCGGAACGTCATAGCGCTGAAGCAAACGGATTGTTTGATCAGTTGGAAGCGCTGACCACTACACACCGCAGCTAAGGCCGCTGGAGATAGCCGCACCCGGTGTTCTGTGCGGAACCCCGGGTGCGGTTTCTGCGTTAATCGTGGTCTTGGTCCTCGGCCGTGACCTCAACGACACCGACGACTTCACTGAGATGGCGTAAGAGTGGCTCGGGTGGTTTTTGCTTTCCATGGTTAAACTCCATGATGGCATCCACGACATGTCCCTGCTCGGTGCGTTGGCGCCGGGTTTGGGACAGGGCCACGTCATAACCTTTATTCGAAGCGACCTGCAGAATGTCGCGGAGGACACCGGCGCCGTCGGTGTACCGGACGGTGTAGACCTCGGTTCCGTGCTGGCGGGGCAAACGTTGGATCAGTGAGGTCAGGGCCGTCACCGCAAAGAGATATAGGACCACGGTGAGAGCTGCGATGATTGGCATGCCGGCGCCGCAGGCCATTCCCACCGCAGCGGTCACCCATACGGAAGCCGCGGTGGTCAGACCGGAAACAATATTGCGTCGAACGAAGATGACACCGGCACCCAGAAACCCGATGCCGGTGACGATTTGTGCCGCAATACGCGAGGGGTCCAAGACGACGTCGTCACCTAAAACATGGGCAAACCCGTATGACGACACCAGCGTGAAGAGTGCCGACCCCATCCCTACAAGAATATGGGTCCGGGCGCCGGCTGACTTCTGTCGGAGTTCACGTTCAAGACCGATGATCCCGGACAGCACGAATGAGCACACCAGCAGTATCGACTCGGTGATCAGCGTTTCTGAGACCCATGCGAACTCCATACGCCCCACGATACGTGGCCAGGGCGGGCAAGCCTAGGGCGGTTGAGTTATCCAGCGGCGGCCTTGTTGCGCTGCTGGTACCCAATGGCGACCACGATGAGCAAGATCGCTGCGAGGACGGCTCCCATGGCAAAGGCAATGAAGTTGGATCCGGTGCCGAAACCTAGGGCCAAGAGGAGACCGCCGACCTGTGGTGCAGCGACAGCGCCAAGACGGCCCACGCCCAGCGCCCAACCCAATGCTGTACCGCGTAGGTGGCTCGGGTAATGATTCGCCACGGCTGCAATGACGAGGCACTGGGTGCCGTGGGTGCCAACACCTGCTAGCACCAGCGCGACATACACAGCCCAGACCGGTGGGCTGGCCAGCAGGACAAGCAGTGCCACGCCGGCCAGGCCCGCGGCTGCTGCACCCGCGGGAACCGGGCCGAAGCGATCGCCTGCCCACGCAGTCACAACTGAACCAACGACCGCTCCAATGTTGAGCGACAGGGCAAAGGTCAGGGCGGAACCAAGGTCGTATCCTGCACGCTCCATCAGGTTCGGCAACCAAGTGCCAAGCCCGTACCAAGCAAAAAGCGTGAAGAGTGTGATCAGGGCAAACAGCACAGAAATGCCCAAATATGGTGCGCGGAGCAAGGAAGAGAAACCGGCGCTGGAAGTATCAGCTTCGGACTTTTCAGCGGTCTGCTCGGTCGCGGGTTCCGCGGATGGCAGCGTCTCGGGCAGGTACTTGAAGCCCAGCGGAACGATGACCACAAGTGCTACTGCTGCGACCAAGAACATGGATGGCCAGCCAAACGCTGGGATGAGTGGGATCCCCAGCAGGGCTGCCAGTGAGCCACCAATTGGCACACCGGACATCATGAGCGTGGCGATCGATGAGCGCCATTTCTGCGGCACCAGTTCTGACACCATGGCATTCGCCGATGGAACGAGTCCACCAAGACCAATACCTGCGACCAGGCGAAGTCCGCCAAACACCCAGGCATTTGGCGCAAAGGCGCACGCGATGGTCAACACGGAAAAGAGCACAGAGCAGGCCAAGATGGTACGTCGCCGCCCGAGCACATCGGCTATGCGTCCCGCCAAGAGAGCGCCAATCATCATGCCGATAAAAGCCATCGATCCAACGGTGCCCAGTGAGGCTTCGCTCAGCCCCCAACCGGGTTCGGCTAGCAGTGAGGACTGGACGGTGCCATACACAATCAGGTCGTAGCCATCGAACACCACCAGTAACCAGCAGACCAAGACGGCTATCCATGCTTGGCGGCGGGAAATTGGTGATGCTGTATTCGCAGCAGGGGAATCAGGAGTCTGGCCTGTGGCAGTCCTCGAGCGTGTGGCAGTAGTCATAGACACATTGTGACTGCGGGTACAGTCAATGTGCAAAACTATTCTGGTATGCAGAAACCACAGTTTTTTCGTGATCCACCCCGATATCCGGTGGAGTCAGTTGACCACGCATTGGCGCTGATGGAGATGGTCCGAGATTTTGGCCGTGTCCGAGTCAGCGTGGCTGCTGAGCTGCTTGGGATTTCGGTTTCTACGGCACACCGTTTGATGGCGATGTTGGTGTATCGCGGTTATGCCGAGCAGGATGCATCGCGCCGGTACGTTCCAGGTCCTGCCATGGGGCTCACACCAGCTGGGTTGTCGTGGAGTGCAGAACTGCGACATCGAGCCCGGACCCATATGGAGCAGCTGACACAGCAGGTTGGTGAGACTTCGAACCTGGTGATATTGGCTGGTGACGCCGTGCGGTTTCTTGCCTCGGTTGAGCATAAGCATGCCTCGCAGCTCGACGTTGCTGCAGACGCAATGCCGGGTCAGCTCGATATTGTGGGGGATCGTAGGGGAGTGGTGCTACCAGCTGATAAAGCTTCCGGTGGTAAGGCGGTGCTTGCGCAGTTGAGTAAAGAGCAAGTGCAGTCGATCTTTCGGCGTGCTGCAGAACTCCGAGGCGCCCCCGTTGACACGTCGAGATTAGACAGTCTCATTAACGAGTTGGCGATCATACGAGCAAGAGGGTTTGCCATTAACTTCGAGGCCACAGAAGTCGGAGTCAGCGCCGTTGCGGTTGCCATACACGATGGTCAAGGTGCACCAATCGCGGGCTTGAGCGTTTCGATTCCACAGGATCGCTTTAGCACCGTCATCGATGCTGGTTTGATCAAACAGCTCACCAATACCAAAGCCCAGCTTGAAACATCCTTGGATGATTTTGTGGTTGTTGAGTAATGTGGTTTCTACTGTGCAGAATCCAGTTTGGTTCCGGTGCATATGGGCTTTGCTGTGTCGATTTGTCTGAATTTTTGTCGCGATGCCGAACGCGGACTATATACCTACCGGTAGAGTGTGGACACGAGATGTTCGCGGACTGGGGGCCTTATGAGATCTGTCGCTTCGCAAGACATTTGGAATCTGGTATATCGAACGGCCAGACGAGCTGGTTTTGTGTCGGCCGTAGCAGAAATTTTTGCTGATTCGACCACGGACGCAGAACTGCGGGGGAAGTCATCAGTAGGATTGGACCACCTGTTCTACTACTTTCAAGCCGCAGCCAAACATCTGATCAATGTGGCACCTTCGATAAGCCAAGCATCAGTGACACCATCGATGATCACTGTGGATGCTGATCACGGTCCGATGCAATTCGCGTACCGACAAGCCGAAGCAGCGTTGCTCGAGGCTGCCCAGACAAGCGGGATTGCTGTATTGCTGATAAAAAATGCTTTTGCTGGCGGAGAGCTTGGGTATTATGCACGCCGTCTAGCCCAAAGGGACATACTGTCGATTTCGATGGCTAATAGCCCAGCTGTCATGAGTGTCGGCGGGAGCTATGACCGTCTGGTGGGGACGAATCCGTTGAGCTACGGCGTACCGCTGGCTGACGACCGGGCGATCGTTATTGATCAAGCCTCATCATCAACGGCCCGAGTAAATTTTCAAAAATATGCAAACCAAGGCCAGCCGATTCACGAGGACTGGGCCCTAGACAAGCATGGCCAACCGACAACCCAGGCTGCTGAGGCATTGGCTGGGACACTGTTGCCCTTCGGCGGGTATAAAGGTGGCAATATAACGTTGTTGGTTGAATTTATTGCGATGCTTGGCGGCGGAGATTCGTCCTATGAAGCGGCCCCGTATATTGACGGGACGCGCCAACAGGGGATCGGCGCAAGCATCATTGCTATTGATACTGGGAAAATGCCCGGGTATACCGCACGCATCGATGAGTTGTTGCACAGTTTCACCCGTGATCATGGTAGTAAGATTCGGGTGACAAAGCTGACTGACGTGCCGCAGTCAGTGGAAGTATCGAGACGTCTGTGGACGCAGCTTGAGCACTACGCCGAAAATGGTTCACTCGATCAGACTGAGTGACCATAAGTTACTCGTAATTGGTCACGCGCTTGGGTCAGGAGACCGAGGTCTCGCTCTGCTGCCCCGGCAGACTGGATCGGATTATCGGCAAATGTGGCAAAGCCACAGTCGGTATTGAGTAGTACTCGGTCATATCCGAAAAACTCGATGGCTTTTTCAGCTCGAGCCATGACATCGTCGACGGTATCGTTGGCCGAGTCTTTCTGATTGAGCACACCAACGCCAACCCGTTGATCGTCACGGATCCCAGCGAGTGCCTCCAATTCAGCAGCTCGCGGGGTACATAGTTCCAGAATGAGGGTACCAACATTAATCGATCTGAATAATGGCACCAGCGGTGCGTATCCGCCGGACAGCGCCGAGGACTCGTCGGTGGTCCAGTTCCCACGACAGACGTGTAGGGCGAGACGGTCTGCGGGGAAGCCTTCGGTGACCTGTTCTAAGAGATATTGTGCGAAGGCTAGCTCTTCGTCTTGGGCTCCTCGTTCGCCCAATGCACCGCACATGAACGTGCGGCCACCCTGGCCTTGTTCCCCGTAAAGCACCTCGGTGAGGACGGGTTCATCAAATTGCACAATGCTTGTGCCTTGAGCAAGGAGGTGTGCAACTTCTTCGCGCAGAATCCGAACGATGTCGGTGGCAAGGGCCTCCCGGTCATCGTAGGCGCGGTCTGAAATGCATTCCATCCACATGGTTCGTGTCAGCAGGTACGGGCCGGGCAGGCTCAATTTGACCGGTTGTCGCGCCACTGACTGTGCGAACTCGACCTCGTGCACGGTGAGGGGGTTGTCTCGTCCCAGGGGACCAAAGACGGCAGGGTGACGGACTTCGCCGGCCGGTACATCAAGAGCCTGCAGTTCTTGATTGAACTGTTCAGGATCATCAACGTAAGGCAAAAGATCAGTGACTGGAATGAGCTGGCAGTTTTGCAGAATGCCACCGACGAATGAGGAGTAGTTGTCGCGGCGCTGTTCACCGTCGGTGACGACATCGATTCCGGCGCGTTCTTGTGCAGCGAGCGCCAGTTGTACGGCATCGTCAGCGTCGGCTTCGAAATCTTCGGCGCTCAGGCGGCCTTCGAGGTGCTGATGCAGTGAAGACAGCAACCACCGTGGACGGGGCCAACTGCCCAGGCTCAGGACGGAGAGGGGGAGTATCGGGGCGGCGCCAGCTGGTTCGGGCAGACTGTTGGGAATGAACGGTTCGACCACCTCTTGGGTGATCGCCATTTGCGGTTTCTTGCGCTTCTTCTTGAGTTTTAGCGGCTGAAGCGCGATATCAGGATCCACATTCGTGGTGCTGACAGCTTGGACCGGCTCGACAACATCTGCTGGTGGTGTGAACGGTCCCTTGCTGACCAAGAAGCGCCATACACCAGGTTCGGTATGCACATTGATGAGTTCGTTTTTGGTCAGGTTGCACCAGGAAGGTAAGTCAACTTCCACCGTGGAATCCCGGGAGATAATTTCTAAGAGTTCCCCGGGAGTCAATGGATCAATGTGTTTACGGATCAAAAGGAGCAGCCCGTTGCCACAATCTAAGTCTCCACCATCAAAACTGTCGTGTGGGGGATAGGGGTGCACGGTGGTTTCAGTCATGGCTGCTCCTTTCGAATCCGGAGGTTTAGTAGGTGACGCTCGGGGTGCCGTCGGCCAAGAACTCAACGAGCTTTGCGCCGCCCACAACGGTTGCGCCCGGGATCAAGTTTTCGGGCTCAATGCCGCGTTTCTTCACACACGGGGCACATACGTAGACCTGGCCACCGGCTTCAACAAAGTTTGAGATCAATTCTCCAAGCGGGGCGAAGCCCTCTTCGTGAATGTCATCCGCATAGCCCTGCTCGGCTAGGCGCACACCTTCGGTGGATAGGAACACCATGGTGTCCTGATCTGAGCCGACTGCAGCGTTTGCTACTACGAAACCCACTGTGGCTTTATCGGTATCGTTTTTGGCGTTCGTGATCGAGACACAGAATTTTCCAGTTGCCGACATATGGTCTTACTCCTTGGCTTGGATGAAATACTCGGGGTGATCTTGGTATAACAGCGGATTGCTGGTCAGTCGACACCATGCTGGAATGTCCTCGGGTGCACCGGCATCGGTGGCGGTCAGTTGAATAACCTCACCGGGTGCAAGTTCATCGCGCAGTTTCAATTTGAGTTTGACGACGAGTTCACCACAGCCCATATCTCCGGCATTCCAGGCAATATCAGGTTGCGGTTTCACGCTGTGTGGCTCCTTTATGGTGATGTGCAGACTGATGCTCCACGCCGAATCTACGATACTGCAGCAGCAAGTGTGCCCCAAGCTTTCAATGACTCACCTGCAGGTAAAGTCCTCAAGCGCAGCGTGAACATCGGTGCGGATCAACTGTCAGAGGTAGACGCCTACAAACCATTCCGGACAAGATGAAGTAGATCGCCGTTCGCCGCTGCCGCTGGGAGGATGAAACATGCTGGACATCGTGATGATCAGCATCGTCATCCTGTTGCTGTTTAACCTGGTGATGGCACTGATTGTCGTCGGACGCCGCACCAACGGTAACGGTTGGCTGCTCGGGCTGTTACTCACCGGCACTACCGGAGCTGCGTTGGCTGCGGTTATGGCAGCCTTGTTTGCCGAAGAACTTTCACGGTTTACCGATTTGAGCCTCGTCCTCATGGGGCTGGCCGCCCTGCCGGTGGTCATGCGGGTCATGCTGATCCGCCGGGCCGATGCTGCACCAAGGGGTGCCTGTGATGAGTGATCTTGTGGTTGCAGTGTTATTGCTGGCGGGAGGATTCTTCTTCACCGCCGGAACCGTGGGGATCATTCGATTTCCCGATCTTCGCAGTCAGCTACACGCACTGACAAAGGCAGACAACTTAGGTCTCGGTCTCATGTTTGCCGGTGTTGCGGTCCATTTGGGCAGCTGGTCCACGGCGTTGATTCTCTTACTCATCTGGTTGCTAGCGCTGATCGCTGCTTCCGTTTCTGCGCGAGTGCTGGCCGGAACTGAACCCGCCTCTGCTGATCAAACGGGGGAGGACTCATGGCGCAGGTGACACCGGTAGATTTTGCGTTGAGTGCGGTCGTGCTCGTAGGCGTCGCCCTCACGGTATTCATGCGTTCCCGCAAGGGAGAGGTTATGGCGTTCCTAGGGCTCGGCGTGGTGTTGAGCCTGGTCTGGTTTCGGCTCACTAGCCTTGACATCGGACTGGCGGAAGCCGCACTCGGCAGCGGTATCCTCAGCGCCGTGCTCGTCGTCCTCGCGGCATCAACCAACAGCCAAGCCGCAGAAACGCGCCAGCAGGCGATGCAGTTCAAGGCTGCCCCGCGTTGGCTTACCGGACTCTTAGGCGGGATTTGTGGTGTGGTGATAACCACGGTGGTCGCCGGAATCTGGTGGCGCACTGAACACGTTTTGCCTCAGTGGGAAACAGCGCTGGACCCGGCAATGAGACAGCTGCCAGTCGACCACGGAATTACCGGTGTGTTGCTGGCATTCCGTGCCTATGACACCTTGCTGGAGTCCGCCGTCCTCATGTTTGCGGCCCTGCTAGCACTGACGCTCATGCCTGACAACTCGTTGCGATCGGCTACCCGGTCCAGAGCCAACCTACTCCATCAGGCCCAAGCTGCCAGCTTTAGTTGGGTCTTTCGGCTCATGACCCCGCTACTGTTCCTGGTCGGCCTGTGGTTGCTGTTTGCAGGGACCACCGAAGCCGGCGGAGCGTTTCAATCGGGTGCTGTCATCGCCGGCATGCTGATCTTGTTGCACCTTGCCGGCGTGCAACTCGACCACTTCATCCGTTACTGGCTTACTCCGCTGGCAATCGCGGGCGTTAGCGTCTTTGTGCTCGCCGGCTTGCTGGGCCCGTTAAGCGGCGAAGCCTGGTTCACTTGGCCGTCTGCTTTCGCTTACGGCGCCATCCTGAGCGTGGAAATCACGCTCACCGCCGGTATCGCTGCAGCCCTCTTTATGCTTTACCTCGCCATGCTGCCCCCATTGGGCAATGTGCTCGACAACCCAGGGGAGCCAGTGCATCAGGAGGCGAAGCCATGACAACTGCCACCTGGTATCTCTTGCTTGGCGTCATCGTGGTGACCATCGGAGCCCTGAGGCTGCTCACGGTGCAAGATCTCGTCGCGCGACTGATCGCACTGAATATCACCGGTGCGGGCTCGTTGATGGTGTTGGTATCGTTGGCTGCCCGCTCTGAACCAATCGACCCTGTCTTATCAGCCTTGGTTATCACCGGACTGGTCATCACCGCCGCGTTTACGGCGACGGCCGCAGTACTCATCCGCCGCATTGAAGACACCCCCGATCTTGAAGACGGGGAGGCCTCTTCATGACACTTGCCGAATTCAGCACAGGCGCCCTGGTGCTAACGCCACTGTTGAGCGCAGCAGTCATGGCCCTTTGCACCCATGTGCTCCGCCGCCTCCTTGGTGTAGTTGTTGCAGTGCTCATCGTGGGGTTTACCGTACCGGTGGTCATACACCTCGGATCCGGTGAGGTTGTTGAAGTTGACCTGGGCGCCTACGGGGCTCCGCTGGGAATCGTGTTGCGAGCAGACGGACTTTCGGTGCTTTTTATCGCCATGACTAGCCTGGTCGGCCTGGGGATCACCGCTTTCGCAGCTGCCACCCCTGAAGCCACCGGGGAGCGCATCCAAGCCAATGGACAAAGCAAGACCGAACATGCGGGTTTCTGGCCGCTATGGTTTGGTTGCTGGGCAGGCCTCAATGCTGTCTTTGTTTCCGGAGACCTCTTCAACACCTACGTTGGATTAGAACTCGTAGGGCTGACAGCAGTCGGATTGGTCGCCCTGGGTGGTCAAAAGTCTTGGCCGGCAGCCCTACGCTATCTCTTTATCGCCGTGCTGGGCTCCTTGCTGTTCCTAGTCGCCGTCGGTTTGTTGGTTTCCGTCACAGGCACCTTGGACATCAACCAGGCGGCCCAACAGCTCACCGATAACCCGGAAGCCGCTGGTGTTGCCACAGTGGCGATGGTGCTTCTCAGCATCGGGCTAGCCATGAAAGTTGCCCTGGTCCCAATGCACCAGTGGTTAGTGCCGGCACACTCCGGAGCACCATCTGCGGTATCTCCAATCCTTTCTGCACTGGTTATCAAAGGTGCCTTGTTCGTATTCCTCCGTAGTTGGCTCTACGTTGCTGCACCGGCCTACTCCCCGGCGTTGACCGAAACTTCGGGGGAAGCGCCCTTGAATGTCGCTGAGGCGCTAAGCATCGTCGCCTGGGTCTTTGCGCTGCTCGGTCTCATCGCGCTGATCGTCGGAGCGATCATGGCACTACGCCAGACCCGACTGAAACCTCTGATCGCTTATTCCACTGTGGCACAGGCCGGGTACTGGTTCCTGCTGTTGCCAGTGGTCTTCATGCCAACATCTGCGTCACTGGGCGATCCGGGCGTTACCACCTTCGATGCGTCCGAAGTCATTGCCGGCGCGCTCGCAGGCACGGTGGGTTTGATTCTAGGACATGGCCTTGCCAAATCTGCCCTTTTCTTGACGGCCGGGTATTTCAAAGAACTGTACGGCACAGAAAAAATTGCCGCGCTCAGCGGCGAGGCACGTTCCCACCCGATGATGGTCATGACCATGGGATTGACCGCCATCGGCCTGGCGGGACTGCCATTCTCACTGTCGTTCACGGGGAAATGGCAGCTCACCAGCGCAAGCTTGGCGGGTGGTCACTACTGGATCCTGCCGGTGATCATCGTGGCCACGCTCCTATCAGCCGCGTACCTGTTGCGCGCATTTGGGCCGTTGATGATGGATAATGACCAGGAGAACGCAGCGCACCCCGAACTACACCGCAACTCCATGCCAGTCGTCGCCCAGGTGGCACCATTTACCCTAGGCGTCTTGACCCTCCTCACCGGGTTCATGGGGACACCCATCTTTGACCTCCTAGAAGTGGGGGCGCCATGGAGCTGACAAACCTGCACTACGTGATCCCGCTGCTGATGGTGTTGTTGTCCTTATCGGCAGCCATCATGATCTTCCCGATGCGCGAGGGCCAGACCAAACTCCGTGCCATCGTGAACCTGACCATCGCTACCGTCAAAGTCGCCCTGATCGTCTCACTCTTTCCCGTGGTGTTGGGCGAGGGTCTGCACCCCGAGTTCTCGATGTCCTTTGTGCCGGGCATCGACCTCGTGCTGCGGGTCGACGAACTAGCACTGTTGTTTTCTACCCTGTCGTCGTCACTGTGGCTGCTCACCACCATCTATGCCATCGGGTATCTGCACGGAAAACCTCACCAGTCCAGATTCTTTGGGTTCTTTAGCCTGTGTGTCACCGCCAGTGTGGGGATCTCACTGTCGGGCAACCTGGTGACGTTCTTGCTGTTTTACGAGATGCTCACCTTGGTCACCTACCCGCTCGTGGCCCACTGGGGCACCCCAGCAGCTGTTCGAGCCGCCCGCATTTACCTGCGGTACACCCTGACCGGTGGACTCGTCCTCCTCATTGGCGTGGTTTGGTTGACCATCTATACCGGTGATGTGGACTTCCAGTCGGGCGGGGCCGAGGGTGTCACCGAACTTGCGGAGTACTCACCGACCATCGCCATCATCATCTTCATCCTGCTCATCGGTGGCCTGGGCGTAAAGTCTGCGCTGGTCCCGCTACATGGCTGGTTGCCGTTGGCCATGGTCGCACCGGCACCGGTTTCCGCACTGCTGCATGCCGTAGCGGTAGTCAAAGCCGGGGTCTTCGGCATTGTGCGTGTGGTTGATGACGTCTACGGCATCCAGGTGGCCAGCGAACTCGGTCTCCTCACGCCGCTGCTGGTGATAGCCAGTCTGACGATTATTTACGGTTCGTATCAAGCCCTTCGTCAGTTGGACTTGAAAAAACGACTGGCCTATTCCACGGTCTCGCAGGTTTCGTACGTGGTCCTTGGTTTGACCATGGCCACAGTGGCAGGAACCACCGGGGGAGTGGTCCATCTGGTGCACCAGGGCATCATGAAAATCACCTTGTTCTTCTGTGCTGGGCTCTTTCAAGAAACCACAGGCGTCACCAACATTCGGGATATGCGCGGTATTGGCTATCGTATGCCGTTGACTTCGTTGGCCTTCACCATCGGCGCACTGGGCATGATCGGTATACCACCCACCGCGGGCTTTATTTCCAAATGGCAACTGGGCATCGGCGCATTGGACTCTGACAACACCTGGGTGATCACGATCCTGCTGGCGTCATCACTCATGAACTCGATGTACTTCTTACCCATCATCTACCGGATGTGGTTCTTCTACCCGCAGATCGCCGATGCTCGGGCCGTGGCCGAACCCAAAATGATGCTGTGGCCAGCCCTGGTTACCGCCGGTCTCGTCGTGGGCATCGGTGCCGGAGCCTCCATCGCCTATGCGCCGCTAGAAATTGCCGAACAAATAAGCGAAGGGGTGTTTTCCGATGTTGATAGCCCTTAGCTTGCTCCTACCCGCGCTCATCGCGGCCCTCATCCCATTGGCGGGAGTGGCTCGCCCAGCCGTACGTGACACCGCACGCCGCGTTCTTGCGATCGGGGCGCCCGCGGCCATCCTCCCGTCCATCGCAGCCGCCATCGCTGGACCGGGCACTGAACTCGACGTACCATGGCTGCTCTTCGGGGTCACGTTCGCGGTCGATACCATCTCTCGTGGACTGCTCCTGATCGGTGCATTACTCTACGGTGCAGCTCTGATGTCCATCTCATGGGCCAAACTGCGCAACACTGAAAAAGCCTTCGGCACGCTCTCAGCATTTTTACTAGCCAGCTATACCGGCAACATCGGTGTCTATCTGGCCGCCGATACAATTAGTTTCTACCTGTCATTTGCCGTCATGAGCTTCTCTGCGGTCGGACTAATCGTGCACTATCGTGCGCCCGAATCGTATCGAGCCACCGCAATCTATCTGATCATGACGGTCATTTCAGAAACCGCACTGCTGGCCGGGCTCCTACTCACCGCTCACATCGGCGGTAATATCCTTTCTGAC
The DNA here is from genome assembly GCF_000420805.1 of Yaniella halotolerans DSM 15476. Lineage (GTDB taxonomy): Bacteria > Actinomycetota > Actinomycetes > Actinomycetales > Micrococcaceae > Yaniella > Yaniella halotolerans. Next base: position 117,426 of record NZ_ATVQ01000003.1, read on the forward strand.
GCTCCCGAAGCAGTGCTCGCTTCTGAACGCACCGGTCTCATTTTGACCCTGCTGCTCATCGCATTCGGAGTGAAAGCGGGGACGGCACCGCTGCACGTGTGGCTACCACTGGCCCATCCTGCAGCCCCACCGGCCGCTTCAGCGGTGCTATCCGGTGCCATGGTAAAGGCCGGCATGGTGGGTTTCCTCCGGTTCTTCCCGCTTCAGACTGACAACTCCGCTGCGGGAGATACCGCCGCGACCCTAGAGATTTTCGGTTGGGTCCTCATGATCCTGTCGCTGTTGGGAGCCTTCGCCGCCGCACTGATCGGTGTGGCACAGACCGACGGAAAAGTCGTATTAGCCTACTCGACCATTTCGCAGATGGGCTTCATCGGTGCGCTCATCGCCGCCGGACTGCTGGACCGCACCCTAGCCGAAGACACCGTGGATGCCGCCGTGCTGTATGCCGTTCACCATGGACTTGCCAAGGGAGCACTGTTCCTTGGGGTCCCGGTCATCAAACACTATGGACGCGGCCTGTCCGGGATTGTGGTGACCATCGGTATGGTTGGCGCTGGTTTTGCGGTTGCCGGTGCCCCAATCACTTCCGGAGGCATCGGCAAATATGTTTCCAAAGATGCCGTCGAAGGACTCAAGATTGCTGGCGTAGGACTCGAATACATTCTGCCGCTGGTTGCTACCGGCTCAATTGTTTTACTGTTGCGATTTTTATGGGTCGTGCTTACCGAACAACGCGATCCACAGCGGAGCCTCGACGGCGAGCTGTTGGCCTGGTTGGGAGTCTGCATCGCCGGCATCGTGGTGCCCTGGATGATTGGGGCTCAATGGTCGCCGCTGAGCCTGCCAGAGTGGGCCGATCCACAAACCCTGTGGGATTCCACCTGGCCCATCGGCCTGGGATTGGCCCTAGGTGGCATCTTCTGGTGGCTAAGCAAACGTGGTTGGCTCCCACGGCGCGAGCGTGACCAGCCCGCTATTCCCGCAGGGGACTTAGTGGCGGCAGAGGAATCCTGGGCCAGGATTCTTCAAGATCGAGGCGGTGCCGCATTAGATTCTGTGCACAACTACACCGGAAAAGCCCGAGGGGGCGCCGCGACCTTGATGGCAAACATCACCGAATCCACCAATGCTTCGATCGAAAAAACCGAAGACAACGTCCGCCAGTGGCCACGTTTTGGCACCGGCATCATGCTCCTGCTGACGCTGATCCTGGTTTTGAGTCTCTGGATCGGAGGAACAGGCTAATGCGCTGGATACTTGGTGCCCTGTTACGAATCATCGTGTTCTCCGGCATTTGGATCGGCCTCGCCGGCATGTCAGCAGACACCCTGGTCTATGGGATCGTTTCCATTCTTGCTGTGACCGCTTTGAGCCTAGCTTTGTTGCCACCGGGGCACCTACAACCCAAACGATGGCCATCACGAATCTGGGGAACACTTGTGCTCGCCGTCTGGTTTTTGCAACAGTCCATCCGTGGTGGTTTTGATGTTGCCCGCCGTGCGCTCACGCGGAACGTAGATATCGAACCTGAAGTCGTCGAGGTGCCGGTAGAACTCCCTTCCGGACCGGGACGAGAAGTCTGCTATCTGTTGATGAATCTGCTGCCCGGCTCTATGATCCAACGCGTCAGAACCACCGACCAGCACACCATCGCCGAGGTGCACACTCTATCGATGGATCTCAAACCAGAAGATCAGTGGCAGCGACTCCAAGATCGTGTCCAACAGGCCTTCCAAATCGACTGGATCGATCACGACGGCTAGTTGCGCTGTAGCGTGTACTCTTGTGGGGGTTCTGAGTCGACGGGCAGCATGACTTCAGCTTCGTCTGCGGCGACATCAGGTTCGGTGACCGCTAGAACGTTTGTGCGAACCTGAGCCCATCCCTCGGGCAGCTCATCGATGTGCGTCCCATCCGGAATAAGAAACGCTTCAACCGGCGTATCTACTTGCACCACCATGGGGTCGAGCTCGTCGGGGCCCTTACATGCGGTGGTGGGCTCGTCGGTTTCCGTATCCACGGCAATGAAGCACAGCCCCTGCGCTACGGTTTCCTCATGATCGGTGCGGGCCATATAGAACTCGGTTGAGCCGTGTACACCGAGGTACCGAAAATAGTGATCCTCCGTATCCTCGAGCGCAGGTTCATCTAGCTCGACATCCGGGATATCGTTCTCGCTGGGTTCACCGGCGAACATATAATACTGCGCCGTCACGCTCTGCGCGACCGCGTCATCGGTACCCGATCCACAGGCGGTCAACGCGAGCGCACCCGCGCACATCCCGATCGCGATATGGGCGCGTGGCAGTCGTATAGCTGTGGTGAGTGTGAGTGACATGCAACTCACCGTATCAATCGTGGCATGGAAAAAAGCGGGATGACTACAATGACCGGTATGAGCCACCCACATCATGCACACGACCCAGGTATCGCCGATCTCCTTGGCCATCCCTGGACCCAGGGGATTATCACAGGCGTGCTCACGCTCATTCCCGCTCGAAATTACCCGCGGTGGCTGCGTCGGAGTCTTGTTTGGGGCCCGCTGGCCTCAGCCAGCATCGCCAGTGCATACTTCGGTGCAAAGCCCCAGGTCATGCAACAGTTGGTGCGCAAGCATGTTGCAGAAGACGACTCTGATGACTCCGATGCATTAGAAAACGGCAAATATGCTGGGGAACAGAAAACCAGTGGTGGGGTTCGTGGTGCCACGCGAATGCTGATCCCAGGCGTTGCGATAGGGGCAGTGTTCTCCGGGTCCATCGCAGTTGCACTGTGGGCCGATGAGAAAATGGATCGTGCCCTGCGCCGAGCCGGAGTCCGGGCCCCACGGTTGGTCATGGGCGTAGTTGCTGGAGCCCTAACGTGGTGGAGCGTTACCACAGAGCAGCGGGATCGAGAGTCATCGACACATGACTGAGCACGTGCCACCATGGTTTGGTGCCACAGCTCGCGGGATTGCGGCTTTTCCCATACTCATGAGCACATACGTGCTGCTCTATAGCATCTGATGGCCCTTTGCCCGGGGAACAGCTGGGACTGCAGCACTTGCAGTCGCGACAACCTACGCCGTGGTTGTCGGAATTCGTGGGATGCACCAAATGCGTCATGCTGCGCAGTTCAAAGCCGAGCCCACCGTTGAAGACGAACGCATTAGTCGGTCGATGGGCATACTCAACAGCGTGGCCCACCCGATCTGGATGGTTGGAGCGCTGAATGCGTTACCTGGGCCTGGAATCTATTTGGGGGAGAGCCTCACATTTGCGGCAACGGTCGTCTTCAGTGTTCGAGAGGCTACCCGAAACGAAAAAGAGGTGGTGGCATCAGACAGCCCCAACACTATTGAAGTGGGTGATGAACGATCCAACCCTGGTCTGATGCAGTCAGATCTGCCACCATGAAACTATGTGGCGGAGAATAGTTTTTGGTCTGACAATTCTGCTAGCGCTAACAGCGATTACGTTGGGCATAATAGGCGTCATGACATCCCATGACGAAGCCTATAATCTCGCTCCCCTGGCCACTTCGGCATCGATGGGTGCTGTGCTGATGCTGTTCATCTACCTGAGGCTCCGTAAAACAGGCCAGGAACAGAGGACCAACAGGTGAGGGCAGAAGACAACGCATTGTCCGTACCACTTAGCGTTCTTGATTTGGTCCCTATCGCTGAAGGTTCCAGCGCTGGAGACGCAATCGAAGCCTCTATGCTAGCGGCCCGTTTGGCCGATGAACTCGGCTACCGGCGGTTCTGGTTCGCCGAGCATCACAATGACCCAAGCGTGGCCTCCAGCGCTACCGCGCTGCTGATCTCTCAGGCGGCTTCCGTGACTGAACGCCTCCGGTTAGGTTCCCGCGGTGTCATGTTGCCCAACCATGCTCCGTTAATGGTGGCCGAACAATTCGGCACTATGGCTCATATTCATGGCAACCGAATCGACCTGGGTCTGGGACGTGCACAGGGCACCGATGGGAAAACCTCTCAAATGCTCAGGCGTTCCTCGGCCGAACCAGAAGCATTTGTTCGCAGCGTCGAAGACTTCCAGGGCTGGTTTAGCCAGACCGGTCGGGACCCGAACAGCTCGACTCTGTCGGCTCCTTCTGCTGGGACTGAAGTGCCTATCTGGGTGCTTGGCTCAAGCCCCAAAGGTGCGTCCGTTGCTGGTCAGCTAGGTTTACCATTCTCGCTGGCATCGCACTTTGCACCGGACCAGATTGATGAGGCCTTGCAGTCGTACCGGGAATCTTTCAACCCAGATGCGCAGACCGCCCAGATCGATAAACCATACGTGATGGCTGCGGTTAACGTGATGATCGCCGACACCGACGTCGAAGCGGAACGAGAATATACGACGGTCGTACAGATGTTTATCAATCGCATTATCGGCAACCACGGCAAGATCCAGCCGCCGGTGGATCCGGAGACTCTCCCCCGTGGCGGAAACAGTCCGATGCTGCGAGTTAAAGCCGTGGGCTCACCGACGACCGCCAAAGCACAGTTGGAAGAGTTTGTTGAGCGCACAGGCGCCGATGAACTCATGACCGTCACCTATGCTTATGATCCGGCCGTGCGAAATCGCTCATTGCACCTGCTTGCCGACATCTGGTTTTGAATTCTCAGAGGAATATATTCGACTACTGCTGCGAGAGTCAGGTTACCCACATATTCTGCCTATCACGATCATTTATCTCAGTGATGATTTAACATTTGTATGAGCAATCAATCATGAAATTCGCACCAATCCTTGGAATACAAGCCGTATTTGGCCAAGCATTTGTGAAAACATTCCCTCAAGGTGTCTGCAATTCGTGAAGCATGGAGCATCGAAAAATAACGACAGCACTGTGGCACGCGGGCGTCGGGTGGGAGCATGGCACTCCCGCGCCGCTACCCAACGGCGAAAAACCAGCTCCAACGTTTTGGATGTTCGACCTGGTAGTGCATGGACTCCACTTATTCACAACCCACTGGAAACGCAGCTAGAGCTGGCCAACCAGAGTCAACAATCCGAATTCTCGTTGATGACAAAGTTTGCCAAGAATAATAGAATAGCTTCATGGTAACAATGAATGTATCTCTGCCGGAGGGGCTTAAAAAGTTCGTCGAGTCGCAGGTCGTTGAGCTGGACTACGGGACCAGTAGTGAGTTCATCCGCGACCTGATCCGACGTGAACAATCGCGCACGAGACTTCGTGCAATGCTTGAGGACGGCATGAACTCGGGACACGGTTCTGAGATGGATGAAGTGTACTTCGAAGAGTTGCGTGAGCGCATACAAACAACCGGCGCCGTATGAGTCGTCGTGTAGTTACGACCCGACGCACAGATGAAGACATTGCTTGGACAATAGATCACTACCTTGGTCAAGGTGTCCCTGAAGCAGCGATGGGCTTCGTCGATGCTCTCGAGGAGGTCAAGACGATCATTGGTGAGCACCCACAATTGGGCTCAATCCGTATCGGTATCGAGATAGGTATCCCCGAGATGCGAACCGTTGCTTTGAAAAAATTTCCGTACTTGGCGTTCTACACCTATGAAGTCGAGGTGGTGCGGATTCATCGGGTACTGCACACTGCCAGGGATATACCTGTAGAGTTTTTCAGTAGCTGACCGTATTGTCGGGCTTGCAGACAATACAACACGGCGCTTCGAATACGAGGTTCGAAGCGCCGTTTGCTTTATGCGGTGAGCGGTTACTGGTCTGCTTTGATCAGATCAGCAGCACGTTCACCCATCAGCATTACAGTGATGTTCGGGTTTACGGCAGGCAACTGTGGCATGGCGGAAGCATCAACCACACGCAGGCCCTTGGTACCTTTGACACGCAGCTGTGGATCCAGTGGCGACATTTCATCATCAACCGGGCCCATGCGGCATGAGCCAGCAGGGTGGTAGACCGTGTTGTGTGTCTTGGATACATAGGCTGCGATGTCTTCGTCCGACTGAACGTCTTCACCCGGGAAGAGCTCGCGGCCGGCATACTCAGACATGGCAGACTGCGCGACGATCTTGCGTGCCAATTTGATGCCGTGTACGGCAACACGCATATCGTGACCTTCTGGGTCAGTGAAGTAGCGTGGATCGACCATTGGCTTATCGGCGTAGTCGCGCGAGCGCAGACGAACGGTACCGCGCGAACGAGCGTGGGTAACGTTTGGGGTCAGCGCAAACGACTCATCTTCGTGCGGGTAGCCGTGACGACGAGTATGCATCGAGAACGGCACGGAGCCGTAGTGCATCATCAGATCCGGTAGATCCAAGCCGTCTTCGGTCGGGGAGAAGATACCGATTTCCCACCACTGGGTGGCATCACGGGTCATCGGAACCTTCGATGCCCAAGAAATGACGGCTTCTGGATGGTCCTGCAGATTGGAACCAACACCCGGAGCATCGACGCGAACGTTCACGCCGTGCTCTGCCAGATGGTCTGCCGGACCAATGCCCGACAGCATCAACAGTTTTGGTGTGTCGATGGCTCCGGAAGACACCACGATCTCGCGGTTGGCGGTCAAGGTTTCCATGCGGTCAAAAGCATTGCTGAGGTATTTGACGCCGGTTGCTCGATTGTCTTCATCGAACAGAATCTCGGTGACCCAGTGCTCGGTGAGAATATCGAGGTTTTCACGATCCATGATCGGGTGCAGATAGGACACCGATGATGATGAGCGAGTGCCGTCTTTCTTCGAGTTGATCTGGAAGAAGCCGGCACCGTTGATCACGGTTTCACCGGTGTTGTACTGCACCTTTGGGATGCCCTGTTGTTCACAAGCATCCAGCAGCGCCTTCCCGACGGGATCGTTTTCTGGCACGTTCATCAGGTGCACTGGGCCGTCGGTACCGTTGTGGTCTGCCGTGTTCTCGTTGGTTTCCAGACGTTTGATCAGCGGCAGAATGGTTTCAGCATTCCAGCCTTCCGCACCCATTTCTTCCCACAGGTCCATGTCTTCGGCCGGTGGGTGGAACGCGATACAGGAGTTGTGCGATGAGCAACCACCCAGTACACGTGCTCGGGAGTGACGCATAAAGGAGTTACCGTTTTCTTGGGGTTCGATCGGGTAGTCCCAGTCCAAACCAGATTCCAGCAATTCTGGCCAGCGGTTGAGCTGCAGAACAACGTCCTGATCAATATCAGTTGGGCCGGCTTCTAGCAGTGCAACCGAAACGTTTGGATCTTCACTCAACCGAGCGGCCACGACGGCTCCGGCGGAGCCACCACCGATCACCAGGTAGTCATAGTTATCTTTTGCCACGTTATGCTCCATTCGTGTTGCCGTCTATTTCTGTGGGAACCAGCCGGAGACAGCCGGTTCGGTGTTCTCGTAGATGTGCTTGGAAACGGTGTACTCTTCCATACCGGTGATACCTAGTTCACGGCCAACACCGGATTGTTTGAATCCGCCCCACTCTGCCTGTGGCAGGTATGGGTGGTAATCATTGATCCAGATGGTGCCGTGACGCAGCTTGCGCGAAACGCGGGTAGTAACACCCGTATCGGATGACCAGACAGCGCCTGCCAGGCCGTAGTCGGTGTTATTAGCAATGGCGATGGCTTCATCTTCGGTTGCGAAGGTTTCAACGGTAATGACCGGGCCAAAGCCCTCTTCAATGACGGCCGGGTTGTCGGCGGTGCACTGGTCCAGCACGGTTGGCGCGTAGAAGTAGCCCTTTTCGTGTTCGGGTCCACCCCAGTTGCCACCAACGCGTAGACGCGCACCGGCTTCGATGCCGCGATTGACATAGTCGGTGACTTTATCGCGGTGTTCTTTGGAGATCAGTGGTCCGGTTTCGGCCTTTTCATCAAATGGTCCGCCCATGATAATGTTGCCGGCGCGGCGTACCAGTTCGTCGACGAACTTGTCAGCGATGGTGTCCTGAACGATCAGGCGGGTACCGGCTGAACAGACGAGCCCGGAATCGAGGAAGCCCGCATTCAGTGCGTTGTCGACGGCAGCTTCGAAGTCGGCATCCGCAAAGATCACGTTCGGGTTCTTGCCACCGAGTTCCAGTGCTACATCCTTGACCGTGTAAGCAGCTGATTCTGCGATCTTTCGACCGGTGACCAGCCCTCCGGTGAAGGACACCAGATCGATGTCCTTGTGGGTGGACAGCGGTGCGCCAACGGTGCCGCCGTCACCCAACACCACGTTGGCAACCCCTGCTGGCAGACCGAGCTTGTCCATGACATCTACGATCAACATGGTGGTGTGCGGGGTAAGTTCTGCTGGTTTGATCACAAACGAGTTGCCGGTGGCAATCGCCGGGGCGATCTTCCAGGACGCCTGCAGCAGTGGGAAGTTCCACGGGGTGATCATGCCGACCACACCGATGGGTTCATGCACGACACGCGAGATGACGGTAGGGTCACCAGCGTCGACTAGACGACCGGGGTAGTGGTCTGCGATCTTGCCGAAGTGGCGGAAGGCCGAGATAATATCGTCCATATCGCCTTCTGCCTCGACCAGACGTTTACCGGTGTCGAGAGCTTCTGCGCGGGCGAACTCGTCCTTGCGTTCGCGAATACCTTCGGCAACGGCTAACAAGAAGTCACCTCGCTCGGCGGCAGGCTTATCTGCCCACACACCGGATTCAAAAGCGGCGCGCGCTGCAGCGATGGCGCGTTCGGTGTCCTCGGTTGTTGCCTCAGAGACCACACCAACTTTACTGCCATCAGCGGGACAATAAATAGTGCGGGTGGCTTGATTCGATGAGGCCACCCACTGGCCATCAATAAACAGAGATTTGACGTTTTCAGCGCTCATGATCGGCGCCTCCTTGATCGTTGGGATCATCAGTGGTTGAAGTCTGTTCGGACACGGTCGGAATCGAGGTGGTTGAAGTATCAGCCTGGTCGCTGTCGGTCCATTCGTCGGGAACATTCACTTCGACAATGCCAGAAGGTGAACCCTTATCTCCGATCATGGACATGTACAGCACGTGTGCGTCGTAGGCATCCAGGATGTCAGCGATGATCTGGTCACTGGTGTATCCCATAATATCTTTGCCTTGTGAGCCTGTCAGGGTGAAGACTTCGACCTTGAAGAAGACTTCTTTGACTGCAGCCAGGTTGGATGCGTAGTTGGGCACGTCGTAGGCAACCGGATACGGCTGGTATTTGAATTCGTCCTGTTCGGGGAATCGAACCATCAAGTCCACATACGGGATTGGGTAATCGGGGTGTTCACCGCGATGGCAGGTGACATCGGCACCAAGCTTGGTGAGTTCTTCAGCGACGTCTTCAACTGCCGGAGTAGCGACCTCGTTGATGAACTTGGTGGTCTGCTGTGCGGTAGCAAACGACATCCGGCGACGTAGTCGGTGCTGCCAGCTGGATTTCCCACTGTCACGCAAACTGGAGAGTACGCCCGGCATAGCAGCCTGTTTGGAGTCGAAGCTTTGAACTTCGGTTCGTAGGATTTTGTACAGGCTGATCATCATCAGGTAGATCACGACCGAAAACGGCAACCCGATCAATACGGTGGCGGCTTGGAGCGTGTAGACCCCGTCAATGAACAGCATCGATAAGGTGAGGGCACCGGTGACAACCGCCCAGAATATGCGCAACCATGGCGCACCATCTGAGTCATTGGTCGTTGGCTTGGAGGTCAGGTTTGCCATGACCAGGGAGCCAGAGTCAGCCGAGGTTACGTAGAACAACAGTCCGGTGAGGACCGCAAGGCCAATACTGAAGGTCTGGCCGGGATACTGGGTCAGCAGGTTGAAGAACCCGGATTCGGGGTTTTCGATTGCTGCGCTGAGAAAAGCCTCATCGCCAGCACGGAAGAAGGCCAGTGCACCATTGCCAAAGATTGAGATCCACAGGACGATGTAGCTGAGTGGAATGAGCAGTACACCCAAAATGAACTGGCGTAAGGTGCGGCCGCGGGAAATACGAGCCAAGAATAGACCAACAAAGGCGGCCCAGGCTATCCACCAGGCCCAGAAGAAGAGCGTCCAGTCCTGCATCCAGGCTTGTGACGAATATGTGGGGTCACCGTCGGTGTAGCCAAAGGTATTCATCAACATGGAGGGCAAACGTGAGAAGTAGTCGCCAATGTTTTGGACCAGCTGGTTCATCAGTTTCGGTGTCTCACCGGAAATGAGCACCCAGAGCATCATGGCTACTGCCAGTAGCACGTTGAGCTCAGATAGGCGGCGAATACCTTTGTCCACGCCTGTGACGGTGGAAATGATGGTGATACCAACGGCCAGAACCATCAGGGCAATTTGGACACTCATACCTTGTGGGACACCAAAGATGTGCGCTAGCCCGTAGTTGAGGAAGACAACGCCGATACCCAGTGAGACGGCGATACCAAAGATGGTGCCCAAGACCGCGGCAACATCGACGGCGTGGCCTGCGGTACCTTTGATACGTTTACCAAAGATTGGTGCAAGCGCTGAACGGATGCTCAATGGCATGTGGTAGCGGTAGGCAAACAGGCCGATGCCCATACCCATCAGTGCGTACAGCGCCCAACCGGGGGTGCCGTAGTGGAACATGGTCCACAGTGGGGCCATGCGCGCTGCCTCATCGGATAGTCCAGCGCCTTCTGGCGGGGTGAGGTAATTGGTTGCCGGACCGGATATTCCGAAGAACATCAGGTCAACGCCGATACCGGCGGCAAATAGCATCGAGGCCCAGGTAAAGAGGTTGTACCGGGGTTTGGAATGGTCGGGTCCCATTTTGACGCGTCCGACCCGGGTCAGTGCTACAACGAGCACGAAAATGACCACCAGAGTAACGGTGACGACGTAGTACCAACCGAGGTTAGCGCCGATCCAGTCCATGGATCCAAAGATCACGGTGTCGGCTTGGTCAGGCCAGATCGAAGCCCAGATCACAAACGCCACAATAATCAGTGCCGATGTGATGAAGACAGGTTTATTGACCGGAGCGTGTTTTGGCGCGCTCTCTAAGGGTTCCGGGGTTCCCGAACTCTTCAATCCCTGAGCATGTTTCGCATCAGGCGAGTCCACGGCATCCGCCATGATAGTCCTCTCGTTGAAAACAGAATACGTACCAGGCACAGTGTGAGTGGTTTTAGAAGCCTGGACTATCGCAACCATAGAGCCCAAAATCAGTTGAAATCAAGATATACCCTTGCAAGGTTAGCTATAACACAAGACGAACTTTCGTAAATGTGATGGGAAACTTACCTGTGAGTAACTTTTGTGTGGAGTCTGAAGCTTCGGTTTTGGTGGTAAATGGTCGTAGACTCGCACCCACCACGCGGCAAGAAGTAGTGGCAAGTGGAACTTCTGAACATCAGAAGGAGGACGAGGCGAGATGCTCAACAAATGGTTCAGAACGGGCTCTGCTAAATGTTCTGCCGCCAAACTGACGGGCGAGGCCTCTGTACTGGCTGGTCTCACTGCCATTTATGATCTCGTCCGCAAGCGTTCCTGGGTCCTCAAAAATTATCCGATCCTCGGCCACGCACGGTGTGCTCTGCTCAAGATTCGAGCACAAATTCAGCAGTACTTCAGTGAACATAAATGGGATGGTCGACCATTTGGCTACATTTCTCGGCAACTGGTGCACGCGCGTTCGCGCGATGAAGATGAAAAGGGCAAAGCATCCTTTGGTACCTTCCACGATGTAACCGCGGATGGCAAAGAATGGTTCGTTCATTCGACGAACCCGATGGATCCGCCCAAAACTGTGCCTAGGGCGCACGTGGGCGATGAAGACTTGTTCTGGGAATTAGGCACTGCATGTTTTTGGGCCAGAACAGCCGCCGGCCGCTTTGAGGCCAAAGAGTTCGCGGACAAGGCGGCCCACGATGCGGTGAAAGCGGTTTCTCCTCAACCCAGACCGGGACAGTTATTGGGTCAGTCCCCCAAGAGTGGCGCGTAGATTTGCAACAACCGGATCCACATGCATTTGGGTACAGCCGCGACGCTATGGAACACAATGTATCTCGGTATTGATCTTGCAGCTAATCCCGAGCAGACGGGTATGGCTGTTCTGCGGGACATTGACGGTGTCCTAATGGTCACTACCACCGCAGTTGGAGTCAGTGATACTCATATTGTTGACGCCGTGCATCAAGCTGATGGTACAGGCGTCGATGTTCCGATCGGGTGGCCAATCCGGTTCGTCGAGCTGCTCGAGGATCACGCGGCGCACCGGCTGCCACCACCTGAATCCACCGATGTGGACTGGCGCCGGAGTGTAGCGCTACGGGCCACAGATATAGCGGTGCATCGTCGCACCGGGATTGCACCGATGAGTGTGGCAGCCAACCTGATCGCCTATCCAGCGTTCCGGTGGGCTGGGATTGAAGCCACGCTGCGGAACGAAGGAATCGACACCAGTCGAGATGGCAGCGGAGCAGTAGCCGAAGTGTATCCGGCAGCGGCACTCTACCGTTGGGGTCTGCCACATCGGGGGTATAAGGGTGCGCAGCAGACCGCTGTTCGGCACCACATGGTGGAGGCGATTGCCACGGTATTTCCAGAGTTTGACTGGCAGGGATTCGAAGCTTCGGCTATCGCAGACGATAATGTGCTCGACGCTGTGCTGGCGGCATTGGTGGCATATCAAATCGCCCAGGGCAACTGTGAGGGATCAGATGAGGATGAGCGAAAAGTGGCGTGCGTGGAGGGCTGGATCTGGCTACCAAAACCGTCGAATTAATGTCGGTCCAGTATGCCGCGTCGTATTTGCACCGCGCGGATGCCAGCACAGCCAAGCGCCAGGAGCCCCAAGACCACTAGAGGCATGACGTAGCCGGTGACCGGAAGCATCCAGGAAAACAGCACCGGTATGGCAAATCCGACATAGGTAAACACGTAATAGATACCCAATGTGGTGCCGCGCCGTTTCGGAGGGGCATAAATTTCGACATCTAAGAGCCCCTCGCGAAGTGCCATGCCATACGCGGTGCCCAAGAACAGCGTGGCCACTACAAACAACCAAATCGGTGGTGATTGACCACCCACACCTGCCAAGAGAAACCCGGCACCGGCGATACTGGCGGCCACGATGCCAGCTTTCGGCCCCCACGTGAAGCGGCGAGCCAGCCCTTGAGCAAATACCCCGGCGGTAAACGCCAACAGTGAAGCGATACCGGGTAATAACACGCCAGCATTCACCTGAGGTGCCACCCGCTCGGTCAGGGTGACCAGAGCGATGATGGCCGTGGAGAAGACCCACAGAGCCATGGGAATAGACGTTGCCAGTGCCCGTCTCATACTTGGCTGGTGGACGGATGCTGCTGTGGCAGTGGGTTGGGTCGGCTGAACAAGCGGAGCCGTCCGAGCGTCGCCAACGATCAGGGAGGCAATCACCGCAAGACACGTCAGAGCTGCCGCAACGATAAACGGCACAGCAACGGCGGCAGTATCGGAGAGTAAATAAGCGAGCACGCCCGAAGCTATGGGGCCCAGGGCAAACCCGGCGGTCAATAGAATACCGGCGAGCACCATACCTGCCGCCCCCTTCAACCGTCCGGCCCAGGCGGTTCCTGCGCTGATGGCTAGACCAACACCCAGCCCGATGACCAGCCGACCCAGAAACAGTCCGGGAGTCGACTGCCATAGCAAGATCAACATGTTCCCGGTCGCTGCGGCTAATGCTCCGGTGAGAACGACCGGGCGGGAGCCTAAACGATCCGCTAACATGCCACCGATCAGCAAGCTCGGCACCAGGCCCACTGCGTAGATCCCGAAGGCAGCGTTCACCACGATCGGGGTGAAGAGTTCTTGGTCGCGGAGCACAGCGATCATGGTGGCGAAGTGATTCGTCGACCACCCGGCGGCCAGCAGGAGGAAGGCCACCACCGCGAACACCACGGTGGTGCGGCGCCGTGTAGTACGTTCCGAAGTAGCCACCGTGGTGGCTGGCGGAATAGCCGCAGTCGACGCTGCACTGTCATCGATAGATACTGCGGTTGCACGAGTGTGCCGCTGTGTCACGTAGTCTCCTTGTCGTAGCCCTAACGTGTGATTAGGGCTACATCTGGACTGTAGCGGAAACCGTGTGGGAGTGGAAGTTTCGTGAGGGCCGTTGGCAAGGCGGACACCTCACCGTGAATTCCGCCGAGGAACGAGGAAAATCTGGCAGACTAGGTGCAGTATCTGTAGGCGACCCTGCCGCAGGATGCATCGACTATCATCAGCATTTTGAGGAAATCATGTCATATCAACAACCCCCGCAGGGGCCACCACCGCCAGGGTACAATCCAGGACAACCAGGACCAGCAGATCATGTGCCGAATAAGCCTGGTCGACGCCGAGGAAAACGCCGATTGACGTGGGGCATCATCCTGATGGCTGTTGGCATTATCGGCGGGGTCGTCGGCGCTATGATCTTTGGTTTCTCCGCCGCTGGTCAGTTTGAGAATTTCGAAGAGAACACTTACGAAATCCAACAGTCGGTGACTATGGATGGTCTGGGTGACAATCGGTGGTACATCTACCAAACCGGTGCGGCAGGCGGTTCAATCACCTGTGAAGTGACCGATGAATCCGGCGAGAACATCGTCAGCAACAACATGTCGTCGTCGGTCTCAACGAATGAGCTCGACTACGAGGCAGTACAATCCTTTAGCTCGGAAGCGGGCAGCACGTACCAAATTTCGTGCTCGTCATATCCGGTTGCGATCGGCGGAATGGTTCCACTCGGCGGGATCTTCGGTGCAATCGGCGCGGCGATTGCCGGTGGCATCATCTTCCTTGCAGGTCTGGTGCTCACAATTATCGGTGCCGTTGTTCGGTCGAAATCCAAGCGTCAGACGCCACCATCGGGTCCACAGTATGGCGGCGGCTATCCAGGATATGGTGTACCACCACAGCAGTATGGGCAGCAGCCGCCACAGGCATGACCCACACTGCAACGGCCCAGCCGCGACGACACGTCGTCGGGTTTATTCTGGGCAGCGTCATCGTGGGCGTGATCGGGCTGGTGACAGCCATTGTGTTGACCGTATCTGGGATCCTCAATAATTTTAGTGAAGTATCGACCAGCTACGAAGATGTCTTTGAAACGGGCATCGAAATCGGCCCGATCGCGACCCCGCTTGAACTCGAAGACGCAAGCTATGCGCTGCTGTCTTTCTCTGATAATCCAAGCCAGCCCACACCGGCTGAACAAGCTGAATCATGCTCGATCAGCGACGAGCACGGCGACGAGGTTCCGGTCCAAACTTCAACCCAGTCGGCAGAAGCATCAGAAGTCGACACCTCTGAATACGAGCTCACCGGTATCAATCATGTGATCTACACAAGCTTCGAGACCACCAAGGGGACCTACGCGATCTCTTGCGAACAGTTTGGTCTGCTCAGCGACGGTAGCAGCTACACCATGAACGGCACGGCTATCGCAGGCATCCTGATCGGCGCGGTGAGCGTGCTGCTTGCCGGAGTACTCTTTCTTATCGGCGTCATCAACCACACTCGAAACCGCAACGAGCAGCGCAAACACCCGCGACGCTATATTGAATACAAGTTGAGCCCCGACCCAATCGACCCAAGCTCCTAAGAAATCACTAGGCTGGGAGACATGCTGAACTGTTCGGACCCTGCCGCTCGTATCCATACTGAACTCATCGAAGGCGGTCCTCAACGGATCGTGTTTCTCCACGGATTGATGGGCCGTGGCAAGAACTTCACGACGATAGCCAAGGGGATGACGGAAACCGCCACCTCCCTTTTGGTCGATCTACCCAACCACGGCCTCTCGTGCTGGACGGATGCGTTCGACTATGTTGAGATGGCCGATCTCGTCGCTGATGAGCTGCGCCGGGACTTCTGTAAAGACGAGCCAGCTGTCGTGCTGGGCCACTCGATGGGCGGTAAGGTCGCCATGCTGTTGGCCCTGCGTCATCCAGAACTGCTAGCCGGTCTCATCATTGAAGATATTGCTCCCACCAGCTCCACCACCAGTGAATTCAAACACCTGCTGGGTACATTGCTGTCGAAAGTTGATCTCACCGGGATTTCCTCCCGCAGGGAAGCACATGCGGCCATCAAACAAGATATCGACGACGCTGCAGTGCGTGGCTTCTTACTTCAAAACCTCGCCCGCGATGACGACCACGGTTTCAAATGGGAACCCAATATCCACATGTTGTACGACCACTTGGACACAATCGTGGCCTTCCCTGAGGTCGAAGGAACCTTCGAGGACCATCCGGTGCTGTGGATCAAGGGTGAACATTCCGACTACATCAACGACGAATCCGGTGAGGTCATGCGCGAGCTCTTCCCGATGACCCGGCGCATACAAATCCGCGATGCCGGTCACTGGATTCACGCCGAACAGCCTAAACACTTCATCGAAACACTCAAGTACTACATCGCTGGCCGATACGACGACGCCTGATATTCCGCTGGCAATGAGTATCGCTGCCACCGGTAAGCGAATTTGATACTCTAACGGGCGTGACTACACATCAAGATTCCGAAGTGAGCATCCCTGAAGTTCCGGTTGGACCGGGCGGTCGGGAGGCGCTCGTTGGTCGGCGTATCTTCCCCTCGCCACTTGGCCGCCGCATCACCTACGCCGTGATATTCGAAGTGCTTGCCGTCGGTTTCACCACCCTCATCCTGGCACTGTTGGGCAACGACTCTAGTGCGTCCTTTATCGTTGGGGTCATCTCCTCGACAGTGGCACTAACCTGGAACCTCATTTTCAACTGGGGTTTCGAAGCCTTCGAACGCCGTATCGGCGTGACCCACCGGCCCTGGTATATGCGCGCCAGTCACGCAATACTCTTTGAAGGCGGCCTGATCCTCATGCTGATTCCCGCAATCGCATGGGTTCTCGGCGTGAGTCTCTTCGAAGCCTTCATGCTCGAAATTGTGCTGTTGATTTTCTTCCTGATCTATACGGCCGTCTACGCCTGGACCTTTGACCGGGTCTTTGGACTACCAGAGCCTGCCGCCAACTATGGACGCTAGCGACAGTGTGAGCACCGTAACGCAAAAATACTTTCCACTGTGCGGCGAACACCCGTCGATAAATTATGGTTGCGACGCCTAAGGTAGGGATATGGCTACTACGAAATTTCAAGGTAACTCTGTCAACACCGTCGCCGATATCCCAGCGGTCGGATCGAAAGCCCCGAACTTCACCCTCGTGGGTACCGATCTCTCTGAGGTCAAACTCTCAGACTATGCTGGCAAATGGGTCTTACTGAACATCTTCCCATCGCTGGACACCGGCGTCTGTGCTGCAAGCGTGCGCGAATTTAACGAACGCGGCGCCAAACTCGACAACACCGTCGTCCTCAACGTCTCCATGGACCTGCCATTTGCGCAGGGTCGCTTCTGCGGTGCCGAAGGCATCGAAAATGCTCACACAGCGTCCGCATTCCGTTCGGACTTCGGTAACGACTATGGCGTACAGCTAGCCGACGGACCCATGACCGGTCTGTTGACTCGTACCGTTATCGTTGTGAACCCAGACGGCGAAGTCACCTACACCCAGCTCGTCGATGAAATCACCAGTGAACCAAACTACGACGAAGTCATGGAACACCTGGGTTCCTAACGTCCAAAACACACAAAGTACCTAGTGAATCAGCAACACTTCTCCGAAGAACCCCCGCGGCGCAACGAAGCCCAATCTTCTGAGGAACACTTAGCTGATGCACCACCGCCACCACCGCCCGGGCCACCCACAATGGGCCTGGGCGGTGATCCGCGGTATGACCGCCGTTGGGTCTATTCACCGCACCCATCACGCGATGAATCACGCGAGATCCCATATTTCTCATACGGCCTCGAGCCGGTAGAGCCGGCCAACCGTCGGCAACGACGACGTGGCCCCCTCAATGCACTGATCACCGGCGCAGGCATTCTCGGCTTCGCCTTCTTACTCATCGGCTTACTCTCACAGATTTTTGACTGGGACACCCAGAGTAATCCCGTCCAAGAATTCTTTGATCCAGAACCCCAAGCACCACAGGTTGTCCCTGACGGAGAAGGCTCTGCCGACAGCCTCATTGCCGGTCTCGAGCACGTTCACGAAGGCATCGCGGTGGATTGGGAAGCCGGCGGCCAACACACCGGACCGGGCTTAGACCCGGGTCAAGAAGTTGGGTCTGCACCCGGTGTCTTTATGGTCGACACTCAGGTTTATCAATACATGGGCTTCGGCACCGGAGTGGTCGTCAGCTCGAGTGGTCTGGCCATCACGAACTACCACGTAGTCGAATCCTCAACCTCCGTGAACATCACCATGGCCGATACCGAACAACAGTATTCCGCCACCGTGCTGGGACGAGATGCCGCACAAGACATTGCGGTCTTACAAATCGACACCGAAGAACGACTCCAGGTTGCCTCGATCCATGCCGGCAATATTGAGGTCGGCGATCAGGTGGCAGGCGTCGGTAATGGCGCAGGACAGGGCTACCTGACCTCTGTGGTCGGTGAAATCGATGGACTCAATGAGACCATCCACATTGAACCTCCGGAACCCGGTTCACGAGGGCAATTATATGAAAACCTCATCAGGATTACCTCCGATATTGTGCCCGGTTATTCGGGCGGACCAACGGTTGATCGTAACGGTCAGGTGATTGGCATTTCGACAGCCGCAACTCAAGAGACCAACAACACCGAAGACGCGTACGGTTACGCGGTACCGATCGTGAGCGCCCTAGAGGTCGTCGAACAAGTACTCAACGGAGACGAATCCGGGGGAGTGGTCATCGGTTCCGGAGGTGCACTCGGCATCGTGGTGTCCTCTGAACCAAACGGTGGGGCTCGCGTTATGGAGGTCACGCCCGGCTCTGCCGGTGAAGCCATAGGTCTTACACCCGGGGATGTGCTGCTTGAAATTGACGGTGAAGACGTCGTGAACTCGTCGTTTATTTCCCGTTTTGTTCGTGATCGCAACCCGGGAGATGAAGTCGAGGTGGTCTGGCAGAGCGAAGAGGGCGAGATCCACCGGGCCACCGCAACTTTAGATGAAGCAGAAATAAACTAGAGCTGCTCATCCACCATCACATTGCGGGCAGCAAATGCACCCGCAACGGACATGGCAATACCCGTGGCCATCAGTAAGATCAACGTGCTGGTCCAGGTTCCTGATGCCGAATACAACATGCCAACCCCCAGCGGTCCGATCCCGGCAAGGATATAGCCGACCGGCTGCACAAACCCTGAGAGTCGAGCGGTAATTTCTGGGTCGATACTGCGGGCAGGTATAAGCGAAATCGCTGTTGCAAATGCCATCCCGCCAAGCCCCAACAGCAGGACCCACAGCCAGCGACCTTCGGCCGGCCATAAATACAGGCCCAGATAGCCAATCGTGCTGAGGGCACCGAACGCGACCGGCCAGATCCACAACCGCTTGGAACGATCCACCACGGTGGGCATCAGCAAGCTGCCCACCAGTCCAATCAGTGCCGTGGCGGCCAGCAGCAATCCCGCTTCGGTTGAGCTGATACCAGCGTCTCGATAAATCTGTGGCAGCCACCCAAATTGCACGTACACCTGGGTGGACTGTAGGGCAAAGAACGCTGTCATAGCCCAGGCCGCGCTCGAACGATACATGCGCTGGGTCGGCACCGCACGGGCTGGATTCTGTGGGTAGTCGTAGCCAATCTTCTTGGCAATAATCACCCACAGCACCAGTGGGATCGCGGCGACGAGCCCCCAGGTCGACAGTGCAGCACGCCAGCCAGTTTCAGCGGTGAACACGGTAGTAAAGACCTGGGCCA
Source organism: Yaniella halotolerans DSM 15476 (assembly GCF_000420805.1). Classification (GTDB taxonomy): domain Bacteria; phylum Actinomycetota; class Actinomycetes; order Actinomycetales; family Micrococcaceae; genus Yaniella; species Yaniella halotolerans. Next base: position 137,100 of record NZ_ATVQ01000003.1, read on the forward strand.
GTGGCGCGGTTGCTGCAGCGCCTAGGGAGCCTGCCGCCACGACGCACACCGAATAGACGGTCATGAGTTTGACCGTATGCTGCCGTGCATGGATTTTGATCCACGCTGGCATCAAGACATTGGCTATCGCGATCCCCGTGAGTCCCAGGATAGAGAGCCCGAGAAACAGCCAGGCATTATCCACCCAGGCGCGCAACCCGATCCCCAGGGTCAGCGCGGCGGCGGATAGGAACAGCGTGGCTGAGATACCAACACGCCGTCCAATGCGCACGGCGAACAGGCCCATCACCCCGAAAATCAAACCGGGAAGTGACGTCAAGAACCCAAGCGCCCCGCCACCGAAGTCCATGCCCCGCCCTATTTCCGCCAGCAGTGGCCCAACTGAGCTGGCAGCGGCGCGAAGATTCAGCGCTAGCGCCAGAATTGAAAGGAACATCAACCCAAGTGTGAGTCGTGTTGGCGTTGATGCTTGTGGTGTGTTTTGTGGCATAGACACAGTTCTACCGGCAACGCTGTGTTTCGTCACGTACAACTATGCGACGCGGAACTTCTTGCATGAGTCCCGCTGTGCTTTACACTAGTACCGTGGTCGTCACGTACACACCCTAGGTATCTTCGGCCCCAAGCAAACCCTTCATTTTCTACCTTCAAACGAGGTATGCCCATGACCAATCAGACCACCACACGCGAAGATCTCCGAAATGTTGCCATCGTCGCTCACGTAGACCACGGCAAAACCACCCTGGTCAACGCCATGTTGACCCAGACCGGTGCATTCGGCGACCACAAAGATGTTGGCGACCGTGTGATGGACTCTGGTGAACTGGAAAAAGAAAAGGGCATCACGATCCTGGCGAAGAACACCACCGTGTTCTACTCCGGACCGGCTTCCAACGGCGAAGACGTCACCATTAACGTCATTGATACCCCCGGGCACGCTGATTTCGGCGGCGAAGTCGAACGCGGACTCTCCATGGTCGACGGCGTCGTCCTACTGGTCGACTCCTCCGAGGGCCCACTGCCACAAACACGCTTTGTGCTGCGTAAAGCACTCGAAGCCAAAAAGCCGGTCATTCTGGTTGTCAACAAAGTGGACCGCCCCAATGCGCGCATCGACGGCGTGGTCTCCGACTCCATGGACCTGTTGCTGGGCTTGGCCGAAGACGTTGCCGAAGATGTGCCGGACCTCGACCTGGACGCTGTGCTGAACGTGCCGGTCGTCTACGCCTCAGGTAAAGCCGGAGTTGCTTCCACCGAACAGCCTGCCGACGGCGAATTGCCTGATAGCCAAGATCTGGAACCGCTGTTCGCCACGATCATGGAGCACATTCCTGCCCCGACCTACACCGAAGGCGAAGTACTGCAGGCACACGTGACCAACCTCGACTACTCGTCCTTCCTTGGACGTCTGGCACTGTTGCGCGTCCGTAACGGCACCTTGAATAAGAACCAGACCGTTGCTTGGTCCTCCGAAAACGGTATCAAGAACGTCAAAATTACCGAGCTGTTGGAAACCAAGGGCCTGGAACGCGTGTCGGCCGAATCTGCCCGCCCGGGCGAAATCGTGGCCGTAGCCGGTATCGAAGACATCATGATTGGCGATACCCTCACCGATCCCAACGACCCCAAACCACTGCCACAGATCACCATTGACGAGCCATCGATCTCGATGACGGTGGGTATCAACACCTCGCCGCTTGCTGGCAAGGTCAAAGGCGCCAAGGTGACCGCACGCCAGGTGAAAGATCGACTGGACCGCGAGCTCATTGGTAACGTGTCGTTGAAAGTGCTGCCAACCGACCGCCCAGACACCTGGGAAGTGCAAGGTCGTGGTGAGCTGGCCTTGGCGATTCTGGTAGAACAGATGCGCCGTGAAGGCTTCGAACTCACCATCGGCAAACCACAGGTGGTTACCAAAGAGATCGACGGCGTGCTCCACGAGCCGATGGAAATCATGACCATCGACCTGCCAGAAGAACACCTGGGTTCCATCACCCAGCTCATGGCCGGACGTAAGGGCGTCATGGAAAACATGGTCAATAACGGCACAGGCTGGGTCCGGATGGACTTCAAAGTCCCAGCACGCGGCCTCATCGGCTTCCGCACACGCTTCTTGACCGAGACCCGCGGCGCCGGTATCGCATCCTCCTACGGCGCCGGTTTTGCCCCATGGGCGGGCCACATCGTCTACCGTTCCAGCGGATCGATCGTCTCTGACCGTGCCGGTACCGCCACCCCGTACTCGATGATCAACCTGCAAGAACGCGCAGAGTTCTTCGTCCAGCCGGGTGCAGAAGTCTATAGTGGCATGGTGGTTGGGGAGAACTCCCGTAACGAAGACATGGACGTCAACGTCGTCCGTGAAAAGAAACAGACCAACGTGCGTGCTGCCTCATCGGATAACTTTGAGGGCTTGACCCCACCGCGTGTCCTCACTCTCGAAGAATCACTCGAGTGGGTACGCGACGACGAATGTGTAGAAGTAACTCCGGAAGCAATCCGGATCCGTAAGGTTGTGCTGGATGCAAACGAACGTGTCAAACTCGCCCGAGCTCGGGCACGCGCCGAAGCCCAGTAAAACCTCTGGCCGCCTCGGGATCGGCTGGATCCTGGGCACCGTCGCGGTAGGTATCGTCACCGGTGCCATCGGTACCGTGATGCACCTGAATTCGTTTTGGACCGGTAGTTTCGGCATCCCCTGGGGCGTGGCACTAGCCATACTCGTTGCAGGCCTGGGCCAGTGGTGGACAGGTTTGATGACCGCCAATATGCTGGCCCCAGGTCTGACCGGAATTTCCCAATACGCTACACTTGCGGCGCTGACCGGGTTACTACCCGGTGACCACTTCAGCGTGGCTCTGAATGCTCAAACCTGGCAGTTCGTGCCCCACCTGGTGATCGCCACCCTGGTGTGGCACGCAGGCATCGTCATACTGACCATGATTTCCGTGCTGCTGGTCAGCCGGCAAGTACGCCGGATACGCGAACAAGCAACGGAACGTGACGACTACTCGGGCCTACACTCGAGTGCCACCGCGTGGGATAACCGGTAGACTATCGGAACAACAACGTGTGAAGGAGCAGCACCCAAATGACCTACGTGATCGCCTTGCCGTGTGTCGACCTGAAGGATAAGTCATGCATTGACGAATGCCCGGTCGATTGTATTTATGAAGGCGAACGCATGCTGTACATCCACCCGGATGAATGCGTTGACTGCGGGGCATGTGAACCGGTCTGCCCGGTTGAAGCCATCTACTACGAGGACGACACCCCGGAAGAGTGGGCCGACTACTACGACGCCAACGTCGAATTCTTTGATGACATCGGGTCACCCGGCGGCGCCGCAAAACTCGGGCTCATCGAAAAAGACCACCCGCTGGTGGCCGCTCTGCCGTTCCAGGAACAGAACGTCTAATGCTTGACCTGCCCCAGTACCCGTGGCGCCTGCTTGCCCCCTATAAACAGTCGGCAAGTGAACACCCCAACGGGATGGTCGACCTGTCCATCGGAGCACCGGTCGATCCCACACCGGCTGTCATTCAAACGGCGCTGCAATCAGCGTCGAACTGGCCGGGATACCCGGGATCATCCGGTACCGACCAACTGCGTGAAGCCATTGCCGAATGGTATAACCGACGGCGTGAAGTCCCCGGCCTCACCAAAGACCACGTTGCCGCCACAGTGGGGTCCAAGGAGTTTATTGCGTGGTTGCCCGTGCTGTTGGGCTTAGGTCCCGACGACGTCATTGTGTACCCGACCGTTGCGTACCCGACCTACGATATCGGCGCCAAAATTGTTGGGGCGACATCGGTAACAGCCGATTCCCTTGCGGATCTCGATGCGACCACCCGCGCCAAGGTCAAACTGGTCTGGGTCAATTCCCCGGCCAACCCCACCGGCATCGTCCAAGACACTCAAGCACTGGCTACCATCGTGCAGGATGCGCGATCTATCGGCGCCGTGGTTGCCTGCGACGAGTGCTACGCAGAACTTGGCTGGGGCAGGTGGGAAAACGAACCGGTCCCATCGATCCTGCACCCGGACGTAACCGGAGGAGACCTTCGCGATCTACTCTCCGTGTATTCGCTGTCGAAACAATCGAATATGGCAGGCTACCGGGCGGCCTTCGTCGCCGGCGATGAACAACTCATCGCAGCGCTCATTAACCTCCGATCCCATACGGGCATGGTGGTCCCCGGACCGATTCAGCACGCCATGATCGCAGCACTTGCCGATGAGGATCACGTGTTCGAACAAAAAGATCGTTATCGCAAGCGTCGAGAACACCTCAAGGCCGCCATCGAGGCAACCGGTCTGACCGTGGAACATTCCGAGGCAGGCCTGTACCTGTGGATCCGCGATCCGCACGTTACCGCCCCCACCGCCGACAACTCCTGGACGCTCGTATCAAGATTCGCTGACGCCGGCATCCTCGTTGGCCCAGGCGTGTTCTACTCAGCAGCGGGCAACGGGTACATCCGCGCATCCATCACAGCCACGGACGATGCGATCGATCAGGCCGTGACTCGGCTGAACGCAGGGATATAGATTACAACGCTTGGCCATAATGTACTAAGCGTCACCAAAGTTGATAAATTTGTACGGCAGAGACATAACCAATAGTGCCACCGAACCTGTGGCCGAAGTGCACAGATCACACTGCACAGACAAGAGGGAAAACCATGACTGAAAAACACGACGGTAAGTTGACTGTAGGCGACATCAACGTAGATCTTCCACGTGTTGAGGCAGCGGTCGGTAACGACGGTCTCAGCATTGGTTCAGTTCTGCGCGACACCCAGTCGGTCACCTACGACCCAGGTTTCATGAACACTGCAAACGCCCAGTCTGCTATCACCTACATCGATGGTGATGCTGGCATTCTGCGCTACCGCGGTTACCCCATCGAAGACCTGGCCAAGAACTCGTCATTCTTGGAAGTCGCCTACTTGCTCATCTACGGCGAGCTGCCAACAGCCGATGAACTGTCCAACTGGGACACCAACATTCGTGAACACACCATGTTGCACGAAGACATCAAAGACTTCTTCAACGGTTTCCCACGCAACGCTCACCCAATGGCCGTCTTGTCGTCAGCAGTCTCTGCACTCTCCACCTTCTACGCAGACTCCCTGGATCCCTTCGACGAGGAACAAGTCCACATCTCGACCATTCGTCTGATGTCCAAGGTGCCGGTCCTGGCCGCCTACGCGTTCAAGAAGTCCATCGGTCACCCATTCCTGTACCCGGATAACTCCCTGAACCTCACCGAAAACTTCCTGCGTCTGACCTTCGGGGTGCCAACCGAAGCTTATGAACTCGACCAGGACGTCGTCGATGCACTCGACATGCTGCTCATCCTGCACGCCGACCACGAGCAGAACTGCTCGACCTCCACGGTCCGTCTGGTTGGCTCATCCCACGCCAACATCTTCGGCTCGATCTCGGCCGGCATCAACGCACTGTTCGGTCCACTCCACGGTGGCGCCAACGAAGCTGTCCTGACCATGCTGGACCAGATCAAAGATGAAGGTCTGTCCCCAGAAGAATTCATGGATAAAGTCAAAGACAAAGAGTCTGGCATTCGCCTGATGGGCTTCGGCCACCGCGTCTATAAGAACTACGATCCACGCGCGCGCATCGTTAAATCCACCGCCGAGAAGATCCTCAACAAACTCGGTGCTGGCGACGAACGCCTCGAAATCGCGATGCGTCTCGAAGAAAAAGCCCTCAACGACGACTACTTCGTGGAACGCAAACTGTACCCGAACGTCGACTTCTACACCGGCCTCATCTACAGCGCTATGGGCTTCCCACCGCGCATGTTCACCCCGCTGTTCGCCATCGGCCGTCTGCCAGGCTGGATCGCACAGTACCGTGAAATGATCGAGGACAAAGCAACTCGTATCGGACGTCCACGTCAGGTCTACGTTGGCCAGGACCTCCGCCGCTATCCAGGCGTTTAGTCGATAGTGAAGCAAAAGCCCCGCACCATATGGTGCGGGGCTTTGTTGCTCATCCTTAGCTACTGCAGTGCTGGGTCGTGACTTCGTCTGGGTCGACATACTCCGCGACATACTCGCCTTGCTCATCCCACCGGCTAAAGTGCTGTTCAACCACGCCGTCTGTGAGTGCTTGTTCAAGAGCCGTCGATGTAGCTTCGCACTGGTCAGAGGCTATGCCAATCCAATATTCCCCGGAAGTCTGGAACTGATCCGGTAGCTCTTCGTCGCTAGCAGCAGCCAATTCATCCCACAGCACCATCTCGTAGGACTCAGCCGTTGAGGAGTTTTCGAGTAGCCCGGCCAACTGCACGTCGTCTGCAGCGATGGCGTCATAACGGCCAGAACGCATGCCTGTCTCACACGCGGACACTGTTTGCTGTGTCGTGTGATGCTCCCCCGGAAGTGCTTCACTATCAGCCAGGGAACCGGCTACGACACACACTGTGGCATCTTCAAGGGCTTCTAGGGAGCTTACAGTCCTGGTAGCAATGTGGTCTGGGCCCGTTTCGGCTTCTGAGCCCGAGCCCGATCGCACCAGCAAGCCTGCCTCGACCTTGAGATAGGGACCCACCCAGGCAATGTCGTCCTCGAGGTTTGTTCCGCTAATTTGGCCGATCACGAGGTCGAGTTCACCGGATGCTAGTTGTGTGGCCGACTGTGATCCCTCGGTGGCAACCCAGGTGACTTCCTCGGCTGAACTGATGACGCCCAGTTGCCGACTGAGATCCACTGCCAAGTCGACCTCAACACCAGTCACGTGTTCCGGATCGATACCGGAGATGAGGCCGGGTGCAGCAAGCGATATTCCGATAGTTGTTAGCGGCTGCTGTTCGGCGGTGGATGAATCCGGATCCCCTTCGGAGTTATCGCAACCCGTCAAGATCAAGATAGTGCCCAGTGCAGTTACCATGCTGGACAGCGCCCGAAAATTTTGCAGTCGTTTTTTAGCCACGATCAGACACTAGTCGAAAATCCCACGTGTTTTTGGGTCCCACAAGCAGGATAAACGACTTCGTGAGACAATAGAACTATGGGCGATGCAATATTGTTGATTGAAATTCTGGTGCTGGGCATACTCGTAATAGGATTCTTCGCAATGATTATGACCCGCGGAGATCGAGGCATGGTTGAACCACTTGCTGAGCCGCTGCCCTCATTACCTCCCGTAGTCCTACCCGAAGCACATGAAATTGCAGCCCAAGATATCAGCGACATTCGATTTGCTGTTGGACTTCGCGGTTACCGCACCGATCAGGTCGATCAGGTGCTTGAACGTCTGACCGTTGCAGTACAAGATCGCGATCAACAGATTTCCCAGCTGCAAGAAATGGTCGAGCGCCAACAGCATCAAACCAACGAATAAATGTCGGTGTTTTTCAAAAACCGCTTGCGTCACGGTCATGACGCGCCAGGAAAGGAACTGTAATGGCTGCTATGAAGCCCCGTACCGGTGAAGGCCCCATGGAAGTAGTTCGTCAACAACGCAAGCTCGTAATGCGTATACCAACCGACGGTGGGGGACGCCTCGTCGTCGAACTCAACGACGAGGAAGCTCAAGAACTCAAAGCTGCTCTATCAGGCGTTGTTTCAGCGACCTAAAAAACGCTAGTGCTTCGTCGCTAGTAAAAGACCGGTACCGGTTGGTACCAGTGTAGAGGTGCGCCATACTTTGGTATTGTCGCGCAGCTCATTGCCAATATCGCGTAACATCACGGTCGCGGCCTCGCGGACAGCAGGCTTTGGCACACGGTCTTGGTCCAAGGCGTCATGGATGATGATCATGCCACCGGAGCGGAGTAAACGCGCTGCTTCGGTGACATGGTACTCCAACAGCAGTGGGTCGGCATCGATAAACACTAAATCGTAGGCCCGGGCCGATAACTTGGGGAGAACGGTTCTGCCGCGCCCCGCGATGAGCCGGGTTGTAGAACTTGGATAGCCTTCGGCACCAAACACTTCGCGCGCAGCACGCTGTGCTTCAGCATCCGGGTCTAGCGTCGTCAAGACGGCACCATCGGGTGCACCACGCATCAGAGCTAAGCCAGACACCCCGGCACCGGTGCCGAGTTCGACCATGGTTTGTGGTCGAGCCGCCGCCGATAAGAGAGTCAGTAACGAGGCAGTGCCTTCAGAAATCGGCGTGATGCCAAGTTCTGCCGACCGATCGCGCGCCATCAACAACACGTCGTCCTCAACCGGACGCGCTTCAGCATAAGCCCAGCTTGCATGTTTGCCGGTCTGTTGGGGGCTCAGCGCCTTCATAAACTGTCTACTCCCGTGGGTCGTAATCATGTGCACCTAGTCTGCACACTTCATTGTAGAGGTAGCGACCACCTATATCCGCTTCATGAGAAACAACCACCAATATTTCAGAATATTCTCAGGATCATTTGTGACAATGAAAGAACAACAGTTTTGAAATGAATCATTGAATCGACCATGGAAGCAAGGATATGTTGAATGAGTAGAAGTGCTCCCAGCTTCTCTTTTCATCCACGCTCCAAGTTCGACGCGTTCTTAGAAGGTCAGCTGTCGGCATCAGGCGACAAACGAATGCGTGCACACTTGGCAGTGTGCACCAGTTGCGCTGAGGAAGTAGAACAGCGGTCATCCGCGCTTTCTGTGACTCAGCAGCTCGACCGCATTTCGAACACAGCTCAACCAGAAACCCCGGCGACAAGCCCACATTTTGTGCCAGCCCAGCCCGCAGTGATGGAGTCTTCTGGAGTGTCCGGATGGAAGTTCGTTGCAGGAGCTAGCATCGTTGGCCTAGTTGTTGTCGGATTGGTCTTGAGTTTATGGATCCTCGGCGGTAGTCAGAGTGCCATTGATAATGCAAACTCTGGTGCGCCGGCGCTCGTCCCCGAAGACGTTGAAATCGTCCAAGCTGACCCGCAGGAACTTATCCGGCCGACTCCAAGCGATGACTCGACCGAAGTTCCAGAGGATTTTAATTCCCCGAGCGCAGAACTTTCCTATAGCAGTGCCCCGCTGGGTATTGATGGTACGCCTGTCCAACTGAATTCCGTCAGCGAACTGCGTTCAGCAGGTTGGACGATTCCACAGTTTCAGGCGCTCGGCATGAGTTTTGAATCTGCGGTCGTTGACGAAGAAGGCAACCAGGTCAACGTCGTCTCGTTATTTAACGGTTCGTCAGTCAATGCCGAAGACCAAACTGTTGTCCGTGAATGCCGCGTGGAACAGGACGACGGTAGCGTTTCAGCATGTAATGCACTGGACTTCACCGACTCTGCGGCCGTTGAAGTTTCCCTGCCGGTGGCTGAAGACGTTTGGGTCTACACCTACCCCGATGGCTCATGGACCGCTTATATGGCTACCAATAAGTCCCAATATCGGGTCGATTCGACATCAGATTCCGACTACGCAGCCGGTATCATGTCCACGCTCTACGTGGAAGAAAAATCCCGGTTAAGTAGTGGCAGCTCCGATATGCGTGAAGGCGTTAGCCAACGCTTTGAACGCGGTGTTGATCGCCTCCTGGGTCGATAACCCAGCCCGAAGCGCCTGACAATATCTCTTTCGGGTAAGCTAGAGCCAGTATGAACATCTTCGGTATTAATGGTGGCGAGCTCATTGTCTTAATCGTGCTCGCCCTGATGCTGTTGGGACCAGAAAAGATCCCGCAATACCTGCGCACCCTGCGTGAATGGATCCACAAAGCACGCGTCTTTGCCGAAGGTGCAAAAGATCAATTCAAAGAAGAAACTGGCACCGATTTCGACGAGGTTGACTGGCAGAAATACGACCCTCGTCAGTATGACCCACGGCGTGTCATCCGTGAAGCACTCTCAGAACCGATAGAAGATATCGAAGCATCCATGAAGGATGCGAAAAATACTGTTCAAGATGCTGCAGATACCGTTACCCAAAAGCCCATAGCACGCCCTGCACTATCGCAGGCGGAGATCATGGCCGCTGCGGTGCCGATAGACCAGCTAGAACAACAGTCACAGTTCCCTGATCCTAGTCAGCCAAAACCGAGTGCCGACGCTGCACGGACCGAACCGCAGGAAGCAGATCAGCCGGTTCTAGAGAACCCGGTCGACCAGGTTGCCGCTGAAGACACCACGGAGCTAACAGCAGACAATGGGCCTGAAGCCCCAGCCGTTTTGGGAACACCCTTTGACGCCGAAGCAACCTAAGCTTGCTCTGTTAAGATGTTGAATGGCGAGGGGTAACCGGTAATTTTCGGCCGGATAATCCGCGCGGCGTGCTAGCCAGCTTTGCGACAATGTCACCAAGTGCCTGGCCTGCGCCCGAGGCAGGTGAGGTCACAATGGTGGGCGTGCCCTGCTCACTATCGGACCGCAGAACTGGATCAAGAGGGATGGATCCCAGTAAGGGAACGTCTTGCTCCAAGACGTGGGTCAGACGCTGGCTTACCGCTTGACCGCCGCCCGAACCAAACACCTCGATGGTCGTGCCATCGGGCAGCTGCATTGGTCCCATGTTTTCAATAACACCAGAAACCGGCTGATCAGTTTGCGTCGACAACTGACCTGCTCGAGCAGCCACCTGAGCTGCAGTGTGCTCCGGAGTCGTGATGACTAAGAGCTCCGCATTGGGGAGCAGCTGAGCCGTCGAAATAGCAATATCACCGGTACCCGGCGGCAGATCAATCAGAAGGACATCAAGATCACCCCAGTACACATCGGTGACAAACTGCTCTAACGCCCTGTGCAGCATGGGTCCACGCCAGGCCACCGGCTGATCGGTGTCCAAGAACATGCCGATGGACATGACCTTTACCCCGTATGCAACCGGCGGCATGATCAAGTCTTGGACCTTGGTTGGTTTCGTCGTAATGCCGAGTAGACCGGGTATCGAAAAACCGTGAATATCCGCATCAATAAGCCCAACCGACAGCCCCTGATCGGCGAGCCCAACCGCCAGATTTGCAGTGATGGTCGATTTGCCGACCCCGCCCTTGCCGGACGCGACAGCATAGATTTTGGTCAGCGACTCTTTACCGAAAGGATTTCTCGGACGATTTGCCGTCAGATTTTCCTGGAGCTCAACGCGCTGTTCCGGCGTCATCGAAGTAAGTCGAACACTGACCTCGCCATCCGTGACACGGCTAAGGGTTTTGGCAACGTCGTAATGAATCGTATCTTGCATAGGACAGCCGGCGATCGTCAACCGAATGACCACCGTAACGTCATCGGTTTCGGAGAACTCGACAGCCGAGACCATGCCCAGTGTTGTGATGGGCTGCCGGATTTCAGGGTCGATAACCGTGGCCAGCGCGCGCCAGGCCGCGATCTGTCCTTCTGACTCAGGTACTACGTCCGGAGCGAGAAGACCTGTGGGGTAGAGGTCGGTGGTGGTCATAGTCGTCAGTATTCTCCTTGCTCACAGCTCAAAGTGAGTGGTGTGGTGGAAAGTCTGGGCCACAGGGTAGAAAATGGAGCTATGAGTATGATTGGTCCTGGAGCACAAATTGGGTCGCCACTGCCGCAAGGACAGCTGGTCGGCAACTACCCGTCCTATGAAGCAGCGATGGCTGCGATAGATAAGGCGGTAGGAGCTGGCGTCGATCCGCGGTTTCTTTCTATCGTAGGACGTGATCTACGTTCGGTCTATCGATTGCGTCACCGGCCAAGCTACGCCGCAGTCGCAGGTCGAGGTGCGCTGCAAGGCGCCTTCTTTGGTTTGTTCATCGGCTTACTGATCAGCATGATGTCTGGCGGGCAAGACATGACCATGACGTTGGGCTCTACTGTGGTCATGGGTGCCGTGATCTGGGTGCTGTTCGGCGTGATCGGTGAGGTCATGCGTCGCAAACAACTCAAATACGCGGTTATTCCGTCAATGTCCGCTGTCTCCTACGACATCGTGGTCGATAACGCCGTTGCAAGCGAGGTGACTTCGGCGTTGGGCTCCCAGCCTAAGGGTCAAGCTCCAACGCCACCACCTGCGGCCGAGTCGCCAGCCCAGCCACCGGCACAACCTTCCGTAGACTCGTCCACATCGGTGCAAGAACCAGCCGAGTCGAACGACACCGAATCCTCACGGGGTATCCCAGATTTGCCGGATGGCCGCCCACAGTTTGGAGTGCGGGTCGACGAGTCTGCAGAACAGGAACCCAACGAGGATCCGGAGCGTGCAGAACAGGATTCCTCAGAGCAGCGCTAGGAGTTCCACACTTGCGCCATCCAGGACTCAATCTCCTGGACGGTGCGTGGCAGGTGTGCTGACAGGGACTCTGCACCGTCTTGGGTGACTAAGATATCGTCTTCAATGCGGACACCGATGCCACGGAATTCGGCCGGAATCGCCAGGTCCTCGTTCTTGAAGTACAGACCAGGTTCGATCGTGAAAATCATCCCGGGACGCAGCGGCGCATCGAGGTACATTTCCCGACGAGCCTGAGCACAATCGTGGACATCCAAACCCAGATGGTGTGACGTGCCGTGTGGCATCCATCGCCGATGTTGCTGACCTTCAGCCGAGAGCGCTTCCTCTACCGATACGGGCAAAATGCCCCAGTCGGATAAATGTTGAGCCAATACTTCCATGGCGGTCAGGTGAATATCACGGAAGAGTACCCCTGGCTTTGCCGCTGCCAGAGCTGCATCTGCTGCTTCCAGGACCGCGTTGTAAATCTTCGCCTGTATCTCAGTGAATGTGCCACTGACCGGCAGTGTGCGAGTGATGTCGGCGGTGTAGAGTGAATCCGCTTCAACGCCAGCATCGACCAGCACCAGATCGCCCTCTTTGACCTGACCGGTATTACGGATCCAGTGCAAGACCGTGGCGTTATTGCCGGCGGCCGCGATGGTGTCGTAGCCGAGATCGTTTCCTTCCAGGCGGGCACGAGCAAAGAACGCGGTTTCGATGACGCGTTCACCACGGTCATGTTTGGTGGCCTGGGGGATAGCACGCACGATGTCTTCGAAACCACGGATGGTTGACTCGACGGATCCGCACATTTCGGCGATCTCGTGCTCATCTTTAATAAGACGGAGCTCTGAAAGGAATTCCGCAAGTTCGCCGTCCAGGGCATCCGAGATTTCCAGATCGACCCCGGTATTAATCCGTGAAGTATCAACCAGTGCATCCATATTCTGATCGGTTTCGCGAACCAAACGAATCCGCGTGCCACCGATTTCCACAACCCCAGCATCAACCGTCACCGCATATTCCAACTCGGTGAGATCTTTGGTGGGCAGACCGGTGCGCTGATTGAGCTCCTTAAGCGTGGGGACCGGCCCAACCCAAAATTCACCGGTTTTGGTGTTGGAATAAAACTCTTCGGAATCACGGCCGGCTAGCGGGCGGAAGAACAACGTTGCTTCGTGGTTACTACCGTCGTCCCCGGAGCCCTCGGCTACCGGTTGCATCACGAGGACCGCTTCCGGCTCGTGGTCGACGCCAAGGCCCGTTAGATGCGCAAATGCTGAATGCGGACGGAAACGATAGTCAGTGTCATTGGAACGCACTTTAGGCGCGCCAGCTGGAATGACCAGACGATCCGTAGGGAATTGGCGTGATACGGCGGCACGACGCTGCGCCGCATAGGGAGCAGCTGCATCGGGCTGGAAGTCGATTGCTTCTACTTCTTGCCATTGTGAGCCCATGAAGGCTTTGAACGCATCTGAAGATGGTCGGTGGGACCGATTCTCGACGCGGTCTTGTAACGGTTGTTCCTGGGCAGGGTTATGTGAAGCATCAGATGGTTGAGTCATACTCATATCCTGCCACGATTGATTTGGGAGTCTATAAACAATCACTAAATTCGCGACAAGCTTGTGGAGAGCCGACGCGCTGGTGGGGTGCCGAGCAGAGCGAGTATCCCAGAATCACAGACCGCCTAGTAGACTGGCAAATTATGGCTTTCGACATGCACACTCATTCGCGTTTTTCGGATGGCACGACCTCGCCGACAGAGGTTGTTGAGTCGGCTGCGCAGACTGGTCTCTTGGGCGTGGCACTGACGGATCATGACACAACAGCCGGCTGGGAACCCGCCGAAGCGGCCGCAGCGCAGCACGGTATTGCCCTGATACGTGGCATGGAATTATCCACCGTGTCCGAGAACGGGGTGGCCGTCCATGTGCTGTCATATTTGCATGATCCCACTAATATTGATCTTCTCGCCGAAATAGCGAAGTCACGCAACGCCAGATATACCCGTGCTAAACGCATGACCGAACTGTTAGCCCAGGATTACCCGATTACTTGGGAACTGGTGAAACAACAGACCACAGTCGAGGCCACCATCGGCCGCCCCCACCTGGCTGATGCGTTAGTCAAGGTTGGTGCCGTGCCCAATAGATCTGCTGCTTTTGACTCGATTTTACGCGGCGGCTCAAAATACTATGTGCCACACTATGCGCCAGATCCGGTGCTGGGAGTTGAGCTGATCCGCGCTGCCGGGGGTGTGCCCGTCTTTGCTCATCCTGCGGCGAAGGTTCGTGGCAGGGTGGTTTCCGAACAGGTGTTCTATGACATGCTCGATGCCGGGTTAGCCGGGGTGGAAATTGAGCACCGTGATAACAGCGGTAGCGGGAAGGCCTGGTTACGAGAGTTTGCTGACGAGCATAATTTGCTGGTGACGGGATCATCGGACTATCACGGGGCAGGGAAGTCGAATAAACTCGGGGAGAACACCACGCCACGCCACATAGTGGAGGCTATTGAGGCCCAAGCTACCTCGGATTTCAAAGTGCTTTGGAACGGTAACTAAGCCCTGAAAACTTCGGCCTGGGGGAGTCGCTTGCTCATCACGTCGATGGCTTGTGGGTTCTGATCGACCAGGACATAGTTTCTGCCGAGTTGTGTTGCGGCAGCGCCTAACGTGCCGGAACCGGCAAAGAAATCAAAAACCCAGTCTCCGGGACGCGATGAGGCAGCAACCATACGCCGGACCAAACCAACGGGTTTCTGCGTTGGATAGCCCGTTTTTTCTTTGCCGGTGGGAGACACGATGGTATGCCACCACACATCGGTGGGCAGCTTACCGCGTTCGCGTTTTTCCTTGGTGACTAAACCCGGGGCCATATACGGTTCCCGATCAACCTCGTTTGAATCGAACCAATACTTTTTGGGGTCTTTCACATACACAAGGATGGTGTCGTGTTTGGCCGGCCAGCGACTGCGTGATCGGCCTCCATAGTCATACGCCCAGATGATTTCGTTGAGGAAGTGTTCTCGGCCAAAGATCATATCTAGCATGACCTTGGCGTAGTGGACCTCGCGATAGTCCAAGTGCAAATACAGTGTGCCGTCTTCGGCGAGGAGACGCCAGGCGTGTTCGATTCGGGGCTCTAAAAAGTCCCAATAGTTCGTGAACGCATCATCATAGGAAGCAAGCGCGCCGCGCAGCGTTTCGTATGAGTGTCCACCAAACCCCACCCGGTCGCCCTCGCCGTGGGCGACTCGAATGGTCTTGGTAGACGTCCGCTCCTGTGTACGCCCGGTGTTGAACGGTGGGTCAACATAAATCATGGTGACCGATTCATCCGGTACCGACGCTAAGAACTCAAGGTTGTCGGCCTGGATAATCTTATTTGCACCCGAGAATATCGTGGTCATGGGTTAGTTCGTCGACTCACCTTTGTCATTGCGGCTAACAACCTGACCGTTGCGACGACGGGTGCGGTTGCGACGGCGGCGTGGCTGCTGGTTGGACTGCTGGTCGTCACCTTGCTTCTCGGCTGCTGGTTTGCCTGAGCGGGTACGCTGACGCTGCCGACCTTGTCCGCCACCGCGATTGCCGCCTTTACCTGAGCGTTGACGTCCGCGTGACGACTGCTTGCGGCCGCGTTTATCTGGTCCACCGAGCTCTTCAGTATGTTCGGAGTCCAGACCTTCGCGGGTACGCTGAGCTTTCGGCAATCGGCCCTTTGTGCCTTCTGGGATATCCAGGTCTTCATACAGGTGTGGTGAAGCTGAATACGTTTCGATTGGCTCAACTTGCTCAATTTCCAGGGCCTGAGCAATCAGCTTCCAACGTGGCATGTCTTCCCAATCCACCAGGGTCACGGCAATGCCGGTGAGTCCAGCGCGACCGGTACGGCCAACACGGTGGAGGTAGGTTTTTTCATCGTCGGGTGCTTGGAAGTTGAACACGTGCGTTACTGCTTCCACATCGATCCCGCGGGCAGCCACATCGGTGGCTACGAGCACATCAATTTTGCCATTTCTAAACGCGCGGAGCGCTTGTTCGCGAGCGCCTTGTCCGAGGTCACCGTGGAGGGCACCGGCTGCGAAGCCGCGACGCTCGAGTTCCTCGGCCACCCGCGCGGCAGTACGCTTGGTGCGGGTGAAGATGATGGTCAGTCCGCGGCCACGTGCCTGCAGGGCACGGGCCAACAGCTCGTCTTTATCCATGTGGTGAGCACGGTAGACCAGCTGACGAATATCGCGTTTGACCAGCGAATCATCCTCGGGATCAGAGGCTGAGATATGGGTCGGCTGCACCATATAGCGACGAGCCATATTGATCACAGCTCCCGGCATGGTTGCCGAGAAGAGCATGGTCTGACGTTTTTCAGGCAGGGCCTGCAGCAGCGTCTCGACGTCTGGCAAGAAGCCCAGATCTAACATCTCATCGGCTTCGTCCAAGACGATGGTTTTGACCTGGTTCAGGTTGAGGTAACGCTGCTTCATGAGGTCGATGAGTCGACCGGGTGTACCAACAATCACATCGACGCCGCGTTGGAGTTCTGCGATTTGTGGTTCGTAGGCACGGCCACCATAGATGGACCCGATCCGTACCGACAATTTTTTGGCGGCATTTTCTAAGTCTTTGGAGACTTGGACTGCTAGTTCACGTGTTGGTGCCACGATCAGTGCCTGTGGTGCACCCGGTGATGCTAACTGGTCGTATCCTGCATCGTCTGGGCCGACGATGTGCTGCAGCACGGGTAGTCCGAAGCCCAGGGTTTTTCCGGTACCGGTTTTTGCTTGTCCGATGATGTCTTGGCCATCAAGTGCGATGGGCAACGTCATGGACTGGATGGGAAACGGCTGCTCAATACCTTGGTCTGCCAGCGCCTCAACGATACTGGGGCTTAAGTTAAAGTCTGCAAACGTTTCGTTGTGAGTATTTGTCACTATCGAGTAATTCCTTAATGATCGATGTTCAGCACAAGAGGTGTGCCTACGGAGCCGATCGTGGATAAGTCAAAAGCAACAGATACGCATTCACGTACGACCGGTCATCCTTCAGTGTAAGTCAGGGGATCCAAACATGTGGACCAGCATCCAAGTCTACCTTGTTAAAACAGAGTTGGTGTCGGTTAGCCAGCTACGAAACCAACACGGCGTGCACTAGCATCGCCAATTTCGACATAACCGAGCACACCAGCTGGCACAACAACGGTGCCGCCCTTGTTGTCAGTCAGTTCGAGGTTGGTGCCGTCGTTGACTGCGGCACGGACTTTTTCGGTAACGTCGTCTTTGGACATGTCGGTTTCAAACGCGATTTCACGAGCGACGTTCTGGATGCCAATACGAATTTCCACGGTTCTAGTCCTCCTAGAAAAACAATGAGTGGTAGCTTCAGTTCCACCACTCAGCTTAGATGAGATTATTGGGTGATTGGTTGAGGGGCGTCATCACTACGCTGATGGATTATTGGACAGATCAAATCCGATAGCGCCGTGTGCGACGAAGCGAAACGTATCTTCTACTGCAGCTTCCAGCGGGAGGCGTTCGCCACCCGACTCTTCGCCGACATAGTGTTCTGCCCAACGAACGGCCATGTAAATGACCACCGAGGCAATACCCCCGGCGATAAATTCGGAACTTGTTGGACTCAAGATCGAATTATCGAGCAGATACGGTGAGATGAACTCTACGAGCTCTTCGAGGAACTGTTTCTTACGATCTTCAAGCTCTGCCGGATTATCCATGGTCGTATCCAGGATCAAACGGTAGAGGCCACGTGGATCCGACGTAAATTCAAAGACACCGTAGACAGCTTGGTAAACCTGCTGTTCATCCGCGTCTTCGGCATCTGGGTCCACAGCCTTCATCCGCGAAGTAATGGCATCTCGTAGCGCATCAAATTCCACGTCAAGCAGCGTGAAATACAGGTCACGCTTATTATGGAAGTGTTGGTACAACACCGGTTTTGAGACAGAAGCGTGCAGCGCAACTTCATCCATGGTGGTGTGCGCATAACCGTGCTGGGCGAAGATATCTAGAGCAACTTCAATAAGCTGGGCGCGACGTTGTTCCCTGGTCATGCGAGTTGCTGATTTTTTGCTCTTTGGCATGCAGCACTCCGTTCGGGATTGGCTCTTCTACGTTGCCGTATGCGGCAGGTTATGCGGTCCGTTGACGAACGGCTGTGGCATCGAGTGTTTCGACGGTAGGTTCGGAGCGGTCGCTGTTGCGTCGTGGTGCGGACTCTTCGACGTTGAGACCAAAAACCGTCTCGAGCGCGGCTTCGTACTCTTCGAGCGTACCGTCGGCGGCTGCTTGACGTGCGCGAACAGTCGGTTCGTGGAGCATCTGACGCACCATGCGACGCATGGCAAGCTGAACTTCTTCTGCCGCAGCGGTGCATCCGTGTCGATCCCGGACTCGTTGCATTTCTTCTTCGAGGACCGCCATGGTGTGGCTGCGCAGGGTCACGATGGCATCGGCGGCATTCCGTTCGCGCTTGGCGGTCAAATAGTCATCGACGGCAGAATCTACCAGCTGTTGTGCCTGCGTGATGGATGCTTGCTGCTCGGTTGGCGCCGCCATCTTCACAGATTCCAGGGTGATCAGGTCGACAGCAGGCAGATCACCAATGGCCGGATCGAAGTCATGTGTCAGGGCCAGGTCGAGCACGGTGAGTCGATTGGGCGTTCCCTCGCGAAGTGCTGCCAGTTGATCTGCGCTGACAGTGCGTTCGCCACCGGAAACACCAATCAGGACGTCAGCTTCAGCAAAGGCACCCTCAACTTCGGAGCCGCCTAATGCCATGGCCCAACCGCCACGATCGGCTACGAATTGTTCTGCGCGACCAGATGAGGAATGCACTGCCACATTCTTGGCGCCGCGAGCTTCGAGCTGGGCCAACGTCGTGCCAGCGTAGGCACCGGTGCCCACCATCAAAATGTTGGCGTCTTCCCAGAACCGGCGTGCCCCAACTACTGAGGTGCCGGCCCGGAGTTCGGTCGCCAAGTCCAGGGCTACTGAAACAATTGAACGACCAGTTGAACCCAGCGCTGTCTGCGCACCAATATCTTTGGCGGTACGGCTGGCGGATTCAAAAAGTTTTGTGAGTGAGCCGGTGCTGTGGCCAGCTTCGCGTGCATCGGCTAAAGCGCGGCGTACCTGCCCGGCGATCTCGCGTTCGCCTACAACAGCTGATTTGAGGCCTGAGCCGACTTCGAAGAGGTGTCGTACGGCAGCATCATTGCGGTGGAGACGAAATGCGGCAGCAACGTCCTCATAGGAGAGGCCTGCGCTGTGAGCAATGGCATGCAGGATTTCATCGGCTGCTTGTTCAACATCTGAGGTGCCGGCCTCAGCATAGAGTTCTAGCCGGTTGCACGTCGACAGGGTTACGAGACCGGAGACTGTGTCGGACGAGAGCGATTCTGAGACCTCTGAGGCGCCGCTAGCAAGTTGCGCCACCGTCTCGAGGTCTAACCAGGTGTGCGCAGCGACTAATGAAAACATCACCACAATGCGTCCTATCGTACGAAATTTGAAGACCGGATCAAAATGCCCTGGCAGGTTTCGCTGTTGGAGGTACAGAGGGGCTTTTGGGGAAACGTGCAGGAATTGATGAGTAGATGCTGGAATAATAGGCAGGCATGAACCAAGAGTTTTCTCCGGTACTGCCGGCCAATCACCCGCTCAGAACTGAAGACTCGGCACAGTCTACTGCCCAGTCAGCCCTCATTAAAGGTTATCGAGGCGAGGTGCCAGATCGTCGACCGGTCTGGTTTATGCGCCAAGCCGGACGATCCCTGCCGGAATATCGCAAGCTACGCGAAGGCACCACCATGCTCGATTCGTGCCTCATTCCAGAAATGGCATCGGAAATTACACTGCAACCGGTGCGTCGCCATGACGTTGACGCTGCAATTTTCTTCTCCGACATTGTCATTCCGCTCAAACTTGCGGGTGTGGGTGTGGAAATTCAGCCCGGCGTTGGACCAGTCTTGGACGCGCCAATCCGGACACCCCAGGACATCGCGAATCTCCCGGAGATCACCGATGAAATGTTCGAGCCGATCACTGAAGCCGTGAAATTGACCGTTGCGGAACTCGGACCACGCCCACTGATCGGGTTCGCGGGTGCACCCTATACCGTTGCGGCGTACATGGTCGAGGGCCGCCCGTCCCGGGATCACCTTGGACCTCGCACCATGATGTACAACGACCCTGAGTCTTGGGACCGTTTGATGTCGTGGACAGCCGAAGCCTCCGGACGGTTCCTGCGCGCTCAGATCATGGCGGGTGCTTCCGCTGCCCAACTCTTTGATTCCTGGGCGGGCTCGCTGTCTCGCACCAATTACTTAGACAAGGTCATGCCGTATTCACAGCAAGCCTTGGAACACATCGAAGATCTGACCGGCGACAACGGGGTGCCACTGATTCACTTTGGCACCGGGACAGGAGAAATCCTCGATCTCATGCGCGACACCGGCGCAACCGTGGTGGGCGTCGACTACCGACTCCGGTTGGACGAAGCCAACCGCCGCCTGGGCAATACGCCTGGTCCTGATGGTCGAACCAACGTCGTCCTACAGGGCAACATTGACCCCGCCCTGTTGGATGCAGACTGGGACGTTCTCGAAACCCACGTCCGTGAAGTCATCGCCCAGGGCGCCAAGGCCCCCGGTCATGTACTGAACTTGGGTCACGGGGTGCCACCGACCACGGATCCAACCGTGCTGACGCGCCTGGTCGAACTCATCCACTCCATCGACTACTAAATGACCCACGTTGTCATAGTCGGTGCCGGAATGGCCGGTCTGATCGCCGGATACTCTGCGATCAAGGCCGGCCATACTGTGACTGTCCTGGAAGCCAGCGGACGGCCTGGCGGAGCCGTGCAAGCAGAACACCTGGAGCTGCCCGAAGGGGTGCTTGCGGTTGATGCCGGAGCAGAAGCCTACGCTGCACGTTCCACCGTGCTCGACGAGCTCCTCAAAGATCTTGGACTCGCCGACGACATCGTGACCCCAAATCCTGCCGGGTCCTGGATGTACCTGCCCGATGTCGGTGCGGTCCCCGCCCCGCGGGTGGGTATGTGGGGCATCCCCGGGGATCCAACGGCACAAGAGGTCGTTGCAGCGCTGGGTGTGGACGGGGCTGCTCGAGCCGCTCAAGATCTGCACACCCCCATGGATCTCTGGGCCAAACGACGTGCCGCCGGTGCAGCCATTACCGTCGGCGAGCTAGTGGCCGACCGCTTTGGCCCCGTCGTCGTTGAGCGGCTCGTTGCCCCGGTGGTGGCCGGTGTGCACTCTGCCGACCCCTATGACGTCGATATCGACAAAATCGCTCCGGGTCTCGTCGATAAAGCCATCGAGCAAGGTTCGGTCGCCAAGGCCATCGCGGACCTGAGAGCGGCAGCGCCACCCGGTGCCGCTGTGAAATCCGTGCGCGGGGGCATGCAACAACTCGTCAACGCATTAGTTACTTTCGTGCAGGCGCGCGGTCAACTCGAATATGGGGCTAAAGCTATTGCGTTGGATATGGAAACCCGCACCGTCGTCACCGAAACACGGCAGCGTGTTCAAGGCGACCACATCGTCTTGGCCGTAGATGCTCCAACCGTTCACGACTTGCTTGCCACCAGCACTGCACTGCCGCAGCGTGCCGAACTTCCGGCGCAACCAGCACTTGGCGCGGGCGTCGCACTGGTCATTATGGCGGTGGACTGTAACGCGCTGGATGCGCAGCCGCGCGGCACCGGCATCCTGGTGTCACCAAACGTCACTGACGTCGCAGCCAAGGCTGCCACCCACGTCACAGCAAAATGGCAATGGGCCCGTGACGACGCCCAGGAACTGAAGAAGCACCGGCATATTGTGCGATTGAGCTACGGCAGAGTCACCGACTCGGCTGACGGATCGGCGCCCGGCCATGACACCGCAGAGCAAGAACTCCTGCGGCTGGCGCGGAAGGACCTGTCCAGGATGTTCGACGTTGCCGAAGAAGACATCGGCGATAACCTGGCCCAGGTTGCAATTATTCGTTGGCGCACTTCGATGCCGCTGACAACACCGGAAAACTCCCGCCGAATCGCAGGGCTCCAAGAAGCCGTCCAAGATATCGACGGGTTGCACCTGACCGGTGCATGGTTTGCCGGAACGGGGCTCGCAGCTATCGCCCACCACTCTTTAGCATTAAGTTTTAATCCACTACAGTAATTTCTACAGCCTGTAGAAAATCACAAGGAGCAGAAGTGACTGAATCAACCAAAGTCGTGCAAGGCCAAGAGTCTGCCACGAGCTGGTTTACCACCTACACCGTATTTGCCCGCAAGAACGACGCGCCTGCCAAGTCCGATGCAGACATCACTGATGACAATCAAGAGTTCGCCACTCTGGTCGAAACTCTGCAGTCCAACGGCGTGACGGTCCGCGGACTCTACGACGTCTCCGGCATGCGTGCCGAAGCTGACATTATGGTGTGGATGTGGTCCAAATCCCCAGAAGCGCTGCAGGACGCTATCCGTCAGGTACGTCGCACAGGACTGTTCTCAACCACGACCATGGTGTTCACCGCGATGGGTGCAGATCGCATGGCAGAATTCAATCCGGAGCACGTCCCGGCCTTTACCGAAGGTCGCAAGCCGCGCAAATGGCTCTGCTTCTACCCGTTCGTCCGTTCGTATGACTGGTATACGCTCGATCCCAAGGAGCGCGCCCGCCTGCTGCGTGGCCACGGTCAGCTCGGTCAAGAATTCCCGGACGTTTGGGCCAACACCGTCTCGGCCTTCGGCCTTAACGACTGGGAATGGCTGCTCGGCCTGGAGTCGCCGCGCCTCGACTTGTTGGTCGATATGATGCGCTCGCTACGCAATAACGAAACCCGCCACTACGTGCGCGAAGAAGTACCGTTCTACACCGGTCGCTACATTGAAATCGACGAAGTTGCAGGAGTGTTGGCCTAATGGCCTACCGTATTGGAACCCGCGGTTCCGCACTTGCCACCACCCAAACCCAATGGGCGGCAGATGCGATGTCGAGCGAGGACGCCGTATTCGAACAGGTAATCATTACAACCAAGGGTGACGTCACCACCGGGTCGCTGGCCAACCTGGGCGGTACCGGCGTGTTTGCCACCGCGCTGCGCCAGGCTGTGATCAACCAGGAAGTCGATATGGCGGTGCATTCGCTCAAAGACCTCCCGGCCAAACAGCCACCCGAGCTGCGTATTGCGGCCATTCCCGAACGGGCAGATGTCCGCGACGCACTGTGCGCATCGAACGGTTGGACGCTTGAGACGCTACCCACCGGTGCCCGAATCGGAACCGGTTCACCACGACGTGTCGGCCAACTTTTGGCGCTCCGTCCCGATCTTGAACTGGTCGATATTCGCGGCAACGTGCATACCCGGCTAGCACGCGTGGCTGGTTACGAACAGCATCACGATAATGCGCCTGCGGCAGCGGGCTCGCCCAAAGGCGACCTCGACGCCGTCGTATTGGCTTGTGCCGGACTCGATCGTCTCGAACTCCAGTGGGCCATCACCGAGCGCATCGATTCGGCCAGCATGTTGCCCGCACCCGGGCAAGGATCGCTGGCCGTCGAAGTCTCTGCCGAGCATGCTCTGGACGCACCGTTGGCAGCTGCTCTGGACAATCTTGAACAGGCCGGTGCACGGTTGGAAGCCACAGCCGAGCGCGCACTGCTAGAAACCTTAGAGGCCGGTTGCGCAGCACCACTGGGCGGCTTAGCCAGGTACAGCAACGGCACATTGCACATGGACGCGATCGTCACCGCCATGGACGGTAGCAAAACCATGCGACGCGAAGCCTCCACGAGCATCGAGGTCGAGGCCGTCACCGACGCAACCCGCGAGACCGCCTACGCGCTGGGCGTCGAAGTGGCCAACATGTTGATCGCCGATGGCGCCGACTTGCTGGGCGCTGGACCGCCACGCGGCACTCGATGAGAATCATTCTGACCCGTCAACCTGCTCAGGCCGGCCGTATTGAGGCCGGCCTGCAGCAGTTGGGCCACCACATCGGGTTCTTACCACTCACGGATTTCCAATATCCCCAAGACACCGAAGCGCTTGATGAACTGGTAGCCGGCCTCCACGCTGGGACCTGGAACACGCTCCTATTGACCAGCCCCAACACCATTCGGGCTCTCGTGGCCCGCGGTTGGGAACCAGCCGTAACCGAACATCACACGACCATCGCGGTTACCGGCCCTGGAACCGCACGAGTACTCCATGATTTCGGGGCCCGTCGAACACCCTGGATGCCGAAAAACGACGCCTCAGCAGCCGGCATCCTTGAACAATTTCCGACCGGCCCCGGCACACTTGCCCTTCCACAGGGCGCTGCGGCCGGCGACGCCATGCGAGCCGGGCTCACCCAGCGTGGCTGGCACGTCACCCACGTCGCCGCCTACCACACGGTCGACTACCCGGCGCAGGCCGACCTTGCCCTCATGCCCGCACAGTCCGGTATCTTGGAACCAACAGACCTGAATACCCACGACGTCGTCGTGCTCACTGCACCGAGCGCGGCTCGGCGTTGGGCAACCAGCGCAGTGCCGGTCCAGGCCGTCATTGCGATCGGTCAGCCAACGCGGCGAGCCGCCTACGAAACCGGAATTAGCTTGGCAGCCACGGCCACATCCCCTGACGCCGCTGGCATCGCCGCCGTCGTCGATACACTTGAGTAGCAATCTCGAAAGGACTTCATGTTCACTCATCGCCCTCGTCGTCTGCGCCAATCCGGCCCGATGCGCAACCTGGTGGCCCAGAATCGACTCGCCCCAGCTGACCTGATCTTGCCGGTATTCGTTAAAGAAGGCGCCGAACAGCCCATCGACATTTCCTCAATGCCGGGCGTGCAGCAGCACAGCCTCGATTCACTAAAAGCTGCGGCACGCGATGCAGCCGTGGCGGGCGTGGGCGGCATCATGCTCTTCGGCGTACCAGAAACGCTCGATGCCCAGGGGACCGCAGGCATAGACCCCAACGGCATCCTGAACGTGGCCCTGCGCGAAGTAGTGGCCGAAGTTGGCAACGACATGGTCGTCATGGCTGATACCTGCCTGGACGAATTCACCGACCACGGACACTGTGGCGTGCTCGATGACGCCGGCAACGTGGACAATGACGCCACCAATGCGATTTATGCCCAACTGGCGGTCGCACAGGCTGAAGCCGGCGCCCACGTGGTGTCACCCTCCGGCATGATGGACGGCCAGGTCGAAGTCATTCGCGAAGCCTTGGACGCCGCAGGCCACATCAACGTTGCGATCCTTGCCTACTCGGCCAAATACGCCTCGGCGTTTTACGGGCCGTTCCGCGAAGCCGTCGATTCCGCACTAACCGGCGACCGCAAAACCTACCAAATGGACTCGGCAAACCGCACCGAAGCCATTTTAGAAACCGAACTCGACATCCAGGAAGGCGCCGATATGGTCATGGTCAAACCTGCCATGTCCTACCTGGATATCCTGCGCGACGTCGCCAACATGTCTCCGGTACCGGTTGCCGCTTACCAAATCTCCGGAGAGTACGCGATGATCGAAGCTGCTGCCGCCAATGGTTGGATTGAACGTGAACCAGCCATGCTGGAATCCCTGACCGCCATCCGCCGTGCTGGTGCCCAAAACATTTTGACCTATTACGCTACCGAAGCCGCACGTCTACTCGCCTAGGAGATCAAGCAGTGACCACAAACCAAGAAGTATTTGACGCCGCCCGCGCCATCATTCCCGGCGGGGTAAATTCCCCGGTCCGTGGATTCGGTTCCGTGGGAGGCACCCCAGCCGCCATGGTCAAAGCTCGCGGCCCTTATCTCACCGATATCGAAGGCAAGAACTATGTCGACCTCGTCGGCTCGTGGGGCCCGATGCTGCTGGGCCACAACCACCCGGCAGTCGTGGAAGCCGTCCATACAGCAGTCGACGACGGACTATCGTTTGGAACCTCAGTGCCCGGCGAAGCGCGCCTGGCCGAATTGATCGCCGACATCATGCCGGTAGAGCGCGTTCGCTTTGTCTCAACCGGAACCGAAGCCACTATGACCGCAATCCGGTTGGCTCGCGGCGCCACCGGACGAAACCTCATCATCAAGTTTGCAGGTTGCTACCACGGTCACTCTGACGGTCTACTGGCCGCAGCAGGATCCGGACTTGCAACCCACGCGCTGCCAGACTCCGCCGGCGTTCCCGAAGCGATTACCAGCCAAACCCTCGTGCTGCCATATAACGACGAAGACGCGGTCAAACAAGCGTTTGAAAAATACCCCGACCAGATCGCCGGTATCATCACCGAATCCGCCCCGGCCAACATGGGCGTCGTGCAGCCAAAACCGGGCTTCAACACATTCCTGCGCGACATCACCACCCAGCACGGAGCCGTATTCATCATGGACGAAGTCCTCACCGGCTTCCGCGCCACCAAAACCGGTGGCTGGGGAATCGAAAACGCCGACTGGGCACCAGATCTGTTCACCTTCGGCAAGGTCATCGGTGGGGGACTACCGGTCGCTTCGGTCGCAGGAACCGCAGCGGTCATGGACCAACTTGCACCGCTGGGCCCGGTCTATCAGGCCGGCACGCTGTCGGGGAACCCGATCGCCATGGCAGCCGGCTATGCCACCCTGTCCAACGCGACCGATGAGGCCTATGCAACCATCGCACAGCGCTCAACGCAGCTGCAAAACATGGTCGCCGAAGCATTGAACGCCGAAGGGGTCAACCACTCAATCCAGTCGGCAGGCTCCCTGTTCTCCATCGCCTTCGGTACCGCCGAATCAGGTGTCACCAACTATGAGGACATCCAAGCGCAAGAAGCGTTCCGCTACGGTCCTTTCTTCCACGCCATGCTCGATGCCGGGGTCTATCTGGCACCGTCAGTATTCGAAGCCTGGTTTGTTTCGGCCGCTCACGATGACGCAGCCATGAACACCATCGCTGACGCACTACCGGCTGCCGCCAAAGCAGCAGCTGCCGCGACAGCCTAGGCTTCTCGCGCGAGACATCCGCTGGAGATCACCTCGATCTCCAGCGGATGTTTTGTGTTGATTTCCACACTGATCCATCGAAGGTGTTGACGTCCACAATTTTGTATTAGTACACTAAACGTATTGATACAAAAAGAGGTCTCCATGAACATCGCAATATGGATCGTCATTGCCCTGGTGTGTTTCGTTTTACCGGCAACCTCACTGACTGATGGTGGAAAACGGAACCCAGAACGCTCCAAGCTCAACCAACATGCTGTACAAGTTGGGTTGCCTTTGCCCGAGCACCTCATGCTTCCCGTGGCGGAACGTATTCGTCGCCGTCAGCGAGGGATGGCAAGCGGGGGCACCATCGGCATCGTGGTCGCCACGCTGATCTACATCATCTTTTTCGACAATGACGACGGCGCCGTCGGGTTCCTGGTGCTGTTCGTAGCAGCCATGGGGACAGCCCTTGGTGGGGCTTGGGCCATCATTTCGCACCGTCCCACCGAACACATCCACCGTCCAGTCGTTGCCCGGGTGCGGTCAGTACAATTTTCCGATTATCTGACACGCGGGGAACGTTTTGGTCTCTGGGTGGTTCCAGCGACCCTGGTAGCGGGCGCAGCAGCCGGCATCGTGATCCTGCTGCAACTGCCCGAGGACCAGCGATCTGGAGCTTTTGTCACCGCTTCGACTGTCACCGTTTTAGCGTTGCTCGCGTGGGCTATGTCGATGTATGCGCTACGAAAAGTGCTCGATGCCCCGGCGCGAAGTGAAACTGACCTTGAACTCGCTTGGGATGACGCCGAACGCGCCGATAGTCTGCGACAAGTCGCCAACTTAATCATCGTTGTTGCCGCTGCCGCGCTATTGTTCTGGCTGTTGTTCATCGGCGTCGCGCTCACCACCGATGGTTTCTACCGCGATCACGAGCAGGCAACGATGGTGCTTAGCATCGTCTCCCTGCTGGTTTTTGGTGCGCTTTTCGGAGTGCTTAGCGCTGGGCCGCTGAAGGCATGGCTCAGTGGGGCTCGTCGTGGCTATGAGCAACGGCAACTGTGGCCTCACGGGGTGGACTCATGAAAACTTTGGTCGTCGACCCCAACGCTGAACTCCCTCCATTCGAGCAACTCAGACGACAGCTGATTGAACAGATCACCACGGGGCAACTTGCAGCTGAGACGAGACTCCCAGCGGTCCGGCGTCTTGCCGCAGACCTTGCCCTGGCCCCCGGTACTGTAGCCCGTGCGTATAAGGAACTGGTGTCCGAGGGGTACTTGGTCTCACGCGGACGCAATGGCACCGTCGTGGCGCCGCAAGTTTCGGGCGATCCAAAGACTCAAGCACAGCAGCTCACTGATGAGTACATCACAAAGATGCGCGCACAGGGTTTCAGCGTTCGGGACATAATGAATTATGTTGATCAAGCTCTGGGACGTCGTTAGGGCGGTGGGAGCCTAGCTTCAGCTCGAATCTTTGTATTGTTGAGCGCGCAGTTCTAAATCCAGCGGCGGTTCGAAATCCACTCGCTCAACTAGCAAGCGTTCTTCGAGCGGCTCGAAATCTGGCAGCGGTTCCAAGTCCACCCGATCCACCAGTACGCGGAAACAAACTAAACGCAGCCGATCGGAATGTTAGGTCAGCCAGGACACCAAATGTGAAAAGCAGACACCATGACAACGACTACACGATCCCAAGGAAGTTACGTCGATCGACCATCCTCCAGTTCGCTCGCCGATGTAGTTGAACTGATTCTGGATAAAGGACTAGTCATCGATGCATACATTCGCGTCTCGCTCGTTGGTATTGAAATTCTGACGATCGATGCCCGAATTGTCATCGCCAGTGTGGATACGTATCTTCGATTTGCTGAGGCAACCAATCGCCTTGACCTCACCCAACAGGGTGGTAAAGACCTCACTGAATTAATGGAAGGCATGACCGAAAGCGGTTCGAAAGGCAAAATTGGCGGTGCCGTCGAAGGAGTCAAGGACGCCTTAACTCCAGACGATGATGACCAAGAGAAGAAGCCAGCGCCTAAACGTGAGAAACAATCGAGCGAGTAACCAATATGACAGAAACAGATCCTTCTCAGATGACTGAGCAGCGGGATATAGGTCCGCTGTATGTCTATGGGATCGTCGCGGCAGAAGCCGACCTGCCACCTGAGCTTCTCGGTGTGGAGGAACGGAGCGTGGAGGCCATCATGTATGGTCCCCTCGCTGCCGTTGTGACGAGTCTCGATTCAGACGATGAAATTGGCACCCCCGATAATCTCCTCGCCCACACTTCAGTGCTTGATGTCATTGGTTCGCACACTGCAGTCTTACCGATGGCATTTGGAACGGTCGCGCCCTCGGAAACCGACATGGTAGAAACCGTGCTTGAAGTGCATCAGGACGATCACCTGGCGGCTCTGCAACGACTCGAAGGTACCGTTCAATTTACTGTTCGTGCCCGCTATTTACGCGACGAAGTACTTACGGATCTGGTGGAAGAGAATTCATCAGTAGCGCGCTTGCGTGAAATCATCGCCGGGACTACTGAAGATGAAACGCGCCAAGAACGTATTCAACTGGGCGAACAGATCGTACAGGCATTCGATCGGATCCGCCCGGAACATGCAGATCAGATCTTCGACGCCGTGCACCCCACCGCAGAAGATGTAAAAGAGCGTGACGTCGGCCAAGTAGAAGACGTCGTTGAACTGGCTGTACTCGTTGCACATCAAAACATCACCATATTTGAAGAGGCGCTAGAAGACGTTGCCTCTCAATTGCATAGCCGGATCGATTTCCAGCTGTTAGGACCGCAAGCGCCCTACGACTTCGTAGGTGACGAGTAAGGAGCAAGTTCATGGGACTGCTATCTGGGATATTCATGGCACCCTTTGCACCCATCAAAGGTACGGTCTGGGTCGCAGAAAAAATTCAAGACGAAGCTGAACGACAATACTACGATCCCGGTGCGATACGGCGTCAGCTGGAAGAAGTGGCACAAGCTCGTAGGCAGGGACAGCTCTCGGATGAAGAAGCTCGAGAGATGGAAAAAGAATTGGTCCAACGGCTCATGGTTTCAAACCGAAGACCACGCCGAGACAAGTAAGCAGTAACTGGGACCAGCACTACACCGCTTGGAGATGAGTAGGTAACAGACTATGACTGAGCAACAAGCCCATGAATCAGATGAGAAAACGACCCGTCAACGGCGACCAAGCTCATCAAATGAACGTGAAAGTACAACACAGAAACGGCCGCAACGAAAAAGCGCCGAACGGTCAGCCGAGTCAACAGAGCGTTCGTCGACGAGCGCGAAAAAGCGGAAACCAGTCAAGCCCCAACTCTCAGCACGAAAGGCTGCAGCGGCAGCTCTTAAACAGCTACAAGAACTGACGACGAGAACCCCAGAGTCTGTCACCGGGGTTGAACCTCGTGGCAGCGGTTGGCGCGTGACCGTCGAAGTAATCGAGTCCGCGCGAATCCCAGACACGGCAGACATCATGGCTGAATACGATGTGGATATCGATGGCAGCGGTGAACTGGCTGGATATGCTCGTGGTGCGAGGTACTTCCGCGGTCGTACCCGAGATGAATAGAAAACATCACCATTGAGGGAAACAGCCGACGGAAGAACACAGGAAGGCAGCATGAGATGACGGTTGCACGGAGCGGAAGCAGCGGCGGTATGGAGCCGGAAAGAAGCCGCGAAGGCACCCTAATGCACGTGGTAGAAACTCTTTTGGACAAAGGGTTGGTGCTCAACGCAGACATCATGGTCTCTGTCGCCGGTGTGGAGCTGCTAGGCATACGAATCCGAGCTGCGCTTGCCTCTTTTGAAACCGCCGCTCGGTACGGTCTCGAGTTCCCTGCTGGCACGAACACCGAAACCGTCGCCTGGCAAGACGCCATTGAGGCGAAAGAAAGCTGCCCAAACTGCGGGAAAACATCGCCGGTGACTAAATTACTCAATGATTTCTGCCCCTGGTGCGGTTGGCAATCGGCCCAAGCGCTACAAAACTCCTCGGACAGCACACCGAAGGCGACAGAAGGCACCCAAGAAGACCCAGAACTCGACGAAGCCAGCGAGGAGCGGTCATGACAGAACTATCCGGCGCCCTCACCTCATCGGGGCCGATGGAACCGACGCGTAACCCAGAAGTGACGCTGCCAGATCTCATCACCGTTCTGTTGGATAAGGGAACCTACCTGAACCTTGATCTGATCATTGCAGTAGCAGATATACCACTGATCGGAATCAACCTCCGAGCTACCATCGCCGGGATGGAAACAATGCTTGAATATGGCATGATGCGTGACTGGGACGAAAAAACACGCGCTTGGGTACAACAATCAGTGGCCCGGCATTTTCCGCTGCAAGACGGTGAAGAAGTCATCGCCAAAATGGCTGGTGGGCATTTTCAGCAGGGATTCAGTGACACTTGGCGTCCAGGCAGTATCTTCGTCACAAATCAACGGCTCGTGGCATATCGACGCGACCCAAAGGAAGTCCTCTGGGAAAGCACGCTGGACGATATCACCGCGCTGAGCTTATTCGATGAGCAAACCATAGGCTCAGAAGTACGCACACGATTCCTGGTGAACACCAACAGTGGTGATGCTACGACTCTCTCGGCGGTTGCCCCGGCTCGTATCTGCGACATGATTAAACAACAACGCCCCGAGATTAGGCTTTCCACGTCGAGGGATGACCAGTCGGAGGTCGGGACGCCATCAAAAATGGAAGAGCATGCGTGGTATCGGGAAACTCGGGCCCAGGGGACCCTCTGGCGTGGTGGCACGTTGACGCTGGACGCTCAACGGCTCACATGGAAGGCACCGAATGATGTCAGGCCCGCAGTGAATCTCTCAAGAGCTGAGATCACAGGAGCCCACACACTACATATGAGTACATCGGCCGGGCGACGGCTGGCATTGCATCTTGTTACGGAGCACGGTTCTTTGCATCTTGCCTTGTCGAATGCGGAACAGTGGCGCCAGCTCTTGGCCAACAAGACTGCGCAGCAGACTGTTGCAGAAAAGGAATCCCATGTTGGAAGTCGATGAGAAAAGTCTGAAACACGGCGTCCTGACTCTCGTTGTGACCTTAGTCGAGGTTATTCAGGAAGCACTCGAGATCCAAGCGATTCGCCGACTCGAAGGCGGCGACCTGACAGAAGAAGAACAGAACCGGCTGGGCGAAGCGCTCATGGAACTTGACGAGGCCATGGATGAAATTAAAGCCGAACATGGCATCACAGCCTCGGTGACGGATTTGCATCGCGGCCTCGATGACGTCGTGGACGAAGTGGTCGACAAACTGATAAACCCAGCGCGTTGGGCTGATGACGCGCAAACTTCACCGTCAGAAGGGAAGTCCGCACAGTGACCAAAGCCGGGCTGTATGTGTACGCCATAATCCCCGCAGAGGCCAAAACCGAGAACAAACTTGGCACCGGCATAGACGCGGAGCGACTACGCGTGGTCGCAGGAGGGAGCGTTGCTGCGGTCGTGCATGCTAGTGAGACCGAGCCGTACCAGGGGCCGGACTCCCACGTCGAACGTTGGATCTTGGAGCATAGTCAAGTCGTTGACGCGGCGTGGGAAGCAGCCGGTACAGTCCTGCCTGTGAGCTTTAACGTCATCGTCAATCCAGGCGAGAGCGAAACCGCTGAAAATCGGCTGACGCAATGGCTTGCCGGAATCTCAGATACCGCATCGGAACATCTTGAACAGTTGCGCGACCGGGTAGAACTACGAGTCGAGATCACACTCGATGAGTCAGTTGTCGCTTCCAATAGTCCAGAACTTGTTGAAATGCGCCAAACAACCGAAGCTCGGCCTGCCGGGGTGCAACGGTTGTACCGCAAGCGTTTTGAAGAACGTACACGTGAGATTGCGGAGCGAGCTGCCGACCAACTCTACACAGCTTATCGGCCTCGCTTAGCCGCGCTGGCCGAAGACCTCGTTGAGAATAGTCGACCCGGCCGCAATCCCGGCAGCGTCGGGGTCCTCACAGTATCGCTACTCGTCCACCGGTTCACCGTGGACTCAGTGGGTGTTGAACTAGCAGACATCCGAGACAGCCAACCGGGTGTGCAGATCAGGTATTCAGGTCCCTGGCCACCCTATTCTTTTGCTGATGTGTCAGAGGTCGACAGCTCAGCACCGTAACGAACGGATCCGGGCGTCCGCTGACAGTTCAGCAGACGCCCGGATGCATTCGCTAGCTGGTCCTAGCGCGGTCGTTATTAGGCGACCAGTTGTTTCTGAGCTTGGACCGGGGTGACGCGCAGGTCGTCATCTGCCACGGTCACCAGCACATTATCGCCTTCGGCCACGGACTCGGCAACCAGCAAGTCGGCGACCTTGTCATCCAACTGCCGCTGGATCACCCGACGCATCGGACGGGCACCGTAGGCTGGCTCGTAACTGGCCTCAGCGATCCAATCCTTGGCGGCGTCATTGACGGTCAGGCTAATGCCCTGATCCGCCAGACGCTGCTCGGAATCACGCAGCTGCAGCCCGACAATCTCACGCAGCTGCTCTGTGCTGAGCGGGTTGAACAGCAACGTATCGTCAATGCGGTTCAAGAACTCGGGACGCATGAACTCACGCACCCGCCCCATAACCTTTTGCTTGATGTCTCGTTGGCTTGCTGCCGCATCACCGGACACAAAGCCCAGCGGAGCGCCGCTCGATGACAAAAACTCAGAACCAAGGTTCGAGGTCATGATCAACACGGTATTGCGGAAGTCCACGGTACGACCCTGGCCGTCGGTCAGGCGTCCATCGTCGAGCACCTGCAGTAACAGGTTGAACACATCCGGGTGGGCCTTCTCGATCTCGTCGAGCAGGATCACCGAGTATGGACGACGACGTACCTGTTCGGTCAGCTGGCCTGCCTCGTCATAGCCG
Source organism: Yaniella halotolerans DSM 15476 (assembly GCF_000420805.1). Classification (GTDB taxonomy): domain Bacteria; phylum Actinomycetota; class Actinomycetes; order Actinomycetales; family Micrococcaceae; genus Yaniella; species Yaniella halotolerans. Next base: position 171,152 of record NZ_ATVQ01000003.1, read on the forward strand.
ACATAGCCTGGAGGAGCACCGACCAGACGAGACACCGTGTGGCGTTCACCAAATTCGGACATATCGAACCGGACCATCGCATCCGCGTCATCAAAGAGCGAATGCGCCAACGACTTGGCAAGCTCCGTCTTCCCGACACCGGTTGGGCCCAGGAATAAGAAGCTGCCAACGGGACGCGATGGGTCAGCCATACCGGTACGGGACCGGCGAATGGATTTGGCAATTGCCGCGACGGGCTCATCCTGGCCGATCACGCGTTCATGGAGTTCGTCTTCCAAACGTGCCAAGCGCGACTTCTGCGCCTCGGTCATCCGCGCGGCTGGAATACCCGTGGCGCGAGCAACCATCTCAGCGATGGCATGTTCATCGATCTCCGAGGACGTGACGTTCGGTTTTGCAGCAGCCTCCGACAACTGGGCGCTGACCTCGTTAACCTCGTCACGCAATTCGCCAGCGCGCTCGTAATTTTCAGCATTGACGGCGGCATTCTTGTCAGCTTCCAACTCGGCCAGTTTTGAGCGCAGTGCCTCGACGTCGACCGCTGGGCCATCGGCGTCTGGACCGCGCTGCAACGAGCGGCGTGCTCCAGCCTGGTCGATCAGATCGATCGCCTTATCGGGCAGGAACCGGTCGGTGATGTACCGGTTCGAGAGCTCGACTGCGGCACGCAAAGCCTCAGTGGTGTAGGTCACCTGGTGGTGTTCCGCGTACCGATCGGCAAGGCCGGCCAAAATGGTCACAGCGTCCTCAATCGAAGGCTCGCCAATGGTCACCGGCTGGAAACGGCGTTCAAGCGCTGAATCCTTTTCGATGGTGCGGTACTCTTTGAGCGTCGTGGCGCCCACCATGTGGAGATCACCGCGGGTCAAGTGCGGTTTCAGGATATTGCTGGCATCCATGCCACCCGATTCGCCTGAACCACCAGCGCCGACCACGGTGTGCAGCTCGTCGATGAAGACGATCGTTTTCTGGTCTTCGGTCAGCTCAGCGATCGCACCGGTTAGGCGCTCTTCGAATTCACCGCGGTACTTCGTGCCCGCCACCATGCCCGGCAGATCCAGGGCCACGATGCGACGATCTTTCAGCTGTGCTGGAACCTTGCCGTCAATGATGGCTTGTGCCAGACCTTCGGCGATGGCAGTTTTGCCAACACCAGCTTCACCAATCAACACCGGATTGTTCTTGGTGCGGCGAGCCAGGACCTCGACGGTTTGTTCGATCTCGTCTTCACGACCGATGACCGGGTCGAGACGACCAGCTTGTGCTTCAGCGGTCAGGTCCAGTCCGTACTGCTCCAGCATCGATTCTTCGGATGCATCCTGATCAGTGGCCTGGTCGTGTGCGTGGCCAAGCTGTGCCTCTTGTGCTCCAGCCTGCAGCGACTGCGGTGTTACACCGGCGTGCGCAAGCAGTGATCCAGCAGGGGATTCCTGGTTCAGCACAAATGCAAAGAACACATGTTCTGGATCGATATAGGTTGACCCGAAGGCACGGGCCACCTGGTAGCCATCAAGCAGCACCTTTTGTGCCGAGGCGTTGAGTGAAGCTGTTACCTCACCTTGATTGTCTTCGGGGGTTGGCAGACGCTCATCGAGGGCATCGATAATGGTTTGGGGGTCTGCTCCTGCTTGGCGCACCCCGGCGGCAGCAGGATCTTGGTCGAGCATGACGCGCAGAATATGGAGCGCATCGACATCGGTTTGACCACGTTCTACCGCGAATTTTGCTGCGGTCGCGACAACGTCGTGGGTCTGCTTACTCAGCAGCCGGTTCAGGTCGACGGGCCCTCCTTGTCGTCCAGCGCGCTGTCCATGAAGATAGCGGGCGAGGAATTCATCGAAGGAGTCGCCGTTGGAACCGGCGGGGCCGAAGAATGCAGGCATTATGTCCTCCTAGTTGGGGCACTCCGATGAAGAAGTGCATCAAAAGTTGAGTGTATCTAACTCAAGTAACAGGTCTTAGGTAGAGATTATTCCCAGAACTGTTGGTTTTGGCAAGAAACCTGAGTCTCATTGACTCAACCGGGGGATTAGGGGTGGGACTTGAGCGACCTCGGGTCTGGTTCGTGGGACGGTATCCAGGCCTTTGTGGCTTAAACACAACCGGGACAGTCCAATGAGCACTGTTCCGGTTTGTTGTCTTCTCTTATCCAGCCAGCTGGATATCACGTCCCGGGATCGCAGCCAACAAGTCTTGGGTATATTCAACTGCCGGGGCAGTAAAAATATTGTCGGCTGAGGCCTGCTCTACAACTTTGCCGTGTCGCATGACCAACACGTTGTCAGCAATCTGGCGAACGACAGCAAGATCGTGGGTAATGAACAGATAAGACAGTCCTAGCTCAACCTGCAGTTCGTTTAGTAGCTCTAGAATCTGAGCCTGGACGAGCACATCGAGGGCTGAGACTGCTTCGTCAAGAACCAAAACATCTGGTTTCAGCGCTAAAGCGCGAGCAATGGCTACACGCTGTCGCTGACCACCGGACAATTCGTTCGGGTAACGATTCATGGCGCTGTGTGGTAACGAGACTTGGTCAAGCAATTGCCTGACCCGTTGCTCACGTTCCGACCTAGAGCCAGTCTTATGGACTACGAGTGGCTCTTCGATCGCATCAAAGATCGAGAACATTGGATCAAGTGAGGCATAGGGGTTCTGGAACACTGGTTGAATTCGACGTCTGAATTTCATCTGCCGGCCATGCCCTTTAATAGTCGAAATATCGACGCCTTCGAAATACACCTGCCCTTCGGTTGGTGCGTCTAATCCCAGCACCATACGTGCCACGGTCGATTTTCCAGACCCTGATTCACCGACTAGTGCTGTCGTCGTGCCGCGTGTCAGGTCGAAGTTCACATTCTGCGCAGCGACCAAGTCAGTTTTAGTGAATCCTTTGCCGGGAAGCTTGAACACTTTCGTCAAATTCTGGATTTGCATGATGTCATCGGTAAGGGACTGACCATCTTCGCTAACGTGCTCCTGTGCGGACTCTCGAGCTGCTATCCGCTCACGCGAAGCAAGGCGTTCCGATTGCAGAGATGGCGCAGCATTGATGAGCCGTTTCGAGTATTGATGTTGCGGATCCTGCAGGATCTCCAGTGCTGGGCCGGACTCGACAACCTCACCTTTGTACATGACCACCAAATGATCAGCACGCTCAGCGGCCAAACCGAGGTCATGGGTAATCAGCAACACTGCTACTCCAAGTTCATCAGTGAGGACATCGAGATGGTCCAGGATTTGCTTTTGGACCGTCACGTCCAGCGCCGATGTAGGTTCATCGGCAATTAACAATTGTGGCCGAGCTGCAAGTCCAGCCGCGATGAGAGCGCGCTGCCGCATCCCACCTGAGAACTCGTGTGGATACTGCTTTGCACGACGTTGTGCATCGGGTAATCCTGCCTCTTCCAATAGTTCGATAACGCGCTGATCGGCATCGCGACCTTTAACAACGTCATTGACCTCTAGAACCTCTTTAATCTGAGCTCCCACTTTGTACAGCGGGTTGAGGTTTGATAGCGGGTCCTGCGGCACAAGGCCAATGTGCGAACCACGATAGCTGCGACGTTTTTTCTGCTGCAGCTGTACAAGGTCCTTGCCCTGGTACTTTATGGAACCTTGGGCAACGTGGCCGGTTCCTGGCAGCAGGTCGATGATGGCGTGCGCCGTGGTCGATTTACCGGACCCAGACTCGCCGACAATAGCTACCGTCTGTCCTTCGTACACGGTCAGGTTCAACCCTTGAACCGCATGAACTTGGCGCTTATCCACGCTGAAGTTGATATGGAGGTTCTCGATTTCCAAAAGTGGTGTTTGATTTACCATGTTATTTTCTCGCTTTCGGATCCAGAGCATCTCGTACCGCGTCACCGAGCAGCATAAAGCTCAAAACCGTGATGGCTAGCGCACCCGCTGGAAAGAAAAGCACGTGCAAGTTATCGCCGGAACGCACTTGTGGCTGCGCGGCGGCAATATCATTACCCCACGAAACAACGCTTGGTGGCAGCCCTATTCCGAGGAACGACAGGGTCGCTTCTGCCACAATGTAGACCCCTAACGAGACGGTAGCAGTGACAATGACTGGTGGCAGAGCATTGGGGATGATGTGTGTGAAGAGATTACGCCATTTCGAAGCGCCCAGAGAACGGGCGGCATCTACAAACTCCAGATGTTTAATTTCCAATACGGCCCCGCGTGCAATACGAGTTATCTGTGGCCACCCAAAGACAGCTAATGCAATAACGACGGCGAAGACGCCGCCCCAGTAGCCCCGATCGGGCCAAACGTTATTCAGAGCTGAGAGTCCAACGATTGCGGCAAGCAGCAGAGGGATGGCAAAGAAGATATCTGCACCACGTGAGACGATCGTATCGAGCCAGCCTCCGAAGAATCCCGCTAGGGCACCGGTAAAGAGACCGATGATCGTCACGATTATTGTCGTGAGAAGCCCGATAATGACAGAGGCCCGTGCTCCGTGAATCGTACGGGAAAAGACATCGTAGCCCTGGCGGTCAAAACCGAAGATGTGTCCAGCTTGTGGTTTGCCTAAACTATGGGACAAATCAGCGCTACGAGGATCGACCGAGGTGAGCACATTGGGGAAGAAGACCACAAATAATATGATCACCAATAATGAGGCTGAAAACCAGAATAGCCAATTCCGTCGAAGCGCTTTCCAAGCCTGTTTCCACTGGCTTTCGGGTGGATGAGACGTATCCACATGAAGTGCTGGGAGCTCGGAACTGACAGCGGGTGCAACGAAGCGTTCTTGTCCTTGACGTGGTGTGTGGTTATGCATATCGAATCCTAGGATCTAAAGCAGCGTAGAGCAGATCAACGAGGAGGCTGGCCACCACGTAAATGAGCACCATAACGGTGACCACAGAGACGACGGTGGGGTTTTCGCCACGAAGAATAGCTTGATACGCCAGGTTGCCGATTCCATTGATATTGAAAATTCCCTCGGTGACCACGGCACCGGCCATAAGTGTGCCGAGGTCTGCGCCTAAGAAGGTTACAACCGGGATCAGTGAGTTGCGAAGGACATGGCGTCGATTAACGAGGCTGTCGGATACGCCGTGAGCACGTGCAGTGCGCACGTGGTCAGCAGTGAGGTTTTCAATAACGGAAGTGCGAGTGAGCCGCAGGACATATGCAAATGACACGAGGCCAAGTACAACTGCGGGCAGAATCAAATTCGTAAAGGAAGTATCTGAGCCAACGGTTGGTGGCACCCACTGGAGTTGGACACCAAAGATGAGCTGGAGTCCGAAACCCAACACAAAAATCGGAATCGCGATAACCGTCAGTGAAACTACGAGCATCGTGGAATCGAAAATTTTACCGCGTCGCATACCGGCGTAGAAGCCCGCGATGACACCGAGAATGGCCTCGATAATCATGGCCATAAAGGCAAGCTGGAAGGTGACCGGCAGTGTTCTTCCAATGAGTTCAGAAACTGGCTGTCCCGAATAGGAAACACCGAAGTCGCCAACAAGGGCGCCCTTGAGGAAGAGCAGCCATTGGATGAGAAAGGGTTGATCTAAATTGTATTGTGCTTCAAGTTCTGCTCGGACTGCATCTGAAACTGGTTTTTCGCCGAATAGGGCGACGATGGGGTCACCAGGTTGTAAAAACACGAGGGCGTAAATGAGTAGTGTTGCGCCCAAAATTACCGGGATGGTCTGGAGCAGTCGGCGGACGATATAACGCCACATGCTGTACCTCTATTGTGGGTCTTGTCACCTGGGGCGACGCGAGCTGTAAGAAGGTTGAACAGGCTTGTGACCGCCGAGGAAATCGGCGGCCACAGAACCTGGTCAATCGTCAGGATTTATTTGGTGATCAGATGGTACTCGGGCTGGTTTTGCCAGTTGAGCTGCACACCTTCAACACCCTGGGCAGCAATGGCGAGGGCGTCTTGGTTCCAGAGCGGAATTGCCGGCAGATCTTCCATCAGGATGGCTTGGGCTTCGGTTAGCGCCTCGGTTCTTGATTCTTCGTCCTCAGCGCTAGCTGCACTGACGAGTGCTGCATCGAAGTCTGCGTTCGAGTAGTCGCCATCGTTTGCGCCTGCCCCGGTCCCAAATACGGGGGCAATGTAGTTGTAGACGGATGGATAGTCAGGCTGCCAACCGGTCCGGAACGCCGTGCCGATCTCCCGGTTTGTAATGAGCTCACGGAATTCTGCGAACGTTGCAAAGGGATTTGGTTCAACCTCAATTTCGAGATTTTCGCGGATCTGGTTGGTGACGGCCTCGACCCATTCCTTGTTTCCGGCACCGTCAGAGTTGTACGACAGCTGCAGGCTTCCTTCAAACGGTGCCATCTCTTCGGCTTGCGCCCACAGGTCTTGGGCTTCTTCAGCATCAAACTCCAATACTTCAGCACCGGGGATATCTTCTGAATAATCTGGCATCAACGGTGACGAGAAATCAGTAGATGGTGTTCGGGTACCGTCGAAAATAGTTGAGGTGATTGCTTCGCGGTCGATGGCCTTTGAGACAGCCGCGCGGCGGAGTTGGCCTTCTTCATCCTCACCGAAGTGTTCGAGTGAGCTTGGGATGGTGATTGTAGCGTTGACTGAACCGTCCTCGGTGTAAGCTTCGAGGTTCTCATCGTCTTGGAACGTCTCGATGGCCGATGGTGGCACCTGGTCCATGACATCCAACACGCCTGACTGCACGTCGGTATAGCCCGCGTCTGGGTCAGTATAGAACGTAAACGTCAGACCATCATTTTCGGGCGTGCGATTACCTTCGTAATCTGGGTTAGCAGACAGTTTCGCATCGACGTCGTGATTCCATTCGTCCAACACGTATGGGCCATTTGAAACCGGCTGTTCACCGAAGGCTTCCATATCCTCAAATGCTACTTCGGGCAGTGGGAAGTAGGCAGAGTAGCCGAGACGATCGGGGAAGTCTGCCGCTGGTTCTTTGAGAGTTACCTCGAACGTGAGATCGTCGATGACTTCTAGACCAGATAATGTGTCAGATCCGTCTTCGATGTTGCCTTCTTCATTGGCACCTTCAATGGCATTGAAGAAGTACGCCGACAGCTGGGCGTTATCCGGGTCGGAACCGTAGTTCCAAGCATCAACGAATGAGTTTGCTGTAACAGGTGAGCCATCTGAGAAGGTCCAACCATCGTTGAGCGTGACCGTCCAGGTGACGTTGTCTTCCGACTCAATGGACTCGGCGACTTCCATCTCAGTTGAACCGTCGGTGTTGTATGAGACTAACCCAGCGAAAATGGCGTCAACAATGTGCCCACCACCGACTTCGTTGGTATTGGTCGGCACCAGGGGGTTCTGTGGTTCGATGCCGTGGGCGTTGATGATCATCTCGCCATCGGCGGTGTCGCCACCGTTGTCGCCTCCGCCGCCACAAGCTGTTAGGGCTAGCGCTCCAACAGATAGTGCTGCAACGTATTTAAATGTCCGCTTCGTTTGCATACGGGATCTCCGTTCAAAGGGTAATGCAAGTAATGAGGTCGTGTTCCGATTGTGTGGAACACAGGTGAAGCACATCGCCAGTAGGCTCCCACCAGCGCGTGATCCGCATCTCATAGATTACGACACAATGAACAATTTGTGACCCATTTTTGGGGATTGTTATGCGAAAAGTATGAGCGGCATTCGAATCGTGAAGCATGTATTTGCTACCACAGGTATCGGTTAATGGCATAATCATGCGCCTTGTACGAGAAGTTTCGAATGACGGGAGGTTACGATAGTTTTTCTACGGGCCAATCTCGAGACACGGTCGCGTCTGGGTTTTTGCGTCGTAAATACTGTTCGAAACTTGCCGCCTGGTCAGACTTCCATCGAATCTGCTGATTGAAGAGTTGTTCCAACGGCATGTTGAACTTGTCCGGGAACTTCGTGGCGATGGCCTTACATACCTGCACTGCAGCGACGGAGTCGGCCTGTGAGGTGTGTGCGTTTTCCAATACGATTTCGTAGTGCTCGCACGCTGCCGTCAAGGTGCGCTTACCTTTGCGATAGGTATCGGCGTATTTGTCGAGGACGAATGGGTCGATAATGCCAGCCACAGGGAATTCATCCATGTCTCGACGCGCTAGTTCGTTGGCCAGTACGGTGAAATCATAGACCCCGTTATAGGCCACAATAGGAACCCGGTGATGCATGAAGTCCTGGAGGGTGGCCACGATTTCAGTCAGCCCCTGGGTGGCATCCATCCCGTGGGCCTGAGCATGTTCTGTTGACACGCCGTGAACCGCGGCAGCCTCGGCCGGTATTTCAACGCCCGGATCGATCAACCACTCGGTGTTTGCCCGCATCTGGCCATCTGGGTCCATCAGCACGATCGAAGCAGTGACGATTCGGGCCTCGTGTGGATTGGGGCCGGTGGTTTCTAAATCGAAGCCCACCATTGAACCGGTATGCCACGGATCGCCCGGGCCGGGGATGACTAAGACGTTGTCGGGATTTACCATGGTTCCAAAATACCTTGTCATCGGTCCGGGCGGCGAGGATTCAGCGGCCTGTGGACACCGTCTGAGGATGTGGATATTTTTGCGCGGTTCTGCGGTAAAAGTGGTTCAATGGAGGTCATGGTTTCAACTCCGCAATTGCTACGGCCCAAGAACCTCTTCCGCCCCCCACCCGTACTTAATAGTCAGCAGCAATCTGTAGTTGAGCAGCCTGCTGGTCATGGGCCCATCTTGGTGCTTGGCGGACCGGGCAGTGGTAAAACCACGACGGCGGTTGAATATGCGGTGGCAAAAATTAAAGCCGGTGTACCTACAAGTCAGGTGCTGCTGTTAACGAACACCCGTACTGGAGCCGCCCAGTTGCGCAGCCAGCTCACCGCACGGTTGAACGACGAAGGTATTGATTCCCGTGCTGAGACGCCAGTGCGGTCTTTTGCTTCCTATGCTTTTGACCTCATCACTAGAATTCGCGAAAACGAGACGGTTGTACCAAGACTGCTGGCAGGCGCTGAACAAGACCGAGTTATAGCTGAACTGATCGACGGTTACATGACCGACCCGGACTTGGCACTGGACTGGCCAGAAAGCCTCAAAGAAGCCGTTGGCCTGCGTGGGTTGCGTCACGAGCTACGCGAACTGATCGACCGTAGCGCCGAATACGGGATCCAACCCGGCCAACTAGAAGAGCTAGGTCGTATGAAAGGGCGTGCGGAATGGCGAGTGGCCGCCCGCATCCTGCAAGACTATCGCGACGTTTTGGACCTCTCCGGGGATGCCGCATATGACGCTTCGGGACTCATAACCTCTGCGGCGGATCTCTGGGAAGCTAATCCGGACTTTGCAACTGCTGAAAGCACTCAGATCCAGCACATCATGGTGGATGACTTCCAAGACGCCACCCCCGCCATACATCGGCTTGTAAAACTGATCGGTACCGAGCGCGATATCGTCCTGACAGCGAATCCAGACACCACGGTACAAGGATTCCGTGGTGCACGTCCGCAAGCCCTTGTGGACTGGCCCCAAAACTTATCTGCCGATGCCACGGTTACCACACTGGACTCGGGGTACCGCCTGTCTTCACCATTGCACACTGCCTACCAGCGCACCGTGGGACGAATCCCAGCGGTAGCCGGTTTACCCGACGCCAGAACCACACTGCGGCCTGCTGACCACGAGGGCAAGCTGTCGGTCCACCGCCTAGCATCTCCGGTGCAAGAACACTTATTCATTGTGCAGCAAGTACTGGAGCTGCATCATCGTCACGGAGTGGCCTTCGAAGATATGGCGGTGCTATCACGGACAGCCTCCAAAGTCGCGGAGGTAGCGACCGCGCTGGAATCAGAATCCATCCCGGTATCACGTTCGATTTCTGAGGTCATGCTAAATCAGCAGCCCGCAGCCGCACCCCTCCTAGCTTTAACCACAGCTGCCGATGCCGTTGCTCACCAGACAGCAGTCTCAGCTACCGCTATTGAACCTACAGATCTCCATTGGCTGATTACCGGCCGCTACGGTACCTCTACACCACTTGAACTTCGGAACTTACGTCGTCGACTGCTGGCCGTTGAACGTGAGACACAGGGGACGCGAGACTCCGCTGAACTCCTCGATACCTTAGTCGCCAACCCCGATGATGCCTACACTATCCTTGGGCTCGACGCAGGACGGAGCATGCCGCGATATGCTCGCGGTGCAGTACGTATCGGCCGCATGCTGGCGGCAATGGTTCAGGCAACTATCGAAGAGCAAGCCTCTGCGGAGATGGTGCTTTGGGCTGGATGGGCAGCAGCATTACAAGAAGTCGGTACCCTCTGGGAAGAACAAGCCCTGGGGGACGACAAAGATCTAGCTGTCCGAGCCAACCGTGACCTCGATTCTGTAGTGGCACTGTTCGAAGCCGCAGAGCGTTATGTTGTGCAATTCCCGGGTCAAACCGCCGCTGGCTTTACCGAATACCTCGCAGAGCAAGACTTACCGATGGACTCACTGTCATCGCGGTCCACACACAATGGTGTCTCCGTTTTAACCCCGACGACTGCTGCAGGACAACAGTGGCACACCGTGTTTGTTGTTGGTGTCCAAGAAGGGATCTGGCCCAATACGCGACTTCGAGGTCAACTTCTCCACACCCAACAGCTCGTGGAAGAAATGACCGGAACCGCAGGAGACCAACCGATCAACGAACGTATCGCCCAGGTACGCCACGATGAACTCCGTACATTTGCCGCGGCAATCTCACGCGCGTCGAATACCCTGATCGCTACCGCAGTCGCCGATGCCGACCACCAGCCCTCCATGTTTATCGAACGACTCGATCCCTGGACGCCGTCTGACGAACACCCTGTTCGCCCTTACACCACGGTCGCGACTCCGCTGACCACCGATGGACTGGTCATCGAGCTGCGACGTACTCTCGAAACTAGCCAGCGAGAACTGACGACCCCCACTGACGAGACAGAAATTCATCGGCTGGAAGCCAACGCGGCACAAGCTGCCCAGGCGCTCGCAGTCCTTGCCGATGGAGGTGTCACTTTGGCACATCCAGACTCTTGGTGGGGGCTGACTCAGCTCTCAACAGACGACCCGATTCATGGCGTTGATGAAACCGGGACGCCAAATAGGATCCGACTGTCCCCATCTACCGTGGAAACTGCGGTCCAATCGCCACTGCAATGGTTCATTTATCAGGTCTCCACCTCGGCTTCGTCGGCTGCAGCTGCTACCGGTACGTTTGTTCACGCGATCGCGGAGAAATACCCTGACGCGGACGTTGGCAAGATGTATACGGAACTCAAAGCGAAGTTCCCCTTACTCGCAGCTGAAGCGGGACTGGAACCAGGATGGGAATACGATGCGCTCTATGCCAAGGCAGAACGTGCATTGGAGTACTACTACCAGTACGTCGATAAAATGCGGCACGGTTATTCCACAGGTCGAGGCGCCACAAAAGAAGAATTTGGTCCACGCACACTCCTGGCAGTCGAAGAAAAGCTGCAAGTGGATATGGAACTGGACGGTGTCAACGTGCAACTCAACGGCGTGATCGACCGCGTTGAAGTTGACCAACAGGGCCGTGCCTACGTTGTAGACCTCAAAACTGGCTCACGCAGTGTCACTGTGGCAGAAATGGCCCAACTACCGCAGTTAGGCGTCTATCAAGCCATGATCAAAGCGGGTGCACTACGACACCTCGTGGATCGTAGTGCACCGGCCGGTGCTGCACTAGTGCAGCTAGGCAAAACGCCAACCACTGTACAAATTCAACCCCAGGCAGCCCTGGACACAGGTCCCACTTGGGCAGAACAAGATATCGCCGATGCAGCCCGGTGGGTGCAGGGTCCCTACTTTTATACTGTGCACCAAGAGGACAGCTGCAGTCTGAAAACACTGTGCCCGATGTGCAAGGAAGGACAACAGGTAACCGAATGGTTGGTCTAACATGGGGAAACGCGCCACGGTATAGCGCTCACGAACTTCAAGATCTGCTGCAGGACCACCTTCCGCCAGAAAAACGGCTCTACCCAACGGATGAACAGACCGCCATCATCGAGTCGGGTCCCGACCCACTGTTGGTTGTTGCGGGTGCAGGCTCTGGTAAAACACACACGATGACCGATCGAGTCGTTTGGCTGATTGCCAACGGCTATGTTCGGCCAGAAGAAGTGCTTGGCGTAACCTTCACCCGAAAGGCCGCGGGCGAGCTTGAGTCCCGGGTCAATAATGCCATCGAACAACTGGCCGAACGCGAGGACATCGAATTAGCCTTCGACACAGCAGACCTTGGCCAGGCTACCGTGACGACCTACCACTCGTATGCTAACTCGCTTGTGGCAGACCACGGTTTGCGGATCGGAGTGGAACCAGATGCGCGACTGATCGGGGAAGCGGAGTCTTATCAGCTGATAACGGAGGTGGTTCGTGAACATGATTCGGATATCGATCTCGATGACGTCGAATCTGAAGACCTCCGGGGGATCATTGCTGATGACGTAAGGGACCGTCCGTTGTCGTCGACGATTCAGGCTGTGAAAAAGCTTGCCGGCGATTGCTGCGAACATCTTGTCGAACCTGTTGCTGTGCAAACGGCACTAGCTGAGATGTTCACATTTGGTCAGGGCCTGCCGGTGACGAAAACCATGACGAAGAATACTGAGTCCCTATTCTCGATGCTAAAACTGAGAACAAAAATTGCCGATATGGTCACGGCTTATCTTGAGAAAAAGCAAGAGCATAATGTCATGGACTACGGCGACCTGGTTCGTTATGCGGCAATTATCGCCACCAAGCTCGACGAAGTACGGGTTATCGAGCGTGAGAAGTACAAGATCGTGCTTCTTGACGAATTCCAGGACACCTCGCACGCCCAGCTTCAACTCTTTTCTCACCTCTTTGGTAGGGGTGACGGAACCCAACAGCCGCACTCTGTGACAGCTGTGGGCGATCCCAACCAGTCGATTTACGGTTTCCGTGGAGCATCTGCTGGGCAGCTCTTCTCATTCGTGCATGAATTCGACGCAGAGCAATTGGAATTGACGACTGCCTGGCGTAACAGCAGCGATATTTTGGAAATGGCGAATCATGTGGCCCGACCACTGCGTGACAATGCTGCTGCCGGCCAAGTCATTCCACAACTTCACGCCAGGAAAGGTGCTGAAGCAGGTAATGTTGAACTCAATTGGTTCGAATCGGCTGATGCCGAAGCACAACAGCTAGCAGAACGTGTCAAAGCACTGGGTGTTGGCGAAGGTGAACGCACCGCAGCCATCTTGTGTCGTACCAAGAAGCAATTCTCGCCACTTATTGAAGCACTCGAAACCCGCGGCATCTCCTACGAAGTCGTTGGTCTAGCAGGGCTGCTTGGTATCCCAGAAGTGATCGAAATTGTATCGGTCCTGAGAATTCTGGCGGATCCACAGTCCTCCGAGTCACTACTACGGGTACTGTCCAATGCGCGTTGGCGTATCGGGCCACAGGATCTCTGGGTGTTGAATCAATTTGCGAGAAGACTAGACAGACAAGCGCGTACGAGCCCGCTCGATGCCGATAGCTCACCCCAGGAGGATATTGACCATCCTTCGATGGTCAATGCCATCATTGGGCTGCCAGATAGCAACTGGGTTAGCTCGCAGGGGCAAACGTTTAGCGACCGGGGATTCGAACGTTTGAAGCGTTTTGGCAGGTCGTTGCAAACTCTCATGGAGCAGATTCATCTGCCAATCCCAACGCTGATTCGTCAGATCGAAAAAACTACGGGCCTTGGAATCGAAGTTGCTGTCAGACCTGGAAGCGATGCCATTGAGGCGCGACGGTATCTCAATGAATTCTTACAGGTTGCCGAAGCTTTCCAAGCCTCGGCCGATCATACTCGCACACTCGATCTCGTCACGTTTCTCACCTGGCTTGAAACTGCCGCGGAAGAAGAAAATGGTTTAGATATGCCGCCGGAGCAGCCAAAACCCGGTGCTGTCCAAATTATGACCATGCATGCTTCCAAAGGCCTCGAATGGGATGCCGTTTTCGTACCGGGCATGAACCAAAGCATCTTTCCCGGAACCCAAAACGATTTATGGACCAGCAAAGCTAGAGGGGATCTGCCATGGTCACTTCGCGGTGACCGTGAGACTCTTCCCAAATGGGAACAGTACGCTGCATCCGATGTCCGCGAGTGGGCAGGCCTGTCCGGCGTTGATGGTTGGTCAGAAACCATGGGAGAAAAGCTCGCTGAAACGCAGGGACGGGAAGTTTTGACGCTCAAAGAACAAGTGAAAATCCATGAGCTTTCCGAGGCCCGTCGATTGGCATATGTTGCATTTACCCGGGCTAAAGAGCTGTTGTGGGTTGCGGGCGCCCACTGGCAAGGGACCAACAAGAAACCTGCCCCAATGTCAGTTTTTCTGGAAGAAATGCTGGAATATCAAGAGGAACGTGGGCTCGACCAAAAGGTTTATTGGGCTACTGAATTTCCTGAAGAGAATCCCCGTCGTTCTCGTGCGGTCGTAGCGAAGTGGCCCTATGACCCCCTCGATGGTCCTGACCAGTACCGGGTGGATGCCCGTGATGACGATCGTCTTCCAGAACCCGACCAGGAGGCGACACTTGTCCGGCGCAGTCACCCGCGTCGCGAGGTCTTGGAACAGGCTGCTGCCCGGGTACGTGAGGCCGAGATATCCAAGACATCTCTCGACGATGATCTGGCCCAACGTATCGACTGGGTATTAGATCGTGTACAGATGTCGACGATCAACGATGTATACATGCCTGAGCATATTTCAACAAGCCGCTTTGTGGAACTTGCTCACGATCCAGACGCAGTAGCACGCCAGATTCGGCGTCCGATGCCGCAGAGACCTACCGCGGCCGCACGCGAAGGCACGCTGATGCACGAATGGATTGAACTCTTCTATGCACAGTCCATGCCTGGGTTAACGCCATCCTTCGATATCGAAGAAACCGAAGAACTCGTGGATGCGGAGTGGGATGCGGCAACCGGACTTGCTGAGTTACGCGAAAAGTTTGAGCAAACATCCTGGGCCGACCGTGTCCCCACAATGATCGAAGCTGCAGTCGAGACCTCAGTCTCGGGACTGACGCTTCGTGGACGTATCGATGCTGTCTTTAGAAGTGGGGGAGACCCGGACCGTGCATTCGATCCAGACGCTACCTGGGAGTTAGTTGATTGGAAGACGGGTCGAGTTCCGGCAGACAGTGAAATGCCACGACGTAGCCTGCAGTTAGCGATCTACCGGTTGGCATGGTCACGACTCCACGGGATCCCTATGGAAAACATCACCGGCAAATTTGTGTACTTGGCACATGGAGTAGAAAAAACGCCCCATGACTTCGCGACGGCGAAAGAACTCGAGGAGATTCTTGTCAAGGCAATGACCGAAGTTTAGCGGTCGTTCGAATTCTCTTGGACGGTTTTCCACGAGATGGGTTGGGTATCAACGTCGGGTGCAGCGGGCTGGGCTGGCTCGACGTGACGCACGATTTCATCCTCATCCGATAATGAGTGAACAACTAGCGTCGTGCCATCGTCCTCAGCTTCGGGACGCTGTGGCTCTGGCAGTTCGTCGAGTTCTTCCTCAGCGTCGTCAATCGACGCGGAGTCCTCGGGCAGCTGTGCTTCGCTAGTTTCGGGCTCGTCGGACTCATCGTGGATGAGCGCGGCTTTTGGAACAGGTTGAGATTCTGGTTCTGGTTCTGCATCCCCGGCGGCATTGTTTGGCGTGTCATCTGATTCAGGCTCAGTGCCCTGCTCAGGTTCAGCATCGTCCTGAGTCTCGGTGGACGGTACCTCGTTGTCCATGACGATGGCAGACTCTGGCTCAGCTGTGGTTGTCGGGGCAGTTACCGGTGCCGAAGGTTCTGGGGTTGGTTCCGGTTCCCAGAATTTTTGCCCAATATCTTGACCCCCGGTTGCTTCAACATCGGCGACTAATTCATCCAGCATGGCTTGAGCCTCAGACACGACCTCGTCATCGGAAGCGTTGATTCCTGACATCAGGTACTTCGCCAACGAGAACTCCGCAGCCAGTGCTGCCCTGCGCATGATGTGCAGATCGAGTTGATCAGCAGGTAAGTCCATGTGTTGGTGATAGGCGGACAGCAGTGTTTCGCGGAACTCGATGGAGTCTGTGGAGGCGAGCCACGTGAAGTCTTGGGCTGGGTCCCCAATATGCAGGTCGGTCCAGGCTGTGACGCCAACTGCCCTGTTGCGATCGATCAGTAGAGATGATTCATCAAAATCGCCGTGCACAACCCGTGGGGTGAACGACCACATGCGGCGTTCTTCGAAGGCACTTTCCCAGCGGCGGAGCAGGACTGACGGTACCTTGCCCGTCAGCGCGATTTGATCTAGCTCTGACAGCAATCGAGACCGGAGCTGTTCGGCCCCGTACGAAGGTAAATCGGCTGTTTCGACCACGGCTCGGGGGAGCTTATGAATGGCCGCGACAATACGACCAATGTCATCGATAGTTTGGGCTTCGGATCCCGTGATGGTGTCCAACTCCACCGGCTGGCCGGGCATTTGGTGGTAAATGAAGGTTCTCAGTGAATCGATCTGGACCGCACCGGCGACCGACGGTACGCGGAACGGCAAATGCGCGCGAATGGCTGGAGTGAAACCAGAGAGTACTTGAATTTCAGTTTCCAGGCGGAATGCGGCCTGAGAGTTTCGAGGGGAACGAACTCGCCAATGATTATTATCAGTGTCTGTCACGATGGCAGAGTCAAAGGCTCGCGGGTCATCTGGTGAGGCGGAGGCTTGGACAATATCCAGCCCGGGCATGGCGGCCGATGCCAGTGCTGCAAGTTCCATGGCGGTTCGTTTCATCACATCTACCATACGCCCGCTTGGAGAAGATCTGGTTGAGTAAACCTGGTGAGTCGAAAAACTCTGCGCCTCGACCTACAGTGGAAACTATGAATATGCTGCCCGGCCTTGGACGCCTTCCGCTTGCCCGTGACGATGTAGACCGTGGAACTGAACTTCGCGACGACGAGCAGTGGCTCTCAACCATCTGGGATCAGCCCAACACCCGAGTGCTTTGGCTGCACGGTCGGACAGCACCCATGTATGACGGGGGTTTGGTCCTGACCGCTCCAACCGGAGAGCTTCCAGGCGACGCTGTCTACCTTGGACGTTCCGCTGAGCACACTCCGCAACATAGTCAATTTGTGGATCGGGATGAAGAGCATGTAGAAATCGTGCTGTTGATCGCGAAATCTGATACCAAAGCGCCATGGCTACAGGATCCCCAAGTCGGTGGAGTAGTGGTCGAAGAACCTGCAGATATTGACTGGTTAGGGGTGTCGGACATTGCTCCGGCACTCAACGACCGAGACGTGGGTATCTTTGTCTCAGGAATTGCCATTGCTAACTGGCACAACGCTAATAAGTTCTGTCCTCGTTGCGGAACTAAAACTGAACTCACAACGTCCGGCTGGGTGCAAGTGTGTCCAAAGGACGGGTACGAACTTTTTCCACGTACCGATCCGGCGGTGATCATGTTAATTACCGACCCCGACGACCGGGCGCTCTTAGGCAATAACAAAGCGTGGGGTAATAAGCGCTATTCAACGCTGGCAGGTTTCGTAGAACCCGGCGAATCGTTGGAAGCAGCAGTCAAACGCGAAGTGTATGAAGAATCACGAGTGATTGTCGATGGCGTAGAGTACATGGGATCACAGCCTTGGCCTTTCCCACAATCGCTCATGCTGGGATATCTTGGTCAAACCCAACATCCTGAAGACGCGCAAGCGGATCATGAAGAACTTGCAGAGGTTCGTTGGTTTAGCCGTGAAGAATTACGCGAAGAGGTGGAGTCTGGCCGGATGTTCATTCCGGGAGCCGCCTCGATCGCACACCACTTAATGCGCCACTGGTACGGTGGACCATTGCCGCAACCCAGAACTTTAGAGAATTAGATTGCAAAATCCCGACGAGATTCTAGCCGGCCTGGATGCTGAACAACGCCAGGCAGCCACCACCTTGAGCGGACCGGTCCGTATTTTGGCCGGTGCAGGAACGGGTAAAACCCGAGCCATCACTCACCGCATCGCTTATGGGGTAGCTACCGGGGTATATAACCCCTACAACGTTTTAGCAGTAACCTTCACAGCTCGAGCCGCAGCGGAAATGCGCGCCCGACTTCGAGATCTGGGTGCACACGGAGTCCAAGCAAAAACTTTCCACGCTGCGGCACTGGCGCAATTGCAATACTTTTGGCAGCAAGCAATCGGGGGAGATGTCCCCAGATTGGTCGAGTACAAGACGCACCTGATCATGGAAGCTGCTCAGCGGCTACGCATGAGCACCGATAAAGCCACAATTCGAGACCTGGCTGGGGAAATTGAGTGGGCAAAATTCAACATGCTCACACCGCAGACCTATCAACAGCAGGGTGCCCACCGCACTATGCCTGCAGGATGGGACCTCGTTGCGGTGACCCGACTGTTCCAAGGCTATGAAGACCTGAAATCAGACCGAGCCCTCATTGATTTCGAAGACGTCTTGTTGATTCTGGTTGGCATCCTCGAATCCGAACCACGCATTGCAGCGACCGTCCGTAACCAATATCGGGTCTTTCTTGTCGACGAATTTCAGGACGTCTCGCCGCTGCAATACCGCTTACTCAAAGCCTGGTTGGGGGATCGTGATGATCTCTGTGTGGTCGGTGATACCTCCCAGACTATTTATTCTTTTACCGGGGCAACCTCGGACTATCTGTTGGACTTTGGTCAACAGTTCCCCAATGCCACCCAGATCAAGCTGATTCGCGACTACCGGTCGACTCCGCAGATCGTGGATCTAGCTAACCGTCTATTACAAGAACGGACAAAATCTGATCGCCCGTCGCTGCCGCGCTGGCCGGAGCCACTTGAACTGCTCTCGCAGCGTGAAACAGGGCCAGAACCCGTCTTCGCAGAATGCAGCCATGATCAGGTCGAAGCTGAATGGGTAACCGGCCAAATCAAGGAACTTCTCGCGGCAGGGCACAAAGGCTCGGACATTGCCATACTGTTCCGCACTAACGCACAATCTGCAGCCTTTGAGCAGCAGTTTAGTGATGCTGGTATTTCTTACCAGGTGCGTGGTGCAGAACGCTTCTTTAACCGTCGCGAAGTCCGCGATGGTATTTTGCAACTGCGCGCGGCTGCAAAATCTGCCGATGGTATCGCAGGAACAGCCGTTATACCCCGCATGAAGGACGTATTGGCATCGTTAGGTTATACCGCCCAAGCTCCACAACAATCCGGTGCGGTGCGGGAACGTTGGGAGTCACTCAACGCCATTGTGAATCTCGCACAAGATCTCGTGGAGGCTCGTGGCGATCAAGTGACCCTGGATGTGGTGGTAGCAGAGCTTGATGAGCGAGCCTCACACCAGCACGCGCCCGTGATGGATGGCGTCTCGTTGGCATCGATTCACTCAGCAAAGGGTCTGGAATGGGACACCGTATTTCTCGTGGGCGTGACTGAAGGCTTGATGCCCATCAGTTTTGCTACCGAAGACAAGAACGTCGATGAAGAACGACGACTCTTTTACGTAGGTATCACTCGAGCCAAAACTCGGTTATATCTGTCGTGGGCGCTATCAAGGTCAGCTGGTGGTCGTGCCAACCGGAGGCCGTCACGATTCCTGCGGGCGATCCGCACCACCACTACCAAAGCCGGCCCAGCAGCGGAACCCAAGGCCAAGCGCTCTACCCGTGCAAAAATAGCCAAGTGTCGCACCTGCGGTACGGTGTTGACCACCGGTGGCGAGCGTAAGATTGGCCGCTGCGACGAGTGCCCGCCAACGTATGATCCAGCAACCTTCGATAAGTTGGTTACCTGGCGAAAAGACATTTCGACTTCGGATAAGGTCCCAGCGTTTGTCGTTTTTACGGATGCCACACTGGTGGCCATCGCTGAAAACATGCCCACGGACCTTCAGCAATTGCGGCAGTTACCCGGTGTCGGGCCCAAAAAATTAGAGCGCTACGGGGCTGAAGTGCTGGCGATTTTGAGCTCTTGAACGGCTGCGCAACAGCCCCGCCGTGGGGCGACTTCGAAGGTTTGAATCCAGCCGTTGGCCAAATGGATTCGAGTAAAAGTATTGAGATTCAGCCCTGGGACCATGCCGTGTTTGGTCACCGGGACACGGTGACGCAAGTGTTGCGAATCGACCAATGACAGGAGCTCGGTGGCAATGAGCCCAGCCACTAAGTGAGCACCAGCCAGGGTTTCAATACCACCGCAGCGCCCATCTAGTGCTGAGAAAGGTCGGTCATGGATAGCGGTTTCGGTAGACGCAGTCTCTAAGCACATGGGACAGGCTGCTGCGTCAGGGGCAACCCAGGGTCCAACATCGATTTCGTCGTCACGAATTACAACGGGTAAATACGGGTGTTTCAACTCTTTTGCTTGTTGAATAGTCGCGGTGTGCCACCGACCTAGGGTGATGTGGACCGTAGCAAGCGTGGAAAGTGGTGGTTGTTTCGCTCGGCCAGTGGGGTGGATACGTGGTCGTTGATGTTGTGGATTCAATGCGGAGGCTGTTGCCAGTGAACGCACTGAGCCAATATCTTCTTCACGTAATCCCGTGCCAACATCGTTGGAGGAAACCCTGTGCGAATCCCAGACACTGAGGTGACCAATACCCGAATCCTGTAGCACGCCACTCAAAGCAACACCTGTTCGACCCAACCCGAACACCTGCAGCGCGGCAGCGTATCGTTGCGTTTGGAACTGGTCTTCGTTGTGCGGCGCAAGACCGCGAAGTTTGCCACCTTCAAAAATAGGCGTGACGCAACGCAGGCGAGACAGACTCCCACGATGGTCCTGATCAAAGCTTGTTACCGCGCTGTCGGCAAAGGGAGTTGACACCAGTAGGGGTGCTAGCTTGCGCATCAGTAGTTCAAAATCGACCGGGGAGACGTCACAATCAGTGGCAACCTGAGCTTCTTGGCCGTCGGGAATTCCTTGGCGAAGCCAATGTAAGTACATGGCAGCCTGTTTGTTGAGACCTGCGAGTTCCAAACCACGATGACCGGACCCGATCTGTAGATGATTGGCAGCCAGCTTCGTTATGGATAGTCCCGGATTGATTTGCATGGTGACTCCTCATCGGTTCAAGGTGTTACCATGTTGGGCTATCGTGACAGTGCAAGCGGCGTGTTTTCCACAGCTAGGATGTTTCGGATACGTTCTCCACAGGTTCTGGCGTTCAGCCTCGGGAGCTTGTGCCCTGGTGCAGCATGAAGGACATGGATACTATTTCAACTTTGAGACGCGAAGATATCGAGCAACTCTCCGGTGGCCGAATATCATCAATTGTCGAGATCGGTGGAGAAACCGTTCGCCTGATTAGTTCGGCACGACGGAAGAAGACCATATCGGCGAAAATGCATGACGGGATGATCGAGTTATCTGTCCCACTGCGTATGCGAGACGCGGATATCGTGCGGTCGGGGACGGCGCTGATATCGAAACTCAAATCCCGTCAGCGACAAACACCCCGTTCGGACTCAGAATTGTATAGTCGGGCAGAACATTTAGCCCGCGTATGGCTCGGCTCGGAGGTCATGCCCACCTCAGTGGTGTGGTCTGACCGGCAGACAACACTGTGGGGGTCCTGCACTGTTGCCACCGGTGCTATCCGCATTTCTACGATGCTGCACGGGATGCCCCAGTGGGTTATCGATGGGGTGCTGGTGCACGAACTTGCCCACCTGAAATACACCGACCACGGTCAAGAGTTTCGTGACTTTGCAGCACGGTACCCACGCATGAGTGAAGCCAATGCCTTCCTCGACGGAGTGAGTTTTGCCCAGCACCGTGGCGAGGGCAAAACATTCCCGGACGAATACGACTAGTTTTTCTTGTCCTGGTCGTCGTCGAAGCCACCTTCGAGCAACTTCTTGAGGTCGTCATCGAGCGTGGCCGACTGCTCATCTGCAGAGGTTTGCCGTTGAACGTAGCCTTCAGGATCATCCAGATCTTCGTCGGTTGGTAGACGCAACTGGGATTCCCAGATGGCATCGCGATATTCGATCCCTTCGGCTTCTTGGATGGTGGTCCAGAGCTTCGTGGCGTCGTGGAGTCGACGAGGACGCAAATCAAGGCCGACCAGAGAGCCAAAAGCGTGCTCCGCAGGTCCACCAGAAGCACGACGACGATTGATCATCTCTCGGAGTGCATTGGCAGATTCTAATGGTGTGGCAGCTTCGGTGACGACGACATCGACCCAGCCTTCAATGAGCGCAAGCAATGTTTCCAGATGCTCGATAGCAGCCTTTTGAGCGCCCTCAGGTTCTGGAATGAACATTGATCCGGAGAACATCTGGTTCATTGATTCTGGATCGGTGGGGTCAAGATGCTGAACCGCATCTTCGATCGCCGAAACGTCGATGGTAATACCTGCGGCATACTGCTGCACCATAGCGGTGAGATCGCGTGCTAACCACGGTGAGTTTGCGAAGAGACGCATGCGGGCGGCTTCACGCAGCGCAAGGTAGATGCGGACTTGGTCGGGTTCAACTGCGAGTCCGTCGCCGAATTCTTCGATATTCACCGGCAGCATCGCCATGCGTTGGCCTGCGATGGGAAAACCGGTGTCGGTTCCGGAGAGAACCTCCTGGGCGAGCTCACCGATGGCCTGGCCGAGTTGTAGCCCAAACATGGAACCACCAAGATTTTTCATCATCGGCTGCATATCGCCAAAGGCGCCCTGAAATTCTTCTGGCATTTGCCCTGGGAGCTGTTCCGTGATGGTTCGACTTAAGGCCTCGGATAGGGAGGTTGCTACGGGGTTGGTCATCTCGCGCCAGTTGTCCATGGTTGCCTCAACCCATTCGGCACGTGACCACGCAATGACGGGAACGTTGGCTGCTTCAAGGGTGGTCGAATTATCCAACCATGAGTCTGCCAGACGGACAGCATCATCAATTTCAGTGGCAGAAAATGAGCCTACTGAGGGATCCTGCCCAGCGATCGATTGACGGGCAGTCTGCTTTGCCAAGTCCCAGTTAACCGGTGCATCGTCGTTCGATCCCTGCATCATCGATTGGAACTGCTGCATGATGTTTTGCATCATCTGCGGGTCCATCATCGAAGGATCAAAAGGCATACCGGATGCGCCAAATTGATTCATAGCGCGTTGGATCTCTTCCGGGTCGGGTGCGTTCTCACCAAACATTTTCCGGAACATTTCGGACATTGGATCGTGGTCGTCGCCGTTCGTTGGGCCTGTATTGCTCATATCTCTCCACGTTACTGTAGGGGCCGGTTCAAACAATAGCCTCTGTGGGCTATACGCTAAATGTTTCTAGGTCGTCAAGGCTTCTTTTTCACGTAGCGCTTGACGCTCGCTCAAGCGCTGCGCGGTACCTTCTGTCATTCGGTAAAGAACCGGCACAATCACCAAGGTGATTAATGTCGAAGCAACCAATCCACCGATGACAGCAATAGACATGGGTGCTGAAACGAAGCTCGACTGTCCGGCGAGTCCAAGTGACGGCGGAATCATCGCGCCGATGGTGGCTGCTGCGGTCATGATGATCGGCCGAACACGGTTCTGAGCACCGGCAATAATTGCTTGGTCCAGGTTCGCGTCGCGTCGTCGGTACTGGTTGATCAAGTCCATCAGCACAATCGAGTTGGTGACCACGATGCCGATGAGCATGAGCATGCCTACCAGGGTGGTCGCCCCCAACGGCGTGCCGGTGATTAGCAGTGCCAAGATCATGCCTGTAGCACCAAACGGGATGGCTACCAGCAAGATCAGTGGCTGAATCAGGGACTTCAGCAACCATACGAGTACCACGTAAATCAAGAGGACAGCGGCCGCCATAGCAAGTGCCAGCTGTTCAAAGGTCTTGTCGATTTCTTCGGCCACACCGCCCACTTCGGCTCGCACCCCGTCGGGTAACTCAGCCTGATCTATGGCTGTGTCGAGCGCCGTGGTTGCAGCGCCGACATCGTCGGTGGACTGGGGAGTGACCGAAATGGTCACGGTACGGACTGAGTTGAGCGTGGTAACAGACGGTGCGATATTGACTCGGTTGACCTCGGCAATATCGGTCAGTGGAATGCCAAAGAGATCCAACTCTTCGATGTCTTCTACAGTTTCTACAGCTGAGGCGGAATCCATGTGCACATCGAGTTCGGTGTCATCGATGGTGACTTCGGCAACGGGGAAGTCGGAAGTGTGCGATGCGATCAGTCCCATTGCTTCGGGAACGGTCATACCGTAATTCGCGATTTCGTCCTCGAGAGGCACGATCTCGAGGGAAGGTGCTGCGGCTTCGAAATCAGATTCCACACGGGCGACGTCGTCGAGATCTTCAAAACTAGCGCTGAGTGTCTCGGTGGCCTCAGCCAGATCGGATTCGTCGAGGGCATCAAGCTTGATATCAACGGTATCCGAACCGACCATGCCGCCACCGGCTTCAAGCTGGAATTCGCCGGCCGCTGGATTATTTTCGAAGTAGGCATCTAGCGTTTTCTGGATATCAGATTCAACTTCGGCCTGATCAGCGCTGGCATCGGTGATGAGGGTGAATGATGCTTGGTCAGGGCCACCACCCATCATGCCGCCGCCGATATCTGCTTGCACGGTCTCCACCTGTTCAACGTCAGCGAGCTCTTCTTCTATCTCAGCAGAGAGTTCTGACGTGCGTTGCAGGGTTGATCCTTGTGGGGCGGTGTAGGTGACAGCGTGTATGTTCATGCCGGTGTCGCCTAACAGATTTAGTTTCAGGACCGGTACCAGTGCTAATGAACCGACAAAGATGCCGAGGGCAACGACAGCGGTAGACCAGCGGGTCACACGCGATCGAATAGCCCAGGCGATGATTGGACGGTAGAGTCGTGCCATCCAGTTGGTGGTGACTCGAATGTCTGTATCCGTCATCTGTGCGGCTTTATCGCCACGGATCTTCTGATTACGCATGAACCAGTAGGCCAATACCGGCACGATGGTCAGTGCCACGAGGGTTGAACCAACCATGGCGAGGACTACGGTGAGCGCAAAGGGCCGGAACAGTTCGCCGGCCATGCCTTCGACGAGCAGGATCGGTACAAACACCATGACGGTGACGACCGTTGAAGAAATCACCGCGGATGAAACTTCGCCCGTAGCCCTGGTAATGGTCCTGAGTTTGGACTCACCTTTGGGCGCCTGTCGGAGGTGTCGCATGATGTTTTCGATCACGACGATCGAGTCGTCAACCATACGTCCGATGGTGATCATCAACCCGGCAAGCGACATCATATTGACCGTGGTGCCGGTGGCCAGCATGCCTACGAACGCGAACAGCACTGACAACGGAATCGTAATACCGGTAATGATGGTCGGACGGAGCGATAACAGGAAGACAAATATCACCAGGACAGCTAGGGCTAACCCCCACAGCCCTTCATTGGCGAGTCCGGCAATCGCGTCTTCGATGAATTCAGCCTGGTCAAAGACCACCGTAAATTCGGTGCCCGATCCCATTTGCTGCGCGGCTTCATCCATCTCAGCTAGGGCTTGTTCGGATACTTCAATGAAGTTCGCGTCATTAGACGGCATCACCAACAGCGTGATCGCTTCATTACCGTTGGTGCGCGACAGCGATTCGGCTTCAGCCTCTGTCTGTTCGACCTCAGCAACCTCGGAGAGCTGTATTGGCGTGCCCTCGTCTACCGGAATGAGTGTGGCGGCCAAATCGTCGACGTCGTCGAAGGCTTTCCCAATCGAAATATCTAGAGATTGATCGTTCTCGGAGACGTTGCCACCGGGGAAGACGACGCCTGCATCCTCCAACGCATCCACAATGGCTGAACGGTCGAGTCCCTCTGCTTCCAGAGCGTCATCATCGGGACTCAGACGAATAATTTCGTCATTGGCGCCGAAGAGCTGTACCTGGGCAATACCCGGAATGTTTTCAATATCGGAACGCGCCGACTGCTCAAAGCGCCGATCCAACTCTGCTGCGGAAAGATCAGAACTGATGGTGACCACCATTGCCGGAATATCAGCTGAACCACCAGATAGTGTTGTGGTGGTTGTGCCATCAGGCAGTTGCTCGTCCAGTGAGTTCAATAAGGTGTCTGTTTGGGAAGCGGCTCGGAAAACATCTGAGCCGTATTCCATTTCCAGCGTCACCATGGAGAAATTCGAACTGGAAGTCGACGACGTCGAAGTCACGTTATCGACCGTGGTTAATTGCCGTTCTATGGGTTCGGCTACCTGATCGGCCATTTGCTCCGAAGAGGCTCCCGGGTTGGTGGCTGTCACTGCAACCGTTGGTAACTCAACCGGCGGGATGAGCTCCCGCCGTAGCATGTTAAGCGAAACGAGTCCCAACACCATGATGACGATGGTGACTAAGGCGATAAAAGCACGATTCTTCATGCTGAGTTTGACGAGCCAGTCCAATGTGGTCCTTATATAACGTATGTATGGGTAGCCTAAGTTCTTGGATCAACTTACCCTAAACGGGTGTTGGGCACTCAACTCCAAGTTTGACGGAACGAAAGCGATGTATGGACGCACAGCGAAAACTTCGGCCACGGGCCAAACGCGTAGGAGCCTATTTGGCGATTGTGGTGTTCTTGACGATGTTCATTCCCACTCCGTACACGATTCAGGCACCCGGGCCGACGTTTGACACCCTCGAGCAAGTCGAGGTGGAGGGTACGACCCACGACATGGTCGAAATTGACGGGGCTGAGACCTATCCGACTGAGGGGCGTCTGGATCTGACCACGATCTCGGTTTCGGGCCCGCCAACGTCTTCGTCCTTGATTCTTGAAGTGCTGTATCACGCCGTGCAACCGTATCCGGCAATCACGCCGGCCGAGTTGTTGTATCCGCCTGAAACAACCGGCGATGAAGTTCGCGATCAAAATGCTGAAGCCATGGTGGATTCGCAGTCCTGGGCGGTGGCCGCCGCTTTGGAACATCTTGATCAGGACTATATGCAGCGATTGTTCGCATTGGATTTCACTGAGAACTCCCCGGCGCAAGACATATTGGAACCCAATGACGAGATCGTGAGCGTCAACGGAACAGAAATTACCGGTCATGGGCAGCTGGTCAATACCATCCAGGAAGCCGAAGGCGAGCCAGTCGAGATGACGATCCGTCGGAATGGTGCCGAACAGACTCACACCATCCCGGTTACCCAAGGCGAGGACGGGACGTATCAGGTCGGGGTCTTTTTGGACTCGGAGTTTGAGTTTCCCATCGACGTGGATATTTTCTTGGAAGATGTCGGCGGCCCGTCTGCCGGGTTGATGTTTACGCTGGCGTTAATTGACCGTATGACCGAAGAGTCAGTGACCGACGGACGTCACATCGCTGGAACTGGCACCATTGATCCCGATGGCACGGTGGGACCCATCGGGGGAATACAACAGAAGGTTACGGCCGCAGCATCCGAGGGCGCCACCATCTTTTTAGCCCCCGAACTGAACTGCGAAGAAATCACACATGTACCGAATGACATGACCGTTTATAGCGTCGACACGTTGGACACCGCACTAGAAATTTTGGATGCGCCCGCAGGTGAAATGAATTACCCCACCTGTTCATAAGCTGTCAGTTCGCTAGAATTTCACTGATTGTACAAAAAATAAGTCGGGCACAGCCCGCAGATAGGGAACTACCGTGAGTTTCGGACAAGGATTCGGTGGCATATTCGGCCGCCCGAATGATCCCTCCGGTGGCTCTGACGATTCCGGCGGCGCTGACCGCGGCAACGGTTTCTCGTCAGGCAGCGGAGGCTCGTCAAATGGCGATGCTACAAGCAGCGGCGGCGCAGGTTCGCGTCGTCCAGGAGCACTCCTCCTCACACTGATTATTCTCGGTGTGCTGGTGGCACTCTTCGTGCTGTTCACCATGGTCTACACCGAGGTGTTGTGGTTCAACCAGCTGGGCTACCAGCAGGTCTTCTGGACTGAGTACATCACCAAGGCAATACTGTTTGTTGCTGCCGGTTTGGTGATGGCCGCGATCACCTGGTTGGCACTACATCTGGCCTATAAATATCGACCAAAGAACTTGGCAGGACAACTGCGTCGCAACGTCGAGCAGTACCAGAAACAGCTCGAACCCATTCGCCGGCTGGTATTCATTGGTGCCCCAATTCTCATTGGTTTCTTCGCTGGTACCGCCGGGATGAACGGGTGGGAACAAGTCTTACTGTTCTTCAATCAGGTGCCATACGGCATGGAGGATCCAGAGTTTGGTCTGGATATGACCTTCTACATGGCTACGTTGCCCTTCTTGAACACCTTGGTTTCCTTCCTGGTGTCCGTCGTGCTGGTCTCAGGTATTGCCGGCCTCATTGTGCACTACCTCTACGGTGGGGTCCGCATTGAAGACGGCTCTGGCATCACAGTGGAACGTGCTGCACGCTTCCACATTCTGATTTTTGCCGGCATCTACATGTTGCTGCAGGCTGGCCGTTTCTGGCTCAACCGCTACGGCACACTCCAGGACCAGTCTGGTAACTGGGCCGGTGCGATGTACACGGACGTCAACGCCGTCATTCCTACTTCCACGATCTTGGCTATTGCCGCAATTTTGATTATCGTGTTGTTCATCGCAACCATGATCACCGGACGGTGGCGCCTGTCTATTATTGGTGTCGCTGGTTTCCTCGTGGCTGCCCTAATCGCCGGTGCGATCTACCCATTCTTGATTCAGGAATACCGGGTAGGACCAACTGAGCAGACCATGGAAGCCGAATACATCGAGCGAAACATCGAATTCACTCGTGAAGGCTACGACGTGTCAGATGTGGAATACACCGATTACGCAGGTGAAACCGCGGCGGAACGTGGCGCACTGGCCGGTGACGCCGCGACGACAGCAAACGTCCGCCTCATGGACCCCAATCTGCTAAGCCAGACGTTCGGTCAGCTCGAGCAGTTCCGTCCGTACTACTCGTTCCCAGAAACACTGCACGTTGACCGCTATGAGATCGATGGCGAAGTCCGTGACGCCGTGCTGGCTGCTCGTGAAGTGAACCCTCCGGGAGATGACTCCTGGGTTAACCAGCACGTGATCTATACCCACGGTTACGGCATCGTCGCTGCGGATGCCTCTGAAGTTGGTGGCGGTGGACGGCCATCGTTCCTACTGTCAGGTATTCCAACCTCCGGTGTGCTGGCCTCAGAAGATGACTACGAACCTCGTATCTACTTCGGCCAAAACTCACCCGACTACTCCATCGTCGGTAATGAAGAAGGCGAACCAGACCGTGAACGTGACCGTCCTCAGGAAACTGGGTCGGATCAGGATACCTCGTACACCTTCTCCGGTGACGGTGGTCCAGCAGTTGGTGGCCTGTTCAACCAGTTGGCATTCGCCATCAAATTCGGCGCAACAGAAATTGTGTTGTCGCAGGATGTGAACTCAGAGTCACAGATCCTGTTCGACCGTGATCCTGTTGAGCGCGTCGAAAAAGTTGCACCGTATCTCGAAGTAGATACCAACACCTACCCGGCCATCGTGGATGACGAAGTCCAGTGGATCGTCGATGGGTACACCACCTCGGATGCCTTCCCATACTCGGATCAGTCCCAGTTGGAATCGGCTACCACCGATGCGTTGAATGTTGACCAGAACCTCACCCTGACCGGTCAGGTCAACTACATTCGTAACTCGGTCAAAGCGACCGTGAACGCTTACGACGGTTCGGTGACCCTGTACGCCTGGGAACCGGAGGATCCACTGTTGCAAGCATGGATGGAAGTCTATGACGGCACGGTGAAACCGTATTCTGAAATGTCAGCTGAGCTGATGGACCATGTCCGTTACCCACAGGACATGTTCAAAGTTCAGCGTGAACAACTTGCCCGTTACCACGTGGATGATCCAGGCGACTTCTACGAAAACAACGACGCTTGGTCTATTCCAGATGACCCAACTTCAGGCGCTGAAAACGACGTCAAGCTGCCGCCGTATTACATGACCATGCAGATGCCTGGTCAGGATCCAGCGTTCCAGTTGACCACGCCATTTATCCCGCAGGAACGTGAGGGCGTCGCCCAGCGAAACGTACTGTACGGATTTCTGGGTGCTAACGGTGACGCAGGAACCGGGGAGGACGGCGTCAAATCCGACGGCTACGGACACTTGCAGATGCTTGAGCTGCCACGCCAGACCACAACACCTGGTCCTGGACAGGCGCAGAACAACTTCAACTCTGATGACACCGTGTCTCGTCAGCTGAACCTATTGCGTCAGGGTGCTTCCGACGTGATCAACGGCAACATGATTACGCTGCCAGTCGCGCAGGGTATCCTCTACGTCCAGCCGGTCTACGTTCGCTCAACTGGCGAAACGTCCTACCCGGTCCTGCGAAAGGTTTTGGTGGCATTCGGTGACGAGGTCGGCTTCGCTGACACCTTCGCTGAAGCACTCGACCAGGTCTTCGAAGGCGACGCCGGTGCAGAAACTCCAGAGGAACAGCAGGCAGAAAGTCCAGCTGAAACCGAAGGGGAAGAAGGCACCGAAGAAACCGATCAGGCAGAGCCACCGATGGCCGATGCCCCATCCGCGCAGCTTGACGAAGCACTCGAAGACGCACGCGACGCGATGGCTCGTTCGGATGAAGCGATGGCCGATGGCGACTGGGCAGCATACGGTCAGGCGCAAGCCGACCTGCAAGCTGCACTGGAACGTGCAATCGAACTCGACGAGGGTGAAGCCCCGGCAGAGGACGAAGGTGACGCTGGTAACAGCGACGCCGAAAACGGCTCTGACTAAGGGTTATGAACTGATTCGTCAGTTTGCATTCCATTTCCGCGGTGTGTAGAGTGTAATTACACGCCGCGGGGTGGAGCAGTTCGGTAGCTCGTCGGGCTCATAACCCGAAGGCCGCAGGTTCAAATCCTGCCCCCGCAACGAGTAAGAGAAAAGCCCCCGACAAGGTCGGGGGCTTTTCGCATGCCCGGAGTTCTTGTACCCGGTGCACAGCTTCCATGGCGATTTCATTCGGGTGACACTCAGCAAGCTGTACCAAAATAGTCCTGTTAGGAAAGGACGGATGATGAACGATAACTGGTCAGACGAGGCCCGCGAGCACGGTCGCCGAGACGAACAGCCCACAGAGACACTAGGGCAGACTCCACCCCCGCCTCCACCAACATCGACCTCACCATATTGGTCTGACCAGCCGTCTGAACCTGCGCAGCACAAATCACGTCGATTTGGTTGGCCCGTCCTTCTCACCGGCGTTGTTCTGGCCGGAGTGCTGGGTGGGGGAGCAGGTGGCCTCGCCGTCCACTATGCGGACTCTACCGGTGCAACGAGCAGCGAAAACGTGCAAGAGTCACCACAGCTCAATCGCACCGACGATGTCACGCCAACTACCGAAGCAGCCGCCATCGCCTCGCCCTCCGTTGTGACTTTATCGGTTGGTGGAGACGAGGCCCAAGGCTCAGGCTCGGGGGTCATCCTCGACAAGGAGGGACACATCCTCACGAACAGTCACGTGGTGACCCTGGGTGGACAAACAGCAGCGGCAAATGTTCAGGTGCAAACCTCTGATGGACAAGTGCACCGTGCCGAAGTAGTTGGCACCGACCCGATGTCTGATCTGGCGGTTATCAAAATTGATGCAGAAGGACTCACTCCCATCGAAATGGGCTCCGCTGAAGAGCTGAATGTGGGGGACCAGGCCGTGGCCATTGGTGCTCCAATGGGACTCTCGGGCACGGTCACCGAGGGGATTATCTCCAATCTTGATCGCACGATCTCCGTGGCGTCCTCGGCCGTTCCGGAAGAACCTGAGATGCCTGAACAGGAAAGCCCATTCGAATTCGGTCTGCCTGAAAACCAGGAAGTACCCGCTGAACAAGGCCAAATCCATCTGAACGTGATTCAGTCAGACGCCGCTATCAACCCCGGCAACTCCGGTGGTGCTCTTGTCGACCACGCCGGTCGGCTTATTGGCATTAACGTGGCCATCGCAACGCGCTCAGAAGGCAACGTGGGCTTGGGTTTTGCCATTCCTGCCGAATACGCGCAGCGCATTGCAGGTGAGCTCATCGAAAACGGTGAAGCCTCGCACGGCATGCTTGGCGTGTCGATCGTACCGTCGGGTGACGAGAACATATCCTCAGGCGCTCGTGTGGTCGAAGTCGTCGAAGACGGTCCTGCAGCGGGGGCCAACCTTGAGCCCGATGACGTCATTACTGCGATTGAGGGAAAATCGGTATCAGATCCGGGCTCGCTGTCAGCAACTGTGCGTGAGTATCCGGCTGGTTCCGACGTCGAACTCACCGTTGTACGCGACGGGGAAGAATTTACTGAAACGCTGCAATTGGGCGGTATGAACTCGGGCTAGACTGGGCATATGCAACCCGTATATGCCCATGACCTGGTTAAAAGGTCAGAAATTTCTCGTGCCCTCGTCATTGCAGCACATCCCGATGACATTGATTTTGGCGCAGCATCCACGATTGCTGCACTCAGCGCCTCCGGTGTGGAATTGACCTATTGTTTGGTCACTTCCGGAGACGCCGGTGGTTTCGAACTCGACCACTCACGAGAAGCCATGATTGCACGACGGGAACAGGAACAGCGCGACGCCGCGAAAGTGGTGGGTGTCAGCGACGTCCGATACCTGAAGCATTTGGACGGTTACGTCGAACCTCATCATGAGCTGGTCAGCTCGTTGGTCGCCCTCATGCGTGAAGTGCAACCGGACGTCGTCATCAGCCAGCACCCACAACGCAACTGGGACCGATTGCAAGCCTCACATCCTGACCATATTGCGGTAGGGGAAGCAACGGTGCGAGCCGTCTACCCGGCTGTAGAGAACCCCTTTGCCTACCCGGACCTCGAGCACCTACCGGCTTTTCGTATCGGCCAACTTTGGATGATGGGTGCACCTGCCGACTTGGTGAACCTGCGCGTTGATATCACCGATTACGTGGATATGAAGCTCGAGGCGCTGCACAAACATAACTCACAGCACCCAGATCCGGCCGCCATGGACACACGGGTGCGCAGCGCGCTAGAAGCAAACCACCCGGAAGCTGGCCGTGCTGCCGAAGTATTCCATGTGGTCGCGATCAATGACGAAACTACGTTTGCCGGATTCTAGTCCTGCAGCGACATTTCTACGACCGCAGTGCCGGATGGCGTTTCCGAACCGGTGTCTGGTTCTACGGTGATCCATAGCAGCTCATATGCTGCTACACCGCGGAACTCCACCTCGTCGTTCTCTAAGTCTTCGACAGTGTAGGTATCAACGGAAACTACTGACCCGCCGGGTTCTTCGAAGAGCCACACCTGGTAGGTCTCGTCTTCGGAAATCTCTGGGACATTGTCAAAGGTCAGATAGGCTGCGTCCTCTGATGTGGAGAAGCGTCCGGTTGCGGTGCCGTCTTCCATTTCGGCGTCAACGGTAACGGTGTCCTCCGCATCATCGACACTGCTACGGATGCGTAGGTCACCGGTGTTCAAGAAAATAACGGCTGCCAGTACGGCGATTACCAGCACAATGCCGACCACGATAAACATCGTGCGGCTGCGGCGCTGCTGCTCTGGGTCCTCTTCAACCTCGTATTCTTCGACGCCTTCGATAAAGCCAATGCCGACGTTTTGTTCGGGCAGCTGATCGAGGACAGAGTCTAAAAGTGAGGCTGGAGGGTGAGCGGAGACGCGACGATAGGCCCAGGTGAGCATGCGCTGGAAGAGAGCGTGCCGGGCACGTAACTGTGCTGCGACCTCACGATCCTGGCGATTGATCCAGGCCTCCACCGCAACCGAGTCGTCATCATCGAAAGCCTGCAGTGCATTAAGTGTGGCCAGTTCTGTGCCGAGGCCAACCTGCAGGTCGGATTCAACGTCGTCAGAAAATGCGGCGGTCTGCCCACCAGATGAGGACAGCGATCCGGTGACCCGGGTCGTCAGTAGCGGGTCATTGTCGCCGCTTGTACGGCCGGTGATCTCCGTCTGATAGTGCCGCGTCAACCGGATCGTCGCATCCCGAAGACGGGATTTGAACGTCGGCACGGCAACGTTGAGCTCTGCGGCCGCCTCGTTTACCGTACGGCCACCCAACCAGATGGTCGTTAAAGCCAAAGCCTGTGCCTCGGTGAGAGGTTCAAGTTCTTTGAGCCGGGACGCAACGGCCTGCATGCGGGAGACATCGCCGATGTCCTGGGCGTCAGGCCGATGATAGCGGCCAATTTGTTGGGCAATGGAGTTAATCCATGCCACCACGGTTCGATCTCGCGCCTGTTCATCGGCGTGGTCGACGTTGAAGTCAAACGTGAAGTGTGGTGCCTGACGCCAGAGTGACGTATACGCATCAGTCGTAGCTTGCATGGCGTCATGTTCGATAGGAAAAAGTACGGTGAGCATGCCATAGACCTGCGGTGACGTGAGATCGTAGAGCGCGGCAAAAGCCGCGGTATCGTCGTCGCCGGCAAGCTTCAACAGTTGGGCTGGTCCCGGAGTTTGAGTTTCCATCTCTGCTAGCTTATGAGGTGTTGTCGCCTAGAGCACCTCGGCGCGCCACAGGGTACCCTAACTACCTGAAAATTCATGTTGACGCCAGGCCTCGTACAGCACAATTGAAGCGGTATTTGCCAGGTTTAAGGAACGTCTTCCGGATTGCATGGGCAAAAAGACCGTGTCCGTAATCATCGGGTCGTTCAGCACATCGTTGCTGAGTCCAACGGATTCTTTGCCGAAAACCAACACATCGCCGGGCTGATACGCAACGGCGTCATAGCGCACACTGCCGGTCCCAGTGAACGCGAATACTCGGGTGGGCTGCAGTGCCTCCCAGGCAGCAGCGAGGTCGGCATGCACGGTGACCAGGGCCAAGTCGTGGTAGTCCAGTCCGGCACGGCGTAGGTGTGCGTCGTCAAAATTAAAGCCCAGGGGTTCGACCAAGTGTAGTTCCGCTCCGGTAATCGCTGCGAGTCGGATGGCATTGCCGGTGTTGCCGGGAATCTCGGGCTCGTGAAACAGGACGCGAAATTTCGGATTGGTTGCCGTGGGGGTGCGTGGTGCGTTGGCGTGTGGATTCATAGTCTTGCTAGCAGCTGTCCCATCGCAGTCCGATCTACCACGTTGTGGTCACCGGTACCGATAAAGAGTTTGATCTGACGGACCGCATCCATGATCGATGCGGGAACTTCTGTAAGCCCCAGAGTGTTGAGGGAGACGGGGGCCTGAATGGTAGGTGCATGCGGATTCGTGGAGAATACGACAGCGAATCCGCCAATTTCAAAATCCGGTAGCAACTGCTGGAGCCCGGCGACGGCTTCGGAGAGGTCGGTCAGTTCAATATTTTTGCGTCCGGTCAGGGCGGTGCCGTTGAACTGGTAGACGTCCGGCGGGGCATGGGCCACGGAAAATACGGCGACCTTCGTCCCACCGAGTACCACGGTGCTGAGCACGTTTCGTCGCGACAACTTGACGCCGTGAAAGATACGCAGCGCGGGCAGAGCTGACTGCACTCGCGTCTGTAATACCTCTGAAAGCCGTGCGTGCAAGGATTGTTGTTTGCGTCTAAAGAATCCGCCCGGGATAGCCCCGTGGACGACCTGTTGTGACAGGGGTGAATCCACGGTGACCGGTGGATTGCCCGGTAACTGAACTGGCCCATCTGCCAAGGGCGGAATGAACCGCAGTGGCTCGGGTTGCCTCGAAGCATTCGGCCGCGTTTCGTAGGCACGCGCAGTTGGTTGTCGCGTCGCCGTTGTTCGTTGCTCAAACGTGTCGTTGGGCATGGAATCAAGTTCAGACAATTGTTTCCACGCCTTAGTTATTTCATCAAAGCGTGCTGCATCACCACCACGATCCGGATGGTGCCGTTTTGCTAAGGCAAGATAGGCCCGGCGGATCTGCTTTTCACTGGCCGACGGACTGACCCCGAGCACCTGATAGGGGTCTGAACGGTTGCTGAGATTGTCTGACACGGGCCATATTCTACCGGTCCTGTTCTAAACTGGAGGACATGTCCCGAATCTATCTTGATCACGCAGCCACCACACCGGTGCGCGAGGCCGCGCTCGAAGCATTCGTGAGCCAGGCAAAACGCAATGGCAACGCATCGGCGCTGCACTCGGCTGGCCGCTCGGTAAAATTCCAAGTGGAAGATGCTCGAGATCAGTTGGCCGCGACCTTGGACGCAGATCCAACCGAGGTGCTCTTCACCGCCGGTGGCACCGAGGCAGACAATTTGGCGCTCAAAGGGCTTTACTGGGCCAATCAGCCCAATGACGTCATTGTCGCCACCGGCGTTGAACACCCTGCCGTCCTGGAAACACTGGAATGGTTAGAAGCCCACGAAAACGCGAGCCTGGTGTTTGTGGACGTGACCGAGGAAGGGTTTATCGATGTTGCTGCGTTCCAAACCGCGCTCGAGAAATACGCAGGACGCATTGCACTTGCTACGCTGATGTGGGCAAATAATGAAATTGGCACCATCCAGCCGGTCGAGCACGTGGCTGAGTTGTGCCAGGCAGCAGGCGTGGATTTCCATGTCGATGCCGTGCAAGCCTTTGGCAGTTTGCCCATTACCTTTGCGCCGGGGATGACAACCATGGCACTTTCCGGGCACAAGATTGGTGCACCGGTTGGAATCGGAGCCCTGCTGGTACGCCGGGACGCCAAACCGGTACCGGTCCTACACGGCGGGGGACAGGAACGTGAAATCCGCTCCGGCACGATCGCTGATGCACTGATTGTGGCGTTTGCTGCCGCAGCCGTTGAGGCCACCCAGAATCTGACCGCAGAGTCGTCTCGATTAGCCGGGTTGCGAGACCAATTGATTGAAGCGGTTCAGGAACATATCCCGACTGCCAAACTGCAGGGACCGACCGACCCAAATTATCGGCTTCCAACGAACGTGCACTTTTCCTTTGCGGGGGCCGAGGGTGACTCGTTATTATTTGGGTTGGACATGGCAGGGATCGAATCATCGACGGGTTCGGCGTGTAATGCGGGGGTATCACGTCCCTCGCACGTTATTTTGGCTACCGGCCAAGACGAACCAGCGGCCCGATCCACCCAGCGGTTTAGTCTGGGGCATACGACGACGCAAGAAGATATCGACTCGGTGATAGCTGCGCTACCGGGAATTTACC
This sequence comes from Yaniella halotolerans DSM 15476, assembly GCF_000420805.1. Lineage (GTDB taxonomy): Bacteria > Actinomycetota > Actinomycetes > Actinomycetales > Micrococcaceae > Yaniella > Yaniella halotolerans. Next base: position 208,205 of record NZ_ATVQ01000003.1, read on the forward strand.
GGGCAGCAGCGGATGCCGGGATGGCCGCAGAGAAGTCATCGATCCGCACAGCAAATTCACACCGCTAAACGGGAGAACATTATGAAAAAGTTAAAGGTTTTGGCAGCAATGTCAGGCGGTGTCGACTCGGCCGTGGCTGCCGCACGTGCAGTAGACGCCGGACACGACGTCGTCGGCGTGCACCTGGCACTATCTCGTATGCCAGGCACTCTGCGTACCGGCTCGCGAGGATGCTGCACCATTGAAGATGCTTCCGATGCCTGGCGTGCCTGCGAAATGCTGGGGATTCCGTACTACACCTGGGACTTCTCGGAACGTTTCCAAGAAGAAGTCGTCGACGATTTCATCGAAGAGTATGCTGCCGGCCGTACGCCGAACCCCTGCATGCGCTGTAATGAACGCATCAAATTTGCTGCCCTGCTGGAACGTGCATTGGCCCTGGGCTTTGACGCCGTCGTGACCGGCCACTACGCCAAAGTCATTGAGGGTGAAAGCGGTGAACTCGAACTTCACCGCGCCGCAGACGACGCGAAAGACCAGTCATATGTGCTGGGTGTGCTCACCGCAGAACAGCTCAAACACTCGATGTTCCCGCTGGGTGACACACCCTCGAAGGAGATGGTGCGTGCCGAAGCCGCCGAACGTGGCATTTCGGTAGCCCAGAAACCAGACTCCCACGATATCTGCTTTATCCCTGATGGTGACACCCGTGGCTGGTTGGAAGAAAAGATCGATATGGAAGACGGCCCGATCTACGACACCAGCGGTGAACAGGTCGGCACCCACCCCGGCGCTCAGGCCTTCACCATTGGACAGCGTCGCGGGTTATCCATCGGAAAACCTGCAGAAGACGGTAAACCTCGTTTCGTGTTGGAAATTAGCCCGAAAGATAACGCCGTTGTGGTCGGTTCACGCGAAATGCTCGCGGTTGATCGCATCACCGGAATCCGCCCGTCCTGGGCAGGAGCTCCAATCGCTGAGGAGGCCACCGGTGCATGGTTTGACTGCCACGTACAGGTGCGGGCACACGCAGAACCTGTACCCGGTCGTGCCCGCGTCACCACCGGCGACGTCGACGGCACCGACGCCGTGGTGTGGGAAATGGAACTCGACGAAACGATCCAGGGTGTCGCACCTGGACAAACTGCTGTCGTGTACCAGGGAACCAGGGTCCTTGGACAGGCCACCATTCACAAGTCAATCAACGCAGAACGTTTGGCACACGTCTAAGCTAGGAACCATGAACTACGATTCCACGGCGTCATCGTTGGCGGGCAAAACCGATCCGGCCATCTTTGAAGAACTCTTGTCCATCCGCTCCAGCATCGATAATATTGATGCCACCCTGGTGTATCTGTTGGCCGAGCGATTCAAATGCACCCAGAAGGTTGGGCAGCTCAAAGCTGCACACGAACTGCCGCCATCGGATCCGGAACGTGAAAAGTCTCAGATCAAACGGCTGCATTCGCTATCGCGTGACGCCGAACTCGACCCGGCATTCGCCGAGAAATTCTTGAATTTCATCATCGAGGAAGTCATTCAGCACCACAAAGCCATCTCGCAGGAGCAGCAGTGACGACCCCGGTGGGTCTCGTCGATGGCACATTTGCGGGAACTGACCTTCACGCTGTGTACGAACTGCAGCGCAACGAAATCGGGGCCCCGCACATTCCCGCGCTGGTGGAACTGCCAGACGTCGGCCCACATGCCACAGACGTCGGCAAAGTTGCTGCCAATCTCAGCGTGCCTCTTGAACTGCGCTCATACGGGTGGCAGTTGCAGCACGGTACCAGAATCTCGGCCAGCGACCAGTTACGAGCTACATCCCACCGCGATAGTGTCATCCAGGCCATGGCAGATATCGCTGCTGCCGATGCCATCCCAGAAGTATCGGTACGTCTGGTAGGTCCTGTAACACTGATGATGTCTGGTTGGCTGCCCTCAGGTCAACGAATTCTGCGTGACCCAGGTGCCCGCGAAGATCTTGCAGGAGCCTGGGTTGAAGGTGCAGCAACACTGAGTGCACGCATGCGTGCGGTACTGGGAGCTACCCCGACCCTGCTTATAGACGAGCTCCAAGCGCATCGAGCTGTCACCGGTCAGGTGCGCACCGCATCAGGGGCGGGCTTTGAGCGGTCCATTGACCTCTCCGAAGTCAGAACCTACTGGGAAGCCGCCCACACCCCGGATGCAAACGTGCTATTAGAAACTTCTGCTGAGCTAGTCGACACGGCGGCTGAAGTCGGGGGCATCATACTCGACTGGCCGCAGGGTCGAAGCTTGACAACTGAGCGTACTTGGGAACGCGTTGACGGACTCGTTCAGGCACAGAAACCCGTTGCTTTTCAAATCCAGCATCGTGACAACCCTCAGCGTTATGCCGAAGAACTCATCGAGCAATACCTGGATTGGGGTGTGAGCCCCAGCGGCTTGGACCGCGTGCATTTTGTCCGACGTTTTGACCGAGCCGGTGAAGTGGAAACTGGTGCTGGTCTCCAATGGCTGCGTATGCTGGCCGATCACGCGGCAGGATACGTCACCACGTTGTAACGCCTATGAGCAACGGCTAAGAGGTGGTCGGTACGGTTACGAAGCTTTCAAAGCCGGCCGGCCGCTTTGAGCCGTAAATACATATCCCCGACTGCCATTGGTAAATCATCTGGTTGGGCTTCTACGACATCTGCGCCATAACGGTTCAGTAGTTGCACCATTTTACGGTTCCGCAATTTTTGCGTCTCGGCGCTTGCTGCAATAAACGCCTCATCGGAGGCGCTGCGGTTTTCTGCCATCTCATCAAGTTCAGGGTCTGCTACCGCAGCAACCAAAACGACGTGACGTTTCGCTAACACCGGCAAGATAGGAATCAATCCTTCTTGAATCGCAGCAGAATCCAGGGGAGTCACGAGCACAATGAGGGCGCGCTGCCTGGTCACCTTAGAGATCTCGGGCGGTAAAACTGACCAATCGGCAGCTAATAGGCGAGGAAATACTTGCGATAACGCCGTGGAGACGCGATGCAGCAGATGGCCTTTTTCCTCGGACGAGGAGCGCGTCCGGATGGACTGATCTAGGGTCAATAAGTCGACTCTGTCCCCACCAGCATTGGCTAGTGCAGACATAAAGAGCGCGGCTTCAATGCCCGCATCGAAGCGAGTCTCATCGCCTACCCTCACGGCAGAGGCACGCGACGAATCAAGGACGACCACCACTCGGCGGTCACGTTCCGGGCGATATGTCCGCACGATCAGTTCGTCAGAACGTGCCGAAGCGCGCCAATCGATGGTCCGCACATCGTCACCGCGAACATACTCACGCAACGAATCGAACTCGTGGCCCGCGCCGGGCGCATGCACAGCTGATCGCCCCTCGATTTCACGCAGCTGGTGAATCCTTGAAGGTAAATGCCGACGAGATCGAAACGGAGGGACCACGGTCACGCTTCCAGCAGACGTATGCGTGTGCTGACGGCCGCCCAAGCGTAATGGGCCATAGGTGCGAAGGGTCAGTTTTTGGGTTCGAACGGTGCCGCGCCGGCCCGGGGCAAGTGTCGTGGTGAAACGCTGGGAGGCACCAACCGGAATATCCATGTGATGTTCTGCCTGCGTATTGTGGGCCGAGGGCTGCCACCCGTCGCGTACTCGACCAAGCATTCGGCGCTGCGAACGGTTTGAAACTTCGACCCAGACCTCGAGTGGTTCTTCCAGACGAACCTGTTTGTTCTCACTGCGGTGTAGCGTCACCATTCGCGGGGATGGTGTCAGAAGCAGCTCAATGACAAGCACGATCAGGAGCGCGCCTAATAGCCCAAACACGGTGAGATAGCCGGGCCACAACACCATGGGGATAAACCCAAGTATTGCGAGAATGACGAACCGAAACGAAATGAACATTACCGAGGCACCGGCACCGTTGCGGTAAGACCCTGCAGCACCTGATCGATACTGACACCATCCATTTCGGCCTCCGGGCGCAGTGAGACACGGTGCCGCAGACAGGGCAACACGAGGGACTGGACGTCGTCGGGGGTCACAAAATCCCGACCTATCAGCCATGCCCACGCCTTGGCAGTCTTCATCAAGGCAGTCGAACCACGCGGGGACACTCCAGTCTGGAATGACGGCGAAGTTCGGGTGGCCTGGACTAGATCCACAATATAGGCCAGCACCTCGGGCGAGGTCTTGACTTGTGCAATTTCGACCCGCGCAGCCTCAACCGTCTGCTGATTGGCTACCGCCGTCAACCCCGCTGCAATGAGGTCGGTTGGCCGGAACCCCGCCGCGTGACGGTTCAGAATTTCGATCTCGTCATTGCGTGCCGGAAGATCGAGTTTTACCTTCAGCATAAACCGGTCCAGCTGAGCTTCCGGTAGAGGATAGGTGCCCTCATATTCAATGGGGTTCTGGGTAGCAATCACCATGAAGGGTTCAGGCAGGGGATAGGTTGTTCCATCTACCGAGACCTGGTGTTCTTCCATAGCTTCTAAGAGTGCTGCCTGAGTTTTGGGCGGGGTCCGGTTGATCTCATCGGCCAACATAAGGTTCGTGAATACCGGGCCTTCACGGAAACGGAATTGTGATGTCGACGCATCATAAATCAGGGAACCCGTCACATCGCCAGGCATCAGATCCGGTGTGAACTGCACTCGGGCGTTCGTGAGGTCCATTGCTTCCGAGAGGCTCCGGACCAAGAGAGTTTTGGCAACGCCAGGAACACCCTCGAGCAGCACGTGGCCTTCGGCCAGCAACCCGATGAGCAACGAGGTCACCGCGTGGTCTTGCCCAACGACGGACTTGGCGACCTCAGCCCGGACATCGTTGAGTGCGGGGCGGGGGGATTGGTTCACTATGACTCCTTTGTTGGTGCTGCGAAGCGGTCACGCACTTGGTGTTCGAGCTGTTGTAGGTGTTGTGCCCAGGACACAAAATCCTTGCTGGTCAGTTCGTGAGCAGGCGGGCTGTAAAGCTGCTGCAGTTCTGCAACCGGTCGATGAAGCTGAGTTGCGGTCTCTGCCAAGATGGCCTCCGGTGCTGTACCGGGACCCAATTGCAACATTCGCGCCAGCCGAGCGAGACTGGCCTGCTGGAGCATGCCCAGCGCATGACCATGGTGCTTGCCTTTGGCATACATCCGCCCGCGACCCACGGTCGTCTCAGCTGCGGAGACTTCGGCCGGCAGCGGTTCGGTAATGACCGGACCGGTCCGACGACCGATATACAACAGGAAAATTCCGGTAACGACGACGCCCCACACGATGCTCATACGCACCCAATCGGGCAGTTGGACCGGTGAGAGATCGCCGTGGTGATCTGGGTCCAGACTGAAATCTGGTTGGAACCAGATCACGATGTCACTCTGGCCGAGCGCCCAGGTGGCCAGGGTGGCCGTACCGTTATCGTGGAGACCAGCATTCGAGAGCATCTGCCAATCTGCAAACACGATGGATCCCTCGGACGTCTCGGCATAGGCATACGCCGGTTGCTCAGTGCCCGTGTCATCGGTATCGAACGCAAAACAGCCCTGGGCGCCATCACGGAGGAGCACACCCGAGCGAATATTGTTGATATCTGTGGCTTCGCGTGCTGCGTCGAGCCGACAAGATTCGTTGACTTCCAGCTGGTCGACCACCGGTGCCTGGACCGTAGTGTCCACGCCGTCTAAGAGATACTGCGCCACGGTGCCGGGTACGCCAGCAAAGACTCGCTGGTCGGCCGGTACCAGTTCGGCGAGTTCTTCGAGCCGCTCGTACGAGCTGTTCTGCATTTCAGAATTCGCATCATGGAAGAGCACGGTGGCCTCTGGATGGCTACTCAACTCGGAACGCAATTGCGTCATGGATTGCACGGGCCGTACCGCAATACCTTGATTTTCCAGCACACTGGTGATCCCTGCAGCACCCTGGTTCGTTTCGTCGTCTATACCGAGGTCACCTTCGGTGCGCTGCGGTTGGAAAGCGATCCACGTTAACACTGCGAGCCAGGCTACGATCACCAGACTCACGACGGTGATCCACCCCAACTTTCGACGCGGGACAGTTTTCATCGAGGTATCAACCTGGCTGGATCGTTGTGCGGATTATATGCCTGAGGCTGTGCGACCTTCAGCGACTGTGCCAGCTGCATGACCGTCTCTACAGCATCTCGAGTTGGGGTCGTAGAACCGTATACCACTCGGTTAAACCCGCTGGAAGCTTCATCGAGAGCATCACGGTGGTTGGGCAATATAGCACCCATGCTCCAGCCGAATGTTGTTGCGGTGGTCGAAGGTGTGACTTCGACCAGTTGCCGTTGCTGCGCATTGCGCACAATCGAACGGTAGGCATGGGCATATGCCTGATCTAGCGCGCCAGAAGCGAGATAACGTTTAGCAGAAGCAAAGTATTCTTCTGCTGCAATGGATGAGTCAACGAGTTCGGGGTCATTGGCCGTCGTTGGGCTCACCGAAGGACGGAAATAGCGGATCAGGAGGAATAGCAGAACGGCGACAGCGGCGACGAGCAAGACCACGATGATGATGCTGCCAGGCCCCGAGGAATCGACACTGATCGACAGGGACTCGCTGAGCCAACGCAGGAAGCGTTCCCAGAGGCTTAAGGAACCATCGACATCGTAGGAATCGATGCGTTCGGTGAGGAGTCTGCGCGCTTCGTCATCGTCTGGAGTCCAGAATGTTGACATCATTGAAACGGTCCCGGAGGTTGCGGTGGGCCCTGCGGCGGCTGCTGTCCATACAAGCCGGGCACGTGCTGTTGCGTCGTGACAGTTTGACGACCTGGGATGATCAGACTGCTGTCATCAACGGTGCTTTGCCACTGGTCAGGAGATGTATCAAAACGATCCACCGTGGAGGAAGTGGAGTACTGCGCTGCGAGCTGCTGGAACTGCAGGTGCAGTCCCTCTTTTCTGAACCGGTAGTCGTAGTACAAACCGTTCGTGACGATTGCCAACATGTTGTAGACGACAAAGGTGATCAGCGTGCCAACGGCACTAATGATGGTGTTCGCGACAATGAGGGCGAGGTTCAGCTCTGCTTCGGTCCCTGCCCCGAGCAATGCGAAATTACTAAACATCGCCATTGGCATCATAATCACCGTTTGGACAATCGACACAATGACCGTGAATAAGGCACCAATGCCGAAGGTGCGCCAAAAGTAGCCGCGGGTGAGTTGCCAGGAGCGTCGCATCGCTGCGAACGGGCCAATATCTTCAACGATCATGGTGGGTACCACGAGGCACCAGCGGGTCATAAAGTACAAAATCGGCATCAGGGGTATGAGTACCAGCAGCAGAATAATGAAGAGCAGGCCGATGATAGCGCCGCCGTTGGCTGGTTCGAAGTCGCTAAAGAAGACGTAAATGAAGACCCCGACAAACAGTGCAGTGATCAGGGTTGCGATGACAAAGCCGGCGAAGATGATGAGGGTTAGCCCAATGAGGCGCCCCCAGTGGCCTCGCAGGAGTTGAAAGCCCTGGCCCAGTAACGTTTTCATCCCGATGGCAGCACGACCAACCATGGTGGAATAAATACCCCACGTGAAGACGTAGCCGAACACCATAGCGATCTGGCCCAGCAGCATGGAGACGAGAATCCAAATGGCAAAACTCCCCATCGTCTGACCGAGTTGTGCTGCGGTGTCTAGCCCACCGAGGTTCCCCAAAGACCGGCCCAGTAGGAAGTCTCCGGTCGCGGTCAAAATCGCGGCAAGCCCACCGAAGATCAGCGCTGCACCAAAAAACAGGCCCGGGGATTTCCGGAGAGTGGAAAACAGCGAGTTGAAATAATCGCCGAGCCCCAACGGACGGAGGGGGAACGTACCAGGCTGCGCCACGGGTACGAAGCCCGGGTGATAATTCTGGGGTGGTTGTGGAGCACCCCCTTGCGGGTTCCAGCCATATGAACCACTCTGATACGGGTTTGGTTGCCCTGGAATTGGGCTAGGTGGGCCGTAATGCGACATGCCGTCCTCAAGAGTTGTTCGAGCTGGGGTGTCATATACCGTGTGGGTCCACTCGGTGGTAAACCAGATTCTAGTCACATGACACTGAAGGATCGCGGCAATTTCGCCGCGATTACTGGAAAAGCCATGATGAGGAGTCATACCTGAACTTGTCCGGTAGGCTTTACCCTGGTAATGAGAACGCGAGTTGCGCTGGAAGGAATGCGGTTGAAGACCAAAGTATTAGTGGTTGACGACGATGAAGCGTTAGCCGAAATGATCGGTATCGTCTTGAACAACGATGGTTTTGAAACCTATTTTTGTTACGACGGCAGTCAAGCAAATGACATGTATCGCAGTGTGCGACCTGATCTGGTGCTGCTCGATCTAATGTTGCCCGGCAAGGACGGTATCGAAATCCTGCGCGAACTGCGCAGAGAGTCTGACACACCGGTGGTTATGTTAACCGCCAAGTCTGAAACCGCAGATGTCGTGCGCGGCCTTGAAGCGGGTGCGGATGACTACGTGCCGAAACCTTTTAAACCAGCAGAACTGGTGGCTCGAGTACGCGCTCGCCTACGCGAAACGGACCCGAAGGATTCTGAAACCCTCCAGATTTCGGATTTAACCATCGATGTTGCAGGCCACGAAGTGACTCGTGATGGCGTTTCCTTGAGTCTGACTCCACTGGAATTTGATCTCTTAGTAGAATTGGCACGTCGCCCAGGTCAGGTTCTGACACGGGAAGAGCTCCTCGAAGAGATCTGGGGATATCGCCACCAGGGAGATGCTCGTTTAGTCAACGTCCACGTCCAGCGGTTGCGTGCCAAGGTTGAGAAAGACCCTGACAACCCCGAGGTGATTCTCACCGTGCGTGGCGTCGGATATAAAGCCGGCTAGCTATGTCCACCGACGTCGTCATCCCCGCCGATCCAGCACCCGAAGAACCCAAATCATCGTGGGTAAAACGGGTGCTCAGCGTGTTTAAACGAACCCGCCGCCGGTTTGTTCGTGAGTGGGATTCGTCGATGTCGTTGCGCACTGCGGTTATCGCGGCAGCAGCCACCATCATCGGCTCGTTATTTCTGGCGTTTTTCTTGACCCAGCAGATCACCAACGGGCTATTTCAATCACGCTTCAACCAGGTCCAGGCAGAAGCCAATCATGCTCTGCAGCAAACCCGTCAGGTCTTTGAGAACGCAGCGACCGCTGATGAAGAATCGACCACGTCGCTGGTTGCTGACACGCTGCGTCAGCTGACGACCGATGAGACAGCGTTCGCACGAGACTTCTTGCTGGTACCCCTTGAAGAAGATGACAACCTCTATGTCGGGTCGATGAGCTCCGGTGGTGCCACAGAGCAACTCATTACCGATGACCTGGCGCAGCAGGTCTCCTCGGGCAGCGGCATCTACTATCAATCGATTTCGTTACCTGACGCTGGATCAACGCAGCCCGGCTTGGCTTTTGGTACCCAGGTGGTCCTGCCACCTGGCGGTTACTATGCGTTGTACTTTATTTATGACCTTTCCGATGTGCAGGCCACGATCGATTATCTGATGAACGTCCTGCTTGTGGCCGGTGTCGGTCTACTGGTGATCAACATCGGTATCGCACTGTGGGTGACGCGTTCGGTTGGTAAGCCCATCCAACAGGCTGCACAAACCGCAGAATGGTTGTCATCGGGCGACCTCTCAGTGCGAATGGACGTCAAACGCACCGACGAGATCGGATCCTTGTCCGAGTCGTTCAATAAGATGGCTGACAATATCCAAGACCAAATTACACAGCTGGCAGACCTGTCACAGATCCAGCAGCGTTTCGTATCTGATGTCTCCCACGAACTGCGCACCCCGTTGACTACGGTTCGCATGGCGTCCGAGGTGCTCTATGAATCGCGCAATGAATTGGACCCGGTGCTGCGGCGTTCCACGGAACTCATGCACCACCAAGTCGAACGGTTCCAAGCGCTATTGGCAGACCTTTTAGAGATCTCGCGGTTTGACGCCGGCGCAGCTGAAGTTTCGTTGGAGAAAACGGATCTGCTGCACCTTGTTGCCGACGTTGCCTTGACCGCACAGCCACTGGCCGATGAGACCGGTTCGCTGCTGTCGATTGTGGCCAAGGGCGACTCATTCACCGCCGAAGTCGACTCACGTCGGATCGAGCGGATCTTGCGCAACCTGGTCAATAACGCCATCGAGCACGGAGAGTCACAACCCGTTGACGTCATACTCGAAGGTGACGACACCTCGGTGTCGATCGTGGTTCGCGACCACGGCATGGGAATGACCGAAGCGCACCTGGAGCACGTCTTCGACCGTTTCTGGCGTGCAGACCCGGCGCGGACCAGGACCACCGGCGGATCAGGTCTTGGCTTGGCTATCGCCGTGGAAGACACCCGTCTGCACAACGGCAGTATCGACGCCTGGGGCAGACCTTCACAGGGTGCTGCATTCCGTGTGACACTGCCGAGAATATCTGGCACCGTCGTGTCAGGCTCTTCACCCCTACAGTTGCCGCCGGAATACGACCGCGCTAAACGTATTGCCCCGCGCGATGTCGACGCCGTAGATCCTGATGATGCAGCCTCCCAGTCCGCCGTCTTTAACCGGATCACCGAACAACACCTCTACCAACCCAGAGACGAGCAATCATGAGATTGATTCGTCTGTTCCGACTCGTCATTGCTGGTTTAGCTACCTCGGCGATGGTTGTCGGATGTGCCAACATCCCACAATCCGGTCAAATCGGTGAATCAGATCAGCAGGCCAATGTGGATCAGAATGTGGCCTACACGTTTAACCCCGCGGGACCTGCACAGGATGCTACGCCGACGTCGGTGATCAACGGTTTTATTTTGGCTGCCACCGGTATTCAGGGAGAGTTCTCCACGGCCCGTGAATTCCTGACCGATGAAGCCGCAGAGACTTGGGATCCCACCGCCAAGACCACCATTTACACCGGACGCCCAATCGTAGATGCCAATGAGGGCGACGAGTACAGCGTTGAGCTATCCTCCGTTGGGACATTAGACGAAGCCGGTGTCTTGGAACTGACCGATGACGGCGCGACGCAAAACTTTGAATTTAGTCTGGTGCAGGTAGACGGTCAGTGGCGTATTGACGAGCTGCCCGACGGGATTAGCCTCGATTCGGCACAGTTCCGAGCGCTATTCAATACCCAAACGCTCTACTTCTACGATCCAACCTACACGTATGCGGTGCCTGATGTTCGGTGGATGCTCAACACCTCAGATCAAACCGCCAGCATTGTCCAGGCGCTCCTTGAGGGCCCCGCAGATTACCTTGACGGCGCCGTCGTTTCCGCCTTTGACCAGGACGCGGAGCTGTTCCGCGATATCGTGCCGATCTCGACCTCGACGGCCCAGGTAGATCTCACAGACGAGACATTCGCCGACACCTCAGAACTCACGCGACACCGTATGCAACAACAACTGGAGCTTGCGCTGGAGCGGTACCCCGGGGTCTCAGACGTTTCGATGACCCGCGAACGCTCCGTGATTGACCTCGATGAAGCACCCGCGGAATTCACCCCAGCCGATAGCACCGTCACCACCGGCAACACCCAAATTGGCGTGCACCCTGAGACCCAACAACTGGTCGCCTATGAGGCAAATTCGACCAGTACTATGGACGGTTTCCCAAACGTGGCGAATTTGGAACCCACTGATCCCACGATGAACCGGCAGCGGGATACGGCAGCCTTTGTTGACGCCGATCGAGAGACCCTCTATGCGGCCAACGACACGACGCAGTCTTATGAAATTGCCACCGGCAGCGACCTCATCGCACCATCTATGGATGTCCACGACTGGGTTTTTTCGGCAACTGACGGTAACAAGATTATTGCGGCGAAAACTACTCGCACCGGACAAGTCTTAGAGATCACCCATCCCTGGGCCGGACAGGATGTTGAAATCACTTCGCTAAGCATCTCTCCCGAAGGCACTCGCGCAGCCATCGTCGTCAAACCTGACGATGAGCCCGCGGAACTGTATCTCGCTGGTCTGATCCGTGACGAGCAGGGCCAGCCCCAAGCCTTGGGGAATACATTCAAACTCCAAGCCGATGAACCGCCTAATTCCGTGGAATGGTATTCGACTGCAGAAGTGCTCGCGGGACGCGTCTCCAACCGTGATCGTGTAGAACTGGAACTGTTGGGCTTCAGCGGCCCGTCAGTCAATTTCAAGCCCATGCTGGGTATGGTGAATTTTTCTACCGGTGCAGGCAATGTCTACGCTGAAACTGAAGACAACGTGTATCTTCGAGTCGGTAATAACTGGCGAGCACAACCGGAAGCACCCACAGAACTGTCGTACCCGGGGTAATATCCACACAAGTGCCAACACGCACTCTGGCGCTTCGAGGTGTTCGACATACTGCAGATATGCACTCACTTTTGCAGATCGTCGATGCCTTGGCCACCTCACCTACCGCTAAGCAGATTGCCATTGCATGGCGAGGCATGTCGAACCTGGTGATCCCCAATCCGTGTGTGTTGTGTGCTTGGGATGATGCCGTCCAACATCAGCTATGCTCCCGCTGTACGCAGTTGCTGAAAGATCAACATGCCCAGGTGATACAAGCTCAAGACTTTGCGGACGCTCTGCCACTCAACATGGTGACCGGTTTGGCCTTACCGGTGTTTGCCTCCTCCTATTACACCCCTGAAATGTCCAAGTTGCTGCTCCGTTTCAAAGATCACCAACGGATCAAAGCCGCTGGTTTTTTACGGCCGATCGTCTACCGAACACTGCAGCACGCCGCAGAGACCATGGGTTATCCGTACTATCGGCTCATGCCCATTCCGGCTTCTGGAGCAAGTATGCGCAAGCGGGGGTATAACCCGGTTGACGCAATGCTGCCCAGAACAATCCCGCCGATGTTGCTGTATGACGGTGCTACTCTAAAAACTCGGTGGCACCTCTTGAGCCGGTCATCACATGCGGGTACCGGAGCACAGTCCCGACGTGATAGCTCTCGTAAGAAATTCCGGGTGGCGTTGCGATATCGTCGCCCTGCAGAACCAGTCATACTCGTGGATGACGTCCTGACTACCGGAGCTACGCTAGCCGCAGCGACGAGAACGTTGGAATCTGATGGTTTTGATGTCGTCGGAGCGGTCGTGGTATCAACCGTGACGCCACGCAATTAGTCACGTGAAGCGTCGAACAAATCAATATTCAATGAAATGTCGTAGATCGTAGCACCAAAACTTATCCTCCAGGCATCCAACAGGTACCATGGGGATGACCCAGCGTAGGCGGTGAAGCAAAGCGGATCACGAGTTGTTTCACCGCTGACTTTATTGCACTAAGTACTACGAGGAGGATTTGATGGCTTTAGACATCAATTACCTGGCCCGCGATACAGATCTTACGGACGACTTCCGTACTTATGTTGAAGAGAAATTCGACAAGATCTCGTCATTGACCGAACAAGCACAGCGTCTGGAGGTCAAACTTGTTTCCCGCGAATCACACACCGGGGCTTCTGGTTTAGTTACCGCAGAACTTACCCTGCATTCACCTCGTAACGTCGTCCGTTCCGAAGCGAATGACAATGATAAGCAGATAGCATTTGACCACGCGTTTGCTCGATTGCAAGAGCGACTTCGTCGTCTCCGTGAACGTGCAAAGAGCGGTCGTCGTCGTCCATCAGTGCAAGAACTGACACAAAACTTTGCTCCGGTACCTTCCGATGTCTCGCTGGTTGAGGAAGTACTTGAGCAGCAAGCTGCCGAAGCTCAAGAACAGGCAGAACAAGAACGGCTGGAACAAAACGGTGATATTCCGGTTACGATTCGTCAGAAAGTTTTCCCAACCCAGAAAATGACTCTCGACGATGCCATTGACAACATGGAGCTGGTGGGTCACGATTTCTACCTCTTTATCGATGAAGAGTCAGAACTACCATCCGTTGCATACCGACGCCGTGGCTGGTCCTACGGTGTGATCGCCATGGGCGAGGAAGAATCTGAGACGGTACGCGATTATCGTCAAGCAGAAGCCTAAAGCTCAGTGCTAAAATATGATGCCCCATCGGCAACGGTGGGGCATCATGTATGTGAAGACACTTCAGTTTGGCAAGTGCACAGACTTGCGACGTAGACTGTCAAGAGTGTGCGGTAACCCCGCCAAGAGTCGAAGATTTCGGGAGAATAAGACACGTGGCATCATTTATTGAACGGATTTTGCGAACCGGTGAGAAGCGAACGCTGAAACGGTTGTGGCAATACGCAGACGCCGTGAACATGGTAGAAGATGACTTCGCCGCACTCTCCGACGCTGAACTACGTGCCGAAACGGACTCGTTCAAACAGCAAATCGCCGATGGAGTCAGTCTCGATTCGTTACTTCCTGAAGCCTTTGGGGCTGTTCGCGAGGCCGCCTCTCGGACCGTTGGGCTACGCCACTTCGACGTCCAGGTCATGGGTGGTGCAGCGCTCCACGAAGGTAGGATCGCCGAGATGAAAACCGGTGAAGGTAAGACCCTGGTTGCTACTGCACCGGCGTACCTCAATGCGTTGTCCGGCGAAGCCGTGCATATTGTGACAGTGAACGACTACCTTGCTGAGTATCAGTCTGAACTCATGGGTCGTATTTTCCGGTTCCTCGGCATGGAAACTGGTGTGATTTCCTCCGGACTCCCACCTTCCCAGCGCAAAGCACAATACGATGCCGACATTACCTACGGAACCAACAACGAGTTTGGGTTCGACTACCTGCGCGACAACATGGTCATGTCGAAAAATGACATGGTGCAACGCGGTCACGGTTTCGCCATCGTGGACGAGATCGACTCGATCCTCATTGACGAAGCCCGTACCCCACTGATTATTTCCGGACCAGCGCAAGGTGACGTATCGGGTTGGTACTCGCAGTTTGCCAAACTTGCACCACGACTCAAGCGCGACACCGATTATGAAATCGATGAAAAGAAGCGCACCGTGTCCGTGCTAGAACACGGCATTGACAAGGTAGAAGACTGGTTAGGCATTGATAACCTGTACGAATCTGCCAATACGCCACTTATTGGGCACTTGAACAATGCAATCCGCGCCAAAGAGCTCTTCCAGCGTGGAAAAGAATACGAACTTATCGACGGCGAAATCCGTATCGTTGACGAACACACCGGACGCATGTTGCCCGGTCGTCGACTCTCTGATGGTCTGCACCAGGCGATCGAGGCCAAGGAAAAAGTCAAGGTTCATGCAGAAAACCAAACGCTAGCTTCTGTAACCCTGCAGAACTACTTCCGAAAATACACGAAACTTTCGGGCATGACCGGTACGGCAGAGACCGAAGCTGCAGAATTCATGTCCACATATGAACTCGGGGTTGTACCCATCCCAACCCACAAAGACGTTCAGCGTGTCGACCGACAAGACCTGGTGTACAAACACGAAAAAGCCAAGTTTGCGGCAGTAATCGAAGACGTGGCAGAACGTCATAAGAATAAACAGCCGGTACTCATCGGTACGACCTCAGTGGAAAAATCTGAATATGTTTCGAAACTGCTGGCTAAAGAAGGCATCCGGCACGAAGTTCTGAACGCAAAAAACTATGCCCGTGAAGCTGCCATCATTGCAGACGCGGGTCGACCAGGTGCGGTGACCGTGGCGACAAACATGGCCGGTCGCGGTACGGACATTATTCTCGGTGGTAACGCGGAGTTCGCAGCTGTTGCGGAAATGAACCGCCGTGGCCTCGACCCTGAAGAGAACTCCGAGGAATACGAAAAGGTTTGGTCCGAAGTCTTTGCTCAAGCTCAAGCGGATACTGAGCATGAACGAGAGGCCGTAAAAGAAAGTGGCGGGCTCTATGTCCTAGGTACAGAGCGTCACGAATCACGTCGTATCGACAATCAGCTCCGTGGTCGTTCGGGCCGTCAGGGTGATCCAGGCGAATCGCGGTTCTACCTGTCGATGACCGATGATCTGCTGCGACTCTTCAACGCTGGCATGGCACAACGCGTTATGGGCATGAGTAACTTCCCAGACGATATGCCGCTTGAAGCCAAAATGGTAACTAAAGCGATCGAACGCGCTCAGGCTACCGTTGAGGAGCGAAATACGCAGCAGCGGAAAGACGTCCTGAAATACGACCAGGTCATGAACTCTCAGCGTGAAGCAATCTACAATGATCGAATCCAGATCCTAGAGGGTGAAGACCTGCAAAGCAGGATCGTGGAGTTTATCGAAGAGTCTGTCTCAGACGTCGTCGATGATGCATATCAGCTCGACAAGAATGAAGAACTTGATGCAGATCAGCTTTGGCAGAATCTGCGTGGACTGTATCCTGTATCGCTCACGCAAGAAGATATGGAAGAAGAATTTGGCTCGCTTTCGAGGGTCAAGCCTGAAGAACTCAAACGAGAGTTCGTCTCCGATGCCAAGGTGCTTTACGGACTTCGTGAAGAGGAATTCGGCGAAGAATTGATGCGCGACCTAGAACGTCGTGTACTGCTGGAATCCATTGGCCAAAAGTGGCAAGAGCATCTCTATGAGATGGACTACCTCCGCGAGGGTGTTGGACTGCGTGCCATGGCGCAACGTGATCCGTTGGTCGAATACCAACGTGAAGGGCACACGATGTTCCAATCGATGATGCAAGCGGTGCGTGAAGATGCAGTCTACAAACTGTTCAACGTCAAATTCCGGAAACCTGAAGTCAAAGCTGGTTCTTCGTTACCTGGCGTGGCCGGTGACTTTTCGAAGATCGCAAACTTTGGAAATCAGCAACAGCAGCCGCTGCAGTATTCAGGCCCGTCCGCTTCAGCACCGGGTGACGCTGTTACCCAGACTCGTGCGGCGGATGGCCAGAAGGTTGAGCAGCCGCAAAAGTCTCGGGATGAGCGAAAAGCGGAAGAACGTGCGGCACGCAAGGCAGCGAAGAAAGCTCGGAAGACCTCCTAACCAATTTCGAACGCGGTTACTTTCCAGCGCTCCCGGCGCAGACTCAGGCGCATGGCAACTGCCCGGGCACGCTGACCGACGCGAATCGTCATGGAGGTTTCCCAGTCACCATTTTCGCGCGCATCAGCACGAATTCCTATCGGAGTAATTGCGGGGACTGACGTAACCCCCGGTTCGTTGCACTGCGCTACAAGGTAATTGCCGCTGACAGTACGTTCTACACGAGCACGCAGTTTCTGGAACAGTTCCATTTCGATCCAGGAACTGAGCTGTATGAATGGCCGTAGTCCAAGTTCGGCTTCAACGAAGGCGGCGCCTATTGTTTGCGTCATCCTCTTGATTGCCTCGCGCTGCTCTAGTTGCCAACGATCAGCAATTTTTGTCGCGGCTGGTTTATGTATCGGAACCACATTTGGCTGTGTGTGGGGTGAGCGATGTAGTGGTTGAGGAGCGTATTCATCTGCAGGATTGGTCAGAGGTAAAGCAAGCTTGGGGGTCTGAATCGTAGCAACGTCGGGGCGAGACACTTGAGTAATGGCCAGCTTCTCATCAGCGACGGAGCGTAAATGGCGAGTTGTCTCAGAACCATTCGTGTCTTCTGGATCTAGGTGCAGGGGTTCGGGCAGTGCAGTTGACATTGGTGTTCCTCATTTCGTGTGAAGGTGCTGAGCGATTTAGTGAGTGAAAGGTGGGGCTTCTAATATGCTTCCGGGGGAGAGGTCGTGGGGATCTTTCCCAATCACGTCCTCATTGTGCTGCCACCATTGGCGCCAGCGTTGGTCGATCTCTGCAAGTGTTGCACCGGCCCCCAATTCTTGATGGGCTATATCCCACAGGCTGTCACCAGTTTGTATTACTAGCGTGGGACCTTCGGGACTACGATCAGGATTCGGAGCCGCAATATACGGCGAAGGCGCTGGTTTTTTGGGCGTATAGGTCTTGGTCAGACCAGGTCTTGTGGTGTCCTGCTCAATGGCGTTAATCTCCGGCTCTTGTGGGACAGGAATCGTGGTGGTTTGACGTGGAGTAGGACTGACGGGACTCTGTTCACCCTCCGGACTTACCGCGGTCTCAGGAACAACCTCTTCTTTGATCTGACTCGTCTGGCGAGGTTGAGGTGGGACGCCTAATGGTTCCGTTTTAGCCCGATTGTCGGAAGTTTGATAGGCGGTCGGTGATTCCGAAGGTGGATCGTTGTCGTTTGTGACTGATGCAGTGGGCGATGAGCTTTCGTCAGAATCGGCTGTAGCTGGTATTTCTGCAAGTTCTGGCATGAACGGGTTATGACCGGTTGCAGAAGCTACTTCTGTGAATTCCGCAGGAGCCTCTTCAGCTGCGTAAGCCTGTGAACCTAAAGTGAGTTGGATCCCGAGAACAGCGATGATAATTCTTTGTAAGAATTTCGGAGTGAATAGCTTCGACCAGTATGTGAGGACTCTGTTTCGAGTCTTTGTGGCAATGACCAGACCGAGTCCTGCAAGAATGAAGATCCCCCACATCGCACAGAGACCGATGCCCAAGCATCCACATAATAGTGCGATCCAATACTCCATCGTTTCGACGGAAGATGCTGCAGGGTTTTGACGCCATGCTTGGCTCATCCACCACAGCAATGGACCGGCGATGAGCCCCAGGATCAGAAGCACTATATCTTCAAACTGTACTGAATGCTGTCGAGGTGTCGCGCTATGCTGCCGCATGCTTTCTCCCTGGATCAAAATTGCTACAAACGATAGATGTAGCTTTGCACACACATTATTTGAATGTCAATGACTAATTTTGAATTCGTTTACGTATCTTTGATGATGCAAGCTTCGATTCGGTCTTTTTCGATGCGGGTTTCGATGATGCTCACGAGGCTAGGCCTGAGAGGTGCTCAAATACTGTAATACTGCTCCGGTGGCTTTATTGTGGTGCCATGCGTTGGAATGACCTCTTTGCCGATTTGGAAGCCCAGTTAGAGTTCGGGCAATGGGAAGCAGTGGAACAAGATGCTGCGGAGATGACCAGGGGGATGTGGGCCGAACTATCTCTAATGGATAGATTGCGAGGCGCACTGGGGCAACAGATCCGCGTTGTGTTGCTGGATGGTCGCGTGCAGTCGCTTGTGTTGCGTTCCGTCGGTCCCACGTGGGTTGGGGGCATTGCAGAGTCAGGCGCAGTGCTTTTTAGTCGTGACGCTATTTTGGGAGTTGAGGGTCCTCTTCAACGCGCCACTGTGCCGTCGCGACCATTGCAGGCAGGGCCGAGCTTGGCATCAATCTATCGGGCACTCGGTCGTCGCCGTGAAGTTCTGCAAGTCTTGGGGAGACATGGCGAAATCGTTGCAGAGGGCACGATCGACCGGGTGGGTAAGGATCATTTTGATGTAGCGATGCATGCGCGTGATGAATTTAGGCGTGCTACTTCTGTGCGGGGCATGCGGGTTATACCGTTTGAGGCTGTCTTGCTAGTTCGCGCGTCGCCCATGGGCCTCAATGAATTATGAGCTGCCGGTGGGTTCGAATTACTGCTGCTGGTTGTCGCGCTGATGGTCTGTCTCGACGACTCGCTGGCGCTGCTCTTTGTGCAGGTGCTCGATAAAATCTTCGAATTTTTGAGTGTCAACGCGCCATTGGCCTCTCCCGCCGATCTGAAAGGCTTCGAGTTCGCCTTTGAGCACCATGGTGCGAACGGCAGCAGTCGAAATCTGGAGTTCTTCTGCAACATCCGTAAGGGTTAGGAAACGTGGCATTGCAGCTCCTGTTTATCTAGAAACTTGATGAATTTTACTGTCCTTAGAATACTCTAGATAGATATTGTTCACAAGTGAGTCCAGATGCATAACCATGGTGATCTCGCGGTTTTTTGGAATGTTTAGTGTGACTGGGTAAATGAAGCCTTTCGTTCTTGCGTGCAATACGCCACAGTGGATCCTGGAAACTCACACCGAGGAATAACACATGAACGAAAAACCAGTAGAAGCGTCGCGTATTCGGACTCCTGGCTGGCGGGATCCGAGACTCATCATCGGCATTATTCTTGTATTGCTTTCTGTCACGGGCGTCGTTGCACTCATCCAAACTATGGACTCCCGGCAGGGTTACTGGGCCGCTTCCGTGGATATCGTCCCTGGGGCTGAAGTTAGTGCTGAAGACTTTCATATCGTGCAAGCCAGTATGTCTGAGTCATCAGATCGCTATTGGGTAGCAGATCAACAACTACCTTCAAAATTTCTAGTTTCATCTACGATCAGGCAGGGTGAAATGTTGCCTGTCCAAGATGTTGCGGAGGCTGACCCAGACGGACGTCAACAAGTTGGTGTCAGGGTTTCAAAAGATATGCCTTCAGCAGTTTCAATTGGTGCGCGAGCCGACGCATGGGTCGCACTGGCGAGCGCTGATGGGCGGGGCTTTGAGGAACCAACGAAACTCATTAGTAATGCCGAAGTGGTCGGCATCAACGATAACTCATCGGCCTTTGCAGCGGCAGAAACGACTACGGTTTATCTGATGCTTTCGGAGGAAGCTTTGCCGACTGTGCTTGATGCGCAAGCTAATGGGGCCCAGATCTCGCTTGTCCCAACGACCGGTAAGTAGCGCCTTATGCAAACACTGAATGTTGCGACAACTATCAATCCGCGATTTGACCATGTTACGCCGATCGAAGCAACCCGTTCAGCGGTAACCATTAGTAACCGTTGCCACGTGATCGCAGAGCTTATGGCGGTAGCTCGGTCCGGACTAGTAGATGTTGTGTTGGTTGCAAATGACCTTGAAATGGTCAGTTTGGAGACCTTGCAGCAATTGGCAGACGGAGACGGTTACGGCCCTAAAGTAGCCGCGATTAGCGATATCCCCGAAGACAGGCAACGTCTCAGCGCTTTAGGGATTCCCGTGACCTCTCCGGATTTGCCTGGCACCGAACTTGTGCAATGGATCCAAGAAGTTCATAGGTCAGTTGGGGCGGTAGAGCCATCGGCAGAGCTCAGCTCAGATGACTTACGCTTCCTTGAGGACGTGAGTCTGGATGCACAAAGTGTTCCCGAAGATATTAAACAATCTCATACGACCGGGCGCAGGGGGCGCAGAGCTGCACCCTATGATCCTGCACTAGATCTCCAGGCAGCCTCGCTGCCGAACCAACGTACTGATGACTCTGGTCAAACAGCAGCCGACGATGCACCCGTCCTTCCTATGGACCCGGGAAGCGAGCAGCAGGACGAAGTCCCCAATGATCATCCACTGCCGGTAGAAGAGGCTGTGGTTGAATCTCAGCGGGCACCCTTGGGTAATGTGACGGCGGTGTGGGGGCCGATAGGTGCTCCAGGGGTCACCACCATCGCTGTAAACCTTGCCGTGGAATCAGCTTTAGCCGGCCACAAAACGTTGCTTATCGATGCTGATACGTACGGTGCTGCGGTTGCAGTCCATCTTGGGTTACTGGATGACACAGCGGCTATTGCGCAAGCATGTCGTGCAGCGGAACACCATGGTATCGACGCATCTTCGCTGGCCAAGTTTGCGCAACATGTCACAGTTGGCGGTACCCATGTCGATGTCATCACGGGGCTGACTCGAGCTGAACGTTGGCCACAGTTGCGTGCAGCGGCATGGACAGAAATGTTACAGGCGGCACGTGCGGGCTGGGACCAAGTGATCATCGACTGTGGTTTTGGACTAGAAGAAGACGAAGAGCTCAGTTTCGATATCCCCGCTCCGCAGCGAAACGCTACAACGGTGACAGCTGTGCGCACTGCCGACACAGTTATAGCCGTGGGCACTGGAGATCCCGTAGGTTTTGCACGCTTCATGAAAGGTTTAGAACTTCTCAGAGAAACCGCGCAAACGCAGATCGTGCCCGTCATGAATAAAGTCACCGCGATGACAACAGGAGTTGGGCCAAAACATCAGCTTACCGGGGTCTGGGAACGTTTTGGACCTTCCGATGCGTTAGACCATTTTATTCCTTGGGCGCCAGAAGTTGTAGCTGCTGCCTTGTTGACGGGTAGAACGCTGGCCGAATCTGCTCCGAAATCCGAACTGCGCAATGGGATTCGAAAGCTTATGCGGGCCTGCGCCCCTGCGGTTACTCCGTTGTCTTCCACCAACCAACCGGGCGAAAAGGTGAAAACTGCACGCTTACGTCGTGCTGTTTCTACTTTCAAAGAGCGCCTCGTACGGAGTCGGTGATCCTTCGAGAAGTGCCTCGTGTTGTTCAACCCTGTTGTCTGATCAGCTCGAGGAGCTAATGTGTGGTGTGGCGGCAATGGCGCCGCCCGTACGTATTTTTTCGTCCAACAGAAAGATGCATAATGCCCGCAAATGATCCGTTGTGGACAGCGCCGTCCGCAGACAATCAGCTCCAAGCCACCGACGAACTCATGGAAGTCTATTTCCGGCACACTTCCCCGGAGGACCAACGTCAGCTGGGTGAAGAGGGGCGCAAAGCCATGGTTCAATCGCACTTGGAGCTGGCGGTTGAAGCTCGTGGCGAGCCCACAATAGGCATCGTGAGACAACCACGGCATGCAGTGGTGCAAGTCGTGCATCCAGATATTCGGTTTCTCGTGGACTCTGTATCCGCGGAGCTCAATAAGCTTGACGTGCCGATGTCAGTGATTGTTCACCCAATTGTGGTTGCGCAACACACTCAAAAGGATCAGCGGCTATCAGCAATCTTTGAATTGCCAGCGCATCAGCCAAGACTGTCAGGTGATGCCGTCATGCCGCTGGAACACATCCCGGCTGCTCCTGAGGGATATCATTCTGAGCTGCAGTCCTGGATATCGATTCAGACAGGTGTTCCGTTAGACGCAGACCAGGCTGCCAACCTGGAAACGGCAGTTAAAGCAGCGTTAGCAGATGTGCGTTGGGCCAACGAAGACTTCGTGTTGCTCAAAAAAGCCGCTACCCAAACAGCTGAAGCTCTTCGCGCCGAGGCCCCGAATACAGCTAGGCAAGTAGAACCCGCAGCCGAATTGTTGGAATGGATGCACGCCGACAATTTCGTATTTCTTGGCTACCGCGAATACGATCTGGCGACAAACGGTGATGGCAAGCAATACCTGGATGCCAACCGTGAGACCGGACTGGGGGTGCTTCGAGAACAGACTTCTACTGCACGCCCCCTCACAGAGCTGGGGCAACAACAGATCGATAACCCCAATCCGCTGATCATCACGAAGACGAACTCGCGGTCTCGGGTCTATCGCAATGCCTACATGGATTTCATTGCAGCGAAAAAATACGACGAGCACGGCACCGTGGTTGGGGAACGACGTTTCATCGGCCTGTGGCGCCCCACGCTTGAAGCGCTTCCGATCGATCAGGTGCCCTACGCGAGAGATTTGGCGTCGCAGGTACGTGAAGAAGCTGGCTTCGCTTTTGACTCGCACTCGGCCGCAGCATTAGATCACGAATTGGACCGTTACCCACTCGATGAGATGCTGCAAATGGAACCCAGGGAAATCTTGGACACCATGTTGGGCATCCTTGGGCTCGGGCAGCGCCGCAAAACCAGGCTCTTTCTACGTCCCGATATTTACGGTCGCTTCATGACCGCCATGGTATTTTTGCCCCGTGATCGGTACAACACGTCGGTCCGACTGCGGATTCAAGAGGTTCTGGTCCAGCACCTCAATGCAGAATCTTTGGACTATAGCGTGCACCTCGATGAATCAGTACTGGCACGGGTGTTCTACCGCATTCAGTTACCACAAGATTGGCAAGGCTACGATACGGTCGACCGCAGCGCCATTGAAGAGGAACTGGTGATGGCCGTGCGCTCTTGGAAAGAGGGCGTAGACATTCAAGCGGTTACAGTTTTTGGCGAGAATTCGGGAATTGAAGCAGCACAGGTGTGGGATGAAGCCTTCCCACCCAACTATCGGGTTCGTTTCGGTATTGACGACGCGATGGAAGATATTTCACGTTTTACCGCGTTAGAAGGCCAGCGGCCAGCAATTTACCTCGTGCCGGGTAAATCCGGCGTTCGGATGAAAATCTATTCTACCGAGTCGATCACCCTGACCACGTTGATGCCGATTCTTGGGGAACTCGGGGTTGATGTAACTGACGAGTACCCATTCCGTATTACTCCGCGAAATCGAGATACCTATCATCTCTATGACGTTGGACTATTAGCCGGCGATGACGTGAATATCAGTAGCGTGGGCAAACTGCTTGAAGACACTGTAGCAGCCGCCCTCGTGGGAGATATTGCGGCAGATTCTTTCAATAAACTGGTCTTGCACCAGGGCCTTGCTCCCAATCTTGTAGCTGTCCTACGCGCTTACGGTCAGTATCTGCGGCAACTCCAAGTGCCGAACTCCCTGCAGTTCATGGCAGAAGTTCTGTTAGCCAACCCAGCGGTTACCGCAGGGTTGGTCGAATACTTCGAGACCCGATTCGATCCAAAGATCGACGGGCTTGGAACAGAACCTGAAGGACAGGCCTCAGCAGAGCGTCTTGAAAAACTCGACACAATCGTTGACTCGCTCCAGGAACGAATCGATCAAGTCGCCACACTCGACGCCGATCGGCTGCTCCGCCAGTTCTTGACTGTCATGCAAGCCACCGACCGCACCAACGTATATACCGGACACGGTTGGCACAGCTTCAAATTGGCGCCGCAGCGTATTCCGTTTGCACCACACCCTCAGCCCCTTCATGAGATCTGGGTCCACTCACCAGAGATATCTGGCGTCCACTTCCGCTTTGGTGCTATTGCACGAGGTGGACTGCGTTGGTCCGATCGACGCGAAGACTTCCGCACCGAAGTGCTCTCGCTCGTACAAACACAGCAAACGAAAAACGCCGTCATTGTGCCCCAGGGTGCCAAAGGCGGTTTCTACGCTCACCAATTGCCTGATCCAGCCGTCGACCGTAACGCTTGGATGGAAGCGGGGCGCGAAGCCTATCGGACCTTCATGCGGGGCATGCTCGACATCACCGATAACCAAAAAACTGTTGATGGCGAACGCATCGTGTATACCCGGGACAACATCATCCGGTACGACGATATTGACACCTACCTGGTCGTGGCTGCGGACAAAGGCACCGCAGGATTTTCAGATACGGCGAATGAGATCGCGGCCGAATACGATCACTGGTTGGGCGATGCGTATGCTTCCGGCGGTTCTGTGGGATATGACCATAAAGAAATGGGGATTACCGCTCGTGGTGCATTCGAATCCGTGAAGTCACACTTCGGCACGATGGGCGTAGACGTGGAGAGCGAACCCTTCACAGTAGTTGGTATTGGCGATATGTCCGGTGATGTCTTCGGTAACGGTATGCGCCGTTCACGGCATACCAAACTTGTTGCCGCGTTCAACCATCTACACATCTTCATCGACCCAAACCCCGACCCCGAAGTCGCTTTTGAAGAGCGCGAACGGCTCTACTTCAAGTCGCGTTCAACCTGGCGGGATTACGACCCCGACCTCATCTCGGACGGGGGAGGGGTCTTTGACCGCACAGCTCGATCCGTGCCAATCACTGAGCAAATGCAACAGGTCTTTGGTATCCGTGGCGACGTCAAAGAAATGACTCCTAATGAACTGCTCAAGGCGGTACTGCAAGCACCCGTGGACCTGATCTACAACGGTGGTATCGGGACGTACATCAAAGCATCGGACGAAACCCACGACGACGTAGGGGACCGCGCTAACGACGCGATTCGCATCGACGGCGCCCAGATTCAAGCCAAAGTCGTCGGCGAGGGAGGCAACCTCGGTGCCACTCAGGCAGGACGAGTCGAAGCGGCCCGTCATGGCGTGCTTATCAATATGGACGCTATCGACAACTCCGGTGGTGTGGATGCCTCCGATCATGAAGTCAATATAAAAATTCTCATTGATACCATGCTGGCTGAAGGCGTCATTAGCTATGATGAGCGTGCTGACCTTCTGCTGTCTATGACCAGTGAGGTTGCGGATCTCGTATTAGCCACTAACGTCGCGCAAAATGCGCTTCTCCGGTTGGAGGAAGGGCTCGAAGACGACTGGACTCCAACGCTGATTCGCCACACCGCTTGGCTTGAGGAACATGCTGGACTGGTCCGTGAGCAAGAGGCCATCCCGAGTGAAGAAGAACTTCGAAAGCGGCTCAATGAGGGCCAAGGGTTCGTCACTCCCGAACTGGCGGTCCTCGCGTCCTACACCAAGATTCAGTTGATGCAGGACCTGCTGGATTCTCCTCTGGTTGAAGATGCGTGGTTCAACGACTGGTTGTACGCCTATTTCCCCGAAACACTCCGGCAGCGAGCCGGTGACACGATACTTCGTCACCCTCTGGCACATGAGATTATTGCCATGCTGGTAGCTAATCACGTGATCGATACCGGCGGTATTACCGCAGTGTTCCGTGCCCAGGAAGAAACGGGAGCCGATGTTCGAACAGTGGTTGAGTCGTTCTTGGCGGCTCAAGAGATTTATCTGATCAACGAGTATCGTCGCGAGCTGGAAGCGCTTCCAAACTCCTTGGACGCTGATGTGCGCTGGGAAGCCGGCTATGGACTACGGCGTCTGAGCGACCGTCTTACCCGGTGGATCATTCACCACCAGCGCGCAGATCTTCCCATGGAACAGCGAATTGCAGCGTATCAAGATCCGGTGCAAGCACTGCTGCCTACCTTGACGAACATGTTTATCGGTGAAACGAAGAAGCGTTTCGAATATGATCGCGACCGGCTCATTACAGCCGGATTCTCCCAAGACCTGGCCGCCAGAAGCGCCAGAATCTTTGAGGCATATTCGCTGTTGGATATTGTCGAGTTGTCTGAGTCTATTGACGTCAACGCCCCACGCGTGGCCGGTGTATTCTTCGCGCTGCACGAGGAGTTCGGCGTCAGTAACCTCCTTGAACTCATCACGGGCCTGTCACGTCACACACGGTGGGATTCGCTATCTCGTGTCTCGATGCGTGAAGATCTCTACAGCTGGTTGACTGAACTCACAGGCGCTGTTGTCCTGACCGAGGGCAACGAAGAGATGGACGCACAGGAAGCTATCAAGCACTGGGAAGCAGATCACGCACGGCGTGTAGCTCGCGTCCGGACCTTCCTGAATGGGGTCGAAGAACAACTCCAAGAGCAAGCTCACAGTAAAGGAGATACCGACCTGTCGATGCTGACCGTCGTTCTCCGTCGGCTGCGCACGCTGATCCTGTAAGTACGACATACCGTGGTCAGACCCGGGCGACGAGGTTACGCTACATATATGTACACCTCGTCTCCCGGGTCTTTGATCGCTGAACGGTACCGGCCACGGCTGGAACTCATCATCTCTGAATGGCAGATCGCGGCCGATCTGTCATTCTGCGATATTGTCCTGTGGTACCCCAGCAACGATTCCTATCTTGCCCATGCCCAGGCTCGCCCGGTGACAGCGCAGACCAGCCTGCCACAGGATATGACAGGTTCCGGACCACCGGCGAATCTACAGCCGCTGCTAAAACACGTGTATACCCACGGGCAACCTGTGCTCGCCAGTGACGAGTATCCTTATGGGCCACCGGGCATCGCTGCCTGGCCTGTAGTGTGGCAAGACGAAACCATCGCGGTGGTCACAGTGCATCAAAATCTGGTCTCTCAGCGGCATGCCTCGCGACTGGAAGAAATTTACCGCAAGTCGGCAAATGACCTTTTTGTGATGATGGCAAATGGTGTTTGGCCTGCGGAAGATTCCAAAGCTTCATCGACAAGTCACGGAAACCCACGGGTAGGTGACGGGCTTGTGCGCATCGATGCATACGGCCTGGTTATTTATGCGTCTCCGAATGCAACCTCAGCGTTTCGGAAACTTGGCATTCGTGAATCGATGGACGGACGGCAGCTATCGCGTTTGGTCACAAATGAACTGGATCAAGGCATGCCGATTAATGAGGCAATGCCGTCGGTGTTATTCGGAAGGCAATCTGCGCGGGTCGATATCGAAACTCGAAAAATTGTCCTATCAGCTCGGTCGATTCCACTGATCGACCAGGACGGAACACGCTTCGCTGCATTGGTACTGCTACGCGACATCACAGAAATTCGTCGTCGTGATGAACAGTTGATAAGTAAAGACGCGACGATTCGCGAAATCCACCACCGGGTCAAAAACAACCTGCAAACTGTCGGTTCGCTATTGCGGATGCAATCACGCCGAATGCAGTCTGATGGTGCCCGGCATGCATTGCTCCAAGCGATGTCACGTGTGGATGCTATCGCACTGGTCCACGAGACGCTCTCTCAAACTATGGATTCCACCGTGGACATGGACGATCTCCTAAACAAGCAATTCACGATGGCCGTTGATATCGCTGCCGAGTCCAGGCCATTGACCACAACCATCGACGGCAGTTTCGGGGAACTGCCAGGACAGCTAGCAACACCGCTGGCGCTAGTGGTTAATGAATTGGCGACCAATGCTGTTGAACACGGCACTGATGTCGCGGGGGGCAATATCCAACTGTTGGTGAAACGGTATCAACCATTAGGACAAGCTCACCCGTACCTCAAAGTAGAAGTAGTCGACGAGGGAATCAATGGCGCGCCGGAAGCCATGTATTCCATTGGTAGCGGCCTCGGCACGCAGATTATTCGAACACTGGTCGAATCAGACCTTCGCGGCACAATATCGTGGCAGCGCGAGCGCCGCAATGCCGCTGGGGTTGCGGGGACTCGTGCCACGGTGCTGATCCCACTGGACCATTAAACACTGATGGTGTCGCACAGCTTGTGCAACACCATCAGTCGGTTGAAGAGTTTTGCTAGGAGGCGCGACGTGCACGAGCTTTACGGCGTTTCAATGCACGACGTTCGTCTTCGCTCATGCCGCCCCAGACTCCTGAATCCTGGCCTGTATCGATAGCCCACTGCAAACAAACTTCTTGCACTGGACAGGTACGGCAAATTGCCTTGGCTTCTTCGATCTGCAGTAATGCAGGTCCGGTGTTACCTACCGGAAAGAAGAGTTCCGGGTCCTTTTCAAGGCAGGCTGCGCGACTGCGCCAATCCATACTGATCGCTCCCTAAGAAAACGCTGTGTCAGCGTCAATAAAAAGTGTGTACTCATCAGTAACTCGAAAACGTTCGGCCCTATCGCATCGACGCTTTATGCACCCATGACAAAGTGAGTACTGATCTTCGTTAATGTGTTATGAACCAGCTTTTCACGGAGTGTGCACCTGTTCAAGAGTTTTTTAAAGAAATATTGGCAAATCCGCGAGTCGTTAATCACATTGACGTCACTGTCGCCTTTGGGTGATGCCACGATCACACTCTGAAGCGTATGGGCGACTACGCTTAGACCATACGTTCAATCGTTGGACATTCCAGTTTTTATCACGGAGTAACTTCATGCAAAAAACCCCGCAAAGCACACGTCCATCACGGGTCGTGTTGTTTGTCGTCGCGGTGGTGGTTGGTCAAGCCATCGCTTTGATCGTCAACGCCATATTGACGATTGTAGACCCCGCTTCGCAAGAACTACCGCCCTCGGCAATGATCTTTTTGATCTTTTTGTTTGTCTTGGGGGCAGTTTGGCTGCTGGCGGCTGCAAGAGGCGTATACCAGGGAAGAGCGTGGCCGCGAGGGGCGCTGGTAGTGGCGGAAGTACTCGCGGTTATCGTGTCTTTCACGTACTTTCAGATCGGTGACGTGCTGGCTGCCTTAGCGCTGTTGATCTCAGGGGGTGCCGTGCTGGTGACACTGTTTACTCCGGCGCTGAACACACATCTTGTTCAACGCCGGAGTCGAAATAGTCTTTAGTTGACGGCACCAGTGTATTTTTCGCCGGGGCCTTGCCCGGGTGGATCTGGCACGATCGACTCTTCGCGGAACGCCAGCTGGAGCGACCGCAACCCATCGCGAAGTGGTGCTGCGTGTGCTGATCCCATATCTGGGGCGCCGGCAACAATCAGGCCGGCTAGGGCGGTAATGAGTTTGCGTGCTTCATCGAGGTCAATATGTTCGCGAGCATTGGGCATATCACCCAGACCAACTTTAATGGCCGCGGCAGTCATGAGGTGAACAGCAGTGGTGGAGATGACCTCAGCTGCAGGAACCTCGTGAATTTCTCGAACTTGGCTCTCAACGTCGTTGAGGCCAAATTCGTGTACGCCTTCTTGTGCGTGATTATGTGGTTCAGTCATAGGTCCAAGCTTGGCATATGTTCAGGTCACAAATTGCAGATCTGCGTATTTTTCGTGCTGAGAGTACTCCAGCGCGAATTGTTTTCACTGGGGGACGCTGCTAAACTGGTCAGAAGTATGACAAGTGGAGGGCGCCTCCCACCTGCCGACGGATTCTCAATCTAGTTATCGGGTAAGCCAAATGTACGCCCTTAGGCGCATTTGAGGAAGTTCAGCAAACACGTCTGGTGAACTTTGAGCCTCCACTGTCTTCACGGGGAGGCATTTTTTATGCCTTGCCGTGGCAGTCTGCCATTGGGAGTTGGCGACTACCGTCACCCATCAATGCAAGGAGATATCTCATTAGCGAGCAGCCAAGAGTAAACGAACGCATTCGCGTGCCCGAGGTCCGGTTAGTTGGCCCTGAGGGCGAACAGGTCGGAATCGTGCGCATCGAAGATGCGTTACGGCTGGCCGTTGAAGCTGAATTAGACCTGGTGGAAGTAGCCCCGAAAGCGAAACCACCTGTTGCCAAATTGATGGACTTCGGTAAGTGGAAGTATGAGGCTGCAGTTAAGGCCCGTCAGTCCCGCCGAAACCAAGCAACTACACAGCTGAAGGAAGTACGCTTCCGTTTGAAGATTGAAGATCACGACTACCAGACCAAAGTTGGGCAAGCCCAAAAATTCTTGAAGGCTGGTGACAAAGTCAAAGCCATGATCCAATTCCGCGGCCGTGAACAGCAGCGCCCGGAATTTGGTGTGCATCTACTCGAGGACTTCGCGGAAGATGTGGCTGAATTTGGCGAAGTAGAATCCAGGCCACGTCAAGATGGCCGAAATATGGTCATGGTCGTTGGCCCGCACAGGGGAGCTCAGACTCCGAAGGGCAAAGGCGGAGCGCATAAGCCACGTCAAGGTGGCGGATCCCGTCGTGACCGTGCGGCAGCTGCAGCACGTCGCGAACGTGAACAGCAGGCGGATCAAGCCGAGCCGAAAAATTCGATTGCGGATGCGATGCCAGAGGAACTGAAACAACAGGCAGCCAAGCCATCTGATGATGGTCCAAAGCCAGGTGCAGTAGCCTAGACCGTTCGACCGGTCGACAGATTTACCAGCACCGAGGCCGGTGTTGGGATACAGGGTCTTATGTATAAGGCTGAAACTGGTTTCAAGCGGAAGCCAGCGAACGAAAAGAAGGAGCGGCCACAATGCCGAAAATGAAAACTCATAATGGTGCCCGTAAGCGCTTCCGCGTCACCGGGTCGGGAAAGCTGATGCGCGAACGTGCGAATCGCCGTCACTACCTCGAGCACAAGCCATCGAGCTATAAGCGTCGCCTCAAACCAGATGTACCTCTGGCGAAGAGCGATGTGGCTCGTATTCGCCGCATGCTCGGCATCTAGTTCACCGTTATTCAGGTAATAAACCAACAGCTTTCCTCCCCGTTTGGGAGAACACACTAAGGAGTAGAACGCATGGCACGTGTCAAACGTTCGATTAACGCAAAGAAGAAGCGCCGCACAATCATGGAGCGCGCCAAGGGTTACCGTGGTCAGCGGTCACGTCTGTACCGTAAAGCACACGAGCAGCTTCTGCACTCGTACGTATACAACTATCAGCACCGCCGCAAGCGTAAAGGCGATTTCCGCCGCCTGTGGATCACCCGTATTAACGCTGCCGCACGTGCCAACGGCATGACCTACAACCGTTTCATCCAGGGTCTGAAACTGGCTGAAATCGAATTGGATCGCCGTATGCTTGCTGAAATTGCAGTCTCTGACGCAGCTACATTCTCCGCGCTGGTCAAGATGGCAAAGGCAGCCCTGCCAGCTGATGTTAACGCTCCAGTGGCTAAATAATATCTAGCGACAGAGCAGATATATGCATCATCGCCCCGTCAATTGGATGGACAACCCAAACGCAGAACGCGTCAAAAGGGTAGCCCAATTGGCGGGGCGTTCTGCTGTCCGAAATCGACGTAAGCAATTCTTAGCAGAAGGCCCGCAATCAGCGACTGAAGCCATTCGAGCTCACCTAGGCCTTCTGGAACTCTCCGAATTAGCTGCAGAATTTTGGCCGGCAGGACATACCGTCGCTGAAGTGTATTACACTGAACAGCTGACCGCCTCGAATCCTGAAGCAGCACAGCTTATCGAGGATTTGTCCACCGATGTTTTTGTCGCTAAAACATCTGAGGCTGTACTTCAGGCAATGTCTGATGCCGTAGTACATCAGAACATTATTGCGGTCGTGCACCTGCCTGTAGTGCAGGCCGGGCCGAGTACTCAAGACAAGCTCGTGGGTGCGCTCGTACGAATCCAAGACCCAGGAAATGCGGGTACGATTATTCGAACAGCAGACGCGGCCGGAGCAGACTGCGTCATTGCTACACCCCAGACGGTTGATATCTACAACCCCAAAACAGTCCGCTCCACGGCGGGGTCACTCTTCCATTTGCCCGTATATATCGGTGTTGATCTTGAGGGCTACACTCATGATTTTCAAGGCCAGATTTTTGCTGCAGATGGTTACGGCGACGTACGCCTTGATCAAGCTACGGCCGCTTTCCTTGCACAGCCAACAGTATGGCTTTTTGGCAATGAAGCGCGCGGCCTGAATGCGCAAGAACTCACCTACGCCGACCACCGTGTTGCCGTGCCACTCTACGGGCTGGCTGAGTCGTTGAATGTATCTACTGCGGCCACTATTTGCCTCTACTCTTCCGCCATGGCACAGCGCGGCGGATCAACATAACTTAGTTGTACCGCAAGGCCATTCGTTTCTTGTTCAGCAGTGACCAAGACTGCCCGAGCAGCAATAGAAGGAACGGAGACTAACTTGGGCCATATCATCCGATGCTCGGTGGATGAGTTCAACGGGAGATATAACCGCTCCGGGATCATGCCGATCATCCGACCACCAGCTAGTTCCCTGGCGCCAAAAATATAGAGCGTTAGTGTAGCGGAATTCTGTCGCAGCAATTGGATCAAATAATCTTCGAAGCCCTGGAAATGTCCAGTGACTGTTCGTGTAGCCCAGCTACCCCAATCTGTGATCACTATCGTGGTTAGTTCTTCCTGAGCTAGGAGACGGGTTAATTGTTGCGTCAGATCATGCAGAGCGTCTGGTGAAGCATCAGATGCATGAAGATATATGTCCCAACCGTGGCGGTTAGACCTGTTTTGGCCCCCGTCCAGAAAAACTTTATGTTCACCACGCCGAAGCACATGATGACAGACTGTCCTCATAGCGGTTGCAATACCGCTGTCAGCCGTACCAACCCAGGCAACTGAGCTGGTCAGGCCAGTTGTGTCGGTTCCCTCGGCCCGTGGTCCAAGCGTCAACGGATATTGGTTACAGTTTGCTGGGTCATCAACAAGTCCAATGACCTCATAAGGCGGGGAAATTCGATGTTGCGCTGCAAGATTGGTGCTTGATACTTCTGATGGGAGAACCGGCAAAATCACGGGGTCGGCGACCGGGAAATGTTTGGCACGGTTACACAGCTCCTGGGTCAGGCTGTTCCAGTCTGTTGTTTTGCTGAGATACTCCCGGCCCTGCGGGTCGGCTACTACCAACTCCACTGGCTCATCATCTAGCAAGTAACGGGAAGTCTGGAATAGCTGTGGCTGTCCACCGCCGGTTTTGTAGTAGGCCCGGCCTGGAGTTGTGGGCGAGATTCGGTAGGCGTCGCCCGTACCAAGTGTTTCCCAGGAGTCGTGCTCGGTAGCAGTGCGCAAGCTCATGACCGCGCCGATATTTGCTCTCATATCTGTGTTCACCGCGCCTTGAAGCCGCTGGGTGGCAAGGATCAGATGAAACCCTAGTGATCTACCGGTGGCGGCCAAACGTGCTAATGAGGTCGCGGCGTCACTGTTATTGTCGACGAGCACCCGCAGCTCGTCGATGGCTACGATTAGCCGTGGCAACACTACATCGGGAAAAGAATGTCGGAATGCGACATAATCGGGAACTTCGTGCTCGGCAAATAATCGTTCTCGACGAAGCAATTCAGCCGTGATTGCATCCAACGAACGAAATGACGTTTGTGCTACGTGATTGGTTTCGACGCTCATCACCTGCGGTAAAGGGTCCAAAACGTTGAATGAAGCCCCACCTTTGAAATCCATAAGGATCATGCTGACTTCGGTTGGTGGGTAGCGTTCTATGATCCCCGTCAATACGGTAAGTAGTAGCTCTGATTTACCAGATCCGGTAGTGCCGGTAATTAACAGGTGTGGGCCATCGTTTACGAGATCCACAGCCAATCCGAGCTTTCCTGTTGCGATAGTTGTGGCTAGCTCCTCGGCAGCGTACCCCTGCATGGTGCTGGGGGAGAGGACGAGGCTTTGCGAGTCTAATGGGTCCTCCGGTTGATCAGCGGCAAGCCCAAATCTAATCTTCTGCAACGTAGAAGTGCTAATACCAAGAGGCACTATTTTGGAGGCCTTCAGAGCACCGTCGATCGTGTTTTCAGCTAGGTCGACGACGGTTGTATATTCGTCAGGCAGAATATGAGTCTTGGTGGTGAAGATGAGCTGGGGTAATGAGCTTTCGGCAGCAACTTGGCTATCGATTCGCACTTGTGGTGGTCCTGCATATTGTCGCTGCTCAATCAGCAATCCACCGGCAGTAGCTTGAGTATGTCGAAGCAATTGAGCGAGGCACCAATTCTTGATCGGTCGCAATCTTGCCGGATCACCAGTGATGATCATTCGATGTTCAGGCTCGAGCGTTATCACGATAGGCACTGTAGTCGTGAGATGACCTTCCCAACGTTGGTCCTGTTGCGCTTGGGAAAGGCCTGCTTTGCGAATACCGGACCCAAGGTAAAGCACGGGGTGCTTTGGCTGCGGTCCTTTGAGGCTTAGAGGATCCGCAGTTTGGGCACCTAGTGCACGAGCGATTTGCTCCGGACCATAGACACACTTACGCATCTGACGCGTCGCGGAGTCTAAAGCGTGGCGGATTTTTCGAAGGAATCGTTGGCGTGCTCTGCGGTACTGCGTGACCATGACTGCAGCAATAATGACCGATATGCCGGAGAATAAGAGAAAATACCACATGCCTGTTACCATCATCAGCACGATGCCGATCACCAAGGGGGCAGCTGCTCCGATAACCTGGAGTAAGACATTCGGTGGTGAAGGTGGTTGGCCCGGATCGATTTCAAATTCATCGGGGGCTTTGGGAGTAGCCAGGGTTTGACCGGGCCCGCGCCGCACGGCAAATTGGCTGGAACCAACCGCGTAAGGCTCGCCGGTTTCCCATAAAAATTCTGGTTTATTCATTGGTGTGACAACTGTGCCATTGGACGAGAGGTGGATATCGAATTCTCGGGCTGATAGCCACGGATCCCGAACCCGTGCACGTGCCTCGTTGCGGCCGACCGATAGCCCCCGACGGGTTAAAGGAAAGGTGCGGCCGGCATCAGGTCCAGCAACAGTCGTCAAAGATAACTGTGGCGCCGGCTCGTAGCGGGGAGAAGACCCGGCTGGTTTTGCAATGAGCTCGCCAGATCCCTGAGCCCACCGTTGTTTCAGGTCCTCGGAATCGAAAGAGATGAGGCCTTTGTCGTCGAGGAAAAACTCCATGTCACGAGCATGAGGTACTTTTCCTGCCAGAACTTGGGCGAGCTCCACACCACCACCTGCCGGGATGCGGTTGAGGTGCCACCAAGTCGGCTCATCGAGCAAACCAAAAATTCTCAACAACATAACCTCACCTTTCCAGCTCGAATGAATACCCCAATCATGCCTCACGCTCCACGGGGCGTGAGGGGTACCAACGCCGTTGTGGAAAACAACTTTCGTGGTGCAATTTATCCACAATGAGCTGATCAGATATTGCAATGGCCCTAAAAAATATTAAAGTGAACACAGTCACAGAAACCTCACTGTGTGCACTTGATTTTGGAGCATAATGGAAGCGCAACAATTGCTGGAGCTAGAAGTTCGCGAACTTATCCGTTCTCGCGGACTCGATCCTACCGGCCAGCCCGAGACGGTACGGGAGCTCGTTGCGACCGCAACTTCGGATTATGACGCTCGTAGTATGCATGCGGCACTGCCAATGTTGGACGATGTCGTATCTACCCAGCAGGCAGTTTTTGATGCGGTGGCAGGCTTCGGCCCTCTCCAACCGCTCCTCGATGACCCGGAGATTGAGGAAATCTGGATCAACAGTCCAGCGCAGGTCTTTTGTGCACGTAACGGTGTCACCGAGCTGACGAATATCTCACTGTCAACTCAGCAAGTCGCTGATCTCGTGGAGAAAATGCTGAAAAGCAGTGGACGTCGTCTCGACTTATCTACCCCGTTCGTCGACGCGGCACTAGCTGATGGTTCACGGCTCCACGTAGTCATTCCAGATATAACTGCGAAGCATTGGGCCGTGAACATTCGAAAATTTGTGGTTCGTGCCCATAAGTTAGCGGACTTAGTACGTAAGGGGAGTCTGACCTCACAAGCAGCGGCATTTCTCGATGCTGCGGTTGGTGCTGGGCTCAACGTGTTGGTTTCCGGAGCTACCCAAGCCGGAAAGACAACGATGCTCAATTGCTTAGCAGCATCAATTGGGGCGCGCGAACGAGTCATTACTGTGGAGGAGATTTTTGAGCTGAAGATCCCGCAACGTGATGTGGTAAATATGCAGTGCCGCCAGCCAAATCTCGAAGGAGTGGGTGAAATTTCCCTTCGACGGCTGGTGAAAGAAGCACTACGGATGCGGCCCGATCGCATCATTGTCGGAGAAGTTCGGGAAGCAGAAGCGCTTGATATGCTTGTAGCTTTGAACGCTGGCCTTGCAGGCATGTGTAGTGTCCATGCCAATTCTGCTCACGATGCGTTGAGCAAGATCTGTACATTGCCACTGTTGGCAGGGGAAAATATTAGCAGGGACTTTGTGACGCCTACAGTAGCAAGTTGTTTCGACCTGGTAGTCCACTGCACTCGGAGTAGTGATGGCCAGCGGCAAGTTACTGAAATCCTCTCAGTAGGACAGCGCGTGGAAGGTGGCGTCATTGAATCTGCGCCGGTTTTTCGGATGGTCGATGACCAACTAACGCTGAATCCAACAGGACTTATGGAACATCCTAAATTTACAGCCGCTGGCATCGACATTCGTGATCTCGTTGGTGGCGCCGCGTGAGCGTGATTCTTGGTCTGGCTCTCGGCGCTGGCTTGCTTTTGATTTGGTGGTCCTTCTGGCCACGGAAACTTAAACCTTCAGACCCCACCCCCTCAAAAGCACAACAATTGATCGCTCGTAGTGGCATCGCGCGTATCACCGTATCCGGTGTTCTGACCTTGTCCCTGGTGTTGGCCTTCGTGGTGTTTATCAGTTTGACGGCGCTGACGGGCGCGGCACCAATTGGTATTTGTTTTGGTTTATTTGCCGCGGCTGTTCCATGGGCGGCATTGTCTTGGCAGGCTAGTCGCCGACAAACAGCCCTCCGTGAGATATGGCCGGATGCCATCGATAACCTACGTTCGGCAGTTCGGGCAGGACTCACACTTCCAGAGGCATTGGCGCAACTGGGCGATCGAGGACCAGAAGAATTACGGGGTGCTTTTGATGGTTTTGCCAGAGATTATCGTTCCGGTGCACGTTTTGACGATGCACTTTACCGCCTGAAAAATACTCTGGCCGACCCTACAGCAGACCGGTTAATTGCTGCACTTCAGGTTACTCGTGAAGTGGGCGGTGCAGACATTGGCCGATTATTGCAGACCCTTTCCGATTTTCTGCGAGATGATGCCCGTACTCGTTCAGAATTAGAAGCCCGCCAATCCTGGACGGTTAACGGAGCACGACTTGCTGTCGTTGCCCCGTGGGTCATCCTGCTGTTGCTTTCCACACAGCCCGATGCTGCAGCTGCCTATCAATCGGTTGCGGGATTATTTGTGCTCTTAGGAGGCATGGCCGTTTCGGTTATTTGCTATCGTCTCATGCTTCACATTGGCTCTCTCCCAGCCGAACGGAGAGTGTTATGACACCAACAATTTGGTTAGCGATAGGGTTCGCCATTACTGGTGGCCTTGGTCTTCTATTCCTCACTACGGTGGCGACTAAGCTGAATCGACCAACTCTTGCGGAACGGGTTGCGCCGCAAATGCGTGGACATGCCATAACTCGCGCTACCGAACAGCAAACGTTGACGACTTTGGGCACGCTGTCCACCATTACTGCACCGATCATTCAGGCGGGAGTGAACCAACTCAACAAGTTCAACCTCGGCAATACTCAGCTCGCCTCGAGGCTTGCGCAAGCCGGTTCTCGCCTCAATGTTGCAGATTATCGGGCGCAGCAGCTAATCATGGCGGTGGTTGCAGCTGCTTTAGCTACGATCGGCTGTATCTGGGCAGCGATTAATCACTCCCTGCACCCAGTCATAGGGTTCATAGTGGTGGTTACAGCGACCACCGTCGCGTTCTTTGCCCGCGATAATCTCCTAACTGGTCAGATCAATAAGCGGCGTACCAAGATCCTGGCGGAATTCCCGACCATCGCTGAACTTCTTGCACTATCTGTTGCCGCCGGGGATTCGGCTCACGGTGCGTTGGAACGCGTCGCCCATACGGCCAAGGGCGAACTGGCATATGAGTTCAATCTGGTGCTAACTGACACACATTCGGGTGACAGCCTAGTGAAAGCATTGCAATCATGCTCGGATCGGTTAAAACTGAACTCCGTTGAACGTTTCATCACAGGATTTACCGTCGCCCATGAGCGTGGCACACCCCTCGCAACGGTGCTTCATGCGCAAGCCACCGATGTCCGGGAACTCACCAAGCGCGAATTGTTGGAAGTGGCCGGCAAAAAGGAAATCGGGATGCTAGTGCCGTTGATATTCGGCGTTTTGCCCTTAACCGTTGTATTCGCAGTATTTCCAGGACTCTCATTACTCAACATCGGACTATAACCTTGAAAGGAACCCATGCAGATATTGCACTTAATCTTCACGCGTCTGACGCATGACAGCCTGACAGATGATCGAGGAGATGTACCCGGCTGGGTCATGATCACTTTAATGACCGCCATACTTGTGGCTGGCCTCTTAGCGATAGCTGGTCCAGCGCTGAACGGTCTCTTCGAAGAAGCTATAGCTCGAGTATCCGGTTCCTAAATGGCTTCGACGAGCGAGTCGGGATCAATCATCGCGGAATCCGCGATGATCATCGCCCTCATCACCGTTCTCTGTGCAACTATTTTGCAGCTCGGCGTCATCATACATACCAGGAATACGATGATGGATGCTGCATCGGCGGGTGCGAGGCATGCTGCACTTGCCGACCGGAGCATGGCCGACGGCGAGGACCGGGCTGTCCACTTACTGACGAATTCGATACCACACGCTGAAACAGCCAATGTAGCGATCAATCGTGATGCCAGTGGCGAGCTCATCACGGTCACAATTGATCATCAACTCCCTATATTCGGTTTCATGACGGGACCCGTGCCACTGTCTGCCACCGCTCAAGCATATGATCTCACACCGTAACGATCACGGATCAGCCACAGTTGAATTTATTGCCTTGTCTGTCATCCTTCTTATCCCGGCAATCTATCTGTTGGTAACGATTTCGCAGCTACAAGCTGCAGGCTACGCTGCCGTTGCAGCGTCAGATCAAGCAGCGAAAACCATTGCCTACACCGACAATGATTCACATGCACAGAGCAGAGCGGTGCAGACTGTGCACCTGACCGCAGAAAACTATCAGCTCGATCCTTCGACCACTAACACGACTATTCATTGCACCAACGCTCCATGCACCACTCCTGGAACACAGATCACGGTCAACGTTTCCATTGACGTGCCGTTACCACTGATTCCGACGTTCTTAGGGAACCAAACACGTATAGCTACCATGGATGCCACGGGTTACCACGTTATTGGAGAATTCGAATGATCAGACATAGAGAAAACGACGAGGGTCAAACGTCGGTTTTCGTCATCGGTGTCACCGTGGTCATCTTGCTATTTGCACTAACGATTACAGCCATAATGTCTGTCAACTTACAACACCGAAAACTCTTGTCGTTGGCTGATTCTGCAGCTCAAAGTGCGGCCACAGCCTTTACGATTGTGGATCCAAACGAATTCTCAGTCACCATTACAGACGCATCAGCATCGCAACAAGTCAACGAGCACCTTCGGGCTTTGGACGCTGAGCAACATTTCCCGAATATCGCTGTGCAATCTGTTCGGGTTATCGGTGAGACGACGGTGCAAGTTCGGCTTCGTGCCACCGCGCATCCGCCAATTGTCAATTGGGTTATCCCCGACGGGGTGACGGTGGTTGCAGAAGGTACAGCACGTACTCAGCTCAATGATTCTGAACAGTAATGCAGCTATAGGTGGCGCAGAAGAGTGTCGGCGATTCGCGGGTTGTCACAAAGGGCAGGCGGTCGTTAGGGTCGAACTAATGGCAATATTCAAGCGAAAAATCTATATCATCTAATATCGCGAACTCGAACATGGCCCCGACCCTATCGATCAACATCGTGCCATAACTTATGGCACCGTGCGAATCTTTTGAGGAGCAACCGTGCAATTAGCAGAAGTTCGAAATATTTATGACCAAGACGGACCCTTCGCAACTATCTACCTTGAAGGGCGTGCACCAGCCTCAGATGCGGAACACCAAGTCAGACTGCGCTGGGACGATCTGAGAACGCGCTTAGAGCAAGCCGGAGCCCCAGATGAAACGGTTATGGCACTAGAAGATGCCGTTATCGTTGATGATATTGCCGAAGTGCAGAGCAACGGCAGGGTTCTGGTGGCGAATGCATCGGGCGTATTGCTCAATGCTGATTGGGATGCAGCGCTCGGTGCTGGAGACGCTGCACATTTTGCACAAGAGCCAGAACTTGGTGCATTTGCACGTGAGCGGGCTCGGTCGGTTCGTATGCTTGTGGCCATTGCTGATCAGACCGGCGCCACGATACGCCAAGTTGTCGCTGCAGAAGAACACGAGCTGGACGAACAAGTAGAGCGTAACGTGACAGATGCGGCCAACGCCTCGGTTCACAAACCGCGTGAAGGCGCACTGTCGCACAAACAGATTCAACGTCGGGCAGACGAAGCAACCAAACACAACCTTCGAGAAGTTGCTAAATATTTGGACGAGACCGCCACGAAGTGGCATCCGGATGTCGTGGTCCTTGCCGGTGAAGTACAGGGACGCAAAGAACTCCTTGGTGAACTCTCTGAAGCATTGCGCGACATCGCCAGAGAAGCTGAAAGCGGCGGTACCGATGATGCCGCTGCCGAAGAGACTCTCGCTGAAGAATTGCGCTCGATCGCCAGCGACGTTGCAAATGCCCGCTCACAAGAACTGACTGAACGTTATGAATATGCCGCAGCTCACGACCAGGCAGTAGAAGGCGCCGACAAGGTGGCTCGTGCAGCTGAAATGGGCGCGGTTGAGACGCTGTTGTTGGAACACAATCGCTCGGCCGCCGATGAAGCGAAAGTCTTGGGCGCCAGTGTCAAAGTGGATGCCCAGATAGGGCTTCTCAACACCCAGGTTGAAGATGCTGTCGCCGCAGTGTTGCGGTTTGAAGCACCAGACGAACTGAAGAAGTAAAGGAGCGTAGATGACCACACGTGATGATTTGAGAGCCTCCAAAGCGTTACAGGGGATGGATTTCCCCGCAACAAAGGACAATCTGATTGAATACGCAGAGTCTCGTGGGGCTGACCAGAAGTCACTCCAGGCGCTGCGCACTTTGCCCGAAAAGGAATTCGGAAATATGGACGAAGTCATCGACGCCGTCCCACAGGAACCAGAAGGTGACGACGTCCCCGGCGGTACGCAACGGTAGCTACGGAAGACCCAGAAACGAAAGTACAACGTGATTGTGCGCTTAGGCACTGAGAATAGGAGACAAAGTATGAACACCGACGAATTGACTGACCTGATTCGCCAACGTGGCGAGTACGATTCTGCAGAATCCGCCCGAGGCGTCATGGAAGCGGTCCTGACCGTGCTCGCAGCTCGGCATACGGATGGTGAAGCAGCAAAACTGGGGGCCCAGCTACCCAGCGGCATTGGAGAGCACCTGAAGGCTCCAGAAGCCAAGCCCGAAGAGTTCGATGCGGAGGAATTTCTGGCAAGGGTCCAAAAACAATTGGACTCTAGCGAGCAGGACGCCCAGTTGGCAACGCACGCAGTCCTATCCTCCGTGACCGACGCGGTTTCAGAAGGCGAGCAGATCTCATTTATGAATGCTCTACCCAATGACCTGTCCGGTTATGCACGCTGGAGGTAAATAATTGCAATGCAGAACGGAGCGTTATGAATTTACGTGATTCACTGCACCAGATCGATGGTAAAGGGTATGGAACCTACCGTCAGATACGCGGGACCCACCAAGTTGGTGAGTTTCAGCTCTCAATAGACAAGGTGCAGGTGGATCCGTATGCTCCAGCATCTTTGATGCGTGTCATTCTGCCGAGCGGTGTTGTCGATCTGCCGAACGAATTGGTCGACGACGCCGCTGGCAGGGTAGCCACCAGTGATTTTCTCACAAGGCGCTTCGCGCAAGCTATTCGGGAGAGCAGCCGGACCAACACAGGTAGTGCTGTCAGCATCGGAAGCCCCGGACAACAGGTGCTTCAACGTAGCAGTATCGTCATTGGTGAAAACTCCATCGAAGCGCGGATCGCCGTGGACTTACCAGCCTCAGGTCGCAAGATTCGAGGCCGTCAGGCGGCAAAAATCCTGACCGAAGAAGTCCCACAGATTGTAGAGCGCTCGCTGAAACACCAGCATTTAGACGCCCAAGCGCTCGCAGATCATGTGAGCCTCTACCGGGATCAACAGTATGTCCGCAGTGTTTTAGCCTCAAACGGACTCGTTGGTTTCGTGGGAGACGGATCGATTCTGCCACGACGGTCCGGGGATACAGATACCCCGCTGACCGAGGGTGCCGTGCCGTTTTCTACTCCAGAAACCATGCGCGTCAGCTTCCAACTACCAAGTGGTCGAACTGTCACAGGCATGGGTATTTACGAGGGAGTCACGGTGATTGTCGGAGGTGGCTATCACGGAAAGTCAACACTGCTGAGTGCCCTCTCCCGTGGCGTCTACCCGCATATATCTGGTGACGGACGCGAATGGGTGATCACGAAGGCAGACGCCGTCAGTATTCGTGCCGAAGACGGTCGATCCGTCACAGGAGTAGATATATCCCCGTTTATCTCTGGACTGCCATCCGGTGCCGACACGACCCAGTTTTCGACCACGAATGCCTCGGGCTCTACCTCTCAAGCAGCAAATTTGGTTGAAGCCTTGGAATCAGGATCTACGGCACTGCTGATTGATGAAGATACGTCAGCCACGAACTTTATGATTCGTGACGAGCGCATGAAAGAATTGATTGCTGCCGATAGGGAACCCATCACGCCATTTGTCGACAGGGTGCGGCCTTTGCTCACTGACTGCGGTGTATCCACAGTGCTGGTGGCCGGTGGGTCCGGAGCATTCTTCGACGTCGCGGATCACGTCATCGCACTGGACGAATATGTTGCAGTTGATGTGACCAACCGCGCGCACGATATTGCTGGGACATCTCCCGCAACGGATAATGCCCAAACCCAGGCTTCGGTTTTCGAACAGGAAGCGGCAGAACGCATTCCACGAGCTGACGGATTGGTAGCGCAGGCAAAGAAGAAACCCGCCACTGCGCGCGGCCGGTCAGTCATCCAATTTGGTCGCGAGCGAGTTGAGCTGAGTGCTGTAGCTCAGCTTATCGACCCTGCCCAAACCGCTGCTATTGCTTTTGCCATGGACCGGCTGGCCGACGAGTTAGACGGACGGCTCAGC
This sequence comes from Yaniella halotolerans DSM 15476, assembly GCF_000420805.1. Classification (GTDB taxonomy): domain Bacteria; phylum Actinomycetota; class Actinomycetes; order Actinomycetales; family Micrococcaceae; genus Yaniella; species Yaniella halotolerans. The sequence goes on from NZ_ATVQ01000003.1 coordinate 252,009, forward strand.
ATAGCGGAGGCAATTACCTTGTTGCTGGACAAGGTTGAAAGCGAAGGTTTAGAAGTACTGTCCCCACACCGAGGCCACCCGGGACACCTTGCCCTACCACGAAGACAAGAGATCCACAGTGCAGTCAATCGTTACCGACACCTGAGGCTGCATACTTGAGACACACATTTATGACCTTTACGCCAGATCGCGTATCCTTGAAAGCCCATGGCTGATATAGACTTTTCCGCAGAAATCGCTGCGTTGCGACATACCTACGAATCCATCGAGGCCGTATCTGATATTGAACAGATCCGCGCCGACGTCGCCGAGCTTTCGAAAGAAGCCAGCGCGCCCGACCTTTGGGATGACCCTGCTAAGGGCCAACAAGTCACATCGGCACTCTCCCGAAAGGAGACAGAGCTAGGACGGCTCACCTCGCTCTATGCAAGGATCGATGACCTCGACGTAACAGTCGAACTCGCTCAAGAAGCCGATGACGCTGACCTTCACGCCGAAGCCGTGGAAGAACTCCAAAGCATCAAAAAGTCTTTAAGTCAGCTTGAAACAGTAACTCTCCTCAGCGGTGAATACGACGAGCGGGAAGCCGTCGTCACCATTCGGGCAGGCGCCGGGGGAGTAGACGCCTCAGATTTCACCCTGATGTTAATGCGTATGTACCTGCGTTGGGCAGAGCATAACGGTTATCCCGCGAAAGTCATGGACACGTCGTACGCGGAAGAAGCCGGTCTGAAATCTGCGACTTTCGAAATTAACGCCCCCTACGCCTTCGGCACCCTATCGGTCGAAGCAGGTACGCACCGGCTCGTGCGGATATCCCCATTTGATAATCAGGGACGTCGACATACTTCGTTTGCTGCCGTAGAAGTTGTCCCGCTTATCGAGTCCGATGATTCCATCGAAATCCCTGAGACTGAACTCAAAATTGATGTTTTCCGGTCCTCCGGTCCAGGTGGCCAGCACGTCAACACCACGGACTCTGCCGTGCGGATGACGCATATCCCCACGGGCATCGTGGTGTCCATGCAAAATGAAAAATCGCAGATTCAAAACCGTGCTGCAGCCTTGCGCGTGTTGCAATCCCGACTTTTGCTGATTCGAAAAGAAGAAGAGGAAGCAAAGAAGAAAGAACTTGCCGGGGACGTAAAAGCCTCGTGGGGCGACCAAATGCGTTCCTACGTGCTCAACCCTTATCAGATGGTTAAGGATTTGCGGACGCATCACGAAGAAGGCAACCCAGACAAAGTCTTCGACGGTGAAATCAACGACTTTATCGACGCCGGTATTCGTTGGCGTGCCGAGGGCCGTCACGAATAACCGCTAAACCTAGTCAAGCCCCATGTGTTGGTGACAAACTGGTGGTCATGACTGAGCAACGCATCGTACAGGCCACCCAAACCATCAACGCTGCTGCAGCGGATATCTTTGAACTCATTGCAGATCCGGCGCGCCAGCCTGAATGGGACGGCAATGACAATCTTGCCGAAGCACCCGAGGGTCAACGCATCACTGATGTGGACCAGGAATTCACCATGCATCTGACCAACGGCCAATCCAGAACGAACTACGTGGTGGAATTTAGTGAAGGTCGTCTCATCGCTTGGAATCCAGCGCCAACCGGAGAAACTCCTCGCGGTCACCTTTTCCGCTGGGAACTGCGCCCGTTGAGCGATACTGCTACCGAGGTCACTCACACCTACGATTGGACCCAACTCGTCGACGAGACCCGCTTTGAACGGGCCCGCTCGTATACCAAAGAAGCACTGTTGAATTCAGTTAATCGTCTTTCACTGAGAGTGGAGCACTAAGGTTATACAGGTGACTAGTTTGTGGGTGTTTTGCGCTACAATGTGTTGGACACCACGCCACAAACATAGGAGTCACTTTGTCTAGCTCTTCACCTCGTGATGCAGTGATTATCGGTGGGTCTCGCACCCCGTTCGGACGCTTACTTGGTTCACTCGCGGGCCACTCTGCTATTGATCTGGGAGCCCATGCCATTCAGGGGGCAATGGCCGATGCTGGTATTGCAGCCGAAGCCGTGGAGACCGTCATTATGGGCCACGTCATTCAGGCCGGAGCCGGCCAGAATCCTGGGCGCCAAGCTGCTTTACACGCCGGAATCGGTCGCGATGTTCACGGAATCACGATCAACAAAGTCTGCCTATCGGGTGCCACAGCGATTATTGATGCCGCGCGCATGATTGCTCTCGGTGATGCAGACGTGGTCATTGCCGGTGGCCAAGAATCCATGACGAACGCTCCGCATCTCCTTCCGGGTTCGCGTTCCGGACATAAGTATGGGCCGGTCACGATGTTGGATGCTACCGATCATGATGCTTTGACCGATCAAGACAGCGCCGTGTCCATGGGTGTCCTAACGGAACAAGGTAACGGTTCGTTTGGCCTTGATCGTGAAAGTCAGGACCACGTCGCAGCCCTTTCGCATAAGCGGGCGATAGACGGTGCGCAGAAGCGGGCTGAAGAAATTTCCCCGATTGAGATTCCACAACGTCGCGGCGAACCCGTCATCTTCGATACCGATGAAGGGGTTAGGGAAAATACAACCGCAGAAACTTTAGGCAAGCTTCGTCCAGCATTTGCGTCAGACGGTACGGTCACCGCTGGCAATTCATCGCAGCTGTCCGACGGGGCGGCAGCGCTGGTGGTCGTCTCGCGACAATATGCTGAAGATCATGGGCATGACATTCTGGCAACTGTTGCAGGATACGGGCAGGTTGCCGGTCCGCACGACTCCCAGCTACATTCTCAGCCATCTAGAGCTATTCAGGCTGCTACCAAGCGTGCCGGTTGGACAACCAGCGAACTGGACTTCCTTGAGATCAACGAGGCCTTTGGGGCTGTGGTTGTTCAGTCACTACAAGACCTGGATTATCCGCTGGAAAAGACGAACATCTATGGCGGAGCTGTAGCGTTGGGCCATCCGGTCGGTGCCTCAGGCGCACGTCTTGTCTTAACTGCTGCCAAAGAGCTCGCGCGCCGTGGTAGCGGTAAAGCTGCTATCGCACTGTGTGGCGGCGGTGGCCAGGGCGAAAGCGTCCTGCTTCAACTTTAAATTTATTTTTCAACACACCACTAGCACCAGCCCAACATCCCACTGTTGTTACCGAATCGTGATTAGTCTTGAAGGGCTGGTGCTTTTACTTCCCCAACATGACCGGGCACCGGTGAGTCGCATGCCGATTCGGTCAGGGAAAAAACATGATCCGATTCGAAGATGTCACGAAGGTTTATGATACGACCTCGCGTCCTGCTCTAGACGGTGTGACCACTGAAATTGAGCGCGGCGAATTCGTGTTCTTAGTTGGTCCATCAGGGTCAGGTAAGTCCACATTTATTCGTCTCGTACAACGCGAAGAAAAGGCTTCGTCCGGAACAGTTTACGTTTCAGGCCGTGACGTTGCCCGGCTATCCTCATGGCGAGTTCCTCACCTGCGCCGCGACCTTGGTGTCGTCTTTCAAGACTTCCGGCTCCTGCCGAACAAAAACGTATTTGCAAATGTTGCGTTTGCAATGCAGGTGTTGGGAAAACGCAGAGGTCTTATCAATCAGGCCATTCCAGAGGTGCTTAAAACCGTTGGCCTTCAGGACAAGGCCCGACGGTTTCCCCACGAACTATCCGGTGGCGAACAACAACGTGTGGCGATTGCTCGCGCTGTCGTCAACAGTCCGGCCATTCTGCTAGCGGACGAGCCCACCGGTAACCTTGACCCAGAAACTTCCTGGGGAATTATGGAAGTCCTCGACAAGATTCACCAAAACGGCACAACCGTCGTTATGGCTACGCATGACCACGAAATCGTCAATACGATGCGTCGTCGCGTCGTTGAACTGCACGAAGGCGAGGTCATGCGGGATGAAGCAGAAGCTGGATACCAGCCCGCCGACGCCACTGCTCAGCTGCAATCACGGCTGAGGAAGACGGAGGTGAACTAGTGCGGTTTGCGTTTATCGTTTCGGAAACGCTTTCTGGTATTCGCCGAAATCTTTCCATGGTCATCTCGGTTGTATTGGTGACCTTCATATCACTCACATTTGTTGGTTCTGCAGGATTACTGCAAATGCAGATCAACCAGATGAAAGGCTACTGGTACGATCGCGTCGAAGTTGCGATCTTCCTTTGTAATGACACTTCAACAGCGGCCAGCTGTGCTGGGGGAGCTGTCACGGACAGTCAACGCGAAGCTATCGAAGCCCAACTCGATTCTCAGCAAGCATCTGCCTATGTTGAAAGCTACGAGTATGAGTCCCAAGAACAAGCTCTCGAACTGTTCCAAGACCAGTATTCCAACCTCGACATGGCAGAAAGCGTTACTGCTGATCAGCTACCCGAATCCTTCAGGGTCTCTCTGGTCAACCCAGAGCAATACGAAGTCGTCAACGAGATGTTCTCCGGCATGCCGGGAGTGGAAGTCGTCTCAGATCAACGAGAACTCCTCGAGTCGCTCTTCTCACTGATGAATATAGCGTCGGTAATCGCGATTGCGCTAGCCGTCATCATGCTCATTACTGCCATCTTGTTAATTGCCACTACGATTCGTCTATCCGCGTTCTCACGACGCCGTGAAACTGGAATCATGCGACTCGTTGGAGCATCGAAAACAATGATCCAACTGCCGTTCTTGGCCGAAGGAGTTGTCGCCGCCATGTTAGGGGCCGCACTAGCTTCGCTGGCAACGTGGGCGATTGCAAAATTCTTCATTGCAGATTGGCTAGCAACTGAGTATCCACAAACCGGCTTTATTTCCTCCACCGAGGCACTTTGGCTTGTGCCATTGCTCTTCGCTATTGCCCTAATCCTTGCTGCGGTGTCATCAATGTTGACGCTGCGGCGCTACCTCAAAGTGTAGTTTTCTAAATTTTCTTGACCGATGCATGTGTCTGAAGGAGACATGACCAATATGATTCAACGACGGTTATCAAATGCTGTTGCTGCTGCAGGCATCGTAGCCGTCCTCGGCGTCACTTCCATAGTTCCAGCGTTCGGGCAGGACCGAATCGACCGACTTGAACGTGAACTGAATGATTCCAAGGACGAGCGTGAACGACTCGGCGAATCACTGACTGAGCTCGGTGATAAAAAGGACAGTCTGGATTCCGACCGCGGCGATCTGAATGCCTCGTTGGAAGGCCTGGACGAAGACATCACGAAGAAGGTGACTGAGCTTCGTGCCCTTCAAGACGATTTGCCGGGTGCTCAACAGGCAGTAGAGGACGCCGAAGCTCGCGTTACAGCTGCGCAAGAAGAAGTGAACTCACTGAACAACAGGGTCGCTGAGGCTGAAGGACGCCTCGCGGAGATTCAGGCTGAAATTGAATCATCTGAACAAGAGCTAGAAATGGCTGAAGAAGAAGTCGGTCAAATCGCTGCCGAAGCGTATAAGACCGGTGGCACCAATGACCTCTCGTTCCTGTTGGGCGTCTCTGATTCATCCCTTCCCGAGGCAATGGGCATGGCCCAGCAGGCACTGCGCATCCAAGACAATCAGATTGCTGATGTCTCACAGCAGAATGCACAGGACGTCAATTCCAAAGCACGCATGGAAGCTGTTGAGGCTGAGATTCGTGAATTGAAGTCACAGGCAGAAGATGCTCTAGAGGCTGAACAGACGGCTCGTGATGAGGCGAATGCAGCAAAAGAAGAACTTGACGGCATGATCGATACCAACGAACGATTAACTGCTGAGCTGGAAAAAGAACGTCCGAAAATTGAGTCAGCCATCGAGGAAAATCGTGCAGCAGCTGATAACGTCAATGAAGAAATTCTTGCACAGCAAGAAAAGGTCAGCCAACAATCCTCTGAGATCTCTAGTCTTGAAAAAGAACATGAAGAAGCCGTAGCAGAAGCTGAAGCTAAGCGGAAAGCCGCTGAAGAAGCCGAACGAAAAGCCCGCGAAGCCGAGGAACGTGCAGCACGCGAGGAAGCTACTCAGAGACAAAAGGAAAGCGCTACAAAGGCTCGCAATGACGCCAAGACCGCTGACAAAGAATATGAAGAACAAAAAGAGCGCGTGAGCCAGGTCGTGGCAAACACCGGTAGTTCCTGGGGACTGATCGTACCGATCAATAGTTACCAGACTTCAGGTTTTGGGTGGCGTCCAACCCCCGCAGGCACATATGACTACGGTGGTCGTGGTGGATATGTTCACACCGGTATCGACTATGGTGGCGGCTGCGGTCTGCCAATTAAGGCTGCACGCTCTGGAAAAGTGATCAACGCTGACTGGGCAGTTTCGACTTCAGGACGCCGTGTGGTGATTGACCACGGGTCGGTTAATGGCAGTCTGTTGGCGACCAAATACCATCATATGACGAGATATGTGGTGAGCCCTGGACAGCAGGTCTCACAGGGTCAGGTCATCGGATACACAGGTACCACCGGTAACTCGACCGGCTGCCACCTCCACTTTGAAACCCTCATCAACGGGGAACCTCGTAACCCAGCGAATTACCTGTAAGACGACAGTTCAAAAGAATGCCCTCACCCCAATGGGTGGGGGCATTGCTTTGACAGAACCTGTATACTTGCAGGTTGGACGAAAACGTCAGGCGGAAGGAGTGAAGATGTCCAAGAAATCTGGTCGCAGCAAACCTGCACGCTCAGATCGGGTTGTTATCGCTACCAACCGCAAGGCGCGTCACAACTACAATATTAAAGATACATACGAGGCTGGCATCGCATTGATGGGTACCGAAGTGAAATCGCTTCGTGACGGCCACGCATCGATTGTTGAAGGCTTCGCCATGTTTACCGGCGATGAACTTTGGCTCGAGAACGTGTTCATCCCCGAATACGGTTACGGTACCTGGACGAACCACTCAGCGCGGCGTCGACGGAAGCTATTGCTGCATCGCCGCGAGCTCAATAAACTCCATCGTGAGGTGGATGCCTCTGGAGTAACTATTGTGCCCTTGTCGATGTACTTCCGGGATGGCAAAGCTAAAGTAGAAATCGCACTTGCCGAAGGTAAACGTGATTTCGATAAGAGGCATGCACTGCGTGAGGCACAGGATAAACGTGAAGCCCAGCGGGCGATGCGTGAAGCAAATCGCCAGGGGAAATCAATCCTGTAGGACATCGATAAGGCTGGGAATAAGAAACTACCTGTCTGGGTTGTACCAAGTGAACCTCTACGTTAGAGTGGAAGGTCCTGGCAACAGCCAGGTGCTGTTAGAAAACAGAATATGGGGATGATCGGTTTCGACGATGTGAGTTGCCGTCAGGTCAGCGTGCCGAGGACGCAAAGTCACCTCGTAAACGCCCTTTGCAAACAATCAAGTGCCGATTCTAAACGCACTGACTTCGCTCTCGCTGCCTAACTAGCGAACGAGTCCGTCAGTCCAGGCATTGCTATCGTCCTGGATCCTGGCGTCGCTTAGATAGCCACTGTCTGTCGCCCCTGTCGGGGGAAGCGACAGAGACCTGAAGCCGACTAGACCGAACAGTTGCTAGTCTGTGATCAACTGTGGTCGATAAAACTCCGAGCAGACTGCGCACGGAGAAGCCTTACGAATGCCACATCGGACCCGGGTTCAATTCCCGGCATCTCCACTAAATAGCCCGGATTCCTTGTGAATCCGGGCTATTTCGTTAACCTCTACAATTTTCGCACGAGTGTGAACTCATGCAATAAGTAGCAACGCTATGCCGATGCCGCTGAGACAGGCAGCAACCGATGCACCTACTTGCACGGACCAGGTTTTCCATGCACTGCCAGTGCCGTTGTGGTGGTGTTGTGCAGCGACGACTGCGACGGTCGAATAGGTGGTTAACGAACCAGCAAAGCCACCCACCAAGGCCTTTGCAATATGTTCGTCGAATTGAAACACCACTGTAAAAACCAGCAAGCTACCCGCTGCACATGAGCCCAGTATATTGATGAGCAATATACCGTGCTTGGGCAGATAAAGATCTACAAGATACCTTGCCACCGCTCCAATCATGGCCGCTATGATGAAGATGATCATGGTGCCTCACCACCTAGGCGAACACCGACTCTGAGCGTCCAGAGCGTGACGACCGTCGTGACGAATACAAACATCACGAACGCCGCTAGGATTCCTCCCGCAAAGAGGATGCCTTGGAACACCGATGAGGCAGCGTACGCGGCCTGACCCCATGTTAGACCGGTGTAGGCAACCGCGAGTGCAGACATTGTTGTAAACGCACCGAAAAAGCCGGTGGTTACACCTTTGACCAATGGCTCGGGCCATCGGCGGCGTGAGCTGTAGCCGGTTACTAGCCCCAGGAGCGCTGCCCCGCACAGATTGATGATCGCAAGGGGGAGTGGGTCAAAAGTCGTCAAGGACTCATCAAGGACGGTTGGCCAGGGCAAAAATACCCTGGCCGTTGCTCCCAACGCACCACCGATTGCGACGGCAAGGATGGTGGCCAGGCGGGGCTTAGGCGCGCGATTGGCCACGAAGCTCCGGGTTAAGACGCTCTAGCACGTCGGCATGCAGATGAGTATTGGTTGCTAGTCCGTGGCCACCCCATGGTCCTGGCTCCCCATCCAGGGACGTGAAGGTACCACCGGCTTCGGTGACGATCGGTACGAGCGCAGCCATATCGTACAGTTCGAGTTCTGGTTCGCAAGCAATGTCTACGGAGCCTTCTGCCACCAGCATGTACGACCAGAAATCCCCGAAGGCGCGAACCCGCCAGATATCAGAAGTCAGTTGGAGGAACTCGCTGATATTGCCGCGGTCGCGCCACCCTTCCAATGAGGAGAAGGACATCGAAGCGTCTTCGAGTTGTGTGACGTCTGAAGTATGGATGCGTTTGGCATTGGATAACGACTTGCCAGTATAGGCTCCGCCGTCCTCGTACGCCCACCACCGACGTGACAGAGCAGGAGCAGAAACCACGCCGACGACTGGCCGATCGTCTTCGACCAGAGCGATCAGCGTCGCCCATACAGGCACACCCCGCACGAAGTTCTTCGTTCCATCAATAGGGTCGATGATCCAACGCCGTTTCGATGCGCCATCGGTGCCAAATTCTTCACCGGTGACCGCATCGCGAGGGCGAGCCCGCTTGAGTTGTTGGCGAATGAGTTCTTCGGCGGCACGATCAGCATCTGAGACAGGGGAGAGATCCGGTTTGGTGGTGACCTCCAAATCCACCGATTGAAAACGGTCCATGGTGAGACCATCGACGGCGTCGGCGATCACCAATGCGAGATTGAGGTCTTCACGGTATCCCTGACGGGGTGGGGAGAGCTGCATGTTGGCGGCCTTTCCTTCTAGTGGTTTAGTCAAAGTCATCGGTCTCTAACCGGTTCTCCAACAGCCTGCGTAACGAGGCGAGCCGTTGTGGTCCGGCATCACCGGCATGACCGGTGGTAACCCAAGCATCCAGAGCACACCCGGGGGAGTCCCCAGTGTGGTCACATCCGCGTGGACAATCGACAATTGCTGGTGCGAGATCTTCAAACGCTGTTACTACGGTATCTGGGTCGACCAGGCCCATCCCAAAGGAACGAATACCAGGTGTGTCGATCAGTAAGGATGTACCGGATTGGTTCAACGGAATAGCCAGTGTGGACGACGAGGTGTGTCGGCCTCGGCCCGTGACGACATTTACATGCCCCACGGCGCGGTCGGTTCCGGTGAGTGCGTTCAACAGGGTGGATTTCCCAACACCAGATGGTCCGATCAGCGCGGTGATGTGGCCCGCGAGCCGGTCTTGCAATCTGTCGAGGTCGACCGGCTGCAAAAGGGGAGCAATATGGGTGTCTTCATCTTCTGGATTTGACGGGCCCACGGTGAAGATCTCCAAATCTAGGTGTGCGTAGTGCTCAAGCAAACCTGTGGGATCAGCGAGATCCGTCTTTGTGATACACAGTATCGGCGTAATACCGGCGTCGAATGCTGCCACCATGGCACGGTCAATGAACCCGGTGCGGGGTTCGGGATTGGCCGCAGCAACGACGATCACCAAGGTATCAGCGTTGGCCACCACGACGCGTTCGTACGCATCGGTGTCATCGGCCGAGCGGCGCAAGACAGTCTTGCGGTCAACGAGCCGCACGATCCGAGCAAGAGTTCCTTCTTCGCCCGATGTATCACCAACGACGTCGACGAGGTCGCCACTGACAATGGCCGTATTGCGCATTTCCCTGGCGCGCATTGCGGTAATATAACGAGCCTTATTGTTCTTGGTACGTTTCGTTTTGCGTTTCGGCGCCAGGTAGAGCGTGTATCGACCGCGATCTACCGTTGTGACGCGGCAGGTAATGGCGTCTTCATGGGCAGGGCGGTCTTTAGTCCGCGGACGAGACCCGCGTTTCGACGGGCGTTTCGGCGCCGAGTTTTCGTCATAACGTTGGTAATCGATGCGGTAGCGGCTCATGCGCGGATCTGTCGTTCTGCCGAGGCAAGCTCGGTCCAAGCGGAGGGGAAGTTTGGCATGGTCTTGGCGGTAGTTGCGATGTCTGTGACGACGACGCCCTCGACCGCCAGGCCGATAATCGCTCCGTAGGTGGCCATACGATGATCGGCATATGATTCCAGGACAGCCGGCTGCAGAGCGTATCCTCCGGTGAAGCGCAGGAAGGTTTCGCCTTCCTCGATGGTTGCCCCAAGTTTTTTTGCCTCGGCGTTCAAAGCGATGAGACGATCGGTCTCATGACCACGAAGATGTCCTATGTTGGTTAGCTGTGTTGGACCGTCGGCAAGCATAGCCATCGCAGCGGTGGTCGGCGTCAGCTCAGCGAGATCTGACAGTTCGCCAGCGCCGGTGATCACGGGTCGGCCTTGGGCGTCGAGTGAGCCGGTCACCGTGAGATCTCCGTAGTTGGTACCTTCCATCGGAGTGAATGTGACCTCTGCTCCGAACTCAGGCAGTACTGTCCGCCAGCGGTCCCCAATCTGGGTAGTTTCTGTTGGCCAGTAGGGGACGGTAACGGTTCCGCCGGTTACTACCGCTGCAGCCAAGTAGGGGCCGGCATTCGATAAATCTGGTTCTACGGCGGTATCGACGGCATGAATCTCACCGGGTGTGACAATCCAGCGATGGGGTTCTGGTGTATCCACGGTGACGCCGGCTTCGGCAAGCACCTTGATGGTCATGGCAATGTGCTCGGGGCTCGGCGTCTGATCGCCGGTATGGACAATATCTAAGCCATCGCGAAAGGTTGCTCCAACCAACAGTAGGGCCGAAACAAATTGGGATGACCCTCCCGCGTCAAGCGAGACCCTGCCGCCGGCTACCTCACCACTGCCATGTACGGTCAATGGTAAATGCGAGACAGGGTCTTGGTCTTCGGCGCTAATGTGTGCGCCGGCCTGCACCAAAGCGTCAATAACCGGCCCCATCGGACGAGCATAGGATTGGGTATCACCGTCGACCACCACGGTAGCGTTGGTCCCGGCAGCTACTCCTGGCATAAAGCGCATGACGGTGCCAGCAAGTCCACAATCCACGGTGATCTGACCCGTGGTTGCTGCCAGGTTGATTGGGGTGACATCCAAGACCGTGGGATCGTTGTTGACAGGTTCAAATGTTGCACCAAGTGCGCTGAGCGCTTTAATCATGAGATCGGTATCGCGAGAGACCAGTACACCGGTCAACCGAGACGGGCTAGTCGACAGGGCAGCCAGAATGAGATGTCGGTTAGTTAATGACTTCGAACCAGGCAGCGCTACGGTCGCGGCTACCGGTGTAGTGGTGAATGGAGCGCTCCAGGCTTCACCGGGGGCGGGAGTCATCGTGGCCAACAGGACCTCTTTCATTAGCTGTTCAACACTGTGGATACACCCTCCAAGATACCCTGTTATCGCTGCCAGCGTTGTCGATGGACCGGTGTTGAAGGGAATAATTTCGACAGATTACCGGCTATATGTGCTGAGAAATGTATTGCGTTGCAGAGCGAGGGAAGGTGATTGGCACCGTGCTGACCATGAGTGCGCCGATAGAAACCTCTCATGTGGGTCAAATGAGATTAGACTGGGCAGGGATGACTCATTTGCCTTCTGACATTCCCGCTGCCGACGACGGCTCTCGAATCGATCCGAAAGCTGAGACCGAGTTCCAGCGTCGCGCTCGTTTTGAACGAGACGCGATGCAGTACATCGATCAGCTGTATTCGGGTGCGCTGCGTATGACCCGTAACCCAGAAGATGCCGAAGACCTCGTGCAAGAAGCATATGCTCGGGCATATTCTTCATTCCACCAGTACAAGCCCGGCACAAATTTACGTGCATGGCTGTTTCGAATTCTCACGAATACTTATATCAATATCTATCGCAAACGTCAGCGTCGTCCACTCGAGGCAGATGGTGACGGAGTGGAAGATTGGCAGATGGCCAGGGCCGCTGAACATTCTTCAACGGGTTTGCAGTCTGCTGAGACTGAAGCCCTAGATTACCTTGCTGATAGTGACGTGAAGAACGCGTTGGCAGAGATTTCTGAAGACTTTCGCATCCCCGTATACCTCGCCGATGTCGAGGGTTTTGCTTATAAAGAGATTGCCGACATCCTAGACGTGCCCATTGGTACCGTAATGTCTCGGCTACACCGGGGTCGTCGTAGCCTACGAGAATTGCTGACGGATTATGCGGCCGACCGGGGCATTAAGGGCGCAATCGAACTGCAGCAGAAAAAACAGGCCAATGCATCGGAGGAGGGCCAAAATGACAAATGAATCACCAGACATTCGGACCGAATCCGAAGATTGCGCCGAGAACGGTGGCTGCACAGAAACTAGGATGGACAGTATCTATAAGTACCTTGACGGTGCACTAGATTCGCAGGACCTGGATGAGGTGCGCGGCCACATTGAAGACTGTACGGAGTGCCAGTCAGAACATGATCTGGAAATTATTATTCGTGACGTGGTGCGTCGTTCTTGCGATGAAAAAGCACCTCAGACTCTGAAGAACAAGATTATGGATCGCATCGACGAGCTCAAAACCAGCTAGCTGGTCATCATCTTAAAGATACAAGAGGTCTGAACCATTTTTGGTTCAGACCTCTTGTATTGTTCAAATTGGTGCGACGTCAGCCTGCGTTTGGACGCTTGCCAGAGTTGGCGCGAGACTTACGACGATCCTTGCGTTTGCGACCACGTTTACTCATCGTGATGCTCCTTTCGTTGAATGGGTTCTCCAAAATATTACCATCACCGTCTATGCAGCTGTTCAAGCGCTCCCGTTCAGCGATGATGTGTAAAGAGATATGCGTTCGCTCCCTCAACATGCGAAAAAAGTTGAGGATCAAGTGGCTGTCCCGCACGGATGACAGAGTAGCTTCCATATGGTTCCAGGATGATGCATTGAGCTTCATCAGGATGTGCGATACCGGCTTTACGCATCGCTGCATGCAGATCTGTCGATGACGTATGTGTTTTCCGACAGGCTTGCTCAATGGGCCGCCCGTGTGCGAATACGAGTACCGGACTGAGGCTGAGCAGACGTTTTGATTTCCAAGCACGTTCAACGGCACCAAATATCGCTTCGAGGATCATGAGGGTGCACAGCGCTATCACTCCGGCTGCCACGGTTGGTGGATGGCCAAGAACAGCTCGTCCGGCGACGGCGCCAATGGTCATAAAGACCAGCACATCGAAACCGCTGGTGACCGTGAGCACTCGAGCTCCGAAGAGCCGCACCAGGAACATAAAGACCAGGTAGATAATAACCGCGGAGATGACCACGATGGGTATTCGATACCACTCAATTCCAAGAGTCTCGATCAGGTATGCTGCCCAACCCTCTGGCGGCTGCATTGGTTTTCCTCCCATAGGATGGCACGGCGCCCGCTAGCGTGGCAGGACGGAAGCGTCAGGCGTTTAGGAATGCATGCTTGGGTCCGTGATGCCGAGCCAGTCGAACCAGCCGCGGTTTAATACCAACCAGGCAATGAGGCCATACGCGGCTTGTCCTGGAAGTCCCTCATTAACCATGACATCTTGATTGAAATTCTGGTGGTTTACCAGATCAGTAAACGCATCAACGTAAAGGACATCACGGCGCTCTGCCACACCTTGATATGCTTCGTTGAGCTGAGCCAGATGCTGGTTGGTCTCGTGATCCTGCGCAGGTGTTGGCCCGACAACGAATGTAGCAATGCTGTGTTGTTTGGCCCGATCGAGAATATTCGCGAGGTGTAGCCGTGCACGGGCAGAGGATCCCGCCATACTGATGGGATCCTGTGGAACGGCGATCAGCAGACGGTTTTCCACGTTTTCATCACGAGAGAGACGTGGAATGACCTCCCGTTCCCAGCGCTCTGACATTTCTTCGGTGGTTTCGTTGGGGAATACTAACGGGTAGGACTCCATCTGTAAGTCTGGGACGTGAGTTTTTGCAAGTACCCGGCCCAACCAACCTAAGCCGCGCGCGTCGCCAACTCCGGTGAGTGTTTGGGCTCCGATGGAGAACAACCGGATGTTTCGAGTGTGCACGAAGTTTGCCTCTTTCAACTAGCGTCCTTTTGTTCCACTGTAGCCCTCTTGCGCCAGATTGGCTGTTTAAATGCCTGTTGCGGCCCAAAAAATTTGGACCGCAACAGCAGGCATGTTCGATTTTGTCGACTAAGCCCCGAAAATGTCCTGGAGCAATGCTTCGTGCTCCTCGTCGTGGCGTGGTTTGTTTCCAACCGACGGTGAGGCTGCTTTCAGACGGCTCAGCAGTTCTACTTCGCGGTCAAGCTCAGGGAGCAAGTGCTGCAGCATGAACGGCCATGGACCCTGGTTGGCAGGCTCGTCTTGAACCCAGGAGACCTTGGCATTGCTGTATTTGGACAGCTCTGCCCGGATTTCCTCGGCTGGTAGCGGGTAGAGCTGTTCGACGCGCACAATAGCGACATCTGACTCCATACCCAGCTTCTGACGGCGGTCCACCAGGTCGTAGTACAACCGGCCTGATACCAACAGCACCTGCTTGGCGGAGTTGGTAGCGGTGTCGTCTGGTACCACCGGCATGAAGCGTCCCTGGGTGAATGCCTCTACCTTGGATGCCGCGGCGCGCAGGCGCAGCAGCTGTTTCGGGCTGAACACGATCAGTGGTTGACGCGGGGTCGAATACGCGTGTTCCCGCAGTAGGTGGAAGTGGTTTGCACCGTAGGACGGCTGCACAACACGCATGTTGTCTTCTGCAGACATCTGCAAGAAGCGCTCAATGCGAGCTGACGAGTGGTCCGGTCCTTGGCCCTCATAGCCATGTGGCAGCAGCAGGACGATGGAGGAGTGTTGGTTCCACTTCTGTGCAGACGATGAGATGAACTCATCAATGACGGTCTGAGCGCCGTTGACGAAGTCACCGAACTGAGCTTCCCACAGCACCAGTGCTTCTGGACGCTCTACTGAGTAGCCGTATTCGAAACCGAGTGCGGCGTATTCGCTGAGCAACGAGTTGTAAATCCAGAATTTCGCTTGATCGTGGGACAGCGAGGAAAGTGGTGTCCATTCGTCGTTGTTTTCACGGTCATAGAAGACTGCGTGACGCTGGACGAAGGTACCGCGGCGGGAGTCCTGTCCGGCCAAACGAACCGGGACGCCTTCCATCATCAATGAACCGAATGCTGCAAGTTCTGCAAAGCCCCAGTCGATGTTGCCATCGATAGCCATCTTATTGCGGCGCTCGAGCAAGGACAGCAGTTTCGGATGAACGTTGAACTTTTCGGGAATCTCAGCGTGTACTTCGCCGATGCGACGAAGCATTTCATCTGAAATCGCTGTGGATTCCGGCTTGTAGGCCTGCGTCGACTCTTCAATTCCGTGTGCCGAACCGAGGATCGGGATCGGCGAGGTTTCGGCTTCACCAATCTCTGCGAATGCAGCCTCGAGGCGATTCTTGTAGTCTGCTGCGGCCTGGTCTGCTTCTTCTTGCGTGATATCGCCACGTCCGACCAACGCATCCACGTACAAACGGCGCGTCGAGGTCTTATTGGAGATCAGGCTGTACATGCCAGGCTGTGTCATCGACGGATCGTCACCTTCGTTGTGACCACGACGGCGATAGGTGATCAGATCAATGACAACATCACGGTGGAAGCGCTGACGGTATTCGTAGGCCAACTGAGCAGCTTGTACAACGGCCTCAGGGTCGTCACCATTTACGTGGAAGACTGGAGCCTGAATTGACCGGGCGACATCTGTGGCATAGGTCGATGACCGCGACTGCGACGGTGGAGTAGTGAACCCAACCTGGTTGTTGATGACCACGTGGACGGTGCCACCGGTGCGGTAACCGCGCAGCTGGGACATTTGCATCGTCTCAAAGACGACACCTTGACCCGCGAACGACGCGTCGCCGTGGACTTGGATCGGCAAGACCGAATAGGACTTCGGTGAGTCGGTTCCGTGGTCGTAACGATCCTGTTTGGCCCGCACGATGCCCTCAAGAACCGGGTTGACTGCCTCGAGGTGTGAAGGGTTAGCGGCAACGGACACGTTGGTGGTGTTGTTGTTGTAGGACGTGAAGGTTCCTGCGGTACCGAGGTGGTATTTCACGTCACCCGAGCCCTGCGCGACGCTGGAGTCTGCATCGCCAACGAATTCGCGGAACACTTGGGTGAAAGTTTTGCCAGCAATGTTCGTCAGAACGTTGAGTCGACCACGGTGTGCCATACCGATTGCGACCTCATCAAGACCCTCATCTGCGGCACCTGACAAAACGGCATCCAGCAGTGCGATGAGTGATTCAGAACCTTCAAGTGAGAAACGTTTTTGTCCAACGAATTTCGTTTGAAGGAAGGTCTCGAAGGCCTCGGCTGCGTTGAGGCGCCCCAGGATGCGAAGCTGTTCTTCACGTGTTGGCTTGACGAACGGGTGTTCAAGTTTTTCCTGGAACCATGCACGCTGTTCTGGTTCATCGATGTGCATATATTCGTAGCCCGACTTGCGAGTGTAGGCATCTCGGAGGACGCCCAGCAGGTCGCGCAACAGCATGTGCGATTTTCCGCCAATGCCACCGGTGGGCCAGACACGGTCGAGATCCCACAGTGTGAGACCATGCGAATCGAGGTCCAGGTCTGGGTGCGTACGCATCCGGTATTCCAGCGGATCGGTATCGGCGATCAGATGACCACGGACCCGGTAGGAATGGATGAGCTGCTGAATGCGAGCGGCTTTGCCTACTTCGTCATCTGGGTTGACCTGCACATCTGGCGCCCACCGGATTGGGGTGGTGGGGATACGCAGGTTGACGTAGATTTCGTCGTAGAAGTTGTCTTCACCAAGTAGCAGATTGTGCACGGTGCGAAGGAATTCACCGGAACCGGCACCCTGGATGACACGGTGGTCGTAGGTGGACGTAACGGTCATGGTTTTCGACACGGCTAGATCGGAAAGTACCTTCTTCGATGTACCTTCAAATTCTGCCGGGTAGGTAAGGGCGCCCACACCGATAATTGCAGCTTGACCTTCTGACAAGCGTGGGACGGAGTGTACGGTACCGATACCACCGGGGTTGGTGAGGGAAACCGTGGTGCCCGAGTGGTCGTCCATGGACAGCTTATTGTTGAGTGCGCGCTGGACGAGATCGTCGTAGGCTTCCCAGAACTCGCGGAAGTTCATGGTCTCAACGGCTTTAATCGAGGGCTGTACGAGGGCACGTTCGCCCTTGGAACCAGGGATATCGATGGCCAGCCCAAAGTTAATGTTCGCCGGGTTGATCTTGAACTTCTTACCGTCTTCTTCATGGTAAATAGCGTTCATTTCAGGGTGCTTTACCAGTGCACGTATGACCGCATATCCGATGAGGTGGGTAAAGGAAACACGTCCACCACGGGTGCGCTCCAGGTGGTTGTTGATGACCGTGCGGTTATCAACTAGTGCCTTGACCGGCATGTCGCGAACAGTGGTGGCCGTTGGCATGGAAAGCGACGCGTCCATATTCGCGGCAATAGCTCCTGGCATGCCGCGTAAACGGATCCACTCATCTTCCTTTTCTTCGTCTGCATCTTCGGCCGCTGCGACGCGTTCTTCGTGAGCGGCTTTTGACGGTTCAGAAGTGATGGCATCCAAAGAAGTTTCAGCACGTCGAACTTTTGGTTTCGGAGGCTCTGCCGCATCCTTGCTCGCGCTAGCTTTCTGCTCAGCTTTCGCTGGTTTCTTTGCCGCAGGAGCTGCGGACTGACCAGTTTTTTGTTGAGCTGGTTTAGCTGGAGCAGCGGTCTGGGTTGGAGCTGACTTCTGCGGTGTTTCAGCAGTGTTGGCAGCTTCTAAACGGGCGAAGATCTCTGCCCATTTCTCATCCACAGAAGACTTATCCGCCTTGTACTTTTCGTAGATATCCGCAACAAGCCATTCATTGCCGGGGAATTCCTCGGAGAGCTGGGCGGACGTAAGTTCTGGCACGGTGAAGGCCTCTTCCGTAAGTTCTTTGTTGTTGTGCGTACACGTGGCGAGGCTCGCTGCCGGGCACGACGATTCTCGCCGTTGGGGCCGATGACGGTGTCCCGGTACTGGCCTTGGGTGAGTCTGGGTTCACTCAAGGCGCCCCGTCATAGGCAACTGGGTCCATCATAATGATACTGCTGGGTAAATAGCTACAAAATACATTTGATTGCGCACAGATTGGCTACCCGCAAAAAACACCTCAGAAGAAGTGATGGATGTCTCATGAGTGCGGGGTGGTGGGGAGAAGAATAGCTGTCAGAAAACAGAAAAGCTGTCATGATGGAACTATGCGTTTTCTTAACCCAGTAACGACTGACCTGACCTACTCAGATGTTTTTCTCGTCCCCTCCTTTTCGCAGATCAGCTCGCGTATGGATGTAGATATTTCCTCAACAGACGGCACAGGGACATCGATTCCGATTGTGTCGTCAAATATGAACGGTGTTACCGGGCGCCGCATGGTGGAAACCATGGCCCGTCGGGGTGGGCTGGGTATCTTTCCGCAAGACACACCACTGCATCTGATCCAGGAGTCTATAGATTGGGTGAAGTCGCGTGACACGTTATTTGAGACCCCACTGTATGTCGGCTTAGATGACCGCGTTTTGGATGTGCGCCACCTCGCGGAGAAACGTAACCATCCAGCAGTGTGCGTCGTCGATAACGATCGGGCGCTTTTAGGGGTTGTGCACGTGGCTGACACCGAAGGTATTGACCAGTTCGCGTCAGTCCAGTCGCTGCTCCGTGAGCCGCTGTTGACGGTTGCTGCATCTGAGCTGAAAGACCTGCCGCTGGATGCGCGGGATAAAGCGCTGCGCGATTTCTACATGAAAATGCATGAAGCCCAGGTGAACTTCGTTCCAGTGGTTGAGGGGACAAAGCTCGTCGGTGCGTTGACACAGAATGGCGTGCTCCGCTCAACGATTTTCGCCCCGGCGACGGACGCGAACGGTCGATTGCGGGTTGGTGCAGCGGTAGGAGTCAACGCTGATGTTGCTCAGCACGCTGAAGCCTTGGTGGAGCGTGGGGTCGACGTGATTGTGGTTGATACTGCGCACGGTCACCAAGAAAAAATGCTTTCTGCTCTGCGTAGTCTGGCCGACCTTCCTGTTCCGATCGTTGCAGGAAATATCGTCTCTGGAGATGGTGCGCATGATCTACTCGAAGCAGGCGCCGATATTCTTAAGGTCGGTGTCGGTCCCGGAGCCATGTGCACCACTCGTATGATGACGGCAGTTGGTCGTCCACAATTTTCCGCCGTGCATGAATGTGCACAAGCTGCCGCAAGCCATGGCAAACACGTCTGGGCAGATGGCGGAATCAAATACCCTCGCGACGTTGCCTTGGCGCTTGCCGCGGGTGCGTCACAAGTCATGATTGGCTCATGGTTCGCCGGGGTCATGGAGTCACCGGGGGACATGTTTGTTGATCGGGACGGTCGCAAATACAAGGAAAACTTTGGCATGGCCTCGGCTCGTGCGGTGTCTGCGCGGACCCGCCAGGACGATGCTTTTGCCCGGGCACGGAAGGCCTTCTTTGAAGAAGGTGTTTCCGGGTCTAAAATGTACGTTGATCCAGTCAATCCCTCCGTTGAAGATCTGCTCGATGACATCACCGCCGGTCTTCGGTCGTCCATGACGTATGCGGGCGCTCACAACCTCCGGGAATTTCACGAACGCGCTGTCGTTGGAATCCAATCTGCGGCCGGCTATGACGAAGGACGACCCGTTGCTACGTCGTGGTAACGAAAGGCTCTATAATAAGTTGCATCATGGAATCTGAAAGATGTGCTCGACGCACGAAGCTCAAAACAAATCGCTGTGCTCCGGCGAATGAACTGGAGCCTCCGAGTTGCGCTGAACGTTATGGCGCTGAGACTGCCCGGGTGAGTGATGCGGCGTGACACTGGAATGGCTCCTACTTGGCGTAAGTTTTCTTTTGATTCTCGGCAATGGTTTTTTCGTTGCCGTTGAGTTTTCTCTGATCTCCCTTGACGTGCCAACCGTACAGCGGATGGTCGACGACGGTGACAAGGGCGCACAGCCCGTGCTCAAGGCCCTGAAATCGCTGTCGACCCAGTTGTCCTCGTGCCAGCTGGGTATTACATTGACGGCGCTGCTTACCGGATTTTTTCTGGAGCCGTCGCTGGGCCGACTGTTGGTCACCCCGCTTGAACCGCTCTTAGGCGCCAACGAGGCAGTCGTCTATTCTGTATCGCTGACCATCGCGATGATTATCGGGACGGCACTGTCGATGCTCATTGGGGAACTCATCCCGAAAAACCTGTCCTTGGCTCGTGCCATGCCCGTGGCGCGTGTGCTATCCCGTCCCCAACTGCTCTTCACCGCGATCTTTCGGCCCATTATTGCTGGCTTGAACGGCTTCTCTAACTGGATTTTGGGGCTGTTCGGGATGGCAACCCAAGAAGAGTTGTCGGGTGCCCGGACACCCGAAGAGCTCTCCTCGCTAGTGCGCCGCTCAGCAGAGATGGGCACCCTTGACGGCAGGACGGCAGCCTTTGTGGACCGGACTCTGAACTTTTCCGCTCGTACCGCAGCAGATGTTATGACGCCACGCATGGACATGGAATCTGTCGCGGCAGATCAGAACCTGAATGCGGTTCTGGCGTATGCACGGTCGACTGGTTTTTCGCGCTTCCCAGTCACCGAGGGCCACGCTGATGAGATTCGTGGAGTATTGCATATCAAGAAGGCCATTGCGGTGCCAAAAGAGAAACGGAGTCAGCTTACGGCAGCAACCATTGCCAGCGACATGATGCGGGTCCCAGAATCCGTGAACCTTGATACGCTGATTGCCGATCTGCGCGAAGCTCCGTTTCAAATGGCTCTTGTGGTTGATGAATACGGTGGTACCGCAGGTGTCGTCACGTTAGAAGACCTGGTTGAAGAAATTGTTGGCGAAGTGGCGGACGAGCACGACCGGATCACACCGGGAGTCTTACAGAGTGCTGAAGGCGCTTGGTTCTTTCCTGCAATGCTGCGTCCCGATGAGGTTATGACGCACATACCGGGCCTAACAATTGAAGAAAATGAGGCCTATGAAACCGTCGGCGGATTCATCATGGCCGAGCTGGGCCGGGTGGCCAACGTCGGCGACGTCGTGACCGTTGAGCACGGGACCCTCGAAGTCCGGCGCATCGATGGCCACCGCGTAGAGCGCGTCAAATATACACCCGAGAGCCTACAAGCACAGCGGTCGCAGGCCGCCAAAAAGGAGGATGCATGAGCGAGCATATTCCTGGTCTGCTGTGGCTGGTTGTCTTGTTGGTAGGAAACGCGTTTTTCGTCGCCGGTGAGTTTGCCGTCATGGGGGCGCGCCGTTCGCAGATCGAACCACGCCTTGAAGACGGTTCTAAACTCGCCAAATACGCCATGTTTGCCATGGAGCATGTCACCCATATCTTGGCGATCTGCCAGCTAGGTATTACAGCCTGTTCGCTGTTGATCCTCAATGTGTCTGAGCCGGCGATCGCCTACCTTCTTGGGGTACCACTCAAGGCAATGGGCATCGATCCAGACTTTGCTGCGACGGTGGCGTTTGTCATTGCCCTCGTGGTTGTCACCTTCTTGCATGTGACCCTTGGAGAAATGGTGCCCAAAAATGCTGCCGTGTCCGTAGCTGATCGTGCAGTCATGCTCTTAGCACCACCGTTGGTACTGCTTGATAAGATCCTGCGCCCAATCATTTTGGTCTTGAACTGGTGTGCAAATGTTTTCTTGCGTCTTTTCCGTGTCGAACCTCAACAGGAAGTCACTTCTACCTACACCCTTGAAGAGGTTCAGTCCATCGTCCAAGAATCTCAGCGGACAGGATTGGTCGATGATCAATCCGGCATCCTTTCTGGCGCGTTAAGCTTCTCTGACGTCCCTGCTGAACGGGTAATGGTGCCGATCGATCAGATTGTATCCATCTCCTCGACAGGTACACCTGAAGAGTTTGATCAGGCCGTCCGTAAAACTGGCCTATCGCGCCTTGTGGTTGATGATGCATCTGACAACACCGTAATTGGATATCTACACATCAAAGATCTCATGTCCATTCCGGATGACCGATACACCGCACCCATCCCGGTGAACCGTGTGCGCTCGATGGTGAACATCACGATGGACAAACCTATTGAAGATGCTCTTGCGGTGATGCAACGGATCGGTGTCCATATGGCTCGCGTGCAGGACCATGCTGGTGAGACTGTCGGTGTGTTGTTTCTGGAAGACGTCATCGAAGTACTGGTCGGAGAAATCCGTGATGTCACTCAGTCACAGACGGTGACTGTCCGTCAGCGGATGGGCGGGGCCGGCGGCACAGCGTCGATCTAACGGCGCACCGTGTTGACGGTAAGCATTATTGCTAATGCGAACTGTTTGCATTAGTCTGATCAGGTGAATAGTGGGTGCCAGCTGCCCACGACAGACGATTCCGTAAAGGACCCTGATGCAAACATCCCGTAAGCGTGTTCTACGCCTTGCCGCACCTGCTGCGCTGCTTGGTCTTCTGCTGACCTCGTGTACGACTGACAGCGGGGCTTCGAGCGAGGATGCGACGGTCACGGTGGTCGCCACTACAACGCAAATGGGATCGCTATCCGAACAGATTACTGACTGTGCCGGCGGAGTCACGCAGGTTCTTATGAGCCCAAGCGATGATCCACATCAGTTTGACGCTTCGAGTGCGCAAATGGTCGATATGGTTCAAGCTGATCTCGTGGTGGCCAACGGTCTGGGTCTTGAATCCGCAATGCAGGGGTCGATAGATAATGCCTCTGCTGACGGAGCTGAAGTCCTCGAGTTAGGGCCTCAGCTAGATCCCCTGCCGTTTTCTGCTGATGAAGAGCACGACCACGGTGAAGCGGGCCACGATCACAGCCATGAACACGGTGTTCATGATGCTCACGTGTGGATGGACGTTGCCAGAATGGCAGACGGCGCAGCATTGTTAGGCGAAGAAATTGCGGCCGCGACCGGTGACGAATCATATGTTTCGTGTGGCACAGAAGTCGCGGAGGAGCTGCGAGATGTCGATGCAGAAATAGCGGAGACAATTGAGGAGCTGGGAACACCACGATTGGTCACGGACCATGCGGCATATAACTACTTTGCCGATCGATATGGTGTTGACATTAGTGGTGTCGTCGTTCCCGGTGGTTCGACTGACGCTGAACCTTCTTCGCAGGATCTTGCCCAGCTGTCACAACTTCTCAATGATCAGGGAGCAGATGCTTTGGTCACATCGAAGGCTAACACCAATCGTTTAGTAACCGCATTGGCGGACGAAGCGAACGGTGCTGTGCCGGTCGTTGAGCTGTACGAAAATGGCGTTGGGGAAGCCGGTTCTGATGCTGAAACGTATCAGGACGCCATGTTGTACAACGCGAAAGCTCTGGCCGACGCCATAAACTAACCATGCATTGCAACGCAGGTGAGAGGTGACCACGTAGTGGAACTCTATAACTGGATGGTTGAGCCATTCCAGACGGGTTTTCAAATTCGAGCGCTGCTCGGGGGGCTCTTGGCCGCGGTGATGTCGAGCTTTGTTGGCGTTTGGCTCGTGCTGCGCGGCATGAGTTTCTTTGGTGATGCCTTCGTTCACGGAGTGGTCCCAGGTATCGCCGCAGCAGTACTTTTTGAGTTCTCGCCGTTCCTCGGGGCTGCACTTGCCGCCTTGGTTATGGTCAGCTTGCTTGAGCTGATCCACCGCACCACGAGCCTGAAAGAAGACAGCGCCATAGGCCTCCTGTTCGTGGGGATGATGGCGCTTGGTGTCGTGCTGATCTCTCGGTCTGATAGTTTCCAAGGCTCACTCACCGCGATCCTGTTTGGTGATGCGCTAGGTGTGAGTTGGGCTGACGTGCAGATGCAACTCCTCTTCGTCATCGGTGTCGGCTTGATGTCACTGATGTTGTACCGTCCGTTGATGTCTTTGTCATTCTCCCCGGATAAATCCCAGGCTCTCGGAATGCGCCCGCAGCTCACGCACTGGTTATTGCTGCTGATGATTGCAGCAGCCGTGATAGGTTCATTCCAGGCTGTTGGTACCCTGTTGGTCCTTGGTCTATTGATTGGCCCTGCTGCAGCCGCCGCACTGATCACGCGAACGGTACCGCGCATGATCTTGACGTCACTTATTCTCGGTATGATCTCTGTTACTGTGGGATTGATTTTCAGTTACCATTTAGGTACAGCTGCCGGAGCATCGATGGCGTTGGTTGCCATTCTTGGTTTCTTCCTCATCCTGACGATTCGAGAAACAGTGGCTGCGATTGTCCGGCGTAAACGCAGCACGACATTAGTTGAGCAAGGAGCCTCATGACTCTCGTTGAAGCCCACGATATCGTGTTGTACCGTGGTTCCCATCTGGCCGTTTCCGCATCGTCATTTACGATTCCGCACGGCAAGATTACCGCGGTCATCGGGCCAAACGGCTCCGGTAAGACGACGTTATTACAATCGATGGCCGGCATTCTGACTCCCAGTGCAGGACGCCTCACGGTTCTTGGACAGGCTGTCAAAGATGTGAAACAAGACATCTCATTTGTCATGCAGTCGGTAGTTTTTCCAACTGGTACGCCGATAACCGTCAAAGATGTGGTCTGTATGGGGCGATATGCCCAGCGCGGTTGGTTCGGTATCTTTCGTCCCCAGGACCGGGCCGCCATCAACTATGCGATGGAAACCATGAATATCACCGACCTGAAGCACCGTCATCTCGAAGAGCTATCTGGCGGGCAGCGGCAACGTGTTTATGTCGCGCAGGGGATTGCACAGGGCCACGAAATTCTGGTGTTAGACGAGCCCATGACCGGTCTTGACCTGAAATCCATGCGTATTATTGACGACGTCATTCACGCTGAAGTAGAAGAGCACGGTCATTCCGTCATTTTGACCACGCATGATCTTGATGAAGCTGCGGCGGCTGACCACGTCATCCTTATGGACGGCAAAGTGATTGCCTCCGGGACGCCCGAAGAAGTATTAACACGTCAAAACCTAGAAAAAGCGTACGGTCTGGGGACGCTGCACGAACCCGCTGATGTTAATGGCACGACCGTCGTGGAACTGCCGGAATGCACAAGCGAGGGTGACGCGAACGTTGCAGAAGAACAGTCTGTGGGCTATGGGGAGCGCTTTAGACGCTACGAAGCCTACTGAGTGCACTGGGGGCAGAGCCCATAAATCTCGAGCGTGTGATTGATATCCGTGTAGCCAAAGTCGTCGCCAACGTGGTCGGCCCAATGTTCAATTTTCGGTGCATCAATCTCGACGGTGGCTCGACAGTTGCGGCATACTAAATGGTGGTGGTGCCCGGTTGCGGCGCACTTGCGAAATAGTGTCTGGCCGTCGTCGAGTGCCAAAATGTCCACCAAGCCGTCTTCAACTTGAGCTTGTAGAACTCTATATACTGTGGCAAGCGAGACTGAACGGCCGCTTTCAGCCACGGATTGATGGACCTGCTGAGCCGACTGAAAGTCAGTGTTGCGATCCAGAATCTCATCGATGGCCTGCTTTTGCCATGTGTTGCGTGTGCGCGGCCGTGACGATGAACCTGTCGACATTGTGAATGGTCACCCTTCTGACGTGATGAATTCGGCCTTCATTGTAACAAGGGCTACGCATTAACCTGCAGGATAATTTTGGAAGGCGCTGACTGTGCAATTCTTATGTCACAGGGTTACAGTTGAAGATGTGAAAATCCTGAGACAGCTCGGCACGATCCGTGTCTACCGACAAGAACAATTCGACGGTGCCTATCTTGCTGGAGGGATCAACCAATGAGTCAACCTGTACTTCTGAGTACCGATGTGCTGGCTGCATGGATGGGTGTTGATCCGACGGATAATTCTCTGCCGAACAGCGATACGGTCCATGTTCGTACAAGAATGCTCTCGGATCAGTTGCCAGACCAGCCCGAAGGCTTCGTATCGGCGACACCAGCACCAGAACCCGGAAAGTTGGTCATCTGGGACGTTCGGTGGTCAGCTACCGATTCCACGCAAAATCACGAGGCCTACCGTCAGGGCCATATCCCGGGCGCAGTCTATGTTTCCATGACCAGTCACCTGGCCGGTCACGGTTCACCAGCCCTAGGACGTCATCCACTGCCAGAACCCCGCGACTTTACAGCATCGGTGCGCATGCTGGGCATCAATGATGGCGATACCGTCGTCATCTATGACGCTGTCGGTTCAGCTGCAGCCGCACGCGCCTGGTGGTTGCTGCGCTATGCAGGCATGACCAACGTGTATGTTCTTGATGGCGGTCTCGACGCCTGGCGCGCCGCGGACCTGCCGCTACAGGCCGGGGAGGTATTACCCCGTATTGGATCCGTCTACCTTTCATGGGGCAAAATGCCGGTTGTCGATACAGCCGAGGTCCCAGAATTTCTCCGTGCAGGTGGACTGTTGTTTGATGCAAGAGCGCCCGAACGCTACAGCGGGGAGTCCGAACCTATTGACTCGGTAGCTGGTCATATCCCATCAGCCATTTCTGCGCCGGGCAGCGACGTGACTGATGCCGACGGGAAATTCCGTTCTGCCGCCCAGCTGCGTGAACACTTCGCGCAGCTCGGCGCTACCCAGACGACCGGTGTAGCTGCCTACTGTGGCTCCGGTGTGACCGCGGCAAAAACTGTTTTGGCGCTCGCACTGGCCGGGGTAGAAGGCGTCCTGTATCCAGGTTCATGGTCAGCATGGTCGTCTTCGCGTGACCGACCAGTAGCTACCGGACAGACCCCCGGCACGATGCCCCAGGACCTCTAGAGGTTCAACCCGACACTTTTGACGGCTCTGTCACTAGACTGATCCTGCAAAGGCAGATCAGCGACTCTTCAGGAGGACCCATGGCAACTATCTTCACCAAAATTCTGAACGGCGAACTCCCCGGCCGGTTTATCTGGGAGGACGACAAATGCGCGGCCTTCCTCGATATCAGCCCATTATCGTATGGACACACGCTTGTGGTGTCACGCCAAGAGATCGACATGTGGACTGATGCTCCAGAAGAGCTGAACGCACATGTGTACACCGTGGCATCCCGCATCGGCGCCGCTCAGGTGGCCTCCCTGGGGGCTGCTCGTGCTGGTTTGATCATCCAGGGCTATGAGATACCGCATATGCACCTGCACGTGTTCCCAACGAACTCGCAGGCGGACTTCGATCTGGGCAATCTGATTGAGAACCCAGACGATGAAAAAATGAAAGCCGCGGCAGCCAAGATCCGTGCTGCCCTACGCGAAGCCGGTCATGGGGCCTACGTCCCCAAAGACTAGCCCAGCGCTGCTGCGGCGGACTTGAGGGCCTGGCGCAGCCGCTTCTCACTCACGCTCGTTGCTGTGCCTAATTCTTGAGCAAACAGTGAGATCCGGAGTTCCTGGAGCTGCCAGAATATCTCGCTGATAGCACCCGGCGTCGGGACACCCGTCGGTGCCTGACGCTTCAGGTCCTCATATTCTTGTGCCAGTGTTTGTACGACCTGCATGTTGAGCCCATCGCGCTGTAGTGCGCCACCGGCATCCAACTTATCCATGCGCAGGCTGATGCCTTCCAAATATCTCGGCACATGGCGCAAATGGTCCCACCCGGTTTTCGACACAAAATCCTTACCGACTAATTGATCGTGGTGGGCGCGTAAATCTGAGGCTGCCGCAGCCAACGCTAGGGAACGAATCTTACGAATCCGACGATCCACATCGCGTGAGAGGTTGAGGATTTTGGCCACAACAGTGGTGACCTTGAACGTGGTATCGATCAGTTCTTGTTGTACCGTTTGAGCCAAGCGGCGATACGCCTGCTGTGTCATGGGCAGTTCATCCGGTAGCAAGACGTCGATGGCCGTGCGTGTGCAATCCGCGACCAGTGCGGCACTATTTGGGTAAGGGGACTGGGCGAACGCCAATTTTTCCTCGGACGACAGATGATCCAATATATAGCGTTGTGGATCCGGGAGTTCGGCCTGCAGTAACGCGATGACTCCATCACGGTGCACAGCCTGCTGTTCACCTTCAGTGCGCATAACCACCAGCGCTGCCGACGGTGACTTGCCGTTTTCGGCTTGCAATGCGGGATACCCGGTCACGTTCTGATGTGCTGATCCAGTCCAGATCGCCGTTTGCACAGTGCCTGGAATATCGCCGATACTCCAGCGTGTTAGCCCGGTTTGTGGAGTGAAGGAGGACGACTCCGGGGCGGTCATCGGGCGTTTGGGCGACGGTTTGTGCTGTTTGCGTTGGCGTGGTTGTTGGGCAGACTGCTCTTGGTGCCCCGGCAATGTCACACCCTGAGCGTTGGCGGCGTCGGTAAGCGATGCCGCCAGTGCCGTCTGATTTTGCCCAGCAAGCTCCCGTTGTAAACGTCCCAGGTTGTTATCGGTGCCGATAATGGCGCCGCGATCATCGACCACCTGGTAGGTAAAACGTAAATGGGGCGGCAGTTTTTCGATGGCCCAATCTTCGGGTTTGATGTACTGATGCTTCGTCTGGCGTAGGAACGTTCCCAGTGCGGTGTAGAAATCATCGGTTGCAGGATCCGCTGTTGCCTCGAGCGCGTCTACGGCCGCCTGGGCGGTATCCGGAGCTGGCACCAGGTGCTTGCGAATAGGTTTCGGCAGCCCACGAATGAGTGCGGTGACAAGCTCCGTGCGCAGACCTGGGATCAGCCATTCGAATCGCGCCTGGTCCACCTGATGCAATAGGGCAACCGGAATGGTGACCGTCACGCCGTCGGTGCGAGGCCCGACCGGCTGCCCATTACCAGAAGCATCGGCCCCAATGGCTGCAACCGGAGTAAATTCATAGTGCAGGGGGAGCTGCACGTCACCGGTGGCAGTGGGGTGTATGAAAACGTCGGGGAACTGGTGTACGTCGACGTCCTGGCCCGAGCTGGCTAGCAGCTGCGATGGGTCCAAGTCCAGAAGTTCTGGGTCCTGATGCCGTGCCTTTCGCCACCAAGCATCAAAATGTCGTTGCGAGACCGCATGTTCCGGGATCCGTGCGTCGTAAAATGCGAACAGCACATCCTCAGATACCAAGAGGTCACGACGACGCATTCGGGTTTCTAACTCACGGATCTCGGCTACCCGGTCCAGGTTGCGCTTGAAGAAGTGGTGGCGGGTGTTCCATTCGCCCTCGATCAGTGCGTGGCGAATGAAGAGTTCTCGAGCAAGGCTGCGATCCACATTGTAGTACCGGACTGGCCGATCGGTGACGACGGATACTCCGTAGACGGTGACCTGCTGCCGGGCCATAGCGGTACCGTTGCGACGTGACCAGTACGGGTCAGATGTATTGACCTTTGCGATAGAGCCGGCAGCGTCTTCAATCCACTCCGGCTCCACAGCCGCAACCTGACGAGCCCATAATCTGGAAGTTTCCACGAGCTCAGATGCCATGACAAAATCGTGGCGTTTCTTGAATAAACCAGAACCCGGGAACACCGCAAAGCGCGATCCTCGTGCCCCGTGATAATGCTTGCGACGTTCATCCCAGGACCCGATGTGCGACAACATGCCGGTGAGTAGCGCTTTATGCACGCCATCGTGGTGTTTGACCGCGTCAATCGTAGCGTTGGGTGACAGCTTGATACCGACTTCTCGTGCAATTTGGCGGAGTTGGCGTACAAGGTCCTGCCATTCGCGGACTCGAAGATAGTTGATGAATTCTCGGCGGCACAGTTTGCGGAACTGGTTCCCCGAGAGCTCACGCTGTTGTTCATGCAGGTAGTTCCACAAGTTCAACAGAGCGGAAAAGTCGGACTTGTCATCGGTGAAGCGGGCATGGAGTTCATCTGCGGCACCACGATGCTCTTCTGGACGTTCCCGGGGATCTTGAATAGTTAGGCCGGCGGCCAGGACCAACAGTTCTGGCACGACATCGTGCTGCTCGGATGCCAAAATCATGCGGGCCAGTCGTGGCGCCACCGGGAGTCTGGCAAGACGTCGACCCACCGGTGTGATGGTGCCGGCTTTGAACGTGCGCGTGACCCATTTGCCACCACGTCCCCGGACACGCGTAGGGTTGCCGGTGTTCAGCGCGCCCAGCTCGGTCAAGAGGGTCACCCCGTCGGTGATTTGCTTATGCTCAGGCGGCTGCAGGAACGGGAAGTCTTCCAGCTCTGCTGCAGTCATGATGATATTTGCGGAGGCCATGTGTAAAATGACCGAGGCCAGTGATGTGCGTAAGATTTCGGGATCGGTAAATTCGGGGCGCGCCTCAAAATCTTCTTCCGAGTACAACCGCATGGCAATACCCGGGCTGGTACGACCAGCACGGCCAGCACGTTGTTGGGCAGAAGCCTGCGAGATACGTTCGATAGGCAGGCGCTGGACCTTCGTACGCTGGGAGTACCGTGAGATGCGAGCTGTACCGGTATCAATCACATACTTGATACCGGGGACGGTCAAAGAGGTTTCAGCAACGTTGGTAGCTAACACGATTCTTCGCGTGTTTCCGGGGCGGAAGACGCGTTGCTGGTCCTGTAGGGAGAGTCGGCCAAATAACGGCAGGATGTCCGCCTTGGACAGGCGCGGGTGTTTGGCCAGACGTGCCCCGAGTACCTCCGCGGCATCCCGGATTTCACGTTCGCCGGGGAAAAAGATCAGTATGTCGCCGGGCTCTTCAACGCCCAGTTCCTCAACGGCATCGGCGATAGCGTCTAACGGGTCGCGTGCGTCTTCCATATCGTCAGCGTCGTCATCGGGATCGTCTTCGGGCTGTTCTTGCGCCAGCGGGCGATACCGAATCTCAACCGGGTAGGTGCGTCCCGAGACTTCAACGATGGGTGCCGGGTTGTCATTGACATCAGCAAAATGCTCGGCAAAAGATTCCGGGTCGATGGTTGCTGAAGTGATGATAACTTTGAGGTCTTCGCGTTTGCGCAACAGACGCTTCAGATAGCCCAGCAGGAAGTCGATATTGAGACTGCGCTCGTGGGCCTCATCGATGATGATGACCGAATACTGTGACAGCGTTGGATCGTGTTGTATTTCGGCCAGCAAGATACCATCGGTCATGACTTTCAGCCGGGTGTCTGACGAGGTTTCCGAGGTGAACCGTACCTGGTAGCCGACGGTGCTCCCAATATTCTGGCCCAGCTCATCGGCAACGCGTTCGGCCACCGACCGTGCCGCGATACGGCGTGGCTGAGTATGACCGATCATCCCGGTCTCAGCAAGGCCCATGGCCAAACACATTTTTGGGAGCTGCGTGGTCTTGCCCGAACCGGTTTCGCCGGCGATGATGACCACTTGGTGATTGGCCAGCTGTTCCATGATCTGATCCCGGTGTAGAGAAACCGGTAGATCATCGGGAAAGGATATGGCAGATAGGTCGACAGACGATGTGTTGGACATGATGCCAAAATTCTACGGTAGTCCGTGTTGCTTTGTGCATTCGGGAAGCTGGCGGCCAAAACTTCCGGCAGACCGGAGTCTCCGGATGCCCGTCAGCGACCATCCGGAGACCAATACCTGCATGTCCTAGCGTGGGGTGTTGAGCGTCAACAGCTGTTTATTGACGAACTCGTCCATGCCTAACGGGCCGAGCTCGCGCCCAAAACCTGAACGTTTGACACCACCAAAGGGAAGATCTTCGCCACCAACGTTGAACGCGTTGACGTGGACCATTCCGACATCGAGCTGATCAGCGACCTGCTGGGCTCGTTCTTCATCCGCGGAGAAGACTGCGCCGCCCAACCCATAAACAGAGGAGTTGGCGAGTTCGATGGCTTCATCTTCGGTAGCAACACGGTAGACCATGACAACCGGTCCAAAGAGCTCTTGTGAGAATGCCTTCGAGGAGGCAGGGATGTCCGTTAGCACGGTGGGGGCAACATAATAGCCTGGCAGGTCTGGGCGCTCGCCGCCGACCAGGACATTGGCACCTGCAGACCGGGCCTCATCAATTTGTTGCATGAGGCCGTTTGCTGCGGCTTCTGAGGACAACGGCGCATACTCATTGCGATTGGCTTCAGCCGGATCACCCGGGGTGAGTTCTGCGGCAAGCTTGGTTAATTCAGCCACGAACTCGTCGTAGATATCGTCCATGATGATCATGCGTTTATTCGAAGTACATGTTTGACCAGAGTTCGCTAGACGAGAGAACAGCGCCCGTCGAGCTGACGTTGCGACATCAGCTGAATCCAATACGATGTAGGGGTCTGATCCGCCGAGCTCCAACACGGCTTTCTTGAGATGACGACCGGCCTGCTCACCAACGGCCGAGCCTGCACGTTCTGAACCCGTGAGCGATACTCCATGGATGCGTGGGTCAGCAATGATCGTCGATGCTTGCTCATGGGTGGCAAAAACATTGATGTATGCTCCCTCGGTCACGCCAGCTTTGTGCATGTATTCTTGGATTTTTAGCGCTGTTCCAGCACAGATTTCTGCATGTTTGAGCAGGACGGTGTTGCCCAGCATGAGGTTCGGGGCCGCGAAACGGATGACCTGGTAGAACGGGAAATTCCACGGCATAATACCCAGGAGTGGTCCCAAGGGCTTCCGCCGCAAGATAGCCGTCTGACCATCAATGTTTTTTAGTGCCTGATCGGCAGTGAGTCGTTCGCCTTCTGTGGCGTAGTACCTGATGATCCGAGCGCAGTATTTGACCTCGCCGATGGCCTCGCGTGAGTTTTTGCCCATCTCCAAAGTGGCCTGGGCAGCTAATTCCACGGCGTTTTCTTCGAAGAGGTCGGCAAGTTTCTCTAAAATCTTGCCGCGGTCTGTCATAGGCATTGCGGACCAAGTTGTATATGCCGCTGCGGAATCGGACAGAGCCTGCTGAATCCCTTCGTCGGTGGCGAAGGGAAACTCCTGCAGCAGTTCGCCAGTGGCAGGGTTCTGAATACGATACGTCGTGGTCATCTGGGTCCTTAAACATCACGGTGGTTTATTCGCATTTCAATCTAAACGAACTGAGTCAAGAAATCATGGGTTCCCCGTCGTAATCGCAATGCGAAGTTGTACCAAAGGCAATGCAAAATCAGTATGAGGGGTGAGCGCGGACCAGGTAGCGCAATGTGCTTTGCTACTGTTCGGCTCGCT
This sequence comes from Yaniella halotolerans DSM 15476, assembly GCF_000420805.1. Taxonomy (GTDB): domain Bacteria; phylum Actinomycetota; class Actinomycetes; order Actinomycetales; family Micrococcaceae; genus Yaniella; species Yaniella halotolerans. Next base: position 285,427 of record NZ_ATVQ01000003.1, read on the forward strand.
CCGTGATTTCTTGCCAGGGGAGAAAGGCTGCATGTGTGCTGGATGGAAGCTGGTCTGCCGTGAGGTTGCCAAGAACTGTCCGAGCATTTTTGGCTAGCCGATCTACAAAGATGATGGTTCTGGGTGCAGCTAATCCACCGAGCACGTTTTGGACGGAGTCGATGAGTTCGTCCGCGACCTCAAACATTCTTGAGGTAAAGGTGGGGGTACCGGAGACCGAGCGTTGCGGTAGCTCATTGGTGGCCGCGGAAGCCCCATCAAAGGGTTGGAGTTCTACTGCTGCGATGATGTTCTTTTTGAGGGCTGAGTTGAGAAGAACGGTCGCTTCAGCGCGGACGACAAAGGGATGATCTAGCATGACCCGTCGCACTGCATCGAGTGAGATCAGTTGTCCCGCCATGGAGGCAAGCGAATCGGATCTGCCATGGTGCAAAAGCGAGGTCTCTTTGACGGTCACCATGTCAGAAGTTGAAAAGGTATTCGGTCCGTGACGGTCGTAGTTCGGAAGATACGATTCGACGCCATCAATATCGATTGTGGTTGAAACCATGCCGGGCACAGGATAAGTCAGGACTAATTCGCCGGTTCCTGCACTGTGGCATTCTTGTCCGGCGTCATCGATGACTCGAGGACTGATTGCTGGCAATTGTGTTGTGCCACCCTGTACATGCGCTATACCGCCGATCAGGACCTGGCCCCAGGCGTCCAGGACTTCGGCGCCGAGTGTGCCGAATGTTGTTTCCATCCACGTCCGAAGCTCGGGCTCGACTGCTTCACCGGCGGTGACCACCCGAGTCAGCGAGAGATCGTGGGTCAGCGGTGGAGTATCCGGTATCCAGGATCGAATAGTCCGCATCACCGAAGGTGGGGTGACCAGAGTTTCAACTCCGTATCGGTGCATAATTTCCCAACCACGTTTTGTGCTTGGGACGTCGAGGGTGCCTTCATACAGTACGGCTTCCTGCCCGGCCAGCAGCGGACCAAGTAATCCATTCCAACTGGAAACCACCCAGGCAATATTGCCGGCACACCATAGGGGACCACTAGTCGCGACGGCTTGTTGGAATGAAGCAGCTCGGACGAGGACTCCGGCCACCGGGTGCTTGGTCAAAACAGGAATCGTATCGGATGTGGCCACCTGCATGCTGCATAGAATACTCTCGGCATTTCTGATCGAACTGATCGTTTGGTGATCAGAACCCGTCTGCTGCGCATAATTGGGCGAGGTCGTGCCTCGTCCAGACATGAGTGTGTGGTACCAGTGGTCGCCGCTAAACCACGGAACATTGATACCGGTGCGTTGGACCACGATCGTGTGCTCTACGCTGTCGGCAGCGCCCAGCGCATCGTCAGCGCGGTTTTTTAACGGGAGTACCGTTCCATGCCGCCATGCACCGTCCTGGGTTACAAATACTTTGGGTGCGATCAAGGCGAGCCGCTCGGCCAAGGCTTCACTGTGCACGGAGATGGGCACAATACTCCACTGGGCACCGAGCCCGATGCACGCTAGCAACGTGACGACGGTTTCTGGCAGCCACCCGGTGTAGAGGGCTACCGAGTCCCCAGCCCCGACTCCTAAATCACGTAGCGCACCGGTCATCAACGAGACTTCTCGTTCAAGCTCGCTATATGTCATGGTGCGGCGATCGCCGGGTTCGCCTTCCCAGTAGAAGGCGATGCGGCCCGCGGCATTTTGTTGGTGGCGGCCGAGAAGATTCCACAGGGGATCTATCGTGGCACCTGGGAACCATTCGCCATCCAGCCGGTCATCGCGGTGTCGTTTCCAGTAGACCTCCGGGGGTTGGTGCCAGTCCAGGGTGTCGACAATCGGTTTCCAAATCCTCTGCATATCCTCGGGCAAATTCGAGTGTGTAGCTTTAGCCATTACGGAGATTTCCTTTGCAGGAGACGGCGGTGCGAGTCAGGATATCAACGACTTTGCTGAGATCCACAGAAGAGGTATTGGGCGCTACGGCTGCGCTGAGGGCCGCTACCACATCGTCATCAGCATCTTTTATCAGAACCGCAACTTCTGCGGGTCGAAGCACATCGGTTGGCCCCATAAAGAGGTCCTCTGCATTAGCCCACTCTTGCCGATTTTGTTCCGCGGTAGCTGCCAGATCTGCAGATGCCTGACTCAAGATGAACTGCCAGTGTTCATCGTCGGTTCTCGAGGCAAGCAGCCGCCCAGGGGCCGATGCTAGTGCGGGCGTTGAGGTAGGTGGAGAGCGGAAGGGGCCTTGATCTCCGGCATCCACTTGGTCAAGGCAGACAAGTTCGTGACCCACCAAGATGGAAGTGCTGATAGTCGCCTGTAGCTGATCACGAAGGGCCACAACAAAGGGCGAGACAGCGTTCAACACAGGATGTTTGCTGAGGTAGTGGGTTGAGAGGCGACTAATCTCTGGGCCCAACCCATACCGCAAGGTGGTTGGATCTTGTATTGCAAAATCTGCAATAACCAGGGATCGCAACAGTCGGTGCACAGTAGGTACAGACATTCCGGATCGTTCGGCAAGATCTGTCAGATGCTGCAAGGCAGGCCCCTCAGCTAGGAGGGACAAGAGCTTTGTGGCATTACGAATCGTGCCCAAGCCGCCCCTGGGGCTCGCGTTGCGTTCAGGCATCTCCCGCCTCCAATGTAATGACAACCTTTTTCTATAGCTGCTGTTGATTTTTACATAGTGAAAGTCTATTGTCTATTCCATAGTGATCTAAGCCACATTTTGTGATTCTTGCTTCGCTACATGAAAACGCCAGGCAATGACGTTTGGACTGTGGCCGTGGCCGACTATGAGGAGAAACTAGTGCGAACACGCGCATATCAGCATTCGCTCAGTGGGAGCACCCTCCCGCCAGGGGAACCCTTACTTGAAATCTCTGATCTATCTCTGCGCTTCGGCGGTGTAAAGGCCTTGACCGATGTGAACCTTACCGTCGAAACGGGAACGATTCACTCTATTATCGGGCCGAACGGGGCGGGCAAGTCATCACTGCTCAATTGCGTCTCGGGCCTATATAAGGCAACCGCCGGGCAAATCCTGCTGCAGACATCCGGGACAAAAGATCTTGCGAAACTGCCCCCGCACAAGGTTGCGCGCCTGGGCGTGGCTCGAAGCTTTCAGAACATTGAATTATTCGATCAGCTGTCGGTCTTGGACAACATCATGCTTGGCCGGCATATCCATATCAAAAAAGACCCGTTTATGGCCATGTTTTGGTTTGGGCCGGCGAAACGACAGGAAATCCGTCAGCGCGAGCTGGTCGAAGAAGTTATTCACTTACTCAAACTGCAGCAGTACCGAAACCAGCCCGTCGGTGCACTTGCCTACGGTATCCAAAAACGTGTCGAACTGGGTAGAGCGTTGGCTATGCAACCGTCCTTGCTGTTGCTTGACGAGCCGATGGCCGGCATGAACGTCGAAGAAAAAGAAGACATGGCCCGCTATATCCTCGACATTCACGAGCTGGCGGGTCTCACTGTGGTGTTAATTGAGCACGATATGAGCGTTGTGATGGACATTTCGAACCGCGTGACGGTACTGGACTTTGGAAAAGTCATCGGAGATGGAACGCCGGAAGAAGTTATGGCGAATCCAAAAGTGATCGAAGCGTATTTGGGAGCGGGGGAGTAGGAATGAATCAGACAACGCATACTCCAGTCGCGCAGATGCAGGAGGGTGGCACCCCTAAGGCAGATATGACCATGCCGCAGCTGCTGCAAGACCTGGCTCGGAGTCGTCCCGACAGTGTGGCAATGCAAGAAAAGCGCTACGGCATCTGGCAACCGACCAGTTGGAAAGAGTATCACGAACGGGTCAGCGATTTTGCTCACGGTTTAGCTTCGCTGGGCGTGCAGCGTGGCGAAATTCTTGCTGTGCTGGGGGATAACCGACCGGAATGGCTGATTTCGGAATTGGCTGCTCAATCTCTTGGGGCGTCAGTGGTGGGGATATATCCGACCTCAATCGGGGACGAACTTCACCATATTATTGCTTCAGCAAATAGCAGGATTGTCGTGGCGGAGGATCAGGAGCAAGTTGATAAGTTGCTCCTACTTGCCGAGGGTGACCCCTCGCTGGGGATTGAACGGGTAATCTACTACGACCCCCACGGGTTAGAACAATACACCGATGAGTTATTGGTGGAATTTACCGACATTGAAGATACCGGACGGACGTGGGGTGAGAACCACCCCGGGTGGTTAGAGGAGCAGATCAGTGCAGGTGCTGCCACCGATACAGCCGTCATTTGTACGACATCTGGCACCACCTCTAAACCGAAGTTGGCGGAGCTGTCGCATCGAAATCTGCTGTCCATGGCAGAGCATTTGGCAACAGCGGATCCGATTACGTCCAAAGATCGCTATGTTTCGTTGCTGCCGTTCGCCTGGATCGGCGAGCAAATGCTGGCTGTGGCTTGTGGGCTGGCGCATGGGCTCACCGTGTCATTCCCTGAAGACGCCTCGACACAAAAAGCGGATATGCGGGAGATCGGGCCGGACTTGATGTTTGCGCCCCCACGCATCTGGGAGTCAATGCTTACTGAAGTACAGGTGAGAATTGATGAATCTGGTCCAATCAAGCGCGCATTCTTTGGGTGGGGTTACGAGGTCTCGGATCGTGTGGCAACGAAGCGGATGCAAGGCGAAGAACCCGGAGCTTGGCTCAAGATGTTAAACGTCGTCGCTAATGCCGTAGCGACGCGATCGGTCCGCGAACAACTTGGACTGACTCGTCTGAAACGGTGCTACACCGGAGGGGCCCCGCTAGGGCCGGATGTTTTTCGGTTTTTCCATGCCATCGGCGTGAACCTCAAACAGATCTATGGTCAAACCGAAATTACGGGTATCGCGGTAGTACACCGCGATAATGCAGTGAAGTTTGACACCGTCGGGGTGCCGATCGAGGAAACCGAAATCGCATTCGGTGAGCAGTCCGAGATCATGTTGCGTTCGTCTTCGGTTTTCAAAGGGTACTACCAGAACGCTGAAGCAACCGAAGAAACCATCACGGACGACGGATGGCTGTACACCGGGGACGCCGGGTATCTCGACGACGACGGTCAACTCGTAGTCATCGACAGGCTCAAGGACGTGAGAACTGCACCGGATGGCAGTCTGTACTCCAACGCCTATATCGAGAATAAACTCAAGTTCTCGCCCTATGTCGAAGAAGCTGTCGTTCTCGTCAACGAAGATGGGCCCCTAGCCCAGCCGGGCGAAAAATCCCCGCGGCTGAACGTCATCATTACGATCGACCCCACGACGGTTGGCGCCTGGGCTGAACATGAACGGCTCTCTTACTCTACGTACGCGGATCTTGCAGCCAAATCAGAAGTGTATAACCTCATCGCCATGGAAATTGCTCGAGCGAACGAAGACCTCAACGAAGGTATTCGGATCGGAAGATTCGTCCTGCTCCACAAGCAATTTGATCCTGACGATGACGAGATTACGCGTACCCGAAAGGTACGGCGCAATGTTATCGAACAGCGATACGCGCCGGTCATCGAGGCCCTTGAATCCGACGCTGATCAAGTCACGCTCACTTCGACAGTGACGTATCAAGACGGATCCGTTGTCGAACGTCCCATCCCGTTGGAGATATTCGACCTGAGCACGTTCCAGATTCCAACCGGGACAAAACAACGCAAAGTCTGGAGTGGACGACCATGACACAATTTCTTGTGCTTCTCATCTATGGGCTCTCAGAAGGCGCAATCTTAGCGTTAGCTGCTCTTGGCTTTGTCTTGATTTACAAAGCCACCGGCGTCATCAACTTTGCCCAAGGTGAGTTCCTACTTATTGGGGCGTATACCTTCTACACGGCATTTGTGATCTTCCAGCTACCGGTCGTGGTCGCCTTGCTCATCGGTGTAGTGGTGGCCGTTATCGTCGGTATGCTAGTGGAACGACTGATCCTTCGGCCGATGGTCGGACAAAGTCATATTTCCATCATCATGGTCACGATCGGGTTGGCCGCTGTGCTCAGCTCAATCGTGCAGATGTTCTTCGGAACGCAACCACGGTCGATGCCAAACGTGTTCCCAACGGCATCTGTTCCTGTCCTCGAAGGTGCTGTACCGGCGAACCGGCTCTGGGTACTTGCTGTAGCAGCAGTGGTGTTGACACTATTGACCCTGTTTTTCCAAAAATCCAAGCACGGTATCGCAATGCGTTCGGTGGCCGATGACGAACAGGCAGCTATGACCGTCGGTATTTCTGTCCGTCGCATTTTCACCATGTCATGGGGATTAGCAGCGGTCAGTGCGCTCGTCGCTGGTGTGTTACTTGCGGACCTGACCACGGTAGAAATGGGCATCGTCAACTTCGGTCTCATGGTTTTTCCTGTCGTGATCTTAGGTGGGCTGGACTCTGTTCCAGGCACCATCGTCGGTGGACTGACCATCGGCCTGATCACACAGTTCACTTCCGGGTACTTCGACCCTGGACTTGCCGAAATTGTGCCTTACATAGTTCTGGTACTCATCTTGTTGGTTCGGCCATACGGCATCTTCGGTGAGAAACGAATCGAAAGGGTTTGAGGGTTATGGCAGCTGTACAAACAGGGCGATACCACCGCTCATATAATTCAGAGTTCCGGCTCTGGAATACTACACCGCAGATTACCCGGATGGTCATACTAGCGATAGTGCTCGTTCTGATACCGCTGGTGTTTGACAACTATTGGATGGCGCTGGTCAACACCGCACTCATCGCCTCAATCGGGGCCATCGGACTCAACATTCTGGTTGGTTTCACCGGACAGATATCCCTTGGACAAGGTGGGTTCCTGGCGGTTGGTGCATTTACGTCCGCGATACTCACCGACCGGATGGGCGTGCCCGTATTCTTTTCAATCATTGGGGCGGTCTTGCTCACTGCCGCAGTGGGGATGATCTTTGGACTACCTGCGCTGAGGCTCAAAGGACTATATCTGGCCATTGCCACGCTGGCATCTCAAATGGTCATTATTTTCATAGTCCGACGCTGGGATTTTCTCACTGAAGGACAGGGCTTCGTCGATGTCATGCGACTGGAAGTCTTTGGATTCAGCATTGAGCGTGCGAACTTTGAACAACAGTGGTACATGATTTTGCTGGTCATCACGATCATTGCAGCATTTGTCGCCACCAATATCTTCCGCACTGGAGTGGGCCGGTCATTTATGGCGGTCCGTGACCAAGACATCGCAGCATCGGCCATCGGGGTCAATCTCACCCGTGCGAAGATCACCGCCTTTGGTGTCTCTAACGGTTTCGTGGGACTTGCCGGTGCGCTCATGGCTCACTACACGGAGATTATCTCCTGGGAGCGATTCACACTCGACGTATCGATTCAGTATTTGGCCATGATTATCGTCGGCGGCCTGGGCTCAGTTGCCGGCTCGATCTACGGGGCAGCTTTTATTACCTTTCTACCGGTTCTAACACGCATGCTGGCTGACGAACTTGGTGGCGTTGCCCCGACACTTCGACAGCAGCTCCCCGCGTTCGAACATGCGATCTTTGGTCTGACCATCATCGTGTTCTTGATCCTCGAACCCAAGGGACTCAACAGAATATGGGAGCGCATTAAAGAATATTTCAGGTACTGGCCATTTAGATACTAAAACGTCCAACTGCATTGCAACGATGAATCTCTCTCATCTCTACCCTGAAGGATAAAACAATGAATAACAGACGCAACGTAAAACTCTTTGGTGCACTCACCGCCGCAGCGCTGATGTTGACCGCTTGTGGCGGGGACGACGGCACTGCCGCTGACTCTGATGAACCAATCCGTATCGGTGGCATCATGGACCAGTCTGGCGCCACCGGCGACGTCGGGGCCCCATACAGTGAAGGTATGGTCGCCTATATAGACAACCTGAATGACAATGGCGGAATCAATGGTCGTACGATCGATGCCGACGTCAACGACTACGCGTACGAGATCCCTCAGGCAGAAGACCTTTATCGCAGATATGTCAATGATGGGGTTGTCGCAGTGATGGGTTGGGGAACCGGAGATACCGAAGCCCTGCGCACCAGAGTCGCCAACGACGAGTTACCGTTCATTTCCGGTTCCTTCTCTGAAGAACTCACCGATGTTGAAGAATCGCCGTATAACTTTCTGATCGCGCCAACGTACTCGGACCAGATTCGGGTTGCGCTCAATCACATTGATCAAGAATCTGATGGTGAGGCACGAGTAGCGGTGCTGCACAATGACTCGCCGTTTGGTACCTCCCCGGTTGGCGACGGTTCGGACTGGATTGAAGACCAGGGACTGGAAATTGACTACTCGTCTCACCCCATCCCGTCTGGCACCACCAACTTCACGGGCTTGTTAAATCAGGTCAGCGATGCAGATTACATCATTGTCCAAGACGTTGCTGCGCCTGCTTCCCAGCTTGCCCGGGATATCGAAAGTCAGGGGAGCGATCAGACAATTGTTTGTCTGAACTGGTGTTCCAGTGAATTGCTGGTGACCTCAGCAGGCGATGCGGCCGAAGGTCACATGATGATTCAACCGGTAGCGCCCCTGTCTGCTGAAAAACCAGGCCACGAGCAGATTGTCGAGTACCTCGAAGAAAATGGGGGCGACACCGAGCAAGTCGTCAGCTATGTCCAGGGCTGGTATGCCATGCACATTATGGCCGAGGGTATTCGTCATACCCTGGATCAAGAGCAGGACCTCACTGGCGCAAACATCCGCGAATCTCTCGAAACCATGGGCCCCATCGACACGGGCGAAGTCATTGGTGACGGCACGGTCGAATTTGATCCAGAGTCGCACCGAGGCACAGTATTCTCCGGTATTTACGTCGTCGAAGACGGAGAGATCGTTGAAGTTGAAGCGGGAGTTGAACCATGATCGCCGAGTCGTTAGCACAACCCCGACATGCTGGCGCGCCCGAATCGGATAGTCTGCTGGCAATAAACAACATCGAAGTCATCTATGACGACGTGATTCTCGTATTGCGTGGCCTGTCACTACATGTTCCCGAAGGGAAGATTGTCGCGCTGCTGGGTTCTAACGGTGCCGGAAAATCAACGACGCTGAAGGCAGCCTCCGGGCTGCTACCCAGTGAACAAGGCGAAGTCTCATCCGGTTCCATCATTTTTGGCGGTGAAGATATCACCAAGATGGACGCAGCAGAGCGAGTGAAGCGAGGGCTGAGTCTCAGTATGGAAGGGCGTCACGTCTTTCCCCATCTGACGATCGCAGAGAATTTGCAAGCCGGTGCCTACACCCAACGGCATACGGGAGAGCTGTTCGACTTTGTGTATGACTTCTTTCCCCGTCTGGCCGAGATGCGAAATCGTGTTGCCGGATTCTTATCCGGTGGTGAGCAACAAATGCTAGCGATCGGTAGAGCTTTGATGGCTCGACCCAAGCTGCTGATGCTCGATGAGCCCTCACTCGGTCTAGCACCAAAACTGGTCGAAGAGACATTCGAAACCATCGCGAGGCTGAACGCGGAGACGGGCCTCACCGTGCTGGTGGTGGAACAGAACGCCACGGTCGCCCTGGGGGTAGCCCACCACGGGTACCTCATGGAACAAGGCAAAATCATGCTGGAGGATTCTGCAGCAGCTTTAGCTGAGAACCCCGATGTCAAAGAGTTTTACCTGGGTGTTTCAACCAGTGGCGAAGGGAAGAAAAGCTACCGCGATGTTAAACACTATAAACGCCGCAAACGCTGGCTCTGAAAGAAGGTGGAGACCATGGGAAATGCATTCCGTGGGTCGGCTGCAACTGAGGACGAAGCCAGTGATGGTCTTTCAAATGTCATGCAGCATATCGCGCACGCTGATGAGTCGCTTGCCGCTCGGTTAGAAACTGCGGGACTCAGTCCGGCTGAAATCGACGACGTACGACAGCTCGATGTCGTACCGATTCAGGCGAAGGACGAACTGGTCGCCGCGCGACAAGCCGGACAACGAAATTGGACAGCCCAGCGGATTTTTCAATCACCGGGACCTATTTATGAAGTACAGCCTCCTGGAGAAGATCCCTGGCGATGGGCCGAGGCATTGCACAGCGCTGGACTACAGCCCGACGATGTAGTCATCAACTGCTTTGGTTATCATCTGTCACCAGCCGGCGCGATGTTCGATACATCGATCATCGCTGCCGGGGCAACGGTCTTGCCGGCAGGCATCGGTAGCCAGCAGCTGCAAGTGCGAGCGATTATGGATCTTGGTACTCGGGGCTACGTGGGGTTGCCTAGTTATTTGAAGGCCTTGATTGACGTCGCCGCAGAAGAAGGGCACACACCGGAAGAGTTTCCTATTCGCTATGCGTTGGTGACTGCCGAGCCGCTGCCTGACGATTTGCGCCAGACCATTCAAGAGTGGGTACCAACCGTACGTATGGCCTACGGTTCGGCCGAGGCCGGACTCATTGCCTATGAGAACGGCGCTGCAGCGGGAATGGTCGAAGGAACAGGGATCGACGTTCAGGTTTGCGATATCGCTACAGGTACCCCGGTTAGTCACGGTGAAGGAGAAGTAGTGGTGACGCTGGCGAGGAAGGAGGCACCGCTGATTCGGTTCGGCACGGGCGACCTGTCTGCCTGGCTGACCGACGATCAAGGACAGCAAGTCCGTGATGAGCACGGACGAAGACGCCTGGCTGGGGTCTTAGGACGTACCGGTGAGGCGATCAAAGTTCGGGGTATGTTCTTGCATCCACGGCAGGCTGCCAGTGCGTTGGAGGGCATCGCCGGGTTGGCGGCGTTTCGTTTTGTCATTACTCGCAGCAATCATCGTGACGAGGTTCGCTGTGAGTATGTAAGTGAGACTGGTGAAGACCTCGGCGATGTGCTCAACGAGCGTATTCGAAATGCGTTGCGTTTCAACGCAGAAGTGCAACAAGTTCAAGCAGTACCTGCGGAATCGCCTGTCCTCACAGATGAGCGCACCTGGGACACCTAACTTGGCCTACGAGCAAAGACACTTGGGAACATCCCTCCAGTCTGCCTTTTGATTTGAGAATTTAGCATGTCTTGAGTCAGAGGCCCGGAGGGATGTAGTGTTCCAGACCGTCTTCACGAAGTCTGTTCTTGAGATCTTCGACCAGGCGAGTGTAGTTATCCATAATGCGTGCCCGATCCTGCAGTTCTGATGCAAGGTCTACCGATGAAGCTCGCCGCAATTCTTTACGCGTCATGGTCAGTGAAGCTGGTTTTCCACCAGGGGTATAGACCATTGAAGCTAAGGCATCCACAGTCCGATCGCGATTTTTCATCACCGTGCCTTCCATTTCCCAGCGAAAGAGCGTCCGTTCAGAAATGCCGAGCTTATGTGCTAGATCGGTTCGGGGAAGATTTGCAGCTTCTCTGCGTCGCATGATGTCTAATCCGATCGACAGTTCGTCGTCTGGATTTAACTGTGCCTGCCCTTCACGTGGGTGCGTTTTCCTGCGCATTCGGTTGTGCCGTCCAAAGATGTTAATGAGTGCATGAGTTGATACTTCAAGTATGCAGGAGGAAATTATCTGTCACAAGGCTTGAAGTGACACAAAAACAGCTTGTCAAAGCCAAAATGCTGTTTCGCTTCGGTAAACGTTGATCAACACCGCGAGACCAGCGAAGGGTCGAGGCAATATTTTGTCAATAATGGCGGGAGTGGGCAGATAGGGACTGCGCGAAGAAGTGGTGCCCCCGACAGGAATCGAACCTGTGGCCTTCTGCTCCGGAGGCAGACGCTCTATCCCCTGAGCTACGGAGGCGGGGGTCCGACAGCTGCTTGTGCAGTTCAAGCGGACCCTGAACACCCTACCGCAAATCTCGGCCATGACGAAATATGAGGTCTTGCTGGGTCACCAATAACAGGAAACACCGCATTAAAGGTGCCGAGCTAGAACACGATAGCTAAACTTGGTCACGTGAATCCCGAAAAACTTTCTGAAGCTATTGCCCAAACGCTGCATACCGCAATAGAAGCCGGTGAAATCGAGTTGCCGGCCGAGGCGGTCCCCGAAGTCCCAAGGGTCGAACGACCAAAGTCACGCGAGCACGGCGACTGGGCCACGAATATCGCCATGCAGCTCGGCAAACGTGCCGGCATGAATCCCCGGCAGTTTGCTGAAATTCTGGCGCCCAAACTCCAGGCCTTGGACGGCGTTGCACAAGTCGATATTGCGGGGCCGGGTTTCATTAACATCGTCCTTGACGCTGCGGCAGCAGGAGAGTTGGCTCGTACCATTGTCGAGTCCGGGGACACATTCGGCCACAATGACCAGGCAGCAGGCGACGTCGTGAATGTCGAGTTCGTCTCGGCTAATCCAACCGGCCCGCTGCACATCGGTCACACCCGGTGGGCCGCCCTGGGCGATGCAATCGGCCGGCTGCTACGTGCTTCTGGTGCAAAAGTCACCAACGAGTACTACATCAATGACTTTGGAGCGCAGCTCGACGTCTTTGCATCTTCCGTATGGTCTCGGATGCATGGTGAGGACGTGCCAGAGGGCGGCTACCCAGGTCAGTACATTTTCGACATCGCCGAAACCATCCTTGCTGAGGACCCTGAGATCAAAGATCAGCCTTTTGAGGACGTTCTACCTCGATTACGGACTCGTGCCTACGAGCTCCAACTCGCGGAAATTCAACAGACTTTGGACGCGTTCCAAGTTAACTTTGATGTCTGGTTCTCGGAGGCAGAACTCCACGCTAGCGGGTCCGTTGAAGAAGCTCTCGAGCGTCTCAAGGCACAAGGTCACACGTTCGAACAGGAAGGTGCGTTCTGGCTGCGCACCACCGATTTCGGTGACGATAAAGACAGAGTCTTGATTAAAGCCGACGGCAAACCCACATATTTTGCTGGCGATGCAGCCTACTACCTGTCGAAGAAAGATCGCGGATTCGACCAAAAGATCTATCTCCTTGGAGCTGACCACCACGGATATGTGAATCGACTGCGGGCATTGGCTGCATGCGCAGGTGACGACATGGACGCCAACATCGAAATCCTGATTGGACAGTTGATTTCAGTCGACGGTGCGAAATTGTCCAAGCGCGCCGGCAATATCATCGAGCTCAAAGACCTCATTGAATGGCTGGGTGTTGATGCGCTGCGCTACTCGTTGGCCCGTTACCCGAATGATTCACCGATAGAAATTGATCCGGAATTATTGCGCGCCCAAACGAACGACAATCCGGTGTTCTATGTTCAGTATGCTCATGCTCGCTCTTGCTCAGCAGCTCGCACAGCTGAAGCTCAGGGTGTGCGGCGTGACCCAGTCACGTTTGACGCTGCAGCATTAAACCATCCAACCGAAGAAGAACTCCTCTCAAAATTGGCCCAGTTCCCGTCGATAGTTGGTAGTGCCGCAAAATTGCGTCAACCACACCGGTTGGCACGGCATCTGGAATCTATCGCTGCCGCCTACCACGCCTGGTACGCTGCCGCCCGCATCGTGCCGGCGCCAAACCAAGATGGCACCAAACCTGAACCGCAAACTGTCAACTACTCCCGCCGCTGGCTCAACGACGCCACGACTCAGGTCCTCGCAAATGGTCTGGGACTTTTGGGAGTATCAGCACCGGAGAAAATGTAATGGAATCACCTCTCGCACCAGCATGGCTATCTCACCCACAAGACACTGCTGCCCTTGATCCCAAGATCTTTTCCACCGGCGTGGACCGCAAGGCTGGCGAAGTGACCGTCCAGGGCCTCGGTGTCAGCAAACTCGTCGAACAATTCGGTAGTCCACTGTGGGTTATGGACGAAAATGATTTCCGCTTCCGAGCACGACAGTACGTTGAGGCTTTCAACACGGCATTTGCACCACTCTGTGGGGGAGTGGATGTCTTCTACGCATCGAAAGCGCTGCTGACCGTGCAAGTTGCCCAGTGGGTCAAAGAAGAAGGCCTATTTATGGACACGGCCTCGGGTGGCGAACTCGCCGTCGCTCTGCGCGCCGGTACAGACCCTGCAAAGATTGGACTGCACGGTAACAATAAATCTGATGCCGAGCTGCAGACTGCCATCACCAAAGGCATTGGCCGGATCGTCGTCGACTCATTGTCTGAGCTGCGCCGTGTGGAACTTCTTGCTGAACAACTCCAAGCACGTGCAAATGTGATGCTTCGGTTGACTCCCGGGGTCGATGCTTCGACACACGAACACATTGCTACGGCACACGAGGATCAGAAATTCGGGCTGTCGATGTCGTCGGCACCGGGCCAAGAGGCTTCAGTCGCGTATCAAGCCGTGCATTTTGCCGCAGCAGCACAGCACATTGATCTGGTTGGTCTGCACTCACATATTGGTAGCCAGATCTTTGATTCCCAAGGTTTCGAAACAGCCGCCACCCGGATGCTGGAATTCATCGCAACCATTGATGCCGAGGGCATCCCCGTGGCCGAGCTCGACATTGGTGGCGGGTACGGCATCGCTTATACCGAAGCCGATGATCCCGTCGGTCCTGAAGTCATTGCCACGAACCTTGCCCAACATATTGCCTCAGAAACAACCCGACTAGGCGTGGAGTGCCCACGTATTTCTATTGAACCCGGTCGGTCCATTGCTGGCCCAGCCGGGATGACGGTATATACCGTTGGCACCACCAAAACAGTGTGGGTTGAACACAACGGTCAGCACTATCCGCGACGCTATGTCGCTGTGGACGGTGGCATGTCCGATAATCCCCGCCCGGTGCTCTACGACGCCGACTACACCGCGGTGCTGGCAAACCGCGTCAGCGACGCTGAGCCTGTCTTTTCTCGGGTGGTTGGCAAGCACTGTGAATCCGGCGATATCGTCGTCAATACGGTGTACTTGCCCGAAGATACCGAACACGGTGACCTCGTTGTCGTGCCGGCCACCGGAGCGTATGGCCACGCGATGAGCTCCAACTACAACTTGCTGACCCGCCCCGCCATCGTTGCGGTGAAAGATGGGGTTGCTCGAGAAATCATTCGGCGAGAGACCTATGAAGATTTATTTGCGCGCGAGGTTGATTTGTAACGCTGTCACGCGGACTCGACTACAATAACCACACGGCGACCTAAGTTCTAACTTTCAACGTTCTACTCGGAGGACCATGACGACTGTATCTGATACCCCAGCACTGAAGATCGCGCTGTTGGGCGGTGGGACTGTTGGATCACAGGTCGCTCGAATTCTTATTGAAGACGCTGAATCACTCACCGAGCGACTCGGTGCAGAACTCCAGCTCACACGCATCCTCGTCCGCAATCCGCAGGCAACACGCGACTACCAGTTACCCGATGAGTATTACAGTGACGACGCTGATGAAGTGCTAGAGGGCGCAGACATCGTCGTCGAGCTCATGGGCGGTGTCGAACGTACCCGAGAACTTGTGCTGCAGTCCATTGAGCAAGGCTCCAACGTCGTGACCGGCAATAAGGCGCTGCTTGCCACTCACGGCAATGAACTCTATGAAGCCGCCGCAGATGCTGGCGTGCAGTTGTCGTTTGAGGCGTCCGTAGCCGGGGGCATTCCGATTCTCCGCCCGCTACGTGATTCGTTGTCCGGCGATAAAGTCACGCGGATCATGGGGATTGTTAACGGAACCACCAACTACATCCTTGACCAGATGGATACCACCGGGGCCTATTTCAACGATGCCCTGGCTGAAGCACAGCGTCTCGGTTTTGCAGAAGCAGACCCCAGCGCCGATGTCGATGGCGACGACGCAGCAGCGAAGATTGCGATTCTCGCGCACCTGGCATTTCACGCACCGTTCTCATTGGACGAGGTATACACGCAGGGTATCGGCGAAGTCTCCGAGATGGACCACACAGCTGCTGCGACGGCCGGCTACGTCATCAAGTTGTTAGCCATTGCTGAAGAACTCGACGATCCCAACGGCGTCGTCCTGCGTGTACATCCGACGTTGTTACCACGTGACCACCCGCTAGCGAGCGTCCGCGGAGCCTATAACGCCGTGTTCGTCGAAGCAGAAAATGCTCAAGAACTCATGTTTTATGGTCCAGGAGCCGGTGGACCACCTACCGCATCGGCTGTCATGGGTGATGTCATGTCCATCGCCAAGCGTAAATTGCGTGGCGGCCCCGGGCGTACCCATACCGCACGCCGTGATCTACAAGCACTCGAAATTGGCGAATCCATCACACGCTACATGGTCGTTATCCGTGCGGCTGATGCATCCGGTGTGCTCGCTAAGGTAGCGGGGACATTCGCTGAACACCAGGTCTCCATCAAATCCATGAACCAGACCCTTGATGAAGCCTCGACCGAAGAAGACAAGACAGCCCTGTTGGCCTTCATCACGCACCGGGCAAAAGAATCACAACTGGCCCAGACGCTCAAAGCCACAGAAGCACTGGAAGAAGTACGTGAAGTGCTGTCCGTCATGCGGGTAGAAGGTAAGTAATTTTGGCATCACCCGCCACGACACCTCCCGCCAACCGAGTTCCAGCAGGCATCGTCGCCAAGATTAAGGTGCCAGCAACCTCGGCAAACCTTGGTCCAGGGTTCGACTCAGCAGGTATAGCATTCGGTCTGTACGACGAGCTCGAAATCTGCACTACAGAAGCCGGGTTCACCGCTGAAATCGAAGGTGAAGGTCAGAACTATCTGCCCACCGATGCCCGGCATTTAATCATCGCGCAGATTCGGATGCGGCTAGACAATTTGGGCTGGCACCTGCCGGGGCTGAAACTCAAAGCCATCAACCGGATCCCGCACTCTCGTGGTCTGGGATCATCAGCAGCCGCGCACATGGCGGCAGCAATGGCCGTCAAAGCACTTTTGCCACCGGATGCTGAGATCTCCAATAACGACCTGTTGCAATGGGCTTCGGAAGCAGAAGGACATCCAGATAACGTTGCCCCAGCCGTCTACGGCGGCCTGACATTCTCTTGGAAACAGGACGAGGCGTCCGAAGAAAGCTACCAGGCTATCCGCATGGACCCGCACCCCGACATCACGCCGGTGGTAGCAATTCCTGCCAAGCCATTATCCACTGCAGCAGCCCGTACGCTGTTACCGGCTACGGTGCCATATACGGAGGCCGTGGCAAATGCCGCCCGAGCAGCGCTGCTGGCGCCGGCAATGACAGGCGATCCCAAGTTGTTGTTCGCCGCCACGGAAGACTGGTTGCATCAGCGGTACCGCCAACCATCGATGCCCGAAACGCTAGAGCATATTACCGCGCTTCGCGCGCATGGACATGCAGCTGTGGTGTCTGGTGCAGGGCCAACGTTGTGTGTATTCGCAGCAGGCTCAGACGAAACCCAAAGCGTCGTACAGCAGCTCGAACAGCGCGCAGCGAAATCTTTGCAACACTGGGATGTCAGGATTCTGCCAGTTGACACTGAAGGTGCTACGATAGAGATATTCCGGCCCTAACGAGAACGATTGAGTGTATCGGAAGATATGTTTCTCTCGTATTCGGCCTGGTCTTTACCGCAATTCTGCGGAGAGCATTTGGTAGCCCATCATCCTAGATGTCAGGTTATCTCACAGTACGAACATCACTGCTGACACATCCGTGTGCAGCAAACGGTGTTATTTATATTGCAAATCACTCAACAACTCGTCATTCTGACAGTCGCAGTCGAGGTTGTTATCAAATTTGCGGGTATCTATGCCCGTACCGACGAGGGGGAAGGAACCTTCGTGACTGAACAAGACACATTACAGACCCCAACCGATAACGGGTCTGCTGGTCTGGGCGGCCTCAAAATAGCCCAACTACAGACCCTGGCGTCTCAGCTTGGCATTACCGGTACTTCACGTATGCGCAAGGCGCAGCTCGTGGAAGTCATCGCCGATCACCAGCGCGGTGGCAGTGAGACTGCTCGCCAAGCGGTGGAAGAGGCAAAGGCATCCGCAGCAAAAGAGCGGAAGCCCCGCGGTAACGCAGCAAAAGCGAAAGACGCCGAGCAGCCAGTAGAACAGGCTGACACCGAAGAAGCTGCCGCTGACAGCAAGAACGTTCAGCAACAATCGCAGGACCAGCAGGGCAAGGATAAAGCTTCCAAGAACCGCAATCAGCAGTCCCGCGATAAGAAATCTTCCCGTGAAAACGGATCACACGACAACAAATCGTCACGCGATCAGCAACAGGCTTCGCAGGACGATAAGAAATCGCAGCAGGATAGCCCGCGCGATGATCAGCAGTCGAAGCAACAAGACGCCGATGACGCTGACAATAACCAGGGCGGCCGCGGCCAGCGCACACGCAATCAACAGCGTCGCGACCAGGCCCGTAACCGTAAAGACAAAGACCAACAAGATCAGCACGATAAGCGCGATCAGCAACAGGAAAGCTCCGACGATTCCAGCGATGACGACAACCGTGATGGCAATCGTCGCCGTCGCGATGACGACCAGCGCAATCAGCGTCGTCAGCGTCAACGCGACCGGAATCGCAATCGCGATCGCCGTCGTGATCAGGACCAGGACCAAGACGATCAGCAGGACGCATCCGATGACGATACTCTGCTGCCAGTATCAGGCATCCTCGATGTCCTAGATAATTATGCGTTTGTTCGCACCTCCGGCTATTTGCCGGGCCCCAATGACGTCTACGTCTCTATGGCCATGGTCAAACGGTTTGGCCTGCGCAAGGGTGACGCTATTCGCGGTCAAGTCCGTGCACCGCAAGACGACGATGACAACCAGCAGAACAATAACCAGGGCGGCGGTGGACGCGGCGGCCGTGGTGGTCGCGGTGGACGCAATCGCCGTGGTGGCGGAGGCGGCGGCAACCGTCAGAAATTCAATGCGCTGGTCAACCTAAACTTGATCAACGGTCAAGAACCAGTTGAGAATCCAAAGCGCGTTGAATTCAACAAGCTAACCCCGCTGTACCCGCAAGAACGTCTGCGCCTGGAAAACAACAACAGCCCGAAAGATATGGGCCCTCGCCTGGTCGATCTGGTTGCTCCGATTGGTAAAGGCCAGCGTGGCCTCATCGTCTCGCCGCCAAAGGCCGGTAAGACAATGATGCTGCAGTCGATCGCCAACGCCATCACCACCAATAACCCAGAGGTTAAACTCATGATGGTACTGGTGGATGAGCGCCCAGAAGAAGTCACAGACATGCGACGCTCGGTACGTGGCGAAGTCATTGCTTCTACCTTCGACCGTCCGGCAGAAGACCACACCACCGTTGCCGAGCTCACCATTGAACGCGCCAAGCGCATGGTCGAACTGGGCCACGACGTCGTCGTCCTCTTGGACTCGATGACACGTTTGGGTCGTGCTTATAACCTGACCTCACCAGCTTCCGGACGAATCCTGTCCGGTGGTGTGGACTCAGCCGCACTGTACCCACCCAAGAAGTTCTTCGGTGCCGCCCGTAATATTGAAGGCGGCGGTTCGCTGACCATCCTTGCAACCGCACTGGTTGAAACAGGATCACGCATGGACGAAGTGATCTTCGAAGAATTCAAGGGAACCGGCAACATGGAACTGCGTCTGTCTCGTGAACTGTCCGAGCGTCGCATTTTCCCAGCAATCGATATCAACGCTTCGGGTACCCGACGCGAAGAGAATCTGCTGACGACCGAAGAAATCCGCATTATGTGGCGACTACGCCGCGTGCTGTCTGAACTCAAGACTCAACAGGGTCTGGAACTGTTGACCTCCAAGCTCAAAGAAACCGAAACCAATGCGGAATTTTTGATGTTGGTCTCCAAGACGACACTGCGAGCTCAAACAGAGTCTTAGCAACCTCCCAGAAAACCATCGCGCGACCTTGCCGGTTGCGCGATGGTTTTTTGATTCTCAACTAAGATTTCAACGACGAGGTAGAAAACCATGTTTGACTCCATAGATAACCTGCTTGCTGAACACGCTGAACTGACTGAAAAAATGGGCGACCCGGCAGTCCACGCCGACCAGGCCCTAGCACGTAAAGTCGGCCGACGCTTTGCCGAACTCGAACGCATCGTTAAAGCGCATAAGCACTGGCAACAGCTTGCCCAAGACCTTGAAGACACCCGAGAGCTTGCCGAAGAAGACGAAGATTTCGCCGCCGAAATCCCGGAACTCGAAGCACAGTATGAAGAAGCCAACGAAACGCTTCACCGGTTGCTCATCCCACGCGACCCCGACGATGCTCGAAACGTTATTCTGGAAGTCAAAGGTGGCGAAGGAGGCGAAGAAGCCGCACTGTTTGCTGCTGATCTCGCTCGCATGTACATCCGCTACGCCGAAAACAAAGGTTGGAAAACGGAACTCATCTCGGCAACCGAATCCGATCTTGGCGGGTACAAAGATGTGCACATCGGTGTGACCGGAAATTCGAACGACCCTGCAGAAGGCGTCTTCGCGCACCTCAAATATGAAGGTGGGGTTCACCGCGTGCAGCGTGTACCCGTTACCGAGTCACAAGGTCGCATCCACACCTCAGCAGCAGGTGTCCTCGTCTTTCCAGAGGTTGATGAACCCGAAGAAATCGCCATCAATCAGGCAGACCTGAAAATTGATGTTTATCGTTCGTCGGGACCCGGTGGACAGCACGTCAACACGACTGACTCCGCCGTGCGTATCACCCACTTGCCAACCGGCATCGTGGTGGCTATGCAGAACGAGAAGTCACAGATTCAGAACCGTGAAGCTGCCATGCGCGTGCTCCGCTCGCGGCTCCTAGCGTGGCAGCAAGAGCAACTCGATGCTGAAGCAGCCGAAACACGTGCTTCACAGGTTCGAACCATGGACCGTTCCGAGCGGATTCGTACGTACAACTTCCCAGAAAACCGGATCGCCGATCACCGGACGGGGTATAAAGCCAATAACCTCGATCGAGTGCTTGAAGGCGATATGAACGCTGTTATCGCATCGCTCATTGAAATGGACGAAGCTGAACGGCTGGCGGCCCTTGGGGAAACCAACGAAGCCAAATGACGGACGTCAATCAGGTCATTCAGCACGCGCGGCGTCAACTGCTTGATGCCGGCATCGATTCCGCGAAAGCGGAAGCCGACATCATTGTTGCGCACGTGTTGGAGATTGGTCGCGGCAAGCTTGGCATTCTGCAGGCTCTAGGGAAGGACCTCTCCTCGCAGAGTGAGAGCAGAGTGACCGAGCTTGTTGAGGGACGGGCAGCACGAACGCCTTTGCAGTATCTGACTGGTACAGCAGGATTCTACGGGCTCGACGTCCAGGTAGAACCCGGAGTTTTCATTCCAAGAGTCGAGACTGAAATTCTTGTAGAGACGACCCTGCAACATTTCGACAACGCTGTGGGGCCGCTCCGCGTCCTTGACCTCTGCACAGGCACCGGAGCGATCGCAGCAGCCCTGGCAGATCAGCTTCAGCAGCGCGACGTCCCTGTAGCCTTGTGGGCCGTAGATGTGGACGCGGCAGCAGTCGATCTTGCTCGTCGAAACACCGCACCGTACAAGGTCACAGTATTGTGCGCCGATGCGACCGAGAGCGATTCGGTATTGGCGGCCGCTCCAGAATTGGAAACACTGCTTGGTGCTTTTGATGCCGTCGTGACCAATCCGCCCTATATTCCAACGGAGACCCCGGTGACACAGCCGGAGGCTGGTTTCGACCCGCAACGTGCACTGTACGGCGGGTCCACCGATGGCACCGGAATTCCTCGTGCCATTGCCGACCAGGCCCTACGGTGGCTTGCACCGGGTGGTTTTTTCATCATGGAACATGACCACACGCACGCTGGTGAACTGGCAGCAGCCTTGGAATCGCATGACGGTTGGCGAAACGTGGCCACCGTCCAAGACCTTACACAGACAAATCGTTTCGTCACAGCGATTCGAACCGATGCGCTGCAACCAACACCGAAAACAACCTGAAGCCTGGCACAATGACTAACGTGACACACCCTTTTGACGCACAAGACTCCCAGCAGCGAACCGCCGCCATCGCAGCGGCGGTCGAAGCCATTGGCCAGCGAGAACTCATCGTTTTGCCAACAGATACGGTCTACGGAGTTGGCGCCGATGCGTTTAGTCCGCAAGCCGTCGCAGTCTTGTTGGCCGCCAAGGGCAGGTCTCGGCAATCCCCGCCGCCGGTACTCATTGGCGATATACATGTTTTAGACGCGCTGGCGGTGGAAGTTGCAGAAACCGCACGGCAACTCGCACACACATTCTGGCCGGGAGCTCTCACGCTGGTTTGCCACGCCCAACCATCATTGTCCTGGGATCTTGGTGAAACAAGGGGGACTGTCGCGTTGCGTCAACCTGATGATGAACTCGCACGGAACATCCTGCGTGAAACCGGACCCATGGCCGTTTCCTCCGCCAACCGACACGGTCAACCGGCTGCCACCACGATTGCAGATGCACAATCCGCACTGGGTGAATCCGTAGCCGTATATATCAACGACGGCGAACGCGGCCAACAGCAAGCGTCTACGATCGTTGACTGCACTGTTACTCCGCACCGGGTGTTGCGTTCAGGCGCCATCACGATCGAGGCGTTGCGTGGTGTCGTCCCAGAGATTTTAGATCTTACCGACCCAGAATCCTCAGACGCGGAAGAAGCCACCGGCGACTCGGAGGACACCGAGTCCTTATGAAGGTTTATCTTGCTGTCGTCGCTCTCACTGCGCTGCTCAGTTTTGTACTGACGCCGATGGCGCGGCTGCTGGGAGTACGCGGACGGGTGTACACTCCGACGCGTAAACGCGATATGCACCGTGAACCAATTCCTAAACTTGGGGGAGCGGCGATGGCGATCGCTGTCGTTATCTCGATGGGGCTGGCTTCCTTGGTGCCATTTCTTTCGGGTATCTATCAATCGCCCATGCGTGGCATCCTGGTCGCAATTCTGATCATTTTGATCATGGGGGTAGCTGACGACCTTTGGGACCTCCACTGGATCGTGAAATTCGCGGGACAAATTCTAGCCGCCGGTATTATCGCTGCAGCGGGCATCCGCGTAGAGGCCATGCCTGTGGGCTGGTTCCATGTCGATAATGAGATTGCGCAGATTCTCATCACAATCTTTGTGATTGTCTTGACCATTAACGCGTTCAACTTCGTCGATGGTCTCGACGGCTTAGCCGCGGGCGTCGCGGTCATCGGTGGGTCTGCCTTCTTCTTATACAGTTATGTGCTGACGCGCACTATCAACGCGTACGACTATTCCAATCTTTCGACCCTTCTGACTGCCTTACTTATCGGCGCCTGTATAGGATTCTTGCCCTTTAATTTCCATCCGGCCAAGATCTTCATGGGTGAGGTCGGAGCGCAACTCATTGGTCTATTAATGGCTACAGCAGCGGTTGCGGTGACTGCGGATCTTGGCGCGCTTGAGGGATTCCGGTTTAGAAATGTTCCCGCGTATATGCCGATTCTGCTTCCACTGGCCGTGATGTTGTTGCCATTGTTAGATCTCTTTATGGCTGTGCTCCGCAGAACGGCACGACGCAGCTCGCCCTTTACCGCAGATCGCGGGCACATTCATCATAAATTGGTCGATGGGGGATATACCCACCGACAAGCCGTACTGCTGCTGTATCTCTGGACGTTCGTCGTTGGCTTTGGCGCGGTGTCACTGACGTATTTCGCGGCAGAAATTGTCTTCACGGTGGTTGGTATCGCGATGACCTTGTTGGTGTTGCTGACACTGCGGCCGTGGATTATTCGGCGCGCGTACTACCGCAAACTCAATTCCATGCGTGCTGCAAGAGCGGCACAGCGATCAACAAGACAGTCTTCAGAACCCGGTGAACGACGTGGCTAAAAGATACGTGAACAAAAAGGGCTGGTGGGGCATTCTCCTGCATGCTTCGTGGCCCACCTTGCTTGCCACCGGTCTGATCGGTCTGATCTTTCACCTGGTGCGCTCAAGCGAAGCCGGTCTCTCCGCGCTTACTGCGGGCATCGCTGTATGGGTGCTCTCAGCGGTCAGTGTCGTATTGATCGCAGTCATTTGGAAGAACCATCGCAATCTTGCTATACCCGTGGCAATGGGCGCATTTGTCGCCAAAATGGTGATCTTAGGTTTCTTGCTCACGGTCGTTCCGCCACCAGAATGGCTTCACACGACTGGAGCCGCTATCGGCGCGCTGGTCGCGATCATTGTGTGGCAAGTTGCCGAGGTAGTTGCCTTCATTAATACGCGTCGATTAATCTATTCGTAGTTTTTTAGTTGAATGTGACGAAACCGACAAAAATTGGCGAAATTTTCTTGCCTGGAACCGAAAAAAGTCGTTCTGACTTGGAAGTATGATCTAAACTCCAGTGGTTTTCATTGACTGTTGTGACGAACCTCTCAGTTCATTTGATAGATTGAGCCTTCAAGGATGCGGTCGACAGCTGACTCAATGCGACACGGGTTAGGCTTTTTGCTAGACTGTCCAAGGGCAAAATCGCGAAGAAAACCGCAACTGCCTACAACATTTCGGCAACATCCCCGAAGCAGGAGTTCAAAGGCCTGCCCTTTCGCGTGGGATTATTGAGAGAGGATTTGCGTGCTTCCACTCGTGCTAAGTTATCTCCCCGCGCAAGGGGGTTACGTGCCGCCCACGATCGACGATGCGCACCCGCCAGACATCATCCCGTGGATGGCTGAGTACGGCACCGGCTTTGGTAAGCAGATGGTGATGATCGTACTGTCGATCATCCTTATCTGGGCATTTTTCGGCATTGCAATGCGCAAACCTTCCCTGGTGCCTGGTCGCGTCCAGTGGGTCGCTGAATCAGGCTATGCATTCGTTCGTAATGGCATCGGCCGAGACATCATTGGTGAAAAGAACTTCCGCCAATGGGTGCCATTGCTCTTTGCAACATTCTTCTTTGTGTTGCTCAACAACCTTTTCGGTGCAATACCTGTTCTGCAGCTTCCGTCGTTCTCGCACTCCGGTGCGGCGTATGCGCTAGCGATCATCATGTACATCATCTGGATCGGTGTTGGCCTTCGTCATCACGGCATCAAGTACTTCAAGCTTGCCGTTGTGCCAAAGGGCGTGCCGGGCTGGATTCTGCCGTTGCTCGTGCCATTGGAAATCATTTCGAACTTTATTGTTCGTCCGCTGACGCACTCACTGCGTCTGATGGCAACCATGCTGGCCGGTCACATGATCATCATGTTGGCAGGTTCAGGTGCTGATTACCTCATCACGCAAACGGATAGCATCTTCAATGCTGGTCTTGGCATCATGGTGATTATTGGCTCCGTAGCCCTCTACTTCCTGGAATTGCTCATTATGGTTCTCCAAGCGTTCGTGTTTACGCTGCTGACCTCGCTGTACATCCAGGGCGCGATAGCGGCGAACGATTAATTTTCGTCGATAGAGCAAACCACAACACAATATTGAAATTTACCGACTCAAACCATTGAGTCGGAACGGTGCGAGACACACCGTGAACGAACTTCCTGGTACCGGTACCCATCGGATCCCCGCCGGGAACCCTCCACAACCTGCCTGATAGGCATCTTGAAAGGAACACAATGGAACTGCATGGTTCATTGAACATGATCGGATACGGTCTAGCCGCGATTGGCTCCGCCATTGGTGTGGGTCTGATTTTCGCCGCATACATCAACGGTGTGGCACGCCAGCCAGAATCCCAGTCGCAGCTACAGCCAATTGCACTGCTTGGTTTCGCGCTGGCTGAAGCTCTCGCTATTCTTGGCTTGGTCTTCGCATTCGTTATCGGAGCTTAGGGCGCCATCCACGGTCGGGGTAGATCCGACTACGTAAGTCAGGAATGAACACTTAAAGGATGGTTTGAAATGATCAATAGCATGATGATCATGGCGGCCGCCGAGGCAGAGGAACAGGCTAACCCGCTTATCCCAAATATTTGGGAAATTGTGGTTACTTCGGTCGGGTTCCTTGTCCTCATGTTCATCGTCATCAAATTCATCGTTCCGGCAATGGAGAAATCCTACGTCGAACGTCGTGATGCGATCGAAGGTGGACTTGAGCGTGCCCAGGCTGCACAAGCAGAAGCTGCGCAGTTGAAAAACAACTACGAGCAGCTCCTGCAAGAAGCCCGTACAGAGGCCAGCCAGATTCGCGAGCAGGCTCGTATAGAAGCCGCACAGATCGTTGCAGAAGCCCGCCAAAATGCTTCAGCTGAAGCATCACGCATTTCTGAGCAGGCATCTGTTCAGATTGCTGCCGAGCGCCAGCAGGCCGTTTCGGCGTTGCGTACTGAGGTCGGTACTCTTGCAACTTCGTTAGCCTCCAAGATCGTTGGCGAAGCATTGAACGACGACGCACGCTCACAGCGCGTAGTCGATCGCTTCTTGGCCGATCTTGAGCAAGAACAGGCCTCGACCACGAGTGCAGGTGCAACTGAGTAATGTCACAAGCATCGCGTGATTCATTGGCACAACTGCACACCGAGCTGAAAGCAACCCTTTCGGCCGGCGGAGTCGAACTCGGCGCAGAACTGTTTGCTGCTTTGAAGGTAATTGACGATAACGGCGCTTTGCGTCGCGCAATTGCCGACCCAACGGTTGAAGCCAACCGACGACAAGAACTTATTCGCAAGGTCTTTGCGGCAAAAATCTCGGCCAATGCCGTGAGTGTACTGCAAAGCGTTGCTGCTGCTCGCTGGTCGACCGAACGTGAGTTCGGCGATGCAGTAGAACAGATGGCAGCACACGCTGTTGTTCACAGCACCGAACAGGACGGCCTTGCCGGACTCAAAGCCCTCACCCAGCAGTTGCTGGAATTCAACCACGCCGTTGAATCCAGCCATGAACTGCAACGGGCATTGACCGATATGCAAGCGCCACTATCGTCCCGAGTAGGTCTGGCACTATCATTGCTGTCAGATGCCGCAATGGAAACAACCAAGGTCCTGGTACGTCAGGCCGTCGAACTTCCTCGTGGACTGAAGCCTGTAGATCTTGTTCGTCGTTTCGCTGATCTGAGCGCACAGCAACAACGTCAGTGGATCGCCGATGTGACGGTGGCCCGTCCACTCCAGCAAGCTCAGGTAGATCGTCTTGCCAAGTCACTCTCGACCGCATTCGGGCGAGAACTGACGCTGAACATCGAGACGGACTCTCAGCTGGTCGGCGGAATACGGATCCAGGTTGGTGACGAGGTAATCGATTCCTCCGTTGCAACTCGACTAAACGATCTGAACACTAAACTGGCCGGCTGAAACCGGCACTCGAAACATTCACAACTAGGCCCATCACAATGATGTGGCAAACAAGAGAGCAGGGACTGCAGATGGCCGATTTGACCATCAACGCTGACGACGTCCGTGATGCCCTACATGAGTTTGCGGAGTCGTACGAACCGGCCGACACCGAACGTGTCGAGGTCGGCTACGTCAACAGTGCAGCCGACGGTATTGCCACTGTAGAAGGACTTCCTTCTGCCATGGCAAACGAATTGCTGCGTTTTGAAAACGGCACCACCGGACTTGCCCAGAACCTCGACCCACGTGAACTTGGTGTCGTTGTCCTGGGTGACTTCCAAGAAATTCAAGAAGGCATGAAGGTCTACCGCACCGGCGAGGTACTGTCGGTACCAGTCGGCGACGGCTTCATGGGTCGTGTCGTCAACCCAGTTGGCGAGCCAATTGATAACCTCGGTCCAATTGAGGACGAGGGACGTCGTGCGTTGGAACTTCAAGCACCAGGTGTAACCGAACGTAAGTCGGTTCACGAACCACTCCAGACCGGTATGAAAGCCATTGACGCCATGATCCCGATTGGTCGTGGACAGCGTCAGCTCATCATTGGTGACCGTCAGACCGGTAAGACCGCTATCGGTGTCGATGCGATTCTCAACCAGAAGGCCAACTGGGAATCGGGGGATCCGAATAAACAGGTACGTTGTATCTACGTCGCCGTTGGCCAGAAAGCATCGACCATTGCGTCGGTTCGCTCCACTCTGGAAAAAGAAGGCGCGCTTGATTACACCACGATCGTTGCTGCACCAGCATCCGACCCAGCCGGTCTAAAATACCTGGCGCCATACGCGGGTTCGGCTATTGGACAGCATTGGATGTACGGCGGCAAGCACGTGCTCATCATCTTTGATGACCTCTCCAAACAGGCTGAAGCATACCGTGCAGTGTCTCTTCTGCTGCGTCGCCCACCGGGCCGTGAAGCATACCCAGGTGACGTGTTCTACTTGCACTCCCGTCTGCTGGAGCGTTGTGCAAAACTCTCCGACGAACTGGGTGCTGGCTCGATGACCGGTCTGCCTATCGTAGAGACCAAAGCAAACGACGTTTCTGCGTACATTCCAACCAACGTCATCTCCATTACTGACGGCCAGATCTTCTTGCAGTCTGACCTCTTCAACGCCAACCAGCGCCCAGCTGTTGACGTTGGTGTTTCGGTATCTCGCGTTGGTGGTGACGCCCAGATCAAGGCCATGAAGAAGGTCTCCGGTACGTTGCGTATTGACCTCGCACAGTACCGTGACCAGCAAGCATTCTCGATGTTTGCTTCAGACCTCGATGCTTCTACACGTCGCCAGCTGGACCGTGGTGCTCGTCTGATGGAACTCCTCAAGCAGCCGCAGTATTCACCAATGCCAGTTGAGGAACAAGTTGTTTCCATCTGGTCAGGCTCGCGCGGCCACCTGGACGATGTCCCGGTAGCCGACGTACTGCGCTTTGAAGAAGAGTTCCTGCAACACCTACGGCTGAACAACATCGCGTTGCAAGATATCCTCGAAGCCGGTGTGATCCACGACGAAGTCGAAGAAGCACTTGTTCGCGAAGTGACCAACTTCAAGAAGTCGTTCCTTGCCGATGGCAAAGACGGCATCCAGCCAGGTCACGAAGAGCACGATGCCATTGACGAAGACGCTGTCGAACAAGAACAGATCGTCCGCCAGAAACGCTGATCGACCCTAGCTCATGGTGCCGGGGCGATCCCGGCACCGGCTATAGGTCACAGAAAGGAAAAGCATGTCAGCAGCCGATATTCGGGTCTTTCGCCAGAAGATCGATTCGACGACGTCGATGAAAAAGATCTTCAACGCGATGGAACTGATCGCTACATCGCGAATCGGTAAGGCACGCCAGCGTGTTGCAGCTTCGATGCCCTATGCGAATGCCATTACTCGGGCCGTTTCTGCGGTGTCATCACAGCAAGACATTGAACACGTACTGACGTCGGAACCAGAAAATCCACGTCGTGCAGCCGTGCTCATCATGTCTAGTGACCGCGGTTTGGCCGGAGCGTATTCTGCAAACATCCTGCGTCACGCAGAGAGCTTGGTTGAACGTCTCTCTGAGGCGGGCAAATCGTCAGATCTATACCTGATCGGACGTAAAGCTCAGGCGTATTTCGACTTCCGTAACCGTTCCTACGAAGGTTTCTGGAGCGGCTCCACCGACAGTCCAGACTTCGAGGTCGCGAAAGAGGTTGGCGAAACGCTCGTCAACGCGTTCTTGACCGACTACGAGGATGGTGGGGTAGACGAAATTCATATCGTGTACACCCAGTTCAAATCCATGATTGTCCAAGAGCCAACCGTTGTTCGACTACTCCCATTGGAAGTAGTGGAGCAGGAAGTCACCGATGAATCGGAACTGTTCCCGCTCTACGAGTACGAACCAGCTCCTGAAGATGTCTTGGATGCTTTGCTTCCTAAATACATTGAGTCGAGAATCTTCTCAGCAATGTTGCAGGCCGCAGCGTCCGAATTGGCCAACCGTCAACGCGCGATGAGTGCAGCAGGCGATAACGCCGATGACCTCATTCGTGACTACACCTTGCTGATGAACAACGCCCGTCAAGCTTCCATTACTCAGGAGCTCACCGAGCTGATCGCTGGTGCCGACGCACTGGCAGAGTAGTCGAGCAACGGGCTGGTAACACAGCCTCACTGACCAATATTCAACATCCACATAGAAGTGAGTTTCATGACTGCCACTCTTAACGAATCCGGAAGCAGCGCCACAGGCGGCGCCGTGGGTCGCATTGCCCGCGTTACCGGTCCGGTAATTGACGCTGAATTCCCAGCGGATGCCATGCCGGAGATCTACAATGCTTTGACCGTAGAAGTAGAACTCAGCGGCAAGAAGTCCACCATTACCTTCGAAACCGCTCAACACCTCGGTGAGAACATGGTTCGCGCTATCGCGATGCAGTCCACCGACGGTCTCGTACGTGGTCAAGAAGTACATGACACTGGTGCCGCAATTTCTGTACCGGTCGGTGACGTCGTCAAAGGTCACATCTTCAACGCTCTCGGTGACTCCCTCGACGTTGATATTTCCGAACTGGACGTTCAGGATCGCTGGCCGATCCACCGCCCAGCTCCACACTTTGCTGACCTTGAAGGCTCCACTGAAATGTTGGAGACCGGAATTAAGGTCATCGACCTTCTGACCCCCTACATTTCGGGTGGAAAGATTGGTCTGTTCGGTGGTGCCGGTGTTGGTAAAACCGTTTTGATCCAGGAAATGATTACCCGTGTTGCTCGCAACTTCGGTGGTACTTCGGTATTCGCCGGTGTTGGCGAGCGTACCCGTGAAGGTAACGACCTTTGGGTAGAAATGGACGAAGCCGACGTGCTGAAGGACACCGCGTTGGTCTTCGGTCAGATGGATGAGCCACCAGGCACCCGTCTGCGTGTTGCGCTGACCGGTCTGACCATGGCCGAGTACTTCCGTGACGTGCAGAAGCAAGACGTCTTGTTGTTCATTGACAACATTTTCCGTTTCTCTCAGGCCGGTATGGAAGTCTCCACGCTCTTGGGCCGTATGCCTTCCGCCGTTGGTTACCAGCCAAACTTGGCCGACGAAATGGGTGTGCTGCAGGAACGCATTACCTCGACTCGCGGTCACTCCATTACCTCGATGCAGGCTGTTTACGTTCCAGCGGACGACTACACTGACCCGGCTCCAGCCAACGTGTTCGCCCACCTGGACGCCACCACCAACTTGACTCGTGATCTGGCATCCCGTGGTCTATATCCAGCCGTTGATCCGCTGGCATCCACCTCCCGTATTCTGGACCCACAGTACGTTGGCCAGGACCACTACGAAGTGGCCACACGCGTCAAGCAGATTCTGCAGAAGAACAAGGAACTGCAAGACATCATCGCCATTCTCGGTGTTGACGAACTGTCTGAAGAAGACCGCGTGACCGTTGGTCGTGCTCGCAAGATGGAGCAGTTTCTGTCCCAGAACACCTACACTGCCAAGCAGTTCACCGGTGTCGAAGGCTCAACCGTTCCGATCAAGGACACCATCGAGGGCTTCAAGGCCATCGCAGATGGCGACCTGGACCACGTGTCAGAACAGGCCTTCTACAACGTCGGTGGCCTCGAGGATGTTGAACGCGAATGGGCGAACATCCAGAAGGAAGGCTAACCTATGGACGATAACCTTCTGGACGTCGAAATCGTTGCCGAGGATCACTTCGTGTGGTCCGGGCAAGCCCGCTCGGTGTCAGCCAGGACCATCGACGGCGAGATCGGGATCCTTCCGGGTCACCTACCGATGCTTGCGGTCCTGGGTGACGGCGAAGTCGTGGTCGAAGCTGCAGACGGGGAAGCCATCACTGCACAGGCACAAGGCGGATTCTTCTCGGTCGACTCAGACCGAGTAACCATTGCCGCCTCCCAAGCGGAGCTGTCAGCCTAGATGCCATCGTGGCTGGCCTGGACGCTTACGGTAGTCGCCCTCGTAGCGTGCCTTACGGTTGTGATCATCGCCTGGCGATTGATGATCCTGCTACGAACACCCGGCTCCTTCAAAGCTCGCCTGGTCAGCAAAGACGATGCACCTCGCCCCGGGAAACCCGTGGTCGTGTCCTATAACGAATACTCTGTAGAAATTTTCGCAGTGTATTCAATTTGGCCACGACCTCGCGTTTCCGTGCCGCGACATGTTCTCGAAGTCTCCAGATATCCGCGTCGCACACGCATCCGATCATGGCTGCGTCTCGACGACACCGATACCCGGGCTCGATTCGATCTCAGCGCCGCGCATGAACACGTGTCAGAGTTAACCACCTGGTACGAGTCCGGTCCGGCAG
The DNA here is from genome assembly GCF_000420805.1 of Yaniella halotolerans DSM 15476. GTDB lineage: Bacteria > Actinomycetota > Actinomycetes > Actinomycetales > Micrococcaceae > Yaniella > Yaniella halotolerans. Next base: position 317,314 of record NZ_ATVQ01000003.1, read on the forward strand.
TAGGGATCGGATACTGGCGAGAAGCACCGCGCCGTCGTCAACGACGCCGCTATTTCTAACGAGATACGACATTCGGTCGATTGGGTACGTGGATGGCCCAATCGACCGAATTCGTGTTTTACACAGAAAAACTATGCGGTATGACGAGCACGCATGGCAGCACAGACCGTTTCGTGGTCCAGCCCACCTGCGACCAGTGCGTCATGCACCGCTAAGAGATCACGTGCTCCAGAAGCCATCGTGCACCCATCGGCTAGCATCGGGCCGGCCGTCTTTGGATACTGCAGCGGGGCCATACCAAGCATTGGCAAGGCTACGGAGAGTGGTTTGCACCCGGACGGCAGGGTTGCCGCCGAAGCATCTGAGACGAGCCTGATAGATTCCGGATACTTCTCGAACCACCACGATATGACGCTTGGATGGACGTGGTACCCATCAGCAATGAGCTCGACCTTGACAGTCTTGTGTTCGACTGCCTCGAAGACGGCTAAAAGCGGCCCCGGCTCCCGATGATGAAATCCACGCATCGCGTTATACAGATGTGTGATGGTGACGGGTCGACCGGTGAGCTGATACACGACCTCGATCCCGTCTCGCATTTGCTCGTAGGTGGCGTTCGTATGACCAAGCGCTGGATCAATCCCGTGGGAAACCAACAGCTCAACGAGTGTTGCGAAGCCCTCTAATTCCGGCGCGACGGTCATCATCGTGACCAGCGGTTTTGCCCTGTGTTGTGCCAAAAGGGTCCCTAAAAATGCCTGCCCTGCGGGCTCGGTGGGGGAGAGGATTGCCTGGTGCGGGTGTGCGCCCGCAAATTCTGGGGCGATAAAAGGTCCTTCGAAGTGCACACCGGTGAGTAAACCGTCATCGAACACCGGGGCTAAACGATCAAGCATCGCTTGGACGTGACCTCGCTGCACCGTGGGAATTGATGCAGTCACCTCTGTGGTGCGACGGGATTTGAGCAAGGCTAGAGCAGAACGGACTTCTGCGGTGCTAGATGTCGCGAAATCTACGCCGGCCAGACCATGAATATGGTGGTCGGCGAACGCGTGCGCACAGGAATCAGAAGAGTCGGGAGTCGGCATCGTCGACGCCTCGCATGGCATCGTAGTCGAGCACTAGGGTTTCAAAACCGCGATCTTCGGCGAGTACCCGTGCCTGCGGTTTGATCTGCTGGGCAGCAAAAACACCATGGACCGGAGCCAAAAGTGGGTCGCGGTTGAGGAGTTCTACGTAGCGCGAGAGCTGTTCAACGCCGTCGATGTCACCGCGCCGCTTGAGTTCTACGGCCACGGTATCTCCGGTACTGTTCTTTGCCAAGATATCGACCGGCCCGATAGCGGTCATGTATTCACGCCGGATGAGCTTATAATCCGTTCCCAGTAGGTGTATCTGTTCTGAGAGCAGCCGCTGCAGGTCGGCCTCGACGCCGTCCTTCACGAGCCCCGGATCTTGGCCAAGCTCGTGGCTCGAGTCATGTTCGATCGAGTAAATGCTGATGATCAGGTGGTCGTCGACTTTCTGCGATTGCACCTTCCACAGTTCAGCGATGCCCTCGTCGCGTTGGCTTTCGGATGGTTCAATGACATGAAGTCTATTGGGCGGGGTCATCCAGTTGAGCGGTTTATAAGAACCGCCGTCGGAGTGTACTAAGACGCCGCCATCAGCTTTGATCATGATGAGGCGTTTGGCCGGGGGTAAAAACGCGTTGAGGCGGCCGGCATAGGTTACGGAGCATTCGGCAATGACTAGTCGCATATCGGCACATAGTCTAATGGTTGTGGACGACGTTGGTGGTCAAGGTGGCCAACCGACAAGTATGTGACAATGGATTTATGGCTCGGAAGAACAGACCCCGTCGCGGTCAGAACCCCAAACGTGGCAGGAGACGACAAGTGTCGCCTCCCCGTGATCTGACCGCCACAGCGTTTGATACAAACTATTCTCACGAAACGGCTTTTGACGGCGGTTGGCACGTACGGCAGATACCGGCGTGGCGCGCCGTGAAAAACTACACGTGCCCGGGCTGCGTTGGGGTGATTCTGCAGGGTCAGGCACATGTTGTGGCCTGGCGCTCCGATTGGATTATGGGTGACGAAGACGCCGGTAGCATGCGTCGACATTGGCACAGCGCTTGCTGGCGCAACCGTCGTCAGGATCTGGGTTAGCGCGAGTCCTGATACGGAACATAGACTTCTCGCACCAGCACCAAGATGCCAGCAACCGTTGGGATCGCCATCAACGCTCCCAGGACTCCGAGTAGGGAACCACCGGCGATGACGCCGATGACGGCCAGCGCACCGGGGATAGCCACGGCACGCTGCATGATTTTAGGCGAGATAAGGTATGCCTCGACCTGCAGGTAAATGAAGTAGATCGCTGCGAAAATCAACGCGGCCTGCCAGCCGGCTAGCAGTGCCAGCAGCGTGATGACTATGCCACCCGTTACTGCCCCAACCAGCGGGATGAAGGCCATGAATGCAGCGAAGATTGCCAACAGTGCGGCGTACTCTAACTCGGCAAAGTTGGCGGCTATATAGGCGACAATCCCATTGAGGGTAGCAACGACGGTCTGGCCTACGACATAGTGCCCAACGGAACCTGAGATCTTCTCTGAAAGATACTCGATGCGTTCGCGGCGAGACCGTGGAGCCAGCCGGTAGAGCCATTTTTTGATGCTTGGCAACGTCGCAAGAAAATACAGTGTGAGCACGACGACGATCAGAACCGAGAAGCCGACGTTAAAAATCGCACTGCCTACACCGAGGATGCCGCCGAGCAGATTGGTGATATTGGAGCTATCGGACACGAATCTGTTGACCTCGGTGGTGGCCACCGAGGCGACGTCGAATTCTTCATCCACCGCCTGGAAAGCATCAGACTCGATGATGTCGTTCACCACAGTGGGCAGCATCTGTGCGAACTCAGTGGTCTGCTCGATGATCACCGGTACCAGGGCAGAAATAAATATGGTGACAATACCGATCAGCAACACGACAGCAGCCAGCACACCAACCCCGCGCGGAGCGCCCCAGGACTGAATCTTGGTAACGATCGGATCCAGACCCAGCGTGATAAATAAGGCGGCCAGGATCCACACGAGCAGTTGCACATTGGACGAGACAATTACGTACAGCCCCAGGGCCAGTCCAACACCGACGGTGAGCATAAAACCAGTTTTGATCGGACGGGAGACGAATTCGAATGCAGTGCCGTCAGCTGCGGGAGTGGAGAAATCCTCGGCGGCGGTAATGGGCGTTGGAGGGTATTCACCTGGTTCAGGCACCGTGAACTGTTGCTGGGCACGTGTATCGGCCAGTTGGTGTCGGGCGCCGGTGATGCGCCGTTTGGTGTCCTGCAGCAGCTTGGTGAAAAGCTTGCGTGTCGTTGATTTCTCGGCCACGCACCCCACATTACGACAGGAGGCTGACAAGTTGGCATATCCGAACGGCGCGGTGGCATTCGGATTGCTACTATGATGGAAGGCTAGCCGGGTGGCACCTAAGGGGTGCGCCAAATACGATAATTCGACCGAAAAGGTGGCAAGTTTTGAAAACTTTGGGCGGCATCGGCTCAATCATCTTGGGTGTCGTGGCGATCTTGGTATCCGTGGGGTTGCAAACAATTTGGGCACCCCCCGCCGAGTTCAACGCTTCGACACAGGACGCGCAAGAAGCGCCGTTGACGGTCGTGACCGAAGGCATCGACGTCGACCCAGATGAAGCCATCGAGTACACGGTATCGGGTGAGGGAGAGTTCACCCTCATGTATGGGCAACTGCGTGATATCGAAGCCTGGGTTGGCGACGCCGCTCACAACCGGATTGACGGGGTCAATACCGAGGTTGAACGCGGTGAAGATCCAACCGTGGATATGACCTACGTCGATGGTGACGCAGAAGTGCCCAACCCGGCTGACTCAGATCTGTGGCTGGCCACCCAAGAAGTCTCCGATGAGGTAACGCAGCGTTGGGCGCAGCATGATGCCGGCGAGTGGGGACTGTTGATTGCCGCTGATGGTACTGAACCTGCGCCTGCGGACTTCAGCGTATCCTGGGTCAACGTCGAACCGGATTCCCCCTTTATCACGCCGCTGATGATCGGTGGCATCGTCTTGATCCTGGTGGGCATCGGCCTGCTGCTGTGGCGCTTCGTGGACTTCCGTCGTCGCGCCAAACGAACCTCGGGTCGTCGTGCTGCTGTTCGAGGTGACTACACCGGTCTCACCGCGGCTGACGTTATGGCGGATACCGATACCGCGACACAAACTATGACCGTCCAAGAAGTCGAAGCCGGCGAACCTGTGGAACACGTGGCGGAGGATGAACCCACCACCGTAGTTTCCGCAGTCGATGCCTCCGAGGGCGAACGCGAGGACGAGTCTGGGGATTCTGATGATATGGATGATGCCGACGACGCCGAAGATTCCGATGACTCGGATAACGGTTCGACGCCGACAGACACCACCCAGACCCTGCCGCACACTGATGAACCCGATGATGACAAGGGTTTTCTTCGCCGCACAGTCACCGCTGTGACAGCATTCGGACTTGCCATCGGTATGGGCATAGGTCCAGCACATGCTGCCAGTGAAAGCCCGCAGGAAACCTCCGAAGAGGATCTCACTGAGCAGGTAGAAGAAGAACCGGTTGAAGAAGAAGTCGATCCGGAGGAACCCGATACGTTCCCGCTGGTCGTTGATCCACAGTTCGAACGTATTTTGGAATCCGTCGTATCGACCCTGGATGCCGCGGACAGCGAGATGGATGCAGATGTGCTTGATGACCGCGTTGCCGGACAAGCCAAACGTTTCCGTGACGAGTTCTACCGCAATAACACCATCGACGAAGACTACGGTCTCGGTACCAAAGTCGCCTCAGATGACGTTTTGGCCACCTGGATGGACCGCAATGAAGACTTCCCCCGTACCATCTATGCGGTAACCGCCGACGCCGAAGGTGGTTCCACGCAACTGCTCGCGCTGAAGCAAGAGAATGCGCGCTCGCAATACAAGTTGGTGCATAATGTGCCGTTTGCACCGGGTGCCGAACTGCCCTCGGGCGACCTCAGCAATGCCGACGTCGAAAAAATCGCCAACGATGATTCCACTGACTTGGCCATGTCACCGGATGCTGCAGTTGAAGCACTCACTGACTATCTAACCGATCCCGAAGCTGATGCTGCGGAAGATATGGCCTCCAACGACTGGATCGATTCGATTCACGAACACCAGGCAGAGCTGATCGAAACGCACGAGGAACAGGAAACTGACGCATCCATTTCGCGTACGGTATTCGACGACTCGGTCGATTCGGTGCGCTTGCCAGATGGCTCCGCATTGGTCTTTGGTTCTATGAATTCCATGGAATCACTGACCCCGTCGGAAGATACCACCGTGACGGTCAATACCTTGACCCAAGAGCTTGGTGACTTCGCGTCGGCAGAACAAGAAAATCAGGTTCGGATCCGATATCGCGAGCAATTTGCACTGTTGATCCCAGCCGAAGGTGAAGTTTCGCTGGTCGGGTACGAGACGGTCCAGTCGACCGTAGATTCTCCAGACAACTAGACTGTTAGATGATCTCGAGTAAAAATCTGTCAGAAGAGGATTATGACTCAACAACCTAATTCCACACCATCACACTCCCGTGACGCCATCGACCTGACCAACATCCAGGCGCAGTCTGGCCAAACCGACGGTACACAGCGCTCCTGGGTACTGCAGAATATCGATCAGCCAGGCCTCGAGGGACTACTACAAAACGCCGCAACCGTCCCGGTCATCATTCACCTGGCCACGCCATCGAATCCGGCTTCCGCCCAGATTGATGCCGTGCTTCAACCAGCCATTGATGCCCGTGCAGGACGCATGGTGATGGGCCGCATCGATACCGAGGCCCACCCAGAGCTGTTGCAAATGTTCGGTGTACCCGCAGGCCCCATGGTCGTGGCACTCATGGGTCAGCAGGCTGTCCCTCTGTTCAACGAAGCTGTAGAAGCTGAACAGCTGGAACAACTTCTGGACGAAATCAACTCGTCTGCGGTGCAAGCGGGGATGGCCGGAACCGTCCCGCCGCTGGTGGAAGCCACCAATGATGACGGCGACGTCATGTTGCCGCCCCTACATCAGGAAGCTGAAGCCGCACTACAAGCCGAAAATTACGACGAGGCCATCGCGGCCTACGACAAGGCGCTTGCCGAAAACCCGCAGGATGACGAAGCACAGCGAGGTAAAGCTCGTGTGGGTCTGATGCAGCGTACCCATGACGCTGACGTGCAGCAGGTCCGTGCAAATGCCGCAGACCGGCCCGACGATGTTGCAGCGCAGGTTGCCGTTGCAGACCTCGATCTGCTGGGTGGCCACGTCAAAGACGCCTTCGACCGGTTGGTCAAATATATCGGTCGCAGCTCCGGCGAAGACAAGGACACTGCCCGGCTCCATCTCCTGGAGCTCTACAGCGTTGTGGGGGACCAGGATGAACGCGTCGCGATCTCCCGCCGTAAGCTAGCGGCTGCACTGTTCTAAACCTCGTCAGCATTGTTTCCGTCCCCCGCCTGAGTTGAAGATCAACCGGGCGGGGGATTTGTTTTGCCACCAGATTTTTTACACTGGTCACTATGTTAGATAACGCGTCTCTGCCAGATCCCGACCATGCAGTGGTCATTCGATCCCTGGGTAAACAATTCGGTGAGAAAGTTGCCGTCAATGGCATCAACCTCACCATCCCGGCCGGCTCATTTTACGGCGTCGTCGGTCCTAACGGTGCCGGTAAAACCACAGCTATGTCCATGATGACCGGGCTGCTGCGCCCTGATCACGGGCAGGTGTGGGTCCACGGACTGAACATGTGGGAAACTCCAATTGAAGCCAAAGGCATTCTGGGAGTCCTCGTGGACGGCGCGGTCGCGTTTCCACGACTCACTGGTGCCCAGCTGGTCACCTACTCGGGGCTGTTGCGGGGCATGGACGCCGACGTCGTCGCCGAACGTGTTCCAGACTTGATGCGAGTTATGGACCTCGAAGAGTCCGCGAATAAGATGGTCGCGGACTATTCGGCGGGTATGACGAAGAAAGTCAGCCTCGCGGCGGCCATGATTCATTCACCCAAAGTGCTGATCCTGGACGAGCCCTTTGAAGCCGTTGATCCAGTATCCTCAGCACGAATTCGCAACATCCTCAATGACTACGTCCAATCGGGCGGAACAGTTATGATTTCCTCCCACGTGATGGACCTGGTGGAGCGCATGTGTGACCACGTGGCGGTGATTGATAAAGGTGAAGTACTCGCCTCAGGCCCCATGGCCGATGTCACCGGTGCCCAATCTCTAGAAGATCGCTTCGTAGGCATGGTATCCAGCGACGAGAGCGGGGAGGGCCTGTCATGGTTTCACACCTAATACGGCTGCGCTATCGCCTCATGTGGAATGGTTTTCGACGTTCCACCGGTGCGATAATCGGTGCAATCTTCTCGACGTTGGGGTATCTGTATCTGATCGCTATGGCGTACTTTGCGGCCATTGGGATCGTGATGCTCTCACCCGAGAACATTTCTTATGCCCAGCGCGGAGCACCGTTCGTCCTGCTCGGCGCCGTGTTTGTCATCGGCTGGGTTGTCGGACCCATCGTGTTTTCCTCCACGAGTCCATTCACCGATGCCAAGAACTTTCTGACCTTCGGTATTCCAAATAAACAACTGGTACCAGGCGTCGTCATCGGTGGGCTCATCGCTCCCACCGGTATTGGTACCTTCACCCTGCTGCTGACGGGCGCCGTATTATGGGGGTGGAACCCCGCGGCAATTCTCGCCGGGATCATTGCTGCCGTATTGGGCACGGTCATCTGTGTTTTGTTAATGCAAGTGATCGTTGGCTTGTTGACGAATGTTGTATCCCGCCGCGCCGTCCGCGACACCATCCAAATCGTGTTGCTGGTTCCACTGATGCTCTCTGGATTCATCTTCTTCGGAGCCATCGAAACCATCCAAGAATTTTGGGGAATACTGCCCGACATCGCGGCCTGGGTTGCCTACACTCCCGCAGGGTTTCTCGCATTACCGGTCATGGTGGCCCAGGGGCAATGGGGTATGGCTGCGGTGCACCTGGTGGTGATGCTGGCCTATGTTATTGCGCTGCTGGTGGCCTATAACGCGATAGTCAACCGGACGACTGAAGCAGCCGGCACTGTCAAGGAACGCCAGCGTGAAGTTACGGGTACTGGTTTGATTGGCCGCGCGGATACGCCGATGAAGGCTATCTGGGCGCGTTCATTGATGTTTTGGATCAAGGACCCCCGCTACAGTGCCTCATTGCTGATTATTGTTGTACTCATTGGAATCGGTATCGTGCAGCTCGTCGTCATGGATAACGACGAAATGAGTTTCATCGCCAAGATTATTCCGATAGCTGTTGCTTACTTGCTTGGCTTTTCGATCTCGGCAGACCTTTCCTACGATTCCACTGGATTTTCGTTACACGTGACCACCGGGGTACGCGGAATTGATGATCGTCTGGGTCGCGTCTTTGCGTTGCTCACCTGGGGGCTCCCTGTGCTCCTGGTGCTGATCGTCGGGATGCTCTACGGTACAAATACGCTGGACGAGCTGCCGACCTGGCTGGGTCTTGGAATTGGTGTACTCCTCACCGGTTTGGCGGTTTCATCGGTTTCTTCAGCCCGCTACATTTATCCTGCGCCACCGCCAGGTGCTAGCCCGATGGCCCAGCCCGAAGGCGGTATGGGACGGACCATGATCGTTCAAACGCTGGGTATGCTCGCGCAGATGATCGCAGCCCTGCCGGTGATCGTTCCGGCCGTCATCGCGCTGATCACGGGCAGCCCCGTGTGGGGGATTGTGACTCTGATGGTCGGTGTCCTCTACGGTGCCGGGCTGTTGTGGGCGGGTGTAAAAATCGGTGGCAAATGGTACGACCGGGCATTGCCAGAAACCTATCAGGCAATTGTGAAGGTCTCGGCGTTATACTAAGCTGACAGCTCGTCGTGAACCTGACAAGTTCGCGCATCCGACTATACTGGAGGCATGAATCCGATGAACTTTGTGCACGCCTCGTCCACCGATTACGATCCGCATGAGGACACTAATGGAGGCTCCACCGGTGTCCTTGACCGCGAAGAACAGCGTCAGTCGACTGAACCCGGAGACCACGAACGGTTTAAACACTTCGTGCCGAAAGACAAACTCACCGAAGCGATCATCAACGGCACCCCGGTCGTTGCGCTGTGCGGAAAAGTTTGGATTCCATCGCGCGATCCAGAGCGCTTTCCGATGTGCCCCAGCTGCCAAGAAATTTGGGACGGGTTAGAATCAAATGATGATTCCGGAGACTCTGGTAAAGGCGGCGGCTTCTTCGGTTTCGGTCGCAAAAAATAAGTGATTCTTTAAATAAATGTTGGCCACTGATCTCGGTGGTCAACATTTGTTTGTCTAAAATACTTGGTCATGAAGGAGGCTGTGTAATCACGCATGAGTGATGCGCTGTTTCAGATCGGAGAAGATCTCCCACCGGCTCTACCTGAACGGGCCGCATGGGGGACTGCCCAGAAGCTTCGCCAATGGCAGCAAGAAGCCCTTGAGCTCTACTTTGCGAAGCCTCGCAGAGACTTCATGACTGTCGCGACCCCCGGCGCTGGTAAAACGACCTTCGCGTTACGCGTGGCCAAGATGCTGTATGAATCCGGGGCGATCTCGCGCGTCACCGTTGTGGCACCAACCGAACACCTCAAAAGCCAGTGGGCTGATTCGGCAGCCCGTATTGGTCTGGCCATCGACCCGAACTTTAAGAACGCTGACGGTCGCCATGGTTCCGAATATATGGGTGTCGCTCTAACTTATGCACAGGTCGCGTCAAAACCCATTTTGCACCGCAACCGCACAGAAGCCGGCAAAACGCTGGTGATTCTTGACGAAATCCACCACGGCGGTGACGCCCTGTCTTGGGGTGAAGCGATTCGCGAGGCCTTCGAACCGGCGGAACGTCGGCTGTCGCTAACCGGTACTCCGTTCCGGTCTGACGATGCCCAGATCCCATTCGTTGACTATGAAGATGATGGCACCGGTGTGCTGCGTTCGCGTGCTGACTACACATACGGTTACGGACCTGCGCTGCGTGACTATGTGGTCCGCCCAGTGATTTTCATGGCGTATTCAGGACACATGCGTTGGCAAACGTCTTCCGGCGAGGTCATGGAAGCCCAACTCGGTGAGGCGGCTACCAAGGATATGACCGCTAGTGCTTGGCGCACAGCACTGAATCCTAAAGGTGAATGGATTCCCTCGGTGCTTAAGGCCGCCGATCATCGTCTGACTGAAGTTCGTCGCAACGTGCCGGATGCCGGTGGATTGGTTATTGCAACCGACCATGAAGACGCTCGTGCTTACGCTGACATCCTGGAGAAACTCTCGGGAGAAAAGGTGACGACCGTGCTCTCTGACGACCCCACGGCGTCATCGAAAATTGAGGCATTTTCTGAGGGCGACCAGCGCTGGATGGTCGCTGTTCGCATGGTTTCGGAGGGTGTTGACGTACCTCGTCTATGTGTTGGTGTTTACGCAACGTCGACGTCGACACCAATGTTCTTCGCGCAGGCCGTTGGACGTTTTGTGCGTTCTCGTAAACGTGGCGAAACGGCTTCCGTTTTTCTGCCGTCTGTCCCTAAGCTGACGGATTTGGCCAACGAGATGGAAGAGGAACGTGATCACGCGCTAGAGATTGATAACGGTGTATCGGTTGAGGACCTCGAGGATGCTCCCGAAGAAGATCTCCTGCGTGAGGCCAATCAGGAAGAGTCTGCTTCTTCTGAGCTCACGGGTGCTAAATTCCAGGCGTTGGAATCACAAGCGTCTTTTGACAAGGTTCTGTACGACGGCGGCGAGTTCGGGACTGGGGGAGCAATCGGCTCAGCTGAAGAGCTCGATTTCCTCGGTATTCCAGGGTTACTCGATGCTGATCAGGTTTCTACTCTGTTGAAGCAGCGTCAGTCGGATCAACTAAAACGTCAGCCGCGATCTGCACCGAAAGAAGACTCTAACGTTGTTGACCACCGCCAGATGAAGGAGCTGCGCAAGAAGCTTTCTTCATCGGTTGCTGCATGGTCAGTTCGTTCTGGGACCCCACACGGAGTAATCCATAATAGGTTGCGTGAAGTCTCTGGTGGTCCCTCAGTAGCGCAAGCGACGAAGGAACAGATCGAAGTGCGCCTCAAAACACTGCAAGGCTGGTTCGTCGGCCGCAAATAAACAGGCGGGTGGCGGCCGGGGAGCACTTGCTCCACCTGGCGCTACTGCTGATTACGAACGGTCGGGTCTTTCTTGATGAGCAAGTAGAGTGCGTATGCGAGAATGAGAGCGCTCAGGATGATAATTATCCAGGATGTCGTTGAAGAGACACTTGTTTGGGTGCTTAACGAAATTACTTGAGAGGTAATCGTCAAGGCCATGGCAACAGTGATTAACCAGGCTGCAGTACGAGGTGTGCGTTTCCTTGGCTCGGTTCCCATACGAATAGTCTACATATGTGCCGACACTGTAGATGGCGGCGCCTGCTGAAAACAAGAGGATGTACCTGATTGGCGCTACCTCTTATGCGAAGCCATTGGCACCTAAACCGACCCCGGCGATTGAGATTCTGTCGTCGGGGTTTGGTTTAGGTGTTCCAGTGGAGGTTGCGGAGCAGTGGTTGGTAGGGGTCTAACCAGATGGCGGGTTGGAACCAGGTGTGGCCGTTGTGTTTGCGGATGCGCCATTTACCAATGTGGACGGCGGCGTGGTGGTGGCTGCAGAGGGTGATGGCGTTGTTGACGCTGGTGTTGCCACCGGCCAGCCAGTCTTTGATGTGGTGGATATCGCAGAACACGGCCGGGGTGGTACACCCTGGTGCTTGGCAGCCACGATCTCTAGCTAAGATCGCCCTGCGTTGCGCGGTAGTAAACAACCGTTTGGTGCGTTTTTGCTGTAACACGGTATCGGGGCCGTCCCAGAGTTGGGCGACCAGTTCACTATCACAGGACAGGATTTCAGCATCAGCCGGATGCATCGACCCATGGTTGAGTGCTTCGGATCGGTAGGGGGTCCAGGGGAATTGGTTGATGAACCGCGTGTACCGGCCTTCGATGGCTGGTGCACCAGGATCATGGAGCCTGCATGGACAAGCGTCTCCTGGATCCAGGGGTCCGTGATGGTGGGCAGCCTGCTCCGATGCATCGGGGTTGGGGTGTCGGATCGTGGGCGGGATCAGCCCGGCAGGACCGGCTGGGCGTCTGAGATCTGGTGGTAACGGTGGGACGCCCAGGGTGTGGTAGGCGGTTTGGAGGTCTTGGGTGATGACCAGTTGTGCTGAGGCGCCGTGGCTTTGCTTGATCCCCAGCTCTGTGGGATGCATCCGTAACACGATGCGAAACATCCCGATCAGCAGGGCAGCGATCTGCTGGCCTGAGCTCATCGGATCAATCGCGTTGAGGTTATCGGTGGTGTAGGTGTTGCCCTGGGCGTCCTCACCCACCGTCTGGCCGGTGTCGTCAAGGGGGAGGTCGTCAATATTATCAGGGACCTCTCCGAACGGGACATCATCACAGTTCGGGAAGGCTTCCTCTGAGGTGGTTGGGCCGTGACCGGAGGTCTGATCACCAGCATCGGTACGGTGTTGTTGCCCGGTGTTGTCGTTGCCGGCTGGATGACTGGTGTTCTCGCCGTTTTCCTGACCGGTGGTCGCGGTGTTGGCGCCAGTAGTACCGGCCGGGTGGATCAGGTTGCGAACATCGAATGGGATATCGGGTGGGGTGCCATCGGCTTTGAGCATGTGCAGGACGAAGTTTTTGAACTGGTTGTACACGTCTGGGGTGGCGTTGAGCCAGATGCGGCCGCCGCCTTCGGGGAAGCTTTTGGTCTTGATCGCATTATCCGGTGGTTTGCGTAAGGCTTGAGACGGTGAGGGCCCATCCGCGTTGAGTTCGTGGGCGATCTGGTCCATCCACCCTTTTTTAGCTGCTGAGAGTTCTTCTGGTGTGACATGCTCACCGGCTTCTGCCAGCACGGGTTCAAAGGCAGCCATGATTTGGTCGACGAGTCCGGGTGGGACGTCGCAGGCACCGGCGTAGTCGTGGAGTTCGGTGTGCATGGCCAGGAGCCGGTCCAGGTTTTCAGCGCTGAGGCGCCCGTTGACAAAGGACTCGGCTATTACCGGATAGGTGGGATGCGAGGACAACACCTCAGGGTCGCCACCAGGCCGGTGCGTAACCAGCGGGCCACGCTGCAAATGTTTTTTGGTTTTGGCCGCGGACCAGTGGCGGGTTTGGCACAGGTAGTGCCGATCGTCGCGGAAGGCTGAGGCATCGTAGGGAGTACCGAAGTAGCGTTGTTGCTCGCTCATCGAGGCGGTGACGTAACTGGCATATAACGTGTTGGCGGCTTCGGTGAGGTGTTCCATTCGGCCAAACATCAAACCCAGTGCTTGCAAGGTGTCGTAGTAATTGTCGGGGGCCACCGGTGCGGTTGCACCACGAGTTTGCTCGTCGTGTTCTGCCGGCACATCGGTCGAGTCTGAGGTGGTGGCAGCGGGTGTGGCCCGGGGGCGGAAGCCATTCCAGTCGCCGCCAGGCTCGGTGCTAAATGTGGGGATCGTGGTGTAGGTCGTGGGGTCCTGCATGGTGGCCACGATGACATTGAGCAGTTGTGTGCCAGCGTGGACGAGCTCACCCAGCGAGGCGTCTGCCAGTTTGTCCATGTTCAGCAGGTCTGTGGGCACTGGAATCCCAATATTGGGCAACAACGATGGGAGCTCCATAGTGGCCTCCTTCAACCAAACAATCATGGACTCAGAACAACAGGAACCTCAGAGAAACAAATACGTGGCAATGCATAGGAGAAGAAATGGGAGCGTTTGTGTACCACTATTCTACCGACCTCGCCTGACTTTCACAAGGCTTTCGCGCATCTTTTCATATGTTTATGTAATGCTCTATTGCATATGTAGTGCCATTATCATGAGGTCAAGATTTGGTGTTGGTGTGTTGCGTGTTTTGTGGATAACTCGCCAAACCGGCCAAAGTTCTCCACACCACTAAAAGACACGGTTGCAGGTGAGGCAGCATTGCTGTATTTGGGCACAGTTCAATTCTGGCTGGGTAGCGATCTAGCACAGTAGGCGATGGCCGAGCGGTGCGTCGATAATGAGCCCTGCATTCAAGATCTACTGCCGAGCGTAGCGCGACCGCCTCATAGTGGGCACACAAAAAAGTGCAGGTGGAAGAGTATTCCACCTGCACTTTGTCTTGAGTGTTTAAGATTTAGCCGATGAAGGTCTTGGCTCCAGGCCATTCAGAGAGCATGACGCCGCAATCTTCCATCTCATCGGTGGCGTCATCGATGTTTTTATCCGACACACCGGCGGTGAGGTTGGTGATGACGCGGACTTCGTAGCCGGCATCGGATGCGTCCATCGCGGTTGCACGGACACAGTGGTCAGTAGCAATGCCGACTATGGTGACTCGCTCGACGTCGTGCTCTCGCAGCCACTCGTCCATGGTGATGGAACTTGAATCGGTGGCGGCGGCTGCGGCAGCGGTGGCGCCGTATGGGCCAGCCATGCCGTCTTGGTTGCGAATGAGATCTGGTTCGCCGAGAATTCCGTCGAAGCCCGAATAGCCATCGTTGTACTGGCCCTTCAAGAACTCCGCGTCGATAAACTCGGTGTCCAAATTCTCATGGAGCTCAGCACCTGGAGTGCCTGCGACACAGTGGACCGGCCACGTGTTTTCAAAGTCTGGTTCGTCCGAGAAATGCGGACCTGGATCAATATGCCAGTCGCGAGTGGTGGCAATGACATCGAATTTCTGACCACACTGGTTCATGTATTCGGTGATCAATGCAGCAGTCTGCGCTCCGTCGTTAACGGCTAGCGTTCCGCCTTCGCAAAAGTCCTGTTGGATATCCACGATGATCAGCGCGTGCATGGTGTCTAATCCTTTGGTGTTGAAATGTAGTTTTCGGTATGGGTGACCGGACAGCTTAGTGTAGCTCAAATACCGTAGGAATGGCGGGTTCTCCATCTTGTAGTCGGCGAGCAACTCGCGGGAGCTCGGAGACCGTTTGTTTATGGTGTGCTGCGGCCCGTTGTACGGCAGTTGAACCGGTGTATTGAGTTTGCACTTCTCCGCCGTCGACCACTTTTACCTGGAGTGGTCGATGGTTGGCATCCCACTGCGGTTCCTGGCCTGCGATGACCACTTCGGCGGTGGCAACCCCGTTATCCATACGGCGTGCGGCGAATTTTCGTCCGCCGCGGCTGGTCTTGCCTTCGGCTTGTTTTTGTACGTCTATCCACTTGCCATTGTGATCCTGCCGGGTGGTTAGCTTATAAACCAGCGACGCCGTGGGTGCACCCGAGCCGGTAACCAGCTGGGTCCCCACACCGTACGCATCGACCGGTGCAGATCGTAGGGCTGCAATAGCGTACTCGTCCAAATCCGAGGTGACAACTATACCAGTGTTGGTGTTACCAAGATCATCCAACAGCCGTCGCACATTGTGCGCCTCTTCGAGCAGGTCACCTGAATCAATGCGTACATACGCGAGTTCGGATCCGGCGACGTCGACAGCGTTTCGGACGCCGGCTTCAATGTCGAATGTGTCGATGAGCAGGGTGGTGTCGCGCCCCATGGTTTCAACCTGTGCTTGGAACGCGGTTTTTTCGTCGTCGTGCAGCAGGGTAAAGGAGTGCGCGGAGGTTCCGGCGGTGTTAATGTCGTAGCGGAGTCCGGCAGCGAGATTGGATGTCGAGGTGAATCCGGTAATGGCGGCGGCGCGTGCGGCAGCGACGGCGGCTTCCTCGTGGGCTCGGCGGGACCCCATTTCGATGCAGGCGCGACCCCCGGCGGCCATGGTCATGCGTGAACCTGCTGATGCAACGGCGGTGTCGTAGTTGTGCACCGACAACAGGTAGGTTTCCAAGATCACGGCCTCAGCGAAGGTTGCTTCGACCTGCATGATGGGGGAGTTCGGAAAGTACGGTTCACCTTCGGCATAGGCATAAATATCGCCGCTGAACGTGTAATGAGCCAACCAGTTAATGGTGTCTTCGGATACGACGTTGTGGTCGGAGAGGAATCCGAGGTGTTCGTCGTCGAAGCGAAACTCTGAAAGCCCTTCCAAAAAGCGACCCTGTCCTGCACTGACACCGTATCGTCGTCCAGCAGGCATGCGTCTTGCGAAGAGTTCGAAAACCGCTTTATGGTCGGCGGTGCCAGCTTTGCGAGCCGCGTCGACCATGGTCAACTCATAGTGGTCAGTAAAAAACGAGGTTGGGCCTACGCCACGAGGTGTGTTACTCACGGGTCCCACCCTAGCGCTTTGGGACAGTCTGTGACACATTTTGGCCTACGCTGTCAGGATTGGTGCACACGGGGTTCAGTTCTTGCTTAGAATGTGGGGCATGTCCATTACGAGTGCAGTTGATGTTGATCCGGAGATTGTCGTTGAAGAGACGACGCATCTCGGCCACCCTTGGAAGGTGCTTGTCTGGAATGATCCGGTGAACCTGATGAGCTATGTCACCTACGTGTTCCGGTCGTATTTCGGGTTTACCGCTTCGGTTGCGCATAAATTGATGTTGCAGGTACACCACGAAGGCAAGGCAGTGGTAGCCAACGGGTCCAAAGAGGAAGCCGAACGGCACGTGGCTGCGATGCACGGGTTCGGCCTGTGGGCAACCTACGAACAGAATGATTAAGGATACGACACATCCCCTATGGCTTTAGCGTTCAAATCAACTCTGCGCGGTTACTCCGCCTATCTGGAGAAACCCGAGCGTCAAATTCTCCGGTCGCTATTCTCTGATGTCCTCACATTGTTGGATGGGGTGAGCCCGGCCGACGACCCGTTGGAAGAGGATAAGCCGAAATTTTTTGACCGGTTCCGTTCCCGGCAGGATGCGGCGCAGTTGCCCGAGGCTCCCGCTACGGAAAACGATTCGCCAACGGACGCAGCATTTTGGGACCTGGTAGGTTCACTGACCGACGACGATGTCCAGGTGGATCTCAGCGACCCGGCGGTGCAACGGCTCTTACCTGACGCTCGTTCCGGTGAAGGCGCCGAAGAAGGCTCAGCACAGTTCCGAGACCTGGCCCAGGAGGATATCCGTCAAAAGAAGATTGCGGATCTGCAGCGGGCCTATGCGCTGGTGCAGACGCCGTCGTTGATGCTGTCGCAGAAGGAAGCAGAGGCGTTTGGTCGGGCCCTGAATCAGGTGCGCTTGGTGTTGTCGTCCAGGCTTGAAATTGAGCACGAGGATGACGCCGAACGGATTCATGAGATTGATTCGGTTGATCAAGCGACCGATGTCGAGCGCTACATGGCGTTGTTGTACAACTTTGTATCGTGGCTGCAGGAAACCCTTATGCAGGCGTTGATTGGAGACCTCTGATGATAACCCCTACTCCGACAGCGCCGATCGGTATCTTTGACTCGGGAGTTGGCGGCCTGACGGTCGCTCGCGCGGTGATCGACCAGCTGCCTGACGAGGACATTGTTTATGTCGGTGATACCGAGAATACGCCGTACGGCCCCAAGCCGATTGCCGAAGTGCGTCGCCTGGCCTTGACGATCATGGACGAACTCGTAGACGCCGGCGTCAAGCTGCTGGTGATTGCCTGTAACTCCGCCACCGCGGCGGTGCTGCGCGACGCGCGCGAACGCTACACCAAGGCGTATGGTATCCCGGTGGTCGAGGTCATTCAGCCGGCTGTGCAGCGGGCGGTCACCTCGACGCAAAATGGGCGGGTCGGCGTCATCGGCACCGAAGCCACCATTTCATCAGGCGCTTACGAGGATATGTTTGCCGCGGCACCACAGTTGCACATCACGTCGTCGGCCGCACCGCGGTTTGTGGAATACGTGGAGCGCGGGATCACAACGGGGCCCGAGCTGATTGCCCTGGCAGAACGGTATTTGGCGCCCTTCAAACAGGCGGATGTTGATACCTTGATCCTTGGCTGCACGCACTACCCGCTGCTGGCCGGTGTGATCAGCTACGTGATGGGGGAGAACGTGAATTTGGTCACCTCGTCAGAGTCAACGGCCCGTGCGGTGTACCGTGAACTCGTGCGTCACGGATTAGAGAATCCGGCAGGTGCGGCAGGCGAGATTCCGCCTGCTACCTCGCGCCACAAGTTCATGTCGACCGGGGATCCGGGGAATTTCGCACAACTGGCTACCCGCTTTTTGGGGCCAGAAGTCGGTGGCGTAACTCAAATTCGCACGGTCGCCGAACAGTTCCCGACCGGTACACTGTCGGTAATCAACGCACACGGCAACTAGACCGTTAGAATTTCTGGAATTTTAGGTCGAAGGAATCGAGGACATGCAGCTCACCATTATTGGCGCGTCTGGCTCATTTCCCGGTCCGGGATCGCCTGCGTCATGTTATCTGGTCTCGGCTAATGGGGTCGATGCAGACGGTAACCCAAAAACGTGGCGCATTCTGCTGGACCTTGGTAACGGAGCATTGGGGACGCTGCAGCGCTATGTAGCTCTCGAGGACATTGACGCGATCTTGTTGTCCCACCTACACCCAGACCACTTCATGGACTTGTGCGGGTTGCACGTCGTCGTCCGTTGGAATCCCTATGGTTGGGATGCCGGACGGATTCCGGTTTATGGTCCAGCCGGTACCGCGGATCGCACAGCGATCGCCTACGGCATGGACCCGGATCCCGGTATGCACCCAGACTTTGACTTTATCGACTGGCAAGAACGTCAGGCCGTGGAGATCGGGCCCTTCAAGGTCACACCGTATTTGGTGCGCCATCCGATCGATGAGTCCTATGCGTTACGAGTCGAGGCCACCGAGCCAACACCAGACGGTGAACTCACTTCCGTGCTGACCTACTCGGGCGACACCGATACCGCGCCCGGGCTGGTTGAAGCTGCCCAGGGCGCCCACCTGTTTTTATGTGAGGCCGCATTTCACGAAGGCCGCGATGACGCCATCGACGGTGTGCATCTGACCGGCAAACGCGCCGGCGAAATGGCTACCGCCGCTGATGTTGGCCGGTTGCTGTTGACCCACATTCCGGTGTGGAATGACCCGTTGGTGACCTCGCAGGAAGCCCGCACCACTTTTGACGGTCAATTGGCCGTAGCCGTTTCCGGCGTTACTTACACCGTATAGAGGAGTTTTGTTTGTCCACTCGTGCCGATGATCGCACCGTATCCCAGCTTAGGGAAGCCACCATCGAAACCGGCTGGTCCGCCCACGCTGAAGGCTCAGCCATCGTGTCGTTTGGGGACACCAAGGTCTTGTGCACCGCCAGCTTTACCGAAGGGGTGCCACGCTGGCTCAAGGGCAAAAATCGGGGCTGGGTCACCGCAGAGTACGCGATGCTGCCCCGGGCCACCACGGATCGCAATGCTCGAGAATCGGTGCGCGGCAAAGTTTCGGGCCGTACCCAGGAAATCTCACGGCTTATCGGTCGAAGCCTGCGGGCCGTGGTCGATACCAAGGCACTGGGCGAGAACACCATTGTGGTTGACTGTGACGTCATCCAGGCCGACGGCGGGACCCGCACCGCCGCAATCACCGGAGCCTGGGTTGCACTGGCACAGGCCATCGAATGGGCACGCGAGCAGCGCATCATCCGTTCAACAGCCAAACCCCTGACCGGTTCAGTTGCAGCGGTCTCCGTTGGCATGGTCGACGACGTCGCCGTGCTGGACCTGCCGTATGAAGAAGACGTGCGTGCCGAAACC
Source organism: Yaniella halotolerans DSM 15476 (assembly GCF_000420805.1). Lineage (GTDB taxonomy): Bacteria > Actinomycetota > Actinomycetes > Actinomycetales > Micrococcaceae > Yaniella > Yaniella halotolerans. Next base: position 337,070 of record NZ_ATVQ01000003.1, read on the forward strand.
GACATGAATGTGGTCACCACCGGTGACGGCGACTTCATTGAAATTCAGGGCACCGCTGAAGAACAGCCTTTCAACCGCGCCCAACTGGATGCCATGCTGGACCTGGCCGTTGCTGGGACCGCGCAGCTCACCCAAATCCAGCAGCAAGCGCTTGCTGCAGTCTCGGAACAGGATGCCTGATGGAACCAGTTGTCGTTTTAGCATCGCATAACGCAGGCAAACTCGCCGAGCTTCGAGCCATTCTGACCGAGGCCATCGACTCACTTGCACCCGAACAAATCGTCGACGCTGCCACGGTCAATGCTCCGGACGTGATTGAAGACGGGCTGACCTTCGAGGCCAACGCCCTAAAGAAAGCCACGTTGACAGCCCAGGCCACCGGTCTGATTGCCGTGGCCGACGATTCGGGTCTCACCGTGGACGTCCTGCGCAGAGCGCCCGGGATTTTCTCGGCGCGCTGGGCCGGCAAACACGGTGATGATCAAGCCAATATGGAACTGTTACTGGCTCAACTGGCAGATATCGACCACCCACACCGCGGTGCCGCATTCGTATGCGCTGCTGCCTTTGCCACACCGGATGAAAAAACGCACGTGGAATTTGGCAAACTGGCCGGCGATCTCACCTTCGAGCCACGGGGCGACTACGGCTTCGGCTATGACCCGATCGTTGAACTAGCCCAGTACGGTAAGACCGTGGCCGAACTCGATGCGGAAACCAAAAACGAAATTTCACACCGCGGCCAAGCGTTCCGCGCCCTAGCACTACACTTGGCAGGTGTGCTCGGTCAGTGATCAACTTCACCGCCCTTGATTTTGAAACGGCCAATGGTTTTCGAGGCTCAGCATGCGCGGTAGGAGCGGTCAAAATCCGCGACGGCGTTATCGCTGAAACCCACTACTCGTTATTGCAGCCGCCGGTCGGCTACGATCGTTTCGACCCGCGCAATATGGCGATCCACGGGATCACCCCCGACGACGTCGCCACCGCGCCCACGTTCGCAGAGCATTTTGCAACGCTGCATGAGTTTGTGCACGACGACGTTGTTGTTGCCCATAACGTCGGCTTCGATATTGGTGTCATCGAATCAGGACTGGAAGTATGCGAGCTGCCGATTCCCCGGTTCGAGTTCGCCTGCTCGCTGACGTTATCCCGGAAAAACTACAAACTGGCTTCTCACGCGTTGCCTTCCGCTGCAGCTGAAGCCGGATTTGTGTTGGAAAATCACCACAACGCCCTCGAAGATGCCAAAGCCTCCGCAGCCATCGTGGTGGATGTTGCCCGACGACTGGCCGCCGAGTCGCTGGACGCCACGTTGGAAGTCTCCGGTATGCAGCGCAGAACGCTGGCAGCGCGCGACGTCGGGGACACGCTGTCACGTCCGACACGTCATGCACTGACCATGCCCGGCATGTTTGACGCCGCAAATCACGCGGTTGCGGCAGAAGCCTTACCCGATCTGATTCGTTGGCCCAATGAGGGCACAAACCCGCCGACCAATGAGTTCGCCGATAGCAAGCATCCGTTATTTGGACATCACGTAGCATTCACCGGATTGCTCGGACTTTCCCGTCAAGATGCAAAGAACAAGGCGGCCGCCTACGGTGCGCAAACACAGTCGCGTATCGGTGGCACCACCACCATGGTGATTGTTGGTGACGGAATTCGTCCGGAAGAGCTCGCCAACTTTGAACAGCATCCACGTTTGCAGCAGCGAAAAATGCAAGAAGTCGTTCGACGCCGTGAACAGGGACAAAACATCGTCTTGGTGACGGAGCCTGAATTTTTAGGCATGCTCAACGAAAATTGGCCTCACGCGACCGCTATGTAAGCACCTCGGTGAAGTTTTGAGACTGCTGTGCTAGTCTCTGACTTCGTGATAGAAACACCAGCAAAATATCGTCGTGCAGCTGCTAGCGCGAATCTTGGTGAGATAGTAGCTATCCACCATGATCGACCTGGACCTCGAACGGTTCTGGCCTTCATCGGAGCTTGGATTCTCATGAGCGCGCTGACATGGCTCGCACCCGGGGAAACACTCCTGTTGGCAGTTGCTCCAACGGCTTTATTCTTCCTGCTCTGGCTGGTTATCTACATCATGATGGCCGGGGAACGACTGGTCGTATGCCAGCGCGGCATCCTCTTGGGGAGCTTTGCTCCGTTTTTACGACCCTATGCGATAGCTTATGAACAGCTGATTGTTGGCAGTGTTGTGCCCATCAGCGGTGGTCTGCGTCGCTACCACAAACAAACTGGAATAGCACCGTTCACGTCGAGTATCCGAACGGCGTGGTGGTCACGACGCGGCGTGTCCATGGCTGGTCCAACGCCAGCAGAAGCTCGAGCACGGCTCAGACACGGGCTCGGCCCTGATCAACCTGGCCGAATTGGATCGCCATGGCTCATCGGCACGCGCGCTGCTGCCGAAGCCGCAACGGCGGATATTGCACGGGCAGCAGGTGCGGCAGGATGTATTGAACTCGCAAACGCCACTGCGATGGCGCCGCCGCGCACCCTATCAGGTCACGCTGCGGATAATCCCACGCAACTGCCGAACCTCCATGTGCCCAGTCGCCATTAGTACTGGGGATCGCCCCCTGGCTGTTGATCCGTTTGGGCGGTTACAGAACGGACGGCTTGCTCAATTCGTTGACCGATGTCCGCGTCGATGTTCTTCCAGTATTGAAACGCATTTGATAAGACCGGTTCCATCACAGTTTCTAGCGAACCTGCCACGGTTTCAACGAGTTCGTCGCGCTGCGCGTCATCCATGACCTTCCGGACGAGGACTCCAGCTTGGTTGAAGTCGCCGTCGCCTTGTCGCAGCGTATAGGCCTGACGTACCAGTTCGCCGTCGTTCTCCCAAGACACATCCACGGTGCCTTCTTCGTCGGACCAGGAGTCACCAAACGAGTTTGGTACGTATGGTCGACGGTGGTCGGTGTGTTCGAACCACATGTTGCCTTCGAAGTTGTAGGTGTGAACTTCGTTGATCGGGCGGTTGACCGGTAGCTGCTGGAAGTTGGTGCCGATGCGGTAGCGCTGTGCGTCCGCGTAGGCGAAGTTACGGCCAAGCAGCATCTTGTCTGGTGACATGCCAACACCCGGGACCATGTTACCGGGCGAGAAGGCAGCCTGTTCAATCTCTGCGAAGAAGTTGGCGGGGTTGCGGTTGAGCTCCATGGTGCCAACCTTGATACGTGGATAGTCAGCCTTGGGCCAGATTTTCGTCAGGTCGAATGGATTGATGCGGTAAGTTTTGGCATCTTCGTATGGCATGACCTGGACCCACAGATCCCACGACGGATTGTCGCCGCGTTCGATTGCTTCATAGAGATCACGACGATGGTAGTCCGCATCCACGCCGGCCAAACGCTCGGCTTCCTCATTGGAAAGGAACTCCATACCCTGGTTAGTGAGGAAGTGGTATTTGACCCAGAATTTTTCACCGGCCTCGTTGACCCACATGTAGGTATGGGAACCGTAGCCGTTCATGTTGCGCCAAGTCTTGGGGAGCCCACGCTGACCCATCAAATAGGCAACCTGATGAGCCGATTCAGGGTTTTGAGTCCAAAAGTCCCACTGCATGGTGTTGTCACGTAACCCGTTTTCTGGCAGCCGCTTTTGGGAGCGAATGAAGTGTGGGAACTTCATGGAATCGCGCACGAAGAAAATCGGGGTGTGGTTACCAACCAAATCGAAGTTTCCTTCGGAGGTGTAGAACTTCAGTGCGAAACCACGGAGATCGCGCCAGGTATCTGGCGAACCTAGTTCGCCGGCGACCGTCGAGAAACGCGCCAGCATTTCAGTTTCGGCGCCCGGCTGAAAAACGGCCGCCTTGGTGTATTTGGAAACGTCTTCGGTGACCGTGAAGGTACCGAATGCGCCCGAACCTTTGGCGTGTGGGCGACGCTCGGGGACGTTCATGCGGTTGAAGTGCTGCAGCGTTTCGACCAGGTGGTGATCGTGTAGAACGATCGGACCATCTGGTCCAACGGTCAGCGAGTTGCGGTCGCTAACAGCTGGGATTCCGGCCTGCGTTGTTGATCCAGTGTTGTGCGGGGTCTTGCTCTGTACCATTGTGCTACTCCTCAACTTGCGTCTTTGTAGAGTGGACAAAAGGAACCGTGAAATACTCGATCGTGTGTCCAGTCTCCTGGTGTTGGCGAGTCAGAACAAGACCCTGAGGCAGATCTATCTCTGCGAGCCGAATGGTGGATTTCTGCGCCCGCGGAACGCACCCCACCCTAGGAGTACGCAAGGATCGATGTTGATGAGGCCAAGCTGGAGGCCTTCGGTGAAACCATCGCGTTGAACCGGACAACGCCCAGTAACGCGGGATCAGATCCGCTAGCCTAGAACTATCGATAGAAAATCACAGCGGAGAAGTTGTCTCGCCCCCGTCGCAACGGTGCTGTGTCTGATCGGCTTGGTGGCAGCGGTGGTGGTGTTTGGGCCGCGCATTTTCAACGACCTGCTTGAATGGGGCGGCAGAACTCCTTGGAGCCCGCAGTGCACCGTCGAGACTGCTGACGGGGAAGTTGGCCTGACGCTTGATGAGGCCAAACTGGCCACGACGGCTGTGGCATTGTCGGCCCGGGGCGAGGACCCACCGAATACCTCCGAGATTGACGACACTGTGATGCAGCGGTTAGCCGACGGGCCCCAGGATGATGCCGGCCCGAGTCTGAGCTGTCGGGTGTCTGCTGCCGACGATCTTATCCAACAAGAACCAACCGATACCGGGCTGACGCCTCGGGCTCAGGAAGTTCATGAGCAGCTGACCGAGGTTTTTGGTGACCTCGGCGTGGGTGGGTTTGCACCAGGTGGCGTCGATCATGGACATCAAGACGGTTCGACGCACTACGACGGTCGGGCTATTGATATCTTTTTTCGCCCGGTCTCTGAAGAACACCGGCGCGAGGGTTGGCATTTGGCGCACTGGTTGGTGGCCCACGCCGAGCAATTAGACATCCAGTACGTCATCTTTGACGATCACGTCTGGAGCGCCCGCAGTTTTGGTGGACAATGGCACGACTATGAGGTGTCAGACCCAGACAATGAAATTCTGCGTCACCTCGACCATGTACATGTTGATGTACTGGGCGGAGAAGCTGAACCAATGTGAAAGGAGGACCTGTGGCTATTCAAACTTCACGTATCGGAGAACGATTGGTGAGGTGGTTGAAGCGGCCAGAGACTCTCACGGACCTGTTGCAGGTGGCTAAAACCGTGATAGCCGTGACGATTGCCTGGGCGATCGTGGCGTTGTGGTGGGGCTCTGAGATCGCGTTCTTGGCACCGTGGACGGCCATGCTGACCGTCCACGCCACGGTATATCGGTCGTTTTCGCACGGGGTCCAGTCCACGTTGGCTTCTGCAATTGGGCTGACGCTTTCCTTCGTTGTTGGCCATTTCCTCGGTGTCAGCATTGCAACCTTTGCTCTGGCGTTGTTGATCGGTCTCGTTGCCGCAAGATTGAACTGGATCCGTGACGAAGGCATGGCCATTGTGACCACGGTAATTTTTGTGCTGGCCAGTGATTATCAGAGCCAAGAACATTTGATGGTCGACCGGTTCGTCGAAGTTGCAATTGGTGTGGCCGTAGGACTCGTCGTCAACCTCCTGATTGTGCCACCCCTGCGAGATCAGCAGGCCGAACGCTACGTGGAGCATGCCAGTGATCGGATGGGCAAAATTTTGAGCACCATGAGCGAGGAATTATCCGATTCATGGAACACGGATGAGGTTGAAGCGTGGTTGCGGGAAATGGAATCCATGAGCGATGAACTCGACTCCGCCTGGCAGACCGTGCGTTTTGCTCGCGAAAGTGAGCGTGGCAACCCACGTCGGTATCGTCCATGGTTCAAAAATTCTCGGGTGCAAGCCCCAGAGACTCGGCATGATCAGGTCAGTTACGAGGAAATATTGCAACGTATGGACGAGGGTGTTTCGCATTTGAGCCACCTTGCGCGCACGCTACGTGAAGCGACCTATCAAGACGGCAGCTGGGACACTGGTTTCCGGCATGAATGGGTCAAAATTTTACGTGAAGCCGGCGACACGATCGCGGATACTGATGCGAGCGTGGAACCACTCTTTGACCGTCTGGATGAGATTGCTCTGAAGTTTTCTCACCATAACGATCTTCCGGCGCGTGCCTGGCCAGTGTATGGCTCGTTGCTGACCAGCCTGCGCCACATCATTAGTATTGCGGGGATGTCTCCGGATGGTCAGCGTCCTACCTCGTCAGGCTGAGGGCGAGTGTTCCTGACCGAAAGTGCGTGGATCTACCGGGTGTTGATATTGCGGCAGATTCTTCTCGATCACTAATAAATACGACTCTGTCACAAGGTCGTTGATGAGTTCCTTATCGAGAGCCTTTCCGGGTGACACTGTGATCCAGTGGCGCTTGTTCATATGGTATCCCGGCGAGATTTCTTCATACGCGTCACGGAGTGCGGTTGCTTCTTCCGGTGAGGATTTGAGCGTCACGATTGGTTCACCGGTCACGTCAGTCAGGAGCATAAACACCTTGCCACGGATTTTATAGACTTCGTGGTCGGGACCGAATGGGTATCCCATTGTGGTGTGCGGAAGTTCCCCAGCACGATCGCGTGCGTAGTGTTGCAACGTAGTACCGTCCATGCGTTGCTATTCGTGCTTCTGTAACGCAGTGTGCAAAGTGGTCACCGTCGTGTGAATGTCTGCTGAGCTGGTTTGCCGACCGATCGAGAGCCGTAGCGCCCCGAGCGCGACATCGGCTTCGAATCCCATCTCCAGCAACGTTTGAGCAGGAGTGTGGACACCAGCGTGGCATGCGCTGCCCGTTGATGCTGATACGTTGTCAACCGTATCGAGAATATCGCCACCAATACGGTGCGGGATTGCTACCATCAGCGTATTTGGTAGGCAATGTTGTGACGGGCTAATACGTACTAACCCAGGGATGGCGATTTTGAGTCGTTCCCACAGCATCTCGGTCAGTTGCTTCTGACGTGCAGCCTCGTTACTCAACAGCGTTTTTGCCAGCTGTGCTGCGGCACCGAGTCCAACGATACTGGCGACGTTTTCAGTACCCGGCCGCAGACCGTGTTCCTGCCCCGCACCGACCAGTACCGGGTCAATGAGCGTACCGCGTCGGACGTAGAGGGCTCCTATGCCCTTGGGAGCATACAGTTTATGGCCGGCAATGCTCAGCAAATCAACAGCTAGCTCTTGCACCGAGACTGGAATTTTGCCGACTGCTTGGGCCGCATCGGTGTGGACCACTCCGCCGGCAGTATGCACTCGCTGGGCAAACTCTGCAACGGGTTGGATAGTACCGACTTCGTTTTGCGCCAGGATCAACGTGCCTAATCCCAGTGGTCCATTGGGCACAGCTGAAGGTTCAATATGCGCGGTTGAATCCACGGACAATCGATGAATATCCCATCCCTGTTGTTCAAGCAGGTGGAGCGGCTCGACCGTCGCCGGGTGTTCAACTACCGAGGTGACAGCCGATCGTTGGGTGATCAACTGTGCGGTGCCCCGGATCGCGAGGTTATTTGCTTCGGTGCCGCCGGATGTAAATGTGATTTCATCGGGATGGGCGTCGATGAGTGAGGCAATGGACTCGCGTGCCTGTTCGACTGCTTGCCGAGCCAGGGTGCCCTGGGACGTAGCACTTGAAGGATTGCCGAAATGTTCGGTCAGGAATGGCCACATGGCGTCAGCGACCTCTGGGGCAACCGGGGTGGTGCCGTTGTGATCGAGATAGACGGGCTTCACTGTTGTTTCTGGCATTGTTCCTCCGCTGGTTTACGACAGATCTAGGATGTCACGTAGCTGAGCGAAAGCTTCGGGAACGATACTGTAGTGCGCCCACTTGCCACGTTGTTCGCGAGTCACCAGACCTGCGTCGACCAGCTTTCTCATATGGTGGCTGACGGTCGGCTGGGTGATACCGAGCTTTTCGGTGAGGTCGCATGCACACACATTATCGCAGCCTTGTGCAGCGACATGCGATAACAACTGCAGGCGGGTGGGGTCGGCGAGCGCCTTAAACATTTCTGCGATGAGTTCTGCTTGGTGCGTGGTGTCTGGAAAATTCGCCATGGTGCAGCACGGCTGTTGCAGAGCGGGGGAGGTCTTCGATGTTTCGGCGGCAGTGTGCATACTTTCATCATACATTGACATCTATCGATGTGTCAGGATAGCCTCAACTCTGTCGAATCGACGGATGTCAATATGAAGGATCTGGAACCATTATGGGCGCTGCCACAGATTCACCTGCAAAAACGCGTTCGCCGGTGATGCAGGAAATGTCTTTGATGGACCGATGGTTGGCGGTGTGGATCCTGCTGGCCATGGGGTTAGGCATCGGTCTTGGTCGTTTCGTACCCGGCCTCAATGCAGCGCTTGACGCGATGACTCTTGGCGGCATTTCCGTCCCCATCACTCTTGGCCTGTTGGTCATGATGTACCCGGTCTTAGCGAAGGTCAGGTATAACGAAACTCACCGGGTCACGGGAGACCGCAAATTGCTGGTCCTCTCCTTGGTGCTCAACTGGGTTCTAGGACCACTGTTTATGTTCGTACTGGCCTGGGTGTTTCTCGCAGACCTGCCAGAGTATCGCACCGGACTCATCATTGTTGGTTTAGCACGTTGTATCGCCATGGTTTTCATCTGGAATGACATGGCGTGCGGGGATCGAGAAGCTGCCGCTGTACTGGTGGCCATCAACTCCGTCTTCCAGGTCGTGGCCTATGGTGCGCTGGGATGGTTCTATCTCCAGGCGCTACCATCCTGGCTTGGCTTAGAAACGACGTCGGCACGATTCTCGATATGGGCGATCATTGCCTCTGTATTAGTCTTCCTCGGCATCCCGTTGCTGGCGGGTTTTCTGACCAGGACTTTCGGAGAACGTGCTAAGGGGCGGACCTGGTACGAACATACCTTTTTGCCCAAGATCGGCCCCTGGTCGCTCTACGGTTTATTATTCACCATCGTGCTGCTATTCGCGTTCCAAGGTGAGGCGATCGTCTCCCAGCCGTTAGATATTGCCCGCATGGCCGTGCCACTGTTGCTCTATTTTGTGCTGATGTTCCTGGTGAGCTTCTTTGTAGCCAAAATGCTCGGTCTCAACTATGCAAAAACGACGTCGGTCGCGTTCACCGCTTCCGGTAACAATTTTGAGTTGGCCATTGCAGTGGCCATCGGAACGTTCGGTGTGACTTCCGGTCAAGCGCTCGCAGGTGTGGTGGGTCCCCTCATCGAAGTGCCAGTTTTGGTGGCCCTGGTATATGTGGCGGTGTGGCTGGGCCGCAAGCTCTTTCCTCATGATCCCACGGTCCCACTCACGCGGAAGCCAGCCCATCCTGGCAACCGTACCGCAGCACAGAAGCCTGGAGCATACATCCATGAACACCGTCCATGACAAACCCAGCGTGCTCTTTGTGTGCGTCCACAATGCTGGGCGATCCCAGATGGCCGCCGCATTTGTGCAAGCATTTGGTCGCGGTCGTATTGAAGTTTGGTCCGCAGGTTCCGAACCTGCTGATCAGCTCAATGCCGTGGCCGTACAAGCCATGGCCGAAGAAAACATCGACATCACGGCAGCGACGCCGAACATCCTCACCACAGATGCGGTACAAGAAGCCGATGTCGTGATCACCATGGGGTGTGGGGACGTTTGCCCCGTGTGTCCAGGTAAACGCTATGAGGACTGGGCCTTAGCAGATCCCGCCGGCAAAGGAATCGAGGCCGTTCGGGATATTCGTGACGACATCAAAGTCAGAGTCCAACACCTGGTGGCAGAACTCTTCGCTGACACCGAAGCCACACAGAACTGAGATGATGTGGACAACGCGACCCGGAAGGCGGAACCATGAAACGTAGGATCATCTCTACGGGCATCGTGTTGCTGGTTGTGCTGGGCGGCATTATTGTCTGGTTTGTTCAGGACGGCGACTTTTCTCGTCTGATCGGTGCGATGGTGCTCATCTTCCTGGCAGCCGTAGCTTTGGGCATCATCATCCGTTTCATCCGGGCGAAACCCGGCGAGCGAATGCGCCAAGCGTTTGGGCCGATCATAGGAGCAGGGGATAGCTACCAGTCCTTGCTGCTGGGACGACCGACCGTCGAGGAGACCTCAACTGAAGCACAACGAATAGATCGTGTGAATACTGCCTTTGACGATCCGAAAGAAGACCCTCGGTAACGGCATTTATACTGGTGGCATGGGTAGTGAAGTACGCGCTCGCAGATTGTGGGCACTGATCGCTGGTATCGCCATCATGATGTTGGGAGCGGTGAGCAGCGCCGCAGCCGATGAATCAGACGAGGATGTTGAGAACTTTCAGTTTGCCAGTTGGAACCTGAATTACGAACTCCGCCTCGACGACCAAGGCAGAGCTCAAGCAGAGGTTACCGAAGAGCTGGTTGCCGAGTTCCCACAGACAGATCAGAACCGCGGGATCGTGCGGTCGCTGCCGCTGCGCTATCAGAGTGCTCCGGCCGAACCACAGGAGATCAGTGTGACCGACGGTGATGGGAATGCTGTGCCCTTTGAAACAGAAGAGGCCGAGGGTTTCAAAACGATCCTGGTTGGTGACGATTCGTTCGTCCATGGCACCCAGACCTACGTCATTAACTACACCGTCGACGACGTGATGCACGCGACCGATCAGGCCGATGAATTTTATTGGGATATCGTCCCCGTCGACCGTCAGCAACCCATCGCTGACGTGACCGCAGACATCACACTCGACCCGACGCTGAGTGCCGCACTCACGGGAGCGTCAGCCTGCTATCTCGGAACACCCGGGGACACCCGGGACTGCGCGATCGAGCCTTCGGGGGATGCGAACGCAGCATTTACGGTGGCTGAAGAAGACCTGAGGAGTGGCAACGGAGTCACCGTGGCGATCGGTGTCGAGCCAGGCACTGTGACGCAACCGCCGGAACGTCAAGCAAACTTTGTGCTGGATGGGGTTCCGTTGGTGTTGGTTGGGGCTTCGCTGCTGCTGTCTGCCGGGGGAACCGCAGCCGTGTGGGCCATGGTGCGCAGATATCGCGAGACCTCCAGCCAGACGACGACGACCTACGGCATACCAGCCGACATGAACCCATTGCTGGCCAAATGGTTGACGGGCCAGGCCAATGAACCGATGGTCGCCATGATCCTGCACTTGGCGGTCAACGGTGTGTTGCGTATCGAAGAAGTCGACGACCCCACGGACAAGAAGGCGGATTCCCAGCCACAGTTGCGACTCATTGATTCACAGCTGGCCACCGACCCGTTGGAGACGCAGCTATTGGAAGGTCTTTTCCCAGATTTAGAACCCGGGGACCTCTTTGATTTTCCCAAGGACTCAAAGGACTTTACACAAGCCGCACAACAGGTTGAAAAGGCCAGCGGGGAAGCAGTTCTGGAGCGTGGATATCAACGCACAGTGCGTCATGGCAAAGCAGCCGCGAGTGGTTGGCTCGCCCTGGTGCTGCTCATCCCAACCGTGGTCCTGCTGATCATGGGCGCAAGTCGCGATAATACAGTGACCACCGTGTTGGGCGTGGTCCTGGGATTGCTCAGCCTCATGTTCATATTCATTTGCGTCGTTCGACATCGCGTTCTGACTCCGCAAGGTGCTGCGATGCGACAGCAACTGGAAGAACTGCGTCAGATGATGGACACATCCGAGGCCGCTCGTCTCAAGATGATGCAGTCCTATACCCATGCCACCCGCACACCGGCCTCGACACGTGATGAACCGGGTGGTCACATCATTGCGCTCTACGACCAGTTCTTGCCCTACGCGGTGCTCTTTGGCAAGCAGGAAGACTGGTCTGAGGTGTTGGCCAGCGCCTACCGGCACCATCATTTCCCCGCACCGGTCTGGTATCCGGCACTGCTCCACCATGGCACCGGCGGGATACAGGATTCGCTATCGTCGATGTTGAGCTCGGTCAGTGCCGCGGCGGCAACATCGAGCCCGAGTGCTGGTTCAACCGGTGGTGGAGTTGCCGGTGGAGGCGGGGGCGGCGGTGCAGCCGGTGGCCGCTAACCGAGCATCGCCAGCTGGTTCGGCCTGTCAGGACACAATGAGGTCCACGAATCGATAGGCCCCGTGCTGCGTGATTTCGGCGTCAGCAGGGTTATCACCGCGGCGTTGGACCCGAAGCATCTCCCCGGACACCGCTATCACCATAACGCCATCGGGTGTGAGCTGCTCTACCAGCTCCGCGGGCAGGTGTGTGGCTTCTGCCGAAACGAGAATCCGATCAAACGGTGCATGTTCTGGGGCCCCCAGAATATCTCGCTGTGCTGTGGCAATACTGGCCCAGGGCACATCGTGACGTTGCAACACGTCATTGGCTCGGTCGGCGAGAGCGGAAATGAGCTCGAGACCTAAGACGGTTCCGGTATCCGTAACCATGTCTGCCAGAATCGCCGTCGTCCAACCGGAACCAGCGCCCAAATCCAATACGCGCTGTCCGGGCTGCACGTCTAACAGGCGCAGCATATCGGCCACCGTGCTGGGCTGAGAATTCGTTTGCCCAAACCCGATCTGCACGGGCCGGTTGAAGCCGGCCTCGCGGTGTTTCTTCGCCGGTAAGAAGTCCGTACGAGGACGGCGACGCATCGCTTCCACGATCCGGTCGGTCCCGTCAGGATCCGCGGTGGCCGCGACGACGGCTTCCCAGTGATTTCGCTGCCTCATGATTCCCCACCTCTCAACATCTTGAAGAGTGCTACCGAGTCTAGTTGCCAAAGACAACCGAGATGTTGGCCGAGCCTTGACACCGTTATCACTTACTGGATTGACTAGTGTTTTGGGCTCGCATCTGAGTCCGTGACGAGAAGACGAGGAACTATGCCAATGTTGAGTCCCGCGAGTCGCGGGCCGCTGAGCCACGCCGTCCTCCACGCGCTGCGAAGTGGCGAAACATCCGGACTGCTTGACGCTCCGGAACCTGAAACCACTGAAGACGCCCAGCTTGCGCTGTGGATCATGTATGAGCAACACCACGGGGGCTTCGACGACATCTCCGATGACCTGGAATGGGATCCACACGTTCTTGGTGTGCGTCGTCGTCTGGAACAAGACTTTGAACAAACGCTGCGGGCTAGGGCACCACAGGCACCAGAACCCGGTGACTTCGCCGAAACCTTCTTCGATTTCGTGGCCGAGCACGACGGGCCATCGCTGGCTGCACACGTGCACCGATCGGCAACCAAAACACAAGTGCGTGAATTTCTGCGCCACAAATCGATTTATCACCTGAAAGAATCAGACCACACAACCTGGGTCGTACCTCGCCTGTCCGGGCCGGTTAAAGCAGCGGTGATGGAATTACAATACGACGAATATGGTGCAGGCAATCCGCACCGCCTGCACGCCACGATGTTTGCCGACGGATTGGACGCCAGCGGTCTGGAATCCGCCTACGGCGCCTATATCAATGAGGCCCCGGTTGAAGTGCTGGAACAAAATAACGCGATGTCCATGTTCGGCCTGAACCGTCGACTCCGGGCGGCATCCCTGGGATTTCTCGCCGCTTTTGAAACCACCAGCTCGGTGCCGTCACGGCGCATTGCTCAGGGTCTGGAACGGCTTGGTTTCCCCGCAGAGATGATCGAGTATTACACCGAACACGTCGAGGCCGACGCGGTGCACGAGCAGCTGGCCGTACGCACCATCTGTGGTGTCCTAATTGAAGAAGAGCCAGCGTTATACGACGATGTGTATTTTGGAGCATGGACCAGCATGGACCTCGAGGACCGCTACGCGAATCGTATGCTTGAGGCTTGGGCAGCATGAACCAGACACCAAACTCAGACCACCCCGATATCGTGCTGTGCCCCGGGGGACCGATGCTACTGCGTGGCGACCATGTGATCGAGGACGAAGACGGCAACGAACATCAAACCACCCGGCCCGTCACCGCGGTGTGTCGCTGCGGCAAATCTCAAATCAAACCGTGGTGCGATGGCACCCATAAGTTTCTCCGGAAACGCTCCGCAGACTAAGCACAGTCGTTCAGCGCGCCAAGTGCACGATGACCCCGTCGTCAAAAATTTTCGTCTCGTGGATGGCCACAGCTCCCGCACCTAGCTGTTGTGCGTGCTGGGCGATGAGCCGAACCTGGTCGGTGGTGCCCAGCTGGAGCAACGCTGAGCCACCGTCAGCTAGGTGCTGGTTGATTAGGTCAACGCAGATGCGCGCCAGCTCCAATCCATCGTCCCCACCGTCGATGGCCGGCACCGGGTCTGCGGGGAAGCGTGACGTCTCGGTTGTGCGAACCCACGGGGGATCGGCAATGATCAAGCTGAAACGCTCGTCATCGGCAAGTGCTTGTTCCATCCGCGCCAGCCGGAATTCCACACGCTTGGCCATGGCATTGACAACGGCGTTATGCTGTGCGAAGTGTTCGGCAACGGGATTGAAATCAACCATCACGAGGTCACGGTTTGAGTCTTGGATTGCGGCCAGCCCGATATGACCGACTCCCGCGCAGAGCTCTAACACAGGCCCGGATGGGCTCTGATCCAAAAGTTCGGAGGCCCAGACGGACTGTGCCGCGGTCCACGGTCTGGGCTGCAGTACCTGGTGGTCGTAGGCGATAGTCAAGCCGCCAAACGTGAGCTCATGCATGGGTTTCCTACTTTCGATCGGCGTGGTTATCCGGCAGGCTGTAGAAGGCGAGGGTTTAACTGGTCAGACGAATCCAGCGGTCAATCAGCTCTTCGAGCACCAGATAATTTTGCAGGTGCGAGGGGGTACCGATTGCGGTGTTGCCCAGCAACCCGCCGGCCAGTTGTCCGGCAACTACAGCGGTGGCTTGGGTATTGCCGCCGTAGTTCACCGCGTTGGTGACAGCCGCAGCAAAGAGTTGTTCGGGTGCCACAGGTTGTTCCAGGGCATCAGCCACCGAGGTAATCGCCGCGGTCAGCACCTGTTGTGCCGTCGTCGGTGTTGTCACGGTGCCGGCCAGACCGCTGTGAATCAGCTCGGACAGCTCGTCGTCATGCTCGGAGATTCGCTGCAGGACTTCGGTGACGGCACCCAGGAATGTTTGGCCGGCGAGCACGTGGTGGATCAGTAAGCTGTAGGCCGCCGACGTCGTCCACGACCCGTGCGTAAGGACCGCAGCCTGCTGTGACATCTTCACGACCCAATCATCGTCTACCTGGGGGAGCATGCCAAATGGTGCGGCGCGCACAAGCGCTTGAGCACCGCTAGCCTCGGCACCGTGGGGTTTGCGTGGAGTGCCCATCTCAAGTTCTTCTAACCCAATTTTTGTGGCGTCTTCGACGTCGCCGTTGCCCAGCGGGTAGGTGTCGATCCAGCGATCATAGACCACCGGCAGGCCTTCCGGGAAGTTTCCGTAGCGGGATTTATACCAGCGTAGCAATGCCAACCATACGCTGGCCGGTGGGTCGGCCGCTTGACCCTCGGAGGCCCACTCCAAAACTTCCAAGAGGCCATCTGCCGTATAGAGGCCCAGCTGGGTTCCGGTCGAAAATTCAGTGCCCTCGGGTTCAATGGCGGCGGCTTCGGCTGCAGCACCTCCATAAACGATCCCGGCAATGCGCGACGAGTAGTTATCCATGCGTCTAACCTTATCGTGTCTCATCTGGGTGCTTAGACTAGTGGCATGCGTATTCTTCACACCTCGGACTGGCATCTGGGCCGATCCTTCCACAACACCGATATGCTGTCTTCGCAGCAGCACGCCATCGATTTCATTGTTTCAACCATCGCGGAACGCAATATTGACTTGGTGCTGATCTCCGGAGATGTTTACGACCGCGCGCTGCCACCGGTGGATGCGGTGCGTATGTTCGATCAGGCGCTGGTGGATATGCATGCTGCTGGTGCCCAAGTGGTGGTCACCTCGGGCAACCATGACTCAGCGATTCGGCTGGGTTTCATGTCCCGGATGATGCGCGATGCCGGCGTCTACATTCGCACGATGCCCGAAACCGTCGTGGATCCGATTGTGTTTGATGACGACGATGCGGGGCGCCTATGTATTTGGACGGTGCCGTATTTGGAGCCCCGCCTCCAGGCACCAGAATTTGGGGTGGATGCCAATCACTACAGCATCATGTCCCACGTCATGGAGCAGATCCACGGGGTCATCGCCGAGCAAGATTTGGCTGATGCCACGCACATCATGATGGCCCACCTGTTTGCCGCCGGGGCCACGGGCTCGGAATCGGAACGCAATATCGGTGAAGACGTCGGGCAGGACTCCGAGGTGGGCACACTGGGCCAGGTGCCAGCCGATATGTTCGCCGGGATGCACTATGTGGCCCTGGGGCACTTGCACGGACGGCAATCGATGACCGATACGGTGCGGTACTGCGGGTCACCCGTGGCCTATTCGTTCTCCGAACACAATCATCGCAAGGGCATGTGGCTTCTGGAAACCAGCTCCGACGGCATTGCCGCTGATGCGATCGAATGGATCGACATCCCGCAACTGAAACAGCTTGCGGTGCTGGCCGACGAAATTGACGAATTATTGGAATCTGACCAGTACACCTGGGCCGAGAACGCCTGGTGCCAAATCACGGTGACCGACCCGCAACGTCCTCGTCGGGCATTCCAGCGTCTCAAAGAGCGATTCCCCGACATGCTGAACTTCATTCTGGCGCCCACCGGCGTACGCGAACGCCAGACCAGCTACTCAGATCGCATCGCCAAGGCGAAAACCGACTTAGACCTCGTCGTGGATTTTGTGGATCACGTGCGCAACCGGCCGGCCTCAGAGCAGGAGCAGTCCTGGTTGCAAGATGCACTGCACCACGTCAATCGTGTCAAAGAACAGGACGTGAAATAATGCGTATCCACCATCTGACTTTCCGAGCGATCGGACCGTACCCCGGCAAACAAGAACTCGCCTTTGAACAACTCGATGCCGCCGGCCTGTTTCTACTCGACGGCCCAACGGGAGCCGGAAAATCCACGATCCTGGACGTTGTAACCTTCGCGCTCTACGGCAAAGCCGACGACGAGCGAAAGAACACCGAACTCCACTCAACCCTGGCTGAACCGGGCACCCCACCTACCATCACCCTGGACATTTCCTTCGGTTCTCGCCGATTCGTCATCGACCGAGTGCTCCAACACTTCGCCCCACGCCGCGGTGCCAAAGATGCCGACGACGTCGTGACCCGCCAAGCCAGCATGGCCCTCAATGAGGTCGTCGAAGGCGAGACGCGACAATTGACGACCCGAGTGGATGAGGCCCAACAGATTTTGCGTTCGGTGATTGGGCTATCACGTGAACAATTCACGTCCGTCGTGCTCTTGCCGCAGGGAGAATTCGCACGGTTCCTCAAGGCTTCCAGCAATGACCGCGAAGCTATTTTGCGTCAGCTGTTTAACACCCATCGGTTCGATGAAATCGGTGATTACCTGAATCAACAGGCTAAGAAATTGCGCGGGGCGGTCGAAGCAGACAGTCAACGTCGCGAGAATCTGCGCGGTACGCTTCTCCAGACCGCCGAAACCTATGCGCCCTCTAAAGAGACCGACGATGACGCTGGGCACGTGGCTGCTGTAGATCTTGCCAACCTGTTGGACGTCGAACTGATCGAACACGTCCAAACCCTGATGACTGCCCTGCAAGTGCAGGCTGATCAACGCGTGGAACAGGCATCCTCAGTACTGGAGCAAGCCCGTCAAAAACTCACCGACCTCCAAGACCAGCAGACGCAGCTGCAAGAAGCCAACGATTTCCGCACTCGAAGTGCCGCACACCAAGCACAGACCACCGAGGCCAAGTCAGCCCGCCAGCAGTTGGACGACCATGCCCGAGCTAAACCCATCGTCGATACCCAGACTCACCTGGACAGTGTGAACCAGCAGCTTGATGCTGCGGTCAATGCCTGGCAGCAAGACTTTGACGCTGCACAACGTGACGACGTCATAGGTAGCTGGGCGGGGCAGGTCGCCGAAGGCCACAAGCTCTTCACCGTTGACCTCGACGACGTACAGACGCTGTGCGATCAGTGGAAAACCATTGAAACCAGCGCAATTCGGGCACTCGAGCAGGTCGAGCAACACGAAAAAACTCAAGCCGCAATTACGGCGCAGCGAAAACACCTGACCGAGTGGCAGCGTTCTCACACCGTGTTGACCAAGCAGTTGGAGGACTACGAATCTGCCTTTACGAAATTGACCGAGCAGGTGGCGACCGACAAGGCCAGAGCGGAAGAACTCGCTGGCGTCGAGCACACACTGAGTATCTCCCAGCAGCGCCTTGATGAGGCCACCGGGCAACAAACAGCGGCGAAAAAAGCGCAGACGGCATCTGACCGGGCCGAGCAACGGCAACAGGCTCGAGACCGTGCTCAACAAATCGCAGAGACGGCACTGGAAAACGCACAGCAGCTACTGCGCCGTCGTATTGATGCTGCGGCTGGTTTCCTCGCTGAACAGTTGGAAGACAATCAACCCTGTTCGGTGTGTGGGTCAACGTCACATCCAGCACCGGCCGAACTGCAAAATGCCGCCGAGATTTCCAATGCTGCAGTCCAAGCCGCGGAACAGGAAGCCACCGATGCTCGGCGAACCGCCAACAAAACCGAGCAGGACTACCAAACCCAGCTGACCACTCTGCACGAGCTCCAAACACAAGCCGGTGGTCTCAGCGTCACCGATGCCCAAAATGCTGTTGCCGATGCTCAGCACGCGGTGAAGACCGCACAAGAACAAGTCAACGAATTGGCGACGGTGCGCGCCCGTGTGCAGGAGCAAGAAGCCCGGATTGAAACACTGCGCCAAGACACATCGGCGACAGAAAAACACTTGACCGAAGCCACCACGCAGATCGCTAGCATCTCGGCTGAAGTTGAACGCGCCGAGACCGAACTGACCGAAACGCTGGGTGCTTTCGAAACGGTCGAACAGCTGCGTAACGCGACTGAACCTGCGCATCAATTAGTCGGACACATCGTTGCCCAGGGGAGCCAGGTATCATCCACCGTCTCGGCACGCGACACCGCGGCGAAACGGGTTAGGCAGGCCCTCGAAAATTCCGCCACCGCAGACCACCCTGCCTTCGATGACGCGACCAGTGCTCTGGGCTGCATACTGTCACCCGAAACACATGCCCAGCACGAAGCCTTCGTACGTCAGTGGACCACTGAGAAAGACCGTTTGGAAGAGAAAGCCGGCCAAGCATCCGTGATTGCCGGGCTCACATTGCTCGATGCCGGCGTCCCCGCCCCCTCGGATGCCACACTCGATGCGGCCCGGGAGGCGCAACAGGAGGCTCAAGTCCACCTGGCCCAGGCCAACCGCGAACACGGCAGTCTTGAAACAACATACGAGCAGACCCGAGAACACCAACGAAACCTAGCCGATGTCTCTAAACGGTCGGCCGAACAGTTAGCCGTCTATGAGGAACTCATGGGTCTCAGCGACGTCGTAGCCGGCCGCGGAGAAAATTCAGCGGCCATGCCGTTGCGATCCTTTGTACTCGCCGGCTGGCTGGAACAGGTCGCGGCAAACGCCTCCGAACGACTGACCGGCATGACTGGGGGCCGCTACGAGCTCAAACACGCTGTTGGCCAGGGTGGACGAGGATACGCCGGTTTGAACCTTGAGGTGATAGACCACCTCAATGACACGGTACGCAATCCGTCAACACTGTCGGGCGGTGAAACCTTCATGGCCTCCCTTGCTCTAGCACTCGGACTTGCGGACGCCGTCCAAGCGCAAGCGGGAGGGGTCTCGATGGATACGTTATTCATCGACGAGGGATTCGGGTCATTGGATGCTGACACCCTCGAAGATGTCATGAGCGTCCTGGACGCGCTTCAGGACGACGGACGACTGATCGGGTTGGTGTCTCACGTTGAATCCATGAAACAGCAGATCCCACACCGTATCCAGGTACAGAAAACCCAAAGTGGTTCGACGGTGCGTGTTATCGGTCCAGACATCGTCTAACGGCACAGGCATCAGCATCATGCTCTGAGGTTCAGAGTCCTGTTCAGGTTTCTGAGCCTCTTAGGTGAACTGTTGGTTAACACTTGCAGAATCACCGGCTGGAAGAGGATGACTGCAGTGGAGACAGAATTGAGTAAAAGTGATGTGCGTCATGAAGGTTTTGTTCTCATCTGTAACATCTGCCTCCCGGGGTGGCCATGGCGACGATCTTGTTGTTCACTTAGTCCAGAATTTCCAAAAGTTTTTCGCGTGTGATGAACGGCATGTTTACTCCGCTGACTAGGGTGAATGTTCGCTAGAGTGTGGATTTACGCCTCATGGAGGCCGGCAATCCGGCAAGAAAAACCTCTTCGTATTCCAGGGTTAACCTTTGGTTCATCTTGCGATGTTCTACTGTCCGTGAGATCACCAAGGGGAAGGGATATCTCGGTATGAGCCTAGATAATTCAACGGAGCGCAAGATCTACAGCGCTTCGACCAACGGCGCACCTCTACCCGAGGAACAGGACACCACCACTGTCCAGCGCCCAGGCCTAATCGCACGCTTACCAATCACCGGAAGAACCCGGAAAATCGTTGAGTGGCTGTCGATTGTCGCTGCCGTCTATATCTTGATCACCGCGGTTGGTGTGATTGGCTCCGGTTTCGGCGCTGCAACTGGCGGACAAGCCGAAAACCTTTTCGTTTTTGCCCAAAACCCCGTTGTCGGACTCGTCATCGGTGTTTTGGCCACAGTGCTCACGCAATCTTCCTCGACAACAACCTCAATAGTCGTCGGTTTGGTCGCCGGTGGGCTGCCCTTGGAGACCGCTATCCCAATCTTGCTGGGGGCAAACCTCGGCACTACCATGACCTCCACCCTCGTGTCCCTGGGCGCAGCAGGGGACCGGAACCAGTTCCGCCGCGCATTCTCTGCAGCGTCGGTTCACGACATGTATAACATCCTGTCGATCGCCATTTTCTTCCCCCTCGAATGGTCTTTCGGCATTCTTGAACGTGTCGGCACCTGGTTCGCTGGCATCACCACGGGTTCTGACGGCGGTATCATCGCCACCGTATTCACTGCGTTCGGTGACGCTGTTTCGGCTGTTACCGACCCTGGAGCGGATCTCATTGAGGCAGGTGCCCTCGCAGCGCTGCCAGACGTATGGGCCGGTATCTTCATGATCGGCCTTGGCGTCGCTCTCATCTTGATGGTCATCAAATTCATCTCGAACATGCTCAAAGTCTTACTGGTGGGCAACGTCGAGAAGATGTTCCACAAAGCCATTGGCCGCGGCCCGATCTCAGGCATCTTCTCCGGCCTGCTGATTACCGTCATGGTGCAGTCCTCATCGACGACTACTTCACTGGCCGTACCACTGGCCGCCTCTGGCAAGTTTTCGCTATGGCAGATTTACCCATTCACTGTCGGAGCAAACGTCGGAACCACCATGACGGCGATGATCGCTGCCTTCGCATTTACCGGCGGCGAGGCCACAGCGGCTATGACCGCAGCAGCAGTGCACCTGTTCTACAACATCTTCTCCGCCGTCACGATCTTCTTGATCCCGTTCCTACGTCCACTTCCGGTACGCGGAGCTACCTGGATCGGGTCCCTGGGCGCGAAGAACAAGCTCTACGTCGTAGCCTGGCTCGCCGGCCTGTTCGTGGTGCTACCGGCGCTGATGATTGGTATCAGCGCGCTGTTCTCCTAGAATGATTCTGGAAACAGTTATGGAAACTCCAGATTCTTTCGACGCTGCCTTGCAAAGCCTGACGGATGAACAACTTCTTGATCATCTCGCTGAGTCGGATCAGCCTGAGCTATTACAGGCTGAAGTACGACGCCGACTTCAGAGGCGTGCAGATGATGAACTGCGTGCCCAGCAGCATGCCGAGATTTCTCGGATGGTTGAGCATCTTGAGCAAAGCCGAGTGGATTGGCAAGCAGTTCGAGAATTCTTGCGTGAGACTTTCCTCGAGTTCACAGCACGCCCCGAGGAACCAGACCAAGACGCGCATTAGGTCTGGAAGAAAAAGTTCTTTCGTGGTTGCTGCGTTGGATCAATCAGCGGGTGCAGCACAAATCGAAATTCCCCATCAACCCTCGTGATGCGCAGTTGCCCAGCATGGATAGCTTGGTGATGATGCGTGCACAGGGTCACCCCGTTCTCAATGCTGGTTTCACCATGCTCGGACCACGACTGCACATGATGCATTTCGCACAACGCAGCCGCCCAATGGCATCCCGGCACAGCACACCCGCGATCCCGGCCAATAATGGCGCGCCGAAGTGTATCGGGAAATTGCCGCTGTTGACGCCCAATCGACAACACCTGTCGGCGCCCCGTCATAGTGACCGGGCTGATCCCAACATCGCACCGCATCCGCAATATCACATCCGGCGGTATGAAACTTGTAAAGATTCCCCGCGATATGCGCGACTGTAAACGGTCAAGATTTTCATCGTCGAGCAGCCGATCAACGTCGCGAACCTTCGGGGCAGGTAGTGCTTTTCCGGTAGGTTCGGGTGGCTCGAGAGGCTGACTAGGCTCCGAAGGCTTTGAATCACTGCCATGCTTGATGTCAGCAGCACTCGAATTCAGCTCTGCCAGCAGGGCCAGCAGTCGATCCCGCCTACGTTGCGGGACTTCGGGCAGTGCATCGGCGAGATCGTTGCGAATACCTTCTAACAGGGTGGCATAGTCGGTGATGACCGTCATTTGAGTATGAGCGCCACTGGCGCCACGGAATCCGGTCTTATCCAAGTTTGCGAGCGCGAATTTGATGACGTCACGCAATGCGTGCATCCGCCGCTGCCCAGCACTACGGCGTTCGAATGCTTCGTCGTCACCTTTACCCCGCGGGTTGGTCAGTGCGGCGAGTAGGGTCTGGGTGGCTTCATCCCCCTCGGCGTCCAGCGTCACGCGATATTCGATGGCATTCTTATTTCCTCGAACCGGTCCGATCCGGCGAACATCGTGCATCGCATCGGTGTGTTCCTGACGAAAGTTTTGATCAGCCGGATCGGTCGAAGCCAGCAGCTCATTCTTGCGTTGCCCTACGTATCGGCTAAATTCTTCGCACGTGGTGTGCTCGATCTTTTCAGCGAGATCCTTATCCACGAGTTTGCGGAGTTTTTGGCGATACTGGTCGTCCTTGCCCGCAGCAACGGCATTTTTGTCGACCTCATCGATCATGCTCAGCGCTGAGGAAAGCTTCGAGGGATTCATACGTCCCTGGAATGCTGCGAGCATGGGAAGAAGGGTTTCGCCCACTACCGCGTCGTCAGAACGCTCGGGATCGGTTGCACGCACCGGCATTACCGCGTCAGCTAAACGAATGCGTGCGCTGGCCTCATTGGCCCGGATGTCGTGAGTTTTTGCCAGCAGATCTTTCGGGTCACGAAAGGGGGTTTTGCCCTCGGGCAGATCCAGTGTGGACCGCAATGAGGTGGAGTTGAAAGCATCCTTGATCAGTACGGTGTAGCGGTTTTGGAGTGCAGTGGCGAAGCGCAGGGTATCTTGCAGCTGCACGGAACGCTGGAGGACTCCATCGGTCGGAGTTTCTGGCTCGCGCTCGGCCAAATGTTGGTACAGCTCGCGGATGAGACCGTAGACGTCGTCGACGGGCATTGCGTCCCAGTCGATGGGATGTCCGACACCGGGTAGCTGAACGTTGGGAGCTGCGTGTTCCGGCGCAATTTGGGCTGTCGACGACATATGGTTTCACCTCCGATCTGAGTGACTCCCAGCTTGCCGCGTTCCGGCGCGCGACACCATGCGGTGCGTTCAGTATGTGGAGAACAGCACGCCTCGTCGGCACCTGTGGATGACGCCGCCCACAAAAGAAAACATCCCGAGCTCAACGTCGTAACGTCGAGTCCGGGATGTTTATCTCGTTGACTAGTTCTAGCCCAGCTTCAAGGTGTTGGTGGTCTCCTTGGTAATCTCGGCCAGGAGTTCTGGGTTGTCGTTGAGACGCTGACCCAGTGATGGAATCATTTCGGTGAGCTTGGATTCCCAGTTGCTAAAGCGGGTTGGGAAGCTGCGACGCAACAGTTCGACCATGATCGGCGCGGCGGTGGAAGCACCGGGGGAGGCACCGAGCAGGGCCGCGATCGAGCCTTCAGCACCGGAGACCAGCTCGGTACCAAACTGCAGTACGCCGCCCTTCTGCTTGTCCTTCTTCATGACCTGGACACGCTGGCCTGCGGTAATGAGTTCCCACGCACCATCGGTGGCCTCGGGGAAGAAATTGCGCAGCGCATCGACTTTTTTACCGTGCGACTTCGTGACTTCTGAGATCAGGTAGCCCACCAAGTCAAAGTTGTCTTTGGCCACGTTGAGCATGGGCCACAGGTTATGTGGGCGAATCGACTTCGGTAGGTCGAGGAAGGAGCCACTCTTTAAGAAGTTGGTGGAGAACCCGGCATATGGGCCGAACATCAACGAGCGGCGACCGTCGACAAAGCGGGTGTCCAAGTGCGGTACGGACATTGGTGGTGCACCGACGGCGGCTAACCCATATACCTTGGCGTGGTGCTGATCGATGATTTCCTGATCGGTGGAGCGCAGGAATTCGCCGGAGATCGGGAACCCACCGAAGCCTTTGGCCTCTGGAATCCCGGATGACTGCAAGAGGTCGAGGGCACCGCCACCGGCACCAATAAACACGAAGCGTGCTTTGGCGGTGAACTTTTCGCCACCGATCCGATCTTTCACATCGACCGACCAGCGACCGTCAGTATCGCGGGACAACCCCGACACTTTGTGGCCGTAGTGCACGTCAACGCCGTCATTGGTCATATTGGAAATCAGCTGACGGGATAGCGCGCCGAAGTCGACGTCAGTACCGGCTTTGACGCGCGAAGCGGCTACGCGCTCACCCTGGTTTCGACCCTCGACCAGCAGTGGCGCCCACTCGGCGATTTCGTCGTGGTCTTCGGTGTGCTCCATATCGGCAAACAGCGGGTTGGCGGACATCGCTTCGTACCGACTGCGCAGGTAGGTAGCGTGGTCGTCGCCCCAGACAAATGACATGTGCGGCAGAGCGTTAATGAACTGTTCGGGGTTCTTCAGGGTGCCGTTTTTGATCAGGTGAGACCAGTACTGCAGGGAGACGTGGAACTGCTCGTTGATGTTCACGGCTTTGGTGATATCAACGGAACCATTCGGACCGGCGGGTGAATAGTTGAGTTCACACAGCGCGGCGTGGCCTGTTCCGGCGTTGTTCCAGGGGTCGGAGGATTCTTGACCCGCCTGGTGAAGATTTTCGTACAGTGCAATGGACCAGTCTGGTTCCAGCTCCTTGAGCATTGTGCCCAAGGTGGCAGACATGATCCCACCCCCGATCAATACGACATCGTATGCGGGGGATGATCCTGACTGCGGCACGGCGTCTCTCCTGATCTTCATTGATCTGTTCAGATGAACACTTATGACCATGCCACTCTACTACTGTCAAGTGGTCAAAGATAAATTGCGCGACAGTGTGTGCACAACCTGCCGCATCCGGCTACTCGCGCAGTTGGATTCGCTCGTATTGCTCATCGAGCACAGGGGAGATGGGATAAAATTCGACGTCGTGACCGGAGGCGAGTGCGGTGATCGGGAAGGTCAGGGGGATGGCGGGTAGGTCTAGTGAGATGGCCGCTTCGACCTGTGCCAACATGGTGGTGCGTGTATCGGAGTCCTCTTCGATGCGCGCCTGTGCTAGCACGTCGGCGACCGCGTTATTGCGCCACCCGAATTCGCGGTTGGGTTGTTCAAAGAGTTCGGCCAGCAGATAGAGCGGATCGCGCACATACACGTTGCGACCAAAGAGATGCAGGGCCCGGTCGCTGGGATCGCCCATGACCTGAGACATATAGTCACCGTTATCCCAGCTGACCGGTTTGGCCACAATATTGAAGCCCGCGGCGGTCAACCGTCCGGCCAGGTAGGAGAAAAGTTTTTGCGGCTGGGTCATATAGACGCGTTCGGCCCCGGTCGGGTACCAGAATTCGATGGGTTCGCCATCGTAGCCGGCGGCCGCTAACAGGTTTGTCGCTTGGTTGAGGTCGCCGTTATATGTGGTGACGTCTTCGGAACGCTCTAGTAGTGACGGCGGATTGAACTGGTGGGCAACATAGGAGCCGGCTAACTGCAGCGAGTCGACCATGTCACCGCGGAAGAGTGCGTGAGCTACTGCCTGGCGCACGTGGAGGTTTTGCATTACAGGGTGCGCCTGGTTTATGCCCAGATACAGTACCGCCAACGGGTCGCGTTGCAGGACTTGGTACCCCGACTGGACCAGTTGCCGCAGGATTGCCGGTGAGACGGCATCGAACACATCGAGCTGTTCGGTGTCGAGCCCGTAGAGTCGCTCGTGCAAATTCGGCACGGCCATCACGGCGACGTCGTGACCGTCATCGACTGATTCTAGACCGATGGTTTGACCCGAAGTGTCGCCCCACCGGTAGGGACCTGTCCCGGCCAGGGGGACCAGCGGCAAACCGTCTTCAAAGGCAGCATCAAAGTCGGCCCAGGATTCCGGCGAACTAACGGCAAAGGCAGGGTGGGTGAGTGAGCGGATTAGTGCCTGGACCGGTTCGGTGAACGTCAGGGTGACAATGTGCTCAGACGACGCGATCACGGATTCCAGCAGGCAGGCATCCTCGTCAGAGTAGCCGCCGAACACCACCGAGTATGGCAGGCGGCCAACCTGGCGCAGTCGTTCGGTGCCCAGCAGTTTGTTGACGCTGCCCCAGCGTTCAAAATTTTTGACGACGACGTCGGCGGTCAGCTCGGTGCCATCGTGGAAGGTGACGTCTTGTTCGAGTTCCAGGACCAGTTGCAGCCCGTCGTCGGAAAATGTCCAGTCGGTGGCAAGCTCGGCAATGGTTTCCCCGGTTTCTGGGTCCACGCCGATGAGATTTTGATAGACCTGGCGCGCCAGCCGATGGGTTTCAATGTCGTTGGTGACGGCTGGATCGGTGCTCAAGGCTTTCGCCGGGACGCCGATACGGAAGGCCCGTGCCGCATTTTCTGGGGCCGATTGACTATTGACGACGCTCTGCGAGGCTGCTGCGGGGGAAACCAACGGAGCTAGGCCGATTGATGCGAGCCCTGCCAACAGGGTGCGTCGGGAAAGATGCACGGTGACCCTTCCTCGTGAACGTCAAAAGCCCCCAATACAACTGAACCCGCTCGGCGGGAGCGGGTTCAACTGATCTCAGGTGGTGCGGGCGAAGGGACTTGAACCCTTACGTCAATAAGACACTGGAACCTAAATCCAGCGCGTCTACCAATTCCGCCACGCCCGCGTATCCGTTGTGGTGGACCGAGGAATCATTTTAGTCCATCCACAACGAATTGCCTAATTGAAACTTTAGGCTTCGGCTAAACCAAGGTCGCGGCGCAGTTTATCGACGTGCCCTTTGGCGCGCACGTTGTATTGTGCCACGTCAACCGTGCCTTGTTCATTGACGACGATCGTTGAACGGATCAGCCCCTCGTAGACTTTTCCGTAGTTCTTCTTCTCGCCCCAAGCACCGTAGGCCTCGGCTACCGCGTGGTTTTCATCGGAGAGCATTGGGAAGTTCAGCTCTTCTTTCTCCATGAATTGGGCCAGCTTATTGACGGGGTCAGGGGAGACGCCGAGGATCCGGTAGCCATCTGCGGTAAAGCGTTCTAAGCGGTCGCGGAAGTCGCAGGCCTGGGTGGTGCAGCCGGGTGTCATGGCTTTGGGGTAAAAGTAGATGATCACTTTCTCGCCGGCGTAATCGGACAGCGAGACGGTATCACCATTGGCGTCCTGCAGGGAAAATGCCGGGGCGGTATCGCCGGCTGTGAGACGGTTATCAGTCATGGATCGTTCCTTTCGTATTTACTGCTGTAATCCTTCAGAAATTCTTGTGAGGTTTTCTTCCAAGAACCCCAGATAGGTGTCTCCTGGCTCCCCTTCGGGAGCTAACTCATCGGAATACACCGTGGCATAAATCTCGACGCCGGTGTCTTCGGCAACGGTCTCCATCGGAGCCGGTGTCACATTGGACTCCACGAACAGCGCAGGTGGCTCGTACGTGTTGACGAAATCAATGGCCGAAATAATCTGGTCCGGAGTGCCCACGTCATCGGTATCAACAGACCAGATATAGCCCTCACGTAAATCGTAGCGCTCGGCCACGTACTGGAAGGCTCGCTCGGAGGTGACCAGTACTCGTCGTTCTTCTGCCAGGTCACCGATCTCTTGCTGGTACTGCGCATCTAGTTGACTGAGTTCAGCCAAGTAGTCATCCAGGTTCTGTTCATAGGCCGCAGCATTGTCTGGATCGGCCTCGCTGAGCCCTTCGGCAATATTATCGGCCATGATCATGCCAACATTCGGATCCAAGAATGCGTGGGGGTTTACGGAATCGGTGAGACCTTCGCTCAGGTACATTGGCTCGACGCCTTCGGCGGCCTCAACCCGGTGGTCGGCGTCTAGCTCGACGGCGTCTGCCATGCGAGCCGCCCAGCCGTGTTCGCCGCCTTCAAGGTTCAGCCCGTTATAGAAAAAGATATCGGCGTCGGCCATCGCTTTGGAATCGTCCGGCAGCGCCTCGTATTCATGTGGATCCTGGCCCACCGGGACAAGGTTGTAGACTTCGACGTGTTCACCGGCGATTTCTTCGACCATGTCGGTGAGGATTGAAAACGATGAGACGGCCTGCAGCGTCTCATTGTTTTGGTCGACTGTTTGTTGGGCATCACCGCAACCGGCCAAGGAGAGTACGCCAATGGCCGCGAACGTTGCGGTGCGAGTGGTAGACATCGGGCGGGCCTTTCTGCGACCTAGGAGGCCGAAATGCGACGACGATCGCGAAGCTTTTGCAGTTGCGTCCACAAAAATCCTTGATTGGGGCTAAAGAAAAAGGCCAACAGGAACAGCGTGAATGCTACGAGTACGATAGCCGGACCGGATTGCAGCGCCAAGGTGTAGCTGAAATACATGCCAACAATGGAGGAGACCATACCGAAGAGTGCGGCCAGCCACATCATGGTCGAGAATTTTCGGGAGAGCAAGAATGCTGCGGCCGCGGGGGTGACCAGCATGGCCACGACTAAAATAACGCCGACGGTTTGCACCGCCGAAACCGTCACCACAGCTAAGCCAATCAGCACGGCATAGTTGATCGTGCGTGTGGGAAAACCATAGGCTTTAGCGACTTGGGTATCCATGGTGGTGATTTGTAGCTGCTTATAAAACAAGACCACCAAGGTCAAAATCACGACCGCAATGACCACTGACTGCCACATTTGTGAGGGCAGCGTGGCCAAGACATCGCCAAATAAAATGGACTGCAGTGATACCGAGGATTCCGTTTGGGCCAAGAGGATCACACCCGCGGCCAGGAACGCAGTAAACACAATGCCGATCGAGGTATCACGTTTCAGCCGAGAGTTCGCGGCGACAAATCCAATACCGGCGGCTGCCAGGAGCCCGGAAACCAGCGCTCCGATAAAAATATTGGCACCAAAGAAGAACGACACCGCAATACCCGGCATGACCGCATGCGAGATGGCATCGCCCATCAGGGATAAGCCTCGCAGAATGATCAGGGACCCAACGACGCCGGAGACTATGCCAATGATGACGGCGGTGATCGCGGCGCGAGCTAAGTGAGGGTAGTTGATCAGGTCGTTGAGAAATTCCACTGATTACTCCGTGAGGCCCAGAAGATTGGCGCCGAAAGTTTTGGTGAGATTATCTGCCGTCAACACTTGGTCAATGGGCCCCTGCGCGATGCGCTGCTGATTGAGCATGATCATATGATCGAAATACTTGTGAATATTGGACAGATCGTGGTGGACCATCACGACGGTTTTTCCGGCATCGCATAATTCGGTCAGGATCTCGATAATATTGGCCTCGCTCGCGGCATCTATTCCCATGAGTGGCTCATCGAGCAGCAAAATATCTGCCTGCTGGGCTAGTGCACGAGCAATAAAGATCCGCTGCTGTTGTCCACCGGACAGATCAGCAATCTGACGATGAGCAAATGCTTCCATGTCGACGCGGAGTAACGCCCTGCGTGCGATTTCTCGTTCGACCGCACCCGGCCGTTGCAACAATCGCAAACGCGGGTAGGTGCCCAATAGTACAGTGTCGAAGACATTGATGGGGAAGTCCCAGTCGGTTGCTGAACGCTGCGGTACGTAGGCGATGCGCTTCCGCACAGCGTCCACGCGCTGACCAAAAAATCGGATCTTACCGTGTGCGGGCTCAATGAGTCCCAGAGCCGCCTTCAAAGTTGTGGATTTTCCGGAACCGTTCGGACCAACAATGCAGGTTTTTTGGCCTGCTGGCACCGTCAGGTAGAGCCCGTCGAGTGCCTTGACGCCGCGATATGACACGTGCAGGTTCTCAATGGACAACCCAGTAGATGCCACGTCTTAGCCTTTCATCTCGCAGTGTCTCGTCTGCGCCGTGCATCGGTGCACGCCATATGTTGATCTTAGGTAGGTCAGGACGTTTTGGTTCCTAATCTACGCGGGATTACTTTGCGCTTGGCAGTGCTGCAACGCATCTGAGCATATGTTCGCCTCAACGAACTTTCAAGTCTGATAGTTCGTAGTCTTGAAGGTTGTTGGTCGACTCACGGCAAGAAATAGGTCGAGCCGTATCGGCGCAGTAGTATGTGACGAAGAAAGCGCTGGTAGGCATATTTGGAGGAACCACGTGACCGATTCACTGTATGAAGCCAACGTGCCAGAAAAGCAGCGCACGTCGTTTACGGTTTCGGGATTATGGACTGACATCTTCGGTCGACTAGGTATGCGAGCACTGCAATTGCTGCTCATCGGCCTCGTCGTTGGCATGGTGGTCGTTGCCCTACTCAATCTGACCGTGGTCGTTATCCCGACCATGATCGGAGTGATCTTGGCGTGTGCATTGTGGCCATTGGTCCGCCTATGCCGCAAGATCATGTCAAATATATTGGCTGCCTGGACCGTCTTTTTGGGCTCCCTGTTGGTACTGGGTGGTATTGGGACCGGGCTGGTCTTTTCCGTAATGAACGAATGGCAGACCCTCGTGGACCAAGCTGTTCAAGGGTTCAACCAGCTGCGTTCTTGGGTCACAGACCTCACCGATAGCTTCGGGATTAGTTTCGGGCAAGAACAAATTGACTCAGCGCTCGACACCGTCACTGACTTTTTGACATCTGCCGAGTTTGGTACCGGTGCAGTCACAACGATTAGCGCTGCCGGAACGTTCTTCACGAGCTTGGTGCTGCTGTTAGTCATCCTGTTCTTCTTCTTGAAAGACGGCGACCGCATCTGGGCATTCTTCGTCTCGTGGTCACCGGACCACTACCGTGCAAAATGGATTGCCTCGGGAGATCGCGCGCTGCACACCTTCGGTGGCTACATTCGTGGTACTGCCATTGTCGCGGCAGCCGATGCCATCGGCATCATGTTGGCACTGTTCATCTTGCAGGTACCACTGGCCCTGCCACTTGGTGTCATTGTCTTCCTCGGTGGCTTCGTTCCACTGGTCGGTGCGACAGCCGCTGGTGTCTTGGCAACGCTGGTTGCACTGGTCGCCAACGGACCGGTTGTGGCGCTCATCGTGTTGGCCGCCGTCATCCTGGTCAACCAGCTTGAAGGTAACTTCCTCCAGCCGGTTGTGATGGCCCAGACGCTCAGCCTCCACGCGCTGGTCATCTTGATGGCCCTGACTGCGGGAACGGTCCTGGCCGGTATTATCGGTGCGGTACTTGCCGTTCCCATGGTTGCGGTGGCCTGGAGCGTCATCAAGGTGTGGACCGATCGCGATGTAGCAGCCGAATGGGATCCAGTGGATCGCGCGGCCGAGCAAATCGAAGTCGTTGGCATGGAGCGCAAACGTCACGAAGAAGAACTCAAAGAAGAGCGCAAGGCCGAAAAACAGGCCAAGAAGGCTCGCAAGATTGCCGAAGCTCGAGAGAGGATCAGCGCAGAATAGTCGCTATCTATCCCTGCTGCTCCAGCCACTGACTGGCAACATCTGCAGCCGGGGCTTCATCTTCGACCGATCGAGTGTTGAGCTCAACGAGGTCCTCTGCCCCCAGTTGGGCTTGGACTTCGTTGAGGGCGTCGACGGCCTGGTCATCCAGCTCCGCACTGGCAATCGGGACGACGTTTTGCGGCAGGATCAAGTATTCCGGATCTTCCAAGACCACGAGGTCTTCGGCCTCAATGGCGGGAGACGACGTATAGATATCGGCAACTTGGACATCTCCGTCGGTGAGCGCACCGACAGTTAGCGGTCCACCGGAATCTTCCACCGCTGTCAGTTCGATGGTGACTCCATAGAGCTCCTGGGCACCTTCGGGCCCGTATGGTCGAGTTTCGAATTCTGAATTCGCCGCCATGGTGACGCTGTCGCCGAGTTCTGTTAGATCGCCGATGGACGTGAGATCATATTCTTCGGCAGTCTGCGATGTGACCGTATAGGAATCCTGGTCGGTAGCATCGGCAAAGTCGAGGGCTTGTAGACCATCCGGCAGCACCTCGCTGACTTGTTCGTGAACCTCTTCGGGCGAGCCTGAGTCAGCTTCATCGCTGTAGTACTGCACTAGGTTGCCGGTGTAATCGGGCACCAGATCGATCTCGCCAGATTCAAGTTCGGGCATATACACTTCGCGTTGGCCGATTTGAAAATCGCGTTCGACTTCGAATCCCTCATCTTCGAGCACTTGTGCATAGATCTCAGCGATAATCTCGTTGGAATAGTATGCCTGTGATCCAATGACGATGGTGTCACCGTCGGCTTGGGTGTCGTCGTCTTCCAATGGATCTGAATCAGCCCCGCATGCGGTGAGCAGCAGTGCGGCGGCTGCAACGGAAGCTAGCGGAGTGAACAGGGTGCGGGAGTATTTTGTGTGATGAGAGTTCATGAAACTTCATGCTACGTTTGCGCAATCTGCTCGGCAATCATTAACCGGCGCTAGGTTCTGTAGCTGGTACTGCATGCAGCCGGCGCACGCCAGTTGGGGTGGCGAACCGTTGGCCAAGGCTGAAGAGGGCATCCACGAGCACCACCAGCACCATGATCCAGATTGAAGCCCCCAGTAGCATCGGGGTGTCCTGCGTATTAATGCCCAAGAATATGAACCGTCCCAGGCCGCCTGCACCCACATACGCTGCAAGAATTGCTGTGGACATGACCTGGATGAAGGCGGACCGGAGTCCACCGACGATCATGGCGAATCCCAGGGGCAAGTGGACTCGGGTAACGAGTTGTCGTGTGGTGAATCCTTGTGCCCGCGCAGCGTCTATCACGGAGGTGTTGATCGCAGAGATCCCTGAATATGTGCCGGCGAGAATCGACGGAATCGCGAGGACCACCAGGGCAATCATGGGTGGCACCAGGCCAATGCCCAGCAGTAACCCAAACAGGGTGATCAGCCCCAGGGTTGGTAAGGCACGTGCTGCGCCGGTGATACCAACGATGACGCCGGAGAACCGACGGGTGTGGCCCATGAACCAGCCGGCAGGTATGGCCAAAAGGGCCGCGAGGGTCACTGCGAGGGCACTGTACTGCAGGTGTTCTACGCTGCGAATGATCATGTTGTGGCCGTCGGTACTCCACGTTTGGGGGTCGACCAGCCAGTTGAAGGTCTCCTGGATTACGTTCATGCGACCTGCTTTTGCCAGGGCATCAAGAGCTTCCCAAGCACCACCAAGAGTGCATCACATATTCCAGCCAGGCCAAGAGTCAGAATAATGCCGGTCATGATTTCAGCCAGGATCTGCCGTTGAAACCCATCGGTAAACAGGGTGCCCAACGACGGGATGCCGAGTACAGCGCCAACTGTGCACAGGGCAATGGTGGAGGCGGTCACCACCCGCAAGCCGGTCAAAATAATTGGTGCAGCTAACGGGAGCTCGACGGTCAAGAACCGGCGAAACCCCGAATAGCCCAGTGCCGTGGCGGCCAGGCGAGTTTCGGACGAGATGGAGTTGAAGCCATCGGCCACCGAACGCACAAGCAGGGCGATGCCATAGAGTGTCAGCGCGATGACGACATTGCTGCCGTCTCGCATGCCCGCTCCGGTGAGCACGGGGAGCACGATCAATAACGGCAGCGAAGGGATGGCAAACAGGAGACCGGAGCCGGTAATAATGGGCCCGGAGTAGCGGGGGAGCCGGTGTGCCAACCAGCCCAGCGGAATCGAACAGAGAAGTGCTGCAACAATAGCTGGGACACTGAGAGCCACGTGCCATCCCAGCGCACTGATGATCGTCTCCAGGTTATTGGTCACCCAGTTCATGCTTGCTCCAGGAAACCTGCCGGCCGACCGTGCGCGTCCACAATCATGGTGCGACCATCCTCGGTCGTGCGTGTACGCAGGGTCTTGTCGACGGCGTTGAGGCCGAGGAAATCTTCGACGAAAGCATTGGCCGGTTGCTCTACAAGCTTGGTGGGGGAGTCCTGTTGCATAATGCGTCCCTGCTCGGCGAGCAAAATGATCTGGTGTCCGAGTCGCAGGGCTTCACTCATATCGTGGGTCACAAACAGCATTGTGGTGCCGAGCTCGTGCTGAATGTCAACGAGTTGTTGCTGTAGCCCGGTGCGAACCAGCGGGTCCACTGCACCAAACGGCTCATCCATCAATAAAATCCGTGGTTCATCAGCCAGCGCTCGGGCCACCCCCACACGCTGAGCCTGTCCACCGGAGAGTTCAGCCGGATACCGGTCCGCCATGTCCGCTGGCAGTTCCACCATGTCAAGCATGCGATCAACCGATCGCTTCGCTTCGGTACGGCTCGCACCGTTGAGCCGGGGAACGACTGCAATATTCTCGGCCACGGTTTTATGCGGCAACAGACCGGCGTGCTGCATAACGTAGCCGATCTTACGTCGTAGCTGCACCGGATTCATATGCGCAATGTCGTCACCGTTGATCAGCACGCGACCAGATGTCGGGGCAACCATGCGATTGACCATGCGTAACAGCGTTGTTTTGCCGCAACCCGAGGACCCTGCCAAGACGGTG
Organism: Yaniella halotolerans DSM 15476; assembly: GCF_000420805.1. Lineage (GTDB taxonomy): Bacteria > Actinomycetota > Actinomycetes > Actinomycetales > Micrococcaceae > Yaniella > Yaniella halotolerans. Next base: position 372,009 of record NZ_ATVQ01000003.1, read on the forward strand.
ATCGTGCCGGTGTCGACGGTAAAGCTTGTATCGCGCACAGCGACAACATCGGCAGCAGAACGGCTGGGACCCGGATAGGTTTTGGTGACCGACTCAAATGAGATCATGCTGGAGGTCGCTGTCTTTCGGTTGAACATTTAGGCTGTTCTCGATGCTACTGCCTTGAGCTCATATCATGGCAGGTTTAGCGCATCCTGTTGAGGATGGCGAGCCCCTTAGCCTTTCTCCCGCAAGTATTTGTGCCGAAAGGCTCGTTCTGCGTGGCGGTCGCCAAGTAGGAGGAGTTTATGCTCGGGCGTTGTCGGAATCCGTTCGGTCGTTGGCAGCAAGCCCTTGTCACCATTGGTGACGGCGACGATATGACATTCCGTCTCTTCATAGACTCTCAAGTCGAACAGTGCCGTACCGGCCAGGGATGGCGGCACAGGTACGGGAAATAATTCGTTGCCTTCGGCAATGACTACACGATGGTCAGGCCCGAAATTATTCCACAGTGCGGTGGCTCCGATGGTGGCATAGGACAAGACATTATCGGCTCCGGCGCGGTACTGGGTGGCAACGTTGCGTTCGTAGGTGGCACGGCTTACTACTTGGAGCTCAGGACGTAATCGGCGGCAATACAGCGTGAGATATACGTTGAGATCGTCGTCATGAGAGGTGACCAACACGGCAGCGGCGTCGTCCAGGCCGGCTTCGCGGAGAACACGCAATTCTGCGGCGTCACCTTCAACACCGTTCAAGTGCGACGGAATGCGATCCGGGATTTTTTCGACGATGGTGTAGGGGACTCCGGTTTTTTCGAACTCTTCGGCTGCGGCTCGGCCCACCTGGCCACCTCCGAGAATGAGGACTGGACTTTCAGGCTTTGATTTATCATGGAATTTCGCCTCGTATTCCTTTAGCACGTCGCCATCGGCGGCGATGATCAGCACTGTTTTCTCATCGATCGGTTGCGTGGTGCCGATGGCCCCCAACCGTCCTAGGCGCATCGTTGCAAGGATGCGCAAATTCGGGTTCATATGCCGCTGTGCTTGGTCCACGGTTTTACCAACGAGTGCTGTGCCCCTGGCGGCGGCCTCAGCAATATACGTTTCGCCGAAGTGTCCAATAATATGCGGGCGACCGGTATTCCCAAGGCTGCGTTGTGCCAGTTCCCGACCCAGTGTGGGTGCCAGCTGCAATACGTGATTGGCGCCGGCTAACTCGAGTACATCTACCGAAGCTTTCTTCTGCGCTGTGACTGCGATCGTGACATCTTGGTCGACTTGACGCACCGTGAATGTGACGTTGCTGTTCGTCGTGTCAGCCTGCGTTGAGGTCACCATTGCGGCCTGTTCTACGCGGGCCTTCCGATACGTTTCGGGGGAGTCGAGCGAGCCGACCATCGCGCGGTAACCTTCATCGTGCAATCGACCCGCCTGGTCCGTATCTTCGACAATCACGACCGTTGGTCTACCGGCACGTTTGGCTCTAGCTACTAACGTTTGAGTGACGACGTCGAGGCCAGCCAGAATGATGTGTCCCCGGACGTTAGCCGGGACTGAGCGCGGTGCACGGTCTGCTTCTCGCTGATCCATCCAGGGGGCGACAATGAACTGCACAAACGAAAATGGCAAAAGTACTACGATCAGTAAAATACCGCTCAACAGCACCAGCATGGAGAACATCCGACCGAGCTCCGAGTCGAATGTGATATCTCCATAACCCAAGGTGGACATGGTGGTAATCGTCCAGTACACGGCGTCGGTCCAGCTGTGCGACTGTCCTTCCCTGGCCATCAAAAACTGAAAGGCGACGCTGTAGGCAAACAATAGTGCCACACCGGTGGAAAAGATCCACAGCACCAGCCGCGAACCGCGATTCTGTTTCAAGGCTCTGGTGACAGACGGTGTTTTGTCTTTCCGTGCCAAACTGACTCCCTAAACCTACTCGGACGGTACGGACTTCGAAATTGCTGGTATGCATCCTGCGGCACGGCGCAGAAAAATGTAGACAAGCACACCATCGTAATTCGACGCGTGATACAAGGCAACGCGGGGTTAGACCACATTGACTTGGCGACGCCGAAATGCTGCCAACCCTACTGCCAGCAACACCAGCGTTGCTCCCAACAACACCATCATTGGCATAGTTTCGAAGCCTTCTACCGGAACTGACGCCAAGTGCCATAGGGGTGACAGGGTACGAAGCCACTCGGGCAAGTCCAGCAGATCGCCAAAGAGCTCTACAATACCGATCAGGGCGACCAACAACCACCCGACCGGGGCGACCACTCGTGGCACCAGACCGAATAGAGCAGCGCAGAGCCCCAAGACGGTCAACGGTGCCGCCACGACTGCGAAATGCGCCAAGAACAGGGAACCAACAAGTTCCCATTCGCCGGTCACTGTTGCTGCCCCAAGCCCTGTGCTGAGCCCGGTGACGGCTGTTATGACCACGCTACCCAACGCAATCACAACGACGTGGGTGCTCAGCCAACCCATCCGAGACACCGCTGTAGCAAGCACTGTGTCAGCACGCCCGGCATCTTCTTCGCTCTTTAACGTCTGCATCGCGTACACCACGTAGGCAGCAATGAAAATACCAGTAAACCCTCCAAGGAATCCGACATAGCCGTCGAGTAATTGTTCACTGCCAAAGACGGCACTGAGCTGGGGCGGCATGTCCTCACCGGCGTCGAGCATGGCCTGGGTGAATAACCCGTTGATCACTCCCAGGATCAAGATAGCGCTGCCCCAGCCGAGCATGCCGCCGCGCTGTAGTCTGTACGCCAACCCAAGGGGATGTCCCAATGATGCTGCTGCATGTGCTGGTCCGGGTCGAGGCGGAATCAGGCTTGCGCCAAAATCGCGACGACGCTGCAGCACGAACCCGGCGGTGATGGTCACTGCCGCAAAACCAGCTAGCAACACCAGGGGGATCCAACGGTCTTCGACATAGGGAGCCGTTTGTGCGGCCCACCCCAGCGGTGAGGCCCACGAGAGTGCAGAACCGCCAACGGCGACCATGTCGCCCAGCGCTCGCAGCACAAACGCCACACCAAGGACGGCACCGGCCATGCCCGTTGCAGAACGAGAAAATTCACTGAGTTGTGCGGTTATTGCCGCCACCCCAGCAAAGGCAAGCCCGGTGAGACCGGTGGCGAAGCCAACCAACATCGATCCCACCAGCGCATACTCGAGCATCACAGCCAGGACGATTACTAGGGCTGCTGCTGCGATATTCGCGAGCAATGCGACGATGAGGGCGGCAGTCAGTGCGGTATGACGTCCGGTGACGCTTGCACGGATCAGTTCGGCTCGGCCGGTCTGTTCTTCTTTTCGGGTATGACGGATGACCAACATGATGTTCATCAAGGCCGCCAGGATAAACAAATACGGTACGTAACCGGCGGCGAAGAACCGCTCATAGGTCACATCGTCCATGCCAAATGCCGGGCCCGTAAACATCCGCCCCACCGGTTGCGAAAGGAGCGATGAAATCCCGGCAAGATCCTCTTTGGTCGGCGCAAGTTGCGGCAAAGCCGAGCCAATGTATACGACAAGTAATCCGTGTGCGGCGATCCAGGCTGGCAGTCTGAACCTATCGCGCCGGAGCGCCAATCGAATCATCGTCCCGGTGCCAACCAGCCGCGAAGCTCGGGCAACGGCAGGTTTACGATGACGAGGGGAGCGCGTTGTGGTAGTCATCGTGGGGCCTCCTCTGCTCCAGTGGCAGCGTCACCATAGTGACGCATGAGTAACTGTTCCAAGGTTGGCGGGTGGGCGACCAAGGACCGTATCCCCAGGGGTGTCAGGGATTGCATCGCCTCGTCGAAACTGTCCCCGTCGAGCTGGAATTGAACCTTGCCCTCCTGCTCGGTGAAGTCATGCACTCCAGACAGCTGCGCTAGGTGTGGGGCTGGATGGTCTGTCTCGGCGATCACCGTGGTGCGGGTCATGTGCCGTAATTCGTCCAAACTACCGGTTTCTACGACGCTGCCCTGTCGAACAATAGAGATTCGATCGGCCAGCACCTCGACCTGGGAAAGAATATGGCTGGAGAGCAAGACCGTGGTACCCGCATCCTTGACTTCGCGAATTGCCTGCTGGAAGACGACCTCCATGAGAGGGTCGAGTCCGGCTGTTGGTTCGTCGAGTAGCAAAAGCTCAACGTCTGATGCCAGAGCCGAAATCAGCGCGACTTTCTGACGGTTCCCCTTGGAATACGTGCGGGCCTTTTTGGTCGGATCTAAATCGAACCGTTCGCACAGTTCGTTGCGACGTGTGCGATCCAGTTTGCCGCGAAGGCGCGCAAAGACATCGATTGCTTCTCCACCAGTAAGGTTGGGCCACAACTCGACATCACCGGGCACATATGCGAGGCGTCGGTGCAGGGCCACGGCGTCCTTCCAGGGGTCGCCTCCCATCACTTCCACAGTTCCGGCATCAGCATGCAATAAGCCAAGCAAAACACGGATGGTTGTGGATTTCCCAGCACCATTGGGGCCGAGAAAACCATGTACTTCACCCTGATTGACCTCAAGATTCAAACTGTCCAGGGCGCGTGTGCTGCCAAAATTCTTGATCAGGCCACGGATAGAGATTGCTGGAGTCGTTGTCATGAGAGCCTCACTTCTTGTCGTCATGGCTGGTTTGGGTTGTTCCTTGGGACTTCTCCTCACCTAGGAAGGCTGCCAAATGGTCGAATGAACCGTCTTCTACAAGTCCGTGCTTGAACAGCTCGAGCGCTGGCCGCAAGTAGCGTTGGAGACTTTCGGGTGGTACGTTCTCTGCCAGGAAATCCACTCCGAGTAGTCGCTCGACATGCTCATGCAACGCCAAGGCGCCCATAGACCAGATCACTAACACCACTGCACGGTCGTGCGGGGTATCGCTGGGCTTGATGACGCCGTCGCGCTCACCCTGTGACATATAGCTCTTGGCATCCGCGACCATCCCGTCAATCAACTGAGCTGCATGTGCACCACCTTCGGTCAACGTGCGAATGAGGTAGCGCAACAGGGGGCGACCCTGTTCCAAGCGACGTAAGGTCATCAACGGGTCGAATTGTGGTTCTGCTAATGTCTCCTCTTTGCGCTCGCGAATCACATCGGCCACGTAGGCGTCACAGGCCGACCGCAGACCCTCTTTAGTGCCGTAATGATGCACAATCAGCGCCTGAGAAACGTTGGCTTCCGCAGCGATGGACTTCAGCGTTGTTCCACGCACACCATGTTCTCCGAAGAGCTTTATTGCAGCGTTGAGGATGCGTTCTGCTCCGTCGCCGCTCACGTTGTGTTCAGTTGACATTGCGCCCCTCACCTATACTGACTGTTTATTTAGTCAGTCTAAAATTGTGCGGAACTCGGGGTCAAGGGTCATGAGGATAATTCTGCGTATTGTTCACGGCATCAAGGGCTTTGAAGCGGGCCGGCCGCTGACCAACCGTGCAGGAAGGAGTCGTGCCTCAGCGTCCGGCACTGACTCAGTGAATACTGGGCTCTTGAAGCGTCGAGTGGTGTTCCTGCGTCGAGAATGACGCAAGGCCCCCTAGGGCATCGAGTAAGCTAGTGAATGCCTCTGCAGAGAGACCCGCGTTGGAAAGTGCGTCCTGTATAGAGCTTTCTACATCGAAAATTCGACGATGAATGGCGTCGGCGACGTCGCGGCCAGCGTCCGTTATAAAGACGACAACTTTGCGTCGGTCAATCTGGCTGACTTCACGATAAACGAGTCCGTTGGCGACAAGTTTGTCCACCGCCCGAGTGAGCGCCGCACCTGTACAGCCGGATGCATCTGAAATTTGTGAAACAGAGCAGCCATCATCACGCCGGATCGCGCGCAGCGCCAACCATTCATCCACGCTGTATCCATGTGGAGCAATGATGTCAGAGACCGATGAAGAAAAATCTTTGGTAGTTTGCAACAGGGATGTGACCAATATCGCACTTGACGAGTTTGGTGGCAGATTGGGGCCGTGATGATTACCGGAGGTTTGCATCAGTGGACTCCTTCAACGGGCGAATCGGGCGACTAATGCAGGCCAGTTTACTTGACATTTTTCACATTCAACATTGGAAATGGTGCATTTTCGAATCCGAGTAGTTACGGTTTTCTGACTTTCACACCACCTGAATAGATATTCCAGTGAGGAGGGTCCTGCATGCACGACGAAATGTATCGAATTGGCCTCCTTGTGCCGTTCCAAGGGCCCGCAGGGATTTTCGGACCTTCCTGTGTGGCAGTTGCCGAGCAGGCCAAGCTAGAGCTGAATCAGACCAATGGCATCGACGGGCGTCTAGTACAACTCGTTTTTATTGACGGAGGCAGAGCGCCGGAAAATATAGCGCAGGAAATCGATGAACTTGTCGCGTCGAAGCACATTGATGCCCTGACGGGATGGCATATTTCCTCAATACGCAAGCGTCTTGTGCCCCTGCTGAAGCACCGCATCCCTTATGTATATACGTCGTTATCCGAGGGCGACAAGCAAAGCCCAGGAGTTTATCTGACGGGAGAAAACCCGGAACAACAGATCTTTCCTGCGCTGAAATGGTTACGCGAACACCTGGGACACCGCAAATGGTATGTGGTTGGCGCGAACTATATTTGGCCTGTTCGTTCTTTACAGAAGACTGCCTTAGCCGCCGCAGAATTAGGGTTAGAAATTGTCGGGAGCCGACTCGTGGATATGGGTGATGGTGGAGAACCTGCACTTTCGCAGGCAGTGGCAGCAAGTGGTTGTGATGCGGTGCTGATGTTGCTTGTCGGCCAGGACGCGGTGGACTTTAATCGCGTATTCGCTGAAGCCGGACTACAAGATAACATCACGCGGTATAGCCCCTTGATGGATGAGAATATGCTGCTGGCGACAGGCGCGGAGGCCACAAAGAATCTGTTCTCGTCGGCGAGTTATTTTCGCACGATGACCAGTTCGGAGGCGCTTAACTTTCTTGGTCGATATGTTGAAACACATGGGGCGGCAGCACCCCCGCTCAACAACATGGCCGAATCGTGTTATCAAGGGATCTACACGTTGTCGGCCTTAGCCAAGTTGAGCGGCAGTACAGACATCGGAAAATTTGATCGAGTCATCAATGACGTCGAATTGTGGAGTCCGCGTGGTCTGGTGTCGTTCCGGAATCATCAGGCGATCCAACCTGTGACGATTGCTCAGGCAGATGGCTTGGATTTCGATGTACTCAATACCCTGAAACCTGTTCTAAAGCAGCAACCCTAACGTTGGTAAAACTACCGCAATGGGTGCCAGTATCAGGCCTAAAACTATAAACGTACGCCACCGAATTCGAACGCCAGCACGTTGTAACTGATCATGCCACAGTAGTGTCGCCAATGACGCCCACGGAGTCACGATTGGCCCAGTATTTGTTCCGATAAGCATGGCCAGATAGCCGCTGGAGGTTGCCAGGGCGGGTTCCAACGCAAGAAAAGCAGGAATGTTGTTGATCAAATTCGCGGACACTGCACCGGCCCCGGCGAGCTGGAGTAGACCCATCGGTGTGGCATGGGTGTCTTCGAGTAGCTCACCTACTAGCTCTGCTCCGCCGAGTGCATTCAGAGCTGTAGCAACCGTGGATAATGCCCCGGCGAGTACCAGAGAAGACCAGGGGATTAGCGAAACCGATAGGATCTCACGTCGTCTCCACGCAGTGATCGCTAGGACCGCCGTCGCCGCGACCGTACTGGACAACCAGTAGGGGATCGGTGAGGCCAGGGCAGGAAGCAAAACTCCGAGGATGATCAACATCGGTTTGAGAAGTGGACTCGAGAGCTGGGATAATTCGCCGGCTGACGGGGATGTGCTGGTGGCTAGCCGTTCCGGAAGCTTATTTGCTATCAGTGAGGCGCATACTGCAATCGTCGTAGCAATAATCGCAGGTACAAGAGCAGCGGAAACATAGTCGATTTCACTGGTAAATCCTTTGCCAGACAGCGCCAGCAGATTCGTCAGATTCGATACGGGCAGATGCAACGAAGCGAGATTGGCAATCCACACCACAGATAAAGCGACCGCGACCAGATTGAGGTGATTTCTCCTCGCGACGGCGATGGCCAGCGGGGTAAGTAGGATTGCGGTGGTATCTAAGGATAAGAATGCCGTCACCACAATGCTGAGAAGTATCAGCCCAGCCCAAAGGAATCTAGTCCTATTTATCGCTGCGCTGGGAGCAGTCCGTTCGAGCGCTTGCGCTACTGCGGTAAATACTCCCACTTGTGCACAAACATTTACGACAACAGACATACCGGCGACAAAAACAAAAATTGGCAGCAATCTCCATGCCAGGGTTCTCGCTTCTGACGGCTCGATGACGACAAGGATGATTGCGGCCGTGGTGGCTAAGAGCAGTGCTCCCGTGGTGACTCTTGGACCCATCAAGCCATCGTAGCTGCCGGCGCTTTCCGCCAATATATAGCAGCGCCGACGTAGGCTGCGACCACCGCAATTTGGACGAGCGCGATGAGAAGTGTGGAGGTCGATGCCCACACCCCGCTGATTCTCAAGAGAGCGGGTATGGTCGCGGTGCTGACTGACTGCAATATTGCGAGAACTCCCGCTGCTTTCGTCAGGTAAACTGCACTCGAAGTGAGCGCTAAGAAAAAGGCAGTAAACAATACCGACCACGCGCTCCATAACAAGGCCATGTTGACGTTGCCGGTGAAAGTGAAGTTCACGACCGCAAGAACTGCTGAAATACCCGCAGCCCAGACGCAGAACCATCCTAGAGCGGTCCCGCTTCCGCCGAATAAGGAATTTCCTCCGACGGTGAGGTAGGTGAAACCAAAGACAGATAGTCCAGCCGCACCGAAAGCTGTCGCAGCGTAGTCAGGTGAGGTGGCGTCGACTTCTAGGATTTGCAATAAGGCAGTGAAGAGTAAGAGACCTCCGGTGAGGAGATTGACGGGGATGGCCGCTTTTCCGTCGACTCGCTCGAGAAACACTAATCCGTTGACTAAGAGTACGGCCCCAACAAAGAGTAACGCGAGATCAGACATGCCTGCTCCCAGTATTCTTCTATAGTTTTGTTCCCGGGCCGTGATCCGAGGGCAATGAGGATACAGCCCTCGGATCACTGACTTCGGGATTTCATAGAGTCGGTGTTCTAAGCACCAATGGATGCGCGACGGCCTTCCATAGGGTTGGTCCTTTCGATTTGTGCGCCGACCGTCAGGACTCCAGCTTCATCAAACGCTCGACCAATGATCTGCAGGCCAATGGGGAGCCCATCAGTGAGACCGACCGGGACAGTGAGGGCCGGCAGACCGGTCAGGTTACTCGGTCCCGTATATCGAATAAAGGCATCGATGAGATCAACATCTTGCCCATTCAACTGTGCAACTGGTGAACCAATATCCGGTGCCATGACGGGCAAAGTCGGAGCGATAATGACATCAACCTCTTGCAGTGCAGCCGTGAACTCTTGTTTGATCTGTCGACGGATTTGCTGTGCTTGAAGGTATTCCACAGAGGAGAAGAGTTCACCCAGTTCGAAGAGGAAGCGAATGTCTGCACCAAAGTCTTCTGGACGGTTCTGCAGATCGGTGTGGTGAATAGCAGAGGCCTCTGAGAGACTCGTAGCCAGCTCAGCCCACTCTGAATGTCGAAGTGAAGGGATCTTCACTGTTTTGAGTGTGGCCCCCTGATCCACCAGTTGGTCGATCTGTTTTCGTACGGCGTCCTCAATGGGAGAGTCGACATCGCGGAAGAAATAATCCTCTTCTACGCCTATCTTCAGCCCCTTGGGGTCACTATCCAGTGTTGCTGAATAATCCGAGACCGCCACATCTACTGAAGTCGGATCTCGAGGATCGTGCCCGGAGATTGCCTGTAGTGTTGCCGCCGCATCAGCGACGCTCTTGGACATGGGGCCGATGTGGTCCAGGCTCCAGGCCAATGGGAAGCAACCGTATTTTGCAACACGACCGTGTGTGGGCTTCAGTCCTACGAGCCCACATGCTGCAGAAGGTATCCGAATGGATCCTGCCGTATCTGTGCCTAGGGTAGTGAAGCTCATATCCGCGGCTACTGCCGCTCCGGAGCCGCCACTTGAGCCGCCGGGCACTTTGTCGGGATTCCATGGATTCGCAACTGGCCCGAAATGTGGGCTGTTATTGTCGATGCCCCAAGCGTACTCATGCATGTTGAGCTTACCGGTCAGTACGACGCCCGCTTCTCGTAGCTTTTTGACGACCGAAGAATCATCCTTGGATACGAAGTCGCCATGGATCTTTGATGCCATCGTTGTGACTTCGCCACCGACATAAATATTGTCTTTGATGGCCAGGGGAATGCCATGCAACGGTCCGCGGTAGTTGCCCTGTGAAATCTCGTCCTCGGCAACCTTGGCTTCTGCCAAAGCGGCGTCCTCTCGGAAACTGATATAAGCATTTACCTGGTCATTGAGACCATGAGAATGATCGAGCAAGCTTTGCGTGAGCTCAACTGGTGAGACTTCTTTATTCTCAATCATTTTGGCGACTTCGGTGGTCGTTTTGGAGAGCAGTTCCTTAGGCAACGTGATCTCCTCCCGGGATATTCCGCAGTGCGATGTCAGCGTCGTCGAGGTTCGCATTCTCAAGGTTCCCCTTGAGCTGGCGGATTTCGGCCCACTTCGCCTCGATTTTCTCCAGATGTTCTTCACTTGGGTGGACGCCTTTATCGGTGAGGATGTCCTTCACTGAAATACTCAACATTTCTCCTTGAAATGCTCAACAGGACGTGCCTGGAGCTTCGTGTATCGGGTCAGTCAAATACGTAGCTAGAAATGAAATAGTTCCAGATGGAACTATTTCAAGCGTATGTGACTTGGCTAACATCTTCAAGGTTGCGACGTACCTTATTCATATTGAGCGTCTAGCTCGTGTCGTGCCTCACAGACCGTGAGCGCGAGACTCTAGCCTGAAGTTATGAAGAAGGAAAGAACCTCGATGGCTACACGCATAGAAGTCACCAAGCAATTGCGCACCGATTACCGCACCGGAACCAAAGCAGAGAAATCAGAGATTATCGATCAGTTCTGTGCCTCGACCGGGGCCGGTCGGTCCACAGCTCGGCGGTATCTGACTTCCAAGACCCTTGGGGTCAAAAACGTGGTGCGCATCGACCGGCGCAATCACAAACCCACCAAGTACTCTCAGAATGCGAAAAAGCAGCTGGTCCGGGTGTGGCGGATGATG
>NZ_ATVQ01000004.1 GCF_000420805.1 Yaniella halotolerans DSM 15476
TCCGGGATCCTGTCACAGCCCCAGCTTGATGAGTTAGAGGCCCTATATCGCAGTCTCAACCCCGCTCAACTGACCCGGCAGATCTTGACCTACCAGGACCGGTTGATGAGCCGGGCTAAAGATAAAACCCTGGCCATGGTCGCCAACATCGAAGACAAACAACACGCCCGCACCGCCCGCCAGAAAACTGGGGTCAAAACCAAAACCGCCTGACCCGGCCATTTCGCGCTCAAATACTGTGAGGCACAACAACCCGCTCACTTGAGCCTTGGCGCTCACGATCTATGAGGCACCACTTAGCGTTCGCGCTCACCTTGACATGAGGCACTCCGAACGGGACGAGACAAGGGTTCTTGTCTTGGATCTAGAAATCCTCAATGATCAACTTTTTCATGTTCATCATACGTTGGTGCGCATTCGGCCGTTGCAACAGTTCAGCAATATTATCAGGCACGATCTGCCACGACACCCCAAACTGGTCCTGACACCAGCCACAGACTTCGGCTTCCTCAACAGCCGACAGCTCCCTCCAGTACCGGTCGATCGTTGACTGATCCGCACAGGCAACCGCCAGGGATACGGCCTCGTTGAAGGTGAAGTCCTGGTCCACCCCGGCGTCCATGGCGACGAACCACTGTTGCGTCAGCTGGAAGTCGCTAAACATCACCGAACCGTCAGTCGCTGGCCCTACGGGTTCTGGGTAATAGACCCGCTGTCCAATGGTTGAGTCAGGAAATATCTGTGTCCAATGGTCAACTGCTTCAACCGCACGGTTTTGGTTGGGCCCGCCAAACATAAACGCCGGCATGATGAATGGTCGCGGGTCACCGGCGGGGTCGGTCAGGAGCAGTTGCCATGAAAAACCGTACCGATCTTGTACCCATCCGTAGTGCTCACTAAACGGATAGCGGTCCAACGGCATCAGTATTTCGCCGCCGTCGGCAAGTTTTACCCATAGCTCGTCAAGGTCTTGACGGGCAGCGGTGCTATCCGGGTAGTTCAGCGGGTCGAAGTTGAGCATGAAGGAAATCGAGGGGTTGGGCGAAAAACTCTCCTGTCCGGCATTCATCAGAGTGAGCGAGTAGCCCCGCAACGACAACTCAGCGGTTAAGAGTTTTCCAGCTAAGTGTTGTTGAAATTCGGGAAGGTCCGTGTCCGGGTAGTGCGCGGTCTCGATGAGCTCTGAGGCACCACCGAAGCTTGTGACATAGAATTCTGCAGCTTCTGCAGCGTTGCCGGGAAACCAGAGATTCGGGGTGATGGAAGCCGACTGTGCCATGCCTCCCACGCTGCCACCGAGCACCTTTCACCGTCTAGGCAATCGCATGAATGGTTCGTAAAATCCACACTGACGTGCATGAGTAGCTCAGGCTATGGTGAACAATACTGTCGTAGGGCGATCCGGCGTCAAGCGTGTCGGCTAGAGTTATCTTGATCGGCATGGCTTATGCGGATCAGAAGGATATATCGTGGAATTACGCCAACTCGAATATTTTATGGCTGTCGCAGAAGAATTGCACTTCGGCCGGGCAGCAGCACGTTTGCATATCTCTCAGCCACCCTTGACGGTCCATATTAAACGGCTCGAGGAGGAACTGGGTGTCTCGCTGTTTGATCGCACCTCGCGTCGAGTATCGTTGACCTCTGAAGGCGGACGTTTTCGCGATCTCATTCGTCCGATCCTGCAGGACCTCGATGAGGCTGTTGAGGATATCCGTGAGATCAAAGCTGGGCGACGCGGTCGAGTCCGTATCGGCTTCGTTTCGTCGGCCAGCTATGAACTTGTGCCAGCAGGGGTACGAGATGTTCGGCTACAGCATCCCGGCATCCAGCTCGATCTCCAACCCATGGCTACCGGGGAGCAAGTTGAGGCCCTGTTAGAAAATCGCTTAGACATCGGTGTCATGCGAGACGCTCCGCTGCAGGCCGGGTTGAAGTTCACCACCTTGCTCACCGAGCAGATGGTGGCCGTCTTACCGGCGAACCATGCGCTGGCGACTCGGCCAGAAATCGACCCCGAGGATCTCATTGAGGTGCCCTTGGTGCTATTCCCCTACCAGTCCATGCCGGGTTACGTCACCAACATCATGGAGATCTTCCACCCACTGGGCCATCCCCCGCGGATCGTGCAGCGCGCGATAAACCAGGAGAACGTGATGGGCTTGGTCGCTGCCGGTGTTGGGGCATCGATTCTGCCGGCTTCGTTTTCGTCGTTTTCGATTCCCGGTGTGGTGACCAAACCCATTTCTACTGGCCCCACGTCCCGCTTGGAATTGGTGACTGATCAGCAGCAGGTCACCGCTAATACCGCGGCGGTGGTTTCGGTCATTACCGATGCTGCTGAGCGGATCAGTCGCAAGGCAAACACGTAGGATCTCGCCTGGCCCGCGTTTGTTGTGCCCGTTGTTCTACTTCATCGTTGTTGGGGTAGGTCACCGTGTCGAGGATGAGTCCCAGTGCCGGGGCAAGCATCATGTGTGAATCTCGGACCGGGTTGGCTAGGCGGTCTTGTAACCAGCCGCATGGCCTGGTCCCATCTCCCACCTGGACCAGGGCCCCCACCAGCGCACGCACCATGTGGTGACAAAAGGCATCGGCGGCCAGCCATACGGTGGTGAGTTCTTGTGTCACGTCGAGGTCGAACCGGTGCAGTGTTCGCACCGTGGTTGCACCCGACCTGGGTTTACAGAATGACCCGAAGTCATAGAGTCCCTGAATATCAGCAATTTCTTCTGCCATGGCCTCAAAATTTAATGGTCTGCGGTGCTGATAGGTGAAATGTCGGGTCAGTGGATCCGGGGTGCCATTATTGATTCGATAGCGGTATTGGCGAGATAACGGAGAAAACCGTGCGTCAAAGCCTTCGGGCACAATCTGGGCAGACAGGATGCGAATCGCACCTGATTCACGGGCTAGCACACCATTGAGTTTGGAAACCAGGGCTTCTTCTGGCCGTCGTGTTGGCCGATTTCCCACGAGTCTTTGCCATGGTGTTTGTGGAATGTCGCAATGGATGACTTGGTTTGCCGCGTGGACCCCAGCGTCTGTGCGGCCTGCGACCGTTACGCTTAGGGGCTGCCGGAGGATGGTAGCAAGTCCGGTCTCGACGGCTTCCTGCACGGTTGGCAATCCCGGTTGTGTGGCCCAGCCGTGGTATGGCGTGCCGTCGTAGGCTAGGTCAATTCTGATGCGGTAGGTTGTCTGGTCATCCATGGTGTTCATAGTAGTCCCGTTAAATAGCTTCCGGCCCTACACCGTGGGGGTGGAGGGCCGGAATACTACGCGTAGCTACGACTTATTTGTCGTCCTCTTCAGTCTTTTCGGCTGATTCGGTGACTTCTTCAGTCTCTACGGTTTCTTCAGCTGTTTCGGCTGGTGCTTCGTCTGCAGCATGTCCGGCGACGCCTTCAGCTTCGCTGACGACGGCCTGTTTTGGTGAGACGGGCTCCATAACCAGTTCGATGACTGCCATTGGGGCGTTGTCACCGGAGCGGTTACCGATCTTGGTGATGCGGGTGTAGCCGCCTTCACGGTTTGCCATGGCTGGGCCGATGACGGTGAACAGTTCGTGCACAACAGATTTGTTGGTGCGCGAGTTCCCGGCGATGAGCCCCTGCACTTTACGACGAGCGGTCAGGTCACCCTGTTTTGCAAAGTTGACGAGACGCTCAGCGTATGGCTGGAGGCGCTTAGCCTTGGTCACCGTAGTTTTGATGGACTTGTGCTCGAACAGGCTCACCGACAGGTTAGCCAGCATGTGACGCTGGTGTGACGGTCCGCCACCCAGGCGCGGTCCTTTTGTTGGGGTAGGCATGAATACTCCTTGTATGATCTTCGGCTGTTAGAGCCGAAGCATCAGTGGTTCAAAATTGACTTACAGCCCGTACTCGTTTGACTCCTGGGAGTCAAAAGGCGATTCGAAGCTGCCAGGGCCGCCGTCTTTGAGGGACAGGCCCAGACCTACTAGCTTTTCCTTGACTTCGTCAATGGACTTTGCACCGAAGTTCCGGATGTCCATGAGGTCTGTTTCGGAACGAGCTACGAGTTCGCCAACGGTATTAATGCCTTCACGTTTGAGGCAGTTATAGGACCGTACGGTGAGTTCTAGGTCTTCTACAGGTAGTGCAAGGTCTGCTGCAACGGTTGTGTCGACCGGCGATGGGCCAACCTCGATGCCTTCGGCTTCGACGTTGAGTTCGCGGGCAAGACCGAAGAGTTCCACCAGGGTTGAACCAGCCGAGGCCAGGGCATCACGTGGTGCCATGGAAGGTTTGGTTTCAACGTCGATGGTGAGTTTATCGAAGTCGGTGCGCTGTTCCACACGGGTGGCATCGACTTTGAAGGTGACAACCATGACTGGTGAGTAGATCGAGTCAACCGGGATGCGGCCGATCTCGGCGTCTGGTGACTTGTTCTGTGCAGCGGTGACATACCCACGGCCTCGTTCGATGGTGAGTTCCATATCGAACTTACCTTTTTCGTTGAGGGTGGCGATGTGCTGGTCCGGATTGTGGACCTCTACACCTGCCGGTGGGGTGATATCTGCTGCAGTGACAACACCTGGACCCTGCTTGCGCAGGTAAGCAACTACTGGTTCGTCGTGGTGGGATGACACAGAGATTTGCTTGACGTTCAAGATGACTTCGGTGACGTCTTCTTTTACACCCTGAATGGTGGTGAACTCGTGCAGTACCTGGTCGATACGTACCGAGGTGACAGCAGCACCTGGGATCGATGACAGCAGGGTACGACGCAGTGAGTTACCCAGGGTGTAGCCGAAGCCCGGTTCTAGTGGTTCGATGACAAACCGGGAACGGGTTTCCGAAACGGGTTCTTCAGTCAACGTGGGGCGCTGTGCAATGAGCACTGACATTTCCTTTCGGCACGCTATCCGCCATTTGATGCGCGCAGTTGGGGGAAACGATGGAAATTAGTTTCTTAGGGTTTTCCACAACCGTTGTCGAACATGGCTGTCCTCCAACGGTTCTGGGGTGCTCAAAAAGCCTTAGACGCGACGACGCTTTGCCGGGCGTGCACCGTTGTGCGCAACCGGGGTGACGTCTTGGATGGACCCAACTTCGAGGCCTGCGGCCTGCAATGAGCGGATCGCGGTTTCGCGTCCAGATCCTGGACCCTTGACGAAGACGTCAACTTTGCGCATGCCGTGTTCCTGGGCGCGCTTAGCTGCATGTTCAGCCGCGGTTTGAGCAGCAAACGGGGTAGATTTACGGGAACCTTTGAAACCCATCTCTCCGGCTGATGCCCAGGAGATCACAGCACCGGTGGTATCTGTGATGGAAACGATGGTGTTATTGAAGGTTGATTTAATGTGGGCTTCGCCCTGAGTTACGTTCTTCTTGGAGCGACGTCCCTTACGAGGGGCCGCACCGCGTGCCTTTGCCATAGAATGCTCTCCTACAAAAAGCTTGGTTTATCAAATACTGAGTGGGACGGGAAGTCGTTACTTCTTGCGTCCAGCAACAGTCTTCTTCGGGCCCTTACGGGTACGTGCGTTATTTTTGGTGCGCTGTCCGCGGACTGGCAGACCACGACGGTGGCGCAGACCCTGGTAGGAACCAATTTCAACTTTGCGACGAATGTCTGCTGCAACTTCACGACGAAGATCGCCTTCGACCTGAAGGTTGCCCTCGATGTAGTCGCGCAGCTTCACCATTTCGTCATCCGAGAGATCTTTGACGCGGGTACTTGCGTCAATGCCGGTTGCGTCCAGAATCTGGACTGCGCGGCTGTTGCCAACACCATAAATGTAGGTGAGAGCGATGACGACACGCTTTTCACGTGGAATATCAACGCCTGCTAGACGTGCCATATGGCCGTTCTCCTGTTCTTTATGACAAAGGTCTTCAACAACACGTCCTTACCCGATAGTCGTTCTGCTGCGAAGAGCTGTGACGGATATGAAGAACTCGACACATCCATACACAATTCTCGTCAGCGGGTAAGTCTTCGGCCTTTGTCTTGTCCGAAGGTTGAGTCTTGAACTCTGTGTTGCTGTGGCCCGGTATTGGGCCAATGTCTTTCGCGTTAGGGCTTAGCCCTGACGCTGTTTGTGGCGTGGGTTAGAGCAGATCACCATGACGTGGCCATGGCGGCGAATAACCTTGCAGGCATCGCAGATCCGCTTCACGCTTGGCTGAACCTTCACAGGGTTCCTCCTTGAGCGTTCCAGAGGTGGATAGTTATTTATTTATAGCGGTAGACAATACGGCCTCGTTCGAGGTCGTATGGGCTAAGTTCAACCACCACACGGTCTTCAGGCAGGATGCGAATGTAGTGCTGACGCATTTTGCCCGAAATGGTGGCAAGTACGACGTGGTCGTTATCTAACCGGACCCGGAACATTGCGTTCGGCAATGCCTCAGAAACGGTTCCTTCAACTTCAATGACGCCTTCTTTTTTAGCCATGTCCTCCACAATCTGTTATCTTTCGCCGTCCAACTAGACCGCACAGCGATAGAGTCGAAAGCAAAAGCATGAGTGTATGCGCTGACTTCGGCCTTGACCGCAGATTATTGGGCACACCAAGAATCTTAAAGGCAGAAACAGCCAAGATACTATGTTAGCGCATCTTTGCAAATAATGCCAAGTAGTGTTGACAGTGACTTACTTTTGTGGGATTGGGACGGGTACGACACCGAAACGGGCCAGCTCGGCCGCTCCCCCATCAGGCGACGTAATCACCCAGATGCCCTCTTTGTGCCGTGCAACCGAGTGTTCCCATTGTGAGGCGTTGGCGCCGTCTACGGTTACAACGGTCCAATCATCGCTCAAAGTCTTAGTCGCGATATCACCGCGTACCAGCATCGGTTCGATTGCTAATACCATGCCAGCTTTAATCTTTGGCCCGCGCATACCTGATCGGTAGTTGAAGACATCGGGCGCTTGGTGCATGGCTGAACCAATGCCGTGACCAACATAGTCTTCGAGGATACCGAGGTGCGCACCGTCTTGAGCACGAACATAATCTTCGATTGCATTCCCGATTTCGCCCACATGTTTTGCCTTCGCATATGCGGCAATACCGGCCCACATGGCATCCTGGGTTACGGCGGACAGGCGTTGGTCTTCTAGACTCACGTTGCCCACAAGCACGGTGCGAGCTGAGTCCGAATGCCAGCCATCTATGATGGCACCGGCATCCACGGAGATAATGTCGCCGTCTTGTAGGACACGGTCGCCGGGGATGCCATGAACAACTTCGTCATTGACCGACGCACAGATGGTCGCGGGAAAGCCGTAGTAGCCCAGGAAGTTCGATGTGGCACCATTATCTGCCAGGACTTTGCGAAAGACCTGGTCTAAGTCGTTGGTGGTTGCTCCTGGCTTTGCCGCTTCCACGACGGCGTCTAAGCCTTGATGCAGGATGAGTCCTGCCTCGTGCATTTTTGCGATTTGGGCATTGGTTTTGAGTTCGATGTGACGTGACATATGTGGTGCTACCTTTATAACCCGTAGGTCACGCCGACTCCGAGGTTGGCTGCGACCAGCGATATTGAGCAGTTTTCCAGCGCAGTGTCGATCAGTGTGAGACCACCTGCTAGATGTGATCATTCTACGACCAACGAAAAACCGACCCACGGTTTGTGGATCGGTTTTCAGACGCTGTGATTAGTTATTTGTCATTGCGCGGCTTAACGGCTGGCAATGTTCCGGTGCGTGCCCGGATATTGTAGATCGTCTGCAGGAGCCGCTCGGTAATATCGTCGATTGCTCCGGTACCATCAACACGTCCGACGATGCCGAGGTCGATATACGCTTCAATAAGGTCGGAGGTCTCTTGATGGTAGAGCTCCAGACGACGCTTGATGACATCTTCGGTGTCGTCTGAGCGTCCTTCAGTTTCAGCGCGAGCTAGGAGTCGCTCGACGATCTCTTCATCTGGAACTTCAAGCACGAGCACTGCGGTAAGGGTTTCACCCTGTTCTTGCAGCATTTCGGACAGCGCTTCTACCTGGCCCGAGGTGCGTGGATAACCGTCGAGCAGGAAACCGTTCGAGACGTCGCTCCGGTTCAATCGGTCAGCCACCATACGGTTGGTGACATCGTCCGGTACGAAGTTTCCGGAGTCAATGTAGGTCTTTGCTTCTTTGCCAAGCTCTGTGAGCTCTTTGACGTTATACCGGAAGATGTCGCCAGTGGAGATAGCTGGGATAGCCATCTTGTCGGCAATGCGCACTGCTTGCGTACCCTTACCCGACCCTGGAGGGCCCATGATGAGCAAACGAGTCATAATTTGTCCTGTCCTTGCTAGGGAAACATGTGGTTCTGAAAACAGCTTACCGGAGCAAACCTTCGTAATGACGCTGTTCCATCTGTGCGTCGATCTGTTTGATGGTGTTCAATGCGACACCAACCATAATCAGAATTGAGGTACCGCCGAATGGGAAGTTCTCATCGGCACCAATCAGTACGAACGCGATCAGCGGGAGCATTGCGATCATGCCGAGGTACAGGGCGCCCACAAAGGTGACGCGCGAGATGACGTATTCGAGGTACTGGACGGTCGGACGTCCTGCACGAACACCTGGAATAAATCCGCCCTGGCGTTTCATGTTATCTGACACATCTTGTGGGTTGAAAGTAATCGTCACGTAGAAGTATGTGAAGAAGATGGTCATGAGGAAGAAAGTGGCCATGTAAATCGGATGTGACCCGCTACCGAAGTACTGCTGCAGGAACACAACCCATCCGGCTGGTTCCGACCCGTCTGTTGGCATGTTGAACTGGATCAGAATCTGGGGCAGCATCAAAATCGAGGATGCGAAAATTACTGGTATGACCCCGGCCATGTTGACCTTGATTGGAATATAGGTCGTCGTTGATCCGACGGTGCGTCGTCCAATCTGGCGACGAGCGTACTGGACTGGCACGCGACGCTGGGAATCTTCCACGAATACGATCAGCATCATCACCGCGATACCGATGACCATGACCAGCGCGAAGGTGCGCCAGCCCTGGGTCTGCCAGATGGCTCCTAGTCCAGCCGGGAAACCCGCTGCGATGGATACGAAGATCATCAGCGACATGCCGTTGCCGACGCCGCGTTCGGTGATCTGTTCACCCATCCACATGATGACGATGGCTCCCATTGCCAGGGTCATCACAAGCAGCAGGGTGGCCCAGATGCCACTATCGTTGAGCAGGGACTGGTTACAGTTCAACAATGCGCCAGAACGTGCCAGCGTCGCAATCGTTGTTGCGTTGAGGAGCGCGAGCCCGACGGTGAGATATCGTGTGTACTGGGTCAGCCGAGCTTGACCCTCGGGTCCCTCTTTTTGCAGACGCTCAAATGCTGGAATCACGACGCGCAGCAACTGCGTGATAATGGCCGCGGTAATGTACGGCATGATGCCGAGTGCAAAGATGGAGACTTGGAGTAGCGCCCCACCTGAGAACATGTTGACGAACGAGTACAGGCCCCCGGAGGTATCTCCTTGAGCCAAACACATCTGGACGTTACCGTAGTCGACACTGGGCGCCGGAATGAATACACCGATGCGGTAAATCGTGATGATACCAAGTGTAAACAGGATCTTGGTCCGCAGATCTGGGGTCTTAATAACCCTGGCTATCGCGCTGAACAAGTGTCCTCCTGAAAGTAGTGCTGAGCGCACTTTGATGGATCCGGTGAACACCAGATCGTTTGTACACACTCGCGCCTATTCTAGGCACGAGTAGAATTCTAACGTTAAAACCTGCGGCCCTCGACCTGTGACGAGACTCGTCAGAGATCGAGGGCCGCAGTCAGATAACACCGCCATATTAGTGGAGAGTGTTATGCACTGGTTGTAGATCCTCCGGCAGCAGCGATCTTCTCGACTGCAGACTTGGAGAATGCATCAGCGGTAACGTTTACAGCTACCGAGATGTCGCCGGTGCCCAGCACCTTGACCGGCTGGTTCTTGCGAACCAAGCCTTTTTCCACGAGTGCGTCGACGGTGACGTCGCCGCCTTCTGGGAAAGCCTCGGACAGCTTGGCCAGGTTGACAACCTGGAAAGTGACCTTGGCTGGGTTACGGAAGCCGCGCAGTTTTGGAAGGCGCATGTGCAGCGGTAGCTGTCCACCTTCGAAGCCTGCTGGCACGGTGTTACGAGCACGCGTACCTTTGGTACCGCGGGTCGCGGTTTTACCGCCCTTACCCGATTCACCACGACCATAGCGCAGCTTGGACTTGTTAGAGCCTTTTGCTGGGCGTAGGTCGTGAAGTTTGATGGCGTCTTGTTGTTCTTCAGCCATTACTAGACCTCCTCGACCTTTACCAGGTGGGACACGGCGTTGACCATGCCCACGGTGACGGCGTCGGCCGAACGGGTAACGGAATTACCGATACCTTTCAGACCGAGTGACCGTAGGGTTTCACGATGCTGTGGTTTACGTCCGATTGCCGAGCGCACCTGGGTGATGGTTAGGTTTGCTGCGGATGGGGAAATGTTTTTCGGTGTCGAATCGAAGTTAGACATTCCTATGCACCTGCCTTTTCTTCGGCACGCTTGGCGCGGTCTTCAGCGATCGTACGCAGCATGTAGCTTGGCGCAACTTCATCAACTGGGAGTCCACGACGAGCAGCGACCTCTTCTGGGCCCTCTAGCTGACGCAGAGCTTCGACGGTTGCACGCACAATGTTGATGGCGTTTGCCGAACCCATGGATTTAGACAGTACGTCATGGATACCTGCTGCTTCAAGTACCGCACGTACCGGACCACCGGCGATAACACCGGTACCAGCTGACGCTGGGCGCAAGAGTACAACACCAGCGGCATCTTCACCCTGTGACAGGTGAGGAATGGTGGTGCCAACCATTGGAACGCGGAAGAAGTTCTTCTTGGCTTCTTCTACACCCTTAGCAATGGCTGCTGGTACTTCTTTTGCTTTACCGTAGCCAACGCCAACCATGCCGTCGCCATCGCCGACAACGACGAGTGCGGTAAAGGCGAAACGACGTCCACCCTTGACCACTTTGGCAACACGGTTGATCTGTACAACGCGCTCCAAGAACTGATCGCGGTTGTCATCGCGGCCACCTTTACGTGAACCACGATCACCGCGGTCAGAACGCTGGCCACGACCTGATCGGCCGCCACGTTCTTGACGTTCGGTGCTCTGGCTTTCGGAGCCTGATGAGGTCTCCGATACAGACTCTTGAGTTGTTTCGGTTACCGTAGTGTCTTTTTCGTTATTTGCTTCGGTCACAGCTGCAGTCCACCTTCCCGTGCGCCGTCAGCAACAGCGGCTATACGACCGTGGTATCGGTGACCTGCGCGGTCGAAGACCACCTGAGTCACGCCAGCGTCGTCTGCGCGCTGCGCGATGATTTCGCCTACTTTGCGGGCTTTTTCCGTTTTCTCGGCATCCAGTGCTCGCAGGTCAGCTTCCATAGTGGATGCTGAAACCAGGGTGACACCGGCTTCGTCGTCGATGACTTGAGCAAAGATGTGACGCGCCGAACGGTTCACTACCAGACGCGGACGTACCGCGGTGCCGTGAATCCGTTTGCGGACACGAGAGTGACGGCGACGGCGGGCAGCGCTTTTGCCTTTGCCTTTGATACTGACAGTTGACATTACTTACCTGCCTTTCCGGCCTTGCGGCGGATGGTCTCACCCTCGTAGCGAATACCTTTGGCCTTGTAAGGTTCGGTAATACGCAACTTACGGATGTTGGCGGCTGTTTCGCCGACCAGTTGTTTGTCGATACCCGAGACGGTCACGGTGTTGCCTTCAATGGCGAACGTGATGCCCTCTGGGGCGGCGACGTCGATGCTGTGCGAGAAGCCCAGCTGCAATTCGATGTCATTGCCCTTTGCAACTACGCGGTAACCCGTACCGTGCAATTCCAATTTTTTGGAGTAACCCTCGGTTACACCGACGATCATGTTGTTGATCAGGGTACGCGTCAGACCATGCAGTGAACGTGATTCGCGTTCCTCGTCTGGGCGCATGACAGTAATAATGTTCTCTTCAAGCTTGGCTTCAATCGGGCCGTCAATTGACATGCCCAGCTCACCTTTGGGTCCTTTGACGGACACATCGGAGCCGTTGATTGCAACTTCAACGCCGGAAGGTACGGTGATCGGAAGCTTTCCAATACGTGACATTGTTTTCCTTCCTTTCCGTTACCAGACGTAGGCGAGGACTTCCCCACCTACACCTTTGGAAGCTGCTTGACGGTCGGTCAGCAGGCCTGACGAGGTCGACAGGATGGCGATGCCCAATCCACCCAGCACATGTGGCAGGTTGTTGGATTTGGCGTATACGCGCAAGCCTGGTTTAGAGATGCGGCGTAGACCAGCAATGGAACGTTGACGCTGTGGACCGAACTTCAGGTCCATGACGAGGTTTTTACCTACGCGTGCGTCTTCTTCTTTCCAGTCGGTGATGTAGCCTTCGTTTTTCAGGATCTCGGCGACACCGGTCTTCAATTTTGAAGACGGCATGGTCACGACATCGTGATGCGCCGAGTTGGCGTTGCGCAGACGAGTTAACATGTCTGCGACTGGGTCGGTCATACTCATATGTGGCTTTTGCCTTTTCTCGTTGTGGTTTCCTGAGTCGGTACACCGAAACAGGACCTATAACGTAGTTGGATTACTGGTCTGCCTTGAACGGGAAGCCCAGAGCGCGCAATAGCGCGCGGCCTTCTTCGTCGTTTTTTGCGGAGGTGACGACGGTGATATCCATACCGCGTACGCGATCAATTTTGTCTTGATCGATTTCGTGGAATACGGACTGTTCGGACAGACCGAAGGTGTAGTTGCCGTTGCCATCGAACTGGCGTGGGCTGAGGCCTCGGAAGTCACGAATACGTGGCAATGCGAAGGTCACCAGGCGATCCAAGAATTCCCACATGCGGTCGCCACGCATAGTAACGTGCGCACCAATTGGCATTCCTTCACGCAGTTTGAACTGTGCGATGGATTTCTTGGCTCGGGTTACCTGCGGTTTCTGACCGGAGATCTGTGTCAGGTCTGCGATGGCACCGTTAATGACCTTCGAGTCACGTGCGGCTTCACCGACACCCATGTTGACGACGATCTTTACCAGACCTGGAATCTGCATAACGTTCGAGTATTCGAAGTCTTTTTGCAGTTCTGCTTTAATTTCGTCCTGGTATTTGGTCTTCAGACGAGGTGTGACCTTTGGGGCTGCGTTTTCAGATACCTGGGTCATTACAGCTCCTTTCCAGAGGCCTTGGCAAAGCGGACCTTTACGGTCTTGGTTTCGCCATCTACTTCGACTTCTTCAAAACGGTAACCAACGCGAGTCGGTTTTTCAGTTTCAGGATCAACGACTGCGACGTTGGAGATGTGCAGCATAGCTTCTTGAACTACGAGTCCACCTTCTGTCGAGCCGTCTGGGCCCTGTCCAGCGCGCACGTGCTTGGTGACACGGTTGACGCCTTCTACCAGTACCCGGTCTTCTTTAGGAAGTACGCGCAGGACTTTGCCCTGTTTGCCGCGGTCTTTACCTGAAATAACCTGTACGAGATCATCTTTTTTGATCTTAGCCATGGGTTAAATCACCTCCGGTGCCAGCGAAACGATACGCATGAACTGCTTGTCACGTAGCTCACGGGCCACAGGGCCGAAGATACGAGTTCCGCGCGGTTCGTTATCCTGACGGAGGATGACGGCTGCGTTTTCGTCGAATTTGATGTAGGAGCCATCTGGACGGCGCACTGATTTCTTAGCACGCACGACAACTGCCTTGACGACGTCGCCCTTTTTGACGGCACCGCCTGGAATGGCGTCTTTTACGGTAGCGACGATGACGTCGCCGATTGATGCATAGCGGCGTCCAGAGCCACCGAGGACACGGATGGTGAGAATTTCCTTCGCACCGGTGTTGTCGGCAACTTTGAGCCGCGATTCTTGTTGAATCACTTGCTTACTCCTGCTTGTCTCGCTGGTTCTCGTCCCTCGGTTGGGCCGAGCCTTGCGGAACGGTCATGGAAATAGTCTTGCTGTGCTTACCCCCGACTAGGTGAGACGTATGTGGTCGACCTACACACAGAGGCAAGTCGTCACACAGTGCTTTTGAGCCGGGGCCGAGGCACGTTTGTGCAAGATGTTGTGCTTACTCTTCGTCAGATGCTCAGTGGATGGCCGAGCTATGAAAAGGGCACAGCTACAACAGCATACCCCAATGGTCATAGTTTTGAAAAATCGCAACCGACAGGGCAACAGTCATGGGATAGCGGTTACACCATCTGTTAAACACGCCATCCGCACCAGTTGCCTGATGCGGATGATGTGTACGTATTTACGTGAGCGTGTCGCTTACTTGGCGCGTTCGACGATTTGTGTCAGACGCCAGTTTTTCGACTTCGACAACGGACGGGTCTCAGCTAGACGAACACTGTCGCCGATGCCGGCGGAGTTTTCCTCGTCGTGTGCTTTGACTCGTTTGGTCCGACGCATGATTTTGCCGTACAGAGCGTGCTGTTTGAAGTATTCGATTTCGACGACGATGGTTTTGTCCATCTTGTCGGAAACGACTACTCCGCGCAAAGTTTTGCGGTAGTTACGATCTGGTGCGGCTGCGGTGTCAACAGACTCAGTCACTGTGTTTCCTCCTCAGCCTACTTGCGGCTTTTCTTTTTGTCTTTGATGTCTTCTTCGCTGGCTTCGGTCTCTTCGCGGATACCAAGTTCGCGTTCGCGCAGCACGGTCATAATACGTGCGATGTCGCGTTTGACGACTTTGATACGACCGGTGTTTTCAATCTGACCGGTTGCCGCTTGGAAGCGCAGGTTGAATAACTCGGCTTTGGCTTTGTCGAGTTCTTCACGCAGACGAGCGTTGTCGTAACCGTCCAAAGCATCTGTGGATAGTTCAGGTGTACCCAATGCCATGTTTATTCACCACCCTCTCGGCGTACAATGCGAGCCTTGAGTGGCAGCTTGTGTGCGGCCAGGCGAAGGGCTTCGCGTGCAACTTCATCACTAACGCCGGAGAGTTCGAACATGACGCGGCCGGGCTTGATGTTGGCTACCCAGAACTCTGGTGAGCCTTTACCGGAACCCATGCGAACTTCGGCTGGTTTCTTTGTCAATGGACGATCTGGGAAAATGTTGATCCAGACGTGGCCGCCACGTTTGATGTAACGAGTCATCGCGATACGAGCTGCCTCGATCTGACGGTTCGTGACATATGCGCGACCGGTTGCCTGTAGTCCCCATTCACCGAACGATACTTCAGTGCCGCCTTTGGCCATACCTTTACGACCTGGACGGTGCTGTTTACGGTATTTTACTCGACGTGGGATAAGCATTAGGCGTTGCCTCCTTGAGCGCCTGAGCGTGCGCCCTGCTGGGCGCCACCGCGACGACGGCGTGGACCACCACGACCACCGCGGCCACCACGGCCGGATGGCTGAGCTGCTTCTTGAGCTGCCAATTCTTTATCGGTGAAGTCGCCCTTGTAAACCCATACCTTGACGCCGATGCGTCCGAATGTGGTTTTGGCTTCGAACTGTCCGAAGTCGATGTTGGCACGCAAGGTGTGCAGCGGTACACGACCTTCACGGTAGAACTCGGTACGGCCCATGTCGGCACCGCCCAGTCGGCCGGATACCTGAATACGGATACCCTCTGCGCCACCGCGCATTGCTGACTGGATGGAACGACGCATTGCGCGGCGGAATGCCACACGTGCGGTGAGCTGTTCGGCAACACCTTGTGCTACCAGCTGTGCATCGAGTTCTGGTTTCTTAACTTCTAGGATGTTGAGCTGAATCTGCTTTCCCGTGAGTTTTTCGAGTTCACGGCGAATGCGATCAGCTTCCGCACCACGGCGACCGATGACGATACCAGGGCGAGCAGTGTGTACGTCTACGCGGACACGATCGCGGGTACGTTCGATCTCAACTTTGGAAATACCGGCACGTTCCATGCCATCCTGCAGCAGGCTGCGGATATGCACGTCTTCTTTGACGAAGTCCTTGTAACGCTGGCCAGCAACGCTGGAATCAGCGAACCAACGGGAAACGTGATCTTTGGTAATGCCGAGGCGGAATCCGTGTGGGTGAATCTTCTGACCCATTTAGTTGGTCCCACCTTTCTGATCTTCATCGATTGCAACGACCACGGTTACGTGGCTGGTGCGTTTGTTGATTTGGAAGGCACGTCCTTGAGCGCGTGGTTGAAAGCGCTTCATGGTTGGTCCCTCGTCAACGAAGGCTTCACTGACGAACAGTTCTTCTTCGTTGAAGGCCAGTCCTTCACGATCGGCTTTGTCCCGTGCGTTGGATACTGCGGATGCGAGTACCTTGTAGACGGGTTCTGAAGCGCCCTGCTGGGCGAACTTCAAAATGGCCAGGGCTTCATTCGCTTGCTTACCACGAACAAGGTCGACGACGCGCCGGGCCTTCATTGGCGTAACACGCAAGTAGCGTGCAATTGCCTTGGCTTCCATTGCTTAATCCTCTCTTACGATCAGCCAACCGCTATTAGCGGCGGCCTCTCTGGTCGTCCTTGGAGTGGCCGCGGAAGGTACGCGTTTGCGCGAATTCTCCCAGTTTATGTCCGACCATGGATTCAGTGATGAATACCGGCACGTGCTTGCGACCATCATGGACAGCGATGGTGTGACCCAGCATGTCCGGAATGATCATCGAGCGACGAGACCAAGTGCGGATAACGTTTTTGGAGCCCTTTTCGTTCTCAGCAAGAACCTTCAGGTACAAGTGCTGATCTACGTAGGGGCCCTTCTTCAGGCTGCGTGGCATCTGAGATCAGCTCCTATCGATTCTTCTTGCTTTTCGGACGACGACGCACGATGTACTGGTCGCTGGCCTTCTTAGGACGGCGTGTACGGCCTTCCTTCTTGCCGTTCGGGTTGGACGGGTGACGTCCACCTGATGTACGACCTTCGCCACCACCGTGTGGGTGATCCACAGGGTTCATGGCGGCACCGCGGGTCTGCGGACGGACGCCTTTCCAGCGCATACGGCCAGCTTTACCCCAGGAAATGTTGATTTGTTCGGCGTTGCCGACTTCACCAACGGTGGCGCGGCAACGGATATCAACGTTGCGGATTTCGCCGGATGGGAGACGTAGCTGTGCGTACTTACCTTCACGAGCAACGAGCTGGATTGAAGCTCCAGCTGAACGTGCCATCTTTGCGCCGCCGCCTGGACGGAGTTCCACAGCGTGGATCACGGTACCCAGTGGCATGTTGCGCAGTGGCAGGTTGTTGCCTGGTTTGATGTCGGCGTTTGGGCCAGACTCCACCATGTCACCTTGCTTCAGACGAGCAGGTGCCAAGATGTAGCGCTTAGCTCCATCGACATAGTGCAACAGTGCAATGTTGGCAGTACGGTTCGGGTCGTATTCAATTTCTGCGACCTTGGCCTGGATGCCATCTTTGTCGTGACGACGGAAATCGACCAAGCGGTATTGACGCTTGTGTCCGCCACCACGGTGACGTGATGTGATGCGTCCGAGGTTGTTGCGACCGCCGCTCTTAGAGAGTGGACGTAGCAACGACTTTTCAGGCGCATTTCGAGTTATTTGTTGAAAGTCGGATACCGACGAGCCACGTTGGCCCGGTGTAACCGGCTTATGTTTACGAATTGCCATAGTTATATTCCTCGATTAAGTGGTCTCCGGCCCTTACAGAACCGGACCTCCGAAGATGTCGATGGAACCTTCCTTCAGAGTGACGACCGCACGCTTGATTGAGTTGCGCTGGCCGTATCCGAAACGGGTACGCTGACGCTTACCCTCACGGTTCATGGTGTTGACTGAAGCCACTTTGACGTCGAAAATCTTTTCGATAGCCAGCTTGATTTCAGACTTGTTGGAACGCGGATCAACGACGAAAGTGTAACGTCCTTCGTCCATATCCGAGTAGCTCTTTTCGCTCACGACGGGAGCAATGATCACGTCGCGCGGATTCTTATCAATGTTGGTGCTCATGTGGTCTCCTTTTACTTCGCGCTTGCAGCGGCCACGAAGGCGTCGTATGCAGGCTTGGTAAAGACCACGTCATCAGCCTTCAACACGTCGTAGGTGTTGAGCTGATCAGCATACAGGGTGTGAACATGCTGCAGGTTACGAGTTGACAGCGCAGCGACGTCGTCGGAACGTTCGATGACAACTAGGAAGTTGCGACGTTCGTTCTGGACTTCAGCCAGTGCAGTCTTTGCAGCTTTTGTTGACGGGGTATCCTGTGCCACAAGTGACTCGATGACATGGATGCGTCCGTTACGGGCACGGTCAGACAGTGCACCGCGCAAAGCTGCGGACTTCATTTTCTTAGGTGTACGCTGCGAGTAATCGCGCGGTTGTGGACCGTGGGCAATACCGCCACCAGTCATCTGAGGTTCGCGGATGGAACCCTGACGTGCGCGACCGGTACCTTTTTGACGAAACGGTTTACGTCCACCACCAGAAACCTCAGAACGGGTTTTGGTCGAGTGCGTCCCTTGGCGTGCAGCAGCAAGCTGTGCGTTGACAACTTGGTGCATCAAAGCGACGTTTGATTCGACGTCAAAGAGCTCTGCTGGTAGATCCACCGATACTTTCTTGACAGCCATGGAGTTAGGCTCCCTTCACTGCATCGCGAACCAACACAACACGGCCGCGAGGACCAGGTACTGCACCTTTGATGAGCAGCAAGTTGTTCTCTACATCGATGCCGTGCAGAGTGAGGTTCTGGGTGGTTGTTTTGACGTTGCCCATACGGCCTGGAAGTTTCTTGCCTTTGAAAACACGGCCTGGAGTGGCAGCGCCACCAACAGAACCCGGTTTACGGTGGTTCTTCTTCTGACCGTGAGATGCGCCTGCGCCGCCGAAGTTGTGACGCTTCATGGCACCGGCGAAGCCCTTACCCTTGGAGTTCGCGGTGACGTCAATGAGCTGTCCTGCTTCGAACTGCTCAACGGTCAGGTCCTGGCCGAGGGTGTAGTCGACTACGTCGGAGGTACGGATCTCGACGACGTGACGACGCGGTGTAACACCGGCTTTGTCGAAGTGTCCGACCAATGGTTTGGAGACCTTACGAGGGTCAATTGCACCGTATGCAATCTGGATGGCAGAGTAGCCATCTACTTCGTCGTTACGAAGCTGGGTCACTACGTTCGGCTCAGCCTGAACCACAGTCACGGGAATGAGGTTGTTGTTCTCGTCCCATACCTGGGTCATGCCGAGCTTCGTGCCCATGAGTCCCTTGATTTTTGGGGATATGGTCATAGTTCTCTCAGCACCTCCCTAGTTTAGAGTTTGATTTCAATGTTGACGTCCGCTGGCAGGTCGAGGCGCATAAGCGAGTCAACAGCCTTCGGAGTCGGGTCTACGATGTCGATAAGACGCTTGTGAGTACGCATTTCGAAGTGCTCACGGCTGTCTTTGTATTTGTGCGGAGAACGGATCACGGCGAACACATTCTTCTCAGTAGGTAGTGGAACCGGGCCTACTACCTGTGCGCCTGCGCGTGTGACCGTATCAACGATCTTCCGCGCTGAAGTGTCGATCACTTCGTGATCGTATGACTTCAGCCGGATGCGGATTTTCTGTCCCGCCATGGCGTCTGCCTCATTTCCGTACTAGTTGAGTACCTGTCCCTGTGTACATGACTACAGCAATTGCTGTCGCATGCTTTTGTTTTTGCTCATATGGTCGAATCCGTATACCGGGTTCCTCGGCCCTATGAGACCATCAAGTTTTTGCTCGCCAGACACTGCGTCATACACTGTCTGGGAAAGTTGACGTCTGCTCAAGAAGTAACGCCCTGGAACCAACTACTGCTGGCATTCCAGGCACAGCTGTTTTGAGCAACCTGTCCATTATGACAGAAAATTGTGTGTATTGCGAATTCAACGGAGCAACGTGGTAGAACACACGATCTCCGCTTCTGACCGCTCCCTACCTTAGCAACAAGCTTCAACTTGCGCATCCTGGCGGACCAGACTCTACCGACCCGCCTCCGGTAGCGGGTACATGCGAGCAGAGAAGTTTTGAACAAAACAAAACCCCCGCACATGGCGGGGGTTTCATTTGAGTCTAGCTAAAGGCTAGTACGTCAGTGGTGCATCAAGTTTATTTGATCACCTTGGTTACACGACCTGAACCTACGGTACGTCCACCTTCACGAACTGCGAAGCCAAGACCTTCTTCCATAGCGATTGGCTGGATCAATTCAACAGTCATTTCGGTGGTGTCACCTGGCATGACCATTTCGGTACCTTCTGGCAGGGTGATGACACCGGTTACGTCAGTGGTACGGAAGTAGAACTGTGGACGGTAGTTCGAGTAGAACGGGTTGTGACGGCCACCCTCGTCTTTCGACAAGATGTAGACGTTTGCTTCGAAGTCGGTGTGTGGTGTGATCGAGCCTGGTTTTACAACAACCTGGCCACGTTCAACATCTTCACGACGCAGACCGCGCAGCAGCAGACCACAGTTTTCGCCTGCCCAGGCTTCGTCGAGCTGCTTGTGGAACATCTCGATACCGGTAACGGTAGTCTTCTGGGATTCCTTGATACCAACGATTTCAACTTCGGAGTTGATTGCGAGGGTACCGCGTTCTGCACGACCGGTGACAACAGTACCGCGACCGGTAATGGTGAACACGTCTTCAATCGGCATAAGGAATGGCTTGTCACGGTCACGAACTGGCTCTGGAATGAAGTCATCGACTGCTTCCATGAGTTCTTCAACTGACTTGACCCATTTTTCGTCGCCTTCGATGGCCTTGAGTGCGGAAACACGGACAACTGGTGCGTCGTCACCGTCGAATTCCTGGGAAGATAGCAGTTCGCGTACTTCCATCTCGACCAATTCCAGCAGGTCTTCGTCATCGACCATGTCGGATTTGTTCAGTGCGACAAGCAGAGCTGGCACGCCAACCTGCTTGGCCAACAGAACGTGCTCACGAGTCTGAGCCATTGGACCGTCAGTAGCAGCAACAACAAGAATTGCGCCGTCCATCTGAGCGGCACCGGTGATCATGTTCTTGATGTAGTCAGCGTGACCTGGGGCGTCTACGTGCGCGTAGTGACGCTTTTCGGTTTCGTACTCAACGTGGGAGACGTTAATAGTAATACCGCGCTGGCGCTCTTCTGGCGCGCCGTCGATATCGGAGTAGTCGCGCTGTTCGTTGAACTCTGGGTACTTATCGGCAAGTACCTTGGAGATCGCAGCGGTCAGGGTGGTTTTACCGTGGTCAACGTGACCAATGGTACCGATGTTGATGTGCGGCTTTGTCCGCTCGAACTTTGCCTTCGACACAGATTCCTCCTAGAACTGTTCGACTGGAGAAGGACATGCAGCCGCTTGTGGCGGTCTGACTTTGGTCCAGTCTACGTCAGATGTTGTGTTTACTGAATTTTCCCCGGTGGGTAGGACCGGTCCGTGGATTGCATAACAATCTTGGCCGCAGGTGCGGACCGGACCCTTGTCCTAGACCAAACCTCATGTTCGGGGATACATGGTGCTTGGTAGGTGGTGGATCTATACAGATCCACCACCCAAAATCTAGCCGGCAAACTATTCTAAGTTATGAGCCGGAGTATTTCTGAATAATTTCCTCGGAGACCGAGCCAGGAACTTCGCCGTATGAGTCGAAGGTCATGGTGTACACGGCGCGACCCTGTGTACGGGAGCGCAGGTCACCGATGTAACCGAACATTTCAGACAGCGGAACCTTGGACTTGATAACTTTGACACCGGCGGCGTCTTCCATCGATTCGATGGTACCGCGACGAGAGTTCAGGTCACCAATAACGTCACCCATGTACTCTTCAGGAGTACGGACTTCAACGGACATAACTGGTTCTAGAAGAACCGGTTTTGCGCGCTTGATGCCTTCCTTGAAGACCTGCGAACCTGCAAGTTTGAACGCCATTTCTGACGAGTCAACATCGTGGTAAGCACCATCGAGCAATGTTGCCTTGACGCCAACCATTGGGTAACCGGCAAGCACACCGAACTGCATGGCTTCCTGAATACCCTGATCGACAGATGGGATGTACTCGCGAGGAATACGTCCACCGGTCACGGAGTTCTTGAACTCGTAGATTTCGCCGTCTTCAGTTTCCAGTGGTTCAAAGGTTACGACAACCTTCGCGAACTGGCCGGAACCACCGGTCTGCTTCTTGTGGGTGTAGTCAACAGATTCAACGGTGCGACGAATTGTTTCGCGGTAGGAAACC
The DNA here is from genome assembly GCF_000420805.1 of Yaniella halotolerans DSM 15476. Taxonomy (GTDB): domain Bacteria; phylum Actinomycetota; class Actinomycetes; order Actinomycetales; family Micrococcaceae; genus Yaniella; species Yaniella halotolerans. The sequence goes on from NZ_ATVQ01000004.1 coordinate 22,175, forward strand.
TGTGGGTTACCAACAGTAGCTTCAACCTTGAACTCGCGCTTCATGCGGTCCACGAGAACGTCGAGGTGCAACTCGCCCATACCGCCGATAACGGTCTGACCAGTTTCTTCGTCCTGGCTGACGGTGAAGGTTGGATCCTCCGCCGACAGACGCTGAATAGCGGTCGACAATTTCTCCTGGTCACCCTTGGAGTTTGGCTCAATTGCAACCGAGATGACTGGCTCTGGGAATTCCATGGATTCCAGCACGATCGGTGCGTCTTTTGCCGAGAGGCTGTCACCGGTCGTCACGTCTTTGACGCCGACAATCGCGTAAATGTGACCGGCCTGAGCTTCGTCAACAGGGTTCTCTTTATTGGAGTGCATCTGGAAGATCTTCGAGACGCGTTCCTGCTTCTGCTTGGTAGCGTTCAGGATCTGATCGCCAGCCTTGATCTTGCCCGAGTAAACACGAACGTAGGTCAAGGTACCGAAGAACGGGTGCGCTGCAATCTTGAAGGCCAGTGCAGAGAATGGTTCCTGAGTGCTTGGCTTACGAGTCAGTTCCTGCTCGGCGTCGTTCATAGCGATGCCTTTGACGGACTCAACGTCCAGTGGGGATGGCAGGTAATCAACAACAGCGTCGATGATTGGCTGCACACCACGGTTCTTGAAGGCCGAGCCACAGAACACTGGGTACGCTTCATCAGCAACGGTCAAAGCGCGGATACCGGCTTTGATTTCGTCATTGGTGAGGTCACCTTCGTCGAGGTACTTCATCATCAGTTCCTCCGATGATTCAGCAGCCGACTCGATGAGCTCGTTACGGTACTGTTCAGCACGTTCCTGCAGTTCAGCAGGGATGTCTTCAATCTCGTAGCTGGCACCGAGCTTGGTGTCACCCTTGGCATCTGCTGGCCATACGAAGGCTTTCATGCTGAGCAAGTCGACTACACCGATGAAGTCGTTTTCAGCACCAATTGGCAACTGCATAACCAGTGGCTTGGCACCCAGACGTGACTTGATGGTCTCCACGGTGTGGTAGAAATCAGCACCGAGCTTGTCCATCTTATTGACGAAACAGATACGAGGTACACCGTATTTGTCTGCCTGACGCCACACGGTTTCAGACTGTGGTTCTACCCCTTCCTTGGCGTCGAATACAGCGACTGCACCGTCGAGAACACGCAGGGAACGCTCAACTTCAACAGTGAAGTCAACGTGACCCGGAGTATCGATGACGTTAATCTGGTTACCTTCCCAGAAGCTGGTTACAGCTGCTGAGGTAATGGTGATACCGCGCTCTTTTTCCTGTGCCATCCAGTCAGTTGTGGACGCACCATCGTGGGTTTCACCCAGTTTGTGGTTCACACCGGTGTAGAACAGGATCCGCTCGGTTGTAGTAGTTTTACCGGCGTCAATGTGAGCCATGATGCCGATATTACGAACTTTGTTGAGGTCGGTAAGCACTTCTTGTTGTGCCACAGGGTCTCCCTTTGTTGTTGCCTAATTTCCTTGAGCCACAGACTCCTGGATGAGGCAACGGCTCGGAATGAGTACTGAGTTGGTGTTTGATTTACCAGCGGTAGTGGGCAAACGCCTTGTTAGCTTCAGCCATCTTGTGTACGTCTTCACGACGTTTTACAGCTGCACCCAATCCGTTGGAAGCATCCAGAATTTCATTAGTCAGACGCTCAGTCATCGACTTTTCGCGGCGTGCGTTCGAGAAGGTAACCAACCAACGCAGTGCCAGAGCGGTAGCGCGGCCAGGCTTTACCTCAACTGGTACCTGGTATGTGGCGCCACCAACACGACGTGAACGGACTTCGAGGGCGGGGCGTACGTTGTCCAGGGCCTTCTTCAAGGTTGCTACTGGGTCGTCGCCGCCTTTGTCACGAGTGCCGTTCAGGGCACCGTAGACGATACGTTCGGCAGTCGATTTCTTACCATCGACCAAAACTTTGTTAATTAGCTGGGTGACCAGGGATGAACCATAAACCGGGTCAATTACCAATGGGCGCTTGGGCGCAGGTCCTTTACGTGGCATGGGTTACTTCTTCTCCTTCTTGGCACCATAACGGCTACGAGCTTGACGACGGTCTTTAACACCCTGGGTATCCAGAGCACCGCGAACAATCTTGTAGCGGACACCTGGAAGGTCTTTCACGCCACCGCCGCGTACGAGCACAATGGAGTGCTCCTGAAGGTTGTGACCCTCACCTGGGATGTAGGCGGTAACTTCAATACCACCAGCCAGGCGGACACGTGCGACTTTACGCAGCGCAGAGTTTGGTTTCTTAGGGGTCGTGGTGTACACGCGAGTGCACACACCACGGCGCATTGGGCGCGAATTAAGCGCTGGCGCACCAATACGCTTTGCCTTTGGTGTGCGGCCCTTCCGGACCAACTGCTGAATTGTTGGCAAAATACTCTCCGTATATTCTCATCTTCATTCGAACGGATCGAGACGGCGCAGTGCCGCAACGATTCGAAAGAAAGCTTGGTCTTTTTTCGACGCACCGAAGGCTTTGCCTTTGGACGTGCAAAAAGGTGGCATTTGTTGCGCAAGATCCCCGCAACCCGGACAGAGTCCTACTGCCACTTTGAAACGATCGTTCCCAGTGTAACAGGTTCAAGCACGAGTGGAAAATTCGGGTATAGCATGCGACGACACTAATAGCTAGGTATTCATAGTGCCTGGAACATGGTCAATTTCACGAGCAGCCTTCGTGAGACGGAGTCGCTGATACAGGTCGCGTTTCACGTTGCGGTCCTGACCGTAACGTAGCGGCCACCCCACCCGCTTGGCACGTTTTGCAGCCCGCAGCTGAGCTGCTTGGTCTTCGGAAGCATACTGATAAGCAAGCTTCATGGGAATCGTCATGGATGCCGCAGGTCCGTCAGTCACCTTGGCGGGCGGATGCTCTGCTGCTTCAACCAATTCGCGTACGAGATATGGCGAAGGGTTGGCGCCCGCGACCGTCAAATAATAATGGTGTCGTCCCAGGCGCGGGTTCATCTCCAGGAAGTATGGCTCCCCGGTATGTTGATGAATCTTGATATCGAACATGCCAAAGCCATGCCACTCCAAGGCATCCAGCAGTTCAGCACCCTGGGCTTCAACCTTTGGATCGGCTGCAGCAATGAGTGCACGGGAATTGCCCTCTAGCCCTGATGCATGATCTTCAACAATGACCTGGGCAAGACCGGTCAGGGCAAGATTGCCGTGACGGTCGCGGAAATGTGTGAGGATCCTCAAATTAGAATCTGGCCCCGGGATAAATTGTTGGATAATCAGGGTTCCCTCATAACCAGCATCTATCGCCTTGCGCAGTACGTCGCCTAGCTCATCGGAGGTTTCGACATAGTGCACTTTCCGACGACCTTCGAAGCGAGTATTGGCCCATGCACCGCCATCACCCGCTTTAACAATCAGGGGGTAGTGCCAGTCAGGGGCCACGAGTTCATTGACGAACTCTTCAATTGGTTGGTTCGTGCCTGCACAGTCGTAGATTGCTGTACGGGGGTAATGGATCCCTAATTTTTCACACAAGGCATAGAAGTTCTCTTTCAGGGAAGCCTGATCCAGTTGTTCAACGGTCAACGTGGGAAAGACGTACCCCATGTCTCGCAATTCGGCGTCGTGGTCAACCATGATTCGTACGAGATGGTCGTATCCGGCCAACAGGATGAGCGGACGCGGCCCTTCTTGTTGCAGCATGTTGGCAACATCACCCAAATGTCGGACTACACGCGCTGGGTCAAACATTTGACCTGCGGGGAAAAGCTGTGTGATCTTGCTGCCACCGACGACCAGATTATCGGCTGTCGGAACAATGGCTGACTGCACGCCATATGCTTCGTGAAATTCGCGTGCAAGGCTATACGCTCCGAGGTCTCCACCGGTAATCACTGGAACGAACGTTTGGGACGCTGGGATCAGGTTGCTCATAGACGTCGAGTGTAGCAACTGTCACTCGGCCTGCTGTCTGCCAACACCCCGCCACCAATGCCTCACTGGGGTACGCTGGAAGGGTGACACATCATAAGACTCTTCGCATCCAAGAGATTTCCGTTGAACAGCATCACGACTTCATCGCCGAACAGGCCCGGGCGTCGTTTTTGCAGAACCCCGTCTGGCCGCAAACGAAGCCGGCTTGGCGAAGCCAGTCGCTTGGATGGTTCGACGATGACGAGCTCGTAGCTGTCTCTTTGGTGCTGTACCGTCCCATTCCTGTGCCGGGCTTACGCGGACGTTCTCTTGCGTATCTTGCAGACGGTCCATTATTTGATCCAGATCTCTATGAACTTGACACGCTACTTGAACCGCTGGTGCCTTATACTCGCAGTCAAGGGGCCTTTATGATCCGCATGGGGCTGCCCTTTGTTTTGCGCCGGTGGGATGCTGACGACGTTCGCAAGGCGCTTTCAGCGGGCGAACACGGCATGATCCCGGAGCTCCAGCCAGTAGAGACCAACAACGCAGCGTGGACTATGGAAGATACCTTGGTCCGTCACGGCTGGGAGAAACCAGAGCTATCTGAAGACTTTGTTGCTGGCCAAGCGCAATTCCAGGCCCGCATCCCACTCCCCCAGCTCACTCCTGAACGGCGCGCTAACCGCGACTCACCCGAGTTCGAGCAGGCCGTGGAAGAAGTCCTGAAGCGGATGGACAGCACGTCACGTCGACAGACAAGGAAATCCACCCGTTCCGAGCTCACGGTCACGTCCGGCGGTCTCGCCGATGTCGCTGCTTGGCAGGCGCTCTATGAGGAGACTGCTGAACGGGATGACTTCATTGGGCGTCCCCAAAGCTATTTTGAGTCGATGCTAAAAGCACTGAATGATTCGCCGACTGCCCAGTGCAAGGTGTTGTTCGCGCACTATGAGGACCAGCTGCTGGCTTCGGCCATCTACGTACAGCAGCAGGACACCGGCTGGTATGTTTACGGTGCGTCCACACGCGCGGAGTCGAAACGCTATGCACCACGGGCACTACAGCTGGAGCAGATTAAGCTCAGTCTTGAAGCAGGTGCTGCGTGGTATGACCTAGGCGGCGTGTCGGCTACTCTCAACAAGGAGCATGAGCTGGCGGGTCTCACCAGGTTTAAAACCACCATGGGTGCCGATGTCGTACAAACCATGGGCGAATGGGATTACCCAATCAACAAGCTACTTGCTCGTGCCTTCAATATGTATTTAGCACGCCGAGGTTAGATCGACCTTCGAGTAGCGTCTATAGGCCACCGAATGGGGATCTTTTCATTCGGTGGCCTTTGTCGTTCTTGGTCAGCGATCGTATTCGTGACGTGCTCTTGGGCAGACTACTGTTGTACCGAAGACATTTGGTTTGCTAGTTACATATGAAGGTATAAGGGCTGATGGCACAACACGACACGAAATCCTCAACGTCGCCTTCAACGGCACTGTTTCTCCTGCTCAATGCGTTGGGCTTCCTACTATTGATCATTGGGTTGATCGCGACCGTTGCCATGACCCCACCACATTGGCTCGGCATTGGGATTACCTGGTTTGCCGGTCTCTACAGTTTGGTGATGGCCCAGATGGTGAAACGTCGGCCGCTGCGGCGCCGCTGACATCTGCGAAAAGTTACTTAAGATAAGAGAGCCAGTGCGAATCATCGCACTGGCTCTCTTCTTGTTTAGGGCCGGTTTAGTGGGCCTACTGGTTTAGCGGAATTCTCCACCCATCCCGTAGTCTTCCAGCGGAATAGCGTGGAAGTCCCCACCGATTTCAGTATCCATGCCCGGGTAATCGAAATCCGGGAATGCTGCGGCACCGGTGAACATGTTCGCCTTGGCGTCGTCGGTTGGTTCCACGGCAACATTGGTGTAGCGATCCAGGCCGGTACCGGCTGGGATGAGCTTACCGATGATGACGTTTTCCTTCAGACCAAGCAGTGGGTCAGCCTTGCCTTCCATGGCGGCCTGTGTCAGGACGCGGGTGGTTTCCTGGAAGGACGCGGCGGATAGCCATGAGTCGGTTGCCAAGGAGGCCTTGGTAATACCCATGAGCTCGTCACGACCGCTAGCTGGACGCTTGCCTTCGGCGACGGCAGCACGGTTGGAAGCGACGAACCGAATACGGTCAGTCAGTTCACCAGGCAGCAGGTCTGTTTCACCGGAGTCAATAATGGTGATTCGACGCAGCATCTGACGAACGATGACTTCGACGTGCTTGTCGTGAATGCCAACACCCTGTGACTGGTAGACCTCTTGGACCTCGTCGACCAGGAATTTCTGGGCGGCACGTGGACCAAGAACACGCAGTACCTGTTTTGGATCGATGGCACCGGCCACAAGCTGGGTACCGACCTCGACGTGCTGACCGTCTTCTACGAGGAGACGGGAGCGACGTAGAACCGGGTAGGCCATCTCTTCAGAGCCGTCATCGGGAGTGAGCACAAGGCGTACTTGCTTGTCCTCTTCTTCGATGTTCACACGACCGGCAACCTCGGAGATTGGAGCGACACCCTTTGGTGTACGTGCTTCGAAGAGTTCCTGAATACGTGGCAGACCCTGGGTAATATCGTCGGCCGATGCAACACCACCGGTGTGGAAGGTACGCATAGTCAGCTGGGTACCTGGTTCACCAATGGACTGGGCAGCGATAATACCAACGGCTTCACCGATGTCGACGACCTTGCCGGTGGCCATGGAACGGCCATAGCAGTTCGCACAGGTTCCGACGCTTGATTCACAGGTCAGGACCGAGCGCACACGGATTTCGGTAATACCGGCTTCGAGCAACTGGTTGAGCTTGGTGCTGCCGACGTCTTCTCCGGCTTCGGCAACAACATTTCCATCGGCATCTTTGACGTCGGTGGCCAGAACACGTGAGTACGAGGATGTCTCGACGTCATCGACCAAGACCAGCTCGCCGTCGGCGTTTGGTTCGGAGATGGTGACGTTGAGGCCGCGGCGCGTGCCACAGCTTTCCTCACGCACGATGACATCCTGGGAGACGTCAACGAGACGACGTGTCAGGTAACCCGAGTTCGCGGTTTTCAGCGCGGTATCGGCGAGACCTTTACGCGCACCGTGGGTAGCGGAGAAGTATTCCAGAACCGACAGGCCCTCACGGTAGGAGGACTTGATCGGACGTGGGATAATCTCACCTTTCGGGTTGGCAACCAGACCACGGATACCGGCAATCTGGCGAACCTGCAGCCAGTTACCGCGGGCACCGGAGGTGACCATGCGGTTAATGGCGTTCTGTTTACCCATACCGTCCTGCATTGCTTGTGCAACTTCGTCGGTGGCGTTGTTCCAGATGTCGATGAGTTCAGCGCGGCGTTCTTCGTCTGCGATCAGACCGGTTTCATACTGAACCTGTACCTTTGCGGCTTGGTCCTCGTAAGATTCCATGATCGAAGCTTTATCGAAGTTCGACGTGATATCCGAGATTGCAACGGTTACACCGGAACGGGTACCCCAGTAGAAACCAGCGTCTTTGAGGTTATCCAAAGCGCCTGCGGTTTCAGCCAACGGGTACCGTTCGGCGAGGTCGTTGACCAAATCGCCAAGGGTGCCTTTGGTGGCAACCATTTCGACCCATGGGTAGTCAGCTGGCAGCAGCTGGTTGAACAGGACGCGTCCAAGAGTGGTCTCGAGGTTTACGCGCTGTCCTGGTTCCCAACCTTCTGGGGCTGACTGCGCGTCTGATGGAACAAATCCGTCGACGCCGATGGTGATGGTGGCGTTGAGGTGTACCTTGCCTGCGTCCATGCCCATGATGGCTTCGCCGAGTGAGGAGTAGGTGTTGCCTACACCTTCGACGTCATCGCGCACATCGGTCAGGTGGTTGAGGCCAATGACCATATCCTGTGACGGCACGGCAACAGCGCGACCATCTGATGGCTTCAGGATGTTGTTCGACGACAACATCAGAACACGAGCTTCCGCTTGAGCCTCTGGGCTCAGTGGCAAGTGCACGGCCATCTGGTCACCGTCGAAGTCAGCGTTGAATGCAGCACAAACCAGTGGGTGCAGCTGGATGGCTTTACCTTCAACCAGTTGTGGTTCGAACGCCTGAATACCGAGTCGGTGCAGGGTGGGCGCACGGTTGAGCAGTACCGGGTGTTCGGTAATGACTTCTTCCAGTACGTCCCAAACCTGTGGACGGGTACGTTCCACCATGCGTTTGGCGGACTTGATGTTTTGTGCGTGGTTGAGATCAACCAGGCGCTTCATCACGAACGGTTTGAACAGTTCGAGTGCCATCTGTTTTGGCAGACCGGCTTGGTGCAGTTGCAGCTGCGGACCAACGACAATAACCGAACGACCTGAGTAGTCGACTCGTTTACCGAGCAAGTTCTGGCGGAAACGTCCTTGTTTACCCTTGAGCATGTCAGATAGTGACTTCAACGGGCGGTTACCCGGTCCGGTCACTGCACGGCCGCGTCGACCGTTATCGAACAGAGAGTCAACGGATTCCTGGAGCATGCGCTTTTCGTTGTTCACGATGATCTCGGGAGCACCGAGCTCAAGCAGACGCTTCAGGCGTGAGTTGCGGTTGATCACGCGACGGTAGAGGTCGTTGAGATCCGAGGTCGCGAAGCGACCACCGTCGAGCTGCACCATTGGGCGAAGCTCTGGTGGAATAATCGGGACAGCGTCCAGGACCATGCCTTCTGGCGAGTTGTCGGTGGTCAAAAATGCGTTGACCACTTTCAGACGCTTCAGGGCACGGGTCTTGCGCTGGCCTTTTCCGGTCTGGATGATTTCGTGCAGTTTTTCTGCTTCACCCTGCAGGTCGAAGGTTTGCAAGCGGCGCTGGATTGATTCAGCACCCATGGAGCCTTCGAAGTACTCGCTGTACTTGTCGCGCATTGCACGGAAAATGTGCTCTTCGCCTTCGAGGTCGCCAACTTTGAGGTTCTTGAACCGCTCCCAGACTTCTTCCATCTGGTCGATCTCTGCTTCGGAGCGTTTGCGAACCTGTGCCATGGTCTTTTCGGCCAGGGACTTGGCTTTTTCGCGTTCTGCGGCTTTGGCACCCGATTTTTCGAGTTCAGCAAGTTCTTCTTCGAGGTCGCGAGAAATTGCTGCGATATCGGAGTCGAGCTGCTTCTTGAGGAAGTTGACTTCCTGGTCATGCTCAGCCTGCAGGTTCGGCAGATCGGTGTGACGAGCTTCTTCGTCGACACTGGTGATCATGTAGGCAGCGAAGTAGATGATCTTTTCGAGATCTTTCGGTGCCAAGTCCAGCAGGTAGCCGAGACGTGAAGGAACACCCTTGAAGTACCAGATGTGGGTAACTGGTGCTGCAAGTTCGACGTGGCCCATACGGTCACGGCGTACTTTGGAGCGGGTAACTTCTACACCACAGCGTTCACAAATGATGCCCTTGTAACGGACACGCTTGTATTTACCGCAGTAGCATTCCCAGTCACGGGTTGGACCGAAGATGCGTTCACAAAAGAGGCCGTCTTTTTCTGGCTTCAGTGTTCGATAGTTAATGGTTTCAGGTTTTTTGACCTCACCGTAGGACCACTCGCGGATTTGGTCGGCGGTGGCCAGGCCGATGCGCATGAGGCCGAATGAGTTTTCTGTGGACATAGTCCGATGAACTCCTGGTTCTTAAGTGGATAAAGACTATTGAGTGTTGTGAACTTAGACTTCTTCTACCGAGCTGGGTTCAGCGCGGGAGAGATCGATGCCTAGTTCTTCAGCAGCACGGAATGAATCTTCATCCGAGTCACGCATTTCTATGTTGCGGCCGTCGGCGGAAAGGACTTCCACGTTCAGGCAGAGCGACTGCATTTCTTTGATCAATACTTTGAATGATTCTGGAACACCTGGCTCCGGAACATTCTCGCCCTTGACGATCGCTTCATAGACTTTTACGCGGCCATGAACGTCGTCAGATTTGTGGGTGAGCAGTTCCTGCAGGGTGTATGCGGCACCGTATGCTTCCAGTGCCCAAACTTCCATTTCACCAAAGCGCTGACCACCGAACTGTGCTTTACCACCCAGTGGCTGCTGGGTAATCATCGAGTACGGTCCGGTCGAACGTGCGTGAATCTTATCGTCGACCAAGTGGTGCAGCTTCAGCATGTACATGTAGCCGATGGAGATCTCTTCTGGGAAAGGTTCGCCAGAGCGACCATCATGCAGTCGTGCCTTGCCGTTGCTTCCAACCAGACGAACGCCGTCGCGTGTTGGGTGGACGTGTTCCAACAGACCTGTGACTTCTTCGGCTTCTGCACCGTCGAAGACCGGGGTGGCCACATTGACCGGTCCGGTTTCGCGTGGCAGATTCGGCAGCTTCTTGAGGAAGTCTGGTTCGCCTTCGATCTTCCAACCGTTGGCGGCAGCCCAACCGAGATGGAGCTCCATAACCTGACCCAGGTTCATACGTCCTGGAACACCGAGTGGGTTCAGGATCATGTCAACCGGGGTACCGTCTTCCAAGAACGGCATGTCTTCAACGGGAAGGATCTTCGCAATAACACCCTTGTTACCGTGACGACCGGCCATCTTGTCACCGTCGGTGATCTTACGTTTCTGTGCCACGTAGACGCGCACCAACTGGTTTACACCGGCTGGCAGGTCGTCGTCTTCGTCGCGGTCGAAAATACGTACACCGATAACAGTTCCGGATTCACCGTGTGGGACCTTCAGCGAGGTATCACGGACTTCCTTGGATTTTTCACCGAAGATAGCGCGTAGCAGGCGTTCTTCTGGTGTCAGTTCGGTTTCACCCTTCGGGGTGACACGTCCAACCAGAATGTCGCCAGCTTCAACTTCAGCACCAATGTGGATGATGCCGCGTTCGTCGAGCTGTGACAAGACTTCGTCGGAGACGTTTGGAATGTCACGGGTGACTTCTTCAGCACCGAGTTTAGTGTCACGGGCATCGACTTCGTACTCTTCGATGTGAATCGAGGTGAGGACGTCGTCTGAGACCATGCGCTGGGAAACGATGATCGCATCTTCGAAGTTCAAGCCTTCCCATGGCATGAAGGCCACAAGAACGTTCTTACCAAGTGCCAGTTCACCATTGTCAGTGGATGGGCCGTCGGCCAACACCGCACCGTATTCGACACGATCACCTTCGGAAACGCGAACAACCTGGTTGTAGGCGTTGCCCTGGTTAGAGCGCTGGAATTTGTAGAGCGGGTAGTGGCGGGTGGTGCCTTCGTCTTCCATGACGGTTACGAGGTCAGCAGCCACTTCGGTGACGACACCTGGTTTCAACGCAATGGTTGAATCTCCGGCGTCGATGGCGATTGGTTTCTCCATGCCGGTACCAACCAGCGGTGCTTCGGCTTCCACGAGCGGGACAGCCTGACGCTGCATGTTGGCGCCCATGAGCGCGCGGTTCGCATCGTCGTGCTCCAAGAATGGAATCAGCGCGGTTGCCGCAGAGACCATCTGGCGCGGTGAAACGTCCATGTAGTCAACGTCAGTTGGTTCGGCGAGGATTGGCTCACCGTCACCGCCGCGCTGACGGGACATGACGAGTTCTTCTGCAAACGAACCGTCTTCGTTGAGTACCGCATTGGCCTGAGCGATCTGCACGTGCAGTTCGTCATCGGCGGTGAGGTATTCCACGACGTCAGTGACTTTGTTGTCAATGACTTTGCGGTAAGGAGTTTCGATGAAACCGAATTCGTTGATACGACCGAACGTAGCCATCGAACCGATCAGGCCAATGTTTGGACCTTCCGGAGTTTCAATTGGACACATACGCCCGTAGTGCGATGGGTGAACGTCACGGACTTCCATACCGGCGCGGTCACGAGAGAGACCGCCGGGTCCAAGGGCCGAGAGGCGACGCTTGTGGGTCAGTCCGGCGAGCGGGTTCCCCTGGTCCATGAACTGCGATAGCTGCGAAGTACCGAAGAACTCGCGAATGGCGGCAACTACCGGACGGATATTGATCAGCGTCTGCGGGGTAATGGCCTCAACGTCTTGTGTGGTCATGCGTTCGCGGACCACGCGTTCCATACGGGATAGACCGGTGCGAATCTGGTTTTCAATGAGTTCGCCAACTGCACGGATACGACGGTTACCGAAGTGGTCAATGTCGTCGACTTCCACTGGAATATCAACGGTTTCGCCCTTGCGTTCACCCTTGATGCTGGAGTCACCGTTATGCAGTGCTGCGATGAAGTGCACCATCTGGGTGACATCTTCTTCGGTGAGTACCATCGAGGATGGATCCGAAAGTGGTGCATTCACACCGAGCTTGCGGTTGAGCTTGTAACGACCGACCTTGGCCAGATCGTAGCGACGCTCGGTGAAGTAGAGGTTGGCCAGCAGGCTTTGCGCGGCGTCAACCGAGACTGGTTCACCCGGACGCAGCTTGCGGTAGATGTCCTTGAGTGCTTCTGCCTGGTCGTCGATGCCGTCTTTTTCCAGGGTGAGCATCATGGAGTCGTAGTTGCCGAATTCTTCGCGAATGCGAGCTTCGGTCCAGCCCAGTGCCTTCAACAGCACGGTGACTGGTTGCTTACGACGGCGGTCCAGGCGAACTGAAACCTGGTCACGGCGGTCAATTTCCAGCTCGAACCAGGCACCGCGTGACGGGATGATTCGTGCGGTGTAAATGTCTTTGTCCGTGGTCTTGTCCGGGGTGCGTTCAAAGTAGGCGCCCGGGGAACGAACCAGCTGGGACACGACGACACGCTCAGTACCGTTAATAACGAAGGTACCTTCGTTTGTCATCAGCGGGAAATCACCCATGAAGACGGTCTGCTGCTTAATTTCGCCGGTGTTGTAGTTCATAAACTCGGCTTTGACGTACAGCGGTGCAGCATAAGATGCGTCACGTTCTTTTGCTTCCTCAGCACCCATCTTGGGGTCTGAGAATTCCGGGTCGGCAAACGAGAGGGCCATGGTGCCCTGGTAATCCTCGATCGGTGAGATTTCTTCAAAAATCTCGCCGAGACCCGACGTCGTGATGACTGAGTCGTCGCCGATTTCTTGAGCGTGTGCGACCTGTTCGGCCCAACGCTCATTGCCAACGAGACGGTCAAAAGATTCCGTCTGGAGGGCAAGCAGATTAGGAATATCTAGTGGTTCACTAATCTTTGCAAAAGAAATTCGACCGGACGAAGAGCCATGTCGATAGTTTGTAGCGGTTGTGTTGTCAGAGGTGCTAGAAGCGACCAACAGCGATCCTTTCACAGACCTTCCAAGATTTATCTGTACGCAGTGCCTGTACGTTCTCTCGGGTACGCCACATTTTCTAAGACACGGGACCCACCGCTATATGAAGGTCAACCGGTCTTGTGTATGATCCTGTGGAGATGGAGTCACTCGACCGCGAAGTCGAGGACACCAAAACGACCTGGAGTCAGGGATACGCAAAGAATCAGTTTAGCTTGACGCATCTCAATTTGTCCAGTACTTTCAGGCGCCTATGACAAAGATCGCTCAGCGTCTGTGGTCTTCGCCACGAATTTGCTCCACAATGTGGTCGATCAGTTCGTCCAGGACGCTGATTCCATCGGCCACTCCCCCAGATGATCCGGGTAACGTTGCGACAAATGTCGTGCCGATTAGCCCCGCGATCCCGCGCGAAAGCGCCGCATGGGGCGTGGTTTTGAGACCTTCTAGCAGCACCGAGGTCATGACATTTGGCATGGTCTGCTCCAGATACTTACTGATGACCTCCACCGTTTGGTCGGTGGGTGAAACGCCGGTTCCGCCGCTGGTGATTAACACGTCTGGCATCGGTCCGTAGTCCCCGGCGATGACGTGTTCCATGGTGGCTGCTAAGTCGTGGTCGGCCACGACAAGCGCTTGCTGTGTAGCGTAGCCCCTGGCTTGCAACCATTTGACAAGTTGTGGTCCGGCGTCGTCTTCATAGATCCCGGCAGCGGCACGAGTCGAGGCAATAATGACCAGAGCTCGGTGATCTTCATCGCGCTTGCTCTCTGCCACCTGGGGCTTGTGCGGCTGTGACGTTACGGCAGGGATTGGCTCAACTGGCGCGTCCCACTTCGTGTCAGCGAAGAGATGAGCTGTCACGATCTGGCCCGGTTGCAAGCGTGCCATGGGTGGAATTTCCAGCAGTGCGTTGGCTCCAACGGCTTGGGCCAATAAGTGCGATCCGGCTGCACCTTGCAGCTGGGCAACCACTTCGGATCCGTGTAGACCAACGACGCCTCGACGGTATTGGGTTTTGCCCTGGATACCGGTAACAGAGGTATTGAGTCGCGCTTGAACTTGGACGAGTTTGTTCCCAGCTTTGAAGGCTTGCCAGAGCGCGGGCAGCACCAGCATGCGCATCGACACCAAGGTTGAGATGGGATTGCCCGGTACCGCAATGATCGGCGTGGAACCATAGATTCCGTAACCTTGTGGTCCACCGGGTTGTTGGGCGACTTTACCGACCCAGGAGCCATCGAGGCGTTCTAGCATTTGTCGTACGACCTCATATTTACCTTCGGAAATTCCACCGGAGGTCACGATGAGATCTGGTTGATGGTCACGAATCATGCCATCTAGGACACTGCGGAAGTCACGCAGATCATCGGTCGTGGCACCGGTGGCCACGATGTCGACGTCATGGGTCTGAGCCAGACTGCGGATCAACGGGGTGTTCGCGTCAAAGATCTTCGCAACAGCTGGATTCGTACTGCTTACGACTTCGTCACCGCCAGCGATCACTGCGATCCGTGGCCGGGCCCGCACCGGAAGTTCGGCAATCCCCTGGGAAGCCGCCGTAGCGACAAGTGCCGCGTCGATGACTGTCCCTTCGCTGGCCAGTCGCGTACCTGCGCGCATATCGCTGCCAGTACGGCGGATGAATCGGCCGACTTCCACCGCCGGTAACTGCACATAGTCGCCAACCTGCACGAACTTAGCAGGTTCAGCCTGCTCGACCGGGATGATCGCTACGACGTCGTCAGGAATTTTTGCCCCGGTCATGATGGGAACCGCAGTGTCATGACCATAGCCATTGACGCCGTAGTGGTAGATCGTGGCTGGATCAGTACCCGCGGGCACATCGGGGCCCACTCGGAAGCGTCCACCGGCTAGGTTGGCGTAACCGACGCCATAGCCGTCCATTTGTGAGTTATCGAATCGGGGCGATGGGTATTGGGTGACCACATTTGCGGCTAGCTGCCGTCCGACAGCCTGCGTCAGTGGCACCGTGATGACCGGAAGCTGACCGATCGTATCGGCCAGGAGTCGAGCCAACCTTGTGGCATAATCTGCCGAGGAGATACTCATGCAGACTCTCCACTTGTTTCAGCCGACCAGTCCCCGGATTTGCCGCCAGTTTTTTCCAAGACTTTGAGTTCGGAGATCACCGCTTGCGCGTCGACGGCTTTGATCATGTCGTAGACGGTCAACGCCGCAGTCGAAGCCGCGGAGAGAGCTTCCATTTCTACACCGGTCACGCCCACGGTCTTGACCAGCGTCGTCACCCGAAGCGTTCCTTCGGCAACATCGGATGCAAAGTCGACGGTGATTTTACCCAGCGGAATGGGGTGGCACAGCGGAATGGTTTCCCAGGTTTTCTTCGCGGCCATAATCCCAGCCACCCGCGCGACCGGCAGGGCATCGCCTTTCGGCAGGTCGGCTTCCATGATCATTTCAATAACATCACTGCGAGTACGCACAATAGCCTGGGCTCGAGAAGTTCTTGAGGTGGTACCTTTTGTCGTCACATCTACCATATGCGCCGAACCATCGGCGCGGACGTGGCTGAGTTGCTGGTCCATCGGTCCCTTTCATCCACATATCAGAGCGTCTAGACTAACTATAATTCCAATCACACCGTACTCGCCCCAACATTCCACGCAACCGCTAGAGCCGTTGCGCTGGCAAGGAGCATTCATTGTCAGGCTTGATCGATCAATTTGGCCGTACCGCCACAGATCTTCGTATGTCGTTAATCGACAAGTGCAATCTGCGGTGTCAATACTGCATGCCAGCCGAAGGCCTGGACTGGATGAAAAAGGACGACATGATCGCCGCTCACGAGGCGATTCGGCTTGCAGATATTGCCGTCAGGCTCCTGGGGGTCGACGAAATTCGATTCACTGGCGGGGAACCGCTAGTTCGCGCTGATCTCGTCGATATCATCGGCGGCGTCCACGCTCTGCACCCGGAAGTGGATTTATCGCTAACAACCAACGGCATTAACCTCGAACGCAAAATCGACGCGCTCGTAGAGGCAGGACTATCGCGGATTAACGTCTCATTGGATACCGTGTGCCCCGAAACGTTCGCCAAAATCACCCGCCGTGATCGACTGACCAAAGTGCTCTCCGGGCTGCATGCTGCCAAAGCAGCAGGCTTGGACCCGATCAAAATCAATGCCGTACTCCTTCGCGGCATTAATGATCAGGAAGCCACCGAGCTGTTGACCTGGACATTTAAACACGGGTACAAGCTCCGCTTTATCGAACAGATGCCCTTGGACGCCGACCAGAGCTGGAAGCGGGCCAATATGGTCACCGCAGCTGAAATCCGCGATCAAATATCGCAGACGTATACACTCAGTCCGCATGAGGAAGAGCGCGGTTCTGCACCAGCCGAACGATTCAACGTCAGCGACCCGACAACCAATGAAGTACTAGGGACCGTTGGCATTATCGCTTCAGTAACCGAGCCCTTCTGCGCTGATTGCACGCGTACTCGCATTACCGCAGATGCCAAGATTCGATCATGCTTGTTCTCGCATACTGAGACCGACCTGATGGACCTCTTGCGTGATGGCTCCTCAGATGAGGCAATCGCCGATGCATGGCGCCAGGCTATGTGGCATAAACCCAAAGCCCACGGTCAAACCAAAACTGGTCTCGGCATGCCTGGGTTTGTGCAACCAGAACGCAGCATGAGCGCCATCGGCGGTTAGCTTGTGGCCTCCGCTGAAGACCCAACCCTGTTCGCCATTGTCCTGGCCGGTGGCGCTTCGTCGCGGCTCCACGCCTCCAGCCCAGTACCCACCGTTGATAAACCCCTTTTAGTGTTTCAGGGCAAACCCGTACTCACCCACGTCCTTGAAGCCGCTGCTACTCGTGTCACAACCCAACGTATCGTGGTCGTGGGGCCCGAGTCTCTGCCAACCGGGGAGATCGCCACGGTTTATGAAGAACCGCCACGATCAGGCCCCTATATGGGCGTGTATACGGGGCTGCAATACTTTACCGAACGGTTCGGCCCAGCCATCGATTCCGAAGGCGTTCTGCTCCTTGGTGCCGATATGCCGCGTATTACCCAGGGGCTCCCGTACCTTTTCGACCATCACGATGCTGCAACCCCTGCCAAAGTGGCCATAGCGCAGGCTGCCGGTCGACCCCAACCGCTGTTATCGTATGTGCCGCGACCGGTTGCTGAACAGATCTTTGCCAAGCCAGTGGTCAATGCGGGCCTGATGCAAGCGCTACGAACCACTCAGTACCGGATAGTGGATGTGCCAACCGCCGCCGTGGCCGACTTGGATACGTATCAAGATGCGATCGATGCTGGCATTAACTTCTAGGCGTACGCTGCGTGCGGCGTCAGCTCAGCATCTTGGAACACATGCATCCGTTCGATATGGATGACCACCCGGTCCGAGATTTTAGGGACGACTCCCCCAATGGGTGCATAGACGTCGAATGTTCCCCCATCCCAGTCGACCGAAATTTCGGTGCCAAATCTACCAGCCAATACCGAGGTCACTGTTCCAATGGTCGCATCGGATGGCGCGTTGCCGTGGAACGTCTCCAAACGGATATCTTCCGGTGCCACAGTAGCAAGGCAACGAATAGCCGAAGTCTGTCCTTCAGGGCGTGCGACAACGACGTCGTCAGGAACCTGAAAGTTTTTGTTGTCGGGATAGAATCGCCCTGCTGCCCAGGACCCTTGCAGCACTGCAGCATCCGACATGAATGCGGCAACAAAAGAATTTGCCGGATTGGCAAGAATCTCCGAAGGTGGAGCATCTTGAATAATCCTGCCGCCATTGAGCACAATCACGCGGTCTGCGAGCGCCAACGCCTCAGTACGGTCGTGTGTCACGTGGACGGTCGTAAGACCTTCATCCTGGGTGAGCCGCCGCAGTTGTTGCCGCAACCTGGCACGCAACGGTTCATCAAGCGCGGATAGCGCTTCATCTAACAGTAGTACCTGGGGCTTGGAGACAATCGCTCGAGCAAGCGCAACGCGCTGGCGTTGGCCGCCAGAGAGTGCGGCGGGCTTCTGCTTGGCGAGGGCAGCTAGCCCAACCTCTTCCAAAACGGCAGTCACCTGCGAAACGATTGCGGCTTTGGCTAGGCGTTGCCGTTGAAGCGGATAGGCCACGTTCTGCAAGACCGTCAGGTGTGGCCAGACTGCATGTTCTTGAAACACCATGCCCAAATCGCGCCGTTCAGGCTCCACCCACGACTTCTCGTCCGCCACCCGGATGGCACCGATATCCACGCTGCCGTGGCTGGGCTGGAGAAATCCGGCAATGGTACGTAAGAGTGTTGTTTTTCCTGAACCAGAGGGGCCAACCAAGGTGATGAACTCGCCGGGTTCGACACTCAAGTTGATATCCTTCAGTCCGCGATAGCCATTCGGGTATACATGGTGGACATCGGTGAGTTGGAGCTTGGCCATAGTTAGTTTCCTTGTCGTTTCGAAGTCACGGTTGCGGTGATGCTGAGGCCAGCTATCCCCACGATGGCTACAATCAGTGCCAAAGCGGACGCCGCGTTGTAGTTGCCAGCTTGTTGTAAGTTAAAGATCGCCACTCCGAGGGTTTGCGAACCGGGCGCCACGAGCAGAATGGAGATAGTCAGTTCTCGCACTGCGGTCAGAAAGACCATGATCGCACCGGTCAGGACAACCGGTGCGACAATCCTGCCGGTGGTACCGATGATGGCCCGCAGTCTGGAGGCTCCAGAAATGGTCGCGGCTTCTTCCAGCGCAGCGGAGACACTGGCCAATGGTCCGCGCAGTTGTTGCACGACCAACGCAAGAAACGCCATCACATAGGCGACCAAGATGACCACCGGTGTGTTGAAAATTCCTAGCGCCGGAGCAACCAGCAGCCAACCGACGGCTATCACCAGGCCGGGTAGTGCTTGTGGCAGATTGGCGACGACATCGATACCCGGGTTGATCGGGTGTTTGGAACGAGCCAATAATAACGCCACACCGAGACCGAGTATCGAGGTAATGCCCGCGGCACCGGCGGCCAACATAACCGAGTTTTGGATACCAATTACGGCGGTGGGTGAGGTCACTGCAGTGACGATATTGTCCAGCGTGATGGTTTCCAGCGTGAGCGGAACACCGGGCGCCGGTAAGAGTGCCTGAGATGCCAGAGCCATCAGCGGCAGGGCGGATACCACTATGACCCACAGCCAGGTAACCACCATGCCCATGGCACCAAACACACCGGTTTGGTAATGCCTTGCCGAAGCAGACGCTGTCATTTGTGTGGAGTGGGCACGACCGCGCTGGGCCAGAATCGCCACCAGGGCGACCGCCATCAACACCATAGAGATGGCTGACACCTCTGGAAGCGGGTTCGTGGCCGATGGCGAGGAGAGTTGCCGGTACACTAGCGTCGTCAATGTTGTGTAGCGTTCCGGCAAACCAATGAGCGCGGGAATGCCAAAATCTGAGAGACTCGAAACAAATGTCAGCATAAATGCGGCCATCATCCCCGGTCGGATCAGTGGCAAGGTAACCGTGCGTAAAACCGTCCAGTTGCTTGCACCAGCTATCCGGGCGGCCTCTTCCAGGTTTCCGGGCACCTGTCGGATTGCTGCTGAGATCACCAAGTAGGCAATCGGATAGGAATGGATGGTCAATAAGAAGATCACGCCGGTCCCACCGAAAATTGAGAACGTCTGTTCTATACCCAACCGGGACAACAGTTGGTTGACGGGACCGTTGACCCCCAGCAGTGCCATCCAAGACATCGCCCCGATAAACGGTGGAATCAAAAATGGGATAAGCAGCAACCAGCGCAAGAGGTTTTGCCCTGGGAAACGGAAGCGTTCAAAAATGACGGCGAACCCGACACCCAGTGCGGTAGCCGCCAGCGCCGAAACCGCTGAAGAGACCAACGAGTTCCGAGTCGCATCATGTACGGCCGGGTCTGACAGCAACGATTCGAAATCGGCTCGAGATCCCATCACGATGGTCGCCACAATGGGGACGATGACAAAACCGATCAGCCCCAACACCACTACAATGCGCAGGAGGCGAAGACCATCTTTACCGTCGATCCACTGGCGCCAACGTTGCCTAGGACCAAGACCTATTGACTCAGGTATAGCCAGCTGCGCATCGTTGACCGCAACACGACCGGGTGCGGGTTTGGTGTCAAGCATAAGGAGTTAGTCCAAAAGGGAGTTGAATTGGTCTACTGACTCAGACTGGATATCAGCGATACGGTCCAGGTCCGGGTCCAAAAGTTCGAGTTCATCCATAGATGGGGCACCTTCGGGCACACCAACGTCAGAGCGCACAGGCAAGTACGACTGTTCCACCGCAGTGGTTTGGCCTTCTTCTGAGATGAGGTAGTCGACGAAGGCATTTGCAACTTCAGGGTTTTCACTAGCTGAGAAGATGCCGGCCGGCTGCGATACATATGGTGCACCGTCTGACGGGTAGACCAAATCAATTGGAGATCCTTGCTCACTCATTTCCCGGGCGAGGTAGTCGACAACAACACCCACTCCAGAAGTGCCATCAGCGACGGCTTGGCCGACCGGACCGTTTGATTCGAGAATGGTTGGATCATTGGCCATGAGTTCTTTAAGCCATGCTTCGCCGAGGTTCTCGTCGTCAAGCCAGACGGCTGCGTTGAATGCAGCAGCACCGGAGACGTCGGGGTTGGGCATGGAGATTTGTGCCTGGTACTCGTCATCGGTCAGTTCTTGCCATGACTCGGGCGGCGCGTCCATGAGGTTGGTGTTATAGGCCAAGACGGTTGGAATAACACGTGTGCCAACCCAGTACCCTTCGGGATCAACATAGGTGTCGTCGACCTCTGCTGCGTTGTCAATTTCGAGTGGGGCCAGTACGTCGTCTTCAACATAGGCTTCAAACGTCGGAACATCTGCGGCCAGCAGCACGTCTGCCTGAATTTCACCGGTTTCTTGTTCTGTTGCGATTCTTGCGGTGAGTTCGCCGGTGCCAGCACGGAAGGTCTCTACGGTGACCTCAGGGTGTTCGCTGGTGAAGTCTGCGACAATTTCGTCGATCTTTTCTTGCGGCTCGGAGGTGTAGAGCGTGATTGTGCCAGAGAGTTCATCGGATGTGTCTTCGGCGTTTGCTGTGTCAGAGGTGTCGCTGGAGCATCCGGCCAGGACCAAAGCGGAGAGGAGCGCGAATGGCAGGGTGGCTTTAGTGAGACGTTTCATGGTGTTCTCCTGAGAGCTGTGTGATATCGGGTTCGTTGGGTAGTGGACGGCTGAACAGTGCAGTTGGGACCTCGAGCGGTACCGGCACGATGGCGTGCGTGTCGGCGAAGAAGTCCAGGACACTGATGCCGGGGGCATCGATGCCCTGCAACGTACCGTGTGGTGCGTACGCATTTTGTTGGTATGCCAGAGCCGGGCCGGCCCAGACGGGGATGGTTCCAAGCATCGAGGCAGTGGGGAAATGCAGATGTCCGCTGACAATCAACCGAACATCGGTCGCGTTTAACACCCTGTTGAGCCGTTGCGGTTCAGCAAGTCCCACGCTCGAGAGAAACTCGTGAGCAGTTGGTGTCGGTGGATGGTGCATGGCTAGCACGGTGCCCAACGACGCCTCCGCTTGGAGTATGGAGCTGAGCCATTCCAGTTGGCTATCGGTGAGATACCCCTGCAGCGTATTCTGGCCGTGAGTGTTCAGCGTAACCACGCGCAGGTTGCCAATAAAATAGACATGGTCGCCAGACTCTGGCCCAGAGGACACAGCGCGGCGGGATCCATAGGCCGCGATCTTCGAGTCGTCGTGATTACCCGGTAGCGCGATAACGGGACACGCTAACTCGTGGCTAGCTTTGTCGAACAGGACGGCGAGTTCTGTACTGGCTAAACTTGCGTTGTTATAGAGATCGCCGGTCACCAAGACGGCATCGGGGCTGAAGTGATCGGCCGCCGATAGCGCGGTACACAATCGCTGCCACGTGTCGATCCGGTCGTACAGTAGATGGCTGTTCGTAGTGAGATGCAGATCCGTAATCTGGAGCATTCGAGTGTGACCGGTCATAAGACGTTCTTCCCCTCGCCAAAATGAGTCGCGAGTGCCGCCAACTGTGGTGCAGTCACACCATGTGCAGCCAAATACTGCTGCGCAGCTCCGAACTCAGCCCCAACCAGGTCTAACGCGCGTTGCAGTGCCGCTGCGGGGGACGCCATGTGCAGCTGCATCGCGGTCTTGAGTCCCGTAGGATTCCCAACAAGTTGCGTCTCGAGTTGACGTGTCATTTGACGGCGATACGCCTGTGAAAGATTGGCAGCTGATTGTTCGTAGTCGACCGTGATCACCTCAGTTGAAACGCCAACGGCAGCCATCAATAGCGCCACAACTAGTCCGGTTCGATCCTTTCCAGCTTTGCAATGGACGACAACACCACGATCTGCATAATAGGAAATAGCTTGGACTGCAGCAGCTATCTGGTTTCCCCGCTCCATCAGCAAAAGCCGATACACATCGTCAATCGTGGCGGCAAGCGGCACCTGTCCACGATAGAGGGGTATGTTGATATACGTGAGCTCATCAATGAAGTCTGGCGCATCGGCGATTTCATATGGTTCACGAAGATCCACAACACAAGCAATATCGTGGTTGCGTAATTCTTCCTGTCCACAAGCGGCTAGTTCAGACAGTGCACCTGAACGGAAAATTTTCGGTGTCGATTGGTTTGGGAGTGCGCGGAAATTCGGCAGCTGCACCACCTGGGCCGTTGGCTGTGAAGCCAAAACCTCACCTCGTTACAAGATTTCTAAAGGGCTGTAATTTGCTTACATCCTGCATTGCAACGAACCAAAGTAAACGTTAGGTGTCACCTGTATCTATCTTGAGTAAAACCTCAAACAACTATTCACAGACTTCTGCGAGAGACGCTACATATCGTCCTGTGGTGTTTTGAGTGTGCGCGCAAAAACATCAGCTAGCGCTTCTGAAGGGCCGAAGGCTTGGGGCTGGCCCTGTAGTGAGACCGCATGGTTGAGACCATTGAGCACCAATGAATGGGCTATACGGCCTATCAGCGGTTCCGTCGCTGCAGTCGGTGACGCCATAACGAGCAACATATCCGCCAGTTCAGCCAGTGGTGTGCGCGCGTTGCTGGTGATGCCAATAACCGGCACCCTGGAAATCCGTGCTGCCTCGACTGCTTCGAGGGTGTGCTTATTTGCGCCACTATAGCTCACGGCAACCAGCGCATCTCGTGAGGTCAGTAAGCGTGATCCGAACTGTTGTTGGAGCACATCGGTGGGGGCAATGGCATCTCGGCCGTGCATCATAAACCGCAAGGCAGCTTCTTGGGCGGGCATTGATGATTCACCAGAACCAATAAACATGATCTTTCGTGCAGCATCTAAGACCTCTACCGCATCAGAGAACTGCTGCCTATCCAAGGTATCTGAAGCGGTCTGCAGCTCTGTTATGGCCGTCGAAAACACGTGGTGCATAATATCCTGCTCCGCATCGTCGCGGGCCGTGTCGCCAACTGTATCTCCAATGGGTTCTTGCATACCGAACCGAATGATGTCGCTGCGAAGCGCGTTATATCCGGCATACCCGAGCTTTTGTGCTGTTCGCACGACGGTGGCTGACGAGGTGCGTGCTTGTTGGGCGATAGCCAGTGCACTGGATTCCGCGATGCCGTTCGTGTCGGCTAATAGCACCTCTACAACGCGCTGCTCAGTTGGGGATAAGCGGGAAAAGGCTGCTCTCAGATGACCATTAAATGCCCTGCGAGTTTTAGGTGTCGACTGTTGATACTTATGTGACATCGCCTATTAGAGTTCCCGGAAGCGTTCGGCAGGGTACTCACAGATATCGCCGTTGAGAATTGGCGGATGGTCATACCCTAAGGCGGCTGATAGTCCGAGGCGAAAGAGCGCTCCGTGCCCCACAAGAATGACGTTGTGGCTGCGGTGTCGTTCTGCGATGTATCGAAAGGCATGTAGCGCACGTTGTTGTACTTCTTCGTCAGATTCTTTTG
Source organism: Yaniella halotolerans DSM 15476 (assembly GCF_000420805.1). Taxonomy (GTDB): domain Bacteria; phylum Actinomycetota; class Actinomycetes; order Actinomycetales; family Micrococcaceae; genus Yaniella; species Yaniella halotolerans. Next base: position 46,288 of record NZ_ATVQ01000004.1, read on the forward strand.
CACACATGAGCTCGGTGAGTGTTTCTTCGTCGAAGTCCCCAAGGTGCACACCCTCGGCTGGTCCGAAGTCGCGTTCAACGAGGTTCTCCACGGCGTGCACCCGGACAATATCGAGGATTTCGGCGGCCCGTTGAGCGGTTTGGACAGACCGCATGAGCGGTGACGAGTAAATAGCGTGCCAATGACCCATCCGTTGCAGAGTCTGGGCAGCTTTCGTGGATTCAAAGTAGCCTTCAGCACTGAGCGGGTTATCGGTACGACCTTGAAGGAGTCGTTTCTTGTTCCACTCGGTGCGTCCGTGACGGACAAAGGCCCATTTCATAACCGTTCCTCGTCTAAAAGTCAGCTGGTATCTCTATTTGTACGCCGCTGATATTACCTGCGCCCGAGGTGTTGCCTACCCACAGGTGAATAATCGGCGACCAATAGATGACAAGGACGCTTTGTTGGCTTAACGTGAGTGAAACCAATTACGATACTGCGGTTTGCAGCTTAAAACACTCGACCCCCGCTGTTTATATACAGCGGGGGTCGAGTTGAAATCAGATCAAGACTGATGCTGACCGTAGTGAGCTGAAGCTTACTTCAGGGTTACGGTAGCGCCTGCGCCTTCGAGAGTTTCCTTGGCAGCGTCTGCGGCAGCCTTGTCGACGCCTTCGAGGACAGCCTTTGGTGCGGCGTCAACGAGGTCTTTTGCGTCTTTCAGACCGAGGGAGGTCAGAGCGCGTACTTCCTTGATGACACCGATCTTGGCGTCGCCAGCGGATTCGAGGACAACGTCGAATTCGGTCTGCTCTTCTTCAGCACCTGCATCGTCGCCACCGGCTGGGGCGCCTGCGGCAACTGCAACTGGAGCTGCAGCGGTTACGTCGAATTCTTCTTCAAAAGCCTTGATGAATTCGGACAGCTCGAGCAGGGACAGTTCCTTGAACTGATCCAACAGTTCTTCAGTTGACATTTTTGCCATGGTATTGGCTCCTTAAAAGTCGTGTGTTTGTTTGGTCCGGCACGCAGGGTGCCACGAGTTAGGCAGCTTCTTGTTTCTCGCGCAGTGCTTCTGCGAGACGAACAGCCTTTTCGATTGGGGCCTGGAACGTAGCGGCAGCCTTGGACAGGGAGCCCTTCATTGCACCAGCCATCTGAGATAGCAGAACCTCGCGTGATTCGAGGTCAGCCAGTTGAATAACGTCAGCTTCTTCAAGTGGCTGGCCATCCATGTAGCCGCCCTTGATGACCAACTTGTCGTGGCCTTTGGCGAAATCACGCACAACCTTAGCAACGTCTACGGTTTCACCCGAGACGAAGGCGATTGCGGTAGGACCGGTGAGCTTGCCTTCAAGGGCAGTAACTCCAGCCTTTTCTGCCGCAATGGCAGTCAGCGTGTTCTTCGCCACGGCGTAAGTAGCGTTCTCACCCAGATCGCGACGCAAGGTCGTGATCTCGTCAACGGTGAGACCACGGTATTCTGTGACTACAGCCGAGGATGAGTTGCGGAACAGTTCCGTCAGCTCTTCCACGGCTGCAGTTTTTTCAGCATTCGCCATGGCACTCCTTCCTTCGTGGATATGCCGGCCGCTCAAACACAAAAACGCCCCGTGCAGGTGCACAGGGCGCAAAGATTCTTGACTGTTTAGAAGACACAGTTTGTCTATTGCTCTCATGTTCACCTGCGCGGGCCGCTCATATGATGAGCTTTTACAGTGTCATCCATTTTGCACAGATGAATACGACCGGCGGTCTTCGGTAGGTATGAGTTTATAGAGTTCGGGCGTTGAATTGCAAATCGATGACACTGGCGAGCTTTGCTCTACAGCCTTTAGAGCGCATCGTCGATGTCCATCCGGGCTTGCCCCACAAAGTACGCTAACTGTGCGCCGTTGTCAGCACCCGATTTCTGCAATGCTCGGGTTACTGTCGATTTGACGGTATCGGGTGCAATATTTAGTTCCGTTGCAATCTGTTTATACGCCTTTCCCTGCCCAATCAGGAGTGCGACTTGCAGTTCTCGAGGACTCAAACTCCCGATGCGTTCCCGTGCCTGCAGAACCTGGGGTGTTGTTGTGGGCTTTAGGAAGTTTTTTATGAGACGGCTGGTGGTCTGTGGAGAAACTATTACGTCTCCCTCAGCGGCAGCCCGGATCGCCGGGATCAGATATTTCTCGGCATCGTTTTTGAGGATGAATCCCGCGGCCCCGGCCTGAAGCGCTCCACGGGTATAGGATTCCAGATCAAAACTTGTTGCTGCAATGACTCTGGGAGGAGTCATGAGGGTGTGGATCCGTCGGATCGCTTCGACCCCATCAAACGCCCCGGGGAGGTAGAGGTCCATGACTACGACGTCGGGACGAGTTTTTCGGATCTGCTGGAGGGCGTCTACGCCACTTTGGGCGGTTGCCACGACTTCCAATGATGCATCGCTGTCAACGATCGACACCAGATTCCGCAGCGTCATCGTCTCGTCATCTACTATCAATACCCTCGTGCGCACACGCAAAGCCTAGCACCGCGGATGACACTCCCTTAAATGTCGGTTGGTTGCCCCGCAGCCCAAGGGAGTTGAACCTTCAGCCGGAACCTATCTTCTGAAATTTCTTCTTCCACCGTCCCACCAACCAGGCTGGCGCGTTCGGTGATGCCCAACAATCCCGTACCACTACCACCGGCGAAGTCCGAAGTGGGATTGCGACGGTTCGTGAATTCTAATGCGATGCCGCGGCCTGGCTGGCCGTCAATGCGGATGTGCACAGTGTTGTCGGTACTATGGCGCATCACATTGGTTAACGCTTCCTGAGTGATTCGTACTACTGCTCGTTGCAGTTCATCAGGTGCCGAATCGTAGCTATCCAACAGGACCTGCGGGTGAACCGTGAGCCCTTGATGCGTGGCATCGTCTAATAAGGTGCGTAGGTCCTGAAACCCCTCTGGCGCAACCGAAGGCAGCACGGGTTCTTGTTCGCCTTGAGCTCGTAACGATGACACCAGGGTTCGCAGATCCCGCAGTGCTTGATCCGAATATTGTTGCGTTTCCTGTAAGGCTGCGGAGAGCTCACTTTGACCTTTGCTGGCCAAGGATCTTTGCATTTGTCCGGTCTGTAATGACAATGCGGTCAGCCGCTGGGCTAAGGTGTCATGGACCTCGCGTGCTAAATGCTCCCGCTCAGTCTGGCGCGTCATTTCTGAAGAGATAACGGCTCGGTCATGCTCAACAGCCTCCACTGCCGCATGCGCCTGCTCTATTCTTCGACGCTGACGAGTCATCAACGAAATGGATAAGACCAAACCGATAGCTGCAAACCCCAGGATGACAACAAGGAGAATTGCTTCGGCTGTCGGTGCATCAGCACCCTGACGCAATACACCGAAGATATGCCAGCCCATGTTGAGCAATACCGCTGCGAAACCCCCACCCGCAATAAACCACTGCCAACGATGACGTGCACGCACAATCCAGACCGTTAGTCCAACGGACAGAACAAACGGGTCGCCCTGCACGACTACGGCGAAGAAGCCTCCGAGGATGATCAATACCAACGGAATGTGCCGATACCAAGGCAGAAAAAGTAGCAAGAGAAAACCCATTGCTGCCCGTAAAGCCCCTAGGTCACTAACCTCTTGCATCGTGGAGTCGGTGTAATTTTCTGGGGCGCTCATAGTCGCCAACACCGCAACGAGAAGACCCGTGAACATCATCAGGGCTATGGCCAGTATCTGCTGCAGCACTGGCCAAATGCGGCGCTTAATCATTCTCGTCATGATGACTTAGTCTATCCAGCCCTTATCGCTTCTGCGATCACACCTTTGGGGCAGCGAGCATACCCATTCGGGTATCAAAATCTACCTGAACCGCCCTATAGCAAGTCAGGGCTTATTCGTAACGTGAGAAGCGTCCAATATTTTCGAACTCACATCTGCAAGAAAGGCTGTTATGACTACCGGTTCAGACACTTACACTCCCTCCCAACAGCAGACACCTCCCCCGAAGAAGAAATCGCGAAATGTCGTGGGACTGATCGCGCTGATCACAGCCATTGTTGGTACTATCTTTGCCGTCATCCCGGGCGCACTGATCCTCGGCTGGATCCTTTTGCCGGTCGCTTTTATCCTCTCTATCGTGTCACTCTTCCTGAAGCACCAGAAACGTGGGCAAGGCATTGCGGCACTGATCATTTCCATTGTTGGCACGATCATCGGTGCCATCGTCTTTTTCGCAGTGGTGGCTACGGCCGTCGATGAGTCCTTCAACGAGGACGTAGAAATCCAGTCACCCGTTGAAGGCGGTGAGGTTGAAGAGAGCGTCGTCGACGAGGATGCTGCTGCAGATGACGGCGAAGAAGGAACTCGGGGTAATCCACTGGATTTAGGAACCACAATCACCGAATCTGACTGGGAAGTCACGGTAAATAGTGTCGATTTGAACGCTACCGATGCAGTCTTGGCCGAGAATCCGCTCAATGACGATCCTGCGGAAGGACACGGCTACATTCTGGCCAATGTCACTGCGACATATATCGGCGACGACGCATCTGGGGACACGCTTGGTGGCGTTCGTGTGGAATTTGTATCGTCTGCTGGCAACTCTTTTGACAGCACGGCCAATATGGTGATCGCTCCGGATTATTTTAACCGTTCTGAAACGCTCTACGAGGGTGCTTCAACGACCGGGAATTTTGCATTTGAGGTGCCGATGGACGATGTTGCCAATGGTCATATTCTGCTGTCGCCCAGCATGTTTGGCGACGGAGTCTTTTTCAACGTGCAGTAAGCCCCTGCGCAATCTGACGTCGCAGCAGTAATCACGCACAAAAAAGCGGGCCAGGAAGAAACTCTTCCTGGCCCGCTGTAATCCTTAGAACCCAAGATGCTTGGGTACCGGTTTACTCGTCGTCTTGTGGAAGCACGCGAGTAACGTTTGGATCCATCTGCACGCCGGGGCCGAAGGTGGTGGTTACACTCGCTTTGGTGATGTAACGGCCCTTGGCTGCGGATGGTTTCAGACGAAGGATTTCGTCAAGTGCGGTTGCGTAGTTTTCGGTGAGCTGTTCAGCGGTGAAGCTGGTGTTCCCGATGATGAAGTGCAGGTTCGAGTGACGGTCGACGCGGAAGTCGATTTTGCCGCCCTTGATGTCTTTGACTGCCTGCGCAACGTTTGGTGTGACGGTGCCGGTACGTGGGTTTGGCATCAGGTTACGTGGGCCAAGGATTTTACCAAGGCGGCCAACCTGGCCCATCATGTCCGGTGATGCAACGGCGGCGTCGAAGTCAGTCCAGCCACCCTGAATACGTTCAACCAGGTCATCAGAACCTACGAAGTCTGCGCCAGCTTCTACAGCTGCTTCTGCGTTAGCGCCAGTTGCGAAAACGACTACGCGTGCGGTTTTACCGGTTCCGTGCGGCAGGTTCGCGGTTCCGCGAACCATCTGGTCGGCTTTACGTGGGTCAACCGAGAGACGCATTGCGACTTCTACAGTGGTGTCCTTGGAGGACGGGTTGATCTCTTGGGCTAGAGCAATTGCTTCGGCTGGTGCGTACGGACGGTCTTCGACCTTTGCCGCGGCTGCCTTATATGCTTTGCTGCGCTTTGCCATCTGCGTTTTCTCCTTATGCAGTTGTGGTGTCGTCGGGCCGCGCTCGGCCCTACCACGGGGATTTGAGAAGTTGTGAGTTAGTCTTCGACGGTGATGCCCATGGAGCGGGCAGTTCCGGCAACGATCTTGGTTGCGGCGTCGATGTTATTGGCGTTGAGGTCACGCATCTTGGTTTCGGCAATTTCTGCTGCCTGAGCCGTGGTGATCGAGCCAACTTTGACGGTGTGTGGTGTACCAGAACCTTTAGCAATGCCAGCTGCTTTTTTGATCAGCTGTGATGCAGGTGGGGTTTTGGTGATGAAGGTAAATGAGCGGTCTTCGTAGACGGTAATTTCTACCGGAACGATGTTTCCGCGCATGGATTCAGTTTCGGCGTTGTAGGCCTTGACGAACTCCATCATGTTGACACCGTGCTGACCAAGTGCTGGGCCAACTGGTGGAGCAGGTGATGCTGCACCCGCTTCGATCTGGAGTTTGATCAGACCGGAGACCTTTTTCTTTGGGGCCATTTTGGGGTCCTTTTCTTCTTTGGATAACGCCAACCACAGGAGCGTGGGTGACGGGGCGATCACCGTGGCGCGGCGATCTGAACATTACAGGCCCAAACAAAGCCTTCGGACCTGCAATGAAGTCTTTATGCGATTATTCTGCCTTGGACACTTCGTGGAAGCCAAGCGTCACTGGAGTTTCACGTTCGAAGATCGTCACAAGGACGACAAGCTGACGAGACTCGACTTTGACCTCAGAAATCGTCGCTGGCAAGGATTCGAATGGGCCTTCCTTGACGATGACGGAGTCGCCAACCTGGTAATCCACCGATACCTGTGGTGCAGCTTCTTCAGCGGCTTCACCTTTGAGTGGTGCGCCAGCCTTCTCAGCTTCTTTCGCGGCTTCTTGCATGAGCGACGGTGCCAGCATATCGAAAACTTCTTGCTGCGTCAGTGGCACTGGATCATATGCGTTGCCGACAAAACCTGTAACACCTGGTGTGTGGCGTACCGCGGCCCAAGCGTCTTCAGTCATGTCCATCCGAACCAGAACATAGCCTGGCACACGTACACGGTTGATAACCTTGCGTACTGTGTTTTTGATTTCGACGACTTCTTCCATCGGAACTTCGATTTCGTAGATGTCATCTTCGACCTCGAGTGTCTGACTACGAGTTTCAAGGTTCGCTTTGACACGACGCTCGTAACCCGAGTACGTGTGAACGACATACCAGTCGCCAGGGGCACGGCGTAGTCGAGTGCGCAATTCGTCTGCGACTTGCTCAGGATCTTTTACAGCAGGTTCCTGCGGAGCTTCGGTATCAGCAGATGCAGCTTCGAGATCTTCCTCGGCCGCGATTTCTTCTGCGACGTCAGCTGGGTCTTTGACGGCTACCTCGTCGGCTTCAGCATCAGCTTCATCGTCTACTTGCTCGTCGCTATTTTCGACGTCAGCAGCGGCTTCAGCGGGTTCCTGCTTTTCCTGTGCGACGTCGTCGTTCGCCTCGTCAACCGAAGCGGCTACTTCTTCAGCCTCGGTTTCGAAATTTGGATCGAGTTCGTTCTCCGACACTAGGTATCCTGCTTTCTCAACGGTCAATCACGGGTATTTACTGACATCTTCACTAACGGGAAGTCCCCCGCGATGCATGTGAAGTTTTTAGAGGCCGTCAGAACTACCGAACACCCAGGATGCACCCATACCGAACAGCCAGTCGAGCAGGCTCACCAGCGCAATAATGATGACCACGAAGACCAGGACTGTGCCAGTCATTTTAACCAGTTCTTGCCGGGTCGGGGTAACGACCTTGCGCATCTCGTCGACGACTTGACGCAAGAACATCATGATGCGAGCAATGAACCCACGCTTTTCAGCGTTCTGGGATGCTGATGTATTGCTCACTAATCCTCGCTACATACGGTTTGCTGATAGGTTCTTCGATTCTTTCGAACCTCATGCGCAGGGCAGACAGGACTCGAACCTGCAACCTACGGTTTTGGAGACCGTTGCGCTACCAATTGCGCCACTGCCCTAGGTCGTGACCGCACACTAAATCCGGTGTGCGACCTACACCAGAGTCTTATCATAGCTAATGCAAGCCGCCTCGACAAATCCGGCGGATCCGTGAGGCCAGGACCTCAGGCAGCATACGTCAATAGACCGCAGGCCGCACAGGCTGATGCAGTATCATAACCCTCAGGAAAAAGCTTGCGAGCTGCACATCAGTCCGCCCCAACTCGAAAGGCTCAGGCCACCCATGGTTGAACCCGCACGTCGCGTTTCTGCCCGTCTGCAATCCATTCCCGAATCAGCGACTCTCGCTATTACCGCGAAAGCAAAACAGCTGCGGGCCGCAGGCGAGCCCGTGATTGGCTTCGGCGCTGGCGAACCTGACTTCCCAACGCCGGACTATATCGTCAAAGCGGCGCAAGAAGCCGTGGTCGACCCCGCGAATCACAGGTACACACCTGCCGCAGGCCTCCCTGAGCTGCGGCAGGCAATCGCCGATAAAACGCTGCGCGATTCTGGCGTATCCGTTGAAGCATCCCAGGTGATCGTCACCAACGGCGGAAAACAGGCCGTGTACAACACATTCGCTGCGCTAACTGATCCGGGCGACGAGATTCTCCTACCCGCCCCCTACTGGACGACCTACCCCGAAGCCATCAAGTTGGCTGGCGGCACTGCCGTGGATGTCTTTGCAGGTGCAGAGTCAGACTACAAGGTCACCGTAGAGCAACTTGAGGCGGCCCGGACTGAAAGCACCAAGGCTTTGGTCTTTGTCTCCCCCTCTAACCCTACCGGCGCGGTCTACACGCCGGAAGAAACTGCGGCCATTGGTCAATGGGCCCTGGAACACGGCATCTGGGTCATCACCGATGAAATTTATGAACACCTGGTCTACGACGAGGCGGTCTTTACCTCGATCCTTAAAGCCGTGCCGGAACTCGCCAACCAGACGGTTATCCTCAACGGCGTAGCCAAAACCTATGCTATGACCGGTTGGCGCGTCGGCTGGATGATCGCCCCTGCGGATATCATTCAGGCCGCCTCAACACTGCAGTCACACGCCACTTCAAACGTAAACAACGTTGCTCAGAAAGCTGCTCTAGCAGCCGTGTCTGGCCCGTTGGATGCAGTCAACGACATGCTCAAAGCCTTCGACGAACGTCGTAAAACCATGGTCAAGATGCTCAACGAGATTGACGGCTTCCATTGCCCAACGCCAAAGGGTGCGTTCTACGCCTACGTAGACGTGACTCGAGCTATCGGCAAGGAAATTGCTGGACAACGTGTTGACACTTCGACTGAGCTAGCACAAGTCATTCTCGAGAAAGCCCAGGTGGCGGTCGTGCCGGGCGAAGCCTTCGGAAAGACCGGCTACTTGCGACTCTCATATGCGCTGGGTCTCGATGAACTCATCGAGGGCGTGGAGCGCATCCAGAATCTCCTCAATAACGATTAAACGCAGCGCAAAACCTTTACTTTCAACGTAAATACGCCATAGACTTCGAGTTTATGGCGTATTTACGTATTTCTGAGGCTGCCGATTATCTCGGTGTCTCACAGGATTCCGTTCGCCGCTGGATTGCCAACGAAAAACTGTCAGCCCACCGCGATGCCAGTGGCCGACAGGTAGTCTCGGGAGCCGAAGTGGCAAACTTGATTCGTGCAGCAGCAAAAGGACACCACAATGTTCCCGGGGAACTGACCTCCTCAGCCAGGAACAAACTCACCGGCCTCGTCACCAGAATAGCGTCAGACAAAATCATGTCCCAAGTCGAGCTGCAATGCGGACCGTTCCGGGTCGTGTCACTCCTCTCCACTGAAGCCGTGCAGGAGTTGGGCTTAGAGGTCGGGTCCCCCGCCGTTGCAACGGTCAAGGCCACCAACGTGGTGGTTGAAACGACAGGGCTTGCAACATGAGACACCGCTTTGCCACTCTGCTGACTGTGACCGCACTGGTTCTCACCGGTTGCAGTGGTGCAACGGGTGGCGGAAACGCAGATTCTGCAAGAGACCGTTCGTTGACTGTCTTTGCTGCCGCGTCGCTGCAACAGGCATTTGATGATATGTCTGAAGGCTTCACCGCTGAGCACCCCCGCATCAGCATCGAATTCAATTACGCCGGTTCTTCCACACTGCTGCAGAACCTAGAGTCCGGCGCACCCGCAGATATCTTGGCTACCGCCGATGAAGCCACCATGGAGATGGCCCAGCAGGCAGGGCTCATCGATCGCCCAACGCGAGAACTGTTTGCAGCCAATACACTGGTGGGCATTGTGCCGGACGATAACCCTGCGAATATCGCCACACTCGAAGACGCCAATGCCAACGGTGTGAATCTGGTTGTGTGCGCATCCCAGGTCCCCTGCGGAGCATTAGCGCAGTCAGTCGCAGATGCCACGGGAACGACGCTGAACCCCGTATCCGAAGAACAGCAAGTCTCAGACGTCCTCGGAAAAGTTCGCTCAGGCCAAGCCGACGCAGGACTCGTCTACGCGACCGATGCCGCACTAGCTTCCGACGAAGTCAGCACCTTCGAGCTCGAGGGCGCCCAAGATCAGCCGAATAACTACCCCATCGCCCAAACGGCAAACTCCTCAGATCGCGAAGCGGCTGCAGCATTCATCGAATACGTTCAATCCGATGCGGGCCAAGCCGTCCTACAAGACCTTGGCTTCGCCGCCCCTCAGGATCCGGACGACTCGTGACGACGAGGGAAGATAGAACTCGCTCCCGGCGCCGTCGCGAACTGGCCGTCGGTGTTCCCGGAGTTGCGGTGGCACTGGCCCTGCTGGCAGCAACGTTCTTTGTGCTGCCGTTTATTGCACTTCTCGTTGACATCACCTGGTCTGACCTCCCGGATCTTCTCACCAGCCCGTCTGCTCTGGATGCCTTGGCGTTGTCGCTTCGCACAGCGATCCCGGCAACCCTGATATGCATCGTCCTGGGGGTCCCCCTGGCCCTTGTGCTTGCACGCACTAACTTTCCTGGCCGCACCCTGACAAGGTCCATTGTGTTGGTTCCGCTGGTCATTCCACCCGTGGTAGCGGGCATCATCCTGACGGAGGCTTTTGGTCGAAGTGGGCTGCTGGGTGAGCAATTATCTGCATTCGGGATAGATATCGCGTTTACGACTGCAGCCGTGGTCATGGCTCAAACTTTCGTTTCCCTACCATTCATGGTCACCAGTTTGGAATCCCATCTCGGTTCTTCGGGCCAACATTTTGAACGTATGGCTCAGTCCCTTGGCGCATCGAAGTGGCGAACGTTTGTCACCATCACACTGCCATTGCTTCGTCCCGGTCTGATCTCTGGCACGGTACTCACGTTTGCCCGCGCACTCGGTGAATTCGGGGCGACCATTACCTTCGCCGGGTCTCTGCAGGGCACGACCCGGACTATGCCCTTGGAAATATACCTTGCCCGAGAAACAGATCCTGACGCCGCAGTTGCCTTATCTTTGGTCCTCATCCTGGTGGCCATTGCTGTCATCGCTGTCGCGTACTTCCGCCCAACCAAGAACACTGACTCAGTAGCGTCATGACATTCTCGTCGTCCAACACCAACCTCAACGTTCAGGTAACCATTCGCGAGCGCAACGTTGATTTGGCATTCAGCGTTCCGACCGGGCAAACGCTGGCCCTTGTGGGTCCCAACGGCGCAGGAAAAACTACAACTCTTCTGGCATTGGCCGGCTGGCTGATGCCAGATACCGGTTACGCCCACCTGGCAAACACCGTTCTCTTTGACTGCCCTGATCCACTGGCAAAACCAAAAAGCTGGCTGCCGGCCAGGCACCGCAGAATTGGCTACCTCTCGCAAGATCATCACCTATTCCCCCACATGTCTGTCCTCGACAACATCATGTATGGCATGGATCGAGCAGGGATCACCGGCCGCACCGCGCGAAAAGCCCAGGCAGAAGAGTGGTTAGCACGGGTCGACCTTTCGGGATATGGTCAACGAAAACCAACCCAACTTTCCGGTGGCCAAGCTCAACGAGTGGCGATTGCCCGAGTGCTGGCTTCCGGCCCACGGCTCGTTTTACTGGATGAACCCTTAGCAGCGCTTGATGTCGAAGCAGCCCCAGCCATTCGACAGCTACTGACCAAAGTGTTGCAAGACCATACGGTGGTACTTGTGACCCATCAACACGAAGACGTCGAAGCCCTGGCTGATCACGTCCATCGGATCCAGTAACCGGCCTGCATCTTCAGATTGCGTCCCAGAGTTCTCGCTGTGGGAATAATGCTGGGTTCTGCGACATTAATATAATCACGGTAGCCTTATACTTTGGCTACCCAACCGGCGACCTATTTTTCTATCACGCTGAGAGGCAGAATCTATGTTGCGCACCATGTTCCACGGCAAAATTCACCGTGCCACAGTAACCGAAGCCGATCTACACTACGTCGGTTCTGTCACTGTGGATCAAGACCTCTTGGATGCCGCCGGCATCCTGCCAGGTGAATTGGTGTCGATCGTGGACATTACCAACGGAGCTCGCCTCGAAACCTACACCATCGCTGGTGAACGAAACTCTGGCGTTCTGGGAATCAATGGTGCAGCTGCGCACTTGATCAATCCGGGCGATCTCGTCATCCTCATCGCCTATGCCCAAATGAACGACGCCGAAGCCGCAAGCTATGAGCCCAAAGTTGTGCATGTTGACAGCAACAACCGCATCATGAGTTTGGGACACGATCCGGCCGAGGCTATTGCTGAAGGAATGCAACGCCCACCGCATGCTCGCTCACTTCGTGATAGTCAAGCCGAACTCGTGGACCAGTTCACAACTTCGCACCGATAGAACTATTTCAGCGCCCTTTGGTGCCGATAAAGTTTTCATAACACCATCACAATAGTCCTCGAACTGTTGAGCTAGTCACACTCATCCCGTTATGGTGGTCAACATCCTGATGAGCAGGTGTTCTTAATCACTCAACCGAGGAATAATGCACCACAATCATCCGCGTGGCTGCTCTGACACAGGATCGTGGTTGGTCGGTGCATCATAAGGATGGTTATCTTTTATGCTTCGAAGCACATCGAGAATAAGTAAGGTCGCTGCACTGTCAGCTACAGCTCTGCTGGCCCTCACCGCTTGCGGTGGCGACGACAATGGCGAAGGCGCCGATAACGGGGAATCCGGTGATGTGATCACCGTGGGCATCGCTGGCGAGGTTCCCTACTCCTATCTTAACGACGACGGCGACCCAGAAGGTGCCACTGTGGCACTGGCCGAACGGATTTTCGGCGACATGGGTTACGAAGTCGAAGCAGAATTAGTCGACTGGGACAACTTGATTCCTGGTCTGAACGCAGAACGTTTTGATGTCATCTCTGCGGGGATGTCCATCACCCCAGAGCGCTGTGAAGAAGCCGCCTTTGCAGAACCAGAAATCATGTACACCACCGCGCTCTTGGTGGAAGAAGGCAACCCCCATGATGTCCAGGACCTCGACGATGTCCTGGAAGCCCAAGAAAATGGTGAGGACATCACGCTCGCAACACTCACGGCCGGCATCGAAGCAGGCTACTCCACCGACATGGGCCTGGACTACGACGGTGTAGGCAGTGCTGATGAAGGCATCGAAATGGTCCAAGGTGGCCGGGCCGATGTCTTCGCGCTCACCGCTATCTCACTGACCGAGATGGCCGGCGATGCAGACGGCGTTGAAGTCACTGACCCATTCGTTCAAGAGATCGACGGCGTAAAACAATATGGCGCCGGCTCCACCGTGTTCCGTCAGGATGACACCGAGACGCTTGATGAATACAACGAGCACCTCGCGCAGTTGAAGTCTGATGACGAGCTAGGCGAAATCATCGGTGAGTTTGGATTCACCGATGCCGAGGTCCCACCGGAGGATATGACCGCCGAAGCACTCTGCGCCGGCGACCTCGAATCCCTCCAGGATATCGAGGAATAATCGCATCCTTCCCATTTCCCTGACGGCTCCGTCCGGCCAATCAACCGGCCGGGCGGAGCCGCTCTTTTCATAGCAAAAGGAATTGGAGACCTCTCGTGGACTATCTCGATGCACTCTCCATGCACGCCTCTCGCCTCTGGGAAGGCCTGCTACTCACACTGCAGCTAACGATCGTCAGCGGAATACTAGCCTTCATTGTTGCTGTGGTCCTCGGCTTGATGGCAGGCAGCACAAAAAAGCTCCTCCGCTTCCCCGCGCGGATCATCGTCGAATTCTTTCGTGGCACCTCACTCCTCGTGCAACTCATGTGGCTGTTTTACGTACTTCCCCTCTTCGGTCCCAGCCTCGATGCGATGCTTGTCGGCATTTTTGCGCTAACCCTAAATTATGGTGCCTATGGCGCTGAGGCGGTCCGAGCCTCTATGACCTCCGTGCCCCAGAGTCAGTGGGAAGCCACCATCGCACTGTCTATGTCATGGCAACATAAGATTCGCCGGGTTATCTTTCCCCAGGCATGGGCCCTGATGTTGCCCTCCTTGACTAACCTCTGGGTACATCTACTCAAAGGTAGCTCGATCGTCTACATCATCGGCATGAGCGAATTTACCTTCGAACTTCTCCAACTTCGGCGTACGACCGATTGGTTCTTTGCGCTCGCCGTGGTCGGACTCGTTGTATATTTCCTCATTGCATTAGCCCTGACCCAACTGATGCGGCTGTTGGAAGTCCGTGCAAAGCACCGGCTCGGACGAGGCCCTAGCCTCAAAGAAATCCTCTCACCGATGCCTCCGAAGCCATCCGTTGCTGACGAGACACCGAAGCCCCATGTGACGGGAGGGTCCCGATGACTATTTTCGCAATGCTAACTTCCAAGGTCACAGGAACCGTCGATACACCTGACATTGATGACACCACCAGTTTCTGGCGTTGGGACTTCGCTTGGGAAGTCCTGCCGGAAATGCTGCGGTCCTTTATCCAGGTGACCTTGCTCGTCACTGTTGTCGGCACGCTAATAGCTGTTGTTCTTGGACTGGCAATCGCCATCCTCATACGGGTTTTGCCCCGGCCGCTGGCGTGGTTTATCACCTGGGTTGCAAACTTTATCCGGATGACACCGATCGTTGTTCAACTGCTCGTAGTGTTCTACGGCTTTGTCTGGATGGAGCCCATGACCATTGCCTTGCTGGTCTACGGTGTGCACTACTCCACGTATATGTCGGAGGTCTACCGCGCGGGTATTGATTCTGTACCTACCGGCCAGTGGGAAGCCACGACGGCGCTTTCAATGCCAGCCACTCGCGTATGGAGCCGGGTGATCATCCCGCAAGCGCTGCGTTCCACGGTGCCATCGCTCGGAAACTACGCGATCTCGATGTTCAAAGATACACCCTTTTTGATCGCGATCTCTGTGATGGAAATGGTGACCACCGCCTTGGAAATTGGTGGCTTCACATACCGCTACATCGAGACCATTACCATCGCCGGCCTGATCTTCTTGGTCGCCAGCTATCTCACCGCCGTCCTCGTCAATCGATTGGAAAAACGACTTGCCTACAAACACTGAGCACCAGCACATGCAACACGTTATCGAATTTCAGGATGTCGAAAAACGATACGGCGACAAGACGGTCCTCAAAGATCTGAGCTTTACTATCGAACGTGGCGAGCGCGTCACGCTCATCGGCCCCTCAGGTTCGGGGAAGACCACAGTCCTGCGCCTCGTGATGACTCTCGAAGAGCTCACTGGGGGCTACGTCTTCATTGATGGCAAGCCGCTAGCCTACGAGCAGCGCGGCGGAAAACGGGTCCCCGTCTCAAAACGTGACCAAAAACAGCTCCGCACCCGCATCGGAATGGTATTCCAGCACTTCAACCTCTTTCCGAATATGACGGTCATAGAGAACATGATTGAGGCGCCGGTACACGTGCTTGGAAAATCCAAAGCCGACGCCACCGAGCGGGCACATGAACTACTAGCGCAAGTAGGATTGCCCGATAAAGTCGATGCACATCCCACCTCCCTGTCTGGTGGACAGCAGCAGCGTGTCGCGATCGCGCGCGCATTGGCTATGGATCCTGAAATCCTTTTGCTGGATGAAGTGACTTCTGCGCTCGACCCAGAAGTTGTCGGGGACGTATTGCAAGTCCTCCGGGACGTAGCCGCAACAACAAATGTCACGATGTTGATCGTGACCCACGAGATGAGTTTCGCCCGGGACGTGTCGCATCGAGTGATGATGCTGGACGGGGGCAAAATCATCGAAACCGACGATGCCGAGACTATCTTCACCAACCCGAGCAACGAGCGAACCCAACAATTCCTTTCCGCCGTGCTGCGCAACGACTGAGACGGACAGTACCCCGCGTATGAGGCAAAAGCGGCCCATTCGGCATATACACCGAATGGACCGCTGACTTGTTTTGCTAGCTTAGCGAGCCTCTGATGAGCTTGACGTTGCGGCTTTCGTCGGTTCACCCTCTGCCTTGCGACGTTTTGTGCTAGCCCGCCAAATCGTCACAACAATCATGATGCCCAGCAGGACCGCACCAACATAGCCATTGAGTACGTAGACAATATTGACCATCTCATCAAACGGCAACCAGAGACCGACCACTGTACCCAACAATGCCAGCACGATTGTCAGGACTTTGTACTTCTGCGTACCGTCTGGGAAAAACCGTGACGAAACAGTCCACAGCAAAGGAATGGCTGTGGTGTAGATACCCGCCAAGATCATCAAGGAAATCAACGAAGCGACGAATGGTGCGATGTCTCCAGCCAGCACCAGCATCGGAATCTGCATTCCTGCTACGCGATCGATGTTCGCCAATAAGCCCATACCAACCACGATGCAGGCCAGTGAGAAGATCACACCGCCAACAATACCTCCGGCACGAGCTTCACGATGAGTCGGCACAGTCTTACCAAGAGCGGTCAGGAATGCCGCCAACCAAAGCATGCAGAAGCCCACATAGCTCAACCCAGCCACGATCCAATGATTCGAGGCCTGCTGAACGTCGAGATCGCCTACCATGTTATGACCAGCCAATAGGCCGGTCTCTGCGTTCAGAATACCCACGACACCCAGACCGATAGCCACAACAACGATGATCGGGCCGATTTTACCGATGACATCAACCAGGGAATTCAGGCCAAACAGCACGGTGATGGCTACCAAAATCGTGAGACCGAAGCCACCCACCCAACTTGGCAAATTATAGTGTTCGTCAAATACGGCTCCCGCTCCCGCGACCATCACCGTAAACGACAAAAACACAAACAGGATCGAAAAATAATCGAAGAACTTTCCGACATACTTTCCGGCATAGTATTCAAAAATCTGTGAGGGCTTTTCAAACTGGTGGCGGCGCCCCACAGTAAGAAACTGCACGGAAACAAAGCTAATGAGCGCCAAGACGATGAGCCCGGTCCCAAAGAGACCCCAGAAACCGTAGGACGCATAGTACTGCATAATTTCCTGACCGGTGGCGAATCCCGATCCAATAAGAAACGCCATAATAGCGCCACCGTATGTCAGCACACGCAAAACGCTAGATCGCTCCGTAGAAAACAGGTGCGTCTTCTTTCTTCGTGTTGTTTTTCCCATGTGAAACCTTCTGTGTTGAGTGATGGCTGATATATTGAAATGATGTTATGAGATATATCACGATATTCGCACTCTAGGCTAGGCAAAGGTGAGCGTCAACACTTTGATTCCTAACTGTCACGGAGACTGAGGAGGTTGAAGCTTGACCTGCGTCTGTCGTTGCAAAACCGGGCATCGCAAGGCTGTTACAACGCGGGAAGCGCCAGCTAAGATATGGACAATATTCACTACGTTGTCCAGGCGCGTGCCTGGTTCGACTGCTAGGAGGCACTATTGTTCAGAGATGCCCGTAGTTTTCCTGGTCTGTCGAAATCAAACCAAGATGTCATACTCGCAGCCTGGGCTCGTTCCTTGGGTGTGGATGTAGCTGAGTTTTACCGGGCCAATGAATCACTGGATCCCTTCTCTCGTCTTGAGGTCGCCGGCGAATCTCGGGGTGAAGGCTGGGATCCGCAAACCGCAACGTTCCTCCAACTGTTCGATGTGTCGCTGCTCTATGGGCCACAGTGGTTTCTCGATAGTGCGCGTCAGATTCCAAATGAAGTCTTAGCTCTTGAGTCGAGCATGCTGGAAGTCGGCTACGAAGCCCATGCTCGTTCTCATGGAGAAGAGGCCATTTTCTATGCCGAGGATATTCCGATTTACGATGATGCCCAGCTGAATATCACGTCGACGAGGCGCAACGCCCAACGCTTAGCTCGTGCATGCCCACCGGATGACACTGCGGTACTCTCGCTTGAGTCCATGGATCATTATTTTACAATTTCGACTTTCGAAAACCCTGCCCCGCCAATAGCTGGCGCAGGGTATGATGTTTTTTCAGCCTCGATCGGTCACCTGGCAGTACTCGTGGCCGCGGCTCAGCGCGCCAACGGATACGGCACTTTCACACTGGCGCGCGTTGCTGAAGAATGTATGTTCGATGGGCTCATCCCTCAGTGGGTATTACCCTTGGGCGATGACATCGGGGAAAAAATGGCCGCAGACGTTGGTTTCGTCCTTTCTGGGCTTCGAACCAGCGTCACGTTTACTTAGCGACGTCGTAGGTCGGTGAGGCCTTGGACACGCCCCACAACCTTGCCTGCACTTGGTGAAGTGAGAATCTCCTGTGACGCTGCAGTGAAGTTTGGCTTCTCTTGTTCAGCAGCATCTTGCGGTGGCACCTCGCGAATGATCAGTTCCGCATCCGGTTTAGTGTTGCGACGAATCATGGCAGTACCAATGGCACCCATCTCATGGTGCATGGCCACGGACTTGAGTGTGCCAACAGATCGTGCAGACGTCATAGCGGCTTCATCATCAGTTTCGGGACGGACGATGATCTCTGCCCCGACCTCGGGCAGGCCGTGGACGGATCCATCAATCATGAGACCGACAAGACGGCGTGGTGGATGCCCTAGGTTATGGACGCGTGCTACCGTTTCCTGTCCCTTATAGCAGCCCTTTTCCAGGTGAACTGCGGTGCGAAGCCAGTCCAGCTCGTGCGGTATGGAGCGTTCATCGGTATCGAAGAGTTGACGTGGTCGGCCTGCTGCTACGCGCAGCGCCTCGGACGCCATCGTCCCGGCAATACGGAAATCGTCAGGAAGACCCTCGATAGTCTCTACTAATTTCTCCGAATCAATGATGTAGAGCCGCCAGGCGTAATCCTCGTGGATGGCCGGATGATCAGCTGGATCCTCGGTGTACGCGTATCCCCCGGGCGAAATGCCTGGCCATGGGTCGACCCAAACAGAATCCGATAGTCCCGGTACAGCTTCGGTGGCTCCGATAAGTGCGAGTTCGCCGGTACGATCCGTCACTTCGACTCGGGCAGCAAACTGCATCCGAGTAAGCCAATCGACCAGGGTCGCGTTCATGGTCGGCTCGGTCAACAGGTAGGTTGTTTCGCCATCTTCATAAATTTTCGTGGCGATTTCGACGCGGCCTCGCAGGTCCAAAAAGAGTGCTTCGCTGCTAAACGGTGCGTTTAGGCCTTGCGATTGCTGAGTGGTCAGCGTCTGCAACCATGACAGGCGGTCTGAACCGGTAATGGTGACTATGCCGTAATGCGAGAGATCAACTACTGCTTTACCGTTGGCCAGTGCCCGTTGCTCTTGAACCGGGTGACCGTAATGGCCGGCAACGTATTGATCATACGAATCTGCCGCAACTGCACCGTGAATGGCATGTTCACCGCAGAGCAGCGGTGAGGTTTTGGGTATGTATTCGATGTGCGTTACGTCAAGCATTAACACTCACGTTTCATGTTTGCCGGGCAAATGGGGTTTGCCCGGTGGGAGGCGGCCATCATTTTCGGATGGCATTTTATCTAGGATCCCAGAAGCGTGCGGTTGGGGTTCTTCACCTTCTGCGGTGACGACATCCCAGCGCCAGAACATTTGTCCATTGACTAAACCGTAAATGCGGTTGGCTGAATGGTACTGGCCGCTCAGGGTCCCCTGCAGAACGGCATCGGCTTTCAACTGGATCTGTGGGCCGCGCACTATCCCGTAGTACAGCTCAGACATTGAGCCCGGGTGGGTAATGGTGGCGGTGATGGGAAAATCTGTTTCGTTCTTGCGTAGCTGCTCGACGTCTTCAGCAGAACGGTATGCCGGCACAACATCAGCCGGCGACATGCCTGGACCAACGTCGGCGGTATGGCGATCTCTGTCAAGCGCCCAATACCCGGATTCGAAGGTCAGCGGACGGATCAAGGTACCGTCTTCTTCCGAAAGCCAGGTTTCGGCGCGGTACTCCAGAAACGGCAGTCCCGTTTCAGCAATATCAACGCGCTGGTAGAAGATCTCTGTGCCTTCTTCGCCAGCGCCGAGGCGGCCTTGTCCCTCCCAGGAACCGATTAACCAGGAAAGTGGTGCGAGTTCCGGGAGGAGATCGTATGGAAGTTCAGTAGCCACCGGAGTATTTAGCGTTGACCTTTGTAGAGGTTCCGGATGACCAGCAGTGCGAACAGGGCCATGCCCACGCCGGCCAGGCCAACGAGGACAGTAAAGAAGATTTCTAAAGCTACAACAGACATGGCACTTAGTTTACTCACAAAGTTCGGCACTGACGAGTCAGTGCCACGGATTATTACCAGGGCAAAACATGGATAACGAAGTAACCGATCATTCCACTGACAATCGTTGTACCTGTGCCCACGGCAACAGCACTTGCTGGATGCTGACGTGCCGCCGCTGGGAGCTCACGGGTATCAGCAAAACTCTCGGTCAACGCGACCGTCAACGCAGCGATGATCCCAGCGAGGACCGCTGGCACCGACAGTGGGCCGGGGCGCAGAAATTGCAGAGCTACGGCAACAAGGGTTGCGATCACCACGATGGCAACCATCCGCACTCGCAGCCTCGTCTTCAGCAGGGTTGCCAAGCTAGCAGCCGCCACAGCAGCAAGGATGGTGAGCATCAACCAGGTCAACCCGGTGATCCGCTCGACTCCTAATACGCCGTCTGCGACTTCATACTTATTGCGCAGCAACAGTGCCCATCCCCCGACCGTAGCGACAACGACGGCTCCCATCGACAACATCGCGGTGGTCATGATGCGATGAACCCCGCCTGGCAGGGTGAAGGTTTGGACAACAAACATTGCCAGGATGCCCAATGCGCCTGCCCCGCCGATCGGTGCCAGCCATAGTTCCGTCGGCGCCGATGAGAAATCTGCGTGGGCGGGCAAGAAGGACACAGACCAAACAGCCGCTAAGCCGGTAGCTCCCAATATTGCCGAAACACCCAATCGTGTGCCTGCAGTACACAGGACGGGCCATGTCAATGCGAAGACAATCACCAGCGCAGAGACGACCAAAGGGCCGGTTAGGGCAGGCAGGTTGGGCAAAAACGCGGTCAATACTGCCAAGATTGTGGCTGCAGAGACCGTGGTGAAGACTGAGATTGTTCTACGCACCCCTCTATCATGTCACGTCAGTGCTCCACATCTTGGCTGGAAGACAGTTTCGGCCCGAGATTTGACCGGAACCGTTATTGTGGGGGCATGACTCATTTGCGTGTGCTTGCCCCGTCCGAAACCGTCAGTCAGCTTTCTCAGCTTCGCAAACTTGCAGATTCCTCCGTTGCGGTCGATCACAACGAACCGTTTGGCGATCAGACCTGGGTTGAACTCCGAGCCGGCAATGCATGGTTGGTAACGACCGGTGAACAAGAACTGACCGGCGCGTCAGCCGTTGTCATACCGACTGATGCAGAGCAGCCTATTTTGGTCGAGCTTGTAGTTGCTCCCGAAGCTCGTGGCAACGGTCTCGGCCGAGCACTCGTGGACGCCACCCAACAACTCGTGATTGACCACGCTCTCGATGATCAAAACATGACCGCATGGACGCACGGAGACCATCCAGCTGCGCGTGGACTTGCGACTTCGATCGGGCTAGAACCGGCACGTATTTTGTATCGCATGGCGTTAGAAATTGACCGCGAGTCTTTCGGGGAGGTCAAGCTCAATGACGCGTATACGATTCGCACCTTTATCCCCGGCGAGGATGACGCCGACTGGTTGGCGCTGAATGCGACCGCTTTTGCAGATCATCCTGAACAGGGTCAACTAACCCAAGCAGATCTAGATGCACGCAAAGCAGAGGATTGGTTTGATCCAGCGGGCTTTTTTGTTGCCGAGGACGCAGCCGGCACCATGGTGGGGTTTCATTGGACGAAGACGCCGGTAGGCTCGGCGGCCGGTGAGGTCTATGCGGTGGGGGTTCATCCAAGCACCCAGGGCACTGGGCTTGGCAAAGCACTCACGATCCGCGGTATGAATCATCTGGCCTCGGCTGGACTGGAAAAAATCGTGCTCTACGTTGACGACGAGAATCGACCTGCAGTCAACCTGTATACTTCCCTGGGCTTCGGTATTGAAAACACCGATGTCATGTTTTCCTCGAATAGCTAGGAACGTACATGCGCCCGGCAAAACGCATTGGCAAACTCACCACCGCACGCGTCACAGCGGCCACTAATGATCAAGGTACCAACGCCAAGATCGTAGCCGCAGGTACCGTCCCGTGGCGGATTAAAGCTGGCCAACTTCAAGTACTGCTCATCCACCGTCCCCAATACAACGATTGGTCCTGGCCCAAGGGACGGTTGGATCCTCACGAGACACTGCCCGAAACAGCTTGGCGGGAAACCAAAGAAGAAGTGGGGTTACGCCTCACCCTTGGTATTCCGCTGGGTGTGATCCGTTACAAAACCTCAAACGGCAATAACCGCAAAGAGGTTTGGTACTGGGCAGCACGAGTCATAGACCAACGGCCAAAACCGGATGCCAACGAAGTTGATGAAACCCGCTGGGCAACCGTTGAAGAAGCCAAGAAACTTCTCACCAAGAAACTCGATAAGAAGCCGCTCAAAGTTTTAGCCGAAGCCTTCGAAGCCCATCACCTCGCCACGATTCCGTTCATTGTGCTGCGACAAGCCAAAGCGATCCCCGCAGAGTCTTGGACTAAAGACGAAGTCGACCGACCACTGGCTGATTCCGGATATACCCAGGCGAAGGCGGTTTCAAAATTACTGCGCAGCTGGGCGCCTGCCCGGATCGTGACGTCAAAATATACGCGTTCTTTGGAAACTATCGCACCGTTCGTCAAGAAACACGGCGGCGCAGTTCGCAACAAGAAATGGGTAAACCTCAGAACGGTCAAGGCCCATCCAAAATTTATGGCCAAACGTTTGCGAACGGAGTTTAAACGCCACGAACCAACTCTCGTATGTGCCCAGCCCTCGGTCACGAAGCGGATCCTCAAGGAGATCAAGTCGTGGGTCCGCGAAGACCGGTATGCCGTCGTGAATCCCAAAGACGTCTATACGAAGAAGAAAGCAAACCTCTCCCCTGGCTCAATCCTGGTGGTTCATCGTGCCACCCATCTTTCCGGGAAGATCGTGTCGGTGGAACGCTACGAGCCCAACGTTCATTAGTGCAACCGGTTGCACCTATCAGGGCCACCATCGGGTTGGTAGGGTGAGAATATGATTACATCGCTGGGCGGGCAGCCAGAAAAGATCGTGCACACAAATCTTCGGCTCGTGGACGCGTCCGCAAAAGACCGGTTTGAACTATACCAAGACCATCCTGAATCTGGTGAGTCCTCATTCATCGGGTTTATCGGATACCGGATGCACGACGAAGCCGATAACGTTTATGTGTTGCAACATACTATTGTTGCCGAAGAATACGGCCGTCAGGGATATGCACGCGCCCTGACCACGCTTGTACTAGAACAGCTCAAGAACCAGGAACAAAAGTTCATCAATCAATGTTCCTACATTGAGAACTATCTCAGCCGGTACCCCGAATATTTGGGCCTCCTCGCCAAATAGCGTACGACCCCATAATCCCAACGCCAGACCACGAAATGATAAGCATGTATAACAACACCACCGGTATTGACACCCCGTATGAGCGGCTATTGGCGGACGTGTTAGAAAACGGCGTCCTGACAGGCGATCGCACTGGCACCGGCACGTACTCCGTCTTCGGCCGCCAAATGCGCTTCGACCTTGCACAGAACTTTCCGTTGATCACGACCAAGCGCGTCCACTTCAAATCTGCCGCCCTCGAGCTCATTTGGTTCCTCAATGGTGATTCAAATGTGCAGTGGCTTCAGGAACGCGGGGTTCGCATCTGGAATGAATGGGCCGATGAGGACGGCGAGCTCGGCCCGGTATATGGCGTTCAGTGGCGTTCCTGGCCGACCCCGAATGGTGAGTCCATCGACCAAATCAGTCAGGTCCTAGATTCACTTGCTACAAACCCGGGCTCACGACGGCACATCGTCTCAGCGTGGAACCCCGGTCAACTCGATGAAATGGCCCTCCCCGCGTGCCATGCCCTGTTTCAATTCCACGTCCAGCCAGAAGATGATGGTCCCGGGAAACTCTCGTGCCAGCTCTATCAGCGCTCGGCCGATATGTTCCTTGGGGTCCCATTCAATATCGCTGAATACGCACTCTTGACGAGGATGATGGCCCACCAGCTGGGCTACAACCTCGGGGACTTCGTCTGGACCGGCGGTGATGTGCACATCTACGCCAACCACGTCGAACAGGTGCGTGAGCAGCTTGGCCGTCAGCCATACCCGTACCCGCAATTACGTTTCAACCGCAAGCCACAAGATCTGTTTAGCTACGAATGGGAAGATTTCGAACTCGTTGAATACCAACACCACCCCACCATCAAAGCTCCAGTTGCCGTCTGACTGCCGAATCGGCATGGTTTGGGCTCAAAGCCTCAACGGTGTCATCGGTTTAGACGGGGGCATGCCCTGGGATGTCCCCGAAGATCTCCAGCACTTCAAGCAGGTGACCATGGGCGAAGTACTCGTTATGGGCCGCCGGACCTGGTCGTCTTTCCCCAAATCAGTCCGACCGCTCCCCGGGCGGATCTCAATTGTTGTCTCCAAAACCTTCAGCGAAGATCCCAGCGATCCTAACTTGCATCATGATGACGTCCATATTGTTGAAGATTTGGACAAGGGGCTGGAACTCGCCGCTCAGCTTAAGACCAGTCCAACGATTTGGGTCGTCGGTGGTGGCACCCTATATGATCAGGCCATAGATGTAACCACCGTGATCGAACGCAGCCTGTTCAACCTCGACGTTGACGGCGACACGTATGCCCCCGAACTTGATGGTTCTTGGACACTTGCCGAACAAGACCCAGTCGACGGTTGGCACACGTCCAAGTCCTCGGTCGAATACCGGTTTGAACGATGGGAGCGAACTCTTGAGCAAGACAACTAACACGGCCCCCGTGTCACAACGGCAGATGGTGTTGGCCTTCCTTGGTCTCGTCGCCGGTCCCCTATTGGCACTGGTTTGCGCCGGCATGGGGCTCTATCTCGTGCTCACCGGGAAAACGATCGCCGGGGTTATTTTTATCCTTGTGCTGACCCAGATCTTTATTGGTGTTGGCCTCTGGGCATATAACGCCCGCAAAAAACATGCGCTTGCGCAGAATGTAGAATAAACACTTATGACTCAACCCGTTTCGGAGGCCCCAATGAACGCAGATGCTGCAGCCCGTCCATCAGTTGGTCTAGTCGGCTGGCGAGGCATGGTCGGTTCCGTGCTCATGCAACGGATGGTAGAAGAAAACGATTTCACCAAGATCAATCCCGTATTCTTTTCCACCTCAAACGCCGGGGGTCCGGTACCAGAGCTCGCAGGTGTCGATACCTCCGAGACCCTGCAAGATGCCCACGACATTGACACACTGGCCAAGCTGCCCATCATTCTGACCACCCAGGGTGGCGACTACACCACAGAGGTGTACCCGAAACTTCGTGCAGCTGGATGGAACGGCATCTGGATCGATGCAGCATCAACCCTGCGCATGGACGACGAATCCATCATCGTGCTAGACCCGGTCAACCGCGACCAAATCGATGCCGGGCTCAAGAACGGCGTCAACCAGTTCGTAGGTGGTAACTGCACCGTCTCACTCATGACCCTTGGCCTCGGCGGTCTGCTTCGCAACGGTCTGGTCGAGTGGGGCACAGCCATGACCTACCAGGCTGCCTCCGGCGGCGGCGCACGCCACATGCGAGAGCTGGTCAAAGGTTTCGGCACACTCCATGACGTCGTGGCTGATGACCTGGCAAACCCCAACTCGGCCATCTTGGAACTGGACAAGAAGGTTATTGATGCCCAGCGCAACGGCAGTATGGACACCACACAGTTCGAGGTGCCCTTGGCCGGTTCGCTCATCCCTTGGATCGACGCCGATCTCGGTGACGGCATGTCTAAAGAAGACTGGAAAGGCATGGCCGAAACCAACAAAATCCTCGGACGCACCGGCGACAACATCATGCCCCTAGAGTCCGTGACCGTTCGCATCGGTGCATTGCGCTCGCATTCCCAGGCCTTGACCCTGAAACTCACCAAAGACATCCCCTTGGATGAGATCGAAGACCTGCTGGAAAACGACAACGACTGGGTCAAATACGTCCCGAACAACAAGGAAGCTTCCTTGGAGCAGCTCACCCCCGTAGCTGTTACCGGCACCATGGATATTCCCGTTGGCCGTGTCCGGAAGCTGTCCATGGGACCTGAATACATTTCGGCATTCACGGTTGGAGATCAGCTCCTGTGGGGTGCAGCAGAGCCTGTCCGCCGCATGCTGATGATTGCCACCGGCAACCTGTAAAACGATCTCGCGAGGCTGGTCATGAGTCCTATGCCCTGCGGCTCATGACCTGTTCACTACACTGACGTAGCTGAGCGACCAACCCAACCTCAGCAGGCCAACCCACGTAGAAGTTGGTAGGGATTGTCGGGGCCTCTGGTTCAGGCAAATCGTCATTGGCGATGGGAACACTGCATGCAGAAGGTTCCCGTCGCTATCTAGAAGCGTTGTCGACCTATACGCGTCGTCGTATGGCGGCAACCGGCCGAGCTGATGTCGATGCAGTCAGTCATATTCCGCCTGCCCTTGCTTTACGGCAACGCCCAGGTACCGCTGGTGTGCGGTCCACCTTCGGGACGACGACCGAAGTCTTGAATATTCTCCGGCTCATCTTCTCCCGACTCGCCGAACATCAATGCCCGCACTGTGGCACATACGCCGCACCGACGATCAATGTCGCCATCGAAGGACTCATTGGTGTGATGCAGGCCGCCAATTATGTCGTGGAAATCGGTCCCGGTGCCGGCGCCTACGGTGGCACAATTATTGCTACCGGAACTCCGTGAGACCTCGCTGCCGATAAACCGTCGGTCATCGGTCCACATCTTCGGGCAGCACAGCCCATGAGGGGCAGGCCCAAAGCATGTCAAAGATATTACCGACCAAATTGATCGAACCGTTGTCGTGGACGCCTCGCCCAATGGGATCAATGTCCGTTCGACGGTCGCGACCTATTCCGGCATCATCGACCAGCTGCGAGCAGAATTTGGGAAGGCCAGCGACAAATACACCGCCCGCGATTTTTCCTATAACACCTGCTCATTCAAATGCCCCGAATGTGATGGCAGTGGCCAAATATCTTTGGACGCGCAGTTTTTGGCTGATGTAGAAATGGTGTGCCCACGATGTAGCGGTACCCGATACCGCTCCGAGGCATCGGCGGTTCAGCTCGAAGGTTATTCCATGCCAGAAGTACTTGCCCTCACCGCTGCGGACTGGCGGTCACATTGTCGCCGCCGGCACACCCCATGATGTTGCAGCCGCTGAAACCATGACCGCTAAGTAACTGCAGCCGCACTTGCTTGCCAACGAGCATCGCGGGGTTTAGGCCTCCGCAATTCCTACCGCTGCGGCGAGCATATGGGCGAGTCGCTGAGCTAATTGTTCGGAAGACTCGGCCGCGTCGTCGCGCAACCAGCGTTCGGTTCGCCACAACGCCCCGGCGGCCAGAAACGTCGCACGTTCATGCACATCTTCTTCGGTCGGTTCAACATCCTGGATCGCTGGACCCAGCGCAGTGACATCTACGATTCTGGACGCCAGGAATTCAATCACATCGTCACGAACCTCACGTCCGGCTGTTGAGTCCAAGACCGCCAAGTAAAAACTGCGCCGACGCTCTAACTCAGCCAATAACGCCCTGAGCACGGCCGCAGAGACCGACGGCGATGCCCCTTCCACCTCCGGAGACGGTACCGATTCAAATAGCGCGACCAAGCGCACCATCGCGGCAGCACGCATGAGATTCGGCAAATCGCCAAAATGTTGGTATAGCGTCGGTCGACTCACGCCCGCTGCCCGAGAAATTTCAGAAATGCTGAGACTCGTGCCGGATTCATAGGCATCAAGGGCATCCGTCATTGCTGCGATTAGTGCCGCTTTCGACCGCTCTGCACGCGGATTGGAAACCGTTTCCTCCCAGTCCGAGACCGATGCTGCCATGCCAAACTCCCAACAAATCCGTTCGATCACACAATGTATCAGCAAATTGACTTTCGCTAACACAACACAGTAATTTTACAACTGTAATACTTACATTTGTAAATGTACCATTCTTGAGCGCAAACGGAGCGTGCATGTCTCGGCTCAATCCTCGAGTGCAACTGGGTATCATCCTAACGGCGCTAGCCGTTATCCCACTGATCTATGCCAGCCTGCTGGTCTGGTCGGTCAAAGACCCCACCGGTTCCCTCGACACCATGTCGGCTGCAATCGTCAACGAAGACTCCCCCGCTACCACCGACAATGGCGAGACGTTAGCGCTTGGTGATGATCTCACCAAGGAGCTATTGGACTCTGATACCGGCTTCACATGGACCACCATGGACAAGGTTGAAGCCTACGATGCGCTCCAAGCTGGCAACGCTAGAGCAATACTTATCGTCCCCGCAGATTTTTCGACATCCGCAACTTCTCTAGCTAATGAAGATGCGATGCAAGCGGCCACGTCTCAGCTCCAGATCATCTCAGATGACGCTTCCAACATCATTGCCGGCAACATTGCCGCAACCGTCGGAGAAGCGGTGCGCTCTACCACCTCGCAAAAAGTGGGGGAGGAATTTCTTGCCCGAGTCACCGTGGGTTTCACCAACATTGCTGAGTCCTTAGATGAGGCCTCGGACGGCGCTGGCCAGTTAGCTGATGGCACAGTAAACGCTTATTCGGGGACCGGAGAATTGCTCGTCGGACTCGAGTCACTCACCCAGGGCGCCGACAAGCTATCCGGCGGCGCTTCGCAACTGTCGACCAGCCTGACAACAGCGTCGGATGGCGCGGGGGAGCTCGCCGAAGGGCTCCAGACCCTGGATGACACCACGGCACCACTACCCGATAGGGCTCGAGCCATTGACGAAGATGCTCAGGAATTAGCAAAACGCGTTCATGGAGTTGCCGGCAACATCGACACGGCGGCGACACATGTCGAGAGTTTGTCAACTGGCCTCGAAACCGCGCTGGCCAATGCGCAGGAACTCGACGGCACAACGGGAAAACTGCTGGACGTGACCACACGTGCATCCGACGAAACGCAGGGTGTCGCCACCGATAGCCAGGCGTTACTTGACCAATGGGATGCTCTATCCGAAGAACAACGCAAAGCTGGCGTGGAACAGCTCGCTAGTGAGGCAGCTTCTGCCCGGCAGAGTCTCGACTCGCTTCAAAGTAGTGCTGACTCGATATCCCAGAACGTTACGACGCTATTGGACACTGGATCCAATGGATCGCCTGGTTTATCGTCACTATCAACCGATGCTGCAGACCTCGACACCCTGCTCGCTGAGGGAACAACACGCGCCCACGACGCTAGCCAGCTCATAAACGAGGGAGCCGACCGCCTCACGACAGCGACCTCAGGCTTAGCCGACGGGGCCGAGGAGCTGTCCCAAGCAATCGGTACCTCGGCCATCGCCTCAACCGAGTTGAGCGAGGGCCTCACGACACTTACCAAAGGCGCGTCTGAGCTCGACGACGGCACAAGTCAACTTGCGACCGGCGCAGACCAGGCTGCTGCAGGCGCCGGCGAGGCGCACGAGGGCCTCGGTGAGCTCAAGCAGGGCGCTGGTGATCTCGCATCTCAGCTGCATGCGGGCCGGGACGAAGTCCCACGATATACCACAGAAGAAGGCGACCACCTGGCTTCTAGTGCTTCCGATCCTGTGCGACTGAAGGAACAACGGCTGCACGAAGTCCCCGGTTACGGGTGGGGCCTTGCACCCTATTTCATGAGCCTGGCCTTATGGGTAGGCGCAATGGGTTATTTCTTGATGCGACCGGCTTTGAATCTTCGCTTGATTGCTCGCTCCGGTTCGACTCTGCGTGCCGTGCTTGGCAGCATGACTCCCGTGTTTGCCATGGCCTTCGTGCAGAGTACCCTCATGGTCACGTTTGTGCGCTTTATTATTGAGATCGACATGGCTCACACCGCTGGCGTGTATGCGCTGAGTTTCTTTGTCAGCCTCGCCTTCTTCCTGATCAATCAAATGCTGATTGCCGCATTCGGCCCACCGGGCAGATTTTTTGCACTGGTGCTTGTGGTACTTCAACTATCGGCGGCAGGTGGTACTTATCCCATCGAAACGGCACCTGAATTTCTCCAGCGGATTCACACCTGGTTACCACTGACGCATTCGGTAGATGGTCTACGGTCGCTTATCGCTGGCGGAACCTTTGATGCCCCAGGAACCCTGCTTCCGATTGCGGCTTGGCTAGCGGTGGGGCTGCTTGGGTTGAGCATTGCCGTGTTGACAACGATTCGTCGAACACGCCAGGACAGACCAAACCTATCGCCAAAAACGCGACGGAGGAAGTCAACGCCGATCAGGGGTCGTCGCAAGAAGCTACCGACACCTCGAAGGCACGGCAAGACCACGCGTACCGGATAATCCACTTTGCATTGATCAACCCGAGCATCAAACCGGCCGTCTCGCCCACACCGGGCGACGACCCACAAGCGGGGCCGCGCGTGTTGACAAAACTCTGCGTCAACGACTTTTCGCCGCTGCTGCACACGGCTCGAACGACGCAGAGATCGCCTACAATGTGAACCACGCTACACAGGAGTAAAGACTTGAAACCACCAAAATTCAAAATACCGACGTACGCCTCAATGCGTATCGGCCCAAAGTTTTTGCAGCGCTTCATGCGCATTTGGCCGCCGTATTTGGGCGCTGGCATCAAGCCCGAGTACATCTCAGAAGACGCTTCGCGAGCTGTTGTCACGCACAAACCCAACATTTTTACCCGCAACCTGGTTGGAACAGCCTTCGGTGGCACGATGCTGTCCATGACCGACCCGTTTTTCATGTTTGCCGGAGTGTATGGGCTTGGCAAGGAATATCTGGTCTGGGATGTTGGCGCAGAAGCGCAATTCATCAAACCTGGCAAAGGCAAACTCACCGCAGACTTTCAGGTTGCTGATGAAACATGGGAGCTGATTCGGCGCAAGACTGCGAACGGCGAGAAATACTTGCACTGGTTCGATGTAGCTATCACCGACGAAACAGGCGATACCGTGGCCATTATCCGGCGCCAGGTGTACTTCCGGAAAAAGCGCACAGCCTCCGTCGAAGCGCGAACATAAAACTCGGCCTGTTTTGAGCTAGCCCTTGAAGCCTTCGGTCACCACATGGTGGTCGAAGGCTTCTCTGTGTTCTGATGCTCTTACTTCAACCGAAAATGTTTCCCGTTGATCAGCGCCTGCTGACTTGCACACTTGCGGCCTCGCCGGCTCGAGGTCGCACGATCTTCCAATGGCCTTTTGGGCAACCTCTTGCAAGTTGCTATTCCAGCAACTATATTGATGACACAGCAACCACGTGTTGCGAGTCACATAATTTAGGAGTCGAAATGTCTAACGAAAAATACGAAGCACTTGAACAGGAAATGGAAACCGTTCTCGAGAAAATTTTCGAGGCAGGCAAAGAAGTTTACGCAGAGCGCGGCTTCAAACGTCGTGTAGGCTACGGTACTCGCCCAGCCGTTATTCACATCGATATGGCAAATGCGTGGACCCGTCCCGGCCACCCATTTTCTTGTGAAGGTATGGACACTATCATTCCAGCCTGCCAGGATCTGAATGCTGCTGCTCGGGCTAAAGGTGTCCCAGTAATTTTCATTACCACCGCATATGATGTTCTCGACGACAACCTGGCCTCCGATATGGGCCTGTGGGGTCAGAAGATTCCCTTGGAAACCCTGGATGCTTCCACCGGCGCGGCTGACATCGACTCCCGCATTGCTCCGCAGGAAGGTGAACTGGTCATCAAGAAGAAACGCGCTTCCGCGTTCCCCGGAACCAACCTGAACCAGTTCTTGACTGCTAACCGCATCGATACCTTGATCGTCACCGGCGTTACCGCAACCGCGTGTGTCCGGCACACCGTTGAAGATGCTATTGCGGAGGGCTTCCGCCCAATCGTCGTGAAAGAAGCTGTTGGCGACCGCGTCCCAGGTGTTGTTGCATACAACCTCTTCGACATGGATTCCAAGTTCGGCGATGTTGAACCACTCGACAACGTGGTCAACTACCTCAACGAACTGCCAAACTTCGAAGACCAGGTTCCTACGACATCCCTGCCAGTCAAGCAGTCAGTCACCAACTAATCGCTAAGCTATGACACGCTGACACGTGGGTTGATAGATGGGCTTGTTGAAGCATGCGCAAGCAGCTTCGACAAGCCCATTCTTTCTTCAGTCCCCACCTCTCATGTACTCTAGGGACTTTTGTGTTCCCGGCCCACCAGATATGGAACCCCATGACTACCAGCGACCAAAACCAAACAACCCAGCCCACCAATACTTCTGAAGTTTCCTCAGCAACGCTTCGACAAGTTACGTTCGCCGGATTCGCCGGAACAGTCGTCGAATGGTTTGACTTCGCCGTCTACGGCTTCATGGCAACGATTATTGCCACTCAATTTTTCCCAGAGTCCACCGGTGCGGTGGCCCTGCTTCAGACTTTCGCGATTTTCGCTGTGGCCTTTGCGCTACGTCCTGTAGGTGGCGCGGTCTTCGGCATGCTCGGCGACCGGGTCGGCCGCAAGTCCGTACTGATCCTGACAGTCCTATTGATGTCCGGCTCCACTGCAGCAATCGGCCTCCTACCAAGCTACGAACAGATCGGGATCTGGGCTGCAGTCCTGTTGACCGCTGCACGTTGTTTGCAAGGTCTCTCGGCAGGTGGCGAATATGCCGGCGCGGTCACCTACGTCATCGAGCACTCCCCGCCCAACCAGCGTGCACGGTGGGGCTCGGCAATGCCGACTGCAACCTTCGCGGCGTTTGCCGCAGCTGCCCTGCTGTCTTACGTGCTAACGACCGGACTCGGCGAAGCAGCAATGCAAGACTGGGGATGGCGCATTCCGTTCCTTATCGCTGCTCCCCTAGGTCTCATTGCCTTCTGGATCCGTCGGAAACTCGGCGAGTCCCCCATGTTCCAGGAAACTGAAGACGACGACACCACCGAGCACGCACCACTGCGGTCCACTATCCGTACTCAGGCCCGTCCAATGATGATCCTGGCCGGTTATATCTCGTTGACCGCGCTTAGCTTCTACATCTTCTCAACGTATATGACGACGTTCCTTCGTGAAGTTGTGCAGCTCGAGGCAGTTCCGGTACTTGCGTCCAACGTCATTGCCCTGACACTTGCCGCGTGCATGGCTCCACTGGGCGGCATCATCTGTGACCGCTTTGGCCGTCGTAAGACCATGTTCGCTTCAGCTATCCTGTTGGGCGGTACAGCGATCCCGGGCTACATGATTGCTGCAGGTGCCACCTTCACCACTGCACTGCTTGGTCAGCTACTGATTATGTTCGGCACCGTAGCTGCCAACGTGGTAACCGCTGTATTGCTCACCGAGGTCTTCCCAACTCGGGTGCGTTACACGGCATCGGGTGTCACTTACAACGTTGCCTACGCATTGTTCGGTGGTACAGCACCATATATTGCGACCTGGCTCATTGACGTTACCGGCAACCCACTTTCACCGGCCATCTACCTCACCGTGATTGCCGCTGGTGCCTTCATCGCCACCGTGCTCATGCCAGAAACCGCTGGTCGAGACCTCGGTGTTGGTGTTGATGATGAACCGATTACCTCCTCTATCCCGGTCTTACCTGCGGATAGCAAGGTCAAAGCATCCAAGCCCAAGAAGGAAAAAGCGACAACTCTCGCCTAAAGTTCAAACAGCAGAACTTTGGCAATACTCGGGGGCATAATCCGTTGCGGATCATGCCCCCGAGTTATTTTCGGAACTGATCGAGGCGCCCAAACGTGCGGAAATATCCTGGGCTGTTTGAATAACTGCGCGCTGCAGGCTCTCGGCAGCATTCTGGAATTCCACTCGGGAGGTCGGCGCCGACAAAATGACACAACCGGTCGCGGTTCCGCGCAGGTCAAACACGACAGCCGAAACGCCGAACTCTTCCGGGGTGGTTCCACCCTGGTTGGTTGCGTAACCGTGCTGCCGGATAAAATCGAGCTCGATTTCTACTTCTTCTCGACTAATGCCGCCTTCGGGCACCAAGACGCGTCCGGTTTCAATGAGTTGCTGCACGGCTTTGAGCGGCTGATAGGCAAGCATCACGCGTACCGACGAAGATTCCCATTGGTTATAGCGGTTCCCAATGGGCTGTGTGTGGCGCACCTGGTGGGGGCTGGCCACCTGTTCAACCACTATTGTTCCCCCATCACCCCACACCCCGAGGGCGGTTGTTTCCCCGGTGAGTTCAGTGAGGCGTTCTAGGTGTTCTAGGCCCGCAGCACGAATATCAAGATCTGCCAGCAACGGTGCCGAGAGTTCTAGCACGCTGAGCCCGAGCCGGTAGCGTCCACTGGTCGCTTCACGACGAACATACCCTAGTTCTGCCAACCCGTTGAGCATGCGAGATACTGTCGATTTATGCAGCCCGACGATTTCGGATATCTCCGTGACGCCCAGTGCCGGGCGTTTGATAGAGAACGCTTCTAAAATCGACAGCCCGTTGAGCATGGCTGCCGGTGCACCTTGGGGTTGTCGAACGACAGGTTCATCGGCTTCTGACAATGTTGCTCCTCAAATACATATGATTTGCCTCAATATTGTCACATTTTCTGTTTGTATGTTCGGAGCGTGCCGGGGCTAGCAAACTTCCAAGAGGCAACCAGGTGGACAGTGATGGCCAATACTATTTGTGGAGAGCAGGCACAGCATTGCGTTAGGACGTAAACAGTTCTGGGTAGAGATTCCGTATCTCATGCTCCATGACAGGCGCTAATGTGGTGGCATATTGAGGGGTTATGTGGGAGTTGTCGTACCATACCGCCACGTTGCCCACCACGGCGGAACAAGCCGTATCCGGACCCTGTTCAACGCCGGGACAGATGTATGGGTTCATGTCTATGGTATGTGTCGTTTCAGCTAAATCTTCTGTTTCAATCGGATTGGGACCATGCGCGTCGCCAACCATCCCTCCGCATTCTTCAGGTGGATTTCCTGATGCCAAACAATCTGCGGTCCCGGCAGTTCCTCCTGGACGAATCAGGCCTCGGATCAATAACAGCGGGGTATCCGTTGCCGCAATCTGGTCCCAACGATCCTGAGCACCTTCGGCAAAGCCTTCTTCAGCAGGGCGGCTATACATTTGGGTGCCTGGGGCCACCACAAGATCAATGTCTTCGGATCCCAGGTAGTCCATGAAATTGTCGTTCCACTGGTGGCAGTAATCATTGCCTGGTTGATCCGGTACGCCGGTGAAATTACATCCGGACTTGATTGCCAAAATTACTTCCCAGTTGTATTCACGGCCAAGTGTCCGGAACGTCTGTTCCCAATGTCCTGCATGCGAATCTGGAGCCAATACGATGGTTGCCGATGGATTCTCCGGGACCTCTGGATCTTCACACAGGGTGACTTCATAACTGCCTGGTTCATTTCTTCCATCCTGGCGACAGTCCTGGGTGATGTAATCTTGCTCCACCGCGGCAAGTTCCTCACCATGCGGTTCAAAAGTGTCAACTTCAGGCGCCTGTGGTCCGTCTTCAAGTGTCGTCAAAGCTCCCGGATACGTGTCAGTATCCAGCGTATAGCCAGCCTCTTGAGCTTGGGCTGCTTCCTGCTGTTTCGACATCGTGTAGTTGGCCACGACATTGCTAAACACCAGCATGACAACCAGCCCAACCGCTACCGGTATCGTGTTGGCTCGCTCACCGGGGGCCCGACGGCCCCAGGATTGTATTGGACGTTCCACTAGGTGATTCAACAGCATCGCTAAGACAATTGCCGCCACAAGAATCACCAGACCCCCACGGATACCTACCGCATCACGATCGCGCAGCGCCAGATAGAAAATCAGTAACGGCCAATGCCACAAATACAACGCGTAGGAGTAATCGCCGATCCAATTAAAGATCTTGTTATTGAGTAATTTCGTCACCGAACCGCGTTCAGCCGTTCCATCCTGAGAGGCGGCCAGCAGTACAAATGCCAGTCCCAACAGCGGCCACAGTGCAAGTGGGCCAGGAAACTGTTGTCCCCCGTCAAAAAGAAATCCGGTCGATACGACCATGAAGAGTCCTGCCCAACCCAGGACGAGACGGACTCCCTGTACCAAACGAAGATGGTCTATGACGATCGCTAGTAACCCACCAAATGCCAGTTGCCACAGTCGCGTACTCGTGGCCAAGTACGCTTCGTCTTGCAATTGAGCACCGTAGACAACGGCCCAAAGCATCGAGATCGCTAGCGTGGCGACCAACACCGTGCCGACCCAGAACACAGCCGGTTGATTCCGTTTTCTAGCCAACCAGACGAGCCCGACAATAATAAACGGAATCACCAAGTAGAACTGTCCCTGCACGGACAGCGACCAAAAATGTTGGAACAGCGATGTTTCTGGTCCCGCTGCGTCGTATGATAGCTGGGAATTAATGAGTTCTAGGTTCTCGTAGTACAGCAATGACGCAACCGCTTCGCATAGCATTTGCGTGTGCTGGGTATACGGCAGGATAAACACCCCGGCAATCGTCGTTATCACCACGACAATGGCGGCGGGCGCAAAAATGCGACGAAAGAGCCGGCCGAAATATGCCAGGAAGTTGATTCGCCCGTGGTTCTCCGCAGCCTCTCGCAGCAACATCGCAGTAAATAAGAAACCGGAAACCGTCAGGAAGATGTCGATACCGCCAGAAACGCGGCCGTTTCCGAAAAGGTGGAACAGAACGACACCCAGGATCGCCAGACCTCGAATACCGTGCAAATCTGGTCGGTATTTACGCTGGGGTGTATGCCGTGCGACTCGTGATGCTTGCGATGTCTGCTGCAAGGACATGGACTCAACTCCGAATCGATCTCACAGTGCCGTACTGAACGTTGGGATCAGCCAACTGAGAAAGGCTACTGGGCGGATGGGACTAAATTATCTTCCCAACGAAACATCCGCATGGCAAGCTGAAGGAACACGCTGGCCTCCCTTGAACGCTGTTGTTGCGATCATTGGGCTAAGCGCCCAGTTGCACTCCAATAAGTACCGGTTCCGGTACCAGGTGGATCCCCCATTTTGCGGCCACACCATCACGCACAACGGTAGCGATCTGCACCAAATCTTGGGTGCTGGCAGCACCCCGGTTCGTCAAAGCCAGCGTGTGTTTCGTCGACAGACTTGCGCGACCGTTGACCGTGTTGGGTTCGTCCTGCAGGCCAAACCCCTTATTGAAGCCCGCATGATCGATTAACCAGGCGGCTGAGAGTTTGACCGTTTCGGTGGTATCTCCGGCTTCGTGGTGCGGGAATCGTGGAGCATCTGCTGGCAGGCTAGCCGCCACGTCGATGGGGACGATGGGGTTGGTGAAAAATGAGCCGGTCGACCACGTATCATGGTCGTACGAGTAGAGCACCATACCTTTGGACCCACGCAAGTCCAACACAGTTTGCCGGATTTGTTCCAAGGGGGCGCTTTGTTCGAGTTCAAGATCGAGCGCACGTGCCAACTGCGGGTAGCGAATCGGTGCCGATGTTCCGGTTTTCACGAGCTGGAGGTCTACAGAAAGCACAATCCAACGTGGTGATGCGTGATAAAAGTTCGTCGTGGATGACGCGATGGTGCGTTTGATTATCGAATCGCGGTAACCAAACTCCAGCTCATCACCGGTCAGCGTCACGATGCGGTTGACCTGACGGTCCCAGGCGCGAATGCTCACGAGCGTTTTTGAGATATCCGCCCCGTAGGCCCCGACATTTTGCACCGGAGTTGCCCCGGTTGAACCGGGAATGCCCGACAGCGCTTCGATCCCGGTCAGTCCTTCTGCAACCGACCAGGCTACGACCGCATCCCATTCGTGGCCAGCAGCGATCCGTACATAGACGTATTCCTCGGTTGATTCGAGGATCTCGATGCCTTGAGTAGCAAGGTGCACCACGGTTCCGGGGAAACCTGCATCGGCGACCAACATGTTGGAGCCACCGGCCAGTACCAGAAGTGGTGTGTTGGCAGCATCGGCGTCGGCGATTGCCGTGGTGAGCTGTTTTTCAGTCGAAACAGTGACCCAGGTGGTTGCAGGGCCTCCGACGCGAGCGGTCGTGTGGTTGGCCAGGAGGTTTTCAGGCATGGGGTTAGAGCTGGACCTGTACTTGTGCACGAGTCAGCACGCGCGCATCATCATCTGCCGGGTTGGTGACCGAGAGGTCAACGCGGACGACTCGTGTTTCTTCGTTGATCGCACCAATCTTGGCGGTGACGTTTAGGGCGGCACCCGGATTGGGGTTTTCGAAGGGGCGAGCTGGGTCGAAGGTCTGGGTGGTTTCTACCACCGGAACCATGGCAGAAAAGCGCGTTTGGTAGTCGATGATGGCCGTCGGATCTTCTGTCCATTCGGTGACCACATCAACGGCTAGCCCCATGCTCAGCATGCCGTGTGCGATGACGCCCGGCAGCTCGGCTTGTTGGGCCGTAGCGTCTGACCAGTGGATCGGGTTGAAGTCTTTGGATGCCCCCGCGTATCGGATCAAATCTGCACGATTGATGTCGATGGTGCGGGTGGCGATCACATCGCCCTTGGTCAGGTGTTCGATAGCAGGCATAATAACGTCCTTATCCGCGGATCAGCAGCGTGGAAGTGATCGTGGCAATGGGAGCACGATCAGCGTTGGTAATCTCGGTTGCGGTGGTGAGCAGTCGGTTCCCGGCAAGTTCTTTGGCCGAGGTGACGGTTGCTTGAGCGAATAATTCGTCACCGGCGACCACGGCACGGTGGTGGGTGAAGCGCTGATCGGCGTGCACCACCCGAGAGAAGTCGACTTCTGCTTCTGGATCATTGACCATCAGTGCTTCGGCACGCTGGGCAATGGTCACCAGGTAGGTCGGCGGGGCCACTAAATCTTTATGGCCGGCCGCACGGGCTGCGTCAATGTCGTGGTGCAACGGGTGCATATTTTTGACGGCGTTAGCAAAGTTGCGGATATCTTCGCTTCCGACGTGGTACGGGCCAACGGCGGGATATTCGCGGCCGGTGAGGTCAACAGTCATGTTTAGTCCTTTCCACGCTGTTGGCGACGCTTATTGTCGGCTTCTAGATTTTCTCGGAGTTCTCTGCGGCGTCCGGTCATACGGATAACCTGCGCAACGACGTGGGTTACCAATCCGGTGCCGATGATCACCGCGGCCACGATAGACAGCTGCCGGGTTGAGGTCACACCACCGACTATGGCGGTGATAAAACCGATGCCGAGGATGATCATGCCGGCGATGAGCACCCGCTGATACGTGCGGGAGCCGGTGCTATACGGGTTCTGATCCATCCATGACATAGCTTCTATTATCCACCAGCCGGGCTATTCGCCCTTGACGTTTACGATTTGGCGCAGGGTGTGGCGGATTGTGACCAGATCTTTGGAATCTTCCATGACTTGATCGATTGGTTTATACGCCTGGGGTATTTCATCGATGAATTTATCGGTATCCCGATATTCGATGCCAACCATCGCTTGTCGCAGGTCATCCTGACTGAAGTTGCGTCGGGCTGCTCGGCGCGAATATTGGCGACCAGCGCCGTGGGGAGCAGAATCTAAGGCCTCGGCGTTCCCCTTACCCTGCACAATGTAGGAGGCAGCACCCATGGAACCAGGGATCGACGCCATATCACCATTGCGAGCTCGGATGGCACCCTTGCGCGTTACCCAGACGGTTTTACCAAAGTGTTCTTCTTGCTCCGTGAAGTTGTGATGCGAGTTGATCCGCTGAAGGTCTTGTACGGGTTCGCCTGCCCAGTGCCCTAACTGGTGGTTGACCCGGTCCATCATTTCTTCACGGTTGAGCAGCGCGAAGTGTTGGGCCCAGCGCAGGTGAGCGATGTAGGCGGTGAACTCTTCGGTTCCTTCGTCCAGCCATGCCAGATCTGGGTGTGGCAACTGGTCATCAGCCTGGTGTCGCAGGCCCTTGGCGAGGCCAATGTAGTGGGTCGCAATTTTATTACCGATACCGCGTGAACCGGAGTGCAAGAAGGTCCAGACCTGTTCGTGTTCATCGACGCAGACTTCAATGAAATGATTCCCACCGCCCAGTGTGCCCAGCTGTACCCGCCAGTTTTTGTCAAACGCATCGGGGTCAACATCGTTCTGCAGTGCGAGTTCTTCAAGTTCGTCAACGCGAGGTTTTGCGGTGGATAAGACCTTGCGATTGTATTTTCCGGCTGAGACCGGGATAGCACGCTCGATCTCTTGGCGTAGTGTGCGCAGGTCTTTGGGTAGGTCGGCCAAGCTAAATTGTGTTTGGACAGCGATCATGCCGCAGCCGATATCAACGCCGACGGCAGCGGGCATGACCGCACCCAGTGTTGGG
The DNA here is from genome assembly GCF_000420805.1 of Yaniella halotolerans DSM 15476. Classification (GTDB taxonomy): domain Bacteria; phylum Actinomycetota; class Actinomycetes; order Actinomycetales; family Micrococcaceae; genus Yaniella; species Yaniella halotolerans. The sequence goes on from NZ_ATVQ01000004.1 coordinate 86,632, forward strand.
ATGACAGATCCAACGGTAGCTCCGTACCCCAGGTGCGCATCAGCCATCAGCGCTACGTGTGGGTAAATGAATTCGAGTTCCGCTGATGTCACGGCCTGTTGGCGAGTTTGGTCCTCGAGCATTGAAGCCCAAGAAACTAACCGATCGTTGAGACGTTCCATATGGCTGCAGTGTAGTCGAGAACCGCTAAGACAACGAGACACAGCAGCCGGCCCGAAACGTTTCGGGCCGGCTGCTGTTGGTGAGTTTTGCTAGCACTCTGGAATGGAAACTGCGACGGCCAAACCGCCGCGTGAGGTTTCCTTGTACTTGTCCATCATGTCTGCTCCAGTGGCACGCATCGTTTCGATGGCTTCGTCGAGGCTGACTTTATGGGAACCATCACCGTGTAAGGCAAGCCGTGCCGCGTTGATCGCTTTGACCGAGGCAATCGCGTTGCGTTCGATACAGGGAATCTGCACGAGTCCGCCGATCGGGTCACATGTCATGCCCAGGTTATGTTCCAGCGCTACTTCTGCGGCATCCTCGATTTCCACCGGGGTACCGCCCATTACTGCGGCCAGGCCGGCTGCAGCCATGGCGCATGCTGAACCGACTTCACCTTGGCATCCGACTTCGGCTCCCGAAATGGACGCCTGTGTCTTAATGATGATGCCGATGGCGCCGGCGGTCAGCATGAACTCCACGATTTTGTCGTCGGTGACGTCATCAAGGAATCTGCTGTAGTAATGCATGACCGATGGAATGATCCCAGCGGCCCCATTGGTTGGTGCGGTGACTACCCGTCCGCCCGAAGCATTCTCCTCGTTGACGGCGAGTGCATACAGGTTGATCCATTCGATGCCGCGCAAGGCGTCGTTGGTGTCACCGGTGCGCTCCGACGCGCCGCCTTCGGTGAGCTGCTTATACAGTTTGGGCGCCCGACGGGTCACTTTCAACCCACCGGGTAGTGTGGTTTCGGTCCGTTCAATACCGGACTGCACGCAGTCCTGCATGACCTGCCAGATGTGCAAGATCTCGGAACGAATCTCTTCTGGCTCACGCCATAGGATTTCGTTCTCCCAGGTCAATTCTGCAATTGATTTGCCTTGCTCCTTGCACATGGCCAACAGTTCAGTTGCGTTGCGATAATCGTGTTTGACTTCCAGGTCGGAGGTCAAGGGTTTATCGAGCTCTTGTTCGGTTACCACGAATCCACCACCGATGGAGTACGAGATTTCCGAAGCCAGTTCCTGACCGTCGGCACCAAATACCGTGGATTTCATGCCGTTGGGGTGTCCCGGCAGTGATTCCTTCAGGTTGAGAATGACATCTTGTGTTCGATCAAAATCGATAGTTTTCTTACCGGCTAGCTCCAGAGTTCCAGACGTTTCGACACCGGCAATAATGTCATCGACTTGTTCGGGCACAATCGTGGCTGGATCATGTCCAGCGAGTCCAAGGATCACTGCGGTGTCGGAGTGGTGCCCAACACCGGTGGCGCCCAACGAACCAAAGAGTTCGACTTTGGCGCGCGTGGTGGCCGCGACGGTATCGGCGTCCAGTCCGTTGATGAACTGGGCCGCTGCCCGCATGGGACCAACGGTATGGGACGACGAAGGTCCCAAACCAACAGAGAACATGTCCAGCACACTTAATGCCATGGGTTACACCTCCTGGTGTGAAAACTCGATCATCGCGTCGAGCAACCAGCTGACCACGTGGTCAGCAAATGAAGTGCGGGGTGCGATCCGCCAGGTGAATTCGCCAACTTTCCACAAAATCACAGGTGTTTGTGCGATTTCGGTGGCGTAGGCCTGGTTGACCTTCCAGGTTCTTGGGTGCAGATCCAGCGGGCATGATTTCCGCAGTACCAGCTCAGATGCTGGACCGGAGATCTCGATGAACGCGCGGTTCGCAGAAAGATCCAAGACCTGACCTGAGTGGTCACCCAACACCTTCGTCAGGGTTTCTGCCAGACCGGAGTCTGGTTCGTTGACCGCTAAGAACTCGTCCGGCGACAACCACAGCACGGCTGTGGAGTCGACGTCACCGACGACGTCACCAACGCGCTCTGGGAGTCCGCCCAGGTGAGTTTCCAGTGCCGCATAGCCCGCTGTTCCGGGTTCGGCGCGCAGGCCTACCTGTGTGGTGAAGCGTACTTCTCGGATGGATACTGCAGACCCGGAAGCCTGTTCCATTTCTTGTGTTCGATTGACCAGCGGCGAGCGCCGCAGTTCTTGTACATCAGCCATCGCGACGTGCTCCTTGTGGATCGTAGAGAACAGTTGGCCCAATCTTCATGGTGACGATCTCGTCGCCCACGAGAGCCTTGAGGGATTCTCCTTCACGGGAGAAACCATTTTTGATCAGGGCAAGCCCGAAGGTGCGCCCCAGGTTTGGTGAGTCGTAGGAAGCCGTGACCCAGCCTTCTTGTGCAACCGGCCCGGCGGCAATATCAATCGGAGTATCCATGGCCACCAGTGCTTCGCCTTCTTCGAGGCGGAAGGTTGGATCATCCGGTAGGACCGAAACGAGCTGCTTGCGGTCTTCGCGCACGTTATCCGCACGTGAGAATGAACGCTTACCGATGAAGTCCTTGTGTTTGGCAAGGATCCATTCGAGGTTGGCGTCTTGCGGGGTGACGGTACCGTCGGTTTCTTGTCCGACCACAATGAGACCTTTTTCAGCACGCAGCACGTGCATGGTTTCGGTGCCATACGGGGTGATGTCGAATTCCTTACCGGCCTGAGCGACGGCTTCCCAGACGGCTAGGCCGTACCAGGATGGTATCGCAATTTCCCAGGCCAGTTCACCGGAGAACGAGATACGGCTGACGCGTGCGGCAATACCCGAGTCCAAGGTGATGTCACGGAATTCCATGAATTTGAAGCCCTCTGCCGAGAAGTCCTCGGTCGTGGCGAGCTTGGCCATCACGTCGCGGGATTTTGGCCCAACAACCGCGATGGTCGCGTACTGTTCGGTCACCGAGGTGGCATAGACGTCAAGTTCTGGCCACTCGGTTTGCAGCCATTCCTCGACCCACTCCATGACATCTGCAGCACCCGAGGTGGTGGTGTGCATGAAGTAGCGGTCCTCTTCCAGACGTAAGGTCACACCGTCGTCGAAGATCATGCCGTCTGCAGACAGCATGACGCCGTAGCGGCCCATGCCTTCTTTGAGCTTGACCCACCCGTTGGTGTAGAGCCGGTTGAGGAACTCTGGGGTGTCTTTACCACGCAGTTCGATCTTGCCCAGTGTGGTGCCGTCGAACATGCCAACCGAGTCGCGTGCTGCCGCTGATTCGCGGTAGACGGCCTCGTCCATGGTTTCGCCGGGTTTCGGGTAGTACCAGGCACGTTTCCATTGGCCGACATCTTCAAAGACGGCTCCGGCGGCCACGTGTGCATCATGCATTGGTGTGGTGCGGGCTGCTTCGAAAAGCTTGCCGCGGCGACGACCGGCCAGTGCGGCAAAGCCAACAGGCGTAAACGGCGGACGGAAGGTCGTGGTGCCAATTTCTTGGGGATTGTCGATCCCCAGGATCGAGGCCATGACACCGATGGTTGGGACACCGGAAGTTTTGCCCTGATCAGCACCGGTGGAGATCGAGGTGTACCGCTTGACGTGTTCAACCGAGCTCATGCCCGCACCGGTGGCGCGCAGCACATCGGCAACCGTCTGATCACGCTGCAGATCAACATAGTGGCTGTTGTAGTGTTCAACTTCAGTGCCATCAGGTGACGGTACCAACCACAGCGGTTCGACCGGACCGTATGGGCGGTCGATCGCGCGCGAAGCCTCTGCCTGTGTTGGGAAACCTGCAGCCGTTGCCGCTGCGGCACCCGCTGCGGCACCCGAGCTCAGTGCGGTGGCGGTCGAGTATTTTCCGGTCAACGAACCGGCCAGGTGCATGTCCTCAACGGAGTCCACGGCCACGAAGCCCTGGCGCTGTTCGTCCCAATCAATGCGACCCTTGCGTCCCGAATGGAGGTGAACGACCGGTGACCAGCCACCCGACACTGCCAGAGTATCGACTTCCAGGCGCTGCGACTTACTGAAGTCGACTTCACCGTTGATCGGGGCCACGGTAATGGCGTTGAGCTGATCGTCATCATCAATGTGGGTGTCAACGACTGCCGAGCCTATGAGGACATTGACCCCGTTGGCTGCGGCCTGCTGTGCAGCCGGCGAAGCGGTCGACCGTGAGTCGACAACGGCGACGACTCCCCCGGTTTCTTGCAGCTCGTGGACCAGCGGGTAGACCGAATCATTCGTTGTGAAGACAGCGATCCGTTTGCCGGCACGAACAGCATAACGGTTCAGGTAGGTGCGAACCGCCGAAGCAAGCATGACGCCCGGGCGGTCGTTGTTTTTGAACACTAGGGGGCGTTCGTGTGCACCGGTGGCCAGTACGACCTGCTGAGCGCGCACATGCCAAATGCGTTCCCGGGAGATGCCTTTACCCGGGTGTTCATCGAGCGTATGGGTTCGGCGTTGTGCAGCAATCACGTAGTTGGAGTCATAGACACCGGTCACGGTGGTACTGGAGAGGACCTCGACGTCGTCGTTGGCTTTGAGCGCTTCAACGGTGTCGGCGATCCACTGCGGGGCGGCAACGTCATCGATGGATTCGTATGGGCTATCCAGCAGGCTACCGCCGGTCCAGGGTTTTTCGTCCATCAGGATCACGCGAGCACCGGATTTCGCCGCGTTGGCAGCCGCGGAGAGGCCAGCCGGGCCGGCTCCGACCACCAATACATCGGTGTGGACGTGAACGTGGTCGTAATAAGCCTGGTCCTCGGTGGGGTCAAGCGTACCAAGCCCACTGAGTTTGGTGGCTTCTAACCCGTTGGTCACCGGAACAGTGGTGGACGTCATCATGGATTCTTCGACGTCGCCTTTGTGGCGTGGTGACAGATGCACCAGCGAGTTTGGCTCTTCGACTCCGGCGGCAAACACACCGCGTGGACGGTCGAAGTACAGGGAGTTGGCGGCCGTTTTGAAACCTGAAGCCAGCATCGCCGAGGCTACGGTGTCGCCACGCAGAGCACGGGATTGTTTGCCATCGACGACAAGATCCACCTTGTCGTTGTGATCAACGACGGCGTATGGTGCCTCGTCGACGGGTAGACGGTAGGAGTTCGTCACTGGGTACCTCCGGATACATTCGGGCGGGCCGAGCCTGCCGGGTAGGTGGCTTTGAATTGGTAAGTGAGGGTGTCACGGACGGCGTTGAACCATTTGCGGCATCCGCCGTTGTGTACCCACCGTTCGGCGAAATCGCCCTTGGGGTTATCACGGTAGAACAAGAATTCGGCCCATTCGGCGTCCGAAAGCGCATATGGGTCTTTCGGATAGGCGATGTGGGCTTCACCCCCGTAACCAAATTCGGTTTCATTTCGTGGCCCGCAGTACGGGCAATCAATAAGCATCATGGCAATTGCCTTTCGTTTAGTGGGCCACGGCAGCTGCGCCGTGTTCGTCAATCAGGTGACCGGTTTCGAAGCGCTCAAGACCAAATGGTGCGTTGAGTTCGTGCGGTTCGTCATGAGCAATGGTGTGAGCCAGCGCGAAGCCTGCACCCGGTGTGCCCTTGAAACCACCGGTACCCCAACCACAGTTGACGTACAGGCCACCAACTTCGGTTTTACTGATGATTGGTGAAGCGTCCGGGGTGGTGTCCACGACGCCGCCCCAGGTACGCAAGACGTGAGCGCGAGCAAAGATGGGGAACAGTTCGACTGCCGCTGCCATTTGCTCTTGAATCACGTGGAATGCGCCGCGCTGTCCGAATCCGTTATAGGTGTCGATACCTGCACCCATCACGAGTTCGCCCTTATGCGCCTGCGAAACATAGACGTGGATGTGGTTTGACATGACCACGGTTGGGTGGACCGGTTCGAACAACTCGGAAACCAGTGCCTGCAGTGGGTGTGACTGGATCGGCAGTTTCACCCCGGCCATTTCGGCCAACTGGGTAGAGTGTCCAGCACCACACAGCGCAACCTGACCAGCCAGGATCTTGCCGCGAGTGGTCTCAACACCGGTGACTTTGCCGCCCTCGACCAGGATGTCGGTGACCTCGGTGTCTTGGATGATGTCGATGCCAGCGTTATTCGCTGACCGTGCCAGTGCCCAGGCAACATGGTCGTGCTTGGCGATGCCTGCGCGTGGCTGATAGGTCGAGCCCATGATCGGGTAACGGATATTGTCCGATGTGTTAATGATCGGGCAGACTTCTTTGACCTCATCTGGTTCCAGCCATTCGGAGTCCACGCCATTGAGCCGGTTGGCGTTAACACGGCGCTTGGAGTCGCGGACTTCGGAGACGTGGTGGGCCAGGTTCAGCACACCGCGCTGAGAGAACAAGAAATCGTAGTCGAGTTCCTCTGGGAGTTCTTCCCACAGTTTCAGCGAGGTGTCATAGATATTTGCTGATTCGTCCCAGAGGTAGTTGGAACGAATAATGGTGGTGTTGCGGGCCATGTTGCCGCCACCGAGCCAGCCTCGTTCAATGACCGCGACGTTGGTGATGTCGTGACGTGAAGCCAGGTAGTGTGCGGTTGCCAGCCCGTGGCCGCCCGCGCCCACGATGATCACATCGTAGGAGGACTTGGGCTCCGGATTATTCCACAGGAAATCGGGGTGCTGTGGTAGTAGTTCTGCCATGGTTACGCTCCGAACGGTTCCAGGTTTGGGTACAGTGGATGAGCATCGGCAAGCGCTTCGACGCGCTTCGCTAGCCCAGGTAGGTTTTCGCGGTTCCCGGTCGCACCGGCAATCAAAGTCAACGCGATGATGTCGGCGACCTCGGCAAAGGCTTCGGCACCAAAACCACGTGTGGTCAGCGCCGGCGTCCCAATGCGCAGACCAGAGGTTGTCATCGGTGGACGTGGGTCCCACGGAACGGCGTTACGATTCACGGTGATCTCTACTTCTTGCAGCAGATCTTCACCTTGTTTCCCGTCAAGTTCTGAGTTTCGTAGATCGACCAGCACCATATGTACATCTGTGCCACCGGTCAGGATAGAGATCCCGGCTTCAGTGACATCTGGTTGCGACAACCGTTCCGCCAGAATATTGGCACCTTCGAGTGTGCGACGCTGACGCTCTGCGAATTCCTCTTCGCCAGCAACCTTGAAAGCAACGGCTTTACCAGCGATCACGTGCATCAACGGGCCGCCTTGCTGTCCAGGGAAGACCGCCGAGTTCACCTTCTTGGCGATCTCTGCGTCATTGGTCAAAATGATGCCACCGCGTGGGCCGGCAAGAGTTTTGTGAGTCGTTGAAGTGGTCACGTGCGCATGTGGGACCGGGGAAGAGTGGAGACCAGCTGCGACCAAACCCGCGAAGTGCGCCATATCCACAAACAGGTATGCGCCGATTTCGTCGGCAATTTCACGGAAGCGAGCGAAATCGAGCTGCCGCGGGTAAGCAGACCAACCGGCAACGATCATCTTCGGTTGGTGTTCACGTGCCAGACGAGCGACCTCGTCCATATCGACTTCGTATGTTTCTTCGTCGACCGAGTACGGCACGATGTTGTACAAGCGGCCTGAAAAGTTCAATTTCATGCCGTGCGTGAGGTGACCGCCGTGAGCAAGGTTCAAGCCCATGACGGTATCGCCGGGACGAATCAATGCGTGCATGACGGCGGCGTTTGCCTGAGCACCCGAGTGCGGTTGGACATTTGCGTATTCGGAGCCGAAGAGACTCTTCACTCGGTCAATGGCCAAACGCTCTACGGAGTCGGCGTGTTCACAACCCCCGTAGTAACGGCGCCCGGGATACCCTTCAGCATATTTATTTGTCAGAACCGAACCCTGGGCCTGCATTACAGCCAACGGGGTGTGATTCTCTGACGCGATCATTTCGAGACCACGTTGTTGACGAGTGAGTTCCTGGTCGAGGAATCCAGCAATTTCTGGATCAAGTTCCACCAAATCCTGCGTCAGAGAGGCAGAAACCTGCGAGGTAATACTAGTCATGCAACTTCCTTCAAAATTTCTGAACGACACTTGATATATCAGCTACCGATCACAGAATATGGTGCTCGTCACAGCAATGTCAAGCAGATCACATAAAATTTTTGAAACGCTGCAGTTTTGCTTCTTATAGTGCACAATGAGATCAACGAAAGGACATGAATGACCACGTTGCACAGCGTTGACTCCACCAGCGAATCCCTCTCATCGCGCGCCTACCGCGTCCTGCTTGATCGGCTAATCATGCTGGACATCCAGCCGGGCGAGCCGATCATGGAAAAGCAGTTGGCCGAAGAGATGGGGGTTGGTCGCACGCCCCTGCGCGAAGCACTGAAACGCCTCGAGTCCGATCACCTCGTGGTGACATACCCGCGCCGCGGAACCTTCGCCAGCCAGGTCGATGTCACGGAACTGGCGCATGTCTCCGAAATTCGGCAGGCACTCGAGCCGCTCGCTGCCCGACGTGCCTCAGAAGCTCAGGGTGGCGCCATGCGCGAACAGCTCCTGGAAGTTCTCGTGAGCCTCAAAAGCCTGAGCCCGAATCAATCACAGCGCGACCTACTGTCCTACGACCTCTCAGTCCACCGCATGATTTATAGCGTGACACAAAACGATCACCTATCCGAAACACTCATACGCCTAGACAATATCGCCACCCGCATCTGGGCCGCGCTTTCGGATCGCCTCCCGTCGCTACACGAGCACATCATCGAACACACACAGCTCATCAAGCACATCGTGGCTGGCGAGGCGGATGCGGCGGAGCGAAACGCAGCCGAACACGTCGAAAACTTCTACTCCATGGTTCGCGAGGCACTCTAGTCGCACCGCCCCGGTCGCCACAACCCGACGCCCGGGCCGCAAATACACCCGAGCCCGGCCCCCAGACCGACAAGCGGGCACCCACCGAGCCCTTGACTGTGACCTGAGTCACCGCATATGGTTGTGCAACATCGTTGCGATGAACGCAACATTCTCAGGAAGGCGGTGCACCATGCCCCACCCAGACTCTCAACAGGAGCTCGGCCCCACTCTTTCCGGGCAGGAAAGAACGCATCCCACAGGTATCGGCCCAAAAGCGCGACGCAAAGTAATCATCGCCAGCTTCATTGGGAACTTCGTCGAGTGGTTCGACTACGGAGCATACAGCTATCTTGCAGTCGTGATTGCTGTAGTATTTTTCCCTTCAGATAATCTCACCGACGGTCTCGTCTGGACCTTCGCACTCTTTGCAGTCTCTTTCCTCGCCCGCCCAATCGGTGGTTTCATTTGGGGACACATCGGAGACCGCGTCGGGCGACGCACCGCCCTGGCCTGGTCGATTTTAATCATGTCGGCATCCACAGTGTGTATTGGTCTGCTGCCGGGCGCAAGCCAGATCGGCATATGGGCACCAGCACTGCTACTCGTCTTCCGCCTCATGCAGGGATTCAGCGCATCGGGCGAATATGCCGGCGCTTCCGCCTACTTGGTCGAATACGCACCTGAAGGCAAACGTGGCATCTACGCCGCAGTCGTTCCGGGATCAACTGCCGCAGGCCTCCTCTTTGGCTCGCTCATGGCAACCGTACTCACAGCAAACCTGTCAGATGCTGACATGGAATCGTGGGGTTGGCGCTTGCCGTTTCTGCTAGCCGCGCCCCTGGGACTGATCGGTGTTTATATTCGTCGCAAACTTGAAGACTCTCCCGTGTTCCAAGAAATGGCTCAGGAAGACGAAGTCATCGAAGCACCAGTGTGGTCGCTTTTCCGCGATCACTGGCGTGCACTGGTACGTGCAACAGCCGCCGTGCTTCTTAACGCAGTAGGGTTCTATGTAATTTTGACATACATGCCCACCTACCTGTCCCAGACTGTGGGCTTAGACCCAACCCTGGCAAACGTCACAACCACTGTGTCACTCGTGACATACATAGGCTTCATCTTCCTTACCGGATACCTGTCAGACAGGTTTGGACGTCGGAAAATTCTCATGAGCGCATCGGTCCTGTTTATTCTGTTCACAGTTCCCGCGTTTATGCTTCTGGGCACCGGGAGCATTGTAGTGATTCTGTTAGTCCAGATTCTTCTCGGCGCGATGCTGACACTTAACGATGGAAGTTTGGCCAGCTTCTTGGCAGAGAACTTCCCTACGAAGGTTCGCTACACCGGCTTCGCGGTTTCCTTTAACGTTGGCAACGCAGTATTTGGCGGCACGGCTCCAGCGATTGCCACGCTATTGATAGCGACTACAGGCAGCTCGATTGCTCCGGGTTGGTACCTCATGGGTGCAGCCGTGATCGCATTAATCGCAGTAGCCCTGTCTCCAGAAACCAGCCACAAGCCCCTGAAAGACTAACCATCCGCCTGCTGCGTCGGGGTGGCGTATTCGTCCCGCCCGACGCAGCAGGTTTTTATTGCACCATGGAGCCACAGAATGAACTACGTCAGATTTAATAGCGTAAGATCCAAACAGGCTCATTCAGAAAGGAAGCACCGTGAGTTCACCTCGCAACTCTGTTGTACACAATGTCGTTGATGTGCTGCGTTGCTTCTCTACAGGCGAGCCCCTGGTCGGCGTCACCGAAATTGCTCAACAGGTTGGCTTACACAAATCTTCTGTTTCTCGACTCCTCACCACGTTGGAGTCAGAAGGCTGGGTCGAGCAGGAACCGACCACGAGGAAATATCAGCTAGGACTGGGCCTCATCGCGATAGCCGGCCCACTCTTAGCTAACCTCAACGTGCGCAAAGTCGCTCACCCGTACCTGCAACAACTGGCGGCGCAGACCAGAGAGACGACCGTCCTGGCCATATGGGAAGACTCCGCGGCGGTGACGGTAGAACAGATCGCCTCTGATCGGACCGTTAAACATACTTCACCACTGGGGTCCCGCTACTACTCAACCGGCTCCGCCACCGTGCAAATCTTTCTGGCCGATATGGAACCGGATACAGCCACGGCGCTGATAGAAAGTGGCCACATCCGCCTACAGGAAGGCTGGACCGTGACCCAGGCCAGACAACGACTCGCCGACACCCGCGAGCGCGGTTACGCCACGAACCTTAGTGAGACATTTGAAGATGAAATTGGGATCGCAGCACCGGTCTATGATCACCGCCGGAAAGTCGTTGCGGCAGTCTTGATCGCAGCCCCCGCATATCGCGTCGACGAACACACCACCGAGCGACTCCTCGAACAATGTCTTGCCACCGCCGCAACCATTTCAACGCGCTTGGGAAGTCCTGACGCGGCGCAATAACCCGTGCGGCGAGCTACTGAGTTCTTCGCGTTTGAGGGACCACTAAGACCGGCGCGACGGCGCGGTTGAGCACGGCTTGGCTGATAGAGCCGAGCAGGAGCCCGGTAAATCCACCACGACCGCGGGTTCCCACCACCACAAAGTCAGCTGTTTGCGACGCCTCGGCGAGCACATCAGCAGGATGGGCATCATAAAATCGCCATTCGACCGGCACATCAGTCTGACTGGCGACTTGGGCCGTCACAGCTTCCAGCTGCGAGGCAACTTCGCGACGCATATCGGGTATTTCTGCTCGATATATCGGTGACACTGGAATCCATAAGCTGCCGCTCAACGGTTCCGCGGCCACCAGAATGAGCTTCAGCCCGTGATCTTGAGCATAACGCGCGCCATGCAAAGCCGTTTCGACCGGCTCGGCATCGACGTCGATACCCACCACGACACTGTCCCGAAAAACCGTGGCGTCCTCGATGCCATCTGCCGTAATCACACCGGTCTCTGCCCAACCAGGACTGTCAGGCATCTTGGCGTACTGCGCCTCAGGAAGTTCCTTAGCATCATACTTGGCCGGCACAATAAGGCTTGGACAACGAGAGTGCGCCGCAACTGACGCAGAAACACTCCCCAGGAAGCGACCTGCAAAACGGCTTCGGCCACGCTTACCAACAACAACTAATGAGGCGACATCCGAAGCTTCAATCAAAACCCCTGCAGCATCGCCTTCTGATGCCACCGAGGTCACCTGGACGCCGGTCCCCTCGGCTCGTGCAACAAAGTCTTCGAGTACGTGTTCAGCCTGTTTCCGTGCGATGCCGTACACGTCAGCTGGAATATATTCGTAACCTGGCTCAGTAAAGGCCGCCACGATCTTCACCTCACGCTGATGCAGTTGAGCTATAGACAACGCAAAATCGAAGGCTCGCTTACTATTTTCCGACCCGTCAACGCCGACAACGACGTGACCTGACTTCCCATTACCCTCTACGTGTTCCATGTCACCATGATACCAAGGTTTGATTTAATATACTCAAAACCACAAATAAAATCGATCAATCGCACGAAGTGGTCTATGCTTGTCGATCGTGAATGCTGTAGTTATTGCCGTAGCCGTCATGCTGTTGCTGGCCCTGTTACGAGTCCATGTTGTCATCGCCCTCTTCATCGGCGCACTCGTTGGCGGCCTCGCGGCCGGAATGGGCATAGAGGCCACAATGCTGGCGTTTCAGTCCGGTCTGGGAGATGGTGCGAAGATCGCGCTTTCGTACGCTCTACTCGGAGCGTTCGCCATGGCGGTAGCTGCATCCGGCTTACCGAAGGTTCTGGCCGATACCCTTATACGAAAATTGGACTCTGATGCTGAGCAGGCTTCTGAAAAGGTTGTTAAAGTAACGGCCTACCTATTGATCATCGGCATATTGGCGATGTCCATCATGTCCCAGAACCTTATTCCCGTGCATATCGCTTTTATCCCCTTGCTTATCCCGCCGTTGTTGTCAGTGATGAACCGACTGAAGCTTGATCGGCGCCTGATCGCTTGCGTGCTCACATTTGGTTTAGTCACCACATACATGACCCTGCCTGTCGGGTTCGGCAAAATCTTCTTGGAAGATATTTTGCTCAGCAACATCGAAAATGCCGGGCTAGCCACCGATGGCATCAACATCATTCAGGTCATGGGCATTCCAGCCATGGGTATGGTTCTGGGCCTCTTGGTTGCCATCTTCGTAAGTTACCGTAAGCCGCGCCAATATGAGGACCGCCCAATTATCGGTGGCACGACCACAGAGCCTACACCCACCCGCTACAGCGTGATCATGTCCTTAGTCGCCATTGTCGCAACATTTGCGATTCAGCTCATTGTGCAGTTCAGCGGTTCTGAAGCCGATGGTCTGCTCTTGGGTTCTCTTGTGGGACTGGGGATCTTCCTCATTTCTGGTGTGGTGAAGTGGAATAAGGCCGACGATGTTTTCACCGCTGGTATGCGCATGATGGCGCTTATCGGCTTTGTGATGATTTCTGCACAGGGATTCGCAGCGGTTATCAACGAATCGGACCAAGTCGAACCCCTCGTTGCGGCCGTCCAGCAGTTCTTTGGTGACAATCAGGCCATGGCCGCGCTCGCCATGTTGATCGTCGGACTGATCGTCACGATGGGCATCGGTTCATCATTCTCGACGCTGCCAATTATTGCGGCTATCTATGTGCCACTTTGCGTCTCACTCGATTTCTCGGCAATGGCCACCATCGCTTTGATTGGCACCGCAGGTGCACTCGGCGATGCTGGATCTCCTGCCTCCGACTCCACGCTGGGGTCAACGGCCGGACTTGCCGCTGACGGCCAGCATGACCATATGCGCGACACCGTCATTCCCACGTTCATTCACTACAACATCCCACTCACCGGCGCAGGCTGGGTTGCGGCAATGGTCCTCTAAGGCAGCCAACAGGGCACTACTCGCCTACCGCTTTGCCACGCCCGCGGCCACTGCCCAGGCGCTTATGCACTGCACTGATGAGGCGAATGACTAACCCCACGCCAAACGCCGCAAAAACCGTCCCCTCGCGCACCCCTTCTAGTCCACCTAACAGCACTAACGAGGCGATGACCGCGAGGATGACTAAGCCCCAGTCAAAGACCATCTTGATCGTCCCAAACGAGATGTTTTGCAGAACAAGCGTCAGGGTAAATACAATCCCGTCACCCGGAATATATGAGAGTCTGGGCTGCGTCTCTATATACACACCAAGCGCGACCAAGACGACTCCTACCAGCGTCCACACCCACTGCATAAAGTAACTGGTGGGATCTATCCAGCTGGTCAAGTACATCCCAAAATCGGCGAAAACACCGAACACGAGGGTAATGGGGAGCTGCACTAATTGGACCTTTGGGAACTTTCGCCGCAAAATCAAGACTTGCATGAGAAAGAACATCAAGTTGAATAGTGTCAAATAGCTGCCCACAGTCAAAGGTGTTGCAAACGACAGCACTGTGGGCAACGAAGCTATGGGTGAGGTACCAAGATTGGCTCTTACGGATATCGCGATACCCAAAGCCAAAATAAAAATGCCAACGGTAAATACGGCGATGCATTGGAGCTGACGTATCACAGAGGCCGCACCGCCGTTTCAACCCCTGGAAACCCTCGCCCGAAGGGCCAAACCACCGCGCATCCTTTGCAGATATAACTCACCATATTCTCAATTTCCAAGCCCCTATAAGGCGGTGCTGTCAGTCAGCACCATTTCGAATGTATCAGAGGTTCGAGAAGACTCAATTGGCAGCGGCCCCGGAAAAATTGTGATGTTGTCATGCTCGCGTTACAACTGGTGTGCTAAGAAGTGAAAGAGAGCACCGTTCCTGTTATCTTGAAGTCACTTTTTGGCGACGCATAAGATGAGATTGAACGGCGCTTAGCCCATCCATGACCCCGAGAGCTCAATTGGAGATTCAATTCCATGACAAACTCAGATAAACCTCAGATGACAGACCATCAGACTGTCCCGCACGTTTTCACCCAGTACAACGGTGAGCAGCTGGATCTCACCTTTTCCAACGCTGAATTCGAACGGCGTCTGACTCGCGTTCGCGAGCTGTTATCGACTCACAACCTTGATGCCTTCGTGCTGACGAGTATGCACAACATCAAGTACTTTTCTGATTTCGTGCCATCTCCATTCGGTCGCACATTTGCCGTGGTCATTACTCCAGAAGGATCGACCACGGTAACCCCGTGGGTTGATGGTGGCATGCCATGGCGCACCACCTACGGCGATAACATCGTCTACTCCGACTGGGAAAAGAAGAACTTCTTCCGAGCTATCGACCGCGTCCTTGCAGAACATCGGATCAAGCCCTCCCGCTTGGGCATTGAGTTCGACGGTTTGAAAGTCGAAGAATATCGTTTATTCCAGGGCTGGTTCGAAAACGTTGAACTGGTCGACATGGCCGAGCCAATCATGCTGCAGCGTTTGCTGAAATCTGATGAAGAGGTCTATCTCATTCGGCAGGGCGCACGTATCGCTGATATCGGTGGCCGCGCAATCAAAAACGCTATTCGTGAGGGCATCACCGAATATGAGCTCGCATTTATCGGTACCGAAGCCATCGTTCCCGAGATAGCAAAGGTTTACCCAAGCAAAGAGCTACGCGAGACCTTTTGTTTGGTGCAGTCGGACATCAACACCGATGGCGCTCACAACTGGCCCACCACACGTCAGTTGCAGAAGGGCGACCTCCTATCGATTAACTGTTTCCCGATGATGTCAGGTCATTACACAGCCATGGAGCGCACCATGACGCTGGGTCAGCCGGATCAGGCAACGCTGGATCTCTGGAAGATCAATGTCGAGGCCTATCAGCTTGGACTCGAGCTCATCAAACCGGGCGCAATTGCTCAAGATGTTGCTGCGAAGATCAACCGGTTCTTTGAAAAGCAGGATCTATTGAAATACGCACCGATCGGTTATGGCCACTCCTTCGGCGTCATGAGCCCGTACTACGGACGTGAAGCAGCCATGGAATTCCGCGAAGACATTGAAACCGAGCTACAGCCGGGCATGGTCATCTCCATGGAACCAATGTTGACGATCCCAAATAACATGCCGGGCGCTGGCGCGTACCGAGAGCATGACACCCTGTCGATCACTGAAAACGGCGTCGAGAACTTCACTGAATTTGAAGTGGGTCCCGAGCACAACATTATCGACTAAGACACCGTTGCACTGAGAAATCGGACGGAAGAGCCACCGTAGCGAGTTCCGTCCGATTTCTTTATCGAAGCCTGCTGACGATCTTCAACAGAATACGAAATCTTCATATTGGCAACCCTCCAACATCCCGTCCGCAGCCCCTTTTTGTCCGCTAACCCAGATTGTAAGTAAATAGTGACTACGCCGTGTCATTCCATCCTGTACCCGGAATATGCAAACATTCTGCAAAGGCTACAAAGATGGCTACACTAAAGCAGTTTTTCAGGAGGCAAGCATCACCTAAGAAAAGCAAAACTCCCCTGCTATTGCAAGGGAGTCTCGTGGTAGCTGTGCCCGGACTTGAACCGGGGACCTCACGATTATGAGTCGTGCGCTCTCACCAACTGAGCTACACAGCCATGCCAGTCAAACTGGTCTTGGATAAAAATAGCCTGCGAAGCTCGCAGGCTATTTCGATCAGAGCCCCGACCGGGAATCGATCCCGGGACCTCCATCTTACCAAGATGGCGCTCTACCACTGAGCTATCGGGGCAACGAGATAAGACTTTACCAACAAATGATCGAAAGGCAAAATCGCTTTACTCGTTTATGAGCAACGTCACCTAAGCAGCACGTTAGTACTGTTGTTCTTGACGTTTCTTGGCTTTCGACCACCGTTGCTTCTTCTTTTGACCACGCTCTGGGGAGTCAAAACCGCCCCCGTGAGAGCCACGCGACGCGAAGGACGACTGCGGCGCACCACGGTCCAAACGTAAGTTCAGTTTGCGTCCAGCGACGACAGCGTTCTTGAGTGCATTTTCCTGTTTGCCTGACAACTGCTCTGGCAGTTCCACCAACGAGAATGTCGGACGGATCGTGATGTCGCCGATTTCAGAAATGTCCAGGTTGCCTTCATTGGCGATTGCACCAACGATGTTCCCCGGCTTGACGCGGTCCTTGTGGCCAACAGCAATCCAGTAGGTCGCATGGCCTTCTTTGGTGGCGCGTTTTGGTCGGCTGCTGCGCTCAGCACCCTGTTCTTTACGACGGCCGCGCAAGTTCAGTGGTGGTAGGTCTGGCTCTTTGGCCTCGAGTGGACGACCGTCTTGCACCATCAGAGCCAGCGCTGCCGCAATGTCTACGGCTGCCACATTGTGTTCGTCGATATAGTTCGAAACCAGGTCGCGGTAAACTGTCAGTTCTGTGTCTTCAGCGTGAGCTGCCATGGTCTGGGTAATGTTTTCTGAGAAGGCGGCCCGACGAGAAGCGTTTACTTCATCTAGTGTCGGTAGCTGCATCTCTTCAACCGGCTGCTTGGTAGCTTTTTCAATAGAACGCAGCAGGTACCGTTCACGTGGTGTCATCAACAAGATGGCATCCCCTTGACGGCCGGCACGACCGGTACGACCAATGCGGTGTACGTAGGAAGAGGTGTCGTGTGGAATGTCGTAGTTGACGACGTGGCTGATGCGTTCTACGTCGAGTCCACGGGCTGCAACGTCTGTGGCGACCAAGATATCGATGCGGCCGTGGCGAAGATCTTCGACGGTCTTTTCACGAATATTCTGCGGGATATCACCGGAGATAGCCGCTGCAGTAAAACCGCGCGCCTTCAACTTCGTGGTGAGCTCCTCGGTCATGTTGCGTGTACGCACGAACGCAATGATGCCGTCGGTGTCTTCGGTTTCCAACAGGCGGGTCATGGCTTCGAGCTTCCATGGTTGCGCGACCTGCAAGTACCGCTGGCGAATGTTCTGTGCTGGCTTGGACTGGCCATCAACGTGCACCTGGACCGGGTCTTTGAGGTAGTCACCGGTGATACGTTGGATGGCTTTTGGCATCGTTGCTGAGAACAATGCGGTTTGTTTTTTCTCTGGAGCTGAAGACAAGATGCGGTCGACGTCTTCAGCAAAGCCCATGCGAAGCATTTCGTCGGCTTCGTCGAGGACCAAGTATTTGAGGTCGCTCAGATCAAGGGAACCGCGTTCCAGGTGGTCAATGACGCGCCCCGGCGTGCCAACGACGATGGCTGCACCACGGCGGAGGCCCGCAAGCTGTGGGCCGTATGATGATCCACCATAGACCGGCACAACCGATACCGAAGGCACGTTAGCTGCATAAGAGTTGAATGCCTCGGCGACCTGCAGGGCGAGTTCACGAGTTGGAGCGAGTACAAGCACCTGTGGTGATTTGTATTTTTGGTCTGCTTCGGCAAGTTTCGAAAGAACCGGCAGCGCAAAAGCTGCGGTTTTCCCGGTACCGGTTTGTGCAAGGCCTACAACGTCGCGACCTTCGAGAAGCAGCGGAATGGTGCGGGCCTGAATCGGTGAAGGGGTTTCATAGCCGAGTTTTTCAATTGCTGCGTTCACAGGATCAGCAAGATTCAGCGAAGCAAATGAGATTTCGGTTTCGGGCAGCGAAGATTTATCGGTCAAGAAGACTTCCTAAGGTTTCGTAAGGTGTTTGAAGGATCCGGATGTATTCCTTGCAATCACGCTACGCACACTCAACAGTCCCATTGACTGGAGTAGAAGTTAAAGGAAGAAGCCGGATCTGGCTGAACTCTTCTAGTCTAGGCCAAATCCGGCTAATCGTATAATCGGTGCGAGCTTAGAGGCTCTTCAATGCTTGGTCGAGGTCACCGATGAGGTCATCGGCATCTTCGATGCCCACCGAGAGTCGAATCAAGTTTTCCGGTACCGCCAATTCAGTGTCAGCCACCGATGCGTGCGTCATGGCAGTTGGGTAATTCAGCAACGATTCAACGCCACCGAGTGACTCTGCGAGTCGGAAAACATGGGTTGACTCGGCAACTTTGCGAGTTGCCTCAACTCCTGCTTTGAACTGCACCGAAACCATACCGCCGAAACCAGACATTTGCTTCTTGGCAATCTCATGACCGGGGTGGTTTTCTAAACCTGGGTAGTGAACTGCTTCAACACCGGGGTGGTCAGACAGCCAGTGGGCAATAGCTGTGGCATTGGACACGTGACGGTCCATGCGTACACCAAGGGTCTTCAGACCGCGCGTGACCAGGTAAGAATCCAGAGGCGAATTCGAGGCCCCTGCCGCAAACTGCTGGAAGTTGACCGCTTGGGCGATTTCTTCGTTCTCGGTGACCACCGCACCACCAATGGTGTCGGAGTGACCACCCATGTACTTGGTTGTGGAGTGGACGACGACGTCTGCACCCAACTGGAGTGGCAGCTGGAGATAAGGAGTGGCAAACGTGTTGTCGACAACGAGCAAGGCGTCGAATTCGCGTGCCAATTCAGCCAGGGCTGCGATATCGGCAACATGCATCATCGGGTTGGTTGGTGTTTCGACCCACAGCATACGAGCTTTGCCCGCGGATAGTGCGTCGCGCACCTGATCCAGGTTGGACATATCCACGACCTGGTGTTCGAGTTTCCAAGGACGCAATACCTTGTCGAGGAGTCGGTAGGTTCCGCCGTACACGTCGTTACCTACGATCACGCGATCACCAGGTTCGCACGCCGCCATCAACAATGCTGTTTCTGCGGCCAGACCGGATGAGAAGGTGTAGGCAAAACCGGTTTCGGCGTTGCCGGTTTCTAGGGCTGCGATCTGGTTCTGTAAAGCGTCACGGGTTGGGTTCGTCCCGCGTCCATAGTCGTAGCCTTTGCGAAGTTTGCCGATCGCCTCTGGGGCGTAGGTCGACGACAGATGAATCGGAGGGACCACGGCGCCATAGACTGGGTCGAGATCTTGTCCCGAGTGAATTGCGCGCGTGTTGAACCCTGAGTTGTGTTTATCAATAAACGTCATGGAAGTCTCCTGGACTGGTCTTAGTTGTCGATCAGGTGCATCAATAGGTCGTGGGCCGAAACGATGCCGGCGATATTTCCGTCTCGGGTAACCAGTGCTGCCGGTGCATCTTCGAGCACAGTTTTCACGTCGCCAACCGGGGTCTGGACGCCCACCATCGGCAATGCGGCCAACTGAACATCGGACAGCACGGTCTCGGCAGTGATGGCACCGGAGACCAATTGTTGCATCAAACCGGCAACGGTAACGGCTCCGCGGACTTCACCAATCCGGTATTGGTCTTGTACTCCTCCAACAACTGGAACCGCATCAATGCCATAGCGATTCATCGTCGAAATCGCGTCCTTGACCGGCGAATCGAGCAGTGCAACGACGACCTCCGGTAGTGAACCGGGCAACCAGGCAGCCTTATTGTCCACCAGTTCGCCAACCTGATCGGCCAGACCGGCAATATCAGTCGGTGTCGTCGAAGTATCTTCCGCTGCGGGGTCGGTCCCATCGAGGTAGGCGGTACCAATGCGTTGCGGGGCAACGGGAGCTGGTGCGTCGATATCAAAACCGTGGGTCTGCATCCAGGTTTCAGAGAAGATTTTGCCCAGGTAGCCACGGCCCGAGTCGGGCAGGATAACCACCATGAGATCGTCTTCGGTCAGATGCTCTGCTTCTTTAAGCGCACCGGCAATGGCCATACCCGAAGAGCCACCGGCCAGAATGCCTTCTTCTGCTGCCAGACGACGTGCGTAATGGAATGCTTCGGCATCGGTCACAGCGTGGATTGAGTCTGGGACTTCTGGGTCATAGTTCCCAGGCCACATGTCTTCCCCCACACCTTCAACAAAGTATGGGCGGCCTTTGCCTCCGGAGTACACGGAGCCCGATGGGTCTGCGACGACGACTTTGACGGGGCCTGATGCGCGGTCGGCTGACACTTCATGGAGGTACCGGCCGGTTCCTGTCATCGTGCCACCGGTGCCGGCACCGATCACCACGTGGGTTAGCTGCCCGGCGGTATCTTCCCAGATCTCTGGACCAGTGGATTCATAGTGGGACTCTGGTGCCGCAGAGTTGAAGAACTGGTTTGGCTGGTAGGCGCCGTCAATGGCCTCTTCCAGCTGATTGGTGATGCCGTAATATGAGTTCGGGGAATCTGGAGCAACGGAACTTTCCGATACTACGACGTCGGCCCCGTACGCTTTGAGCACATCGCGTTTTTCTTGGGCGACCTTATCCGGGGTGATGAACACCGAGCGGTAGCCCTTTTGCTGCGCGACCATGGCCAATCCAACCCCGGTGTTACCGGAGGTCGGTTCCACGACGGTACCGCCGGTGGTCAATTTGCCTTCAGCTTCGGCTCGCTCGATCATCTTTAATGCAATACGGTCTTTGATGGATCCGCCCGGGTTCATGAATTCACATTTCACCAGGATGGTAGGTTTCACTTCAGCTCCAATGGAGTTGAGTTTGACCAGCGGGGTGTTCCCGATCAAATCCAGGATCGTATCTGCGTACTTGGGCGTGACTGACGTAGGCTGTTTTTCGCTCATAGGGTCCACGCTACCCTCTGTAGCAATTTCGATGTGTTCGGGAGGTTATAAATCGCCATGAAGTTTACACAGCCACCAGATTATTCTGGCGTGCTGCTACCTTCCGTTCCCGTGGACGTTGCTGCCAATGCTGCACCACTGGTCCGTGGTGCAGGTGATCCGACCGCAGCGAGCGGTAGTGGTCTGACATGGTTGTCGTTTCAGCGGACCACAACCGGACCCGTCACCGTGGCGATTGCCCACCCCAAAACAACGGTGGCGCCAGCTGAGATTCACTACCACATCTGGGCGAATGGCGATGTTGCAGCACGAGAAGCCGTGATGAAGCGGATGCCGCTGCTCTTGGGTATTGATGAAGCCGCTCTGGCCGGTTGGGCTGCATTTGATGAGCTCTTGGAAGCCACCGCGCATCTGCTACCACCGTCGGTCGTGGCGGCACGGCGGCACAACCCCGGTATGCGATTGATGTCGACGGGCCAGTTGATCGATGAACTCTACACCGTAGTTTTGGAACAAAAAGTCACGCAGCGACAGGCCAGAGCGACCTGGCGGTGGTTAGCCGATACGTTTGGGCAGCCCTCCCCCGCTGGTGAACCAGCACCCAAGATTGCTCCACACCCAGAGTCGATTCTGCAGATTCAGTCGTGGCAGTGGCATGCCGGCTGGGTCCAACCGTTTTTGGCACGAACGTTGAAAACTGTGGCCTCTCGAGCCACGGCACTGGAGCGGTTAGCAACGAAGCCGCTCGAGGAGATCTCTACGGGCCTGTTGTCGTTGCCCGGCGTTGGCCCGTGGACGGTCGCCGAAACACTTCAGCGGACCCACGGGGCTGCTGATTTGGTGTCGGTCGGTGATTTTCACCTAGCCCACCACATCGGCGAAGCACTGACCGGTCGACGGACAGACGACGCAGGGATGCTCGAATTACTCGAGCCCTGGCGTGGCCATCGTCAACGTCTCGTCAGGCTTATCTATGCCTCGGGGATCCGCTTTTCGCGTTTCGGACCGCGTTTAGCGGCTACCGATTTTCGAGATCGTTAGTTGGGGTTCTGCTCGGCCTGTTGGCGGGCTTCCTCAACCTGCTTGTGCACGTCTTCCATATCCAAACCACGAACCTGCTCGATCAGCTGATCCAGCTGCTGGGCATTAATTGCCCCCGGCTGTGAGAAGACGAGAACGTTCTCACGGAATGCCATCAGGGTTGGAATCGACGAAATACCGGCGGCTGCAGCCAACTGCTGCTGGTCTTCGGTATCAATTTTGCCGAACACAATGTCGTCGTGCTGCTGAGAGACTTCGTCATAGACCGGTGCAAACATTTTGCAGGGTCCACACCAGTCGGCCCACCAGTCAACGAGCACAATGTCGTTGCCTTCGATAGTCTCTTGGAAAGTTTCTTGAGTCAGATCAGTTGTTGCCATCTAGCCAGCCTAATGTCGGGCTCAGAATCTGCATAGTAGTTTGCTCCCCGTGACCCCGGTGTGACGGCAAAGAGCTAAATTTTCGCAGGTACCGAAATAGGTCCAGATGTGACAACGTATAGCGGCGTGACGGCATGCCTCGTCGTAGAGTTATCGCTATGCCAAAACTCTCATCACATCTGAAGATTCTGGCCACCGCGGTAATCGGTGGCCTCGCGCTCGCTGGCTGTGGCAATACTGACTCGGCCGACGGCGAAGCAACCGGAGAACCACAATCCGGCGGCACACTCACCTACGCATCCGGCGATGCCGAACCGGATTGCCTTGACCCCCACTACGGTGGCAACTACCCGCAGGGTCTGATCGCCACACAGTACCTGGAAACGTTGTTTACAAAAGACGAGGACGGCGAAACCATCCCCTGGTTGGCCGACACCTCCGAAGTTTCCGACGACGGACTGACGCACACGATCAGCGTCACCGATGGCATTACCTTCCACGATGGCACACCGCTCACCTCTGAAGCGATCAAAGCCAATATCGAACACCTCCAGGACCCGGAGACCGCGTCTTCAACCGGCTTCCTTGCCGTAGAAAAAGTCGAAGAGATCGAAATTGTTGACGAGCTGACCGCTGACCTGCATCTGTCGGCACCGGATAACGCGCTGGAAGAATCGTTATCCATGCACTGGACTGCCATCCAGTCCCCCGAAGCCCTGGACCGTGATGTCCAGGAGAATTGTGCTGATCCAGTTGGTACCGGACCGTTCATGGTGGATTCCTGGGAGCGTGAGCAACAGATCAATCTGGTACGCAATGACGACTACGTCCTGCCGGTGGAGTCTGACCGCGAAAACGCTCAGGCCTACCTCGAAGGCATTACCTGGCGTATGATTCCAGAAGCTGCCACCCGGTATGCCGCACTGCAGTCAGGTGAAGTCGACGTCATCGACAACGCTCAACCCGACACCATCCAGTCTGCCGAAGACGCGAACATTGGCCACTTGGATGCACCGCGTCCAGGCGCATCAAACCGGCTCGAGCTCAATTCATCGCAAGCTCCATTCGATGACGCGGCGGTTCGGGAAGCCTTCATGCGCTCCGTGGACGTTGACGGCGGCATCGAGGCCCTGTACTTCGATACCGCTCCCCGCTCACATTCATTGTTGTCCTCGGTTGAGCCACTCGGTTACTCTGATGACTCCCTGTTTAGTCAAGATGTTGAGCAAGCCAATGAGCTGCTGGACGAGGCCGGTTGGACCGAGCGCGATGACGACGACGTCCGCATGAAGGACGGCGAGCGCCTCGAAATCGTGATGCCGGTGTCGACCAACCAGTCGGTACCCGCAGAGCAGTCGCTATTCGAACAGTTCCAGGCCCAGGCTTCCGAAGTCGGCTTTGACATGCAGATCAATCTGCTGGATCTGTCCAGCTGGTACGCCGAGCTCAGCGAACACAATTACGATTTGGTCTCTGCCCCGTACACCAAGGTCGGGCCCTCGGTATTGCGTATCTTGTACCACTCCGACTCCATCGAACCAGCTCCTTCCGGCTATTTTGCCAATAACGCCCAGGTAGATATCCCCGAATTGGATGAGACACTGGTCCAAGCCGAAGAGACCACGGATGAGGACGAGCGGGCCGAGCTCTACGAGCAGGCACAGCAAACCGTGTTGGAGGGCTACTACGTTCTGCCGCTCTATGATCAGCAAAACCATTTCCTGTACTCCGCCGAGGTCCAGAACATGGGCGAGACCTCAGCCATTGCGGCTCCGGAATACTACAACGTATGGCTTGATCAGTAACTTATGCGCATGGCAAGTTGGTTGGCACGCCGGGTCGGCGCCGCAGCATTTTTGCTGTGGGTCGTGGCCACCGTCATTTTTATCGCCATCCGGATGATTCCGGGCGATCCAGCAGAGGCCATTATGGGAGGGCCCGGCTCCCAGGCTTCAGCCGAAGCATTAGAAACTGCACGCGAGCAGTATCATCTCAACGAACCGATCCTGGTGCAATATGTGTTGTACCTGGGACAGTTGATCACTGGTGATTTGGGAACCTCTTATGCTCAGCAGCGGCCTGTTGCCCAGATCATGGCCGAGATGTTGCCGGCGACCCTGCAGCTCACGCTGATTTCGTTGGCGATTGCGTGGCTCATCGCATTTCTCATGGCTGCCATAGCCGCCCGTTCGAGTCGGCTCGGCCAAGCCATGGGCACCGTGATCGAAGTGGTGGCCGCGGCCGTACCGCACTTCTGGTTGGGCGCCATGCTTATCATTATCTTTTCCACGTGGCTGGGATGGTTACCCGCCGTGGATACCGGAACAGTCCAAGGGATCATTCTGCCGGCGCTGACCCTGGCCATCCCGCTGGCTGGGTTCCTTGCACAACTGATGCGAGACAGTTTGGTCACCGCCATGAGTTCGCCGTTCGCTCTAGCTGCGCGCGCTCGCGGCGCCTCCGAGGGACAAGTATTTTTCCGCCACGGATTCCGCCATGCTGCACTGCCGGCTCTGAATCTCACCGGTTGGGCTGTGGCAACCTCCATCTCCGGTGCCGTGGTCGTTGAAGAAGTCTTTGCCAGACCGGGACTGGGCCGGTCGCTCTTGGGCGCAGTCCTCTCGCGCGACATGCCAATGGTCACCGGTATCGCACTATTTTCAGCGTTGATTTATATGGTCGTCATGTTGCTTGTGGAAGCTGTCGAAGCCATCATTAATCCCGCTGCTGCCCGAGGTCATGATGTATGAGCCGCACCGCAAGAATCTTCGCGGGGCTCTTCGTCGGCCTCATCTTTATCGCCGCGTTGTTTCCGTCGCTTCTGGCGCCCGGGGACCCTCTGGCCGTCAACCCTTCCGAGGCATTCCAAACGCCCTCGCTCCAGCATCCGTTTGGTACCGATGAGTCCGGCCGCGATGTATATACCCGTGTGGTGCATGGGACCGCTGATTCGTTGACGATAGGGCTCGCCGCGACGGCTTTGGGCATGGGGATTGCGATTCTGCTGGGTGTCATGACAGCGTTTGGGCCGCGGTGGATCGACTCCATGATTCTCCGGCTCCTCGAGGTGCTGTACGCGATTCCAGCGTTACTCATGGCCCTATTGATCATCGCTTTCACCGGGCCTGGCACCACCCCGGCAATCATCGCCGTTGGGTTATCCACCGCTCCGGGCTACTCCCGGCTGATCAGAACCCACCTGCGCACCCTGGTCAACTCCGAAATGTTCGACGCCGCCACCGTGTTGGGCCATTCACGATGGCATAAAATCCGGAACCACCTCATCCCCAATACCCTGTCCACCCTGTTGGCACTCATCACACTGGGCATCGGCCAAGCAGTTATTTGGGCGTCGGCATTATCCTTCCTGGGGTTGGGGACTCCCCCGCCGGCACCAGAATGGGGTGCCATGTTGGCCAACGGGCGCACCTACCTCCATTTCGCCTGGTGGCTCACGGTGTTCCCGGGTGCAGCCATTGTCACCATCGCCGCAGGAGCAACCCTGCTGGGCCGAACCGCAACCCGGAGCCGGATATGAACACACCCGCCGTTGAAATCCAAAACCTTTCGGTGACGTTCACCGGTCCCGACAAAACACGTGTCGAAGCGGTCAAGAATATTTCGCTCACGCTGACCCGTGGCAAAGCCTTAGGTATCGTCGGTGAATCGGGTTCGGGAAAGTCTGTCACCGCGCGCAGTCTCTTAGGGCTCACCGGTGGACATGTCACGGCGGATACCCTCAATATTTTAGGCACCGATGCCACCCGGCTGACGGAAAAGCAATGGCGTGCAATCCGCGGCACCAAGGTCGCGATGATTCTGCAAGACGCGCTGAACAGTTTGGACCCCCTGCGTCCGATTCACCGCGAAATTGCTGATGCGCTCCCTGGGTCACGGAAGCATCGAAAACGAGCCGCCGTTGAGGCTCTACACGCTGTAGAGATGCCCGCCCCGATCCTGCGTGCTGATCAGCGAAGCCCTGAATTGTCCGGCGGAATGCGGCAACGCGCGCTCATTGCACAAGCGATGATTAAGAATCCTGCTGTCGTGGTTGCCGATGAAGCCACCACAGCGTTAGATACCCGATTGACACGCATGGTGCTGGACCAGCTCGCCGAGCTGAAAGACCGCGGCATTGCGTTTGCGATGATCTCGCATGATCTCGCCCAAATCGCGCAGGTGGCCGATGACATCATCGTGATGCGTCATGGAGAAATTGTGGAGTCGGGGCCAACCAAACAACTGCTGTCCGACCCGCAGCACGACTACACCAAACAGTTGCTCGCTGCGATTCCCCGCGGTGTTGCACGTTTTGCCCCGCTGAGTCAGGTGGCAACGTTTGACGATACAACCGCCACGTTTGAAAACTTCAAAGACCCGGTCGATGTCAGAGAACCATCCGATATCTCGGCTATTGAAGTCCACGGGTTATCGAAAGCTTTTGGCGACCACGCCGCGGTCTTTGGTGTTTCATTGTCCGTGCCACAGGGCTCCACGCTGGGACTAGTTGGTGAATCTGGTTCGGGCAAGACCACGACCGCAAGAATGATTCTCGGGTTGGAACGCCCTGACCAGGGAAGCGTTCGCATTTTCGGTCAGCACTTCGCTCCCGCAAAGGAATCCGAACGCCGCGATCTGCGGGATCGGCTCGGGGCAATTTACCAGGACCCACTGGCGTCTTTTGATCCCCGCTATACGACATCGCAGATCCTCATCAATGCCCTATCTGACGGAACGACATCACGCTCCCGGCAGTACCTCAAACGTGCACGGGAACTGCTGGATCTGGTTGAGCTGAACAGTAGTCTGCTGTCCCGTAGTCCAAGAGAGCTCTCCGGTGGCCAGCGACAGCGCCTGGCGATCGCCCGAGCGTTGGCGCCTACACCAGATATTTTAGTTTTGGATGAGCCGGTCTCAGCCCTCGATGTTTCCGTTCAAGCCACCGTGTTGGATTTGCTTGACCGGCTTCAGCTTGAAACCCGGACCAGCTATCTCTTCATAACCCACGATTTGGCGGTGGTTGAACACATGTCTGACCGGATTGCTGTGATGACCCAGGGCGAACTTGTAGAAACGGGAACGGCCCAGCAGATTATGCACGCGCCGTCTCATCCCTATACACAGCAATTGATTGCGGCCGCACCTGATTGGAACCCCTAACCGCAGCGTGACACCTTTCACGGCCGTGCCAGTCTTGTAGCCAAGGTCACACCTGCAACCACACCAATTCGGCCTACGTTCAGGAGTCGTTCACCTCGTGGGGACGCTTAGATAACACAGCGCCCCTACGGTTGAAACTCGTGCATTTAAACATTTTTCTTCCGTTGCCTCGGCCTTGTCCACGCGTTTTCCGACACGAGACTTCACCCTGTTCAGGCGGCCAATGATGAATAGGCCTGCATCTGAACCGGTAGGTCTTGAACTGACGAATATACGCCGCGAGTTCGGCAACAATGCCGGGCTACATTCCACATCGGTCCGGATTAACCCCGGTGAGTTTGTTTCCCTTCTGGGGCCATCAGGTTGCGGTAAGTCCACCATGTTGCGATGCATCGCTGGTCTTGAGACGCCAGACGAAGGCATCGTACGTTTTGGTGACCACGAGGTCTTCAACTCTTCTAAGCGGATCAATAAACCACCGAACCGGCGCGGCCTTTCCATGGTGTTCCAGGACTTGGCGTTGTGGCCGCACATGACGGTGGCCGCGAACGTAGAGTTCCCGTTGACCACCGGCAAGCAAAAATTCTCCGCTGCAGAACGGTCTCGGCTGGTTCTTGAAGCGTTACAAAAAGTCGGTATCAGCGACAAGGCCGACAGCAGACCCAACCAGCTTTCTGGGGGCCAGCAGCAACGCGTGGCCATAGCTCGAGCCATTGTGTCTAATCCAAAAGTACTGCTTATGGACGAACCGTTGTCCGCTCTCGACGCAGCACTGCGCGTCCAGATCCGCTCGGAGTTAACGGCGTTAGCACGAGGTTTAGGCCTAACCGTTGTCTATGTAACGCACGACCAAGCCGAAGCACTTGCGATGTCCGACAGAGTGATCGTCATGGAAGCCGGAAACGTCCGCCAATTTGCCACCCCGGTGGAAATCTATGACCATCCCGCTGATCCATTTGTCCAAAACTTTATCGGAACAGTCAATACGCTGCCCGACGGCACTTCAGTCCGTCCAGAATACGTGGAACTCGATCCGTATGCCACGCTGCGAGGAACTGTCATCGACGTGCAATACATCGGCGGAGCCTTCGAAATTTATTGCGATGTCGAACAGGCTCCTCGACCATGGCTAGTGCGAACACGACAGCAGCTTGAAATCGGCACAACCGTAGGTTTACGCATCAACTCTTCAACACCATCTACTCGAAAGAAGAACATCTATGCTCAGCAATAAGCGCATCACCTTGTCAGCCAGCATGCTAATCGGAGCCCTCGCGTTGGCATCCTGTGGCTCCGTAGCATCTTCATCAAGAGACCAGAACTCAGCCGGGGGTACCGAATCAACACAGGCTTGGGAAGCACCGGATGGCCTGAGTGGAGAAATCTCTTACTATTCCGCGAACCCACAGGGTCTCACCGATGATCTCGTTGCAGCATTCGAAGAAAAAACCGACGTCAAAGTGAACGTTTATGCAGATACCACTGGGAAAATCACCGCGAGGTTAAAAGCTGAAGAAGCCAATCCGCAAGCAGACCTTGTGTATATGGCCTCCTGGGATGCCGCCACCGAACAATCCTCGGCCGGCACCCTGGCTCCATATAGTCCGGAAGGCTCGGATCAGGTCCACGAAGGATGGTCCACTGATGAATTTATTGGACGGGATGGCTCAGCGTTAGCACTTGTCGTCAATACCAACGCTACCGACGCCATGCCTTCCGACTGGTCTGACCTCGCGGACCAAGAATATAAAGATCAAGTGATCATGCCAGATCCACGTGAATCTGGAACAGCCGCAGATTTGATCACCGCGATGGTGGCACAGCAGGGCGAAGAAGAAACTTGGAAACTCTTCGATAACCTCTTTGAAAACGGCATGGTGGTCCAAGGCGCCAATGGTCCAGCACTAGACACCGTTACAGCAGGTTCCAAGGCCGTGGTGTTTGGCGGTGTAGATTACTCCGCCTACTCAGCCAAAGATGAGGGCGAAGCACTCGAAGTTGTTATTCCCGAGTCAGGCACAACCGTGACGCCACGCCCCTTGATGATCTTGGAATCCTCCGACAATGCCGAAGCTGCACAAGCGTTTGCAGATTTCATGTTCTCGGCTCAAGGCCAGGAAGTATCTGCGCAACGAAATATGATCCCAGGACGCGAAGATGTTCCGGCACAGGCTGGACCACAGTTTGAAGAAATCGATCAGCTCGCCACGGATTGGAACGAAATCGTTGAGAGTTCCGAAGGCGTCACCGACGAATTCGTGCAACGGTATCTGAACTAATTTTCGACCCATTTGGTAGGCACCACAGCTTGGCCTGTGGTGCCTACCTTCTTGTAAAGGAACACCCGTGACCGCGACCAAAGTCCGCAGCTCCACCCCAACTTGGCGTACCTACGCCCTGCTCCTGAGTCTCTTGGTACTCGTTGCAGCACCTTTGCTGTCAGTCCTGCTCACGGCTGTCTTTGGGTATCGTGATGAACCTGCGGCGTTAGCGTCGTTGATCGAACCGGGAATGCTACGGGTTGTCGGCAACACCGTGTGGCTGTCATTGTTGGTAGTTCTTTTTGCCACACTGCTAGCAGCACCGCTTGCGCTGTTGATGAGTTGGACCTCCTTGCGGCGGCATTCATGGATTGATGTCGTCGTCATGGTCCCGTTCATGACCCCGCCCTTTGCAGCCTCCATGGCGTGGATGGACTTCACCCGCCTGGGAGGTGTGGCCAGTATGCTTTTTGGCGATACTGTCGGCCAGTTTGGCCATGACTTCATTTATTCAGTCTGGGGCATGGCACTCATCATGGCGTGTGAGCAATTTACTTTCCTGTATCTCATTCTCCGTACCGCGTTGAGTACCCTTCCGGCTTCCACGCTTGAAATGGCCTCGGTGGTGGGCGCCTCGCCTTGGCACCGGGCACGGAGCATCATTGTCCCCATGCTTGTGGGACCATATTCACTCGGGGTACTGATCGTGTTCATCCGCTCGGCTGGCGAGTTTGGCACCCCCGTCACGCTAGGAAATGCCATTGGGTATCAAGTGCTTGTATCGTCCATCCATCAGGATGTGACCGTTTCACCATTGAGCTTTTCGCAAGCAGCGGCGACGTCGAGCGTGCTGTTTACCCTAGGGGTCCTCATTTGGGGACTGCAGCAATGGGTTTCGCGAAAGGACCTCACGTCAGGTGGCCGGGTATCGCGGCTCTACACGGTCGCGTTACAGGCCAGAGGAAAAATTGGTGCATGGCTTGTGGTCGCAGGCATCTTCATGGTGTCAGTGCTGATTCCATACTTTTCTATCGTCCTTGGCTCGATGACGATATTACGTTCTGAGCCGCCCGGTTTAGACAACCTTACCTTCGACTATTTTGGTATTGTCCTCAGCAAGAGCTCCGCTCAAGAAGCCCTCACCAATTCAGCGTTCTTAGGGTTCGCCGGTGCGACGCTGGCGGTGCTGTTGGGACTGGCGGTCACCTTACTGACCTTGAGAAATCCCAAAAAGACTGCACGAACAACGGATTTCTTAGCCATTGCACCTGATACCGTTCCAGGAATCGTCATGGCCGTCGGCTTCATTTTGCTGTGGAATGCACCGTGGCTGCCGATCACCCCGTATGGTACCGGCTGGGTTCTCATACTGGGCTACGCCGGTCTTTTCTTGCCCATGGTGACGCAAAATATCAAAACCTCGGCAAGTGCGGTCTCACCTACAGTCCTCGAGGCAGCATCGGTAGCAGGAGCAAGTACATGGCATATTTTTCGTCGCGTCCAGCTACCACTGATGCTGCCCGGCATCATCGCCGGATGGCTTTTGGCTCTGCTGATTGGGTTTCGTGAGCTGGTGATGTCCTCGCTGATTCGACCTGCGGACATGCAGTTGCTGTCGCCATGGATTATGAATGTCTTCGATCAGGGCCAGCGTGCTGAAGCTATGGCCATGACCCTGATTGGTGTTTTATCGTCAACGCTCATTTTGGTCCTTGTAACCTACTGGCAACGACGCCGGATATAAAAACCGGCCTTTTGGAGGGCGGCCAGGGAATTTTCCTCGACCGCCTTGAGGACCACGAAACCCCGAGCAGAATCTTCTGCTCGGGGTTTCGTTTTCACACGATGCGTGTGGATCAGACAAGATTCGTGCCTAACCGCGACTGTTGGTTATGCATCGATGATGTTGTGGCCTGGGCCGTATGGGAACTTGGTAATATTCTCTGCACCGTCTTCGCCGACCACGAGGATGTCGTGTTCGCGGTAGCCGCCAGCGCCTGGTTCGCCGTCCATGACGGTGACCATTGGCTCCATGGAGACAACCATGCCTGGTTCCAGGACGGTGTCGATGTCTTCGCGCAGTTCCAGACCGGCTTCGCGGCCGTAGTAGTGCGACAGGACGCCGAAGGAGTGGCCATAACCGAAGGTACGGTTTGGCAGCAGGCCGTGGCCGATGAAGATGTCGTTGAGTTCGTGTGCGATGTCCTTGCAGACTGCGCCTGGTTTGATCAGTTCGATGCCGGCCTCGTGGACTTCAACGTTGGCCTTCCAGATTTCCAGGGTGCGAGCGTCTGGTTCACCAAGGGTCAGGGTGCGCTCCAGTGCGGTGTAGTATCCGGAGGTCATTGGGAAGCAGTTCAGGGACAGCAGGTCACCGCGCTGCAGTTTGCGGGTGGTGGCCCAGTTATGTGCACCGTCGGTGTTGATGCCCGACTGGAACCATACCCAGGTGTCGCGAACTTCTTGATCTGGGAAAGTCTTGGCAATTTCGTGCACCATGGCTTCCTGACCAATGAGTGCAACTTCGTACTCGGTGATGCCTTCGCGAATGGCAGCGTGGATGGCTTCGCCACCGATGTCGCCGATACGGGCACCCTGTTTAATAACTTCGATTTCTTCTTGGGACTTGATCATGCGCTGACGCATCGCAGCCTGCGAAACATCTACAAGTTCCGCATCCGAGAAGGTATCGGCAAGTGCTTTGCGCTGCATGGTGGTTACGGTATCGTCTTCAACGCCAATGCGCTTGGCCTTGATGCCCTGGCGGTTCAGTGCTTCTTGGAGGCCGTAGTAGAAGTTGTCGCGGCGCCAGTCGGTGTAGACGATGTTGTCGCCGTAGCTGGTGCGCCATGGCATACCGGCGTCGATGTTGGCGGTTACAGAAACCGAATCGTTCTGCGTAACCACCAGCGCGTACTGGCGACCGAAGTAGGTGAACAGGTAGTCCGAGTAGTACTTAATGCCCTGATAGCTCGTCAGAATGACAGCGTCGAGGCCCTTTTCGGACATGATTGAACGCAGGCCGCTCAGACGACGTTCAAATTCTGCATCTGAGAAAGTCAGAGGCTGCTTGGTGCCATTGTGTAGGGTCTTCAGACGCTCGAGTTCGCTGATGTTTGTGACGTTAGCCATGGGGCTCTCCTTTGAGGTTTTGGTCAGTCCGAGACTTCGGACTGCTTTGATGTGGGTTTCGTACATAGGAGGTTGCGACAACATAGTTGTGATCTTTGCAACGCTGTTGCATTCAGAATAGATGTGAGTCACTTCACTGTCAAGGCCAAATGTCAGGAATCTTTTGATGACTTTTGACGGCCCACATTAGGCCTTGTCAACGCAAAAAAGTGGGCGCAGCCACCTACATGGCTACGCCCACTTTGTATTACTCGACACTAGGCATATCGAGCAGCTATATCACTGAGCATCATCGGTGCCAGGAGGTCGCGATGCCACAGTGGTCGCCTCAGGAGAAGGCTCCGTGAAGCCTTCGCCATCAGGGTTGGGCACCAACACTCGCTCAGGGTCTGGATCATTAACGGCGCGTTCCATACGACGAATCTCTTTATTGCGCTTCTTCAGTCGTCGCACGAAGTTCGCGATCATCAACAAAATGACAAACGAGAATGGGAAGGCGCCGATAATCGTCCCTGTTTGCACCGTATCGACCACAGCCTCACCCCCGATGGCCAGCAGGACGGTAGCAACCGTACCGATACTCAACACGAGCACTACACGGAAGAATGGACTGGACTTCCGCGGTGCGGTTACGAACTCACCCAGCGCATACGTACCAGAGTCCAACGAAGTGATGTAATAAGTGGCGACCAGGATCGTTGCCACAATCAGCAGGACGGTACCAACGAACGGCACCTGCTCCAACATGGCAAACAAACCACTTGAGGTATCGGCGGCAACCTGTTCACTAATCGATCGATCAGTTTGATCGTCGTAATAGACGGCGGCAGCACCAAGAATGCCGACCCAGACCATAACGATCAGGGATGGCACGACGGTCACACCGATCACGAAGTCGCGAATAGTACGTCCGCGAGAAATACGCGCCACGAAGCCTGCGACGAACGGCGAGAAGGCAATAACCCAGCACCAGATAAATACCGTCCACCAGCCGTTCCAGCTGTCTTGCCAAGTCTCTAGCGAGGATGCGGCGAGCGGGAAGTCGGTAAAGAAGCTCATGGAAATAAAGTTCTGTCCGAAACTTCCGAAGGTCTGCGTCAGCGTCGAGATCATATAGATTGTCGGGCCGAACACGAAGACGGCCACGACTAGCACAATGCTCAGGATGGAGTTCAAGCCTGAGAGTCGCGCCATACCCTTATTAATCCCAATGAATGCAGAAATACCCGTCACGGCTGCGAATGCGCCGATGACGATCATCCACATGGCCGGTCCAGACTCAATGCCGGTAAACGAGGTAACGCCAGAACCGAATTGCATGGCCGCGAACCCGAACGAGGTGGCCAGCCCAAGGACGGTGGCCATAATGGCCAGAAGCTCTACGACAACTCCAGCAGGACGCTGCGCCTTCTTGGGCAGGATATCAACCGTTGCTTCACGGAATGTCAGTGTCTTACCGAGGTTGTGGTGGGAATAGGCCAGGCACAGCGCGACCACGCAGTACATCGCCCAGGCGGTGAGTCCCCAGTGGAAGTAGGTCCATACGATGGCACCTTCTTCACCGCCGCCGGCGGGCATTGCAGGAATAACGGGATTTTCCTCCCGCAGCATGATCGGCTCTGCCACGGACCAAAAGATCAAGCCGATTCCTTGCCCACAGGCGAAGAGCATCGAATACCAGGCAAATCGACCGTGGAGTGGCTTCGCCTTCGGGCCGCCGAGGCGAACTTTGCCAAATTTGCTAAAGGCCGCCCAAATACAAACAGCCAAAGCAATGAGTGAATACAGCACAAAGAGCCAGGTGAACTCACCGGTGACGAAGGTTCTCAGTGCTCCAATAGCATCAGCTGCTCCCTGCGAGTCAGCAATAACCCAGATGACGGCAACCACAATCAACACCGGTGGGATGATAGTGATGAGCAGTCGATCAAGCGGCGGAATCTGACGCCCCATGAACCGCGGTACCTCTACAGGGGCTTTTTGCTCACCGTCTGCGGGCTGCTGCCCAGCGTACTGCGTCTTGGGCTCCGTCGAGGCCTTTTCTGTTTTTGCCAT
This sequence comes from Yaniella halotolerans DSM 15476, assembly GCF_000420805.1. Classification (GTDB taxonomy): domain Bacteria; phylum Actinomycetota; class Actinomycetes; order Actinomycetales; family Micrococcaceae; genus Yaniella; species Yaniella halotolerans. The sequence continues at coordinate 121,895 of NZ_ATVQ01000004.1, forward strand.
AGCTAACGCGCCCCTCCTGCTGCTACCGTCATCTTCAATTCTTTTGCCAGCGCATCAGATACCGCACCACAAACAGCTTCTAAGAGCATTCTGCCCTTTTCTGGGCTGGCATCCACGGCTGAGGACAAGCATCCACTAGCGGGGGTACGCGACGGATCCTCGGGGAAAATATCGTAGGAGGTCAGCTCAGCCGGCGGGTGATCAATGACTCGGTCCATCTCGACCTGCTCTGGATGTAGATGCAGCATCAAGGAAGTTTCCAGCACTCCGCCGTGCTCAATATCCCAGCCCAAGAAACCATCTGGGAAAACCTTGTGCAGGGTTTCCTCATCCACAAAATCCCAGTACGACATCAGCACACCGCGGCTATTGAGCCCGGTATCACGAGCTTGCTTCACTGCTAGGTCCAGACCCTCGTAAATGAACTGGTAGTTTTCGAAGTGGCCGTTGAGTACTACGACATTCTTAAATCCTTGGCGCAGGAATGAACCGGCAACATCCTCCACCAGGCTCATCAGAGTCGTTGCACTCAAACTCGTCGTCCCGACTCGATGGTCGCCGCCACCGGATCGTGGCTGCGATTTATACCCATACGAAAAAACAGGTGCCACAAGCGCACCAAGCTGCTGCGCGACCTCCGCGGCAATGTCAGTCGACAACATCGCGTCAACGCCCAGTGGCATGTGTGGCCCGTGTTGCTCGGTCGCGCCCGTGGGAATAATGACGGTGGATGCTGGCTGACTCAGATACTCTGCATACGTTTCCGCATCGAGGTCTTCGAGAAAGACTGAAGACATGTGTTCTCCTTGACTCCCCTACACAAAGGGTGAATGCTTCCAGGCAGGGCCCGGTGACAGGATGGTTGGAAATTCAACATGTTGCCTTGTACGCAACAGCGTTGCAGCAAATATATCGAGTGACTGCAGTCACAGTCAAGTCACCTTGGTGCGGGACGAGAACACAAAACACTACCACTGCGAGCGCAGTGCGATTCTTCGCCTGACGACGCCACTAGTCTTGACGACGTGTCACAACCGGACCTTGGTCACCGAGATGTATCGTGGCACCACAGCGCCAACAGATGACAGACAAAGCGCCGGCCTCAGAGGCCTCAAGCATCGCCGCGCAAGCAGGGCATAATTGGTCAAGCCAGCAGGCTGGATCGCCCATCAGCTGTGCCTCCGCAAATAGTCCTGGAGGACACGAGCGTGGTTAACAGACTCGTCCTTGGCAGCATAGAGCAGGGTGACCCGTGCATGATCATGCACCATCTCAATCAGCTCATCGACCTGCTCTGTGTGGTCTTCATCTGAGAGTTCTTGCTCATATCGGTCCGCAAATTCCTGGAAACGTTGCGGATCATGGTCCCACCACGTTCGCAGACCTGGACTTGGTGCAATATCTTTCAACCAGTGGTTGAGTTCGGCGCGTTCTTTACTTACACCGCGCGGCCACATCCTGTCGACGAGCACGCGCTGACCATCAGAGTCATGGGCGTCGTCGTAGATCCTTTTGATCACAATCTTCCGGTTGCTCATAGATGCAGACTACGCCTGCGCCACGACGCCTTGTCAACGATTTCATCCCCGCCCGACGTTTTGAGCAGCTTTGTTCAATAGAGTGCCCGTCGCCAGACAAGGAGACTGTTCGGCGTTTCGACGAGTCAACCGCGGTCTCGCGATCGATACGTGACGACTGACGCCGATCTCCCTAGTCAACACCCCTTGAGATCTACCTCACGCCATGTTTGACTCAGTGGCATCAGGTGCATGTCTCCGCCGAGAGGATCATGCTTCATGCCGCTATACGATTTCAAATGCCCTGAAGGCAACGTCTTCGAAGCCTTCTTTACAATGCAGAACAAACCGGACTCCACCCCCTGCCCACAGTGTGGCAAGGAAGCTGCAAGCCTCATGCCAGCCGTTGGCCCATCACAAGGAAAAAGCACCCAGATGCGACTCCTCGATGCCACGAAAGCGACAGCTGACCAACCCGAGGTGGTGAACTCTATTTCCGGCACACGCACAGCAAAACGCCAACCCACTGCCATCACGACGAATCCGTTGCACCAAAAATTGCCCAAACCTTAGATGTAGGAGTACTCATCATGCTCGGCAATATTTTCCCACTAGATTCCTCCAAACCATTTACTGATCAAGAAAAAATTGGCCACAACAGATACCACCCGGACATCCCGGCGGTAGAAACAGTGTGTCCGGGGGATAGCTTCCGGGTCGATTCACGCGAATGGTTCGACGGCGCCATCAAAAACGATGACTCGGCCGATGACATTCTGAACGCACCCATGAAGAAGGTGCACGGCCTCACCGGACCGTTCCGCATCGAAGGCGCACAGCCCGGCGATTTGCTGATCGTCGACATTCTGGACGTCGGACCAATCCCCCAGGAACAAGGCCCGCTAGCCGGTCAAGGCTGGGGCTACACCGGCATCTTTGCCCGCTCCAACGGTGGCAGCTTCCTGGTCGACCAGTTCCCTGACGCATATAAAGCCGTCTGGGACTTCCAAGGTCCGTGGGCGACCTCACGGCATATTCCTGAAGTGCGCTTCGAAGGGCTCACACACCCCGGCATTATGGCCACTGCACCCAGCCCTGAGCTATTGGCCAAGTGGAACAAGCGCGAAGGCGACCTGATAGCTACGAATCCAGATCGAGTACCACCGCTTGCACTTCCGCCCGAACCTGAGGAGGCTGTGCTTGGCGGCCTGCCGCAAAGCGAATGGGAGCGCGTCAGCTCAGAGGCGGCACGAACTGCTCCCCCACGCGAAAATGGCGGGAACCAGGACATCAAGAACCTCACGAAAGGCACTCGAGCCTTCTACCCGGTCTTCGTCGACGGGGCAAACTTCTCGATTGGAGACCTACACTTCTCCCAGGGTGACGGCGAGATTACCTTCTGTGGTGGTATCGAGATGGGTGGCTTCATGGATATCCATGTCGACCTCATCAAGGGCGGCATGGAAACCTACGGTGTTGCCGAAAACGCCATCTTCATGCCAGGTCGACAAGATCCGCAGTTCAGTGAATGGCTTTCATTCTCAGGCACGTCAGTCACCCTCGATGGAGAACAGCGCTACCTAGATTCTCACCTGTCTTACCAGCGTGCCATCCTGCACGCGATCGAATACTTGTCGAAGTTTGGGTATTCCAAGGAACAGGCCTACCTCCTCTTGGGCGCTGCCCCGATTGAAGGACGCTTGTCCTCCGTAGTAGACATTCCGAATGCGTGCTCCACGGTCTACATTCCAACCGCTATCTTCGATTTCGATGTTCGCCCCTCTCAAGGCGGCCCGCATCAAATCGATCCGGGTATCGGTGCACCAAAAGCCAAGGATCCCGTCTACGGCTAACGACGCATCTTGCTACCACTGGGGTCATACAGCGGATCCGTAGCTACCAGTGCCGGCACCGAACGATCAAAATGTTTGATCACCACTTCGGTGTCGGCCCTGTCGTATTCGGGATCAAGCCAGGCGAAGGTGATGGTCTTGCCCACGGTGTACCCAAAGTCAGACGAGGCTGTGTAACCAATCAGCTGACCAGCGGCGTCCAACACTGGAGAACCAGGGTTCGGTGTGCCAAATGGGAAGTCAGACGTCAGAGTCACCATCTGCCGATCGGTGACTGGTGTATCCGACAGTGCCTCACAGCCAAGATAATCGGTTTTAGTTTTCGAAACCGCGAATCCAAGACCCGCTTGTGCTGGCCGATGCTCCCGAGTCACATCCGCGCCATAGGACCGAAATCCTTTTTCTAAGCGCAGGGCGTTGAATGCTAACCGTCCACCGATGACTATGCTGTACCGCCCTCCTGCTGTGTGGAGCTCCTCCCAGAGGCGAGCGCCATGATCTGCAGTTGTGTAGAGCTCCCACCCAAGCTCACCCACATAGGAAACACGCAACGCCATCACGGGCACGGCCGCTATGTAGAGCTGCTTGGCTTTGAAATACCCGAATCCTTCGTGGCTGATGTCGTCGTCGGTCAACTGTCCAAGCACATCTCGAGCGTTGGGGCCCCAGAGTCCGATGCAGCATGTCCCCGGCGAAATATCAGTGATCGAAACCTGTTGCCCGTCGCGTACATGATCGGCTAGATGGATGAGGTCTCGGTGGCCATTGGCACCGATAAGAAACGCTTCTTCTGAGATACGCGTGACCGTAATGTCCGAAAGAATACCTCCGGTCGCGTCCAGCATCAGCGTGTAGGTCACCGAACCTGGGGCCTTCGACACCGTATTCGTCGTGAGACGCTCAAGCAGTGCCGAGGCGTCCGGGCCCTCGACCCAGTAACGAGCCAGTGAGGTCATGTCATACATGGCCACCCGGTTACGAGTAGCCCAGGCCTCCCCGACTGCGATGGGTGAAAACTCCGAAGTATCCCAGGCAGGGATTTTGGGAAAGACCAGATCCTCTTCTTCGAGAATCCTCCGGTTCTCCTCGAGCCAGAGCGGGCGTTCCCAACCATTTGCCTCAACGAAATGTGCTCCTGCAAGCTGCTGATGAAAATGGAACGGGGACGTCCGAATACCGCGTAGTTTCGCAGACGCCGCACGCGGATGTCTTATGTCATAGACCTCGTCATACGCTTCCAGGCCCTTCTGTCGACCGAATTCTGGCGAAAGTAGCTTGGTATCGAAGCGCGCCAAATCAAGGTGAGACGTGTCGATACCTGGTTCGCCGGTGGTGATCCAGTCAGCGACCACCTGAGCAACGCCCGCTGACGCTGTAACCCAAACGGCCTGGGCGATCCACACTCCTGTCACGGTATTTGAAGGTCCTAGCAGTGGACCGCCGTCGGGTGTGAACGAGAAAATTCCGTTGAACGAACGGGCTTCATCCAGACCCGCCTCGCGCACCGATGGATAAACGCGCTGGATCTCTTTCCACGTAGGCTCGTATTCCGGCCAGGTGAACTCATGCACCGACGGTTGTACTCCGCTGATGTGCGCCTGCGCTGCTGATGCCAGCTGGTCCTGACGGACCTCGAGTGGTTTGTGCTCGTAGGCTCCGATCGCCAGGCTTCGGCCTTGTTGACGGAAATATATTCCGGCGCCCTGGTGACGAATCATGGGGAAGTTGCACGATTCGTCAGTAGCGGCGTCTTCAAATTCCGCCATGGGATGCGAGAAGCCAAAACCGTGTTCAATCGGCTGCATTGGCATGTTCTCCCCGAGCCATTTGCCGATGGTGGGACCCCAAATACCACCTGCTGCAACAACGATATCCGCGGCCAGAGTACGCTCGTTGCCCCCGGTGAGTGCATCAACAACTTGCACGCCGGTGACCGCACAGTCTTCGACCACCAGATCGGTCACCCGGGTATGCCCGTGGAAGACGGCACCGTGCTCAATGGCACGCTCGGCCTGAGCCGTCACTGCCCGAACCGAATGCACAACGGCGTCGGTGGGAGTATGCAGCGCTCCGATCAGATCGGTGGTATCAACCCCCGGCCACAGCTGCTGCACATCATCGGCCTGAATCAACTCGGATGCAACACCCCAGGATTGAGCGAAACCGTGACGCCGCTTCAACTCGCGCATCTGATCGTCGGTGTACGCAAGCTCAATTCCGCCAACGCGTTTCAAAAGCCAGTTATCTTCTTCACCAGGATTGAGCTCATCCAACTTTTCGAGCGTGCGCTGCGCCAACTCCGACATAGCTTTGGAGGGGTTGATCTGAAAGACAAATCCTGGTGCGTGCGAAGAGGACCCTCCCGTTTCATACAGTGGTCCTTGGTCAACCACCGTGACATCGCGTGCTCCGCGCTGGGTGAGTTCATCCGCTACCGCTGCTCCGACAACGCCCGAGCCGATAATGAGAATTTTTGATGATGGAGAATATGTGTGTTTCACGACCGTGACCCCCGCAGGTTGCATATGTTGCAACTAAAGCATAGACTGCAACTATGATGTGTGTCACAGATTCTAGTCCCGGCGTCCCGCGCTCCACAAGACCTATCCAGACTCTTTTGGAAGTGGTTCCTTCATCATGAGCGCTAACCAGTCCGTGGACCGCGCATTGAGCATTCTCTGGATCCTCAACGGAGCAAAACACGCCACTGTCACAGAAATCGCACAGGAGCTGGAAGTTCATAAGTCGACGGCCTCACGGCTATTGAGCGCACTCGAACGTCAGGCACTTGTCGTGCGCCGCCAGGACGACCTCGCCTATGAGCTTGGCCAAGGGATTCTACAGTTAGCAGGTTCTGTGAACTCGCAAAATGATCTGACGAAATCCGCGCAACTGCTCGTCGAGACGGTGGCACAGCACTTCAAACTCACCGCCAATGTCGCCGTGCTGGACGAAATCTATGCTGTGAATATCGCGCAGTCGGCGCCCACGGAGCGGTTTTTCACGCCTCGGCAATATGTAGGACGCCGCACTCCCGGCCATGCAACCAGTAGCGGCAAGGTCCTGCTCGCCGGGGCAGCCGCTAACGTCCGTGAGCAGCTTGTGCATGAACCGTTGGAGCGCTTCACCAAATGGACCATTACCGACAGGCAGATACTCCTCGATGAACTTAAGACGGTCAAAGAACAGGGTTGGGCCGCTTCGAATAACGAGTGGGATAGCGATATGACTGCTGTAGCCGTTCCCCTTCACAGCATCTCCAATGATGTGATCGCCGCGGTGACTATCACGGGGTTTACGCATGATTTGCCTAGCGATGCATTCACCAGACAGGCTGAAGAACTCACAACCGTGGTCCAACGCTTCGGACGCTTGCTTGAGTAAGCGATTGCAGGATTCTGGCCTGTAAAAAGAAAAACCTCGGTTCTCGCCGAGGTTTCCTATGTATTGAATTGGTGGCAGATACAGGATTCGAACCTGTGAAGGCAATGCCAGCTGATTTACAGTCAGCCCCCGTTGGCCGCTTGGGTAATCTGCCAAGGTGTGCAGCTTGCGTGCACGAGTGACTACATTACCAGCCATTATTTGTTTTAGCTAATCGTCTGATGGCCGTGTTTCAAACCTCACAGATTTCATAGAGTCGAGTTCTTATCGTATCGCCCTTCGACACATCCACGCTAAACTCTGGAAAGACCCAAATGTTGAGCTATAGAAGGAGCCTGAATGGCGAAAGAATCGACTTTTGACATCGTGTCCGAAGTGGACAAACAGGAAGTTGCCAATGCTGTAAACCAGGCTTCCAAAGAGATTCAGCAGCGATACGACTTCAAGGGCACCGGCGCTACGATCGAGCACAATGACAGTAGCCTCACGTTGATCGCAAATGCGGAAGCACGAGTCAACGCAACCCTTGACGTACTGCAATCGAAGTTGGTGCGTCGCGGTATTTCATTGAAGGCACTTGAGGCTGAGGAACCCGTTGCGCAGGGCAAGCAGTTCAAAATCAACGCTGTCATCAAAGAAGGTATTGACCAAACTACAGCCAAAAAAATCTCCAAAATTATCCGTGATGACGGCCCAAAATCGGTCAAGGCTACTATTCAAGGTGACCAGCTACGCGTATCGTCGAAGTCACGTGACGATTTGCAGACCACCATCACGTTACTGCGCGATTTCGAGGATGCGCCACTACAGTTCATTAACTTTAAATAGCGTTGGAGGAGTACTTACATGCTGTACCTGATTACGTTCGACCATTCAGTTTTCACCAACCCGCTGTCCGTCGGGGAATTACTCGTCAAACAAGAAGATGGCGAAGCAGGCGAGCAACTCAATTTTGCACGGTTACAGGACCCCATTCATCCAGATAATGTTCTGCAGCCAGCGTTGCGCAATGGGTTTAAACATGCAGAAGGTCTGATGGTCGATGCGAGTCTGGTGGATATCATGTCCGAACCGCATCTTTTGGAGCAAGCATCTGCTTCGCAGCTCAAACTGGAATCGCAGTTAGAGGAGTTAGAGACCGGACCTGTGCCGGTTCAGGCAGCCAGTTTCGAACGTGAGCAGGACCAGTTGTCCCGTGACGCTCGTTTGGACCACAGCGAAGCGTTGAACTGGGCAAATACAGCTCGGCGTGATCTGCTTGCACGGCCCGTCAACCATGAACTACAAAAGCACTGGGACGCTAAGGGAAATTAGGATTGCTGTCCCATATCTCGAGCAATCTGGTTCAGACGCTCCACCCGGTCTTCCATAGCCGGGTGGGTTGAGAACCAGTTTCTGATTTTGCCGGCAAATGGGCTGGCAATCATCATGTGTGATGCTGCTTTGACCCTGTGGTCATCAGCTGGCATTGGATGACGCTGTACCCCACCCGAGATTTTCTGCAGGGCTGATGCTAGTGCCAACGGATCACCGGTCAGCTGCGCACCATCATGGTCGGCAGACGTCTCGCGATCACGGGAAATACCTGCCTGCACTAACCCTGCGGCCAGCGGGGCGAGGATCGCCCCGAGGAGGCTAAACAGCACGTTGTTGTTATTTCTGCTGAACATCAACATATATGCGGCACCTTGAATCACCGTACCGATAGCGGCTGCAATCGATGAGGTCAGGATGTCTCGGTTGTAGACGTGCATCAGCTCGTGGCCGGTTACTGCGCGTAACTCTCTGGGGTCCAGCAGGTGCATGATGCCTTCGGTGAAGCAGATCGCCGCATTTTGCGGATTGCGCCCGGTGGCAAAAGCGTTGGGCTGCTGGCTCGGGGCGATGTAAATGCGGGGAGCCGGTTCCCCAGCGCGCTGCGCAAGTTCATGGACCATATCGTAGAGACCTTTGAACTGCTGAGGATCTGCGGCGTAGGCCTGCATGCTGCGCAATGCGATTTTATCTGAGTTCCAATACATCACGGCGGTTGAGACTAACCCAATACCGGTAAACAGAACGATCCAGATGGCGCTGCCACTGGAGGCTGAGATCACGCCACCGATAGCTACTAGAATGCCCAGCATTAGGGCAAATAGGAACCATGTCTTGGTGCGGTTTCGCATCACGCGTTGCTGCATGCTGGTGTCATCCCTTTAACTATGTGCTGCTTGTCGCGCCTTCGCGCGGGAGATTCGAACCTGTTCGTCACGGTCGACAACTTTCACACGCTCGCGCTCAACCGGACCCGACTGGGTTTCCAGTTCTCCGAGACTCATTTCGTGGTTGTCGAGTTCCTGCCAACCCTTCCAGTCAGAGTATTCCACTCCGCGCTGATCCAAGAGCTCAAGAATCGCTTGCTCATCGGGCTGCTCTGCAGTGTATAGATGCTCGACATCTTCGATAATGTGACCGATGGTCTCGAGTGCATCGCCCTTGGTATGACCGATCAATCCAACCGGACCGCGCTTGATCCAACCGGATGTGTAGAGCCCTTGCACGGGTTTTCCGTCGGCGCCCAGAACACGGCCTTCTTCGTTTTTGATAATGCCGCGTTCTTCGTCGAATTGAATATCCGGCACAGCCGAACCGAAGTACCCGATGGCGCGGTACACCGCTTGCACCGGGTACATTTTCATTTCGCCAGTGCCTTGCACGTTTCCGGTGCCATCAAGTTCCATACGCTGCATACGAATGCCGGCCACCTTGCCCTGGTCTGTCAGAATTTCTTCTGGGGCTTCCAAGAAATGTATGTGGAGACGACGTGATGCGCCGGTGCCTTCCGGGTTATCGTCCTGTTCTAATAACCAGTTGGTCAAAGTGTTGACCATATTGCGGACCTGGTTGACTTCTTCGGCAGCTTTCTCGGAGGCCTCATCGAATTCAAAGTCGTCTTCGTACAACACGATGTCGACGTCATCGGCAGATTTCAGCTCCCGCAGTTCAAGCGGGGTGAACTTCACCTGTGCTGGACCACGCCGGCCGAAAATATGAATATCCGTGGCTTGTGATGCTTTCAAACCGGCATAGACGTTGTCAGGAATCTCGGTTTCAAGCATCTGGCTGGCTGGTTTCGCCAGGACCCTGGCCACATCAAGTGCAACGTTGCCGTTACCAATAACCGCAATTTCACGGGCAGATAGATCCCAGTCACGATCCACGTCGGGATGACCGTCGTACCAGGATACGAAGTCCGCTGCACCAAACGAGTTCTCTGCTTCGACACCGGGAATGTTGAGTCTGGCATCTTTGATCGCGCCGGTGGCAAACACGACAACGTCATAAAATCTGCGCAGTTCTTCGAGATGAATGTCGGTCCCGTATTCCACATTTCCGATGAAACGGATATCACCGCGGTCCATAACACGATGCAGTGCTTTAATGATGCCCTTAATTCGTGGGTGATCAGGCGCCACGCCATATCGAATCAGACCAAAAGGCGCAGGATAACGATCAAACAGATCGATCGAAACATCAAAGTCGATGTCTGCTTTCTGTAGTGAGTCAGCGGTATATACACCAGCCGGACCGGCACCGATGATGGCTATCCGTAGTGGACGATGCATAGTTTCGGACACTAATTTCCCTTTGTTCTTGACTGCATAGAGTAGTTGCTATGGTAATTACGTAAACACCGTATCGCCTAATCCTGGCAGTCTGCTAGAAATTCAGCGGAAAGCAACAGTGAATGTGGATCTCAAGGGCGACTAGACTAGTACCTATGGCTCGACGCGATACACAAGTATTTTATCCCACATATCAAAGTTTCGTTCCGAAACTCCTGGACCGGCCGTGGGCGGCCGAAGACGGTATGGACCTCGACGAGCTCAACACGCAGGTGCTCTCCTCCGTTGCAGCCCACCAGTTGGACGAGTTCGGCAATACGCCGACGATCGCAACCATCGCACCTATGGCGCTCCAAGAATTTTATTTAGCACTGGGTGTCTCCGAAGTGATGGAGACCAATCATTTCTTCTTTGACCCAGACGAACTCGAGATCCGCGACACCATGGTGATGTTCGTTGAGGACGCAGATGAGACGTTGGTCTGGGGAATTCCCTTGGACCAGGTTTCCCTGCCCGACCCGATGGTCTACCGACGAAGTGTAGGTGCTGAAGCACCCGACAATACCGGGCAATGGGAAGCCAGTGAAGCAACCGTCTCCGAGCTCATTGCTGACATCTTGACCTGGAACTACCCGGAGGAAGATCTTGCCTGAACATATCGGCCACGGCCCGTCCCCTACTCCCCCACAAATCCAGTCCCATGCGCCCGAGGGGTACGTGTGCCCGTTTTGTGGACTGGTCAATGGTGATGTCGCGGACCCGAATAATCGCTGTGCACTGTCAGATGTGATCTACCAAGACGAGGATCTCATCGTTTTTAGCGCTGCCGATGGATTCGGCCCCCATGCCGGGCACGTCATGATCTGCCCCGCGAAACATTATGAGGCGCTCTATGATCTGCCAGATCATGTATTGATGCGCATCAGCCTGATGGTACGAGAAGTTGCTTTCGCGATGAAACGCGCATGGAATCCAGAAGGCATCTCCACACGACAGCACAATGAGCCATCAGGTAATCAGCATGTATGGCACTATCACATGCATGTGTTTCCGCGCTACGCTGGCGATATGCTCTACCGCCATTTGCGCCAACCGATGGAAGAGTCTTACCGGGAGCAAATTGCCCAAGACATCAAGGCCACGCTGGATCCTGCCGCAACCGTCCTGCCGAAGCCTTAGGCGTTGCGGGACACCACATATAGTGCGAAATGTTTCAGCGCTGTTTTCACCGGTGAATCTGCCAGGCCATCAAGTGCTGCAATTGCTTTATCAGCCCACTGCTCGGTCAGCTCCCAAGCTTGATCGATGACCTGGTGCGAAGCTACAGCTTGCACAGCCGCTTCGACTTGTACATCGGTATCTAATGGTCCGTCAACGAGTTCAAGCACGCGTGCGGCCTCGGTGTCACCTTCGGCAGCGGACTGACGCAACATCAAAATTGGCAGCGTCGGCACACGTTCTTTCAGGTCAGTGCCTTGTACTTTGCCTGTCGTGTCAGAGGTACTGGTGACATCAATGATGTCGTCGGCCAGTTGAAACGCCATGCCCACATTGCCGCCATAGGCCGCAGTGATCGCGATGAGTTCTTCCGAGCCACCGGCCATCAGCGCACCCAGCAGTGCACTCGTTGATAGCAGCGAGGCAGTTTTACCATCGATCACGCGTAGATAATGCTCGAGTGGATCATCGTCTGTTGCCGGTCCTACGGTTTCCCAGAGCTGGCCCAGGACCAGTTTCTCGAAGGTCTTGGCATGCTCTTGGACGGCTCGGGTGCCAAGAGCAGACATGACCGCTGAAGCTTTCGCAAAAATTAGGTCGCCCGCCAGGATTGCAATGGAGTTCGACCACTGCTGGTGGGCCGCCGGCACACCACGACGTTGGTCGGCTTCGTCCATAACATCGTCGTGGTACAGCGTTGCCAGATGAGTCAGCTCCATGGCAACAGCTACTTCGCGAACGCTGCTCGCTGGTTCAGCTACCTGTCCGGTCGTGACATTTTCGTCGGCAAGCATTGAAGCCAGCACAGCGACGATTGGGCGCACACGTTTACCACCGGCGTCTAAGAGATGACGCGTCGTATCTTGTGCAAGGTCGTCAGCATAGACCAGTGCGTCAGCTAATTCTTCTTCGATCTTAGCCAGGCTGGTCAATAGCGCCTCGAAAAGCTTCTCGTGCTTTTGTAGCGCGTCAATACCCGGAGGCAGCGAAATAGAAATATCCACCCGTATAACCCTACACTAGCGGCCCTGGCGGACCGCTGGAATCACAGACTCGACAACTTCAATTGTACGGTCACCAAACATACCCCCGGCGTTCTCTACACCGTTGGAGGTTACTGCCCAACACGGCAATTTTTCAGCTATCCGAACACCACGGTGCACCTGGTCCAGCCCCAAAATGAGCCACACCGCTCACCGTGGTGTGCGCTGTTTAGACTGAGAAACCGCACGAGCCTGCCGTTTTTGCAACCATGCCCACAGTCTTGGTCTCCGAGGCCAGAAAATCGCTTGCCGTCGCATAGCGCATCCCTTCGTCACAAACTGCACCTTACGGTGATGTCTTCATTGTCCCACCACCGCGAGCAACCGCAAAAACCGGTACATTATTGCCTATCATGTCTTTTACCGCCGCAGCTTTTTCACTGACTGACGCACAGTTGGCACAACTTCCTGATGGACTCATTGGCAAAGCCACGTGTGCGTTTGCACGCAACCGTCGCGGCAAGCTTGGTTTCGGCGAGCGCTACCGCTTCACGACTTCGGGCCCCCAGCGCTTTGCACAGGCACGAGACCGTTGGTCTGAGCTGACGGCCTCTGCAGCAACTTCCCTACACCAAGACCTGACAGCAAGCTCCCCGCTATGCTTTGCGGCGTTTACCTTTGATGCACGGTCCGCTGTGGAATCGCTGATGGTCGTCCCGAAGTTTGTACTCGATAGGACAGCTGAAGCCGTTCGCCTGGCATATATCTACGAGGCGACAGAGCAAGCACCGGATACGAGCACTCTCTTCCAGATGTTCCTTGCTGAGTTACCCGAAGAATCCGGTAATAACATCCCGGCTACGTTCTGCAACGATGCCGCATACATGTCTGAGGACGACTTCCAGCAGGTTGTCGGTGAGGCAGTTCAACGCATCAACCAAGAAGAGTTCTCCAAAGTAGTATTGGCACGCGATGAGCGCGTGCATGCTCCTGCAGGATTCCATATTCCCGCGACCATGCGCGCGTTGGCCAACGATAATCCCACCGCGTGGACCTATAAAGTGGGTCCGCTGATCGGTTCAACACCAGAGTTACTTATCGCACGCAAAGACAACGATGCCAAGGCTCGGGTGCTTGCCGGAACCGTTGACCGAAACGTCGCAGTCAATGACGATCTGATAGCTGAGCAGCTTTCTAAGAACCCCAAACAGATTTTCGAACACCAAGCTGCTGTTGACTCGCTGGTCGAAAAACTCTCACCGTTTGCCACAGCGCTACATGTTTCTGCCAAGCCCTTCGTCTTGTCACTGCCAAACGTATATCACCTTGCAACGGATGTCTCAGCAGAGCTGACCGCTTCAACCTCCGTGCTAGACCTTGTGGCGGAGATCAATCCTACGGCTGCGGTAGGCGGTACCCCCAGACGCGCAGCACTCGATGCGATCTGGCAATTAGAAGCCGAACAACACGGTATGGACCGCGGATTATATGCCGGTGCTGTGGGCTGGTTGAACGCAAGCGGTCACGGCGAATTTGGAATTGCCTTGCGTGGCAGCGTGATTGAAGACGAACACCACGTTCGCATTTACGCGGGCTGTGGCATCGTCGATGGTTCGGATGCTGCCGCCGAATTAGCCGAAACCAACGCAAAAATGCGTCCCATGAAAAAAGCGCTGCGCATGTCCGCGAACTAATCCGGACATTACACATCAGCGACCAGCAAGGATGCTGTCATAGCCTTCTCGGTAGGTCGGGTAGTCAAGAGGCCCGAGCCAAGTGTGGAGTCGATCGCCGCCCAGTATCCTGCCACGACTGCCGTCCTGTTCCAGGGCAGGCGGAACCGCAACGTGGAGCTGGGAAGCGATGTATTCTACGATGTCGCCTAACGGCACACCGGGTGCCTGGTCGATCGCATGCAGGACGGCAGGTGGCTCTTTGGCGCTGAGTATGGCATAGAGCGTATTCACCAAATCTGTCTGATGAATGCGATTCGTTAGCCGGTTATATTGCACAGCTTCGTTGGCCAGTACTTTGCGGATGAGCATTTCTCTACCCGGGCCATAGATGCCAGCCGGGCGGACAACATGAGCTCCAAAGAGTTCAACCGCCAATTGTTCGCCGGCCACTAATGTTTCGCCACGGTGTGACGTGGGAGCCACAGGATCATCCTCGGTAAGAGGCCGAGCCATACTATGGCCTTCAAACACTCTGGTCGACGATACAAACACAACGCGGCTTGGAACGTTCGGCAGGGCGTGCGCCAAATGCTGCAACGCCTTCAGATACCCGTTTTCACCGGCGGGATCCAGCATCGTTGGTGTCAACGTTACGACCATGCTGTCGACTTCGGGCAAGGTCTCCGACACCGGCTGCATCAGATCTATGGAAAGCCGGGTAAAACTCGATGGCAGATCGCTCGGGTCACGTCGCAGTGCGGTGATTTGGGAGCCGGCTGCGTTGAGTCGCTCGCCGAGTTGTGTTCCCACTTGCCCACAGCCAACCAGAAGCGTGTGATCCGGGACAACCGACTGGTTATATGCCATCTGTAGGAAGCCCATTTACTGGTAGGAAACGAACCACGGTTTGGGCTCTACATCGAAAGTTTGTTGCGGCGAGAACATCGGATCATCTTGCCGGTAGAAGTTCTTCCATGCCATGTGCATGTCTTCCGGGAGATCTTCTTGCAATAGGTCCCAGGTGGCAAACTTATCTTGGGCGGTGCCGTGGCCATCAGCGTGCAGGACCATAGCCAGTTCAGGATGATCAGTATTGACCTGTTCGCGGCCGCGGATCATTGACTGTCGGAACTGGTGCAGGATTACCATTTTCTGTGGCAGATCGTGTTCCGCAGTGAGTTCCGCGAGCCAATTAGTCGTTTCGTTAATCTCTGCAGCGCTAACAGAGCCGATCTGTTCCATATGGACTTGTCCCTCGGACAGCCGCCATTCCGGATCCAGCGCTAGCCCCACGTTGGGGCGCTTCAACAGATCTTCGAAGATTTTCGCCTGTGTTAAGAAATCAGTGTGACCGGGCTGTAAATCTAACACCACGTAGATATCATGCTCTTCGGCGACGTCAACGTATTCTGCAATATCGTCCGGATCAGTCTCGGCTGAGTAGTTGCCGTCGTCTCCTGGATGTTCAGACGCCATCGTCACAATGATTTCAAAGGCCGGATGGATCTCTTCATCACTGTGCGCCTCATACATTTCTGCCAGCTCAATCACCCGATCAGCCGATTCCTCAGGTGACTGCTCTCCCAATGCACCCAGCGACGGATAACTTGGGTGGCCGTAGAGGGCAATGAAGCGTTTATCCGGAAAAAGTTCGGTCCCACCACCTACAAGCTCCGGTGGTTCTTCGGTGGGTGTCGGCGACGGTTCGGGACTGGCTTCCGGTGTGGCCGACGGCTGGGCAGACGGATCGTCTCCACAGCCTGCAAACAGTAGTACGGCGGCCACACAGCTAGCGAGCACACTTGAAAATCGACGCATGAACCTCATATCAAGGCAAAGATGTCAGGACATCCTTAACCCTATATGGTTGCTAGGAAGTGCTCTCCCAAGTTGCTCATCATAGCCACTCGCCAGTGGATGTGGTGATCCAGTAACGATGCATCGTCGTCCCATCGTGCGTTCTCGCATCTTCAGCCACAAGGAAATCCGCGGGGACGCGGTCTGCTGGCAGATGTATACCCCTGGACTCCTCGGCGAGCATAAACGAACGATATATACGACTCCTCGACCTTTACACGAACGTAGCGCGAACCGCGTTCTGGACTGCATCATGCACATGCGGCCGCTGACTCCGGTCCGAGACAACTTCCAAAACCCTGCGACCAGCGGTTGGATCCCCCAACATGTGGATGAGCTGTTGTTCGGAGGTCAAGCGCTCATGCTGTATCCCGTGGGCAGCACATAATGCGCCGACATCCACGGTATGCGGGGTCCCAAAGAACCGTTCAACGACCGATGACATGCCAGGCCTTGCGGCGACCTCACCATGTTCCAGTCCGTGGAAGATGGCACCGCCCGAATCGTTAATGACGACGATATCGAGGTTAGGTTCCTGCTCGGTTGGACCAATGAGTAAACCATTGGTGTCATAGAGGAATGTCAGGTCACCCACCATGAGTGTGGTGCGCTCGCCGGTGGCAAGGCTAATGCCCGAAGCAGTAGAAACAGTGCCGTCGATACCGGCCAAGCCGCGATGGGCAAACACCGTGGAAGTCGGTTCGGCAGGTGGGCGCCACGACAAATCGACGTCCCGGATGACTGAGGATGAGCCGAGCACCAGCTGTCCCAAGGCAGTAGCGGAAACTAACTGGGCAGTGCGCATGGCCCCAGGTTTGCCCACGGTTTGCTGACGGTCAGTCAAAGCTTGTTCCAGAGCCCGCTGTGCGCGTTGCGCTGCTGACTGCCACGAGGCTAACCATCCAGGCGGGCCACTACCGGCGAATTCTGCAAGCTCTTGCAGCTGGTGTATGAGCCGTTCTTTGCGTGTACCAGGGGTAAACCACCCGACAGGTTCCGGATGGTAGAGCGCTGCTTTGACGTCGTCACGCTTCAACAACGACTGCAGCTGCCGGGAAAGCGTTGGCCTGCCAAACAACACGATTCGACGAATATGTCCGCCGAGTCTATGCGCGGATTCGCCGACACCACCGTCGGGGCCGAGCAGATAGGGGTAGGCAGCGATTGCATTCCGGGAGAATCTGGCGTTGGAGGACGGCTCAGCAAAAAGCGGGAGACCAAGTGCCAAGGCAAAATCATGTGCCACCGGACCGGCTCCGTGGCCCGCTACTACCACCGTGTGGCGTTCCCGTAGGTCGGTAGCTTCTACGAGTTCGTCCTGGAACGAGTGTCCTCGGTTGCTCCAGCGTTGGTCGCTTGTGAATCGCGGATGGGATTGTGAAGCAGCAATCACCGGGAGCACGCCGGTTTCTGCTTCTGGACTCACAGTGATTTCGTCTGGTTCGGGAATCAGTGGTTCACGGAATCGTGCGTTGATGTGCACCGGACCGGTCGGTGAGTCAGCAGTGCCTGCTCCGACCGCGAGCGCACCCATCACGGCTGCGTGGGTTTTAGCAAAATTGGCGGATTCGCCGGTAATCGTGATTGAAGTGCGGGCGTGGACGCCGAATAATTCCCGTTGATCGGTTGTTTGGTTCGCACCGGTGGCTTGAACTTCTGTGGGTCGGTCGGCGGTGACCGCAACGAGTCGAATGTCTGCGTGTGCGGCTTCCATCATCGCCGGCATGAGGTTTCCGGTCGCCGTTCCCGAGGTCGTCACGACCGCTGCTGGCCGCCCGGATGCCAGCGAAATGCCCAGGGCGGTAAACGCAGCAGAGCGTTCATCAATCCGCACGTGGAGGTGCAAGCGTTTATGGTCAGCCACTTCGGCCAGAGCATATACCAGAGGTGCTGAACGTGAACCCGGCCCGATGACGACGTGCTGCACGCCGGCATCGCGAAGGGCGGTCACTACGGCTCGTGCGGTATCCATGGAATCCATGCGGTCCATCCTACGCCTTAGCTGATAAAACGCTGTGAGTTTCTGCCAGTCGGGTTTGCCACCACGCTTGACGTTCGGCGGGCAATTTGAGTTGCTCCATGATCGCAGGATCTGGCTGTGGGGCCGGGCCTGCGGTCAAAGCACCCTCGCCCGCGCGAGCTGGGTTTGCTGGTTCAGTAGTAAACAGCGCAGCGGTCGCCAGCCCGCAGGCGTGGTCCAGCGTGGGCAGCGAGGCCGCCAGAGCCACTCCTGCAGCGATCCCTACAGACGAGTCCAGCGCGGACGAGACGACAGCATCGAGACCGGAGGCCTCAACGATGGACAGCGCACGTCGCACTCCGCCAAGCGGTTGTACTTTGACGACAATCAGATCGGCTGCCCCAGCCTGGGCAACGGCCAAAGGATCGGTGGCTTTGCGAACAGCTTCATCGGCGGCAATCAACACCCTACTGCCTGCAGCTCGAAGATCGGCCCGCAATTCGGCGAGCGGTTGAATACCCGCAACCGGCTGTTCTGCGTACGTCAAAAAATCCAGGGCCATAATGACTTCAAATGCCTGTTGGTGGGTATACCCCGCATTGGCGTCAATTCGAATATCAGCTTCTGGAAGTAGCTCGCGGACCCGTTTGACTCGTGCAATATCGGTGGCGACATTCGGATCAGCGACTTTAACCTTTACCGCCGACACCGGGCCAAACCGAGCGAGTACCGTTTCAACGTCGTCAACTGCTACCGCCGGTACGGTGGCATTGACGGGTACGCGCTGACGCACCGGTTCGGGCCAGCCGTGCCACCCGGCTTCAATGGCAGCAGACAACCAGGCGGCCGATTCTTCGGGCGCGTATTCCGGAAAAGGGGAAAACTCTGCCCAGCCATGAGGCCCTTTGATGAGCATGACTTCACGCAATGTCGTCTTGCGGAACTTGGTGTTCATGGGTAAGCCGATTGCAACAGCATTCGCTGCTAGTTCTTCCAGTTCAACGTCAGCATTTAGCGGTAAGATGTGTGAGTTGTCGACCATGTAGTTAGTCTAGGCCCCAATGATGCAACCCGATTCTGCGTATCTTCCGGAGGATAACCTGCCGGAACCCCGGCGGACCCGCCGACTGCTTCGTGTGCCCGGATCTCGTATCTGGGCATGGATAGTGCTCATAGTGGCCATGGCAGCCTGTCTATGGGCGACCTTCCAAAATTTCGTACTGTCGTCACGGGGTCAGGTTCTCGACCACGCTGCACTGGCTTCGGCTACGGCCCGCCTCCAGTCGCTGCACGAAGCATCGGTGAGCCTGCTGGCTGATTTGCCCATCGTGGTGGCTACGATTGCCGCCATCGGTTTCTTGGTGCTCACACTGTGGCGGCGACGCTGGGCGGCTTCCCTGATTGTTGCACTGACGTTTGGGGCAGCGAACCTCACCACCCAAGTGCTCAAGATCGCCCTGGAACGCCCTGACCTCCCCAACGGGGTGCCCTACTACACCGGCAACTCACTGCCGTCTGGTCACGCCACATTTGCGACCGCGGCTTTTGTCGCCATGTTCTTGTTGGTGGCCCCGCGTTGGCGGTCATCCGTGGCATTCATCGGTGCGATCTTTGCCACGGTGATCGGGGTTGCCACCTTTTTGGACGGCTGGCATCGCCCGGCCGATATCGTTGCAGCCTATCTCGTGGTGGCATTGTGGGCGTTGATCGGCGGACTCATTATTTACCGTGTATCACGTCAGTGGAATGTGATTTCGCCACGCTCCAGAGCACAATACGCGTCCATGTCAGAAATCATGCTGTGGCTCATGGCCGTTGTGGGCCTTGGCGGCGCGCTCGCCGTGGTGTTTTTCTCTGGTGGGGTCGATACTTTGCCTGACAACCTCGAGGGTTTTATCCCTTCCGCCCGTTGGTTCATTTTCGGGGCTCTGCTCATCGGGGGTTCGGCCAGCCTGGTCTTTGGAGTGCTGGCTAGTTTCTTCCGTTGGGAAGCTGGCCGTGAGGCACCCGACGACGTCGCGTCTACTTCCGTTAACCGCTGAGGGGATATTCGTTCTAGGATATTCCCATGTCTTCGCAGCGCACACTGAATCACCGGGACCTCGAACCCAAGAACAAAATCGACAAGTTCTTCAAAATTTCCCAGCGGGGTTCGTCCCTGGGTGCCGAGCTTCGCGGTGGTCTCGCCACATTCTTAGCCATGAGCTACATCATCGTACTCAACCCGCTCGTCCTCTCAGGACAAGACACCGCCGGTGACACGCTTGGCATCTCGGCGGTCGCAGCATCGACCGCACTGATCGCCGCCGTCATCACCGTGCTCATGGGACTCTGGGCGAACCACCCCTTCGGATTGGCCGCCGGCCTCGGCGTGAACGCACTGCTGGCCATCACCATTGCAACGACCCCGGATCTCACGTGGCCTGAAGCCATGGGGCTCGTGGTTATCGCCGGTGTGGTGATGGTTGTCCTTGTCCTCACCGGTTTCCGCGAAGCAGTCTTTCGGGCCGTTCCGGAAAGCATCAAAACCGGTATCGTGGTCGGTATCGGTTTCTTCATTGCCCTCATCGGCTTGGTCAACGCCGGTTTCGTACGCCGACTGCCTGATGCTGCGGGTACCACGGTTCCCATGGGCCTGGGCATCGACGGGGAGCTATCCGGCTGGCCCATTTTGGTCTTCATCGTCGGGTTCTTCCTAACCGCCATCCTGGTGGTGCGCAGGGTGCCCGGAGCTATCCTGATCGGCATCGTCGGTGCCACGATCCTGGCTAATATTTTTGAAGCCGTATTCGACATCGGCCCGTCTGTAGATGATCAGGGCAATGTGAATCCAGAAGGTTGGAGCCTCGTTGCACCGGCTATGCCGGACTGGACGGTTCCGGATCTGAGTTTGCTGGGCAACTTCTCCTTTGGCGCCTTCTCTTCGATCGGCTCCATCGCGGCCGCCCTCTTAGTTTTCGCCATTTTGCTGTCAGTGTTCTTCGATGCGATGGGCACTTCAGTTGGTCTGGCACGTGAGGCAGGCAATGTTGACAAGGACGGCAACATTCCCCGTCTGGATCGCGTTCTACTCGTCGATGCACTCGGTGTCACGGCCGGTGGTGCTGGCTCAGCGTCGTCGACTCAGATTTTCGTGGAATCCGGCACTGGCATTGGCGAAGGTGCCCGCACCGGTTTCGCTTCCGTGGTCACCGGCCTCCTCTTCTTGGCCGCCATGTTCCTCACCCCGCTGATCTACCTGGTGCCATTCGAAGCCGTTGCCCCCGCCCTGGTCGTCGTTGGTTTCATGATGGTCTCGCAGGTATCCCAGATCGACTGGTCGGATATGGGCGCTTCCCTCCCGGCATTCCTCACCTTCGCCCTGATGCCTTTCACCTATTCGATCGTCAATGGCATCGGCGCCGGAATCCTCGCCTATGCGATCATCCGCACCGGCCAAGGTCGCGCTCGTGAAGTACATCCCCTGTTGTGGGTTGTGGCCGCCGCCTTTGTACTATTTTTCGGAATGGGCGTATTCGAAAACCTCCTGGGCATCTAAGTACCTATAGTGGAGACTATGACTTTTACCCCTCCGAAAGCCCTTCAGAAACCAGTAACTGCCACGTATCATGGCATTGAACTGGTAGACAATTGGGACTGGCTCAAAGATCCCGACGATCCAGAAACGATCGCGCACCTGGAAGCAGAAAATCAGCACACCGACACGGTCACTGCCGATCAGCAACCGCTGCGCGACGAAATTTTCTCCGAGATCAAATCCCACACCGTAGAAACCGATATGTCGGTGCCCTCCCGCATCGACAACTGGTGGTACTTCACCCGCACCGCAGAAGGCGCCCAATACGCCGTGCACTGCCGGGTGCCGGTAGAAAATGATTCGTGGGAGCCGCCACAAATCCAACCGGGCGTGACCTTAGACGGCGAACAGGTGTTGCTGGACGGCAATGTTGAAGCCGAAAAGGTCGCGTTCTTTTCGCTGGGTTCGATGACGGTCTCCCCCGACGGTAACCTGCTGGCCTACCTCGTCGACGAAACCGGCGATGAACGCTTCACACTGCGACTACGCGACATCACCACCGGTGAGCAATTGCCCGATGAAATCTCCGGGCTGTCCTACGGTCTGGCGTTCGACCCTGCTGGTGAACGTCTGTTCTACCTGGAGCCTGACGCTGCGTGGCGTCCCTACCGGCTGAAGTCCCACCGGATCGGCACCCCGGTGACCGACGACATCCTGCTCAATGAAGAATCTGATCCCCAAATGTGGAGCGGCTTTGGAGTAAGCCCGGATAAAACCAAGCTCATTTTAGAACTGGGTAACTCCGAGGTTGCCGAAACGTACGTAATGGACCTGACGGATCCGGCTGCGTCATTGGAATTGCTGATTAGCCGCGATGTTGGTTCCCTCCACGATGTCCTGCCGGTAGGTGGCCAATACCTGATCACCCACAACCGGGCCGCCGATGGCACGCCGCTGCCGAATAATGAAGTCGCGGTGGTGGATGCCGCGTCTATTCATGATCGCTCAGCCTGGCAAACCGTGTTCGAGCACTCCCCCACGATCAAACTCGATGGTGTTGGAGTCACTCGTGAATATCTTTTTGCTGCGGTACGTGCCGAAACCACACCGCGCATGTGGGTACTGCCGTTAGAAGGCATCGGGACACCGGATCAGGCCAAGGCTGTCGAGCCCGCATTTTCCGAGGAACTGTACTCAGCGTTTCCGCTGGGTCAGCATTACGATTCGCCATATATTCGGCTGGCTTACACCTCCTGGATTACCCCGGCGCAGATCCTGGATTACGATCCGATTAGCAAGGCGTCTCACCTTCGTCGGCAAACGGAGGTTCCCGGTTACAACGCGGAAAACTATTTGGTCGAACGCTGGTGGGCCCCGGCCGAGTCTACGGATCGCCGGGTGGCCATCCCGTTGACTGTCATACGCCACAAGGACATCGAGTGGGACGGCAATAATCCGGCGTTGATGTACGGATACGGTTCCTACGAAGCCTCGATGGACCCGGGTTTTGGTGTCGCGAGGCTTTCACTGTTGGACCGCGGCGTCGTCTTTGTTGTCGCCCACGTCCGCGGTGGTGGCGAATTGGGTCGGGCTTGGTATGAAGATGGCAAGAAACTCGCCAAAAAGAACTCCTTCACCGATTTTGTGGATGCCACTCGATTCGTTGCGGCTTCGGGATGGGTACATCCCGATAGGATCGCCGCCATGGGCGGGTCCGCTGGCGGTCTGCTGATGGGTGGCGTACTCAATTTGGCGCCGGAACTCTATCGCGTCTGTGTTGCTCAGGTGCCGTTCGTCGATGCGTTGACGTCGATTCTTGATCCAGATCTTCCCCTCACCGCGTTGGAATGGGAAGAATGGGGCAACCCAATCGAGGACGAGACGGTGTTTAACTACATGCTCGAGTACACGCCGTACCATAACGTGGCCGAGGCTAACTATCCGGCTATTGCCGCAGTAACCTCACTGCACGATACCCGGGTGCTCTACGTCGAACCGGCCAAGTGGGTGCAGCAGCTGCGCGAGACGGTGACCTCGGATCAAGAGACTCCACTCGAACAGGGTGGCTCACCCATCGTATTAAAAACTGAGATGGAAGGTGGCCACGGCGGTGCCTCGGGTCGCTACCGTGCCTGGGAGGACCGCGCCTGGGATTACGCCTTTCTACTGACCGCAGTCAACGCTCAACAACCAAGATTTCACTAGGAGAACGCATGACCATAAAAGCTGGAATTGTAGGCTACGGTAACCTCGGCCAGGCCGTTGAATACCTGATCAATGCCCTCGATGATTTCGAACTCTTCGGCATTTTCTCACGCCGTTCAACACTCGATACTAACGCCGCCGTCTACCCGGTAGCCGACGCCTATAAATACAAGGACGACGTCGACGTGTTGTTTTTGTGCATCGGTTCAGCCACGGATATCCCAGAACAGGCCACGAGCTTTGCCGAGCACTTCACCACCGTCGACACATACGACAATCACTCCAAGGTGGCTGAGCACTACGCGGCCATGGATCAGGTCGCCCGCACCAACGACAATGTTTCAGTCGTCTGCACCGGCTGGGATCCAGGCTTGTTCTCTATGAACCGTGTGCTGGGGCTTTCCTTGTTCCCAGAACCGGTACAGAACACGTTCTGGGGCAAAGGTCTGTCGCAGGGCCACTCTGATGCTGTTCGCCAGGTCGCTGGTGTCCAGCGCGGTGTACAGTACACCATTCCTGCGCAGTCGGCGATCGATCAGGCTCGTACCGGTGACGGTCAGGGTCTATCGAAGACAACTTCGCACGAACGCATCGTGTATATCGTTGCCGATGAGGCCGAGCAGGATCGTATTCGAAAAGAGATCGTGACGATGCCAGACTATTTCGAGCCCTATGACACGACCGTGCATTTCGTCTCGGATGAGGAGTTCGAACGCGACCATCAGGGCGCACCACACGGTGGCTATGTCATCACCACCGGCGACCTGCAGGGTCATAACGCCAAGGTTGAATTCAGTTTGGCGCTGGATTCGAATCCGAACTTCACTGCCGCAGCTATGGTCGCATTCGGACGTGCGGCTGCGCGCTTGCGAAAACAAGGCAACGTGGGCGCCTACACGGTGTTGGAAGTACCTCCATACTTGTTGAGCCAGCAGTCTCTGCAAGACATGATGGAGACCGGTCTGGTCTAGTACTTCGCTGCTCTTAATAACTGCGCCCCGCTACCGGCTTGGTAGCGGGGCGCAATTGTTGTCACAGCATCATGCTGTGCACATTGGACTTAGGAAGCCAAGGTGTTGATAATGCGGTTCAGGGTAACCGATGGACGCATGACCTCTGAAGTCATGTCATGATTCGGGTAGTAGTAACCGTTGATGGAAACTTCCTTGCCCTGAACTTCATTGAGTTCCTTGACGATTGCCTCTTCATTGGAGCGCAATTCTTGAGCAACTGGTTTGATCGCTGCAGCCAAATCAGCGTCTTCGGTCTGTGCTGCGAGCGCTTCGGCCCAGTACAGTGCGACGTAGAAGTGTGAACCACGGTTATCGAGTTCGCCGACTTTACGTGACGGTGAGCGACCTTCTTCGAGGTACAGCCCTGTGCCAGCATCCAGTGCATCGGCCAAGACCTGTGCACGGGAGTTGTCAGTAGCTGTTGCGAGGTGCTCAAACGAGACCGCCAGCGCAAGGAACTCGCCCAGCGAATCCCAACGCAAGTGGTTTTCTTCGAGCAGCTGCTCGACGTGTTTTGGAGCGGACCCGCCGGCACCGGTTTCGAAGAGTCCACCGCCGTTGAGCAGTGGCACGATCGACAACATCTTGGCCGAGGTACCCAGTTCGAGAATCGGGAAGAGGTCGGTCAAGTAGTCACGCAGAACGTTCCCGGTCACCGAGATGGTGTCTTCGCCCTTGCGCAGACGATCAACGGTGTACTGGGTGGCGCGTTCTGGGGCCATGATCTTGATTTCTAGACCATCGGTGTCGTGATCGGCCAGGTATGTTTTTACCTTTTCGATGAGCTGTGCATCGTGTGCGCGCTCGGCATCCAGCCAGAAGATCGCCGGGGTCTGGGTTGCACGTGCGCGGGTAACGGCCAATTTGACCCAGTCACGAACTGGTACGTCTTTGGTCTGGATGGCGCGCCAGATGTCACCGGCTTCAACCTGGTGGCTCATCAACGCGTTGCCTGCGGAATCAACGACTTCCATGGTGCCGTCTGATTCCAGGACGAAGGTCTTATCGTGGGAGCCGTATTCTTCGGCCTTCTGTGCCATGAGTCCAACGTTTGGCACGGTACCCATGGTCGTTGGGTCAAATGCTCCGTTGGCGCGGCAGTCTTCGATGACTACCTGGAAGACACCGGCGTAGGAGGAGTCTGGAATAACGGCCAGGGTGTCCTGGGTTTCGTCGTTCTTATTCCACATCTTGCCGCCCGAACGAATCATGGCTGGCATGGATGCATCAACGATGACGTCGGATGGGACGTGCAGGTTGGTGATCCCGCGGTGTGAGTTCACCATGGCCAGGTCAGGGCCGTTGTTGTAAGCATCTACGATTTCGTTACGGATGCCTTCGGCGATGTCAGAGTTCAGGTCGCTGAGGCCGGATTCTATGCCAGCCAGGCCGTTGTTTGCTGAAAGACCGGCTTCATGTAGCTGCGGTCCGAATTTCCGGAAGACTTCTGGGAAGTAGGCTTTGACGATGTGGCCAAACAGAACCGGGTCCGAGACCTTCATCATGGTGGCCTTCAGGTGTGCTGAGAAGAGCACGCCCTCGTCTTTAGCGCGGTTGATCTGTTCTGCTAGGAACGCGTCCAGAGCTTTGGCAGACATGAACGTCGAGTCCACGATTTCGTCTTTGAGGACCTTCAGACCGTCCTTGAGCACTGTGACGTTGCCGTCGGCATCGGTGTGCCGAAGCGTCAGGGTATCGTTCTGACCCATGGTGACCGACTGCTCGTTGGAGAAGAAATCGTCCTTACCCATCGTGGCGACGTTGGTTTTGGAATTCTTGGACCATTCACCCATGGAGTGTGGGTTGTTCTTGGCGAACTGTTTGACCGCACGTGGTGCACGACGGTCCGAGTTTCCTTCACGCAGCACAGGGTTTACGGCAGAACCCATAGCGGTGGAATAGCGTTCACGAATGTCACGCTCTTCGTCTGTGGTGACTTCGTATGGGAACTCTGGCAGATCAAAACCTGCAGCCTGGAGTTCTTTGACCGCTGCGACAAGCTGTGGCACTGATGCCGAGATGTTTGGCAGCTTGATGATGTTTGCGTCTTCTTCTTTGACGAGCTCGCCGAGTTCTGCCAGCGCGTCGTTGACCTGCTGATCTTCTGGCAACACGTCATTGAATGCGGCCAGGATACGGCCAGCAAGGGAGATATCCCGTGTTTCCAGTTCTACACCGGCCTTAGAGGCAAACGCGCGGACGATTGGCAAAAAGGATGCCGTTGCCAACATTGGCGCTTCGTCGGTGTAGGTGTAAATGATCTTTGACATAGATGAATTATCTCCTCATGATTCAAGCGCCCATTGGGTGCCGGGCACCTCACAGTTCCTCCCCTAATCTAACGCACCTTGACTCCCCAAGGACTCAATATGCCATTTTCGGTCTGGAGTTAAGCCACCTGCGGGACGATTAGTCCACTCCGCGCATACCTCTGTGGACCGGACGGGCGATTAACAGCATCACGACGCCAATGCCGATGGTGACCGCACCCAGGGTTCCAAATACGTACCTTCCGTATCCGCTGAGTAAAACCTGGCCAGCGACCCGCGGCCGTTGATGTTCATGGTCGGGTGAAGACGCTGATCGACTCGATACGGTGCGTATTTGGGTGCAGATCAAATACATTGACGCTAGTCAGCTGCCATCCGTAGGTATCCAGTCGACGTATGTCCCGGGCCAACGAAGCTGGATCACACGAAACGTAGACGATTCTGTCGGGGTTGAGCTGATGAATACGGTTGATAACGTTCCGACCGGCACCGCTCGGTGGCGGAGTTAACACCACTGTATCGAGTCTGCGGCCGGCGAGGCCGTCTTTCGTGAGTGCAGCTTTCGGAGACTCCAGCCAGCTACTGAGTGCTCGGGTGATCGAGCGTTTCAGCACGACTGCCTGAGGCACTCCCTGGAGGTTGTGGCGAGCATCTTTACTTGCTTGAGCAACAGGATCTACAGACATCACCATGCCCTCTGGTCCCACCGCATCGGCCAGGTATGCCGACAGCATGCCTACTCCGGCGTATAGGTTGGCTACAACTTGCCCCGGTTTTGCATCGATAGCTGTCATCGCCGCCTCGGTGAGCGGTGCCGGAGCGTCGCAGTGCTCCGGCCAAATTCCCCTGCCCGAAACTCGGAAGGTTTTGGTACCGAAACGTTTCGATACAACCTCTTCCTCCACCCATGGACGGCCGCTGAGTTGAGTAATCGCTGCCAAACGCTTACGTTTTTTCGATGGGATAAGAACCATGGCCGAGACATGTCCTGGCAGTTTGGTTAATTGTTCCTGCCAGCGCTGGGTATGCTCTAGCAAAGTAGATTCAGTCTCGGAAACCTCCGGCAAGGGGACGATGATGATCAGTACTTCACGACCATGCCCCGGTGTGATGAGTTCCAACCGAGACGCTCCAGAGAAGTTGATTCCCCAGAGTTGCAACGCATTAACTTCGGGGGTAGCCATCGGTAAATTGCTCACGGGAACAGTCGCCTGACTGCGGTGGACAAACATTCTCAATCTACCGGTTGAAGAGACCGCGAATGTGTTGCGGGTACGCCAGCCCAATCCCCCGGAGAAATCTTCTTCCAAACCATGGACCTGGACCTCTACATCTTGACTTCGCTGATTACCGAGTCGAGCCAGAGTATCTCGAAAGACTTGGGCCTTTAGCCGACGTTGATGTTCTAAGACAATATGGCCGTATTCAGCTCCGCTGACGGGTCGGCGGCCTGCCGGATAGGAGCGCTTCGGGTCAGCAAGTTTCCAAGGGTGGGCTCTACGAAATTCCGATGGTTGGACCACGCTTATCGCATCGGCCCACCATAACTGTGCCGAGGGATCCGATTCCGTGAGCTCCGCGACCACGATCTCACCGGGTATCGCGTGGCGAACGAATATCACTCGACCCTCGTGACGCGCGACGCAATGCCCGCCATGTGCCATCGGGCCGACTTCGAGGGTCAGTTGAACGGGTCGTTTGATTTCCCCCGATTCCGAGGCAGGTTCGATTTGTGTAGTTGTACGTAAGATACTAGTCATGTGAGTCTGTGGTCTCCTACCGCGTTGCCAGAAGTGTTGTCTGATCGTGCTGCATGAGACCGCTTGGATTCTGGGGTGAGTGGTCAATTGAGCGCCTCGATGGCGAGTATTGGCTGGGCACACTGTCTGGAGTCGAGGCGGCGGCATCCAAGGAGAAAGAACTCCTGGCGAAGATTAAATGCGCGTCATGTGACAACGCGGCGGACCAGGGACGTGCATAAGTGTAAATATTAGGGTGCAGTGGATGTCTCACAACCCCTCCTTGAGGTGGTGTTGAGAGCTCGCTGCTGAACCCGTCATTCAATCAACTTATCACGAAACTTCGTAGATTCAAGCGAACCGAGACGAATTCGCCACAGTAGTACCGAGTTTCAGTCTGAGACATTAGGCTTCGAAGGCGGTGGCGGGTTTTGCTTGTCCAATAGATGCCACAATTTCTTCAGCAAGAATCCGTAATTTGATATTGCGGTGACTCGAGGCTCGTTGCAATATCGCAAAAGCCTCGTCTTGGCTACACCGACTTTGGACCATGACAATTCCGATGGCGATATCGATTGCGGTGCGCGACTCCATCGCAGCTTGTCGATGTGCGGCGTTCTCAGCGTGTGTGGTGATGCGTAACGCGATCTGCACAACTTTTGCCGCCAACCGTGCGTATTGCTGGGCCTCAATGCTGTCTGCCTCTGTGAAAGCGTTGATGTGCTCGGAATAGAAATTCATAGCGGCCTTGGCTTCGCCTGCCAGAGGTAGGGGGACGGCCATGATGCTACGCAGGTTACTGTCATGCACGGTTTTCATGTAGTGCGGCCAGCGTGTTTCGTACCGAGTATCCGCAACCAATATAAACGTGCCGGTGCGCTGGGCTTCCAAACATGGGCCCTCGTCGAACCCTGCCTGAATTTCATCGAGGTTCATGGCCTGTGCCGAACTGCTGGCCACAACGGCATTCCGTTTGGGACGCTGCATTGTGACACCACACAAGACGGAGGCTCTACGGCTGAAATGCTGCGCTGTGAGCCGGGCTACTTCATTGAGGAAATCAGAGATCTCATGATCCTCCAGTAACAGATCGTGCAGCGCCTGGGAAACGTCAGGTTCATTAGCATTCATCAAGGCACCGTCCTTCGGGGGCAGACACCGTCACCGGTGTCTCGAATCTTCTCAGTCTAAGCCAAGAATGTGGGCGAAATCTTGGCACAACCTCACTGTGCGACAAAATATACGCTTCGGTCCATTCGACCGACCACATAGGACCCATTAAATCCCCAGAATTGTTTTGGCAATCAAAAAGTAAACGATCAGCCCGAGCGCATCGACGACGGTCGAGATGAAGGGGTTGGAGAAGACGGCTGGATCCACCCCGATTTTGGAAGCGATGAGCGGCATGATCGAGCCCACCGATGCAGCCAGGGTACAGATAACGACCAGTGTCGCACCAATGACGACTCCGAGTTCGACGTCGAAGAAGATCGAAGCTCCGATGAACCCCAATGTTCCGAGGAGTAACCCAAGCGTGAGCCCAACTAGCGCCTCACGAGAGATCACACGCAGAAAGTCTCGCGTCGTGACTTGGCTTAGGGCAATCGCACGGGTCACCGTGGTGGCTGCCTGGTTGCCGGTATTACCACCGGTACCGGTCAGCAATGGCACAAACAGGGTCAGAACGACCATGGCTGCCAAAGTGTCCTCGAAATAATCGAGCACTTGAACGGTCAGCACGGCACCGATACCGAGCACGAGCAGCCAGGTCACACGGGATTTCACCAGGTGCATGACCGATGTCGACAAGTAGGGCTGTCCCAACGGTTCCGCACCACCGGAGCGGAAGGTATCCTCAGACTCTTCTTCTTCCAGAATCTGCTGAGCATCTGCAACGGTGAGCATCCCGATAAGCCGGTCAGCTTCATCCACGACCGGCAATGCTTGCACGCGATCGTGGACCACGGTCCGCGCGGCGTCTTCAGCATCATCATGGGCGTGGACGGTCTCGGTCGGCTCCATAATGTCGGATATCAGCTCATCCGGTTCGGCACGCACCAGTCGCGGTAGATGAACCAGTCCCAGGACCTTATGCGACGTGGAGCCAACGGGCAGCACCGACAAGTGGTCGATCTCGTGCTCAGCCACGGTGACATCACGAATGATGTTTAACGCCGTTGCGGCAGACATATTCGGAGTGAGCTCCTGTGGTACAGCCGCCATACGGCGTCCCACCGAATCTTCGGGGTATCCCAGAATCTTGCCGGCAGCATTTCGTTGAGCCTCTCCCAAGCTGAAGAGGAGTCGCTGAGCAACTTCTGCCGGTACTTCGTCGACAAGACGAGCCTGGGTCGAAGATTGCAGCTGGGAGAACAGATCTTGGGTATGTTCATCGGCTAACCCGTCAATCAGATCCGATTGCAGGGAAGGCTCCATGTTGCCGAAGACTTCGACGGCAACATCTTTATCAAGGAGCCGGAAGGCCATCGGCATGATTGCCGGTGGCGTTCTATCCAGCAGTCGTTCTACCGTTGCTACACGCATGTCCCGCAAGAGTTCAGCCGCGGTCGCATATTCTTTCGCACGTAAAAGATCCCAGAGTTCTTCCTCTTGCTCTGCGAAAACTGCTTCAGCTGATCTGAGATCCGACATACGTACCCCTTAGCTATTTCTGTGGGTGGTTATCCGTGATAGAAGTGGCGGGCTCCGGTGAGGTACATGGTGATCCCCGCGGCATTGGCAGCTTCGATGACGTCGTTATCACGCATTGAACCGCCAGGTTGTACGACGGCGCGCACCCCGGCATCAATCAGGATCTGCAGGCCATCTGCAAACGGGAAGAAGGCATCGGAGGCAGCAACGGAACCTCTCGCTCGGTCAGGGGCATCGGTTCCGGACACATTTTCGGCACCGCCGGGTGCGGAAACATCTTGTGCGCCGGTCGACGCTGCACCCAAAGTATTGGCACGTTCGATGGCGAGACGGCAGGAGTCTAAACGGTTGACCTGTCCCATACCTATCCCGACGGCGGCCCGATCTGAGGCCAACAGAATCGCGTTCGATTTTGGCGCGCGTACAGCTTGCCAGGCAAAGACGAGATCCTGCATGGTCTGCTCGTCGGCGGGCTCACCTGCAGCAAGTTCCCAGTTCGCTGGATCGTCGCCGGCTGCCTGGTAAATATCGGAATCTTGGACGAGCATGCCCCCGGAAATCTGCTTAAATTCTTTGGTGTCCGGGGCAAAGTGCTCTGGGAGTTCCAGCAGCCGAATGTTCTTCTTCGCCGAGAGGATCTCGCGAGCTTCCGGGCTAAAGCCGGGAGCAACGACGACTTCGGTGAAAATATCTTTGACCTGGTCGGCCATTGCAGCTGATACGGGACGGTTTGCAGCGATGACACCGCCAAATGCTGACACGGGGTCGGTCGCGTGCGCTTTTTTGTGTGCATCAGCGATCGCGTCCTCGGCATCATTCGAGGCAACGCCGAGTCCACACGGGTTAGCGTGTTTGATCACCGAGACGGCTGGTTCGGTGAAAGCATAGGCTGCGCGAACAGCGGCGTCGGCATCCACATAGTTGTTGAAGCTCATGGCTTTGCCGTGCAGCAGGTGGGCCTGGGCTATACCAGGATTCGGTGTAGCTGCGGTGTAGATTGCGGCAGGCTGGTGCGGGTTTTCACCGTATCGTAGCGACTCTTTCAGCTCGAGTGCGTGGCCGGCATAAGAGGGGTGGGCTGCGTCGTCGAAGTTTTCGGCCATCCAAGTGGCCACCGCAGTGTCATAAGACGCGGTGTGCGCGAAGGCTTCCACCGCTAGACGACGGCGTGCATCGAGGTTGAATCCGCCGTTGGCTACTGCTGTGAGGATGTCGTGGTAGGCCTGAGGGTTGGTCACGATGGCAACCGAACCGTGGTTCTTGGCCGATGCGCGCACCATGGTCGGACCGCCGATGTCGATCTGTTCGATGACTTCTGGTTGGCTAGCGCCTGAGGCCACCGTTTCGACAAACGGGTAGAGGTTGACCACGACGAGGTCGAATGGCGCGATATCGTGTTCGGCCAGCTGGTCCATGTGATCGGGCACATTTTTATCGGCGAGCACACCAGAGTGGATGAACGGGTGCAGCGTTTTGACGCGACCGCCCAGCACCTCGGGGAACCCGGTAACTTGGGAAACTTCGGTGACTGGCACGCCTGCAGACTGGATCATTGCGGCGGTGGAACCGGTGGAGACGATCTCTACTCCGGCACTCGACAGACCCTGGGCTAGTTCGGCTAATCCGGATTTGTCGTAGACGGATATTAGCGCGCGCTTTACCGGGATTTGATCCAGCGTATTGGTCACAGGGTGCTCCTTATACAGTGTTTGCTAACCGATTGCGGTTCAACTCTACTCGCGTCATTCTAGCGCGGTTTGGCATACGAACGGATCAGTGCAGTCGGTGCGGTGCCGGTGGCCAGCACCGCAAGATTGTCGAGCAGCATCTGCCGTTCTGCACGTTTAATGTTCTCGTGCAGGCTCGCTTCGTCGTCGTCTACAGCGATCGTGACGGCCCGCTGATCGAGAATGGGACCGGTATCAACGCCGGCATCGACCAGGTGCAAGGTCGTACCCGTCACTACAACTCCTGCTGCGAGCGCATCGGCGACAGCTCGGGCGCCAGGAAAGGCCGGGAGCAGTGCGGGGTGGGTGTTGATGAATTTTCCGGCAAACCGGTCGATGAAGGACTCCCCCACGATGCGCATAAGCCCTGAGGACAGCACGATATCCGGTTGATACTGTGCGACCGCCTCTGCCAGGGCCGCCGTCCATGCTTTGCGAGAATCATACGCGTGGTAATCAACGACGAAAGTCGGGATCGAGGCATTTTTTGCCCGGGAAAGTCCGTAGGCATCGTGCACGTCGGAACCGACCGCAGCGATGTCGATGTCGAGATCTCCGGCCGCCACAGCATCAAGAACTGCCTGAAAATTGGATCCGGAACCAGAAAGTAATACCACCAAGCGCATAGGCTCTAGTGTAAAGAAAAGCTAGCTAAGCTGGTGTATTGACGGACAGAAGTCTTTGCAGGAAGGCGCCACCGGTGACTGAACGAGAGCAACCATCCCAACGAGGCAAGGTCGCTGACGCCATTTTGTGGATTGTTGCAGCAATGATTGCCACCTATGCCGCGATGGCACTGCCACTGCCTTATAAGGTTGCAGCGCCGGTTTTCGCGATTGCGGCCATTGTGGCAGCCATCCGGCTATTCCGTTTGGCATCCAAGGGTGACCACACGATGTTGGTATGGCTTGCTGGCACGGCGGGCCTCGTCGGCGCCCTGTTTTTTGGTGGTGTCGCGACGTCGCAAATTATTATGTGGGGACCTACGGTGGCCTATGAAGAATGCTTATCCGAAGCGCTCACTGACCGGGCGCTGGTGGCGTGCGAGGATCAGTATTCCCAGAATCTGTGGGATTAGTCGTGCTCTTCGACCACCGCGCGTCGATAGTACAGCGCACCCTGTGGCAGTGGTGCCAGCGCATACCCGATAGCAGAGCCGACCCCGATGTGGGCTGCGAAAAGCCCGGACGCTAGGAGCACTGGTGGGCCGACAGAGCTCAGTTCACCGATAGCCCAGGAACCACCCGAGATCAGCATGATGAGCATGCACAAGAGACCCGCGGTCAGGCCGATCACTGTTCCGGTAACCACCACGGCTATGGTAATCGCGGTGGGGTGATTCGGGATTTTGGCGATGATGGCGTCTTCCAGATGATTTTCGCCCACTCCGAAGAACCACCAGCCAGCAGCAATTCCGGCTAGCGCGAGCAATAAGAGGACCCACCAATGGTCTTGTAGGTTTTGTTCCGTAGGAATCGCGGCGAAGAGTGGCAGTGCCGGTTGCGGGCCTGCGAGTGTGCCAGCTGGTGAGACAACGGTTCCACCGAGGCTAAATCCGGCACCCGTCAAATAGCTGAGCGTCCACGCGGCAACATTGGGCAAGACCAGAATTTGCAACACTGTCACAATGAAGCCACCAAAAATCCCTGCATCGAGACGTTGGTACACATCGGCGACCTCAGCCCAATGGAGCCCGAGCTGGACCGTCATCGCGATCGAAGCGATGACCCACGCACCGGCCAGGCTGATGACCCCGGCGCGCAGTAAAGCCCAGAGATAATGACTGACGTTTCGCGTAGCATCGGAGAACATTTCTACGCGGTCGCCAATGGCCAAAGCTATCGGTCTGCGGAAGTACCCGAGCACTCCCCAACCGTAGCCAAGGACGAATACCGCACCGGGGATCAGCGTGGCAACGGCTGTATTGATGATGACGGTGTCCAGGTTGACCAGTGTGATGGTCCCCCAGACGAAAAACATGTACGAGGCGATGGCGCCGACGGTGGGCTGCCACAGAAATTTCAGCTGGGAGGCTTTGGCCAGCCTCCCACCGGCCCGCCGGGCTAACAGCAACCAGACCAACAACAAGCCCAGCGGTATAAACCACCAGGTGCCGGTAACCTGTTCTGTATCGATATCAAAAAACTCGAGGGGCACTCCGTAACTGGACAACCAGGTATAGGCGCCAATAGCCCCGGCTTCTGAGATGGGCATATCGGCGAATGCTCCGGTGAGCCACATGATGGCCAGTGGCACCACGATGATTGCCGCACCAAGAAAAGCAGCGGCCAGTGCTTCCACGATGCCTTGTAACCACAAGGGCATGGGGAAGGACTTGGTTTCTGTCGTGGTGTTGCTCATCATCTCCTATGGTGCCACTTGGAACGGCTTTGCCGGCTGACCGGCACGACGCTAAACATGACTATGAGGAAACTCTGAGAAAAATTTCTGCAACGTGGTGCAGCAAGACTAGGTTTTAGCCTAAGATAACAACTCAGAAGACAACGGCTGTCTGGGCGTTTAGCCGTGTCTTTTTCCGGCATCGCCGAGCCAGCCAACGACGATGCTTGAGGAAGGTTACGACATGGAACCCGGTTTAGCCCAGATTAGAGAAGAAGTACTGCGCCGCAACCCTGGTGAAACCGAATTTTTCCAAGCGGTCGATGAAATCTTCGCCAGCCTCGGCCCTGTAATGGAACGCCATCCCGAATACGTTGAACACGGGATTCTGCGGCGCATGGTCGAGCCAGAGCGTCAAATTATTTTCCGCGTCCCTTGGGTTGACGACAAGGGCGTTGTCAAAGTCAACCGCGGTTTCCGCGTGGAATTCAATTCTGCACTTGGACCATACAAGGGCGGTATTCGTTTTCATCCCTCCGTGTACCTGGGCATCATGAAGTTCCTCGGGTTTGAGCAGGTATTCAAAAACTCACTGACCGGTATGCCAATTGGTGGGGCCAAAGGCGGGGCCGACTTTAACCCAGCCGGCCGCTCCGAAGGCGAAATCATGCGTTTCTGTCAGTCGTTTATGACCGAACTCTACCGACACATCGGTCAACACACTGATGTTCCAGCCGGCGACATCGGCGTCGGTACCCGCGAAATTGGCTTCATGTTCGGCCAG
The DNA here is from genome assembly GCF_000420805.1 of Yaniella halotolerans DSM 15476. Taxonomy (GTDB): domain Bacteria; phylum Actinomycetota; class Actinomycetes; order Actinomycetales; family Micrococcaceae; genus Yaniella; species Yaniella halotolerans. Next base: position 158,195 of record NZ_ATVQ01000004.1, read on the forward strand.
TACCGCCGCATCACCAACCGCTTTGAATCCGGCGCATTTACCGGCAAGGGCGTCTCCTGGGGTGGTTCACTGGTTCGTCCCGAAGCTACCGGCAACGGCGTCGTCATGTTCGCCAATCAAATGCTGAAGACCCAGGGAACCTCACTGGACGGCGCCACCGTCACCATTTCCGGTTCTGGCAATGTTGCCGTCAACGCCATTGACTACGCACAGCAGTTGGGCGCCACCGTCATTACCGCATCCGATTCTTCCGGTTACGTAGTCGATGAACAAGGTATTGATATCGATTTGCTCCACCAGGTCAAGACTGTGGAGCGCGGACGCGTCTCGGACTATGCCGAACGTCGCAAGAATGCACGCTTTGTGTCCGACGGCTCTGTCTGGGATGTCCCCGTCGATGTGGCACTCCCCTGTGCTACGCAGAACGAATTGAACGGCGACGACGCTGCCACCTTGGTCAAAAACGGGGTCAAAGCAGTAGCAGAAGGTGCCAACATGCCTTCCACCCACAATGCCATCGCGACCTTCCGCGACGCTGGTATCCTCTTCGGTCCGGGCAAGGCGGCTAACGCCGGAGGTGTTGCAACCTCGGCGCTAGAGATGCAACAGAACGCGTCTCGAGACACCTGGAGTTTCGACTACACCCACACACGGTTGGAAGAAAACATGGAAGAAATCCATGACCGGTGCATCGCCACCGCCGAAGACTTCGGCCAGCCCGGCGACTACGTAGCCGGTGCAAACATCGCAAGCTTCCTCAAAGTTGCCGATGCGATGATTGCCCAGGGCATTATTTAAGCTTGGCCACCTCGGCGCGCTGCTGTTCACTCAGCCGCACCGGCCTGCCCGACTCTTGCCCAACAAACACCATGGTTGAGGTAGCACTGACCGCTATATCGTCGCCATCATAGAAGGCATAAGAAACTTCTACCGATGCGCCTTTGACCTTATCGACGCCGACTTCGACACGAACCGGCACGCCACGATAGGGCAGTTGGCGGCGATACTTCACGGTGTGCTCCGCAATCAGTGTCATGACGCTATCCCCCACACCGGCCAATAGGTTGACGTGTGGTTTCGGGGTCGTAGCGTCAAGTGTTCCGGTGCCCGACGGGATGCCGAACGCCAGCACACGGGCCTCTTCCATGAGGCGCACGATTTGGACATTGTTGATGTGGCCGTAGGCGTCCATATCGCCCCAGCGCAGTGGGATCTCGAGCACGATCATGGTTGCTCCTGTGTGTGGTGTGGGAGGTCTTGGGTAAATTCGGGATAATCGGCCCGTAGTTCAGCCACGGTCAGCTGTTCCTCTGCGGTCACCGATTGTGGCCATGCCAACGGTGCGTGCTCTCGAGGAGGCATGACGCCGGAGTTTTCCAGCTGGAACGAGAGCGCCGCGCCATCTGGACCATATGCCCATGCAATACCCGGAGTCGCCTGCTGGGTATTCTCTGCGCGGCCGCCCGCCAACAACGCTTCTGTGGCAGACAGCTGACGGATAGCAATCGCATCAACCCTACCGGGGTGGTGATGCGCGAAATGCGTGTATATCTCGGGGTCGTGTTGACCGTCATCACCCACCAACGTCCACGTGAGCTGTGGGAAATCTTCCGCCAGTCGAGCGAGCGTATTAACCTTATGCGCCATACCCGACCGGAACCAGCTATCCTCGGTCGGGCCCCACGAGGTCAACAACATCGGCCCCAGCGGAAAGAGGTGACGGGTCATGAAGCGAGTCAGGGTTTCTGCCACGTTCCACGGTCCGGTCGAAACATAGAACACCGGAGTGCCGGCATGTTTTTCTGCCAACCGGTTCAGCATCACTGGCATACCGGCAACCGGACGGCGAGCATGTTCATCGATCAAAAAGGAGTTCCAGGCAGCGGTGAATGGCCGTGGCAGAGCGGTTACCCACACGGTGTCATCAACATCGCAGATAATGGCGTTGGTGGTGTCATCATCGATGATGAGCACGTCCTGACTGCGGGACTCCTCGTCGCCGACATGCAGCGTTACCGTCGCCCAGCCGGGATCAAGCGCCGTCTCAATTCGAGCATCGACCACCCCATTGCGGTCGGCTCGAACCTGATGACGCTCACCGTTGACCTCGATGATCACTTTGGCATAAGCGATGGGCGGTGACACAAAGTTTTGCCAACCTCGTACCCCATCACGCAGGATCTGGGTGAGATATTCTGCTTCATTCCACTCGGGCTTCGACAGCAACACCCTAGAAAAGATCCGAACCCAACGCGTTGACCCATAACCGGTAAACGACAAGATGCGCGGGACATCACCACGCTTGCGGGAACGCTGGCGCCGTTTTTTCTGAAAACTGTAATAGGCCAGCGTCGCGAGCTGCTCCGGAGGGGATGCCTCATCCGCCACAGCAGGGGCCCGCCGAGGAATAGCCGGAAAATGATAAGTTTTACGACGACGCGTCATAGTCTTGTTGGTTCCACTCCTTGGTCACCTCCACAGTCTAATACGTTTCCCCCGCCCTGGTTTATGGTTAGTGTCATGTCCAATTTGCGTACCCTGGCATTGCAAGCAGCCCGCGAGCCCGCTGCACTGCTCGCCGAGGCGTTTGCCTCCGGAACTGTTGTGGCCGAAACGAAAACCAATCGACACGATTTAGTCTCCGCCTGGGACCACCGGGTCGAGGAAATGCTCAAAACCAGTTTGACCGGTCACGACGCAGTGTTCTGGGGCGAAGAAACCGGACGCCAATCACCCGCTAGGTCAGGCCAGTTGGAATGGATTATTGATCCGATTGACGGCACCAGCAACTTTGTCCATGGATACCCGATGTTTTCCATATCGATCGCGGCTGCCATCGATAATGCGGTCGTAGCAGGCGTCGTGGTGAATCCCGTTACCGGCACCGAATACTCCGCCGATGCCTCAGGCGCCTATTGCAATGGGGAACGGATCGTTGCTCGTCCGGCGCCCGCCCACGAAGCGCAGTACAACTTGATCACCTCATTTCCGGCAGCCGAAGTATTACATCGAGCTCCCGACGCGAGCACCCTGTTTGGTGATCTCGTTACGAACTTCGCCACGGTCCGGCGCATAGTTTCTGGAGCCCTCGAACTCTGCCATGCGGCCTGCGGGATAGCCGATGTAGTCCTGGGAGTAGATACCCAACCGTGGGATGTTGCAGCGGGATCCTATATCTTGCACCAGGCAGGTGGACGCTACATCACAGCAGTCGATGGCCCGCCACATTTGGCACGACATTATCTTGCACTAGCACCAGACCGCTCATCGGAAGGTATCGCCCCCGTATTCGAAGCAATCCATAGATTGTGACGACCGCGCAGACAATGGTGGCGCACCCTGCCGGAAACCAGCAGAATAGGACATATGAGCGCCTACATGTTTGAACACGAAAAAGATCAGCCGGTTCTCCATCTCAACGCCGAACAATGCGAACGACTCTTGCAAAACACCCGCCACGGTCGACTAGCTTTCATGGCAGACGGTCGTGTGGAAATCTTCCCGGTCAATTACACTTTTGACGGCAAGAACCTGTATTTCCGCACCGCTCCGGGTGCTAAACTGCTCGCCGCTCAGTCCGAATCGATGGTCGCATTCGAGACCGATGGTATCTTGCCGGACGAAGCCTGGTCGGTCGTTGTACGCGGCAACATCAGCACCGTTGACGAAGCTGACGTTGACTACGTCCGTGGCCTCGGACTTGCACCCTGGGTACCCACGTACAAAGATTTCTTTGTCTCGCTAAGCATAGAAGAACTATCTGGTCGACATTTTATTTTTGCTCGCCAGCCAGAGCGTGACGATAAAGAATTTAGCTACGATCCAGACCAATCCACCTCTACCCCACCAGAAGATCCCGATCCCACACAGCTATCTCGCTAGCTCAAATCCACAGCCTCGTCACGCTGGTGCGTTACAGGGGTAAGGTTTGAATGCAGTTTAACTAGATCACCGATATGCAAGGAACGAGGATGTCTGGTTCGGAGTATGAACGCGAAGTGACCGTGGCACCGGGTCCAACGAAGTCACAGATTCGACGGTGGCGCAGGTATTTGGCCGACGAAATTGCTGAAGGCCAGATATACCGAGATCTCGCCCACCGGAGCCAGAAACCCGAAAAAGGTATCCTGCTGGGTCTTGCCGATGCAGAGGACCGGCACGCCCAACACTGGCGCAACCTCCTCGGTGAACATGCTGAAATACGGCGACGCCCGAGTTTGCACCGTGCTCTGCTCCGCGTCTTAGCACGGATGTTTGGTTCGGTCTTCGTGCTTGCACTCATGCAGCGATCCGAATCCAATACCCCATATAAAACCGACTCCGAAGTCCCTCGTGAAATTGCCGCCGACGAAGCGATCCACGAAGAAGTGGTGCGCGGCCTGGCCGCCCGCGGGCGCGAAACCATGGCCGGGAATTTTCGTGCCGCCGTCTTTGGCGCCAACGATGGCTTAGTTTCGAACTTGGCCCTGGTCATGGGCGTTGGGGCAACCGGCATGGCCCCGTCGGTCGTGTTGTTCACGGGTATTGCCGGGCTGTTGGCCGGCGCGCTGAGTATGGGCGCGGGAGAATATGTTTCCGTAAGATCTCAACGAGAACTGCTAGAAGCTTCGCACCCAACCCACATCACCCTGCGGGCCGCTAAACACCTGGATATCGAACAGAACGAACTTGAACTGGTCTACCAGGCACGCGGGATGACTCCCGAGGATGCCAGCCACCGGGCACTCGAACGTCTTGGGTATCTGAATTGCGACTGTAACCCGAGTTTTTCTGCCCGCCCCGATGGGTCTCAAGGTCCGGAGGCCGAACTACAGCAAGAAGAGTTTGAAGCGGTTGGCAACCCGTGGAAAGTCGCGTTCTCGTCGTTTCTCTTCTTCTCCTCCGGTGCCATTATTCCGGTCCTGCCGTTTCTCTTCGGCGTCTCCGGTGTTGCTGCACTGATCTGGGCATTGGGGCTGGTCTCGTTAGCGCTGATCATCACAGGCGGTATCGTTGGTCTGTTGTCTGGCGCTTCCCCCGGGAAGCGTGCGCTGCGCCAGCTTGCCATCGGTTTGGGCGCTGCAGGCGTGACATACGTATTAGGCATGGTCTTCCAGGTATAGCCAGCATGGCACACGGTCAGTGTGGCCGATATAAATCATTGCGGAGAAGAGGCCTATGCTCGAAGCGTTGACTGTCCTGGCTCCGATGTTCGTGATCTTCGGTGTTGGCTTTGGTGCAGGCTATAACCGCCGATTCCAACGGGCTGCCACAGGACTCAATGACTTTGTCTTTTCAATCGCCCTGCCGTGCTTTATCTACATCTCGATTGCAACCGCCGATCTACCAGAATCCTTCCCCGGGCATGTCTGGGTTCTTGCGCTTATTTTTCCTGCGTTCTTTTCAGTGCTGGTGTACTACGGCACACGCTGGCTCACCCCACAGCACCGTACGCAGGCTGCGCCACTGTCGTTGAGTTCTTCCTACGGCAATGTTGGCTACTTCGGCATTCCGATGACAATCGCACTGCTCGGTACTGAAGCTGCGGTGCCCGCCGCCATCGTCCACTTGTTACACAACTTGGTATTCCTCATTGGCTATCCTGTCATTCGAGGCAATCCCAACGATGCAGCACAAAGCACCTCGGGGGCCGTTTCCAACTCAAGCACGTTGCGACGGATCGGGCAAGAAATTCTCACACGAGCGGTCTTGAGTCCCGTTACGATTTCTACATTGCTCGGCATCACGGTGGTCGCTTTGGCACTGCCCGTGCCCCAGGTCATCACCGGCAGTATCGAACTTCTGGGAGCCACTGCTATTCCACTCGCACTGTTTTCCGTCGGCATCGCTATGCATCCGGCTATCAAGAGTTTGCGCTCAGGTGGGCTCTCGCTGGGCCTCGTGCTGACAGGGATCGGGCTAAAGAACATTCTTTTCCCGTTAGCTACCCTCGGGCTAGCCTGGATGTTTCAAGATGCGATGGGAACCAGATGGTTCGGTACCGTCATATTGATGGCCGCTATGCCTATGTCGACTTCGGGGTATGTTCTTTCAGAACGTTATGATGTCTCAGGCGACCTGGCGGCAGCCGTGCTTGCGGGAACTACCATACTGTCCATTGTGACCGTGCCATTGCTAGCGGCCATGCTGCTCTAACTCAACACCTATTGCGTAATGGTGGGAGCAGTTCCTGGCGTTTCCAACGTTGCTGCATCGGCGTAATCCTTGAGGGCTTGGTAGACCGTAGATACCGCAGGATTACGTAGTGATTCTTGACGCATGACCGCCCAGAAAGTGGCCGGATACCCGAACTCCTGGTCTAAGACCGGCACGAGTCTCGGATGATCAGCCGCTAGAAAATCAGGCAGCAGTCCGATACCTGCACCCTGCAGCGTAGAGCTCAGATGGGCATACACGTTGGTCGATGAAATGCCCGACCGCATTTGCGGTAATTTCGTCAAGGCGGCATCCAGGTCCTGGACGAGCAGGATCGCTTCGACATAATAATTCAGACGGTGTTGGCGCAAATCGTCCAGTTTGGTCGGGCGTCCGTGCTGTGCCAAATATGCTTCGGTGGCGTATAACTTCAAACGGTACTCGAGCAGTGGTCGTTCCCACGCACGCGGCAGTTCTGGTTTCCCGACAACGATTTCTAAATCGAGCCCGGAGCGGTTCTGTCGTGCCCGTTGGGTTGAAGTAAACAATTCAATATCCAACGCCGGGTGATCCCGTTGAACGTCTGCCAAGACCGGAGTCGCGATATGACTGGAAAAAGCTTCCGGAGCACCGATCCGCACGGTCCCGGACACGGCTGCTTCGGTCTCATGTGAAACAAGTTTGGCAAGCGATTCTTCGATCTCTTCGGCAATTTCGAAAACTTGTCGTCCCTCGGCCGTGATCTCCCAGCCAGACTGCGAGCGCAAAAGCAAACGATGGCCGGTTATTTTCTCGAGCGTCCCGATTCGTCGAGATACGGTGGCGTGGTTGATCCCAAGAGAATCAGCTGCCGCGGTAAAACGGCCCAGTCGAGCTACCGTCAGAAAGGTCATTAATGACGGCAAGTTGCTGTGCAATTCTTCCCAGTCCATGCTTTCGAGTGTACTTCACCAGGGCCACCGAGATACGTGGCGATGTTGACTTCGTTATTGCAAGGCTGGATTAATTTCGATAACGCCCCGACCGCGAATCTTCCGGTCATTCAGCGCTAGGTAGGCACGGTCGGTTTGGTCGAAGCTAAATCGATCTGTGATGAGCGTACCAAGCTCAATCTTTCCTTGTGCGGCCAACTCAATGACCGCCGGCATCGCCGTTGAGATCTTCGCCCCGTATGATCCCAGAATCTGGACTTTGCGACGAACCACATGCGCAATCGCAGTATCCAACACGTGCCCTGGTGGTGCAATACCGGTGAGCACCACCCTGCCTCCGTCATCGACAAGCGACACCGCCTGGCCAACGGTGTGTTGGGTTCCCAATGCTTCAAAAACGACGTCTACGCCGTGACCCAGTGCAGTTGTAATGACGTTCAAGGGATCTTCTTGACTGCTGTTGATCACATCGGTAGCACCAAGCTCTCTGGCAAGGTCCAGCTTGGCGTCGTCGAGATCGATAACGAAAATCCGTGAAGCACCAGCAGCGGCCGCCAAATGCGTAATCGCCAGACCAATGCCTCCGGCGGCGACCACAGCTACTGTCTCACCGTGCGCCACTCGCCCAACCTGCACCACAGATCCATAGGACGTGAACATACTGCACCCCAGAATTGCTGCGTCCTGCAGAGAGATTTCGTCAGGCAACCAGAACACAGCCGAGGCTGGAATAATAGCTTGACTGGCATGTCCCGCCATCGAATACATGGCAACATCCGTACCGTCTGAACGATGCACCCGTGTTGTGCCATCAAGCAACGTACCGTTGAGACGATTCCTGGTAAAAAACACTTCGCAGAGCTCTTCGAGACCTGCAGCGCAGTGACGACACGACCCACACGGCATAATGAACGCCGCCACCACTCGGTCCGCGGGCCGTACATGTTCGACATCTTCACCTACGTCAACGACGACGCCAGAGACTTCGTGACCGAGTACCGCAGGACGCGGAAAGTTCACTTCGCCTTTGATGACATGTAAATCGGTATGGCAGACACCGCATGCGGCGATATCGACGCGAACTTCACCAGCTTTGGGAGCTCCCAGCTGGAGTGTCTCGGGTCGGATGTGTTCCTCTGTCGATGCGAGGACTTGCGCTTGGATCTCCGACATGATGAGGCCTTTCGTCGCCGTAGGAATCCTATATGTCTCTTGGTGCATGTGAGTTAGGATACAGATAACCACACTGTCTATCACATGCTGACTCAGCACAGAACCACGGAGGAACTGCATGCCTGAACAAAAAATCGTTGTACTCGATGGTGCCCGAACACCTGTTGGAAGTTATGGCGGGGTGCTCTCATCTGTTGAGGCGTATAAACTTGGTGGCGCCGCGATCAAAGAATCGCTTGCCCGCACCGGAGTAGACGACAACAACATCGACGACGTCATCATGGGCCAAGTTGGTCAGGTTGGACCGGATGCTTATAACGCTCGTCGAACTGTTCTCGAAGCCGGTCTACCGCAGAGCACTCCCGCATTCAATGTGAACCGTCTCTGCGGTTCTGGACTACAGGCCGTATGGTCGGCTGCGCAGGAGTTGCATTGGGGTGGCGCTCGCTACGTGGTGGCCGGCGGTAATGAGTCGATGTCACGTATGCCCTTTTTGGATTTCAACGCGCGTGGCAATAAGCGTCTCGGTCATCGCACCGTTTTGGATGGCACCATCGCGCTGCTCACCGACCCGTTCTCTAATGCGCATATGGGTGTCACTGCCGAAAATGTTGCCGCAAAATATGAGGTTTCTCGGCCTGAACAAGACGAGTTCGCTGCAGAATCACAGCGTAGGGCAGCGTCGGCCGAGGCGCAGGCTGCTTTTGCAGAAGAAATTGTTGCTCTGGAAGTCGACCGGGTCGGCACCGTCGATACTGATGAACATCCAAAACCTGATTCGACGGTCGAAAAACTAGCGGGCTTGCGCCCTGCGTTCCAGCAGGATGGCACGGTCACTGCCGGAAATGCTTCAGGGATCAATGATGGCGGTGCCGCAATGGTTCTTTCAACCGCTGAAGTGGCAGCAGCCCAGGGGCACAGCGTGCTGGGTTCATTAGAACACGTAACCAAGGCTGCAATGGATCCGAATCTTATGGGGTATGCACCCACACATGCGCTCAACATCATGTGGGAGGAAACCGGGCTGAGTCCAGCAGATATCGGTCATGTGGAACTGAACGAAGCGTTTGCCTCCCAGTCGCTTGCTGTCATTCGGGATGCAGGCTTATCGATGGAGCAAACTAACCCATATGGTGGCGCAATCGCTTTGGGCCACCCCATTGGTGCCACCGGTGCGGTGCTGACTCTGCGTGCGCTCTATGCGATGCGTCGGAACAACCACGAGTATGTCGTCGTCACTGCGTGCATCGGTGGCGGGCAGGCTCTTGCATTGTTGTTCAAGAACGCAGCCTAGTGCGTCCCCCCTTAACGTACACGAAGCCCAAGCAAACGCTTGGGCTTCGTTACTATCTGATGAACTCAGATGCGAGACTTAGAGATTCTTGAAGATCTCGCGCATCTTGTCAGCGGCCTCGGTTGGGGTTTGGCCAACCTGAACGCCTGCCGCTTCAAGAGCTTCTTTCTTCGCTGCAGCGGTTCCGGATGAACCGGAAACGATTGCCCCGGCGTGACCCATGGTCTTGCCTTCTGGCGCCGTGAATCCGGCAATGTAGCCAACCACTGGTTTGGAGACATTGTCTTTGATGTATTCGGCGGCTTTTTCTTCTGCGTCGCCGCCAATTTCACCGATCATGATGATGGCTTTGGTCTCTGGGTCCTGTTCGAAGGCTTCCAGCGCATCGATGTGGGTGGTGCCAATGACGGGGTCGCCACCGATACCGATAGCAGTCGAGATACCGATCTCGGACAGTTCGTGCATCATCTGGTAGGTCAAAGTACCCGACTTGGAAACCAGGCCGATTGGGCCAGTGCCGGTAATGGTAGCCGGTGTAATACCTGCCAATGCGACATCTGGTGTGATGATGCCTGGGCAGTTAGGACCAATGATGCGGGTCTTTGGTTTGCCGTCAGAACCAACATTGGCCTGTGAGGCAGCAAAGAACTCGGCGGTGTCCTGGACAGGGATACCTTCGGTGATGACTACGAGCAGACCGATTTCAGCTTCAATGGCTTCCATTGCAGCATCTTTTGCGAATTTCGGTGGCACGAACATGACCGAAACATCGGCGCCGGTTTCTTTCATGGCTTCTTCGACGGTGCCGTAGACGTTCAGTGAGACGTCTTTGCCATTGGCGTCAACGTGCTCGACGGTTTCGCCTGCGCGACGTGCGTTGACGCCGCCAACAATGTTGGTGCCGGCTTTCAGCATCAGTGCGGTGTGTTTAGTTCCTTCGCCGCCGGTAATACCTTGGACGATGACCTTTGAATCTTTATTGAGGAAGATCGACATTTCTTCTTTATCCCGTCCTTACTTGTTGGCCAACTCGGCGGCTTTGTCAGCGCCTTCGTCCATGGTGGCCGCAATGGTGACCAGCGGGTGGTTGGCTTCGGCCAGAATGGCGCGGCCTTCTTCCACCTTGTTTCCGTCCAGGCGTACAACCAGCTGTTTGGTTGCGGTATCGCCTAGGATTTCTAGCGCCTGCACAATACCGCGGGCAACCTGGTCACACGCGGTGATACCACCGAAGACATTTACGAATACAGAGTTGACCTGTTCGTCGCCCAGGATCACATCGAGGCCATCGGCCATGACCTGTGCGTCAGCGCCACCACCGATGTCCAGGAAGTTGGCTGGTTTGACGTTGCCGTGGTTTTCGCCAGCGTATGCGACGACGTCCAGTGTGGACATAACCAGTCCGGCACCGTTACCAATTACACCAACGGAACCGTCGAGCTTCACGTAGTTGAGGCCTTTGGTTTCAGCTTTGGCTTCGAGTGGGTTTTCGGTGCGTTCGTCAACGAGGTCAGCGTGTGCTGGCTGACGGAAGTCGGCGTTGTCATCTACGGTCACTTTTCCGTCGAGTGCAATGAGTTTGCCTTCGCCGGTGAGGACTAGTGGGTTGACCTCAACGAGAGTGGCGTCTTCTTTTTCAAAGACTTCACCGAGTTTGACCAGCACATCAGCGATATCGCTTTGCATGTCGTCAGCGAATTTAGCTTCTTTTGCAATCTGCTCTGCTACTTCGCGGTTCAGACCTGTGGTTGGCGAAACTGGAACGCGGGCCAGATCATCTGGACGCTCTTCTGCCAACTGCTCGATGTCCATACCGCCTTCTACCGATGCCATAGCAAGGTAGGTGCGGTTGGCGCGATCCAGCAGCATCGAGAAGTAGTACTCTTCTTTGATGTCAGCGCCAGCAGCGATCATCACCTGGTGGACGGTGTGACCTTTAATGTCCATGCCAAGAATTTCTTTGGCATACTCATATGCTTCGTCGGCGTTCTTCGCTACTTTGACACCGCCGGCTTTACCGCGGCCGCCTACTTTAACTTGGGCTTTGACAACGGTAACGCCACCGAGTTTTTCAGCGGCTGCTTTGGCATCTTCCGGTGTTTCGGCAACGATCCCAGCCAGCACGGGTACCCCGTGTGCTTCAAAAAGATCGCGTGCCTGGTACTCATACAGGTCCACGGGTTTGCAGTCCTTTTACCTCGACAACTTATTGAACGACACTCCCGGAACAGATATCCCCGGGCGTCGGCGAGTTCGGCTTAACGCCACAAAACTCCTAAGCCCTTACTGTAGTCCACTGGGAGGGGGTCCCCCGAACAATGACTACATATTGGCACGGTTTACGTCTTTTTCAGTGGTGCGTAGCGCAGCAACAAGCGTTTTTCAGATTCAGCGAACTGTACAACAGCTACGGCTTTAGGGCCCTCGCCTTGGACTCCGGTTACCACGCCTGTGCCGAATGATTTATGTTCAACGATGTCGCCTATGGCGACCGAAATGACTTCTTTATTTGGGTTCACCTGGGTACGAGGTGCTGGCTTCTTCACTCGGGCTGTCTCTTGGGCTTCGGTAATACCCTCGGCTGCCGCCTTGCCGTAGTTCTTGCTTGCGGTCGAAGCACCCCAATGTGAGCCGCTGAAACGTTGCGCATCCCGGTAACGGAAGCCACGCACTCCGGTGTCCTGTCCGAAGCCTCCGAAGCCACCGCCAAACCCTGAGGTTCCCGGTGCCCCTTTTCCTTCACGTTCCCAGTCAATAAGCTCTGCTGGAATCTCCGATAGGAACTGGCTGGCCGGATAGAACTGATGCTGTCCCCACATACTGCGCGACTCTGCGCGTGACACATAGAGCCGTTCGCGTGCTCTCGTCAGACCGACATACGCCAGACGTCGTTCCTCGGCCAACTCCTTTTCATCCGCCATAGAACGGGCGTGTGGGAAAACGCCGTGTTCCATACCCGTGAGGAAGACGACGGGGAATTCCAGGCCTTTGGCAGTATGCAAGGTCATCAGCGTGACCTCACCCATGTATTCTGCGAGCGCTTGGCCTTCTTCATCTGCGGCATCCGGCAGCTGATCAGCATCAGCAACCAGTGCGACCTGTTCCAAGAAGTCACCGAGGGTTCCGTCCGGATTAGCCTTATCAAACTCCCGTACAACACCGACTAGCTCGCCGAGGTTATCGGCTCGGGATTCATCTTGAAAATCCTTGGAGCTACGCAGTGCTTCCAGCATGCCGGTTTGTTCCAGCACGGCCTCAAGAATCGTAGCGACCGATTCTGTTTCAGCAACTTGTTGTAGGTCGTCAATCAGCTGCGTAAATTTCTTGACCGCGTTCAAAGACCGCTTCGCCATGCCTCCAGGTGAATTTTCAGCATCACGCAACGCCCGCATAAAGGTGGATTGCGTCCGCGTCTGAAGAGCAGCGACAGTGCCTTCGGCTCGATCTCCGATACCGCGTTTTGGTTCGTTCAGGATACGCCTGAGGTTGACGTCGTCGTCCGGGTTGTCCAAAACGCGCAAGTAGCCCAGCGCATCTTTGATTTCTTTCCGGTCGTAGAACCGGGTACCACCAACCACACGATATGGAATGCCAGAGGCGATCAAACGTTCTTCAATGGAGCGAGACTGAGCATTGGTGCGGTAAAAGATCGCCATATCAGCTGGCCGATAGTCTTGATTGTCCATGAGGTCATCGATGGTGTCTGTGATCCACTGAGCTTCGCGTGATTCAGATTCTGCCGCGTAGCCAGTGATCTTTTCGCCATTACCCTCAGCGGTCCACAGGCGTTTGACCTCACGCGACGGGTTCTGTGCAATTACCGCGTTTGCTGCATCCAGAATGGTTTGAGTGGAACGATAGTTTTGTTCCAGCCGAATCACCGTGGCGTCCGGGTAATCGTGCTCAAAATCGACAATGTTGCGAATATCCGCACCACGGAAGGCATAAATCGACTGATCAGAGTCGCCCACTACCGTCAATTGACCGCCTTCGGTTGCCACACCCTCCGGTTCTCCCGGAGCACCGGTCAGAAGCCGTACCAAGCGATATTGTGCATGGTTTGTATCCTGGTACTCATCGACCAGAACGAATCGGAAACGACGTCGGTAGTTATCGAGAATCGCAGGGAACGCATCAAACATATGAACGACGTTGCCCAGCAGATCGTCGAAGTCCATGGCGTTGGCACCGCGTAGCCGGGAAGTATATTCCTTATAGATTTCTGCGACAGCCTGGTGCCACGGGTCAGCGGGAGCGGTTGACGCAAATTTCTCATCGTCGACGAGTTCGTTTTTCAACGAGGAAATCTTATTGCGTATAGCCCGTGGGGCGAAACGTTTTGGATCTAGGTCAGCGTCTTTGGCAATCTGGGTGATCAGGCGCAACGAATCAGACGCGTCATAAATCGAGAAGTTGGACTTTAGTCCAACGTGTTTAGCTTCGCGACGGAGAATGCGAACACACGAGGAGTGGAAAGTAGAGATCCACATCTTGGCTGCCTCCGGACCCACGAGCTCGCCGATCCGTTCCCGCATTTCGGCTGCAGCTTTATTCGTAAACGTAATCGCCAAAAATTCGTGTGCTCGCGCATCGCCCGTCGCCAATAAATGCCCAATCCGATGGGTCAGCACACGAGTTTTACCTGAACCAGCACCGGCGACAATGAGCAAGGGCCCACCACGATGCAAGACCGCTTCAGCTTGAGATTCATTCAAACCTGTCACCAAGCGCTCCGCCGACGCATTTGGCGCAGGCGCCAAATGTTCAGAACTGGCATCAACGGAAAATGCAGGGCGAAATTGGGGCAAAGAAGTCTGGTAGGCCATAGGCTCCAAGTCTAGCCGGTCACGCTTCCAAAACTGGTCTGTGTTCGCCGGCTGTGGAGAAGCTCTGCAACACCGATCCGGTGAATTCAACTAAGATGAGTACCAGGTATTTCAGAACGACATGAGGTTCCCACGCCAAGTTTGGCATCGAGATCTGCACCGGAGGATGAGTGGCAAGAAAGCGCCGAGCCAAAGACTACGAGGACCATCAATCGATTCGGCCCATGCCGAAGAAAAGAACAGATCGTCCACGTTTGACTGTTGCCCAGGCGAAGGAGGACATCCAACAAGCCGGTCGGCAAGAAGGCAGTCCGGGCATGTTAGTGCTCGCCGTCCTCGCAGTCACGTTGTTCATCGGCTTTTATTACCACATTCTGGCGCTTCAAGGCATGCAGCAACTCACCGGTGGGACGCCTATGCTCGACCATCATGTTTCTGGTTTCACGATCACAGACGTCGAACACCTTGCCGAACGCATGGATGACGACGCGTTGGGCCAGTACAACTGGGTGCACATCACCGCCGGTCGAATCTTTCCGGTCATGCTTGGCCTCAGCGTGATATCGGTGGGTTTGTGGACATTACGCACCAAACTCGCCAAATGGGGTGCTGTAGCGGCAGCTGTGATCTACGCCGGTTTGGAAATCTGGGCCTCGATCACTAGAGAAGCTGTACTGCAAGACATAACCGAGGCAAATACTTCGCTTGCCTCTACACTGACCGTATTGCAATGGCTTGTCTTTGCTTTCCTGATCATCTGGATCGTAGCCATGCTGGTGCTGAAATTTATTGGTCGAAATAACCCTGGCCTTGCGACATCAATGGATCCAGAGCGCGAGATCCCCTAGGATAGCCTGTGGCCTTCAAGGCCCTCGCCTCCGTAGCTCAGTTGGATAGAGCATCCCTCTCCTAAAGGGAAGGTCGCACGTTCGAATCGTGTCGGGGGCACCGCTCAACTAAGAGACATTCACGCATTCTTCTGCTGCCGGTCTTTTCTTAGCTCTCCCGAAACTACTCGGAGACAATTCAAGATGGCATGCAAGTTGCTTGACTGCCTTTTCCACATCTAGGCCACACAACAATCCAAGACCCCGGCACGTTAAAACCGAGGCCTCGCAAAAAGTTGGCAATTCCTATGGAATATCAGTAAGTGTTTTCTCCACTCCTGCTATCCGTCGCTCGATTTCAGTAAGGCGGTCCGCCATCGCCTGCTGTGACTTTGCATTCTCGATCAGCGTCTGTCGAATATCGCGAACATCACTCACCTTGACATGGTTCGCACCGATTTCTTGCTGCTTGGCGGTGAAGTACTTTCTAACAATCACCACTACGGCAGCAACAACTCCTGACGCTAACAGCAGGCCAACAGCAATCATCACAATCGGTATAAAAATATCTGGATTCATGAAGCCCCCTCTTCATTGTCTAAAGCTTGAAAAGTTTCAACAGCTTGTCGAATAGTTTCCTGGTTGACGATGAGATGAAAATCCTCAACTCGTAACTGACGCATCGCCTTACCCTCGTCGGACAACAACAGCTCACTAGAAATGAACCCTGCCTCTTCGAGCTTCTTCGTGTGCATGTAAAGCAATGCCCGTGACATCCCCACCCGCCTAGCCAGCTCGCTCACATGAAGCGGTTCATGCGCCAGCTCCGCAATGATCCGCATCCTCTGAGGGCTGGCAACAGCCGTCAACTGTGCACTCAGATCCAAGTTCCACCTCCCATGTGTAAGTTTATACTAACAGATGGAATATATGAATTTCGAAACTCGTTATTGCCATCCGCAACGAAGCGCTCCACCTAGACCCTCACCTGAGCAGTCACAGACGAAAGAGGTCGAGCTCAGCATCCGAGACGGGCATACCCGGCTTGAATGCCTGTATTAGTCCACCGATAAAAAGTAGGGTTTCTACATGCCTAAACTCCCCGTAGAAATTGAAGCAACAGATCACATCGAAGCCAGACAAATCGAGGCAATCTACCAACGGGGCGAAAGACATCAGGTTTTAGAGGACGAAGTTACGGAGGCAGTATGGAGCAAAGGATGGACACCCGTTGGGAAACCGATCTTTATCGGTTTAAGTAATGGCGCACCAGTGCTCTACCGATTTGAGGTGCCAGTGGAAACCAGCATCGGCGGATAGCAACGTCCTCCATGCGATTCCTACAGAGAAGGTCGCACGTTCGAATCGTGTCGGGGACACCATTGCTACTCAGTTCTGGCAAGCACCTGAACCTTATAAAGTACTGACAATCGCGTGAGGTAAGCCTTACATATCTTGCGACGCCCTGAGAAAAGGTATTGAGTAGAGACTGAGGGTAGAACCTTACAGAGACATGATCCGTCGTCGCGACATGGCAGACCGCCAACTTCAGCGGCAGAAAGGTTACTCAATGACTGACAACTACGCAGATTACACCACCCCCGGCATGGATTTCGAAGACAGCCACCGCATCACCGATATCTTGCAGGTACGTCTCCATGCCCTTAATGACCTACACCTTACGCTCAAACACGCCCACTGGAACGTGGTCGGACCGGACTTCATTTCTGTTCATGAGATGCTCGATCCACAGGTAAATGAAGTTCGTGCATGGGCCGACCTGGTCGCTGAACGCATCGCGACCATGGGTGCGTCTCCCAAAGGCACCCCCGGATCGATCGTCACCGGCCGCACGTGGGAAGACTACGCAATCAATCGCGGCTCGACCTTAGCGCATATCTCGGCACTGAACGACGTCTACACCGGCGTCATCCAGGACTTCCGCAATGCCATAGCCGAAACCGGCAAGGCGGACCCGATGACCGAAGATATTCTTGTTGAGATCACCCGCGGGCTTGAACTGTTCCAGTGGTTCCTGCGCTCATTTATCACCAAGTCGGACGGCACACTCAACCCAGTGTCTGAGTAAATCCGATTATTCACAAACCGTGCGCGGTCCCGCTTGGGGCCGCGCACGGTTTTTGGTTAAACAAACAGTTCACGCCCAACAGCTCTGGTCGAGGTCGGCCCAAGTTTGCAAGCATGGAAGGCAGCACGCTTCGATAAAGGTGCGATGAACTGGAGAAATCCTCCCCGACTTTTGAAAGGCAGGATGAACCGTGGCTGAAACTATCGCCGGGGTGACAATCCCCGACAGCAAGATGGCTCAGGACGCCACCGCACTAGTGCGCGACGTTGCCAATGATCTGATCTTTGACCACTCACGCAGGACGTTTCTCTTCGGCTCGTTGCGAGGCATGGAGGAAGGTTTGCGTTACGATTCGGAACTACTCTATGTCGGTGCGATGTTCCACGATCTGGGGCTCACAGATACCTATCGTCGCACTGACCAACGGTTCGAAATCGATGCTGCCGATGTTGCCCGCGATTTCCTGAAAGAATATGGCCTGGATGGCGATGCTGCCGACACCGTGTGGGCGGCCATTGCGTTGCACACGACGCCAGAAATTCCTCTCCATATGCAGTCCGAAGTCGCGCTAGTGACTCGCGGTGTAGAACTCGATGTATTGGGGATCGGGTACCATTCACTCACACCCGAGCAGCGTGAAGCCGTCGTTGAAGCACATCCGCGTCCAGATTTTAAGAATAAAATCCTTGCGGCCTTCACCCACGGCCTCAAAGACCGCCCGGAAACTACGTTTGGAAACGTCAAAGCTGATGTTCTCGAGCACTTCCTACCGGGTTTCCAACGTGGTGACTTCGTCGAGGTCATCCGCGACAACCCCTGGCCGGAATAAGCAGAACTCGCTGATTATTCCCACCCGATTCGCTGCGCAAAGATACCATAGCGTTGATCCCAAAATGTTTCGGGAGTCATCTGTGTACTATCCAAATCATTCTCCTGACTCGAGTTATTCAAACTGTGTTGCATACAGCTCGGCATACCGCTGCCCCGCAGCCAATAACTCTTGGTGCGTCCCCCGTTCAGCAATGCGGCCGTCCTCAACGACGAGAATCTCGTCAGCCTTAACAATCGTGGAGAGCCGGTGTGCAATAACCAACGCGGTGCGTGCCTCGAGTGCTTTATCTAAGGCCTGCTGTACTGCGGCTTCATTGGTGGCGTCCAACGACGCGGTCGCTTCATCCAGAATCACTGCCTCCGGGGCTGCGATCAGCAAGCGGGCTATCGCCAGGCGTTGACGCTCCCCACCGGACAGCCGGTAACCGCGCTCCCCCACAATGGTATCGAGGCCATCGGGCATCGCCCCAACCACTTCGGTTAACCGTGCATGTTGCAGAATCTCCCAGATATGCACGTCATCGACGGCACGGTGCCCCAGGGTGAGGTTGTCGCGGATCGACGCGTGAAACAGGTGCGAATCTTGAGTCACCATACCAACGCGATCATGAATGTCTACGGCCTTAGCTTCACGTAGATCAACCCCATTGAGTTTGATGGATCCGCCGGTGACGTCATAGAGCCGAGAGACAAGACTAGCGATCGTGGATTTACCGGCCCCCGAGGAACCAACTAACGCAACGGTCTGCCCAGGATCCACGGTGAAGTTGATCCCGTGCAGCACTTGGCCTGAGGACCGATCATCCAGGACCGCAACCTCTTCGAGACTCGCAAGAGATACCTCAGATGCCGCAGGATACTCAAAATTGACGTCCTCGAATTCAATACGGACACCGCCTGCTGGAATCGCTTGGGGGTCCTCCGGGTCAGTGATCATCGGTTTGAGATCTAACACTTCAAAGATTCGTTCAAAGGAAACCAACGCGCTCATGAGTTCCACACGAGCGGTTGCTAGTCCTGTCAGTGGTGCATAGAGCCTTGTCAATAGCAACGCCATCGTTACGACGTCACCAGCGTTGAGGCCGCCTGTCAGTGCCTGATACCCGCCAATACCGTAAACAGCTGCCAGGGCCAGCGCTGATACCATCGTCAAGATGGTCATGAAGACTGAAGTCCACACGCTGATCTGGACTCCGGAGGAACGCACACTATCCGCCCGAGCAGCGAAGATCTCTGACTCATGTTGCTGTTCACCAAAGAGCTTGACCAAAGTTGCACCCGGAGCGGAGAAACGTTCGGTCATCTGGTCGCCCATGGTCGCGTTACGTTTGGCACGCTCGCGAGTCAGCACCGCTAATCGGGAACCAAGTGAGCGCGCTGGGAAAAGAAACACAGGCAACAGTACAAGCGACACCAGGGTGATTTGCCATGAGGTGGTCAGCATGACGACCAGGGTTACAGCCAACGTGACGACATTCATCACCACGGTTGGCAGCGTTCGGGCGATAGCCGTCTGGGCACCAATGACATCGTTATTGAGCCGAGACACAAGCGCGCCTGTTCGTGCACGAGTAAAGAATGCGATAGGCATTGTCTGCACATGTGTGAAAACGGTGGTGCGCAGATCAAATATCGTACGTTCTCCAAGGGAAGCAGACTGCCATCGTGAGATCACATCGAGAATGGCTTCAACGACTGCAACGGCTGCGATTAGCAGCGCAAGGCGGATGACGACGCCTACATCGGATCCATCAACAATCGCGTTGACAACGTCGCCTGCCAAGATGGGCGATACGACTGTGAGAACCGCTCCGAGCGCTGAGACGGTCAGGTAGATGATCAATCTGGCGCGGTACCGCGAAATAAATGACCAGGATCGACGTATTGTGCCCGGTTTCAGCGAGTGGCCGCCCTTACCGTATTGCATTCCACCCAGGGCAGCTCTGCCCGCATGGCTCATACTCATGAGTTATTCAATTCCCTTCACTGCTCCGCCACATGTCAACACCAAATGTTGGGAACTATTCCCGGCTGGTGTTCTTGCGCATGAAACCCACAGATGCGGCGTGAGCTTTGTCGAAGGGTGCCATGCCGCCACCTTCCGCGAGGCCTGCAGCATAGCCAGCGATAAACCCAACGAGCAGGTAATCCCGTTGTGGGTCATCATTGATGTTGTGGGCGACCGTCTGGAGGGCGGCAATATCGACGGCTACGGGGTCGATTTCTAAAGACTGGAGGAGTTGGTTCGCCCACTCAGGCAGGGTTTGAGACACGTCATAGACTTTCTGTTAAATGCATCAAGGTCTCTCCTGTTTTCCAGAAGAGACCTTGATGGTGCAGTTGTATAAAGAGAAGACCTAGCCGGTGTAGGTGTAGTAACCCATCAGTGGGTTACGAGTGACGTTGTGCAGGATGGTGCCGGTCGATGGGTTCTGTGCACCGATCATCTGGCCGTTGCCAACGTAGATGCCAACGTGACCGCCACCGTTTTGGAAGACGAGGTCACCTGGCTGTGGACTGGAGGTACGAGTGAATTGACCCGAGCCTAGGATGGCTGAAGTGCTGGATGGAATGTTGATTCCAGCCTGTGCGTAGGCCCATGCGGTGAAACCGGAGCAGTCCCAGCCGCCCGGTCCTTTGCCGCCCCAGACGTATGGGGTGCCGATACCTGAGTAGGCAGCTGAGACAACTGCACCTAAGGAACCGGATGATGAAGGGGCTGGTGCTTCCTGAGTCTGGGTGGTCGAAGCGGTTTCAGTTTCGCTTTGAGTTTCACTCTGGCTCTGGGTGGAAGATTCGTTTGCGGTTTCGCGCGTTACCGGAGTGAGATCGGCTTCTTCAGTCGATTCGGTTTCTGGTGCTGGCTCGGGTTCTGGTTCCGTGTACTGCGATTCAAGATCTGCACGGTTCAGGTCCAGTGCGCCAGGTTCAGCGGAGATAACATCCGCATTACGAGAAGTGCGTTCCAGCTTGAAGTTTGTGGCTGGCAGAGTCGATGTTTCACGATCAGTCTGCACAGGGGCAGCGTTAGCTGCTGGGGGTACGGCTAGAACCATGCCGGAGGCTGCTGCAAGAACTGCTGCCTGGCGGCCTGAGCGACCGATGACCTGAGTCATGGCCCCTAGCGTTGCGCCCTTCTCAGGAGTTGCACGGTGACGTGCGGTTGAAATGCGCTTCGACACTTGAGTTTACCTCTCTCATGTGCTGCAAGACCTTGAGCCTCACTCCGCCATGAACATATTTATACAACTGCTATGTTTTGCCTGCCAGCCGCGGAGTACAAAGCAAACTGGTGGCCGGTGCGAAAGCCTATTCTGCTCAGGCACCGAGAGTTAGCTTAGTGCAAGCAAAACAAAATGTCACGTTCGCATAACATTTAGTTGACAATCTTCGCTACCTGATCCGACACTTCCGCGCGTTCATGCGGCACAATTCGTATAACAACTTGTGATATTTCCATAACAGCGCGTTATTTCGGGGCAAACGAAGCCCTATTGGACCCCATATATATTCGGTAGATCACAATTTGGTTACTTGACGCGAACAACCCGAACGTGCGCTGCGGTATCGTCAGAGATCTCAAGTCCCAGATCGGAAAAATCTTGCACGTCTCCGGGAAGCTGTGGTCCGCGCTCAATCGTCCGCACGGCTACATAGCCGTCCGCGGACTCTGCAGCCAACACCGCACCAGGCTGAATGCCCGCCGCAGCAAACTGCGTGAGCAACTCTGGGTCCGTCTGGATGGCCTCAGTCAGCACTTTCACCTCGAAATTGCCTGGCTGCTCCAACGCAACGGTCAGCGGCTCGCCTTCGTACGTAGCGGGCTCAAGGCCCGTGGCGGGACCACCGAGTTCTTCAAGCAACGGGATTTGGTTGCCAAACGGCGAGCTTTCAGGTGAATCAAGCAAGACCATAAGGCGAGCTTCCACCTGATCACTCATCACATGCTCCCACCGGCACGCCTCATCATGAACATAGGGCCAGTCCAAGCCAATCACATCTGCAAGGAGCCGTTCTGCAAGGCGGTGTTTCCGCATGACCGTCGCCGCTGCGTTCAAGCCTTCATCCGTCAGTTCCAAACGACGGTCCGATGCAACATGCAGTAAGCCGTCACGCTCCATCCGTGCCACCGTCTGCGACACCGTGGGACCGGAATGTTCCAGACGCTCGGCAATTCGCGCCCGCAACGGCGCGATGCCTTCCTCCATCAATTCATAGATGGTGCGTAAGTACATTTCAGTTGTATCGATTAGATCTACCACTGCCCACGTTCCTTCATCTGCGCTGCGATCTGAATGCCGCTGGACCAATTAATCCACATTTATCATACGTACCCGACCATGCTGGAACGAGACCTTATCAACAGCCTTTCGCGAAGGGCTGTCGGATTGACCACGTTGGACCTGAAAAGCAGTTCATATGACGGCTTATTGTGGAGAATTACACCTGCAACGGTCCACAATAGATCAGGTAACCTGCCACCTTCTGCTAAGGAGTAGCCATGACCATACCGGACATCGAGATCCCCGAGAACCTCAAACCAGCGGATGGTCGCTTCGGCGCCGGCCCTTCCAAAGTCAGCCCACGAGTCGTCGATGCGGTCGCTGCGGCAGGATCCCACCTCATGGGAACCTCCCACCGCCAAGCGCCTGTGCGTAACCTGGTCAAATCTGTCCAGGAAGGCGTCAGCGAACTCTTTAATGCTCCGGACGACTACCAGGTGGTCCTTGGAATCGGTGGCGCGACCGCGTTTTGGGATACCGCAGCCTTTGGGCTCGTGCGCGAAAAAGCCCAGCACCTGTCGTTTGGTGAGTTTGGCTCCAAATTTGCCAAGGTCACGAACAGCGCTCCGTTTTTGGATGACTCGGTGATCTTGCAGGCAGATCCCGGCACTCGTCCGGTTCCACGCGCCGAATCAGGCGTTGATGTCTACGCCTGGCCGCAGAATGAGACCTCCACCGGCGTCGCGGCTCCGGTTCACCGGGTTGAGGGTGCAGACGACGATGCGCTGGTCTTGGTCGATGCAACATCCGGCGCAGGCGGACTACCGGTCGATGTTGCCCAGTCCGACGTCTACTACTTTTCTCCGCAAAAGAACTTTGCCTCGGACGGTGGCCTCTGGTTGGGCTTGTTCTCTCCTGCGGCAATCGAGCGGGCTGAAGAAATCGCGGCAACCGATCGCTGGATCCCAGACTTCCTGAACCTCAAAACGGCCATTGATAATTCAGCCAAGAATCAGACGTATAACACTCCGGCTCTGGCAACGTTGATTATGCTCAACGAACAGCTTTCTTGGATGAACAGCAATGGCGGTTTGGACTTTGCAACAGGACGCACCAAGGACTCTTCCGACCGGGTCTATACCTGGGCCGAGGCATCGTCGTATGCCACCCCGTTTGTGACTCGTCCAGAAGATCGGTCACAGGTTATCGTCACCATCGATTTCCAGGACGACGTCGACGCCGCGACCGTTGCAGCGGTGCTACGGGCGAATGGCATCGTGGACACCGAGCCGTACCGCAAACTGGGTCGGAACCAGCTGCGCATCGCAACCTTTACCGCAATTGATCCAGAAGATGTGTCAGCACTGACCGCGTGCATCGACTACATCGTCGATCGCCTCTAATCCTTCAGGGTTAAAAAGAATGGTGGCCGTTGGCTTGCAAGAACAGGTGCAGGCCAACGGCCACCATTCTGTCTAATGTGTCGTTGGGGCATTAATTTTTCGAGGCTTCAGCACCCTTTGACTTATCGCCTGACTTCTTATTCTTTTTCTGGCGAGCTGCTTTTTGCTTTGCTCGACGACGCTTGGCGGCACGACGCGCCTGCTTATTCTTTTCTGAGTCGTCTTCAGTTTGCGGCTTCGGTTCCGCCCCAGACTCATCTACGGCTTCAGCTTCGTCTTCTTGCCCATAGCCGGCCTCTTCGAGCGCTTTTGCTGGGTCTTCGCCGGCGGCAATGGCATCGAGTCGGATACGCTCTTCTTCGGACGCTCGATCCATCCAGGGCACCCACTCCGGCGCGAGAATAGAATTTTCACCTGGCAACATACCGGATTCGCACACGGTGATCACTTTGGAACGCGGTGCTCGCGCCAGCGTCGTGAAAAACTCCCAGCCGCCATAGCCGCGAACCTTCGAGGCGAACCGGTGCGTTACCACCCGCTCATCATCGACGACAACACCGATGTGGTCGCCGATTTCAGCTTCATCCGCAAAATCTGCAAGCGCAGTACGCGCGATATCAATGGCCTCGGCCAGCGCCACATCAACCCGGGGTTTCCGGCTCACGGTGCGCGGCGGCCCAAAGGTAGCGCGGGCTTGTTCGGTTGCCGGAACGGTATCTTCTTCTATTTCATGCATCAAATGCATCAGCCACCCTTCTCATGATGGTGGCCATCTGCTCGGCCTGCTTGGAAGCCGGGTAGCGGCCGGAACGCAGCCCGTTGGAGGCCGAGTCAAGCATCCGAATCAAATCGTCAACGATGCCGGCCATGTCCTGGGCTTTGGGTCTCGTGGCACGAACCACTGATGGAAGTTTATCGATTGGTTCTACCGAAAGTGCCTGTGGGCCACGCCGGGAATCCGCAATACCGAACTCAACTCGTGTCCCCGGGCGAAGCTGGGTAACGCCTGCGGGCAAGGCCGATGCCGGCAGATGAATGTCATCGCCGTCGTCGGTGGTGATAAAACCGAATCCCTTATTATGATCGTAAAATTTTACTCTGCCGGTTGGCATGTGTGGTCATTTCCTTTGTCACGTACGTCATTCACAAAGGGTTCCCGTCACGCACCATCCGGGCGCGGTTACGGGAACCCCAAAAGCCTATACCAGGCAAGTATAGTGCCATTCGGAGCCGTACTTCGCAATGAGCGCTATCCTGTGCTGCAAGCGTAGAATACCCTCCATGACCACATATGACCACAAGAATCTCGACGTGACACCGCTCTGGATCAGTACCGTACTGTGGCTCGGGGTCTCGATCGTCGTGGTGTCGTTTTTGGCGCTCGTAGGCGTGCTGATCTACTACTTCGCGGGTGTCACACCGGCAATCTGGCTGTTCTGGTTGGCGCTGCTGGCTTTCCCCACCGGATTCATCCTGCTGCTCGTGGCACTGCTAGGAAACATCATGGTGCGACGTCGCCGTCAGCGTTCCTAGCAACGCATCCAGCAAACGCACAGCTGCCTCTCAGGTTAGTTTTTTTACAATAGAGGCATGACGTCCCAATCTTATGAAGCAAAACTCTTAGTCGTCGATGACGAACCAAACATTCGCGAACTGCTTTCCACTTCGCTGCGGTTCGCTGGTTTCGATGTGATCGCTGCATCGAATGGCCGCGAAGCATTGGAAGCGGCCGAAACACATAATCCGGATCTGGCGGTACTCGACGTCATGTTGCCCGATATGGACGGATTCTCCGTAACCCGTAAACTGCGGGCGACAGGTCGCCACTTTCCAGTCGTTTTCTTGACCGCACGTGACGAGACCGAGGATAAAGTCACCGGTCTTACCGTCGGTGGCGATGACTACGTCACCAAGCCATTTAGTTTGGACGAAGTCGTGGCTCGTATTCGTGCAGTACTTCGCCGTACCGCCCCCGCAGAGGACGACGAAGCGATCATGGTGGTCGATGATCTTGAGCTCGACGATGACGCTCACGAAGTACGCCGGGACGGGAATATCATCGATCTCTCCCCCACCGAGTTCAAACTGTTGCGGTATCTCATGATGAACCCGAATCGAGTGTTGTCGAAAGCGCAAATCCTGGACCACGTCTGGGAATATGACTTCAACGGCGATGCCTCCATTGTGGAATCCTATATTTCATACCTGCGTCGTAAAATTGATACTGATGACCGGCCAAAAATGATCCATACCAAACGCGGTGTCGGCTACCTGCTGCGCACCTCAGACAAACGCTAATTCACGCTACATGGCCACACCGAAACCGCTGCAGTGGATAGCCCGCACCTGGCAGGCCACATCACTTCGCACTCAACTCACGCTGATCACCGGCGTATTGATGGCTTTAACAGTGGCCACAACTGCCCTCTTAACGGCCTCGTTATACCGTCAAGAACTTGTCCGCCAGATTGATGAAGACATTTTCACCAACCGACACAATGTGTCAATGTTTCTCACGTCCATGGGATCAGCGGGGCCCTACGATACGGGAAGCTTCCAACAGACCATCGTGCGGTTTTACGGCGAATCCTGGGATAATGAGGGCAACCTCGTGTCCCGCATTCACACCGAGGGCTCTGATGTGCCAGACATTCAACGCCTCACCGCAGAGCAAGCCGCCGAACACGGTTCTTCCTCCTTTGAGGTACCCGGCCAAAGCGACCAGCAGAGTCAGTGGCGAGTACAGATCTACCGGCTGGAATCCGATGGTGGCACCGTGGCCATTGCTTTACCGATGGACCCCGTCGAACGATCTGTCGAACGTGTAACCACCTTGGTGATCACCATCGGTTTCTTGGCAACCCTGGTCGTCACGATGATTGCTTACGGGCTCGTGACCACGGCCTTCCGTCCGCTCAACCGCGTAGAACGCACCGCAGCGGGAATCGCCGCCGGCGACCTGTCGAAACGTGTGCCCTCAGGAGCCCCTGACACCGAGGTCGGCCGCCTGTCCCGGTCTCTGAACGCCATGCTGGCACACATCGAAATCGCGTTCCGCGCCAATGAACAGTCCGAGGAAAGAATGCGTCGTTTCGTCCAAGACGCATCCCACGAGCTTCGCACACCGTTGGTTACCATTCGTGGCTTCTCCGAGCTCTACCGTCACGGAGCACTGTCATCGGCCGACGATGTTGGCACCGCCATGGGACGCATCGAGTCAGAGGCCAAGCGGATGACCCAGCTGGTGGAAGACCTTCTTACATTGGCGCGGTTAGACGAGCAACGAACGATGGAGTCAAAACCCATCGATCTGCTAGGCCTCGCATCTGACCTGGTTGTCGATACCCGTGCCACAGCACAGGGTCGAAACATCACCCTCACCGGACTCGACGGCGAGTCTGGCCCCCAGCCCGCTCCCACCTTTGGTGACTCAAACCGGCTCCGTCAAGTGATTTCGAATCTGATGACCAACGTGCTGCGTTACACCCCGGAGGATACCGACATTGAGATTGCGGTGGGAACCGAAGATCCACCACCAGGCACCACCCCTGGAGCCAACACAACCGGTGTTCAATCGGTCATCAAACTCCGCGACCACGGTCCCGGGATTTCTGCGGAAGATGCCGAAAAAATCTTCCAGCGTTTCTACCGTGCCGACACGTCCCGCCACCGGGAGACCGGAGGAAGCGGACTCGGTCTAGCCATCGTTGCCGGCATCGTGAGCCAACACAAAGGCAGCGTTCGACACGAGGAAACTCCCGGAGGCGGCGCAACCATGGTTGTTCGGCTGCCCTACCATCCGCTCGATCCAAGCGACGACAAAGATGACAGCGACGAGGATTTCTCCACAGACGACCCTACCGAACAGTAATTATCCACAGCAGGATGGTTCCGCGGCCCCATATCCGCTGATGGTTTCTAAGCTGGCTGAACCACATCACGCTATGTGAAGTCCAACTATCGAGGAGAACCATCATGGCTCGTATTCAAATTGATGTTCAAGAACTTTTCGCAAAGGCAAATGGGGTCCAGTCCACAGCCGATCGGATCCAGGCTGAAGTCAACAGCATGGATGCTCAGCTGCGACAACTACAGGAGTCGTGGGTGGGTCAAGCATCTTCAAACTTCCAGACGGTTGTCACTGAATGGCGCGGGACACAACAACGCGTCGAAGAATCTCTGCGGTCCATTCGGGATGCAATGCAGCACGCTGGTCAGCAATACGAATCGACTGAACAGGCGAACGCAGCGATGTTCCGCGGCTAGCATTCGACATCAACCTTTCACCTCGTCGGCCAGAATCACACGAGGTGAGGGGTTTGGTGGGTAGGCTAGGAGAATGGCCGTATTGATCGATCCCGCACGGTGGCCCGCACACGGCACCGTGTTCTCCCACCTAGTGTCTGACGAGTCACTAGAAGAATTGCACGCTTTTGCCCGTGCAACCGGGGTCGCACCCAATGCCTTCGACGGGGACCACTATGACGTTCCGGTCAGTATGTACGAAGAGCTTGTCGCTGCCGGAGCACAGGAAGTGTCCGGTTCGGAACTGGTCCGTCGCCTGGTGAAATCGGGGTTGCGCATTACCGCAGCAGAGCGATCTTCCAAACTCGAAAAAATTCTGCACCAACGTTTCGCTCGGCTCTTTCCCAATACGTCAGAGCTCGAACGTGATCCAATATGCGATGCCTTATTGGAACGCTGGGATGAAGACCACCGGCACTACCACGACCTAACGCATCTGATGTCCGTGCTCAAGACCATCGAGTATCTCGAACGTCAGGGCGAATCCATGGGACCATTCCCCCGGGCAGTAAAACTTGCCGCGTGGTTCCATGATGCTATCTATCGCGCTGACCCAATGCATCCCCCAGGGCAGGACGAAGAAGACTCCGCACGACTTGCAGAACGCGTCCTACCAGAGCTTGGCGTCCCCGGTCCGGAAATTTTAGAAACCGGACGCTTAATCCGGCTGACATTCACCCATGATCCCATTGAGGAAGATTTCGGCGGCAAGGTGCTCATTGACGCTGATCTCGAGGTCTTGGCTCGTTCCAGCGGAGCCTATCAGCGGTACCGCGAGGGCGTGCGTCAAGATTTTCAAAAAGTCAACGACGAAGACTTCGTCGTCGGCCGCGAAAAATTCATCCGTGGCATGCTGGCGCAAAACCCAATTTTCAATACGCACACCGGCAGAAAACGCTGGGAACGGTCTGCAAGGCGGAACCTCATGTCCGAGCTTTACCCACGACGGGGCAAGCCGCTGAGCTAACTCGCGAGATCTGGGTCGCGTCCGACGAAGCGATCCATGGTCGAGTTGATCCCGAAAAGATCTCGACACCGATCAGCCAGCGGCACAGGAAGTAGATTCAACCATCTGGCCATGGAAGCGCTGGCCGGCAGAATGAGCTGGTGTTTACCAGCTTCTAATGTACGGAATATCCGGTCTGCGACGTCTTCCGGCTCCAAAATCGGCAACAGGGCGTTAGGAGAGCTAGCACCTTCGAACATTCCGGTGGCAACATAGAACGGATGTACGGATAACGTATGAAGGTTGTGACCCTGGTGGCGCATCTCGGCTCGTAATGACTCAGTGAACCCGTGAGCGGCCCACTTCGAGGCAGCGTAGTCCGTCTGGCGTGCGACTCCAGTAAGTGAGGCAGCGGAAGAGATAACAGTGACAGAGCCAAAACGGTTGGTCAACATGCCCGGAAGAAATTGGCGCGTCACCCGGTAGAGCGCTAGAGCGTTGACTTGGAAGGTCCGCTCCACGTCTTCATGGTTCTGTTCAAGAAACGGCTTGCCGGTCACAACACCTGCGTTGTTCACCAGAAAGTCGATACTACCAATGCGGTTACGCACCGCCTCACCTGCAGTATCTACCGACTCGTCGCTGGTTACATCAACAACGTCATACGATGCATCGACTCCAATGTTGAGAATTTCTTGGACGACCTCGTGGGCGACAACCTCGTCAATATCCCATACAACGACATGGGCGGCACGACGTTGCGCCGAGCCGATGGCCAGAAGGCGTCCAATACCAGAGCCGGCGCCGGTGACCAGCACGGTCTGCGCTCGAAGTGACAGCAATCGTTCAGCACGTTTCCGGTACCACACTCCGGCTGCTCCAATAGCGCCAGCGGTGATCGTCACATTGCGAACGGTACGAAGCAATTTCCCCACGGTGTTCCTTTCTGACCTACTGCATCATCCTATCTGGTGCTGCAGCGCTTGGAAACAGAACCATCGGGTTAAAGCACTCACCCCCAGTCAATGCCGGGGGTGAGTGTAAGATCTCGCGATCTTGGAGCAGCTAAGGCAAAGCCTTACATCATGCCGCCCATACCGCCCATTGGGTCCATGCCACCTGCAGCGGCAGCTGGATCAACAGGTTCTGGTTTGTCAGCAATGACAGCCTCGGTGGTCAAGAAGAGACCAGCAATTGAAGCAGCATTCTCCAAAGCGGAACGAGTTACCTTGACCGGATCGTTAATACCAGCGTCAAGGAGGTTGACGTACTCACCGGTTGCTGCGTTCAGACCTTCTTCGGTTGGAAGCTTCTTCACGCGATCGACGACAACGCCTGGTTCCATACCGGCGTTTTGGGCGATCTGCTTCAGTGGAGCTTCAACGCCAACCCGAACGATCTTTGCACCAGTGGCTTCATCACCCTCGAGCTGCAGGTTTTCAAATGCAGTCTGTGCAGCCTCGATCAGGGCAACGCCACCGCCGGCAACGATGCCTTCTTCAACTGCGGCTTTCGCGTTACGAACAGCATCTTCGATACGAGCTTTGCGCTCTTTCAGCTCAACCTCGGTTGCAGCGCCGGAGCGGATGACTGCTACACCGCCGGCCAGCTTGGCCAAGCGCTCCTGCAGTTTTTCACGGTCGTAGTCTGAATCGGTGGTTTCGATTTCGCCACGGATCTGGGTAACACGACCCGCGATCTGTTCGGAATCGCCAGCGCCTTCAACGATGGTGGTTTCGTCCTTGGTTACAACAACCTTGCGTGCGGTACCCAGCATATCGAGGGTTGCGTTCTCAAGGTTCAGGCCAACCTCTTCCGAGATAACCTGGCCACCGGTAAGGATGGCGATGTCGTTGAGCATGGCTTTACGACGGTCACCGAAGCCTGGAGCCTTGACAGCTACTGACTTGAAGGTGCCACGGATTTTGTTGACAACCAGAGTTGCCAAGGCTTCGCCTTCGAGATCTTCAGCAATGATCAGCAGTGGCTTATTCGACTGCATGACCTTCTCGAGGATGCCAACCATGTCACGTGGGTTCGAGATCTTGGAGTTAGCGATCAGGATGTATGGATCTTCAAGAACAGCTTCCTGACGTTCGCCGTCGGTGGCGAAGTAACCGGAGATGTAGCCCTTGTCGAAGCGCATACCTTCGGTCAGTTCCAGATCCAGGCCGAAGGTGTTGGATTCCTCTACGGAGACAACGCCTTCCTTGCCGACCTTGTCCAAAGCTTCAGCAATCAGACGACCAATTTCAGTATCGCCTGCTGAAATTGCAGCAGTGTTCGCGATCTGTTCTTTGGTCTCGACTTCACGAGCCTGTGCCTGGAGTGCATCAGTTACTGCGGTAACAGCCTTGTCGATGCCGCGACGCAGGGCAATTGGATCTGCACCGGCGGCAACGTTGCGTAGGCCTTCCGAGACGAGCGACTGTGCCAAGACAGTTGCGGTAGTCGTGCCGTCACCGGCGACGTCATCGGTGCGCTTGGCAACTTCTTTAACCAGCTCGGCGCCGATTTTTTCGTATGGGTCTTCCAGATCGATTTCACGTGCGATCGATACACCATCGTTCGTGATGGTCGGAGCGCCCCACTGTTTTTCTAGTACGACGTTACGGCCACGGGGGCCCAAGGTGACCTTGACAGCCTCTGCCAGGGTGTTCAAACCCGTTTCGAGGCCGCGGCGTGCTTCTTCGTCAAATGCAATGGTCTTAGCCATGTATTGCACGGTCCTTTCGGGACGAGTAGATTCCGCACCTGCACCAAAGTGCCCGCGACGGCAAACCAGTGCACCTAACCGGGTGGCGGTACAAAGATTTCATCTTATGGTGAGGTAATCCTCCGAGCATGCTTTGGCAGTCATACCCAGAGAGTGCTAACACCAGTTTTAGCACTCGGAACACTTGAGTGCAAGTAGCTAAAGGTTTATTAACTGCCCGTCAATACAACGACAACCCCGTCGACTGACGGTTCGTAGATTGCCGTTGCTCCGAGCTCCTCTGCCACAGCATTCGCCGTCGCTTCGTTATCAGAGAAATAAACGGTGTTTGAAGCTGGCACGGCACCACTCCAGTTGTCAGCAACCGGCACGTTAAAGCCTGCCCCACCGAGTTCCTGGGCCACCGATGCCGCATGCCCTTGAACAGTAGACGCGTTGTAAACCCCAATAGGGACCTCATAGTTCACCGGCTCATCAGACTCTTGCTCCTCAGCATCCGGCTCATCCATCTCAGCGGTCTCTGTCGTGTCTTCAGGGCCTGAGGTCTCGAACGGTTCTAGGTCATCGTCTTCGGCAGTCGGCTCAGGCTCGACAACATCCTCTGGCTCCACCGTTTCCTCTGGATCCTGCGGCTCGTCCTCAACTGCTGCACTAATCGTTTCTTCAGGCGCCGTCTCTGCCTGATTCAGCGGATCGGAGGGCAACAACCACAAGAAGGCGCCAACACCGATAGCAAGAGCAAGTCCGCCGGCAAGAATAATGGCGTTGAGATGACCGCTCCCCTTCGGTGGCGCAAAGTCTTTGCGATGCGCACCTTGCTGCGTTGTGTAGGGCTCGACGTCGTCAAAACGATCGTGTGCATACTTCTGTTCAGAAGATTCTTGACTCACTGTGCAACACCCTCTGCCCGCTGCACGGTAGACCGTGATTGCAACAAGCGATCAACTAACATCGGCGCATAGGCATAGGCACGCTCGGTAGTAATCAGGCGGGCAAGCTTCTGATAGTACCGGGTCGGTGTCATACCAAAGGTGTCGGAAATATCCCGTTCTTTGGCGCCAGCGTAATGCCAGGAGCGTTTTTCAAACTCCAGCATGTGCTGCTCGGTCGCACTCAGCGTTGCCATGCGTCCCCTTTCAGATCCAATCATCGCCCACCAGTCTAAACTACTCCGATCCGTAGTATTCGTTAGGCTAAACCTATGTCCTTTTCACTATGGCCTGACATTGATTCTTCGTGGCATCCCGTTTTAGCACCGGTCAGTCACCAGTTGCACCAACTTATGGAGCAGCTGCAAGCACGACGCGATGCCGGCGAGCACATCGAGCCCAGCCCTGAACACGTTTTACGTGTTTTCCGTTTGCCATTTGAACAGGTTAAAGTCCTGATCGTTGGCCAAGACCCCTACCCCACCCCCGGACACGCGGTCGGACTCAGCTTTGCATTGGACCCATCGGTCCGGCCCATCGCCCGATCACTCACCAACATTTTTCTTGAACGACGCGACGATCTTGGGCTCGAACCAGCAGCTTCCGGCGACCTCAGCGCATGGGAAGCTCAGGGCGTCTTTCTCCTAAACCGTGTGCTCACGGTCACCGCACACGACGCAGGTTCGCATCGCAACATCGGGTGGGAACCGATCACCGAGGCAGTCGTCAAAGCACTAGCCGAACGAGACGCTCCCCTGGCGGTCCTGCTTTGGGGCGGGCAGGCTAGAACACTTGCCCCATTATTCACTGCCCCAAACACGCTGGTCGTCGAGTCCGCACACCCTTCGCCGCTATCTGCCAGACGTGGGTTCTTTGGGTCCAAACCGTTTTCGCGAACTAACACTTTCCTCAACAGTCACGGTCTAACACCGATTGATTGGGCTACCGAAACAGCCCAGCCCACTGCTGCACACCCGACGCTCTTTGATTAGCTATGGGCAAGACGACGACGCTCATTGGCTCTGAGCCCCGACGTCATGGGGCGTGCCAAGGAGTCGCCCAGTACGAGTCCCGTTGTTGTAGCCAAGATAATGATTGAGGCCTGCAAAAGCACTGAGACCCCGTCAGACATCATGTCCACGTTGTATCCCATCTGATACATCGCTCGGAAAATCATCAACCCCGGCAATAAGAAAATACTCGCTGGAACCGCGATCACCAGTTGCGGCGCACGCAAGCTCAACGCAACAATCCTGGCAAAGAATCCTAAGACAACTGCTGCCGCCGCCGGTGCAATACTTGGGCCAAATCCAACCTCGATCGCCGTGACGTAGACGATGTAGCCGATCGCTGAAACCAGCCCTGTTGGCACAATGAGGCGTAACCTTGTCTGTCCTGCAATGGAGTTGCCCATAGCTGCAACCGCAACAAAGATACAGACCAACCAATGCGGATACCGTGGCGTTGGCAGCTGAGTAATATCAATTTCTGGAGCACCCAACATCGCGAGAACGACAATGCCGACCACGATGCCTGCTACCAGACCAACATAAGTCAGCACCGAGGACACAATCCTGCCGGCCGAGGTAATGGGGAAGCCATTAATCCCGTCTTGCACAGCAGATACAATCCGAAGACTGGGTACCAAGAGAATCAACGACGCCGCGATCATCAGTGCGGGGTCTCGGAAAACATCCAACCAGTAGAGCCCGAACGCCAGTGCGGTCGCCATAACCCCGCCGGCCATGGTCGCAAACACATCCGGTGCCCGCCAGCGCGTCATGACAAACACGGTCGCCATACTCAGGGCAGATGCTCCCAAACTCAGCAGTGCCGAAAACCAGGATCCCCCAATAAACAGCACGAAAGCCGTAGCCCAGACACCATTGGCCACAAAGGCAACCCACGGTGGGAACGTTTTCTTCCGGTGCCGAATGGCAGCTAAGGTCGCCTGCGCATCGTCACGTCCTACATCTCCTGCGGCAATGCCCGACACTAATTCATGGAGATCGGCCAACCCTGCAAAATCAGATCCCCAAGAGCGCACGACCCGCTGATACGTGGCGGGAGGCTCACCCACGGGCGCGAAGTTTAACGAAATCGACTGGTTCGTGATGTCGACTTCAGCATCGTAGACGCCATAAGCCTGGGTGACCACGATGATAGAAGTCTCCACTTCAAGGGCTCCGGCACCAAACCTGAACATGGTTTCGCCTAGCTTCAATGCCAGCAACATGGTGTTGTGGGCATCTTTTGCCTCGGCAACCGCCTTATACCGTGCACCAGTTAGCTGATACGGTGAATCATTTAGTCGATCCACCAGTCGTATCGCCTGGGTTGGCAAGGCCTCGGTCGTGGGCGCGTAGTCGTCGACGTAACTCGCCCGTTCGGTATCGTAGTCAGATTTTTTCTGTTTCTGCCGGTCCCCGATGCCTTGAAACGCTTGACGCCAGGTCGTCAGTGCCGGGAATTTTCGTGTATCAGGATCCGTTTTTTCCTGAATGTACGCTGCCTCTTCTTCCTCGTTAGGAAGATCCCGGAGAGGCTGAGGTACGGTTTCGATATCGTCGTCCGTGGAAAGCACCGAGGTAGGCACTGGATCCTGTGGAGCTGTTTCGGGCTCGGTGATCTGCGGCACCACCTGGCGTGCCTCAACATCAGGGTTGGGTAGCGTCACGGCCGGACGGATGACGGGCATGATGCCGACCTCGGGCAGCGGCTCATTGGACTCAGTATCGCCCGTGTCACTCTGCGAAGTTTTGACGGTACTCGGTTCGAGTTCCTCTTCTACATCGTTGCTCTTACGTTCTTCGTTCGCCACCGTTGCCCTCCCTCCAAGCAAAAATCCCGGGCAAAATCTCCCGGGAAACAGTGGATCCTACTGGACTCGAACCAGCGGCCTCTCGCGTGTGAAGCGAACGCTCTAACCAGCTGAGCTAAGGATCCGATAACGGCAATACTGTATCAGAATTTCACACTACTCGAGGTTCAACCAGCCCCTCGATTTTCGTTCATTTCCTGACCGAAAACCGAGGAGCCTGTGATAATTTTCTGGTGCATCACTTAGCCTGCATTGCTGAAGGCATGGTCTATCTGTTCGTCGGTGAAACCTGTATAGGACAAGTAGCTACGAGCCTCTTCGTCGGTGGAATCATCCATCAGGTCTCGATACGACTCGAGCGCTTCGACCGCTTGTTCGTTATAGTTCACGTCAAGACCATTCAGGGCAGAATCGATGTGTTGGGACTCAAATCCCGAATATTCCAGATAATCTTCAATACCCGTTTGTGAATAGCCGTTGTAATCGCTGTCCACCAACTCTTGTGCTTGACCGGCTGCTTGCTCCTCCCAATCAACATCCAAATTCGTGATGGCATAATCCACGGCTTCGCTGTCGTACCCGTCGATCTCCAATAGACCAGCCATGTCATCCGGGCCCCAATAGGAATACGCGCTATCAATTCGTTCTTGGGCTGCCGCGAGAGCATCATCGCTGCTTCCGCCTGTGCCCGGTGCCATTCCACCGTTATCTTCGCGCCCTTCTGCTGGGTCAGGTTCCTCTACTTCAGGGTCGTTGGACGGGTCCAACGACTCTGTCGGATCTGCCGGGGTCGGATCAGTCTGCTCGGTTGGAGCCGGATCCGTGGCGTTCGGATCTTCGTCGTCTCGGAGGAACAAGGCAAAAATCAGGACAACAATACCGATGACCACGATGCCGATAATGCTCCAGAACCACCATTGCTTATACGCAGGTTTCGGTGGCGGTCCGCTTCCGGGCATTTGCGCACCCTGCCAGGCATGAGGGTTGTTCGGATCATAATACTGTTGATTAGGGTCATAGAACTGCTGGTTTGGATCGTAAAACTGACCCGCCTGCCCCTGCCATTGGCTTGAAGCACCGTATGAGTGCTGTTGCGCACCGGGCCACGTTTGGGGGTCTTGCTGCGCCCAAGCCGCATGATCTTGACCCTGCCATTGTGAGTCGTTTTGGCCCTGCCAAAATGGTTTCGTATGCTGCGGTTCGTGCTGCCCCGGACTGGCCCATTGCGGGTCATGCCACTGGTTCTGTGGCGGTATTGCCTCGGTTGGCTCGTTGTCACCCCGGGGAGATTGATTAGCAGCGCCATCTCCTTGAGGCCATTGCGGCGCCGACCACTTGTCGTTCGGGTCCTGATCGTTCGACATGCGTCTCCTTTATGGCTCAGGCCTAGAATGTTTCGCCAATGACCATTGGCACAAGATAGTTGAGCTTTACGGTACCACTGACAACACAGCATACTGAAGCAATATGCGCTCAAAATTTGCAGACCAGCGCCACGGTGTGTCATATCCCCTAACGCGAGCGGTAGATGAATTGGAGGAGACGAAAGTTCTAAGTCTCCTAGTCGGCGATGGTCTAAAGTAAACGCCAGCTTACCGCGGCATTTCACAGACGATGAGCGTCCAACAAAGTTCACCACAGCTCTCCCCTTTCGTTGCAATCGTGCGTTAGCGTGGACCATGAAGACGCACTGGGAGATTGTGACCGGCCTGAACCGTACTCGGATCAGGTTAGCTATATTCGCACGATTGGGATCACTTATGGCAGTGGTATGGGACGGAAGAACTGACGAGGAAAAACTTCAGGAGCTGCTCCGGCTCGGAGAACAGACTCAGCTGGAGTTCAAGGTCGAGCTAGATTTACGCGATCGGAAACACGAACTTGATTTCGTCAAAGACGCCGTAGCCATGGCAAATCGTCCGCCCGGGGGTTACATTCTGGTCGGTATCACCGATGAGGGCACCTTGCCGGACAAACCATGGCGCATCAAAAACCCGCAAATGTTTGATGGCGCTACACTGCGGGACAAAATTGGTAAGTACATTGAAGCCGATATCGAAGTTGTCTCCCAGATCCATACGGTCAATGGCAGTGACGTTGTCGTAGTGGCGATCTTTTCTACCCGTTCCGGCCTCCCCGTCCCGATGATGCGCGTCGGACAATACAATAAGCCCAATGGCAAAGGCCGGATGAAAACAAAAACCGTGTTCCGGCCCGGCGAAATTTTTATTCGAGATGGCGCAGGAAACGTACCGGTGCGCTATCGGGACTGGCCATCGGTGCTAGCACAGCACGACCAGCATATGAAAGAAGCCGCGACCAGCGACGTAAACTCCCTGATGTCCAAGCTTGCCGACGCAATCGGCGGGAACAGCAAGGTCAATGTACCGCTAGAACCGTTCCTAGCGGATGAAACCGTGTCCAGTGCCATTCGAGCCAACATTCGGCAGGGCAATCGAGCCGAGCTGAAGATCTTCCTGCAGAACTCTCGCGATGACATCGTGACGAACGACGATCTCATCAAGCCCTTGGTCCGGCTCGTTGGCGTCGGGTGCGAAGCAATGCTGGCTGATGACCATGATTTGGCCATCAAAACCCTTGAGACCATGTACGACGCGTTTACCTCTATCTCAAAATCACCCAGTGCTGTGGCGACAACGGTTGTCGCCGGTTATCTATTCGGTGCTGCCGCCATCCGCACGGGCAGCTGGGAACTCATTCCTGAGCTCGTGTTGCGACCGTTTCAGCGAACCCCGACGCATGCGCGATACAGTTCCTGGATTCGTTACGGCCAGATCGAAGCCTCAGTCCATAACCAGTATCCGTTTTCATCCCAGCCGGTCCAGGAAAACCCGCATGACGAAGATAACGGCACCATGATTTCGGAAGGACTGTCTTGGGCTCGGACGTTTCCCCTCCTGAGACCAGACGTCCTGCATGACTTCGGACTGAATACCAATAAAGCCCGCACAACTGAAACGCTGCTGAACTCATTGTGCCAGTTCGATTTTCTCTACGCTTGGATGGTCAACGCTTCAGCACGACAGCACGGTGGCGGTGGAGCCTACGCCGCGTCTTCTGCGTTCAAGCACTGGCGGACGTTACCCATCATTGAGCGCACCATCACCAACGGAGAGATCCGGGCCAAGCTCTTTCCCGCTTCAACAGAGAAAGAAATTGCCCAGGCGCTGCGCAGTACCTATACCCACGCCGAAAAGGTCTCGAACCGGGAGAAATACTTCACCGGGTGGGAGCCGCTTCCGCCGTGGATTGCAGAATTCATTGGCCAGATTGTCGAAGGCGGCAAGGGTCCTGCGCCTCAGCCACCACCGTCGTTAGGCGATTTGAAACGCGACCAGCCCTCGAACGTGGTCAATTTCCGACATTTACGCGCAAACCAATAACGCTTGTCGTCCGCCTGACCTCAAGCAGATTAGAGAAAATATTTCTGCCATTTTGTCCCGTACGCGGCGTTCCTGAGCTGTTGATCGAGTTCAGCGCGAAATCGGCTATGCTCATCCGAGAGGTGCTGGTAGAACTCTGCCGCACGAGTCTCACTGAGGAGCCGCTGCTCAAGCCCTGTCGGCACCACGGGCTGTCCGGCTGGCACCTCGAGCAAGAACTCCAGCATGCCGCCGTCATCGAGGTCGATGAACCGCGGTTCAGGGAAGTGATTGGTCACGGTCTGCTCCAGGGCAGCTATCCCGACCTGTGAGATAAATTTCCGTTGTTTTCGTCCTCGAAAATTCGCTGGCAGGTATTCCGGGAGCACCACGTGGGTTATAAGAGCAGCAGAGTAGGTTCCGTCTGTTCCCAAATAGATTTCAAACAAATCATAAGGTTGCGATCCTTCTGCCACATAGGACAGATGATCGTTCGCACTCAGATCTACTGGCTGGCGTGGAAGAGACATGACCACTCCGTCGCGTATCTATCGTCAGGAATGCATTTAACAATACACACATCGCCATCCTGCCAGAACCATAGAAGACAAAAAGCACCCCGGGCACGACCAGCTAGGCCATCGCCCGGGGGCACGTAGGATACTAAAGTGGTGTACGGCTCACAGCGCGGCATCCATTCCTCTCTGCTGCAGAATCTCACGCTGATTGGGGTTCACGGATTCTCGAAACGGCACGGGGACTACCTGGGCCGCCACCGGACTGCCCGGAATATCCGAGTATTTTTCCGGTAGGTGCACCCACAATTCAGTGCCAATGGCGGAAGCCTCAATGGGCACGAACCCCATGGCAATGTTTTGCCCCAACTCCGGAGAGAACCACGGCGAGGTGACGTAACCGGTTGGACTTGCCTCGGCGGTTTGCGAGATAAGCCAGAAGTCCGGGGCGTAGTCGTCAATCGGGGCACCGCCCATAATCATGCCAACCATCTGGTGGGTAAATGGGTACACCCCAACATCTAGTTGATCGCGTGCCTCTTCCAGTGCTGCTTTCCCGATATAGGGTGCATCTTTTTTGCGCGGCACCTGATAAGCGAGGTTCACCTGAAACGGCAGAACCTCCTGGTCCATGTCCTGACCCCACGAGAGGATGCCAGCAGCAATGCGACGATGGTGCGCCGGCGCGATCACAGATAGTTTGTGCTTCTCACCTGCCTGCAGAATAGTGTTCCATAAATCCTCGGCATGCTGGGAGGCATCATAGAGGTAAATCTCATAGCCTTTCTCCCCAGAAAAACCAGTTTGCGAAATAATCACATCATGCCCAGAAACCTGACCCTCAGCAAGACCATATGATGGCAGTTCAGCAATGGCGTCACCAAAGAGATCTACCATCAAATCTACAGACTTCGGCCCTTGAATTTGGACCGGTGCGACGTCGATCTCTTGAATGTCGACGTCAAAGCGACGTCCCACATTGATCCCCTGTAACCAGAGCTCCAGATCCGAATCTGAGATAGAGAACCAGAACTCATCTTGAGCAATGCGGAGCAAAACCGGGTCGTTGAGAATACCCCCTGCTTCATTGCACAAGATCACATAGCGTGCCCGCATGACCGGTATCTTCGTGGCATCTCGAGTAATCACGAAATTCACGAATGCTTCGGCATCTGGCCCTTTGACTTGGATCTGGCGTTCAACGGCGACATTCCACAGCGTGACGTGATGTACGAGCGCCTCGTACTCCACCATGGCTCCCCCATCTTCGGGGCGAACATAGCCGCGTGGATGGTACATCCGGTTATATACAGAAGCACGCCAACAGCCCGCATCCATAGAAAGATGCCAATACGGGGATTTTCGAACCCGGGTATCGATCAGCATTTCGACCGACGTGGGACCAGACTGGCGCAAATTAATAGGTACATGACGATCGGATTGATCGACGGAAGGGATATTCATGTTCATGTAGGACCTCCCACTGAGAAAGGAGAGCGCATCGTAGCGGACACTAAAACCCGCCCTCGCTGTTGCATAATGCGATGCATGTTTCGAACTATGCACCACATACCAGCATTCTACGCGTGACGTCCATCACAGGTAAAGGGCTCTGGGAGCTTAAATTTTTGTGCCGCGCCGCGGACTAAGCACCAGGGATCGTGGGGTCAACTCGGGAGAAACCTAGCCGCGCTTCAAAATCTTTTGCCGCAACCCTGAGCGCTCCCAAGAACTGCTCAAATCCGGCCTCGGGCATACGAAAGTCTGGCGCAGTCACTGACACCGCGGCCACTAATTTCCCGGTTGCATCCCAGACAGGGACTGCCAAGGCGTTAATGCCCTCTTCCCACTCCCCGACAGCCGCGGCCCACCCACGGTGCCGAATCACTTCGAGTTCTTCCGCTAACTCAGCAAAGTCGGTCCGGGTTGCCGGAGTGAAGCCTTCAAGCGATTCCACGTTGAACCGATCCCACACCTGAGACGATGCATAGGCCAGCAAAAGCTTTCCGGTAGAAGTTGCGTGCAGTGGAGCTCGCTGCCCCACATACTGCCCAGCGACCCCGACCATGCGCTGGCCTGCGCTTTGCGTAATCGTCACCGCATAACCACTATCGAGTATTGCCACGTTCGATGTTTCTTGCGTCGCCTCAGCTAATGCATCACAAACCACTTGGCTGTCACGGGCGAGGTCGAAGCGGGTCGACACGGGGTACGCCATGCGCAAGAGTCCCAGTCCGAGGCGATACTCCCCACGGTCCGAAACTTGCTCAACAACATCGCGTAACTCCAGGGTGGTCAACAATCTTGACGCCGTCGATCGATGAACACCAAGCTTCCGGGCGATGGCCGACGTCCCAAGTGAGGACGACTCAGTCAACAATTCCAAAATCTGCATCGCACGATCCACTGACTGTATGGGAGCAGGCGTCCCCGCATCCCCACCATTCGCGTCGACAGCATTTTCGTCAGCCACGCCTCGTCACCCCTTGTCAGCTCTCTGCCGCCCGTTGACTCCTCCAAAGTTCATGGCGGCAGCTGACCCCAACTTAGCAAGCTCGCCACGACCCGAGCGACCTTCAAGGCATATCAACATTCCACACCTAATGCACTGGTTGAATTTTGGTTTTCTTATAAGCGAAACAGTGTTGGCCGACACACTCCCGACGCGTACTCTGACCCATATCAGCAGAAAATCGATTATTTTCGAACGCAGAATGATGAGGATGAGGGTGTAATGACTGTCACTTGGAGAAAATCCGCTCTTACTGAACGCCACCGCGCTCTAGGGTCTACCTTGGAACCATGGAACGGTATGCCAACTGCCTGGGAATACGACGACGACATCGATAACGGTTACAAGGCGATTCGCACCCAGGCAGGCCTGATGGACATTTCTGGCCTGAACGTAGTCCACGTTGTCGGCGCACACGCCGAGTGGGTTCTCAACCGCACAGTCACTCGTGACGTTCGAAAGATCTACCCGGGCAAAGCTGCCTACGCGACCATGCTCGATGATCGCGGCATGCTTGTCGACGACGGCATCATCTACCGCACTGGTCCGAACTCGTGGCTCGTAGTCCACGGCAGCGGTACGACTCTGGAGCAGCTGAACAAGGAAGCCGTTGGCCGCGACGTAGCAGTGCTCTTCGACAGCGACGTCCAAATTCTGTCCTTGCAGGGCCCGAACTCGGTGGATTATCTGGAACAGCATATTCCTGGCCTGCGTGACCTCAAGTACTTCCACCACATGGACACCCAGCTCTTTGGTCATTCCGTTCTGATTTCCCGCACGGGCTACACCGGGGAACGAGGCTACGAAATCTTCTGTAAGTTCGACGATGCCGTGGACATCTGGGACACCATCCTCGAAACTGGCAAAGACCAGGGCATCATTCCGGTACAGTTCTCGACCCTGGATATGTTCCGCGTCGAAGGTGCAATGTACTTCTTCCCAGACGATATGTCTGAAGCACACCCACACGAGAATGACCTGCCAGGCGACACCCTGTGGGAACTGGGCCTGACCTTCACCGTCAGCCCAACAAACGAAGAATTCCGCGGCATTGCACAGCACCAGCACCGTGAAGGAAAAGAACGCTTCCGCCTGTACGGCGTGGAGCTGGATTCAGATCAGGCAGCCGAAGCTGGCGATCGCGTCCTTGACGACAAGGGCAACGACGTAGGCGTCGTGACCTGTGGCATGTACTCACCGATCACCAAACGCTCTGTGGCGCTAGCACGGCTGAACCCAGAACTCGCGACCCCAGACATCGCAGTCCAGGTACAGGGCGAGGCCGACACGACTGCTGCGAAGACTCA
Source organism: Yaniella halotolerans DSM 15476 (assembly GCF_000420805.1). GTDB lineage: Bacteria > Actinomycetota > Actinomycetes > Actinomycetales > Micrococcaceae > Yaniella > Yaniella halotolerans. The sequence continues at coordinate 201,362 of NZ_ATVQ01000004.1, forward strand.
CAGCCTACCGTTTGAGGATCCGAAGAAGCTGAAGCCTCGAGGTAAGGCCTAAACCATGCAGCAGAAGATCACCAGCCCACCAGCTGAAATTCAGAGTCGTCCGAAGTACCACGAGCTGGCCGCAGTGCCTAGCGCACAGTGGAATCTCGTGATTGCCGAGGGCGAGGGCATGCTGTCAGTACTGCGTATGCTCAACGAAGCCCCAAAAGGGTTTAGCGCACGCACCCACGTGGTCTACTTGACGTCCAATGAGGGCGATGATCAGGACTATGTGGGGCAGCTCGAAGAATTCGGTCCGATCAGCGTCAACCAAGCGCTGACCCGGAAAGAAGCCCTGCACCGCTTAAGCAAACTCTTGGAAACAGCCAAAATGGGTACTCGACTCTATGCGGTTGGCGGTGAGACGTTCCTCGGGCTGGTCATACGAGAAGCCCTCAACTATGGCATCAACCATGAATCGGTCATTACCGAACTCCGAGGATCACTTGCCCGCCGTGTTCAGTGCGTGCATTGCAAGTTCATCGCCGAAGGTGTGACCACCTCATTTTATGATTGCCCTCGTTGCGGCGAGACGTTAGAAGTACGAGATCACCATTCTCGTCGTCTCGCGGCGTTCCAGGGCGTCTCGGCAACCGTAGAAACTCCAGGCGAAACGCCTGAAGTCGAAGAAGTGTATCCATGAAACCACCAAAGAATGCAATCAAGGTACGAGTTGACGAAGTAGACGAGGTCGCCGAGCAGATCCGGCGATTCCGTTTCACTCCGATCGATCAAGCTGACTTGCCTGTGTTTTCTCCGGGATCAAATATCACGGTGAATATGGATGGACCTGAGAAGCGAATCAAGAACCAATATTCGCTCATCAGTTCCCCCGATGCTCGAGATGCATACGAAATTACTGTTTTGCGTGTCGATGATTCACGCGGTGGATCAGATTTCATGCACACGGAGGTTTCCCAGGGCGATACGCTGTGGATTAACCCGCCGAATAATGAATTCGCCATCTACGATCTTGCGAATAAACATCTCTTGATCGCCGGTGGTATCGGCATTACACCGTTTATGTCGATGGCGCCGCAGCTTGCTGCACGAGGCGCTGACTTCGAGCTGCATTATGCAATGCGTTCGAAAAAACGCGCCGCCTACAGCGACGAGCTCGGGAATCTGTACCCAGAACAACTGCACACCTATCAGTCCAGCCTGGGACAGCGAATCCAGTTTGACGAACTGCTCGACAACCAGCCACTTGGAACTCACCTGTACGTGTGCGGCCCAGAGCGCATGATTGACGATGTTCTTGAAATTGCTCGCCAGGCCGGTTGGCCCGAAGAAGATCTCCACTGGGAGAAGTTCCTCGGACCACCACCGGGCGATCCATTCGATGTGACACTGGCAGAATCAGACATGAATGTCCACGTCGGCCCCGAAGACTCGATTCTCGAAGCAGTCGAAGACGCCGGAATCGAACCGGACTTTGGCTGCCGCGGTGGAGTTTGCGGTCGGTGCGAGACCACAGTGCTCAAGGCTGACGGGGAAATCCTGCACAACGACGAATTCCTCACAGATAAGGAACGCGAATCGGGTGAGCACATCATGATTTGTATGTCGCGGTTCAAGGGGAAAGACCTAACCCTCAAGCTGTAAACGGTTCGGTGTGAGAGTTCCACCGAGCAAGGAGATGAAAATGTCGATCACATTCAACTCGGAGACGTTCCGAGATGACTTCACCTATTACAACAGTCCAGAAGCTATCCAGCGCTTTCCATTCCCCTTTGACGAAGACACGTACATGTACGCAGTCAACATGGAACAGCATAATCCCGGTGAGCGCGGCTCTGTACTGGAACACCCCATCGACGTTGACGAACACTACGTCGCAGAGATGGAAGACCGCGCCATGGTTCTGGCAGAAGACCCCAAGCGCACCCAGACGCTGCCTCACATGGAGACCGCCGCGTGGGACACGCTTGAGCTGCTGTTCGGCCTCATGGCGCGTGACTACCCAGAACATTTCACCTTAGAACGTGATGGCACGACCTGGCACTGGATCAACCGTCCGCTTGGGCTTGACCACACCTTCACTTTCGGTGATTCGTCCACGCTGCCACCTCGTCCTGGTAGCCGAGGTGACGTTCCAATGGAACCATTGGAATACGTCACTCGTCAGGTACAGGGCGATTACGCGGTCCTGGACCAACGCGCGGACAACTTGTGGATGGACGCTGGAACCGTCACAAGCCAGGCCGACTGGTCGCTAGATTTCGACATCGGCATGGACTTTTACGAGTGGCATGGACCAGTCCCGCTGGCCCATGAAATGGGTATCTTCGATCGAGCGCTCAAGTATTTGCTGAGCATTGAACAGCATAATCCCGGGCGCCGTTTGAACTGGACCATGACCATCAACCCCCGTTTAGATACCAGCCCTGAAAACTACAACACATGGGGCGTCGACCGCACCACGGTGACTCCGGAGAATGTTGGCGAGAAGGTTCACCTACGAGTAGAACTCCAGACCTTCTTCCGGTTGCCTCGCTCGAACGCCCTGCTGTTTCCAATTCGCTGTTACCTCATTAGTCTCAACGATCTGGTAACCGTTCCAGGGTGGGGCAAGCGCCTGCACCGCGTACTGCGCGACCTGCATCCAGATCTGGCGGAGTACAAGGGTCTGACCACTTATCTACCGACTGTCATTGAGTGGCTATCGGCTTACGACGACGAATCCGAGACGGTCGACCAGGCCGGATAAGACGGACGCCGCCACCTAGATCATCCATACAAAAATCCCACTGCCCATCACGGGTAGTGGGATTTTTTATGCACTGACGATGCTGTACCTTGTAGACGTACGCGGAATCGGGTGTTCACTTCTGGCCCGATGGGACCGCTCTTTGAACTGCCCCGGCGACCCTTGTGTGTAGTAGCTAAAGCCAGCGAGCACTGCGGGCACTGCGGGCACTGCGGGCACTGCGGGCACTGCGGGCACGAAAAAGCCCTAGTACATTGTGTTTGCAACATACTAGGGCGGGAGAGCCCCCTACCAGATTCGAACTGGTGACCCTCTGTTTACAAGACAGATGCTCTGGCCAGCTGAGCTAAGGAGGCGTGGCCGACTAACCTAGGTCGTGTCGACCCTGGCTAGTCTAGCCCAAATCAGCAGGAAACAAAAACTGTACGACTACTTGTTTGCTTCATTACCCTTCGAGCTGTGCCTCGGCAAACTCTTGGAAGGATTCACCTCCGCCGGTATTTTCATAGTACTCACCGTCAACCCATACAGAAGGTGTTCCGGCGATCCCAGCTTCTATTGCCTTTGCGGTTGTGAAGTTCACGAAGGGACGGTAGGTGTTATCTGAGATGCAGTCGCTAATGTCAGCTCCCGCATCGGAGGCGACACCTTCCAACTCGTCGTTTGTTAGACCAGCGCCCTGATGCGTGTTGTAACTAGCAAAGAGTTCGCTAACGAAGTCTAAGGAGCTCTCTGGAGCTTCTTCAGCAGCGCAGGTCGCTGCGTTGGCAGCTCGGGACGAATAGTTATCGGTACCTGGATTGTCTAAGAAGTTCACTAAACGGTATTCAACAGAGTGACCGTCAGCGGCGAGCTCACCAATTGCTTCGGAGTTCTCCGCTTCAAAGGATGCACAGTGTACGCAGTTGGCATCAGCATAAATGATGATATCTGCGGAATCTGCCCCTGGCACTTCGGTCGGGGATGCCCCTGCGCTCTCAGGGTTCGGTTCATCAACCTCGGTAGCGTCAACCTCATCTGGCGCATCACCTTCGGCCGGCACGCCGTCTTCAAAGAGGATCCCGCCGGAAGCAGTCCCCGAGGTCGGTGTAGGACCTGCATCAGGGATTGAACGTGAGGTATTCATCAGCGTTACGACGACGATGATAGCAACCACGGCTGCAATCACCCCAACGATTGTCCAGGTGATCGTGCGGGAGCGACGTTTTTCTGCTGCCAGTTGATTGGCATGCGCCTGCCGTGCTGCATCACGGGAATTGCCAGCTGATTTGTTTTTGGCCATTATCCTTTACCTAAGCGAATCGAGGTTGTTAAGTTTTGAACGAGATAGAGTCTACGTAAACAAACTGTATATTGCCTGATGAACTACTGCGACTCCGACAGTTCTGGATGCTCACCTTGGATTGATGGTTCACCCGTGTCCGGGTCAAAAGCAATCCGCAACTCAAGCTGTTCACCGTCGGTAGTCGTCACGTGTGCTTCCAAGAGGTTTCCACGCCACTGCTCTGGGACGACTTGCTCAATTTCGGGGTACTTGGCGATCGTGTTGGATTCGACAAGATTGTTCTGGTGAACCTGTCCTACCATCCCATAGGCGATACCGCCCACGCCAAGAGCCAGTGCGATTGCCGCTGCGATCGTCTCAATGCGAACATCTCTCGGCGCATCTGAACGCTCGCCACGGGAGTCCGTCCCTTCGAACCGCCTGGACTCACCTTCATTCCAGGCTTTGAGCCGACGTTTGCGCCAGAGAGCATGCGCTAGGATCGCTGCGCCGGCAATCGCAAACACAAAACCTATGCCGACGGCTAGTTGCGGCGTTTGTAAATCCAGGGGTTCAAACATATCTCCATTGTCCCCGATCCAGTCGAGCACACCAGTTAAATCACGCAGATTTGACTGTACGCGTAGTCAGATCGACGTTATAAGGTCATGCATCGTTCCCTGAAGGTTGAGAGTATGGTGAACTTGGAACTATGAAAATTGCTACCTTTCGACTGCCTCACGCGCGACCTGATCAACCGGGCGCCACGTTTGCAGCGGTAATTACCGAAACTTCCTTCGATGACGACGGAGTTGAATACGCCACCCAGGCGATAGAGCTCCAGGGTATTACCGATGCCGGTGCCTACCTGACCTTGCCGCCACGTGAACGTACCATCGCAATTAGAACGGCGATGAGCGAGGCCCAAGAAGACCCCGGCAAAGTACTTGACGTAACGCAGTTCGGTTATGACACATTGATTCCGTACCCGTCGAAGATCTTTTGCATTGGCCTCAATTACCGCAACCATATTTTGGAGACTGGTCTCGAGTTGCCAGATTATCCAACAGTATTTGCCAAATATGGTCAGACGCTTACGGGTCCATTCTCTGATATTACTGTTCCGGAAGCCGATCACCGCATGGACTACGAAGGTGAACTCGCAGTCATCATTGGGGCCCCCGGAAAGAATATTCCGAAGAATCAGGCCATGCGTCACGTAGGCGGTTATGCCGTCAGTAACGACATCTCACTGCGTGGCTATCAAGGACGCACCGACGAGTGGATGCAAGGGAAGATATTCGAGGCAACAACTCCTATAGGACCCTGGCTCGTTTCCGACGACGAGTTCGATCATGACGCGCAGCTGACAACACTGGTCAACGGCGAGGTTCGTCAGAATGACTCAGTTAGTGACCTCGTATTTGGCGTCACGGAGTTGATCGAGTATCTCTCGGAAATGATTACGTTGTTACCAGGCGACATCATCATGACTGGGACTCCCGGCGGTGTCGCACTAGCCATGCGTGATGAGAATGGACGGCGCCCGTGGCTACAACCAGGTGACGTTGTCGAAACACGTATTGAAGGTCTGGGAGCCCAACGAAATGTCATCAAATAACAGAATAGGTATCTTGGGCGCCGGCCGTGCGGGAACTGCCATTGCTAGGGCTGCCGCCCGTGCAGGGGTGGACGTACAAATAGCGTCTACAAGATCTCCGAGCCAAATGCGATATCACCTCTTGCAATATGCACCGCATGCTGAAGCTGTATATGCCCCTCAGATCGGTACTGGCGTTGAGCTTGTCGTATTAGCTGTGCCCCAAGAAGATCTCGACGATGTGGACCCTGAATGGTTCAATACTCGCATTCTCGTAGACGCCACGAACCGCTGGGAAGAGGAACCTCTTCCGGAGTGGTTCACAGCGGGTTTGAGATCGGGTTTGAGTTCCTCGGAGGTCATTGCCCAGCAGTTCCCCAATGCACAGGTCGTCAAAGCCCTGAATCACATCTCCCATTGGGCAATGGACGCGCCACGATCTGATGATGCTCGAGCTGCTGCCGTTTCGTCAGATAGCCCAGAAGCGGCGCAGGAGGTGGCCGAACTCGTCCGTGTATTGGGCTTTCAGCCGGTGGTTGCGGATAGCCTGTCTGCAGGCCAACACACTGAGCCCGGCACCACGTACTTCAATGTCGCTGCAACTTCCGAACAGTTGTCACAGCAGCTCATCTAACGCGTCCGGTGATGTGTGATGCAACCGAAAGACTAAGAGCGACGACCGCGCCGCATCAAGTAGCGGCGCTGCAGATCTTCAAAGTATTGCGGTGTGCCAGGGTCGGGTGTGCCAGGATCAACTTCCGATGGGGTGTCTTCGTTAATCGCCCACAGGGAGGAAGTATCGATATCGGCCGTGAGCTGTTCATCTGGCTGCAGCATGGCGTCCCGGACCATTGAGACGTGTTCGATACCTGCCTCATAAAATGGCTCACCCTGCGTCTCGAGTCCAAATGTGCGGTACCAGTCCTGTAGATGGGATTGTGAATGCATGACGAGCCGCTGATCTGGGTAATAGGCCATCACGGCACGAATCAACGCACTGGCAAGGCCCAGTCCTCTGAAGGGCTGATCTGTCGCTACACGGCCTATAGACAGGGTATGAGAGTCTTCCCGCAGGACGCGAAGAGTCGAGACTGGGACTCCCTCAATCTGGATCCACCACACTTGAGTAGTAGGCTCTAAATCGCGACCATCGAGTTCTTCAACGGATGTGATGCCCTGTTCCATAACATAGACACGATAGCGTAGGCGCGCAATATTATATGCGGTCTCATGACGCATCTGTGTCCAGTGTGCATTTTGGATTTCTACCATAGAGGTATTCTAAAGCACCTGCGCGAAGAACACACACTGCACGATGAGGCAGGACCCAAACTCCCATAGAAGATTACTAACCCAATGGCGGTGAGGGTGTTTGTGTGTTAAATGGGTGGAAGCCCCTACCAAACCACCGCCCAACGAGCGGGGTGTTTGATAAGGGCCTCCCCTTTCAAAAAAGTGTCCGGCGGTGACCTACTCTCCCACAACCTCCCGGTTGCAGTACCATCGGCGCTGTGAGTCTTAGCTTCCGGGTTCGGAATGGGACCGGGCGTTTCCCCCACGCTATAACCACCGTAACGCTACCACCACACACCCAACAAACCCGGGGTGTGG
>NZ_ATVQ01000005.1 GCF_000420805.1 Yaniella halotolerans DSM 15476
CTGTCACAGCCCCAGCTTGATGAGTTAGAGGCCCTATATCGCAGTCTCAACCCCGCTCAACTGACCCGGCAGATCTTGACCTACCAGGACCGGTTGATGAGCCGGGCTAAAGATAAAACCCTGGCCATGGTCGCCAACATCGAAGACAAACAACACGCCCGCACCGCCCGCCAGAAAACTGGGGTCAAAACCAAAACCGCCTGACCCGGCCATTTCGCGCTCAAATACTGTGAGGCACAACAACCCGCTCACTTGAGCCTTGGCGCTCACGATCTATGAGGCACCACTTAGCGTTCGCGCTCACCTTGACATGAGGCACTCCGGGTTGGTGTAGATTCCTGCAGGGGCCGGAGCTTGTGCTCCACTTGGGCAAGGAGCCTAATGAAGAACGGGGTAGGTGGCGTTATGCAGTATTAGTCTTCGTCGGTATCCGCAGAATCGCCGTCTGAGCTGCTTCCGTCGCCGGAGATGTCATAGCGCGACATGTCCTCGGGGTCGTCGTGAGGCGAGTCCTCTGGTTCGGTGAATTCCTCGGTTGGATATTCTGGGGCGACCTCGTTCATGTACTTCAGCCACATTGGACCGGCTAATTCCGAGCCCCACAGGTTCTCGTAGTATTCTCCGCCAATGGTCGAACCGCGTAGAGATTCGAGATCGGTGTAGCGTCCAGCCCACGCCGAGGTGGACAGTCCAGTGGTGTAACCGTTAAACCATGTGGAGGATTCGAAGTTATTCGTTCCCGTCTTGCCAGCCATTGGGTATTGCGGGTTACCGTCGGCCGTGCGCTCCTCCGCGATGGCTATGAGTGTCTCATTCAATTGTGCAACGATGTCGGAATCAAGGGCCTGTTCACAGCTTGCTTCTGGAACCTGGTATTCGTTGCCTCGAGCGTCGGTGACCTCCACCAAGGCCCGTGGGGTGCAATATTCTCCGTCGTTGGCAAGCGCTGCGAAAGCCGAGGCCTGGGTCAACGGTGACACTTCCGTACTGCCCAATACGAACGACGGGTGCGCTGGACTGATCTCGGTGCCATCATCGCCCCGGACGTAGCCAACTCTGCTGAGCAGATCCGTGATATCACACAGATCTGTTGCTTCGGCGACTGCCGTGGTGGCTGTGTTGATGGACCAGTAGAGGCCAAAATCGGCCGTCATGTCGCGTTTCATATCCTCGATGGCGTTATTGACTGTCCAGCCGTCCTCGTCATGGATCTGCACGCTGCCACCATCCTGGCAAGAGGCGGTCCACTCGTTGCCTCGTTCCCATTCATCTTTGGACGCGTCCACCATATCGGTCATGGAATTGCCGTCTTCCAGCCAGGCTGCGAAGACGAAGGGCTTTAGCGTCGATCCGCCCTGGAAGCCGTTGCCGCCCCCATCAGCAGAGTCGACGTTGAAGTTGAGTTCTGTGTTTCCATCGCCCTCTTCCGGGGTGTAGTTGGTGTTCTGCGCCATGGCACGAATCTCACCGCTACCGGGCTCGACACTGACCAGTGCGGAGCCCGCGCCGGAGGGGTCAGCGTTTGGAACGGCGTTCAACACTTGTTCTTGAGCTACTTCTTGAGTCGTCGAATCCAAGGTGGTGGTGATTTCCATGCCGCCGCGGTTGAGTAAACGTTCGCGGGCCTCCCGGTCTTCGCCGTACGCATCATCGGCAAGGATCTGTTTGATGACATAGTCGCAGAAATACGGGGCGGTCGTGGCTGCAACACAGCCAGCGTCTGCGGCGTGGATGTCGAGGTTCAGGTCTGACGCCACTGCCTGATCATATTCTTCTTGTGTGATGAAGTCGTTGCGCAACATCGCACCCAAGACCGTATTGCGTCGCTCCTGTGCTGCTTCGGGATTCGTTTCGGGGTTGTAGCCATTGGGGTTCTGCACAAGCCCGGCGAGGGTGGCGGATTGTTGGATGTTTAGCTCAGCAGCCGAAATGCCCCAGTAGTGCTGGGCTGCGGCCTCAATGCCGTAGTTTCGGCCACCAAAAAAGGCCAGGTTGAGATATCCTTCTAAAATCTCTTCCTTGGACATCTTTTCCTCGAGATCGGTAGCGACCCGCGCTTCATTCAACCGATCCGCTATCGAGGTGGTGCCACCGGCGATGAGCTCATCCTTGCCGCGCAGGTAGTCGGCGTTGAGCAATTCGAGGCTGACATATTGGTGAGTCAGCGTTGAAGCGCCCTGCATCGAGTCGCCGATGAGATTATTGATCATCGCGCGGCCAATCGACCGCAGGTCGGTCCCATCGTGTTCGTAGAATCGTTCATCTTCAATCGCGACGATGGCATCTTGCATCTCTTGTGAGATCTCGTCAATTTCGACAGGGTCACGGTTCTCCGCATAGAACTGCGCTATTTCAGTTTTGCCGTCAGCCGCGTAGAGCGTCGACGGTTCAGATAGCGGTTCTTGTCGAAATTCTGGCGGATGCGCTGCGAGCAGCTCTGAACCGGTCGTGGCTGTTCCGCTAACAATCGTTGCCACAGGCCATAACGATCCAGCGGCAACTGCACCGCCAACAACGCTCAAACCCACAAACAACAGCAGTCGCCATATCGTCGTCCTCGGGGTGGGGGCCCCTGAACCGCGATCATCATGCACGGGCGTGCCTACTGGGAGCTGCATTCGGTGGTCTCACCTCGGTGAACGGCTACATCTATCTATGTTCATTGTGACAGGTATCGCTCCATTTACCTATACGACGAGTGGCCACAAGCTACCTGCGAGAACGCGTTTGGGTGGGGTCCCTCGGCGATATTGGTCAGCTCCCCAACGCACTATTGATAATGAGACTCAATTGCAGTAAGCTCTAGTTGCGCCGACGGTGGTTGTCGTTCAGGCGTCGCAAATCGCTCACAATTTCGTCCATTCATTAGACCTCAGGAGTACTATGCTTTCCCGTTCGAAAAACTCTCTAGCTGTGGTGGGAACTTCCGTTGCGGCAGCCCTGCTTCTTGCTGCTTGTTCAAGTGATGCAGGGGAAGCGACGGGGGACGCCCGGGAAAGCTCGTCAGCGAATGTGGTGGCCACAACCACCCAGGTAGGCTCATTGGTTGAACAAATTACAGCGTGCGGCGGTGGTGAGGCCCAGACATTGATGACTGCAGGCGATGATCCGCACCAGTTTGAAGTGTCGAGTGCACAAGTTGCTGACATGGTGAGCGCGGATCTTGTCATTTCCAACGGGCTGGGCTTGGAGTCTGCAATGCAGCGCTCGCTTGATAATGCTGTTTCGGATGGCGCAGAGCTATTTGAACTTGCACCAGAACTAGACCCCTTGCCGTATGGCGGCGATCACGAACATCACGGCGAAGAACACGATCATGATGAGCATGATCACGACCACGGAGAATACGACTCGCACGTCTGGTTAGATGTCTCGCGGATGGCAGATGGTGCAGAGTTGATCGGTCAGCAAATCGCTGCAGCTAGCGGTGACGACGCCTACATTGACTGTGGTCAAGAAGTGGCGACCGAATTACGTGAGGTCGATGCCGAGGTCGAGGGGATTCTCTCGGCTCTTGACACCCCTCGTCTTGTCACGGATCACGCGGCGTATGGGTACTTCGCAGACCGTTACGGGGTGGAAATCTCGGGGGTGGTCATCCCAGGTGGCTCCACGGATGGCGAGCCATCATCGAAAGAGCTGGCCGAGCTGACGAATCTACTCAATGAGCAAGGGGCTGATGCGTTGGTGACTTCGCAAGCCAATACAAATCCGTTAGTTACTGCCCTAGCTGAAGAGACAACAAATGATGTGCCTGTCGTAGCGCTATATGAAGGCGGCATTGGGGAACCCGGATCGGAAGCCGACACTTACCAGGACGCTATGTTGTACAACGCCAAAGCGCTCGTTGATGCTCTGCAGTGATTGATCATCCGCCCATGAGTCTGCCAACGGGTTCAACGACGGCTTGGTGGTCTGACCCCATTTTTTAGGTCCAATCGTTATGTGAGTCCATAAACCCCGTATTTTCGGGGAGAATGGACCATACCATGAGTAGACAACGAAAGCGCCACACGCCGGAACAGATCGTTCGGAAACTTGGCCAAGCAGACCGCCTTCTCGGTGAAGGCCAAACCGTGGCTGACGTGTGCCGCGAACTTGAGGTTGCTGAGCAAACCTATTATCGGTGGCGCAACCAATACGGTGGTATGAAAGCCGACGACGTCAAGCGACTCAAAGAGCTTGAAAAGCAAAACGCTTCGCTGAAACGGCTCCTGGCCGAGGCAGAGCTAGAGAAGGCTGCGTTGAAAGAGCTTGCGGAGGGAAACTTCTAGGCCCAGGCAGACGCCGCGCCGCGATTGCTCACTTACTCCGGTCGTTTTCGAACAGTGAGCGTATGGCATGCCGTGTGGCTGGGCTGTCCCGATCTGCCTGGCGCAGACCCCTGAACCTGTGAGCAAGGCAAAGTGCTCAAGATCTGCTCGATCGTGGATGAACACACCCGCGAATGCATCGGCGGACTAGTCGAACGATCCATCACGGCAGACCAATTCATCGACCCCCTCGAAGAACTCATCGTCCAACGCGGCACTCCTGCAGTGCTGCGAAGCGACAACGGGCCAGAGTTCATCTCTCAAGCGGTGCTGTCCTGGGCAGCCGACCGGACAGCGTTGTCATATATCCCGCCAGGCCAGCCATGGCAGAACGGTACGTTGAATCATTCAACGCCAGATTGCGTGATGAGTGTTTGAATATCAAGAGTTTCTACTCGCTGCTGCATGCCCAAGTCATCATCGGCGACAGGAAACAACAATACAACCACCAGCGAAAACATTCATCACTGGGACATCGGACTCCACAGCCGACTATGCTCAACTCTGTACCCACGTAAGAAGAATAAATTGACTCACATACCGCCTGGACCTAAACGCGGGGGCGGCTCACTTGCGAGCGAAGTTCTAGGACAAACTTCGCTCGAATGCTCCGTATCATTATATGAGATTCCCTCCGTCACGTGGAATTGACACATTGCGGCAGGAGCTTAGATCTGGGTGGCTCTGAAAGCCACCATTGATAGCTCCGAACGAGCTCAACGGTTAAATTAAACCGTGGCTCTCACCGGCACCATGAGTGGACTCCAGTACTGCAAATATTCAATAGGACGCGACGCAGCTGTCAGTATATTCTGTTCGTGCCCAGGTTTCTTGAAAACGTTTGACGAACTGTAGACTTTCGACTTTTGGGCATAAATTTACCGGCACCATCAAGACTCTCCGCCTTGTCAGATGCCGGTTTGTGGTGCGCCCTCCGGGACTCGAACCCGGGACCTACTGATTATCGGTTAGCCGACAAGTGGATAGTGGCAATGTCAAAAATGTTGCTCTGGACGTTGGAAACTTCTTTGCATGTCAACTACAGTTGACATATGGTTGAGGTTGTTAGATCGGTGACTTTTGATCGATGGTTACGAAAGCTAAAGGACCGTCGGGCGGTTACTCGAATCCGGATTCGGGTTGACAGGTTGGTGGCTGGAAACCCCGGTGATGTGAAACCAGTCGGTCGAGGAATTTCTGAATTGCGTATTCACTATGGTCCGGGATATCGCGTGTATTTTTTACAGGACGGCGAGCACTTAATCTTATTACTGGCCGGAGGGGACAAATCAAGTCAGAGTGCAGATATCGTAATGGCTCGAGCCATAGCAGAAACATGGCAACGAAGACGAGGAGGGACACCATGAATCACGACGCTGAAACTTTTGACCGTTATGACTCGGCGGACTATGTGAATACTTTTGACGACGTCGCTTTTTACCTAGAGGCTCTCATTGATGAGGGCGAGGATGACCCGCGTATGATTGCACACGCGTTAGGTACCATTGCTCGATCACAGAACTTTAGTGAGATTGCACGTCAGGCTGGTATGAGCCGCGAGGGGTTATATAAGGCGCTCTCGCCTGATGGCAATCCAACGCTGGGGACTGTGGTAAAAGTAGCTCATGCTCTTGGGCTTCGCTTGCGTTTCGAAGCTATTGCATAACGGGGTATTAACTGAACACCCACGTCTCATTCAGCTAGCACAACTCGATAGTTAGCAGATTAGATAGCCATACTGGCACTTCGGACTCATGAGCAGCCACAGAAATACCTCGCAAAACCAGAGTTTTGCGAGGTATTTATTTGTGATGAACTCTCTGGAAATCGAACCCGAAACCTGCCGATTCAGTGAAAGATAATCATCACTTTAGAACCCTTCTTGAGATCGTTGTTACGAACGTCATTTATGATCTAATCTTGATCTTTCCTTGGTTGCAACTGGTTCGCTGCGAATTTTTCTACGTAGGCTGCGTACTCATACGCACGTTGCATGTTGCCGGGCAGCGGAGGATCCACTGGCTTCCATGGAGTGGCGCGGTCTTCTGCTACTTGTGTTAACAGGGGCAGCCATACAGAGTCGAGCACACTTCGTGCCCACTGAATTGCAGCGGCTTTGGAAGCGACTTTGCCCGTCATCATGGTATAGAGCACCCGACTATAGGTCTGCACGATATACTTCTGCGTCCAAGTATGATTCATATCAGCCCACTCGCGTATCCCTTCCAACATGCCAGGCAGGGCCTGACGTGCTGCTTCCCGCATAGCTTTTTCTGAAATGGGGTCGATTAGATAGCGGGTCGGAGGACCGCCAAGCACGATACCATGATTGCGTAGGATCCATCGTGTATGGAGGTTGTTGCAGTGTTCGTCCCAAGTCATGTCTCGATGAGCCCGATCAACGAACAGCCATTCCTTGCCCAGACCTCCAACCCCACGCAATGAGTCTGCATCGGCGTAGGAACCCTCGATATTGTCCGACCAAAAGCCTGGGCGCGTGGGTATAGCGGCGTGCAAGCGTCGTAAGTCAGCTTCTATCTGCCCGCTGGGAGTTTCGGTTGTGACGATAATGAAGTCCGCGTCGCTTTGTGCATCGCCGCTGCCGAGCGCAAAAGAACCTTGCAAATACCCGCCAACGTAGGTGTCTTGTAAAATTTCACGCGCGGTCTCGTTCAAGTCGCGTAACAGAGCATTCAGTTCTGGAAAAGGTGTAAACAAAAGATTTGCTCCTCGACACTCGTGGAATGACAGATCGCGTTCAACGGGCACGACGAGGCGTGTAAGGTATCGCCGCCCCGTTAGGAGCAGCGATGACGCGCAGCAAAGAAGCAAGAGAAAGTCATAATGACATGCTAGCAATCAGTGCCGAACGGAGTGAGCCATTGTCGTGATTCGGAGCCTTGCGCTTCGTAAGAGAAACTCGTTGGGACGTTGACTCTTGGTCTGTGGTTCCTGGCTCGGGCATGGAAGTGCTGCATTTGGCTGGGGGCTTGCCGAACCTCACCTCTATTTGTCCGGAGGCGAAGGATCGAGATCATTACTCCGGAAATACTGTTCCAGCTCGAAGACAAGGAGTCTTGTGACGTGCGAAAGGTCTAGGACGAAGATTGATTTGTCAGCTCCGCGCCGACCGAGAACAGCGACATGTTCGATCGTCGAAAGCCTACCTGCGGTCGTGCGTCACTGCGCCTTGTACCGACCTTGTTTTTGTTCGGAACCCTAGAGTACTCGTTACCCAGACTGGTAATGCCGATAGTCGCTAAGTCATTTTGTCTGCACGCAGCTTTTGGGTATAAATTTACCGGCATCTGCAAGATTGTTTTATGTTGTCAGATGACAAATTATTGTGCGCCCTCCGGGACTCGAACCCGGAACCTACTGATTAAGAGTCAGGTGCTCTACCAATTGAGCTAAGAGCGCTAATCGCCTTTTGGCAACGAAAAGAGACTTTATCAAAGAATTGCCAAGAGGCAAAATCCATACAGCACTTCGATGGTGCCGAGTATACCGACTTCCCACAAGGCCTTGTTCCTAGCCTGTTGTGTGAGACACGATCGGTCACGTGAAGAGTTGTAGGACAGTGGCTTAGTAAGATTTGGTCCATGACGTCTAAAAACCCAGAAATTGACATGAAGCCGCGTTCTCGCGATGTAACCGATGGATACGAACGTGCTCCGGCACGCGGGATGCTGCGTGCGGTAGGTATGGGCGATGGTGACTGGGACAAGCCACTGATCGGTGTTGCTTCGTCCTGGAACGAAGTCACCCCGTGCAACCTTTCGCTGGACCGCTTGGCTGAAGCCGCCAAGACGGGTGTGCACGCAGCCGGTGGGTACCCGCTGCAGTTCGGTACTATCTCGGTTTCTGATGGTATTTCCATGGGCCACGATGGCATGCACTTTTCGCTGGTCTCCCGTGAAGTTATTGCAGACTCGGTTGAAACCGTGATGATGGCCGAGCGCCTTGACGGCTCGGTCCTGTTGGCAGGGTGTGACAAGTCGCTGCCGGGCATGCTCGTTGCTGCAGCTCGACTGGATCTGGCATCGGTATTTGTCTATGCCGGTTCGATTGCCCCGGGCTATGCAACGCTGTCCGATGGGGTGGAGCGCCAGGTGACACTGATTGACGCTTTCGAAGCGGTCGGTGCCTGTGCTCGCGGCACCATGTCGCTGGAAGATTTGGACACGATCGAACGCGCTATCTGCCCGGGCGAAGGGGCCTGTGGCGGTATGTATACCGCGAACTCGATGGCATCGGTGGGCGAGGCCTTGGGTATGTCTCTGCCAGGCTCGGCTGCGCCACCGTCCTATGACCGCCGTCGTGATTATGATGCTCGTCGGGCTGGCGAGGCCGTCATCAACATGCTTGAAAAGGGCATTACCGCCCGCGACATTTTGACGAAGAAGGCGTTTGAGAACGCGATTGCCGTCATGATGGCCTTCGGTGGTTCTTCCAACACTGTGCTGCACCTCTTGGCGATTGCCTACGAAGCCGGCGTCGATCTATCGCTGCACGACTTCAATCGCATTGGTGACAAGATCCCACACATCGCCGATATGAAGCCGTTTGGCGAATACGTTATGACCGACCTGGATCGTATCGGCGGTGTTCCTGTTGTGATGCAGGCGCTGCTGGATGCCGGTCTACTGCACGGTGACGCACTGACCGTTACCGGTAAAACCGTGGCCGAAAATCTGGAGGACCTCAAGCCGAAGAAGCTTGACGGTGCCGTCCTGCGTGAACTGGACAACCCGATTCATAAAACCGGTGGTCTGACCATCCTGCACGGTTCAATGGCCCCAGAAGGTGCCGTTGTGAAATCAGCAGGCTTCGACG
This sequence comes from Yaniella halotolerans DSM 15476, assembly GCF_000420805.1. Lineage (GTDB taxonomy): Bacteria > Actinomycetota > Actinomycetes > Actinomycetales > Micrococcaceae > Yaniella > Yaniella halotolerans. The sequence continues at coordinate 9,150 of NZ_ATVQ01000005.1, forward strand.
CTGAAGTCTTCGAAGGTACCGCACGCGTTTTTGAGCGTGAGCAGCACGCCATGGATGCCCTGGCCGCCAATGAGCTGAAGAAGGGCGACGTCGTCGTCATTCGTTACGAAGGGCCAAAGGGCGGGCCGGGCATGCGTGAAATGCTGGCCATTACCGGTGCCATTAAAGGCGCAGGGCTCGGCTCCGATGTTCTGTTGCTCACCGATGGTCGCTTCTCCGGTGGTACCACCGGGTTGTGCATTGGTCACATTGCTCCAGAAGCAGCAGTGGGCGGCCCGATCGGGCTGGTTGAAGACGGCGATATCATTCGCGTCGACATTGCAGACCGCTCGATTGAACTCGATGTCTCCGACGAAGAGTTAGCTCGCCGGAAAGAAAACTGGCAGCCCATTGAACCGAAGTTCACCACCGGTGTACTTGGAAAATTCGCGTCACTTGTACAGTCGGCCGCAGAAGGCGCACACTGTAATGTGAAGGTAGAACTCTAAGCGCTTGTTGCTCGGGGAGCCTGATTTGACTTTTTCAGGCAAAACGACCATTATTAGGGCATGTCGAAGACCCTAGTAGTCGTTATTTAGCAGCGCATGGACTGAAGTATTCAGACGGCGGCAACGCCCTCCATGCGCTGAACCCCGAGCAGGCAAACCCGCCGAAGCCGGGGTTTTTTTATGGGTACCGCACACCGCGAAGCACCCTACGACGTGAACGACGTCGACAGCAATAACTGCACAACTTACGACTGATCGAGGCGCACTAAATGAGTTCCGGATCAAATATCACCCCCTCGGTGATGCCATCTCATCCGCCACAGCGGGAGAAAACCGTACCCGACACCGACGTACAAGCCGTTCCAGGCTCAAATCAGGTAGTCGAACCCACCAGCATGACCGGCGCCCAAGCCATCGTCCGCTCGCTCGAAGAGCTGGACGTGACCGACGTCTTCGGACTGCCAGGCGGCGCAATTCTGCCCACCTACGACCCACTGATGGATACCTCGCGAATCCGCCACATCCTAGTGCGGCACGAACAAGGTGCAGGCCACGCAGCCCAGGGCTACTACCTGGCCACCGGCAAAACCGGTGTCGCCATTGCAACCTCCGGCCCCGGTGCCACCAACCTGGTGACCGCCATAGCCGATGCCAACATGGACTCCGAAGCCGTCGTCTTCATCACCGGCCAGGTCGGATCCAAGCTCATTGGCTCGGATGCGTTCCAAGAAGCAGACATCGTGGGTATCACCATGCCCATCACCAAACACTCCTTCCTGGTACGCCGTGCAGAGGACATCCCGCAGGCCCTGGCAGAAGCGTTCTATATTGCCAACACCGGCCGGCCGGGTCCAGTGATCGTCGATATCACCAAGGACGCACAGGAATCCCAGATGGAATTCTCCTGGCCGCCAGTCATGGATCTGCCAGGCTATCGACCAGTAACCCGCGGGCACTCCCGCCAGGTTCGCGAAGCAGCAAAACTCATCCAGGATGCCAACCGTCCAGTCCTGTATGTCGGCGGCGGTACGATGCGCGCACAAGCATCCGAAGAGCTCGCCGAACTGGCCAAACTCACCGGGGCTCCCGTCGTTACCACGTTGAACGCCCGCGGTGTTTTCCCAGACAACGACCCACAGAACCTCGGTATGCCGGGGATGCACGGGACCGTATCGGCGGTATCGGCACTGCAGATGTCTGACCTGCTGATCACCCTCGGCGCGCGCTTTGACGACCGCGTGACCGGGCAGCTCACCTCATTTGCTCCGAATGCCAAAGTGATTCACGCGGATATCGACCCCGCTGAAATCTCCAAGAACCGCACCGCAGATGTCCCGATTGTCGGTAACGTGAAATCGATCCTGCCTGAGCTGACCGAACAACTGCGGGAAAGTTTCGCAGCGCGCGGTACACCGGATCTGACCGAGTGGTGGAAGATCGTCAACCATACACGCGAGACGTACCCGCTGGGCTACACCCCAACTGAAGACGGGTTGGTGGCGCCGCAAAAGGTTATCGAAACCCTTTCCGACATTGCCGGACCCGAAGCCATTTATGTCGCCGGCGTGGGCCAGCACCAAATGTGGGGCGCACAGTTTGTGGGGTATCAGCGACCCAACCAGTGGATGAACTCTGCTGGTCTGGGCACCATGGGTTTTGCTGTTCCAGCAGCCATGGGTGCACAGGTTGCCGAACCCGACCGTGCGGTCTGGGCCATCGACGGCGATGGCTGTTTCCAGATGACCAACCAAGAATTGGCCACTTGTGTGATCAACGAAATCCCCATCAAGGTTGCGCTGATTAACAACTCGTCGCTGGGCATGGTCCGGCAGTGGCAGACCTTGTTCTACGATTCCCGGTACTCCAACACCGATCTGAACACCGGCGCAGACTCGATTCGCGTGCCCGACTTCGTGAAACTCGCTGAGGCTTACGGCGCCGTCGGTATTCGAGTCGAAACAGAAGAAGACATCGCCCCGGCCATCCGGAAGGCCATGGAAATTAACGATCGCCCCGTCGTCGTCGACTTCGTGGTCTCCGCAGACTCCATGGTGTGGCCGATGGTCCCATCCGGTGTTTCGAACGATCAAATTCAAGTAGCCCGGGACATGACCCCGGAGTGGGACGAGGAGGACTAACATGCAACGCCACACCCTTTCGGTACTGGTCCAAGACGTCCCGGGTGTCCTCACCCGTGTCGCCGGACTCTTCGCCCGCCGCGCATTCAACATCGAATCGTTGACCGTTGGTCAATCCGAAGTCGAAGGCCTCTCTCGTATGACCGTCGTGGTCGAAGCAGAAGGCGACGCCCTAGAGCAGGTCACCAAACAGCTCAACAAATTGGTCAACGTCATCAAAATCGTTGAACTCATACCGGAACAGTCCTCCCAGCGCGACCACATCCTGGTCAAAGTCCGCTCCGATGCCTCCACCCGCGCATCGGTAGTCCAAGCTGTAGAACTGTTCCGCGCCAACGTGGTGGACGTATCCACCGACGCAGTCACAGTAGAAGCAACCGGTGCCGCACAGAAACTGGAAGCCCTGCTGGAAGTACTCGAACCCTTTGGCATCCGCGAACTCGTGCGCTCCGGCACCATCGCAGTTGCCCGCGGCGGCAAATCCATGACCGACCGTGCACTGACCAAATAACCAACCCACCAAGGAGAATGACACTCTCATGGCCAAAAAATACTACGACGACGACGCCGACCTCTCACTACTGCAGAACCGCAAAGTAGCCGTCATTGGTTACGGCTCCCAGGGCCACGCCCACTCGCTGTCCCTGCGCGACTCCGGCGTCGACGTACGCATCGGCCTGGCCGAAGGCTCCAAGTCCAAGGCCAAAGCTGAAGCCGAAGGCCTGAAGGTCCTCACCGTAGCTGAAGCCGCCAAAGAAGCCGACGTCATCATGATCCTGGTCCCAGACCAGCACCAGGCCAAGGTCTTTTCCGAATCCATCGAACCACACCTCGAAGAAGGCAACGCCATCTTCTTCGCCCACGGTTTCAACATCCGCTACGAATTCATCAAGGCTCCAGCCGGTGTTGACGTTGCCATGGTTGCACCAAAGGGCCCAGGCCACGTTGTTCGTCGCGAATTCGAAGCCGGCCGTGGTGTGCCAGCGCTGATCGCCGTTGAAGAAGACGCATCAGGCAACGCCAAAAACCTCGCTCTTGCATACGCTAAGGGTGTCGGTGGAACCCGTGCAGGCGTCATCGAGACGACCTTCACCGAAGAAACCGAAACCGACCTGTTCGGTGAACAGGCTGTACTGTGCGGTGGCGCATCCCACCTGGTCCAGGCAGGATTCGAAGTGCTGACCGAGGCCGGCTACCAGCCTGAAATTGCGTACTTCGAGGTACTGCACGAACTGAAACTGATCGTTGACCTCATGGTCGAAGGTGGCCTGGCCAAGCAGCGCTGGTCCATCTCTGACACCGCTGAGTTCGGTGACTACGTTTCCGGTCCACGCGTCATTGATGCTCGTGTTAAAGAAAACATGCAGGAAGTCCTCAAAGACGTCCAAGACGGTACCTTTGCCAAACGCTTCATGGACGACCAGGCCGCGGGCGCGCCAGAGTTCAAGAAGCTTCGCGAACAAGAAGAAGCACACCCAATCGAAGAAACCGGCCGTGAACTTCGCAAGATGTTCTCCTGGCTGGCAGAAACCGACGACGACTACACCGAGGGCACAGCCGCTCGCTAAGACGTCACGGTACAACACCGCATATTCGAAGGACGCCGGCCGCATCATAACGTTGATGGGTCGGCGTCCGGCGTTCAAGGTTATCTAGAATCGGTCGAGATGCCCGAGCCTATAGCTAATAGGGTGGGAGTCCGAATGCGCTAGCTAACGGACCACGACTTGAGCGTTAATGGGGGATTCTCACTCGCGTCAATAATGATGACGGTGGGATATCGAGATCTGTCTCCGATAATTCCTTCATGATTTTCCCAGCGGTACTGTGACTCCTGGGTTGTCCTGCTTTCACCGCCCAGTCGCTGGGCATTTTTACCAACCGTTGGGCGGTCACCCCAGATTCTAGGGATGCCACCCTGATCGACTCGGTGATGAGGCGGATGTGCATAATCGAGGCCTGAACGAGTACTGGGATATCTCTGCGGTTACTGAACGTCAGAAGATCTTGCATCAGCTGTGGAATCTCTTGCGGTGGTGGCGGAACATGTAAAGCGCCCCGTGGCGAGTAGTCCGAACCTGCAATCCAGTTCTGCACCTTTCGGTACCTGCTTGCATACATGGCCTCTACGCCCGCATTTGCCATGAACATTCTGTGCGATTCCAGTAGGGTCGCATCACTTATGCTGTTGTTCAAGAGGTAATCGATTGCGTCGGTTGCGTGGACCATGGCTAAGGCCGAACGATTTGACCTGCGCTCTGATGTTGCGTCTGTGGTAGGTAGTTGTGAGTCCTCATCGGTCATAGTCGGACGAGAGCTCATAAGTCCCAGATATCAAAGAAAGTGGGACTATAAAAAGTTTAGTCCCACTTTCCAAGGTTCACGGGTGAGCTGACAGGTCCAGGTGCAGATAACTCAGTAGATGTCAGTGGTGTGAGAGGTGGGCAATAAGCTCGCCCGCCGATTCGATGGTTGAAGGCTCAGGACGTGGGTGCCTTGCTCGCGTATTCTTTGAGCGAGGTCAACGCATTGTCCCAGGTGTCATAGAAAGCTCCGTCACCAGGTTCACCCGACACTCCTTTGAGTTCGAAGGTCACGTAACAGCCGTCGTCGATTTCTTCGATCAGCACCGTCACGACCGGAAGATCCTCTGGGTCGAACCCCGGGGCGCCCCATGTAAAGACGAGGCGCTCAGGTGGTGAAACCTCTTGGAACGTACCACCAGAGACTGAACGCTTATGCGTCTCGTTATCGATGCTGGTGTAAATGTATGAACCGCCAACTTGGACATCGTATTCTAGCTCTTCACGCGGGGTCGTGGTATTCGGCAAGTGCCACCACTGGGCTATAGCTTGCGGCGCCGTCCAAGCGTGCCAGACATCCTCCGGGGTAGCAAGTACGTAGCGGATGATGGAAAATCGTTGCTGCATATCGGTCTGGACCATCGGGACATTCCTAATCAAGTCGAATGTGAGCTGCACAATATGTACATTTTGCGCTCGACCAAGGAGTGAAGCAAGACTTGGTGCCTGATTGTCAGCCCACTCAAGAGTGCCTTATGTCAGGTGTTCTTCTAGCACATCGAGCGCTTCAGCCCAGCCGTCATAGACGAAACCATCGCCCGGTTGACCAGCGAAGCCCCGGAGTTCAAATCTCATCTGGGTGCCACTTCCGGAAGGCTCTAACGTCACCGTAACAACTGGTGTGTCTTCCGGGTCTGAGCCTGGTTCGCCCCAGGTAAATACCAGCCGTTGAACAGGGGAGACCTCCTTATAGACTCCAGCTGTCACGACTCGCTCACCAGTGTCGTCATTGACCATCGTGTAGGTGTAGTGCCCGCCCACTCTTACATCAACGTCGACTTCTTCGCGTGGTGTGCTCGTATTATATGGATGCCACCAATCAGCAATTGCATCTGGATCAGTCCAAGCGTGCCAGACCTGTTCTGGAGTCGCATCAAGTGTGCGGGTGATCGTAAATCTTTGGGTCAAGTCGGTGTTACTCATCGGATTTCTCCTTTTCGAGGTGTCCCTCGAGTCGATCGAACCGTTCATTCCACACCGTCTGTTGAACAGCAAGCCAGCTGGCTACGTCCAGGAGACCCTCGGGCGTCAGGGCGCACTCGCTCCACTGAGCCCGTCGATTCCGCTGTACTAGTCCAGCCCTCTCCAGAACTGAGAGGTGCTGTGAGATAGCAGGTCGGCTGATGGGATAGTGCGCTGCAAGCTCGCTTACCGTCAGGGGCCCCGCCCGTAGGCGATGCAGAATATTTCGACGAGTCACGTCCGCCAAAGCAGCAAACGCCGAACTCAGTCGTTCATCGTCATTCATGGTAAGTAACCTCTTACGTAAGTGATTACTTACACGATACTCAGAGGTGACGTTCAACACAAGAGTTTTTGTGTGGATCTGGGACTGGCATGCCACGCGCAGTACAGGCTCCGTGGACCACGTACTTGCCATGCGGAATATGATGGGTATATGAACCCGTCCAATATGAGTGCAGACGACCTGAACGACCCCACTATCGATGCTGAAACGCTGCGGCAGATTGCACTGGCGAGACCAGACCTGCGTGGCCTAATTCTGCAGCACCCCAACTGTCACGCGGAATTGGCGAACTTTATAGAAAACCTGCCGGAAGGTTCTCAGTCGGGCTACCCGGGGGAGCAGGCGTACTCTGGACACCCGCCGTATGGTTACGGCGCAGGTCCTTATATGTCGTACGCGCCACAACCGCCCGTTTCTATAAGCGACGAGAAGACCTGGGGCGTGCTCATGCACGTCGGCAGTCTCTTTATCGGCTTCCTCGCACCTCTGATCGTTTGGCTGATTTATCGTGAACGCAGCCAGACCTTAGATCAACAGGGCCGTACCGCACTGAACTGGCAAATCAGTGCTCTGATCTATGCGATCGTATCGTCAGTGCTGATGATTGTTTTGGTCGGATTCTTCACTATTTTTGCGGTGGCCATCCTGGACATCGTCTTCTGCATCATTGCGGCGGTGAAAGCAGGGGACCGCGAGGCATGGAGATACCCGCTGTCCATTCCGTTTTTTCAGGACAATATTGAGTCTCCACCACAAAACGCCCAATATTACTAAGGCTGGACGATAGTGCGGCGATACACATGCGGCGGCGAAGAATCAGTACAAGCTGTTCTTCGGCGCCGCATGTTCTGTCAGGGGTTGTGCCCTGATTTAGTCTGCGAATGCTGCCTCCATGCAGCGCATGGCTGACAGGGTTTTCGGTACACCGATGTAGGGCATCAAATGCACGAAGCATTCGGCGACCTCTTCTTTGGTCATGCCAGCAACGTCGACGGCAGTTTTGATGTGGCCGGTGAGCTGAGGCTCGGTGCCACCCATCGCGGCAAGTGCCGCCATGTTCAGCATCTGACGGTCGCGGAGTTCGATGCCTTCGCGCTGGTACGTTCCACCAAATACGGCGCCGACCACCCAGTCGGACGCACCCGGCGCATATGCATCAAGCTGCTGTTTCCACGCCGCTGAACTTTCCGGGGATTGAGTGTCCTCGACGAACTGGTTGCCTTTATCCATGCTGAGTTCCATGGTCCTCCTTCTTGAGATGGATGAATCACCAGAAGGCTATCACCGAGTCCATCTCGATCGACCGTAGGTGTAGTTCGTTCGCGCGTGATACGATCCACGAAGGTGACGTAGGCCATATTCGGTATTCATGTGGAGGGCTCGAGATTGGCACAGATAGCTGGCGTGAACACGGTGCAACTTCAGCAACTCATTGAGTCGGTCAGTCAGGGGACTGTTATAACCAATCCGGCTACGCTTGATAACTACCGTTGGGACCGAGCCAATGACCCCAGCGCCGGAACGCCGCTTGCCGTGGTGCGGGCTGCATCGGCTCATGATGTCCAGGCAACGCTGCGTTTCGCCAATGTCCACGACATTCCCGTTGTGCCCCGAGGTGCAGGTTCAGGCCTTTCGGGTGGCAGTTCAGCTGTCGAGGGCGGCATCGTCTTATCGCTGGAAAACATGCGTGAGATTGACGTCGATCCACTCACGCGCACTGCCGTCGTACAGCCTGGAGCATTGAATACTGAGGTGAAGGCCGCCGCGGCCGAACATGGCCTGTGGTATCCGCCGGATCCGTCATCATTTGAGTTCTGCTCGATCGGCGGCAATATCGCCACGAACGCGGGTGGCCTGTGCTGCGTAAAATACGGCGTCACCGCCGACTATGTGCTGGGGCTACGCGTCGTACTCGCTGACGGCAAAGAAATTACACTGGGCGGCCCCCGACTCAAAGACGTGGCGGGCCTGAACCTAACCCAACTGTTTGTCGGCAGTGAAGGAACACTGGGTGTGATCACCGAGGTCACACTCCGACTGGTGCCCGCGCAACGTCCGCCGACAACGCTGGTTGCCACTTTTGCAACACTGGATGACGCAACCAGTAGCGTATTGGCGATTGCTTCAACGATGCGACCGTCGATGCTGGAGTTCATGGATCGCCCCACGATTAACGCGGTCGAAGATGCCACCGGTATGGGGTTGGACCGCGAGGCAGCTGCAATGTTGATCGTCCAATCCGACGAGCCCGCAGAGTATGCAGCTCATGAGATCGCAGAAATCGACGCGCTGTGTCAGCGGCACAACGCATCCGAAGTTTTCGCTACCTCCGATCCAGAGGAAGCCGAAGCCATTATTGTGGCGCGCAGAATGGCGATACCTGCGGTCGAGCGACACGGGACTCTGTTGCTCGAAGATGTCGGCGTTCCACTACCTCGCCTCGGCGATCTTGTGCGCGGGATTGAGGGCATTGCGAAGCAGCAGAATGTGACCATAGCGGTCATCGCCCACGCCGGCGACGGAAACACGCATCCACTGTTGGTCTTCGACCCTACCGACGACGAGCAAAAACAACGAGCACATGATGCTTACGGTGATGTCATGGATCTGGCGGTACAGCTTGGCGGGACCATAACCGGGGAACATGGGGTGGGACGACTCAAGCGACCATGGCTGGTGGACTCGATTGGTGACGACGCTCTGGAACTGAATTATCAGGTAAAGAAAGCATTCGACCCCAAGAACATTCTCAACCCCGGGGCCATCTATGACCCCGCGGTGCTACAGGAGAAATAACGTTAACGTCCGAGATGTCCATCACGTGCGTCAGAATTTCACGACCTCGAACGGCTTCACCGAAAGTACCAGTGCAAAACCAGCGAGCTATACGCCGTAAGATATGTGCGGTGAGCAGTGCGCTCACGACAATGTTTTCCTATTATTGAAAGTGTGTCGTTCGTGTCCAAACCAGTAGTGCTAATCGCAGAAGAACTCTCTCCGGCCACCATGGATGCCCTTGGGACCGACTTCGAGATTCGCCACACCGATGGTTCCGACCGTGACCAGCTGCTGCCAGCACTCGCTGAAGCTGAAGCTGTGCTGATTCGTTCAGCTACCACGATGGACGCTGAAGCAATTGGTGCGGCAAACAACCTCAAGGTCATTGCACGCGCCGGGGTAGGGCTCGACAACGTCGACACACAAGCCGCCACCGAAGCCGGCGTCATGGTCGTCAATGCGCCAACGTCGAACATCATCTCTGCCGCAGAACTGACCTGTGGCCACATTCTGTCGGCGGCACGCAATATTGCCCCGGCCAACGCTGCGCTCAAAGATGGCGAGTGGAAGCGCTCGGCATATAAGGGCATCGAACTCTATGAGAAGACCCTGGGCGTGATCGGGCTTGGCCGAATTGGCTCGCTGGTTGCCGAACGCATGAAGTCCTTTGGCATGAATATCGTCGCCTATGACCCCTATGTCACAGCCGCGCGTGCGCAACAACTCGGTGCGACCCTGCTGAGCCTGGACGAGCTGCTCGAGACATCCGACTTCGTGACCATCCACATGCCACGCACCCCGGAAACCATGGGCATGATTTCCGATGACCAGTTCAAAATCATGAAGGACTCTGCCTATGTCGTCAACGTAGCCCGCGGGGGTCTCATTGATGAAGCAGCACTGGGTCGGGCACTGGATGCCGGACTCATTGCCGGTGCCGGTATCGACGTCTTCGTTGAAGAGCCAGCCAAAGACCTGCCATTCTTCAAACACGACTCTGCAACCGTTACCCCGCACCTGGGTGCTTCCACCGAAGAAGCCCAGGAAAAAGCCGGTGTCGCCGTCGCAAAATCCGTGCGCCTGGCCCTGGCTGGGGAACTCGTTCCCGACGCCGTCAACGTTGCCGGTGGGGTGATTGACCAGTACGTTCGCCCGGGTATCCCGTTGACCGAAAAGCTCGGGCGCATTCTGTCTGCCGTGATGAAGGGTGTTTCGGTTTCGGGCATCGAGGTCGAAGTCGCCGGCGAACTAGCCGAGAAAAATGTCGACTCGCTCAAACTGGCTGCACTCAAGGGTGTGTTCACCGACGTCGTGTCCGGTCACGTCTCCTACGTCAACGCACCGGTGCTGGCAGAAGGTCGCGGGATCGAAACGCGTCTGTCGACCACCACGAACTCCCCGCACTACCGCAACACCATTACGGTCAAAGCGGTCTCCGCAAACGGCCAAGAATTCAATGTGACCGGCACCTTGACCGGACCACAGCAAGTTGAAAAACTAGTCGGTATTAACGACTATGAGTTCGAAGTTGCCATCGCTGACCACATGTTGGTGCTGGAGTACCAAGACCGCCCGGGCGTCATCGGCACCATGGGTATGCAACTGGGCGACCGGAACATCAACATTGCCACCATGGATGTGGCACTGCGCGCTGATGGGTCGAAGGCTCTGGCCATTCTGACGCTGGACTCGGTTCTGCCAGCAGGCCTACTTGACCAGGTCGGCGAAGCGATCCACGCAGAAAAGACCGCTGAGGTTGATTTGGAGGAAACCGGCCGGTGAACACCTACTACCTGACAACGGCGATTGCCTACCCCAACGGCGAACCACATATCGGGCACGCATATGAATACATCGCCACCGATGTGATGGCTCGCTTCAAACGCCTCGACGGTTTTGATGTTCGGTACCTCACCGGAACAGACGAACACGGTCAAAAAATGCAGCAAACCGCCATCGAAGAGGGCATCACGCCCATGGAACTGGCAACCCGCAACGCTGACGTTTTCAAGAAAATGGACGACGAAGTCCTGAATGTTTCCTACGACCGTTTCATCCGGACCACCGATGCCGATCACCAAGCCTCCGCCCAAGAGATCTGGCGTCGAATGGAAGCCAACGGCGATATCTACTTAGACACTTACGCCGGCTGGTACTCGGTGCGTGACGAACGGTTCTTTGCCGACGACGAAACACACGTCAACGACGACGGCGTGCGGTTGGCCACCGAAACCGGCACGGAAGTCACCTGGACCGAAGAAGAGTCCTACTTCTTCCGACTGTCCAGCTACGCCGAGAAATTATTGGCACACTACCAGGCCAACCCGGAGTTCATTGCGCCGCAAACCCGCGCCAACGAAGTCATGCGATTTGTCGAAGGTGGGCTCGAAGACCTGTCGATCTCGCGGACCTCCTTCGATTGGGGTATTCCCGTACCGGAACCCACGAACCCAGAGCTAGCCACCGACAAAAATCACGTCATGTACGTGTGGGTCGACGCGTTGACCAACTACATCACCGGTGCGGGCTTCCCGGATGCTGACAGTGAACTGAAACGCTACTGGCCGGCCGATCTACACGTCATCGGTAAAGACATCTCACGGTTCCACTGCATCTTCTGGCCCGCTTTTTTGATGTCGGCCGGTATTGAACTGCCAAAACGCGTGATGATCCACGGGTTCTTAAATAACGAAGGCGAGAAAATGTCCAAGTCGGTGGGCAACGTCGTCCACCCGGCAGACTGGGCTGACCGCTACGGGCTGGACACCGTACGGTTCTTCCTGCTGCGTGAATTCCCATTTGGATCCGACGGTTCTTACTCGCACGACGGTGTGCTGCGACGCAAAAACGCCGATTTGTCGAATAACCTGGGCAACCTGGCCCAGCGTAGCCTGTCGATGGTGTACAAAAACCTCGACGCCCAGGTGCCAGAACCAGGGGAGTTGACCGACCAGGACACCAAACTGTTGGCGGAGGCTGCCGCGCTGCTGGAAACCTGGCGAAACCATTTTGAAGTCCAAGATTTCTACCGTGCACTGGGTGCCGCCTGGAAAGTACTGGACGACACCAACGCGTACTTTGCCGATCAGCAACCGTGGGTACTGCGCAAAACGGATGAAGCCCGTATGAAAACCGTGCTCTGGGTGACACTAGAAATTGTGCGCCGCGTGGCGTTGCTCGTTCAGCCGGTCATGCCAGAATCAGCCAGCAAATTATTGGATGCACTCGGTATTGAGGCCTCAGCTGACGCCGGTAGGACCAATGCCTCAGGACAAGGTCCACGTTCCTATGCTGCCTGGGACACGCAACTGGCGCCGGGCACACCGATTGATAAACCCACCGCAGTATTCCCACGCCACGAAGAAGAATAAGAAGGTAGAGCATTGAGCGATAACGTATTAGATCTTGCCCTCATCCCAGGCGATGGCATTGGGCCAGAGGTCACTGCTGAAGCCCTCAAGGTCATCAAAGCAGTCCTCGGTGACGACCAGGTGAAAACGACCGAATATGGTCTCGGTGCTGAGCACTGGCTGGCCACCGGCGAAACGCTGACCGAAGAAACCATGGACGCCATTCGCGGCCACCAGGCAATACTTTTCGGCGCGGTGGGCGCCGCCCCGAACGATACGCGCATTCCATCTGGCCTGTTGGAACGTGAAATCCTGCTCAAACTGCGCTTTAGCTTCGACCACGCCGTGAACTTCCGTCCATCGGTGCTGTACCCGGGAGCAACGTCACCGCTTGCTGATCCGGGCAATATTGATTTCGTCGTCTTCCGCGAAGGCACCGAGGGGCTCTATGTGGGCAACGGTGGCTCGATGCGCACCGGTACTGACCAGGAAGTTGCGAACGAAACTTCGGTCAACACCGCCTACGGTGTCGAGCGCGTGGTGCGTAAAGCGTTTGAATACGCTCAGGATCGTGAACGTCAACATGTCACCCTGGTCCACAAGCACAACGTATTGGTCCATGCAGGACACCTCTGGAACCGCATCGTCAATGAAGTGGCCGCAGAATTCCCCGACGTCACCCACGACTACCTGCACATCGATGCGGCGACGATCTTCATGACTACTGATCCCGCTCGGTTCGACGTCATCTTGACCGATAACATGTTCGGCGACATCATCACCGACCTGGCCGCAGCGGTCACCGGTGGTATTGGGCTAGCCGCCTCGGGCAACCTGAATATCTCGGGTACCGCGCCGTCGATGTACGAACCAGTCCACGGTTCAGCCCCGGATATCGCTGGAACCCAGCAAGCCGACCCAACAGCAGCCATCCTGTCGGCAGCCATTCTGCTGGAACAAGAAGGCTATGCGGATGCGGCACTGCGGGTACATAAGGCAGTATGGGAAGACCTCGCCGCACGGGACACTACCCAGCGCACCACCGCGCAGGTGGGCGACGCGATTGCAGCACAGATTTAAGACAGCTCAGCGCAGCGGCACAGGCAGCACGTTTTGGCCCATTCAAGGGCTCAGGAAGGTCAATCATGGAATTTAGGTTAGAACCCAATCCGGCTCCGGCATCCGATGCCCGACGCGACGAAATTCTCGCCGCCCCGGGCTTCGGTCAGTACTTTAGTGATCACATGGTCACCGTCGATTGGACCGCCGATCTGGATGCCCAGAAAGCGGCTTTCGAGGCCGGCGACTACCTGAATATGGCCGGTGACTGGTCCAATGCACGGGTGGAACCCTACGGACCACTCTCCATGGATCCTGCTAGTGCTGTGCTGCACTACGCCCAGGAAATCTTTGAGGGCCTGAAAGCCTACCGCCACGACGACGGCTCCATCTGGACCTTTCGCCCCTACGCCAATGCCGCCCGCATGAACCGTTCCGCCCATCGCATGGCGATGCCACAGCTGTCAGAAGAGGTTTTCGTCAAAGCGCTAGAACAGCTGATGGCGCAGGATCGTGCTTGGGTACCCAACGGTGAGGGCCAGTCCCTTTACCTGCGACCCTTCATGATCGCCACTGAGGTCTTCCTGGGCGTCCGCCCGGCACGTGAATTCAGCTTCCACATCATCGCCTCCCCGGCGGGCAACTACTTTGGGGGAGAGCTCAAACCCGTTAGCATTTGGGTTTCGCGTGACTTCGCCCGAGCAGGTGAAGGTGGTACGGGTTCCGCAAAATTCGGCGGCAACTACGCAGCCTCACTGGCCGGTCAACTCCAAGGCGCCTCGCGCGGACACGACCAGGTCATCTTCTTAGATCGCAGTCCCGAGGACTCACTGGAAGAGCTCGGCGGGATGAACGTCTTTTTCGTTACCAAAGACAACAAAATCATCACCCCGAAACTCACCGGCACCATCCTGGACGGCATTACCCGCAATTCCTTGATGCAGTTGGGCGAAGAATTCGGCCTCGACGTCCAAGAACGTCACATCACCTTCGATGAATGGAAAGACGGGGTGGCATCCGGAGAAATCTCCGAGGTCTTTGCGTGTGGCACCGCCGCCGTGCTGACCCCGATCGGCCGGGTAGCCGACGGCGACGAAGTCTACGAGACCCCATCGCAGGACTTCCCGGTCTCCACGGCTCTGCGCAACCGTCTGGTTGGCATCCAAACCGGCGCAGAAGAAGATACCTACGGCTGGATGCACCGTCTAGCCTAAAACCGTTCCAAAGGAAGGGGATCACCGTGCGCATTGCACGTTTTGTCTACCGCGATGAGTTTCACTACGGAGTAGTCCAGGATGAAAACATCACGGTCCTGGCCAATGATCCGCTGTATGCCGGTATAGTGCCAACCACCGAAACGCTGAAACTCGACGACGTGCGCCTGGTAACCCCGGTCCTGCCACGCTCAAAAGTCATCGGTGTTGGCCGCAACTGGGAAGCTCACGCACAAGAACTCGGCAACGAAGTTCCCACCACACCGCTGCTGTTCTTCAAACCCAATACCGCCGTTGTTGGGCCCGATGAACCGGTCATGCTGCCGGACTGGACCGAAGAAGTCTCCTACGAGGCTGAACTTGCTGTGGTGATCGGGCGCATCGCTAAAGACGTTCCCATCGATCGCGTGGACGAAGTGATCTTCGGATACACCGTGGGCAATGATCTCACGGCTCGAGATACCCAGCGTGCCGAGGATCAGTGGGCCCGTGCAAAAGGCTTTGATGGCTCGTGCCCGCTGGGCCCGTGGATTGAAACCGAACTGGACCCAGACAACCTGCAGATCCGCTCGTGGGTCGATGGCGACCTGCGCCAAGACGGCAACACCGAAGACATGATCTTCGATGTCCGCACGCTGGTCTCCTACATCTCCGAGGCGTTCACACTGCTACCCGGCGACGTCATTCTCACCGGAACGCCCGCAGGGGTCGGCGAAGTCGACAACGGACAGATCGTGGAATGTGAGATTGAAGGCATTGGCACACTGTCCACCACCGTGCGCCGCCCAACCGTTGGCTAACCGCTAGAAACACGGTCACGCGCACACCGGACCTCGGCGTATCGGGCTAGACTTGGACACCATGAGCCAGCTTCGTAATCCTGACGATATTCCTGCAGTCCCCACCGACGCCGAGGTCCGTGTGCGCTTTGCACCCTCCCCAACCGGCACCCCGCACGTTGGACTGATCCGCACCGCCCTATTCAACTGGGGTTGGGCCCGCCACACCGGCGGAAAAATGATCTTCCGCGTCGAAGATACCGACGCCAAACGAGACTCCGAAGAGTCCTACCACCAGCTCCTTGACGCCATGGAGTGGATGGGCATCGACTGGGACGAAGGCGTCGAAGTCTCCGGCCCACACGAGCCCTACCGCCAATCACAGCGCGGTGAGATCTATCAAGAGGCCATCCAAAAACTCAAAGACGGCGGATTCATTTACCCGTCTTATACAACCGCCGAAGAAACCGAAGCCCGGCACAAGGCCGCCGGCCGCGATCAAAAACTCGGCTATGACGGCTACGATCGGCACCTGACCGAAGAACAGATCGCCGAATTCGAGGCCGAAGGTCGTAAACCCGTCTGGCGGCTGCGCATGCCAGACCACGACCTCTCATTCACCGACACCGTTCGCGGCGTCATCAACTTCAGCGCAGGATCGGTAGCCGACTTCGTCGTCGTTCGCGCCGATGGCTCACCGCTGTACACGCTCGTCAATCCTCTCGACGATGCACTGATGGGCATTACCCACGTCCTACGCGGCGAAGACTTACTGTCGTCCACCCCGCGGCAAATCGCCCTGTATCGCGCGCTGTACGCCGTCGGGATCGCAGATTTCCAGCCGACCTTTGGCCACCTGCCTTATGTCATGGGCGATGGCAATAAGAAACTCTCCAAACGCGACCCACAATCCAGCCTCTTCAACCACCGCGATAATGGCTTCATCCGCGAAGGCCTGTTGAACTACCTGGCACTGCTGGGCTGGTCATTGTCAGCAGACGAAGATATCTTCA
The DNA here is from genome assembly GCF_000420805.1 of Yaniella halotolerans DSM 15476. GTDB lineage: Bacteria > Actinomycetota > Actinomycetes > Actinomycetales > Micrococcaceae > Yaniella > Yaniella halotolerans. The sequence goes on from NZ_ATVQ01000005.1 coordinate 25,800, forward strand.
CCCCAGAAGAGTTCGTGGAGAACTTCGATATCCATAACGTGCTGGCCAACCCGGCACGTTTTGATGAGAAGAAAGCCATTGCAATCAACGGCACCCACATTCGTCGTCTCGAAGCCGAAGATTTCCGCAACCGGTTGATCCCGTATCTGCAAGACCGCGACCTAGTCGGGGATGAGCTGACCGACCGGGAAAACGAAATTCTCACCCAGGCTGCACCACTGGTTCAAGAGCGTGTGCACCTGCTCGGAGAGGCCGCAGATATGCTGGCCTTCCTGTTCACCGAGACCGTTGAGGTAGAGCAAGCTGCGATGAAAGGCATGCCACAAAACCTCGTAGAGGTCCTCACTGCGGCAGAGAACGTCCTGTCGGATCTGGAAACCTGGGAACTGGAATCCATCGAGTCCGCGCTGCGTACCGCACTAATCGATGAGCTGGAATTGAAACCACGCCATGCCTTCGGCCCGGTTCGCACAGCTGTTTCCGGCCGGAAAGTATCGCCACCGCTGTTTGAATCCCTGGTGATCATGGGCCCCGAGACGGCCCTGGAACGTATTGCTCAGTTTAAGACCGACCAATCCTAGTCCAAGCAGTACTCTTCGATATCGATGACACCCTGGTCAACCTTGCCGGGGCGCAGCAGGTTGCCTTCCGCAAGCAGCTGACCACCCAGTTTGGTGAGCAGGTGTCATCGCATCCTGCCTTCGATGTGGCAGTAGAAGCCTTCGTACATGACCCGAAAAACTTCTACAACGCCTACATCAACGGCAAAATGTCGTTTGCCCAACAGCGGCTCTCCAGAGTGAGCGATGCCATGCGCATTCTGCAGCTGCAAGGCGCACCCGCTGAAGAACTCTGGATCGCAGGCTACGAAGAAGTGGTGTCCCAGCACTGGGTGCGCTTCGACGACGTTGCGCCATTCCTTGCGGCCTTAGACGAGCGTGGCATTGCCTATGGTGCGGCAACGAATAACGTGACGCACTATCAGCGGCTGAAATTAGAACAGACCGGACTGGCATTTGAGGTGGTCATCGGTACCGATATCACAGGCAAGCCAAAACCAGATTCATCGATGTTCCTCGAAGGGGCACGTCAGCTGGGATCTAGCGTTGAAAACACCTTGATGATCGGGGATGACGTGATTAACGATGGACTGGGTGCACGTGACGCGGGGCTTATCTCACTGCTCGTTGACCGTCAAAATACATTGCAGAACCCCGACCGCGTATATAAAGTTGGATCATTGAGTGATGTTCTGCACATTCCTTCCCTCCGTTTTGACAACACCATAAATTAGGGTAAAGTTATCTCTCGTTGCGTTCAGCGCAGCAAGCCCATGGGGTATGGTGTAATCGGCAACACAGCGGTTTCTGGTACCGTCGTTCTAGGTTCGAGTCCTGGTACCCCAGCGATATTCCTCACAAGGGAATTTCAACCCGCTTCCAGTAATGGTAGCGCGGCCCCATCGTATAGAGGCCTAGTACGCCGCCCTCTCACGGCGGTAGCGCGGGTTCGAATCCCGCTGGGGTCACATATATAATCGGCACACACTCGATAAAGTGTGTGCCGATTTTTTGTTTTCCACACTACCGTGGCATGCGGGGAAAGTTTGTCCTTGCTCTTAGCCATCAGACTTGGCAATGTGGTCTTGATATTGGGTCGCAGCAGAGTGTCTTAAGGGGCTGGCCAGTGGAGATGCCTTCGAATAGCCAGATTAAAAAGGTTGGATCTCGCATTCGAGGATATTTGCGGGGTAGTCTTTCGGAGCATGCATATCGACAAGCGCTAATAACAATGACGGCATATAGAGCTCAATTTAGTCGCCCGACAGCCGCCATCAATAGTGCTTTGAGACGGCACGCTAAACAAGCTGATGTTGATGCCCGCGTTACGCAGAGGCTGAAGAAAACTCCAACCATCATCGATAAGCTTGCACAACGTGAACAATCGCTGAATCTGCTGGAAATGCACGATATTGGTGGCTGTCGAGCAGTAGTCAAAGATATTAGTGCGATGGATCGATTAGTAGATACCGTTGTTAACCGAAGCAGTGAAAGACTCCTGAAACATAGAGATTACGTTGAATCCCCGAGAGATTCTGGATATCGCGCTCACCATTTGATCATCGAGTCATCAGCAGGATTGCCGATTGAGTTGCAGATACGTACGACTTCCATGCACGCTTGGGCCGATACAGTCGAAGGGTTTTCGACTGAGCTTGGGATAAACTTTAAACAAGATGGTGAGGGTCCTATGTTTGAATTTCTCAAGATCGTCGCCGAGATATATTGGCATGAAGAAATTGACACACCCGTAGGCCCAGAATTATCTACGAGGTACAATGAATTACTAATCGAGGTAAACGACTTCATTGCGAGGCAAAAGCCTGTGACATACGGGCAGCAGAAGCTGCCTTTCTAGAGGAGGATGACCATGGCTGCAATACGGCATTTTCTCCTAGTTTTTGATCATGTTGAAGATGTCTTACTTCAACAGCTGGATTTCGGTAATGATCTAGTAAAAGCGACTGAAGAGTATTCACGTCTTGAACATGAATTCTCTCATAATCAAGCAATTGACATCGTACTGGTTGGTTCAGATTCGATCGAAACCGTAAAAGTAACCCATTCGAATTACTTTGCAGGTAGGTCCAAAACCTTGATGGATCGAGCCCTAAATCTCGTAGTCTCCTAAAGTCTCTTCGTGATGTTTTGAGCACACATACGACGCAGTATTAGTCACCGCGAGACTTTTGTCGCGGTCCACATTTATGACCGCGATTGTTGGCTTGGATCGCGTGAGTTGTCTGAGGTCGCTGGTGACAAGAGTTCTAGTATTCTAGAACGCATGCCCTCAACCCACACGCAAAACATGTCTGTCGGCCAGCTCGGTGAAGCTGGCATCCTCGAGCTACTCAATGCCAGCTTTGCTGTATACGCGACAGGAGAGGGCGTCCTTGGCCCGGGCGACGATGCTGCGATCATTCCGGCGCCTCGGGGTAACTTCGTCATCTCCACAGATGCGATGAATGAGGGGCATCATTTTCTGCGAACCTGGCCCTCGGGCATCATTGATAACGGGTTTTCGACAGGCTGGAAATTGGTCGCCCAAAACGTCTCAGATATGAATGCCATGGGGGCCGTTACTTCCGCGATCAGCATCTCACTGTCGATGCCCCAAGACACCCCCGCGCACTGGGTGACGAAATTTGGCCAGGGGATCGCAGCTGCGCTCTACTGGCTGGGCGCCGAGCAAACGATTATTTCCGGCGGAGACCTCTCCCGAGCTGAGCAACTCGGGGTTGCGTTGACGACGACGGGCAACAGCGTTGGAACCCCCACACTGCGGAAGGCCGCCGAAAATGTGGATGGCTTTCATCTGATCCACACCGGGAATGTTGGATATTCCGGAGCCGGTCTCACGGTGGCAAGCCAGGGCAACAAAAACGATCTCACGAGGGCCGAGCTCGCTGCCTTACGCCTCTTTCTGCGGCCAAGACCGTGGCTTGTTGAAGGGCCCGCCGTCACTGGTACGGTCTCAGCCATGATGGATGTCTCCGACAGTATCCTCACCGATGCTGATCGATTAGCCGACGCTAATGGTCTCAATGCGGCCATCGACCAAGGCTGGATGAAACAGCGTGCTAAACCGTTGGCTGCAATAGCGCAAAAATATGGTGTTGATCCCCGCGATTGGGTGCTGACCGGGGGAGAGGACTATGGGCTACTGGCCGTGTTGAACCCAGATCTACCGGTCCCGTCCGGTTGGGAAATCATCGGGCAACTCACTCAAGAGCCGCAGGCCCGCCCAACAGTAACTGGTTGGGACCACTTCTAGCCGTCGTGTTGTAAAATTTGGCTGAGACGTGACGCCGCGGTTACCACGGTTGATCCATGATACCGACCGGGATTGCGGGTCAGGCGTTCCACTGGTCCAGATATTGAAATCGCTGCGATAACCGGCCCCTGACCATTGCGAACCGGTGCAGAAACTGATGCCACACCGGCTTCGCGTTCACCGACAGACTGCGCCCAGCCACGTCGACGAACCGATGCTAGGGTAGCGCTAGAAAATGCGGCCTCTTGCAAACCACCAGCCACCGATAAATGGTCCTGCCAGGCCAGCAACACTTGAGCGGCAGAACCGGCCTTCATGGAAAACTCCGAGCCCACCGGAATCGAATCTCGCAGTCCAACGGGGCGTTCCACCGATGCGACGCAAACACGGGTCTGTCCATAGGCCCGATAGATCTGCGCTGATTCGCCGGTGGTTTCGCGCAGCCAATTCAGGACAGGCTCAGCAAGCGCGGTCAGACGATCCGTGCCCGCTGCAGTGGCCAGCTCGTTGAGCCGTTTTCCTAAGATGTAGCGCGACGCACCATCACGCGCTACCACCCGGTGGTGCATGAGCGCCGCTGCGAGGCGATGCACCGTTGGACGGGCAATGCCTGTGGCTTCGACTAATTGCAACAGCGTGGCAGGGCCTTCTTCAAGGCGCTCCAGAATTTTGATGGAGCGATCGATGACTCCAACACCGGAGGGATTCTCCATGAAATCCGCCTCTCGAATCCACCGAATAGTTCATGATGTGATATTCTCGTCTCACCTATTGAGACATACTAGACTACTGCTTGGCAAATTTTTCTCTCAAGTGCGAGATTATGAGCACGAGTATTTTGATCGGAAAGAAAGTAGGAACAACTCGATGAGTACGCCACGAACTTTGGCTGAAAAAGTGTGGGCCGACCACATTGTTGTTAAAGGCGAGCAGCAAGGTGACGTCCAGACACCAGACTTGCTCTACATCGACCTACACATGGTGCACGAAGTGACCTCCCCGCAGGCATTTGAAGGCCTCCGCCTGGCTGGCCGTCCGGTGCGCCGACCCGATCTGACCATTGGCGTTGAAGACCACAACGTGCCAACCATGAACATCAACGAAATGATTGCCGAGCCAACCTCGCGCAAGCAGGTTGATGCCCTGCGTGACAATGCCGAGGAATTTGGCATCCGCCTGCACTCGCTGGGCGATGCGGAACAGGGCATCGTGCACGTCGTTGGTCCACAGCTGGGGCTCACTCAGCCCGGTACAACGGTTGTCTGCGGTGACTCTCACACGTCTACCCACGGTGCTTTTGGCGCGCTGGCTTTTGGTATTGGTACATCTGAAGTCGAACACGTCCTCGCCACGCAGACACTGCCGATGACGCCGTTTAAAACCATGGCCATCAACGTTGACGGTGCACTGAAACCAGGCGTTTCGTCGAAAGATATCATCTTGGCTGTAATCGCCAAGATTGGTACCGGTGGCGGCCAGGGGTATGTGCTGGAATATCGTGGCGAAGCAATCGAAGCGCTGTCGATGGAAGCACGCATGACCATCTGCAACATGTCAATTGAAGCTGGCGCACGTGCCGGCATGATTGCTCCTGATGAGACGACGTTTGAATACCTCAAGGGCCGGCCGCACGCTCCAGAAGGCCAAGACTGGGACGACGCCGTTGAATACTGGAAATCCTTGCGTACCGATGACGGTGCAAGCTTCGACGCCGAAATTACGATTGATGCCGATGCACTGGAGCCGTTCGTAACCTGGGGGACCAACCCTGGCCAGGGCGTCTTTTTGTCAGACTCGATTCCGATGCCAGAATCCTTCGATGATCCAGCCGAAAAGGATGCCGCAGAACGTGCTCTCGAGTATATGGCGCTTGAAGCTGGTACGCCGATGAAAGACATTCCGGTCGACACCGTATTCCTGGGATCGTGCACCAACGCGCGTATTGAAGACCTGCGCATGGCCGCAGCCGTCATCCAGGGGCGCGAAAAAGCCGAAGACGTTCGCATGATGGTCGTACCGGGTTCAATGCAGGTTCGCCTACAGGCCGAAGAAGAAGGTCTGGATACGATCTTCAAGGATTTCGGAGCCGATTGGCGCTTCGCGGGTTGCTCAATGTGTCTGGGGATGAACCCCGACCAGTTGGCACCAGGGGAGCGTGCAGCATCGACCTCGAACCGAAACTTCGAAGGCCGCCAGGGTAAGGGCGCACGAACTCACCTGGTCTCACCGGTTGTTGCCGCAGCCACGGCGGTGCGAGGCACCTTGTCCTCACCCTCAGATCTTGGCATGACCGACTACATCGTCGCCCCGAACTAACCCGCGCCCACGATACGAAAGAGGCAAAGCTATGTCATTAGAAAAAGTCGTAACGCACACCGGTGTGGGCGTTCCCCTGCGCGAATCAAACGTCGATACCGACCAGATCATCCCGGCCCACTTCTTGAAGCGCATCACCAAAACCGGTTTCGAAGATGCCCTGTTTTCACGGTGGCGCACTGACGAAGACTTCATCCTGAACCAGGAACCCTACTCCAACGGCACCGTATTGGTGACCGGACCGGACTTTGGGACCGGCTCATCACGTGAACACGCCGTCTGGGCCTTACGCGACTACGGTTTCAAGGCCGTCATCTCTGCGCGTTTCGGTGACATTTTCCGCTCCAACGCTGGGAAACAGGGTCTAGTTGCCGCCCAGGTTGAGCAGTCAGATGTCGAACTCATCTGGAAAGAGCTGGAAAATAATCCAGGAGCTGAAGTCACCGTTGACCTGGAGAATCGTCTGATCGAATGCGGTTCGATTTCCACCCGGTTCCAGATCGATGACTACACGCGCTGGCGGCTCATGGAAGGCCTGGACGACATTGGCCTCACCCTTCGTAGCGCTGATGCCATTGATGAGTTTGAAACAACCCGTCCAGCGATCAAACCCACCACGCTCCCGGCTAAGCTCTCAGAAGTATAGGTTTCGTCGCCTATAATAGGCACGTTGCCAATTTTCAGAGCGCATCAGACCGGTGTGTGAGAAGCCTCGTCACGACGGGGTATGGAGGGTAGAAACATCAATGGCTAAAGTGTTGACCATTCACGGGGGAAAACCCCTCAAAGGATCGGTACCCGTTCGAGGTGCTAAGAATCTGGTCCCTAAGGCGATGGTAGCTGCCCTACTGGGCTCCAAGCCGTCAGTGATCCGCAACGTTCCGGAAATCCGGGACGTTGAGATTGTCACCGGCCTATTGCGCCTCCACGGCGTTGTCGTCGAACACGACACAGAAGCCGGTGAAATCTACATGGACCCCTCCGGCGTCAAAACAGCAAATAATGCTGAGATTGATGCTTTCGCTGGGGACTCACGGATCCCGATTCTGTTTTGCGGACCCCTCATGCACGCCGTCGGCGGGGCCTTTATCCCGGACCTGGGTGGCTGCAAAATTGGCGACCGACCTATCGATTACCACTTGGACGTCCTGCGCCAGTTCGGTGCCGAGGTCTCGAAAGAGCCAACCGGCACCTACATTCGCGCACCACACCGACTCACCGGTGCCAAGCTGGAATTGCCATACCCTTCCGTGGGCGCAACCGAACAGGTACTGCTTACCGCGGTGAAAGCAGATGGCATCACCGAACTCAAAGGTGCTGCCGTGGAGCCAGAGATCCACGATCTCATCCACGTGCTACAAAAAATGGGTGCGATTATCACGGTGCAAACCGACCGCACCATCCGCATTGAAGGCGTGCCGGAGCTCAGCGGCTACAACCACGTAGCTCTAAACGACCGCAATGAAACCGCTTCATGGGCCAGCGCCGCACTGGTAACCGATGGGGATATTTTCGTTGAGGGTGCAACTCAGCGGGATCTTACGGCCTTCTTGAATGTCTACCGGAAAATCGGCGGCGAGTTCGAAGTCGATGACGAGGGCATTCGCTTCTGGCGCGGCGGACAGGACCTGAATCCGCTGGTGCTGGAAACCGATGTGCACCCCGGCTTCATGACCGACTGGCAACAGCCCCTGGCCGTTGCACTGAGCCAAGCCAGCGGCGTCTCGATCGTGCACGAAACCGTGTACGAAAATCGCTTTGGCTTTACCGACGCGCTGATCCGCATGGGCGCTTCCATCCAGCTGCATCGTGAATGCTTGGGTTCGGTGCCATGCCGCTTCGGGCAGCGCAACTTCTTACACTCCGCGGTGATCTCCGGTCCAACCGACTTGAAGGGCACTGACTTCAACATTCCTGACCTTCGCGGTGGGTTCTCGCACGTGCTAGCCGCCCTGGCCGCCGAAGGTACGTCGAAAGCCACCGGCATCGAAGTCATCAATCGCGGTTATGAGAAGTTCTTCGAAAAACTCGAAGGACTCGGCGCCGATATTGAAGTCACCGAAAACTAACACCGGAGTCCCTTCACTGTGTCCTATCCATTAGGCCTGCGCGCCATGTACTTTGGCGCGGCATCACTGGTCAGGCCCCTGAACATGTTGATGATGCGCCGCGACTGGCAGGGCCAAGAAAACCTGCCCGATACCGGCATGATCCTGGTGCCAAACCATATCTCTGATCTTGATCCGCTGTACATGGGCCACATGGTGTATTCAACGGGCCGCCTCCCGCACTTTCTCGCGAAGAAAGAACTCTTCGAGCTCCCCGCCGTGGGCAAGCTGATCACCAACATGAAACAGATCCCAGTGGATCGTGCGGGGCGCAGCATCGACTCACTGAAAATGGCCGAAGACGTGCTGGGCCGCGACGGGGTCATTGTGATCTATCCGGAAGGCACGACCACTAAAGACCCGGATATGTGGCCGCAGGTTGGTAGGCTCGGCATGATACGCCTGGCGCTTACGACTGGTGCACCGGTGATCCCGGTTGGCCAGTGGGGTGTGCACGAAACATTGCCCAAGGGTGACAAAGTGCCGAAAATGTTTCCACGGCGTACCTCAGCAATCCGAGTTGGGCCCGAGTCAGATCTTGAGTGGCTCCGCACCATGGAACAGCCGGGGCAGCGAGATCTGATTGATGCAACCGAACAGGTGATGACAGAAATTACCAACCTGATGGCACCGCTGCGCGAGGGAACCCCGCCAGAAATACGATTTAATCCAGCTAAACACCGTTAAGGAGTCCCCATGACCACCGATCAAGTTACCGTGGCCATACTGGGTGCAGGGTCGTGGGGGACCACCTTCGCAAAGGTCTTAGCCGACGCCGCAGCCTTCCGAGAAGAAGACATCACCATCCGACTGTGGGCACGTCGCCAAGAAGTTGCTGACGATATCAACGCCAACCACACCAACAGCGAATACCTCGACGACATCGTGCTGCCCGACTGCATCACCGCCACCAGCGATGCAGCAAAAGCCGTACGCGGTGCAGAACTCGTCGTCGTTGCCGTTCCCGCCCAGCAAGCCAGAACGACACTGAACCAGGTGGCAGACGTGATCGATGAGCGAGCCATCCTCGTCTCACTGATCAAAGGCCTGGAACAATCAACACAAGCCACCATGTCCAAAGTCTTTGCCGAAGAGCTCAACTTGCCGGCCGAGCAATTCGTGGTGGTATCAGGTCCAAACCTGGCCAAAGAAATTGCCCGGGAAGAACCCACTGCCACGGTGGTCGCGTGCGAACATGAGCCGACCGCAGAGTGGGTGACGGCCATGACGGCATCGGACTACTTCCGGCCCTACCGCAACACCGACGTACCCGGAGTAGAACTCGGGGGAGTTGTCAAAAACATTATCGCCTTGGCGGTTGGCCTCACCGATGGTCAGGGCTTTGGCGACAACTCCAAAGCCTCGATCATTACCCGTGGGCTTACCGAAACCACCCGGTTGGCCACCGCACTGGGTGCCAATCCTGACACCCTGGCTGGACTCGCCGGTCTCGGCGACCTGGTGGCCACGTGTGCCTCACCGTTGTCGCGCAACCGAACCGCGGGCAAACTCTACGGTGAAGGCCACACGACCGAAGAAGTCATCGCCAAGATGCGCCAAACCGCAGAAGGCGTGAAATCTGTGCCCGCCGTGGTCACCCTGGCACATTCGGTCAACATCGAAATGCCCATTGCCGAAGCCGTGAACGCCATCGTTGCCGGCACCATCGAAATCAATGACATCGCTTCGCTGCTGCTTGGCCGCGATCTGAAACCGGAGGCACGACTATGACGAAAACAGTTCTCGTGTTGTTTGGCGGTCAATCGCCAGAACACCCAGTTTCCATTGTTACCGCAGCCGGTGTGCTCAACGCACTCGATACCGGTCAATACACCCCCATCCCGGTTGGGATAAACCAGCACGGTGACTGGGTGCTGGCCGGAACACACCAGCGCCAGGGCACCGAGTGGTCGGTGGCAACACTGACCAACCAGCAGCCCACCGAAAGCACCCCCACCACCGCCCTGTCGGACACGTTGCCGGAAGTGCCCGAAACCACCACGCCGGTGGCCTTACGCAAGGTCAACTCAGACAACCAGCTCATCGATGTCGACGGCAATGTGATCGCCACCATCGACGTCGCCTTCCCCCTGCTCCACGGCCCCAACGGCGAAGACGGTACAGTCCAGGGGCTCTTTGAGACCCTGGGCATCCCCTACGTCGGTGCCGGTGTCCTCGCCTCAGCGGTGGGCATGGATAAACACTTCATGAAGATCGCCTTCCAGTACGCCGGACTCAAAGTGGGCCCATGGGTGACCATCACCGACGCCGACTGGCAAAACACTCGTGACGACGCGCTGGCACAAGTCGCCCAACTGGACCTGCCGCTGTTTGTGAAACCCGCTCGTGGCGGATCATCGCTGGGCATCAAACGCATCTCCATGCTGTCCCAATTGGAAGAAGCCATCGAACACGCCCGCGAATTCGACACCAAAGTGGTGATCGAAGAGGGCATTCTGGGCCGTGAGATCGAATGCGGGGTCCTGGATAGCCTCGATGGGAGCAGAGCCAAAGCCTCATATCCCGGCGAAATTGTGGTCACCGGTGACGACAACGTTGAATTCCAGTTCTACGATTTCGAATCCAAGTACCAGTCAGCCGATAGCGCGGAACTCTCGTGCCCGGCAGAACTGCCCGAAGACGTCACCGAACTGGTACGCGACCAAGCGGTACGCGCTTTTGAAGCGGTCGACGCCGCCGGTCTGTCGCGCGTGGATTTCTTCTACACCTACGATGACGAACTCGTCATCAATGAAATCAACACCATGCCCGGGTTCACGCCGATCTCCATGTACCCACAAATGTGGCAACGTACCGGAGTAGAATACCCAGAACTGATCGACGCATTACTGCGCCTGGCTCAGCAACACTAACTACTCGCTCGGCGTTGTCTCCTGCGGGGCAACACCCTCGGGAATCTCATCGAGGTCGGCCTCACCCGGCACCACCTCGGTATCAGATGGATCCGTACAGCCGCCATCGGACGGAATACGTGCCGCGGCATTGCCAACATCCACCATCACGGATGATGACGACACGCGCTCACCATCAAAGAGCACTTCCATCGCCGGCTCGCGACCATACGTCGTGATTCGCCAGTTGGTCCCTTCCTCACGCACAACCCAGTCCACACCATTGGCCCCGACACACTCATCGGTGGTTGGCCCAGGATTCTGCACACCACAGCGGAAGACGGCCGCAGCGGGCTCACCCCAGGCGGCAGTTGACTGAGAATCCGTACGACGACGTTCATGCCCGGCAATCTCCTCGGGCATCGCCACCATAGCCTGAGCACACAACGGATCGGTGGCGTTCGGGGCCACTTCGATATCTGCCACCAACGAGGTACACGCGGTGAGCGTCAACCCACTGACAACAGCAAGTGCAGCACCACGGACAACGTGCGATCTTTTAGCCATACTGCTAGCCTAAAACACTTGGCTAATAGCCCTTGTCACTGTTCGCCCGTGGCGGGCGACAACGCGAACTCATCACACTCACAGCGCGCGCCAAACGTGACACCGCCGACAGGCGATACTATGGTGGCATGTGATAAAGGCCCGTTTCGGGCGGAATGAAATGATGCAACATGACTGAAGTGAAGCAAGAACCCTCAAGTACCGGTGCTCCAACGGACCACGGGTCGGCCAAGCTTATCTTCAACTGGTTAAAGCTGGCCGAATCCGCACTCGGGAACAACTCTGACCGGCTCAACGCCATCAATATTTTTCCTGTTCCAGACGGGGACACCGGGTCTAACCTGTATCACACAGTTGCTGCTGCAACCCGCGCCCTCGAAAACGTTGACGATGACGCTAGCGTGGGTGCCGCCCTCAACGTTGCCGCCAGCGCCGCATTGGATCATGCACAAGGAAACTCCGGCACCTTGATTGCCGTCATGCTCAACGCTTTAGCCGAACCACTGGCTGAAGCCCCACGGTTAACTGCACCGCTGCTGTCCAGCGGGCTGCAACGCGCCAGTGCTGCAGCATGGGCGGCCCTTTCGGATCCTCAAGAAGGCACCATGTTGACCATTCTGGATACCGTGGCCGCCACTGCCAGCAACTACCGTGCCTCCATCACCGACCTGCCGCAGGACTCCCAAAACTCGCGCAAAACCTTAGGGGAGATGTCCTCACGCATCGTGGAAACCGCCTGGATGGCCGTCGGTGAAACTGAGAACCAACTCGCCGAACTCACTCGCGCTCAAGTGGTTGACGCCGGCGCAACCGGCCTGCTGCTGGTTTTTGATGCCCTGCGAGCCACCATCTACGGTGAATCCATCGACCCGGAAATTCTCGAATCGATCCACGGTTTCCACGTGGCACACCCCCACGTCCACGAAGACATGGAAGTTGCCGAAGCCTACGAGGTCATGTGCTCACTCCAGCTCACCCCGCTGGACGCCGCCACACTGCGCATCGGACTCAACGAAGTCGGCAACTCGGTCATCATGAGCCCGATCAACACCGTTGAAGACGACAATGGCACCATCCGCTGGCGCGTCCACGTGCACGTCACCGAACCAGACGATGCCATGAAACTCATCAGGCCCCTGGGCGACACCGAAAACCTGGCCATCACACCGTTGCATATCAACAACTCCGAAGCAGCAGCCTGCAGCCCCAGCGCGGAAGCCATCACAGAAGAACACAACTAGTGGATCCGTTCAACCAACCACTCGGGCCCATTCTCGGCGAAAAAACCGCCGAGAAACTCGCCAAACACCTCGGACTGACCACCACTGGCCACGCGCTGAACTATTTTCCACGCCGCTACATCGAACGCGGCGAACTGACACCCATCACCCAGCTGCCCCTGGGCGAACAAGTCACGGTCATCGCCCGGGTCATCTCGGCGACCAAACGCCAAATGCGCTCACGCCGCGGATTCCTCATCGACGTCACCGTCTCAGATGAAGCCTCCGACACCGCACTACCCGGCATGTTGTCCATGGCTTTTTTCAACGGGTGGCCCGCAGAAAAACAGCTCACACCCGGCACCCTGGCCATGTTCCACGGCAAAACCTCCACCTACCGGGGCGATCTGACCCTCACCAACCCGGACTTCACGGTACTCGGCGACGAATATGACCACACCCAAGCCGATCTGGCCCCCATGCCCGTCTACCCGGCCAAAGCCAAACTGCCCACCTGGACCATCCGCTCGGCCATCGACACGGTAATCGAAGCCATCAACTGGTCTGCGATCTCCGATCCGGTACCCCAGGAATTCCTTGACACATTGTCACAGTCCCTCCCACCGCTATCGGTGGCCTATGAACATATCCACCGGCCCCAAGAGGTTAGCCAGGCCTATGCCGCCCGACGACGTTTCGCCGCCCAAGAAGCCCTAATCCTGCAAACGCTGCTGGCACGGCGCCGTCAACGCAACCGGACCACCACACCATCAACCGCATATCCACGAACCGATGACGGCGTCCTGGCTCATCTGGATGCTCAACTGCCCTTCGAACTCACCGCAGGTCAACACCGGGCCGGTACCGAAATCGCCGCCGAGCTCGATGCCACCCAGCCGATGTCACGACTGCTACAGGGTGAAGTGGGCTCGGGCAAAACGCTCGTGGCGCTTCGAGCCATGGCACAGGTCGTGGACGCGGCAGCACAAGCCGTTCTGGTCGCACCCACCGAAGTCCTGGCCGGGCAGCACTATCGCTCGCTGACCAAAACCCTGGGCCAACTGGCAACCGCTGGTCAACTCACATCGTGGCAGGGACCCGCCACCGAGGTTGTGCTCCTCACCGGGTCGATGACCACGGGACAAAAACAAGAAGCCCTACTGAAAATCACCACCGGACAGGCCGGCATCATCATTGCCACGCACGCGATCTTCTCCGATAACGTCCACTTCGCCGACCTCGGCCTGGTCGTCATCGATGAGCAGCACCGCTTCGGTGTAGACCAACGCGAAGCCCTGCGCCAGGCCAACCCCGGGGTGCACATGTTGGTCATGACTGCCACACCGATTCCACGGTCCGTGGCTATGACGGTCTTCGGGGACCTCGATGTCACCGTGCTAACCGGTTTGCCCTCGGGGCGACAACCCGTCACCACCCATCTGGCACGGATTGCCCACGGACCACGCATTATCAACCGGGTATGGGAAATCATCGCCGAAGAATTGGCAGCGGGACACCAAGCCTTCGTAGTGTGCCCAAAGATTGATCCCACCGATACCTCACGAGCCGAAGACGCCGACGACCCATCATCGGATGCCCATGCAGCCAACGTCATGGACATCACCGAAACCCTCGACGGCATGCCAATCTTCTCCAATGCCCGGATCGCCAGCCTCCACGGACGCCAAGATCAACAAACCCAAGATGAGATGATGAGCCAGTTCGTGGCCGGTGAGATCGACATCATCGTGGCCACAACCATCATCGAAGTCGGTGTGGACGTCCCCAACGCCACCGTCATGGCCATCCTGGACCCCGAATACTTTGGCCTCTCCACCCTGCATCAGCTGCGCGGCCGCGTAGGCCGTGGCCAAGCAGCCGCGCGGTGCTTCCTTGCCACCCGTCTACCGGACGGACATCCCTCCCTGGACCGGCTTGCCGTAATCGAAGAGACCGAGGACGGATTTGAAATCGCTAAAGCCGACGTTGAACAGCGAGGCGAAGGTGATGTCCTGGGTGCTGCACAGCACGGGTATGGAAGCCAACTAAAAGTACTGAAGGTCATCCAGCACGCCGAGATGATTAGCCAGGCCGCCACCTGGGTAGACGCAGCCCTTGCGACAGACGACCAGCTGAGTGCCTATCCACAGTTGGTCACCTCGGTCAAAGCCTGGGAGACTGACCATGAAGATTCGTCCGACTATCTAGAAAAGACCTAACGTATGTCGAAAATCGTCGCCGGCCAAGCCGGGGGACTGCCTTTGAAAGCTGTCCCCGGTACCTCCACCCGCCCAACTACCGAGCGAGCAAAAGAAGCTATCTTTTCCTGGCTTGAGTCGCGCGACTGGTTGGAGAACAACGCCGTGCTCGACCTCTACACCGGGTCCGGGGGGCTGGCAGTAGAAGCAGCCTCGCGCGGTGCCGCCAGCGTGATCGGTGTTGAAGCCGCACGGAAACCAGCACAGATTGCCGAACATAACGCGCAGATCATCAATGAAGCGTTGGGCCGTGACGTCGTGGTCATCAAACAGCTACCCGTGCAGCGTTTTCTCGGCTCCACTGAACCCTCCAGCTGGGATGTGGTCATCGCCGATCCGCCCTACGACATTGAGGCAGACGAGTTGGTAGCCACGATCAGCCAGGTATTTCAGGTGCTGATGGACGACGGGCTCTTCGTACTGGAAACCGCCTATAAATCTGCTGAGCCAGCCTGGCCCGAGGGTGTTTATGTGGTAGATGCACGCCGCTACGGTGAAGCAATGGTCTACTTCGTACGACGAAACGGATACTAACGATTCAGCAAGCCACGCTGCCTAAACATAGAAGCTCGGTTCAATATCCGATACATTGACATTTATGCAACGTGCAGTATGTCCCGGATCATTTGACCCTGTCCACAACGGCCACATCGAAATCATCATTCGAGCCGCCTCACTATTCGACGAAGTCATCGTCGCGGTATCAAATAATCCGGCGAAAAACTATCGGTTCGACCTGCAAGAGCGCATGGATATGATTTCCGAAACGCTCAAATCGATCCAAGGCGTTATCGTCATGCCGCTGGGTACGGGGCTGATTGCAGACTTCGCACGTGAGCACGGCGCCCAAGCCATGGTCAAAGGCATTCGCAACTCAACTGATCTGAACTACGAAATGCCCATGGCGACCTTCAATCGCCACCTCTCCAGCGTGGAAACCGTCTTCCTGCCGGCAGATTCTCGCTATCAGCATGTTTCCTCAACCCTCGTCAAAGAAATTGTTGGGTTCAAAGGCGATATCACCGATTTCATCCCGTTCGCCGTCGCACAACGATTCGGCCTGCGCTAGGACTCGGGCTATTGCTGTTCTGGTTCAGCGGTATCAGCCAGCATGTCAAAGATCTGCCCCACACGGTGATCCCAGGTTTCTCTGGCACGCACCAGGGGAATCCCTGGGGCACCTGTTTGAATCAGGGTATTAATCCCCGTTCTAATAGCATCTTCAGTCCGCTCCACAGCCTTCCCGAGCTGATTTGATTCGACGAAATTGGCAATCCCCATATCTTTGAAACAAATGATCGGATAGCCGCGTTCGATCATGGTCATCGTTTTGTATGGAAAGCTGTGCTTTGCATACTCGCTCTCCATCAAAATTGCGCCCAGCGTTTGCGAAGTGCGCGGTCTATAGAGATTCATCGTTGTATTGAGGATTCTTACTCGATCAGAATCTAACAATCCAATTCGGTTTAGCGCATCCCGAAGTTCAGGTTCCTCTGGCTTCCTGACGACAAAATCGATTAGCACATCGTCGTCTGTATCGCGCAAAGCCGCCAGATATATGTCCATGCTATAAATGCTTGAAATGCCACCGGCATAAAGCACGGTAGTTGCGTTGCGTGCTGAAATCCAATGATCATCGAAAACGTTCTGTGGTTGTACCCCTGGAGGGAGGGCAAACCAGTCTCGGTGTTTTTCTCCTACGGAGTCTAAGAGCTGGTTAAAGCCCTGCCCAGCGGCATTGCTTGGTGCTGCCAAAATGTCGACTTGTTCTTCGAGGCGATGTAGCTCATGCAACCCATCTATTCGGAGTTGCTGAGCAAGTTGGTCGGGCCACGGATCTTCGTCGAATGCACCGAGCCAATGCACATCACGAACGAACCACATAGCATTGCCACCTTGGTGGATAAAACCATCAAGAAATTCTGCTAGTAAATCGGCACGGGGCATCGGCATGGGGCGTGTCGAATTTTCACCATAAAATATGCCTGGGGCCCGTCCACTTCGGATCAGTTCTTGCGCTAATCGAACTCTTCTCTGGAGAGAATGGTCAGATGAGCCATAAATAGCCAGTGCATCCTTCGGTCTAAAGGCTTCATACATGTTTCTGACGCGTTGGTGTCGCGCACCATTCACCCTGTCCTGAAGCAGACCCGATGAAAAAAAGATGTTGAGTGGTTGCGTGCACGTCGTAGCCGGAAGTTCTTCGAACCAAGGTTCTAAATTCCTACTCCAAAGTTCGTCGAGGACTTCTAGAAAATCTTCTTGGTCTCGATATGGAGCCGATACTTGCTTATTGAGTGAAAGTCTCTCCGGAGATTCAATAACTTCTGTCATTTTCTGGACACATTGCAACCCCCGTGCTCGATGGGGCAGATCTAGATCCCTGCTCAACTCAGCCATCCCGATCGTTTGATCGACTACGATACGGTCGGCGTCATACTGGAGTGCATGCAAAATGGTGGAATGATGTGGTCCGGTACCAACGATGATTGCGTAGGAAAACCGACCGAGTCTTTCTGCTAGCGCATCATAGAGATCGCGGCCGTCTACGAGATCGCTGGAAGTATATAGAGATGTCACATTGACTAGCTCGATTCGACCGTTTTGCGCTAGTCCATCCTTGCTAGCTCGAAGTAATTGGTGCGCTTCATTTTTTGCAGACGTCGGATAGATGATCGCGATATCGCCAGATGGTGACGTCAGGTAATTTCGGTCCGCTGGGGTGGGATATCTCATCCGAAGATGGGGGAGAGGTGAGTGCTTCTCAAGTGCTTTGTCCATTTCCCAGGGGTCTTCGAGCATCAAGCGGTCTGTTGTTCCCAGGACATCCGCGAATGCTTCGTTTTGGGGGCTCTTTGAAACATCGAGTGCGCCGCGCCAGAGCAGGGGATAGACGCGACCATCGAAATTTCGTGCGGCAAAGGACGAAGCCATCAAGCCAGAAGATATACAAAGATCAATTTGTTTTGCCGCGCTTGTTTTGGCGAACCAATTGCGTGCCATCGGTGAACGGCGCGTATGCTGTCCGCCCATCCACAGAGGCACATTGTCATCCTGAGGAATCCAGCGACCAGAAGTGTGATAGGTGAACACGACATGCCCGCTCGATACTAAAGTGCTATAGATCGAACCTTCTGCCGGACCGACATCTCCAGTAATAAATAAAATGGTAGCCATGCTCAATTAGTCTCCGAGACCGAGTATGAACAACTCGTGGTCCAAGGTCGCCCGTTGCTTCGATACATCTGAGGTTTTCCGGTCTGGGAGAATATGTACGCGGTTTGACGGGAACGGTGTACGCAAATCATCGTCTGCCGCGCGAAGCCACCAGGGGGATCTGAATATGAATGTCTTCGGTTGAGATGGATGCGAGAGGACGTCCTGCCAAAAATGCTGGGATTCGATCGACCGTTCGATGGCTTGTTCTAGCTGCTTTCCGTCTTTATACGTCGGAATGTTGCGAACCCACCTGGACGTCTCACGTCCGTGAACGAATATGTGAACTTCCAGGACGGGTAGGAATGGTTTCAGCGCCGTCCAAATATCAGCAGTCAAGAAATGTACACTCACCGACGTGTAATGTTCATGTGCCAGTAGAGTCGCGATGTCGCGACCTTGCCCAAATAGCAGCCGCACTCCATTACGCTCTATGATGCTGGAATCGTTGGTAGAACCAGTAACCACCGTATCGACCGCAATGCCTGCTGCAAGATAACTCTTAATTCTTTGATGTAAGTGGTTATGCTGACGCTTCTTCGTATGCGAAGGATACTGACCCGTGAGGACGAGATGACGAGGCGTGCTATTCCGTTGTCCCTCGAGATATTTATCAACAAGGGTATTATCAGCTGAACTGTCCTGGTCTTGATTTTTCTGAGTCTTCCGTGAATTGTTCTCGTTGAGGCGTTTACGTAATCGCTGAGTCTCTTGCCTAGCGTTTCGCAATTGCTTGTGCAGTAGATCGTGCTCGAGCGCTAACATTGGCAACACCATGTCCGAGTTGTAGGTGCTTCCAATATCGTCCGGTGACATGGCAATCTTCTGAGCATTGCGATCGAGGTCGTGTGCAACGTTCGTCTTCGTGGTGGCAGAAGGTTGACTCGTTGGTTGTGGCAGCGACTCGGCTACAATCCGTTTGATTCTGTTGCGTACGCTCTCTGGAGCTCTCCGGTATAAACCTTTGACAACCTTCGACGCTGTGCTTTGGGAGGTTTTCTTGGACATCGATCTTCTCATTTACCTTGAGTCTGAAGCTGGTCGGCCGATGACCAGATGTGTTACACCGCTCCATGTTTTCGAATCGGTGATGTTGCGGCCATCGAGTAGCGTCTTGATCCCTGGTAGGTCCTTGGGAGTGAGCGAACGATATTCAGCATGATCGGCCTGAATCACAGCAGCATCGATATTTTCTCCGAGTTGATAGGGAGCGAAGCCCATTGCAACGAGTTCTTGATCCGAATAGAGCGGATCATGAACCGACACGAGGGCACCTCGCGTACGCAATTCCTCAACGGTCGGGAATACCCCAGAAAACGCAGTCTCTTTTACTCCGCCTCGGTACGAAGCACCAAGAACTACAACATGCTGATTTCGAATCGAACCATGAGCCGCATCTAATATATTCACCGCGGTCTTGGGCATCGTCATGTTGGTCGCACGGGCCGTGCGGACGATCTCAGCCTCCGGATCATTCCAGAGGTAAAGACGCGGATAGACGGGGATGCAGTGGCCACCGACCGCTATACCAGGACGATGGATGTGACTATATGGTTGCGAGTTCGAGGCCTCAATAACGCTGTAAATGTCTATACCGTGCTCACCTGCAAATCGCGCAAATTCATTCGCCAGACCGATATTCACGTCTCGGTAGGTTGTCTCTGCTAATTTTGCCATCTCAGCTGCTTCTGCAGAACCTAAGTCCCAAACCCCATTGGCTCTCTCCAGATCGATCCGGTCATCAAAATCCAACGCGGTTTCGTAGAATTGCTGTGCTTGCTTTGCTCCGACTTGAGACAGGGCACCGATGAGTTTCGGATAGCGACGTAAATCTTCGAAGACCCTACCGGTTAGAACACGTTCTGGGGAAAAGACAAGATGAAAATCTTCGCCTTCGACAAGCCCAGAGGTTTGCTCAATCATGGGTTTCCAGCGTGTACGTGTGGTTCCCACCGGCAGCGTCGTTTCATAGGAGACGAGCGTTTGTTTGGTGAGGTGTCTCGCCAATTCTTGTGTAGCAGTGTCCATCCACGCGAAGTCCGGCACACCTTCAGTGTCAACGAAGAGTGGAACTACGATAACGACTACTTCGGAATTGGGAATAGCCTTTTGGTATGAAGTGGTGGCCGAAAGCTTTCCATCGTTGATGACATGTTGGAGTTTTTCCTGAAGATACGCTTCTCCAGGGAAAGGCTCTTTGCCCTCGTTGATTGTGTCGACAGTGTTTTGGTTGATATCGACGCCTGTAACTTGATGACCCTTCGAAGCAAACTGCACCGCTAGGGGAAGGCCAATTTTGCCTAGCCCAATCACTGAAACGTTCGTCAAAATCGGCCCTTTCGTATCATCGGGGGACAGTATTGTTTATCTATCCCCGGCGGACGGAACTTAGCATAGGGGTCATAGATAGCCGTGGCTTGTGGTGTGGCACGTGATCACAGCACTAGTGTAGCAACGTAAGTGCGCCACATGACTGAAAGGAACTCAATGTCGTTCATCCATAGTAGTGCGGAGGTTTCTGACGCGGCAGATATTGCTCGCTCAGCCTATGTGTGGCACATTGCCCAAGTCAGAGAAGGCGCTCGCCTTGGAGAAAACGTTGTTGTAGGACGGGGCGCCTACATTGGTTCTGGGGTTTCTGTCGGGGACAACTCTAAAATACAAAATTATGCGCTGATCTATGAGCCTGCGGTACTGGAGCATGGGGTATTCATTGGGCCTGCTGTTGTACTCACGAACGATCAATACCCGAGGGCGTGTAATCCCGATGGTTCTTTGAAGTCTGCTTCTGATTGGGAGGCTGTTGGTGTCACGATTAAACATGGAGCTTCGATAGGAGCTCGGGCAGTTTGTGTAGCACCTGTGACCATTGGGGAGTGGGCTTCTATCGCCGCGGGGGCTGTCGTGACACGCAACGTACAGCCGCATGCTCTCGTAGCAGGTGCTCCTGCCCGTAGGATTGGTTGGGTCGGCAAATCAGGGGTCCCCTTGGAAGCTGACGACGACATGAACCTCAGGGACCCAGTGACGGGGGACATCTATGCTGCGACCGGTGAAGAGCTGGCACTGATAGAGGAAAATATTGACTGATTTCGTTCCAATTGCCAAACCCATTATCGGTGCGGAAGAGCATCAAGCCGTCGAAGCCGTCTTGCGATCCGGCATGCTCGCACAGGGTTCAAAGGTTGCGAGTTTCGAAGCCAATTTTTCTAAACGATTTGGCATCGATCGACCGAGCGTTGCGGTCAACTCCGGAACGTCAGCATTACACCTTGGACTTCTCGCGGCGGGGATCGGAGCGGGTGACGAAGTTATCGTACCGTCGTTCACGTTTGCGGCTACGGCAAATGCAGTCGCTCTTACCGGGGCGACGCCGATTTTTGCAGACATTAGCTATGTCGATTTCAACATTGATCCTGATTCTATTCGTGCAGTTGTCACAGAGAGCACGAAAGCGATTATGCCTGTCCATTTATACGGGCTTCCGGCAAGAATGCACGAAATTCTTGAAATAGCGAAGGAGTACGACCTGCTCGTATTCGAGGACGCAGCCCAAGCACACGGTGCGTCTTTAGGTGGAGTAGCTGCTGGTTCTTTTGGCACGTTCGCAGCATTCTCTCTTTATCCTACGAAGAACATGACATCTGGCGAAGGTGGGATAGTAACGTGCGCGACTCCTGAGCTACAGCACAAGATACAGCTTTACCGTAATCAAGGCATGGTGCAGCAGTACCATAACGAAGTCGTGGGATTTAATAATCGGATGACTGACATCCACGCTGCTATTGGACTGGTGCAACTGACAAAGATTGATGCCTGGACTAAAAAGCGTCAGCAACACGCTGCGTTTTACGATAACCACTTAGTGGGAGTCGTAACTCCTCCGGTGGTCTCAGATGCAGTACACGTTTATCACCAGTACACGATTCGTATTGAAGACGACCGTGATGGATTCGCAAAAGCACTAAAAGACGAATATGGCGTCGGCACTGGCTTGTTTTACCCGGTGCCTGTTCATCGCCTAGCGGCATTTCAGTCCGAAATGCATCTTCCTGAAACGGAACGCGCTGCGCGAGAGTGTCTCTCAATTCCGGTGCATCCGTCGGTGACGAAAAGGGAGCTGGAGCGTGTTGTTAAAGCCGTAAATACTTTGGCTGAGGCGGGTTCATAGTGGCTGAGCTTCGAGCGGGTCTCATTGGTTTAGGCTATATGGGCCGCCACCATGCCCGGATATTGCGATCATTAGAGGGTGTAGAGCTGGTAGCTCTCGCGGACCAATATGGCGATCCGTATGCTGTTGCACGGGATCTTCCGCTATTGCCAGATCTCGATGCATTATTGGACGTGGGTGTTGACTACCTAGTCATTGCGACCCCGACTGAGTCCCATGAAACGCTTGGTTTGCAGGCTGCAGCTGCGGGAATTCCCACGTTGTTGGAAAAGCCATTGTCGAAGAGTTACGCTGCGGCGAGCAGGTTGGTTACTGCCTTCGCTGATCGCGGTGTGCTTGGTGCCACCGGGCATATAGAGCGATACAATCCAGCTCTTCAAGAACTTCGAAAGCGACTGGAATTTGGGGAACTGGGTGAGATCTATCAGATTGCCACGAGACGACAGGGCCCATTCCCGAACCGTGTTAGTGATGTGGGCGTAGTTAAGGATCTCGCCTCCCATGATATAGATATTACTGCTTGGGTCACTCAAAGAGATTATGAAGTGGTAGGCGCCCGTACAGTGTTCAAGACTGGCCGAGACAATGAGGATATGCTGAGCTCTACGTGTCAGTTATCTGACGGTCTCGTGTCTAATCATCTGGTCAATTGGCTCACGCCTACGAAAGAACGAGTTACGATCATCACAGGTGAGAGGGGTATGTTCGTTGCAGATACCCTTACTGCCGATTTGACCTTTTACGAAAACGGAAGTCACCCCACGGTATGGGACGATTTAGCACAATTTCGTGGGGTATCTGAAGGTAACGTGACACGTCTGGCTATCCATAAACCAGAACCCCTCGTGACAGAGCATGAAAGTTTTCGAGATGCAGTTCTGGGTAAGCATTCTGACGTAGTAACACTGGAACAGGGAGCTCAAGTGCTGAGAGTATGTGAAGCCATGATTAAATCTGCCACTAACAATACCTTTGTAACTCTCGAATGATCTGCTCAACGGGTGGGAGCCGATATTGACCGCTCCGACCCGTTGAAGCAAATCGCCATTCGTTATGTTGTAAATATGTATGTCATGAGCTTGCCATCTGGTGCTATAACGAGGAGCTTATTCTCTCCTCCGGAACTGTCGCCTGGCATGATGGTCAGCCCGTCCCATTTTTGCCCGATCTGAACACTGTTACTAAAGTCATTCTGAATCGGATCTGACATGAAATGTAAATAGCCTGCATCCGTCACGTAGACCATGTCGCTATAACCAGTATTATCCCAATCGCCTACGGGAACGGCTCCGTGGAGGTGTGAGAAGTTACTGCCTACGACAGGACTATCGGTGAAGCTGCCCCGTCCATCTGTCTGGTAGACGCGAAGGATACCATCATTGGTGATCCCCACAATGGCCGGATTTTTACCCGGCCCTTCTTCGAAGACCATGTGATGTTCAAAGTTCCACCCTCGTCCAATTTGGTCACCCTCATGCACGCCACCGCGACCGTTCCCGGAATAGCGAAACAGTTGCTCCTCTTTGTCGATCCCGAGAATGTCTGGAACAGAGTCACCGTCGAAATCAACACCGGTATAGAGTTCTGGAAATATATTCCAGCCGCGACCAATCTGCACAGGACTGCGGAAACTGTTATCGCCGCGCCCTTCATAAACGTGGATGTACCCTTCGGGGTCTCGCAGTAAAAGGTCCGTGGTGTCGTTAGTAGTGAGGTCTCCCACGGACCACGCGTTGTCTAGGGGCCATTTGCTTCCCGAACTTTCTGCGCGGTCGAATACCGGCCTTTGAGTAGGCGTGGGTGTTGGGTTGGGAGCGTAGTCATCAATCTTTGACGCCACGGAATTTCGAATAGTTCCCAAGCGCGGATAGATGTTTCCCGGACAGATCGTGGCTGAGATATTCCGGTGCCCTGAGATTGCATTTGTTGATACGTTATTACCGCTCGAGTTGCGATATGTGAACGTGCCCTTGGGGTCTATGTCGGCCATCGCAAACTGCCAGGCAATGATTTCGGAAATAGTATCCAGCACGGTGGATGAAGGATTGGTATTGCCGGTATAAGAACCTAGAACCGAAACTCCGACCGATCCCGTATTCGCAGGTGCTGCATGCGCACCGATGGCCATTTCTCCCGCTTTTGAATCCACGGATCCAGATCGTCCTTCATAGACGGTGCCGTATTTATCAATTAGGAAGTTATAGCCAATGTCGCCCCATCCACGTGTGAAAGTATGATAGCTCCAAATCCCCTTGACAATGTTGGGAGCCTGGGCTCGTGTATAGGAATTAGTGCCAGCAGTGTGATGGACTATCGCACCCTCCAAAGACGCGTATCGTGTGCGCCAGCTTGCATCACGTGGCGCGCCCCACTGCGTGCGGGACACAATGTTTTTGGAGAAGGGGACAGCTTTGATGTTGGCTGAGAGGCGATTTGAAGCCAGCTGTGTTTGAGGTGTTTCGTCAACTGTTGTGTTGGACAGTAGAAAGTTATGGTCATTGCGACTCGTCGTTGCACTAACATTCTCTGCTGGTTTGAGTTCAGTGTCCTGCGCTGGCTGATCTTCGGCCTCACTGGCCTTAGACCCCTTTTCTTCGCCAGTGCTACCGTCGCCAGTCATAAGATGCACGTTAAAAGCATCTGGTAAGATCTCGCCAGATGCACGCACCTGGATGCCGTCAGAACCCGCGGCCATGATTGGTTCGGTACCGTCAGTTCCTTCGTCGGTCTCGTCGATCTCAAGATTGAGCCACTCGGACCACCCGTCGTTGCTATAAGCGCGGATGTCAATTTGTTCCGGAGCTGTGCCTTCCCACGTTACTCCCGCGACGTGGAATGCTTCGGTCTCCAAAGGATCTGTGAGAAGAGAATACGTACCGGTTGCAGATGGACTTTCCTGCTCGTCTGGTACGGGTTCGGTATCTGGAACTTGCTCTTCTTGCTGTTGAGGGGTTTCTTCAACGGTGTTGTTGTCGGGACTTTCCCCTGAAGTCTCATCCTCTCCTAGGCTTTCCTCTTGGACACGACTGTGGCCCTCTTGGAGATGCTCAACTTCTGCCTCGGAATCTTCTTCTAGTTGGGCCGTTGAATCAGTAGAAACCGGTCTTCCTTGTGGAATGTTTGAACGGGCGGCGCTTTCGATCTCAAATTCTTCGGGGTTTTCTAATTCCGCTAGTTCTTTGTCGATAATTTTCGATTCCTGAAGTAGGTCGATGACATAACTACTTGGAGCAGTATCAGTAGTCGCATGTGCGGTTTCTGTAGCTACTAGAGACGATGCTGTGAATGAGAGAAGTACTAGCGGCGTAATTTTGCGCATGGAAATCCTAAGGATTGTGAAAAAGACACGTGGCCTATTTTAGGTTAGGGTATTAATATTTCTCCGCAAGAGGTATTACAACCTTCAAGATAGTGTCGTTTTTGTTGGCGCGCTGCCTCGAGCCCTTTTTACAATCTTGCTTAAAGTCTCGTCGCATTTCATTGGTAACTTGCAACGAACCAGGCCGTACATTCGTTCGAGCTGGAACAAGACCATCTGCAGTGCATGCAGAATAATGGTCATCGCGGTGAGTTTTGCTTCATGTGGCGGCAATTTTGTCATGGGTGCAATTTGAGCTAGAGTGGTCAGCTGGCCTTGACTGAGATACACTGACGCCAAAATCGTCTAGCGACTCAGGTGTTGCCTGTAAGTATTAGACTCTATATATGAGCAAACCAGGAGGTGGAGCTCATGTCCGAAACCAGAATTCATTCAGGAGTAACACCTTCTGATGAAACTAAACCATGGGTTATATCGATCAGCGAGCTGGTTGATAGACCAGGTGCATCTGAAGAACTTCAGGTGACCTGGCCGGCCCCCGCTGAACTCGCGGTTCCGCTCCTCGGAGTCGAAAAAGATTCAGCAATGCAGGTGGATGTTCGACTCGATTCAGTCCACGAAGGCATTTTGGTATCCGGCACCGTTGATGGCACGCTCACAGGGCAGTGCTCGCGTTGCTTAGATCCCATTACTCAAGCCGTCACCATCGAGATACAAGAACTGTTCCAATTCGAGTTCGACCCCATGGTTGATGAGGACGAACAGCACATGGTGGAACACGGCTTCGTCAATGTTGAACCGATAATGCGTGATGCCCTGGTATCCTCGTTACCGTTCCAACCCACGTGTTCACCAGACTGTGAAGGTCTCTGTGATCAGTGCGGCGTCCGCCTCGAAGACGCGGGTCCGGACCACTATCACGAGCAATTGGACCCCCGGTGGGCTGCATTGGCGAACTTTGTTTCCGGTGATGCAACCGACGAAACTTCATCAGATAACTCCGAGCAACAAGAAAAGAGATAATCGTGGCTGTACCAAAGCGGAAAATGTCCCGTTCCAACACCCGTTCACGTCGGGCCCAGTGGAAGGCCAGCGCTCCAAAACTGGTCAAAGTCGTAGAAAACGGCAAAGTAGACTACCGTCTGCCACACCAGGCCCACGTTGTATCCGACTCGGCCGGCACTCCACTCTTCATGGAATACAAAGGCCGCAAAGTCGCAGACATCTAAAGTGGCCCGCTCAGCAAATTCCACGCCCCAAAATTCGTGGGCCGCTGAGGACACAATAGAACACTTGTCGAAGCATCTCGGCGTCACATTTGACACCGAGATGCTTCGACTTGCGTTAACCCACCGTTCCTACGCATTCGAACACGATGGATTACCCACGAACGAACGGTTAGAATTCCTCGGCGACGCAGTACTCGGTGTCCTCGTGACCGATTACCTCTACAAAACATACCGAGACGAAGCAGAGAGCGAACTCGCCAAAAAGCGTGCCTCAATCGTCTCTACCGTAGCTTTAGCCCACGTCGCACGCCGAGCGGACATCGGCCCGCACATCTTTTTAGGTGAAGGTGAGATCCGAACTCACGGCGGCAATAAAGACTCCATCCTGGCAGACACCTTCGAAGCGCTCATCGGCGCAACCTATTTGCGCGGGGGATTCGATGACGCTTGGATCATCGTGGAAAAACACGTGATCCCCTTGCTCGAAGATGAGCATATTATGGGTGCCGGCAAAGACTGGAAGACCCTGGTCCAGGTTGCCGTCGATAAGCATAATATGGGGGCAATCGAGTACCGAGTCTCCGGTACCGGACCAGACCATGACCGGACGTTTGAAGCAACCTTAAGCGTTGGCGGCATTCCATATGCCACTGCAGAAGCGAAAACGAAGAAAGACGCTGAACGACTTGCCGCCTGGCACAGTCTCAGCGATATCGAAAACCGCACCCATGCCTGAACTACCAGAAGTTGAAGTCGTACGACGTGGTATCGAACAGTGGGCCACCAACGCGCAGATCATCGCCGTTGAAGTCCTCGACCCGAGAAGCTTGCGCCGCCATACTGGCGGGCCAGAAAACTTCATGGCACGACTGACTGGGCAGCGACTGGCAGAAGGCAAACGCCGCGGGAAATACCTCTGGATTCCCATTGACGAAGGCTACAGTGCCATCGTGGTGCACCTGGGCATGTCCGGTCAGATGCTGGTATCTGAACCCGAAATCCCAAACCAAAAGCACCTCAAGATCCGCATCACCTACACGACGGGGCAACGACTCCAAGAGCTGCGTTTCGTGGACCAGCGCATCTTTGGCGGACTCTATCTGGATACCTTAGTCCCGACCGAGGATCACCCAGGCGAGCTGATTCCCAGTACCGTGGCGCACATCGGACGCGATCCGCTGGACGAACACTTCGACACCGAAGAAATCTTCCAAAAACTTCGCCGACGCAAATCAAGTCTGAAACGTGCACTGCTGGATCAATCACTTTCCTCAGGTATCGGCAATATTTACGCTGATGAGGCGTTATACCTTGCCAAGTTGCATTACGCACGACCAACGGAGACTTTGACTCGCAAGGAAGTTTCTAGGGTCTACCAAGCTGCTGAACAGGTCATGAGATTAGCGTTAGCTCAAGGTGGGACGTCCTTTGACGCGTTATACGTAAACGTCAACGGGGAATCCGGCTACTTCGACAGGTCATTGAATGTCTATGGTCGAGCAGGTGAAGCCTGCTATCGGTGCTTGGATGCAGGTGAAGAGACACTTATCACACGTCGGAAGTTCATGAACCGTTCCTCGTACTATTGTCCGAGATGTCAACCTGTGCCTCGACGTGCACGCTGGTAAAAACGTCTATACTCGTGCCTAACTGTGTGCCCAACAGAAAGAAGCTGCCTAAAGATGCGCAAACCGCCAACGCCTAAGCGAGCTGGCCGTGTCCGCTCGCCCCGTCGCGGAGCAGCTTGGTCGATTCTCGCATCGACTGCATTGGTGACAGGCACAGCAGTTGCGGCCGTATCAAGTTTCTCAACACAACTTGCAGAAGATTTCGATACCAACCGAGAGACCGTCGAAACCGGTATCGATCAAACCAGTGAAGCCTTTGAAGATGGCGAAATGAACATCTTGGTGCTTGGCTCGGATGCTCGCGAAGGTGAGACGCTGGAAGATCAGCGCTCTGACACGATGATGCTGGTGCACATCCCAGAAACTCGTGATGAAATGTATGTCATGTCGATTATGCGTGACCTCTGGGTTGAGATCCCGGAGGTGGGCATGTCGAAAGTCAACTCTGCGCAATCCCACGGGGGTTACCCACTGACGATTCAGACCGTGGAAGGACTCACCGGTGCTGGTATCGATCATATGGTGATTGTCGACTTTGACGGGTTTAGCGATCTGACCACAGCCCTGGGTGGAGTCGAAATTGACAACGACATGGCCTTTTCTGCGGGGCAGGCCAACCCGTCCTATTACCCAGAAGGCACCATCCGACTAGAGGGTACCGATGCTTTGCGTTTCGTACGCGAACGGAAAGCCTTCACCGACGGTGACTATCAGCGTGTCAAGAACCAGCAAAAATTCTTGACCGGTATTGCTTCGCAGGTCCTAGACTCCTCGACGCTCACCAACCCATCAAAAATCTCGGATATGGTCAGCTCCTTTACTCCCTACCTGACCGTTGATGAATCACTCGATGCCCAGACCCTGGTGAACTACGGTATGTCCATGAGTAAGATGCGGGCATCGAACATCACTAGCTTCACCATTCCAAACGCCGGTACCGGTACTACCCAGGGCGGTGCCTCAGTGGTATGGCCCGATGAAGAAGAACTCGCCAATATGCGAAGTGCCATGGAAAACGGCACGATGGATGTATACGTAAAAGAGCTGGAAGAGCGCCAAGAAGAACAAGTTGACGGTGCCATCGATGAGTCCGGCGAAGATGTAACCGAAGAACCCGGGGTGGAAGCGCCACAGTGACCCGCCGTCTCCTACTGATTACCCATTCCTATTCGCCAGAATCTACCGCACCTCAACGACGGTGGAAGAAATTTCTGGCCGGGCTTTATGACGCCGGGTGGAGCGTTGAAGTTCTTACCCCACCGGCAGATCCTCGCTACGTTGATGAAGCTCAAGATCCTGAGCCCTACGTGACCATCCGTAGAACACCGCACGTAAGTTCATTACCGGATAGTCGGGCAGGACGACTTGCCAAAGCAGTTATCCATGCAGCAACCTCTGTGCCACTGGCCCTAAGAGAAGATGCTGACGTAGTTGTGGCAACCGTACCTGCGCTCCCGAATTTGGTCGCAGGTCGGATCATCGCCTGGATCAAAGGTGTGCCTTACGTGGTGGAAATGCGTGATGCTTGGCCGGACCTGATTTTCGAGTCAGAAAGCGGGGGGAAATTTTTCGGCACGCTGGTCGCTGAAGTCATAACCCGCATTCAACGCTCCGCAGATCAGCTCATCACCGTAACCAACGGTTTCGCAGCCACACTCGAACAGCGCGATATGCCTCCGATTGAAGTGATTTCCAATAGCCGGGCGATAGAACAGATGCCGCAGCTTGAGGCACGAAAACGCTCAGTTGGGCAGCTCAATGTGCTGTATTTGGGCAACCACGGTGAGTCACAACAACTCGAACTGATTATTGAGGCGGCTAGGATTGCCCGCCAGCAAAATCCAAATATTTCGGTCCGGTTTGTGGGGGAGGGGACCCAGAAGGCGAATCTCGAGATACTGAACGCTCAAGCGGGTCATCCGGTAGCCATACTGCCTGCTTCCTATGGTGAAGCGACACTTCAGCACTATCGGTGGGCTGACACCTGTCTGGTGACACTACGTTCTGACTGGGCAAGTTTTGCACACACAGTTCCCTCCAAGACATATGAACTACTGTCTTATGGAAAACACATAACAGGCATTGTCTGTGGTGAAGCAGCAAGCATACTGAACCAAGCAGGGGAACACGCCATCGTCGAGGATGATGCCCAGGCCCTCGCTGAAACCTGGTTAGGCTTAGCTACAAACCCACACTCAACACCGACACAGGAAAATGCACGTGCATGGGTGTCAGCCCATGCATCCGATACGGCACAAATTGAGAAACTGGACTCAGTCTTGAAACGAAACGCCCCAGCACGCAAGACCACGGGATTGTTGCAGCGTTCCACAACCGCTGCTTCAATCTCTACTACGGCTGCGCTTGAACATCTCAAAAACAACCGTGCGCTCTTTGGTCTCCTTGTGCTCCGTCGGTTGCCTCAGAATTTGCGCGAACCTATAGCAAACGCCGCATCCAAATTGCGCGGAGGCCCGCTGGATACGCTCTCCGCTGTAGGCAAGGCTGTTTCGGGTCGCAATGTTGAACTGATCGATCAAGCGAAAGAACTCCTGGGACAACGTGGCGCGGATCGAAAAATCGTAGACTACGCCCGAGTCTTTATTGCACTTGGTGATCGTGATACTGCTGAATGGCTACTCGACAGAGTGAAACCAAATACCAAAGGTCTCCAGGCCGCGCGTGCTTGGACCGCCTGGACCTCCGGCAGCATGGTCGAAGCCGTTGAGCTAATGACAACAGCAAAGCGTGAACGAAAGACAGTAGAACGCTGGTCTTCCGAACTTGAAAGCTTCCAAGGCGCCAAGCCACTGCTCGATTCTGTAAGCACGTATCATCCGGTCAAGAATCGTGTATTGCACGTACTGACTAATTCGCTGCCACATACCCCATCTGGCTATGCGCAGCGTTCACATTCCATCATGCTGGCGCTCCGGGACCGAGGGTGGGACGTATCTGCGGTGACACGGATCGGTTGGCCGATTACTACCGGAGCGCTTCTTGCAGAATCCCGAGACGAGGTAGAAGGCATTGGGTATCAGCGGCTTCTACCGTCACAACTGGCGATGCACTTTGGTGACCGCATCCAACAGAACGCCGAGATGCTGTTGGAATATGTACTAAAGTGCCGCCCAGCTATGCTGCATACAACTACTCACTGGACGAATGCGATCGTTGTTGAAGCGGTGGCCAACGCCGTTGGCATCCCGTGGGTTTATGAAGTACGGGGACAACTCGCAGATACTTGGGCTTCGACCCGAGGTGATGATGCTGTCGAATCTGATTACTACCAACTCTTCCAGGCCCGTGAGCAAGAAGCCACATTGGCTGCAGACGGACTCGTTACATTGGGCGAGCAGATGCAGAAGAACCTGGTTGATTTCGGTGCAAATGATAGCGATATCGTGTTGTCTCCAAATGCAGTGGGTGGACAATTCTTAGAAGAACCAGGTGAGACTCGAGACGCTCGAGTCTCGCTCGGCTTGGACCCGGATCTTGAGTATGTCGGTACAATCAGTTCGTTGGTGCCATACGAAGGTTTGGAAACAGTTGTAGAAGCTGCAGCGCTGCTGATGCCAGAACGTCCGAACCTTCGGTTGTTGATCGTTGGAGATGGCACAGCACTCCCGAACATCCTTGCCACTGCTCGAAAACTGGGCATTGCCGATCGTCTAATTGCTCCGGGGCGTGTTGATCGAGAGCAATCTCACCTGTACCACCAGGCGTTGGACATATTTGTCGTGCCACGAGTATCCACCCAGGTTACGCGCATGGTTACGCCGATGAAATCTGTGGAGGCTTCAGCCAGCGCAAAGCCAGTCATCGCATCGGACCTGCCGGCTCTATCAGAACTCGTGAATCACAATAAAACTGGATTGTTAGTGTCCGTTGAAGATACCGGTGCTTGGGCTGAAGCAATCAATGGGTTGCTAGACAACCCCGCAAGAGCTGCTGCTATGGGGAAGGCGGGTCGCGAGTGGGTATTAACTGAGCGAACGTGGGAAGCGAACGCCGAAAAATATGATCGGCTCTACCGTAGTATTCTGTCCCCGGAACACTAAATTGTTGGGTCAGGGGGTTATGCGCGATTACTTTGAGCGCTTTTGACTTATAATAGACTGCTGAATAATTTTAAAGACTTGCTGATACCGCCAGCGAGTAGGTATCAACCCGTGCCGTGTGAAGGATAGTGAATGTCGACCATTTCTAGTGTTGCCGTGATCGGACTCGGCTATATCGGTTTACCGACTGCCGCGATTTTGGCTGATAACGGTCTACGTGTCTACGGCGTTGATGTGAATCAGCAGGCTGTGGATGCGATCAATGCTGGTGCTGTGCCGTTCGTTGAACCTGAACTCGGTGATTTCGTAGCTCGCACGGTCAAGGCGGGGGCGTTGACGGCCTCAACGGAGACGCCTGCTGCTGATGCCTATATTGTGGCGGTGCCGACCCCGTTTTTCGCGGATAAGACCCCGGACTTGTCGTATATTGAAGCCGCTGGCCGTACCCTCGCGGCCCAGTTGTCGGGTGATGAGCTGGTGATTCTGGAATCGACGTCACCGCCGGGGGCTACGGATCGTTTGGCCGAAGTCATTCATGCAGAACGCCCGGATTTGGCGGAGCAGGGCACCTTGCAGTTTGCCCATGCCCCAGAGCGGGTGTTGCCGGGCCAGGTGATGCGTGAGCTGGTGACCAATGACCGCATTATTGGTGGTTCCACCCCCGAAGCTGCTGAGCGTGCCGTGGAATTGTACCGGAGCTTCTGTGAAGCCGAACTGGTGACCACGAATACTCGGACTGCTGAGATGTCGAAGTTGGTGGAGAACTCCTTCCGGGATGTCAATATTGCCTTTGCTAATGAGCTGTCGATGATCAGTGATGAAATTGGTGTGGACGTGTGGGAAGTCATTGAACTGGCCAACCGCCACCCACGGGTGAATATTCTGCAGCCTGGTCCCGGTGTGGGTGGCCATTGTATTGCGGTGGATCCGTGGTTTATTGTGGCCGCGGCCCCGGATACGGCCACGATTATTCGTAGCGCGCGGGAGATTAATGATGCTAAGCCCCAGTGGGTCGTGGACCAGGTGAAAGCTGCCGCCTTTGATGTGCAACAGGAAACTGGCCGCGCCCCGGTTGTGGCCACCCTTGGGTTGGCGTTTAAACCGAATATTGACGACTTGCGCGAGTCGCCGGCATTGAATATCACGGAGGCGCTGTCGGATCAGTTCACTGAGTCGAAGATTCTCAGCGTGGAACCCCACGTCGACGAACTACCGGCTCGGTTGCAGAACCGGAACAATCTCACTTTGACCCCGGTAGATGAAGCCATTGAACAAGCTGACATTATCGTCCTGCTCGTGGATCACGCTGCCTTTGCTGATCTGGGCGAATCCGCCTATACGAAACGCGTCATCGACACCCGCGGCCAATGGCGCAGCGACAAGTAGAGTACTTGAATATGACCAAGAATCTTGAAGAAGCAAGTGTCGATGTCCTTCAACAACGTTTACTAGAAGAAATCGAATCTCAGCAGCGCTTGCAAGACGAACTCAAGACCGCCTTGGAAAGTGAACGCAACCTTCGTTTAGAAAATGACCTGCTGTGGGCATATTTACAGCGAAAATATCCTGCGCGTGTTGATGACGCTCGGGGCCTCTTGTCGCGATTAGTAGAAGGCGGCGACCTCTCAGCTGAAGTCCAGGATGGCAAGCAGGCCAGAGGAACACAACGTACGCTGAAGCAAAAGGTCCGAGGAAGACTCGGAAAATTGCCAGGAGTCCATCGTACCTATCACGGAATTAAGAACATCGGAAAATAACTAGTAGTCGTCGTCATCGCAGCTTACAGAAGGTGTTTCATTAATGGCTCTGGCTCCTAAACAGTCGTCTCGCCGATTCGACGTCTTACAGAAGCGCCTCGATGAACTTGTTCAGCAGCAGCGTCATCGTAAACAACGTGAGATCAGCTATCGAAGTCTCGATAAATTCGATCCGATAGAACAAATTACGGCGGTTAAATCTAAACCTGTCAGTGATCGCCTCCAGTATGCTTTTACAGCACCTGCAGGCGACGAGCTGCGTGCAGCCATGCTCGAACAGATTGCCGAGCTTCCCCCGACAAGTAGTGGAATTGCCACTAAGCCGTTTAACACCAAGATCGGGATCATCTCTGATCTCTTCTTGTTCAAGAGTTTTGACGGTTTGGCTGACTTCTACCCAATATATCCTGGCAACTATGAGCAACATGCTGACATTGATATCTTGCTACTGGTCTCTACGTGGCGTGGTGTCGATGATATATCTTGGAAAGGTGTCACAACTAAGCGCAGTGAGAAGCGAGCGTTGCTGTTTGACGAAATACTGCCGTTTTACCGGACGCTTGATATTCCCATTGTCTTTTATTCCAAAGAAGATCCACCGAACTACAATCATTTTCTACCATTTGCTCAGCAGGCCGACTACATATTCACTTCCGCAGCTGAAATGATTCCGAAGTATCAAGAAGACTGCCCCGAAGCTCGCTTAGTCGATGTGCTTCCGTTCGGTGTGAATCCAAAGAATCACTCTCCGATTGGGAGCCGGCAAGGCACTATTAATTCGATTGTGCCCTTCGCTGGTTCATGGTTCAACCACAAATATGACGACAGAAGTCGTTGGGGCGGGGACATCTTAGATGCGGTAAATGCTTCAAACGACTACAACTTGCTGGTCTTTGATCGTAACTCGCACTTGAACGATTCGAGATACCGATTTCCGAATCGATTTGCACATTCCATCACACCGGCGATTGACCATCAGTCGCTCTTAGACATACAACGAATCGCAGACATCAGCGTCAATTTGAACTCGGTACAGAACTCTTCATCGATGTTCGCCAATCGAGCTATCGAATTGCAAGCCCAAGGCACGTTTGTTCTGAGCAACTATAACGTTGGATTGAACTCTCGTTATCCGCACGTTCATCTAAGCAACGGTTTTACCGATACATTGGCTGCTTTAGATTGCCTAACAGAAAGTGAAATTCGGGAAATCCAAGCGGATGGAATTCGAACTGTCTTTTCCAACGATCTAGCAATCATGCGCATTGCAAAAATTATTCAAACTGTTGGTTTAAAAGCTGCAGTATCAGAACCACGCGTCGTGATTGTTGCACAGGACTACGATGAACAGCTTGCCCGAGATCTATCCCAACAGACTTATGGAAATATTGTTGATGTTCTTGAAGCTTCGGTTGATCATCCCACCAAAACCCCAGTTGAGCATGCAGAAATCCTCGTCCACGTAGACACGCAACATGAGTATGCTCCCACACATGTTGAAGATCTCGTCAACGCTTTCCGCTACACGGATGCCAAAACAGTCAGTAAAATTGATCGAAGCTCGCAAGTTAGCTTGGACACCCGCCGACATTCATATTCGGAAGTTGAAAAGTTCCAAGGACTGGGAGCTGAGTTTGTTGGTGAATTAGCAAACGATGTGATCCCTCGGCCTGGATATTGGGTTGATGAAATCGGGGTCAGTCGCAGAGATGGTGCCATAACAGCGGTGAGCAAACAAGGCACGCCCCAAAACCCCGCCGTTTTGTCTGTCGTCGTGCCCATTTACAATAACGGGCCGCATCTACTCCACAAGTGCATGGCCTCGCTTCGTCGGTCAAGTATCTTCGACCAGATGGAGATTGTGCTCGTGGATGACGGATCTACCGACATTGAGACGATAGAAGCGGTTAATAAGCTTGAACGCGAGTTACGCTGTGTCAAGGTTCATCGGTTTGACCAGGGAGGTTCAGGCAGCGCGTCGCGGCCTCGGAATAAGGGACTCGAACTTGCCTCGTGTGACCATGTCACGTACCTGGACCCCGATAACGAGGCTCTCAATGATGCCTACGTGAAGCTACTACATACCGTTATCGAGTCCGGAGTAGATTTTGCAGTAGGGGACATGACTCGTTGGCGCGGTGCTAATAGTGCCGTGAAGTATACGAAATTCTTGCAAACCCGGTTGGGGCTGGATGGCCATATTGGTCTTGGTGGGCGAGAAGCTTTAGTAGACATGCAATTTATGCCGATCAGTATTCAGGCCCTTGTCGCTCGGACAGACTGGTTACGAAGCACCGGTATCAACCAACCGATTGGTGCAGTAGGCCAGGATTCTTACTTTTTCCAACAGATGCTGTACTATGCTGACAAATTCGCCATTGTGAAAACCCCAGTGCACACTTATTATGCCCAGGTAGAAAATTCGGTGGTCAACACAGTTAATGCCAAGTTTTTCGATAAGTATCTTCCACTTGAGCGTGCTCGGAGCGAATGGCTGGTTGAAGTCGGCCTGCTGGATGCATATCGGCAGACTCGAATGGAAACGTTTTTTACCGGATGGTACCTGCGTAAATTAGCGGATGTTCCATTCGACCAGCGGTCGCAGGCGATCGCGACAATTGCCAAGCTTGGGAAAATGTATGGCGATCATGAGTGGGAGTCTGAGGAAGCTCAAGACTTCTGGAACGCCACTATCTCGGAACTGGAACCGTATAGCGTGAGTGGAGATAACGAGTGATGGCGCATCAGGGCTGGCAACGGCAATATCTTGCTGCACTTTTAGCCTCCAAACAACATACGGTCCGGGGCTTTGAAACTGTAGACTTTTTTATATCCATTGCCTCAGAAGATCGAAATGGTGTTCAAGAGTTACTGTTGCATCGTCTTATTCCCCGAATCCAGACGATCTCGGCAGCCCTAGCGTTAATAGACTCCTTACGTGCTACCGGATGGGACAGTTATGCGCCACGTATCTTGGCGAGAATTTCAGATACAGAAGCTGTCACTAGAGAACAACCAGAACTGGCTGAGTATTTTCAAAAGCTGCGGGAAAGCCGTGGATACACTACCTACTCTATTAAAGACTGGCGTTTACTGAGTGACGACACTAATGTGAAATTTTCTGGCGCTCCTGTGTGGGCCGATAACACCACATCGATTTCCGAGGTACTTCCCGGATTCGATGAGCAGAGCTTAGGGGTCGATGAAGTCGACAGTATTCTGCAGCATCTTTTTGAAGCGGATATTCGTCTCTTCCAATTGGGCATCATAATATTCTCAGGTGCCCAGCATGAGTGGGCAGCTGTCCTACATAACGTTACTTATGTCCCATACTTGGAAATAGATACCGCGCCCAAGCCAGAAGTCGATGAACTTATCGAGCACAGCCCTGCCACTCTATGGGCGCCACATTGGCAGATTCGTATTGCGCCAGATAGGCTTCAGCATTGGCGAACATATGAAGCGCATATGGCGCAAGATCTTCAGGGATTAGGAACAGCAACGATCCATGATCAGGTCAGCATACTGCTGGCTCTTTCAGGAATACTCAGAGAGGGTATCAGTTTATCCCCTATCGACGCAGGACTGGTCGAAGCACAATTCTCGTCGCATCCTATTTGGGGATTTCGTAACCGTGAGTTCTCGGCTGCAAGAACGTCCTTCCAAGCAGACGACGTCCGCGCAGTGGCACTCGGGTTTCTCGAACAATTGCCGGATACGAAAAGGGTGGCTGAGTTCCGTTCAAGATTAGCCATGCATCTTGTCGCACAGGCATGGTCGAGCCGTAAGAGTGCATCTGCATTGACTGCGGATAACGGGTTCTATAAACACGTTATCCGAGTAGCCCAACTGTTTGATCAGAACCGATTCAAAGACGCGAAGATTTACATTAGTGAATGCACATACGGATCGGAACCAATATTCCAACACTTTTATCGAGAAGCAAGCGCCGCGTTAGAGCTCTTCGATATTCTAGATCATCTGCCGAAAAGCGATAGTCCGACGACAGGGGCTCATCCCGGAAAGATTCTCTGTGTGACCCACGCTTCCGTACCGGACCAGACTGGCGGGTATGCAATTCGAGCGCACGGGATTCTGCAGTCATTGAAGAGCCATGATGTAGATATCACAGCAGTTACCAGACCAGGGTTCCCCTACGGTTCACGAACAGAATCATCTTCCGTCGTCGTCGATGGCGTTGAATACCATCGTTTG
The DNA here is from genome assembly GCF_000420805.1 of Yaniella halotolerans DSM 15476. Lineage (GTDB taxonomy): Bacteria > Actinomycetota > Actinomycetes > Actinomycetales > Micrococcaceae > Yaniella > Yaniella halotolerans. The sequence continues at coordinate 64,551 of NZ_ATVQ01000005.1, forward strand.
CCGTCGACGGGCGTGACCCGGAGCCATGGTGAAATTCAGCACATGCTCTCCTTTGTCGAAACCTTCAAAAGTTTTTTTGAAGAGCATGGGATTGGTACGGTTCATACCCGTTCTACTTTTCTTATTGCCCTGCCGGCCTTGATCGCTGCTCGACAGCTCGGTCTCAAAGTTCTCTACGAAGTCAGTGGACTTTGGGAGCTCGTATACCGAGATCGCGAAGAGGAAGCGCATCTGTTGAAACGGTCTCCCTTCGCTGAACTAGCCGAAACAATCACTATGACGCAGGCTGATCAGCTCGTGGTGATGAATGATGCAGTCCGACAGATCGCTATTGACCGCGGTGTCTCAGCCGAAAGAATCCACATAGCTCATAATGCGGTTGACGTAGAGAACTTCCAACCCTTGGTACCCGCTAGGAATGAGACGTTTACCATCGGATATGTAGGGAGCTTTGCCGATTATGAAGGGCTCGACGACATTGTAGACGTGGTCCACGAACTCCGGTCGCAAGGCGTGCAAGTTCATGTGACTATGGTGGGGGATGGGCTTCGGTTCGACCACATTCGTTTACGAGTGATTAATGAGGGTCTGGAAAGTAACTTCACATTGACTGGTCGTGTGCCCCATGAAGAGGTCGTGCTGTACTACCAAGGCATGGATGTACTTGTGTATCCACGATTGTCTACAGGAGCGACAGAGACCATCACACCGCTTAAACCTTTCGAAGCGTTGGCATTGGCGAAACCGATCATTGTTAGTGACGTTAAACCGTTGAAGGAAATTGTCGGTGACAACGAGCGTGGTCTATTTTTTAAAAGCGGCAGTGTCACTGATTTCGCATGCATAATTCGCGAGTGCATGGATAACAAAGAACGTACAACGAAGTTGGGCAGAGCTGGGCGGCGATGGGTGGTTGAAAATCGCAACTGGGAAAAGGTAGTTGAAGTATTCCGTCATTCCTATGGAAGCTTTACTCCACTGGATTAGTCTTCGACCGTAGCGGTCTAACGGTCTAGCGGATCCGTGCAAACGATCTCTTATGGTTGAACCCAGGTCCAGGAGATCGGCATCGCGCCCAGGGAACTTTTCAATTCTATTTAGCATTTTCACGGTTTGTACTTGTACCGTGATTCAATATGTCGTCCGAAACAGAAGTTACACCCTTTCCGCGAGGCTTCATTTTCGCCACCTACCCACTATCCCCGCCGCCAACATATGTGGAAGGCCCAGTTCTTGAGAATTTTTACCTACACCCTTGGACTAATGTGGATGGCACTAGCGATGAGGGTATTTTTGTCGTTACCATCGGGCATTTGGTACCGACGAATAGCGAGTTGCTAGGTCGGTGAATATTCGCAGTTTTTAGAGCCGGTGATGGTGCCGTTGAGAGCCACCGGATTGTGAGGGCGTTGGGGTTGTTCAGAGCCGTCAATGGTGTCTTTGAGAGCCACTGGGGTTTATGCTCCTTCCGTCATGTGCCAAACCCACATGGCGGAAGGAGTATCTCAAATGGTACGCAAAATACAAGCGAAGTTGGTCCTAGAACTTCGCGCGCAAGGGCTCTCAGCGCGTGCGATTGCTGCCGCCCATGGCATTTCGCGCAATAGCATCGCGGAAGTCTTCGATGCAGTCGATCGGGCTTACCTGGATTGGGACCGGATCGCTGATTTATCTGAAGATGAGGTCTATCACCTGGTGTTTCCGGGGCGGGGCGAGCATATCAGTGTTTATGCTCAACCTGATTGGCATGCGGTGCATAAAGAGCTGGCCCGGGTCGGGGTAACCCTGAAACTGCTGCATAACGAATACGTCGATGACCACGCGGCAACGGGCCAACCGGTGATGGGTTATGACCGGTTCTGCCGGGTCTATCAGAAATACGTGCTGCAAGCCGGGATCACTTCCCGGGTCGGGCATAAGGCCGGTCAGACCGTTGAAGTCGACTGGTCTGGTCCCACAATGCAACTGGTTGACCCGGTCACAGCCAAGCGGCAGAAGGTGTATTTATTCGTTGGGTGTTTACCATTTTCACGATATGGGTTTGTCGAACCCACGTTGGATATGCAGCAGAACACCTGGCTTGGCGCCCATGTGGCCATGTTCGAATTCTTTGACGGCTCCGTGCCCCGGATCGTCTGCGATAACCTCAAAACCGGAGTGACGCAGCGTCCACGGGAAGGCGAGGTTGTCCTCAACGCCGCGTATCGTGAGCTAGCAGGGCATTATGGGGCAGCAGTGCTTCCTGCCAGAATCCGGGCGCCAAAGGACAAATCGAGCGTGGAGAACACGGTATGGCATGTCGCGACTGAGGTCATTGCCCCGTTGCGCAATCAGACATTTCATTCCTTGGGAGATCTGCGGCAAGCTATCCATGAGCGACTGGCCGAATACAACCAGGAGCCGTTCCAGAAGCGTGCGGGCTCACGGTCAAGTGTGTTTGCGGCTGAGGAATGCCCAACCTTACGACCACTGCCGGCTGTCGCCTACGAGATCAGCGAGTGGGTGTATGGGCGTCGGGTAGCGCGCAATGGTCACATCACCTGGGCTAAAAACTATTACTCGGTGCCCTATACCCAGGTCGGCGAAAAAGTCGATCTGCGCATTACCGCCACCGTGGTCGAGATCTATCGTGGCAGCCAGCGGGTGGGATCGCACCTGCGATTACCAGCAGAGGTAGTGCATCAATATGCCACGCATGAGTCAGATCTGCCACCAGGGCCGGGCTATCAGCGTTGGGATCAGGACCGGATTCGAGCATGGGCGGCCAGGGTCGGACCCAACGCTGAGACCGTGATTGATCGGATCTTTGCCAGCGTGGCTGTGATTGAACAAGGCTTTGATCCAGCACTTGCGGTGTTGCGGTTAGCCAGACGCTTCTCGCACCAACGCCTCGATGCTGCCTGCGCGATAGCACTGGCCAGCCGGGTCCCATCACCACGGTATGCGCATCTGCGTCCCATCCTGGACTCTGGCCAAGACAAAACCGGAGAAATCACCAACCATTACCACGATGCCATCGACACCGCCGGATACGTACGTGGTGGCGACTACTACGCAGGAGAATCCAAATGAGCCAACTCGATACCGAAACCCGCCGCAAACTGCGTGAGATGGCCGCCGGCCCGCTGCTGGATGCCCTGTTGGCACAAGACGACACGATGACCATGAGCATGTCGTTTGAACAACGCGTGGGCCTGGCCGTAGATGAAGCCCACAGCGCTTTCACACATGCCAAAGTCCAAGGACTCATCAGCAGAGCCCAACTGCGCTACCCCAACGCCGATCTACGGCGTGTTGACCTGTTAGAAGAGCGCGGCCTCAACCAGCAGGTACTGGCTCAACTGGCGACCTGTTCGTTTATCGACCGGCGTCAAAACGTGGTCTTTCAAGGCTTTAGCGGTTCTGGTAAATCCTACCTCGGTTCCGCACTGGCTAAACAGGCCTGCACCATGCGCATCCGGGCCCATTACATCAGGATGCCAGATCTGCAGGAAGCCTGGATCCAAGCAGCTGATAAGCCCCACGGCCAAGCAAAATTACTCAAAAAATATGCCAGCTTCACGATGCTGGTCATTGATGAATGGCTCCTGGATATTCCCGATGAAGCCATGCGCAGCATGCTCTTGGAACTGCTGGAACGCCGCTATGACAACACCTCGACCGTGTTCTGCACCCAATACGCTCGAAAGGACTGGCACCAACGCCTCGGATCAGGAGTACACGCGGATGCCATCATGGATCGGATCGTGCACAACACGATATGGGTCGAAACCGGAAGTTACAATATGCGTGAGCACATAGCCATGACTAATCACTAACAATCAACCGGTGAGAGCCAGTGGCTCCCAACAACACCATCACTGGCTCTCATCGGCACCATCACCGGCTCTCCTTGGCACCAACAGGTGGCTCTAAACACCCCGGATATTCAGTCGGCCTGTTGATCGATTGCTTGTAGCACTGTGCAAAAGTCGGGTTGCTTTTTTTGAGGCGCTCAGTGACTACGGCGGAAGGCATGCTGTTATTTTCGGCAACACGGGTGATTACAACGTGGTGAATGATGCTTCCGCCATGCAAACAGTTTTTTACTCATCAGGCGGGGGAGTTATAAGCTCCCATCCTCTTCTCGTGGAGAGAGCGCTGGGAGGTGAAGTTAGAAAAAATGATCTGCCTTTTCGCTATGGCTATCCGGGTAACCGGACGCCATACTCTCGTACCAAAATACTTACTGCTAATACCTACTATTCGATTAATCAGAATTGTGTAAAGCGATTTTGGCCGACGGCGCCGCTGGCTTTGAAAACAGTCGATGAAGCAGCAGTTAAATTGCTTCGAGATTCTACTTTCGCCCTTCAACAGATGGCTGAGGGACGTACCGTACACCTCACCCTGACTGCCGGGTTGGACTCACGTACTTTACTAGCGATTGCGCTAAATTCTGACATAAAGTTTAGTTGCTACACATATGGGGATGGTTCTGACACTAAAATTGATCGGCAAGTAGCTTCCCACCTGGCTGATAAATATGATATTCGACATACTGTCGTTGCCGATCGGGCGAACAGTTCGATACTAGATGAGCGAATCAACGAGGCACATTATTCACTTCACCATAGTCGTTGGGTCGGAGCATTAAGTAATCATTTTAACGATCCTGAAGCCATTTCAGTGCTTGGTAATCTTCTGGAGATAGGCCGTTTGAATCATGGCCCGTCTCGGACGAAGGGTAAACCTCCGCCAACCACGGCTTTTGCCATGTCCCATAACCAATATGTCCTAATGGGTAAAGCTGTAAAGGATGCGATCGAAGACTCTGGCTACGATAAATTCTGCGCAATTTCGGAGGCTTGCTTTCGAAGCTTCATTGACGAAACTCAATTCAACTCAGGTGGGTACCCCCTAGATGCATTTGACCAATTTTATTGGGAGCATCGGATGTCTACCTGGCAGGGTTACTCCATGGGGGAGCGCGATTTTTATTCTGTACCCTTTATTCCCTTCAACTCCCGGTCAATATTCGAGGCGATGTTAGGGGTTCCGAGTAAACCTCGCCATAGCGACGCTATCGCATACAGAACTATTGAACTTGTTAATCCGTCGTTGCTCGACATCCCGATTAATCCTAAAGCATGGCCTCTCCGGAAATGAGTGGAGGGAATAAGACGGATCAAAATGCTCTACTCGATCTGCGGATACTTTCCTGGCTGCAAACTTCTCTTGCTTGGTAAGAAAACACACTCCCGCCTAAAGGGTAGCGCTGAGAGAAGTCAAGGTCTCGATTAATCAGCCGATATGGGTCAGGGCTGAGAAATCTTCTTGACAAGATCTAGCGGGGCAAGAAAAAAGTCTAGGACTTTATTTTCATCCATAAAGTTCAAAAAATTCGTGCTATAGGATCGAGCAAAATCGGCCGAAAGGTGATGATGATCGAACCTAGTGATGAGGTTGCCTACCATGCTGTAGCAGCGTTTGTCATCGCAAATCCCAGGTACTGGATCATAGAAATTGATTGATGAGGTGCCGGACTCAGCTGCCGAAGTGAGAATCGTTCCCCGCCCGCCAACGACTTCTTCGGACGGCGTCGAACACGCGTCAGCTATGTTCTCGGGGCTGGATTCGATACAGGTAGGACCATTGAGTTTTTCGAAGTGTGGTACTTCACCAATGACTACAACTTCTTTGCCTGCATCGTTCCATTCTTGCCACATATCAGTGAGGGCATCCACCGCTAGTTGTTCAGAAGTGTTTCCGGACTCATCATAGAATTCTCGGTCAGTCGGCGAAGCGGCGGTAACGACCGCTTCGATATTGTCGTTAGTTTGGAATTCTTCAGATGCTTCTAGAATAAATTCTTCACAAGCTTGAGACGCCTCTTTCCCCGCTTGATCGGCATCAGGTTCCGCACTTGATAAGGGAACGGGAGTGCATCCGCTTTTTGTGTAGCCTTGAATGTTCCAGTTGTTTGCTTGTCCCACTTCGTCAAACATCGGCAGCCAAGCACGTGCATGCGAGTCTCCGAAAACGGCAATGGTCAAGTCTGCAGATTCTTCAGGCGCTCCAAGACTGCAAGCCGCCCCGTCGAGATCAGTGGTTCCGTCGGGCACGATACATTCTGTATGAGCAGGCTCTTCTAGTTCTTTTTGGACTTGTGTTGGTGGTATTTTGGGTTTGCCTTCGAGTCCTTTGTCTTCGCAGTTGTTGAGTAGGGCGTTGGCGCCGGTGCATTCTTCGATGGCGACTTCTTGGTTGGTGTCTGGTGCGAGGATTTGTGGGATGAAGAAGGTCAGTGCTGCGATGATGGCCATGTTGGAGGCCATGAGTGTGAAGGCACGTTTTGGTACTTTGAAGGGTTTGGCGTGGCGTAGGGGGTCTTCGATGAGTCGTTGTGATGCTGCTGAGAGGAGGAAGGTCAGCGCGATGAGCCCGAATTTGTAGGGCCAGGTGAAGGGGTCGAGTTGGTAGGTGGCGACGATGATCAGAGGCCAGTGCCAGAGGTAGATGGCGTAGGACCAGTCGCCCATGCGTAGTGATGGTTTCAGTGAGGCCCACCAGTAGATGCCGGTGATGGGTTGTGTTGAGCCGTAGCGGAGGAACAGTGCTGCACCAATGACTGGTAGCAGGGCGGTGTAGCCGGGGAAGGCGGTGTTGCCGTCATAGGCTAGGGCGGCGATGACGATGGCGATGACGCCGGCCCAGCCCAGGAGGTTTTGGAGTTGGTGGGGCATTTTAGTTGCGGCGGGCAGCATGGCTAAGAGGCCACCGATGGAGAATTCCCAGAAGCGTGTGGGGGTAACGAAGTAGGCTTGGGCGGCGTTGTAGTTGGTGTAGAGCACCGAGAAAATGAAGGTGGCTACGGTGATGCCGATCAGTGCCCAGATGAAGATCTTTTGAGTGTCGATGCCCGAGCCGGGTTTGTTTTTACGTAGGAATTTAGTCAGTAGGTAGGTGCCCAAGAGCAGCAGCGGCAGTACGAGGTAGAACTGTTCTTCAATGGAGAGGGACCAGTAGTGCTGGACCAGTGAGGGCTCGTTTTCGGCGGCCATGTAATCGACTGAGTCGGCGGCTAGTACCCAGTTTTCAACGTAGAACAGGGAGCCTAGGATTTGTCTGACGTTCATGCCCCATACCGTTTGGGGCACGAAGAACAGCATGGCGATGACGCTGACAATCAGCACGGTGAAGGCTAGGGGGAGTAGGCGCATGACGCGTCGGGCCCAGAATTTACCGAGCGCGATTGTTCCGGTAGATGACAGTTCTCTGTAGAGATGCCCGGTAATCAGGAAGCCGGAGACTACGAAGAAGACGTCGACGCCCACAAACCCGCCACTGACGTGGTTGGGCCATAGATGGAACAACAGGACAAGGCCGACTGCTAGGGCGCGCAGTCCTTGGAGCTCTGGTCGAAACGAGCTGCGAGACGGCGCGGAGGTCTCCCTAGCTGTAACTGTTTGTGTGGGCATTCTTTGAATGTAGCCTTTGTTCTTTTATACGGTCAAACAGACTAGCTTATTTACCAGCGACTTCACAGAAACCACAAAGAAAGTGGTGTGGCAAGGGAACTTGGCTGTACGTGACCTGATAATTAATGTAGAAGGTTTCTTGGACTTTGGACTTTGGATTTTAGTTCATTTGCCAAGCAATCTTTTGTTCGATGAGTGCTTCCTTGGTTGCAGCCAACAGTTGTGCGCCCGCTTTGTATTTTTTTTGAGCCATAAATTTGGTGTAGCGCCAGTAGGTTTTGGTGACTACCTCTGGCTCACCGTCCATTACGAGCTGGCCTTGTTCAATCCAGATACAGCGATTCGTCATGCTACGAATGGTATTTAGAGAGTGACTGACTAAGAACACACAACCCGCCTGTGCGCGGAGTTCATCGATGCGAGCTTTAGTACGATCGCGGAATTGAGCATCCCCAGTATTGAGTGCCTCATCGATAATTAGGATCTCTGGGTCCATGCTGGTGGCAATCGCGAATTGAAGACGTGAGGACATGCCGGAGGAATATGCCTTGAGTGGTAGGCGTAGGGCGCTTTCCGAGAGTCCCGAAATTTCAATGACCGAAGGTCGCTTATTCTCGACCTCATCTCGAGTCATCCCCATAGCAAGACATCCCAGGGTGATGTTATCGTGCCCGGAGATAGTTTTTACTAAGGCAGCGTTGACACCAAGCATGATCGGTGTCGAAGTGGCATATATGGTTCCTGACGATGGAGGGAGATGCCCTGTCAGCATCTTCATTAACGTCGACTTTCCTGAGCCGTTTGTACCGATAACGCCTACAGCTTCACCAGTTCGTACAACAAGAGACAACGGTTTGAGCGCTTCAACGTGTTGCACGGAGACTCCCGTCGCTCCACGCATGCGTTGCCATAATGTCCTGTCTTCCGTTTGCACACTTGCTGTGCCGACGGTATAGACCTGGGACGCTTCGTCAATTACTACAACGGGCTGTCCCTGGGAAAAGGGTTTCTCAACGGTCGTCACTAGCGTTCCTCCCGTCCATAGGTTTCTTCTCCTTGCCAGAAGATGATGGATCCTGCGACCAATAGACCGACGGTCCAGGAGCCTAGAACGAGCCAGCGCATAGGGTCAGGCCAGGCGTCGTAAAGTAAAACATCGCGAGTCATATCGAGTATGCAAAATAGGGGATTCGCGTACATAAAGGTCAATACGATGGGTAAGTCTTCGAAGCGTTCCACACCGTAGAATATGGCAGAAAGGTACATCCAAATTCGGGTACCAAAAGTGATGATGTGACTAAAGTCGTTCCACACAGTGACGATTCGTGCCAAGACAAGACTCAGACCAAGATTAAAGAGAAATTGTATTGCAACGATTGGAATAAACATGAGCCATTTCCATGAAATTGGCTCCAGCGGCGGGATGATCGCAATGAGTCCAATCATCGTGACAAACGCGATCATTTGGCGCATTAGTTCGCGAACATTGATCGCGATCGGAAGGGTCATTCTTGGAAAATTGAAAGCAGTCACCAGGGATCGGTTACCGGAAATGGCCTTGGAACCAGCAACAATGGCGGACACCGTGAATCGGTACATGAAGACACCGATGATGAGATAGGCTACGAAATTCTCTATCCCGCGTCCGGTGCCGAGCATGATACCGAAAACCAGGAAATAGGCCGCACCATTGAGTATGGGGTTTAAGACAAGCCAGGTTTGACCAAGGCTGTCTTTTGCTGCGTCGCCTGCAATGCGAGACCGGGAGTCAAATATAATAAAGTGACGGAATTCCCAAACCTGTTTTAGGTATGTCCAAAAACTGGGGCGGAAACCGACCTTGCTGAGGTTTGAAGCATTGATCTTGATATGCTCTATGTCCCCGGCAGATGATGGTGTTGACGCATCGTCGGTTGCCATATAGATTCCTTTCAACGACTACCGAACAGCATTGTTCGTGTATCCAGAGCCCAGGCTGTCTTTCCAAGCTTCAATACTTACACAGATTGAAATAGCGTGGTTAATTCGACCACCGGGCACCCGCTATAGCCTACCAATCGGCTGGAGACATTAGTGGTGTGTGCTTTCGCGCGTGTAAGTCACCTGGCCCCACGCCTAAACAGACTAGACTATCGTAGCGAAACGGTTTTACACAGTCTGGCTAAGACGCCTCAGCACTGATGAGCATCCGTTATAGCGACTGTTTTCACTATGTAAGGATCGCCTTGAAGAAAATTATGCCCATTTACGGGACTCGCCCTGAGGCCATCAAGATGGCTCCTATCATCAAAGCGCTGGAAGCTTCGGACGTATTGAAGCCAGTTGTAACTGTGACAGGGCAGCACCGAGAGATGCTGGATCAGGTTAATGAGCTGTTCGAGATAGCGCCAGATTATGACCTAAATATTATCCAGCCGCGTCAGACGTTGAACGCGGTCATGGCTAAAAATATCTCTGGCCTGGACGAGATTTTAGAAGAGGTCGCACCTGACGCGGTAGTTGTTCAGGGTGATACGACTACCTCTACTGCTGGTGCGATTGCTGCATTTAATCGTGGTATCCCTGTAGTGCATGCCGAAGCAGGGTTACGCTCATTCAATATTTTCTCGCCGTTCCCAGAAGAGGCGAACCGGAAGATCACCACACAGCTCGCTTCGCTGCACCTAGCGCCGACTTCAGTCTCACGCGATAACCTGCTGCGTGAAACCGTAACTGCCGAAGATATTTTCGTCACGGGTAACACCGTCATTGACGCGTTGTTTGATGTGGTGGACAAGAAAGTACCCTTCGATGACGAAGCTCTGAAGAATACTGCTAGTGAGGTCGCTGACGGTAAGAAGGTGGTTCTCGTGACAACTCACCGTCGCGAAAACCAGGGCGATGCCATGCGCGGCGTTGGAAGGGCCCTCGGCCGCTTAGCTGATGAGCACTCAGACGTGCTCTTCGTATTGCCAGCTCACAAGAACCCCGTAGTGCGTGAAGCTGTGCTGCCATTCATCGAAGGCAAAACCAACGTAGTAGTAACAGAGCCACTTGCCTACGGGCAGTTCACCCACCTCATTAGCTTGTCCAGTGTTGTGCTGACAGACTCCGGCGGTGTCCAAGAAGAGGCACCGGGATTGGGTAAACCAGTTCTGGTCATGCGTGAGAATACCGAACGTCCTGAGGCAGTAACGGCAGGCACAGTTCGACTCATTGGTACCGACGAAGAGCGTGTCTATAACGAAGTCACCACACTGTTGACGGATGACGCCGCGTATAACGCGATGGCTGCTGCGGTTAATCCCTATGGCGATGGTAAAGCAGGAGAACGAACCGTGACCGCGATTGCAGAACTCCTTGGAGTTGGCGAACGCATGACCGAGTTCGACGATGGTCTAGGCAACTAAGGCCCCGGCCCAAATCTTCCTGCATGTACCTCAAAACACTGACAATCCGAGGATTTAAGTCCTTCGCATCTAAGACCACGTTTGATTTCGAGCCAGGCATCACTTCCGTTATCGGACCGAATGGCTCGGGTAAATCAAACGTGGTCGATGCATTGTCATGGGTTATGGGGGAGCAGGGAGTTAAAAACCTCCGTGGCGGCAAGATGGAGGATGTCATCTTTGCCGGTACGTCTGGTCGTTCTCCATTGGGGCGTGCCCAGGTAGAACTTACCATTGACAACGCGGATGGCACGTTGCCAATTGATTATTCTGAAGTCACTATTAGCCGTACGCTATTTCGGACTGGTGGTTCCGAATACCAGATCAATGGTGAAGCAGCGCGCTTACTGGATATTCAGGAATTATTGTCGGATTCGGGTCTTGGCCGTGAAATGCACGTCATTGTGGGTCAGGGTCAGTTAGATCGTATTCTCCAAGCTACGCCCGAAGAGCGGCGAGGTTTTATTGAGGAAGCTGCCGGGATCCTTAAGCACAGGAGAAGAAAAGAACGGTCCGAACGTAAACTCGATTCTATGCGTGCCAATTTGGACCGCATTCGGGATCTGACAGATGAAGTACACCGGCAGCTCGGGCCGTTGTCCAAGCAAGCAACTACGGCGAGAAAAGCACAACGAATTCAGCACGATGTTCGCGATGCAAGTGCCCGCCTACTTGCCGATGAAGTTGCATCGCAAGCTAAGCGTCTTGAAGAACTGGTTCATAGTGATTCTGACTTGGAAAAGCGTCAGCGCCAAGTATCATCCCAGCTAGAAGAAGCCGAGAAAGCCTCGGAACGACTCTCTGAACAGTTGGCACAAATTTCGCAGGCAGCCTCGATCGCTCGAGACCACCGGTATCAATTAACTGCGCTGGCAGAGCGTTACCGTTCGTTACAGGCGCTGGCGAATGAACGTTACAAAACCGCATCTCGACCGCCGATGGCATCTTCGGGACTACCCCCCGAAGATGCAGAGAAGCAATTGGATGAAAATCTACACAGCTTCGAATCGAGTCAAAACAAGGTGCAGGCCTTGTCTCAAGCGCTGAGTGAGGCGGAGACAGTGCGTGATCAAGCCGAACGTCAGGCTCGAATCTCACGCGACACGCATACCCAGCTCGTGAAGGAAGAAGCTGATCAGCAAAAGGCTCTTACCGTAGCGGAGAGTCGTAAGAACTCCGCCGAAATTAAATTGAATTCACTCACTTCCGAATATGAGCGACTTCTTACATCAGGCACTACCAGCTCGGACACAACCACTGAAATTGATCATGAGGTTCAAGAGCAGGAAACGAACCTCCAGAACGCTGAAAGACTGCTTCAAAGCCACGTCACAGACCAGGAGTCTTCCAAAGCAACTGCTGTAGCTCACAGAAAAGCGGCCACAGATGCAGAGTTAGCAGTAAACCGATCGAAGGAACAACTTAGTGCAGCGCGTGCACGTGTAGAAATTCTAGAACAATCCCTACAGCCGGCATCTGGAACCTCGTTAGCCGCCCTTAAAATCCATCAACCTCTCGACGTTTCAGAGATAATAAACATCGAAGGTGGGTGGGAGACGGCAATCGCAGCTTTGCTTGCGGGATCAACTGACCGTGCTTGGCTTGCTAGCTTCGATAGCGCTATTTCGGGCTTGGCCACGCTGCAAAACCAAGATGTGTCGGATATTCGAATTTTCTATCCAACGTCACATTGGGACGAGCCTTTGTCCGATACCGAGAAACTGGTACAAGCCAGCGCCGTGGTTTCTCCTCGACTGGAGGCGACTACCGCTTACAAAAACCTGCGGTCATTCTTAGCATCAGCGGTACTTGTCGAGGATCTGGAAGAAGCTAGTGTGCTTGGTAGCGACGCCTTCTTTGAACGGCACCCAGAAGTAAGAATAGCGACCCGAGCAGGTCATGTATTGTCGGCATCTTGCATCGATTTTCATGGTGATGGCTCGGTCAGTACCTTGGAACGTCGTGCCGAATATGATCTAGCAGTCGAAGAAGTCAACCGAATGACAGCTGTCGTCGAAGAGTCAGTAGTTGAACAGACAGAGGCTTTCCAGAGTTACCAGGATGCTCAGCGAACCGTGGATGATGCCAACGCTGAGATCCAGGCGCTACGTTCGAAAGTCGCTACATTCCGCGAGCGTATAGCAGTTCAAAAAAAGACGCTCGAGAAGCAGCATGCAGCACAAGAGCAATACGAAACTCAGCGGGTGAAATTGCATGAAGACATTGAAAAGGCACGCAATGCCCTGACTGAAGCGATGGATCATTTTGAAGCGGTGCAGGCTGCTTCCAATTTCGCAGCCGAGAGTTCAACCGGGGTTGAAACAGCAACCCAAGCCCAAAATGATGCTGAACAAGAAGCTGCCAAGTCCAGAGCCGCAGAGACAGAGGCTAGACTAGCGCTGCGCACGGAAGAAAATTTCAAGCAGCAAGCTGAGCAACGAGTTGAGCAATCCCGTAGAAGACTATCTTCCGCTAAGATCGCGCAGCAAGAATATCAACGCGCGCTCACTAGGCAACAACGTGCGGTGCAACGTCTCGCAGCGTTAGCTTCTGCTATTGAAACTGCTATTCAACGCATAGACACAAGCGTGCAGCGTGCCGATAATGACTACCAAGAGCTCGAAGAACAACGGGAAGCTCTAGTAGAACAATCTGAGGGTGCAGAACAGACTAGTAACACGTCACGCCAGCAACTTACAAAACTGCAGGAACAACTTCATCAGCGGCGCCTGCAACGCCAAGAGCATGAGCTGAAACTAGAGCAATTACATGAACGATCTTTGAACGAGCTTGGTTATTCGCATCAATACTTGGTCACTAACTTTGGACCGCACCAGCCGATCTACCTCGAAGAAGAGAGCACATCTGAAGCCGTTGCCTTTGACCGGAAGGAACAAGAGAAGCGGTTACGTACTGCTAAGCGCAACCTTAGTGCACTGGGGAAAATTAACCCGTTGGCGCTGGAGGAATATGAGGCTGTCCAGGAACGGTATGAGTATCTCACCAGGCAACTGTCGGACTTAGAAGAGTCGCGCCGGGACTTGCTGAAAATTATTGAAGATGTGGACGCTACCGTGCTCGAGGTATTCACTCAGGCATATGAAGACACCGCAGCACAGTTTCAGCATGTATTCGCAACACTATTTCCCGGGGGAGAAGGACGCCTGTCGCTTACCGAACCTGACAACATGTTGGAAACGGGCATCGAGGTTGAAGCTCGGCCCGCAGGCAAGAGAGTGAAGCGATTATCGCTGCTGTCCGGGGGAGAACGATCCTTGGCTGCAATTGCCATGCTCGTGTCTATTTTCAAAGCGAGGCCGTCGCCGTTCTACGTTATGGATGAGGTCGAGGCCGCGTTAGACGATACTAATCTGACGCGCTTACTCACGATCTTTAGAGAGTTACAAGACGATTCTCAGCTGATTATCATCACGCACCAAAAACGAACTATGGAGATCTCTGATGCGCTCTATGGTGTCTCGATGCGTGGTGACGGAGTCTCCCAGGTGATCAGCCAAAAGCTGGATCACGTCTCGTCTGAATGAGTGTCGGAATCTTTTGTCGATGACGCGATTTTAGGAAGCTGTCCTGTTCTAGGTCCGTTCGGCCCAACACGCACGTTGGTTTCTGGAGCGAAAACCCAAATAAGACCCGCAGCGGCGAGGATCAAGGCGGAAATTCCAAAGCCTAACTGGAACCCATAGATGTCTACGATCCAGCCTATGAAGAGCGGACCGATAATTGAACCAACGTCCGATGCCATTTGAGCAGAAGACATGACCGTTCCGGCTTTTCTTTCTTGCCCAACGAGGTCTGCAATGGAAGCTTGCTGTGGAGCATTCAACATGCCCGTGCCAGCGCCAGCTACGAGCGAGGCAATGAAAAACAGCCACGGATTCGTCATGAAGCCGAGTACGCCTGTTCCCACAGCCGCAACCATAAGCCCACTTACAATGAAGGGCTTTCTTCCGTATTTGTCTGAATATCGGGATAGGAATGTGACTGCAAGAACGTTTCCTACTGCGAAAATCGATAACGCCACAGCTGCCGTTTGCGCTCCGTCTAAAACAAACCCTGTGCCGGCGAAAGCTGAAGCTGCGAAAAGGGGCATGATCGCATTACGCACGCCAAATGTTGCCCAACCATTGGCGAAAAATGAACCAAGGGCAGCCTTATAAGAGTTGTCTTTAAAGGCTTCTGCGAAAGACCAAGGAACTCGTTCATCAACTATTTCGTGGCGCTTTTGTCCCTTGCGGCGGTGTAATCCGATATACACCACCAGCGAAGCAACAAGTAATGAGCTGCCGTATATCAAGAATGGAGCTCGAGGCCCAAGGCCAACGAGTAGCCCACCCACCAGTGGGCCAGAAATGTTTCCGATGAGAAAAGCTGAAGCATATGCACCTGAAACTCGGCCTCGAATACTTGGCGCTGACTTGGCCGCAAGGAATGACATGGCGGAAACGGTAAAGAGGGTTGAGCCGAAGCCACCGAGCCCTCGGAAAATCAGCAGCTGAGAATAGGTCTGCGCAAAAGCTACTAAAAACATGGAGATGCCCACGATGGTTACTCCCGTGATATACACAGGAGATTCACCGAAACGTGTGGTGGCTCGGCCAGATAAGGGCGCCAGGATGAGACGGGCCAGCCCAAAGATTGATACGACCGCCGAGACACCGAATGCACCGACGCCGAAGGACTCAGCGTAGGAAGGCAAAACCGGAGTAATAATTCCGAAACCAATAGCGATAATAAATGCCGCGGAGATAAGAACGCGAATTTCACCAGGGATTTTGAGTTTCTCGGGGGACACAGACATATAGGCCATTATCTCATGCACGAAACTATTTGGAACTTAGTTCACTGTGCCCGTGGCATAACAAAAACATTGCACAAGGTGAAAAGTGTGCCAAACTATATCGTGTGGAACTTCTGATCATATTTGCTTTTCTTGCACCCGTCATAGTCGGTGTCGGTTCGGTTGTCGCACTCGACCGTCCGATGCCTGAACCGAAAGTCCTTGAGCCCGAAGCTCCGGCTCCTGAGCCGGCATCAGCACCGGTTCAGGTCGAAGAGCCAACAGTCGAAGAAGCAACTGTTGTTGAGCCAGAGCCAGAGCCAGAGCCTGAAGCTGTTGCTGAGCCTGAGGTAGAACTCGAAAAGCCAGCACCAGCTGCAGGCCGTTTAGCTCGATTGCGTGCTCGACTCGCGAAATCGAATAACGTTTTCTCCAAAGGGTTGCTGGCTTTGCTCGCCCAAGACGACATTGACGAAGATGTCTGGGATGAGATTGAGGAGACGCTCCTCATGTCGGACCTCGGTGCCGACCCCGCGATGGAGTTGGTTGACCGCTTGAAAGAGCGCGTAACTATCGAAGGCGCTCACGAGACAGACTCAGTTCGTGAGATGTTGCGCGAAGAACTCATCACCATGGTTGATCCATCGATGGATCGTCGCCTTGCAGCAACCCGCAAAGATGACAAGCCCGCGGTCATGATGGTCGTTGGCGTCAATGGTGTTGGCAAGACGACCACTGTTGGAAAATTAGCCCGTGTTCTGGTCGCCGAGGACCGGAATGTCATTCTCGGCGCTGCAGATACGTTCCGCGCAGCTGCTGCCGAACAGCTCACTACATGGGGAGAGCGTGTCGGCGTAGAGACCGTGCGGTCTGACCAAGAAGGTGCAGATCCTGCGTCGGTTGCTTTCTCGGCAGTAGAGGAAGGCATCAAACAAGAATCTGACGTCGTCCTGGTCGATACTGCAGGTCGCTTACATTCAAAAGCGAACCTCATGGAAGAACTCGGCAAGGTAAAACGTGTAACCGAGAAACAAGCCGAGGTCGGCGAGGTCCTCTTGGTCATTGATGCCACCACGGGACAAAACGGGTTGGCTCAAGCCAAAGTGTTTACCGAAGCAGTCAATGTAACCGGTATTGTTCTTACCAAAATGGACGGTACGGCCAAAGGCGGTATCGTGGTAGCAATCCAGCGACAGCTCGGGGTCCCGGTCAAGCTCATTGGCCTGGGCGAGGGTGCTGATGACTTAGCTCCATTCGAAGCCGAAGCGTTCGTAGATGCGTTGCTAGCAAGCTAGAACTGATTTGCTGCAAGATAAATGCCATGCAGTAACTGTGTACCTGGACTGTGACTTGATAAAGTGATGGGCCAGGTACCATTTTACGCTCGAGAAATCCGACTCGAGCGGAGTCGACAACAAGGATTTATCGCACGTGTTCAATACTTTGACGGAACGTCTATCCGCAACCTTTAAAAACCTTCGTGGTAAAGGCAGGCTCACAGAGGCGGATATTGATGCAACAGCACGAGAAATACGTCGTGCACTGCTCGACGCTGACGTTGCAGTCCCTGCCGTGCGTCAGTTCATCAAACAAGTAAAAGAGCGTGCGCTTGGCCAAGAAGTTTCAGAAGCGCTCAACCCCGGTCAACAAGTGGTCAAGATTGTCCAGGGCGAGCTCGAAGACATTCTTGGCGGTGAGACCCGCAAAATTAACCTCGCCAAGAACCCGCCGACCGTCATTATGCTCGTCGGGCTGCAGGGCGCTGGTAAAACTACGCTTGCCGGGAAGCTGTCCAAACATCTAAAGCAAGAAGGTCACGCTCCACTACTGGTCGCGGCTGACCTACAGCGTCCCAACGCGGTCAAACAGCTAGAGGTCAATGGCGAACGTGCTGGTGTTCCGGTATATGCCCCACATCCTGGCGTGTCGTCGGAACACGAAGACCCCACGGGCGATCCCGTACAGGTTGCGACCTCCGGCTTAGAAGAAGCCAAAAACCGTCAACACGATATTGTCATCATTGACACGGCTGGCCGTCTGGGTGTTGACCAAGAGCTCATGCAGCAGGCATCTGATATTCGTGCTGCCACAAATCCTGACGAAGTACTATTCGTTATTGACGCGATGATTGGTCAGGACGCTGTCGCTACGGCTCAGGCCTTTAACGAAGGCGTTGGCTTTACTGGTGTCGTCCTGTCCAAGATGGACGGCGATGCCCGTGGTGGTGCTGCGTTGTCCGTTAAGTACATCACCGGTAAACCAATCATGTTTGCCTCAACCGGTGAAGACCTTCGAGACTTCGAAGTCTTCCACCCAGATCGCATGGCATCGCGAATCTTGGATATGGGTGACGTTATGTCGCTCATTGAGCAGGCTGAGCGGACCATGGACAAGTCTCAAGCCGAACGTATGGCGCAGAAGTTTGCAGATCAAGAAGATTTCACGCTTGAAGACTTCTTGCAGCAGATGCAACAGCTGAAGCAAATGGGCTCCATGAAGAAAATGCTCATGATGATGCCCGGCGCTCAGGACATGAAGAAGCAGCTCGATCAGTTTGACGATTCGCAAGTGAATCGCATCGAGGCCATCATTCAGTCGATGACTCCATACGAGCGCAATGTGCCGAAAAGCATTAACGGTTCACGCCGTGCACGTATTGCAGCCGGTTCCGGTGTTCATGTTTCTGAAATCAATACCTTGCTGGAACGCTTCCGCGAAGCCCAGAAAATGATGAAGAAAATGGCCGCTGGCGGAGGCATGCCTGGAATGCCAGGGATGCCAGGTGGTGGCGCCGGCGGTGGACGTCGCAATCAACGTAAGGGCAAAGGTAAAGGCAAAAACCGGAAGCAGCAGCGCTTCGGGAACCCAGCACGTGCAGAAGCCGAAGCACGCAAAGAGCAAGAACGGCAGGAAGCTAAGAAGGCCTCGCAAGATATCGGATCGGCTTTTGGTGCAGGAGCGGATCCCAAGAACTTCGATCCGTCTCAGCTTAACTTGCCGAAAGGTTTCGACAAGTATCTTAAGTAGATTTAATATACTTGAAATCGCTTCTAGTAGTTCGAAGTAAAATTACTGTGCAGTGCATATACAATCGCTGGAGTTTGTCATTCTTGAAAACTCTTCGAGCATTCATCCATAAAATACTGCGTACAGTTAGGACGATGCAAAGTTTGCACCGCCCCAACAATATTGGTTTGGAGTAAACCACGTGAAAGATCTCGTTGTTATTGGCCAAGGATACGTTGGTCTGCCATTATCACAAGCTGCTGCAAAGGCAGGGTTCAAAGTAACAGGTTTGGAAGTTAATCAGGACGTCGTAGACGGCCTAAACTCTGGTTCTTCACATGTGGAAGACATCTCCGAAAATGACCTTCGAATCATGCTTGAAAATGGCTATCAGGCCACGACTGACAATTCTGTCATTCAAGAAGCTGATGTCATCGTGATCTGCGTACCGACCCCGCTGGGCGACGCGGGGCGACCGGATTTGTTTGCTGTTGAGGCAGCAACTGAAGCAATTGCGCAACATCTCGTCAAGAAGTCGCTTGTGGTCTTGGAATCGACGACATACCCGGGTACAACAGAAGAGATTCTGAAGCCAGCGTTCGAAGAAAACGGTCGTCAGCTTGATGAAGACTTCTTCCTCGCGTTCTCGCCAGAACGTATCGACCCGGGCAATAAGATATACAGACTAGAAAATACGCCGAAAGTCGTTGGAGGAGCGTCCAGCAAATCGGGAGACCTTGCCGTTGAATTCTATAGTCAATTCATCGAGGAAGTCGTTAAGGTCAAAGGTACTAAAGAAGCCGAAACCGCAAAGCTTCTTGAGAATACCTACCGCCATATCAATATCGGACTGGTTAATGAAATGGCCAAGTTCAGTCACGAACTTGATATCGATATTTGGGAAGTCATTAAAGCCGCGAAGACCAAGCCATTCGGCTTCCAAGCGTTTTATCCAGGCCCCGGTGTTGGTGGTCACTGTATCCCGATTGATCCGAGCTATTTGAACTACTCTGTGCGTAAAGCCCTGGGTCACCCTTTCCGGTTCGTCGACTTGGCTGAAGACATTAACAACTCAATGCCAAACTACGTGGTGCAGCGAATACAAGATCTCCTGAATGAACACCAGAAGTCCCTAAAAGGGGCCAAGGTCCTCCTGCTCGGGGTGAGTTATAAAGCGAATATTTCTGATCAACGTCATTCACCCGCGATCCCAGTAGGACAGGGCCTCGCTGATAAGGGCGCGGAACTGTCATATCATGATGCCAACGTGGCGAAATGGCAGCTAAACGGTGAGGAGCTCGAGTCTGTAGCTGGCTTAGATGAGGCAGTACAGTCCGCTGATATTGTCATTCTCCTGCAGGCCCACAGGGAATATGATCTTCATGACATTGGGAAAAAGGCAAAGTTGTTCTTTGACACTCGTGGAGCCACTGACAGTGATGAGGCCTACGTTCTGTAGGTAATACAACACAGGATTGGATTATTCTCACGCTTTTCTGTAATAATAGTCCGGTACTGATCCATCACTTCAGACAACCCTCTAATTGCTGAAGTATGAGTCCGTCGGCGATGTATCCCGGCACCTGCCCCCAGGTTAATGGGAATGATCGCAAATTTAATATGAAACAGGAGCACCCACAAAAGTGGCCGTAAGAATCCGTCTAAAACGTTTTGGTAAAATCCGTTCCCCACACTACCGCGTTGTAGTGGCAGACCAGCGTTCCAAGCGCGATGGTGCTGTTATCGAAGAGATCGGTATATACCATCCAACCGAAGAACCATCGGTTATCAAAATTGAATCTGACCGTGCGCAGTACTGGCTAGGCGTTGGTGCACAGCCTTCGAAGCAAGTCACCGCACTGCTGAAGTTGACAGGCGACTGGCAGAAATTCAAAGGCGAAAAATACGACGAGTCGACTATGAAATACGCTGCCGAAAAAGAAGCGTTCGTAGCACCTGCCAAGGGCTCTGTCGTCGTCCCTGAGGCCATCACACCAAAGAGCGATGACGCGAAACCTGAAGAAACCGTTACTGAAGCCGCCGCTGAAGAAGAAAAGACTGAAGAGGCTGCTGAGTAGTGACCATGTTGCAAGAAGCATTAGAACACCTGGTCCGGGGAATCGTTGATTACCCAGAGGACGTACAGGTTGATCTTCGCAACAATCGTCGTGGAGAAATGCTAAGTGTCCATGTTCATCCTGATGATCTCGGAAGGGTGATTGGGCGTAAGGGGCGTACCGCTAACGCACTGCGTTCCGTTGTTGAGGGACTTGCAGGTTACTCTGTGCGTGTCGACGTAGTCGACACGGATCGCCACCGTTAAAGGCTATTAGAATAGACCATCTAACCAATTCATTTGGCTAGATGGTCTATTTTTATTACTGCGTATGCACCGCTATGAAGATTCTAGCCGTATCTATTGGAGAGTAATCAGTGAGATCGAGCCTTGTAGCTAGATTTAGGTCGTGGTTAAGAAGCTTCCAAGTAGATGGGTTGCGAGGGCCAGGCGGCGTAGGTCGTTTACCTTCCTCACTTGTAACCCAGTATACGAATCCGGTCGAAAACTATTATCGGCACAGAGCGACAACGCAACTTTCCGCATTCTATAAATTTGCCCTGCAGACGGGATCGCACGAAATTCGCGATATGTTTGCTAAAGTAGCATCGCAGCAGAGTCTCAACCTGGCTGATCTCCTCACAGTGATTGAAAATCAGGCTGTAGTAGATTTGTCTAATGAGCATTTACAGTTGCTTCAGAGCGAATTTGACGGTCACGTTCTATTAGCTCTAGCCGACCTATTGGCGAATACTGCTCAGGACGATCTGGATTTAGAATCTGCTGTCCAAATTTATGGATTTGTCACCGCCATATTCAGCGACCCGGTATTCGCGGATCAGAGCAAATTGTTGTATGTTGAAGCGCTTAGCGAGCTTGGGCAACACGATGCTGCTATACGATTCGCTGAAAAGTTCGAAATTGACGAACTAGCACCTCTTCAAAAGGAACTTCTCAAACTTCAACGTATTGGTCGTTCTGAGGAGGTACTCGACGCTTGGCTAGAAGCGCTAAATCTTTTCTACGTCGCACTAGACATGTCTGAGGTAGCGCTTCTAAATGATCAGACTGTTCCGCTTCTGGATCGTCTTACTGCGAAGTCGTCCCGAGGCATAGACGGACCGAAGGTTTCAGTCATTATGCCAACCTATTCACCAGGCCCAGGAATCAAAACTGCTCTACGAAGTCTCTTGCAGCAATCCTGGAAGAACCTAGAGATTATCGTCGTGAATGATGCCTCTCCTGAGGCATACGAAGAGACTTTTCGAGCCATTGAAGTGTTGGATCCCCGCATCCAAGTGATCCATCAGACTGACAATGCCGGTGCGTATGTTGCGAGAAACACAGGGCTTGCGGTTGCTACGGGCGACTTTGTAACAACCCATGATGATGACGATTGGTCACATCCCGACAAAATAGCGACTCAAGTCAACTTTATGCGTGAGAACCCGTCAGTCGTGGCCACCACCTCGGCACATATACGAACCACTGAGGATCTTGAATTTCGCCGGGTCAATATTCATGCGAAATTTCTGCAGACTAACTATTCGTCCCTGTTGTTTCGAAGGTCTACAGTAAGCACAATAGGTGGTTGGGATACCGTCAACCGGGGCGGGGACGCCGAATTCTATACCCGGCTCATAGAATATTTTGGAGATGACCGTGTCGTTGCGCTAGTGGACAGGCCGCTGTCGTTTAGTCGTATCTGGAAGGGGTCACTAACTTCTGGCGAGATGTCTCGTGGTCGGTTCGCATACTCACGACTCTTATATCGTTGGGCTTTTCGTCAATGGCATTGGGACTCGAAGAAGGCGGGGCGAAATGCTGTTCGCATGCCAGGTGACATTCGCCCCTATCCAGTCCCAACTTCTTTTGAACCGGGACAACGTGATAATCACCGTGGTTTCTATGACGTCATTTACGTGACTGATTTTGCACGTCAAGCGCAGTATGTCGATTACGCGCTTCAAGACATGCAAGCGCTTGCCAGCGCAGGTCTCAGGGTGGGTTATATGCATTTACAATCACCCGAAAACATTCAGCCGTCAGGTATGCCGAAACTGCTGGCAGAATTGCAGCTTGGAGAGCAGATCAGCCAAATATCGGAAGTAGATAATGCTGAAACGCGTCTCCTGTTGGTATATGGCCCCTCTATTGGGATGTTCGCAGACCGGGCGAATTCAAAAATAGTGAGCCATAGAGGTCTGGTCGTCGAGCGAAAACTGGCAACACTATCGGGATCTGAACAGCGAAGCGCTTATTATCTGAGAACCTCACTCCAGAATTTGGACGCTGCATTCGATACTGAGTTTGATGTTGTCGGCGCTACAGCAGCGGACCAATCACGCTTGCGAAGGAGTATAGGTCGGGGCCGGGTTCTGCCAGATAGTATGACTTGGAGTACACATATTAATGAGTATCCAGCAATGGTGGTCCCACCCAGTGAGGAGCCCGTCGTGGGTTTTCACTCATATGGAAATCAGTATCGTTGGCCAAGCAACGTCGCAGCGTTCAAGAGTGTCTTTCATTCGGAGGATTTTAAGACGCGCTTTATGGGGAACCTTGATGCGCCGATTAAGAAGTTTGGTTCTGAGGTTTTTCGTGATGCTGAAATTGTTGATGCGTCACAAACGTCTTTAGCGGATTTCCTAGCAGACATCGATTTTTGGGTTTATTGGCCCCATGGTCGCCTCGAGGAGGATGTTTGGGAACCTGTCTTACATGCGATGTGCTCGGGCAAAGTTGTCATATTGCCCAAAAGATATTCTTCTGTCTACGGTCAGGCTGCGGTTTATGCGGATATTGAAGAAATTGCAGATGTTGTAGCCCGTTTACAACGTGATCCTGTGCGTTATACAGCGCAAGCGGAGCAGGGTCAGAAGTTCGTACGGGCTCAATATACGGATGAAAACTTCATCGAACGTGTGACCGCGATCCTTGGATCTGGGGATTGACTTACCCGGCTGGTTTTTCTGGATGAGTTGTCAAATCATTTGGAAGAATTGCCGCGCTAGGTTTCGTACATAAACTGACCTAAATTTGAGTTAGGGGAGACCACAGACTCGCGAGTGAGCATTTCTATGCCAAAACCTGTGTATAGCATTTGCTGTGAGCTAGACTCCCCGGACATCCACTTCTGACGGGCTGGTCATGCTACCAATTGCCCGATCGACGAGTTGTCTTTGAAACTACTATGAGAACCGGGGTGGGGAATACAAAATAGACCATATCCAATTGCGTCGTTGAAAACGTTTGTATTCGATGCATGGCCGAATGTTATCGCATAGCTCCCAGCGAAGTTATCGGACCAAAGGAATTATCCAGCCTCACTTTATTGAAGCCGGACAATAACTGAGAAGCCCTAGAACCTAAGCCAGAATGTCTTGGAAAGCAGTGGCCTAGAATAATGACTAACAGATTGCTGTTGCCGACTATCTCAGTATTCGTCCAAGAATATATGAAAAACGTTGGAAGTGGTGTTCCAAGAACATTCTCCACTCGAGGAGGCTACAGGTCCAGTGGATAGCAGAGAAACACGCGGAAACTGCGATATGACAGTGTTGGATTGTACTCCGAGATACAGTGCAGGCTAGTTCAGGGACCCTGTACGCTGGCCACGACAAAGACCGGACCTTATCTTATGCGTCGCGTGTCTCCAGGCGTATTGGTTCAATTAATTCTTACACACCGATGTCCCGAGAAACAGGCGCACCCTCGTTTCTGCGTAGCCGAAAAAAATCCATGCACATGGCATTGGCCCTTTTACTTACTTAAACGTCGCGTTTAGACACGCTTACCGCGTTCGATATGCAAAAATGGCAGGGATACTTAGTTAGTTAGCGTTCGTTGTGTCGGTATCAACGGTCAGAGGGTAGGTTCATATGGATGTTCCCAAGGAACAGAAATGGAAAACCAGGATGAAACGCCTGATATTTAAGGGTGGCACACCAAGTTCGGGTCGAGTTCCCCGGACTGATGGGCAGAGTGAAGGTAGTGCTCCAACTCCGGTAGCTTTTAGTAGTACCGAGAATTTCTATATACACCAGCTCCAAAATGATCTTGAGAACTTCGAACGTTTTGCCCAACAAAGTCAGTCGAGAGCAATCTTGGAAATTTGGGCTCGTGTCGCTTCGAAGGGCAGACACTCTCTTACGAGCCTGGTGGCAGAACTGAATGAATATCTTACCTGTCAGCGGGCCTCGAACAATGATGCGCCGTTGCAAGACCCCTATGATGTGCAGGTCCTGTTGTCGCTTGCAACACTGTTATCAAATACAGCACGCAACGACATGGACATTCAAATGGCCATCGCTGTATTCGACTACGTACGCCTCGTTTTTGGCCGAACAGTTATAAATCATCGCCAATCGTTGCATTATGTGGAAGCATTAGGCGAAGTTGGCCGTTACGATGAACAAGAAGCACGTATAGCTGAGCTATCTCTGGGCGTCACGGACCCAAATCAGGTAAGGCTTTTAACCGTCAACAAGCTTCGAGATCAAGGGTCACTAGACCAATGGCTGGTGGCACTTAACGATCTGTATTCTGAGTTGGATATGTCGCAAGTAGAGCTCACGGACGAGCAATCTCTCCCATTGATGGATCGATTGGCGAGGCGGACTGAACTACGAGTCCACGGTCCCCTGATTTCTGTAATTATGCCAACGTATTCTCCAGGTCCAGGTATTCATACTGCCGTTCGTAGCTTACTGGAACAAACGTGGCAGAACATCGAGATTCTCGTAGTCGATGATGGCTCACCTGATCGTTATAACGACCTCTTTGATAAACTGGCTTCAATCGATGAGCGTGTCCGTATAATTCGAACGGGAAAAAACGGCGGAGCTTACGCGGCTCGAAATGCCGGACTAGCTGCTGCTACTGGTTTATTCGTAGCCACTCACGATGACGATGATTGGTCTCACCCAGATAAATTGGCTATGCAGGCACATGCTTTAGTTGAGGACGAATCCTTGGTTGCCAGCACAACAGCGCATATTAGAACAACCGAAGATATGCGTTTTGCACGTGTTAACTCGCGTCCCGTACACTCGCATAAAAACTATTCGTCAATCATGTTTAGAAGAGACGTGGTTAACCATATTGGTCCATGGGATACGGTCAATCGCGGGGGTGACTCAGAATTTGAAGCTCGTCTTGCCATTTTCGGTGGTGGTAAGCAAAGTATTCTAAACATTAATAAGCCAGCCTCTTTCAGCCGTGTCTGGCCTGGATCTTTGACTTCGGGCGAGATGAAGCGTGGATACCATGCTTATTCACGCCAGTTATATCATCAAGCATATTCGCAATGGCATAAACGAAGTATTGTTGATAAGAAATCGGTTGTTCTGTCAACAGGGAGCCCGAGACCCTACCCCGTTCCGACGACATTTGAAGCAGGGAAGCGGAATAATGATTTAGGACTATTTGACATAATTTTTGTATCAGATTTTTACAACGGCGCAAAATTCGTCAACAATGTCCTCCGGAATATCGAGGCATCTTCGGAAGCTGGCTTCAGAGTCGGCTTTATGCTGTTAAATTCTCCGCAAACTTCGAAGCGCACCAGGATAGCTTCGCGCATATTAGAGCTTCAAGCTGCTGGTGTAGTTACTCAGGTGTCCCACGATGACATCGCCGAGACTCGTTTGCTCATCGTCTATGACACTTCGATTGGTATGTTTCTGGATGAGTTGGAGTCAAAGGTAAGGGTTCAGCGTGGTTTAACTATTTATGATGAACTGCCAACGTTGGTGAGTCAGAAACCGCGGAATCCTGTTCTGCTCCATCAGGCGTTGCCTTATCTTGACCGTAGCTTTGGAACGCGTTTCCGTATTGCAAGCACGAGTCCTGCGGGTGCGGAACTCCTTGCTACATCGGTTCCGCCTGCGAGACTTCTCGGTAGAGACTTTGTTTGGAATACACCTCTCCCGGAATCACCGCGTGATGGGATCATGGCGCCGTCGGATACACCAGCAGTTGGCTACCATTCCTTTTCTAACAGGCTTCGTTGGCCCTCGACTCAAGCTGCGTTTAATGCTGCTTACCTATCAGAACATTTCCATACGAAGCTGTACGGTCATTTAGCACCGGCACGTAAGAAGTATGGCGAACAATGTTTGGCGGAAGTTGAAGTAATAGATTCGGATGAAAGCACCCTGGAGCAGTTTTTTGCTGATATTGATTTCTGGATCTATTTTCCAGATGACCGAATCATGGAAGCCACTGCATGGCAACCTGTAATTGAAGCCTTGCAGGCTGGCAAGGTGGTGATACTTCCAAAATATCTCGAGCGACTCTACGGAGAGGCCGCGATTTACGCAACCGAAGATGAGGTCGAGGCGCTCGTTCGTGAGTACAGCGAAGATCACGAGAAATATATTCGTCAAGCCAATTTGGGACGGACCTATTATCTGGAGCACCATTCTCTTGCCCATTACAAGCAGTGGATAGAGAGATTGACTAGTCTTAGTTCAGTAGACCGTTGAGTTTTCTATGAAGAGTCGGCAAATTAGCAAGATATGAATGTTCAAACAGGGGATGGGTTTCGAATGGCCGGAATGAGTCAAAGAGATATGACTCAACTTCGTCGAGAAGATCTACTTGACGATTATTGGAAGATATCAAAGCGCCGAAAAGGTGCGCTCGTCGCAACAGCATTGAGGACCCGTTCCATGAGTATGCGGGACATCCTGGTGCATGGTGCGGTGAAGAACGCGAGTAGTTCGGCAGAACTGAAACAACTAGTTTTCAGTGGTTCTCTGACCTCGGAAGATATTAAAAGTATTGAGGGTTTTGCTGACCTTGGCCGGTTGATCCTTCTACAGGATATACATGAGGACGATAAAATCTTTGGTGAGAAGGTTTTGAAATTCGCCTTAGCATGTTCTTCAGGTCAAAAGTTGTCGAGGAAGAATTCTCTTGCTCTTATTCAGCATCTCATCTCATCGGGTAACGCGCATGAAGCGCAGGAGGTGCTCGAACTTCACAGGGGTATTGATTCCGATTATTTCAATTATCTCGAAGCGGAACTCAATAACCCGTTTACGCTTGGCAACGAAGATACATCAGAACGATGGCTCAAGCAGTTCAATCGTATGTTCGTCGATAACGATTTAGCGCCAATTTTGATTGAAGGGGACGCTGATTCGGCACCGTTTGACCGTTTGAAGTCCGTTCCTGATGCTGAAAATATTATGAACGAGGCTGCGGCGCGACCACTGGTAACTGTAGTTCTTACCGCCTATAGGCCGGATGAAACTTCGCTTCGGACCTCAGTTCGTTCCATATTGAACCAAACCTGGGAAAATTTGGAACTGATAATAGTCAATGACGCGTCGGGTCCGGAATTTGAAAGCATATTCGCTCGCATTCAAGACTTAGATGCACGCATCCAAATTGTCCACTCAGCGACGAACCAAGGAACTTATGTTTCACGAAATATCGGATTCGCTCTGGCGCGTGGGGAGTTTATTACCGGACAGGATGACGACGACTGGTCTCATCCGGAAAGAATAGCTCGCCAAATCCAATATTTGGACGATAACCCGAATGCAATTGGGTGTAGGGTCACGGCTGTGCGTTGTGACGAAGTTTTGAGTCGCGTTCGTCCAGGTTATTCCCCGCTGGGGGAAAATGCTTCGTCACTCATGATCCGGAGAGAGGGCTACGAGGCGGCCGGAGATTACCTCGAGGCGCGAAAGGCCGCTGATACTGAGTACTATTTTCGCGTGATGGAAGTGACGGGGCGGCCGATGGGCAGGGTGTGGGCACCCCTCACAATCATTCGCATTTTATCCGATTCATTGTCACGTGGTGATTTTTCGCCAGGTTGGAAGCATTCTGCGCGTCGGAGTTTTCGATCATCATACGAGTTCTGGCATCGCACTAAAGCGCCCCATGAAATGAAAATAAGGGGAGGAACACAGCCATTCGTAAAAGTGCCGAGACGTTTTTTGGCTCCTAACGCCACGGTTCCCTCGTCTAAGCTGGATGTGGTTTTTGCGGGGAACTGGGAGAAATTAGGTGGTCCTCAAAAATCGATGTTGGAAGAAATTGAGGCGCTCGTTGATGCCGGCTACCGTGTTGGTGTCATGAATCTTGAAGCTGCTCGATTCATGACAAATGATATACAAGTGCCACTCAACCCACACATACAAGGGCTAATTAATGATGGGTATGTTGATGAGGTTCTCTATGATGACCCGGTACACGTTCGGCTTTTGATCCTCAGATATCCACCCATCCTCCAGTTCTTCACCGCGGACACAACTGGACTTGAAGTTGATTCTATGGTGATCCTTGCGAATCAGGCCCCTTCCGAACAAGACGGCCAAGATATACGTTACTTAGTTCACGATTGTCATGCGAATGCTAGGAACGCCTTTGGGGTAGAACCTGTTTGGGTACCGCAAGGTCCTCAAGTGCGCCGGTCCCTTGAGCACTACTTGACTTCGCCGGTACTATCCGAGGTTGATTTCCCCGGTATTCTGAATATCGACTCTTGGTGGCATGACCGTCGCTGGCATAGGAGCCTTACACCTGTTGTTGGACGTCATTCGCGAGATGACTCAATGAAATGGCCGGAGGACGAAAGTACGCTTCGGGAACTGTACCGGGTCGATGGTTCTTATGACGTAAGAATCATGGGCGGGGTAAAAAGTCCCCTAAAAGTGTTAAAGATGGGCCAGGCCTTGACAGGTTGGACAGTATATGAGGCAAACGAAATCGCTGTCAAGAATTTTTTGCATTCTTTAGACTACTTTGTTTACTACCAACATAGCGAAGCGATTGAGGCTTTTGGACGTGCCATACTGGAAGCTCTGGCCTCTGGAGTCGTCGTAATACTTCCCAAAAAATTCAGTGAAGTTTTTGGAGATGCAGCGTTATATGCGAATCCCGGAGACGTAGGAACGGTCATTCAGGCGCTCCATTCGGACTTTTCTGAGTATAAGAAACAAATAGATAAAGCATATACGGTATTAGATACTTACTTCAGCTATCGGTCCTACGTCAATAAAATAGAAGGACTTTTGAATGCGCTTGTTGAGCAGGAGGAAAGATGACTAGACGCGATATGCTCTTTTTCGGGCTTGGGACATTAGTAGCATGTATAGGCGTCATTGCGTCTTTGCTCGGATCTAAAATTATCGGGATAGTCGCTACCCTTGTTATAGGAAGTCTCATTCTAGTTCTGCTCCTGTTGCAACGTAAGCAAATGGCAGCGATGCAGCAGAGAACGCTTGGAATTCTTAGGAAAGTAAACTCCGGATACGAGATTGTATCGGCTTTGACTCAGCCGCAGAGCGAACAGCATCTAAGTAAAAAGGAAGTTGGCGAGGCGCTGCAAGTCCCAACGAAGAAACTCGTTGGTCTGCTTCAAGCACAACAGATGCAAATTGATGCATTGAGTTCTCAGATCGAACTATTAGATCGTAGCCGGACCAATTCAGCGAATGACCAATCTGAACTCTGATCACATCGCAGCACGCCTGAACGCCTCTAATACTTACAATCTGGTTTCGTACTTTGAGAAATCACAGGAGACACGTAATGCAAGTTGCATCCGAATATTTTGTGCGTGTTGCTCGAATTGGTCGGCCTCACGGTATACGCGGTGAGGTGACGGTTGAGCTATTTACCGACTCGCCCGAGACTCGATTCGTAAAAGGCAATGTGTTTTCGGTTCAGACTGATGGTTCTGCCTCAAAGATGTTTCCGGAATTGACGGTCGAGAAAGCGCGCTGGAACAAGAACATCATGCTGCTCAAGTTCGCTGAGTTCTCAGATCGCAATACCGCCGAGTCGTTGCGAAACAGTGAACTCTACGCTGAGCCTGAAGAGGCAGATATAGATGAGGACAGTTGGTATGCAGACGACCTCATCGGTCTATCAGTCCACGAGGATGACTTTGAAAACCCGTCTCTGGGTGAAGTGTCAGGTCTCATAACTGGCGAGGCACAGGACCTGCTCGAAATCCGCTTGACTGATGGTCGTGAAGTCCTGCTCCCATTCGTTGAAGAGATCGTTCCTGAAATCGATGAAGAACGCGGCGCGATTGTCATAACCCCACCACCTGGCTTGTTGGAGCTGAATCAAAGCTGATGAGAATAGATGTTGTCAGTATCTTTCCTGAGTACCTCGAAGCTCTGAACATATCCTTGTTGGGTAAAGCTCAAGACTCTGGCCTACTTGAAATCAATGTTCATGATCTGCGCGATCACACGTTTGACCGTCACAAGACGGTTGACGATACTCCATACGGTGGTGGTGCCGGCATGGTCATGAAGCCAGAACCTTGGGCGCTAACTCTCGAGGGGATTCTGGAGCAATCGCCAGTGGAGAGACCTGTGCTCATCGTGCCGACACCTTCCGGGGAGGTGTTTAGTCAGCCTGGTGCTTATGAGCTCGCGGAGTCGGAGCATTTGATCTTTGCCTGTGGACGTTATGAAGGTATTGATGAACGGATGTTCCATTGGGCGCGCGAACGTTTTGACGTGCGATTGATGTCGCTGGGTGACTATGTGCTCAATGGGGGAGAAGTTGCCGCGCTAGCAATGATCGAGGCGATCGGTCGTCTGGTCCCAGGGGTTGTGGGAAATCCAGAGTCGCTAGTTGAGGAATCACACAGCGATGATGGGTTACTGGAGTATCCCGTCTATACGAAGCCATCGTCCTGGCGAGAGTATGAGGTGCCAGAGATCCTGTTATCTGGGGATCACGCCAGGATTGCTGCGTGGCGAAAAGAACAACAAGCCGAGCGTACACGTACTCGGCGCCCGGATTTATGGACAAAACATCAAAATATGGCATAATAGCCAGTTGTGCCTAATGGGTGTGCAATCTGCCGTGGGGGATTGGCTCGCCAACGTTGGGCGCCGGGGAAGTAACTCGTGTTGCACCTCGAAATCTACAACCGCAAGCCGTAGTGCTTGCTGATGTATGTGGGCGACCTGCGGCGATCCACTAGGAGTAGACTCCATGAATCTTATTGATCAGCTGAATCAGAAGACCGTCCGTGACGACGTCCCAGACTTTCGTCCTGGTGACACCGTTGCTGTTCACGTGAACATTGTTGAAGGTAAAACTCAGCGTATTCAGGTTTTCGAAGGCTATGTATTGGCCCGCCAGGGTACCGGCGTTTCTGAAACCTTCACTGTTCGTAAAACTTCGTTCGGTGTAGGCATTGAGCGTCAGTTCCCAGTGCACTCGCCAATCATCGACAAGATCGAAGTTAAGAAACGCGGTCACGTTCGTCGTGCCAAGCTCTACTACATGCGCGAGCGTAGTGGTAAGGCTGCACGTATTCCGGAAAAGCGTAACTAACTGCTAACGCAGTCGTGACGAAATCGTCATCACCACAGCGGGCCGGGCATTCTTCTATGAGTGCCCGGCCCGCTGTTGGTCTTAACCGATGGATGCTACTGGCGCTGATACTGGTCGTTCTTGCCGTGGCCGCTGTTTTTGGGCTGCGCGCCTATCACCTAAATACCTATACCATTCCATCGGCTTCCATGCTTCCGGGATTGCAAGTCGGGGATCGTATTGAGATTGACCCCGATGCGTATCAAGATGCCGTGCCGCAGCGTGGTGATGTTGTGGTGTTTGACGGTGCCGGGAGCTTCACACCCTATGAATCAGAGACCACGCTAAAGCGCGTCCGTGATGGAGCACTTGGTTTAGTTGGTATCACGCCTGAGCAAAATGCTGTGGTGAAACGGGTTGTCGGTGTCGAAGGCGATACCGTGGAATGCTGTGACGATGAAGGACGGTTAGTCGTCAACGCAGAAGCGCTCAATGAGCCGTATCTGGCGGAACCTGACCGTCCAGCCTCACAGAGTCCCTTCAACGTAGAAGTCCCAGACAATCGGGTTTTTCTGCTGGGGGATAACCGTTATGACTCTATCGACTCACGGTCCCTGCTCGGAGCTCCGGGCGGGGGTATGATTCAGATGGATAAGATTTATGGACCGGTGAAAGCAATACGATGACAGTAGAAAATACAGGCCGCAGACCCAGGAAACGCCGCGGCGGCTTCTTGGGCGGGATGAAAGAAATCCTGCTCATCCTTGCGATCGCCATTGTGGTGTCGTTTGTGATTAGGACCTTCTTCTTTCGAGCCTTTTTGATCCCATCTGGCTCTATGGAAAACACGCTGCAGGTCAACGACCGTATCTTCGTCAATCTCATGGTTGATGGAGAGGAGCAGTTGGAACGCGGCGATGTGATCGTATTCGAAGACCACCAAGGTTGGCTGCCGCCCTCTGAGAGTGACCCGAACCCGTTCTTGCAGGCACTGGAATTTGTTGGACTGTATCCTTCGACTTCTGAACAGCACTTGGTAAAACGGATCATCGGGATGCCAGGGGACCACGTGACAGTTCAGCCAGAAACACGTCAACTGGTTGTCAACGGCGAGGCTATTGACGAGCCATATCTGGCGCCCGGAAGTACCGCCTCCGACATTGATTTTGAAGTGACCGTCCCCGAAGGACAACTTTGGATGATGGGTGATCACCGCGATGCCTCGGGCGACTCGCGCGCTCACATGGATGGCCCAAATGACGGTTTCGTCAACATCGATCATGTGGTGGGACGAGCGGAAGTTATCGCTTGGCCGATCGATCGGTGGGGTGATGCGGGTTCAAAGGATGAACCATTTGCTGAGGTACCTGAACCGTAATGCAGGCACCTGATCTTGCGATTGAATCCCAACTAGCACACACCTGTGGTGGGACGGTTATTGCCGGCATGGATGAAGTCGGCCGTGGAGCTCTCGCCGGGCCTGTAGCTGTCGGCGTAGCTGCCGTGGATATAGCGGTGGCTGTTCCGCTGGAAGGCCTCAAGGACTCCAAGAAGCTCACCGCATTGCAACGTGAGCGCATGACTTTAGCCATCCCTGCATGGGCTATCACGGCTGTGGGCTTTGCCTCAGCAGAAGAGATCGACACGCACGGACTCTCGGCAGCACTGGGCCTAGCTGGTCGACGCGCCTGGCATGAGTTAGTAGAAGTCTCTGGAAGTGCTCCACATGGATTGGTACTTGACGGCAACACGCAATGGTTACAGACAGCGCCCCAGACGCTGTGTGAGGCGCTTTCCCCGATGGAGGCGCACACTGTGCTGCAAACTAAAGCCGATGCGCTGTGCTCGACCGTGTCGGCTGCGGCCATTACCGCCAAAGTGGCACGCGATGCACTCATGGTCGAACTCGCCCAGCAGTATCCTGACTATGGCTGGGATCGAAATAAGGGCTATGGTTCTGCTGCTCATCGAGAATCGCTCACAACGCTGGGTGTAACCGAATATCATCGTCGCTCTTGGAACCTTGTGCCTGACCAGTTGCAACCTCGTTTGTTGTAACCGATGTCCCGTTGGCGAGCCGAACCAACTACGATGTGAGGCATGACTGATCGCGATGATGAGTTAGCCCAGTACGCGGCTGACCAAGAATTAAACCTGTACCGAGAGTACCGGGACGTGGTCGGGCTATTTCGATACATCGTCGAGACGGATCGGCGATTCTACCTAGCTAACTCGGTTGAAATGGTTACCCATGATGAAACCGGCGATACCTACTTCGAACTCCTGCTCGATGATGCATGGGTCTGGGATGTTTTCCGTTCCTCACGGTTTATCCAGCGAGCGCGGATCTTGAGTTTTCGAGATATCAATATTGAAGAGCTCCCCAATCGTGAGGATTCGACAATGCCGGCAGACGGGCCACACGTGCCACCGTTGTCCGACTAATCAGCCTGTCGGTTTTCGGCTCGTTGGCTTCTTACGGGGTTATCCACATTCGATAGCTCGGCGCTGCACTGAATTTGCAGAGTCGGTAAGACTATCAGTGGAGGTGAGGCCACATGACATTCAACCCCTCACAACCAACTGCACAGGCAGTTGGAATATATGGCGAAGATATCGCCGTGGATGCTCTAGCAGCAGCTGGATATCAAATCCTGGAACGCAATTGGTCGGCTGATGCCGGTGAAGTCGATGTTATTGCTTATCACCGTCACCATCTTGTTGCCATAGAAATCAAAACCCGGGCCGGCCGAGATTTTGGTGACCCCATTGCAACAGTGACACCAAGGCAACTGCGTCGAGTGCAGCGAGGTTTGCTGCACTATAAGCGCTCCGTGTACCCCAAGTATGCTCACACACCGATACGCGTTGATGTAGTAGGTGTGCTGGTGGATCGCGACGGGGAGACAACGGCAGAACTACTCCAGGACGTGTCCTAATGGAACCAACCCCACAGGCACCGGTTGTCCTCAACATGCACTCGGCCACCAGGATCGGGAGAAGCTACAGCGTTGCCCTCACCGGTATGAAGGGCCAGCTCGTTTCAGTAGAAGCAGACATCGGCAATGCGCTGCCAGGCTTCACGCTGCTGGGACTGCCCGATCAATCTTTACAAGAGGCCAAGGATCGCATCCGCGCGGCCGCACGAAACTCTGGCCTCAACCTGACACGTCGGCACCTAACCGTCAATTTAACGCCAGCATCAATCCATAAACGAGGATCGCTCTTTGACCTAGCCATCCTTATGGCAGCCTGGGGAGCGGACTATGCAGTCCAGCAAGAGACCGGGCCAGTATTCTTAGCAGCGCTAGGACTCGATGGCTCACTCCAATCAGCTCCCGGTATTCTTCCGGCCGTCATCGCAGCGGTGGAAGCCGGCCATACGGACATCATCGTGGCAAAATCATCCCAAAGCCAAGCTCAGTTGGTACCTGGGGCAGTCGTGCACGCCTACCAACACGTTACCGAGGTTGCTCACGCTTTTGGTGCTCCGATAGAGCCTCTACCCCAAGCAATTCCCGCGGCACATTCGGTAGCCAGACAAGAAACACCAGAACAAGTGGTCGACTTAGCTGAAATTCACGGCCAACATGAAGCCCGTTGGGCGTTAGAAATCGCCGCGGCCGGAGGTCACAATCTGCTCCTGCTTGGACCACCGGGTGCCGGCAAAACAATGCTCGCCCAGCGACTACCGACCATCATGCCGGCAATGGATACATCCATAGCGCTAGAACAGGCTGCGATTCGTTCACTTTCGCAGGGCTACGACACCGTCACCACTTTGCCGACAAGGCCTCCCTTTCAAACGCCTCATCATGCGGCAACTGTCAGTGCACTCCTAGGAGGCGGTTCAGGCGCTGTCCGCCCCGGAGCGGTATCAATGGCGCATGGGGGAGTATTGTTCTTGGACGAGGCTGCAGAATTCAAACGGCCTGTATTGGATACACTTCGCCAACCCCTAGAGACCGGTAAGGTGATGCTTCACAGAGCAAAACACACTGTTGAGTTTCCGGCTTCATTCCAACTCGTACTCGCAACGAACCCGTGTCCCTGTGGTTATGGTTACGGTACAGGTAAAGCGTGTAGCTGCACGTCCCTGCAACGCAGACGCTACGCCGCAAAGCTCTCGGGCCCTTTACTTGACCGGGTCGACTTACAAGTCACCGTCGAACCCGTGACATCCCAGCACCTGAGGGCCACGAGCTCAGCAGAATCGTCAGCAGTCGTCGCCGCACGCGTGGCTCAAGCAGTGAAACGTGCACAACAAAGACTTGCACCTTATGGGTTTCGCCGGAACCACCAAGTACCCTTGAAACTATTTAGCGAGCCAGAGCTGCAAATAGCGGACACGGGACGACGGAACCTGGAAGACGCCCTAGATGCTCAGCAAATTTCCGCGCGAGGCTTCGGACGTATCTTGCGCGTTGCGTGGACCATTGCAGATCTGCTCGGCTCAAAGCGCCCAACGGCTGAGCATATTGATATGGCCCTGTATCTCAGGCTCAACACAGGTGGTGGTAACCATGTGTGAAGACCGTATCCGTCGAGCACGTGCTGGCCTGACCCAGATCATTGAGCCAGCCGATGCTCTTGGCGTGGTTGCTTCTAAAGCATGGGGACCAATCGAGCTTCTGGACATCATTGAAGGAACCACCCCCTCCCAGCGACAATGGAAAGCCCTGGTAGGAGAATATGCTCAGGACGGTCAGTTCGCGAAGACCCTTCGCAACAATCTGGGCAGGGCAATTGAGCGGTGGAGACGAAAAAGCAGCTATCTCAAACCAGAACAGGCATTGGACTACATCCACAACCTGGGCGGAAGGCTCGTGATCCCTGAGGATGCTGAATGGCCCGCTGCGCTCGCAGACTTGGAATCAACCGAGCCAATAGGTCTGTGGACTCTCGGCGAGAGAACTGTGCCACCAGTGGATAACATCGTCGGACTGGTGGGCTCGCGGGAGGCTACGAGCTACGGTGACCAAGCAACACGGATGTTGGCTCAGAAGGCACGGAAAATGGGGCTGACAGTACTGTCAGGTGGCGCCTACGGTATTGACGCCCAAGCCCATCATCAAGCGCTCGAAACGCCGGGGCAGCATGTCGCCACGATCGCCGTGCTAGCCGGGGGACTGGACCGACTTTATCCAGCCGGAAATATAGAACTCCTTCGAAAAATTGCCCGCCAGGGTCTGTTGATTTCTGAGATGCCGCCAGGGATGCGTCCGAACCGCTATCGATTCTTGAATCGAAACCGCCTGATCGCAGCATTAGCGCGCGCAACGATTGTGGTGGAAGCACGTTATCGCTCTGGAGCTCTCAACACTGCTAACCATGCTCACGACCTGAACAGGACAGTTGGCGCAGTGCCGGGGCCTATTAACGTGCCGAGTTCTGCCGGATGTCACCGACTCATTAAAGAGACACCAACGCTGTTGGTAGACGACGCGACGGACCTAGGCCGAATGTATGAACCCTTGGTTGCTGAAGAACAAACGTCGAACGAGCATGATCATCAACGCAGCTTCGATATGTTGTCTACAGAAGAAATGCTGGTATTCGAAGCCCTCCCATTAAAGGACCGAACGAATATCCAACACCTATGTGAGATCACCGGACTTGCAGTGCCCAGTATTACTGGAATTCTCACGAAATTGTCCCGACATGACTTAGCAGATTACGATGAACATGGGTGGAGAAAAGCAAAGAACGTTGTGGCGTGATTCTGTTGCCAGCCCAGAATTTGACTCAATTAGACCTCACGTATTGACTAAACTGTAGCTCTAAAATGTTAAATATGGTTGAGTTGCTTGCCGGTTTAAGAGGACTGCAGACATCCCCTTCATTCGAGCTGATAAGTGGGAGAACGGTACACTTGAGTGGTCATCAAAGGACGGTCTAAGTAAAGGTAGTCGATGAGTCCACGTAAATCGAGAGCACATGTTAGATTATCGACAATACGAAACTCTCTTGTCCATTCAGGGCATAAAGTTGATTGTATTCTTTTAGCTTCGGTGTTGTATGATACAGCTTCAACGCCCAAAATTTGCGTCGCCGTTAGTTGTCAGCAGTAGGCAGGGAGACCGATTTTAGCGCGGAAAGATCATTTTGAATTGCATCAATCTGATCCCGAATTACCGCAATATCGTCAAAAGCATGTATTTCTAGTTTGTCAGGTTTTTCAGAATCAATATCGGCAAACACACGCCGTATTTCATCGGTATTCGTGTCGAGTAGAAATATGATGTCATCGAGCTTTTTAGCCTGGACAGAAAGTTTCTTAAGATGCGCTTGCTTAGACATGGATCTAAGGATCTGTTCTTGATTACGAATTGAGGTCTCCAACCGCCTCTTCAAAAACGCATTCGACCTATAGTGTCTTACTGCGAGCCACAATACAGAGGATATAACAGCACACACTATTATCAGTGGAGCTGTAATTTGTAGCATGGAGCTGTCGAAGAGTGTCCAACTCATGATGAGCAATATGACGAGGATGCTCTCTAGCAAGACGAATGATTTCACACTGGCGAATGATTTCATACCGAGGTCCTTTTTAATTTCGTACGCTGAATGAAGTTTAATAACGTGATAAACGTTCGAGCAGATGTGCTACTAAAATCCTGTGAACGGGACCATTGGCAATTTGCCTTCGAAATTTGGCGCCAAACTACCGGGTTACGGTATAAATTGCGGGACAAATTAGAGAGATCCATGGCATCTCTAAATCCCACCGAAACCAGATTAGAATGTTGGTTTTCTGATGCCTCTGTAATTCTTTGTAATACTGGCACGCCGTGACGCGTAGCATCGATGATGCTCTCCGGGTAAGAAATACTCGTGGATAAGAGTATAGCTAAACGCACAGTTAGCAGTCGAGGGACAAGCTTGGTTTGCTCCAAGCACCAAATTTCATCGATTCCAGGGGGAGCCTCGACTTTACTGTCGGGATCTTGGCTGGCATAAATTTTCGCCTCGGGTATGGCTGACCGAACTGCGCGCAAAAAATCTGGAAAATCGTCCCCCACTAATTTGGGATCCGTCAGCTGAGCAGCGTCGCCAACATACACTCCTTTCGAAGTGTCAAACTGGGCTAAAGGCCGGGGAGGGAAAGGCTCGAAACCGGGAAGCTCGATTGGTGTATGCCCCAGCGCGCTGTAATCGAGCTTTGAAATCCAGCTGTCACTGAATACGCCCATTCGTACCAACCCAGAGAATCGCTCATTCCATATACTCAATTGATCAAGCGTTTCATGTCCGGGTTCGTGTGCAGCGGCTGATTGGACAAGAACAGGGGTTCCGGATCGCGCATAATGTTCGACGACGCTATGGACTCGTTGCAAGTTGAGGTCACTAGCGAATACGAGAGCTAGGTCTGGATCAACAAAGCGATGAGGCTCGGTGGACAGAAGATGCCTTGACTCAATAAGACATCCATGCGCCCGCAACAGCTCCTCAGTAGTTGATGCCTCTTTGCTCAGCCGGCCACCGGTGCCCAGACGCTCATCGATCGCGTCGTAAATATTGATGCGTGTGGCTTGTCCCCGTTTTGCTTCTATCTTTTCTAATCTCGGCCATGGGGAGTTCTCTTTAACAATTTTTGTTACTGTGTCAGCCACGTTGAGACTTTGACGAGCTGAAGGGTGCTTTCTGAGAGAAGCTTCTGAGATTGACTCAGTGGTTTTCAACGGCGAAGCTTCTCGGGCTCGATGCGCAAGTACGATCATGGGTACTATTTGTTTTCTTGCAGCAAGCGCAACAAAAACATCTGCCATGTTGGGGACCCTAAAATCCGCAAAGTCAAGACGTAGTGTGTCGGTATGAAAACCACTAGCACCGGTTCCTAAAACGTGTACGGGAATATCTTCCTCGACAGCACGGAAATATGTGAAAGTCTTCCGAGAATTTTGACTGTAGTAATCATTGAACGGCTCTAGAATAATTGAGCCGTGCCAGCCGACTATCGCCTTCCTCTCATATCGCTCTATGCCAGAAAGTAAATTAGAGACGTGGTATTTAGCGTAGGCGATGTCGTCATCAACTGTGATGTAGTAGCCTGTGAAGCCGTCTAGGAAAGCAAATTTCCCCCGATCTCCAAGATCCGGACCCGTGTAGAATTTTACGTTATTCGGAACGGTACGGCATTGTCTCGGTACGCTAGCCATTTGGTTCAGGTATACAAACACTTCATCGACTTGTGGCGCGATGCGATTGAGGACTCTGGCCAAAGTTGACTCACGTCCTGGCATTGTCGCGATACCAACACGAATCGTATCTCGATAATGCGTCGAATTCCGGCTTAGTTCCTTCATGGACGCTCTTGCTTTCGTTCCGACTTATGAGGAGGTCTAAAGGCAAGCGCGAGAGGTCTAACAACTCCATCACGTTGAAGCCTACTCATCTCACGAGGACTCAGCGCTTCGACGGGTACTGGCTGTGGAAATTTTCTTGAGCCCCTTCGTGTTCCAATCGCTAGCGCTATTAGGCCAATGACGGAACTGTTCATCTCTCGAAACTGAGTACTATAGCCCATTTAACGTTACGCCCCCACGACTTAAAATATTGTGTTTTCTAGAATTATCTGCGTATAAAGCATCTACTATATTCCCATGTCTACCGGTCGGAAGTCGAAGGTATGACGGACGGTCGGTTTCCTGGGAGCTGCTTAAATAGGATTTACCTAGCTAATTCGATATTTGGCAAAAACAGTAGCCTGTTCACGACTGAATGACACTACTAGGCCTACAATTTTCGGGTGCCCCGAAACTTGCTTCACTGGACAACTGCCACTAATTCTCTATCGAAATAGTGAGTTCTGAATTTGCTGTTTCGCATTCTGAGGTGAGCCCATATATCCAATTTCGCCGATGAATTAAGTTCTTCTACTTCTGCGCTGGTTGTTTTTCTTGTCCGAGAAGTCTCGTACTAATCTTAACCATCGTCCATAAGTTGGACTGACAAAAAGGGTTATCACTAGTTGTGAAACAGCTTAGGCCAACGACAAATGGGGCAACTGCAAGATCAGAGGCGATTAGCAACGTCAATGACCCGACCTAGTGGAAGCAGTGGTGTATCAAGGGTGGTGGGTCCTTATATTCGACTTGAACAGCTTGTTGCAGGATCGCCTGTGGAGTGGTGGCTATAGTTTTAATCGATACATAACTACGTGTAGGCGATAGGGCTGAATTCTTGATTCTTGAGAGTCCCTGTCGACGCGATGAGAAAGCGTTCTTACCGTTGGACCAGTGGCATTAACGGAGCTGCTATTTTTCGTCTGATGCGATCTGGACGGCCGATCATCCTGGAGTATAGCGATGATGAACTGCGGCTTTCTGGTGGCATAAGGATTTGTCATAAGGTTGATATCAATTCCCTGGCGAGCCCAGGATGGAGCTCATGTCCGACTTCGTTATCGTTGAAAGGTAGGTGTTACAGTATGCCCCCCGCAAGTAGTACCTCATCTCAGGATGCAGAACTCATAGAAGAGTACTGCTATCACTTGGCACATGAGCTGAACCGTTCAGAGCATACAATTCGGTCATACCGTTCGGACCTTACGGGGCTTGCATCAGACCTGCAATCAGTCCCCGCCCAAGAGACAGATTCAATTTTTCGCCAGCTGACGCTGGACGATTTACGGCAATGGCTAGGTCAACTGACTAGACACGGCATGAGCCGAACAACTCTGGCGCGCAAAAGCACCTCTGTGCGGCAATTTATGGCGTGGTTAGTACGCCAGGGGATACGTGAAGACGATCCGGCCGCACGCCTCGTTGCTTCTAAGAAAGCGTCGCATCTGCCTGACACCCTCTCCCAAGCACAGATGCGACAAGCACTAGAAGGTTTGGAAGTCAGAGTATCTGAAGCAGACCCCAAGAACGGGGGCCCCGTGGCCCTGCGGAACATAGCGATGGTCGAGATGCTGTACTCCACCGGCATTCGCGTTGCGGAACTTGAGGGCCTTGATATTGATGACGTAGATTTTTCTCGGTCGACGATCAAGGTAACCGGTAAGGGCAAAAAGCAGCGCGTGGTACCCCTGACCCGGCCCGCTGTGAAGACTCTCGACACCTGGCTCAAGCAAGGCCGGGTGCATATGGTCGCCGAGAACCACCACACTCCAGCCGTTTTTCTCGGCGTACGTGGAAAACGTATCGGGGCGCGACAGATTCGGGAAGTTGTCAACGACGTACTCCGAGAGCTCGGCAATACGTCGGCCTCGGGTGTGCACGTCCTGCGACACACAGCAGCAACACATCTACTGGACGGTGGCGCAGATCTGCGCTCTGTGCAGGAGTTGCTTGGCCACGAGTCACTGCAAACCACGCAACTGTACACCCACGTCTCGATTGACCGACTCCGGCAGGGTTATAACCAGGCGCATCCTCGAGCATAAAAGCAGATAGAATATGCGAGTCACATTGCTGTTCTTTTAGCTGCAGGACGGCGAGGTTAGCGACATTGTGAAGAGTTACGTGATTTATCGTAGCGCTGGTGGCTATAATGAGACCGATCAGGCATAATGGTTGCTGTCAGAACATGCAAGATCTCTTCTTGAGTGGTCGTAGGGGAAGACGTACCGCTAACAATGGAGGATCGGAATGTCTGGCATTGACGCAAGAGGTGTACTTTACGTGCACTCTGCCCCTGCAGCCCTCTGCCCACATATTGAGTGGGCAGTCGGGGCTGCTTTGGGTGCCCAGGAACAACTTGAATGGGAAGCTCAGCCCGCAGCGCCTGGAACCTATCGCGCCGAAATCAATTGGATGGCGCAACAAGGTAGCGGCGCAAAATTAGCCTCGTCACTTCGAGGCTGGGCGCATCTTCGTTACGAAATTACGGAAGAAGCCTCTGAAGGCTCTGACGGATCGCGCTGGTCCCATACACCCGAACTGGGCATTTTCCATGCCACCACGGATGTCACCGGCAACATCATGGTTTCAGAAGATCGCATTCGCTACGCCTATGAGCAGGCCAACGGCGACCCTTCAGCTGTGTACCACGAATTGTCATTAGCTTTGGGCGAGTCCTGGGATGAGGAACTCGAACCATTCCGCCAAGCAGCAGATGGCGCCAATGTGCGCTGGTTGCACCAGGTCGGCTAACCGCTAACCGATCCTTCATAACGACAATGGAGGTCCGTCTCCTACTTGCGTAGGCAACAGACCTCCATTGAGTCGTTTAAAATCGGCCTAGTAGCTGCGGAACGCTACGACAGAGTTATGGCCTCCAAAACCGAATGAGTTGCTCAGTGCGGCAATATCACCGGAAGGCAGCTCGCCTGGTTTACCGTGGACAACATTCATCGGAATATCAGGATCCGGGTTATCCAAGTTGATAGTGACCGGAGTCTTGCGATGGTAAAGCGACAGGACCGTGAAAATTGCTTCGAGTGCACCAGATGCACCTAGGAGGTGGCCGGTCTGGGATTTGGTCGCTGATACCAAGATATCGTCGAGGTGGTCACCGAAGACCGTCTTCATTGCGACGTACTCTGGGCGATCTCCAACCGGTGTTGAGGTGGCATGAGCGTTCACGTGCACAACGTCTGTTAGCTCGATGTCATCACTAGCCATTGCTGCGCGAAGAGCCCGGGATGCGCCCAAGCCTTCTGGTTCAGGGGCGGTAATGTGGTAGGCGTCTGAAGTTACCGCCGAGCCAGCTAATACCGCGTAGATTTCAGCTCCGCGGGCACGTGCATGTTCTTCTGATTCAATGACAAGAGCGCCAGCGCCTTCACCGAGAACAAAGCCATCACGATCAACGTCATATGGACGTGAAGCCGCTTGTGGGTCGTCATTCCGTTTCGACAGTGCCTGCATGGCAGCGAAGCCTGCGATTGGTAGTGGGTGGATGGCAGCTTCAGCCCCACCGGTAACTACTACATCGGCCTGTCCAGTTTCGATTAGGCGTCGTGCGTTGTCCATAGCTTCCGTACCTGAAGCACACGCAGAGACTGTGGTCATAGCACCACCGCGGGCAGAGAGATCCATCGAGATCGCTGCTGCAGCACCGTTTGGCATGAGCATGGGAACAGTCATCGGCAAGACGCGACGAGGGCCGCGTTCACGCAGATTGTCCCACGAGTCGAGCAGGGTCCATACGCCACCGACGCCGGTCCCGAACGCAACGGCCAGACGATCTGTATCGATATCGTCGGTCGATATACCGGAGTGTGCCCAGGCTTCACGTGCAGCTACTAGACCCATTTGCGT
This sequence comes from Yaniella halotolerans DSM 15476, assembly GCF_000420805.1. Lineage (GTDB taxonomy): Bacteria > Actinomycetota > Actinomycetes > Actinomycetales > Micrococcaceae > Yaniella > Yaniella halotolerans. The sequence goes on from NZ_ATVQ01000005.1 coordinate 108,815, forward strand.
GGTTGGATCCATGCGACGTGCTTCTACACGGGAAAGAACTTCTTTTGGATCGTTGGTGAGCTGCGCAGCAAAGGTTACTGGCAGGTCGTACTCTTGTACCCAGTCTTTTTCGATTGGCCGCGCACCAGAGGTACCTGCCAGGGCGTTCGCCCACATGGTCTCTACATCTCCACCAATTGGGGAAGTAGCTCCAAGACCGGTAATTACGGCTTTACGGGTCATATCCATTGCCTCAATTACTTGATGGCCCGTCAGGGGCCGAGTTTTTCATATTTTGTGAAGGATAGGCGGCCTGCGGGGCCGGGAGAGTTCCCGGCCCACCGCTCATGGCGGACACGAAAGTCCGACCGGTTCCGTTAGGAAGCGTTCGCGATGAAATCAACAGCGTCCTGAACGGTCTTGAGGTTTTTGACTTCCTCATCTGGAATCTTCACGTCGAATTTTTCTTCGGCGTTGACAACGATGGTCATCATCGAGATCGAGTCGATGTCGAGGTCATCGGTGAAGTTTTTGTCCAGCTGGACTTCTTCAGTTTCCAGGCCGGTTTCTTCGTTGACGATTTCGGCCAGGCCAGCCAGGATGTCTTCTTTATTAGCCATGAGCAGCTCCTTAAATAGACGTGCAACGTTACTCGTGCACGGGTTTGTACAATTTCGTGGTCAGTGCAGGGCGCAGACTTATGGAAGTCGCACGACCTGGGCGCCGTAGACCAACCCGGCACCAAAACCAATTTGTAGGGCCAAACCGCCAGAGAGTTCTGGCCGTTCTTCTAGTAGACGGTGCATTGCCAATGGAATGGATGCAGCGGAGGTGTTGCCCGAGTCAGCAATATCTCGTCCAACAGCTACGTGATCTGGGAGTTTGAGCTGTTTAGCGAATTCGTCGATGATGCGCATGTTTGCCTGGTGCGGAATGAATGCAGCCAAATCTTCAGGGCCGACCCCTGCATCAGCCAACGTTTGTTTAGCCACCTTGGCCATTTCCCAAACTGCCCAGCGGAAGACTGAAGGACCTTCTTGACGAAGTGTTGGCCAGATCCCGCCTTGGCTTCCAGGTTCGGTGATCGCGGTCGCATCTCCCGTTCTTTCGACTTCCTCGATGACATCGCGCATCTCGAGGTTCGATCTGGTCATACGGATCATGTCCCAGTCCTGACCCTTGGAGCCCCAGTTTGATTTTGAGATGCCTGGTTCTTCGGCTGCGCCAATGACAACTGCGCCCGCACCGTCTCCGAGGAGGAACGAAATTGACCGGTCGGTTGGATCAACGAAATCTGAGAGCTTCTCAGCGCCGATCACAAGAACCTTGTCAGCCATGCCAGATCGTACCAGCGCATCGGCTTGCGCTACTCCGTAGCAGTAGCCCGCACAAGCTGCTGAAATATCGTAGGCGGGAACCGTTACTTCTAAGGCTCCAGCAATCAATGCGGCGGCAGAACCAGTTGGGTAAGGAAACGTGACGGTTGAAACGACGATGGCATCCAAGTCGGATGCTTTGATTCCTGCCCGGTCGATAGCCTGCTTACCTGCGTTCAGTGCCATGTCGTAGAGGGAGATGTCGGCTTCAGCACGCTGACGTGTCACAATACCGGTACGCTGCTGAATCCACTCATCAGAGGAATCGATTGGACCGGCCAACTCTTCGTTATTCACGAGGTTGTTCGGTCGGAACGCACCGACAGAAAGGATGCGACTTCCCTTGGTGGGGTTGTACTGGTTCAAGCTGACTGTAGACAAGATAAACCTTACGCTGAGATGTTCTGGGTGTGTTCGGCGATAAAGTCCTGGGCTTTATCTAGATCTTCCGGCTTCTTAATAGCGAGAGTTTTGACACCCTTCATTGCACGTCGTGCGATGCCGGTGAGTGTGCCGCCGGGCAGAAGTTCGATTATACCGGTTACGCCTTGATCAACCATAGTTTGTTGGCACAGATCCCAGCGGACCGGGGAGGTTACCTGGTTGATGAGCCGCTCGACGAAGAGCTGACCAGAATCGATGACAGTTCCGTCGCTGTTGGAGGCCAACGCGACGCTTGGATCGTTGGGGTTGAGGGTTTCAGCAAAAGCCTGCAGGTCAGCGACAGCTGGTGCCATATATTTGGTGTGGAATGCGCCAGCAACCTTCAGCTCTATGACGCGAGTTTTGTCCAAGGGATCCTGGGCTAGCTTCGCTAGTGCATCCTGAGAGGCTGCGGCGACGACTTGGCCCCCGCCATTGACGTTGGCCGGTGTGATGTCCATGTCCTCGAGGTAGTCGATGACCTCGTCTTGGTCTCCACCCAGGACTGCCGCCATGCCGGTAGGTTCTACAGCGGCTGCTGATGCCATGCCTTGAGCGCGTACTCGAACAAATTCGAGTGCTTCCACAGGAGAGAAGACAGACGCCAGACCAGCTGCGGTGATTTCGCCAACTGAATGGCCGGCTGTCATCCAGCTCTGCTGGTCCAGTTGATCGGTGCCCATCGCCTGTGCGGCGAGTAGTCCAGCTGCGACGATCAGCGGCTGGGCTACAGCGGTATCCTTAATGGTGTCTTCATCGGAGGTCGTTCCATGTGTCACCAAATCGACCTTGGTAGCTTCCGACCATTCATTGAGGGCTTCAGAGATACCGGGGAGTTCGAGCCACGGTTCCAGGAATCCTGGTGTCTGAGAGCCCTGTCCCGGGCACACGATTGCGAGCATAGGGTTAACTCTCCCAAATTCTTTCGGTATAACCGGGCAACGAAGACGACGAGTATAAACAAAGTTTTTGTAGGAATCCTACAAAGAAAGTTTATGCACGCTCGAGCGCAGTATTGCTCCTGGTCATTGTTCTGGCTGGTTTAAGACCGTATCAAGTCTACCCGTCATCAGCGCAACTTGTAGGACATATGCATCTCTAGGCGTTGTTGGATCCCAACCGGTAATTTCGGAAACCCGTTTTAGTCGGTATCGCACAGTATTGGCGTGAATAAACAACTGGCGCGCTGTCGCTTCTAACGACCCCCCGCATGTCGTATATACGTCGACTGTTTGCAGCAGTGAATGTCCTGCGGAAGCCAGAGGTCTGTAAACTTGAGTGGTCAATGCCTTGCGTGCGGTGGCATCTCCATTGAGGGCTCGTTCGGGCAGCAGTTCAGCAGCCGAGACCGGTCGGGGAGCGGCAGGCCAGGCAGGGGCCGCAGTGAATCCCTCTAAGGCTTCTTGGGCTGATAGTGGTGCATCGACGAGTGAATCGACCATTCGGCCATAGACAATTGGGCCGTCACCGAAGCCACGCTGGATAGTTCGTGTATCTGCCTGGACATCTTTGACAGAGCCGAGCACGATTGCCAAACGGTCAGATAGCACACCGATCAGTATTTGCAGGTTTGCACGGGTTGCGATCTCGCGAAGCTGTGCGACGAGCTGTGGTTCATCGACATGATCAGGTTTCCCAACCATGACGGTGATGCCATGGGTCCCTTTCCAGCCGGCAGCCGCGGCTCTGGAACGTATTTCATCAGCTCGATCACCAGCGAGAATCGAATCCAGTAGCAGTGCTTCCAGACGGGTATCCCAGGAGCCACGTGTTTCGGCAGCTCTTGCGTACACTTCGGCCAAAGCAAAAGCGATTTCTCGTGAATAGAACACCACAGCGTAGCGTGCCGCAGCTTTATCTGCATCGGCGACGATAGCCGGAAGCTGTGTCTCCACAACCTGCAGGACCGTCCGGAGCAGCTGGACCGCTTGTTGCAGAGAGACGGTGCGCGACAGATCAGTTGGTGCATTGCCAAAAACTGACAGCAAAATACCGTGGATTGAAGTTTTGACTGTTTTTTCGCTGTGTTCAAACCAATCGGCAAATGTGCTCAAACCTTGCTGGGCAATTTCACCGAGACTGGCGCGCTCATGTGCAGGAAGTTCTCGAAACCAAGGCAGGGAGGTGTTGAGCTGGTGCAGGGCAGCCGTTTTGAGTTCACCGAGATGAGCTCGTACTGCGGCTTTTGCTTCTGCTGAGATGGGGCGAGGAAATTTAGTTGACCAGCTATTCATAAACTATTGGGCCACTTCCGGGATGATCGCGAGACACAGTTTCATCGTAACTGAGGTTGCTATTGATTCGTGGTGTTAACGACTACGGGGTGCTGGAAAGGTCCAGCACCCCGTAGCGGATGTTCTACCAGCGGTATTTAACGCTTAGGAATCGCCGCCAGCAATTCCGGTGGTACCGCGGTTGACGTCATCGAGCCCGTACTGTGCAAAGGCTGTTGCAGCAGTGCCTTCGTCGATTTCGCCAGATTTTTCCAGCATCTGTAGTGCTCGTACAACTACAGAGTGGGTATCGATCTTGAAGTGACGACGTGCTGCGGCACGTGTATCCGAGAAGCCGAAATCATCGGCGCCCAGCGTTGCAAACTCGTTCGGCACGTACTGACGGATCTGGTCCGGCAGCAGCGTAGCGAAGTCGGTGGTTGCGACAACGGGGCCTTCGGTCTTAGACATCACCTGAGTGATGTATGGGACGCGTGGTTCGTTATCTGGATTGGTGATGCGTTCACGTTCTGCGGCTACTGCATCACGACGAAGTTCGTTCCAGCTTGTCACCGACCATACGTCAGCGGATACGCCCCAGTCGTTGGCCAGGATCTCGGCTGCTTCGATAACCCATGGCAGGGAAACACCAGATCCGAAGAGGTTGGCCTTTGGCCCGCCAATGTCGGACTTGGAGTACCGGTAGATTCCGCGCAGCAGACCATCGATATCGATGTCTTCTGGCTCTGGCTGGTGGGTAATCGGCTCGTTGTACACGGTGATGTAGTACATGACGTTCCGGACATGGTCGCCCAGATCGTGCTCACCATACATTTCATACAGACCGTTGCGCATGATGTGGGCGATCTCGTAGGAGAACGCTGGGTCGTAGTGTTTCACACCGGGGTTGGTGCCAGCCAGGATTGGTGAATGACCATCCATGTGCTGGGTGCCTTCACCGGCAAGTGTTGTACGTCCAGCGGTAGCACCAATAACAAAACCGCGGGTCAGCTGGTCAGCTGCAGCCCAGAAGCTGTCGCCGGTGCGCTGGAAACCGAACATCGAGTAGAACACGTAGATCGGAATCATGATCTCGCCGTGTGTCGAGTACGAGGTACCAGCCGCAGTCAACGCTGAGGTTGCACCGGCTTCGTTAATACCAACGTGCCACAGCTGTCCCTCTTGCGATTCCTTATAGGACAAGAACAGATCACGGTCCACAGACATGTAGTTTTGTCCGCGCGGGTTGTAGATCTTGGCCGTTGGGAAGAACGAGTCCATACCGAAGGTGCGGGCCTCGTCCGGAATGATGGGTACAATCCGCTTACCAATGTTCTTGTCGCGCATGAGGTCTCGTAGGAGACGAACAAACGCCATGGTGGTAGCGATCTGCTGCTTACCGGATCCCTTCCGAGCGTGCTTATACGTCGACTCAGGCGGCAAGGGCAACGGATGGTACTTCTTGCGACGCTCAGGAACGTAGCCACCAAGTTTCTGGCGGCGTTCTTGTAGGTACTTGATCTCTGGAGCGTCTTGACCGGGGTGGTAGTACGGCATCGCGTACTGGTCTTTTTCGATTTCTTCGTCCGTGACAGGAATGCGGTGACGATCGCGGAAGAGTTTGATCTCATCGATCGTCAATTCCTTCATCTGGTGGGTCGCGTTACGACCCTCGAAGGTAGTACCCAGACCGTAGCCCTTAATGGTGTGGGCAAGAATGACCGTTGGTTTGCCCTTGTACTCGGTCGCAGCCTTGTAGGCAGCGTAAACCTTCTTGTAGTCGTGGCCACCACGCTTCAGGCCCCAGATTTCCTCGTCGGACATATCTGCGACGAGTTCCTTGGTGGTTGAAGAACGTCCAAAGAAGTGCTCGCGAACAAAGCCACCATCTTCGGCCTTGTAGGTCTGGTAGTCACCGTCTGGAGTTTCGTTCATGATGCGAACGAGCTCACCGGTGTCATCGGTTTCCAGCAGTGGGTCCCATTCGCGACCCCACAGCACCTTGATAACGTTCCAGCCGGCACCGCGGAAGGAAGCTTCGAGTTCCTGGACTATCTTGCCGTTACCGCGAACCGGGCCGTCAAGACGCTGCAGGTTACAGTTGATCACGAATGTGACATTGTCCAGTTTATTATTCGCAGCGATATGCAGCGCACCGCGAGATTCTGGCTCATCCATTTCGCCGTCGCCGAGGAAAGCCCAGACGTGCTGGTCTGAGGTGTCTTTAATGCCGCGGTCATGAATGTAGCGGTTGAACTGTGCCTGGTGAATGGCGTTCAGAGGACCAAGGCCCATCGACACAGTAGGGAATTGCCAGAAGTTGTCCAGCATTTTTGGGTGCGGGTAGGAAGGCAGTCCATTTGGTGCCTGCGACTTTTCCTGACGGAAGCCATCGAGCTCCTCTTCGGAGAGGCGGCCTTCCAGGAATGCACGGGCGTAGTTACCGGGGGAGGAGTGGCCCTGGAAGAAAATCTGGTCGCCACCACCTGGGTGGTCCTGACCGCGGAAGAAGTGGTTTAGTCCAACTTCATATAGCGTAGCCTGGCCCGCATAAGACGAAATGTGGCCACCAACGCCAACACCGTCACGCTGCGCGCGCTGCACGATAGCGGCGGCATTCCAGCGCAGGTAGTTACGGTAACGGCGCTCTAGCTCTTCATCGCCTGGGTATTCCGGCTCCTGGTCTGCCGGAATCGTGTTGACGTAGTCGGTGGTCGTAACCATCGGTACGGCAACAGATTTAGTGCCTGCACGCTGCAGCAGTTGACGCATAATGTATTCAGCGCGTTCTGTGCCAGCAATGTCTACCAGGCTGTCAAAGGATTCGATCCATTCAGAAGTCTCTTCAGGATCTTTATCAGGAGCATGGTCGGTCAAACCACTACGAATGTCATAGCTCTCTTCGGCTGTACTCACAGTGACCTCTTTCTTCTTCTAACGACAGCTTGTTAAGTCGTCTTGTTGGCGCGCTCGATGTGTGGTCAAGTGCGCCACGACAAAGGGATCTCATAGGGATTCTACCCCCGACATCTAGGCGTGATTGAAATTCGGTCGCGGGTACTTCGGTTGAAGGGTAAATCACATGGTGTTAGGACACAGTATGATGTCTAGATGTTGCTAATGTCTCAAGAATTTTGAAAAATAGAAGAACAACGTAAGTAGAAGGAGTGTTGTGAGCAACTCGTCGTCTGGCAAGAACCCAGATAACAATCATTATATTGGTGAACTCGAACTAGCTGTTGGAGATGTGGTCCAAGAGCTGGGCTGGGACGAAGACATTGACTTCGAGTTCCGAAACGGTCTTGAGGACGCCCTCGGCGAAGAGTTCCTCATGGAAGAGGACCAGGAGCCCGTGGATGCGGTGCTTCTTTGGTGGCGCGAGGACGACGGAGATTTGTCCGATCTCACTGACGCGCTTTCTGATGCGACGACAAACTTGGATGAAAACGCGCCAATTTGGTTGCTCATCCCTCGCGCTTCACGACCCGGTCATGTTTCTCCAACGGATGTCGGGGAGTCGGCCCACGTGGCTGGCCTTCGCACAACGATTACCGCGGGGGTTTCCGAAGACTGGTTGGCAACGCGTCTAGAGCGACGAGTGTGATGACGGCTCCTGCCCTGCGAGATCAGTTTGGTCAAGCGTGGCAATTTCCGCCGATTGAAGGGATAGATCAGCCGGGTTATGACCGTACCTGGCTGATCTTCATCCCCGGCGCCTACACGCCGATCTGTATGTCCGAGCTGGAGCATGTGAATGAACTTGCAGGTCAATTAGCTGTCCAACAAGTAGGAGTGCGCCTCATCGCACCAGATGCAGCTCCCGTGTTGCGTATGGTCACGGATCAACTTGATTTGCAAGTCCCATTTTTGAGTGATTTTTGGCCGCACGGTGCTGCGGCAGACCACTTTGGAATCCTCGACAAGACGACGGGCCGGCCGCAACGTGTGAGTCTGCTGATTAGCCGTTCTGGCGAAGTGTTGGAACACATTTCTGCAACGGCAGCGGGCCGAAATATGTCGGATCATCTGTCCGTTTTGCAAAGCAAAAAATAATAGGCTACTATTGAATCTTGTTGCACAACGCAATGGGTCTTTAGCTCAGCTGGTAGAGCAACTCGTTTACACCGAGTAGGTCATCGGTTCGATCCCGGTAGGACCCACAAGAAAACACCCCGCATTTTGGTCAGTCCAATGATGCGGGGTGTTTCATGCTTAATTCTACTTCCTAAAAATGGGACCAGGGTTGGGTGATAGGCAGAAGTGTGTGTCTCGACCCAACCTGTTTCGTGAGGCCGTGATTCTTGCCGCCCATCGTGGACCTGGTGGCCGTGCTGCATGAAATAGGTGCCATTCGACCTGATTAGCCGAACGCTGGCCAGCAATGGTGAACACTAGGCATACCCTATTTCGTCTGACAAGTCCGAGATGATGTTGTGCGAGTCGCGCTGAATCGTGACTCTTTCTTCACTTGGGCTAAATTTCTAACGACTTTGTCACCCACAGTCGTCCTGTCGGGTAATGGACAGAGTCCGTGAGGTTCATTGACAACGCTGCCATGGACACCTGCTTGTCGTGACTGCAAATAGGCTGCTGACCCGCAAAAACACTGGACGCCACAGTAAGTGCTCTGTATCCCGACTGTCACCTGCAGTGAGCGCAGCTACCATCGTTATTGCAGACAGGTGCGGCTTGGTTATTGACGCGCACCCCATTCGAGACCGGCAACTACACTCTGGTCATACTTTCTTCCAAACACAACACATCGACGTACCTTATTCATATTGAGCGTCTAGCTCGTGTCGTGCCTCACAGACCGTGAGCGCGAGACTCTAGCCTGAAGTTATGAAGAAGGAAAGAACCTCGATGGCTACACGCATAGAAGTCACCAAGCAATTGCGCACCGATTACCGCACCGGAACCAAAGCAGAGAAATCAGAGATTATCGATCAGTTCTGTGCCTCGACCGGGGTCGGTCGGTCCACAGCTCGGCGGTATCTGACCTCCAAGACCCTTGGGGTCAAAAACGTGGTGCGCATCGACCGGCGCAATCACAAACCCACCAAGTACTCTCAGAATGCGAAAAAGCAGCTGGTCCGGGTGTGGCGAATGATGGGCATGCCCTCGGGTAAATATATGAAAGCAGTCCTGGAGGACTGGATAGAGCGACTGGAAGCCCACCAAGAGTTGGTCGTGGGACGCTCTGGCTATAATCCCACAGCACGTGCGCAATTGCTGTCTATGAGTGCTGCCACCATCGACCGATATCTCAAAGCAGAACGCGACCGGCTAGCGCTCAAAGGCATCTCCACCACCAAACCCGGAGCCCTGTTGCGCAACTCTATTACGGTGCGCAAAGCCGGCGACGAACTGGAGATTGAACCTGGATTTTTTGAAACCGACACCGTCGCCCACTGTGGCCCCACGGCCA
>NZ_ATVQ01000006.1 GCF_000420805.1 Yaniella halotolerans DSM 15476
AAAAAAGGGGCTAACAGATCCGCTTAACCTTCCAGCACCGGGCAGGAGTCAGTGCATATACATCGTCTTACGACTTCGCATGCACCTGTGTTTTTGATAAACAGTCGCCTCCCCCTAGTCTCTGCGGCCCTTACCCCCTCCACCAAGCAAGTTGGCTTCAAGGTCCGGGCCCCCCTTCTTCCGAAGTTACGGGGGCATTTTGCCGAGTTCCTTAACTATGATTCTCTCGATCGCCTTAGTATTCTCTACCTGACTACCTGTGTCGGTTATGGGTACGGGCAACACCACACCTCGCGCCGATGCTTTTCTAGGCAGTATAGGATCACCGAATCTCACACCACGTGTGAGCCCATCACGTCTCAGGCACACATCTGGCGGATTTACCAACCAGAAGCCCTACACGCTTAGACCAGGACAATTCCACTGCCTGGCCCGGCTACCTTGCTGCGTCACACCTGTTAATGCGCTTGACTTATCGGTTCAGGTCCCACGCTCACCAAACACAGACACCCGAAGGTGTCCACGAACGGCTCGGGTGGTTAGTATCACCAACTCGTCATGGACGGTGTAGCACTGGTACGGGAATATCAACCCGTTATCCATCGACTACGCCTGTCGGCCTCGCCTTAGGCCCCGACTAACCCAGGGAAGATTAGCTTGACCCTGGAACCCTTAGTCATCCGGCGGACGGGTTTCTCACCCGTCATTCGCTACTCATGCCTGCATTCTCACTCGCGTACACTCCACAACACTTCACAGATGCTGCTTCACCACGTACACGACGCTCCCCTACCCAACCAACAAACGTTGGCCGTCACAGTTTCGGCGGTGTGCTTGAGCCCCGCTACATTGTCGGCGCGGAATCACTTGACCAGTGGGCTGTTACGCACTCTTTCAAGGGTGGCTGCTTCTAAGCCAACCTCCTGGTTGTCTCAGCAACTCCACATCCTTTTCCACTTAGCACACGCTTAGGGGCCTTAACTGATGATCTGGGCTGTTTCCCTCTCGACGATGAAGCTTATCCCCCACCGTCTCACTGCTACGCTTCAACTTCCCGGCATTCGGAGTTTGGCAGACGTCAGTAACCTTGTAGGGCCCATCAGCCAACCAGTAGCTCTACCACCAGAAAGCAACACGTAACGCTGCACCTAAATGCATTTCGGGGAGAACCAGCTATCACGAAGTTTGATTAGCCTTTCACCCCTACCCACAACTCATCCCCTCAGTTTTCAACCTAAGTGGGTTCGGTCCTCCACGCGCTCTTACACGCGCTTCAACCTGGTCATGGGTAGATCACTTCGTTTCGGGTCCAGAACACGCGACTCAACGCCCTCTTCAGACTCGCTTTCGCTACGACTACCCCACACGGGTTAACCTCGCCACGCATCACTGACTCGCAGGCTCATTTTGCAAAAGGCACGCTCTCACACCCCACAGGATGCTCGAACGGATTGTAAGCACACGGTTTCAGGTACTATTTCACTCCCCTCCCGGGGTACTTTTCACCATTCCCTCACGGTACTGATTCACTATCGGTCAATAGGAAGTATTTAGGCTTACCAGGTGGTCCTGGCAGATTCACACGAGACTCCACGAACCTCGTGCTACTCGGGTAACACTCACGGCAACAACACACATTTCAACTACGGGACTGGCACCCTCTCCGGTCAGGCATCCACACCTGTTCGCTTACACGCATCATCCACCGCGTCCCGCGGCAGCGGAACACAAGTACACCCAACAACCCCCACCATGCAACCCCTGCCGGGTATCACACATGATAGGTTTAGCCTCATCCGCTTTCGCTCGCCACTACTCACAGAATCACAATTGTTTTCTCTTCCTGCAGGTACTGAGATGTTTCACTTCCCCACGTTCCCTCCAACTGGCCTATACATTCAACCAGCGGTCACACACACAACCAAAGCCATGCATGCGGGGTTTCCCCATTCGGACATCCTGGTATCAACGCTCGGTTATCAACTCCACCAGGCTTATCGCAGATTCCCACGTCCTTCATCGGCTCCTATTGCCAAGGCATCCACCGTGCGCCCTTCAAAACTTACCCAACC